>NZ_CP066129.1 GCF_019242955.1 Morganella morganii
GGAGTTCACCGTGTCTCTTTCGCTTTGGCAGCAATGTCTTGCCCGTTTGCAGGATGAATTACCTGCCACAGAATTCAGTATGTGGATACGCCCCCTTCAGGCTGAGCTGAGTGATGACACTCTGGCGCTCTATGCCCCTAACCGGTTTGTGCTCGACTGGGTACGGGAGAAGTACATTAATAACATTAATGCGCTCCTGTCTGATTTCTGCGGTAACGATATCCCGCAGCTGCGTTTTGAGGTCGGTAATAAACCGGTCAGCGCGATCAGCAGCACACCGGAAAGAAGTATTCCCCCGTCACGGACGATGAAACAGCCGCCTTCGCGGGAAAAAGCACCCGCACTGCGCCCGAGCTGGCATGATAACAGCACGGAGCCGGATGTGGCTTACCGTTCCAACGTTAACCCGAAGCACACCTTTGACAGCTTTGTTGAAGGTAAATCAAACCAGCTGGCGCGCGCAGCCGCCCGTCAGGTGGCGGATAACCCGGGTGGCGCATATAACCCGCTGTTTTTATACGGCGGAACCGGTCTGGGTAAAACCCACTTATTACATGCCGTCGGCAACAGCATTATGGAAAATAAAGCCAACGCCAAAGTGGTCTATATGCACTCAGAACGTTTTGTGCAGGATATGGTCAAAGCCTTACAGAACAATGCGATTGAAGAGTTCAAACGCTACTACCGTTCTGTCGATGCCTTACTGATTGATGATATTCAGTTCTTTGCTAACAAAGAGCGTTCTCAGGAAGAATTTTTTCATACCTTCAATGCGTTACTCGAAGGTAATCAGCAGATAATCCTGACCTCCGACCGCTACCCGAAAGAAATTAACGGGGTGGAAGATCGCCTGAAGTCGCGGTTCGGCTGGGGATTAACCGTTGCTATTGAACCGCCGGAACTGGAAACGCGGGTCGCGATCCTGATGAAAAAAGCTGATGAAAACAACATCCGCCTGCCGGATGAAGTGGCTTTCTTTATCGCGAAACGTCTGCGCTCCAACGTCCGTGAACTGGAAGGTGCACTGAACCGGGTCATTGCCAACGCCAACTTTACCGGGCGGGCGATTACCATCGATTTTGTGCGTGAAGCGCTGCGCGATCTGCTGGCACTCCAGGAGAAACTGGTCACTATCGATAATATTCAGAAAACCGTTGCTGAGTATTATAAAATCAAAGTGGCTGATCTGCTCTCCAAACGCCGTTCGCGCTCTGTCGCCCGGCCGCGCCAGATGGCGATGGCTCTGGCAAAAGAGCTGACAAACCATAGTTTGCCAGAAATCGGGGATGCTTTTGGCGGCCGTGACCATACGACCGTTCTGCACGCCTGCCGTAAAATCGAGCAGCTGCGTGAGGAAAGCCACGACATCAAAGAAGATTTTTCTAACTTAATCCGGACATTATCATCATAGCGCTATGAAATTTATCATTGAACGTGAGCAATTGTTAAAACCCTTACAACAGGTCAGCAGTCCGTTGGGCGGTCGCCCGACCCTACCGATTCTGGGTAACTTACTGCTGAAAGTCTCTGATGGCGTACTGCATCTCACAGGGACAGACCTTGAGATGGAAATGATGGCAGCGGTTCCGCTGGATCAGCCGCATGAAAACGGTGAAACCACGGTACCGGCACGGAAGTTCCTGGATATCTGGCGGGGTCTGCCGGATGGCGCGCAAATCAGCGTCGAGCTGGATGGTGATCGTCTTCTGGTCCGTTCCGGCCGCAGCCGCTTCTCGCTGTCCACCTTACCGGCCTCGGATTTCCCGAATCTGGATGACTGGCAGAGTGATGTCACTTTCTCTCTGTCACAGGCGACATTAAAGCGCCTGATTGAATCCACACAGTTTTCCATGGCGCATCAGGATGTCCGCTATTACTTAAACGGTATGCTGTTTGAAACCAGCGGTTCCGTTCTGCGCACCGTCGCCACTGACGGGCACCGCCTGGCGGTCTGCTCACTGGATATCGGGCAGGAACTGCCGGACCATTCGGTGATCGTACCGCGTAAAGGTGTTATCGAACTGATGCGTCTGCTGGACGGCGGCGATGCCCTGCTGAAACTGGAAATCGGCAGCAATAATATCCGCGCCCATGTCGGCGGGTTTATTTTCACCTCCAAACTGGTGGATGGCCGCTTCCCGGACTACCGCCGTGTCCTGCCGAAGAACCCGGACAAAACGCTGACGGCAAATTGTGATATGCTGAAGCAGGCTTTTTCGCGGGCGGCAATTTTGTCGAACGAGAAATTCCGCGGTGTGCGGATTTACCTGAACAACAATCAGCTCAGAATTACCGCCAATAACCCGGAACAGGAAGAAGCCGAAGAAATCGTGGATGTCACTTACGACGGAACGGATATGGAAATCGGTTTCAATGTCAGCTATGTCCTTGATGTTCTTAACACACTGAAATGTGAAGATGTCTCTGTGAAACTGACTGATGCCACATCCAGCGTACAGATTGAAGATGACGCCAGTGATGCAGCCGCTTACGTTGTGATGCCGATGCGCCTGTAACACGATGATCCTCTCGCGTTTACTTATCCGTGATTTTCGCAATATCGAAAATGCGGATTTACCGCTGGCTGCCGGGTTTAACTTTCTGGTCGGCCCGAACGGCAGCGGTAAAACCAGCGTTCTGGAAGCCATTTATACTCTCGGCCACGGCCGGGCATTCCGTTCAGTGCAGGCGGGGCGTGTTATACGCCACGATAATGAAGAATTTATTCTGCACGGGAAACTCGGGCAGGAACAGACAGACCGGGCCACCAGCGTCGGCCTGAGTAAAAACCGCCAGGGTGACAGCAAGGTCCGTATTGACGGCACCGACGGCCATAAGATTGCCGAACTGGCAAAATTACTGCCGATGCAGCTTATCACCCCGGAAGGCTTTACACTGCTCAACGGCGGACCAAAATTCCGCCGCGCCTTTATTGACTGGGGCTGTTTCCACAATGAGCCGCAATTTTTTGCGATGTGGAGCGATTTAAAACGTCTGGTGAAACAACGCAATGCCGCGCTTCGCCAGGTATCGAATTATGGTCAGATCCGCCACTGGGATCAGCAGCTGATTCCGGTTGCTGAACAGATCAGTCAGTGGCGGGAGCATTACGTGACAGCGATTGCGCAGGATATTGAGCAAACCTGTCAGCAGTTTTTACCTGAATTTTCGCTGAGTGTCTCTTTCCAGCGCGGATGGGATAAAGAGACCGATTATTCAGAGCTTCTGCAGCGCCAGTTTGAACGGGATCGCGCACTGACCTACACCGCCTCCGGCCCGCATAAAGCGGATTTACGGATCAGGGCGGATGGGGTGCCGGTGGAAGATTTACTTTCACGTGGTCAGTTAAAACTGCTGATGTGCGCGCTGCGGTTAGCACAGGGTGAATATTTCACCCGTCAGAGCGGGCAGCAATGCCTGTATCTGCTTGATGATTTTGCCTCCGAACTGGATGCCGGGCGCCGCCGTTTACTGGCTCACCGGCTGAAAGCCACACAGGCTCAGGTTTTTGTCAGTGCCATCACCCCTGAACAGGTCAGTGATATGACAGATGAAAACAGTCGCCTGTTTGTCGTGGAAAAAGGTAAAATACAGGTTCAATAATCAGGATTAGATGAGCGGGAAACGTTGATGTCGAATACCTATGACTCCTCAAGTATCAAAGTATTAAAAGGGCTGGACGCGGTGCGTAAACGCCCGGGAATGTACATTGGTGATACCGATGACGGAACCGGTTTACACCACATGGTCTTCGAGGTTGTTGACAACGCTATCGACGAAGCCCTCGCCGGTTACTGTAAAGACATCGTTGTGACCATTCACAATGACAATTCAGTCTCCGTACAGGATGACGGCCGCGGTATCCCGACCGGGATCCATGAAGAAGAAGGCGTCTCCGCCGCAGAAGTTATCATGACTGTTCTGCACGCCGGCGGGAAGTTCGATGATAACTCCTATAAAGTCTCGGGCGGCCTGCACGGCGTCGGGGTCTCTGTTGTTAACGCCCTGTCTGAAAAACTGGAACTGGTTATCCGCCGTGACGGCAAAGTCCACGAGCAGATCTACCGCCACGGTGAGCCTCAGGATCGCCTGACCATTGTCGGCGAAACCGATAAAACCGGGACACGCGTGCGTTTCTGGCCGAGCATGAACACCTTCAAAGGCGAGACTGAATTCCAGTACGATATTCTGGCAAAACGCCTGCGTGAACTCTCCTTCCTGAACTCCGGTGTGTCGATCCGTCTGGTCGACAAACGCGACGGCAAAGAAGACCATTTCCATTACGAAGGCGGTATCAAAGCATTCGTGGAATATTTAAGCCGCGCCAAAACCTCGATTCATAACAACGTTTTCTATTTCTCCACCGAGAAAGACGATATCGGCGTGGAAGTCTCCATGCAGTGGAATGACTCCTTCCAGGAAAACGTATACTGCTTCACCAACAACATTCCGCAGCGTGACGGTGGTGCTCACCTTGCCGGTTTCCGTGCTGCTATGACCCGTACTCTCAACAGCTATATTGAGAAAGAAGGGCTGAATAAAAAATCCAAAGTCAGCACGACCGGGGATGATGCACGTGAAGGACTGGTGGCGGTTATTTCCGTCAAAGTACCGGACCCGAAATTCTCCTCACAGACTAAAGACAAGCTGGTCTCTTCCGAAGTGAAAACCGCGGTTGAAACCCTGATGAACGAAAAGCTGTCTGAATATCTGGATGAAAACCCGAACGACACAAAAATCATTGTCGGCAAAATTATTGATGCCGCACGTGCCCGTGAAGCTGCACGCCGTGCCCGTGAAATGACCCGCCGTAAAGGCGCGCTGGATTTAGCCGGTCTGCCGGGTAAACTGGCGGACTGCCAGGAACGTGACCCTGCATTCTCCGAACTGTACTTAGTGGAAGGGGACTCAGCGGGCGGCTCTGCAAAACAGGGGCGTAACCGTAAGAACCAGGCCATCTTACCGCTGAAAGGTAAAATCCTGAACGTTGAGAAGGCGCGTTTTGATAAAATGCTGGCTTCTCAGGAAGTGGCCACCCTGATCACCGCGCTCGGCTGCGGTATCGGCCGTGACGAATACAACCCGGACAAACTGCGCTATCACAGCATCATCATCATGACCGATGCCGACGTCGATGGTTCACACATCCGTACCCTGTTACTGACCTTCTTCTACCGTCAGATGCCGGAAATCATTGAGCGCGGTTATGTGTATATCGCACAGCCGCCGCTGTATAAAGTGAAAAAAGGCAAGCAGGAACAGTATATTAAAGATGACGAAGCGATGGAGCAGTATCAGGTATCTATCGCACTGGATGGCGCGGCACTGTATGTAAATGAAACCGCCGCACCGATTCAGGGTGAACATCTGGAAAAACTGCTGCACGAGTACAACGGCGCGCACAAAATCATCCGCCGTTTAGAGCGTCTCTATCCGCTGCCGCTGTTAAACAGCCTGGTCTATCAGCCGAAACTGGAAGAATCCGCGCTGCTGAACAAAGATGAGGTGGAAGCCTGGGCGAAGAGCCTGACAGAGCGCCTGACCCGTCATGAAGAGCACGGCAGTACCTACAGCTATCACATTGCGGAAAACAAAGAGCGTCAGCTGTTTGAGCCGGTACTGACTATCCGTACTCACGGTGTTGATACTGACTACAACCTGGATTTCGATTTTGTTCACGGCAGCGAGTACGCCCGTATCTCCAAACTGGGTGAGCTGATCCGCGGTCTGATTGAAGAAGGTGCTTATGTTGTCCGTGGTGAGCGTCGTCAGAACGTCAGTAACTTTGAGCAGGCACTCGACTGGCTGATGAAAGAATCACGCCGTGGTCTGGCAGTACAGCGCTATAAAGGGCTGGGTGAAATGAACCCGGATCAGTTGTGGGAAACCACCATGAACCCGGAAACCCGCCGTATGCTGCAGGTCACCGTTAAAGATGCGATTGCCACGGATCAGTTATTCACCACACTGATGGGTGATGATGTTGAACCGCGCCGCGCCTTTATCGAAGAGAATGCCCTGAAAGCGGCAAACATCGACGTATAATTTTTCCTCTCTCTGAGACCTGATAAAGCCCGGATTTCCGGGCTTTATTTTTTCCGGCGATCCGCCCGCAGCCCCTCACCCCGCAAAGTCAGCGATATGCTTCAGGTTCGTGGTAATAATACCGACCATCCCCGAGACCAGTAACTGAATCGCCAGCGTGACCAGAATAATGCCGGAGATCCGCGCCAGTGTATCCATCACACCGGGCGATAAACGCCCGTGCAGCGGCCCGGTTGCCAGAAAAGTCAGGGCAATAGTGGGCAGCATCAGGAGGATCACAACGGAAAGCTGAATCAGGCCGGACAGCGAATCACTGTGTCCCGCCAGCGAAATCCCGACCGCTATCGTTCCGCCGCCCATCGAGAGCGGAAAAAGCAGCGGTACCATCGCCAGCCGCATGATATCTTTCGGCGGCGTGACACTGACCGGAATATCACTGTGCTCCTCTTTGACACCGCGGATAAGCATCGGCCATCCCTGCGCCAGCAACGCAATACCGCCGGTGACAGTCAGTGCATCCGCACTCAGCCCCAGCGCCGTCAGCAGCCAGTTCCCCAGCCAGATAACCACCAGCATGACCAGTGTGTATCCGGCCGCAATTTTCCAGGCAATTTGCCACAGTATCCCCCGATCAATCCGGCCGAGAATAATCGTGGCGGCGGTGATCGTTGCAGGGGGACTGAACAGCGATACAAACGTCACATAGTTAAGAAGAATATTGTCGAGCCATTCATTCATCTTTCCGGCTCCGTGTCCGCAGATAACCGGCAGCCAGACAAAGAACCAGCGCCGCGGCAATCACACTGACAGCGATCATCCCGCTGCTCAGCAGTGTCACAACAAAACCAGCCAGTACCGCGGTAACCAGGATAATCCCGGTCCCGGTAATGAATTTTGAAGCGCGGATAACACTGCTCTGACGCCACGCCACCACCAGTACCATCAGATAGCACAGGAGAAACGTAAAACTGGCGACATTTGCCAGGTCGCCGAGATTCAGGAACAACGCCAGCAACAGTGTCAGCAGAATAAGCAGGATATTCACTGTCGTTCCCTGCCGGTATATTGTTTTGCCCCAGGCAGCCGGCAGAATTCCGGTGCTGCACATTCTGTCAGTAATATTGAATGCGGAGAACAGCGTGGCATTTATCGCCGATGTTGTCGCCAGCAATGCGGCGGCGGCAACAATCACAAAACCGGCTTTTCCCCATACAGGATAAGCCACCTGAGCCACTGCGGTATCGGCATAACGGACCAGCGCAGACGGAGAAAGGTTGCCGAGTAATACCAGTGCCAGGCTGATATAAAGCGCAATCGTGAACAGAATAGCTATCATAAATGCCTTCGGCATTACCCGGCCGGGATTTGCCACTTTGTCAGAGGCATTCGCCATCATGCCGAACCCGGCATAGGCGAAAAAGGTCAGCCCGACGGCGGAAAAAAGCGTATCACCGGAGAACGGGGTTATATTCAGCAGTGTTGTGTCCACCGTAAATATTCCCGTTGCCACCAGTGCAATAATAATCACCAGTTTGGTGCCCACCAGAAGGACTTCAATTTTGCCGACAGCATGACTGCCGGTGATATTCATCAGGGCGACCACGATGATAATAAAGGCCGTATACACTTCCGGTAATAAGGCGGATTCATTGCCCTGATGGAAAAGCTGAACAGCATAGGCCCCGAATGCTCTGGCCACCATCGCAACTGTCAGGATCAGCGTGACGAGATACAAAAAAGATAAGGCAATCGTCAGTACCGCAGGAAAAGACAGCCGGAAGAAATCAATAATACCGCCCGGAGAGGGATAGCAGGCGGATAGCCTGGCATACGCATAACCGGCAAATAACGCGACCACGCCGCCGCAGGCAAATGCAATCCATGTTGCAGACTGCATAATCAGCGCTGTCTGCCCCAGCAGAGCAAAAATCCCTGCTCCCACCATCGCGCCGATCCCCAGCGCAATGACCTGTAATAGTGTTAACGGTTTTTCTGATGATACTGACGTCATACCCTGCTCCCGAAACAAAACCCGTGCTGCCGCTGATGTTTATTTATATCTGACAAAGCCCGGAAATCCGGGCTTTGTCGTTATCCGCGGGATCACCGGTAAAGGTTATATCCCAGCGCGGCGGCAACCGAGGCCACCATTTTCTGGCCTCTGACACTGTTTCCGTCATCATCCAGCGGTGGTGAAAATGCAGCGATTCCCATCACGCCCGGTACGACAGCCAGAATCCCTCCGCCGACACCACTTTTGCCCGGCAATCCGACGGTGTATGCCCAGTCACCCGAGCGGCCGTACAGCCCTTCCATCGTCATTTCCGCCAGGATAAACGGCGTATGGGCCGGATTCAGCACCTGCTCACCTGTCACCGGGTTTTTGCCGTGTCCGGCCAGTGTCGCACCCATCGTGGCCAGCTCTTTGGTGGTCAGCAGCGTGGAGCACTGGCGGGTATACACATCACACGCCTCCATCGGATCACAATAGAGATTTTGTGCCGCGTAAAGCAGCCAGGATATACCACGGTTATGGAAATTAGTGGTCTGCTCTGACTGATTCAGCTCATCCGACAATGCAATCGCATCTGACCCGAGGCGGCGCTGCATCGTCAGTATCCGCTGCCAGCGTTCTTCGGCCGATTTTGCGGTTACCGCACTGACAGTCGCGATTGCGCCGGCGTTCACCAGCGGCGACAACGGTTTGTCATTATGCAGCTCCAGCGCCATCACCGAGTTAAACGGCAGGCCGGTCGGGTCAGCACCGATCTGGTTCTGCACCGCCTCCGGACCAATATCCTCCAGCGCCAGCGCCAGTGTGCAGACTTTGGAAATTGACTCGATGGCAAAGCGGTAATCGGCATCGCCGCTGCTTATAACATCACCCTGCACTGTTACCACTGCGACAGCCGCCAGGTCGGACGGGATATTTGCCAGAAACGGAATATAATCCGCATTAGCACCGCCGGGAGCCTGATGAAACTGCTGAAAGGCATTGGTTACCGCCTGTTTGATAGCTGTTAAATCCGTCATGATACTTTTCCTTTGTTTTCCCATGTAAACGGTGCGAAATCACTGTCCGGATCACGCCAGCCCGGTTTACGGATCTGATAAACAACAAACGGAAGAAGAACGAACAGAACGGTCAGTCCGATCAGCGCCCCCACATACACTTCCGGGCTGCCGACCGCAATCTGTGCCGGCGGGATAAAGCTGAACAGAAACGCCGTTAATGAACCGAGAAGCCCCATACCACCGAGAATAATCATCCCCGCATTACCGCCCGGGATACGGTACGGACGGGCACGCTGCGGCTGACTGAAGCGCAGATAAATCGCGGCACTGAACATCAGCATATACATAATCAGATAGAGAATGACGGTCAGCTGACTGAGGATCTGATAAGCCGCCTGTACGGACGGAAGCACCACAAACAGCACTGCCAGCAGAGAGACGAGCACCGCCTGCACCAGCAGGATATGTGTTGCCATCCCGTTCTTGTTGGTATGCTGGAACCAGTGCGGCAGATAGCCCGCTTTTGCCACTTCCAGAAGACCGGAAGACGGCCCGGCAACCCAGGTCACGACACTCGCCAGCACGCCGATAGCCAGCATGACGGCAACAATCGGCCCCATCCACGGAATATGGGCCCATTTGAACATATCATCGTAAGCCACCAGCAGGCTCTGAGTCAGACTGATATCTGACTGAGGAATGATAAAGGCGATCGCCAGTGTACCGAGCACAAAGATAGCGACAGTACCCGCCGCCGCCAGAATAATGGCTTTCGGGTAGTTTTTGGTCGGGTTATCAATGTCTTTCACATGGATAGCATTCATTTCCATCCCGGCGTAGAACAGGAAAATACTGGCCGCCAGCACAATGTTATCGAAGTTTGAGAAATCCGGCAGAACCTGATCCCACGCCAGGTCAATCTGCGGCGTCTGACCGCTGAACAGGTAGGAGAAACCGAGCACAATCAGAATAATCGCCGGAACAATCGTCCCGATAATGCCGCCCCATTTTGATACCCGGGCAAATGCACCTACCCCTTTAAAGGCAATAAAGGTCGCCAGCCAGTAGATAAACAGCACAACACCAAGCACAAAGAATTTATTTGCCGCCAGCGCTTCATCAAATGCCTGATGAGGGTTGATAAAGGCAAGTGACACCGCCCCGAATGTCAGCCCGGTCGGGAACCAGACAGTTACCTCAATCCACAGCATCGCCATCGCCAGAAACGCCAGGCGCGGCCCGAACGCTTCGCCGACCCAGCGGAAAACCCCGCCCTTCTCTGACCAGCCGGTGGCCAGTTCAGCCGCGACCAGTGATACCGGGATCAGGAAGAACACTGCTGCAAACAGATAATAGAAAATTGCACTGAGACCGTATTCCGCTTCGGCAGGCAAACCGCGCAGGCTCACCACCGCCACAATATTCATGACGATAAGTGTGCCGATAGTCAGTTTTGCTGCACCGGAAGACGGTTTTTTTGTTGAAGTATCAGTCATAAAGCACCCCGGAGGATAATGAGTGAGAGCCTCCGGCCGCTGATACCGGCCGGAGGTCATGGTTAATTAACTGTGATGGTCATTAACCATGATGGAAATTAACCGTGATGGAAGGTTGCTTTGGCCGTGGAATTCACCACCGGATTTTGTCTGAAATGATCGATAGCCCGCTTAATATCATCCAGCAGCAGTGCGGCCAGATCACGGCTGACACCGTGGCGGATCATAATGCGCTGAACAACGGTTTTTTCTCTGTCCGCCGGGAGCGGATAAGAGGCTATCAGCCAGCCGCGTGTGCGGATGCGGTCGGAAAGATCGTACAGATTGAACTGCGTCACGCCAGGTTTCAGCTTGTAAGCCACCGCCGGCAGAGCGCCGCGGCCGTCATACACCAGATCGAAAATGCCCAGCTTGTTCAGTTCATCCGCAAGCCATTGCGCAGTATCTGCACACGCCTGCTGAATTTTGGTATAACCGGCGCGTCCCAGACGCAGGAAGTTATAATACTGTGCAATGATTTGCCCGCCGGGACGGGAGAAATTCAGTGCAAATGTCGGCATATTACCGCCGAGATAATCCACATTGAAAACCAGCTCTTCCGGCAGGTCTTCTTTGCTGCGCCAGACCACCCAGCCCACACCCAGTGGTGACAGACCGTATTTGTGACCGGAGCTGTTAATGGATTTCACCCGCTCAATCCGGAAATCCCACACCAGTTCCGGCTGAATGAACGGAGCAATAAACCCGCCGCTGGCACCATCAACATGCAGAGGAATATCCAGACCGGTATCCCGCTGTATTGCATCCAGCTCTTTCGCCAGTTCCGCAACCGGTTCATAAATCCCGGTAAACGTCACACCCAGCGTCGCCACCACACCAATGGTGTTTTCATCACAATACTTACGCAGATCAGACGGCTGCATACCAAGTGCATCGCCTTCCAGCGGGATTTGCCGGAGTTCCACGTCAAAATAACGGGCAAATTTTTCCCAGCATACCTGTACAGGGCCGGTCACCAGATTCGGTTTACCGGTATCTTTCCCCTGTTTTTCGCGGTTTTTACGCCAGCGCCATTTCATAGCCAGTCCGCCAAGCATCGCAGCTTCGCTGGAACCGGTGGTAGAGCAGCCGATAGTTTCCTGAGCCTGCGGGGAATTCCACAGGTCGGCAATAATATGCACACAACGGCTTTCAATTTCAGCCGTTTGCGGATATTCATCTTTGTCGATCATGTTTTTATCGACACTGTCCGTCATCAGCTGTTTGACTTCATCCTCAACCCAGGTTGTACAGAATGTCGCCAGGTTCTGACGGGAATTACCATCCAGCAGCAGTTCATCCCGGACCACGCTGTAAATAATTCGCGGGTCACTGCTGTCTTCCGGCATTTTGTATTTAGGGAGTTTTGCATCCGAGTCTGTTGATGCGTAAATATCAATAAATTCTGAACTATTATTACCTTTCACAGCATGAAGAGACATACAACCTCCTTCTCGGACTACTTATTGATAGTTAAAATAAACTAATGATGCTATGCGGTTATTCATGGCTGATTGCGGTAAAAAAAGATAATATCAGCTGAAACCATGTGATTACCGAAGCAACCTACGTATATTAGCTTATAAAACACACAACACTCAAATCCATAAAACAGGTCAGAAATTATAATTTCTTATATGATTCATTTTTTATTATGATAAATCCAAATAAATCACCCTGATAAAAAACACCACAAACACAGAAGAAATATTTATTTGTTTTGTTACTGTTTTGTGAAACACAGACGTGTATATATAAGAACTGAACAGGATAAAATTAACGGAAGAAGAATGAATGACAGGAAAAACCGGGCAGTGCGGAGGATCATAAATCAGTGTCTTTTTTTCTTACCCGAATCAAGCCATTTTTACATGACCGGAAACCACAGATAAAAAATCAGGAAAGATACAGATACAGCGGGACATTTAAAACATACCGCTAAATATAAACGCTAAGTCAGGCGGTTTCACTGATGACCCGAATATTAATTTTAAGAAAAAATAACTATCCGTGATAAAGCGGTATCCGGCATATACAACAAATTACGTATACCGTTTTAACAATAAAATAAAAAAGGATCCGGAGCGGAATGTTACCGGATTATTTTATGCAAATAACAAACAATAAACCCGGATACACCACGAATCCCGGCAATATAGACCTGATGTATATTTTACGGTCACAGGAAACACCGGCATCCCTCTGTTTAACCGGTTCAGACCGTCAGAAGATACTGATACTGATAAAAAACCAAAACACAAACAAAAAAAATGACTCATGTGGAAAAATCAGCACATGAGTCCATTATTTTACATCTAACTAAAATATTATCGTTATTTCAATAAAATATTCAGCATTCTGCGTAATGGCTCTGCGGCTCCCCACAGAAGCTGATCACCCACAGTAAATGCCGAGATATAATCCGGCCCCATATTCAGTTTACGGATGCGCCCTACCGGCGTTTTCAGAGTGCCGGTAACCGCCGCCGGCGTCAGCTCACGCACGGAGATATCACGATCATTCGGTACAACCCGTACCCACTCGTTATGGGCAGCCAGTAAAGACTCAATCTCTGCAACCGGCAGATCTTTTTTCAGTTTCAGGGTGAATGCCTGGCTGTGGCAGCGCAGTGCCCCGATACGGACGCACAAACCGTCCACCGGGATAATATTCTGACCGCGTGACAGGATTTTGTTGGTTTCCGCCTGACCTTTCCACTCTTCACGACTCTGGCCGTTATCCAGCTGCTTATCAATCCACGGGATCAGGCTTCCGGCCAGCGGTACGCCGAACTGTTCCGCCGGTAATGCACCGCTGCGGGTAAATTCAGTCACTTTGCGTTCAATATCCAGGATTGCGGAAGCCGGGTCCTGCAACTCTTTCACCACATGCGCATTCAGTGCACCCATCTGTACCAGCAGCTCGCGCATATGACGGGCACCGGCACCGGATGCAGCCTGGTAGGTTGCCACAGAAGCCCACTCCACCAGATCCGCCTCAAACAAACCACCCAGAGACATCAGCATCAGACTGACTGTACAGTTACCGCCGACAAATGTTTTAATGCCGCGGTTCAGTCCCTCTTCTATATGCTTACCGTTAACCGGGTCGAGAATAATAATAGCGTCATCATTCATCCGCAGAGCCGATGCCGCATCAATCCAGTAACCGTCCCAGCCGCTCTCACGCAGCTTAGGATAGACATCATTGGTGTAATCACCGCCCTGGCAGCTGATAATAATATCCAGTGCACGCAATGCATCAATATCAAAGGCGTCCTGTAACGTACTGCGGTGTCCGCCGAATGACGGCGCTTCCCCGCCGCTCTGCGAGGTTGAGAAAAACACCGGACGGATACCGTCAAAATCCCGCTCTTCTGTCATGCGCTGCATCAGCACAGACCCCACCATCCCGCGCCAGCCGACAAATCCCACATTTTTCATCGTGATGTTTCCTTTTATTCTCATCTGAACTGCGTTTGCAATACTCTTAACCTGACAAAATATGAATAACGGTGCAAGTGAATTTATTGATGATCCCCCGCTGTTCAGAAGCCGGACTTATATCAGGCTGCGGGTTCTCATCCGGCCTCCGGTGCTTTATGCTGGAGATAACACCACAGTGATCAGAACAGGGCGGAATCATCATGTATTACGGTTTTGATATGGGCGGGACAAAAATTGAGCTTGCCGTTTTTAATGAAGCACTGGAGCCGGTCTGGCAAAAACGCATCGCGACCCCCAAAGAGAGCTATGCCGCGCTGCTTGAAGCATTCCGGCAACTGACAGAACAGGCGGATACCGAACTTGGCTGTAAAGGAAAAATCGGTATCGGTGTTCCGGGTATTGTGAATCATGAAAAAGGAACCGTATTTACCACCAATGTGCCCGCCGCGCAGTATCAGCCTCTGCGCCATGACCTGGAAACGATACTGCAGCGTCCGGTAAAAATTGAAAATGACGCCAACTGTTTTGCTCTCTCCGAAGCCTGGGACCCGGCATTCCGCCACTATCCGACAGTACTGGGACTGATCCTCGGTACCGGTGTCGGCGGCGGCTTTGTGATTAACGGCACGGTGTTGCCGGGGAAAAACGGGATTGCCGGAGAGATCGGTCATATTAATATGACCCTGGAAGGTGACAAACTTCTCGGGCATCAGGTTCCGGAGACTCTCTGCGGCTGCGGAAAAACCGGTTGCTTTGAAACCTATCTTTCCGGCCCGGGATTTGAGCGGATTTTTACGGCATTTTACGGTGAAAAACTCAGTGCGGTTGATATTATCACCCGTTACTACAACAGTGATCATCATGCAAAACTGCACGTTGAACGCTATATGTCACTGCTCGCGCACTATCTGGGGAATGTACTGAGTGTTTTTGATCCTGATTTACTCGTGATCGGCGGTGGATTATCACAATTCGAGGAAATTTACCGCCTGCTGCCGGAATACCTGCCGCAGTACCTCTACGGTGTTGCCTCACTGCCCGGCATTCATAAGGCCCGTTACGGGGATTCCGGCGGTGCCAGAGGAGCAGCCTGTCTGAATTTTTCCGGCTGACCGGCATATATTTACCGCCTGCGGATACAGGCGGTAAATATTAAAAATAATATAGGCTAACTCTTATCTTATTTATCCCGGAAAAAGGTTAGATTATCTGTATTAAAAGCCGGCTGAATCTGCAACGTACCGTATTTATACATAGAATATCATTCTGTTTTCTCTGTATTATATCAGTCCGTGTTAAATTACGTATTCTTGTGATTATTATATATCATAGGTGAGTGGATAATGAATTTCATCAATCATACTATTTTTCCGGCACTGAATTATGACTGTTATAACCCGCATCATGATAAATTTCATGTTGTTGCATCACGTATCACTTATGATATCCGGATAAATACCCGTAATGGTCAGAGTCAGCTTATTATTTCTCCTGAACAGTCCCCGCTGAATTATACAGATATCAGCTACAGTGAAATGATTGATGCCAGCATTGAATATGAAAATGATTTGGCACCCTATAAACCAAAAACGGATATTGTCATTAACGCCACTGCGTTTGTACCGGAAAATAATCCGGTTCCGGTTTTTGATGTGGGGATTCAGATAGGAAAATATCAGAAAGCCCTGCGTATATTCGGTACCCGTAACTGGGTAAAAGAGGGCAATGAATGGTTTCTGACAGAGCCTGAGCCCATCAGTTATCTTAATATCCGCTATGAGCATGCCTCCGGTGGTACATACAATGCCGGTGATACTGTTTTTACTTCTCCGGCAAATCCGATTGGTATGGGCTGGTATCCGGCAGAATTTCTGGCGGGGAGTGATAAAACACAGTTACCGGCGCATCAGATAGAATCCCCGGATATCCCGGCACAGCATATCAGTCAGATACTCCGGCCGGACGGTTTCGGCTTTTTTGGCCGGACCTGGCAGGGGCGTGCGGAATATGCCGGCGATTACCATCAGAACCCGCCGTCACAGATGCCGGATAATATCAATTACTGGTGTGGCGCACACCCGACGCTGCAGATCCCCCATCTTAAAGCCGGTAATAAACTCCCGCTGAAACTGTTTGGTCTGGTATCCGCAACCGAGATTGAGCGCCAGCATGTCCTGTTTTATGTTCCGGTGGAAAATCTGTTTGTTTTTATCGGCTCCGGCCTCGGGTTTTCTATCCCGAAAAATTTACAGCTCGACACCATTGTTGTGGATATGAATCTGAGAAAAGTGTTCTGCACCTACCGTATTGCCCTGCCGGACTCTCTGAACATTACAGAGGTAACGCTGCGCTACATTCCGGATCATCCGGCCAGATGACCGGTACACATTGCACGTAAAAAGCGGCGCTATTGTCTCCGCCAAAAATTACGGTTAAGTAATGATTTTACATTTCCGAAACTGAGATTTATTTATATTAAAATAACCTATCAGATATAAACAACAAATAACATAAAACATGTTGTCACATCAATAAAAAAGAATACCAGCAATATTGATGCAACAATTAAGTATCTCTTAAATTATTTCATTTCAATGACAAAAAATAATTTTTAAAAAAAAGTCATATATTTCCCGGTCATTTGAGAATATATTACCGCAAAAATAAAATAACCTATTCCGTGCTGTCTTCTTACAGTGCGGAGGACTCTTTTTAATTGTTTCACATTATCCCGGGGTTATCATGAAAAACAACATGCCTGTCACACAGCATGAGTATTCGCTTAACGATAATGCAATATTAATGTCAACCACTGACACTCAAAGCCATATAACCTATGCAAACTCTGCATTTATTACAGCAAGCGGATTTGAGGAAGGGCAGCTAACCGGACAACCTCATAATATTATCCGTCATCCGGATATGCCACCGGCTGCCTTTGCTGATATGTGGTATACCCTGCAACAGGGTGACAGCTGGACAGGTATTATCAAGAACCGCTGTCGTAACGGCGACCATTACTGGGTAAGAGCAAATGTCACCCCGGTATGGCACGATAAAAAATTAACCGGCTATATTTCTGTCCGTACAGTACCATCCCGCGATGAAATAAAAAAAAGCGCATCACTTTACAGCCGGTTAAAGAATAATAAACTAAACGGATACCGTCTTTTTAAAGGCGTTATTATCCGCAAAGGCAAACTGGCATTTTTATCATTAATGAAATGGCTGCCGGTCGGAAAGCGGATCAATTATTCCTTATTAAGTGTCATGTTATTAACGCTGGCTCTGTTATTTTCACCGTTAAATCCGTTTATTCAGGCGGGTGGCGTAGTGACTCTGTTTATTCTGTTATCGCTTTATCTTCAGTCACACGTTTCTCTGCCGGTTAAATTACTTCTGTCACAGATGAAAAAAGTCGTTTCCGGCCGTAAACCGGCCCCGGTACACATGGACAGAGTGGATGAAATCGGCCTGCTGATGCGCATGGTGAATCAGTCAGGGCTTAACCTGAATTCGCTGGTGGATGACGTCAGCACCCAGGTTGCCGGGATCAAAGCTATCAATCAGCGGGTTTCACAGGAAACGACTGCGCTGCATACCCGTTCAGAAGAAGCATCCGCCCATTTGCAGCAAACTGCCGTTGCTATTGAGGAGATCAGCAGTGCGGTGCAGCAGACGGCCGAAAGTGTCTATCTGACTATGAATATCGCCGGTAATGCGAGTAACAGTGCGACACAAAGCAACGAAACCATGCAGAAAACGATCGATATGATGCATACCATTTCTGCAGACAATAATCATATTGTCGATATCATCGGTGTGATTGACCGTATTGCTTTTCAGACCAATATTCTGGCTCTGAATGCCTCGGTGGAAGCCGCCCGTGCCGGAGATGCCGGACGGGGATTTTCTGTGGTGGCTGCAGAGGTACGCAACCTCGCACTGCATTCCGCCTCTGCCGCCAAAGAGATAAAAACCCTGATTGAGAAAAATGCGGCCAATGTCCGTACAGGTGTGACAATCGCAGAGCAGACTGAAACCCAGCTCGGGGAAATGGTCACCGATGTGCTGAAAATGTCATCCATGATCAATGAAATCGGCCTTGCCACCAAAGAACAGACTCAGGCGCTGGAGCTTATCAATGAATCTGTCGCCCGTATCGGCACCATGACCGGCAACAATACTGAAATGGTCAATAATGTTACCGGCGCCACCTCTGAACTGACGCGGCGGGCCTCACGGCTGCAGCAGGCAATACAGGTCTTCGGTAATCATGCCTGAGCAGATGCGGCAAACCGCGCTGCCCGTTTGCCGGTATTTAATACCGGTTTGCTGTGCGGCTGAGCAGCGGCATGATCTGTCAGGCGGAAATCCCGTGTCCGTGACTGTAAATCCGCAACCTGAACCTTAAGTGCATCAGAAGAACCGGCAAGCTCATCGGCGATCATCACACTGCCCTGAGTTGCCTGTTCCAGCTCGGAAAGGGCCGTTGCTATCTGCTCAATCCCCTGTTGCTGCTGCTGTGTGGAAACAGAGATCTGCGCCATCAGGCCGTTTACCCGCTCCGCCCCCTCAACAATCTTATTCATATTCACTTCGGCGCGGTGAACAATCTCCTCGCCCTGCTTCACATTATCTGTTGTTAATGAAATCAGTGATTTAATATTTTTTGCGGATTCCGAACTGCGGTGAGCCAGATTTCTGACTTCACCGGCAACCACAGTAAACCCTCTGCCGTGCTCACCGGCACGGGCCGCTTCTACTGCCGCATTCAGGGCCAGAATATTGGTCTGGAAGGCAATGGAATCAATAAGGGTGATGATTTCAGTCATCTTATTGGTGCACTCATTAATAGAATGCATATTGGTGGCAACTTCCTCCATCAGCTTGCCGCCATGTCCTGCAAACAGGGTTGCTTCCTGCGCGTGCTCACTGATCAGAACGGTATTTTCTGCATTGTTTTTTGTTCCGGCGGCAATTTCTTCCATATTGGCTGCCGTTTCCACCAGCATGGCTGATTGCTGCTCTGTCTTGGCGGACAGTTCAAAACTGCGCATTGCCAGTTGTTCAGATAACCCGGATGCCGAATCCGATGAGTTGCGGATCTCCCTGACCAGCAGAGAAAGGCTTTCCGCCAGCTGGTTCACCCCCGGGATCAGGCGTCCGGGACAGTTATTACCAAATACCGGTATCCGTACTGATAAGTTACCGGCATTGACCTCATCAATACTTTTTTTCACCGCGTTGATAGGCATCACCAGATACTTCGTGATGTAAAGCCATGAGCAGACAAACGTAAAAACACTGACAATATTAAGCATCACTAATTTGATCAATGCTGACAGGGGTAACAGAAATATAATATTAATTGTAGTGAAATTACAGATAAGAAATACAATAATAACCGTTCTTACACTGATGTTTTTAAGCATAATTCACTCCATAATTTGAATTTTGCGATATTTTTAGTTAATGAATCTTAATTTACTTTTTGTTTTATCTTTCTATATAATTGATTATTAACAGGGTAAATTCAAATTTTATTACTGATAAGTAAGTGAACTTAATCACATTTAGTTTACAAATATGATTATTGGTCAAATAATGATGTTGTTTTTCTTAACAATGGAAATACCCGGGTAAAAAAAAGCCGGAGTGCATCACAGCGATGCGCTCCGGGCCTGAATCTTTAATTCTCTGAAACTAAATCAGACTCCGGTTTATTCCACCGTCACTGATTTCGCCAGGTTACGCGGCTGATCCACATCGGTGCCTTTAATTAAGGCGACGTGATAGGAAAGCAGTTGTAACGGGATGGTGTAGAAGATTGGGGCAATAAGCTCTTCCACATACGGCAGCGGAATAATTTTCATATTTTCGCTGTCACTGAAACCGGCGTCTTTATCCGCGAAGACATACAGCAGACCACCACGGGCACGGACTTCTTCAATATTGGATTTCAGTTTTTCCAGCAGTTCGTTGTTCGGTGCCACAATAATAACCGGCATATCCGCATCAATCAGAGCCAGCGGGCCGTGTTTTAATTCACCGGCTGCATAGGCTTCTGCGTGGATATACGAAATCTCTTTAAGTTTCAGCGCGCCTTCCACGGCGATCGGGAACTGATCGCCGCGTCCGAGGAACAGTGCGTGGCTCTTGTCAGAGAAATCTTCCGCCAGTTGCTCGATGACTTTGTCCTGGGACAGCATGCTTTCGATGCGGCTCGGCAGAGCATGCAGCGCAGTCACAATGCTGTGCTCCAGTTCCTCACCTTTGCCTTTCAGACGACCGAGGTAAGCCACCAGCATCAGCAGAACAGTCAGCTGAGTGGTAAACGCCTTGGTGGAAGCCACACCTATTTCGGTTCCGGCTTTGGTCATCACAGCAAAATCAGATTCACGTACCAGCGATGAACCGGCAACGTTACAGATAGCCAGGGAAGTCAGATAACCCAATTCTTTACCCAGACGCAGCGCAGCCAGGGTATCTGCGGTTTCACCGGATTGTGAAATCGTGATCAGCAGGCTGTTCTTGCGGCAGGCCGGTTTACGGTAACGGAATTCAGAAGCGATTTCGACATCACATGGAATACCCGCCAGTGCTTCAAACCAGTAACGGGATACCATCCCGGCGTTGAATGACGTACCACAGGCAACAATCTGGATATGCTCGATACCGGACAGCACATCACGGGCTTTTTCACCCAGTTCGCTGAACTCAACCGTTTCATTGCGCAGACGCCCTTCCATCGTGTTTTTAATGGCCAGCGGCTGCTCATAGATCTCTTTCTGCATATAATGGCGGTAGATACCTTTATCACCGGCATCATACTGAACGTTGGATTCAATCACATCACGTTCTGCGGCATCACCATTGCAGTCAAAAATATGCACATGACGGCGGGTGATTTCGACGATATCCCCTTCTTCCAGGTAGATAAAGCGGCGGGTCACCGGCAGCAGCGCCAGTTGATCAGAGGCGAGGAAGTTTTCACCGACACCCAGACCAACCACCAGCGGACTGCCTGAACGGGCAGCAACCAGCAGTTCCGGTGTGCGGGAATCCATAATCACCGTACCGTAAGCACCGCGCAGCTGCGGAATAGCACGCTGCACAGCTTCACGCAGTGTACCGCCCTGAGAAAGCTCATGGTTTACCAGATGAGCGATAACTTCAGTGTCCGTATCGGAAGTGAACTGATAGCCGCGGCCTTTCAGTATTTCCCGTAATTCACTGTAGTTTTCAATAATACCGTTATGAACAACGGCGATAGTCCCGGAAACATGCGGGTGCGCGTTACGTTCCAGCGGTTCGCCATGCGTTGCCCAGCGTGTGTGCGCGATACCGGTGCCGCCGGAAACCGGCGTTTTTTCTGCTTCTTCCGCCAGCATTTTTACTTTGCCGACTTCACGCAGACGTGTCAGATGTCCTTCGCTGTCCACAACCGCCATACCGGCAGAGTCATATCCGCGGTATTCCAGACGACGAAGCCCTTCTAACAGAATTTCAGCGATATCACGTTGTGCTACTGCACCAACAATTCCACACATAGTTGTAAATTCCTGATTTAACGATGTCCTGCCTGATTGTTTTTACGGCGTTGCCGTGTCCCCGGGCTGTGTAGATATGGGGTTATTATTGTATTTACTTCTTCATTTTTACCGGACGTTTCCAGCCGGCAATCTGGGTTTGTCTGACCCGGCTTATCACCAGTTCATTCTCACCCACATCTTTGGTTACGGTCGTGCCGGCACCGACAGTCGCACCTTTCCCGATAGTGACAGGCGCCACCAGCTGGGTATCAGAGCCGACAAAAACATCATCGCCGATTACCGTTTTAAATTTGTTCGCACCATCATAATTACAGGTGATGGTTCCGGCACCGATATTCACATCATTGCCGATTTCCGCATCCCCCAGATAGCTGAGGTGCCCGGCTTTGGAGCCGGTGCCGAGTGTCGCTTTCTTCATTTCCACGAAGTTGCCGACATGGGCTTTATCCGCCAGCACAGAGCCCGGACGCAGACGGGCAAACGGCCCGACAGTACAGTCACGTGCCATTTCAGATGATTCAACCACGGTATACGGGCTGAGCACAGAGCCGTCACCGATAACACAGTCTTTCAGCACACAACCGGCGCCAATCACCACATTATCCCCGAGGGTCACATCCCCTTCGATAATAACATTCACGTCGATGATGACATCTTTACCGTGTGTCAGGGTGCCGCGCAGATCAAAACGCGCCGGATCGAGGATCATGACACCTTCGAGTAACAGACGATCCGCCTGTTCACGCTGATAAATACGCTCCAGCGCCGCAAGCTGAAGGCGGTTATTCACCCCTTCCATTTCACTCAGTTTTTCCGGATGAGCAGTCTCAATACGACGCCCTTCCTGATGCGCAATAGCAATAATATCGGTGATATAAAATTCACCCTGCGCATTATTGTTATTCAGTTTTGCTAACCAGCGTTTGAGATCACCGCCGTTGGCCACCAGAATACCGGTGTTGATTTCGTTGATTTTCTGCTGTTCTTCAGAGGCATCTTTCTGTTCGATTATCCCGGTCACCTGACCGTTTTCGCGGATAATACGTCCGTAACCCGCCGGGTTATCCAGGATCACCGTCAGCAGACCAATCCCTCCTTCCGGTTTGACCGCCATCAGGCGCTCCAGGGTTTCAGCCGCAATCAGCGGAACATCGCCGTACAGCATCAGAATATCTTCGTCATCGGCAAAGTGAGGTGCAGCCTGCTGCATCGCATGCCCGGTTCCCAGCTGTTCAGCCTGTAACACCCAGTTCAGATTCTGATCCGACAGCGTATTCTGTAATAAATCACCGCCGTGTCCGTAAACCAGATGCACGTTCTGTGCGCCCAGCGAAAGGGCTGTATCAATCACATGCTGAACCATCGGTTTGCCTGCCAGGTGATGTAACACCTTCGGCAGCGCGGAGTACATCCGGGTACCTTTACCCGCAGCGAGAATTACCACACTTTTAGCATTCGTAGACATAAGAAATCTGATCGCTCCTCTTTTAGAGTGCCAAGTAAACCTGTTTACACACGAAAATACCACATATTTCGCAACGCAAAAAAGCCAGTCAGCAGATACTGACTGGCTTTCATATTTTAACTGCCTCGGTTACATCATCTTCTTGGCTAATTCGTCAATTACACGTAATTTTGCAATTGCTTTTGCCAGTTCGGCTGATGCCTGAGCATAATCCACGTCACCATGTGCTTTCCGGATGTTTTCTTCTGCGCGGCGTTTTGATTCCATCGCCAGTGCAGCATCCAGATCATTTGCACGGATAGCCGTGTCCGCAAGTACGATAACGCCGTTTGGCTGTACTTCGAGCATTCCGCCTGAAAGGTAGATCAGCTCTTCTTCACCAAATTGCTTAACAATCCGTACCATGCCCGGTTTTATGGCAGTCAGCAGCGGGGTATGCATCGGGTAAATACCCAGCTCACCTTCACTGCCTGTCACCTGAATCTTCTGGACTAAGCCCTTAAACAGTTGTTTCTCGGCACTTACTACCGTCAGGTGAAACGTCATTGCAGACATATCAGCCTCCTGTCAACCGGATTAAATCTTCTTCGCTTTTTCCACAGCTTCTTCGATGGTACCAACCATGTAGAACGCCTGCTCCGGCAGATGGTCGTAATCACCTTCCAGAATACCTTTAAAGCCACGGATTGTGTCTTTCAGGGAAACGAACTTACCCGGTGAACCGGTGAAGACTTCTGCCACGAAGAACGGCTGAGACAGGAAGCGCTGGATTTTACGGGCACGGGCAACAACCAGTTTATCTTCTTCTGACAGCTCATCCATCCCGAGGATTGCGATGATATCTTTCAGTTCCTGATAACGCTGGAGGATTGACTGTACGCCACGGGCAACATCGTAGTGCTCCTGACCAACAACGAGCGGGTCAAGCTGACGGCTGGTGGAATCCAGCGGGTCAACCGCAGGGTAAATACCCAGAGACGCAATCTGACGGCTCAGAACAACGGTCGCATCAAGGTGGGCGAACGTGGTTGCAGGAGATGGGTCAGTTAAGTCATCCGCAGGGACGTAAACGGCCTGTACAGACGTGATAGAGCCTGTTTTGGTCGATGTGATACGTTCCTGAAGCACACCCATTTCTTCCGCCAGTGTCGGCTGGTAACCTACCGCTGAAGGCATACGGCCTAACAGCGCGGATACTTCAGTACCGGCCAGGGTATAACGGTAGATGTTATCAACGAACAGCAGTACGTCACGGCCTTCATCACGGAATTTTTCCGCCATGGTCAGACCGGTCAGTGCAACGCGCAGACGGTTTCCCGGTGGCTCGTTCATCTGGCCGTACACGAGTGATACTTTGTCCAGAACGTTGGAGTCAGTCATTTCATGATAGAAGTCGTTACCTTCACGTGTACGCTCACCCACCCCTGCGAATACAGAGTAACCGGAGTGCTCGATCGCGATGTTACGGATCAGTTCCATCATGTTTACGGTTTTACCCACACCCGCACCACCGAACAGACCGACTTTACCACCCTTCGCGAACGGGCAGATCAGGTCCATTACTTTGATACCTGTTTCCAGCAGTTCCTGGGAGTTAGACAGTTCTTCGTATGTTGGTGCAGCACGGTGAATAGACCATTTTTCTTCTGCGCCGATGTCACCTTTCATATCGATCGGATCACCCAGAACGTTCATGATACGTCCTAAGGTTTTCACGCCGACAGGGACTTCGATCGGGTGGCCTAAATCGGTTACTTCCAGATTACGGCTCAGACCGTCAGATGTACCCATAGCGATACAACGGACAACCCCGCCGCCTAACTGCTGCTGAACTTCCAGCACCAGTTTTTCATTACCATTTTTTACCTCAAGCGCATCGTACACTTTCGGTACTGCATCCTGAGGAAATTCGACGTCCACAACGGCGCCGATAACCTGGATGATTTTTCCAGTAGCCATCTTGAATCCTCTACGTAATTCGTAAAACCCGGGTGTTAAACCGCGGCAGCACCGGACACAATCTCGGTGAGTTCTTGTGTAATGCTTGCCTGACGCGCTTTGTTGTAAACTAAATTCAGCTCTTTGATCATGTTACCGCCGTTATCAGTTGCAGCTTTCATTGCAACCATACGCGCGGCCTGCTCACTGGCCAGGTTTTCCACAACGCCCTGGTATACCAGCGCTTCGATGTAGCGCCGTAAAAGGGAATCCAGTAACGCTTTAGGATCAGGTTCGTATAAATAATCCCAGGTTTTCTTCTTCAGGTTTTCGTCATCGCTTGGCGGTAACGGCAGAACCTGAACAATGGTCGGAACCTGAGACATGGTATTCACAAACCGGTTAGTTACAATGTACAGCTTGTCAAGACGACCTTCGTCGTAGGCCTGAAGCATGACTTTTACCGAACCGATAAGGTCAGCCAGCGAAGGTTCATCACCCATGCCGTTAACCTGAGCAACCACATTACCGCCCACAGAGGCAAAGAATGACGCTGCTTTGGACCCGATAAGTGCCAGATCAATCTGAACACCTTTGTCAGACCAATCTTTCATTTCGACAATCAGCTTCTTGAACAGGTTAATGTTCAAGCCACCACACAAACCACGGTCGGTAGAAACAACCAGGTACCCGACACGCTTAACCTCGCGTTCTTCGAGGTATGGATGTTTATATTCCAGATTACCTAACGCAATGTGACCAATCACACTGCGGATGGTCTCTGCATAAGGACGGCTGGCCGCCATGCGGTCCTGCGTTTTACGCATTTTGGACGCCGCGACCATTTCCATCGCTTTAGTGATCTTCTGCGTATTTTGTACGCTGGCGATCTTAGAACGTATCTCTTTTGCGCCGGCCATTTGCTCTCCTCATGAACCAGACGGCCTGTACTGTTCACACAGGCCGTTTAGTATTACCAGGACTGAGTCGCCTTGAAGGTATCGAGCACGTTTTTCAACTTCGCTTCGATATCATCGTTATAGCTACCCGTCTGGTCGATTTCTTTCAGAAGATCAGCATGTTCACGAGTGGCATAGCCAATCAGAGCAGCTTCAAACGGCACGACTTTCGAAATTTCGATATCTTCCAGGTAACCACGCTCAGCTGCATACAGTGACAGAGACTGTTGTGCCACTGACATTGGTGCATACTGTTTCTGTTTCAGCAACTCGGTAACTTTCTGACCGTGGTCAAGTTGTTTACGGGTTGCATCATCAAGGTCAGATGCGAACTGTGAGAACGCCGCCAGTTCACGATACTGTGCCAGAGCGGTACGGATACCACCGGACAGTTTTTTCATGATCTTGGTCTGTGCTGCACCACCCACACGGGATACGGAGATCCCCGGGTTAACCGCAGGACGGATACCGGCGTTGAACAGCGCAGATTCCAGGAAGATCTGACCATCAGTGATGGAGATAACGTTTGTCGGAACGAACGCTGATACGTCCCCTGCCTGAGTTTCAATGATTGGCAGCGCGGTCAGAGAACCGGTTTTACCTTTCACTTCACCCTTGGTGAACGCTTCCACATATTCCGCGTTAACACGCGCAGCACGCTCCAGCAGACGGGAGTGCAGATAGAAAACGTCACCGGGATATGCTTCACGTCCCGGCGGACGACGGAGCAGCAGGGAGATCTGACGGTAAGCAACCGCTTGTTTTGACAGGTCATCATAAATGATTAACGCGTCTTCACCGCGGTCACGGAAGTATTCACCCATTGCACAACCGGAATACGGAGCCAGATATTGCAGTGCCGCAGATTCAGACGCACTCGCGACCACAACAATCGTGTTGGCCAGCGCATTGTGCTCTTCTAATTTACGGACAACGTTAGCAATAGTGGACGCTTTCTGACCAATTGCGACGTAAATACATTTGATGCCGGAATCGCGCTGGTTGATGATTGCATCGATTGCCAGTGCGGTTTTACCGGTCTGACGGTCACCGATGACCAGCTCACGCTGACCACGGCCGATTGGAATCATCGCATCGACAGACTTATAACCGGTCTGTACAGGCTGATCAACGGACTGACGGTCGATAACACCCGGTGCGATAACTTCGACAGGTGAGAAACCATCGTGCTCAACCTGGCCTTTACCATCGATAGGCTCACCCAGGGTGTTGACCACACGGCCTAACAGGCCACGGCCAACCGGCACTTCCAGAATACGGCCGGTACATTTTACTTTCATGCCTTCTGCCAGGTCGGCATAAGGACCCATCACAACCGCACCAACAGAGTCGCGCTCCAGGTTCAGTGCGATAGCATAACGGTTGCCCGGCAGAGAGATCATCTCACCCTGCATAACTTCGGCTAAACCGTGGATACGAATGATACCGTCGTTGACGGAAACAATCGTACCTTCGTTGTGAGCTTCACTCACGACATTGAACTGAGCAATGCGCTGCTTGATCAGTTCGCTGATTTCGGTGGAATTCAGTTGCATATGCTCCAGTCCCCTTAAGACTGCAAGACGTCGGTTAGACGCTCGAGTCGATTGCGAATGCTGTTGTCGATGACAAGGTCACCGGCGCGCAATACAAACCCCGCGATAACTGACTTATCAATTTTGCAATTCAGCTTAACTTTGCGTGACAGACGTTTTTCCATCGCTGCAGAAATTTTCGCCAGCTGCTGTTCATTGAGTTCGCCGGCTGAAGTGACTTCAACCTCAACAGTTGACTCCAGCGCAGCCCGCAATGTTGCGAACTGACGGCTAACTTCCGGCAGGGTCACTAAGCGACCATTCTCAGCCATGATACGAACCAGGTTCTGCACATGCTCGTCAATCTGCTCACCGCAAACAGTGATAAACGCCTGAGCCAGGGTTTCCGGAGCAAAAGAACCGGAAATCAGATCTTCGATCTGCTCATTGCGAGTCACTTCAGCGGTAAATGCCAGCATGTTCTGCCATTTTTCAACGGCCTGGTTTTCCACAGCAAAGTCAAAAGCTGCTTTGGCGTAGGGGCGAGCTACAGTAACGATTTCTGACATGCCCCATCCTCCTTACAGTTCAGCGACAAGTTTATCAACGATGTCGCTGTTAGCAGCTTCATCCACGGAACGTTCAATAATTTTCTCGGCACCCGCGACAGCTAAAATGGCGACCTGTTTACGTAACTCTTCGCGAGCACGTTTGCGTTCGGCGTCAATTTCCGCCTGCGCCTGTGCTACGATTTTGCTACGCTCAACTTCCGCTTCTGCTTTTGCCTCATCGATGATCTGAGCGCGTTGTTTATTCGCTTGATCGATCAGGGCAGATGCTTCCGCTTTCGCTTTTTTCATTTGGTCGGTCGCATTGGCTTGCGCTAAGTCCAGGTCCTTTTTAGCACGTTCTGCGGAAGATAAACCGTCAGCAATTTCTTTCTGACGTTTTTCAATGGCCGCCATGATCGGTGGCCATACATACTTCATACAGAACAAAACAAACAGGACAAACGCGATGGCCTGGCCGAGGATTGTTGCGTTAAGATTCACAGCACAATACCTCTTTATCTAATTGAGTTGATGTAAATATCCGGGAGTGGCCGTATCACTACGCAACCGCAAACATTACATACAAGCCCAGACCTACAGCGATCATCGGGATGGCGTCAACCAGACCCATTACGATGAAGAACTGAGTACGCAGCAGAGGGATTAAATCCGGCTGGCGTGCAGCGCCTTCTAAAAATTTCCCACCGAGGATGCCGATACCGATCGCAGCACCGATAGCCGCCAGGCCCATCATTACAGCGGCAGCCATGTACAGCAGATCCATATTCAGGTTTTCCATGACAGTCTCCAGTTTGTTTCAGTTAAATCACAGTTATTGATAATAAAATTAATGCTCTTCAGACGCCATCGACAGATAGACGATCGTCAGAACCATGAAAATAAAGGCTTGTAACGTAATAATCAGTATGTGGAAAATCGCCCACGGAAGGCTCAGTAACCATTGTGACCACCACGGTAGCAGACCTGCAATAAGAATGAAGATCAGCTCACCTGCATACATGTTCCCAAACAGTCGCAGACCGAGGGAAACAGGTTTTGACAGCAGGCTTACCCCTTCCAGAATCAGGTTGACAGGAATGAATAACGGATGGTTAAAAGGCTGTAATGTCAGCTCTTTTGCAAATCCTTTCACGCCTTTCATCTTGAAGCTGTAAAAGAGGATAAGAACGAATACACCAATCGCCATCGACAGTGTGATACTTACGTCTGCGGTCGGAACGATACGCAGCGCAGGTAAACCGAGGATGTGTTCACCGATATACGGAATGAAGTCGATTGGTAATAAGTCCAGTGCGTTCATCAGCAGCACCCACACGAACACAGTTAATGCGAGAGGTGCAATAACCTTGCTCTTGCCGTGATACATATCACGGACGTTGCTGTCAACGAAGCCGATAAGCATTTCTACCGCAGTCTGAAATTTCCCGGGAACGCCACTTGTCGCTTTCTTTGCCACCCTTCTGAAAAGCCATAAAAAGAAAATACCTAATACGACTGAGAAGAAAAGGGAGTCAATGTTCAGCGTCCAAAAAGATGGAGTCGCGTTCGCATGGGGATTGACCAACTCGAAAGTATTCAGGTCCAGCTGAAGGTTATTCAGATGGCCACCGATATACTCTTTTGTGGTTAAACTTTCTCCTGATGCAGACATGATGCCTCTTACCCTTTGTTGTTAAAACCGCTAACCGCTTAGCACGGCCGGTGCGATAATCTGCACGAAAAGCACCGCTAAATAGGTCAAGACCAGTGGTGCAACTGCCGCTTTAAACACTCCTAAAGCAATCATCAGTATCGCTATCGCGAAGATAACTTTAAACCCTTCCCCCACCACAAAAAACCATGCAATCCGGTACGACTGCGGTTCCTCATGCGCTTTCTGCCGGTTACTGATCAGCAAAAAAATCGCATTCGGTATCCATGCGGCAACTCCCCCGGCAAGCGCGGAAGCCCCCCATTCGATACTTTTTATGCAAAAAAGCGCACTAAGAACAACAAACGTCATAAACTGCAAAAACAACAGTTTTTTGGTCAATTTTCCGTTGAAAAGGGAGACAGACATGACATTTAGTTTCTCCGTGTGCACCTTCCGGGGTCAGGCTTACTGAATGATGTATAAAACTGCCTTTGAGCGAGAGTGTCAAGAGACAAAAACGTGCAAATTATACGGGCAGCCAGATTGTTTTCAATCAATAAGTAGCGAAAAAGTGAATAAAAATTTAATTTCTTTGCCGCCGCCACAAATCGTACAAAAAATAGAGTCTACCCTACCTCGGAATACGACGTGCAACTCATTTCTGAAACGTGACAAAAATCACATAACATAAAATACATTAGTTGAATTAACATTTTATAGCGATTAGCAGCTGTAAAAATAGCAATATCAATCAATCAGTTAATCAAAAAAATAAATATTTAACTGATATTTACAGATTAATTTTAAATAAAATAAATAATTTTGAAATAATACGTTATCCGTAAAAACGATTCGGCATAAAATTTTTCGCAGATAAACTTGCCGGAAAGTAACCAATCAGCCGTTGTTACTTTGTAACGGCCCGGTTACGCATTTTATTTTCGTCTCCGGAAAAACAAAGGGACGGTGCAGAAAATGCGCTGACTCCGTCCCCTTAAAAATATTTCTGTTTTTTGACGTACAGCAAACTCAGTTTGGCTTAAGAATCACCAGATGACGCTGTTCATCAAGTTGCGGCACGACCAGTTTTTCGACACTGACGAGAGAAATACCGGCCGGTAACCGGGTCAGTTCCTCTTCCGGCACACTGCCTTTCAGTGCAAAAAAGCGTCCGGTTCCGGATGCCGGCAGGTGATGACACCAGCTGAGCATATCGTCCAGTGATGCAAACGCACGACTGATAACCCCGTCAAATGGTTTGCCCTGATACTCTTCCACGCGGCTCTGAACCGGTTCGATATTTGTCAGCCCCAGTTCATGCTGAACCTGTTTCAGGAAGCGCACACGCTTGCCCAGGCTGTCGAGCAGGACAAAGTGAGACTCAGGCCGGACAATCGCCAGCGGCACGCCGGGAAGCCCGGGACCGGTTCCGACATCAATAAACCGGCTGCCGGTCAGATGCGGCTCCACCACAATGCTGTCCATGATATGACGCACCAGCATCTGCTCCGGCTGACGGACAGAGGTCAGGTTATAGGCCTTGTTCCATTTGTGAAGCATCTCCACATAACCGGTCAGCTGCTGTTTCTGCTGATCGGTCAGCCGGATGTCCGTACTGCGCAGCAATGCGGTAAGTTGTTGCTGTAAATCACTCATCCGTTATGCACTCCGGCGCAGGAGGCCCTGCTTTTTCAGCCAGACCAGCAGAATCGAAATGGCGGCCGGTGTGATACCGGAGATCCGCGATGCCTGACCGATCGATGTCGGTTTGTGGTCGTTCAGTTTAGCCACCACTTCGTTGGAAAGTCCGCTCACCTGTTTGTAATCGAGATCAACAGGCAGTGTGGCGTTCTCATTACGCAGCTGGCGCTGAATTTCGTCCTGCTGGCGGGAGATATACCCCTCGTATTTCACCTGGATTTCCACCTGCTGTGCTGCGGCCGGTGAATCAACGCCCGGCGCGAAATCACTCAGGGTCATCAGGCGGTTATAGTCCATTTCCGGACGGCGGAGAAGATCCTCCCCGGTCGCTTCTTTGGAAAGAGGGGTATTCAGGATCGCGTTGATCTCTTTCACGCTTTCGGATTGCGGATGAACGCGGATGTCTCTCAGGCGCTGACGTTCTTTCTCGATCAGCTCCATTTTTTCGCTGAAGTGCGCCCAGCGGGCGTCATCCACCAGTCCGAGTTCACGGCCTTTTTCCGTCAGACGGGCATCTGCGTTGTCTTCACGCAGCATCAGACGGTATTCCGCCCGTGAGGTAAACATCCGGTACGGCTCTTTGGTGCCGAGTGTGCACAGGTCGTCCACCAGCACGCCGATATAAGCCTGATCACGGCGCGGGAACCAGCCTTCCTGATCAGCAGAATAGCGGGCGGCGTTCAGACCGGCCAGCAGCCCCTGGGCAGCAGCTTCCTCATAACCGGTGGTGCCGTTGATTTGTCCGGCAAAGAACAGGCCGTGCAGATATTTGCTTTCCAGGGTTTGTTTCAGGTCGCGCGGGTCAAAGAAATCATACTCGATAGCATAGCCCGGACGCATAATCCGTGCGTTTTCCATGCCTTTCATCGAGTGAACAATCTGCATCTGCACATCAAACGGTAAGCTGGTGGAGATACCGTTCGGATAAATTTCATGGCTGGTCAGCCCTTCCGGCTCCAGGAAGATCTGATGCTGGTTACGATCCGCAAACCGCATTACTTTATCCTCAATGGACGGGCAGTATCGCGGGCCGATCCCCTCGATCACACCGGCATACATCGGGCTGCGATCAAGGTTATTGCGGATCACTTCATGGGTTTTTTCATTGGTGTAGGTGATGTGGCACGGCATCTGTTCCGGATGTTCATCCGCACTGCCCATGAAGGAGAATACCGGCATCGGGTTGTCACCAAATTGCGGTGTCAGCCGGGCAAAATCGATAGTCCGTGCATCAATACGCGGTGGTGTTCCTGTTTTCAGGCGTCCGACACGCAGCGGCAGTTCCCGCAGACGGTGTGAGAGTGAAACTGACGGCGGATCACCGGCACGGCCGCCGCTGTAGTTTTCCAGTCCGATATGAATTTTGCCGTCCAGGAATGTCCCGACAGTCAGTACCACCGATTTGGCTCTGAATTTCAGTCCCATCCGGGTTACCGCACCGGTAACAATATCGTTTTCAACGATAAGATCTTCAACCGGCTGCTGGAAGATCATCAGGTTAGGCTGGTTTTCCAGCGCAGTACGAACGGCCAGCCGGTAAAGCACACGGTCAGCCTGAGCACGGGTGGCATGGACTGCCGGCCCTTTGCTGGCGTTCAGGGTTCTGAACTGAATACCCGCACGGTCAGTGGCATGTGCCATTAATCCGCCGAGTGCATCGATCTCTTTAACCAGATGCCCTTTACCGATCCCACCGATAGCAGGGTTGCAGGACATCTGACCCAGAGTGTCGATATTGTGAGTCAGTAAAAGTGTTTGACGGCCCATACGTGCCGCTGCCATTGCAGCTTCAGTACCGGCGTGGCCACCGCCGATAACAATGACGTCAAAATGATCCGGATAAAACATGTTAAACCTTCATTACAAAATGCAGTAGTGCATCGGGGGAGAGAATATAACTCAACTCTTGCCGTCTGACCATGAGCGGTAAAGACGCAGGTAATTATATAAAGATCTTTTTATTTAAAGATCTCTTTATTAGATCTTTTATTAGGATCGCGATCCTCTGTGGATAAGTGATAAATCCCCATAAAGATCATAAAACTGTAAAGGATCATTTCCTGTGCAGTACCGTTGATCCTGTTCAGTATAAGCTGGGGTCAAAACGGGTACTTATTCACAGGGCCTGGCGGAGAGTGATCTTATACAGTGAATAACTACGGGTTGATCGCAAGTTGATCCCCGAGTTATCCACAGTTGATCGCTGTTTTTATCAGCAAATCAGAGTAAATTTTTCCATTCTTCGATCCAGATCTCAGCCGGATCTTCAGGAATATCGTGTTTCTGGATATCAATTTCGAGTGACTGACCGATTTTTTCCGCACCTAAAGAGGCAAGAAGGGTATCCAGTGTACGGACCGCACCACAGAACGTGTCATATTCACTGCTGCCGATTCCGATGGCACCGTAACGGACAGTGCTGAGATCAGGCTGCTGTTCACGCAGTGCATCGGCAAACGACTGTATATTTTCAGGGAGATCACCGGCACCGTGTGTGGAGGTGACTATTAACCAGGTACTGTTCTGCTGCGGCACGTCATCCGCTTCAGGCCCGTGCTGCACATCTGTGGTAAAACCGGCGTTTTCCAGTATTTCAGCAACATGTTCAGCGACATATTCTGCGCTGCCCATTGTACTGCCTGTGATGAGAGTAACTGTGGTCATGGTGATCCCCTGCTGTAAAGAGCGGCTATTGTACGCTGTGAAACAGCTGGGATCTACCTGTGGATAATGTGGTTATAAGAAATTTTTTTTTTACGGGCGGATCGTCCGTATGATCGGATTCTGTAAGGAGATCAGGGTTTCAGTGGACTGTATCTCATCAATACTCTGTATCTTGTTGATAAGTACGTCCTGCAAAGATTCTATTGTTTTGCACATCACCTTTATAAAAATGCTGTATTGCCCGGTGGTGTAATAGACTTCCACCACTTCATCCAGCTTATCGAGTTTTTTGAGGGCAGCGGGATAATCTTTGGCACTTTTCAGGATGATGCCGATAAAGCAGGTCACATCAAATCCCAGCTGCTTTTCACTGATATCCACCCGGGTACCGGTGATAATACCTGCCTGTTTCATTTTCTCGACCCGGACATGAATGGTGCCGGGACTGACGGCAAACTTTTTCGCCAGTTCGGCGTAAGGTGTGCGGGCATTCGCCATTAAAGCGTGAAGTATGTCACGGTCCAGATTGTCGATCTGATAAATTTCGGCCATTTTATGCCCCTTAAATTAACGAAAATTCATTTTTAGCATCATAAAAATGAATTTTATAAATAGCAAAGGGTATTTTTGCTAAAGGATATTGAATTTATACCCCATTCTGTTGCTTAATCTATTTCACAGGCAATACATGTTCCGCATATCAAGGATTATTATCATGGAAAAATCATTCATCCGACAGCAGCAGCAAATCAGCTTCGTGAAGTCATATTTCTCACGTCTGCTGGAAAAACAACTGGGCCTTATTGAAGTCCAGGGGCCAATCTTAAGCCGCGTGGGTGATGGTACTCAGGATAATTTATCCGGCAGCGAGAAAGCGGTTCAGGTGAAAGTTAAATCATTGCCGGGCTCAACCTTTGAAGTCGTGCATTCACTGGCTAAATGGAAACGCAAAACCTTAGGGCGTTTTGATTTTCTGCCGGGTCAGGGTCTGTACACCGACATGAAAGCGTTGCGTCCTGATGAGGATCGCTTAACCCCAATCCATTCTGTCTATGTTGATCAGTGGGACTGGGAAAAAGTGATGGCAGATAAGGAGCGTACGCTGCCTTATCTGAAGCAGACAGTGAGTAAAATATATCAGACAATAAAAGAAACAGAACTTGCAGTAAGTAAGGAATTTGGTCTGACACCGTTCCTGCCGGACCAAATTCATTTTATTCACTCTGAAGAGCTGCTTGCGCGTTATCCGGACCTGGATGCCAAAGGTCGTGAACGTGCCATCGCGAAAGAACTGGGTGCCGTATTCTTAATCGGTATCGGCGGTAAATTATCTCATGGTGAGTCCCATGATGTCCGTGCACCGGATTATGATGACTGGACCACTGAGAACAGTGACGGTTACAAAGGCCTGAACGGGGATATCCTCGTATGGAACCCGGTTTTACAGGATGCGTTTGAGTTATCCTCAATGGGTATCCGCGTCGACCCGGTCACCCTGGCGCGTCAGCTGGAGCTGACCGGCCAGCAGGTACGGATGGAGCTGGACTGGCACAAATCGCTGGCAGCCGGTGAAATGCCGCAGACTATCGGCGGCGGGATCGGCCAGTCACGTCTGGTGATGTTACTGCTCCAGCGCAGCCATATCGGCCAGGTGCAGTGCAGTGTGTGGGCACCGGAAGTACGTGAAACCATCTCTGATATGCTGTAATACTTTTGCTGTACGGTGAGCCCGGAGGCTCACCGCCTGAAACGGCGCAGCAGACGATTTTTTAAGCCGGTATCAAAACGCCAGATGTGATCAAAAATCCGCATGATACCGGGCTTTCCGTAATGGGACAGGGCTACCGCATGGAAGCGGTGTTTTCCCTGCTGCTGTGAACGTTTAACCTGCTTTACCACTTCATCCGGCAGCCGCTGGGCAATAAAATCAGATATCACCACCACATCCGCATCACGCCACTGCGGTGTCTCCAGCCGTTTTGCTGTTTCTGTCAGACAGGACGCCAGATCTGTTCCGCCTTTAAAACTCTGCAGCAGAAAGCGGGTCATTTGTTCGATGCCGTCCTGACCGAGAAAATCATAATGTACCTGTTCGGTGGAAAAGAGCATGACATGACACTGCCGGTTATCGGCCATGGCAATTTTGACCAGTGCAAGACAAAACGCTTTGGCGCAGCGTTCATTAAAGCCGCCCATCGAACCGGAAGTATCGATACAGATAATGAAAGGACCGCGCGGCTGTTTTTCATCTTTATGATGAACGATCGGCCGCATCACCTGCCGTTCCTGCCAGTGATCGCCCTGTAACCGGTAGGTATACAGCTGTTTCTCGGCCAGCTTCCGGTAAAATTCCAGCTCCAGGCCGCTGATGCCGAGTAATGCCAGCTCTGCGGGCAGAAGACGCAGCACATCATCACTCAGCCCGACCCCGCTGACCTCTTCCGGGGTCTGATCCGGCACCAGCTCAGTTATGATGACCGGTTCTGTCACCGCACTGTCCTGAGGAACGGATTTTGCTGTCTGGCTGCGCCCCAGCAGCGAGGCCAGTTTTTCCAGTTCCGGCTGGGTTTTTAAGAACTCGCTGTAACGCAGCAGGAGATCATCCGCCGGTCTCGGGGATTTCAGTGATCCTTTGGTCAGATCCCATAACTTGCCGGAAGCCTGTTCATTTTCACTGATGATCGGATCAAGATTGCCGCTCAGCGCCAGATGCTGCTGAAGCTCGGCGAGGAGCTGTTCTTTTTCCTGCTCCAGAATCTCTTTGTGGTAAGCGGTGACCTGTAAAATCAGGCTGATACGCCAGCGCTGATTGAATAATATCTGATGGGAGGTGGTCTCCTGCTCATCTCTGTGCAGGCGGTGGGCTTCCGGAGAGAACGGGGAGTTTATGTCCTCCAGCGCTTTGAGTATTTCCGGCAGCTGACGGTAAAATTCTGTCCGGTCTGCGGCTGTGCTTTTCTGGTAAAGACAGAATTCATCCGCCAGTGCCGCCGGAACCAGCGCTTCTCTGACCCGTTCTTCCAGTGATTTGCGCCACGACGGCAAATCGGTCAGCACCGCCCGGCGTAAACGCGGGTGTTTTTCGAAAAACCAGGCCAGTTGCGGGGCGGCCAGCAGTGTCAGCAGGATCTCTTCAATCAGTTCCCCTTCATTGACGGCCAGCGCGACATCCAGTGCCGAAAGACTTAACACGGAGTGCTGCCCATCTGCTGAGTCAGTTTATCGAGACGCTCTGTCACCGGCAGGAAACTTTCCTCTATCTGCGCAATCCAGTCATCACTGACAAACAGCGCCGGTTGATGCTGTGCAAACAGCTGACGCTGCTGTACCAGGGTCTGACGGATTCCGAAAAGCTTATCCAGCCAGATTTGCGTTTGTGCTTCTGTCATCCGGCTGTCAGTATCCGCAGGGAACAGCGTGCTGCTGCGCAGGCTGACATCACGCAGTTCCAGCAGACCGTTATCATTCACGGCGGCAGAAACCGACTGAGTAAACCCGATACCATTGAGTTTTGCCGCAATGTTCCCTCCTTTATCAAAGACGCCTTTATCAAAGAAGGTATCAAACGCACTGCGTTCAATAGTCACATGGGTAACGGTCATATCATGTAATGTCAGGGGATTATGTAAAAACAGCGTTACCGGGCCGGGCTGCAGGGTATCCGGTAACGCATAGCTGACTTTGCGCCCGAAACGGGCACTGCTGCGGATAACACTGAAGGCATCCTGCTGTTGCCGGGTCTGTGTTTCCAGTATCCATTCCTGATAGTACTTTTCCAGCTTCAGCAGCAGGCTGCGCTGCTGATAGGCCTGCTCACACACCAGTTGTGTCAGCAGCTGCGGAACAGATTTCAGTGACGCGGAATCATGCCACAGGCAATCTTTCAGCAAAATCAGATCAAGAGGCGTGATACTGCTGTGGTCGTTGAAAAACGCACTGGCCTGTAACAGCCGCAGTGCTTTTTTCCAGCGCCGGTCTGAGATATACGGCGCGTTATCCAGCCGTTCAATCTGCTGACGCAGCTGATAAATCAGTTCAAATATTTGATCGGTCAGCACAACACGGTCAATTTCTTCCTGCCACTGATGATATTCCTCATCGGTTACCTGAAGATGCGCGGGGATCTGTTCATCTGATGCGCCGGGTGTGACGGTAAGCATGGCGCGGAAACTCTGTTTTTCCTGTAGTTTATCCAGCCATAAGCGGATCAGCATCCGGTCATAGAGGGCTTCCAGGCTGCTGTCGTTATCCGGCAGTTCGTTGGAGGCGGCCACCAGCAACCGCATCGGGATAGCGCTTTCGCTGTCGCCGTTACGGTATTTGCGTTCGTTAATCGCGGTCAGCAGGGTATTAAGGATAGCGGGACCGGCTTTCCAGATTTCGTCGAGAAACACGATTTCCGCATCCGGCAGATATCCCTGCGTGATGCGCTGATATTTCCCTTCATCTTTCAGTGCCTGAATAGAGAGCGGGCCGAAGATCTCCTCCGGGGTGGAGAAGCGGGTCATCAGGTACTCAAAAGCACGGGCGTCACTGAAAACCAGTTTCATCCGCCGTGCAATCATACTTTTGGCTATTCCCGGCGGGCCGAGCAGAAAAACACTTTCCCCGCTGAGGGTTGCCAGTAAGCAGAGCCGGATGGCGTGCTGTCGTTCATACAGCCCGGATTCCAGATGTCGGCTCAGCCGGGCGATACGTTCAGAACGTTGCATGGGACTCCCGTGAATTTACTGATGCAGTTTCTGCGTTTATAAACTAAAAAAGCTACCGCGTTTACTGCGTAAAATCACGTTTCTTCTGCTTTTTGCGCAAATAGTGATAAAAAAATTGCCGGGGATACCGGCAATGCTGTTAATCAGTAAAACAGAACATCAGTCAAACCGGACATCAATCACCTGATAGAAACTGTTGGCGGTATCCGCGATTTCCCATACACCGTAAATAATCTGATAGCCGCTCCGTTCCGGAATGGTGCACTGATGTGTCACTGTCTGCGGCGGAACCTGATTTTTACCGTCATAACTACAGAATGGTTCGGATTCAAATGATGCCCGGGTCAGCGGGGCTCCCGGCTGCCAGTCCGGTCTGGTGATGTAGTAACGCCAGTTACGGGTTTTGTGGGCAGCTGTTATTTTCCAGGTGAATATGGCGGTTCCCGGTTTTACCGTTATCTGATGCCAGTTATCACCGGGGGTATCGAGTGGCAGAAAACGCTCAATACCACCACTGGCAAGCCGGCCGTCCGGCGGGAATTTTCCGTCCGGAAATCCGGAGAATGTTTCAATACTTTGTGGTTCCCATTGGGCGGAGCCACACATTGCAGCGGGATTTTTACCGTCACGGCAATTTGCTGCCCGTGAGGCCGGTTCAGTGATATAGCCGTGAGCAAACGCCTGAGAAGTCAGTAAACAGAAAAGTATGCCGGCAAATGCCGTTTTTTTCATCATAAGAAGATCTCCGGTATGAGAGGGGAAATCAACATAACAACACCGGGATATGTTCTGCGATGTCATAACTTATCAGTGGTGTAACAGAGTGATAAAAAATCCGGGATATCAGGGAGGAAAACCGGTGATTTCTGCGGGGAAGCTGCCGGATCACCGGCATTTTTCTGCCGGTATGATTGAATCCATTCAGCTATAACTCATTCAATCAGTTATATTTTTTATTTAACATATTCACAAGCGAAACGTTTCGATCACCATCACATTTTTCGGGAATGAATATTGAGTTTTCCCGTATTTTTTCTACCATAGTTTAAAAGCGAAACGTTTCGCTCAGGAGGATTTTATGAAGAAAGGGGCTTTACTGAACGGTGATGTTTCCGCAGTTATCGCACGTCTGGGTCATACCGACCATATTACTGTTGCTGATGCCGGGCTGCCGATCCCGCCCGCCACACCGCGTATTGATCTGGCATTAACACAGGGTGTGCCTGATTTTATGTCGGTGTTTAAAGTCATCACACAGGAGATGCAGGTGGAAGCCGCTCTGATGGCGGAAGATATCCAGACACATAACAGTGACCTGCATGATGCGATTGTGGCTCATCTGAAAGCACTGGAATTACAGCAGGGGAATGTGATTCAGATTCAGTATGTTACTCATGCTTCTTTCAAATTACAGACACAAAACAGCCGTGCCGTGATCCGGACCGGTGAGTGCACACCGTTTGCCAATGTGATGCTGTTCTCCGGCGTGACATTCTGAGGTGTCTATGGAACCGTTACTTGAACTCAAAGGTATCGATAAAGCTTTCCCGGGTGTGAAAGCCTTATCCGGTGCCGCCCTGCGGGTTTATCCCGGCAGAGTGATGGCGCTGGTCGGAGAGAACGGCGCCGGTAAATCCACCATGATGAAAGTACTGACCGGGATCTATAAAAAAGATGCCGGTCAGATTCTGTTTCTGGGGCAGGAGCGTCAGTTTACGGGGCCGAAATCGTCTCAGGAAGCCGGTATCGGGATTATCCATCAGGAACTGAACCTGATCCCGGAACTGACGATTGCAGAGAATATTTTCCTCGGCCGCGAATTTACCGGCCGTTTCGGCAATATCGACTGGAAAAAGATGTATGCCGAAGCGGATAAGTTACTGGCCCGTCTGAATCTTTCTTACAGCAGTCACCGGCTGGTGGCGGAACTGTCTATCGGCGATCAGCAGATGGTGGAAATCGCCAAGGTGCTTAGCTTTGAGTCGAAAGTCATTATTATGGATGAACCGACGGACGCACTGACCGACACCGAAACCGAATCACTTTTCAGTGTGATCCGCGAATTGCGTGAGCAGGGCTGCGGGATTGTCTATATATCTCACCGTCTGAAAGAGATTTTTGAGATTTGCGATGATGTGACGGTATTCCGCGACGGCCAGTTTATCGGTGAAAAACCGGTATCTGACCTGACAGAAGATACCCTGATTGAAATGATGGTCGGGCGCAAGCTGGAAGATCAGTATCCGCGTCTGAATCTGCCGCGCGGCAAAGAGAAGCTGGTGGTGAAAAACCTGTGCGGCCGCGATGTGCATGATGTCAGTTTCACGCTGCATGAAAACGAAATTCTCGGTGTTTCCGGGCTGATGGGCGCGGGACGTACTGAACTGATGAAAATCATTTACGGTGCGATGGCAAAAACCGGCGGTACTGTCGAAATGGACGGCAAAATCTGTCAGATAAACTCGCCGAAAGCCGGACTGAATAACGGTATCGTGTATATCTCCGAAGACCGCAAACGTGATGGTCTGGTACTGGGGATGTCAGTAAAAGAGAACATGTCTCTGACCGCGCTGCCGTATTTCAGCAGCAAAACCGGACGCCTTAATCATAAAGAAGAGCATCTGACCGTCAGTGATTTCATTCAGCTGTTCAATATCAAAACCCCGGGTATGGATCAAATCATCGGATTTTTATCCGGCGGTAATCAGCAGAAAGTGGCGATCGCCCGCGGCCTGATGACCCGGCCGAAAGTCCTGATCCTCGATGAACCGACACGCGGTGTGGATGTCGGGGCGAAGAAAGAGATTTATCAGCTGATCAACAAATTTAAACAGGAAGGCCTGAGTATCATCCTTATTTCATCGGAAATGCCGGAAGTTATGGGGATGAGTGACCGGATTCTGGTCATGCACGAAGGGCGGATAAGCGGGGAGTTTGCCGCGGAAAACGTCACTCAGGAAGCATTAATGGCCGCCGCAGTCGGCAAACAATATGGCGCAGGGCAGGAGTAAGATATGCGTACAGATTCAACCCCGGCGTCAAAACGCTGGTTTTCCAAAGAATGGCTGCTTGAGCAGAAATCACTGATAGCACTGCTGATCCTGATTGTGATTGTCTCCATGATCAGCCCGAACTTTTTTACCCTGAATAACCTGTTCAACATCCTTCAGCAAACCTCTGTTAACGCCATTATGGCCGTGGGGATGACGCTGGTGATCCTGACTTCCGGGATTGACCTGTCTGTCGGCTCTCTGCTGGCACTGACCGGCGCGGTGGCAGCCTCCATGGTGGGAGCAGATGTTAACGCCATTGTTGCGGTTGCGGGTGCACTGGCACTGGGCGCGGCTATCGGCGGCGTGACCGGGGTGATTGTTGCCAAAGGGAAAGTGCAGGCCTTTATCGCCACACTGGTGATGATGCTGTTATTGCGCGGTGTAACCCGTGTGTATACCGACGGCAGCCCGATCAGCACCGGATTCAGCGATAATGCGGATGTGTTCAACTGGTTTGGTATCGGCCGTTTGTTCGGTATTCCGGCACCGGTCTGGCTGATGATTGTTGTTTTTGCGGCGGCCTGGTATCTGCTGCATCACACCCGTCTGGGACGTTATATCTACGCACTGGGCGGTAATGAATCCGCCACCCGCCTGTCCGGTATTAATGTCGATAAAATCAAAATTATTGTTTACGCACTTTGTGGTCTGCTGGCGGCGTTAGCCAGTGTGATTGAAGTGGCGCGTTTATCTTCCGCACAGCCGATGGCCGGTAACGGTTACGAGCTGGATGCGATTGCGGCGGTGGTTCTGGGCGGCACCAGTCTCGCCGGTGGTAAAGGCCGTATTATGGGCACCCTGATCGGGGCGCTGATTTTAGGTTTTCTGAACAACGCGCTGAATCTGCTGGGGATCTCCTCCAACTACCAGATGATTGTCAAAGCGGTTGTGATTTTGCTGGCTGTACTTGTTGATAATAAAAGCAGTAAATAATCCACTTACCCGAATCCTGCAAGGAACTGAAACATGAAACTGAAAAAGATTGCGACCCTTTTCTCCGTTGTTGCACTGAGCGCCACTATCAGCGCCAATGCACTGGCAAAAGAGTCCATTGCCCTGGTGATCTCCACACTGAATAACCCGTTCTTTGTCACCATGAAAGACAGTGCGCAAAAAGAAGCGGATAAACTCGGTTACGACCTGGTGGTTCTGGATTCCATGGATAACCCGGCAAAAGAACTGGCTAACGTGCAGGATCTGACCGTGAAAGGCACCAAACTGATGCTGATTAACCCGACAGACTCTGATGCCGTCGGTAACGCCGTGATCCTGGCCAACAAAGCTAATATCCCGGTAATCACCCTGGATCGCGTTGCAAGTAAAGGTGAAGTGGTCAGCCACGTTGCCTCTGATAACGTCCTCGGCGGCAAACTGGCCGGTGATTTTATCGCCCGTAAAACCGGTGCGGACACCAAAGTTATCCAGCTGGAAGGTATCACCGGGACTTCAGCTTCCCGTGAGCGCGGCGAAGGTTTCAAACAGGCAGTTGCTGAGCATAAAATGAATGTGCTGGCCAGCCAGCCGGCAGATTTCGACCGTACCAAAGGTCTGAACGTCATGCAGAACCTGCTGACCGCACATCCGGCTGTTCAGGCGGTCTTCGCCCAGAACGATGAAATGGCATTAGGTGCGCAGCGTGCATTACAGACTGCCGGCCGTGATGATGTGCTGGTGGTTGGTTTCGACGGAACAGCTGACGGTATCAAAGCAGTAAAAGGCGGTAAACTGGGTGCAACAGTGGCACAGCGCCCTGACCAGATTGGGATCATCGGTATTCAGACAGCCGATAAAGTCCTGAAAGGTGAAAAAATCGATAAAACTATCCCGGTTGAGTTAGAACTGATTGTAAAAGACTAACGATATCAGCCTCCCCGGTACTGTGTGCCGGGGAGTATTGTCAGCAATAAGGAAATAAAGGTAATGACAACATCCCGTCTGACCGTTCTCGGCAGTATTAATGTCGACTATATAATGAATATTGCACAGTTTCCGGCACCGGGCGAAACGGTGATCGGTAAGCAATATCAGACAGCCTTCGGCGGCAAAGGTGCAAACCAGGCGGTAGCCTGCGGACGCAGCGGTGCTGATATTACCTTTATTGCCTGTGTGGGTGATGATGCCATCGGGGCGGAAATACTGGCGCAGTTACAGCGCGACCATATTCATACTGCCGCAATCAGTGTGGTACCGGAAGCGGCCACCGGCGTGGCGATGATTTTTGTGAATGAAGACGGTGAAAACGTCATCGGTATCAGTGCCGGTGCCAACGCTGCACTGACGCCGGAACATTTTGCACCTTATAAAGGGATTGTTGAGCAATCCGATGCCCTGCTGATGCAGCTGGAATCTCCGCTGGAAACGGTGATAGCCGCCGCACAGGCAGCAAAACATCACCAGACCAAAGTGATCCTCAATCCGGCCCCGGCGCGGGAATTACCTGACAGCCTGCTGAAGCTGGTGGATGTTATCACCCCGAATGAAACGGAAGCGGAAAAGCTGACCGGTATTTCTGTCAGTGATGAAACCGGCGCAGCGAAAGCTGCGCAGGTACTGCATGATAAAGGCATTGAACAGGTGCTTATTACCCTGGGCAGCCGGGGTGTCTGGCTGAGTGTCAATGGTGAAGGCCGCCGTATTCCGGGATTTAAAGTCAATGCCGTAGATACTATTGCCGCCGGTGATACCTTTAATGGTGCGTATGTTACCGCGCTTCTGGAAGGCAAACCGGCAGATGATGCTGTGCGTTTTGCCCATGCAGCGGCCGCTATCGCCGTCACCCGGCGGGGTGCACAGCCATCAGTACCGTGGCGCCGTGAAATTGATGCTTTCCTTGCGGAGCGTGGTTAATACTGTGGCGACGATGAAAGACGTGGCGCGGCTGGCGGGGGTATCCACCTCGACAGTTTCCCATGTCATCAACAATAACCGCTTTGTCAGTGACGGTGTGCGCAAGAAAGTGAATGATGCCATTGCCGAACTGAACTACGCACCGTCTGCACTTGCGCGCAGCCTGAAAATGAACCGGACAAACACCATCGGGATGCTGGTGACCACCAGTAACAACCCGTTTTATGCGGAAGTTGTCCGCGGGGTGGAGCGCAGTTGTTATGAACGCGGCTACAGCCTGATCCTCTGTAATACCGAGGGGGATCACAAACGGATGAACAGCAGCCTGGAAACGCTGCTGCAAAAGCGGGTGGATGGCCTGCTGCTGATGTGCACCGAGATAAAAGGCCCGTCAGCGGAGGTGTTCAGCCGCTATCCCCGTCTGCCGATGGTCATGATGGACTGGTCGCCGTTCGCGTTCGGCGGGGATGTGATTCAGGACAATTCATTCCTCGGCGGTGAAATTGCCACCAATCACCTGATCGAAAACGGTTTTACCCGGATTGCCTGCATTGCGGGTCCGCTGGATAAATCACCGGCCAAATCCCGTCTGGACGGTTTTTACCGCGCAATGGCACAGGCCGGGCTGGATGTGCCGTCAGAGTATGTGCTGGAGAGTGATTTTGAATTCAGCGGCGGTTTCAGTGCCATGAATCAGCTGCTTTCCCTGCCGGTACCGCCGCAGGCGGTATTTGCCGGTAACGATGCGATGGCGGTCGGTGCGTATCAGGCTATCTGGCAGAAAGGATTACGTATCCCGCAGGATATTGCGGTCGTCGGTTACGATGATATCGATCTGGCAGCATTCCTCACGCCTCCGCTGACCACTATCCACCAGCCGAAAGATGAGCTGGGTAAACTGGCAGTGGATAAACTTCTGCGGCGCATGGATGATGCGGACGCACCTTCTGATCTGCTGGTACTGACCCCGGCACTGATAAACCGGGGTTCAGTTATCCGCCGTTAATGCGGGGCCGGGCTGTCTGAGGGGCGGGTTTTCTTCTTAATCATATTCCGTCCGTCAGTCCGGCTCAGGAACAGGAACACAAACGCCGACAGAATCGTCATCACCCCGACAGTCACAAAGGTCGCGTGGAAATTATCGACGATAGATCCCCAATCCTGAGATTCGAAATAGCGTAATACAGACGCACTCACTGCAATCCCGAAACTGATAGAAAGCTGCTGAGTCACGGCCAGCACACTGTTACCGGAACTGGCATTGTGCTCGGTCAGATCCGCAAGGGTAATGGTATTCATCGCGGTGAACTGTGTGGACATCGCCATCCCGAGAATAAACAGCGGCAATACCAGCAGATAAATCGACATTCCCGGCGACTGGAAATAGAAGGATGAAATAATTGCGCCGATCACCAGTGTGACCGCAAACAACGTCAGCCGGTAGCCGTAGCGGCGCAGAATCTGAGTAACCGCAGATTTTGCCAGAATAGAACCGATTGCCGTCGGTGCCATCATCATCCCTGCCACCACGGCCGGATAACCAAAACCGACCTGTAACATCAGCGGCATCAGAAACGGAATACAGCCGGTCCCCAGCCGTGTGGCCACGTTACCGGCGATTCCGACACTGAATGTCCGTGTACGGAACAGACTCAGCGGAATTATCGGGGCTGCGATACGGCGGGCGTGCAGGGCATAGAAGGTCAGCAGCGCAAAACCGCTGCCCATCACCAGGAACGGCGTCGCCGCCGCCAGCGCGTTATCCCCGAACAGATCCAGGCTGACAGAAACAGACACCAGTCCGGCACCGAGCAGGGCAAAACCTAATGTATCAAACCGGCGTTTCGGCATGGTGAAATCAGGCATATGGCGGATGGCGTAGATAATCCCCAGAATCCCGATAGGAATATTAATGATAAAAATCCAGTGCCAGGTGGCATAGGTCACCAGTATCCCGCCGAGCAGCGGCCCCAGTACCGGGCCGACTAATCCCGGAATGGTGACAAAATTGAGGATCGGCAGCAGTTCGCTGCGCGGATAAGCCCGCAGCAGTGCCAGACGTGCCACCGGCATCATCATCGCCCCGCCTATTCCCTGAATAATCCGCGATACCACCAGAAACGGAAGGCTGGGGGAAAAGGCACATAATAAAGAACCGAGGGAAAACAGAACCACTGCGATAATAAATACCCTGCGGGTACCGAAACGGTCAGCCAGCCAGCCGCTGACCGGGATCAGCAGCGCTACTGTCAGCGTATAACTGATAACAGCGGACTGCATCGCCAGCGGAGAGTGATTCAGGCTTCTGGCAATATCCGGCAGTGCGGTGTTCAGAATGGTGGCATCGAGCGCCTGCATAAAGAACGCCATTGCGGCAATCCAAGGCAGACCCGCCATATTCCGGGCTGTTTTAAACATGTTTTCCCTTAATACATTATCTCTGAATAGTCAGTAGTGTAACTATTACATATTCACACTTTACTCAACAACACCTGACATGCCTGACGGGCACGTTCTCCGTTGCCGTCAATAATGGCATCCACAATCTCTTTATGGAGATCAATCTCAATAACCTGATTGGTGGTGATAGATTCAAAGAAGTTGTGATACACAAAATCGAATAAATTCGCGAAAGAAGCAAAAAACGGATTTCCGCACGCCTGATAGATAAGGTGGTGGAAGCGGTGATCAACGGCTATCCATTTATCCCGCTCAAAATGGGCGGATAATAATGTCATCTCTTTTAACAGAAAGGAGAGCGACTGCTTTTGTTCCTTTCCTGCATTGGCGGCAGCCAGGGCACAGGCCTGAGGTTCAATTGCGGCACGCAGCTCGCGGAAATATTTCAGTACCTGCCGGTGATCCCCGCTGCTCAGCCACCATTTAATAAAGTCATGATCGAGGAAATTCCAGCTTATCACCGGCATCACGCGGGTACCGATGCGCGGGCGCGGTAAGACCATCCCTTTCGCGGCCAGCATCTTTATCGCTTCACGGACGGCTGTCCGGCTTACCTCAAACTGCTCCGCCAACTCAATCTCCCCCGGCAGAATAGACTCCGGCGGATATTGGCCGGATAAAATCTGCTGCCCCAGTTTTTCAGCCAGAAGATAAGACAGGTTCTTTTGTGACGCATTGAGTTGTTCTGAAAACTGCATTCTGATTCCTTGGTGTAATGCATTAACAAAGCGGGATAATGATACAGAAGACGCATTATGGTGCATATTAATGACAAAACCGGCGAATAAAAGCTCAAATATACATGTTTTGTCTAAAAAAAACGCGAACAAACATTTTTTTGAAATAAACACTTGCGTGATCTCAGCGAGTGTCTATAATGCGCCCTCACTGACACGGAGCAACACGCTGAGAAGCGCGCCGGCAGCAGAGAAAAGCGAAAAAGTTGAAAAACAACGCTTGACTCGAAGAGGCTGAAAACGTAATATACGCAGCCTCGCAACAACGCAGAAGACCGGCAACGGCAGCGAATGTTGCAACTGCTCTTTAACAATTTATCAGACAATCTGTGTGGGCACTCGCAGGACATATCACAAAAAATATTATTTTTGAGAAGTCTTGAAGAGTGACCAATACAGCAGCTTAGAAATAAGCAGCAGTAAACAGTTTAATTCTTTGAGCATCAAACACTTTTAATTGAAGAGTTTGATCATGGCTCAGATTGAACGCTGGCGGCAGGCCTAACACATGCAAGTCGGGCGGTAACAGGGAGAAGCTTGCTTCTCTGCTGACGAGCGGCGGACGGGTGAGTAATGTATGGGGATCTGCCTGATGGAGGGGGATAACTACTGGAAACGGTAGCTAATACCGCATAATGTCTCCGGACCAAAGCGGGGGACCTTCGGGCCTCGCACCATCAGATGAACCCATATGGGATTAGCTAGTAGGTAAGGTAACGGCTTACCTAGGCGACGATCCCTAGCTGGTCTGAGAGGATGATCAGCCACACTGGGACTGAGACACGGCCCAGACTCCTACGGGAGGCAGCAGTGGGGAATATTGCACAATGGGCGCAAGCCTGATGCAGCCATGCCGCGTGTATGAAGAAGGCCTTCGGGTTGTAAAGTACTTTCAGTCGGGAGGAAGGTGTTAAGGTTAATAACCTTAGCAATTGACGTTACCGACAGAAGAAGCACCGGCTAACTCCGTGCCAGCAGCCGCGGTAATACGGAGGGTGCAAGCGTTAATCGGAATTACTGGGCGTAAAGCGCACGCAGGCGGTTGATTGAGTCAGATGTGAAATCCCCGGGCTTAACCCGGGAATTGCATCTGATACTGGTCAGCTAGAGTCTTGTAGAGGGGGGTAGAATTCCATGTGTAGCGGTGAAATGCGTAGAGATGTGGAAGGAATACCGGTGGCGAAGGCGGCCCCCTGGACGAAGACTGACGCTCAGGTGCGAAAGCGTGGGGAGCAAACAGGATTAGATACCCTGGTAGTCCACGCTGTAAACGATGTCGACTTGGAGGTTGTGCCCTTGAGGCGTGGCTTCCGGAGCTAACGCGTTAAGTCGACCGCCTGGGGAGTACGGCCGCAAGGTTAAAACTCAAATGAATTGACGGGGGCCCGCACAAGCGGTGGAGCATGTGGTTTAATTCGATGCAACGCGAAGAACCTTACCTACTCTTGACATCCAGAGAACTTAGCAGAGATGCTTTGGTGCCTTCGGGAACTCTGAGACAGGTGCTGCATGGCTGTCGTCAGCTCGTGTTGTGAAATGTTGGGTTAAGTCCCGCAACGAGCGCAACCCTTATCCTTTGTTGCCAGCGAGTAATGTCGGGAACTCAAAGGAGACTGCCGGTGATAAACCGGAGGAAGGTGGGGATGACGTCAAGTCATCATGGCCCTTACGAGTAGGGCTACACACGTGCTACAATGGCGTATACAAAGGGAAGCGACCCTGCGAAGGCAAGCGGAACTCATAAAGTACGTCGTAGTCCGGATTGGAGTCTGCAACTCGACTCCATGAAGTCGGAATCGCTAGTAATCGTAGATCGGAATGCTACGGTGAATACGTTCCCGGGCCTTGTACACACCGCCCGTCACACCATGGGAGTGGGTTGCAAAAGAAGTAGGTAGCTTAACCTTCGGGAGGGCGCTTACCACTTTGTGATTCATGACTGGGGTGAAGTCGTAACAAGGTAACCGTAGGGGAACCTGCGGTTGGATCACCTCCTTACCTAGTTGATGTTGAATGTGAGTGTTCACACAGATTGTCTGATAGAAAATGAGCAGAGAGCGTCTGCGAAGCTGACATATGTCCCCTTCGTCTAGAGGCCCAGGACACCGCCCTTTCACGGCGGTAACAGGGGTTCGAATCCCCTAGGGGACGCCAGTCTGCGCGGGTGAGTGAAAGTCATCTGCAAATAATGATTAAGCTGATTCAAGAGTCAGCTTAACAATTATGCTCTTTAACAATCCGGAACAAGCTGAAAAATTGAAACAATCAATATTATCACCGAGGTAATATTGATGAGTCTCTCAGCCGAACGACACTGAATGTGCTTCTTTATGAAACACCTTCGGGTTGTGAGGTTAAGCGAATAAGCGTACACGGTGGATGCCTAGGCAGTCAGAGGCGATGAAGGACGTGCTAATCTGCGATAAGCGCCGGTAAGGTGATATGAACCGTTATAACCGGCGATTTCCGAATGGGGAAACCCAGTGTGATTCGTCACACTATCATTACCTGAATACATAGGGTAATGAAGCGAACCGGGAGAACTGAAACATCTAAGTACCCCGAGGAAAAGAAATCAAACGAGATTCCCCCAGTAGCGGCGAGCGAACGGGGAGCAGCCCAGGACCTTAATCAGTGTCAGTGTTAAGAGAACAGTCTGGAAAGGCTGGCCACAGCAGGTGATAGCCCTGTATCTGAAAGCACTGGTATTGTGAGTCCGATGAGTAAGGCGGGACACGTGTTATCCTGTCTGAATATGGGGGGACCATCCTCCAAGGCTAAATACTCCTGACTGACCGATAGTGAACCAGTACCGTGAGGGAAAGGCGAAAAGAACCCCGGCGAGGGGAGTGAAAAAGAACCTGAAACCGTGTACGTACAAGCAGTGGGAGCACCTTTATGGTGTGACTGCGTACCTTTTGTATAATGGGTCAGCGACTTATATTCTGTAGCAAGGTTAACCGAATAGGGGAGCCGCAGGGAAACCGAGTCTTAACTGGGCGTCTTAGTTGCAGGGTATAGACCCGAAACCCGGTGATCTAGCCATGGGCAGGTTGAAGGTTGGGTAACACTAACTGGAGGACCGAACCGACTAATGTTGAAAAATTAGCGGATGACTTGTGGCTGGGGGTGAAAGGCCAATCAAACCGGGAGATAGCTGGTTCTCCCCGAAAGCTATTTAGGTAGCGCCTCGTGAATTCATCTCCGGGGGTAGAGCACTGTTTCGGCTAGGGGGTCATCCCGACTTACCAACCCGATGCAAACTGCGAATACCGGAGAATGTTATCACGGGAGACACACGGCGGGTGCTAACGTTCGTCGTGAAGAGGGAAACAACCCAGACCGCCGGCTAAGGTCCCAAAGTCATAATTAAGTGGGAAACGAAGTGGGAAGGCTCAGACAGCCAGGATGTTGGCTTAGAAGCAGCCATCATTTAAAGAAAGCGTAATAGCTCACTGGTCGAGTCGGCCTGCGCGGAAGATGTAACGGGGCTAAATTATGCACCGAAGCCGCGGCAGCGATATGTAAATATTGTTGGGTAGGGGAGCGTTCTGTAAGCCTGTGAAGGTGACCTGTGAGGGTTGCTGGAGGTATCAGAAGTGCGAATGCTGACATAAGTAACGATAATGCGGGTGAAAAACCCGCACGCCGGAAGACCAAGGGTTCCTGTCCAACGTTAATCGGGGCAGGGTGAGTCGACCCCTAAGGCGAGGCTGAAAAGCGTAGTCGATGGGCAACGGGTTAATATTCCCGTACTGGTGGTAACTGCGAAGGGGGGACGGAGAAAGCTAAATCATCCGGGCGACGGTTGTCCCGGTTTAAGCGTGCAGGTGGACTGACCAGGCAAATCCGGTCGGTTGTTAACACTGAGGCGTGACGACGAGCCACTACGGTGGTGAAGTGATTGATGCTCTGCTTCCGGGAAAAGCCTCTAAGCTCCAGGTTACCATTAATCGTACCCCAAACCGACACAGGTGGTCAGGTAGAGAATACTCAGGCGCTTGAGAGAACTCGGGTGAAGGAACTAGGCAAAATGGTGCCGTAACTTCGGGAGAAGGCACGCTGGCACTAGGTGAAGTCCCTTGCGGACGGAGCTGAAGCCAGCCGCAGATACCAGCTGGCTGCAACTGTTTATTAAAAACACAGCACTGTGCAAACACGAAAGTGGACGTATACGGTGTGACGCCTGCCCGGTGCCGGAAGGTTAATTGATGAGGTTAGCGCAAGCGAAGCTTCTGATCGAAGCCCCGGTAAACGGCGGCCGTAACTATAACGGTCCTAAGGTAGCGAAATTCCTTGTCGGGTAAGTTCCGACCTGCACGAATGGCGTAATGATGGCCAGGCTGTCTCCACCGAGACTCAGTGAAATTGAACTCGCTGTGAAGATGCAGTGTACCCGCGGCAAGACGGAAAGACCCCGTGAACCTTTACTATAGCTTGACACTGAACATTGAGCCTTGATGTGTCAGGATAGGTGGGAGGCAACGAAGTGTGGACGCCAGTCTGCACGGAGCCGACCTTGAAATACCACCCTTTAACGTTTGATGTTCTAACCCAGACCCGTAATCCGGGTTGGGACCGTGTCTGGTGGGTAGTTTGACTGGGGCGGTCTCCTCCCAAAGAGTAACGGAGGAGCACGAAGGTTGGCTAAGCATGGTCGGACATCATGCGGTTAGTGCAAAGGCATAAGCCAGCTTGACTGCGAGAGTGACGGCTCGAGCAGGTACGAAAGTAGGTCTTAGTGATCCGGTGGTTCTGAATGGAAGGGCCATCGCTCAACGGATAAAAGGTACTCCGGGGATAACAGGCTGATACCGCCCAAGAGTTCATATCGACGGCGGTGTTTGGCACCTCGATGTCGGCTCATCACATCCTGGGGCTGAAGTAGGTCCCAAGGGTATGGCTGTTCGCCATTTAAAGTGGTACGCGAGCTGGGTTTAGAACGTCGTGAGACAGTTCGGTCCCTATCTGCCGTGGGCGCTGGAAGATTGAGAGGGGTTGCTCCTAGTACGAGAGGACCGGAGTGAACGCACCACTGGTGTACGGGTTGTGATGCCAATTGCATTGCCCGGTAGCTAAGTGCGGAAGAGATAACCGCTGAAAGCATCTAAGCGGGAAACTTGCCTCGAGATGAGTCTTCCCTGATTCCTAGAGAATCCTGAAGGAACGTTTGAGACTAAGACGTTGATAGGCTGGGTGTGTAAGTGCAGCGATGTATTGAGCTAACCAGTACTAATGAACCGAGAGGCTTAACCTGACAACACCGAAGGTGTTTTGAGTTGAGAGACGAAGAAAGAATTTTTCAGCATAGTGAAGAGACAACAGAGTCATTCATTATGAAAAGCTTGTTTTGGATTAACGAATTTGCCTGGCGGCCGTAGCGCGGTGGTCCCACCTGACCCCATGCCGAACTCAGAAGTGAAACGCCGTAGCGCCGATGGTAGTGTGGGGTCTCCCCATGTGAGAGTAGGGAACCGCCAGGTTATTATTAAGTGAAGAAGCCACCCTTTGGGTGGCTTTTTTGCGTTTGGGCGAAAGTAAAAATACACCTCTCTGAAAGCCACCGAAATTATCCCCCTGAAATCCTGACAACGATCAGCAAAAGAATTCAGTTTGTATTTTATGCACCGGAAGGTAGATTGGATAATTGATCACTTCAATCCGGCAGAAAATACAAAGGAGCATTGTTATGGCTGATCCAACTTATATCCCGCCTCAGGTGTGGGAATGGAAACAGAAAAACGGCGGGAAGTTCGCCAATACCAACCGTCCTGTTGCCGGGGCGACACATGAAAAATCCCTGCCTGTCGGTAAGTACCCGTTGCAGCTTTACTCGCTGGGAACACCTAACGGCCAGAAAGTCACCATCATGCTTGAAGAACTGCTGGCTGCGGGGATTCAGGAAGCGGAATACGATGCCTGGCTGATTGATATCGGTGAAGGCGACCAGTTTGGTTCCGGATTTGTTGATATTAATCCGAACTCAAAAATTCCCGCATTAGTTGACAGAAGTGGTGCAGCGCCGGTACGGATCTTTGAATCCGGTGCCATTCTGACGTATCTGGCAGAAAAATTCTCTCTGTTCCTGCCGGCAACACAACCTGAGCGGGCTGAAACCCTGTCATGGCTGTTCTGGCAGATGGGCTCAGCGCCGTTTGTCGGCGGCGGATTTGGTCATTTCTACGCGTATGCACCGGAAAAGTATGAATATCCGATTAACCGTTATGCGATGGAAACCAAACGTCAGCTGGATGTCCTGAACCGTCAGCTCAGTCAGCATGAATTTATTGCCGGTGATAACTACACCATTGCGGATATGGCCGCCTGGCCATGGTACGGCGGGTTAGTATTAGGTACGTTGTATAATGCGGCGATATTCTTGTCTGTCAGCGAATATCCGCATGTGATCCGCTGGGCGGAACAGATTGCGGCACGCCCGGCTGTTCAGCGAGGACGCCGTGTTAACCGCAGCGGCGGGGAGCCTTCAGACCGGTTTATCCGCGAACGTCACGACGCGTCAGATCTGGATTGATATTTAATCATTTCCCGGCAGATGATTTCTGCCGGGAAATCCTTTCCTGTTATTAATGCGGTTCCGGTAATTTAAAGGCTGACACCATTTGTGCGAGCTGTTCGGCCTCTCTTCTCAGGATTTGTGTCCGCGAAGCGGCATCATCAATTAAAGAGGCATTTTGCTGCACTGTCGTATCCATCTCTGATACTGCGGTTGTCACCTCGGCCAGTCCCTTGCTTTGCTCCTCTCCGGCAACACGGATATCTCCCATCAGCTGCCTTACCTGCAATACATCCATCACCAGATCAGCCAGTGTTTCACCGGCTTCATGTACCTGATTACTGCCTGTTTTTACATTCTGTACGGATTCATCAATCAGCGTCTTAATTTCCTGTGCTGCCTGCGCGCTGCGCTGAGCCAGTGATCTGACTTCCGTTGCCACAACGGCAAAGCCCCGTCCGGAGTCACCGGCGCGGGCGGCTTCTACAGCCGCATTCAGTGCCAGAATATTGGTCTGGAATGCAATGCTGTCAATCACCGACACGATTTCAACCATCCGTCCGGATGATGTGCTGACACTATTCATTGTCGAAATCACATCACGCATCATATCTCCGCAGCGGCTCGCGGTTTGTGCCGTGGTTTCTGCCAGCTCATCAGCCTGATGGGTATTCTCACTGTTCTGTCGGACCGTCGCATTCAGTTCTTCCATGGCGGAAGCACTTTGCTCCAGTGCAGCGGCCTGCTGCGTAACCCGTGCGGATAACTCGTTATTATTATCCGCCAGATTAACGGTATTCCCGGCCACAACAGAACTGCTGTTGCGTACAGTAAGCAGCATGGATGAGATTTTATCGGCAAACAGATTAAATGCCTGTGAGATAGCGGATATTTCATCAGCACCGCGGACATCCATGCGCCGTGTCAGATCACCTTCGCCCTGCGCGATATCATCGAGGGCTTTACGGGTTTCATCGAGGCGGGTGATCAGACGGCGTACAACCAGCCAGGAACCCAGCAGCAGTAATGCCATGATAGGCAGCAGTACTTCCAGCACATCCTGCATCATCACTTTCGCCAGTCCGGTGATCCGCTCTTCCGGTGTGACAAGGCCGATAACCCATCCGGTATCGGCCATCGGGAACAGCATCACTTGTGAGGATGTATTCAGCTGTCCGTCATTATCAAGACGGATACTATTGATAGCGGATTGATCAGAATGTGTTTCCTTCAGTCCGGCAGCAACCGGTGCCAGCCAGGCGGATTGTGCAGCCAGTTCATCGAAGGTTTTGAATTTCTTGCTGTCATCACCCGGAAAGTAGATCAGTTGCCCCTGCCGGTCGGTCACAAAAGCATAGCCGCCGGTGCTGTCACCGTATTGCTGCATAATGGCGGCGATATTATCCAGACGGATATCAGTTGTCGCGACACCGGCAAATTTTCCGTCCGTTTTATACGGCACACTGCAGGTCACCATATTCACACCGGAAATGGTATCTCTGTAAACATCCGACCATAAACAGCTTTCGGTAGATTGTTCCCGAGCATTCCGGTACCAGCTTTCATTGTGATAATTTTCGGCACCTTCCGCATTGTATTCATCAGAAAAGACCAGTTCCCCGGCGGTATTCCGTGCCCAGAAAAAGCTGCGTTTTTCGACTCCCGGCGTAAATGCACCCGGTTCCGGCCAAATACCGCCGCCGGTGATCAGACTGTTACTTTCAATCAGATTAGGCGGGATATAGCGGTACAGAGCTTCATCATTAGGCAGTACTTCCGCCAGACGTGCAAGGCTGACGGTTTTTCCGTCTGTCTGGGACAAAATGATGCTGACCCGGGATGTCAGGCCGCGTCCGGTTTCTTCTATTAATGCGGTATTAATTTCCACTACACGGGGCTGACCCCGCCACAGCATAACAACAATGATAATCGCAGTGGTTACAGCCAGGAGCAGGATGCCCCCGATAGTCAGGCGGGTTGAAATACGGGACGGATACCAGGACATACAGAACTCCCGAAACGAATAAGGGTATATTTGAGTTATCGGCGGTATGGCCTATATCTTTATGGTGTTTTATTGAGCGGATGAATGAATGGCAGATATCTGTGGCAGAGATCGCACTTTCGTCATTTTATGACAGGTTTCCTGGTTCTCAGGTGTTTTTCCGTCCGGAAAAAACGGTATTTTCATTTGTATCGCTATGTTATGTTGTAACACTTTGTAGCCGGGTGAGATAAGTTGTGAATTTAATCAAAAGTATGAATACGTTACTGCTCTCTTTCCTGTTTTTGCTGACATTCAGTCCGCAGGCGTTTGCACACCCGCACAGTTTTATTGATATGGAAACGACCCTTGTGACGGAAAACCATACGCTGACAGGGATTGAATATGTCTGGAAAATGGACCCGATGACTTCCGCTGATATTCTGTATGATTTGATGAACAGCAAAGAAGACAGCCCGCAATGGAAGAAGCAGGCCGCCTCCGTCATGGCGAATATCATTGCACAATCTTATTTTTCCGAGCTGAGTTATCAGAATAAAAAACAGCCTTTTAAGCTCTTTCCGGACTCATACCGGATGACCCGGCAGGGATTGCAGATTGTGATGTCATTCCGTGTCTCATTATTACATCCGATACCGTTAGCCGGCAGTACCATTGAGCTGAAAACCTATGAGCCGACTTTTTTTGTCAGTATGACTTATAACGGCAAACGCGCGGTTCACCTCTCTCCGCCGGATGAGTCACAGTGCCGCCTGGTTTTCACAGAGGCTGATCCTTCAGATAGCCTGAAAGATTACGCGCTGTCGCTGGATACCGGCGATACCCCGGATGATGACCTGACGCTCGGGCGTCAGTTTGCACAGCAGATTACCTTACATTGCACGGAGTGAGATAACGGATGACATCATATTCACGGGTTATTCTTCAGGTCACCGTGCTGATTATTGTTCTGTGTGCGGGCGGGCTGTTGTACAGCCAGTGGCCGTCACTGCTGCATGCCAGTGCGGGATTACAGAAGGAACTGAATTTTGAAATGGCGGCGCTGATCCAGAAAGTGGTATCTGATCCGCTGAAAGCGGGCGGGCTGCTGACCCTTTTCAGTTTCTTATACGGCTTATTGCATGCACTGGGGCCGGGCCACGGTAAAGTTATTCTTTCTGCCTATATCGCCACACACCCGGCAAAATTACGTCACAGTGCATTATTAAGTATTCTGGCCTCCCTGCTTCAGGGCACCGTTGCTGTTGTTTTGGTGTCTGTTGTGCTGTTTATATTAAACATGTCAGTACGCCAGCTGAATAATGTCAGCCTGATAACAGAAAAAGCCAGCTATGCCTTTATTATTCTTTTCGGTGGTGTCATTGTTATTCGTGCATTACGCCGCTTATTTATCAGGCTACCGGTCAGTAAACCGCAAATAAAAACCATCCGTGTATCGGATAATAAATCCTCCGCTGTTTTAAAACCGGTTTTTCTGCAAAGCGGACAAATTCAGACATGCAGCTGCGGCCATCAGCATGTTGTGCCCGGAAATAAAGTCACCGGTAACCTGCGGACACAAGCCGGTATGATTCTGGCCATGGGCAGCCGCCCGTGTTCAGGGGCGCTGTTGGTACTGCTGTTCTCATCCGTTATCGGTGTTTTCCATTGGGGGATTATTGCTGTATTTGCAATGGCGCTGGGAACCGGCATCACTCTTTGTATGATAGCCTGGTTCGTGCACAGCATGCGCTTCCTGGCACTGCGCCTGTCCCGTCACCCGGGAAGAAAATCAAACCACGATTACGGTAATATTCTCCGGCTGATCGCCGGGGGGATTTTTATTATTGCCGGGTTGCTGATGTATCAGGGAGCGGGAATGTCTGCGGGCGGGATTTTTATCTGAAATCAGAAGACACCGGACTCAGCCGGTGTCTTATATTCTTCGCTATTTAACCAGTTTAAGCACCAGTTCCGGTGCCATTTCTCTTCTGACATTGTCCAGTGATGGCATAATATTACCGGGGTGTTTTGATTCGCCCATATATGCGGGTTTGTAGAGGATTTCAATCATTTGTTCATAGATTAGGTTATTGATCTCATTACTGGTTTCATCCAGTCCGCCCCGGCTTTTATTCCGGACAAATTCATATTCCGTACTATTTTTTGAATTGCCGTAACGGTACATCGGAGCATGAAGTCCGCCGGAAAAACTACTTCTGTAATTTTTTAATTCTTCGTTATAGACAAAGGTATAAATCAGATCAACGAGGGTATATAAGCTTTTGGATGAATCGTCATATAATGACTGATAGGTTTCAAGATTTTTCCGGCAGGCTTCCGTGAATAATTTATAATTTTCAGCATCAGCAGCCATACCGACATCAATCAGAATAGTGTAAATATCCTGCCGGATATAGGTACTGTCCTCAGGTGTTATTTCCCAGTAAATATCCTCTTTAGTTTTACCTTTCTTTTTAAGCTGATATGCTTTGGATACACCGTCACCAATCTCAGAGCATGTTATTGTTTTACCATACATTCTGTATGCGGCTATATTTAAATTATCACTCTTGGGTTTGCTTTTTCCGTCGGTAAGGCCGGATAAATCATAGCCCGCACATCCTGTCAGTATCAGAGGGAATACGCATAACAGCAATTTCATTTTTGTGATCATATTTATCATCCCGGAAGCTGGTTATCACTATAAAGATAATCATTATCTTTACTTGTAAAAATATTTAATAGACACGGTACGTACAGGCTAAAACCGTAATTTTACAGTCTGTTTCTGCAAGGCTGCGTACTTTGGAGCGGCGTTTATCATTACGGGTTTTATTCAGATTAATATCGTTTATTTTATCTTCACATTGGGTAAGGGCATATGAGCGTAGATCCCGATCACTGCCACCATAATATTTTCCGGTAAAATCATAGCGGCGGGAATACACAATGGTGCCGCAGGCGTTATTGAATGTCATATACCCGCAGGACGGGCAATCTTCTTTAAGTGCCTGTTCAGCCCTGTCTGCTGTCGGATAATCGGTAAATGCGGATGTCTGGCCGGTTTTCGGGTCAAAACCGACAGCTCCGTAACAGTTAGGAGCCCAGCAGGCATAGCCGGATGCGGACATAAAAATAAAGAGAAAACAGCCAAATAACAATTTCATAAGATATCCCTGTCAGTTTTCCGTTAAAATAAGTGTATCCCATCGGTTTAAATAGAATAAAAAATATCTGTTCTGTAAAACTACCTGCCTATTCATTTTTTTTCTTCCCCAAATTACTATTTGACAGGATAAAGATGTGAAAATATTAAAAGGTAATCGTTTGATGTTAATTGATGCCGGGAAATTAGCCATTCAGATAAGAATCAGGCATTTATTTTTTGTAATATTACGTGATCTCTGCAGAATGAAAAAAGTATGCAGTGGTGGTCATCAGCAACCGCCGGACACCAACCGGAATGATTCCGGCGATGGACAGCCATGCGTGTTCAGAGGCTGCTGTCAGTACTGCTGTTCTCATCCGTTACCGGTATATGATGTACCAGACCGTCAGTACACCTGAGGGATACCGGCTGACGGCCATTATTTATGTCAATTACTGTATGTCACCAGCAATTATCTGGCCATATACTCCATTTTTTATGTTCCATAAGTAACGTTTTTATAGTTATGAATGAATTTTTTTCATAAAAACATACACGATGTATTTCCATAATATATAAACCATTATTTGCGTTAATATGGCAAATTCCCGGCTGTTTTTGTGTAGCTTAGTGTTATCTGTCAATAAGCACTCATTAATAAATACTAAAAATAAAGTGATTTATGTGGTTGTGCTTTGGTAATTGGTGGGTTAGTGATTTATTTTGATGAATTCAAAACAATATTATCATTATGAAACTAAAGTCAGATGATTTGACAAATTTGGATTAGGGGATAATAGTTATTAAATTAATCAATAGTGATTATGCTCACGACTCATTTTTTTATCAGACCAGAGAATATCATGGTCTTTGGTCCGCCGGTGAAACGCAGATAAAAGAATTGATGTTATTAACTATATCAGGTGGATAGTATGACAGCGACAGCGTCTGGTGCCGGGAAACTGACTTTATTGGGTTTTTTTGCGATTACTGCCTCTATGGTCATGGCGGTATATGAATACCCGACATTTGCAACATCCGGTTTTAGTTTGGTTTTTTTCCTTTTATTAGGCGGGTTATTGTGGTTTATTCCTGTTGCTCTTTGTGCGGCGGAAATGGCGACGGTAGAAGGCTGGGAAGAGGGGGGAATATTTGCATGGGTTTCTAACACACTGGGCGAGCGCTGGGGATTTGCCGCTATTTCATTTGGTTATCTGCAAATTGCAATTGGCTTTATACCTATGCTCTATTTTGTATTAGGGGCGTTGTCTTATATCCTTAACTGGCCGGAACTGAATAACGACCCGATAGTAAAAACTATCGGTGCATTAGTTATATTATGGATATTGGCATTTTCTCAGTTTGGCGGTACAAAATATACAGCAACTATCGCTAAAATCGGTTTTTTTGCCGGTATTTTATTACCGGCACTTATTTTGGTATTCCTCGCTATACATTATCTGGTTAGTGGTGCACCTTTAGCGACTGAAATCAGCGCATCGACTTTTTTCCCTGACTTCACAAAAATAGGCACATTGGTCATTTTTGTTGCTTTTATATTGAGTTATATGGGTGTTGAAGCTTCAGCAACACACGTTAATGAAATGGAAAACCCGGGAAGAGATTACCCGGCTGCGATGTTTTTACTGATGATAGCGGCTATTTGTTTAAGTTCAATTGGCGGATTATCTGTCGCGGTTTCCATTCCGGTCAGTGAAATCAATCTGTCCGCCGGGGTGGTACAAACATTCAATGTTCTGGTATCAAGTTTTAGTCCTGCACTTGAGTGGACAGTCCGTATTATTGCGGCACTCTTATTATTAGGCGTCCTTGCTGAAATAGCATCATGGATTGTAGGGCCATCCCGCGGAATGTATGTTGCTGCCCAAAATGGTATTTTACCGAAAAGCTTTGCTAAGGTGAATAAAAATGGCGTTCCGGTTACATTAGTCATTTCACAATTATTGATCACAACCATTGCCATCATTGTACTTACCAATAGCGGCGGAGGCGGTAATACCTCTTTCCTGATCGCATTAGCCCTGACCGTTGTTATTTACCTGTGCAGTTATTTTATGTTGTTTCTCGGGTATATGTATTTAATCTGCAAACAGCCTGAGAAAAAACGGGTATTTAATATACCGGGCGGTAAAGGTTTTAAACTTGTTGTTGCATCTGCCGGTTTTATTCTGTCGGTCCTTGCCTTTGTTGTTTCTTTCTTTCCGCCAAGTTCATTACCGGGCGGTGCAAGCAATGAATCTTATGTGATGCTGCTGGGTATCAGCTTTGTAATCATTTTTCTGATACCATTTATTATCTATGCATTTCATAATAAGCAGGGTAAAAAAACCGGAATATCAATGATACACATTAAAACGCATAACGCTCCGGCTGGTCATTTCTTTATCCATCCCCGGGCACGATCTGCATATCATTTGGTTCATGATGATAAAAAAGACCAAAGCGAGTAAAATATAAAATGAATAAGATCACCAATGGTGGTCTTATCCGTTAATAAAAAGGATAAATTATAGTCAGGGATAGCCATATTAAAACAACTGACAACCCGCTTCCTTTTTCGTACCCTCACAGAGAATGGTGTATACTTCCCGGCAGGAAATTTATTCACGGTTAATTAAAATGAAAGAAAACGAAAAAGTAAAAATTAAGCTTCTCAGCGACCGTTTAGACCTTATCCGTCACCGGATGGAAAATATGCTGCAGAAGAACGAAACGGAAAAGTACGAAGAACTTGAGAACGAAAAAGCTGAGCTGGAAACTGACATTGCCCGTCTGAAGGTACTGCACAGCACAAAACTCAGCAAAGAAGCGCAGAAGCTGGCGGGTATGCCGTTCAAACGTCTTATCACGAAGAAAGAGCAGGCTGATATCGGCAAGCTGAAGAAAACTGTGCGGGGCCTGATCATTGTCCATCCGATGACGGCATTAGGCCGCGAAATGGAACTGGACGGTATGACCGGTTTTTCTAAGACTGATTTCTAGCCGGAAAATCAATCCGGCTCAAACCTGTCATGATACGCTGATACCGGAAGGTTCTTAATTCCCGGTTCGCAGCCATGGCGAAAATATCTTTCACCCGTAAATACACCCGCCGCTCACCGGCACGGATAGCACGGATGTGTTCGGGTGACCTCTTCCCTTTCTTCAGTATCGGTTAAATTTTAGTTCCATACAGCATAATCATAGTTAATAATACTCGTTCTCGTTATTATTCGTCTTTCCGGGGCGCTATGGCTAATTTTCTTTATTTCAAACCTTCAGCTATCACACTTCATGTTTTCGTTGCCCTTTGTGCTGTACCTGCGTACTCACAAACAGCAAACAGTAATACTTCTGACACTGTTGTTGTCAGTGCGGGGGTGCTGAAAGTTGACACCGCATTACAGGAAACACCGCAATCCGTTTCTGTTATTACGCAAAAAGAGCTGGAAACCCGCGCACCGCAAAAACTGGATGAAGCACTGCGCTATACCTCAGGGGTAACAGCTCAGCCTTACGGTGCGGATAATGATACTGACTGGTTTAAAGTCCGTGGTTTTGATGCCGCGACCTATCTGGATAACAGTCGTTTATTCCGCGACGGGTATTATACCTGGCTGCTTGAACCCTATGGTTTCGAACAAATTGAAGTTGTTAAAGGGGCGTCTGCGGTTCTGTTTGGCGAATCTACCCCGGGTGGTGCTGTAAACGTGGTGACTAAAAAACCGCTGTTTACCCCGAAAGGGGAATTTTTCCTTGAAGCAGGAAATAATGATCAGCGCGGGTTTGGTTTTGATGTTGCCGGTCATGCCAGCGATGATGGTGATATCCGTTACCGGGTAGTCGGTTTGATGAAACAGGCGGACGGTGAACTGGATAAAACGGATAACAAACGAATTTATCTGGCGCCTTCGCTTGCGATGGCGCTTTCTGACGATACCATGCTGACACTGATGGCAACGTATCTGCATGATGACGGTACACCAACCAACCCGTTTTTCCCTGCAGCCGGTACACTGATCGATTCACCTTACGGAAAAATTAAACCGTCAGCGAATCTTGGTGAGCCGGATTATGACAAATACAAGCGCTCACAGTTTTCCGCCGGATATCTGCTGGAACACGATATTGACACAACCTGGCGTTTCTCCCAGCGCCTGAATTATGGTTATAACTCACTGACGCTGCGCAGTGTGTATGCATTTCCGAACGCAGATACATCTGCAACCTCTCTCGCCCGCGGTGTTGTATTCCGTGACGGTAACAGCCAGAGTATAACATTCGATAACAACCTGACGGGACAATGGGATTCAGAACGTCTGGAGCACACCCTGCTGGCAGGGGCTGAAATTCAGTATCACCGGACAAAAGGTGATGAACAGGACAGTTATGCATTCAGTCCGATCAATCCGTGGAATCCGGTCTACGGACAATACGTACCACTGGATCCGGCCGACAATATTAACCGGACAATCAATAAAGCGCAGGCAAGCCTCTATTCCCGGTACCAAATCAAGCTGGACGGTAAATGGATCGGTGTTGCCGGGGTGCGCTATGATCAGGTAAAAACTGAGAATAAAAATCAGACTGCCCATAATGATAAATCCCGGAATGATGGTGAGGTGAGTGTCAATGCCGGGCTGATGTATCTGGCGGATAACGGGTTATCACCCTATACCAGCTATTCACAGTCATTTGAAGTGATGAGCACCATCGATCCTGCGACCGGCGATTTGTATAAACCGCTGAAAGGTGAACAAATTGAGGCCGGAGTCAAATATACGCCTTCATTCCTCGATGGTTATCTGAATATTGCCTGGTTCAGTATTGAACAGAAAAATGCACTGGTTACCAATCCGGATACTTCTGTTGCCACACAGACAGGAAAAGTCACATCAACGGGGGCAGAGGCTGAAGGATTTGTGCAGTTGACTGATAATGTCAATGTTCAGGCATCCTATACCTACACAAATGCCAAAACAGATAATACCGGTGGTCAGGGACGTAAACAGACTGCGCTTATCCCTGAGCACATGGCATCCGCCTGGGTCAATTACACACTGCCGGTAACCGGCAGCGGAGAACTGACACTCGGCTCCGGTGTCCGCTATCTCGGTAAATCAAAAGACAATCCGGCGAGCAGTGATCGTACTGTGTCCGCTGCTGCATTATGGGATGCTGCGGTAATTTATAAGCTGAACAAACAGTGGCAGCTTCAGGTCAATGTGAATAATCTGCTGAATAAAGAATATATTTCGGCATGTGATTATTACTGCTATTACGGCCAATCCCGTTCTGTTGTCGTTCAGACCAAATACAGCTGGTAGTTATGTTTGAACTGAATGATATCCGTGTTGTACGTGACGGGAGGGTAATTTTATCCGTCCCGTCCCTGACGATCCCGGCAACGGAACTGACTGTTGTGCTTGGTCATAACGGGTCAGGAAAATCCACCCTGGTTGATCTGCTGGCCGGTCAGACCCGGCCGGATCAGGGGGAAATTTTGCTGAATAATAAAAACCTCACCGGTTACACCAGACGGGAGCTGGCACAACAAGTGGCATTTTTGCCGCAAAAACTGCCGGTTTCTGCCGGGCTGACCGTCCGTGAACTGGTCAGTCTGGGACGTTTTCCCTGGCGCGGCACATTTGGCCGCCGGCGTCCGGAAGATAACATTATTATCTCACAAGCCATGGAGAGTGCCGGTGTCACGGAATTTGCACAAATACCCGCCGATAATTTATCCGGCGGTGAACGCCAGCGCGCATGGGTTGCCATGTTACTGGCACAGCAATCACCGGTACTGATCCTCGATGAGCCGACATCCGCGCTGGATATTCATCATCAGTACCAACTGATGAGGCTGCTGCAGGATTTAAACCGCACACAGCGTACCGGTATCATCGTTATCCTTCATGATCTTAATCTCGCATTGCAGTATGCAACCCATATTATCGCCCTGAAAAAAGGCAAAGTAGCGTTTGAAGGCGGTGCTGCATTGCTGGAGGATGAAACCCGTCTTTCCGGATTATATGAAACGGCTATCAGGTTAATACCGCATCCGGATACGGAACAACGAAAAGTGGCAGTCGTATGCAACTGATGTTATTACGTTTAATTCGGTTATCCGCCCTGTTTTTTTTGATGTTTGCGGCAGCAGGGCAGGCGGCTGTCACAATAAATGATGACCGTGGCGGGCACACGTTTGAAACCATACCGCAGCGGGTCGTGGTGCTGGACTGGGATCTGCTTGAACAAACGCTGTCATTAGGGATAACCCCTGCCGGGGCAACAGAAACCAGCGGTTACCGGCAGTGGGTCGGACTGCCGGTACTGACAGAAAGCGTGGCTGAAACCGGAACCCGGGCAGAACCGAATCTCGAAAAAATTGCCGGACTGAAGCCGGATGTTATCCTGGCGGGTGCATCACAGGCAGATCTGATTCCGCTGTTAGAGCAGATAGCGCCCGTCGTTTATCTGACCAATTTTTCATCAGCAGATGATGCCGCTCCGGTGGCTATCCGTCACCTTAAAACGCTGGGGATACTGTTTGGCAGAGAACAGCGGGCGGATGAACAACTGGCTGCTTTAACGCAGCGGTTTACGGAGCTGAGCAATAAATTAGCTGCTGTCTATCCGCCGGGTACCCGGGTTACTGTCATTCGTTTTTCCACGCTGACCACCGTCTTTCTGCCGGCTGATAATTCTGCTGTTAACTATGTACTGCGTAACCTTGGCCTGACACCGGCAATCCCTCTGGACGCGCAGCCCTGGGGAATCGCCCAGCGGCGGATCAATGTATTACAGGACGCCGGTGATGGCTATGTTCTCTGGTTTCGCCCTTTTCCTGAAGAAAAAAAACTGGCAGATACCCGTTTGTGGCAGGCGATGCCATTTGTGAAGCAGGGCAAAATTAATGGCGTTGCACCGGTCTGGAATTACGGTGGCGTCAGTTCATTGCAGCGGATGGCGGATGCCATTACGGATAGTTTGCTGGAGATTGCGCCCGCCTCATGAAAATCCGTTACCTTATACTCTTTCCGCTGCTGTTTATTCTGCTGATAGTGATTAACTTACAGCTTGAGCCCGGCTTATCTCCGCAACAGCAACTCAGCCTGATTTTTACACCGGAAGCGGCACAAACGTTTCCGGCTGTATTTTATCTTTACGGACAATTGCCGAGACTTTGCATGGCATTGCTGGCTGGTGCGACGCTGGGGCTGACCGGCAGCCTGATGCAACAGCTGACACAAAATAACCTCACGTCCCCGATGACACTCGGAACATCATCCGGTGCCTGGCTTGCACTGGTTATTTTATCTGTCAGTTTCAGTGAATTGTCTGCTGATTATGCGGTTCCTGTTGCAACCGCAGGCGCGTTGCTGGCGTTTGCATTTGTTATCCTGATTACAGGAAGCCGTAATATTACAGGATTACCACTGATTGTTTCCGGTATGGTGGTCAATATTCTGCTCGGTGCCATTGCAACCGCAGTGATTACACTGAATTCGCAGTTTGCACAAAATATTTTTATGTGGGGAGCCGGCGATCTGACTCAGGATGGCTGGCAGAATGTCACAGATGTTATGCCGCGCCTGCTGCCTGTTTTGTTTATTCTGCTGTTCGCCCCGCGGATACTGACGGTATTACGGCTGGGACACCAGGGCGCACAAGCACGCGGATTATCTGTTTTGCCGGTATTTTTGCTGTTTATGGTACTTTCAGCATGGCTGGTTTCAGTCGTGATCAGTACTGCCGGTATGATTGGCTTTATCGGATTGCTGGCACCGAATCTTGTCCGGATTGCCGGCGCACGCACTGCGTTACAGGAGCTGATTTTCTCTGTGATTGCCGGGGCGTTTTTACTGTTGTTTGCTGACACCCTGGCTCTGGCTCTCGGGCAACTGATGCAGACGGTGATCCCGACCGGTGTGATGACTGCCGCCATTGGTGCACCAGCACTTATTGTATTCAGCCGCCGCCGTTTCACCGCACAGGATCAGATGACAATTATTCTGAAACCGGTTATTTCTCCCCGTTTTCTGCCGCACGCAATGAGTGTTGTTGTACTTCTGCTGTTTGCCGGGCTGATGACCACGATCTTTTTTCAGCAATCAGAAACCGGCTTCCTGTGGGGGACTCCGGAGCCTTTCCGCTGGTCTCTGAGGTGGCCGCGGTTATTGTCAGCTGCCACGGCAGGTGTTGCACTGGCGCTGGCCGGAACCCTGTTACAACGGTTAATTTATAATCCGCTGGCAAGCCCGGATATTCTTGGTGTGTCATCCGGTGCGACGGTTGCACTTATCCTGATAAGCGTACTAACGGGAAATATGATTCAGACTTCCCTCTGGGGAGCAGCACTGACCGGCAGTGCTCTGGTACTGGGGCTTCTGCTTTTACTCGGACGCCGGCATCAGTTTGCACCGGCAACATTAATCCTTACCGGGATTGCGCTGACGGCGGGACTGGAAGCCTTTGTGCAATTCTTTCTGGCGCAGGGGGCATTGAGTAATTACCGGATACTGCTGTGGCTGTCCGGTTCCACCTATCGTGTCAGCGGAGAGCAAAGTGTACTTTTTGCATCCGTGATTGCCGGACTGACTGTTATCATACTGGCGCTCAGCCGCCGTCTGACGCTGATATCCATCGGCAGAACATTTGCTCAGGCCCGCGGATTACATACCGGGCGTACCGCTCTGCTGATGCTGACACTTGTCGCCCTGTTGTGCGCTCTGGTGACAGCAACGGTCGGACCACTGGCCTTTACCGGTCTGATTGCGCCACATATGGCGGCGTTGTGCGGTGCTCAGAAAGTGAAATCACAGCTGATTTTTGCCGGTCTGGCAGGCGCGGTGCTGATGATATGGGCGGACTGGCTGGGACAAACGCTTATCTGGCCGTCACAGATAGCAGCCGGAACATTGGTGTCTGTCCTTGGCGGCAGCTATTTCCTGGGGTTAATGCTGGTCAGCCGCTTTCGGAAATAATCATAAAATATACCGGGATACAGCCGAAAAGGGAAACCGGCTTCCCGGTTGTAGTAGCTGGCTTCGGGTATACCGGTCTCACGGCAGACATCTTTGACTGTCCGTCCGGCTTCGGCGGACTTCAGAATGGCGATAATCGGATGTTCAGTCAATCGGGCTTTGTGCATAGTGATCTCTTCCCTTTCTTCAGTACCGGTATATGGTATCGTACGCGCCAGAAATACCTTTAAGAGAGCCCTTCACGGTGGAAAAAAAGAAAACCTTCCTGCAGCAGAAAAGCGGCTTGCACCCGCGTAACCGTCATCGCTCACGCTATGATTTCCCGGCGCTGATCGCCAGTTGCTCTGCACTGGAGCCGTTCGTCAAGCCGAACGCCTGGGGCGACATTTCGGTAGATTTTGCCGATCCTGCGGCGGTTAAAATGCTCAACCGTGCGTTGCTGCAACATTTTTATGGCATCGAATACTGGGACATTCCCGCCGATTATCTGTGCCCGCCGATCCCGGGGCGTGCCGACTATTTACACCATCTGGCCGACCTGCTGGCGACCAGCAACGGCGGTGAGTTCCCTCGCGGTAAAGGCGTGGCGATCCTTGATGTGGGTGTTGGCGCCAACTGTATTTATCCGATTATTGGCCTGCGCGAATACGGCTGGCGTTTTACCGGTTCGGAGATTGATCCGGTATCGCTCAATACGGCCAAAATGATCGTGGAGATGAATCCGGCACTGAGAAACGGTGTGCGCCTGCGTTTACAAAAACAACCCGAATTTATTTTGAACGGCATCATCGGCGTGGCGGAGAAATTTGATGCCACACTGTGTAATCCACCGTTCCACAGCTCTGAACAGGAAGCGCAAGCCAGCACCCGCCGCAAACTGCACAAACTGGGTAAAGGCGAGGTAGCCGACACGCCGGTACATAACTTTGGCGGCAAAAATAAAGAGCTATGGTGCGAAGGCGGTGAAGAAGCCTTTGTGCGTAAAATGGTAGAGGAGAGCGTTAGCCTGGCGCAAAACTGCCTGTGGTTCACCTCGTTGATTTCTAAAAACACTACCTTGCCTTCGATTTATCACGCGTTGAAGCTGGTGGGTGCGGCCGAAGTCCGTACCATTGAAATGGCGCAGGGGCAAAAAATCAGTCGCTTCGTGGCCTGGACTTTCCACGACGCACAACAGCAGGTCGCCTGGGCGACAGAACGCTGGCGTTAATTTCCCCGGTGCCGGTTATTTAACCGGCACCGATAAAACTTCGAATTTCCCTTTCAATTTCTGCATGTTGCGTTATTCTCAATATGTCTTCCAATACTAAAAATCTTAAAAAAGTTATTTATTCAAAATACAATAGTTACCTTACTTAATTGATATTTTAATCCGGTATACATACCCAACGTAATTCAAGCTGCAGGCTGAGCGCAACCTGCGGTTTGAATGAATAAGGGTATATATCCGTGATCAATTAAGATACTTGATTTTATGACGTTTGAGGATCAAGCTCCATCTCATAAAAATAGAACTGACCGCAGAACAACGGATCGCCCTTGAGGTGTCCACGTCCCCTTATCTGAAACAGTTCTGATTAGAGTTTTCCGGTTGCTTCCGGTAAAGCTCAGGCGGAAGATTACTCAGGCTTTCATGTGTCCGGTTCCGGTTGTAATCCTGCATCCGGAACCAGGCCATTTCTTTCACCTGACTCAGTGACTCAAACAAATACGCATTTAAAAATTCACGGCGGAATGAGCCGTTAAAACGCTCAATAAAACCGTTTTGTTATGGTTTTCCCGGCTGAATATAATTCAGAGTGACCTCATTTTCTGTACAAAACTGAACCAGTTTATCCGATATAAATTCAGGCCCGTTGTCCACCCGGATATATTCCGGTAACCCGCGTTCTTCTTTTAACCGGGATAAAATACGAATAATCCGCTCTGCCGGTAATGAAGTATCGACCTCAATTGCCAGGCACTCGCGGGTACTTTCATCAATAATATTCAATGTTTTTAAACGTTTACCGCAGTACAGACTATCGCTCATAAAATCCATTGCCCAGCCTTCATTAATTCGGGTTGCGGCAATTAACGGTACTTTTATTCGCTCAGGTAGTTTTTTCTTTACCCGCCGTTTCAGGTTTAAGCCCAGCTGGCGATCACAGGAGTCGCATTTAATAGGCAATGGCATTGATATTAAATGAGTTTGTCTAGTTGGATAAATATCGGTGCCCCCATTAATGCCCCCAAGTTGGTTTTTGAGGTAGGAATGAGGAGATCCGCGGTTAAAGGTATTCCAACTTTTTTACAGTAATTTCACTACATATGATTTTTCTAATTTAGTCATGAAAAAGGTAGCTTTCGATATTATCTCAGCTTTATCCTCTATAGATAAATTATGTATACAAATATTTCTTAACTGTCTTGCAGGTTTATTAGCCCAAATACCTTTACCACAACTAAATAAAATAGACACATCAGAATCTAACACATTAATATTAAAATGATTTCGTGCTAACCCAAGAATAAAAATGAAATTTTCATCGATATTATTCAGGTCGGTCTGTCATGGCATCTTATTAATGTTCAGTCTTCATAGATTGAACAAAGTATACCCATGAGTGCGATTTTTTATTCTTCGCGTGTTGAATGACTGATTTAACTCCATAATAAAGCCCGAAAGGGTTTAATATAGTTGGGAGTGGTAGATTACTAACTACTGCCTCAAAACTACTTTTTCTTATATTTGGCTTAATTTGCATAGCTAGCGCCCACAAGGTTGATTCTAAATCAGAATAAAGAGTTTTATCTATAGATTCTTTATTAGTTTCTATTGAGAAAAATTTGCGTCTAAATGCTTTTATGTTCTTATCTTCCCTTAATTCTAATATTTGATCCCAACTCAACTCTTCAAATTTAGGGACAATCAGTTTAGTTGTAAATACCTCATCTATTCTAGGTCCTTGCTGAGAAAAATTAACAGCCTGTGCAACTACAGGTGCAAAATTTATATGAAAGCTTTTAAACCGATTCTTCAATAGAAAATTAAAGCCAAGATCGGAACTTATGTCACTACCTATAATTCCAGCTGCTTTATACTCCTTATTATGATTATAAATTCCCATTTCCTCATCTATAAGAATCCTACCCCAAGAAAATTTTGAAATTTCATCATTATCAAAATCTGAAACATAGCTTCTCGCTTCACTATTTATTTTTTCTGGATTTTCAACAACATCCCATAGGTCGATAAATAAATCTTTAAATTTTTTATTTCTAGATAGCTTCAATTTTTCTTTTAGTATCATCTCATCGCTTGAAAGGGCCGATACATACTCATGTAGATTTGAAAATAAATCCCGTTCTCCAATAGGGCAACCGTACCTATTGAAAACTATCTGATCAAATAGAATTGCATATCGCTTATACATAGATGGAACACAAATATTTGAACGACGAAGATTCAGTGTGTTAGGAAATGATGAATAGACTTTCATTTTTTACCTTTAAAATTTTACCCTTACCAAGCTAGCTCCAACCTATTACCCCATCACCAGCTCACTTCTTTTTTTTACTCGTTTTCAGCAAATCTTTCAGCACCGCAATATTCACCCTTGCCCCCTCGACTTCTTTTAACCGACGGCGTTTTTGGGCAAAAACATTAAATACCGCTTTAGTTTTTTCATCAGCTGCTTTCTTTGTCACTACCGATGTAAAACTGACCCACCTGCCGATGTAAATCTGACCCACCTAAGGTAAAAATGGCAGTTTTAAGGCACTGCCAATGATGACATTGGAGACCAGAGTGGAGATTAGTGTTTTACACCGTCAGGGCATGTCGATACGCGCCATCGCGCGCCAGCTTTCATGCTCCCGCGAGACCGTTCGCAGATATATTCGTAGCCCGCTGCCCGTAGCGGATATGCGGTATAAGCCTCGAGCACCGAGACCCTGTAAGCTTGACCCGTTCAAGCCTTATATTCTTGAACGTGTCGCGGCAGCCAGGCCGCAATGGATACCCGCCAGTGTGCTACTGCGCGAGATCCGACAACGCGGTTACGATGGTGGCTACAGCATGCTGACGGCATTCTTGCAACCCATGAAGCAGCCTGTTACCGAGGAAGTCACGCGTTTTGAGACCGAGCCAGGCGTACAGATGCAGGTTGATTTCACCATTATCAGGCTGGGTCATAACCCGTTGCTGGCCTTTGTCGCCACCCTGGGCTGGAGCCGCGCGACTTTCGTCAAGTTCTACAGCAACCAGGACTCCGCTGCCTGGTGTGATGGCATTGAGTCTGCGCTCAGGTTCTTTGGCGGGACGCCGCATCAGTTGCTGTTCGACAACGCCAGGACCATCATTATTGAGCGGGATGTCTACGGCCCCGGCAAGCATCGCTGGAACCCGCAGTTGATGCACGTCGCTGAAAAGTATGGCTTTACTCCCAAGGTCTGCCGCCCCTATCGCGCCAGGACCAAGGGCAAGGTGGAGCGGTTTAACCACTACCTCAAAAACAGTTTTGTCATCCCCCTGGCCGCGACCTTCCGCCAGGCAGGACTGCTACTGGATGTGCCCGCTGCCAACGGCCGTATTGGCGAATGGCTGGTCACCGTCGCCAACATGCGCGTTCATGGCACCACCGGAGTACCACCTGAACAGCGGATGCCAAGGGAGCGTGCTGCGCTACTGCCGTTACCGAAGGTGATGCTGGCATTGCCCGCGCCGGTCCCGGCGGCCAAGTCGCGTCCGGTGCCGACCGAGAGCCTGCAACATCCTCTGGCAACGTACCAGGCCTTACTGGAGGTGCGGGTATGAACCTTCAGCATGACCGTATCGCAGCGCTCTGCGAACAACTCAAGCTCGACCGCCTGCCGGCAGAGTGGCCCGGTGTGGCACAGACGACCATCGACAACAGCGGCACGCATGCCGACTTCCTGGAAGCGGTTTTGCAGCTCCAGAATGATGGCCTGAACGAACGGCGTCGGCAGACCATTTTGCGGTTATCAGGTCTGCCGGTGATAAAAACGCTGGAACAGTTCGATTATGCCTATGCCAGCGGCGTGCCACGAAGTCAGATCCAGGAGTTGGCGGGGCTGGCATTCATCGAACGTCAGGAGAACGTTGTATTGCTCGGGCCTTCTGGCGTCGGCAAGACGCACCTTGCGACTGCCATTGGCTACAAGGCCGCGATGGCGGGTTTAAGCATTCGGTTCATCACCGCAGCCGACATGATGCTGCAACTGATGGCGTCGCACCGTCAGGGCGATCTGAAGGGGTACCTGAACCGCGTGGTAGGTAAACCTAAGTTGTTGATCATCGACGAAGTTGGGTATCTGCCGTTCGGTAAAATGGAAGCGAATCTGTTCTTTCAGGTTGTCGCTAAACGGTATGAATCAGGCAGCGTCATTCTGACCAGCAACCTGCCGTTTACCCAGTGGTCCGGAACGTTTGGTGATGATGAGACGTTGACGGCGGCGATGCTGGATCGGCTGCTTCATCATGCCCACATCGCACAAATCAGCGGCCAAAGCTATCGGCTGAAAGATAAGCTGAAAAGCGGTCAACTTCAGAAGAAAACTAAAGCAGTAGATCTCAATTAATTCAAAGGGGGTGGGTCAGTTTTACTTTGGCAGGGTGGGTCAGAATTCGATCGGTATTGACACTTCAGCAAGTGTCACGATAGGAAATACACCGAAAGCTAATCTTTTTTCTTTACCACTGAAGCGATACTTCATTCTCCAGTAACGTGAGCCTTTAGCTGTAACTTCAAGGTATAAACCACCACCATCAAAAAGTTTATATGACTTTTCTTTATGCTTTGCAGTCTCTACCTGACGGGCGGTTAATGCCATTGGGGGCACCTCATTTTGGGGTAAATTTTTAATGCCCCCTCATATGCCCCCATAAACCTATTGATGTAGGTTGAGCTAGGTTGACATCAGGAGACTGAAAAATGTATTAATAGTTGGTATTATAAGGGATTAGTTGAGCTTTGTGGAGTTGTATTGAACTTGAGTGGCGGAAGATCACAGGAGTCGAACCTGCCCGGGACCGCTGGCGGCCCCAACCGGATTTGAAGTCCGGCCGCCCCACCGGGGACGATGATCTTCCGTTTTGAGGTTGCACAGTATACGCTTTCCGGCAGGGATTCAAAAGTTCTCTCTCGTTTTTTCCTTTGAGGTACATCAGTATCGTGCGATTTTTTACGGGAATGATTTTTAATCAGCTTAATAACACGAAAAATCATTGAACTTGCCGGTGTGTATCCCCATCTTATAGAGAGTTTCGATTTTCATTTTTCATGTGTATGTGCGCCGCGGCGGACGTGCACCAGCAGCCAACAGGATGGTTTATGATGAACCCTTTGCTTACCCCGACCCAGAATCAGTTACCGGCATTTTCTGCCATCAATCCGGAATGTATTGTGCCTGCGGTGAAAGAAACGCTGGATAATTATCGTCAGACGGTAGAGCAGGTGGTGAGTCATGCACCTGATTTTACATGGGAAAATGTGTGTGTTCCGCTGGCGGAAGCCGGCGATAAATTATCCCGTGTCTGGTCGCCGGTCGGTCATCTGAATTCGGTCAAAAACAGCCCTGAACTGCGCGAAGCCTATGAGCAGTGTCTGCCTCTGCTGTCTGAGTTCAGTACCTGGATGGGTCAGCATGAGGGGCTGTATAACGCGTATAAATCACTGAAAAACAGCCCGGCGTTTGCATCATTATCTCAGGCGCAGCGCAAGTCAGTGGAAAATTCCCTGCGTGATTTTGAGTTATCCGGTATTGGTCTGCCACCGGAGAAACAGAAGCGCTACGGTGAGATTTCAGCCCGTCTGTCCGAGCTGGGGTCGCTGTTCGGCAATAATGTGCTGGATGCAACCATGGGCTGGAGCAAGCTCATCACCGATGAAAGCATGCTGGCCGGTCTGCCGGAGAGTGCGGTTGCTGCTGCACAGGCACTGGCAGAATCCAAAGGTGAGAAAGGCTGGTTGTTTACTCTGGATATGCCGAGTTATCTGCCGGTGATGACTTACGCGGATAACCGCGAACTGCGCAAAGAGATGAGCGAAGCCTACGGCACCCGAGCTTCCGAGCTGGGGCCGAACGGCGGCAAGTGGGACAACAGCAGTGTGATGGCAGAGATCCTGGCGCTGCGTCATGAACTGGCACAGTTACTCGGCTTTAAAAACTACGCAGAAAAATCCCTCGCCACCAAAATGGCGGAAAACCCGCAGCAGGTGCTGGATTTCCTGAATGATCTGGCGGAGCGCGCTCATCATCAGGGTGAGCAGGAAGTCGCTCAGCTGGCCGCCTTTGCCAAAGAGCATTACGGCGTTGATAAACTCGAGCCGTGGGATATGGCCTATTTTGCCGACAAACAGAAACAGCATCTGTTCTCTGTCAGTGATGAGCAACTGCGTCCGTACTTCCCGGAAGAGAAAGCGATCAGCGGGTTGTTTGAAGTGATCCGCCGGATCTACGGGATCACCGCCAAAGAGCGTTTCGGGGTGGAAACCTGGCATCCGGATGTTCGCTTCTTTGATTTATTTGATAAGAACGGTGAATTACGCGGCAGTTTCTATCTGGATCTGTATGCCCGCGAGCACAAACGCGGCGGGGCGTGGATGGATGACTGCATCGGCCGTATGCGCCATAAAGATAATTCACTGCAAAAACCGGTCGCGTATCTGACCTGTAACTTTAACAAACCGGTCGGCGGCAAACCGGCGCTGTTTACCCATGATGAAGTGCTGACACTGTTCCATGAGTTCGGACACGGTCTGCATCATATGCTGACACAGATTGATGTGGCGGATGTCTCCGGCATCAATGGTGTGCCGTGGGATGCGGTCGAACTGCCGAGCCAGTTTATGGAAAACTGGTGCTGGGAGCCGGAGGCACTGGCCTTTATCTCCGGTCACTATGAAACCGGTGAGCCGCTGCCGCAGTCACTGCTCGATAATATGCTGGCGGCGAAGAATTATCAGTCTGCGATGTTTATTTTGCGCCAGCTGGAGTTCGGTCTGTTTGATTTCCGTCTGCATGCGGAATATGACCCGGCAACCGGTGCGCAGGTAATGCCGACACTGCTGTCTGTGAAAGAGAAAGTCTCTGTGGTGCCTGCTGCGCCGTGGAACCGCTTCCCGCATGCCTTCAGTCATATCTTTGCCGGGGGTTATGCAGCCGGTTACTACAGCTACCTGTGGGCGGACGTGCTGGCAGCGGATGCATTCTCCCGCTTCAGTGAGGAAGGCATTTTCAACCCGGTGACCGGGCAGTCTTTCCTGGATAATATTCTCAGCCGGGGTGGTTCGGAAGAGCCGATGGTCCTGTTTGAGCGCTTCCGCGGCCGTAAGCCGGAACTGGATGCGATGTTAAAAGGCTACGGAATCAACGGGTAATACGTGAAGATTCGTTTACAGTGTGAACAGGGCGCAGACAGCTGCGCCCTTGATGTATTGGCGGCGCGGTGGGGTCTGGAACATGACGATACCGCGCTGATGGCGCTGGTGCTGACGGCGGAAGGGCTGGAGCTGCGCAAGTGTGATGAACCGAAGCTCGGCGGGATCCGTGTGGATTTTGCCGGAGGAACGATGGCACACCGGCGCCGTTTCGGCGGCGGACGTGGTGAAGCGGTGGCAAAGGCTGCCGGGATAAAGAAATCGTATATTCCGTCGGTCGTGGACGCGACAGCCGGTCTGGGACGTGATGCGTTTGTTCTGGCGTCGCTGGGCTGCCGGGTACGGATGATTGAACGCCATCCGGTCGTTGCGGCACTGCTGGATGATGGTTTACAGCGGGCTTACCGGGACAGTGAAATCGGTGAATGGATGCAGGAGCGGATGATCCTTATCCATGCGTCCGGGATTGATGCGCTGGCGGATATCACACCACCGCCGGATGTGGTCTATCTCGACCCGATGTATCCGCACCGGCAGAAAAGCGCGCTGGTGAAGAAAGAAATGCGGGTGTTTCAGTCGCTGGTGGGCGCGGATGAGGATGCTGATCTTCTGCTGGCGCCTGCACTGGCGCTGGCAACCCGTCGTGTGGTGGTGAAACGGCCGGATTATGCGGAGCCGTTAGCCGGGCAGAAAGCTGCGGCGGCGGTTGAGACAAAAAATCATCGTTTTGATATCTATCCCTGTGTGAAAGCAGAGGGATAACACTGAATAATATCTGAAAAGGGGACAGGGCAGTTCCCGTTTCGCGAAGGGGTAACAAGTGAGACTTCCCGCTTGTCATACCCCCTTCGGCACTGTGACATTGTTCAGTAACAGTTTACAGACTTACAGCACACCCTGCGCCAGCATGGCATCAGCGACTTTTACAAAGCCGGCGATATTCGCACCCTGCACATAGTTGGTCTGTTTTTCCTCACTGCCGTACTCAACGCACGCATTGTGGATATCCAGCATGATGTGATGCAGACGCTCATCCACTACGTCACGTTTCCAGCCGAGACGGACGGAGTTCTGTGACATTTCCAGGCCGGATGTTGCCACGCCGCCCGCATTCGCGGCTTTGCCCGGTGCAAACAGCACATTTGCGGCCAGGAAGGCATCGGTTGCCGGGATAGTCGTCGGCATGTTTGCGCCTTCCGCCACGGCTTTAACACCGTTTTTGATCAGCACTTCCGCATCTGCCAGATCCAGCTCATTCTGAGTGGCGCACGGCAGGGCGATATCCACCGGTACAGCCCACGGGGTCTGACCTTTCAGATACACCAGTCCGAACTCTTTTGCATACTCTTCCACACGGCCGTAACGATCTTTGATTTCGGTCAGACGCGCCAGTTTTTCGGCGGTGAAACCGTCTTCATCGACGACAGTACCGGAGGAGTCAGACGCAGTGATCACTTTCGCACCCAGCGACAGACATTTTTCGATAGTGTACTGCGCCACGTTACCGGAGCCGGAAACTGCAACACGCATACCACCGAAGCTCATACCGTGACGTTCCAGCATGGCCTGAGTGAAGTAAACCAGCCCGTAACCGGTGGCTTCCGGACGGATCAGACTGCCGCCGAAGGAAAGACCTTTGCCGGTAAACACACACGCGGTGTTGTTGGACAGTTTTTTCATCATCCCGGCCATGTAACCGACTTCACGGCCGCCGACGCCGATATCACCCGCAGGTACATCGGTATCCGCACCCAGATGACGGTACAGTTCGGTCATCAGTGCCTGGCAGAAACGCATCACTTCACCCTGACTTTTGCCTTTCGGATCAAAATCAGAGCCGCCTTTCCCGCCGCCCATCGGCAGTGTGGTCAGGGCATTTTTCAGTGTCTGTTCAAAGCCGAGAAATTTAAGGATGGAGAGGTTCACGGACGGATGGAAGCGCATGCCACCCTTAAACGGGCCGATGGCTGAGCTGAACTGCACACGCCATGCGCGGTTTACCTGCACCTGACCCTGATCGTCAACCCAGGTCACGCGGAACTGAATCACACGCTCCGGCTCAACAAAGCGGGCGAGCAGATTCTGATCACGGTACTGCGGATTTTTTTCAAGAAACGGCCACAGTGTGGAGAAGACTTCGCGCACGGCCTGGAGGAATTCCGGCTGTGACGGGTCACGGCGCTGAACACTTTCCAGAAACGATTCCAAAGAGATAAAGTTACTCATGTTGATTTCCTGTCTGTCATGCCCTTCTCATTTCATGCAGCAGTTATGCAGGCCACACTTGTCTCCCGGGGCAGGTTCTCCGGAATATTTCTGCGTACGGCATATCTGTGACACGAATGATATCGGGTTACGTTACTTTGTGAGGTATCCCGAACATTTTTGTTTTATTTTTCGAATAATGTGAGATGTGTTTGCATTTACCACTTGAATTTATCTCTTGTTTATATCCTGTTTTCAAGCTGTTTTTTTCATATATAACAAAAAAAATTCATTGACGGCCTTTTTCACTGATCCGGCTGCCGTATTTTCAGCCAAAAAAAATGCCTGCATAAGCAGGCATTTCAGATGAATAATTTTTCAGCAGATGATTATGCGTTATCATCATCCCGCAGCGGAACAATTAACATATCGACATGAACGGTGTTAATCAGCTGACGGGCGGAAGACATCAGTTTGCTCCAGAAATCCTGGTGGTGTCCGCAGACAACCAGATCCATATCATATTTTCTGATGGCATCGACTAATACCTGGCCGAGATCACCGCTGCCGCTGAGCATTTCCTGAATCTCGTAACCGGAATTTTTTGCCAGATTCTTCAGTGAATTACTGGTTTCTTCAGTAATACGCTGCTGCATATCACCCAGGTTTACATCGATAAGTCCGGTGTATAAGTCAGAATAATTGACATCAACGTGGATCAGAGAAACTTTGGCGTTGTAAGGTTTTGCCATGGAAACTGCTTTGCTTACCAGCACTTCACTTTCAGGCGAAAGATCGACTGCGACCAGAATATGTTTATATGCCATAAGAAACTCCTTCCGTTCAAAGGGTTAAGGGGTTGGCAGGGCTTGCGCCGCTATCCTTTATGAATACTATAACTGCTTAATATCATTAAAGAGTGTAATGCGGATCACAACTCAATGCTTTTATCAGGCAGCAGAGAATGTCTGATTTATAAGATATACCAGTCTGCACACTTCTCACAAGGATGAGAGTGGCAAAACGGATATTTTCAGGAGATTATCGTGAAAGAATACGAGAGTTTGTGGAACTTCACAGCATTGTCCATACTGAATACATAAAATACTGTCAGTATGATGTGATAGACACTGATATCACCGGTCCTTTCTCCGCAGATAGTCTAAGGAGTGGATTATGTTCAGTATACTTACACTGTTCTGGGCGTTATGTTTTCTCTGTCTGATTAACATGATCCGGTTTTATTCATCCACCCGGGCATTGCTTTCTGTCCTGCGTGACAGCGACCCGCTGCTGTACCATGCTGTCGGCGGTAATAATGCGTTCACTGACCACACTCAGTGGCAGAAACAGCTGCGCCTTATCCGCTATATCAACCAGCGGGAATATCTCACTCATCATGATCCTGAAGTGGTTTTACGCTGTGAACGAATCCGTCGTCAGTTCACCATGATCAGTGCGATATGCGGCATTGTCATTGCTTCACTGCTGATGATGATTATCTGGCCGTAAGGGATAACCGGATACGAAAAAAAAGCCTGACACATGTGTCAGGCTTTTCAGTTTCAGAGGATGGCAATCTGCGGTCAGATGATTTGCAGAGAGATCCAGTAAAGTACGCCGGACAGCACGATAGACACCGGCAGTGTCAGAATCCAGGCCAGCATGATGTTTTTGATGGTTTTGGTCTGAACACCACCACCGTCAACAATCATCGTACCTGCCACCGCAGAGGAGAGCACCTGGGTGGTGGACACCGGCATCCCGGTATAACTTGCCACACCGATGGAGACAGCCGCGGTGACCTGTGCAGATACGCCCTGGGCGTATGTCATGCCTTTCTTACCGATTTTCTCACCGATAGTCACTGCAACACGTTTCCAGCCGAACATGGTACCCAGAGAGAGTGCCAGTGCGACAGAAATGATGATCCAGATAGGGGCATACTCAACAGTATTCAGCAGGTCATTGGACAGACGTTTCAGGAAACGCGCATCTTCCGGTTTGGTTTCCGGTAATTTCGCCACTTCTGCGGCGGTATCCGAAATACACATCAGCAGACGGCGCATCTGGCTGCGCTGTTCCGGTAATAAGTCATCATAGGTATGAATATTACCGAGCAGATCCTGAGCTTGTCTCAATACGATGCCGGTACGCGAGCTGTCACAGTGGAACTGCTCATTGAGAACGGTATTCTCAGTGTTCAGTGCCGGTGTCAGCTCAATGGCGTGTGCCAGTGCTTCCCTGTGGGTGGTGTAATACTGCTCCAGGTTGACCACGGCATCGCGCGTACGGGCGATTTCGTAATCACTGGAATTCATATTCACCATAAAGCCGGCAGGCGCCACACCAATCAGAACAAGCATAATCAGACCGATACCTTTCTGCCCGTCGTTTGCGCCGTGTGAGAAACTGACACCGACTGCGGAAAGGATAAGGGCGGTACGCGTCCAGAAAGGCGGTTTGCGTTTGCCGTCTTTTTTCTCACGTTCTGCCGGTGTTAAGTGGATACGGCGGCGTTTCTTCGTGCCGCTCCAGTAGCGGCGCAGGAACCAGATCATTAATCCGGCAATGACCAGGCCGACCAGCGGTGACAGAATCAGAGAAAGGAAAATACTGATCATTTTCGGAATATTCAGCGCATCAACCACGGAACTGTTGGTCACAATCGCGTTGGTCAGGCCGATCCCGATAATGGCGCCGATCAGGGTATGAGAACTTGAGGCCGGGATACCGAAGTACCAGGTGCCCAGGTTCCAGATGATAGCGGCGAGAAGCAGGGAAAAGACCATGGCAAGACCATGGGCCGAACTGACGTTCAGCAGTAAGTCCGTGGGCAGAAGATGCACGATCGCATACGCCACGCTCAGACCGCCGAGCAGTACCCCGAGGAAGTTAAACACACCCGCCATGACGACAGCAAGCTGCGCGCGCATTGCACGGGTATAGATAACAGTTGCTACCGCGTTTGCGGTATCATGGAAGCCGTTAATGGCTTCGTAAAACAGCACAAAGATTAGTGCCAGTACTAATAAAAGGCCGGTGTGAAATTCCAGGCCTGTAAATAGATGTAGCATAGACGTTAAGCCAGTTGTTGGACATGAACGCGGCGCATTATCAGCGACAAATGCGTCACGGGGAAGTGAAATATGGCCTTTTTTTGATTTGATACCTTTATCAAATCAGCTTAAGGAATTATTAATCCTTGTATATCATCGGATTAGTCTCCTTTATTGGAAATAATAAATTTCAGGCCCGATTTAATCATCATGACAAATTTAAGACATTTATCGGAATTTCTCCACATTTTAAGACACAGAGAACACTATTTTGGAAAAGTTTGACGCGATTGTAATAGGTGCGGGTGCCGCCGGGCTGTTCTGTGCCGCGCAGGCAGGGCAGCGCGGACTGCGGGTGCTGGTGCTGGATAACGGCAAAAAAGCCGGGCGGAAAATCCTGATGTCCGGGGGCGGGCGCTGTAATTTTACCAATCTTTATACCGAACCGGCGGCGTATCTGAGCAAAAACCCGCATTTTTGTAAGTCAGCGCTTGCCCGTTACACACAGTGGGATTTTATTGCCCTGGTGCAGAAATATCAGATTGCGTATCACGAAAAAACCCTCGGTCAGCTTTTCTGTGATGATTCCGCACAGCAGATCGTTGATCTCCTGCTGGCGGAGTGTGAACAAGGGAACGTGGTTATCCGCCTGCGCAGTGAAGTGACGGACGTGCAGAAACAGGGCAACGACTTCTGTGTGACGGTGAACGGAAAAGTTGTGAGTGCTCACTCACTTGTGGTGGCCAGCGGCGGATTATCGATGCCGGGACTGGGGGCGACTCCGCTGGGTTACCGCCTCGCGGAGCAGTTCGGCCTGCCGGTATTGCCGACCCGCGCCGCACTGGTGCCTTTCACGCTGCATAAGCCGCTGCTGGAGGCCTTACAGACACTGTCCGGTGTGGCAGTACCTGCTACCGTTACCGCACAGGACGGTACCCGTTTCGCTGAAAATATCTTATTTACCCATCGTGGCTTGTCAGGCCCTGCAATTCTTCAGATTTCCAGTTACTGGCATCCCGGGGAGTATGTGAGTATTAACTTACTTCCGGGCACTGATCTGGCGGAGTTCTTCACTGTACAGCGGGAAAAACACCCGAATCTGAGTCTGCGTAATGCGCTGGCGAAGCTGTTACCAAAACGGCTGGCGGAGTGTTTACAGGCAACCGAGGATCTGCCGGATATCACCCTGAATCAGTTATCCAAAGCCGCACAGCAGGAGATCACCGAAAAATTGCAGAACTGGCAGGTGCAGCCGAACGGTATAGAAGGCTACCGGACAGCGGAAGTGACGCTCGGCGGCGTGGATACACAGGTACTCTCCTCCAAAACCATGGAAGCCCGCGATGTGGCCGGTCTTTATTTTATCGGTGAAGTAACCGATGTAACCGGCTGGCTCGGTGGTTATAACTTCCAGTGGGCATGGAGTTCAGCGTGGGCATGTGCGCAGGCACTGCCGTTTTCGCCGGATGCCTAATCCATGATAACCCTATGGAATTATTTAATTTTATTAAAATAAATCACGGTATCAGTGGGTTAACAGAAAACATCAGTGATTATATGAAATATTGAGCAAAAAGTGCTTTACAAATGATACTGAGAACCATTATCATCAAATCACTTTCAGATGACCACCTTCAGGGTTCAGATGAAAGAACGACATTGCTCACATTGCTTCCAGTGTTTATTTAGCCAGCCCAGTGCTGGCTTTTTTTTCCCTTTTTCCCCGGGGCCATTCGCGCCGCAGGTGCGTTGGCTTTTCTGCGTCATCCTCCGGCCTGTGGCTGTGTTGGCTTTGTTCGGCTACCCCGGTCACATACTGATGTATGCTCCCGGGGATATCCTCACTTCGCCGCCTTGCCACAAGCCGGATGATTTAGCAGATTAATTTTTCTGTTTTTCTGTTTTTCTGTTTTTCTGTTTTTCTGTTTTTGACAGAGTTGAAGTACATAAGGGATTAATCGGCAAAAAAGGAAAGTGTGAAGCGGCAGGGATGTGTCAGCGGCTTTCCGCTTTGCCGGTTATCCCGCCGCCCGGGTCTGAAAGAAGATGGTTTTAATGGTTATCCCCTCTCTCCACTTATTCAAATTTTTTGAATCCTTGCGTTAAACCCGGCTACTGGTGAAATTACCGGCAGGACGTAAACTTAACCTCATCAGATTGAGGAGAAAAATTATGATCTATGTACGTCCTGCAAATGAACGCGGCCATGCCAACCACGGCTGGCTGGACAGTTGGCACACCTTTTCGTTTGCCGATTACTATGACCGGGATTTTATGGGCTTTTCCGCCCTGCGGGTCATTAACGAAGACTTTATCGCGGAAGGCCAGGGGTTCGGCACTCATCCGCATAAAGATATGGAAATTCTGACCTATGTGCTGGGTGGTGCGGTTGAGCATCAGGACAGCATGGGGAATAAAGAACAGGTACCTGCCGGTGAGTTCCAGATTATGAGCGCGGGAACCGGGATACGTCACTCGGAATATAACCCGAGTAATGATAATCCGCTGCATCTGTATCAGATCTGGATTATCCCGGAAAAAACCGGTCTGACCCCGCGCTATGAGCAGCGCCGGTTTGATGCGGCGAACGGACGCCAGCTGGTGCTTTCCCCGGATGCCCGTGACGGTTCGCTGAAAGTCTTTCAGGACATGACACTGTGGCGCTGGACACTGGCTGCCGGTGAAGAGGGTGACTACCAGCCTCAGAGCGGACGGATGATCTGGCTCCAGGTGGTGAAAGGTGAACTGACCGTGAATGGTCAGACGGTAAAAACCAGTGACGGTGTGGCCGTATGGGATGAGTCGTTAATCAGCCTGAAAGCCGCGGAAGACAGTGAAATTCTGCTGTTTGACCTGCCGCCGGCACAATAAAACAGAAAGCCCCGGATCATCTGACCCGGGGCTACTGTGTTGCTCACACTACTTTTCTTGTTATCCGTTTACAGCGAAGGCCCTGCACTGACCAGAGCCTGACCTGACGGGGTGTCGGTATATTTATCGAAATTAGTTATAAACCGTCCCGCAAGATCTTCCGCTTTTTCCTGCCACTGCGCCACATTATCGTATGTGTTGCGCGGGTCGAGTATATGACTGTCGACACCCGGCAGCTCGCGGGGAATGGCCAGATTAAAGACCGGCAGCGTATGTTTCGCTGCTTTATCAATATCCCCACTAAGAATGGCGTCTATGATAGCACGTGTATTCTTAATTGAAATGCGTTTTCCGGTTCCGTTCCACCCGGTGTTCACTAAATAAGCTTTTGCTCCCGCCGCTTTCATCCGTTTAACCAGCACATCTGCATACTGTGTCGGGTGCAATGTCAGGAATGCCGCACCGAAGCAGGCGGAGAAGGTAGGGGTCGGCTCTGTGACGCCGCGCTCGGTACCAGCCAGCTTGGCGGTGAAGCCGGATAAGAAATGATACTGCATCTGCTCCGGTGTCAGTTCCGCCACCGGCGGCAGCACACCGAACGCATCGGCGGTCAGGAAAATCACATTGTTGGCGTGTCCTGCTTTGGAGACTGGTTTAACAATATTTTCAATATGGTAGATAGGGTAGGAAACCCGGGTATTTTCGGTTTTACTGCCGTCGTTAAAATCCACACTGCCGTCCGGACGGACAACCACGTTTTCCAGCAGCGCATCACGGCTGATGGCGTGATAGATATCCGGCTCTGCTTCCTCTGATAAATTAATCGTTTTGGCGTAGCAGCCGCCTTCAAAGTTGAAGACGCCGTCATCATCCCAACCGTGTTCATCATCGCCGATCAGTTTACGTTTCGGATCAGTGGACAGCGTGGTTTTACCGGTACCGGACAGGCCGAAGAAAACAGCCACATCACCTTTTTCCCCCACGTTTGCCGAACAGTGCATTGAGGCAATGCCCTGTAACGGCAGCAGGTAGTTCATGATGGAGAACATGCCTTTTTTCATCTCACCGCCGTACCAGGTACCGCCGATAAGCTGGATGCGCTCGCTCAGGTTAAATGCCACAAAGTTTTCTGAATTCAGCCCCTGTGCCTGCCAGTCAGGGTTCACACATTTCGCACCGTTCATCACAATGAAATCCGGTTCAAAATTGTGCAGTTCATTTTCATCCGGGCGGATAAACATGTTTTTGACAAAGTGTGCCTGCCAGGCAACTTCGGTAATAAAGCGGACTTTCAGGCGGGTATCGGCATTGGCGCCGCAGAACGCATCCACCACAAATAAACGCTTGCCGGACAGCTGACGGGTGATCAGGTTTTTCAGGGCGTTCCAGGTCTCTTGTGACAGGGGTTTGTTGTCGTTTTTACCTTTTCCCTGATCTGCCCACCAGACCGTATCACGGGTGAGATCATCTCTGACCAGGTATTTATCTTTCGGAGAGCGGCCGGTAAAAATACCGGTGTCCACCGCGACTGCACCGCTGGTGGTGACAACGCCGTGTTCGTAACCGGTCAGGCCGGGACGGGTTTCTTCATCAAAAAGTAAGTCATAACTCGGGTTATAGATTATTTCTGCGGCATCGCGGATACCATACTGCTCCAGTTCATTCACAGCCATTGTTTTTACGCTCATCCAAAGCCTCCGGGTTGTCGGAATATCTCCATATATCATAATTATTTACGACTGGTTAACAGCGATTGCTATCAAATAAATGAAAATCCGGAATTTATTTGACTTTATTTTGTGAGCTGACTCGATACCATAAGAAAAAATAAACAAAAAGGCCGCGCCCGGGAAGCCCGGCGCGGCCTGGTGTTGCGTCAGCTAAAACGAATCAGTGCAGAGAGGCGTTTTTCTCACTGCGGATTTCACGGATATCCTGTTCACTAAAGATATGGTGAGCACCGCAATATTCACACTCCATATCAATTTTGCCATCTTCCTGCAAAATATGATTAACATCGTCTTCCGGCAGCGTTACCAGTGTATCTGCGCATCGTTCGCGGGAACAACCGCAATGAAATGCTACCGGCGCCGGTTCATACAGCACAACGTCTTCTTCGTGATAGAGGCGGTACAGGATGGTTTCGGCATCCAGGGTAAAGAGCTCATCAGACGAAATGGTAGCGGTCAGCTGCATCAGGTGACTGAACATATTCTGTGTTTCTTCCGGGGTACGGGCTTCTGCCGATGACGGCAGTGCCTGTAACAGCATCCCGGCGGCCTGCATTTTACCGTCGTGTTCCGCAACGCGGACAAACAGGCTGGTCGGCAGCTGTTCAGACTGGCGGAAATAGGCATCCAGGCATGCTTCAAGGGTATCTCCCTCGAGAGCCACGATACCCTGATAGCGCTCACCCTGACGCGGTGTAATGGTGATTACCATAAAGCCTTTACCGATCATGTCGTGGAAACCGGCACCGGCAGGAACATCGCCGTTCATACGGGCGATCCCGCGCATCTGCTGGCGGTCGTTGCCGTTGATAACAGCGAGACGAACCGGGCCGTCTCCCTGGATCTGAACGGTAATATCCCCTTCAAATTTCAGTGTTGCGGTCAGCAGGCTGGTGCAGACCAGCAGTTCGCCGAGCAGGCGGCGGACAGGTTCCGGATAATGATGGTTATCCAGGATTTGCTGTAATGTGCCGGAAGCATTGACCAGTTCTCCCCGGACATCGCTTTTGTTAAACAGGAACCGGTGTAATGTATCTTGTCGTGCAGACATAATTTTCTCTCGTCTTAACCGCCGGTTATTCCGCGGTATCTGAATTACTGTGTTTAAATTTTAACAATGTCCGTCGTTCCTTTTTATCAGGACGTCGTTCCGGGTGCGGCATCGTCAGGGCATTCATTTTACGTGCAAGTGCGGTTTTTTCACGTTTTTCGATGCTCTCCGGGGTTTCTTCCCAGAGTTTTTGTGCCAGCGGTGCGCTCAGGCGTTTATCAGTGACGCCCAGCACGCGGATTGTCCGTTCATCATTTCCCTGACGCAGGACGATAACCGCACCGTTTTCGACCAGTTTGCCGGGCTTGGTCCGCTGCCCGTTATAATGAACCTTGCCGCCGTCAATCATGGTTCTGGCGATGGAGCGGGTTTTGTAAAACCGGGCCGCCCAGAGCCATTTATCGAGGCGGACAGGTTCTGTGACCTGTAAAGCCTGTTGCATGGTTACTCCGTGACAGACAGTGCAGCCGTTACGGCTGCACCTCAGAAGAAGGGTAGTCGTGCCGGAAACAGTTGTCGTAATAACGGCGGATATCAGCCATCCGGCGGCGGCGCTGACGCCAGCGGATAAACGTATATATACCGTTGATAATAACCAGAAGGGAAAAGACGACCAGTAAAACACAGCTGCCGATAAAGCGCGCCAGCATGACATTATCCGGCTGGAAGTGCAGCAGGATATGACGGGTGCCGTTGGCATCCACAGACACATCCGTGATGATGCCCTGAACCTCAAACGGGGTGTGCAGCAGCATATTGGAGAGCTTTTGCAGGGACTGCCAGTGCGCCAGCGGTGTCATTTCCTCGGTCTGTTCATTGACCGGGACGTTTTCCACCAGCGATTTGCCTTCATCACTGATCAGCAGCACACCACCCGGCGGCGGACTGTTCAGCCGCATCGCCGCATTTTCCACTTCTTTGTTTATAGCAGTAGATGTGGTGGCGATAACCAGCTTTTCCAAGGCCTCGGCGCTTGCCGGACGCAATAAAACATTTGATTGCTCCAGTTTACCGGCTCTGGCGCGGGCTAATAAATTTTCCCAGTTCGGGGAATTCCCCAGATTGACGAGGGCGTTTTTCAGCCGGACGCAGTCGCTGTTTTCAAATTCACATAACGCCTGGGTTTTCAGAACCAGTGAGGAGAAATCGTCCAGCAGGCTCATCCCGGAGCGGGTGATAACATTGCGCAGACTGTCATTCACTTTACGGGACCCGGCATCGGGATGCAGCTGGTTATTCAGTTCGGTAAGCAGTGCGGCGGCGCGATCAACCTGTTCGGATTCCGGAACCGGGAGCGGAGAGGTGTTGTTCCAGTAAATCCCTGAGCAGTCAAATGCCCGGAAATTGGGTTTGTCCTGGGCGGAGAGGTTCGGCGGCATATAGCACATCCCCACACCTTTGGCTTCCAGAAAATCCCCCACATAGAGCGGCATACTCTGGAGCTCACTGAAGTTTGTGGTGACTTTGGTGTCTGTGCCGGTCAGCCAGTTCAGGGCCAGTTTAAGCGGCAGATTGACCGGCTGATTACAGGCCAGAACCAGCAGGGCAAAGGCGCTGGTCAGGGTAATCAGCAGATTTTTTCCGTAACGGCGATAGGGAAACAGGATGGATTCCTCACGCAGGGAAAGGTATTTCCCCTGGCGGACAACCTGCTGATCTTCATACATTTCAATCTGAGTAACCGAGCCCAGATCCTGATGCAGCCAGGGTTCCCAGTGGCGCGGATAAATCAGGTCGATACCGCCGAGGGAAATGCTGTGTTTCTGGCTGTGATCAAAATCGCCGAACAGACCCCAGCGTTTCGGGATCCCCCGGTAGCACTGGATATCCCGCAGACGGCGGCGGTTACGGATCGGGATCAGGGATAATATAATCCCCGGCAGTAACAATCCGGCACCGGCCGCAATCATCCAGTAAAATAAAAACGGCGGCATAAAGACAGCAGTAAGTGCCGTCAGCACGCCGCAGATAATCAGCGTTCCGCTGATAAATCCGTGACTGTGCTGCAGGTTATATTCCTGCCTGCTCTCCCTGCGTGTGCCGAGAAACTCAATATCAGCATTGCTGTTAGTCAGTATCGCGGCCTGTACCGGTACGTTATTATTTTTTGTCATTAGTCCTGTCAGCGGGTAGTCATCCGTAAACTCACGTAAATCATGGCCGTTCAGCCCGACAATCATCGGCACCCGGGCGGTAAACATGACATCAATAACATTCGTGGCCTGAATGAATTCATCCAGAACCGCGGGCAGATAAACTTCGTTGCCCTCAATGTAGTAATGCCACTGCTGTCCGTTTTTTTCCGGGATAGCATAACGGTTGATGCGGTTACACAGGCGATAGACGTGATCATTTTTTCCGGGGAAAGCCGGTAATGTAAAATGCAGATCATCACTGACGGCCTGCCGGGCCGCACGGGTCAGATGGTACTCAATAGCCTGAATTTCATCGGTACCCGGCCGGTGATGTGTCAGACTTGCCAGTGAAGGTAAGACATAACCCGCACGGTGCTGTTTCCGCCGGCGGCTGATAACCGAAACCATTATAAGACAACCGATCACCAGAGCGGCCGCTATAATGAGGGTAATATTCATTTTTTCCCCGTTGCAATTGCCTGTGCAGCATAACAGTGAAAGAAGCTGTTAAAAAATCGGCCTTTTCTGATTATGCAAAAAAAATCATTTTAAATAACAGTCTGTTATAACTGGTTATTTTTACATTCACCTGTTGATTATGCTGTAGGTTATTGTTATTCATTCATCCCGTCCGGCGCTTTTCTTTGTCTCAGGAACGGGTAATATGAAGCAGAGCAATAAGTGAGTGAACCAGGGAATTTACCCCGGTTTTTACTTATTCGCAAAGCGGTACTGTTTGATGCTGTACAGTTTTACGCTGTATGGTTGTACTGCGTTTTTATATTACGTACTGAGGCATACATGGCTGAATTACAAAAACCGAAAATTATCCGCATCGAGACTGTTGCCCAATCCCGTCTGTTTACTGTCCAGTCTGTTGCACTGAAATTCAGTAATGGTGCGGAACGGATCTATGAGCGTATGCGTCCTGCAACCCGTGAATCTGTCCTGATTGTTCCTGTCATTAATAATGAACTTATCCTGATCCGGGAATACGCGGCCGGGGTGGACAGCTATGAGCTGGGTTTCCCGAAAGGCGCGATCGATCCCGGTGAGGATATGCTGACTGCCGCCAACCGCGAGCTGAAAGAAGAAATCGGCTTTGGTGCCCGGACTCTGACACCGCTGCGCCGGGTCACGATGTCCCCGTCCTATTTCTCCGGGCAGATGAATATTCTGCTGGCGGAAGGACTGTATCCTGAAAAGCTGGAGGGCGACGAGCCGGAGCCGCTGGTTCAGGAGCGCTGGCCGGTCAGTAAGATGATGGATCTGCTGACGCACCCGGATTTTAACGAAGCCCGCAATATTACCGCGCTGTTCCTGGCACAGAAATTTTTACAGCGTACCGGTCAGTGAACTATTTTTAACACAAATTGATTTGTGTTAATCATCGAAAAAAGACATACATTTGTGTTAAGTAACGGCGATTGAAAAAAAAGGGCTGCCTTCAGGCAGCCCTTCTGTTTCTATCCGCTTAATCAGAACAGCTCTTCGGAACCGCCGTCCTGCTGAATAATCGTCGTACCCACTTCTGACACGCCGTAATCTGTCGGTTCGGTGCCTTTAATAAAGTATTCGGAACGGGAGTTGGCGCCGGAGCCCAGTTTACCGGTGCTGCGGTTGATCTGAACGGAGATAATTCCCGGCGGCGGCGGATCTTTACGCTCCGGCACACCCTCCAGCGCAACTTTCATAAAGTCGTTCCAGATTGGCTGGGCGCTTTTCGCACCTGCCTCTCCACGGCCGAGATCACGGGCGTTTTCATCAAAACCAATCCAGACCGCCGCCACAATGTCCGGGCCGTAGCCGACAAACCAGGCATCTTTTGAGCTGTTGGTGGTCCCGGTTTTGCCGCCGAGGTCGCGGCGTTTGATATCCCGCATTGCCCGCCAGCCGGTTCCGCTCCAGCCCGGTTCGCCGTAGATATTGGAGTTCATGGCGTCTTTGATCAGGAAAGCGACCTGAGTGCTGACCACATGCGGAGCATACGGGGAATCACTGCCCGCCAGCGGTGCTTTTTCCAGATCGGCTTCCGGTGCTGCCGGCTGGTCATTCTCCTGCGGCTGGTTGTCTGATTGCGCCACATCCGTTTCCAGTGCGTCTTTGTTCAGACTGCTTTCCAGGTCATGTGAACCCTCGCCGTAAATCACCGGGATATTGGTGCACTGCGGACAGGCTATTTTCGGCTCTGCGGTGAACAGCGCTTTGCCATCCGCGCTGTCAATCCGGCTGATAAAATACGGATCAATCAAATAACCGCCGTTGGTCATGACCGCATAACCCCGCACCATCTGCATCGGTGTGAAGGAGGATGAGCCGAGGGCCATGGATTCGGTCCGGACAATGTTGCTGTCCGGGAAGCCGAAGCGCAGCAGGTAATCAGCGGCATAGTTCACGCCCATCGCCCGCATGGCACGAACCATGACCACGTTTTTGGATTGTCCCAGTCCCTGGCGCAGACGGATCGGGCCGTCATAACGCGGCGGTGAGTTTTTCGGCCGCCAGTCCGGGCCTGCGCCGTCCGCACGGACAATCGGCAGGTCATTGAGCAGGGAGGAGAGTGTCAGGCCTTTATCCAGCGCGGCGGTATACAGCAATGGTTTGATGCTGGAACCGACCTGGCGCAGGGACTGGGTGACACGGTTGAATTTGCTCAGTTCAAAATCAAACCCGCCGACCAGTGCGATCACCGCACCGTCTGCCGGATTGAGTGCCACCAGGGCGGAGTTGACGTCAGGAATTTGTGACAGCATCCAGCGGTCTTTATTCTGACGCACCCAGATCTGCTCGCCGGCATGAACCACGCCGTTTACCGCCCGCGGAGCCGGGCCCATGGCGCGGTCAGAGATAAATTTACGTGCCCAGCGCATGCTGTCCATGGTTAGGTCGATAGTGGAACCGTCTTTGAGCATCACCTGCGCGCGCCCGGCATCTGAACTGAGTACCACACCCGGATTCAGCGGGCCGTAAACCTGTAATGTCTTCAGTTTGCTCAGGATCTGTTCAGTATCCCACGGCATTCCGTTCTGCGGCCACAATACCTGCTGAGCCCCGCGGTAACCGTGGCGCATATCATAATCGATAATACCGTTATGAACGGCCTCTTCGGCGCTGAGCTGATCTTTGCGTTTGACGGTGGTGTAGACCTTATAACCATCGGTATAGGCATTTTCACCGTACTTTTCAATCATGGTCATACGAACCATTTCCGCCAGATACGGCGCGGAAAAATCGATTTCCGGAGCGTGATAACGGGCCTCGATAGGTTCACTGCGCGCTTCATCATATTGCGCGCGGGTAATGTAATTCTCTTCCAGCATCCGCGTCAGCACCACATTACGGCGGGCCAGGGCACGGGATTTGGAGTAAAGCGGGTTAAAGGTGGACGGTGCTTTCGGCAGACCGGCAATCACCGCAATCTCACTGAGTGTCAGCTGATCAAGGTTCTTACCGAAATAGACATACGCCGCCGCCCCCACGCCGTAAGCGCGCTGACCGAGGTAAATTTTGTTCAGGTACAGCTCAAGGATCTCGTCTTTGGTCAGTAACTGTTCAATACGGATGGCCAGGAACGCTTCCTTTACTTTGCGGATAACGGTTTTTTCCGGGCTGAGGAAGAAGTTACGGGCAAGCTGCTGTGTGATGGTACTGGCACCCTGTGATGCCCGTCCGGAGGTCATGGCAACCGATGCGGCACGGAAAATCCCGATCGGGTCGATTCCGTGGTGCTCATAGAAACGGCTGTCTTCCGTCGCGATAAAGGCATTTCTTACCATCGGCGGGATCTGGCTGAGTGTCAGCGGAATACGGCGTTTTTCACCGAATTGTGCAATCAGTTCACCATCTGCACTGTAGACCTGCATTGGTGTCTGTAATTTGACATCTTTCAGTGTGGCGACATCGGGCAGATCGGCCTCGACATATTTGTACATGCCATATATCGATGCTGCTCCAAGAAAAATGCAACAGACAACAAAGATCAATAAATACTTTAAGAACTTCACCTGAAAATTTCCGTTAGCCGTGTGGTGGACAGTTTATAAACAGCGACCCTGTAGTATAAAGCTTCATACGTTTCTTGAATACGTATTTTATAACTATCGGAAAATTAAAAGAAAAGATTATTTTTTATATTAATAATTCAGGGATTATTTATGCAGATTGCTTCACGGATGGCGGGAATTTCCCTTCAGGACGGGGAATTAAGGATAGCTCTGGCGCGGCGTAAACGCCGGGGGTGGGATTTTGAGGATTTTATCACGCTGACGCTGCCGGAAGCGGAGTCAGCAGAAAACGGCGTACCCGGTTTGTCTGTGGCTGCGGCTGCGCTGGGGAAATGGCGGCGGCGTATCCGTGGGCGTCCGGTATGCCGGGCGGCGCTGCCGGTATCACTCTGTCTTCAGCAGCAGATACGCCTGCCGGAGAGCCGTGTCGCTCAATCTGCGGTGGTTCCGCTGATTGATACCTGGCTGGCGCGCACGTTTCCGGGGCGTCATCAGGATCTTATCTATGATTACCGGCTCTTTTCCGGCGATATCATCCTGACAGCGCTGCACCGCGCTGTCAGGGATCAGTGGCTGGCGCTGGCGGCAGCGCTTCGGGCGGAGCTGACGATGCTGAGTATTATTCCCTGCGCACTGCGCCGTTTCGCCCGGACCCGGGGCGTGACAGCAGAGGACTGGCTGGTTTTCCGTCAGGGTAACAGTGTCTGCTGGACTGCCGGTGAAACTCAGCCGGTACTGAGCGGACGGGTGGATCTGACACTTTCGTCGTTACCGGCAGAACTGAAAAAGCAGGGCTTTGATGATGCCCGGGCCGCACTGCGTTGTCTGCACGATCTCAGCAGCCTGCCGGAAGCATGGCAGACGGAATGCCTGTGTTATGAGAATGCAGAGACGGATGATGTGCCGCCGGGCTATGCGGCGGCGGCAGGCCTGGTGTTCTGCGGGGAGGATCGGTTATGACACTCCGGGTGAATCTGACCGCATGGCGTTCCCGGCTGAAACGGCAGATCTGCCGCGGGATAGCAGTCCGGTTTCTGGCGGCGGGCTGGGTGATGTTATCCGCGTTGCTGCCGGTTTATCTGCTGCATTCCCTTACTGTGCAGCATCTGGCGCTGTTGCTGGTGGTTTCTGATAAACGGGAAGCCCGCCTGGTGCGTCAGCGGGCTGAATTTACCCGCCTGCTTGCCGTACAGCAGCAGGCGGAGGCAGATAAACTACGGCAGCAGCAAACCGGTCGGGAAAACTGCCGTTACCGGGAGTTACTGTCTTTTTTGCAGAGGCAATTGCCGGAAGATGCCTGGCTGGCACGCTATCAGGCTGAGCGGCAACAGCATGATAAAGAAAGTACCGTACGCCATGCTCTGGCGATCAACCGCCGTCAGGTGATCGCCCCGTCCCATCCTTTATTACACCATGCACCGCCGGGGCTGATACCGCTCAGGCTGATCAGCCTGCATCATCACAAAACCGCCAATGTCCGGCAGTTCGTATTGGTGACCGGGGGGAGACTGCCATGAACCTGAATACCGTGTGGCATTTTGTGCAGTACCGGCGTGTGCAGTGGGGTGTGATTTCCGGGATCTGGTTATCGGCCGGTGTGATGTTCTGGTGTTTTTATCTGCAACCGGCGGCCGGGGAAACCGATATGCAGCTCCGGCAGCTGCAACAGCTGATCACACGGTCAGAACAGGCGGTGCCGGAAGTGATTACATTACCGGCACCGGACATTCCGCCGTTATTTACCCTGCTGCCCGAAAATGCGCTGCCGCTGCTGACCGGCTGGCAGCAGGAACCGCCGGAACAGCCGGAGCGCTGGGTACTGACCTTTGAGGCGCATTATCCGGCGCTGGCGGATCTGCTGGATACCCTCTGCGGGGAGCTGACTCAGTTACCGGTTACCAGGCTCTCGCTTCATCCGCTGACCTCCGGAACATCCGCATCGCCGCCGCTGTTACAGATGACGCTGCATCTTGCATTACCGGGTTCTGATTTACCGGACTCAGATAAGGAATGGCGCGATGATTAACAACGTAAAATCCGCTGCCGGACTGATCACCGGCTGCGCTCTGCTGTTTGCGGCAGCGGCGTGTGGCGGTCAGCATCCGAGAGATCTTTTTCAGCCGGTGATCATAAATGAAGCGCAGACCATGCTGACAGAATCTCCTGCGGTATATTCCCCGCCACTGACAGCTGAGAGCCGGCAAAGCCGCACGTTTTCCCTGCAATATGCGGATGCGGCAGAGATGCTGGTTATGCTGAAACAACATCATGCGCAATGGTTTGCCGGTAACAGGATGCCGGAAGCTGACCGGCTGACTAATTCCCTCTTTATAGAGGCAGCGCCGGACGTGCTGTCGCGGACGGAAGCCTGGCTGACTCAGATGGATCAGCCGCAGCAGCAGGTGCAGATTACGGCACATATTGTGTCCGGCTCCCGCGAGGGGCTGCATGAGCTGGGGCTTCAGTGGGGAACGGTATTGCCGTCACCGGAGTCCGGCAACCGCCTGCAACTGCATCAGGCACGGGGAAACAACACGTTTACGTTTAATATCGCCCGTCTCGGCGGGCATCTGCTGGAGATGGAACTGAGCGCACTGGAGCAGGAGCAGCAACTGGATATTATCGCCAGCCCGCGCCTGACCACAGCGCACGAGCACCCCGCCAGTATCAAGCAGGGATCGGAAATTCCTTATACCACACAAAACCATGAGTCCGGTTCACAGGTACAGTTCCGCGAGGCGGTACTGGGAATGGAGGTCACACCGCAGATCCTGAGAGATAACAAGGTGCGTCTGACCCTGCATATCAGCCGTAATGCACCCGGTGCGGCACTGATACAGAACGGCAGCGAGCAGTACGCTATCGATAAACAGGAGATCACCACACAGGTGGTTGTCCGCAGCGGGGAAACCCTGATCCTCGGCGGTATTTTTCAGCAGGATAAAGGCAGACAGGTAACCGGTGTGCCCTATTTGTCGTCGATCCCATTGATGGGAAAGCTTTTTACTCATCAATACGATAAACTCAGCCGCCGTGAATTAGTGATATTCATTACACCGCAGTTGATCGATATTTAGTAACTGTATCAATATCAGCATGTTGTATCATAATTCACGGATAATATACGCAGGATAGCGGGTTTTTTTACCGGTTCTGCGGTGTTATACATTTGACGATTGCAACGATTTAGCATACAAGAGTTAGCAAATTTAGCAGGTATGAAATCACTGCCGCCGTAAAACAGACCGTTAATTCGTTGACGGACAACGTCCTGATTTTCAGATCGCGCCTTATGTTTCTGTGCAGCTCCTGTTTGCAGGAGGATTCACGGAAATATAAGGCGCGGTTTTTCGCAGGCGTTATGATAGTATGTGCGGATGTTCAGAGGCCGGATTGCGACAGGCATCACACAGCAGCACCTGAGGTATCTTTCCGGTTTTGTGCCGGTATGGTTGCAATCGGGCGGAATGTGCGGAGATAATTTCAGGTTACTCACGCAGATTCACTCATGAGGTTTCATTTGAGGTCCCGCCGCTGATCGGGTGAGCGGGGCGGGTTATCATTAACGAATATTCTTAGTTATACCAAAAACATGGCAGAGAAACGCAATATCTTTCTTGTCGGCCCGATGGGTGCCGGCAAAAGTACTATTGGTCGTCAGCTGGCTCAGCAATTAAATATGGAATTTTTTGATTCCGACCAGGAAATTGAACGCCGCACCGGAGCCGATGTGGGCTGGGTGTTTGATGTCGAAGGTGAAGAAGGTTTTCGCCTGCGTGAAGAAAAAATCATCAATGAACTGACTGAAAAGCAGGGTATCGTCCTGGCTACCGGCGGGGGTTCCGTCAAGTCACGGGAAACCCGCAACCGCCTGTCTGCGCGGGGTGTGGTTGTGTACCTTGAGACCAATATTGAAAAACAACTGGCCCGGACACAGCGCGATAAAAAGCGTCCGTTGTTACAGGTCGATGAGCCGGTCCGGGAAGTCCTGGTCAAACTGGCCGATGAACGCAATCCGATGTATGAAGAGATCGCGGATATCACTATCCACACCGATGATCAGAGTGCAAAAGTGGTTGCAAATCAAATCATTGAACTGTTAGAAACCAACAGTTAATTTTATATTACCGGCAACATGCGGAGGTGCCATGGAAAAAGTGACTGTGACTTTGGGTGAGCGTGCTTATCCTATTTCAATTGCTCCGGGTCTCTTTTCCCTTTCCGGCACCTTTGCGCCGCTGACCGCCGGTCAGCGTGCAATGATCGTCACCAACGAAACCCTTGCCCCGCTGTACCTTCAGACACTGACCGATAACCTTGCGCACGCCGGTGTGCAGGCGGATTCCGTGATTTTGCCGGACGGCGAGCAGTACAAATCCCTGACTACCCTTGATCGTATTTTTACGGCGCTGCTGGAGCACAATCACGGGCGTGATACCACGCTGATTGCGCTGGGCGGCGGTGTTATCGGGGATCTGACCGGTTTTGCAGCGGCTTCTTATCAGCGTGGCGTCCGTTTTATTCAGGTGCCGACCACGCTTCTGTCTCAGGTGGATTCTTCTGTCGGCGGCAAAACCGGTGTGAACCATCCGCTGGGCAAAAACATGATCGGTGCCTTCTGGCAGCCGGTCAGTGTGGTGATTGACCTCGATTGCCTGAACACTCTGCCGCGCCGTGAACTGGCTTCAGGGCTGGCGGAAGTCATCAAATACGGCATTATTCTGGATCACGATTTCTTCCTCTGGCTGGAAGAGAATATCGACCGCCTGCTGGCACTTGAGCCGCAGGCGATGGCGTACTGCATCCGCCGCTGCTGTGAACTGAAAGCTCAGGTAGTGGCTGCGGATGAAAAAGAGACCAGCGGGCTGCGTGCGCTGCTGAATCTCGGCCACACATTCGGCCATGCTATCGAGGCGGAAATGGGCTACGGTGTCTGGCTGCACGGCGAGGCTGTCGCCGCAGGGATGGTAATGGCGGCACGTACCGCTGAACTGCTCGGTACCTTCCGCCCGGAAGAGACTGAGCGGGTCATTGCGCTGCTTACCCGTGCCGGACTGCCGGTGCGCGGACCGGAATCTATGCCGGCGGAAGCCTATCTGCCGCATATGATGCGGGATAAAAAAGTGCAGGGCGGTAAACTGCATCTGATTGTTCCGGAAACTATCGGCCGGTCGGTTGTCCGTGCGGATATTCCGCATGACAAGGTGCTGGCTGCCATTCAGTCCGTTTAACGGGAGACGCGCGGCAGAATGTTTTTTTATATCTGTCTCGCTGAGTGCCGGGAAAATGGTTACACTACGCATTATGACGCGCGCACCGGGCGTCAGTTCTCTTCTGTTATATCCAAAGACACAGTTTCTGCTCTGATGGGAGGGCAAAATGGACGGCTTTAAACCCGAAAAGCAAGAACCACAGATTTTCAGCCAGCCGGATGATGAATCTATCCGTCCGGACGCATCTGACAGGCCGGAGCGCCCGGAACGCCGTAATCCGCGTCCGCGCCCGCCGCAGTCACGGCCTAAGTTTGCCGTCTCCCGCCAGCAGATGATGATTGGCGTGGCGGTTGTGGTCCTGGTATTACTGATTATTGCGATAAGCTCTGCGCTGAAATCGCCGTCAGAACCGGAAGCACCGCAACAGGCACAAAACGGCGAACGCCCGATTACGCTCGGCACCGGCAGTAATGACGGGGCAACACCGTTACAGCCGTCTGAACCGGTTCCGTCACAGGGCGGGCAGACCGGCGTGAATCTTCCGGCTATCAATAACCTGCCGACACAGGCACAACAGCCGTCACAGACAGGCGGCACCGGTCAGCGCGTGGATATCCCGGGGGATATTAACGATGCCCTGAATCAGGGAAGCACACAGACCGGTATCAATAATGCAGCGCAGCAGAATATGAATAATCTGCCGCCGGTGGTTACTCCGCAGGAAGAGCCGAAGAAACCGGTACAGCAGGTGAAACCGCAGCCGGTGAAAACCACCACAGCGGCTCCGGCTAAACCGCGTGAAACCACCAAACCGGCTGCAGCCGCACCGGCAAAAAGCAGTACTGCGATCGCCAAAGCCCCTGCCGGGAGCTATACCCTGCAGCTGAGCAGTGCGAGCCGTGCGGATACGCTGAAAGCGTTTGCACAGAAGCACGGTTTATCCAACTATCAGGTTTATGAAACAACACGTAACGGAAAATCGTGGTATGTCCTGGTATACGGTAATTTCCCGACAGTCGGGGATGCAAAACGGGAAGTTGAGCGTCTGCCTGCTGAAATTCAGGGGAAAAAGCCGTGGGTCAGAAAGATGCAGCAAGTGCATCAGGACATGAAAAAATAAACACGGATTCCGTCAGGTGCTGATTTGCTGTCTGAAACAGAGCAGAATCGGCGGCTCTGGCCTTTTTGAGCAATGATTACAGACAGCATGAAGAAACAACGCGCATTTTTGAAGTGGGCCGGCGGAAAATACACTCTGGCAGATGAAATAAAACGGCATCTGCCGGAGGGTGATTGTCTTATAGAGCCCTTTGTCGGCGCGGGGTCAGTGTTTCTCAATACCGATTATCCGCGCTATGTGCTGGCGGATATCAACAGTGATCTGATCCACCTCTACACGGTGGTAAAATTGCGGACTCAGGAATTTATCGATGAGTCCCGTAAGCTGTTTACGCCGCAATTTAATGATGAATTACAATACTATGCCCTGCGGGAACAGTTTAATCAGAGCACGGATCATTTCGAGCGCAGTATTCTGTTCCTGTATCTGAACCGCCATTGTTATAACGGTTTATGCCGTTACAATTCCAAAGGCCGGTTTAATGTGCCCTTCGGGCGCTACCGCAAGCCCTATTTCCCGGAAGCCGAACTGTTATGGTTCGCGGAAAAATCCCGCAACGCCACGTTTGTCTGCCAGTCTTATGTGACCAGCATGGAAAATGCAGGCGCCGGGGATATTGTCTATTGTGATCCGCCTTATGCGCCGTTATCCGTGACGGCTAATTTTACGGCCTATCACACCAGCGGATTCGGATTACCTGAGCAGCAGAACCTGGCACAGCTTGCACAAATGCTTTCGTCGGATCGCAAAATTCCGGTTCTGATCTCGAATCATGACACCCCCCTGACCCGGGAGTGGTATCATCAGGCGCAACTGCACATTGTCAAAGTGCGCCGCACTATCAGCCGCAATACACTTAACCGCCAGAAAGTGAATGAATTACTGGCGCTTTACCGCGGACAGTAAGCCGTTGAATCCGGCGGCGTCTTATTAAGAGGAAACAGGAATGAAAGAGTTTTTGATTGCTCCGTCCATTTTATCTGCTGACTTTGCCCGTCTGGGGGAAGACACCGCGAAGGTTCTCGCCGCAGGCGGTGATGTGGTTCACTTCGACGTGATGGACAACCATTATGTCCCGAACCTGACTATCGGACCGATGGTGTGTAAAGCCCTGCGTGACTACGGTATTACCGCACCGATTGATGTGCATCTGATGGTCAAACCGGTGGACCGCATTGTGCCGGATTTTGCCAAAGCGGGCGCAACTTACATTTCATTCCACGCGGAAGCGAGCGAGCACGTTGATCGCACCATTCAGCTTATCCGCGAATGCGGCTGTAAACCGGGTCTGGTATTCAACCCGGCCACGCCGCTCAGTTACCTCGATTATGTCATTGATAAACTGGATCTGATCCTGCTGATGTCGGTAAACCCGGGCTTCGGTGGTCAGTCCTTTATTCCGGAAACACTGAAAAAAGTGGAAGAAGTCCGCCGCCGCATTGATGCCAGCGGCCGTGACATCCGTCTGGAAGTGGATGGCGGGATTAATACTGAAAATATCGCGGCAGTGGCGCAGGCCGGTGCGGATATGTTTGTGGCCGGTTCCGCGATTTTCGGCAAACCGGACTACAAAGCCGTGATTGATGATATGCGTAAAGAATTAACAAAGGTTTCAGCATGACAGAGAAAACAGCAGTACAGCAATTTACAGGGATTAAAGCCGTTGCATTTGACCTGGACGGCACACTGGTTGACAGTATTCACGGCCTGGCAGATGCCACAGACCGCGCGTTAGAGGCACTCGGCTATCAGAAAGCCGGGAAAGAGAATGTCACCGTCTGGATTGGTAACGGTGTTGATATTCTACTGGAGCGCGCACTGACGTGGGCAACCGGCTCTGCGCCGGATGCCGCGCTGCATGCGAAATGCCGTCAGTTATTTGATGAGTTTTATGCCGATGCCGTCAAAACCGGCAGCCCGCTGTTTGCACACGTGAAGCCGGTATTACAGGAACTGGCGGATGCAGGCATGGATCTGGCTATCGTCACGAACAAACCGACCCCGTTTATTGCCCCGCTGCTGAAAGAGCTGGATATTGCTGATTTCTTCTCTGTCGTTCTCGGCGGGGATGATGTGAAGAATAAAAAGCCGCATCCGGCTCCGCTCTACCTGACGCTGGGTGAGTTCGGGCTGCGTAAGGAAGAGATGCTGTTTGTCGGGGATTCCCGCAATGACATCCTGGCGGCACAGGCAGCAGAATGTCCGTGTGTCGGTCTGACCTACGGCTACAACTACGGTATTCCGATTGCAGACAGCAACCCGGATTGCGTACTGTCCGACTTTGCCGGGCTGTTACCGGCGCTCGGGCTGTCTCCGTTAACTCATCAGGAAGGATAATCATGAGCGGAACTAACACCAAAGCACATAAACCCGTTGTTTTCAGCGGCGCACAGCCTTCCGGCGAACTGACTATCGGTAACTACATGGGCGCGCTGCGTCAGTGGGTGAAAATGCAGGATGATTTTGACTGCATTTACTGCATCGTCGACCAGCATGCGATTACCGTCCGTCAGGACCCGGCAGAGCTGCGAAAACGCACTCTGGATACGCTGTCTCTCTATATGGCCTGCGGACTGGAACCGGCGAAAAACACCCTGTTTGTACAGTCCCATGTGCCGCAGCATGCACAGCTGGGCTGGGCACTGAACTGCTACACCTATTTCGGCGAACTGAGCCGTATGACGCAGTTTAAAGATAAATCCGCCCGTCATGCTGAAAACATCAACGCCGGTCTGTTTGACTATCCGGTGCTGATGGCTGCCGATATCCTGCTGTATCAGACCAATCAGGTACCGGTCGGTATCGACCAGAAACAGCATCTGGAGCTGAGCCGCGATATCGCACAGCGTTTCAATGCGATTTACGGTGATGTGTTTGTGGTGCCTGATCCGTTTATCCCGTCAGGCGGTTCCCGTGTGATGGCGTTACAGGACCCGGCGAAAAAAATGTCGAAGTCTGATGATAACCGTAACAACCTGATCGCACTGCTGGAAGACCCTAAATCGGCAGCGAAGAAAATCAAACGTGCGGTAACAGACTCCGAAGAGCCGCCTCGTGTGATTTATGATTTGGAAAATAAACCGGGTGTCTCCAACCTGCTGGATATCCTCTCCGGTGTTACCGGCAAACCGGTTTCAGCGCTGGAAGCGGAATTTGAAGGCCAGATGTACGGTCACCTGAAAGGCGCGGTCGCAGATGCCGTTTCCGGTATGCTGACAGAGTTACAGACCCGTTATCACGAAATCCGTAACGATGATGTGTTACTGAACCGGGTGATGAAAGAAGGTGCGGAGAAAGCCTCTGCCCGTGCACAGATCACGCTGGATAAAGTCCACGACGCAATTGGTTTTGTGCGCCGCCCGCTGTAACGGCAGAAATGATAAACTGAAAAAAGCGCCCCGGAATGAAGCGGCGCTTTTTTTATATCCGTTACAGCCAGCCTTTTTCTTTGCGGGAACGACATACCGGGCACAATGTCTGTCCCTGCTGCCAGCTCATAAAAGGCAGATGGCAGCTGCTGCACCGGGCATCAAAATACGCATAATGAACCGGCTGACTGTTTTTTTCTGCCTGCGGTGTGACATCAATCGCTTTCGGGAAACAGACATCGCGGCAGCTCATGCAGCCGCTGCATTTCGTTTTATCCACGGTAAACTGATTATCCGCAATCGTGATCGCACCCTCCTGACACACTGCCGCGCAGGCGGTACACAAAATACAGTTTTCTGTATCCGGGCGCACATCAAACCAGCAGTCATCCGGCCAGAGTTTTTTACGTTCATTCAGTCCGGTTATGGCGCGGCCGGTATTCAGCCCGGCACTGACGGTTTTCTGCCGGAATAAAGCAAAGCGCTTTCCGGTATCCACTTGCGGCGGCGGGATGATGGTCAGTTGCCAGACCGGCTCACCGAGCGCTTTCAGGCGCAGATTGAGCTCCGCCAGCACCGGCAGCCAGTTATCGGTTTCCGGCTCTGTTATCTGTATTCCGCGGATATGGTACTGCCGGTGCCAGACCAGCAGCTCTTCCGCACTGGCCGGTGTTTCTTTCTTTTCCACCACCAGTTGTCCGTGATTGTTATAGCTGCGTTCGCGGACAGGTATGTGTTCAATCGCATCAGACGGGCAGACAAACAGGCAGTTTCCGCACTGAAAACAGCGGTCGTTATCAATTCTGACATCAAGATAGCCGAACGTTACCGCATCTGCCGGGCAGCAGGCGGCACAGTTATCACACTGACTGTTTTTGAGTTTCTTCCTGACACAGTGATCATTCACTGTCGGTGGTATGGTTTTCCCGCCGTTTATCAGGTAGTTGAGTGCGCTGCGTCTGATAACGTTAACTCCTTTTCCCGATCATCATAGTAATCTGACTGCCATTTTCCCATGACCGGATGCTGTCTGCCCCCAACGGGATCAATAATCTGCGTTTCACAGGCTCATTTCTTGATACAAAACAACCCGGCTGAATCGTAAAACCGTAAAATAAATGCAGGTTATTGTATTTCAAATACTTTATTGCGAATGGTTACCAGTCGCGATCAGACAATAAGCCGTTAACCGGCAATAACAATAATAACGATAACAAAATCAATTAAGCGAGCAATGTATATGACAAAGATGAAAAAAACGTCGTTGTTCACCGCGCCGCTGACGCGCCGCGGGTTTGTCAAAGCCTCCGGTGCGGCGGGCGGTCTGGCGGTTGCGGCAGGCGGCCTGTCTCTTCCGTTCAGCCATGCGGCATCTGCCGCTGAGAATACCTCTGCACCTGCGGCGGCTTCTGATGAAAAAGTGGTCTGGAGTGCCTGTACGGTTAACTGCGGCAGCCGTTGCCCGTTACGGATGCATGTGGTTGATGGTGAAATCAGATATGTGGAAACCGACAATACCGGTGATGATGTCTACGAAGAGCTGCATCAGGTACGCGCCTGTCTGCGCGGCCGATCCATGCGCCGCCGGGTATATAATCCGGATCGTCTGAAATACCCGATGAAACGTGTCGGTAAACGCGGCGAAAATAAATTCGAGCGAATTACCTGGGAAGAGGCATTTGATACCATCGCAGACACGATGAAGCGCCTGATCCGCGATTACGGTAACGAATCCATTTATCTCAACTACGGTACCGGTACCCTCGGCGGTACCATGACCAAATCCTGGCCGCCGGGAGGCACGCTGATTGCCCGTCTGATGAACTGCTGCGGCGGTTATCTGAATCATTACGGTGACTACAGTACCGCACAGATTGCAGCCGGTCTGAATTACACCTACGGCGGCTGGGCGGACGGCAACAGCCCGTCAGATATTGAAAACAGCAAGCTGGTGGTTCTGTTCGGTAACAACCCGGGCGAAACCCGCATGAGCGGCGGCGGTGTGACCTATTATGTTGAGCAGGCACGCGAAAAATCAGATGCCCGTATGATTATCATCGATCCGCGCTATACCGATACCGGGGCAGGGCGTGAGGATGAATGGATACCGATCCGTCCGGGAACAGATGCCGCCCTGGTCAGCGCACTGGCGTATGTGATGATTAACGAAGATCTGGTGGATAAGCCGTTCCTCGATAAATATTGCGTCGGTTATGACGAAACCACGATGCCGGCCGGTGCACCGGCCAACGGTCACTATAAAGCGTATATTTTAGGTGAGGGGCCGGACGGTGTGGCGAAAACCCCGGAATGGGCAGCAAAAATCACCGGTATTCCTGCCGCGCGGATTGTGAAACTGGCGCGCGAAATCGGGACTGCCAAACCCGCTTACATTACCCAGGGCTGGGGTCCGCAGCGCCGTTCAAACGGTGAAACCGCATCCCGTGCCATTGCCATGCTGTCAATTCTGACCGGTAACGTGGGGATCAACGGCGGTAACACTGGTGCGCGTGAAGGCTCTTATGCCATCCCGTTTGTCCGCATGCCGACGCTGACCAACCCGGTGCAAACCAGTATCTCCATGTTTATGTGGACCGATGCCATTCTGCGCGGCGAAGAGATGACCGCCACCCGTGACGGTGTGCGCGGCAAAGACAAACTGGATGTGCCGATCAAAATGGTCTGGAACTATGCCGGTAACTGCCTGGTAAACCAGCACTCCGAAATCAACCGCACCCATGACATCCTTCAGGATGAGAGCAAGTGCGAGATGATTGTGGTGATCGATAACCACCTGACCTCTTCTGCCAAATACGCCGATATCCTGCTGCCGGACTGCACCGCCTCCGAACAGATGGATTTCTGTATGGATGCTTCCGCAGGTAACATGGGGTATGTGATTTTTGCCGATCAGGCAATCGCCCCGCGCTTTGAAAGCCGCAACATCTATGACATGACCAGTGAAATCGCCAAACGGATGGGCGTCGGTGAACAGTTTACCGAAGGCCGTACCCAGGAAGAGTGGCTGCGTCACCTGTATGAACAGTCCCGCGCCGCGTTGCCGGAACTGCCGGAGTTTGATGAATTCCGCAAACAGGGTATTTTCAAAAAACGTGACCCGCAGGGACACCATGTGGCGTACCGCGATTTCCGCGAAGATCCGCAGGCTAATCCGCTGACCACACCATCAGGTAAAATCGAGATCTATTCCGCGCAGCTGGCGGAACTCCGTGATACCTGGGAACTGAACGACGGCGATGAGATCCATCCGCTGCCGGTCTATTCCGCTGGCTTTGAGCATGCCGGTGACCCGCTTCAGGAAAAATACCCGTTACAGATGACCGGTTTCCACTACAAATCCCGGACTCACTCCACTTACGGCAACGTTGATGTACTGAAAGCCGCCTGTCCGCAGGAACTGTGGATTAACCCTGTTGATGCCGCGAAACGCGGGATTGCACACGGTGATAATGTGAAGGTCTTCAACGATCGCGGGGAAGTGCGCGTTAATGTGAAAGTCACACCGCGTATTCTGCCGGGTGTTGTCGGTCTGAGTGAAGGCGCATGGTACAGCCCGGACGGTGATCGTATCGATCACGCAGGCAGTATCAACGTGTTAACCACTCAGCGCCCGTCGCCGCTGGCGAAAGGGAATCCGTCCCATTCCAACCTGGTTGAAGTCGTTAAGGCCTGAGGAAGCGAATTATGTCAACGCAATATGGTTTCTACATTGATTCAGGTCGCTGCACCGGCTGCAAAACCTGTGAGCTGGCCTGTAAAGACTTTAAAAACTTATCTCCGGACGTGAATTTCCGCCGCATCTATGAATATGCGGGGGGCGACTGGACAGAGCAGGATGGGGTGTATCAGCAGAATGTGTTTGCTTACTACCTCTCCATCTCCTGTAACCACTGTGATGACCCTGCCTGTGCCAAAGTCTGTCCGAGCGGTGCGATGCATAAACGGGAAGACGGCTTTGTGGTGGTGAATGAGGAAGTGTGTATCGGCTGCCGCTACTGCCATATGGCGTGCCCGTATGGCGCACCGCAGTTTGATGAGGTCAAAGGCCACATGACCAAATGTGACGGCTGTTATGAGCGCGTCGCGGAAGGCAAAAAACCGATTTGTGTCGAATCCTGCCCGCTGCGGGCACTGGATATGGGACCGATTGAGGAACTGCGCGCCAAATACGGCACACTGGCGGAAATCGCGCCGCTGCCGTCTGCGGAATACACACATCCGAATATCGTTTTAAAACTGAATGCCAACAGCCGTCCTGTCGGGGATACCACAGGCCATCTGGCGAACCCGGAGGAGGTATAACATGGGATCGGGAATTCATGAATGGCCGCTGATGTTCTTTACCACCATCGGGCAGAGTGTGGCAGGGGCGTTTATTGTGATGGCGGCAGTGCTGCTGTCCGGAAAACTGTCACCGGAGATGAACCGTAAAGTGCATTACAGCATGTTCGGCCTGTGGGTGCTGATGGGCGCGGGTTTCCTGCTCTCCATGATGCACATGGGCACACCGCTGCGCGCATTTAATGCGTTTAACCGCCTCGGCAGTTCGTCGCTCAGTAATGAAATTGCGGCCGGTTCGGTCTTCTTCGCGGCAGGCGGTTTCTACTGGCTGCTGGCAGTGCTGAACAAAATGCCGGCGGCGCTTGGTAAGCTCTGGCTGCTGGTGGTCATGGTGCTGGCGGTGGTCTTTATTTACGCCATTCCGCAGGTTTACCAGATTGCCACGGTGCCGACCTGGCACACCCCGTACACGACAATCCACTTTGTGCTGACAGCGCTGCTGGGCGGACCGGTACTGGCTGCTCTGCTGCTGCGGATTGCCGGATTTGACCTGCGCTGTATCAGTTGGCTGCCGCTGGTGAGTATTATCGCGCTGGTGGCGAGTGCGGTTGCGGTGACCTCACAGGCGTTTGATCTGGCTTCTATCCGCAGCTCAGTACAGAGCGCATCCGCGCTGGTGCCGGAGTTCGGCCTGTATATGGGCTGGCGTCTGGTTCTGCTGGTTCTGGGTCTGGCCTGCTGGATCCTGCCGCTGGTGAAACGGGCGAATCCGCCGGTGATCATGATGCTGGCTGGTTTTATCCTGGTGCTGGCCGGGGAAATCATCGGCCGCGGTATTTTCTACGGGCTGCACATGACAGTGGGTATGGCCTATCTGTCCTGATACAGTCAGCGCGTATCCTGTTACTGTTTTCCGTCCGGAAATCGTGGCAGGATACGCCGGTATTTTATTGCGGGGATCCTGAGTTATGAGTGAGCAAGCAGTCAGTGATATTGCCTTAACGGCCCGTATTCTCGGCGCGGCATTTTATTATCCGCCGTCAGAAATCGCACAGATAACGGAACTGCTCTCTTCCGGTGAGTGGGTGGCGGAATGGCCGTATGGTGATGACGCACAAAAGCAGAACGCAGCGCAGAAACTGAATACCGCTGTCAGCGGGGAGGAAACATTACCGCAGGCGTATCAGCGGCTGTTTATCGGCCCGCAGGCTCTGCCCGCATCACCGTGGGGCTCTGTCTGGCTGGATAAAGAGCAGGTGCTGTTCGGGGATTCCGCAGTTGCCCTGCGTGAATGGATGCGTGCACATCAGGTGGATATTGCGTTGTCGCAGAATGAGCCGGAAGATCACATCGGTTTGTTACTGATGATGGTGGCCTGGACAGCGGAAAACCGTCCTGATGCCCTGAATTCACTGCTGGCGGAACATCTGCTGCCGTGGGCGCGCTTTTATCTGGCGCGTATGCAGGAAAGATGCGGAAGCCCGTTCTATGAAGGATTATCTGCCCTGACCGCCCTGACACTCCGCGGCTGGCAGGATGCTTTGCTGGTGATCCCGGCAGAGAAAACTATCTTCGCCTGAGGCATCACACCATCAGATCAAAAAAGCCCTCCCGGTGCCTGCCGGAAGGGCTTTTTTATGGCGGATATTACCGGCCGAGGTCAAATTCATTAATTTTTGCCAGCATCTCCGGGTCATTGCGGTATTTTTCACGCAATACTTTCTGCTGCTCTTTAGCCGGAGGACAGGTTTCATCCAGTGCTTTTCTGATATCTTTTTTCTGATCTTCCGGCAGGGATACATCCCATTCACCAGAGAAATAAATGCAGTTTTCTGCATTATCCGTAAAGATTTCCATCTCATCCGCACTGTTCTGATCTGCCGCGGCGGCAGGCAGAGAAAGCGCTGCCAGGCTCAGCAGCATTATCAGGTGTTTCATCCGTGTCTCCTGTTTTAAATGATAATAATTGTCATTTGATGTTTTTTTTGCCAGTATAGCCCGGTATTTCACCAGACGACGGCCGGGCCTTATGACTGAAAACGCATCTTTATCCTGTATCCCGCCTCTGCATAAACAGGTGGCGGAATATCATTTCCGCGACAAAATTCTGCTGCGTCAGGGGATCATGTCTGTCAGCGATGATATTGCGCTGGAAGAACGTTATGACGCGGGGCTCAAACTGATCGTTGTTCACAGTGGCCGGGTTCACAGCGAAAGCACCGGCGGACAGCAGATTACGATCGATTCACCGGCAGTTTTTATTGCGGCGGGCAGTGATAATTACACATTACAGAATCGGTTTAAAGCCGGTGTACCCCTGCATTACACACTCTTACAACTCTCTCCTGACTGGCTTGAACAGCAGCAGATTCTGTTACCGGCAGTTTTCGGCAGCGGACAGGCGCTGTCGCTCCGCCATATCGCTCTCGGCGGCCGGATCGCTGCATGTGCGGGGCAATTGTTTGACAGTACGGTTCAGGATGCACTGAAACCGCTCTACTATGCCGGAAAAGCCGGTGAATTCGCGGCACTGTGCCTGCAACAGGTGATAGCCGCACCGGCCGCGGCACATAAACCGCTCAGCCGCCGGGAAATAAGCGGTCTGCAACGGGCAGAAGAGATTCTGCGTGATGAAATGGAAAACCCGCCGTGTCTGGAACAACTGGCGCTGCGTACCGGGCTGAACAGCCGCAAACTGACTCAGGGATTCAGGCAGAGGCATGGTCAGTCTGTTTACGGCTGGTTGCAGGAACTGCGCTTACAGACGGCCTGGCAGATGTTGACCACGCAGGGTGAGGCGATATCTGCCGTTGCGTATCATGTGGGTTACACTCCCGCCCATTTCTCGGTGGTTTTCCGCAAACGCTTCGGATTGGTGCCCGGGGATGTGCGCAAACGGCATTTTTGTAACTGAATGTCCGGCAAGCGAAAGAAATAGCCCCGCAAACGAAAGGGTTGCCGCTGGTGACATAACCGGCTGTCCGTTACTCTCCGCAGAGGACTGCGGAGAACATCATGTATCACGACTTACGGGCGTTGTTGCGCCCCTTTTATACCCTGCTGGCGACAGCACTTTTCTTTCAGACGATCGCCGGTATCGCCTCGTTATTACCCTGGCTGGCACTGTATCAGTGGGCGGATGCACAACCGGCCGGCCATAACGGCTGGCTGGCGGCTGCGGCGGCCGGTGGTGTTATCTGGCTGGCGGCTCAGACACTGGCGTTTCATCTTACCCACATCACCGATGCCCGTTTCAGTTACCGGCTGCGGCTGCAACTGGCGGAGAAAATGCGCAATCTGCCGCTGAACTGGTTTGTGCAGCAGGGGCGCAGCGGGGTGGATCAGTATGTGCAGCAGGATATCAGCGCACTGCATCAGCTGGTTGCGCATGCACCGGCCGATATTGTCCGGCTGATACTGGTTCCGCTCCCGGCGGTACTTTTACTGTTGCTGATTAATCCCCTGTTGCTGATCCTGTCACTGCTGCCGGTGTGCGGGGCATTTTACTGTTTCCGGCTGACCCGTTCCGGACGCTGCCGCGATATTTTTGCTCAGCGTGATAACGCATTGCGTGCATTATCCGGTGACTACCGGACTCTGGCCGAAAACCCGCTGATTGCGCAGCAATTTCCCGGCCGCGGCATTGTGCGCAAAACTGAATTATCGCTGTCACATTTCCTGTCTGTTTTTCATCAGTGGGTCATCAAAACCGGCCGTCCGGCGGCAATGGCACAGGTCCTGCTCAGTTCGGTTCTGCTGGCGGTCTGGCTGCTTCTCTGTGCGTTTGTGACCGGACAGACATTATCGGCGCCGGCTCTGATCCTGTTTATTCTCCTGCTGCGCAGTATTACTGAGCCGGTTGCGGCGATGGGGCACGGCGCCGATGCATTGCAGGCCGGCGCCCGTGCCGCCGCACGTATCAGTCAGTTGCTGCGGCAGCCGGAAATTACCTGTGGCAGCGGGCAGTATGATAATGCCGATCTGCTGCCGCGTTCAGTACCGCTGGAGGTACTGAATATCTCACTGCATGCCGGAGAAGGGCACACACAGACATCTGTACTGCGTGATGTCTCGTTTTCGCTGACGGCAGGGGAAAGTGTTGCGATTATCGGGCCGTCCGGTGCCGGTAAAAGCTCGCTGCTGAGGCTGATTGCACGTTTTATGCTGCCGGATACCGGCGATATTCTCCTTGCAGGCAGGCCGCTGTCTGCATGGTCACGCACCGGGCTGAACCAGCTGGTGACGATCGTGATGCAAAACAGTGAGCCGCTGCCCGGCACGCTGCGTGACAATCTGCTGCTGTTTAACCCGCAGGCTTCGCAATCACAGATACAGCATGCGGTCACTGCCGCCTGTTTTGATGAGGTGATTGCGGCACAGGCGAAAGGGATTGATGCACTGATCGGCACCGATGTTCAGCTTTCCGGCGGTGAAGCGCAACGGCTGGCCATTGCCCGCGCCCTGATTGCGCAAAGCCCGCTTCTGCTGGCGGACGAACCGACATCCGCACTGGACCCGGAGAACGCCGGTATGATTTTTGATGCGCTGCTCAGCAGCCCGGGAACCCGGCTGATTGTCACACATGACCTTATACTGGCAAGACGCGCGGATCGGATGCTGTTTATGGCTGACGGCACGATTGCCGCAACCGGCACACATGAGATGCTGATGGCGGAGTGCGCGGCATACCGGGAATTTGTCACGCAGCAGGAGAAACAATATGAAGCATGATCCGCTGAAAGCGCTGGTTTATTCCCTGAAAGGACCGGTATTGCTGATGGCCACCGGTGCGGTACTTGAAGGGATCTGCGGATTACTGCTGATCCCGGTGATCCTGACTCTGCCGTCTGATCCGCTCCCGGCGCTGCGGAATCTGGGGATCGCCTCCGTTATCACGCTGATCGTACAGTATATTGCCCTGCAACAGGGCTTTCTGGCCGGAACAACTGTGATGCGCCGCCTGACACTTGCATTGATCCGGCATATCCCGCGCCGTCTGTCACCGGATAACAGCGCCGGGGAATTACTGACGGGAGCACTTATCCCGGCGGCGGCGATTCCGGCGCATCTGCTTTCCCCGCTGATCAGTACCGTCATGATACCGCTGACGATTGTTACCGGTCTGCTGTTTTACTCCCCCGTGACGGCGCTCCTGTTTGCCGCAACCGCCGGTATACTGATTGCCGCACTCCGCCTCAGTGCGCAGCGGCTGAAACGGGATGAAACCGGGCTCCTCCGCGCCCGTGCTGGGGCTGCGCAGGCGCTGGGCGATTTTGCATTCCATCAGGCACTGTTGCGCAAAAGCGGTCAGATGAGCGGAGCGGTACAGCAATTACAGCAGACACTGTCGGCACAGCATGAATCCCAAATCAGGCTTCTGCGCCGCAGCCTGCCGTATCACCTGTTATCCGGGCTGCTGATCCAGCTGATTTTTATCGTGATTCTGATCGCAGGCGCATGGCAGGTTTCTCACGGCACAATCACACTGAACGGCTGGCTGGCGGTGATGGTGCTGATCGCCCGTTTTATCGAGCCGCTGAACCAGCTTTCCCATATTGATCAGGCGCTGCGTCAGGCGAAAGCTGCACTGAATGCGACAGAGCAGGAACTGAGGGGGGAAACCCGCTGTTCACCGGCACACAGCGGAAAACCGCAGTCAGCCGGGGTCTCGGCAGCGTCGCTGACATCACTGTCTGATGACGGAAAAACGTTGCTGCATGCGGTATCAGTGACCTGTCCGGAGAACAGTCTGACCGTCATTACCGGCCCGTCCGGTGCCGGAAAAACCACATTATTGCACCTGCTGGCGCGGACAGCTGATCCGCAGAGCGGAACGGTCCGCTACGGCGATCTGCCGGTAACGTCACTGTCTGAAACGGTACTGGCATCGTTCCGTCAGCTGGTGCCGCAATCTTCCCGGCTGCTGCGCGGCTCTCTGCGCTGGTCACTGTTACAGGGAGCTGCAACCCCGGACGATGCGGAATTGCTTGCGCAACTGCGGAAAACAGGTCTGCACCTTACCGCGGCACAACTGGATGACGATACCGGTGAACAGGGCGATCGCTTTTCCGGGGGCGAAAAGCAGCGGCTGTGTCTGGCCCAGGCGCTGTTAGCCGCACCGGCGATACTGCTGGCGGATGAACCGACCGCCAGTCTCGACGCGGTCAGCCGTGATAACGTCATCCGTCTGCTGGCTTCGTTTCCGGGGACACGGATTGTGGTGACGCACAGCCCGGCACTTGCCCGTGCGGCTGACAGGGTTATCGTGCTGGACAACGGTTATCTCTGTGCGCAGGGCACTCCGGCGGAAGTCGCACAGCAGTCTGACTGGTTCGCCGGTTTTTGTGCCGCCGGACAGAAGACCGCTGAAATTGATCGGCAATCGACAGAAATTGTCCGGCAATCGAAACCGCAGATTATCTGAAACGGATAAAATGATAACGATTATCATTTCATAAGCCGGAACAGACATGACGCGCCTGACAATAACACATACACAGCAAACACCCGGTTTACCGGCCCGTTTCACACTCAGCAAACACACACTGATGTGCGCACTGCTGTTCTCAGCACTGCCGTCAGCGGCAGAGACAACTGCGCCGGACACCGGTGATGTCATTGTGGTCACTGATCGCCCGGCTGCCGCCGGGGATGACTATATCGCGCCCGGTGTTACCACGCTGGGGAAAATGGCACTGAAGCCGCGTGAAATCGCACAGTCGGTCAGTGTTATTGACCGGACGCAGATTGAACAGCAGAACCTGAATACGCTTGATGATGTGATGAGCAGGGCGACCGGCGTCACCAGTGCGCCGTTTGTTCTGCTGACCACGGCGTATTATACCCGGGGTTTTAAAGTCGATTCTTTTGAGCTTGATGGCGTGCCCGCTCTGCTCGGTAATATGGCCTCGTCGCCGCAGGATATGGCGGTGTATGAAAGGGTAGAAATTCTTCGCGGCTCTAATGGCCTGCTGCATGGTATGGGTAATCCGGCTGCGACCGTGAATATGGTACGCAAACATGCTCCGCACCGGGATCAGGCGAATATCACGCTGACGGCGGGCAGCTGGAACCGCTACCGCGCAGAGGCGGATGCCGGGGGGCTGCTCAATGAATCGGGCAGCGTGCGTGGCCGGGTCGTGGTGGCATGGGAAGATCGTGATTTTTTCTACGATGTGTCTGACCAGCAGACACGGCTGATCTATGCCACCGTGGATGCGGATCTCACACCGGACACGCTGTTACGTACCGGCCTGCAATATCAGACCATTGATTCTGTCACTAACATGGCCGGTGTCCCGATGGCGGCCGACGGCAGTGATCTGCATCTGCCGCGTGATACGTATCTGGATGTCAGCTGGGATAAATTCAAATGGGATACCACCCGTGCCTTTGCGCAACTGGAACATCAGATTAATGATGACTGGCAGTTTAATACTCATCTTGATTATCAGCATGTAAAAGCCCGCCTGCTGTATGCCGGGGCATGGGGAAATATTGACCCGCTGACCGGGGATGGCGCGATGCTGACAGGTGGCGCGTATAAATTCCGTAACCACCAGCTGAGCCTGGACAGTAATGTGACCGGCAAACTGACCGCCGGCGGCTTACAGCATGATCTGATAGCCGGTATCAGCTATGCCGGTGCGCAGGAAGAGCAGCTCACTGCTGCTTTTGATACACCGCTCAATGTGCCGGTCAATGTCTACCGCTGGGACCCGCACAGTGTACCGGTGCCGGGTATAGGCGCGTATTCATCGCCGGGAACCACAAAAACGATCCGCAAAGGCCTGTACACCATGGGACGGATTAAGGTTGCGGAGCCGCTGACAGTGGTGGCCGGTGCCAGAGCGGACTGGTGGCAGGTACGCAAGCCGGATGCGAAATTTACCGAAGACGGGAAAATCACACCTTACGGCGGCCTGATCTGGGACTTTGCGCCGGAATGGTCATGGTACGGCAGTTTTTCCACGGTGTACCAGCCGCAGACCGGTAAAACCTACAGCGGTAACATGCTGAAACCGGTTGAGGGACAGACACTGGAAAGCGGCGTGAAAGGCTCGCTGCTCAACGGCGGACTGAATGTCTCTGCTGCGGTTTACCGGATTGATATGAAAAATAACCCGCAGGCTGACCCTGAGCACCCGGGCGGTGCCTTTGATACCAACTATATCAGCGGCGGAAAAGTGGTCAGTCAGGGCTTTGAACTGGAAGGAACCGGCTATATCACTCCGTTCTGGGATATCACGGCCGGGTATACCTATACCGACACCCGTTATAAAGAAGACACACAGAATCAGGGCGAAACCTTTAACAGCCTGACACCACGGCATATGGTCCGGGTCTGGACACAGTACCAGTTACCGTGGGATGAACGGAAATGGAGTGTCGGCGGTGGTGTTCAGGCACAAAGTGAGTTCAGTAATTCCAACGGCCGGGTCACTCTGCGCCAGGGCGGATATGCGGTGGTTAATACCCGGCTGGGCTATCAGATAGATGATAACTGGTCCGCAGCAGTCAATATTAATAACCTGTTTGACCGCCGTTATTACGCCGGATTATTCACCCCGCAGTGGAATAACCGCTATGGCGAGCCGCGTAATATTATGCTGACACTGAAGGCGGATTTCTGATGAAGTCTGCCGGGTTACGGCGGTGGATGATGCTGGTGGCGGTCACCGGCTGTGTAGCCGGTGCGGTAACACTGTCTGCGGTGATCACCGTTTTTTATCCCGGCAGTGATGCACTTAACCGTCTCTATGCCGGGGTTTTTATCCCGTTCTTTATTCTGTGCGCCATTCTGTGTTATGCCCTGACATCCCCCGGACCGGGGGCGGTATTTCTGCGGGCATGGATCTGGTGGCCGCCGCTTTTGCTGCTGCCGGGAGTCTGCTGATGCGTCCGGGACTGAAGGCATCGTTCGCACAACTGCACAGAAGTGCGGGGTCTGTATTTGGTGTGGTGCTGTTTATCATCTTATTCAGCGGTACCTGGAGCCTCGGCGGTGACAGCCTGCGTTTGTGGTGGCAGCATCTGCCCGCCGGTGAACCGCTGCCGCTGTCTGTTCTGACAGAGCAGGGGATGGCACAGCTGAGCGGGGAGAACGGGGTTCACATCGTACTGCCTTCAGACCGCTATCCGGTGATCAGTGTCTGCCGCCATCCGGGGGATTGCCCGGTGCTGCTCAGTGCCGTCACCGGTCAGCCGGTAAGTGCTGCCGCACCGACAGATATCCCGGTGACACTCCACAAAAATCTGTTTCTAGGCTTCCCCGGCCGGATGCTGGTCAGCCTGACCGGCGTTGTGCTGACGGTTTTACTGATCACCGGGCTGGTTATTCATCACCGGAAAATCCGGCTGTTACTGCGTCTCAGATGGCGGCAGGGAATACGGCGCTTTGCTTTTGATCTGCATAACCTGACCGGCCTGTGGTGTTATCCGTGGCTGGTGCTGTTCGCGCTGACCGGTGCGCTGTCCGGACTCGGGGCATTCGGGACAATGATGCTGGCCGATCGCGTCAGTCCGCAGGCACCGCAGCAGATTATGCAGCAGCTGATGGGATCATTCCGTGAGCCGGACGCAGCAGGAGAACCGGTATTTTCATCGGTTACTGAACTGCTTGCGCAGTTACCGGCCCGCTATCCCGGCTTTATTCCGCAGATGGTGTCTCTGCAAAACCCCGGACGTGATGACCGGGTGGTGACTATCAGCGGCGTCCGTGAAGGGCAGCCGGGATCGGCGTATTTTGAACAGCTGCGCTGGCAGGGAACGCCGCTGCGTCTGACCGGCATCCGCGATTCTGCGGAACAGGGTATCTGGATCCGTGCCTTTATTGCAGTCCAGCCGCTGCATTACGGACAATATACCTGGCTTGCCGGTGCTGCGCCGTGGCTCAGTGCGCTGCATTTTCTGGCCGGATTCGCTGCCTGTCTTCTGACACTGAGCGGCCTGTCGCTGCGGGCACTGAATGCCCCTGACAGTCTCTCATCCCGTTTAACCATCGGCCTGTGCGGCGGCCCGGTACTTGCCTGTACCGTACTGCTGCTCAGTGCGTGGTTCTCCCCGTTATCAGCCCCTGCGGTATTTCCTGCGGTATGGCTGATAACGGTTTTTTTCACCCTTTTTTATCCGTCGCTCAGCTGCGCACTGCTGCTGATCTGTCTGTTCTGTGCCGCCGGATTCGTGTTTGCGGCGCTGGCTCATCTGTTTTCCTGCGCCGGTGCGCAGTGGTATACCGATGCCGCGCTGCTGCTGACTGCGGCGGGGTGTCTGTTATGTGCTGTTGTGTTATGGCGGAAAAACGCTGCCGGAGTGAATTATGCATGAACTGATTAAACATCGCCGCCTGGTGATAACCCTGGGCTTTCTGTATCTGGCACAGGGTATTCCGATGGGTATCGCTATGGATGCGCTGCCCGCGATATTACGCCGTGCCGGAACTGACCTTGCGGCTCTGGCTTTTATTCCTCTGGTCGGGCTGCCGTGGGTGGTCAAATTTTTATGGGCACCGTTTGTGGATAATCACTGGTCTGTTTCTTTGGGCCGGCGGCGCAGCTGGATTATTCCGATGCAGGTGATTGTCACTCTTTGTCTGCTGGCACTCAGCCTGACCGGTATCACGGCTGACAATGCCGGTCTGTGTGTTGCCCTGCTCGCGGTGGCTTCTCTGGCCAGTGCCACCCAGGATATCGCCACTGACGGTATGGCGGCGGAACATGCGGGAGGCAGTCTGCTGGCAAATATCAACGCAGTTCAGATAGCCGGTGTGATGGGCGGTTTTTTCCTCGGCGGCGCCGGTATGATGATGCTCACCGGTGTGCTGGGTCAGCAGGGCGCATTACTGATTTTTACGGCGGTACCGGCATTCAGCCTGATCCTGATCAGCCGTTTCCGGCAGCCGCCGCGTTATCACGCGGACGTCCGGCCTGATGAGGCACAGGCCAGTCTGCTGAAAACTGTCCGCCGTTCCGGAGCTGTCCGTCTGCTGACGCTGACGCTGTTATCGGCAGTGACGGCGGTTTCCGGTTTCGGGCTGGCAAAATTATTTCTCACCGATGCGGGCTGGGCGCTGGAAGATGTCGGTAAAGCGGGCATGGCTGGCGGGATGGTCACGCTGGTGCTCGGTTGCGGCGGCGGTGCCTGGCTTATCGGAAAAATAGGGGTATGGCGGGCTTTTTCGGCGGGTCTTCTGTGCGCGCTGATTTCGTCGCTGCTCTGGTTTGCACAGTCTCAGGGCAGTGTCAGTGTCATTATGGTGGCCGTGTGTATTCTGTTCGGCTCACTCTCTTCCGGGATAACATCTGTGGCAATTATGACGGCCGGGATGCGTTTCGCCTCACAGGCGAAGCAGGCCGGAACGGATATGACAGCGGTGCAAAGTATGCGGGATATCGGTGAAATGGCCTGCGCAATGATGCTGGTCAGCCTGACGGCAGCGATTGGCTATACCGGCGGATTCGTACTGGCGGCAGTGATTGCGTTGGCGGCTCTGCTGTTCACTGTCGCCAATGTCCGTTATCAGCGGCGGGTTCAGTTGTCAGCCGAACGGTCCGGCGAAACCGAATAACCGGCGGTTGAAATCTTCAATCTTTCCGCTGGTCAGGCGGCGCTGCATGGTCAGCGTCCAGCTGGCGGATAAGCCGGGGGCATGCAGCAGACGGCGGTATTCTGTCTCATCAAACGGCAGATGAAACGCAATTGCCACGGCTTCTCTGACAGATACCGCGCTGGTTCGCGTCAGCAGTTTCAGGGGATGCAGTCCGCTGACTTCGCCTTTGCCTGTCACGCGGTACAGCCAGCCGGTACGCCCGCTGTCCTGCATTACCTGCGCAAAATCGGACACATCAGTCAGCGGATTGAGCTTATAACAGGGTGAGCGCGGCTGGGTGATCTGGATAACCGCCCCGCCCCACTGATAAATATCGCCGATAAAAACGGTGTCTTCCGTCATACCGAGAGTGGAAATATTTTCCCCGAAAAACGGCGCGACAAAGCGATCCTCAATCTCCGGATACATCATTTTCCAGTAATCGTAGTGTTCGCGGGGATAGTGACATAACGCGCGGTCAGGGCCGCCGTGAAAGGCTTTTTCCGCCTGCTCATCACCGGCGAGTCCGGAGGCACCCAGCTGAAGGACACCCTCAGTCTGACGCTTCTCAATTGCGCTGCGTCCGCAGCGGGCTGTATCCCTGACGGGACCGGTGAAAACTAAAGGTGTGTATGCCATGCCGCCTCCGTATTGAGTGAGACAGACATCATAATCGAAAGCGGGGAAGAAGAATATGTGCGGACAATGCCCGCACATATTTCAGAACTTATTTGGCAGAAGCGAAACGCGCTGCTGCTTCATCCCAGTTGACTACAGACCAGAATGCTTTGATGTAATCCGGACGGCGGTTCTGGAATTTCAGGTAGTAGGCGTGCTCCCACACATCCAGACCGATGATCGGATAACCGGAAGTACCGGAAATCGCTTCACCCATCAGCGGGCTGTCCTGGTTAGCGGTGGAAACGACAGCCAGTTTGCCGTCTTTCAGCACCAGCCATGCCCAGCCGGAACCGAAACGGGTTGCCGCTGCTTTTTCAAACTCTGCCTGAAATGCATCAACACTGCCGAAATCGCGTTCGATAGCGGCTTTCAGGTCACCCTGTAATGTGGTGCCGGTTTTCAGGCCTTTCCAGAACATGCTGTGGTTGGAATGACCACCCGCGTTGTTGCGGATAAAGGTACGTTTGTCCGCCGGGAATTTATCGAGCTGTGCGATCAGGTCGTCGATATCAAGGTTTGCCATCTCAGGGAAGGCTTCCAGCGCGGTGTTGGTGTTATTCACATACGTCTGATGATGTTTGGTATGGTGAATTTCCATTGTCATTTTATCGAAATGCGGTTCTAACGCATCATAAGCGTACGGTAATGCAGGTAATACATAGCTCATAATTATAACTCCAGTAATTGACCGAACCGCTCACACCGTGTGTGAACAGGCTAAACATTATAATGAAACAGATGATAATGAAAATGATTATCAGATCTGTGCGATCTGTGCGGATTCTTTTTATTTGTTATTTTACTGTCTTATTTTAGTTAAATATTTTAGCTAACGCTCCCCGCATAATGTCATACACTGATTTTTATCTCAATGATGATGTTTTATGTCGTTGGTGCTTTTCGCATCAAATGATAACGCTGTGAATCTCCCCTTTTTCAATCCGTGATCTTTAGCGCAAAAAAGAAACAAAGGCGAAACGGCAACTTTATTTAACGTGATTTTGACATAGCATTAACAATTGAAAGGAGATGCATCATGACAAAAATAACGAAATATCCTGTACCCGAAGCAATTGCAAAAAATGCGCTAATCAATCATCAGCAGTATTTGGACGAGTATCAGCGGTCTGTTCAGGATCCTGACGGCTACTGGCGTGAGAAAGGACAGATTGTCGACTGGATAAAACCCTATACGAGGGTGAAGAACACCTCCTTCGACCCCGGCCATGTCAGCATAAAATGGTTTGAGGACGGCACACTGAATCTCAGTGCCAACTGTCTCGACCGGCATCTGGCAGAGCGTGGTGACAAACCGGCGGTGATCTGGGAGGGCGACAGCCCGGATGAGTCCCGTACTCTCACCTATCGTGAACTGCATCATGATGTCTGTCAGTTTGCCAATGTCCTGAAACAGCAGGGGATACGCAAAGGTGATGTGGTCGCCATTTATATGCCGATGATCCCGGAGGCGATGGTTGCCATGCTGGCCTGCGCCCGTATCGGTGCGGTGCATTCGGTGATTTTTGCCGGGTTCTCACCGGAGGCGGTGTCCGGCCGTGTGATTGATTCCGGCGCAAAAATGGTGATCACCGCAGATGAAGGTCTGCGCGCCGGACGCACTATCCCGCTGAAGAAAAACGTGGATGACGGCCTGAAAAATCCGGGCGTGACCACGGTCAGCAGTGTGATCGTCTTCCGCCGTACCGGCAATCCGGTGGAGTGGCAGGAAGGGCGTGATATCTGGTGGCACGATGCTGTCAGCGGTGTCAGTGCTGACTGTCCGCCGGAAGAAATGAATGCGGAAGATCCGCTGTTTATCCTCTATACCTCCGGCTCGACCGGTAAACCGAAAGGGGTACTTCATACCACCGGCGGTTATCTGGTCTACGCCACGCTGACATTCAAATATATCTTTGATTATCATGGCGATGAAGTGTTCTGGTGTACCGCGGATGTCGGCTGGGTGACCGGGCACACCTACCTGGTTTACGGCCCGCTGTCCAATGGCGCTGTCACACTGATGTTTGAAGGTGTGCCTAACCATCCGAAGGTCAACCGGATGTGTCAGATTGTCGATAAGCATCAGGTCAATATCCTCTATACCGCACCAACGGCTATCCGCGCCCTGATGGCGGAAGGGCTGAATGCGATTGAAGGCACGTCCCGCAAATCCCTGCGCATTATGGGATCGGTCGGCGAACCGATTAACCCGGAAGCCTGGGAGTGGTATTACAAAACCATCGGTGACAGCCGCTGCCCGATTGTCGACACCTGGTGGCAGACTGAAACCGGTGCCTGCATGATAGGTGCAATGCCGGGAGCGATTGAGCTGAAACCGGGCTCCGCGACCGTGCCGTTCTTTGGGGTTCAGCCTGCGCTGGTGGATAACCAGGGCGACATTCTGGACGGTGAAACAGAGGGGAATCTGGTGATCCTGGATTCCTGGCCGGGCCAGGCACGTACCCTGTTCGGTGATCATGAACGCTTTGAACAGACGTATTTTTCCGCCTTTAAAGGCATGTACTTTGCCGGGGATGGTACCCGCCGTGATGAAGACGGCTATTACTGGATCACCGGCCGGGTGGATGATGTGCTGAATATCTCCGGACACCGTCTCGGCACTGCCGAAGTGGAATCCGCGCTGGTTTCACACCCGAAAATCGCCGAAGCGGCGGTGGTCGGGATCCCGCACAGCATCAAAGGGCAGGCTATTTATGCCTATGTCACACTCAATCACGGCGAAGAGCCGACACCGGAGCTGTATGCGGAGGTGAGGAACTGGGTCCGTAAAGAAATCGGCCCGATTGCCACCCCGGATATTCTGCACTGGACCGACTCTCTGCCGAAAACGCGATCCGGTAAAATTATGCGCCGTATCCTCCGTAAAATCGCCACCGGTGATACCGGTAATCTGGGTGATGTATCAACACTGGCCGACCCGGGTGTCGTCGAAAAACTGCTCGAAGAAAAGCAGGCCATCAAAATGAACTAGCACGCTAACCTCAGTCAGTGCCGGGTTATGCGGCACTGACACTCCGGATAACAAAAACAGAGGAGTATCCTCAATGAGCGCATCCATTTATCAACAGGTGGAGAATGACCCTCGCTTTCAGGAACTGGTCAGAAAACGCAGTCGGTTCTCATGGACACTGTCCGCTATTACGCTGGTGCTGTATGTCAGCTTTATTATTCTGATTGCCTTTGACCCGCAATGGCTGGGCACACCACTCGGTGAAGGTCTGACGATCACCCGCGGAATACCTGTCGGGGTCGGACTGATTGTCAGTGCTTTTGTCCTGACCGGTATTTATACCATCCGGGCAAACGGGGAATTTGACCGCCTGACTGCTGAAATTATCCGCGGGGTGAAACAATGAAAACGCGCCTTTCTGCTCTTCTGCTATCCCTGCTGTTTCCGCTGTTCAGTCACGCTGATGCCATCAGCGGGCCGGTGGAGCGCCAGCCGGTAAACTATCAGGCCATTATTATGTTCCTGATCTTTGTCGGCCTGACACTGTATATCACCTATTGGGCGGCAAAACGGACACGTTCCCGGGCGGAATATTATACCGCAGGGGGGAAAATTACCGGGTTTCAGAACGGGCTGGCGATCGCCGGTGACTTTATGTCCGCCGCATCATTCCTCGGGATCTCCGCACTGGTCTACACGTCCGGGTATGATGGCCTGATTTACTCCATCGGTTTTCTGATCGGCTGGCCGGTGATCCTGTTTCTGATTGCGGAACGTCTGCGTAATCTCGGCCGCTATACCTTTGCGGATGTGGTCTCTTACCGCCTGAAAGCACGTCCGATCCGTGTGCTCTCCGCCAGTGGTTCGCTGGTGGTGGTGGCGTTATATCTGATCGCGCAGATGGTGGGTGCCGGTAAACTGATTGAGCTGTTATTCGGGCTGAATTATATCGTGGCGGTTGTGCTGGTCGGTATTCTGATGGTGTTTTATGTCCTGTTCGGCGGCATGCTGGCAACGACCTGGGTGCAGATTATCAAAGCGGTTCTGTTACTTGCCGGAGCCAGTTTTATGGCGCTGATGGTGATGAAAGCCGTGGATTTTAACTTTAACACCCTGTTTAAAGACGCGGTTGCGGTACATAAAAACGGGTTGGCGATTATGAGCCCGGGCGGTCTGGTGTCAGATCCGGTTTCTGCATTATCCCTGGGACTGGCGCTGATGTTTGGTACTGCCGGGCTGCCGCATATTATCATGCGCTTCTTTACGGTCAGTGATGCCAAAGAAGCCCGTAAAAGTGTATTTTATGCCACCGGATTTATTGGTTACTTCTATATTCTGACCTTTATCATCGGTTTCGGTGCCATTTTGCTGGTCAGTCCGAATCCGGTATTTAAGGATGCGGCGGGAGCTCTGATCGGCGGTACTAACATGGCGGCGGTACACCTGGCGGATGCTGTCGGCGGAAATCTCTTCCTCGGCTTTATCTCTGCGGTAGCGTTCGCGACAATTCTGGCGGTTGTGGCCGGGCTGACCCTGGCAGGTGCATCCGCAGTTTCTCATGATCTGTATGCCTGTGTTATCAAAGACGGCAAAGCCAATGAGCGGGATGAATTAAAAGTCTCCAAAATCACTGTCATCATCCTCGGGATTGTCGCCATCGGGCTGGGTGTTCTGTTTGAAAAACAAAATATTGCCTTTATGGTGGGGCTGGCCTTCTCTATTGCGGCGAGCTGTAACTTCCCGATCATCCTGCTTTCCATGTACTGGAAACGGCTGACCACACGCGGCGCACTGGCAGGAGGCTGGCTGGGATTGGTAACAGCAGTCGTACTGATGATCCTGGGTCCGACAATCTGGGTGGGTATCCTCGGGCATGAAAAAGCAATTTATCCGTATGAATATCCGGCACTTTTCTCAATGTTTGCTGCCTTTATCGCAGCCTGGCTGGTGTCTGTGACGGATAACTCCGCACAGGGTCAGGAAGAACGCAGCCGCTTTGAGGCGCAGTTTATCCGCTCTCAGATCGGCCTGGGAATTGAGCAGGGCAAATCTCACTGACAGAGGTGACAGCGCGGTTTCCGGCCCGGGGACCGCGCTTTTCTTTTTCTCCGCCACTTGTTTTATCAGGTTGTTAATGGTTTACTGCAACCCGCTTGTTTATGTTACTTAAAAGTTAATTTATGCGTCTGTTTTCTTCTGTTTTACTGATTGTGCTGATTGCTCTGGCACCGGCGGTTTTAGCCGGCGGGCCGGGGGCGGAGTACAATGTGAAAATTACGGTGATGGGCATATTACTGCTGCTGGCGAATGTGTATCTCTGTCGTTATACAGCAGGAAAAATCGTGGTTGGTTTGCTGACGATTTTGTGGGGGCTGAATTTATCTGCCTCGGCTTTTTTCCGCCGTGAGGCGGGAGCCGAATATCTGACGAACCTTCCTGATCTGCTTCATCAGGGATACTCCCTGTCCGCCGGTGAATTCCTGACCGAAAACAGTGGTATTGTGCTGTTTTTTATTGTGGTTTCCGGGGCCTATTTCGCGGTGGTTCATCTGCTGAGCAGCGCATTGCCGCGCCGTGCGATCCGTAATGCCGGTATCTCTCTGTTATTACTGTCGTTTATTCTTCCGGTTGAATATTACGCGATGGAAAAAGATAAAACCCCGGGACTGACGGTGTATGATCATTACCTGCTGGGAACACCGCTCTACAATCTTGCCGCCGTGCCGATGGCATGGCGGGGCTGCACCGGTATCAGCTGAATACCGGCCGCCGCCCGGATAATCCGGACGGCGCTGATATCAGTCAAACTGTAAAATAAACTGAGTATTTGCTTCCAGTTTGCCGGGGCTGACCGAATCACTATAGCGGTAATATTCGGCAACCAGCGGAACACGTGTTTTTCCATCCTGTAATTCCGCAATTTTAACAAATTCATGATTAACCAGTACGGCATCATCATTCATCGGTGATGTGACAACAAAACCAACCCCGGATGCATTATTATTGCCGTTGTTATCAGGAACAATAACAGACTCTTTTCCGTTATAACTTTCGGTTTTAGCCGCCATTAATTTCATCCGGGCAGACAGCCCGCCATTACATGAAATAAGTAAATTATCTTCAGCTTTATAATTACCGTCCGGAAATCCTTTTGATGAAAACGCGTTCAGCGGCGCCCGGGGTAAATTAAATTCCAGATTAGCGTTGTCCAGCGAACATGATGCCGGTGCACTTTCAATTTTACCTTTTAACCTGTAGCTATAGCCTACCGCTGTTGTGCCGCCGCCGGGATTGTAGGCCTGAATTAAAACAGTACCGATATATGCCCCGCCGGTTAAAGAAAGCGTATCCGGGTTATCTTTTGCGGCATAAATAATGACCGTTAAATCAAGCGGCAGGAGCGGACCCGACGGAACCGGAATATTACTTCCCGGCTGATTCTGAAAATGCATACCGGTCCGGTTATCGATCAGAACATAAACAAAATTCCGATCGCCGCCCGGATAAATATGATATGCAGGATAGCCGTCAATATCACCGTAATACTTGGCGACAATACCACTGCCTTCACTGTAGCTGGTATAGCCGTGAATACCGGCATCCGATCCGCAGTTCGCCACGCCGCCGATACCGCCTTCACGGACAAATGTGAAGCGGCCGACTTCCTGGTTCTGCTTTATATTGCCGGTAAGGCGCAGATTAATGGTTGAGGTCATGGTGGAATGGTTCTGATTTCCGCCTCTGAGACAGTCCTGTAACGCATAAGCGTGGCCCGCTGTACCTAATCCGCCCGCGGCAATTAACAGAGATAAAATCAGATGTTTGGTTCTTTTTATCAGGTGACAGTATTTCATCAAATCTCCCGCTGACAGTTCAGCTCTGTAATATATATTCCGTTCTTTGGTAACGTGCCGGTAATGTCATATCTGACAACACATTGCTGCATATTTCCGTCCTGCTTCCACGTTACGCGGATATCACCTTTTTCTTTATCCGCAATAAAATAGAGTGTATTAAAATTAGATACCCAATATTCAGCATCACCGGGCATCGTCGCTTTGGCACCTAACGGAATTTCTTTATTATCCGGGGTTTTTAGTGTGATCAGCAGCTTATAGCCTTTTTTCACATTGAAATCTGCCAGAATCAGCGCACCTTTTGTCGGAACAATATCGTTAATAATATTGTTTTCTATCCCGGTATCGTCCGGAATTGTCTGTGTATCAATCACAATATTGTTTTTACGGTACGGCGTCATACCTGAAACAACTGCAAGGCCCGAATTATTGGTCTGAGCAGACTGGCCGTTAATGATACCGATACCGGCAGTATCTTTGGTCAGAATCAGTGCATTGGTATTCTGCAACGCAGGGGCGGCAAGTACGCCGTATTGCGTTGCCAGTAACGAACCATTCATGCCATAGCTGAGGTTTTTATTATTTTTACTGTATGAGTAACCGGCATTAACCGTCGCATATTGTGAGCGGTAGGCGCTGCTCAGGCCGCCGGAATTACCTGTGCCTTTGTTACCCTGACTCTGATAAATATCCCAGCTGCCTTGCTGGTTTTTACCGTAATTTCCGCTGAGTCCGGCCGTCTGTAATGTCTGATGATCACCATCGGAGGAAATATTATAATTTGCCCATATGGCGTTATCTTTGATATTAAGCGGAACGCTGAGATTCATACTCACATTATACGTATTGCTCTTGCCGTTCTCCGTTCTTGCACCCTGATAATAGTTATAATAAATACCGTAGTTCATTTTATTAAATGAGCTGTTAAACCCGGTATTATAGGATTTTTGTTTCTTTCCGGATGTATACTCATAAATAACGGCAGACAGATTGAGAGATGAATTACCGGAAAAAACAGGCTGATTCAGCGATAAGGTATACTCATTTTTAAGTTTACTGCGATCGTTCCGGTTTTCATCATATGACATCGCATCTTCAAAACGATAAAACTTAGTATCAAAGTGACGGTAACCGACCAGAGAGACGCTGGTATTTGTTGCTTCTATTCTCTTTGCGTAGTTAACGCGGAATGCATTACCGGCAGAGGTTTTATCATTATTAAGTGTTGCTTTTGCATGCAGGACATCCGCGGTGATGGCACCAAAAGCACCCAAATTGAATGCAGCGCCGATACCGCCGGACTGATAACCCCCGGCCACAAATGCGCCGCCAAATACGGTGACAAAGTCAGTCAGACCATAAAATATTTCAGCCTGATTAATTTTTTTTCCGTTACCCTTGTTGTTGCTGTCGTAGGTTCCGCCGGAAATGCTGTATCGTACATTTCCTTTCTTTTCCAGAGTGGAAATCGAGGAGAAAGGGACGATAAAATTTTTCTCGCTGCCGTCAGTTTCTTTCACATTAACATAAAGATTTCCGCCATTATTCATCGGGTAATATTCGGTCAGATTAAACGGCCCGGCCGGGACGCTTTGTCTCAGGATAATTTCGCCATTCTGGACAACCGTCACGACAGCTTCGGAATTGGCGATTCCGGAGATAGACGGGACATAGTTTGTTTTGCTGACCGGGTCCATTGATCTGTCCGTGGTCAGACGGACACCACGAAATTTAACAGAATCAAATAACTGTGATGACGAATATAAATTACCGGCGGTAAACTCACTTTTCAGGGCGTTTATGTTTCTTGATAAGGTATTACTGATATTTTTCCATTTGTTTTTATTGTTATCATCGTTCATCCAGGTGGAGTAATTCTGATAACGCCAGGCACCTAAATTTATTCTGGTCTGAATGTTTCCGTAATAGCTGTCTTTTGAGTCACCATTATGCTGACGATTCACAGCCGAAAATAAATAGTTAACAAACAGAGCAGGAATGCCGTTATCCCAGGTTTCCTGCGCTAATGCTTCCAGCTTATCTTTATTGATATATGACTGTGGTGTCGTCAGTGCATAGACCTTTGTATTAAGATCGAGATAGCCATGCGTATATTCAATGCCATTGATATTAAGGCAGCCATCGGTATCATCGTTATCTGATAACGGGAAATCCAGTCCTGCATTTTTCCATTCTTCCCGTGATAAGCAAGGGATGAGTTTTTCATCTCCGGCTTTATTTTTTTTCAGAACAAAATCAATTTCTTTTACAGCAACCTTATTGTTGTTAATGATCAGGGTGACTTTGTATTTTCCCGGTGCGTTATCATTGTCTTTAAAAACATCAATATCTTCATTGGTCAGCTGTGAGTCAGTGCCGGGAATATTAAATAAACTGGCCGGATAATAATCATCTGCCATAGCAGAGAGGGATGACCCTGCCAGAAGGAGAGACATCACAGATAATGACATAAAATTATTTTTATTATGATATTTATTCATCATTATTATCACGTGTTATTTTGCGGAATAATTTAATTCAACGGCTTTGCCGTAATCATTGATGTATGTCATTTTTATATTTGCAGGTAATTTAATTGCCTGCGGAACAGTTAGTGTTTCTGTCGATTTCGGTGACAGATATCCGGAAGGTAATTTTACTTCCTGATTATTTACGGTTATCTTTGAAATATTCACATAATAGGGTGCAGGATTATTAACCGTAAGGCGATTACCGGACACAGACCACGCTAACGTGTTCATGCCGGTTTCGATGTCCCGGTTGTTATCCAGAACAGACGGGCGATAAATAATCTTTATTCTGTTCGTCATCGAATAGCGCAGGACGTTTTCCCGGCCTTCTTCACCCGGTGCCACAAACTTAACATTCAGCCAGTAAAGTGACTCTCGGTCAGCGGGTAATGAGGCCATTTTTGTGACCTGTAATGTGTTCTTTTTTTCAGCCCGTAATTTGACGAGTGGTGGTGTTGAAACAAAGTCAGAGCTTACATTTCCGGCTTTATCTTCAACCCAGGATTGCAGCAGATAGTTTCTGCCTTTGTCCGTATTAAATGCAACAACGCCCTCACTGTTATTTTTTTCATGATAAATAACGCGGGTTGTTTCTAAACCAAAGCCGGCATAGCTTGTTGATACCAGAAGCAGTAATGCACTGGCAGCGATAATATTTGTTTTAGTGAACATAATTAAGCCTTATTTATTTTTATATGAGGGCGCGCAGAATATTTCATCTGCGCATAAATAATTAATTATATGAAAGCGTGTAATTCAGTGTTGCATCAGCCTGGCCTGCTTCAACGTTGTCAGCGGTGCTGTAATATTTTGCGACGTAATCAGCATGCCATTCGGCACTGGAGGAGACTTCATATTCTTTGGTAACAGAACCATTAATGACAATATCAGTATCCATATCATTGCGGTCATAGAGAACAATACCGATATTCTTAGCGGTATTTGGTGATGCCGGGTTATCCAGTTCCAGAATCGCGTCATGGCCATCTTTTGGCTTTCCGTGAAGCTGTAATGTCACTTTTCCTTTTTCCGGGCAATCCAGTAATGAAATACTTAAGGAACCATGTCCGTCTTCGCCGCCAACTTCATCACCGGTTTTAGTAAAGGCACTTGTCGGATAACGACCCATTAAAACATCGGCATTAGGGGAATTGGTGTCATTCAGGACAATCGAACACGTGGCGTTATAAATAAAACCTTTGAATGAAATTGTACCTGTTTGCTCTGCGGCTGAAGCGTTCATTACTGTACCTGCAAGTAATACAGAAATTAACGTTTTACCAATTAAAGACTTTTTCATCTTAAACCTTACTCAAATAAATGTTTGTTATTACGTAATATGAAATGAATAACGTGAAATCTTATTGTCTTACCTGAAACAATAATTAATAAAGGCAGAAAACATCCGGTTAATGATTGCTGTATTTCTCATTTTCCGGAGTTTAATTTTATTTTTCTGCTGTTTATTATTTGTTTAGTTTATGGATATATGAGTTCTTCTCATTCACTCATGGATTGAGTATATCGGAATGATTTGTTCAGAATACCCACCGGGGTATCGTTATGTAATGGTGTGTTTCAAATTATTTTTCCGGAGTTATTGATTTTAATATTTTGATTTTTATATATATTTTTGTTGTGTTTGTATTTTCCTGTTTATACTATTCTATACATCACAAAAGAGTAACCAGAATAAGTCATTAAATATCAATGCATTAAAGAATAATAAATGAAAGGAAAACGTGAAGAGCATGCAGTATTTACTTACATCTGAAAGGCGTATTTTTTTGAAACTAAAATAATGTGGTGATTTTTTTGCAGGTTTAAATAATGATTTACATCAAAGATTGATAAATAATATGTTATGAAAGCCGAGAGTATTATCAGTCAGGCGGGAAATAACAGATACCGTAATACGATTTATTACCGGTATCTGTTTTGTATGCGGAGATTAATTTATATTGCAGCGCTCACTGCCGGATAGGCAAACAATCCGACGGCACCGCCGGTGTGTATAAACAACAGCGGCGAGGTATCCTGCGGATGCCGGCGAACCTGGTCAATCAGTCCGGCCATCGCTTTACCGGTGTAAACCGGGTCCAGCAAAATGCCTTCGTGACGTGCCAGCAGCTCAATGGCTTCCAGCCCGCCGGCATTCGGCATACCGTATTCCGGTGCAAAATAACTGTCCCATAGTGCGACGGGTGCCGGGGTTTCAATACCAAACAGCGGCGCCAGCTCATTTTGCAGTTTCACGACTTTCGGTGCCTGGTCGGCATAAGTCCGCGATACCGTGACACCAATAACCGGCGTCTGCGGCATAACCAGCTGCAATCCGGCAGAAAGCCCGGCGTGTGTTCCTGCACTGCCGGAGGCCACCACCACAGCACCGAATTCCGTGCCTTCCGGTGTCTGCTCTGCGATTTCCAGGGCGCACTGTACATAGCCGAGTGAACCAAGCATATTGGAGCCGCCGACCGGGACGATATAGGCATCGCTGAGCTGCATATGGTTGATCAGCGCCTGCATCTGCGCATCAGGATCGGTCAGTGCATCACACATCACGCAGTGAGCACCGAATAAATCGGTCAGCAGTTTGTTGCCGTTATTCAGGAAATCCGCGTCCTGACTGCCGATAGGATTTTCCAGCAGTGCCACACATTTCAGACCGTACATCGCTGCGACAGCCGCAGTCTGGCGGACATGGTTAGACTGAACAGCACCGGCGGTGACAATAAACTGTGCGCCTTTTTCCAGGGCATCCGCCATCAGGAATTCCAGCTTACGCAGTTTGTTGCCGCCCGCCGCCAGCGGCGTCAGATCATCGCGTTTGATGTAAATCTCCCGTCCCAGCAGACGGGAGAGATTGTTCAGTTTATTCAGCGGTGTCACACCGCTGAGCAGATTAAGCCTGCTGAACTGCGCTAATGTCTGTTGCAGCCGGGTTGCCCCGGCGGTATTTACAGAAGAAGACATATCATTTCCTTATTGAATTCACGGTCATACTCAGTAGGTGAATCCTAACCAGAGGTAGACGGCCAGCGCAAAACTCGCGGTTAAGACCGCATACGGCATCTGGGTACGGATATGTTCAATATGGTCGCAGTCTGTCGCCATCGATGCAACAATCGCATCGCTGGAGATAGGGGATGTCATATCACCAAAGATAGACCCGGCGATAGCCGCACCAATCATATATTCCGGCGGCATACCAACGGACAGACCCAGCTGTACACCAATCGGGATCATGATAGCGAATGTTCCCCAGGAGGTACCTGTCGCCAGTGACATCACGGCACTGATCAGGAAGATAAAGCCGACAGAGAATCCCGGTGCAATAACTCCGGATGTCACCTGGGCAATATAAGCACCGGTGTTGAGATCAGAAGAGACTGAGCCCATCAGGAAAGCGAGGATCATCACCGAACTGATTTTGATCATACTGGCGTAGCCGATATAGAGCTCTTTAAAGAAGGTATCGACATTCATGACTCGGCGTACCAGGAACCAGACAAATGACACCATCGTACCGAACATCACACCCCAGTAAACCGAGGTGGAGCCGCTGCCTTTACTGAATTCGCCGTCCCCGGTGATATACAGCGCCACCGGCACCATCAGAATGGTGGAGAGGATAGGGATAAAGAAGTTCAGTGAAGTATGGCAGTTCGGATGATTGATAATATCGTTATCATCTTCCGGTTCGTCATGGGTTTCTTCCGGTGTGCCGGTAATAACATCCGCTGAGCTGATAAGTGCCTGTGCACGCATTTCTGCTTTGCGCATCGGTCCCCAGGAGACATTACTGAAGATATAGAACAGGATACTGGCGAGCGAGAACCAGGCCATGATGTTGTAAACCATGGAATGTGCCAGGATATCAAACGGTTCACCGGTAATCAGTCCCTGAGAGATCTGCACACCGATAACGCCCATCATTGCCGCACCCCAGCCGTTGATCATGGCGGAAGAACAGACAGACACACAGGCGGTCTGGATGATGTAAGACATTTTCTCCGGCGGTACGCCGTATTTTTTCGCCAGCGCTTTGGTGGAGGCACCGGAAACCAGCTGGTTAATCGAGCTTTCGATAAAAATCAGGGAAGTGATAATCACCGCCAGCAACTGTACACCTTTGCGGCCTTTGATGATCTGTGTTTTGTTGGTCAGCAGGCGGACCAGTGCCCGTACACCGCCGGTCACCACGACCAGCCGCATAATCCCGCCAATCATCAGCATAAAGATGATGGTTTTGGCGTTGCCTGAGGATTTGAAGACATCAATAATCCCTTCCAGGGTCGCACGGACACCCAGTAAGAGGTTGTGATCATTAATAACAGTAAAGCCGACAAGTATCCCGATCAGCAGTGATAAAATCACCTGACGGGTACAGATAGCCAGAATAATTGTGACGACCGGGGTAATGACCGTCCAGATACCATAGTCCTGCATACGCTTTCTCTTTTATTATTGTGGTCAGGGATGCTGTGTCAGGCCAGAGCCTGCTGTAAATCAGCCAGTAAATCACCGATATCTTCGATACCGACAGACAAACGCAGTGTGCTGTCAAAGACGCCGATAGACTCGCGCTCTTCGCGGCTCATGGAGCCGTGGGACATGGTTGCTGAGTGATTCACCATGCTTTCCACACCGCCCAGCGATTCCGCGAGCACAAAATAGCGCAGTTTTTTCACAAAGGCTTCGGTTTCGGTCAGACCGCCTTTCAGCTGAATAGTGACCACGGCACCGCCGGTGCGCATCTGTTTTTTGCATAACTCATAGTGCGGATGATCTTTCAGACCGGGATAAAACACCTTTTCAATTTTGGCATGACCGGACAGGAATTCCGCCACGGCCTGCGCGTTGCTGCACTGTGCCGCCATCCGCAATGCCAGGGTTTTCAGGCCGCGCAGGGCGAGGTAGGCATCAAACGGTGAGGCAATCGCACCAGTGGTGGTTTTCAGGAAATTCAGTCTTTCCGCGAGGTCGTCACGGTTGGTTATCACCGCGCCGCCGATTAAATCAGAGTGACCGCCGATATATTTGCTGGAGGAAACCATGATCAGATCCGCACCCATCGTCAGGGGTTTCTGGTTCCAGGGTGTCGCAAAGGTGTTATCGATGCAGGTTACGATGTTGTGTTCTTTGGCCAGCCCGCAGACGGCCTCAATATCAACCAGTTCCAGTAACGGGTTGGTCGGGCTTTCTATCCAGATCATGCGGGTATTATCTTTGATTTTGCTGCGTACAGCTGCTAAATCATTGAGATCAACATAGTCAAACTCATGGCCGCAGTTTTCTTTTGCCACGCGTTCAAACAGACGGAAAGTGCCGCCGTACACGCCTTTCATCGCAATAATATGAGAGCCCTGCGGGAAAATATTCAGCACCAGTGCCGCGGCGGCCACACCGGAAGCTGTTGCGGTGGCGTAAGTGCCTTCCTCAACATCGGCAAGCAGTGTTTCATAGGCGTGGCGGGTCGGATTACTGACACGGGAATAGGCGTATTCACCGTGTTCGCTCAGACTGGTCTGCACAAACGTACTGGCGGTGGTGATCGCCGGAAAAATGGCATGGTTGACTTTATCCTGCTGCTGTCCGCCGTGGATCAGCACAGTGGCAATTTTCTTACTCATAGTTGGTGTCCTGTAAAATATGCGATGAATATTTAATGGTTATTGTAATGGCCGGATAGTGGCACAGGTAGTCAGAAAAAATTTTCTAAAAAAATTACGCAGCCGCAGACGGCAGAGAATAAATTTCTCTGTTATAAAATAAGTGTTATATATCAGTGAATTGAATCATTTTTATGAATGAGAGGTGAATCACACTATGAATAATAAGGGTATTATTTTTATTTTACGGTCAAAAAAACCGGGCTGATTTTGCCCGGTTTCTGGTGTCTGAAAGTAAAAAATGTGTGTGGCGGGATCAGTTCCGGACCAGGTCAACAGGATAGGAATTGAACAGATAACCATCAAAATTCGGGTCATCGACATCGGACAGCTCCAGCAGGCGCTGTTTCACATTTTCCAGGTGCTGCCACATGGCTTCTTTGGCCGCTGCCGGATCTTTTTTAATCATCGCTGCGAGGATCGCCTGGTGATCGGTCATCCACTCTTTGCGGTAATCTTTATTGGTGATCCGCGTATGCAGTTTCAGCCACATCGGGTTGTTTTCCCGCCATGCCCAGGATTGCTTCAGTAATTCCACCAGCATGCTGTTATGGGTCGCCTGCGCGATGGCCAGGTGAAATTCGCGGTCACCGGTTTCATCTTCCCCGGTTTTCAGTTCGTCGCGTTCCCGCTGGAGAGCGCTGCGCATATTCGCAATATCCACCGGCGTGGCCTGCGTGGCGGCAAACTCTGCAATATTGCTTTCCAGCAGCTGGCGGGCCTGTAACAGTTCAAACGGACCGGCGGCATTGAGCGAGCCGTTATCCGTATCGCTGTCTTTCTGGTGCGGCAGGTCAATAATGTAGATACCGGACCCTTTACGGACCTCGATCAGGTTTTCCAGTTCCAGCATAATCAGTGCCTCACGTACCACGGTACGGGACACACTGAGCATCTCAGCAATTTCGCGCTCAGGAGGAAGCTTGTCACCCGCGGCATAATGCATGTTGGTGATCATCTGACGCAATGCGTGACCGACTTCCTGATAAGGACGTTTTGATTCGATAAATTGAGTCATCTGCGGTGCCATAAATAAAATGAAATCGGAGTCAGTTTACCAGATATTGGTCAACCAAAAATGATTTTGATGACTATAATATAAAATAAACCACCCGATATTGATAATACAGGGTGGTTTATATGAGAGGTGCAGCGAAGATTATTTCACATCGCGGATGCGATCTGCCATTTTGGATAATTCAGGGTTGGATTTGGCAATATCGTCATACATCGGTTTTACCGCATCCTGGAATGTCACTTTATCGACAGTGATAAATTCAACACCCTGCTTCTCAACTTTCGCACGTTCTTCTTTTTCTGAAGCTTCCCAGAGTTTCGCCATTGTCTGCGCGGAATCTTTGGCAGCCTGCTTCACAATCGCCTGCTGTTCCGGCGTCAGCTTATCCAGTGATTTGGTCGACATCACCAGCACATCCGGCACCATTGTGTGCTCATCCAGAGAGAAGAATTTGGTGACTTCGCTGTGACGGCTCAGTGTATAGGACGGGATATTGTTCTCTGCCGCATCCACCACACCCTGCTGTAATGCGGTATAGAGTTCACCGTAAGCCAGCGGGGTCGGGTTACCGCCGAGTGCTTTTACCATCGCGATAGCGGTCGGGCTCGGCTGTACGCGGATTTTCAGACCTTTCAGATCGTCCGGAGTACGGATAGGTTTCTTGGCATAGAAGCTGCGGGCACCCGCATCATAGTAAGTCAGACCGACAAATCCGCTGTCTTTGCTGGAGTCGAGGATTTCCTGTCCGATATCACCGTAAATAATTTTTTCGTAGTGTGGTTTGTCACGGAACAGGTAAGGCAGGTTAAAGACGGAGTAGGCCGGTGAGAACGCTTCCAGTTCAGCAGCATTGGATTTGACGATATCCAGCGCACCGTTCTGCATCAACTCCATGGATTCACGCTGGTTGCCCAATTGCGCGTCCGGGTAGATACGGATGCGGACATCACCGTTTGTTTTTGTTTTTACGTCATCCGCGAACTGTGTCATGGCTTTGTGAACAGCATGATCACGGTTCTGGTTATGGCTGAGTTTCAGCGTGGTGGCGGCAAAAGCCTGGGTAGCGCTGAGAGCAAATACCGCGCCGATAACAGTGCTGAGGATACGTTTGCTGTTTTTCACGTTAGGGTTCTCCGGAGGAAAATGAGCTTCTTATTATGTTGTCTCACCTTAATCACAAGTCACTAAGTGGTCAAAAGGTAAACCTCCATTGGTTGACCACTATCACAAAATAACCCCAATCTTTGGTTAACCAAATCATAATGTGATCGCCGTCACTCACTGTTTTCAGCGGGATAGACTATGCTCGAACAGCAAAATTTGTATTTGGTATGACAGTTGCCAAATTGGTTAACCAAAATAAGAACAAGGACAAGGCCAATGAAAAACCTTGTAGCGCTGATTAATAAAGGGCTTGCTGTTTTTACTATCTGTTTATCAGCATTCCTGGTGTTCTGTGTGACATGGCAGGTGTTATCCCGCTATATCCTCAGCTCCCCGAGTACGATTACAGATGAACTCGCCCGTTACCTTTTTATGTGGGTCGCCATGATTGGCGCGGCTTACACCACAGGACAACACCGGCACCTCGCGATTGACCTTCTCGTTATGAAACTGTCAGGTGCGAAAAAACAGTTTGTCAGCGTCATTATCCAGATTGCCATTATTGCCTTTGCCGGCATTGTGCTGGTGTACGGCGGCAGCACGCTGGTCGCTTCCACACTGGAAAGCGGCCAGATCACCCCGGCACTGGGCTGGCAGATGGGTTACATCTATCTCTGTTTACCAATCAGCGGCTTACTGATGATTATGTATGCACTGGTTGATATCTTTTCACTCTTTCAGCCGGGTTCAGCCAATACTGAACTGACTGACAGCCATTAATGGTGCGATGAGAGGTTAATTATGGATTGGTATGTGATTGCCGCGCTCTTCGGCACCTTTGCGTTTCTTCTGGTTCTCAGTGTTCCGGTTTCTTTCGCTATCGGCCTGTCATCGTTAGTGGCGATTGCCATGACGCTGCCGCTCGATTCCGCGATTACCGTTGTCGCCCAGCGTATGGCGGCAGGGGTGGATAACTTCTCGCTGCTGGCGATCCCGTTCTTTATTCTTGCCGGTAACATTATGAACCAGGGCGGTATTGCTGCCCGGCTGATTAATGTGGCAAAAGTGATCGGCGGTCGTCTGCCGGGTTCGCTGCTGCACGTCAATATTATGGCTAACATGCTGTTCGGCGCTATCTCCGGTTCTGCGGTGGCTTCTGCGGCGGCGGTCGGCGGCACCATGTCACCGATGCAGAAAAAAGAGGGTTATGATCCGGAACTGTCTGCGGCGGTAAATATTGCGTCCTGCCCGTCAGGTCTGCTGATCCCGCCGAGCAATACCCTGATTGTTTACTCACTGGTTTCCGGCGGCACATCAATTGCCGCACTGTTCCTGGCCGGGTATATTCCGGGCATCCTGATGGGACTGTCCCTGATGATTGTTTCCGGGATTATCGCGAAAAAACGCGGTTATCCGGTCGCTCCGCGCCCGACGTGGGGGATGTTCTTCTCTACGGTCTGGAAAGCGGTGCCGTCACTGATGCTGATTGTGGTGATTATGGGCGGGATTATCGCCGGTATCTTTACCGCAACAGAAGCCTCCGCGATTGCCGTCATCTACAGCTTTGTACTGGCGGTGATTGTTTACCGTGAAGTCAGCTTCAGCCGTCTGCCGAAAATTATTCTGGAATCGGCGGTGACCACTTCTATCGTACTGCTCCTGATCGGTGCATCCATGGGGATGTCATGGGCGATGGCGAACGCGGATCTGCCGTATCTGATTGCGGACGGTCTGATGGCGATTTCCGATAACGCGCTGACTATCCTGCTGGTCATTAACATCATTCTGCTGATTGTCGGCATCTTTATGGATATGACACCGGCGGTACTGATTTTCACCCCGATTTTCCTGCCGGTGGCCATGGATATGGGGATTGACCCGGTACACTTCGGGATCATCATGACATTCAACCTGGCTATCGGTATCTGTACGCCGCCGGTCGGCAGTGCGCTGTTTGTCGGGTGTTCTGTGGGTGGTGTCAGCATTGATAAAGTTCTGAAACCACTGGTGCCGATGTATATCGCGCTGATTGCGGCACTGGCGGTGGTGACCTATTTCCCTCAGCTCAGCCTGTGGCTGCCTGAGTTGGTTCTGAACTATACACCATCATAATTATTGGTGTTGTCACTCATCTGTCCTGCCGGATGAGTGACACTTTTGGTTTACCAGTCTTAAGAAAAGAAAGTAATAAAAACACACGTACCCTTGATGTAATTTTATTTACAGTTAAAACAATAAATTAATCATAAAACAAAATGTGATATTGGTTGACCAATATTGTTTTCAGGCTTGACGTCTCTCTGTGTTGATAGGAAGATGACAATGCTGTACTCGTGACAGCAAGGTTTGACAGCAATACTCGCCACACCGGGGATTTAATTGGTCAACCAAATAAACAGTGATGATATTCGCGGAGCATAAACGAGGTTTAGTATGAAACAAACTTGGCGTTGGTACGGACCGGCAGATCCGGTTACTTTATCTGATATTCGTCAGGCGGGCGCTACCGGTATCGTAACGGCGCTGCACCATATCCCGAACGGAGAAGTCTGGACCACAGACGAGATTCAGAAGCGCAAGGCGCTGATTGAATCCAATCATCTGGAATGGACCGTGGTTGAAAGTGTGCCTATCCACGAAGATATCAAAACACAGACCGGTGAGTATGAAAAATGGATTGCCAACTATCAGCAATCCCTGCGCAACCTCGCCGCCTGCGGGATTTATACTGTCTGTTACAACTTTATGCCGGTTCTCGACTGGACCCGTACTGACCTGGAATATGAGCTGCCGGACGGCTCAAAAGCATTGCGTTTTGATCAGATTGAATTTGCAGTATTCGAGATTTACCTCTTACAGCGCGAAGGGGCTGAGCAGGACTATACCGCAGAAGAACTGGCACAGGCCAAAACCCGCTTTGAAACCATGCGGGATGATGAAAAACAAAAACTGATAAACAATATTATTGCCGGTCTTCCGGGTGCGGAAGAAGGCTATACACTTGAACAATTCCGCCAGCACCTGAAACGTTACGCTGGTATCGATAAAGCGAAATTACGTGAGCACTTTGCGTATTTCCTGAATAAAATTATTCCGGTTGCTGAAGAGTGCGGCCTGAAAATGGCGGTGCATCCGGATGATCCTCCGCGTCCTATCCTCGGCCTGCCGCGTATCGTTTCCACGATTGAAGATATGCAGTGGATGGCGGATACCGTCAACAGTGATGCCAACGGTTACACCATGTGCACCGGCTCTTACGGTGTGCGCGCTGACAACGACCTGGTCAATATGATTAAGACCTTTGGTCCGCGGATTTACTTCCTGCATCTGCGTTCAACGATGCGTGAAGAGAACCCGAATACCTTCCATGAAGCGGCGCATCTGGCCGGTGATGTGGATATGTATAATGTCATCAGTGCGGTGGCTGCTGAAGAGAACCGCCGCCGTGAGAGCGGGGAAGCGTCCCTGATCCCGATGCGTCCGGATCACGGCCATCAGATGCTGGATGACCTGAAGAAGAAAACCAATCCGGGCTATTCCGCGATCGGCCGTCTGAAAGGGCTGGCTGAAATCCGTGGCCTGGAAATGGGTATTCACCGCGCATTCTATACAAAATAATATCTCATACCTTTGTACCTGCCGGGCTGCGGGATCTCTTCCGCAGCCTGCTCCCCGGGAGCCTGTAATGGAAAAGAATCTTGTCACTGCGGACATCACCGCAACGCGTCCTGACTGGACGACTGATCGTCTCACCACCCGTATTGTTCACCTCGGCTGCGGCGCTTTTCACCGCGCACATCAGGCGCTGTACACCCATCACGTATTAGAAAAAACAGACAGCGACTGGGGTTACTGCGAAGTTAACCTGATGTCGGCACAGGATGCGGCACTGATTGAAGGGCTGAAAGCCCAGTCCATGTTGTATACCGTGGCGGAGAAAGGGGCGGATAAAACAGAGCTGAAAATTATCGGCTCGATGAAAGAAGCGATGCACCCGCTGATCGACGGTATTGATGCGGTGATTGAGAAAATGGCTTCCCCGGATGTCGGTATTGTTTCCCTGACCGTGACTGAAAAAGGCTACTGCACCGATCCTGCCACCGGGCAGCTCGACCCGGAAAATGCGCTGATTAAACAGGATCTGGCCACACCTGAGACCCCGCGCTCTGCTATCGGTTATATCACGGCGGCACTGAAACGCCGTCACGAACGTGGTTTACCGCCGTTTACGGTGCTCTCCTGTGATAACGTCCGTGAGAATGGTCATGTTGCCCGTGAAGCGGTGCTCGGCCTGGCGCGGTTGCAGGACCCGGCGCTGGCGGCATGGATTGAATCCAATGTCACTTTCCCGTGTACGATGGTTGACCGCATTGTGCCGGCGGCCACCCCGGAAACGCTGGCTGAAATCGCACAACTGCTGGGAACGGAAGATAACTGTGCTATCGCCTGTGAGCCGTTCCGTCAGTGGGTGATTGAAGATAATTTTGTTAACGGCCGCCCTGAGTGGGATTGCGCCGGTGCACAGTTTGTTCAGGATGTGGTGCCGTTCGAATTAATGAAGCTGCGGATGCTCAACGGCAGCCACTCTTTCCTGGCGTATCTCGGCTATCTCGGCGGTTATGCCCATATTTCCGATACCATGACCAACCCGGATTACCGCAAAGCCGCCCGCGCACTGATGCTGGATGAGCAGGCGCCGACCCTCACCATGCCGGAAGATACCGACCTGGTTGCCTATGCGGATAACCTGATTGACCGCTTTACCAACCCGTCCCTGAAACACCAGACATGGCAGATTGCGATGGACGGCAGCCAGAAGCTTCCGCAGCGCCTGCTGGACCCGGTTGCGCAGCATATCGCAGACGGCAGTGACTACAGTCATCTGGCGCTGGGCGTGGCGGGCTGGATGCGTTATATCAGTGGTACCGATGAACAGGGCAATAAAATTGATGTGCGTGACCCGCTGGCAGAGACGTTCGCCGCAATTTACGCGAAACATGGTCTGTCTGTGACAGTAGTGGATGAGCTGCTGGCGATTGAATCCATTTTCGGTAACAACCTGCCGAAACAGCAGGGCTTTGTTGATGCGGTGAAACGCGCGTATCAGCAGTTACTTGATGTCGGTGCCCGCCAGGCCGTTGCCGCACTGTAATTCCGGAGAGTTTATGAAACAGTTTCTTTGCGAAGACTTTTTACTGCACAGCGACATCGCCCGCCGTCTTTATCATGACTATGCGGCGGACATGCCAATCTATGACTATCACTGTCACCTGAACCCGTGTGAAATCGCGGAAAACCGCCGTTTTGATAACCTCGGGCAGATCTGGCTGGAGGGGGATCACTACAAATGGCGCGGCATGCGTTCGGCAGGAATTCCGGAATCGCTTATCACCGGACGCGACACCAGTGATTATGAGAAATATCAGGCGTGGGCAAAAACCGTACCGATGACACTTGGTAACCCGCTTTATCACTGGACCCATCTGGAACTACGCCGCCCGTTCGGTATCACCGGCAAAGTGTTCGGGCCGGAAACAGCGCAGAGTATCTGGGATGAAGCCAATGAAAAACTGGCACAGCCGGAATTTTCCGCACGCGGCATTATGCAGCAGATGAATGTGCATATGGTCGGCACAACCGATGACCCGGCAGATTCACTGGAATACCACCGGCAGATTGCACAGGATGACAGTTTTGATATTGAAGTGCGTCCGAGCTGGCGTCCGGATCGCGCTTTTAAAATTGAACTGGACGGTTTCACGGATTATATCGCGAAGCTCGGACAGAGTGCCGATGTGGATATCCGCCGTTTCAGCGATCTGCTGACCGCGCTGGATCGCCGCCTGGTTCACTTTGCACAGCACGGTTGTGTTGCGTCTGACCACGGTATTGAGATCCTGCGTTATGCACCGGTGCCGGATGAATCCGTCCTGGATGCGATTCTGCAGAAACGCCTTGCCGGGGAAATCCCGGATGAAACCGCCACCGCGCAGTTTGCAACGGCGGTGCTGGTCTGGCTCGGTAAGCAATATGCAAAACGCGGCTGGGTGATGCAGTTGCATATCGGTGCGCTGCGCAACAACAACACACGCATGTTTAATCTGCTCGGTGCCGACAGCGGTTTTGATTCCGTCGGTGACGCGCCGGTGGCTTATCCGCTTTCACGTCTGCTTGATGAAATGGATAAAACCGATGAACTGCCGCGCACTATCCTTTACTGCCTGAACCCGCGTGATAACGAAGTGCTGGCAACTATGATCGGCAACTTCCAGGGCGGTGGTATTGCGGGCAAAATTCAGTTCGGTTCCGGCTGGTGGTTTAACGACCAGAAAGATGGCATGCAGCGTCAACTGGAACAGTTATCACAATTGGGACTGTTAAGTCAGTTTGTCGGCATGCTGACAGATTCACGCAGTTTCCTGTCCTATACTCGTCATGAATACTTCCGCCGTATTCTGTGCAATATGCTCGGTACGCTGGCGGTTAACGGTGAAATTCCGGCTGATGAAACCATGCTGGGGCAGATGGTACGTGATATCTGTTTCAATAATGCACAGCGTTATTTTTCCGCAGCGAAAGGTGAATAATGACAGTGAAACGCATTGGTCTGATCGGCGAGTGCATGATTGAACTCAACGGCGCGCCGTTCGGGGAGATGGTTCAGCGTTATGGCGGCGATGCCCTGAACAGCGCGGTCTATCTGGCCCGCGCGGCGGGGGACGCTGTTGAGGTGAATTTTATCTCAGCCATGGGCACTGACCCGCTCAGTAAAGGTATGATCAGCCGCTGGCAGGCGGAGGGGGTGAAAACCTCACATGTGCTGACTGATCCGCACCATCAGCCGGGGTTGTATCTTATTCAGCTGGATGAACAGGGTGAGCGCACGTTCCTCTACTGGCGTAATGATTCAGCGGCGCGTTATCTTGTCCGTCATCCGGATTACCCGGCGCTGCTGGCACAGATGGCGGAGATGGATGCCATCTACCTCAGCGGTATCAGTCTGGCCATTCTGCCGCCGGAAGACCGTCTGCGGCTGCTGGATGATCTGAAAACACTGTCACAGCAGGGCAAAACCATTCTGTTTGACAGCAACTACCGTCCGGCTCTGTGGGCGGATGAAAATGAAACCCGTGACTGTTATCAGGCGATGTATGCACTGACTGATATGGCGCTGGTCACTGATGATGATGAAGCGCGTCTGTGGGGTGACAGCGACCGTAACGCCACTTTTGTCCGTCTGGCAAAGGCCGGGGTGAAACAGGCGATTATCAAAGCGGGTGCTCAGGGGTGTGACTACCGTGATCTGCGCACTGATGCGCCGGTCATCAATATTGCCACCACGCCGGTGACACAGGTGGTGGATACCACATCCGCCGGGGATGCCTTTAACGCCGGTTTTCTGACGGGCTGGCTCACCGGTGCGGATATTGAACGCGCAGCCCGGATGGGGCACCGGCTTGCGGGAGTGGTGATTCAGCACAAAGGGGCGATTATCCCGCAGGCGGCAACCCGCCCGGTCACCGATATTTTACTGAATAATACGTTTTAACGGGAAAAGAGGAGAACGAGATGTCCGAATTACAGGCAATGATTACCCGTTTCCGGCAGCTGAAAATTGTGCCGGTGATCGCCGTGGATAACGCGGAAGATATTATCCCGTTAGGCAATGCGCTGGCGGACAACGGTCTGCCGGTGGCGGAAATCACTTTCCGTACTGAGTGTGCGGCGGAAGCGATTAAACTGCTGCGCGAAGCCCGCCCGGATATGCTGGTGGGCGCGGGAACCGTGATTAACCGCGAACAGGTGCGTCAGGCCAAAGCCGCCGGGGCACAGTTTGTCGTCTCTCCCGGTCTGAACCCGAACACCGTTCAGGCGTGTCAGCAGATGGATATCCAAATTGTTCCCGGGATCAACAACCCCAGCGCAGTTGAGCAGGCGCTGGAGCTGGGTATCGACTTCGTGAAATTCTTCCCGGCAGAGCCGTCAGGCGGTATTCCGATGATCAAAGCCATGCTGGCGCCGTATCACCAGTTACAGGTGATGCCGACCGGCGGAATCGGGCTGAACAATATCCGCGACTATCTGGCTATCCCGCAGATTGTGGCCTGCGGCGGCTCGTGGATGGTACCGGCTTCGCTTATCAAAGCAAAAGACTGGGCAGCCATCGGCAAACTGGCGCGTGAAGCCAGTGAGTTTGTGAAGTAAGCATTTTTATTGTTCCGGCAGCGGAGCCTGTTTCTGCTGCCGTATTCATCACCGGCTTTTCCCTCCGGTTTCAGTATTTTTGACAAAATCCGAAATAAGTTAATTATTCGTGCAAAATATTTACATTAATTTAATTTATTAAGTTCTGTTTGATATTCATATTAAGACTATGTATTAACTTATTATTCTGAAATCCGATGTGTGGGATCAAACACACTTTTTCACATCCTGTAAAAACTCGGTATTTGTATTCGAATGGAGTGAAAACATATTTTTTTCCTAATTATTTGGTATATAACACTTATTCTACTAACCCATTGCACTTTCAATCGATTTATATTTTGTCATATTGTTGCGTTACGCTATGATTTTAAAGGCGAAATATACTGAAACATTCAGTCTCACTTACCCCGTAATGTACTCACAAACAGCATATCCTTTGGTTTTTCAAAAATGCCCCTATCTACGATAAACTACTTATAGTTTTAAGTGCTTTTTCTATGATCAGTGAGCTAAATAAGGAATTTTAGTGATGGTCTTTATAGGGTTATTGATTAATGATGAAGAAATATGCGATCTCCGAAGCTATCGGACAGGTTATCAGACAATACCGGACCAATGCAGGTTTAACCACAAAGCAGCTGGCACACAGAATAGGGATTAGCCAGCAGCAGCTCTCGCGTTATGAGCGGGGTGTTAATCGTATTGATGTGGACACACTCCTGCGTGTCAGTCTGGCCTTTAAACTCACACCGGGTCGTTTCTTTGAGGAAATGAATATGACCGGAACCGGGCTGGATGACATTCTTTATGAAAATGAAGAAGGGGATATTCAGGAAATCCGGATGAGCCTTATTGCGGACAGTATTATTTCTCCGCGCGATTTTTAATTACCAGAATTTCCGTTTTTAAATAAAAAAGACAGACCAGTACAGCTGATTTGCGGATTACTGTACGGGTTTGCCGTGTCTCTCATCCGGCGGAAATAAAACAGTGAGAACGATGATATGTCCGGTCAGGGACTGTGTTCAGACGAAAAAAAGCGGGAGATGATATCTCCCGCAATATGCTAACCAATCAAGGAACTTAATAAATATGGTTAGAAGGACAGAGGTTTTTTTATTCAGACTGCGGTGCTGAGTTTTTTAACTTTCCGGAACCGGTATTGTGACCGGTTCCGGGGTGTTACTTTATTTCTGTCAGTGCACGCACTGACAAATGGCCTGTTTTATCTTACCCGTCACTCAAGATATTTGAAGAACGGTGCGATGAGCAGCAGGATACCGAAGCCCATAACACACCAGGCTTTCCAGTCTTTGAATTTTTTCAGTTTCGCGACACGGAATACCAGGTAAACAGGAATTAAGCAGGAAACGATAGCGTATAACGGACTACCGATCTGGAAGAAGACAACCACTGAGAACCCTGTGGACACCCATGCAGTCAGTAATGCAACGATGAAGACAGAGATACAGATGTTTAATAACGTGTGGTTGATTTTTTCTTTATCCATGAAACGGGAAAGGATGTTAATCGCAAGACCTTTCACGGATTCCTGGAAGCCCAGATAGATACCGAAGAATGCTGTCAGAACCGCAAAGATGTTCAGAACGGTTGTCATCACACTCACGACCGCGCCCGGAATAACCTGAGCGGCAATGGCCAGTGCAGAGATGTTCTGTTCAAACGCGGATACGGCCTGCTCATGACTGATAGAGAACGTAAAGGAGAATGAGAAGAACAGGATGATAGTCACCAGGGTGATATAGGCCACGCGGTGAGCGCGGATAGCACGGTAGGTGGCGACACGTTTGTCAGATTCCAGTTTACGGTATGCGATATTCATCGGGTTCAGGATCTGAACGAAGACCGCAGAGAAGAAAGCAAACGGGACGGTCAGCAGCACGTCGCGGGTAAAGTCAGCAATCGGCGGGAACGCAGTGATGTTATTGAAATCCCAGTGAGGGATCATCACCAGACCCAGCGATACAATGATACCCACTTTCACGATAACCATCGGACCGGAGATTTTAAACAGCAGCTTCTCACCTTTGGAGGCAATAAAAATCAGCGCGGCAAAAACAACGACACGATAGATCAGTGAATCTGAAAGCACACCTTCAGTAACACCGAACGTATGGAGATAGGAAGCACTGTCAAAAATAACAGAAAGAGAGTAAATAAAGATACCGTGGATAAGCATCAGGAAGTAAATAACCCCCAGTGCCACACCCCAGTTACTGCCCAGATACTGTGTGATTATGTTTGTGTAGTCTTCACATTCTTCACTTTCAGATAACGTATTCATGTACAGCTTCTGCAACATATACGTTGCCGGATACGCAATCATGAAAGCTAAAATAAATACCCAAATACCTTTCAGACCGATCTGAATCGGCATTACAACGGTACCGGCACCGATAGCCATACCAATACAAAGCACAACCCAGCCGGCGTCATACATTGTGAATGGTATTTTGCCCAGCGCTTTCGCGGAATTATCGGTTGAGGTCATGTCCGCCATACTAAGCCCCCTTGGTTTTCATAATAATTTATTGTGATTATGGTTTCTAAAAAATTTCAGCACTGCGTTGTTCTTTTTGTTACCGCTAAAAATAACCTGTTAAATACTTAAAAAGCACGCCGGAGAGAATTCAGAGTGGCTCTCAATGAATTTTTCCGCGTGCTTCGTGTACTCACCCCGTCTGTGTGTTAACGGCAAATGAGGTGAGTACATACTGCAAGACTTAATTTTCCGCTCTGATCTTAAGCAACTGCTTTCGCAATAGCCTGTTCCAGGTCAGCAATGATGTCTTCAGGTGTTTCCAGACCGACAGAGATACGAATCAGACCATCGGTGATACCTGCTTTCAGACGCTCTTCAGCCGGAACCGGAGAGTGAGTCATTGATGCAGGGTGCTGAATCAGAGTTTCAGTATCGCCCAGGCTTACTGCCAGCATGCATAACTCAACAGAATCCATCACTTTACGGCCTGCTTCGATACCGCCTTTGATTTCAAAGCTGATCATACCGCCGAAGTTGCTCATCTGTTTTTTCGCTAATTCGTGCTGCGGGTGAGATGGCAGACCCGGGTAGAATACAGCTTCCACGTTCGGGTTAGATTCCAGATACTTAGCGACTTTCATTGCGTTAGAGCAGTGACGTTCCATACGGACGTGCAGTGTTTTCAGGCCGCGCAGGGTTAACCATGCGTTGAACGGGCTCATTACGCCGCCGGTGATGTCTTTAACACCAACCAGACGTGCAGGAACCAGGAAGTCAGCAGGACCGACAATCACACCACCGATAACGTCACCGTGACCGTTGATGTATTTGGTCACACTGTGAACAACGATGTCTGCACCTAATTCCAGAGGACGCTGGCAGTACGGAGACATGAAGGTGTTATCCACAACCAGCATTGCGCCGCCTTCGTGAGCAACATTTGCCGCTGCTTCGAGGTCGATCATTGCCAGAGTCGGGTTAGCCGGAGTTTCGACGTAAACCATTTTGGTGTTTGGTTTCATTGCCGCTTTGATGTTCGCAGGGTCATTTGCGCGAACGAAAGTGACTTCGATACCGAATTTAGGCAGGGTGTGAGACAGCAGAGCATAAGTACAGCCGTACAGAGTGTCAGAAGCAACGATATGGTCGCCCTGGCCGCACATAGTCAGGATAGTGGTAGAGATAGCTGCGATACCGGAAGAAGTCGCCAGAGCAGCTTCGCCGTTTTCCAGTACACGCATTTTTTCTTCTAATGCTGCGTTAGTTGGGTTACCTAAACGTGAGTAGATATAACCTTCTTCTTCTAATGCGAAACGTGCTGCCCCTTGTGCTGCGCTGTCGAAGACGAATGTAGAGGTCTGATAGATTGGGGTTGATAACGCGCCAGTCAGTGGATCTGCCTGTTGGCCAGCGTGAACAATCTTAGTGTCATAACCTTTATTCGTATAATCGTGCATAAATCCTCCAAAGAATAATTTTTTATTATGCCAACATGTGCTGTTGTTGCAGTAATAAAAGCAATAGCCGTGCCAACTCAGGATTTATTTTTATAACATATTGAATTGAAAGAGATAAATAATTTTAAAGCATAGCTTAGATAAAGACAACGCAGAGGAAGTGGAAAGCGGAGTGTAAGTAAAAATGACAAGGTGGAAAGAAAGTTGACAGTAGGTTGCCACTTTCTGATAGTGAGGTTAATCACATTGGGGTATAAAACCGGACTTGCGTCACATTATAGCCCCAAAAGGGAAGGGTGATCCAGATCTCTTTTTAAATTTTTTCCTGAATCGATACGTCCGGTGATTGATAATGATCAACGTCAGAAATAATCAATTCTATTAATTACCGCATTTTTAATGATTTGCGATCTCAATGCGTTCGGGTGTAAACGCGTTGTCTGGCCGACTTTTTTCATGGAATTGAGATATCTGGCGGGTACAAGCTGATTCAAGTTGTTTATAGTAAGTAGTGTAACTGAACCAAAAAATAATAATTAAATCTATGTGATAAGGTTGCTTATCATGTGGTTTTTCCTTAATTGCGCACCATTTTGTTGTATTTCGCTTTTGATTCACCTTTCAGTGAGTGCCTAAGATAGGTTAACCCTGGTAGGTGGGTGAAAAAGAGCACTACATACACTAACCGGGAGTGACTAAACACATGTCTGCATATAGATGGTTAATTAATACCATTGACCGCGTCGCCATGGTGGAAGAAGTCATCAATGAGTTTTCGGCCTCAGAAATCAGCATCAATTCCATGGAAGTTTTTCCGTGCAAAATTTATGTCAAATTCAACGCGGAATGCGAGCGGGATGTTAAGCTGCTGCTGAGTAAACTCCTGCTTAATCCTGATGTTATCAGTGTCACCCGTTCCAAATTACAGCCCTACGAACGTAAAGAAAAAGAATTACAGGCGATTCTGGAATCCACCACTGACGGTATTATCGGTATCAATAATCAGGGTAACATCAACTACTTTAATAAAGTGGCGGAAGACTTTTTCTCGATATCGCGGGAAAATATTGTCGGCGTTAATATCAGTAAAATTCTCAGCGGCAAAAACCAGGCCGTGCTCACCAAACTGCTCGGCGGCAACAGTTTCGATCACTATCAGATGGTGACCAGTACCCCGAAAGGGGAGCTGTACTATATCTGCTCCGGCCGTCCGATCCTGAGTGAGGAGTCCCAGGTCATGGGGGCGGTGATCACCTTCAAAAGCCTGCGATCTGTACAGCAGATGGCATCATCAGTGAATAAAAGCCTGCCGTTCAGTTTTGATGACATTATCTGCGAAAGCGGAATCATGATGAATCTTATTGATTTTGCTAAAAAAATAGCAATAAGTCCTTATACTGTGCTGATCCGCGGTGAAACCGGAACCGGTAAGGAACTGTTTGCCCGCGCCATTCACAACGCCAGCGACCGCAGTGCTCATCCGTTTGCACCGATTAACTGCGCAGCGCTGCCGGAAAATCTGATTGAGAGCGAGCTGTTCGGTTATGAGGGCGGCGCATTCAGCGGTGCCAGCAAAGGCGGGAAAATGGGGCTGTTTGAATCCGCCAACCACGGTACGGTATTTCTGGATGAATTCGGCGAGCTTTCTCTTATCCTGCAAAGTAAATTATTGCGGGTATTACAGGAAGGCGTGATCCGCCGGGTCGGCGGGCATAAAGAGATCCCGGTGGATGTGCGGATCATTGTGGCGACCAACCGGAATCTGGAAGAGATGATCGAGAACAAATCATTCCGTGAAGATCTCTATTACCGGATCAACGTGATCCCGATTAATATTCCGCCACTGAAAGAGCGGAAAACGGATATTCCTCTGTTATTACAGCGTTTTATCAGTAAATACACAACCGAACTGAATAAGCAGCTCAGTTTATCTCAGGACGCTTATCATCAGTTAATGGCCTATTCCTGGCCGGGTAACGTGCGGGAACTGCAAAACGTGATTCTGCGGGCGATTCACCTGGCGTCCGGCCGGGAAATTACCGTCGGCGATCTGTGGCTGCCGCATGAGGAAGTGATGGTTTCTCCGGTACAGCGGCCTCATCCGGTACAGAGAGCCGATGTGCTGCCTGCGGTGCAGCCGGTACCGGAAGAGATCAACCTGAAAGAGTCCCTGGCGCGTCAGGAAAAAAGCCTGCTGGAGGATTATCTGCGCCGCTATGGTTCAGCCCGTAAGGTGTCCCGCGAAATCGGGATGTCTCACACGACCGTGCTGAATAAAGCCCGTTATTATAACCTGGAACATCTGCTGACCTACAGCACTGTGCGGCGGTCAGCAGGTAAAGCAGATTAACCCGGGTTTTCATCCCCGCCGGCGGCTGTCCGGCGGGCAGTTTCATACGCATCGATAGCTCTGATCCTCGCCATCCGGTGATCAACCACCGGCTTCGGATAATCAATCTCCCGCTGATTCTTCTCCGCCCATTCATGGGGGGTGTGAATATATTTTGCGGGTACATCAGCCAGTTCCGGCAGCCAGCGGCGGATAAAACTGCCGTCCGGGTCAAACCGTTTTCCCTGGGTGACCGGGTTGAAAATCCGGAAATACGGCACCGAATCATGGCCTGTTGACGCCGCCCACTGCCAGCCGCCGTTATTGGCGGCAAATTCACCGTCAATCAGTTGTGACATAAAGTAGTGTTCACCACGCCGCCAGTCCGTTAATAAATCTTTGACCAGAAAACTTGCCGTGATCATCCGCAGGCGGTTATGCATCCAGCCGGTTTCATTCAGCTGGCGCATGGCCGCATCGACCAGCGGAAAGCCGGTTTTTCCCTGCTGCCAGGCAAGCAGCCCGCTGCTGTCCGGTGACCAGACAATGGCCTCTGTCCAGCGCTGCATCGGACGGTGGCGGCTGATATCCGGATGGAGTGCCAGCTGATGCAGATAAAATTCACGCCAGATAAGCTCACTGAGCCAGGTATAAGCGCCGCTTTCCGGCTCATCAGCGACCATCGGAAAGTGCAGGCGCAGACGGCTCAGGCACTGGCGCGGGGACAAAATCCCTGTGGCAAGATAGGCGGAGATGCGGCTGGTGCCGTCAATCGCCGGGAAATCCCGTTCAGTTTTGTAATCCGCAGCGTGCTTCTGACAGAAATCCGCCAGTCGTTGCAGTGCGGCCTCTTCTCCCGAAGGAAAAAGAGTATGTTCCTGCTGCGGCAGATTAAGAGGTGCCGGGGAAACAGGCGGCCCTTTGGCATCCGGTACCGGTAAGACCCGGACCGTGGTCTGCATCAGTTCGGTAAGAAAGGCGCGGCGGAATGGGGTAAACACTTTGTAGAGCCCGCCCTGCTGTGTGCTTACGCTTCCCGGCGGCAGCAGGACACTGTCATCGAAGGCATAAAAACGGCAGCTTTCCGGCAGACGATCCGCTAAACGGGCATCACGGCGCTGTTCATTCAGTCCGTACTGTTTATTGACATACACGGTGGGGATGCGATGTTCCCGGCACCATTCTGCCAGCCAGTCAGCGGCATCCTCAAAGGTATTGCACGTCTGCACATGCAGGGTGATCCCGAGTGCGGCAGCGGATGTGTTCAGGGTGTGCAGCTGACAGAAAATCAGTGCCCGCTGTGACGGAGACATGGCGTGCTGTTCCCACTGTCCCGGTGTGAGGGTAAAAATCAGTTTTACCTGCCGGTGTGCCTGACAGGCGGCATAAAGTGCGGTGTTATCTGTCAGCCGCAGATCCTGCCGCAGCCAGACAACCGCCGGTGCTGAGTCCGTCATCGTCTTACCTCCCGCATAAACAATAAAAAAGCCCGCGTCCGGAGAGGCGGGCCTGAGCAGGACATCAGTCCAGCTTCGGATGCTGATCAATCAGTGACTGACGACGTTTTTGCAACGCGGTAATCTCCTCATCAATCGCCTCAATCTTGTGTTCAATATTATCGTAATGCTCCAGTAAAATCTCTTTGGCTTCCGCCCGGTCTGATGCCGCCGGTGTGGCACCGCGTAGCGGTTTGTTGGCGGTTTCTTTCATCACAATCGCAGTGATCATCCCGATAACCGCAATTACCATCAGATAGTAAGCCGGCATATACAGGTTATTGGTAACCTCGACCAGCCAGGCTGCGGCTGTCGGCGTGGCACCCGCAATCAGCACGGAAATATTGAATGAGATAGCCAGTGCACTGTAGCGGATTTTTGTCGGGAAGATGGCCGGCAAAATAGATGCCATCACGCCGGTAAAGCAGTTCAGCAGAACCGCCAGGATCAGCAACCCTAAGAAAATCAGTCCGATAACATCGCTATTAATCAGCATAAATGCCGGGATAGCAAGGAAAAATAACCCGATACTGCCCGCGAGAACAAACGGTTTACGGCCGATGCGGTCACTCATCATTCCGATCAGCGGCTGTACAAACAGCATACCAATCATGATCGCGATAATAATCAGCACACCGTGATCCGCGCTGTAATTCAGGTTATGCGACAGATAGCTCGGCATATAGGTCAGCAGCATGTAATACGTGACGTTGGTGGCAATGACCAGTCCGACACAGATCATCAGACCCTTTCCGTATTGTGAGGCAATGCTGCGCAGTGAAACCCGTGGCTTATCTTCGCCGGTTTCAGGGTTGGCACTTTTCATATCCTCAACATGTTGCTGGAAAGCCGGTGTTTCTTCCAGGGCATGACGCAGATACAGGCCGATGACGCCCAGCGGCAGTGCCAGGAAGAACGGGATACGCCAGCCCCACTCATGGAATGCTGCTTCGCCGAGAATACTGGAGATCAGAACCACCACACCGGCACCGCAGACGAAACCGGCAATTGAGCCGAAGTCCAGCCAGCTGCCCATAAATCCGCGTTTACGATCCGGTGAATATTCCGCTACAAAGATAGCTGCACCGGAATACTCACCGCCCACGGAGAAACCCTGAGCCAGTTTTGCCAGCAGCAGCAGAACCGGTGCCCAGATCCCGATACTTTCATAAGACGGAATCAGACCGATACAGAAGGTACTGATGGCCATAATAATGATGGTGACGGAAAGGACTTTCTGGCGGCCGAATTTATCGCCCATGATGCCGAAAAATACCCCGCCCAGCGGACGCACCAGAAACGGTACGGAGAACGTGGCTAACGCCGCGATCATCTGTATACCCGGGGAGGCGGAAGGGAAGAAGACCTGACCCAGCACATACGCCAGGAAGCCGTAGACCCCGAAGTCAAACCACTCCATGGCATTACCCAGTGAGGCAGCGGTGATAGCTTTCTTTAATTTTCCATCATCAATAATAGTAATATCATTGATATTTAAAGGTTTTTGTTTTGTTTTCTTGCGTCTCATCGTTGTATCCTTTTGTTTTATGACGGGGATTCACGTGACTGAGATTCACTCAAACCCACAACGACTTTTTGTATGATAGTGAATTCATCGGTAGCAGAAGATGTTTAATACTAAATTGGTAAGTATAAATACGTAATTTTTCCCGTATTCATGTTTCCCGTTAAATAGATTGATTAATCAGTATAGCGGCGCTAACGGCAGACGGCACAGGAAACCGCAGACAGGATAGGGAGAATAGGAAAGTTGTGCGTTGTAATAACCAAAAAAAGTACCTTTGTTTTGAAACGAGGTCACCTAATTTAGCATAAATCGTATTTTTTGTAAAATTAACGGTTTTTTGTACTGAATTTAATTGCTGATTTGGCATTTAACGTCTTACTGTCACTAAATATTCAGCGTTATTTTTTTCTGAAAAATCAACGGAAAGGCGGTTTTTTTTGAAAAAGCTCATCCTGAACTGATGTTTTCAGGGCGATTTTATTGCATTAAAAGTGTAATCAGGGGTATCTAAATCCGATGTATTTAAAATTATTAGTGAAATGATAGTGCCGATGGTTTAAATATAAGCAAAATATAAGGCGAATTCAGAAAACAAACAATGTTATCAGTATGTTTCATCTTATTTCTCAATTTTCTGTATGTGTTTTTCTGAAGGTGGTGCTGCTGGTCATTAATGCATAATAACAGCCATCAATGATTTCTTTACGTAATTATAAGATAAACTTTGGAATTATATGCTGAATATGAGTTTCATGAAGTGATATCTGTCAATGGCAATTTGAGAAAGACATAAATGTTTCAAGATATATCGTTTTTTTTCCATTTAATTGTGGTTTCTTACTCCATTAAAGCTAAATAATTACTATTTTATGCCAATGATGAGTCATTTTATTTTTAGTGGTTTATACCTAGTCCAAGGGTGATGGCGAAGGTAAATATACTATAATACATAGGGTTATAACTCTTTCGTGCACCGAATAATTCTTTTTTTACAATCCGTTAAGTGAAGGAAAGGCAGGTTTCAATTTAGTAAATGAATATGTAATATATGTTTCAACATGTGTACTTTGCTGGTTTGTAATAAGTACAATCATGCGGAAGTTAAAACAACAACAAAGAGTAAAACTTTGTGAATATCAATTGGTCCACTTTCTTTAATAAACGCATATTTTTGTTAGTTACCGGAGAGGAATCCGGTGATTATCACAGCCATATGTGAGGGATAGCGACATGACCAAAGCAAAAAACTCGATCGCGCGTGCAGTCGGGCAAAAAATTCAGGTGTTACGAAAAGATCACGGTATTACAGCAGCAAGACTGGCTGAAATGATTGAAATCAGCCAGCAGCAGATGTCACGTTATGAACGTGGTGTAAATCGTGTGGATGTGGATTGTTTAGTCCGTATTGCGGATATCTTTGAAGTACCGGTTGGCTGGTTCTTCACCGGAATTGAAGGCCGGAGTAAACGCGACAGCGGAAATGAACGGGAATCCTGGAAAGCAGAAACCGTTATTTTGCCGGTCGAATCCGAACTGATGTAATGTTGTGATATTGAGTGATACTGAATCTCATCTCAAAAATCCGTTATTAGCCTGCTAATAACGGATACCGCATTTTGCGGGACGTGTTTATTTATTCGTCACCTGCCTTGTGCTATCATCCTGATACACAGCATGTTGTATTACTCTTATAACCCTGTTTCTTAATAATTTTAGTATTTTTAATCCGTTTTATTACTGGATAAATAAGCAATGAACATTAATCAGCTCAAAAGTTTTGTTGAGGTGGTCAGGAGTGACTTTAATATCACGAATGCTGCCGAGAAGCTGTATACCTCACAGCCAACAGTGAGTAAACAGCTCAAAATTCTTGAAGATGAACTGAACGTTTCTTTATTCAACCGGAAAAATAATAACTTATTATCGCTCAGTCCGATTGGTGAAGAAGTTCATCGTGTTGCCTGCGATATTCTTGCGCAGTTTGATAAAATTAAAAGTCTGGTTTCACATGAAGATACCACGACAAAACAGAATCTCCGTATTGCCACCACGCACACACAAATCCGCTATAAATTACCGAAGGTAATCGAACGCTTTAATGCGCGTTATCCGAATATTTCGCTGCATTTTCATCAGGGAGCACCGGCACAGCTGGCAGAAATGGTGAAAAACGGGGATGTGGATTTTGCGATCGCCACGGAGTCCCTGCATCTTTATGATGATTTACTGACGTTGCCCTGCTATCAGTGGTCCCGCAGTGCGATTGTGCCGCATGATCACCCGCTGGCACAACATGAGCAGCTGACGATTCAGGAACTGGCGCATTATCCGCTGATTACTTATGTATTCGGATTTACCGGCCGTTCCAAGCTGGATCAGGTATTTTATCAGAATCACCTGACGCCGAATGTGGTATTAACCGCCGTCGATACAGAAATTATTAAATTTTATGTCAAGCGCGGAACGGGCGTCGGTGTTATTTCATCCGTGGCATTTGATCCGGCAGAAGACAGTGATTCACTGCGCTGTATTAATATCGGTAATCTGGTGAAACCGAGCTATACCCATATTTGTATCAGCCGTCATACACATCTGAAGGATTATATGTATGACTTTATTTCCTGTTATGCGCCGCATCTTGACCTGAATTATATTCACCAGCCGGAACAGTGGCTGCCGGTTGATCAGAAAGCCCGTGATCAGTTGTACCGCGCATTACCTGAACTCTGATTTTTCTGTATTTCTGACAAAAAAAGCCCGGCAACATCAGTTACCGGGCTTTGCATTTGCTGTGTGTTATCTTTTTTTTTACCGGGTGGCAATATTAATAAAGATTTGCGCACCGATCAGCAGGCAATCGTCATCAACAAAATACGGATTGGCATGCAGATAGTTATTAATTCCTTTGGCTTTATTACCGCTGCCGAGGAAATACATGGCACCCAGTTTATCTTTGGTGGCATTAATCATATAGCTGAAATCTTCGCTGCCGGTCATCGGCTTACCGTTTGAATCAATATTTTCAGCCGGTAAGAAAGCGGCTGCCGCGTTTTTAATCACGTCTGCTGCCTGCGGATGGTTAATCACGGCCGGATAGCCACAGGCTTCCAGTGTGGTTTTAAAACCACCGGCTTCACTGCGGGCAACAATTTCTTTAAAGCTGGCTTTTAAGATCTTATCGGTTTCTTCATCCATAGAACGGATGGTGCCGCGTGCCTGCACGTAATCAGCCAGTGCATTCGGAATAGTACCGCCGTTGATCATACCGCAGCCGAAAACGGCCGGGCTGAAAGGATCGGTTTTCTTGGCGACGATATAATCCATGTAATCAATGATGCGGGTCGCTTCGCGGATAGCATCCAGTCCTTTGTGCGGCGTGGAGCCGTGCGCGGAAACGCCGTGTACGTCCAGCGTCCAGGCGGAGCCGTAAGAGGACATCACCCCGGCGTTAAACCGGATACAGCCGGTTTCAATTGCCGCGTCGTTATGCAGGCCGTAGACTTCATCCACGCCATTCATACAGCCCATTTCCACCATTTTATCCGCACCCGGCACACGCATATCTTCTTCTGCCATCTGGAAGATAAAACGGACGTTGTGGGTCAGCTCATCACGGTGTTCGCTGAGGTATTTTGCCGCCGTCAGGGCGATGGTCATATGGGTGTCATGGCCGCAGTTGTGGGCACAACCCTCGTGTACGGAACTGTGTTCGTTGCAGGTCATATCCGGCATTTCCAGGCCGTCGATATCGGTGCGGTAAGCAATCAGCCGGTATGCCGGGTTCACGGTCAGTTCAGCTGTAAAGCCGGTGTAACCTTCAAACTGACGGATGGTGTAACCGAAGCTTTCCATCAGTTCGCGGCAGTATTTTGAGGTTTTATATTCTTCACCGGACAGCTCAGGGATTTTATGTAAATCCTGGCGCGTTTTCTTGCTGAACGCCTCAAGCGCAAAGAGTTTTTCACTGATATTGTATTTGTTGGTCATTACATTTACCCCGTAACTGAAACCGGTTTGTGTGCTGATAAAGAATCCCTGATGTAAGCGCGGGTATGACCGGAAACCGGTCATACCACAGCGCCAGCGCAACATGAGTACATTTTATTTTTACGAAAAGAATCTGCCTTCCGGAACCGGCGGGTTTCTGTCAGCAGTTGTTTTCGTTATTATTTGCAGGAGGGATTTTAACGTCAGTATTAAAAAAACGAGCGTGACGGAGATCGTGTTTATATCATATCAGTATTTCATGGTGCATGAATAATAACGATGATGTCTGTGTTGATATAATATTATATCGATACAGTTTCATTATTTAATTTATGTTTATCAATGAGTTAATTTAATTTTCTATTTACGCTGATTTTATGTTTATTCCGGATGGAATATAAATTCATTCTCCGAAATAAAGATAATATAAATATTATTAAACAGAAATTAAGAGAAGTGTACTTATATATCATTGCGGCTGGTTTTGTATTATTCCGCCGAATCTCCGGCAATATCCTGAATTAGTACTGAAAATTTACCTTATTACTGGTGGTTTTATCTGCGGCAAGCCCGGGCTACACTGAATTGACAGGATAAACACACAGAGCAGTCGGGCATTGTTCTGTGCAGCACCTTATTGCGAATCAGATTTATCACCAGTATGAGGGAAGATTTACGATGAAGCAGACTGTAGCGGGTTATATCGCAAAAATGTTGGCGGATGCAGGAATCAACCGTATCTGGGGTGTCACAGGCGACTCACTGAACGGGTTGAGTGACAGCTTACGTAAACTGGGCAGCATTGAATGGATGGGCACCCGGCATGAAGAAGTGGCCGCGTTTGCCGCCGGGGCGGAAGCGCATCTGACCGGTAAACTGGCGGTATGCGCCGGTTCCTGCGGGCCGGGTAACCTTCACCTGATCAACGGATTATTTGATTGCCAGCGCAACCGCGTGCCGGTGCTGGCAATTGCCGCGCATATTCCTTCCGGCGAAATCGGCAGCCACTACTTCCAGGAAACTCATCCGCAGGAGCTGTTCCGCGAGTGCAGCGTCTATTGTGAGCTGGTTTCCAATCCGGAACAGATCCAGCAGGTGCTCGGTATTGCCATGCGCAAGGCGATTCTGGAACGCGGCGTGGCCGTGGTGGTCATTCCGGGGGATGTGGCGTTAAGACCGGCTCCGGAATCGGCCCGCAATGTCTGGTATGAGCCGTCGCTGCCGCTGGTCATGCCGCAGCGGGATGAGCTGATGAAACTGGCGGATGCCCTTAACGGCGCGAAAAATATCACACTGATGTGCGGGGCCGGATGTGCCGGGGCACATGATGAGGTTATCAAGCTGGCGGAAACCCTGAAAGCGCCGGTGGTGCATGCGCTGCGCGGGAAAGAGCATATTGAGTATGATAACCCGTACAGTGTCGGGATGACCGGGCTTATCGGTTTCTCCTCCGGTTATTATGCGATGGAGAACGCAGATACCCTGGTGCTGCTCGGCACGCACTTCCCGTACCGCGCGTTTTATCCGGCCAAAGCAAAAATTATTCAGGTGGATATCAATCCGGGCAGCCTCGGCGCGCACTGCGCGGTGGATATGGCGGTTATCGGGGATATCAAAGCCACACTTAATGCCATTCAGCCGCGTTTACAGGCCAAAGAGGATCGCACCCATCTGGATGCGGCACTGAAACACTATCAGACCGCCCGCAGTGACCTCGATGCACTGGCAACCGCAAGCAAACGGGAACTGATCCACCCGCAGTATCTGGCGAAAAAAATCAGCGAACTGGCGGATGACGATACCGTTTTCACCTGTGATGTGGGCACGCCGACGGTCTGGGCGGCACGTTATCTCACTATGAACGGCAAACGGCGGCTGATTGGGTCCTTTAACCACGGCTCGATGGCAAATGCCATGGCGCAGGCTATCGGCGCTCAGGCACTTGATCGCAAACGTCAGGTGGTGGCAATGTGCGGTGACGGCGGGTTCAGTATGCTGATGGGGGATTTTATTTCCCTGGCACAGATGCAGTTGCCGGTGAAAATTGTCATCTTTAACAACAGTGTACTGGGATTTGTTGCGATGGAGATGAAAGCAGGCGGTTACCTGACTGACGGAACTGATCTCCATAACCCGGATTTTGCTGCGATGGCCAATGCCATGGGGATCAAAGGAATACGGGTTGAAGACAGCGAATCACTGGATGATGCACTGAAAACCGCATTTGCCCATGACGGCCCGGTTCTGGTGGATGTGGTGACCGCCAAACAGGAACTGGCCATGCCGCCGGAAATTAAGTTTGAACAGGCCAAAGGCTTCAGTCTGTATATGCTGCGTGCGATTATTAACGGGCGCGGTGATGAGATTGTGGAGCTGGCAAAAACCAACTGGCTGCGCTGAGTCAGCAGAGAGGAAAAATGCCGCATGTGCGGCATTTTTTTTGCTCAGTACCCGGCGGCGGATTCCTGCCGCCACAGATGCGCCGCTATCAGTGCCCGCCAGGGGGCAAAATCCGCCAGCCACGCCTGAGTTTCATCCGCGGTTATCTTCTCATCCCGCATCAGCAGGCGCTGCAGATTGCGCCGCACCGCAACATCACCGTGCAGTGAGCCGTTCAGATAGTTAAATCCGCGCAGCAGGGCATAACTGACGGTCCAGGTACCGATACCTTTAATGGCGGTCAGAGAGGCGGAAACTGTATCCGCATTATCCGGCGTCACCACGTCAGGCAGCATCAGTTTCCCGCTTGCCAGCTGTTCGCTCAGTGCCAGCAGCGCATGGGCTTTACCGGCAGAAAAACCGCAGCTGCGCAGTCCGTCAAAATCGGTCTGTAAAATATGTGCCGCATCCGGGTAGCACAACAGCCCGGAGGAGTGGCGCAGACTGATATGCTGAATCAGGCGGCGGCGGATGGATATCGCGGCCTGTACACTGATTTGTTGTCCGATAATCGCCCAGTTAATCGCTTCAAACGGTGTGGCGGACTGGTAGATCCTCAAACCTTTCTGCCGCCGGATCAGCGGCCCGGCCAGCGGGTGATCCTGATATTGTGCCTCAAATTCTTCAACCGGCTGGATCAGACCGAGCATATGCCGGGCGAGATGATGCATCCGCGCCCCGTCTTCCGGCAGAATGGCCGGGCCGTCAGTACTGAGGGTGACGCCGGCTTCCCCGGCGCGGATGTCAAGTGTCAGTAAAGCAGGATGGCCGTGCAGGCAAATACCTTTCATCACCCGGTTTTCTGTGACCTGTTCAGCCACATGGTGGTTATCACGTAAATGAAATGCGAGAAAATCCGCGGTATGATAGGGCTCCGGTAACGGAACAGTAATCGTTAACTTTTTGTTATTTATCAACTTCTCATACCTCAGATCGGTGCGGTCAACTGATCGGATTATAGCCGTTTTTGCTTCCGGCCGTATAATTTTGGCCAAAATATCTGTTTACAGAATAATAGGTGGATTATTCTGAATGAAAGACACATGCGAAGTATGGTACTTATACGTATGAACAAATGAGTTTAATTTCAGCACATTCATTTTTTACAGTACTTCGTTTGGCATAACCGGGACAAAAGCAGAGGTTATTGTTGCCACAATGAATATAATTGACGCCCGAAGTTCTTATGTCCCCCGGAAGGAGTGTTCCGCCGGAGACTATTACAGCACAGCAGCACAACTCAGAGCGGATAAAGGCATTACCGATGGATATAAAACAATATTACCTTGAGGTTGCGGAAGGTAAAGGTAAGAGGATGACGTCGGAGGTAGTGGCATTCCCTCCCTCGCGGCTTAACCTCGCAGAGTTAGAAGAGCGTCTGGCATCACAAACCTTTTTCACACAGGGTGATATTGAATACGCAGAACATGATGAAAACAGCTTTTATTACAGCTGTCATTATGGCGATGAAGAACTGCTGTTTCTGGTGTCGCTGGCCCCGCGGGCACCGGAACTGGAGATCAATCCTTACTATTCAACGGACCCGCTTTCTGCCGCACTGCTGGCTGAAGTTAACCAGACCGTGCAGGACATTTATGTTGAGTGCCTTTTGCAGAATGACGTACTGAAGAGTTACCGGCATCAGCTGAAAATGGTACAAATTCTGGTGCCGGATTTACTGCTGGGTATTGATATTTCAGCAGCCGGACGCGGATTTACCCGTGAGTGGCTCAATTTTCAGCTGGAAAATGACGTGCAGCTGAACATCGAGTCTCTGTATACCATTCATGCTATCTATGACACGGAAAATACCCCGCCGACCATGTACTGGTTCCATACACACGGCCTGCTGCGCTGCGGTATCCCCGAAGTGGAACTCTTGCTGCCGCATACCATTAATGCGTACTACGGCATTCCTGATCTGCTGCGCAGTTTTATCGGACAGAGCCTCAATGAAGGCAAAGTACTGTTCAATGAGCCTATGTTGTGCGGACAGACTGAAAAACAGCTGGAATATATTGTGGCGCTGCCTTACCAGGAAGGTATTCGTCAGATCAACAAAAATACGCCAATCGACCAGCTGAAATCATTGGAAGATATTGATTATTCTCACGATAATATGCCGGAAAATGAGTTTCTTGGTGATCGCGGCGACCGTGATGATCAGCATGACCATCCGTCCTGCATGTTGTTCCGGGTGAATGAAAGTTCGCCGGAGTTACAGACATTTTTCCGTGGTTTCGACGATGATGCCGCCATCATGTTTTATCGCCCGAACAGTGAAACTCACGAAATGGCGGTAAAAGCCCGGCTGCGCTGGCACTATTTTGCCCAGATGTTTACAGAGTACGGGCAGCCGGAGGCCAAAGTGAAAAAAGGTCTGTTCGGCGGGTTATTCGGCAAAAAAGCCCGTGATGATGAGGACGAAAATCCGTGGGTGTTTATGGTCAAATGCGGTATTCCGTACGGGGATGAGGATGACCTGGAACACATGTGGTTTATCCCGGAAACCCTCGATAATGATGTCTTTACCGGTAAACTGATTAACCATCCGTTCTATGTGAAAGAGATGGAAGAGGGCGGTGTGTATCCGCTGAATACCGCGATGCTCACCGACTGGAATATCTATTTTTCCGGTGAGAAATATACCCCGGACACGATCTATCAGCTTCTCAGCCCGGCACAGGTGCACTGAGAACAACCGGTCCGGAAAAGCGCTGAAAAGCGCTTTTTTTGTGTCTGCTGTTTTGTGCAGTAACCCACGTTATTAATACATACTAAATTATGTTGTTGCTGCTTTTTTTTTGTTCCGGCTATAATCAATGATCACCTGTTCATGGTGGTTACATATCCTGAAAAAACAATAAATTACATTATTATTTGTTATGCATTATCTGTTATGGAGTGCATTATGCCTGATATTACGTCATTGTTTGCATTTGCTCTGGTTGCGCTGGGAATGGTATTAACGCCGGGCCCTAATATGATTTATCTGATCTCCCGTTCACTCTGTCAGGGAAAGCGGGCGGGATATATTTCTCTTGCGGGTGTCGGTCTGGCATTTATTTTTTATATGCTGAGTGCGGCGTTCGGGATCACGGCTCTCTTTCTGGCAGTTCCTTATGCTTATGATGTCCTGCGTATCGCAGGTGCATTATATCTGCTTTATCTGGCCTGGCAGGCAGTAAAACCCGGCGGCCGCTCTGCATTTTCAGTACGGGAACTGCCGGAAGATAAGCCCAAAAAACTGTTCACGATGGGGTTTCTGACCAGTATTGCGAACCCGAAAGTGGCAGTGATGTATCTGTCGCTGCTGCCGCAGTTTATTGTGCCGGGACACGGCAGTGTGCTGGTGCAGTCTCTGGCGCTCGGAACAACTCAAATTATGATCAGCCTGACAGTAAACGGACTGATTGTTCTGATGGCGGGATCGGTTTCTGTATTCATGACAGGCCGCCCGTTCTGGCAGGTTGTGCAGCGCTGGCTGATGGGAACGGTACTGGCCGGACTGGCTGTCCGGATGGCACTGGAATCCCGGCGCTGAGGTCATAAAAAAAACAGACCGGCTTTGTGAGCCGGTCTGTGTTGTTACCTTACTGTTCTTCCCGGCGGAGCCACTGCTCCACCTGACGCTGTTCTTCCTGTGTAAGCCACATCCCCAGCTTGGTTCTGCGCCAGAGTGCGTCTTCTGCGGTGATCACCCATTCGTGCTGTACCAGATAGCGCAGTTCGGCTTCATACAGGTTATGGCCGAATAACTGTCCGAGGTCGTTGAGGGACTGTGCATCACCGATGATTTTTTCTGTCTGACTGCCGTAGGTACGGGCAAGGCGCAGCGCCAGTCCGTTCGGCAGCCATGACCAGCGTCCGGTGAGTGTCCGTGCATAGTCGTCGCGGCTCAGGCCGTTGAGTTCACCGCCTGTCAGTACCGCCTGTTTTGTCCATGCTTTCCCGGCCTGCGGATAGTAGGCCGCCAGTTTATCCAGTGCGTGTTCGCCCAGCTTGCGGTAAGTCGTGAGTTTCCCGCCAAAAACCGACAGCAGTGGTGTCTGCCCGTTATCATCATGCAGGTCGAGCGTGTAATCGCGGGTGATTGCCTGCGGTGAATCCGATTCATCATCACACAGCGGACGGACGCCGGAGTATGTCCAGCGGATATCGTCGCGGGTCAGGGTTTTTCGGAAGTGGTCGTTATAGACATCCAGCAGATAATTAATTTCGTTATCATCGATTTTAACGTCTGCCGGATCACCGTGATATTCCACGTCGGTGGTGCCGATAATGGAAAATTCATCCATCCACGGGATAACAAACACAATACGGTGATCTTCGTTTTGCAGAATATAGGCCTGCGGCTCGTCATGCGCACGCGGTACCACAATATGGCTGCCTTTGATAAGACGGATACCGTAAGGGGATTTGAGCTGTAACCCGTCATCAAAGAAGGTTTTCACCCACGGCCCGGCGGCATTGACCAGTCCTTTTGCCTGCCAGCGCAGCGTCTCGCCGGTCAGGACATTCTCCGCTTCCACCTGCCATAAGCCGTTTTCGCGCCATGCGCGGGTGACTTTTGTCCGTGTACGGACTTCGCCGCCCTGACGCACAACTTCCTGTGCATTCAGCACCACCAGACGGGCGTCATCCACCCAGCAGTCGGAGTATTCGAATCCTTTTTTAAATTCTGCTTTCAGCGGGGAGGCATTGCTGAACGTCAGGCCGCGGCTGCCCGGCAATGTGGTACGTTTGCCGAGATGGTCATACAGAAACAGCCCGGCGCGGATCATCCATGCCGGACGCAGATGTGGCTGATGCGGCAGGCGGAAACGCATCGGAAAGGCGATATGCGGTGCCATTTTTAACAATACTTCACGTTCAGCCAGCGCTTCGCTCACCAAACGAAACTCATAATGTTCGAGATAGCGCAATCCGCCGTGGATCAGTTTTGAACTGGCCGATGAGGTGGCACAGGCCAGATCCCGGGCTTCCAGCATCAGTACTGATAACCCGCGTCCGGCAGCATCAGCGGCAATTCCCGCGCCGTTGATTCCGCCCCCGATAACGATCAAATCTTTCGTTTCCATCCTCACTCCCGCATGACCATATTTGTTCTTTAATGTTCGTTATCGCTCATAATAGTTCAATGTGAACGATATTCCAACATTCAGGACATAAAAAAACGTTCTCCGTGACACGGATAACAATTTGTTAGCATATCCATACAAAAAGTAATGAATTAAGGCAGAGGAGAAAAGAGGGTGAAATACCGCGCCACCGGGCAGTGACGCGGGCGGAGAAAATCAGCAGACTTCGAGCTGTACCTGCTGCTCACCGAGAATTTTGATGATACTTTCCGGCGGGCGTTTGTCCGTAAACAGGCAATCAATCAGCCCCATATTTCCGAGGTTAACCATGGCGTTACGGCCGAATTTGGAATGGTCGGTAACGAGCATCACACAGCGGGAGTTTTCAATAATCGCCCGTTTGGTGCGGACTTCGTGATAATCAAATTCCAGCAGGGAGCCGTCAGTATCAATGCCGCTGATCCCGAGGATACCGAAATCCAGGCGGAACTGAGAGATAAAATCGAGCGTGGCTTCGCCGACAATTCCGCCGTCGCGGGAACGGACTTCGCCGCCGGCCAGGATCAGACGGAAATCGTCTTTTGCCATCAGCAGGGTGGCGACATTCAGGTTATTGGTGACGATACGCAGATTTTTGTGTTCCAGCAGTTCATGCGCAACGGCTTCCGGCGTGGTGCCGATATCAATAAACAGTGTGGCGCCATCCGGGATCAGTGCCGCGACGCGGCGCGCAATCCGGCGTTTTTCATCCGACCACATGCTTTTCCGTTCATGATACGCGGCATTCACCGAGCTGGATGGTTGCGCCGCCCCGCCGTGGTGACGGTGAATTTTATTCTGTTCCGCCAGCTCATTGAGATCACGGCGGATGGTCTGCGGGCTGACCTTAAAGTATTCGACCAGCTCTTCTGTGCTGACATAGCCCTGTTTACTGACTAACTCAACGATAGCATCGTGACGCTGTGTTTGTTTCACAAAATCCCCCGGTCAGATCAATACCACCGCATAGTCAGGATCGTGCCGTGACAGGTGGTGGTGGTGTCATATTGTCATTATTATTCAGGCCGCCCGGCGGCGGTTATCCCATACAGCCATCAGCAGGCCGGTCGCCAGACCGGACGCATGTGCCATATTTGCGATCGGTATTGTACCAAATAAATCAAAATAACCGATAACCAGCCATAATACGGAGAACATCATCATGGCGGCGGGCAGATAAATACCGGCCGACGGATTGCGTGCGCCGGTGTACCAGACATAACCGATCAGCGCGAAGACCACGCCGGATAAGCCGCCGAAAGATGAACCGCTGAAAAAGGATTGCGCCCAGCAACTGACCAGGGCAGAGATAAGGGTGATCACCAGCAGCCGTCCGCTGCCGAGCTGTTTTTCCACCTGGCTGCCGAGATACCACCACAGTGCCAGGTTCATCAGAAGATGCGTCAGGCCAAAATGCAGGAAAACCGGGCTTATCCACCGCCACAGTTCACCCTGCTGGTCAGGCTGCGGCCATGCCAGATAGTCCATCACTGCGTCAGTACCGCTTATCTGCATCCACAGAAAGACCAGCGCGCACAGCACCGTGACAGCGATAGTCAGCGGCCCGGCCGGCGTCACCAGATTGCTGAAGACGCGGGAAGCCGGATAGCGGAACGGGGAATCGGTTTCACCGGATTCCCAGCTGGCCGCGAGATAGCGTTTATTCATCGGATCACGCATAAAGGTGTCCAGCTCAGACTGTGTCTGCGCCAGCTTGCTTTCGTCTTCGAGCCACAATTCCGCACCGCGCCCTTCGCGGGTGGCACGCATGGTAAGCTCAATATCCCGCGAGGCCATATAATCAATAAATGACTGGGCAATCCGCGGGTTGGCGATGGTGATCAGATAAACCATATAGCTGTCCGTTGTTAAGCGAGTGACCTGACTGTGTCCGGGTAGTTGCGCAACCAGGCTTCAAAGCCGCCGTTGATGCTGTATACCGTTTCATAGCCGACATTAAGCAGATACTGAGCCGCGCCCTGACTGCTGTGCCCATGGTAACACATGACCATAACCGGCTGCTCATAATCTGTCTGATCCATGAAGGTGTTTACAGTGTCGTTTGTCAGGTGAAATGCGCCGTCAGTGTGACCGGCACGGAAGCTTTGCGGATCACGGATATCAACCAGGACAGCCCCGTTCTGCTGCCAGAGTTCATACGCCGTATCGGGTGTGATTAAGCGGATTTGTTCCATAATGATTTTTCGTATGCAGGTGAATATCAGCGGTGACAGAGCACCGCCGGAAACCCGCCCGGCAGTTCACCGGACGGTATATATCACGGCCGTGCGATATCCGGCCGGTACAGCTCTATCAGTAAACAGCGCTGTCAGTAATAAGAGTGTTCGCCGCGCTGATGTTCAGTCAGGTCTTTAACGCCTTTCAGTTCACCGGCAAACATATTCAGTAACTCTTTTTCGATCCCTTCCTTCAGAGTGACATCGACCATTGAGCAGCCGTTACAGCCGCCGCCGAACTGGAGGATGGCATAGCCTTCATCCGTGATTTCCATCAGGGAAACACGGCCGCCGTGTCCGGCCAGCTGCGGGTTGATCTGAGATTGCAGGACATATTCGACACGCTCGATCAGCGGAGCGTCATCAGCCACTTTACGCATTTTGGCGTTCGGGGCTTTTAAGGTGAGCTGAGAGCCGAGCTGATCGGTCACGAAGTCGATCACGGCTTCGTCAAGGAATGGCGCGCTCAGTTCATCAACATAGGCGGTCAGCTGCTCAAACGGCAGCGCGGTATCGGTCGCTTCCACAGCGTCAGGCGGACAATAAGAGACTCCGCATTCCGCATTGGGAGTGCCCGGGTTAATAACAAAAACACGGATTTGTGTGCCGGGTTCCTGGTTGGCAAGCAGTTTGGAAAAATGTGCCTGCGCAGCGTCAGTAATAGTAATCATAACATTGCCCAAAAATAGTTGACTGTTCCGGTTGGTTATAATACGCCCATTTGCGGGTTCACTACAAGGTGCGGCAAAGGCACCACACCCGGACTGCCGCCGCACCCGCACGAATGAGCAATTCAGACAGCGCTGTCATGGTCGCCCCTGTTGTGATGACATCATCGGCCAGCGCAATATGCAGTCCGCGGACATCCCGGGTTAAGGCAAAAGCAGAAGGCAGGTTTGTCAGGCGCTGCGTGCGGGACAGCATCCGCTGGCTCAGTGTAGCACGGGTACGGATAAGGCCGGAACTGTCGTAAGGACAGCGCAGCCATTTTGCCAGCAGGCGGGCGATAAGGTCGCTCTGATTAAACCCGCGCCGCCATTGCCGGTAACGGTAAAGCGGTACACTGAGCAGTAAATCCGGCTTCGGATATTCCCCCGCGCGGTAAGCTGCCAGTACCCGGAGCAGCAGCAGTCGTGCCAGCGCACGGGCAATGTGGGTCTGCCCGCTGTATTTGAGGCGGTGAACCAGGGCGGCCAGCGGCGGCTGATAGCCGGTCACCGCCAGCAGGCTTTGCCACGGCGGCGGCGTCTGCAGACAACGGCCGCACTCCGGCTCCGGGGTTACCAGCGGCAGGCCGCATCTCCGGCAGACCGGCGGCATCTCCGGGAGTCCGCGTATGCAGAATCCGCAGATACCGTGTGCGGCAATTGCCAGTGGCTGATTGCACAGCAGGCAGTAATTCTCAATAATAACCATCCGTCTTCCCTCCGGATAAATAAGGAAACAATAACGATGGCTACGCTTTTTTGGCAGCAGAGCGGACAGGGTTCGCGCGATCTTGTGCTGTTACACGGTTGGGGACTGAACAGCGAAGTGTGGAACAGCATTGAAATGCGGCTCGCACCGCATTTCCGTATTCACAAGGTTGACTTACCGGGTTACGGACGCAGTCAGGAATTTGGTGAGATGTCACTGACGGAGATGTCGGATACCGTATTCGTGCAGATGCCGGAAAAAGCAGTACTGGCAGGCTGGTCGCTGGGCGGGCTGGTGGCTGCTGATATTGCGTTGCGTTATCCGCAGGCGGTGAGTCATCTGGTGACAATCTGTTCGTCGCCCTGTTTTAGTGCGCAGGAGGAAGATGGCTGGCCGGGAATTAAGCCCACTGTTCTGAGCGGTTTTCAGCATCAGCTGGCAACAGATTTTCAGCGCACCGTGGAGCGTTTTCTGGCATTGCAGACACTGGGAACCGCCAGTGCCCGTCAGGATGCCCGCACACTGAAATCCGTCGTACTGGAACAGCCGATGCCGGATGCGGCAGTACTGAATGCCGGACTGGAAATTCTGAGAACCGCCGATCTGCGCGGCGGACTGACGACCCTGACGATGCCGTTCCTGCGGATTTACGGCTATCTGGACGGGCTGGTGCCGCGTAAAGTGGCATCACTGCTGGATGAACAACTGCCGTCATCTCCTTCCGTGATTATGCGCAACAGTGCACATGCGCCTTTTATTTCACATCCGGATGAGTTTTGTGAGGTACTGACGGGGTTTGCAGGCCGGTAATCAGAAAAAAGCCGGTCAGTTTAATCACCAACCGGCTTTTACCGAATTCTGATTCAGATGAAGGACTCAGCTGCGGCCTTCTGCTTTACGCTGCGCCAGGCGTGCTTTAAGTGATGCGGCACTGAAGACTTTGCCCTCAGAAGAGCCTGATGTTTTAACGGCGACTCCCGGTGTTGTATTGGCGGTTTTATTCATGCAGTATCTTCCTTTGGCAGCCTGATTGTTTTTTGCACTATAACGCGGGGCAGAATTATCGTCAAAAATTTTTGACTCAAATTCTAATTCTTTTGCATATTGTTTTTCTTCATCAATCATCATGGTTATCAGTTCAGTTAATGCGTTTTTATTTTCAAATCTCTCAGCGATCTTTTTTATTATACTATCATGGTAATTATTAATTTCTGATGGTTTTATCCAGTTAAGTTGGTTATCAATAATACCATCTCCATACCATATTATTTTTGCAATATTTCCGCCGGAGAATTTGTCTGTCTTAAATGCATATTTCATACTTCGCGTAAGAAGATGCAGCCCGTGTTTTATAAACTGATAGTGATTGCCTGACTCATTAATCACCCGGATACCGGTAATAAATGATTGTATGGCTCGGGCAGAGCCTGAGCCTGCACCGTAAAAAATATGGCCATTTTCTTCACTGACGGATGCATTCTGCGAGTAAACAACCCGCCCGTCAGTACGGTCTACCTCTATGATTTCACATTCATCGTTATCGATTTCAGATATTTCGGCCATTCGTTCAGCGTATTCTTCATCCACACCGGGGGCGGATGTCAGATATGAGGCCAGCGTTGCTAATATCGGATTAATATCACCGGAAAAAAACAGGATGCTGTCATTAAAGACATAGAATTTTTTAAAGGGAGGTTGGGCTGGCCGATCAAATTGATCTGTCCGGCGCTCATCCGCTGCGGAAAAAACAGTTTCTTTTGATATTATTGTTGTCATCTTTATTTTTATTGGCAGTGAGCAAAGAACAATAATATTTTATATTCTGATAAAAATTGATGCTATTTATTTCGGATGTCTTAATAATATGGAATGTCAGTGCTTATTTTTAATAAAAAACGAATCATTTAATTAAAAATGATTCGTTTTAAATTATTATTATGAACGGATCTGATACACCTTTGTATCGCAGCCCTGACTTTCCGGGCACTGTTTGCAACTGCTGCTCAGGCAACTGCTGACATCCACGGCCTCAATTTTTCCCATGGCTGCCAGCTTTTCCATCATGGCCTGCACCAGGGTTTCCGGGGTATTCAGCTGGTGGCTGAGGAGCCGGGCATCTGCCCGGCCGTTCAGAGCAATGGCGTCACGTACTGCGATCAGGCTGATCATGTCCGTGTCCTTTTATCAGTGGCACTCGTTACCGGAGCAGCCACCGCAGCGGCTGTGTGCATCACGGCGGAAGCCGCTGAGATTCACCCGGCTGCGTGTGCGGCGTAACAGCGCAAACAGAATCAGGTTGAAAATCACCACCACAGCGATAATCACAGAACTGCTGCCCGGATGCGCACTGAATGTGGCTGCCTGATAGAACAGTGCGGCCAGTGAGTAAGCCACGTTCAGACCCCACAGGATAGAGAACGTCATCCAGCCGCGGCTGGTTTCACGGGCGATAGCCCCCATCACCGACACACACGGTACATACAGCAGTACAAAGATCAGATAGCTGTATGCAGCGACACCAGAACCGAATTTCGCGGCCATGGTACCCATGGTGCCGCCATCCATTTCACCGTCACCTTTACTGGCTTCGATCGGGTTGGACAAGGCTGCGAACGTGAACGTATCTGCCAGTGAATCCAGGGTTTCATTGACAGCATCACCCAGCTCGCCCCATAAATCGAAAGCTTCCGGATCAAACGGTTCGTTGGTGATACTCTCGGCGGTGTAGAGGGTGTTCAGTGTCCCGACCACCACTTCTTTCGCCATCGCACCGGTGATCAGACCGACAGTCGCCTGCCAGTTATCATTGGTTACACCAATCGGGCTGAGCAGCGGAGTGACCACTTTACTGACCGAAGCCAGTGCGGAATCATTGATGCTGTCCGCCGGTTTGCCGGAGAAACTGAAGCTGTTCAGTGCACCGATCACCATACTGGCGACAATAATTACTTTACCCGCACGTACCACAAAGCCTTTCAGGCGCTGCCAGGTCTGCATAAACAGGGTTTTCATATGCGGCACATGGTACACCGGCAGTTCCATCACAAACGGTGAGGCTTCCCCGCGCATGATAGTGTGCTTGAGCAGCAGACCGGTGAGGATAGCCACCACAATCCCGAGGATATACAGGGAGAATACAATGCTTGCGCCGCTTTTGCCGAAGAACGCCGCGGCGAAAACCGCAAAGATTGCCAGCCGTGCCCCGCAGGACATAAACGGTGCCATCAGGACGGTGATCAGCCGCTCACGCGGCGCATCCAGGGTTCTGGCACCCATAATGGACGGCACGTTACAGCCGAAACCGACAATCAGCGGCACAAAGGATTTGCCCGGCAGTCCGAGTGCCTGCATCAGTCTGTCCATCACAAATGCGGCGCGGGCCATATAGCCGGAATCTTCCAGGAAGGAGAGGAACAGGTACATCATCCCGATTTGCGGCACCAGTGGTAGCACGGTGTTGATACCACCGCCGACCCCCTGGGCGAGGAAGATGGTCAGCCAGTCCGGGAAGCCGAGGGTGATCCCCAGCCATTGTGTCCCGTTAATGAAAATGGCTTCCGAACCGCCTTCAAACAACGGCTGTAATGCCCCGCCGATATTGATGGCAAGCACGAACATCAGATACATCACAAACAGGAATACCGGCACGCCCAGCCAGCGGTTGAGGACAATTCTGTCCATCGAAGCGGTCAGTTTGTTCGGCTCGGAATGGCTGTTATCAATGGTTTTTTCGCAGATATCCGCAATCGTCTGGTAGCGGGCATCCGCAATCACCAGTTCCGGCTCTTCCTGCTGCTGTGCCTGCATCGCATCACGGACGGACTGTACATGCTCCGGTGTGAAACCGGCGCGGGCCTGGCTGTAGATATCCCCTTCCAGACTTTGCAGTGCCAGCCAGCGGCGCTGTGTGGCACTGAATTCCTCTGCGGGAATAGATTGTGCGAGGCTGTTCATGCTGTCGAGCAGTGCCGCCGGATAGTTCACCAGCACGTCATGTGGTGCCATTGAGTGTTTATCGATCGCCGCTTTCAGCTCACAGATACCGGACGCGCGGGTGGAGACCAGCGGGATGACCGGGCAGCCGAGACGTTCTGACAGGGCTTTGATATCAATATTGATATTCGCTTTATCAGCGATATCCAGCATATTGAGGGCAATAATGCAGGGAACACCCAGTTCCAGCAGTTGCAGTGTCAGATAAAGGTTACGCTCGAGGTTGGATGCATCGACGACGTTAATCAGCATGTCCGCTTCACCGCTGAGGATAAAGTGACAGGCAATTTGTTCGTCTAAGGACGTTTGCTCGGAGATGGTGGTCAGTGAGTAGGTACCGGGCAAATCCACCAGCTCAATCTTGTGTTCCGGTGTGGTGAAATAACCGATTTTCCGTTCCACGGTCACACCGGCCCAGTTGCCGACGCGTTGTTTGGAACCGGTTAACTGGTTGAACAGCGTGGTCTTCCCTGAATTGGGATTACCGATGAGTCCCAGGGTGAGTGCTTTCATAGTGTCATATGCCAATCAATAAATACAAACCCCTCCTGCCGGAGGCAGAAGGAAAGAAGTGAGTCAGCGCGGGATGTGCGGCGGGTTATACCTGCACGTCATCAAGCATCAGCAGCGCCAGGTCTTTTTTTCTGAGCATCAGGTTGACGTGCCGGGTTTCGATTTGGATCGGATCGCCCAGCGGTGCGCTGCGGATCACCCGGAAAACGGAGCCGGGCAGCATGCCCAGAGACAATAATTTCTGACGGTATGCCGGGCTGATTTGCCCGGAAAAGCCCAGAATTTTATAACTGTGTTGTGGCTGAAGTGTCATAAAGGCTCCGGTTAACCATGCAAAAAGGAATGATATTGCAAATGATTATCGCACGAACAGTCCGGCAGAAAAATATCCTTACAAACTTAATTGATACTGTAAATGCAAATCATAACCAACAATGTTTTACCTATTTAGCCCGAAAAGTAACCAGTGAAGTTTGATGTATATCAAGATATCCGGCGTATAAAACAATTGAGAGCAGATATTTCACGTATTGATTTACGTTAGTAACAATTTTTACCACTGATTAACGCAATACACGACTAACGGGAGGGGAAAGTACGGGCAGCAGGCGCTGCCGCGTACAGGATACAGAGGGGAGTTACTTACGCTTACCGAAAGCGGCGGCGAGGGCATCACCCATCGCGCTGTTGCCGGCAGAGGTGTCACTGTTACCGTTACGGGCAGGGCGGCTGTTCTGCCGTTTTTCCGCCCGTGGCTTATCACTGCCGCCGCCGCGGCGGGCTGCCGTTTCCGGCTCCTCATCCATCCGCATGGTCAGCGCGATACGCTTACGGGCGATATCCACATCCAGCACTTTGACGCTGACAATATCCCCGGCTTTCACCACAGTATGCGGATCTTCCACATAGCGGTTTGCCAGCGAGGAGATATGCACCAGTCCGTCCTGATGAACACCGATATCCACAAAAGCACCGAAATTGGTCACGTTGGTGACCGCGCCTTCCAGTACCATACCCGGACGCAGGTCATTCATGGTTTCAATGCCATCGGCAAAGGTCGCGGTTTTGAACTCCGGACGCGGGTCACGGCCGGGTTTCTGCAGCTCTTTGAGGATGTCAGAAACCGTCGGCACACCGAATTGTTCAGTAACAAAGTCCTGCGCTTTCAGGTTACGCAGCACATCACTGTTACCCATCAGGTCGCTGAGGGTTTTTTCTGTGGCCTGAAGGATTTTTTCCACCACCGGATAGGCTTCCGGGTGAACAGTGGAGGCGTCCAGCGCATTTTTTCCGCCCGCGATACGCAGGAATCCGGCACACTGCTCAAAGGCTTTCGGGCCGAGACGTGCGACTTTCAGCAACTGTTTGCGGTCAGCAAAACGGCCGTTTTCATCACGCCAGTCAACAATATTCTGTGCAATGACTTTGCTCAGTCCGGCAACGCGGGTCAGCAGGGCGACAGAGGCGGTATTGAGGTCAACGCCGACGGCGTTTACGCAGTCTTCCACCACCGCATCCAGCTTGCGGGCGAGTTGTGTCTGGCTGACATCATGCTGATACTGGCCGACCCCGATGGATTTCGGATCGATTTTTACCAGCTCAGCCAGCGGATCCTGTAACCGGCGGGCGATAGAAACCGCCCCGCGCAGTGAGACATCCAGATCCGGAAACTCTGCCGCTGCCAGTTCTGACGCGGAGTAAACTGAGGCTCCGGCTTCGCTGACGATCACTTTCTGGGCTTTGATATCCGGGAACTGTTTCTGCACATCCGCAAAGAAACGCTCGGTTTCGCGGGAGGCGGTACCGTTACCGATAGCCACCAGTTCAACATGGTATTTCAGGCAGAGTGCCGCGACTGACGCCGCTGCTTTGGCGGTCTGTCCGGTGTGCGGATAAATGGTGTCAGTGGCCAGCACTTTACCGGTGGCATCCACCACCGCCACTTTCACCCCGGTACGCAGACCCGGGTCCAGTCCCATCGTCGCGCGCATACCGGCCGGTGCCGCCATCAGTAAATCACTGAGGTTACGGGCGAAGACATTAATGGCCTCATCTTCTGCTTTTTCGCGCAGCGCGGCCATCAGTTCGGTTTCGAGGTGCAGCAGCACTTTCACCCGCCATGTCCAGCTCACCACCGCTTTGCGCCAGCTGTCTGCCGGGGCATTGTTAAAGCGGACACCGAGGTAATCGCGGATGAGTTCTTCGCAATAGCTCTCTTTCGGCGGCTCCTCACACTGCGGATCAGCATTGAGGGAGAGTTGCAGAATTCCCTCATTACGGCCGCGGAACATTGCCAGGGCGCGGTGTGACGGGACATTGGCAATCGGTTCGTGGTGATCAAAATAATCACTGAATTTTGCGCCTTCCGCTTCTTTACCGCTGATCACAACGGAAACCAGGTGCGCATTACGCCACAGGTAATCACGGACTTTCCCCAGCAGACCGGCATCTTCCGCGAAACGCTCCATCAGAATGTAGCGTGCACCGTCAAGGGCGGCTTTGGTGTCTGCCACGCCTTTTTCGCTGTCAATATAGGTGGCGGCGAGGGTTTCCGGGGTCTGTGACGGGTCCTGCCACAGCGTGTCTGCCAGCGGTTCCAGACCGGCTTCTGCCGCAATCTGTCCGCGTGTGCGGCGCTTGGGTTTGTAAGGCAGGTAGAGGTCTTCCAGCTCTGTTTTGCTGAGAGTACCGTTAATCGCCCCCGCCAGTTCAGGGGTCAGTTTGCCCTGTTCCTCAATGGATTTGAGGATGGTCTGACGGCGGTCGTTCAGTTCGCGCAGGTAGCTGAGACGGGTTTCCAGCTGACGCAGCTGAGTATCATCCAGGCCGCCGGTAACTTCTTTCCGGTAGCGGGCGATAAAAGGGACAGTATTTCCCTCATCCAGCAGGGTAATTGCGGCGGTGACCTGGCGGGTTTGTGCCTTCAGTTCACCGGCAATAATCTGGCTCAGAGATTCATTCATCATGATATTCTTTCCGGCTGCGATAAATTGACGTAAAAAAATTTCAGGGGACAGTTATACGTGTTCAAAACGGGAATTACCAGCCGATATAAAGTAATATAAATGAATTATGCATTGCTGTTATCTTTCAGAAAATGCATTTAGTATTACAATTTATTTAAATAATTTATTTTTTGTTTAGGTAACATATGGCAAAAAGTAACCTGATTACCCGTGAAGGATGGGATGCGCTGGATCAGGAGTTAAAATATCTCTGGAAAACAGAACGCCCGCAAGTCACTCAGGCAGTGTCAGAAGCCGCTGCGCAGGGTGATCGCTCGGAAAATGCCGAGTATATATACGGAAAGAAACGTCTGCGTGAAATTGACAGACGCGTGAGGTTTCTTTCAAAACGTCTGGATAATTTAAAAATAGTTGAGCCGGACCCCCGCCAGGAAGGAAAAGTATTTTTCGGGGCGTGGGTGGAGCTGGAAAATGATGATGAAGAAATTCAGACTTTTCGCATCGTCGGACCTGATGAATTTTCACCGGCAAAGAAATGGATTTCAGTTGATTCCCCTGTGGCCCGGGCATTAATCGGAAAACAGGCGGAAGATGAAGTAACGGTAATAACACCTAACGGTGAAGTGAATTATGTCATTTTGTCTATCCGCTATCAGCCGATTGCTGAATAGGCACAATTAATCTGAAGAGTTGCATGAAAAAATGAACCCGGGAGTCAAACATGCAGGAAAGTTATAAGATCCTTGTCGTTGATGATGACATGCGTCTGCGTGCGCTGCTTGAGCGCTATCTGAGTGAGCAGGGTTTCCAGGTCCGTACCGCCGCAAACGCGGAACAAATGGATCGTCTGCTGACGCGCGAATCAATTCATCTTATTGTCCTGGACCTGATGTTACCGGGCGAAGACGGGCTGTCTATCTGCCGCCGTCTGAGAAGCCAGAATAACCCGATTCCGATCATTATGGTGACGGCGAAAGGGGAAGAAGTGGATCGTATCGTCGGGCTGGAAATCGGGGCGGATGATTATATTCCGAAACCGTTTAACCCGCGTGAACTGCTGGCACGTATCCGTGCGGTGCTGCGCCGTCAGGCGAATGAACTGCCGGGTGCGCCGTCCCAGGATGACGCTGTGATTCAGTTCGGTAAGTTCCGGCTGAACCTCGGCACCCGCGAGATGTTCCACGAAGATGAAAACATGCCGCTGACCAGCGGTGAGTTTGCCGTACTGAAAGTGCTGGTGTCACACCCGCGTGAACCGCTGTCCCGCGATAAGCTGATGAGCCTGGCGCGCGGCCGTGAATACAGTGCGATGGAACGTTCAATCGACGTGCAGATTTCCCGTCTGCGCCGCATGATTGAGGAAGATCCGACACATCCGCGTTATATCCAGACCGTCTGGGGACTGGGTTACGTCTTCGTTCCGGACGGCAATAAAGCATGAAGCGGCTGCGGTTCTCGCCGAGAAGTACCTTTTCGCGCTCGTTATTTCTGGTCATCTTCCTGTTGTTTGCAACTATAACAACGAGTTATCTGGCCGTAGTGAACTTTATTGTCATGCCCAGTCTGCAACAGTTTAACCGGGTTCTGGCTTATGAAGTGCGCACACTGATGAGCGAAAAAATGGTGCTGAAGGACGGAACCGCAGTACGTGTTTCGCCGGCACTGCGTAAGAAAATTTATGAAGAGCTGGGCATTACCTTTTTTACCGAAGAAACAGCTGATGAGGGCGGATTGCGCTGGGCGCGTCATTTTGAATCCCTCAGTAAACAGATGAGTCATTATCTGGATGGCTACGCGGATGTCCGGCTGGAAGTCAGCCGTGATTATCCCGTGCTGTGGCTGAACTCCTATATTGCGCCGGATGTCTGGGTGAGAGTGCCGCTGACTGAAATTGGTCAGGATCAGTTCTCGCCGGTCTTCCGTTATATTTTTGCCTTTCTGCTGATTGTCTTTGCCGGGGTCTGGTTATTTATCCGTTATCAGAACCGCCCGCTGACCGAGCTGGAATCCGCTGCGCGGCAAATCGGTACCGGCGGGCCGCTGGTCCCGGTACGGGAAGCCGGCGCCGCGGAAGTGCGCTCGGTGATCCGTTCGTTTAACCAGATGTCCCGCGATATCAAAACGCTGGAGCAGGATCGTACTGTCCTGATGGCCGGTGTCAGTCATGACCTGCGCACGCCGCTGACGCGCATTCGTCTGGCAACGGAAATGATGAGCCCGGAGGATGACTATCTGGCGGAATCCATTAACAATGATATCGAAGAGTGTGACGGTATCATTGAGCAGTTTATGGCGTATCTGCGTACCGGCCGTGAAATGGAGATGGTGCATCTGGAACTGACATCTGTCCTTAATGAGGTGACTGAAGCGCACATCCACTCGGATGTCACACTTCAGAATGATGTTATTCAGGCACCGGTTTATCTCACCGGTAACCCGATTGCGATTAAACGCGCGCTGGGCAACATGCTGGTGAATGCCACCCGCTACGGTAACGGCTGGATACGTGTCAGCAGTGGTCTGGATGCACATTTTGCCTGGTTTCAGGTGGAAGATGACGGCAACGGTATTGATGAGGCGGATATCCCGCATTTGTTCCAGCCGTTTGTGCAGGGTGAGAAAGCGCGCAGCAATAAAGGCACCGGGCTGGGGCTGGCTATTCTGCGCCGTATTGTGGATGCGCATGACGGTAAAATCGAGGTCGGCCGCAGTCAGCGCGGCGGATTCCGTATCCGCGTGATGCTGCCGCTGCCGGATGACAGAGACGATTAATTATTATGACAGCGGCATGTCATCGTCATGTGGCTGTCATAAATCCCCGCGGTAAGCGATTATCCCGGGGATTTTGTTTTTAATCTCAATAAAATCAGTTTGTTGGTTGTATATCCTGCTTTTGTTCTTTCGCATCATTTTTCCGCGTTTGTGTTCCCGCGCACCTGCAGTGTCATAAAACTGTCATATAACCTACATATTATTGTCACCAGATTGTCCTATTTTCCCTCATGTTCCGACATTAACCAGATACAACGTTTATCGTCATTATCTATAAATCCCGTCAGGAGGGATCATGAAACCGATGCGTACCGCAGTAGCCACTGTTATGGCAGCGACACTTTCTCTCTCTGCATTTTCTGCATTTGCCGCGACCAGTCTGACCGGGGCGGGTGCAACATTCCCTGCGCCGGTGTATGCGCAGTGGGCTGATACTTACCAGAAAGAAACCGGTAACAAAGTAAACTACCAGGGGATTGGCTCCTCCGGCGGCGTGAAGCAGATTGTCGCCAACACTGTTGATTTCGGGGCGTCAGATGCGCCGCTGTCCGAAGATAAACTGGCCGCTGATAACTTATTCCAGTTCCCGACCGTAATCGGCGGTGTGGTGCTGGCCGTCAACCTGCCGGGTCTGAAATCCGGTGAACTGGTGCTCGACGGTAAAACCCTGGGTGATATCTACCTGGGTAACATCAAAAAATGGAATGACCCGGCAATTACCAAACTGAACCCGTCAGTGAAACTGCCGGATCAGGATATCGCGGTTGTCCGCCGTGCGGATGGTTCCGGCACCTCGTTCGTCTTCACCAGCTACCTGTCCAAAGTCAGCCCTGACTGGAAAGAGAAAGTCGGCGCAGGCTCTACCGTTAACTGGCCGGTCGGTCTGGGCGGTAAAGGTAACGACGGTATTGCGGCCTTTGTTCAGCGTCTGCCGGGCTCTATCGGTTACGTGGAATACGCCTACGCCAAACAGAACAAACTGGCTTACACCAAGCTGATTTCTGCGGACGGCGATGCGGTATCCCCGACCGGTGAAAGCTTCAGTAACGCAGCACGTAAAGCCGAGTGGACAAAAAGCTTCGCTCAGGATCTGACTAACCAGCCGGGTCCGAACGCATGGCCGATTACCTCCACCACTTTCATCCTGGTCCACACCAATCAGAAAGATGCCGCCAAAGGGCAGGAAGTTCTGAAATTCTTTGACTGGGCATACAAGAACGGCGGTGAGCAGGCAGAAAAACTGGATTATGCAGTACTGCCGCAGGAAGTGATTGAACAAGTCCGTGCATCATGGAAAACCAGTGTCAAAGACAGCAGCGGTAAGCCGCTGTACTGATACGGCAGATGATGAAGTGATTTTGAATTACCAGTAATTGATCCCCCCGTACCGGGGGGATCTGTGTTAAAGACGGAAGCGACTATGGCCGAACTGAAAACGGCAATGAAACCACCCGGCAAACGCGGCGATCAATTTTTCAGTGCCCTGGTAAAACTGGCGGCACTGATTACGCTGTTGTTGCTGGGCGGAATTATTATTTCACTGATTATTGCGTCCTGGCCGAGTATTGAAAAATTTGGCTTAGGTTTCTTATGGAATAAAGAGTGGAACCCGCCGGCGGAAGAGTACGGGGCACTGGTACCGATTTACGGCACCATCGTGACCTCGGTTATCGCACTGCTGATTGCCGTCCCGGTGAGTTTCGGGATCGCGCTGTTCCTGACAGAACTGGCACCTAACTGGCTGCGCCGCCCGCTGGGTATCGCAATCGAACTGTTAGCGGCCATTCCGAGTATCGTTTACGGCATGTGGGGACTGTTTGTCTTTGCCCCGTTATTTGCCACCTATTTCCAGCAGCCGGTCGGCGAGGTGATGTCGAGCATCCCGATTGTCGGCGAGCTGTTCTCCGGTCCGGCATTCGGTATCGGTATTCTGGCGGCGGGTGTTATCCTCGCCATTATGATCATCCCTTATATTGCCTCGGTCATGCGTGATGTGTTCGAGCAGACGCCGGTGATGATGAAAGAATCGGCTTACGGCATCGGCTGTACCACCTGGGAGGTGATCTGGCGGATTGTGCTGCCGTACACCAAAAACGGGGTGATCGGCGGCGTGATGCTGGGTCTGGGACGCGCCCTGGGTGAGACCATGGCGGTGACCTTTATCATCGGTAACACCTATCAGCTGGACAGCTTCTCGCTGTATATGCCGGGCAACAGTATTACCTCGGCACTGGCGAACGAATTCGCCGAAGCGGAATCCGGGCTGCATACCGCAGCACTGATGGAGCTGGGGCTGATCCTGTTTGTCATCACCTTTATCGTCCTTGCTATCTCCAAATTTATGGTGATGCGTCTGAATAAGAAAGAGGGGCGCTGAGATGGCTGAAATGAATATTCAACAACCGAAAGTGGATATCAGCGCACGGCAGAAACGTCAGTACTGGCGCCGTCAGAAAAACCGTATTGCTCTGTTCTTATCCATGTCCACGATGGCATTCGGGCTGTTCTGGTTAATCTGGATCCTGTTCTCGACAGTCACCAAAGGGATGGACGGCATGTCGCTGGCGCTGTTCACCGAAATGACACCACCGCCGAATACGGAAGGCGGCGGGCTGGCGAACGCCATTGTCGGTTCCGGCCTGCTGATTTTATGGGCTACGGTTATCGGGACACCGCTGGGCATTCTCGCCGGGGTTTATCTGGCGGAATACGGCCGTAAATCCTGGCTGGCGGAAGTGACCCGTTTTATTAACGATATTTTATTATCCGCACCGTCGATTGTGGTCGGGCTGTTTGTTTACACCATTGTGGTGATGCAAATGCAGCACTTCTCCGGCTGGGCGGGGGTGATTGCCCTGGCGCTGTTACAGATCCCGATTGTTATCCGTACCACGGAAAACATGCTGCGTCTGGTGCCGGACAGCCTGCGTGAAGCGGCGTATGCCCTCGGCACACCGAAATGGAAAATGATTTCAGCGATTACCCTGAAAGCCTCGGTTTCCGGGATTATCACCGGGGTGCTGCTGGCGATTGCCCGTATTGCCGGGGAAACGGCACCGCTGCTCTTTACCTCCCTCTCCAACCAGTTCTGGAGTACGGATCTGATGCAGCCGATTGCCAACCTGCCGGTCACTATCTTCAAGTTTGCCATGAGTCCGTTTGCGGAGTGGCAGAGTCTGGCCTGGGCGGGTGTTCTGCTGATCACACTGTGTGTGCTGTTAATTAATATCGTGGCGCGTGTGCTGTTTGCGAAGAAAAAGCACTGATTAAATGACTGCGGATGAATGAGAGAGAGTCATGAGTAAAATTCAAAACGTAACTGAAAGCAAAATTCAGGTCCGTGATCTGAACTTCTATTACGGCCAGTTCCACGCGCTGAAAAACATTTCGCTGGATATTGCCAAAAATAAAGTCACGGCCTTTATCGGTCCGTCCGGTTGCGGGAAATCGACCCTGCTGCGTACCTTCAATAAAATGTACGCGCTGTATAATGAGCAGCGTGCGGAAGGTGAAATCCTGCTGGATGGCACCAATATTCTGACAGATACCCAGGATATCGCGTTATTACGCGCCAAAGTGGGTATGGTGTTCCAGAAACCGACGCCGTTCCCGATGTCTATTTATGACAATATTGCTTTCGGTGTCCGCCTGTTTGAAAAACTGCCGCGTGCCGAAATGGATGAGCGGGTACAGTGGGCGCTGACCAAAGCGGCGCTGTGGAATGAAACCAAAGACAAGCTGCATCAGAGCGGCTACAGCCTCTCCGGCGGTCAGCAGCAGCGTCTGTGTATTGCGCGCGGTATTGCTATCCGCCCTGAGGTTCTGCTGCTGGATGAGCCGTGCTCGGCGCTGGATCCAATCTCCACCGGCCGTATTGAAGAACTTATCAGTGAGCTGAAATCGGAATATACCGTGGTGATCGTCACCCATAACATGCAGCAGGCGGCGCGTTGTTCTGACCATACTGCGTTTATGTATCTGGGCGAACTGATTGAATTCAGTGATACTGATACCCTGTTTACCACCCCGGGTAAGAAACAAACCGAAGATTACATCACCGGTCGTTATGGCTGATGCGGAGACAATCATGGAAAATCTGAATCACAATAAACATATTTCCGGGCAGTTTAATGCTGAATTAGAGCATATCCGCACAGAAATGATGACGATGGGCGGGCTGGTGGAAGAGCAGCTCAGCAAAGCGATCACCGCCATGCATAACCAGGATGAAGACCTGGCGCGTGAAGTTATCGCCGGTGACAAGCAGGTCAATATCATGGAAGTGATGATTGATGAGGCCTGCGTCCGTATTATTGCCAAGCGGCAGCCGACGGCGAGTGATCTTCGCCTGATTATGGCAATTTCAAAGACAATCGCCGAACTTGAGCGCATTGGCGATGTGGGTGATAAAATTGCCAAAACCGCACTGGAAAAATTCTCACAACAGCATCAGCCGCTGCTGGTCAGCCTTGAATCCCTTGGCCGTCACGCGATTCAGATGCTGCATGATGTCCTGGATGCTTTTGCGCGTATGGATATTCAGGAAGCTATCCGTATCTACCGCGAAGACCAGAAAGTCGATCAGGAATATGAGGGGATTGTCCGTCAGCTGATGACTTATATGATGGAAGATCCGCGCACTATCCCGAGTGTCCTGACCGCACTGTTCTGCGCCCGCTCTATCGAACGTATCGGTGACCGTTGCCAGAATATCTGTGAATTTATCTTCTACTATGTGAAGGGACAGGATTTCCGTCATGTGAAAGGGGATGATGTGGAACGCATCCTGCTCGGTGAGCATGTGATTGAAGTTTCCGCACACAGTAACAGCGGTGAAAAAGGGGATGATCCGGCGTAACGGGGCGGCTTCTCCGGCGATATTGTCTGTTTTTGTAAAAGTACCCGTTTTGATTTGACCCTGGAGTTAACTCCGGGGTTTATACTTTTTAAAACAGACAAAACAGTGTTTCCGGAGGTGTATATGATGAGTTTATTCAACCGGTTTTTTAATGGCGGCTCCGGTTCCGGTCACGGAAACCGCGGCGGCGGTGGTCATGGCAGCAAACACGGTAATACCGGTTACAACAAGCATGGCCGTGACAATAATGGTTACCCGGAGCAGATCAGCAGGGAAGCACCGCAGAATATCAGCGGATATTGTCAGAAGTGCGGCACCGGCTATCCGCCGGACAGCCGTTTCTGCGGCCGGTGCGGGAATACACTCAATCCGTAAGGCAAATGCCGGTCATCACCTGACCGGCATTTTCAATTCAGCGTTTTCTCTGTCCGCGTATTGTGCCCTTTATCATTAATACTGATCAGTGTGACAGACTCTCCCGCAGATAAATGCCCTGCATATGCCACTCGGTTCTCTGAGTAAGGGGCCAGCATCACGGTGCTGATATGTGACGGTGTATTATCTCCGCCGGAAACGAGTGCGGATAATGTGAAATAGTAAGGTGACGGATTTTTCAGAATCAGCGTCTCTCCTGACAGAGAAACAGAAATTTGTTCAGGGACGTCCTCCGGCGGCAGCGGCAGGTCATCCGGCCGGTAAAACAGCTTTATCCGCGTCCGCAGGGCAAATTGCAGAGTATTGCCGGTGGCGGCGGTTTTCGCCGGAATATCCACTACATTGAGATAAAAAACAGATTCCCGGTCATGGGGCAGGCTGTTCTCCGTAATCCGGATTTTCAGCTGCTGCCCGCCACCTCCGGCGATCCGCGTCACCGGCGGCACCACCATAAACGGCGCGCCGGTCGTTTCCGGTGAGGAATTGATATCCCCCTCATCTGCCCAGCTCTGTACCAGTGATGGTATTTCTCCGCTGTTGGTCAGTTGGATCACAGTATTATCCTGATTTCCCGGAAAAATGACCCGGGTTGTATTAATCATCACTCCCGCATATCCCGCCGGAATACACATAAGCATGATAATAAAAACAGCTGTCCGCATAGTGTCCTCCGGCGGTTCAGTTGTAGGAGAAGACCAGGGTCGCGGAACTGCTCATTTTTCCCTGTGTCACCGTACCCGGACTGTAGGGATAGTAATATGCACCGAGATCGACAGAGAAAGCCGGTGAAACCGCACTGCCTTTGGCGGCAGTGAAAATACTGGTGGCGCTGCCCTGAGCATTGGCACTGTCAGAAAATTGTACCGGGCTGCTGAGGTTATTGGCTTTTACCACCCGGAAGCCGACACCGCCCGCACCGCCGGAAACGGTATTGGTCAGCACGGTTTTATCGGACGGCTGTAAATTTGACGACGACAGGAACATGGCAATATCCCGGGACGCGGTGTTACCCGGGAGGAGGCCGCCACAGGTAAAATTCAGGCGGAACGGGGTATATCCGGCTTTATCCGTGGTTTTAACGGCATTGATACTCATCAGCGGCAGATTGACGGTCAGCCCGGCGTTGGTAAAAGTACAGGTGGTCACCGGCGGATTGTAGGTAATCTGCACCGGCTGCAAAAACATATCATTCGGGTCAGCCGGCCATTGCAGTGTCAGTAAAAACTGCAGAATCTTACTGACAAGCGCGGCCAGCCAGCCGACCAGCCCCAGCGTGGTGGCATCAGAGGCAAAAATGACGGGTGTAATCGTCACTGTGTCACCCGGGACTTTAGTGTAGTTACCGGTTGGTGTAGTGACGAGATCAAAACGCAATGTGAAACCGGTATTGAGTTCTGTCCCGTTGTGAGTACCTGCCGCCAGGCCGGAAACACTCTTTTTTGTCTGAGCCGTCAGGGTGATATTGACGAGTTGTGCACCGTTATTAAATCCGATTGTCGCTGTCCGGCCATTAAAAGGGGAGTCGATTCCGATGGTATTCGGAAACAGCACCACTGCTGTCGTACAGGTAAACTGGCCGCTGAAGTTGGTCTGAGATACTTTCGATACCGGTGTGGTGGCGCCTGTCAGATCAGTGGAAATATCCAGCATTACGGCCGGTGCTGTCTGGGTGGATGTTACCGAACAGGTGGCATAAGCCGCCCTGCTGCTTATCACTGTCAGGAATAAAAGTAATACAGCGGCGGAGGTTTTCATCATTGTTTCCTTTTACCGGCAGATATTGTGGTTTTTATCCGGCGTCACCACCGGATTGCGGATAACACACTGCTGTTTCCCGTCCGCCGTCAGTTTTATGAGCAGCGAGGACGGCAACTGCCCGCTTTTCAGATAGAGCAGCCCGGACTGTCCGACATACCCCAGTGACTGATGCTGCGCGTCAGTTACCTCTGTACCGAACGGCAGTGTGCCGCCGTTTTCCCGTGCCGCCCGCAGAATGAAGGTCTGCCGCGGATCGGTTTCCATGCGGATATAACTGACCGCGCCTTTATACGGGCTGATCTGGCCGATATTACCGGTCACTTCGGCACCGGAGCTTTTTTCTGTGTCTGACAGCGTGTATGAATTAGTGCGGTAAGGGACGGATTGTGTCATCAGCACCACACCATCACTGTTTGTCAGTGACGCTTTATCCGAATTCACCATCCGGTTACCGGCCTGCGGGGCATCAATAATGGTATAGGTATTGCCGGTGTCACCGGACATGGCAATATGGCCCGGGATCGCGACGATAGTGCCTTTCGCCCCGGCTCCCGCCTGACGGTAATCACTGCCCTCACTGAATGAGCCGGACAACGTGCTGTACGGGTTGCGGTAATTGAGGTTCGCGCCCGCCATGTTGTTGCCGCCGTTCTGATTTGAGCCGGTCAGCGTGTAGTTGACCAGGTCATCTTTACCGGCAGTACCGCTCAGGCTGACTGTTGTTTGCTGATAACGGGAATCGGTGGCGTAAATACCGCTGCTGAGTGATGCACTTTTGCCGAAAACAGAAACCGGCACGCTGACATTCAGGTAAAACCGGGTTTCATTTTTATCATCGAAATTACGTGTCCGTGATGCGGACACGGTATAGCTGATATCGTTATAACTGTTTGAATATCCGAGCTGATATTCGCGGTTGCTGCCACCGGAATTCCAGTAATCCCGGTGGGTACCGGAGATATAAATGACCCCCCGGTTTTCCCCCAGATACTGATTTAAATTCACGGTGAACGTATTTTTAGCCCGTGCACCACGCATGGCATCCAGTGTCATCAGATCCGGTATCTGCCGCGGCGTGTTATCCGGAGTATTTTCCTGTGCATCGCGGTAAGCATCCCAGGCCCGGTAATTATCCTGCTGATAGACAGCATCCGTGAAACTGTAAAAATTCCCGGTGGAGTAGCGGTATGTCGCCAGCGTCAGGTTTGTGGATGTGGTGCTGACAAACTTACTGTATGCGATACGGTAGCTCTGGCCGCTTTTCCGGCCGGTTTTAAAGTCCGCATTTGCCTGAGTGACATCCACGGAAAGCGCGCCGAACGGCAGGTTCCAGGCACTGCCCGCCAGAACGGAACGGTAATCTTTTCCGGCAATCCCGCCGGTGTAGAGCGTTACGGTATTATTCAGCCCGTAACGGAATTCTCCCTGAATAAACTCCGGGCGGTAATGTGTATTATCCAGCCGCGCCTGACCGGCGGTCAGACTGTAATTATAAATCCCCTCTTTCAGCATATCGGGTACCGCGGAGAAGGGGACGGTAAATGATTCTTTCCGGCCGTCTGCTTCCTGAATCACGACAGAAAAATCACCGCTGCCGCCGGTCGGCTGAATATCACGGAACATAAACTCACCCGGCGGCACATTTTCCTGAAAAATAAGATTACCGTTCTGGTAAATACTGACGAGAGCATTAGTCCGGGCAACACCCCGGATGATCGGCGCGAATCCCTGGCCGGACGGCGGCAGCATATTCATATCCGTGGCCAGTGATACCCCTCTGAATTTAAAGCTGCCGAACAGAGAAGGGGGGGGATAAAAATCCCCCAGCGTCAGCGCAGATAAAATACGGCTGAGCGGACGATAAAGGTAACGGCTGTTATTTTTCCAGCCCTTATGTCCGCCGGAATAAGCGGAGTAAACGGATTCATCACGAAATTGCCAGACACCGAGGTTCAGCCCGGTATTTACCGTGGCAAAAAAGCTGTCGTTGTTTTGTTTGTTATTCTTTTTTTGTCTGGCGTTATAGTAATTGGCGTTATAGCCGAGAATAAAGGCGGGTTGTCCGTGATCCCATAATTCCGGATCGATATAACCGGCATCGGCTGTTTTTACCCCGATTTGCGGAACGGACAGATCTAACCGTAATGTACTTTTATTCAGGTGGTAAGTCAGCCCGGATGTCAGAGTATCTGCCGGAACCGGCTGTTTCTCTGCGGATAATTTTTTTGCATCATCAGAAAGGTTCAGCCCGAGCTTATTAATATCTTCCGGCTGAAAATTCAGGGTATTATTGTGTTCTCCCACCTCAACGGTGAACTGGCCTTTCCAGGTATTATTGACATAAACATCCATCAGCTGTTTGCCGGACGGCAGTGTATTTTCCTGATATAAACGTGAAATATCCCCTTTGGCGGACTCTCCGGCCAGCAGGGTGGTATCGAATTCTTCCGTAACGCCTTCGCGGGGATAACTCCATAATCCGGCAATAATAAGAATCGGCAGGCAATGTTGTGTTTTCACGTTATTATCGTCCGTCAGAAAGTAATATTCTTCGGCTTATACACACCGTAATCATCCACATAGGTTACTGAGGCATTACGGGCCGGGAGTGTATTTTTCAGAGGCAATTGTTTTTCAGAAAAGGGCGGGATCATTTCGGATGCCGCCAGCCATGTGCGGCTGCTGTCATTGGCATTGATTGCCGCAATAGTAAAATGGTACGGGGAGTTATTGGTGACGGATAAATGATCACCTTTAAGCTGCCACTGAATATTATCAATGACGGTTTCCGGGTTTGCGGTCAGCCCGGCAGGGCGGTAAAACAGCTTTATCCGTGACCGCAGGGCTACCTGCAGCACACTTTTTCCTTTGGCATTGGCGGGTGTGGCCGGAATATCCAGCACACTGAGATAAAAGACACTTTCCCGGTCATCCGGCAGTTTTTCATTATTTTTCTTTATTTTAAGCTGCTGTCCCTGCATTCCGTCTATTTTGACAATCGGCGGATAAACATAAAACGGGGAATTGCTGTTTTCCGGTGTTGCATTAATATCACCGTCATCAGTCCAGCTCTGGGCTAATGATGATGTCTGACTGTTGTTATTCAGCTGAACAGTAATGCTGTCATTTTCTTCATGGTAAATAAGCCGCGTACCGTTAATCACGATATTTGCAGCGGCATTACCGGACAAAATAAGCATTATCAGGAAAAAGAATCGGCGTTTCATTATATTCACCCGTAAACAGTCAGGCTTTTTGACAAGCCTGACTGTCTGACAATGGTTATAAATAAGAGACTGTATAAATCACGTTGGAATGTACAGGCCCGACTTTTGCAGGAGATGTATTGGTTTTGTAATAACTGGCAATTAATGTCACCTGATCCGATGCCGGTGCCGTTTTATCGCCCTTCACTCCGGTGTCATACGCCGCATTCAGTGAGAGTGCCACTGACGGTGCGGTTGTTGACGATAAACTGAACCCGACATTTTTCGCGACAGCCGGGTCCCCTTCATTAACAGTATCGTTAATCAGGTAATTCCCGGTTGACGATATATTATTGGGGGATGCGAAATGTATTTTCAGGTTACTTCCGGGCGGGACTGACGCGGGTGCACAATCAGAGAACGTCATGGTAAATGCTTTCTGATTTTTGGTAATGACGGTATTTGCCGTCACTCCGGCATCCGTTACGGTAATCGGATCTAATAATACGGCGAAGTCGGCGCTGTTGCCTCCGTTAATAGTACATGTAGTATCACTGATAGCACCTGTGATGTTAATAATACCGCCTGCTGCTGTTATTGCAGACGCGGAGCCTGAAAAAAGAGCGGCAGAAACTACTGCTGTAATAAGCGTTTTCTTTAACATGGTTAACTCCGGTAAAAATAAGATACCAGACTGACAAAAATAAGCGTCTATTTTTGCGGTTTTTCATTTAAAGAGACTATGTGGATTAGTCTCTTTAAATCTAGAATCACCAGGTATATTTACCAGTGCTTAATTTTGTATTTTACAGATATGTGATTATTATCAAATTTTATAAATTTTTATTTTCATAGTTTGTCATTTTCATGAAATGTAGTATTCATTTTTTATTTTGATAGTGTCTTGTGTTTAAATGTGAAAATTACAAAATATAGTTGTTTTTTAAATGGTTATTCATGAATAATTTTCCTGTGTCATTAATTTTAATTAACGACTGCACAGCTTGTTAAGTGTTTCTTATCGTGATTCGGGAATATTTCCGCCGGGAAAATAAGGTGTTATTTTATTTCAGTGAATAATCATAAATAATGTAATTAGTTTTTTTGATAAAAATAGATGAATTAAAGATAATGGCTTGTTATTGCAAAAGCAGCACCTGTTCTTATGTTCATCTTAGAACAATAAGTTATGGAATTATTCTTTCTTAGTATTTCAGGAACTAAGCAGGAGTTGATAGCGTGAGAGTGTGATTTACACAAATTGACGTTTTCCGTGACTGATTCCAGGGGTGTGTATGAAACCGACATTATTTGTTCCGGCTCTGCTTGCCGGTTTAGCGTTAGTAAGTGGTACCGCACAGGCGGATAAGCTTGATGATATTCAGAAAGCCGGTGTGATCCGTATTTCGGTTTTTGACAGCAACCCGCCGTTCGGATTTATCGATCCGCAGACCAAAAAACTGGCCGGTTATGATGTGGATATTGCGCAGGCTGTCGCGGATGACCTGGGTGTTAAACTGGAGCTGCGCCCGACCAACCCGGCAAACCGTATTCCGCTGCTGGTTTCCGGCAAAGTGGATTTAATCGGGGCGAACTTCACGATTACGGATGAGCGCGCCAAACAGGTGGATTTCTCCATTCCTGATTTTCAGACCGGACAGAAATTTATCGCCCGCAAAGGTGTGCTGAAAACGCCGGAAGATGTGGCCAAACTGCGCATCGGTGCGGATAAAGGCACCGTTCAGGAAGTAACGCTGCGCGAGAAATATCCGGGCACCAAAGTGATTTCTTATGATGACACCCCGCTGGCTTTTGCGGCGCTGCGCAATGGTAACGTCGATGCCATTACCCAGGATGATGCCAAGCTGGTCGGGTTACTGGGCAATCTGCCGGAGTCAGTAAAAGCGGAATTTGAACTCTCACCGTTCAGCCTGACCCGTGAATACCAGGCACTGGCAGCACCAAAAGGGGAAACCCGTCTGGTTGAGGCTGTGAATAAAACCCTGCTGAAACTCGAAAGCGACGGCAAATCACAGCAGATTTATAACCAGTGGTTTGGTCCGGGTACCAAAGCGGAACAACCACGCGGTGAATTTAAGTTTGCACCGCTGGCTGACCAGCCGAAGTAATGTGATTGTATTATCTGATTCAGGCCTCACTCCGGTGAGGCTTCCTGCATTTCTGCGGTAACAGACGGGATTAGCGGATGTTTGAGCAATTTATAAGTACACACTTACTTGCGCCGGAATATCTGGAATGGCTGGGGCAGGGGTTTGTTATCACCCTGCTAATCGCATTCTGGACAATCCTTGCGGCCACGCTGCTCGGTTTTCTGCTGGTGGCAGGACGGGACAGCCGGTTTGCACCGACCCGCTGGTTAGTCAGTGCTTACACCAGTGTATTCCGTAACACGCCGCTGCTGGTACAGCTGTTTTTCTGGTATTTCGCCTCGGGGGAAATTCTGCCGCAGGCGCTGAAAATCTGGCTGAATACGCCGCATGAGATTGAACTGGCCGGGCTGACACTCGCCTGGCCGTCATTTGAATTTATCGCCGGATGGTTCGGGCTGACGCTCTACTCCGCACCGTTTATTGCGGAAGAACTGCGGGCGGGCATTGCCGGTACCGGGCGTCAGCAGAAATCAGCGGCACTGGCGCTCGGGCTGACACCGTGGCAGTCCATGCGGTATGTGGTGCTGCCGCAGGCGGTCAGAATCGCCATGCCGCCGCTGCTCGGCCAATATATGAATGTGGTGAAAAATTCGTCCCTGACCATGGCGATCGGCGTGGCTGAGCTCTCTTACGCCTCGCGTCAGGTAGAAAGTCAGTCCTTACAAACTTTTGAAGCTTTCGGTGTCGCGACGATCCTCTATATCGCCATTATCGCTGTGATGGAAGCATTCGGACAGTGGCGGACACAGCGGGCACTGGCACGGGGGTATTAAGATGGATTTTTCTGTAATTCGTGATAACTGGGAATATCTGCTGTTCGGCACTTTTCCTGACGGACCGCTGGAAGGTGCGGCACTGACGCTGGTGATCAGCCTGATTGCCGGGGCCATTTCCGTGGTGCTGGGGACTATCGGCGGGGTGATGCTGGCGATGCTGCGCGGCTGGTGGGTGAACCTGTTTGCCGCATTTCTCGGTTTTTTCCGCGCTATTCCCATCATTATGCTGATATTTTGGGTTTATTTCCTGCTGCCTATCGCGTTCGGTGTGGATGTGCCGGAAATCACCACGGTGGTCTGTGCGCTGGCGCTGGTCACCTCGGCCTATATCGCCCACGGCGTGAAAGCGGGGATTCTGGCGATCGGCAAAGGACAGTGGCAGGCGGGTATGTCTCTCGGCTTCAGCCGGTGGGAAGTGCTGTGGCATATTGTGTTACCGCAGGCACTGCGGATGATGATCCCGTCCTTTATTAATCAGTGGATTGCGCTGATTAAAGACACCTCGCTGGCCTATATTGTCGGTGTGGGGGAACTGTCGTTTCTTGCGACTCAGGTCAATAACCGCAGTATGGTGTATCCGACAGAGATTTTCCTGTTTGTCGCCTTTATCTATTTTGTGATGTGCTCCGGGCTGGAACTGGGCGCAAATGCCCTGATGCGCCGTTATTCATTACAGCTGCAGCCCCGTCAGTCATGGCTCGCCCGTCTGTTTGGCCGCGGCAGGGAGAAACCGGTACAGTTGTCAGAGAAACCGGCTGCCTGTACATCATAAGTTTGATCAGTGACAATCCCGGTACAGTTAATGGCCGGGATTTTCCCGCAATGAAACGCAAACGTTTTCTTTTTGAAAATGATGCGGTAGGATAAGCCGAAAAAAACAAATTTCCGGGACTCCTTATTCATGACTACTCCGACTTCCGGCACTGATCCTCATCAGGGCCTGCTCCAGCGCGTGTTTAAATTACAGGAACACGGCACAACTGTCCGCACAGAAATTATTGCCGGGCTGACCACGTTCCTCACCATGGTGTATATCATCTTTGTAAACCCGCAAATCCTCTCGTTCGCCGGGATGGATATCAAAGCGGTGTTTGTCACCACCTGTCTGATTGCGGCCATCGGCAGTATCGGGATGGGGTTATTTGCTAACCTGCCGGTGGCGGTTGCGCCGGCGATGGGGCTGAATGCCTTTTTCGCCTTTGTGGTGGTGGGTGCAATGCACTACTCCTGGGAAGTGGCGATGGGCGCGATTTTCTGGGGGGCGGTCGGGCTGTTTATCCTGACCCTGCTGCGCATCCGTTACTGGCTGATTGCGCATATCCCGCTGGGTCTGCGGGTGGGGATCACCAGCGGTATCGGGCTGTTTATCGCCATGATGGGGCTGAAAAACGCCGGTATTATTGTGCCGAACGCGGATACGCTGGTGACTATCGGTAAGTTTACCGATCACGGTGTGGTGCTGGGCGCACTGGGCTTCTTTATTATCGCCATTCTGGCTGCCCGTAATATCCACGCGGCTGTACTGGTGTCAATCGTGGTGACCACCTCCATCGGGCTTTTCCTCGGCGATGTCACCTATAAGGGCATATTTGATGTGCCGCCGGGAATTACCTCTGTGGTCGGCCATGTGGATATCATGGGCGCGCTGGATTTATCCCTCGCCGGGATTATCTTCTCGTTTATGCTGGTGAACCTGTTTGACTCCTCCGGTACGCTGATCGGTGTGACAGACAAAGCCGGGCTGGCGGATGAGAAAGGCCGTTTCCCGAACATGAAAAAAGCGCTGTATGTGGACAGTATCAGCTCCGTCGCCGGCTCTGCGATGGGGACATCCTCCGTGACCGCATTTATTGAAAGTACTTCCGGGGTTTCTGTCGGCGGACGTACCGGTCTGACCGCCATTGTGGTTGGTCTGCTGTTCCTCGCGGCAATCTTTATTTCGCCGCTGGCAGCGATGGTTCCTGCTTACGCGACTGCCGGGGCGCTGATTTATGTCGGCGTGCTGATGACCTCCAGCCTGGTGCGTGTGAACTGGAATGATCTGACCGAATCGGTTCCGGCGTTTGTGACCGCTGTGATGATGCCGTTCAGTTTCTCTATCACTGAAGGGATTGCATTAGGGTTTATCGCTTACTGCGCCATGAAGCTGGGCACCGGCCGCTGGCGTGAGCTGAACCTGTGTGTAGTGGTGGTATCACTGCTGTTTATTCTGAAGATGGTATTTGTGGACGCCTGATTCAGGCCGTCAGTCAGATGTGAAAAAACCGCGCGGTGTGAAGTGATACCGGCGCGGTTTTTTTGTCTCTGTTTTAGCGGGCGGGATACACAATTCCCAGACAGACGGCTTCTTCTTTTGTGCCGGGCTGTGACTGATATATGACCTGTTTCCGCTTCGTGATAACCAGATCCGGCCAGTCTTCCAGCGCGCCGGTAAACGGCTCATCCGCGCAGGTGCGGTTCGCTTTGCCGATCAGCAGGGCACCGTCCCGGCGGATATTCTCACGGGTGACATGCAGGTTATAAATATTGGTTGCCCGGTAGGTATGGCCAAACTCATTGATCCACGGCTGGATAGTTTCCGGCTGGTGATTACCGTAAAAGGTCAGCCACTCATGCAGGTATTCCCCGCCGGTATATTTCAGCGGTTTTCCGGTTTCCTGCTCCCACCAGGTTTCCGCCTCCGCAGTAAAGGTTTTCAGCCCGATATTTTTCTGTCCGGCATCGCGGATATTGAGACTCATCACTGCGGCATAGCCTGCGATAACGATAACCGCAAAGGCTATCAGCCCGTTCATCACGTTTTTCAGCGGTTTTACCGGCGGTGTTACCACCGAGCAGATCAGCGCGGGGATGCTGAGCAGGACAAAAGGCTGTAACCACTCGGTAATGCGTCCGCCTTTATGGAAGGTGAACCAGATATAAATTACGGCGAGCGGTGCCAGAATCATAATATTGATAAGCCGTTTTGCCTGTTCTTTTGGCCAGCTGAAACGGCCGCCTTTAAGACGGATAATGACGGCAATAATGATCAGCGGATAAAAAACCGTGAACAGTGAACCGGTGGTTTTCAGGGTTAAACCGGTTTTAATTTGTGAATCGACCCATTTAAAGGCGGCAAAATCATTGTTAACCAGCCAGATAACATTCGGAATGACCAGAGCAAACCAGAGGGCGATAGCGGCATAAAACCAGGGCGAGCGGTAACTTTCCCGCGCTTTCGGTACAAACAGCGTGAAGAGAAAGACCATACCGACCAGCGCCAGGGTGGAATATTTGCCCATGGTGGCAAGCCCCGACGTCAGTGCAAAACCCATCCACCAGGCGGGATTGTCATAAACGGCACGGACAAAAAAGTACAGCACCCATGGCCAGAAGGTGACCAGGATATAGTTATCATTATAAGGAATTAAATCAAAATTAATGATCCCCGACAGATTCAGTGACAGCAGTGCCAGCCAGGCAAAATCAGTACGCTGCGTGAGGCGGTGTGTCAGATACCACACGCCGCCCATACCGATACCGATGCCGGTAAAATGGATGAAATACCAGTAGAAATCGGCGGCAATCAGATCAGGGAAGGCGATGACCGGATACATCAGCATGCCGACCAGCCACGGATTTTTCGGCGCACCCCATTCACCGGTTTTTCCCCAGTTGAGGGCTTCTACTGCATCATACGGTACTGTCGGATCGAATCTGTAACTGATAATAATCCAGAGCGTGACATAAGCTGCGACCCAAAACCAGACGGGGCGGTGTGACGTTTGTTGTGAAAAGTGCATAATTCTATATCTTGGTTAAAATAATAGCTGTGTTCATTATTCACCCGGAGGCGAAATGATAGATCGTTTTGACGGAAATCAGGGTAAACTAGCCGCCAGCGAATCACTGTCATAGCTGCGGGTAACCCGGAAGCCGTGAATATAGTTTTGTACTGTTCATTTACGTGGTAAATGTTAACACAAATTAATCAGTTAATTTTTAAGCGAGTAAGGTATATGGCCGCTATTTCAAAAAAACCATCCCGGTCACGGACACCCAAAAAAAGCCGTGAGGAGCTCAACGCGGAAGGCCGTGAACGTAAACGGCAGAAAAAGCACCGCGGTAATCCGTCCGGTGCCCGTCAGCAGGATGATGCCCGCAAGACCGGCCGTGGTACGGATAATGCGGTTGCTGATCCGCGTATCGGCAGTAAAAAACCGGTTCCGCTGATTGCTGAAGGCAGAACCTCTGTCAAACCGGCGGTAAAAAAACCGGCTGAGCCGCTCAAAGCCGGATTGTCTCCGGAAGATGAGCTGGTAAAACTCGAGAACGACGAGCGTCTCGATGCATTACTGCAGCGCCTTGAGAACAATGAAACCCTGACCGCAGAAGAAAATACTTACGTCGATACTATGCTTGAACGTATCGATGCGCTGATGGAAAAACTCGGTATTTCTCTTGATGAAGATGATGATGAAGAGAAAACCGACGACATCATGCAACTGCTGAAAGGGCGCTGATCTTCCGTTATTCCGCTGAAACCGGCGGTACTGCATTAAAACCGGCGTAACAGGCGACTGTTATGCCGGTTTTCTTATATTCAGCCTACGTGTTTGCCGTGTTATCTGCCTTAATAGCGGATTAAATACCGGCATTAAGGTGGTTATCTGCAATATCAGTGCGTTTTTTCTGTGACGGCACGGGCAGATATATTATTGAAAATAATAAATAATTCTGAAGAATAATGCAAAGTTATGCTGATACGGTTCTCCGGGAGATTCCAATGAGTAATACACAACGTCAGCCGCATGATCACAGCCGCTTTATCCGCTGCCTTGGCTGGGTGGCAACCTTTACAGCATTCTGCATGTATGTCTCGTATATTCCTCAGATAATGGACAATCTGGCGGGGCATAAAACATCCCCGTTACAGCCGCTGGCTGCCGCATTTAACTGTACACTCTGGGTGATTTACGGCATTAAAGTGAAAGATCTGCCGGTGGCGGTCGCCAATGCGCCCGGTGTTCTGTTCGGATTAGCGGCGATGCTGACTGCTCTGTAGTTATGTCACCGGCACCGGATTGTCTGTCTGTGGTGTGATCATATTAATCGGGCGGCAGATCCGATAAACTGTGCGGCACACTAAACCGTCAGAGAACGGAAACATATTAATTCTGCAAAGGTGAGCAAAGGGGAGAGCATGTCTGACGCGATCATCTGGGATCTGGCATTGATCCGGAAATATAACTATTCCGGTCCGCGATACACGTCGTATCCGACTGCACTGGAATTTAATCAGCAGTACAGTGACAGTGATTTTATCGCCTCGGCACACCGCTATCCGCAGCGTCCGTTGTCGTTATATGTGCATATCCCGTTCTGCCATAAATTATGCTATTTCTGCGGCTGTAATAAATTAGTCACCCGGCAGAAGCATAAGGCGGATGAATATCTGGCTGTGCTGGAGAAAGAGATCGCCGCCCGTGCCCCGTTATTTGCCGGACGCGAAGTGCATCAGATGCACTGGGGCGGCGGCACGCCGACCTATCTCGATAAAGCGCAGATCAGCCGTCTGACCGGTATGCTGCGCAAACATTTTGATTTTGCGGCGGATGCCGAGCTTTCCATTGAAATTGATCCGCGTGAAATAGAACTGGATGTTATCGACCATCTGCGGGCGGAAGGATTTAACCGCCTGAGTATGGGTGTGCAGGATTTTAATAAAGAAGTACAGCGCCTGGTCAACCGCGAGCAGGATGAAGCCACGATTTTTGCCCTGGTGGAGCGTGCCCGTGAAACCGGGTTTGAATCCGTCAGTATCGACCTGATATACGGTCTGCCGAAACAGACCCCGGAAAGCTTTGCGTTTACCCTGAAACGGGTGGCGGAACTGTCACCGGATCGCCTGAGTGTCTTTAACTATGCCCATCTGCCGAACCTGTTTGCCGCCCAGCGGAAAATCAAAGATGAAGACCTGCCATCCGCAGAGCAGAAACTGACGATTTTACAGCAGACAATTGAAAACCTGACCGGCAGCGGCTATCAGTTTATCGGGATGGATCACTTTGCCAAACCGGATGATGAACTGGCTATCGCTCAGAATAACGGTATTCTGCACCGCAATTTCCAGGGGTATACCACCCATGAAGAGTGTGATTTGCTGGGCTTTGGCGTCTCTGCGATCAGCATGCTGGGTGATCACTATGCCCAGAACCAGAAAGACCTGAAAACCTGGTATGCACAGGTGGAAGAACGCGGCAACGGGTTGTGCCGCGGGCTGGTGCTGACGGAAGAGGATTGCCTGCGCCGTGATGTGATTAAGGCGCTGATCTGTAATTTCCGCCTGGATTATGCGCAGATTGAAAAACAGTACAACCTGAATTTTAAAACCCATTTCACCGAAGATCTGCAATTATTACAGCCGATGGCCGATGACGGGCTGGTTGAGATCCGCGACGATGCTCTGGTGGTCACGCCGCGCGGACGTCTGCTTATCCGTAATATCTGTATGTGTTTTGATACTTACCTGCGTAACCAGATGCGGCAGCGTCAGTTCTCCCGCGTGATTTAATCTGCTTCCGGGGTTGATGCGGTGTCATCAATCCCGGCCTCTTTCAGTTTCCGTGTCAGTGTATTACGCCCCCAGCCCAGCAGACGGGCGGCATCCTGTTTGTGTCCGTTGCTGTAATTCAGTGCGCACTGCAACAGGGTGCGTTCAAACAGCGGCAGGGCATCCGCCAGCAAATCTGTTTTTCCGGTCTGTAACTGTGCATCCGCCCACTGTGCCAGCTGTTTATCCCAGCTGCCGGCAGCCGGGTCATAACTGTTTTCATAACGGATTTGTTCTCCGGCAGCGGTCATTGTCAGGTCAGCAGGCAGATCCTGCGGCAGCACTTCCTGAGTGGCGGACATCACAGTCAGCCAGCGGCAGACGTTTTCCAGCTGGCGGACGTTACCGGACCACCGCAGCTGCATCAGTAATTTTTCCGTATCCGGATGCAGTGTTTTCGCCTCAGTTCCCAGCTCTTTTGCTGTTTTTTGCAGAAAATGACGTGTCAGGCGCGGAATATCCCCCGGCCGTTCCCGCAGCGGCGGTAACTGTATGCGGATAACATTCAGGCGGTGAAACAGATCTTCGCGGAATTTACCTTCTGTTACCAGCCGTTCCAGATCCTGGTGAGTCGCGGCAATAATCCGGACATCCACTTTCACCGGAGCGTAACCACCAACGCGGTAAAACTGGCCTTCCGCCAGCACGCGCAGCAGCCGGGTCTGAATATCGAGCGGCATATCACCGATTTCATCGAGAAACAGCGAGCCGCCGTCAGCCTGCTCAAAACGCCCCTGACGTACCTGTAAGGCGCCGGTAAACGCCCCTTTTTCATGGCCGAAGAGTTCTGACTCAATCAGGTCTTTCGGGATCGCTGCCATATTGAGCGCAATAAACGGCGCGTCCGCGCGCGGGCTGTGATGGTGCAGAGCGTGAGCCACCAACTCTTTCCCGGTCCCGGATTCACCGTTAATCAGCACACTGATGGAGGAGCGGGATAACCGGCCTATTACCCGGTACACTTCCTGCATTGCCGGGGATTCCCCGATAATACCGGAAACCGGATCAGCAGTGACTTCCTGCCGCACCGGCAGATGCTGTTCCCGGTAATGTTCCAGAGCACGGGCGACCAGCGTAACGGCATCATCAATATCAAAGGGTTTCGGCAGATAATCAAACGCGCCCTGCTGGTATGCATTCACCGCGGCATCCAGGTCGGAATGGGCGGTCATGATAATCACCGGCAGCAGGGGGTTATGCTGTTTGACAGCCGCCAGCAGGGACAATCCGTCCATGCCCGGCATCCGGATATCGGAGATCAGTACGTCCGGCTGCCCGCTGTTCAGCGCCGCCAGGGCATTTTCAGCACTGTCAAAACAGATACAGTTATAACCGGCGCTGTTCAGTGCACGTTCAAGCACCCAGCGGATCGCGCTGTCATCATCAACGACCCAGATTTTTCCCGGCTGCATATGACCTCCTCAACAGGCTTACTGACGGATTGGCAGATAAAGTGAAAATAAGGTGTGACCCGGCCAGCTGCTGAATTCAATTTTGCCGTTATGCTGATCGATCAGATTACGGGCAATGGATAAACCCAGCCCGGAGCCGCCTTCACGGCCGCTGACCATCGGGTAAAACAGGGTATCCAGGATATGCGGCGGAATTCCCGGGCCGTTGTCTTCAATATCAATTCTGGCTGCCAGCCGGTAGCGCTCGCCGTGCAGCATCACCTGGAATGCAGTGCGGGTACGCAGAATAATCGTGCCCCCTGAGGCGTGCAGGGCTTCCAGGGCATTACGCATAATATTGAGGATAACCTGTTCGATCTGGTCGGGATAATGCGATAACTCCGGCAAACTGGGATCATAATCTTTGACCAGCGTGATATTGTCCGGCTTTTCCAGGTTGATAAGCTGAAAGACCCGCTCCGCCACATGGTGAATGCTCTGCATACTTTTCCGGCCCGGATGCTGGGGACCAAGAAGGCGATCAACCAGCGCCCGCAGGCGATCAGCCTGTTCGATAATAACCTGTGTGTATTCCTGAAGTGACGGGTCCGGTAACGCACGGGATAACAGCTGTGCGGCACCGCGCAGCCCGCCGAGCGGATTTTTGATTTCGTGAGCGAGTCCGCGCACCAGATCACGGGCAGCAGCCTGTTGCGCCTGCTGTAACTGTTCCTGGGTAATGCGCCGGTGGCTGTCGAGGGGGGTCAGTTCCAGCAGAATAAAATTCCCGGATACCGGCTGTGCACTCAGGGACAGTGCATGCATCTGATTATTCACCACCAGGGTCACATCGTTGTCAGTAAAACTGTGGCCTTCTGCCAGTGCGGACTGAAAGGCGGCGGTATCGAGGGAAAGGTAACTGTATAAAATAGGGAGCGGTGTGCCGGTGAGTTTACGGGCACTCTGGGCGAATAACTGCATGGCCGACTGATTGGCGTAGCGGATAATCAGATCATTATCCAGCAGCAGGACACAGTTAATCAGTGAATCAAGGAGTTGTTCCGCCTGCGGTCTGTTATCCGGGTTCATCGTCATCCACCTCTTTGCACCAATTTGGTGCATTGTAGCGTATTTACCCCGCAGGAGAAAAGGACCCGCCCAACGGCGGGTCAAGTGCTTCACGGCAACAAAATAAACCGGAGCCTGTCACTCTGAGTGCCGCCAAACGGCGGCACAATCAGAATCACACGCTGTAATACATATCAAATTCAACCGGATGCGGAGTCATATTCAGGCGCTGAACATCAGCACGCAGCAGGTCGATATAGGTGTTAATCGCATCTTCGGTAAACACACCGCCACGGGTTAAGAATTCGTGGTCAGCTGCCAGCGCATCCAGTGCATCACCGAGAGACGGTGCGACTGTCGGGATTTCTTTCGCTTCTTCCGGCGGCAGGTCATACAGGTTTTTGTCCATTGCATCACCCGGATGAATTTTATTGATGATGCCATCCAGACCGGCCATCAGCTGTGCGGCAAAGGCCAGGTACGGGTTAGCTGCCGGGTCCGGGAAGCGGACTTCAATACGGCGGGCTTTCGCGCTGGACACAATCGGAATACGGATTGAGGCCGAGCGGTTACGCGCGGAGTATGCCAGCATCACCGGTGCTTCATAGCCCGGCACCAGACGCTTATAAGAGTTGGTGGTCGGGTTGGTAAAGGCATTCAGGGCACGGGCGTGTTTGATGATCCCGCCGATGTAATAGAGCGCCATTTCTGACAGACCGGCATATTTATCCCCGGAGAACAGGTTAACGCCGTCTTTTGACAGAGACATATGGCAGTGCATACCGGAGCCGTTATCACCGATCAGCGGTTTTGGCATAAAGGTTGCGGTTTTACCGTAGCGGTGCGCCACATTCTGCACCACGTATTTGTACATCTGGGTTTCGTCCGCTTTCAGTGTCATGGTATTGAAGCGGGTGGCAATTTCGTTCTGGCCGGCAGTACCGACTTCATGGTGATGCGCTTCAACAACCAGGCCCATCTCTTCCATAACCAGGCACATTTCAGAACGCAGATCCTGTGAGGAATCGACCGGCGGCAGCGGGAAGTAACCGCCTTTCACACGCGGACGGTGGCCCTTGTTGCCTTCCGGATAGACAGTACCGGTGTTCCAGGCTGCTTCGATATCATTGATATGATAGTAAGCGCCGGAGATATCAGCACCGAAACGGATGTCATCGAACAGGAAAAACTCAGGTTCAGGCCCGAACAGGACGGTATCCGCAATACCGCTGGTGCGCAGGAAATCTTCGGCACGTTTGGCGATAGAGCGCGGGTCGCGGTCATAACCCTGCATGGTGTTCGGCTCTAACACATCACAGCGCAGAACCAGGGTCGGGACTTCAAAGAACGGGTCGATCAGGGCAGATTCCGCAATCGGCATCAGTACCATGTCGGATTCGTTGATGCCTTTCCAGCCGGCCATTGAGGAACCGTCAAACATTTTTCCGTCTTCGAAGAAATCTTCATCTACCTGATGAGCAGGGATCGATACATGCTGTTCCTTGCCTTTGGTATCGGTAAAGCGTAAGTCCACGAATTTAACGTTGTGCTCTTCCATCATGGTCAATACATGTTCAACAGACATATTCAGATCTCCTGGTTTGGGATGTTCCGTCAATCCTCTGGTGGTCACCCGGAGGGACACTGATTGCGGTTCTCACATTGCTTGATAAATATAAAGCGAAAAGCGTGCCAACTTTTTTAAAAGGGGGTAAACCGCGTTACAGCAGCGTATTACTCAAATAAGGATAGCGGAAATGTCGTAAATTGCACCATATTGGTGCGTTTCTGATTCTGTCTGTGAGATGCTGGTGCACCAATGTGGTGCAATCAGGACGGCCCTCTTGTTTCCCGGCCGCAAACGCAAAAAAAGTATCTCTTTTATCCTGAATAGGTTTATGATATGCCCCTCTGAATTCGTCGCTGAGCGTGGTATGCGCCGCTGATTTTGTAAAAAAATGGCAGGATGGATTTTATCTCTATGTTTTATAATCATTTATTTTTTAAGTGAGATGTATCACACTTCTTTCACTTGCCTCAGAGAACGTGTAAAATACCACCAAACATCTACACCATAGATGGGCGTTGTTGAAAAGAATGCTATCTGTGACGTAATTCCCATCCATTAACGAAAACGGTACAAGTCTTTGTCTATCGAGAAATTAAGAAATATTGCCATCATCGCTCACGTTGACCATGGCAAGACCACGCTGGTCGATAAATTATTACAGCAGTCCGGTACGTTTGATGAGCGTTCAAAACCGGAAGAGCGTGTAATGGACTCCGGCGATCTGGAAAGAGAGCGCGGCATTACTATTCTGGCAAAAAATACCGCGATTACGTGGAACGACTATCACATCAACATCGTTGACACCCCGGGGCACGCCGATTTCGGTGGTGAAGTAGAACGTGTGATGTCCATGGTTGACAGCGTACTGCTGCTGGTGGATGCGATGGACGGTCCTATGCCGCAGACCCGCTTTGTAACGCAGAAAGCGTTTGCAAACGGCCTGAAACCAATCGTTGTTATCAACAAAATTGACCGTCCGGGCGCACGTCCTGACTGGGTTATCGACCAGGTGTTTGACCTGTTTGACAACCTCGGTGCAACTGACGAGCAGCTCGACTTCCCGATCATTTACGCATCTGCGCTGAATGGTATTGCGGGTACCGATTATAACGATATGGCGGATGACATGACCCCGCTGTACGAAGCTATCGTGAAATATGTTGAGCCGCCTCAGGTTGACCTCGACGGCCCGTTCCAGATGCAGATCTCCCAGCTCGATTACAACAACTATTTAGGTGTTATCGGGATTGGCCGCATCAAGCGCGGTAAAGTCAAACCAAACCAGCAGGTAACGATTATTGATGCGGAAGGTAAAACCCGTAACGCTAAAATCGGTAAAGTGCTGAGCCATTTAGGTCTGGATCGTATTGAATCTGAAATCGCGGAAGCCGGTGATATCATCGCACTGACCGGTCTGGGCGAACTGAATATCTCCGATACTATCTGTGACACCGGTTGTGTTGAGGCATTAACACCACTGGCCGTTGATGAACCAACCGTCAGCATGTATTTCTGCGTTAACACCTCTCCGTTCTGCGGTAAAGAAGGGAAATATGTGACTTCCCGTCAGATCCTTGACCGCCTGAAGAAAGAACTGGTTCACAACGTGGCACTGCGCGTTGAAGAAACTGAAGACCCGGATGCATTCCGTGTATCAGGCCGTGGTGAGCTGCACTTATCTGTTCTGATCGAAAACATGCGCCGTGAAGGTTTTGAGCTGGCGGTATCCCGTCCGCGCGTTATCTTCCGTACTATCGATGGCCGTAAACAAGAGCCGTTCGAGCAGGTGACTCTGGATATCGAAGAGCAGCATCAGGGTGATGTCATGCGCGCACTCGGTGAGCGTAAAGGCGAACTGAGTAACATGATGCCGGATGGCAAAGGCCGCGTACGTCTGGATTACAGTATCCCTAGCCGTGGTCTGATCGGTTTCCGTACTGAATTCATGACCATGACTTCCGGTACCGGTTTACTGTATGCCACATTCAGTCACTATGATGATGTGAAACAGGGTGAAATCGGCCGCCGTCAGAACGGTGTGATGATTTCCAACGGTCAGGGTAAAGCAGTTGCTTATGCACTGTACAGCCTGCAGGATCGCGGTAAGCTGTTTGTCGGTCACGGTACAGAAGTGTATGAAGGCCAGCTGATCGGTATTCACTCACGTTCAAACGACCTGACAGTTAACTGCCTGACCGGTAAGAAACTGACCAACATGCGTGCGTCCGGTACAGATGAAGCGACCACACTGACTCCGTTTATCGAGAAAACCCTGGAACAGGCGTTAGAATTTATCGATGACGACGAATTAGTGGAAGTTACGCCGAAGTCTATCCGTCTGCGTAAACGCCACCTGACTGAAAACGACCGCAAACGCGCACACCGCAGCAAAGATTAATCTCTGCCGGTTGTTTTGATTCATGCCACTCAGGGCGCCTCCGGGCGCCCTGAGCTTTTTCTGTCTGCCGTTACATACAGGTTACAGGCTGATAACCGTGCGGAAATATGGGCGGGGATCGCAGTCCCGGATATTTTTTCTCACCGAAAACGGTTTTCACTCTGTTCAGGAAGAGAGTCTGCGGGTAGAGTAAAAATAATTCATCAACCCGGAGGGATGGTATGCTTTATATCTTTGACATGGGTAATGTCATTATTGATATTGATTTTAAACGTGTTTTATCAGTCTGGAGTAATCTGAGCGGCAAGCCGCTGTCTGAACTGAGCAGTGATTTTATTCACGGCGAAACCTTTAAACAGCATGAATGCGGCAAAATTTCCGATGTTGAATTTGCCGAAGCCATTAATGATGAGCTGGGAATGTCGCTGAGTTTCGATGAGTTTGCCGAAGGCTGGCAGGCCATCTTTATTTCTGTCCGCCCTGATGTGATTGATATCATGAACAGGCTGCGTGAGCAGGGACACCGCGTGGTGGTACTCTCTAACACTAATCGTCTGCATCAGGATTACTGGCCGCAGCACTATCCGGAAATCGCCGCTTCCGCCGATTTTCTGTATCTTTCCCAGGATCTGGGGCTGCGCAAGCCGGACCCGGATATTTATCAGTATGTGCTTGAAACCGAAGAGTTTGAACCGCAGGATGTCGTGTTCTTCGATGATGTCCGTGAGAACGTGGATGCGGCAACCGAACTCGGTATCAAAGGCGTGCTTGTTACTGATCGCGATACTGTCTCCCGTTATTTTGCAGAATATGATTTTTCCGCAGAAGTGACTGAATAATTCAGATTTGATTGTTTTTTAAACGGATATGACATGATTGCATTAATACAGCGTGTGACCCGCGCGGATGTCCGGATCGCCGGGGAAGTTGCCGGTGAAATCGGTCCCGGATTACTGGTTCTGCTGGGTGTTGAGCGGGATGATGACGAACAGAAATCGAAACGCCTGAGTGAGAAAGTGATGGGTTACCGCATTTTCAGTGATGCGGACGGAAAAATGAACCTGAATGTGGCGCAGTCCGGCGGTCAGCTGCTGGTCGTGTCACAATTTACGTTAGCAGCAGAAACACAAAAAGGAATGCGCCCGGGATTTTCAAACGGCGCGGCACCGGAAAAAGCCAATGCCTTATATGAGCACTTTGTGGCACAGTGCCGGGCAGCAGGAATGGTGACGGAAACAGGCCGGTTTGCGGCAGATATGCAGGTCAGTCTGACAAACGATGGTCCGGTCACTTTCTGGCTGCAGGTATGATACAACAGTCTCAGGCCGGTCACCGGTTACCACTGACAGGAGAAAGTGCAATGTATCATTTACGGGTACCCAAAACCGATCAGGAGCTGGAAAGCTATTTTCATTTCCGCTGGGCGATGCTGCGCAAACCGCTGAATCAGCCGCAGGGGTCGGAAAAGGACGGCTATGATACCTATGCACATCATCAGATGGTGGTGGATGAAACCGGGCAGCCTGTGGCTGTCGGCCGTTTGTATATCAATGCAGAAAATGAAGGCGCGATCCGCTTTCTGGCTGTTGATCCGCAGATGCAGGGACGCGGGTTCGGAACACTGATTGCACGCGCACTGGAGTCAGTGGCCCGTCAGGAGGGCGTGAAGCGGATTGTGTGCAGTGCCCGTGAGGAAGCGGTCGCATTTTTTGAAAAATCAGGTTTTGAAAACAGAGGACCGATTACAGGCCCGCAAACGACGCCTGTTCGTCATTTTTTTATGATTAAATCCGTTGAAACCCTCGATGCGATTCTGCATCGTCCCGACTGGTGTGCTGAGTTACAGAAAGCATGGTATGAAACCATCCCCCTGAGTGAAAAAATGGGGATTCGTATTACGCAGTATACCGGTCAGAAATTTATGACCACCATGCCGGAAGGCCCGAATCAGAATCTGCATCAGACAATTTTTGCAGGCAGCCAGTTTTCTATGGCGACACTGACCGGCTGGGGACTTATCTGGCTGCTGTTACAGGAGAACTCACTGGACGGCGATATCGTGCTGGTGGATGCCAACATCCGTTACCGCAAGGCAGTGGCAGGCCGGCCGGAGGCGATTGCTTCCCGCGATAAACTCAGCGGCGATCTGGATCGCCTGGCGCGCGGCAGTAAGGCGCGGATTAAGCTGGAAGTGACCGTCGGACAGGGCGATGAGGTCGGTGCGGTCTTTACCGGCACCTATATGGTGTTGCCCGGACAGAAACACAGCGCGGAGTAACGGGTAAAACAGCGTCTTACGACGCTGTTGATCGAATTTGTCAGATCCGGGATGCTCTGATAACAGGCAAAACGAAAAGACGCTGTAAACACATCCCTGTGCGCTCGGATCGCGCCATCCATGGCGCTTACGCTTTTCGTTTGCCTGCCTGTTATCATCACGGTACATAACCCGCCGTGTTACCGATAAAGAAAAACAGCGCCTTACGGCGCTGTTTCTGTATCAGCAGGTGCTGCTAAATTTCCCCGGTTTCCCCGCTATCCGGGATCACCCGCTGTACCGGCGGAGCTGAAGGTACCGGCTCTGCGGATACCGGGGCGTTATCCATCTGCCCCTGCGTGATAGCCCGGTTTATCTGATTCCCCTGTTTATCCTGTCCGGAGAGCATACCGCTCAGTGTGCTGCGGATATCCTCTGCCCGCAGTTGTCCGTTCAGGTGCAGTGTGTAATTGGCACTGCCGGTCAGCGGAGCAGGCTGCCAGCCCCATTGTGACAGGATCTGGCTGTCAGCCCCGGTAGCCTGTAATGCGAAACGGAAAGGCGCAGTCCCGGACGGGGTGACCTGAAACTGCATTTTCAGCAGTCCCTCTCCGGCGGAAGCCGCAAATTGTGTGGTTGCCGCGCTGTCCGCCCCGGCCGTCAGTGTCAGATACGGACGGTGCAGTTCGACGCGGTTAAAGGTGGCATTGCCCGCACTGACCGACAGTTCGCCGTCCCATAATCCCCACTGACCGGATTTCAGGATCTGCATGGTTTTGATGTAGCCGTTCACATTGGTGAGCTGGAACGGAAAAATCGCTTGTGTATCAATCAGCAGGGCATTGGAGACTTTTATATCCTGCAAGCGGATAGCATCAATCCCCTGCGGGGCCGCTTCCTGTAATGCAGAGAACCACTGTTCCGGGAAGCTGTACAGCAGATTGTCGGTAACGCCGCTGGTGATATCGAGTGTCCGGGTGGCGCGGTTCCAGTTCCCGGTAAAGCGCAGAATACTCTTGTCATAGCGGCCGGTCAGGCGGTTGACGTCAATCTGATCGCCGCGCAGTTCCAGCGTGCTGATAATGTCAGAAAAGTGCTGCCCGCTGAGTGTCAGATCCGCTGCGGCGATATCTGCCTGTCCGTTGTCCGTCTGCCAGCGTCCCTGTTTAAAGGCCAGATTTTTGATCGTGCCTTCCAGATAGTTAACCGCCCACTGATGGCCTTCAAGTTTAATATTGGTGGCAGTGATATTTTTGGCCTGAATATCCGGCAGACTTTCTGTACTGTCTGCCAGTTGTGTCAGAGACTGAGGTGTCTGCCAGCGGATGTCATTGAGCAGCAGAGTATCAAGTTGCCACTGACCTTCGGCGCTGCGGCGGCCGGTCGCGGTGATCAGCCCGTTTTCCAGGGTGGCGGTCAGGTTATCAAACGTGAATTGTTTTCCGCTGACCTCACCCTGCGTCAGGATATTTTTCAGCGGCAGGCCGTAGTAATTCAGGCCGTTAGCGGAAAACTGATATTTGCCGTTACCGGTCAGGTTGCTGCCCTGCGGCTGCCACGGGGTGATACCTCCGGTGACGCCCTCTGCATCAATACTGCGGTTGCCGTCGGTGCGGCGGACATTTGTCTGATTGAGCTGCAATAACCCGGCGCTGACCGGCAGTGTGCCGCTGTCAGCAGCATCAGAAATTTCGATATCCCCTTTCTGCACAATAATGCGGGCAAACCAGCCGGGTTCAGAGAAACTGCGCCAGTCCAGCGTCAGCTCAACATTGGCTGCTTCCAGGGCAAAATCTCCCGATACCGTGCTGATACTGATATCACTGAGTGAAATAAGTGAAGGGGAGGAGAGCGAGTGACTTATCGCAGAAAGTGACACCTTGTAGCGTGTATTGTCACTGATAAGGGCTGAAATCTGTTTTGTACCCCATGATGTCTGCACCACAAGGGCAGTGGCAACGATAAGAATAATGACCAGTGTTATCAGCCAGAAAACAGCCCGTCCCAACCATTTCATAATGCGCTCCCGAGAGATAATCCTGAGGGCATACTAGCGTGAGGCTCTTTACGGTGACAAGGATTATCGCGGTTTTTCCGCACAGAGCAGCACGCGTGACCGTTTCCGGTCACGCGGTTAAACAGATGATTATTTCTCCGGCGGGAAAATCAGGTTCAGGGCAATCGCGGTCAGGCCGCCCGCCGCAATCCCGGAAGAGAGCAGGGTTTTCAGCCAGTCCGGCGCAAATTGCAGGATCAGCGGTTGCTGGGAAACGCCCATGCCGACAGCCAGTGACAGCGCGATAATCATAATCGCCCGGCGGTTCAGGGTTTCGCGTGAGACAATCCGCACACCGGATGCTGCAATCGTCCCGAACATGACAATGGTGGCTCCGCCGAGCACCGGTTCCGGAATATGCTGCACAAATCCGGCGACGGCCGGGAACAGCCCCAGTACGATCAGCATTAGCGCCACCACATAACCGACATAGCGGCTGGCAACGCCGGTCAGCTGGATCACCCCGTTATTCTGCCCGAAACAGGAGTTCGGGAAGGTATTAAAGACCGCCGACAGGGCGGAGTTCAGGCCGTTTGCCAGCACACCGCCTTTCAGACGCTTCATGTAGAGCGGGCCGGATACCGGCTGTTCGGAGACGTCGGACGTCGCGGTGATATCACCGATGGTTTCCAGCGAAGTCACCATAAAGATCAGGATCAGCGGCAGCAGCAGGTTCCAGTCAATGGATAAGCCGTAATAGAGCGGCGCCGGGATCACCACCACTTCCTCCGGGATTTCCGCATGGTTATCCGGCAGCATACCCATCCACCAGGCAGCAAGATAGCCTGCTGTCATCGCCAGTACCAGAGAAGCGACACGCAGATACGGGTTTTTCTGGCGGTTAAGCAGCACAATCACCGCCAGCACAATACCGGCGAGGATCAGATTATTGGCAGAGCCGAAGGTGTTATCCGCCATGGCACCATAACCGCCGCCGATGGAGGTCAGCCCGACCTGGATCAGCGACAGCCCGATAATCATCACCACCACACCGGAAACCAGCGGCGTGATAATGCGGCGAGCCAGATGCAGAAAACGGGAGAGGATCACTTCTGTCATGGCCGCCAGCATCAGAGTGCCGAACAGTGCAGCCATCATCCCTTCGGTATCCACACCATTATTTTTCAGCGCCATACCGCCCATAATCAGCGGAGCCACAAAGTTAAAGCTGGTGCCCTGGATAGAGAGCAGCCCGGAACCGACCGGCCCCCAGGTGCGGATTTGCAGCAGTGATGCCAGTCCGGAGGCGAACAGTGACATACTGATAATCCGCTGGGTGTCGTGGGCGGAAAGGCCGAGCGCCTGGGCGATAAGCAACCCCGGTGTAATTACTGCCACAAACATCGCCAGCAGATGCTGACAGGCGGCAAAGAGCGTCTGCGGCAGCGGCGGACGATCTTCCAGCCGGTAGATGAGTTCACTATTTGTGTTAGTTGCGGGATTTTCACTGGTTTTATCAGAAATTGCAGAGTTCATATCAACAGGTCCGGGATAAGCAATTACCGTATTTTAATGATCCGGGGCACAAAAGCAATCGTTTGCGCCGATGAGATGTTATTTTTTATAGCGGAATATAATCACAGTTTTATTTATTTTAACTTGTCTTTATCCGCTTTTTTTTTCTTTAATCCGGATACCTGCTTTTTCTTTTTGCGTAACAGGGACGTTATTAACGCGATATTGATGTAACAAATACCAACAATAAAAGGGGTACGTGAATGTATCAACTCGACGTTTACGGCACGCTGGTTGCGGCCACACTCGTCCTATTACTGGGACGTAAACTCGTAAAAACTGTACCATTCCTCGAAAAGTATACAATTCCTGAACCTGTGGCCGGTGGTCTTCTGGTTGCGATCGTATTATTGGGGTTCAAATCCGGTATGGATCTGGAAGTGAAATTTGATGATTCACTCAAAGACCCGCTGATGCTGGCTTTCTTTGCCACCATCGGCTTAAACGCCAACTTAGCCAGCCTTAAGGCGGGCGGCAGAACGTTATTTATCTTTGTGATTGCGGTTGTGGGTTTACTGATTGTGCAGAACTCAGTCGGTATCTCTCTGGCAAAAATGATGGGGCTTGACCCGCTGATTGGTTTGCTGGCCGGTTCTATCACGCTCTCCGGTGGTCACGGTACCGGGGCTGCATGGGGTAAAATTTTCAGCGACAGCTATGGTTTCAGCTCCGCAACAGAAATCGCGATTGCCTGCGCAACCTTTGGTCTGGTACTCGGCGGCCTGATTGGTGGTCCGGTAGCCCGTTTCCTGATCAAAAAAACGGCCATGAGCGATGTGAAATTACAGGATGATGAAGCACCGACCGCGTTTGAAAAACCGCAGGCCGGACGCATGATCACTTCAATGGTTCTGCTTGAAACAATTGCACTGATTGCTATCTGTTTGCTGGCAGGAACGTATCTGTATGGTGTTCTGACGGATTTCTTCACGTCGATGCAGTGGAAGTTCCAGATCCCGGCATTCGTGTGTGTTCTGTTTATCGGGGTTATCCTGAGCAACAGTCTGTCACTGATGGGCTTTTACCGTGTGTTTGAGCGGGCGGTATCGGTACTGGGTAACGTCAGTCTGTCATTGTTCCTGGCGATGGCACTGATGAGCCTGAAACTGTGGGAAATTGCCTCTCTGGCGGTCCCGATGCTGGTCATCCTGGCGGTACAGACTATCGTGATGGCGTTATATGCTGTCTTCGTCACTTACCGTGTGATGGGCAAAAACTATGATGCGGCAGTTCTGGCGGCCGGTCACTGTGGTTTCGGGATGGGGGCCACACCAACCGCGATTGCCAACATGCAGGCGGTGACGGATCGTTTCGGTCCTTCCCATGTGGCTTTCCTGGTGGTACCGATGGTGGGGGCGTTCTTCCTCGATCTGATTAACGCACTGGTTATCCCGTTCTTCCTGGCATTACCTATCTTCCCGGTTGCGGGCGGGTAACAAACAACGCTTAAGCAGGCAAGCCACCTTCCGGGGTGGCTTTTTTCGTTATACGTTAGTGTATTGCGTGCGTTCCGGCAGCCAGCGCTCGATCAGCGCTTTTGCCTGCTCCGGGTAATTCTGGTGCAGATGACGTGCCACACGCTGTACTTCCGGCAGCATGCCCTGATCGCGCAGTAAATCCGCGACTTTAAATTCCGCATTACCGGTCTGCCGTGTACCGAGCAGTTCACCCGGCCCGCGGATTTCGAGGTCTTTCTGCGCGATAACAAAGCCGTCGTTGCTGTCCCGCAGTACCTGAAGACGCAGTTTTGCTGTTTGGGTCAGCGGGGTTTTATACAGCAGCACACAGTGGGAGACTGCAGAGCCGCGTCCGACCCGGCCGCGCAGCTGATGCAGTTGCGCCAGGCCCAGCCGTTCCGGGTTTTCGATGATCATCAGGCTGGCATTCGGCACATCCACCCCGACTTCGATAACCGTGGTTGCGACCAGCAGATCCAGTTCTCCGGCCTTAAACTGCGCCATCACCGCCTGCTTTTCTGCCGGTTTCATGCGGCCGTGCACCATCCCGACCCGCAGATCCGGCAAAGTGGCGGAAAGTTCATCAAACGTCACCTGAGCGGCCTGTGCTTCCAGCAAATCAGATTCATCGATCAGTGTGCAGACCCAGTAGGCCTGGCGTTTTTCATCCTGACAGGCGCTGCGCACCCGTTCGATAATCTCATGGCGGCGGCTGTCCGGAATGGCTACCGTGGTCACCGGGGTTCTGCCCGGCGGTAGTTCATCGATAACGGAGGTGTCGAGATCCGCATAGGCGGTCATGGCCAGGGTACGCGGGATCGGAGTGGCTGTCATAATCAGCTGATGCGGATGGAATCCCTGCTGTTCGCCTTTTTCCCATAACGCCAGCCGCTGGTGGACACCAAAGCGGTGCTGCTCATCAATAATCACCAGCGCCAGGGAATGAAAACGGATATGTTCCTGAAATATGGCGTGCGTGCCGATAACCATCGCCACATCACCGGCGGCAATGGCTTCTTCCTGCGCCAGCCGTGCCTTGCCTTTCTGTTTTCCGGCCACCCAGCCGACACTGATACCCAGCGGCTCCAGCCACTGACGGAAGGTATTGGCATGTTGTTCAGCCAGCAGCTCTGTCGGTGCCATCAGCGCGACCTGTTTGCCGTGTGCGATAGCACGGAGTGCCGCCAGCGCAGCGACCAGCGTTTTCCCGGAACCGACATCCCCCTGAATCAGGCGCATCATCGGCACCGGTTTTTCCAGATCCTGCTCTATTTCCGCCACCACGCGCTGCTGGGCGTTAGTCGGAGAGAAAGGCAGTTGTGCCAGGAACTGACTTTTCAGCGTCTCCTGTGGCGGCAGAGGCAGTGCATGGTAGCGCTGCGCGCCCGCCCTGACCGCCAGCATACTGAGGTGATGTGCCAGCAGTTCTTCCAGCACAATCCGTTTCAGTGCCGGATGCTGCCCGCTTTCCAGTTCGGCAAGCTGTGTATCCGCCGGTGGCCGGTGCAGCGTTTTCAGCGCCTGCGGCAGACTCATCATAGAGCGGGTCAGTTCCGGCGGCAGTAATTCATTGATGGCACAGGTATCGAGCAGCTCCAGCGCCTGATCGAGCAGTTTGCGGAGCGTGGCCTGGCGGACACCTTCGGTGGTCGGATAGATGGGGGTGAGTGTTTCCTGTAACTCAACGGAAGTATCACTCTGACGGACTTTGTATTCGGGGTGAAAAATTTCCGGGCCGTTTTTGCCGCGCCGGATTTCGCCGTAGGCCGTGACCTGTTTGCCGGCCGCCAGTGCATTTTTCATCGCCGCCGAAAAATTAAAGAAACGCAGGGTTAAGATGCCGGTGCCGTCGCTTATCTGGCAGGTCATCATCCGTTTGCGGCCAAAGACCACATCGGTGCGCAGCACTTCACCGCTGACCGTGGCATAAATTCCCGGTAACAGATCGGTGATGGTATACAGCCGGGTCTGGTCTTCATAACGCAGCGGCAGATGGAAAAGCAGATCCTGAAGGGTATGCAGACCGATACCGGCCAGTTTGCCCGCCTGTCCGGCCCCGACGCCGTGCAAAGTCGTGAGTGGGATAGCATCAAGCAGTTGACCTTTCATTTTCTGCTCCGTTTCGTATCAGGCGGATGGTTTCTTCTGTTGCATGGCAGCCCACCAGCTGTCCGGCGCAATGATATGGCCCTGTTCGTCAATCTGCGGACGGGGCAGTTTTTTTTCACGGGCGACCTGTGCCAGCACCGGATAGCCGCGTTCAAACAGCAGGCGCTGTTGTTCATCCTGTGCCAGGGCGCAGCGGGGATGTTCATAAAGACCGGCTGCCTCGCGCTGGCGCTGTGCTTCATAGAGGATCACGGCGGCAGCAACAGACACATTCAGTGACTGTACCATGCCGGACATCGGGATCATAATATGCTGATCCGCCAGTCTGACCGCTTCCTGAGATATGCCGGTTTTCTCTGAGCCCATGATAATGCAGGTCGGGCGGGTAAAATCGACAGCCCGGAAATCAACCGCACTGTCAGACAGATGGGTGGCAAGAATCTGCATACCCTGAGATTTCAGCAGAGTCACGGCATCACCGAGTGTATCGTGGTTATGCACATTCACCCAACTGTTGCTGCCGGCGGCGGAAGAGACCAGGGTTTTGATTTTTTCCGGCCAGACGGCATGCAGGTCATGGATACCGACGGCATCCGCACTGCGGATCACGGCGGAGACATTGTGCGGCTTATGCACTTCCTCAAGACACAGAGTGAGGTCGGGCTGGCGCATCGCCATCATCCGGCAGATGCGCTCATAACGTTGGGAATTCATACCGTGTGATTAATTCCGGTTGCGGCTGACGCGCAGGACATCCGGCATAATGCGGATTTTACGCATAATATTCGCAAGCTGGATACGGTCTTTTGCGGTCAGGCGGATAAAGGCGCAGTAAACGCGGCCATCTTTCTCCTCGGTATTCATGCTCTGAATACTGGAATTGGCATCATTAATTGCGGCAGTCAGGTTAGCCAGCGCGCCCTGGTGGTTAAACATATCCACTTTGATTTCAGCAATGAAATCCGTGTCGATGTCGCTGTCCCACTCAACGGCCATGAATTTTTCCGGCTCTTTTTCATATCCGCGGATATTGCGGCAGGATTCATGGTGGATAACCAGACCTTTACCCGGGCTGATATGAGCGATAATCGGGTCACCCGGCACCGGACGGCAGCATTTGGCGAAGGTGATCAACACTCCGTCCGCACCTTTGATCGGCAGTTTGCGGGTGGTGTTCTCTTCGGTGTTACTTTCCGGTTCATTCAGCAGGTTACGGGCAACCACCACGCTCATGGCATTCCCCAGACCGATTTCCGCCAGCAGATCATCCAGAGTGGCCAGTTTCATCCGCACCAGCTCACGGCTGATATTTTCCTGCGGAATGTCGGTGATCTTGCGACCGTTACCGAGGGCATGATTAAGCAGACGGCGGCCGAGGTTGACGGAATCATCGCGCTTGAGGTTTTTCAGCAGCTGACGGATTTTGCCGGGCTTTTGAGCTGACAACAAAGTTCAGCCACGCAGCATTCGGTCTTGCGCCCGGTGCGGTAATAATTTCAACGGTTTGTCCGCTGGTCAGTTGCTGGGAGAGCGGATACGGCTGGCGGTCAACACGTGCGCCGACACAGGAGTGGCCGATATCCGTATGGACGGCATAGGCGAAATCCACCGGCGTGGCGCCGGTCGGCAGCTCAACAATCCGGCCTTCCGGGGTGAAGACATAAATCTCATCCGGGAAGAGATCGGATTTTACGCTCTCAATAAATTCAAAGGTGTTGCCGGTGCTTTGCTGAAGTTCTATCAGGCTCTGCATCCAGCGGTGAGCACGCACCTGTGCGGTGGTGCCGGATTCACCGTGCTCTTTATAAGCCCAGTGTGCCGCCACCCCCATTTCTGCCATCTGATCCATATCTTCGGTACGGATCTGCACTTCCACCGGCACCCCGTGAGGACCGATAAGGGAGGTGTGTAATGACTGATAGCCGTTGGCTTTCGGGATAGCGATATAATCTTTGACGCGGCCGGGACGTGGTTTGTACAGGCCGTGAACCTGACCCAGTACGCGGTAGCAGGTATCGACGGTACTCACAATCACGCGGAAAGCATAAATGTCCATGATCGAGTGAAATCGCTGCTCTTTCAGGTGCATTTTCCGGTAGATGGAGTAAAGGTGTTTTTCCCGCCCGCTGACTTTGCAACTGATACCGGCTTCCGTCAGACGTCCTTCGATTTCAGATAAAATCTTCTGGATCATCTCTTTACGGTTGCCGCGTGCGGCTTTCACCACTTCTTTAATGACGCGGTAGCGGTTCGGGTAAAGGGCTTCGAATCCCAGCTCCTCAAGCTCCGTTTTGATATGGTGGATACCAAGACGGTGAGCCAGAGGACTGTAGATTTCAAGGGTTTCGCGCGCAATACGGCGGCGCTTATCGGGACGCAAAGACCCGAGCGTGCGCATATTGTGCGTGCGGTCTGCCAGCTTGATAAGAATGACGCGGATGTCTTTTACCATCGCCATTACCATCTTGCGGAAGTTTTCAGCCTGAGCTTCTTTTTTTATCGCGGAAGTTCAGTTTGTCTAATTTTGATACCCCTTCCACCAGCCCGGCAACGGTCGTGCCGAACAGTTGTTCGATGTCCTGAAAGGTGGCAGGTGTATCTTCTATGACGTCGTGCAGCAGTGCAGCCATCAGTGTTTCGAGGTCGAGACGCATCTCGGCCAGGATACAGGCAACAGCGACCGGATGGGTAATATACGGTTCGCCACTGGAACGGGTCTGCCCTTCGTGAGCATCCCGCGCAACGACATAGGCTTGTTTTAACAGATCAATCTGCTCTTTCGGCAGATAATCCTTAACAATATGGTTCAGGCTTTCAAACAGGTACAAGGCAGACCTACCTTAACTTAACGACGTCCTTCGGCGATTGCAGAAACCGCTTGCATTTCAGCAGCTTCCTGCTCCTGTTGTTCCTGGCGCTCACGGGCGTCAAGGATCTGGCCGTTGATCAGATTTTCTTCGATTTCGCGCAGGGCGATCACGGTGACTTTATCGTTTTCTTCCGGAACCAGAGGCTCTTTGCCGCCGGCCTGTAACTGACGCGCACGGCGTGCTGCCACTAATACGAGGTCAAAACGGTTACCAATTTTTTCTACTGCATCCTGGACTGTTACGCGTGCCATAGGTGTGCTACTCCACAGATAAATAAATGACTCGGCATGATACTGAAAGTTGTATCACTGTGCCAATAATTTGGCGATTAAAGCATCATGTCGCTGAACCTGGCGACCTGAACGCAGACGTTCCGCACGGATAATGGTCTGCAAATCGGTCAGCGCGACATTGAAATCATCGTTCACAATCAGATAATCGTACTCGCCATAGTGCTGCATTTCACTGACCGCCTGTGCCATGCGTCCGGCAATGACTTCGTCACTGTCCTGACCACGGCCGCGCAGGCGGCGCAGCAATTCTTCGCGGGATGGCGGCAGAATAAAGATACTGCGTGCTGCCGGCATTTGTTCCCGGATCTGGCGGGCTCCCTGCCAGTCAATATCAAGAAAAACATCAACACCGGAGTTCAGAATATCTTCCACTGTTTTACGGGCGGTGCCGTAATAATTACCGAAAACACAGGCATGCTCGAGAAACTCATTACGGCCGATCATGCTTTTGAATTCATCTTCAGTGGTGAAGAAATAGTGCTCTCCGTGCACTTCGCCCGGGCGGACACCGCGGGTGGTGTGCGAAACAGAAACCTGGGTGTCATATAAAGGCTGCGTTTTCAGTAATGCCTGAATAAGACTCGATTTTCCCGCGCCACTCGGCGCAGAGACAATATATAACGTACCTTGGGTCATTGTTGATGTCTTGTCTGATTGGGGGTTGAAAAAGCCTCGGGGAATAAATCCCCGTATATAGTATACACACACGCGCAGCGACATGCAGCGTTCAGGTGATTATCTGCTGAAAATTTCTTATTTTTCCGGTCAGATGAGGACGGATATTTCATTTTTCCGCTCCGGCGGAATAAAAATGTACGTACAACTCCCGGATTACATGACAGTGCGGGATAGCCGGAAAAAACAGATAAACAGGGCTGATAACCGGAACCGGAGCAGATATTGTCCGGTTCCGGGCGGGGCGGATACGGCTAATCCTGGTTTTCGTAATTGAAGACCGGCAACCCGAGGCGGTAGCGGATGGCAATTAACCGGGATGACAAACCGGCCACCAGGGTAATAATAATGACGGCATCGCGGGGCAGCGGTGTGTAGAACAGTAATCCCATATAGAGCCAGGCGGCGGCAAAGGAGATGCCGGCATATAATTCTTTCTGGAAGACCAGCGGGATGGTGTTACACAGCATATCGCGCAGCACACCACCGAAAACACCGGTGATAACGGCGGCAATGGCGGCAATGATCGGGCCGTAATTCATATCGAGTGCTATCTGGGCGCCGATAATGGAAAATACCATCAGACCGATGGCATCCAGGATCAGGAAAAGGCGGCGCAGATGTTTCATCATCGGCGCAACCCAGATAGTGATAACGGCAGCACAGGCAACCGTAATAATATATTCAGGGTGTTTGACCCAGCCCAGCGGGTAATGGCCCAGCAGCATATCGCGGACAGATCCGCCGCCGATAGCGGTTGCGGAGGCGATAATAATCACCCCGAAGACATCCATTTTACGGCGGCCGGCAGCAAGAGCACCGGTCATGGCTTCAGCGGTAATACCAATAATGTACAGGATACTGAGTAACATAGTTTTATCATTGCCGGTTTATCGGAAGGTTAGCATAGTCAGCGCAGCCGTAAGTCTCGACTGAGTTTTTTTAGTCTGACCCAATCGGATTACCTGAGGTTATCCGAACTGATGGTATAAAAAGAGAGTATCACTCTAATGAATGAATATCAGATAACAACAACACCCCGTCATCATCAGCTTACTAATATTAATATATGGACGCCGGATAGCCAATGGCTTGTTTATGATGTCCGGCCTCAGGGATCGTCATTTACCGGTGAAACGATAGAAAAAATTCATGTGAATACACAGGAGATCCGTAAAATCTACCGGGGAACCGCCGGTGCCTGTGCCGGTGTGGTGACTGTCAGTCCGCAGCTCCCCGTGCGTTATGCCTTTATCCGCGGGCCGCTGAATCCGGATCAGCAGTGGCAGTATGATTTTCACCACCGTCAGGGGGTGATGGTCAGCGATGACGCGCCGGATATCGCACATAATATTGATGCTTTCTGCATTACACCACCTTATCAGCCCGGCGCTCTGCGCGGCGGAACACATGTGCATGTGTTCAGTCCGGACGGGGAATGGCTGAGTTTCACGTATAACGACCATGTCCTGCATGAGCGGGATCCGGCGGAGGATCTGCGCAATGTGGCGGTGGCGGTTCCGCTGCATCCGGTATGTACAGGGAAACATCACCCGCGTGAATATGACGGTGAGTTTTTCTGTTGTGTGGTATCGCGGACAACGCCGGCACCACGGCCGGGCAGTGATGATATCAGTCGTGCATATGAAGAGGGCTGGATTGGTCAGCAGGGGTATCTGCGTGCCGACGGTACCCGTCAGCGGCGGGCGATTGCGTTTATTGGTGACACCCGGGCAGAAAACGGGGAAGTGAACCCGGAGGTTTTCCGTCTCGATTTACCGGAAATGCCTGAAGATTATGCCATTGCCGGTGATCAGCCGCTTGAGGGAACAGACAGTACGATGCCCGCACCACCGGCCGGTGTTATTCAGACACGTCTGACGTTTACCCATCAGCGCAAATACCCGGGGCTGGCAAAACAGCCGCGTTTCTGGCTGCGCAGTTCACCGCAGGGTGACAGAATTGCGTTTCTGATGCAGGACGATCAGGGAATTGTTCAGCTGTGGACGATTTCCCCGCAAGGCGGAGAGCCGCGTCAGGTTACTTCCGGCAGTGACGGTATTGCATCTGCATTCAGCTGGGACAGCCGCGGGCAGTATCTGACTTTTGTCCGCAAAGGGCAGGTGATGGTGTGTTGTGCAGAAACCGGTGTGTGCCGGGCGGTGACAGCACCATCGGCAGAACCGGTTTCAGGAGATGCGGTAGTGTTCTCACCGGATAACCGCCGGGTGGCATTTCTGCGCCGTACAAATGGCTGGCAGCAGATCTGGGTGGCAGATACCGGGCTGTAACGGCGGGCAGATTACTTCTGTGGTGCAGGTGCCGGGGAATTATGAGCCGTTTCCGCTGCTTCCAGGCGTTTTACCCGTTCCGCAGGAGATGACTCAGTGTTGTCTTTACCGTCGAATGCATAATCGACCGGTGCCAGAAGGGTATCGAGCACAGCAGAGAAAGGCAGGTCAATGGCGACAATCGGTTTCATTACCCAGCCGGTTTCGTCATCCTGCAACATCGCGATGCTGTTTTTGGTGCCGGAATAGTAGCCCTCTGTCGGGCCGGTCCGGGTCATAATACTTGAGCAGCCGCCGAGTATCGTACTCAGTCCCAGCAATCCGCTTATCATCATATATTTGCGCGTCATAACATATCCCTGCATATACAGCGGGCGGGTACCGGTAATTATTTCACCCGACCGGCGTACTATTCCATAAATAGAGTGTACTGAGAAGTTTTTGTTTTTTTGTGTGATCCGGATTTCTGCTTACCGCCGGCGTTCTGTTACCGGCTGAAACACACAGGTTACAGACAAAGGGTATCATTCACGGAAACTGTTTTAACAGAACCGGCAAAATAATCTGTCAGAAAATGTGACGAAATTTATTAAACAGTATGATTTCTTGACGCTAACATAATGATAATTACAGGATTATTTTAGCCATTGCGGGAAGATCTTCCGGGTAAACTGGGACGCATTACTGAACGGTGTGAGGGAAATATGCCTTGTGCTTTATACCGGTCAGTGATGTCAGTTAACAGATCCAAAGTCCTCGTTATACCTTTACCCCGTTATGCTCTTACCACATAACGGGGATTTTTTTACCGGCAGCGGCAATGTGCCAGGTGATCATCAATCATACCGACGGCCTGCATAAAGGAATAACAGATAACCGGCCCGCAGAATTTAAATCCGCGTTTTTTCAGCGCTTTCGCCAGTGTATGAGACAGCGGGGTATCCGCGGGGATTGTGCTGCTGTCTGTATGGTGATTAATCTGCGGTGTGTTGCCGGTGAACGCCCACAAAAATTCACTGAAATCTTCACCGGCCTCTCTCATCGCCAGATACGCTTTGGCATTGCTGATAATGGCATTGATCTTTGCCCGCTGGCGGACAATGCCGGGGTTCTGCATCAGCCTGTCGGTATCTGCATCTGTCATGGCGGCTATTTTTTCCGGATCAAACTGAAAAAATGCCTGCCGGTAATTTTCACGCTTTTTGAGGATCATCAGCCAGGAAAGCCCAGCCTGCTGGCCCTCCAGGCAGATCATTTCAAACAGCTTGTGATTATCCCGCTCGGGGACACCCCATTCCGTGTCATGGTACTGAATATAGAGCGGATCATCAGTAACCCAGGCACAGCGGGTCTGAGCAGCAGCGGATATTGGCATTTAAGTTCTCCCGGAAGACGGCGTTTTCATTAATTTATACTGGATAAATATCCATGTAAACGGGGATGTTCCCGGTTTTTCGATCCGGGCGGAAAAAGATCAGAGAAGCGCTGTATAGTCAGGCGGTCAGAGGGTATACTGAATGACTTTTATTTTATTATTCATTTTCTCGCGTGCGGATCCAACATGCAAAAGTTTGATACCAAAACCTTCCAGGGTCTTATCCTGACATTACAGGATTACTGGGCGCGCCAGGGCTGTACCATTGTTCAACCACTGGACATGGAAGTCGGCGCCGGCACTTCACACCCGATGACGTGTCTGAGAGCGTTAGGGCCGGAGCCGATTGCGGCGGCCTATGTGCAGCCATCCCGTCGTCCGACGGACGGCCGTTACGGGGAAAACCCGAACCGCCTGCAGCACTATTATCAGTTTCAGGTCATCATCAAACCGTCTCCGGATAACATCCAGGAACTGTATCTCGGCTCGCTGAAAGAGCTGGGTATTGATCCGACGGTTCATGACATTCGTTTTGTTGAGGATAACTGGGAAAACCCGACGCTGGGTGCCTGGGGATTAGGCTGGGAAGTCTGGCTGAACGGGATGGAAGTCACTCAGTTCACTTACTTCCAGCAGGTCGGCGGCCTGGAGTGCAAACCGGTTACCGGGGAAGTCACTTATGGTCTGGAGCGCCTGGCGATGTACATCCAGGGCGTGGACAGCGTTTATGATCTGGTCTGGTGTGACGGCCCGCTGGGTAAAACCACCTATGGTGATATCTATCATCAGAACGAGGTTGAGCAATCCACGTATAACTTTGAATACGCGGATGTAGATTTCTTATTCACCTGTTTTGAACAGTATGAGAAAGAAGCGCAGGCACTGCTGGCACTGGAAACCCCGCTGCCGTTACCGGCCTACGAACGTATTCTGAAAGCGGCTCACTCTTTCAACCTGCTTGATGCGCGTAAAGCGATTTCGGTGACAGAACGTCAGCGTTATATCCTGCGTATCCGTACCCTGACCAAAGCCGTTGCCGAAGCTTACTATGCCTCCCGTGAGGCACTGGGCTTCCCGATGTGTAAAAAGAACTAAGAGGCTGTCATGACACAACAGACTTTCCTGACGGAAATCGGCACAGAAGAGTTACCGCCGAAGGCGCTTCGTTCTCTTGCTGAATCTTTTGCGGCTAACCTGACCGCAGAACTGGCCGCGGCTAACCTGACTCACGGTGATGTGACCTGGTACGCCGCGCCGCGCCGCCTGGCGGTAAAAATTGCCGGTCTGGCGGAATCTGCCGCTGATCGCGAAGTGGAAAAACGCGGCCCCGCGATTGCTCAGGCATTTGATGCCGAAGGCAAACCGACCAAAGCGGCGGAAGGCTGGGCCCGCGGCTGTGGGATCACCGTTGATCAGGCGGATCGCATGGTCACTGATAAAGGTGAATGGCTGCTGTACCGCGCGGTGGAAAAAGGGAACAACGCCAAAGAATTACTGGCCGGTATGGTCAGCCGTGCGCTGGCAAAACTGCCAATCCCGAAACTGATGCGCTGGGGTGATAAAGAAACTCACTTTGTGCGTCCGGTTCATACTGTCACGATGCTGATGGGGGCGGATGTTATTCCGGGTGAAGTCCTGGGGATCACTTCTGACCGCGTTATCCGTGGTCACCGTTTTATGGGTGAAGCGGAATTCACTATCGCGCATGCGGATGAATATCCGGCTATTCTGGAAACCCGCGGTAAAGTGATGGCGGATTACGATGCCCGTAAAGCCATGATTAAACGTGACGCGGAAAAAGCCGCGCAGGCACTGGGCGGCGTGGCTGATCTGACTGACAGCCTGCTGGAGGAAGTCACCTCGCTGGTGGAATGGCCGGTTGTGCTGACAGCAAAATTCGAGGAAAAATTCCTCGAAGTTCCGTCAGAAGCGCTGGTTTACACCATGAAAGGTGACCAGAAGTACTTCCCTGTTTACGACAAAAACGGCAACCTGATGCCGAACTTTATCTTTGTCGCTAACATCGAGTCTTCTGACCCGGTACAGATCATCAGCGGGAACGAAAAAGTGGTTCGCCCGCGTCTGGCAGATGCTGAATTCTTCTTTAAAACTGACTGCAAAAAACGTCTGGAAGATAACCTGCCGCGTCTGAGCACCGTCCTGTTCCAGCAGCAGCTGGGCACACTGCGTGATAAAACCGATCGCCTTGAAGCGCTTGCAGGCTGGATTGCCGGGCAGATTGGTGCGGATGTGAATCACGCCACCCGCGCGGGTCTGCTGGCCAAATGCGACCTGATGACCAACATGGTCTTTGAATTCACTGACACCCAGGGTGTGATGGGGATGCACTATGCACGCCATGACGGTGAATCCGAAGACGTGGCGCTGGCACTGAAAGAGCAGTATCAGCCGCGTTATGCCGGTGATAACCTGCCGTCAACGCCGGTGTCTGATGCACTGGCGATTGCCGATAAAATGGATACCCTGGCGGGGATCTTCGGTATCGGCCAGCATCCGAAAGGGGACAAAGACCCGTTTGCACTGCGTCGTGCCGCGCTTGGTGTGCTGCGTATCATCGTTGAGAAAGGTTACAACCTCGACCTGGAAACGCTGACACAGGAAGCGGTTCGTCTGTATGGCGATAAGCTGACGAACGCGAATGTGGTCACTGACGTGGTTGACTTTATGTTAGGCCGTTTCCGTGCCTGGTATCAGGAGCAGGGTTTTGCGATTGATACTATCCAGGCGGTTCTGGCGCGCCGTCCGACCCGCCCTGCGGACTTTGATGCCCGTATGAAAGCGGTCACTCACTTCCGCACGCTGGACGAAGCAGCTGCCCTGGCCGCAGCCAATAAGCGTGTATCTAACATTCTGTCGAAGAGTGATGATGTACTGAATGATACGGTTCTGGCGTCATTAATGAATGCACCGGAAGAGATCCGTCTGGCTGCGTATGTGACTGACCTGAAAACCCAACTGGCTCCGCTTTATGCGGAAGGCAAATATCAGGAAGCGCTGACTGAACTGGCTTCTCTGCGCGAATCAGTGGATGCGTTCTTTGATAGTGTGATGGTGATGGATAAGGATGACAACATCCGCCGCAACCGTCTGACATTATTAAATGAACTGCGCAACCTGTTCCTGGGTGTTGCGGATATTTCGCTGTTGCAGTAACCGGCTGAAAACAGTAATCAGCTAAAAAGTGAAAAGCCCGGCGTTGCCGGGCTTTATTTTTTACGGAAGTGGTTTTTTTATTTCATATTCGAATACCGGCGCAGATTAAATTTCCCCGTTACCGGAATGGTAAAGCTCGTAGGCTTTGAACCCGGATGTGCCATTTATTATTTTACCATTATTAATATAGACCAGAACATCACTGTCGGTTGAGATATTAGGTGATTCCAGATACTTTTTATTGTTAAATGAAATTTGATTGGTCTTGACAAATAAATTGCCTGACATACGACCATGATTATTAATACCTATCCCGGTGTTGGTACTTCCTGATCCCCGGATGTGTGTGGCAGTTGCCGACATATGGCCTTTATTATCAATAATAGCCTGGTTAATAACGTCCATTTTATGGCCGCCGTCAACCTGAATGTTACCATTGTTGGTTATTATGCTGTTATCCAGTATAGAGTCGATTTTGGTGGTACGGATAATACCTTTGCTGCCATTCGTCAGTGTTGAATTCGCCAGGTCTATTGTCAGTTGACTGTTCATATAACTCTGTGTCTTCGGGTCACCTATCGGGCCGGTTTCAATTTCACCGTGGTTTCTTACCTTAGTATTATTTGTACTGATATGCATATCATCTGTTTTAATCCGGCTGCCGTAGAGGATAGTTACTTTACCTGTCTGTTTGCTGTTACTCTGAAGTGCTTCCAGGTCACGTATCTGATGAGGTGTATATTTCACTAATTCATGGCCGGCAAATAAAGTCAGATTTGGTGTCAGGACTTCACTGTCGCGAAAGTTAATATTACCGGCAATCACGGCCAGTCTCTGAACTGATGAAAATGCTTTATTGTTAATTTTATTAAAGTAAACGGAGCCTGTATTATCATAATAACCCAGTAATTCACCTTCCGGCGTGATCCCGGTTTTTCCGGCAACCAATGTCAGCTTTTTTGCACCGGATACACTGCACCCGTTACAGGCAATACCGTTCGGGTTGGCAATAATCAGATGTGCGTTTTTACCGTCAACACGCATATGGCCGTGCAGTCGTGATTTTTCATTTGACAGTACTTCATTGATAATCATATCGGCGTCAGACTCGCGGTTATTAAAAACCACACCGTTTTTCCCGACATTAAATTTATCATAGGCGTTATAAGAAATGCCGTGTGTATTTGCCGGTGCGACATTAATGGTCGTAGTATTTCCCTGGCGGACGACTTTAGTTGTTTCTGCAGACGCAGGATTAACGTCAATATTTGCCGCGGAGGCGAACTGGCTGAGTAAAAGGGCACTACTGATAACAGATAACTTCACTATTTTTTGCATAACCACTCCCTGGTTGTTGTTGAGATATAAAATCCACGGGCAGGATAAATAAAGTCGCTGACAGGAGATATGAACAGAGTGGTTATTTTTTGTCAGTTTTCAGCATTCCGATAGCAAATAAAAAACATATCGTTTACCGATAAGAGGATAAAAAACAGAAATTTGGCGGATAAACCGGCGAAACAAAAATAATGTGGCGAAAAACAAAAAATTCCGGTTTCAGCTCTTGACGTTTATCCTTTCCGGCAGTAATATCCATCCCGCTTTCGGCGAGTAGCGCAGCTTGGTAGCGCAACTGGTTTGGGACCAGTGGGTCGTAGGTTCGAATCCTATCTCGCCGACCATATTAAGAAAAACCCTGCTTTTACAGCAGGGTTTTTTGCTTTTCAGCATCCTGCATTTTCCTCTGTCTGTTCCTTTCAAAAATTACGCCGCTTTTTTGATATCTCTGTTTTCTGTTATCCGTTTTACTGCCCGCTGAAAAGGATTTCATCAGACGGACGGATACATGATAAAAAAAACAATCGCTGCTGTTGCGATGGCAGCCAGTGGCTGTGCATGGGGCAGCACATACACTTCTTCTGCGGTTTCTCCGGCATCCTGCGCCATACTGTCAGAGGTGGTGATTGAGCAGAGGGAATTAATCGGGCCATCTTATCTGGCGGATCAATTTGAAAAGAACGTTACCGGGCACTGTCTGACATCAGAACAGATGGCGGAAGCGGTTATTGAGCTGGAGTCAGCGGTGCACGAGGCCGGGTTTATTACGGCACAAATCAGTGTGCCGCCGCAGAATGTCAGTGACGGTACGCTGACACTCCACTATCAACCCGGTTATCTGAGCGGTTACCGCGATAAGGAAAGCGGGGATACACGATTCGGTCTGAATCTGATTTTTCCGCAGCGGTCTGACGGGCAACTGAATATCCGCGATACCGAACTGGGGATGACACATCTGAATCAATTGCCCGGACTGGGGGCTCAGGCGGCAGTGGAACCCGATCCGCTGAATCCCGGTAATAGTGTGATCACGATTACACAGCAGAAAAAACGCAGCATAAACGGCTCGTTTGAAGTTAACAATTACGGCAGCCCGTCAACCGGCAGCAGTCAGATAAGTAACCGGCTCAGTATTGAGAACCCGTTGCAGTTGTATGATCGTCTGTTTATTTATGCGTTGCGGGATATGGACCGCGATCATTCTGCCGGTGTGAAATTTATTTATGGTCAGTACCGAATCCCTTTCCGGCACTGGGAATTTACGGCAGGCGGCAGTTACAGTGAACAAAAGCAGCAATACCCGGTGTACCGGGGATCACTGGACTATTTTACCCGCAGTAAAACACTGGATCTGAATCTCGGCCGCAAATTGTTGCTGACCCCGGCGCATGATGTCACCCTCAGCAGCGGCATTTCTGCGGTAACCCGGCAGGTTACGCTCGGGCATTCGCCGCTGATATTACCTGAGCGTCGTTCTGTTTACTGGAACGCCGGGCTGAATCATCGCTGGCATCATCCGGCCTTCACCCTTCAGTATCAGGTTCAGTATAAACATTCACTGAACCGTTTTGGTGCTTTGCCGGTAACAGAAAAAAAACTGAAACATACCCGGCAGCTGATCGCGGAAACAACACTGACAGTGCCGTTCCGTCTGGCCGGTCAGTCATTTTATTATGAAAATGTGATGCGCGGCTCTGTTAATGCGGATAAAGCGGATGAGATGGATTATGAATCGCTGAGCGGCCGCTATTCGGTCCGCGGTTATCCGTTTTCCCACAGTATGAGTTCTGCGCGGGCATTTATCAGCCGCAATGAAGTGGTCTGGCAGCAGGTATTACCGGGGCATAATCTGTATCTGGCAGCGGATGCCGCACTTCCCGGCGTTAAGATGTCCGGAGGAACCCGGTCACACGGCCTGGCGGGTGTTGAAACCGGGATTAAGGGATTTTACAAGTCGCTGAGCTATCAGGTTTTTGCCGGTATGCCGCTGAAAGAGGCTGAGGGTGTGCGGGCATTTTCCCCGGTGGGCGGGATCTCGGTTAGTGTCAGCTACTGACGATAATTGCTTTCATTGCGTGATAGTTCCGCTGTATATCAGGCCGGAAGCGGATTACAGCGGCAAACGTGGCAAAAGGTGCAACGGAAAACACTGTGACAATGATATCAGACAAAATAATCGCGCAGTAATTAAGCATTCAGTCACAAAATCCGGATAATTTTTGTCAGCTGTTTATTCTGTGAACGTTTTACCGGGCAGGTGAATAAATGCTCAGGTGTGCGCCTGCTCAAACATTTTAGCTGTTTTTGTTATTAAAACGTTTGATTTATGTGTTTTATGTGTAGTCATCATCCATAGTCAATAGTATTGACTGCCTCTGTGACAGTTGATTTAGTGAAGTGTCAGAAAATAATAAACAAACTGAAATCTGTGGTCCGGCGCTGCCGGACGACAGAGCAAACACGACATTCAACGACAGGCGGAGATAATGATGATGAGAAGCGCCAAACGTAAGACAGGATTAGCGAAGCTGGGCATTACACTGGTTGCCCTGGCGGTGTCAGCAAGCGTCAATGCGGCGGGAACACTGGTTTTTTGTTCTGAGGGATCACCGGAAGGATTTAACCCGCAGTTGTTCACCTCAGGAACCACCTATGATGCCAGCTCTGTGCCGCTGTATAACCGGCTGGTGGAGTTTAAGGCCGGTACGACAGAGCTGGAGCCGGGTCTGGCTGAATCCTGGGAAGTGAGCGAAGACGGGAAAACCTATACTTTCCACCTGCGGAAAGGGGTGAAATTCCACAGCAGCAAGGAATTTAAACCAACCCGCGATTTAAATGCGGATGATGTGATCTTTACTTTCGATCGTCAGAAAAACCCGGATAACCCGTATCACAAAGTATCCGGCGGCAGTTATGAATATTTCAGCGGTATGGATATGGACAAAATTATCGACAAAGTTGAGAAAGTCGATGACAACACCGTCCGTTTTCAGCTGAGCCGCTCTGAAGCGCCATTCCTGGCCAACCTCGGGATGGACTTCGCCTCAATTCTCTCCGCAGAATATGCTGATCAGATGCTGAAAGCCGGTACGCCGGAGAAAGTGGATCTGAACCCGATCGGTACAGGGCCATTTGTGTTACAGCAGTACCAGAAAGACTCCCGTATCCTGTATAAAGCTAATGATGATTACTGGAACGGTAAACCGAAAATTGACCGTCTGGTCTTCTCCATCACCCCGGACGCTTCTGTCCGCTACGCTAAATTACAGAAAAATGAGTGCCAGGTGATGCCGTATCCGAATCCGGCTGATCTGGAGCGTATGCGTGCGGATAAAAATATTGTCCTGAAAGAGCAGCCGGGCCTGAACGTCGGCTATCTCTCCTATAACGTCACGAAAAAACCGCTGGATAACGTCAAAGTCCGTCAGGCACTGAATATGGCCGTTAATAAAGATGCCATCATTGACGCGGTTTATCAGGGTGCTGGCCAGAAAGCAAAAAACCTGATCCCGCCGACCATGTGGGGTTATAACAACGGTATCGAAGACTATCCGTATGATCCGGAAAAAGCCAAAGCACTGCTGAAAGAAGCGGGCATGGAAAACGGCTTTGAGATCGACCTGTGGGCGATGCCGGTTCAGCGTCCGTATAACCCGAATGCCCGCCGTATGGCTGAGATGATCCAGGCAGACTGGGCGAAAGTCGGCGTGAAAGCCAAGATTGTGACCTATGAGTGGGGTGAGTACCTCAAGCGCGCGAAAGCGGGTGAGCCTCAGACCGTCATGATGGGCTGGACCGGTGATAACGGGGATCCGGATAACTTCTTCGCCACACTCTTCAGCTGTGCGGCCAAAGAGCAGGGGTCGAACTACTCGAAATGGTGTGATCAGTCCTTTGAAAACATCATTCAGCCGGCACGCACCACGGCTGACCCGAAAGAGCGCGCCAAGCTGTATGAACAGGCTCAGGTGGTGATGAAAGATCAGGCACCTGCGCTGATCGTTGCCCACTCCACCGTGTTTGAGCCGGTTCGCAAAGAAGTGAAAGGCTATGTGGTGGACCCGCTGGGTAAACACCACTTTGACAATGTCTCTATCGAAAAATAAGTAAACCGGAAATCAGTGTTACCGGTCTGCCGCCTCCTCCCGGAGGCGGCAACCCTGTATCGAACCGCATTGCACGGACGACGCAGAACACATAATTAAAACAATATTATTCATCGTGTGAGTATAAAGGGAAAGTCCTCCCTTTCGTCCGGTCTTATGACCTGAGCGCTGTCAGCGGCCATTACAAGAGAAACAGGGATATGCTGCAATTTATCCTCCGGCGTGTCGGGATGGTAATACCGACATTTATCGGTATTACGTTACTGACGTTTATATTTGTTCATCTGATCCCGGGAGACCCGGTCACTATCATGGCGGGTGAGCGGGGGATCTCCCCTGAACGCCACGCACAGCTGATGGCGGCTCTGGGGCTGGATCAGCCATACTGGAAACAGTACCTTCATTATATCAATGGTGTCCTGCACGGTGACCTCGGCCTCTCTCTGAAGAGCCGCCAGCCGGTATGGGATGAATTTGTCCCCCGCTTTAAAGCCACGCTGGAACTCGCGGCCTGCGCCATGATTTTCGCTATCTCGGTCGGGATCCCTGTCGGGGTGCTGGCGGCAGTTAAACGGGGCTCGGTCTTTGATCACACCGCTATCGGGATCTCCCTGACCGGTTATTCGATGCCGATTTTCTGGTGGGGCATCATGCTGATCATGCTGGTGTCGGTGAATCTCGATCTGACACCGGTGTCAGGGCGCTTATCAGACAGCGTGTTCCTGGATGACAGCCAGCCGCTGACCGGATTTATGCTGATTGATACTCTGATCTGGGGTGAGGACGGCGATTTCCATGATGCCGTGATGCATCTTATTCTGCCGTCCATTGTGCTCGGTACTATTCCGCTGGCGGTGATTGTCCGTATGACCCGCTCGGCGATGCTGGAAGTGCTGGGTGAGGACTATATCCGTACCGCCCGTGCCAAAGGGCTGAGCCGCCTCCGTGTGATTGTGGTGCATGCACTGCGCAACGCGCTGCTGCCGGTGGTGACCGTTATCGGCTTACAGGTCGGCGTAATGCTGGCCGGCGCGATTCTGACCGAAACTATCTTTTCCTGGCCCGGTATCGGCCGCTGGCTGATTGATGCTCTTCAGCGTCGCGACTATCCGGTTGTGCAGGGCGGCGTTCTGCTGATCGCCATTCTGATTATTCTGGTTAACCTGTGCGTGGATTTACTCTACGGCGTCGTTAACCCGCGTATTCGTCATAAAAAATAACAGGAGCGCACAATGTCTGAGACGACAAATACTACCGTGACCCGCGCGCCTGAGCCGCTTTCCCCGCTGCGTGAATTCTGGCACTACTTCCGGCGCAATAAAGGCGCGCTGATCGGTCTGATTTATATCCTGGCGATGCTGCTGATCGCTGTTTTTGCCCCGCTGCTCGCCCCGCATCTGCCGGATGAGCAGTTCCGTGACCATTTATTACAGCCGCCGGTCTGGCAGGAGGGTGGTTCATGGCAGTTTATTCTCGGTACTGATGATATCGGCCGCGATATTCTGTCACGCCTGATGTACGGTGCCCGGCTTTCACTGCTGGTCGGCTGTCTGGTGGTGGCGTTATCGCTGCTGCTGGGTGTGGTGATTGGTCTGGCGGCCGGGTATTTCGGCGGCTGGGTTGATGCTCTGATCATGCGTATCGTCGATATTATGCTGGCACTGCCGAGCCTGCTGCTGGCGCTGGTGCTGGTGGCGATTTTCGGCCCGTCGATTGTTAACGCCTCGCTGGCACTGACTTTTGTGGCACTGCCGCACTATATCCGTCTGACCCGCGCGGCGGTGCTGACGGAAGTGAGCCGTGACTATGTGACCGCCTCTGCGGTGGCGGGGGCAGGCCCGGTGCGCCAGATGTTTGTCAATATTCTGCCGAACTGTCTGGCACCGCTGATTGTGCAGGCATCGCTGGGTTTCTCCAACGCTATTCTGGACATGGCAGCATTAGGTTTCCTCGGGATGGGCGCACAGCCGCCGACACCGGAGTGGGGAACCATGCTGTCCGATGTTTTACAGTTTACGCAAAGCGCGTGGTGGGTGGTGACCTTCCCGGGCCTGGCGATTTTACTGACGGTACTGGCGTTTAACCTGATGGGCGACGGATTGCGTGATGCCCTTGATCCTAAGCTTAAGCAGTAGAGGTGCAGACATGGCGTTATTAACAGTTGATAAATTATCTGTTCACTTCGGTGAAAAAGAGATGCCATTCCGCGCCGTTGACCGGATCAGTTATCAGGTTGAGGAAGGCGAGGTGCTCGGGATTGTCGGTGAATCCGGTTCCGGTAAATCCGTCAGTTCACTGGCGATTATGGGGCTGATTGATTTTCCGGGCCGTGTGATGGCGGAGAACCTGGAATTTGACGGCCGCCATCTGCTGACCATCTCAGAAAAAGAACGGCGCGAGCTGGTGGGTGCGGATGTGGCGATGATTTTCCAGGATCCGATGACCAGCCTCAATCCCTGCTATACCGTGGGGTATCAGATTATGGAAGCCCTGAAAGTTCACCAGGGCGGCAACCGGAAAACCCGGTTACAGCGGACTATCGATCTGCTGACACTGGTCGGTATCCCTGATCCGAAATCGCGGCTGGATGTGTATCCGCATCAGTTGTCCGGCGGGATGAGCCAGCGGGTGATGATTGCCATGGCGATAGCCTGCCGTCCGAAGCTGCTGATTGCGGATGAGCCGACAACGGCGCTGGATGTGACTATTCAGGCACAAATTATTGAATTGCTTTTGGAATTGCAGCAGCAGGAAAACATGGCGCTGGTGCTGATCACCCATGACCTTGCGCTGGTGGCGGAAGCCGCTCATCACATTATTGTGATGTATGCGGGGCAGGTGGCGGAGTCCGGTAAGGCGTCGGATATCTTCCGCGCGCCGCGTCACCCGTATACTCAGGCGTTGTTACGGGCGCTGCCGGAATTTGCCGGTAACAAGAGCCGGCTGGCATCACTGCCGGGCGTTGTGCCCGGAAAATATGACCGGCCGGAAGGCTGTCTGCTGAACCCGCGCTGTCCGTATGCCACGGATTTATGCCGCAGCACGGAACCGGAACTGCGTACTGTCGGGGCGCGTCAGGTGAAATGTCATACCCCGCTGGATGATGAAGGGAGACCGGGCCATGAGTGAAACCACACAGCCTCTGTTACATGTCAGTGATCTGAAAAAATATTATCCGGTGAAAAAAGGTTTTTTCTCACCGGAACGGATGGTGAAAGCCCTTGACGGCGTATCTTTTGATCTGAACCGGGGAAAGACCCTGGCAGTGGTCGGGGAGTCCGGCTGCGGTAAATCGACACTCGGTCGTCTGCTGACCATGATTGAAAAACCGACCGGCGGGGAACTGTTTTATCAGGGGCAGGATCTGCTGGTGGCGGATAAACATGCGGAGAAACTGCGGCGGCAGAAAATTCAGATTGTGTTCCAGAACCCGTACGGTTCGCTCAATCCGCGTAAAAAAGTCGGGCAGATTCTGGAAGAGCCGCTGATTATCAACACATCACTCAGTGCGGCGGAGCGAAAAGAGAAGGTGCTGGCGATGATGGCGAAAGTCGGTCTGAAAACCGAACATTACAGCCGTTATCCGCATATGTTCTCCGGCGGTCAGCGCCAGCGTATTGCGATTGCCCGGGGTCTGATGCTGGACCCGGATGTGGTGATTGCCGATGAGCCGGTATCGGCGCTGGATGTGTCAGTCCGTGCTCAGGTGCTGAATCTGATGATGGATCTCCAGGATGAGCTGGGCTTGTCGTATGTGTTTATTTCGCATGATTTATCCGTGGTGGAGCATATCGCGGATGATGTGATGGTCATGTATCTGGGGCGTTGTGTGGAAAAAGGCACTAAAGCGCAGATTTTTGAGAATCCGCGCCATCCTTACACACAGGCATTGTTATCCGCAACACCACGGCTGAATCCGGCGCAGCGCCGCGAGCGGATAAAACTGACCGGTGAACTGCCGAGCCCGCTGAATCCGCCGCCGGGATGCGCTTTTGCCGCCCGCTGCCGTCATGCGTTCGGCACCTGCACCCAGTTCCGCCCGGAGCTGAAATCCTACGGCGGACAGCTGATTGCCTGTTTTGCGGCGGACAGGGAAGAACAGGCAAAAACATCTGCATAACATTCTGTTTTACCGGAAATTACAGAAAAATATGTTTTAACTGAACACAAACAGCGATAATGGAGGGCTCCGTTATCGCTTTTTGCTGTCTGAGGGGTGAGATTAGATCAGCACAAAGCATAATGATGACGTATAATCACTGCGTACGACGAAAGATGTGATAACTGAATTGTAACGAAAGGCGTGGAATATGCGTGTAAAAGTCAGAAAGTCACTGACTATCAAACAGATGTCAGTTGTCGCTGCGGTGACTTTGGTGACTATCGCACTTTTTATGACGCTTCTGTTATCACATCTGATACAACAGCGAAAAGCGGATTACATTAATCAGCTTTATAACTCGTCAGTACAGGTCAGGAAACCGCTGGCAGATGCTTTGTTAGGGTCAGATTTAAACGCTGTAAAATCGACGCTGATAACATTACGGGCCAGCGGGATTTTAGGACGCGCGATTGTGATGACGCCGGAAAATGTTCAGGTGATAAGCCTGGATTTTGCCACACACCGTCCTATTCCCGGCGCAGCAAAAATGATTTTCGGGATACCGGTTGAAATTCAGGTGCCGCTTTACGCTTACGGCGTGGCACATACCGGGAAACCCCCGCAGGGTTATCTCATTCTTCAGGTGGATGATAACCGCATATACCACTTCGCGATGAATATCGTGGCACTGATGGTGACCAGTTATCTGTTACTGGCACTGGTGCTGGTGATCGCAATAAGCTGGTGTATTAACCGCCTGATCGTGCGGCCGCTGCGTAATATGGCCTGTGAACTGAACAGTGATGAGCCTGCGGAGCAGCTCAGTTGTTCGGCATATCATGAGGATGATGAACTCGGTTTGCTGGCGAAGGGGTACCGGAACCAGGTGAACAAACATAAATCAGGGTCATCATAAAACTTCCCGGACGGTTTGCTGTCTAAACCCAGACGAATCAAAGGGACGTCCCGGAAGCCGGTCAGTTTTGCCTGTGCGTATCGTCTGACATAGCAGTATTTCCGGCATCAGTGGTAAACCTCAGAAGAAGGCATACCAGGGATTCATATTAAAAGAGGTTAGCATGCAACGCTCTTATTTACGTGTTTTACTCGGTGGCGTCCTGATTGCCGTCACATCTCAGTTACACGCAGAAGCTCTGCAGCCGGACCCTGCATGGCAGCAGGGGAAACTGGCAAACGGATTCAGCTGGCAGTTGCTTCAGACGCCACAACGCCCGAATGATCGTATTCAGATGCGTCTTTCTGTTCAGACCGGCTCCATGATGGAAAAACCGGCTGAAAAAGGGTTTGCTTATCTCATTCCGAAAGTGGTTATGTTCAACAGTCAGAGCCTGAACACACAGCAGTTATCTAACCTGCTGCGTAACGGGATCAGCCCGGATATGCCACTGCCGCCGGCGATTGTTTCTTATGATTTCACACTTTATAACCTGAGCCTGCCGAATAATAATCCGGAGGTGCTGAAAGCGGCACTGAGCTGGATGGCGGATGTCTCCGGTCACGGAATTTTTAATCAGGAAACCGTTGCCGCCGCTCTGGCCGCACCGGATTCACCTGTCGCCACCTATCCGCCGAATATCAATGATCCTATCTGGCGCGCCCGGATAAAAGGCACCACTCTGCAGGGGTTTGACCCGGTGCCGCCGCCTGCGGGAAAAATTGATATCGAAGCGCTGAGTAACTTCTATCAGCGCTGGTACACGCCGGATATGGCGACACTGTATGTCGCCGGCCCGGTTGATAAACGTGCGCTGGAAGAGGGTATCAGCAAAGCATTCGGTTCCCTGGAAGGCAAACGTCAGGCACCGGTCAGTGTGGCCACACTGCCGCGGATGAAACCGCGCTCAGTCCATGCCGTAAATGAAAACCAGAAAGACGACATGCTGGCACTGGTCTGGGATCTGAACTGGTCTTCTGTCAAAGATTCGGAGGCACTGAACCGTTACTGGTTAAATGACCTTGCCCGCGAAGCAATTTTCGGTTCATTACAGCAGGGCATCGGCAGGAAAAATGAAAAATTCATGGCGATGAACATGGATTGCCGGATGCAGTACCAGCGTGCCAGTTGCATGCTCAGCCTGCGTGCACCGAATGAAAAAATGCCGGGGATTGTTCCGGAGCTGGCGGGTGAACTCGCTGTTCTGAAAGAGAAAGGTATTTCTGCGGAGAATTTCAATGCTCTGATTGCCATGAAACAGGCCCAGCTTCAGCAGCTGTTTGCTATCTATGCCCGTACCACCAGCGATATTCTGATCAACCAGCGTCTGATGTCCCAGCAGAGTAATATCATTGATATTCCGCCGGAACAGTATCAGCGTCTGCGTCAGGCATTTCTGAATAACCTGACACCGGAAGTTCTGAATACCGAAATTCATGCGATTTTAGAGCAGGATACCGCATTCTTCTTTACTCAGCCTAAAGGCGAGACAGAAATGAATGTGGATCAGCTGCGCGCGCAGTTTGATAAGATAATGCATCCGGAGAAAGCCGTTGCAGCGGCGGAAAAACAGGCTGCGGCTGATGCCGAACTGGCTGAAAAAGCTGCTGCGGAAAAGGCAGCGGCAGAGAAAGCCGCAGCAGAGCAGGCTAAAGCACAGGCAGTAACCCCGGAGGCAGCAGAGCCGTCACCGGCGGTGAAACCGGCAGCACCGGTTCAGGCTCCGGCTAAAAAAGGCGGGCAAAACGGTAATACCGAGCCACCGGCGGCAGATAATAACACCGACGGTGTCAGTGCCTGAATTTGGTAACGATATGAAATAAAAGGGTATCTGAAAGATACCCTTCAGGCCGTTGCCAAACCCGCAGGGGTTGGCGACGACCGACAGAGGTTGTAAAAAATAAACCAGGAAAATCAATTTATTGATTTTCGACTGATAACACAAAGCAGGAAAAACCACGTTTTATCCTGCTTTGTCAGCAATCTCAAGGGTATCTGTAAGATACCCTTTTTTTATGACTATTCATCGTCCTGACACAAGCTGCTTTCCAGCAGATTCATCAGCCACGGCCGGGTATCCCGGTTATTCACAAATCCCGCCGCCGCAATTTTTTTCTGCGGGTGATAATAAGCGGCGGTTCCCCAGAATCCCAAATGATACCAGAGCGTCTGCCCGTCCCGCTCTGTGACCATCACACCGCAACGGTACTCTTCCGCACCGTCATGGCTGCCTTGTTTCATCATGATTTCAAGGGTTTCCGGTTTATCAAAAATACGTCCCTCAAACAAATTCGCCATAAAAACGGCGAGGGCGCTTACGGACATAATCAGCCCGCCGCCGCCCCAAAGATCCATTGTCGGGCTGATGGTATCCCCGTCGGTATTGCCGAGATACTGATGTGCCCGCGGCGGAAGACCGGCCGGGACCGGTTCTTCCAGTTCCCAGTAAGCGGAGCCCATGCCCGGCATATCAAAGCGCAGCAACTGCCGGACAGCCTGTGCCAGCGGCAGCTGTGTGACCCGCTCAATAATATCCCCCAAAAGCAGATATCCGGTATCAGAATACAGATAACAAAGACCCGGTTTCATCAGCGGATAACCCCGGCTGACATACAGGCGGATCTGTTCATCCCGTGTCCAGAGGTGCCCCGGGTCAGCCAGTACGTCGCGGATATATTTTTCATCAGCATGGTCATACAGCCCGCTGCTGTGACTGAGCAGATGCAGTACGGTGATGGCGTTCAGATCATAACCCGCCTCTGTCAGCCTGCGGACATACTGCGGGGAAAGCAGTGGTGCGACAGGTGAACTGAGACTGAGTTTCTGCTGTTCATACAGGCGCAATACTGCCGCTGCCGTAAAGGTTTTGGTATTGCTGGCGATCCGCACCGGGGTATCCGGTGTGACCGGTGTGCTGTCGTGTTTGCTCAGCCCGCCGTGTGCTGCTCCGTCCGGAAGGTCACAACCTGCACCGGTGAAGTAAAATGCCGTGGCAAAACCTTCCGGCTGAACATCCTGTAACAGGGCTGACAAATTTCGTACCGGCATGATTATTTCTTCGCACCGGCGCGCAGTTTTGTCACGGTCTGCCCGCCGACACCCCAGTTGTCGGTTTCCACCTCATCAATAATCACAAAAGTTGAGGCCGGATTTTTCCCCAGCACATCAACGAGTAATTGTGTGGCACCTTCAATCAGTTTTTGTTTTTGTTCTGCGGTCGCACCCTCTTTGGTGATGCGGATATTGATGAATGGCATAGTGACTCCTGATAGATGTGTTGGTCTGCAACTGTCTGAATATCAGCCGGTAACGGTTCAGTATCCGTTACACTGACTGATATTCATACCATATTGCAGCCAAAATCTCAGGCGGTTTTATTTTTTTGGATGTCAGTCGCAATCCAGGCAGCAGAAAAGAGGATCAGCCGCGCGAAGAAATAGAAAAAGGCCATCAGCCCGATAACAGAACCAAATGCGGCACCGGACGGGGAAGCCGCCATATTCGGCAGCAGCCAGGTCATAATGGTTTTCAGGATCTCAAACCCGATCGCGGCCAGCAGCGTGCCTTTCAGCAGTGATTTGCGGTTCAGCTTCATCCGCGGCAGTATCCAGAGAATCCAGGTAAACAGCAGATAGTTGGCGAGGATAGAGATTGTCAGGCCGATTGCCGTCCAGGCGGGACGCAGCCACTCAATTGCATCCAGGCCGAGAAACGCGACAATCCGGGCCTGAGCGGCACCGGCAATAGATGTCAGGGACAGGGTGACCACCAGCGCCACCAGCAGGCCGATCAGCGCCAGGAAATCGCGCAGATAGCGCAGGAACATATTTTCTTTCACTTCAATATCCGGCTCCCACTGGTCGTGGTATTGCGCACGGATAGCCATCCGCAGATTACCCACCCAGTTCACCCCCGAATAGAGAGCCAGCGCCAGACCGGTTAACCCGACCGTCGCACGCTGGCGGATAGCGGTATCAATGCTGCGCTCAATGGTGCCGGCGAGTGTCGGATCGCTGATACTGTTGGCAACACCGCGGATAAGCCGGGTCAGCAGCTCCGGATTGAAGGCCAGCACATAACCGGCGGCGGCAAAAGAGACCATCAGAATAGGGATCATGGATAAAAACGAGAAATAGGTAATCGCTGCACCGAACGGGCTGCCCATTCTGTCATTAAAGCGGGTTGCTGTGCGGATCAGATGAGCAATAAACGGAATATTGCGGATATAATTTCCGGCTTTCACACTCCATTTCAGGGCTTTTTTTCCCTGTTTTATCCCTTCATCAAAATTCTTCCGCAGGGGTTTTAATGATGATGTGCTGTTGTCATCTTCCGGTGTGTCGTGTTCCCGGGTCATGTATCCTCGCTTGTTCGGAAATTGATTCCGTTTAAGTTTACTACAGGACTAACCGGATGAACAATTCAGGCTCTGACCGGAACCGGATATAACCGGCTTCAGAATTTACCGATTGATTAACAGGGATAATAATATGTAATTAATCAGCGTATTAGCGCTTAAAACAATTAATTAAATATCACCTTATAATGTGTTCATAATATGAATAATAAATGTGTTTTTTTCCGTAATAACAGGAAAAAGAATCTCTCTTTTCTGATGCTTATTATTCCGTTGTTTATCACCGGATGTGTTTATAAACCCGAAGGGCCGTATTTACCGGCACAAGTCATGGTTGTTTCAGATCAGGTCTGTCTGCTGATCCGTCCGCAGGGAGATGAAAAAATTATCCGGCTGGATATTAATGAGATCGGCAGTGTGAATAAACGTCTTTTAACACAGACTTTTACTCCGGAACAGTCTGCTGTCAGCCGGGGACACTGTATTTCAACGCAAAATTATCCTTTCCGGAGCGGTTATGCTTATACGGCGCTGATAACTGTCGGGTCAGAGATTCAGCGCCGTCTGAATATTCACCCCGGAACACGAAATTTTGAAATCCGTTTTCATCTGACAAATTATTTTGGCGGGTTAAAAGCAACCGAAATTTAACCGCGCCTGCCGGTTTTTATTTTCAAAAAAACCGGCAGCGGTGTTATCACTTTAATAATGTGTCCAGTTCTGCCTGCGCTTCTTTTAATTCCGCTTCGGCTTCGGCCAGTTTTCGTTCGCGTTTGGCAATCTTACTGATATCACCTTTATCAACGGCTTTCTGTAAATCCGCTTTGCGCTCAGCGACTTCTTTTGTCCGGTCGCTGACTTCATCACGGGCATCATTACGCAGACTGTTTGGTGTGCAGTAAGTATTTACATTCTGCAAAGCCCGCTCCAGCCCCTGCACCCGGTGTGTGTTGCCGTGTGCTTTGGCATAGCTGATCTGCTCCTGAATTTTGCTCTTTTTGATATCACAGCCATTCTGCGCACTCAGTGCGGAGGTGCTTACCAGTAATGTTCCCAGTGCCAGAACGGCAGTTGTAAAACGTGTCATGTTTACCTCGTTTTTTATATTAGTCGTCATTTTATGACTACCTGTAATGATAATGGTTCATTATCACGCCGCACAGATGAGGAAAGGGCATTGGTTCTTTCCTGCTGAAATCAGGTTATACTGAGTACTTCAATCTGTACTGATATTCTTGTTCCGGGTGGTTCACACCCGACCATCTGAGGCCCTTGTATGCTTAGTTACCGCCACAGCTTTCACGCCGGCAACCATGCGGATGTGTTAAAACACACCGTCCAGAGTCTGATCATTGAATCATTAAAAGAGAAAGACAAACCTTTTTTGTATCTGGATACGCACGCCGGTGCCGGGCGTTATCAGCTCAGTGGCGAGCACGCGGAGCGTACCGGGGAGTACCTGGAAGGGATCGCCCGCATCTGGGCGCAGGAATCGGTACCGGAAGAACTGAAAACGTATCTTGAAGCAGTGAGTGCACTGAACCCGCGCGGTGATCTGCGTTTTTATCCGGGCTCTCCGCTGATCGCCGCACATTTGCTGCGTGACTACGATAAGTTAAATATCAGCGAACTGCATCCGTCTGATTTCCCGCTGCTGCGTAATGAATTCAGCCGTGATAATCGTGCCCGTGTGGTGCGGGAAGATGGCTATCAGCAACTGAAATCACAGTTACCGCCGTTATCCCGGCGCGGATTTGTGCTGATTGACCCGCCGTATGAACTGAAAAGTGATTATCAGGCCGTTGTTAAAGGGATTCAGGAAGGCCACCGCCGTTTTGCCACCGGCACTTATGCGGTCTGGTATCCGGTGGTGCTGCGCCAGCAGATCAAGCGGATGGTAAAAGACTTCCAGGCAACCGGTATCCGCAAAATTCTGCAAATCGAACTGGCGGTGCGTCCTGACAGTGATCAGCGCGGTATGACCGCATCCGGTATGATCGTGATTAACCCGCCGTGGAAGCTGGAATCGCAGATGAAATCTCTCCTGCCGTGGCTGCATAAAGTCCTGGTGCCGGAAGGCACAGGGCATACACTGGTTGAATGGATCACACCGGAATAATTCGTTTCCGCTGCGGGTATGACAGCAGCGGGTGTTTATGTATTGACTGATAAATGGAACGAGCCAACTATGAGCAAACATTACGATTATATTGCAATCGGCGGCGGCAGTGCCGGTATTGCGTCTGTAAACCGGGCTGCGATGTACGGGCAGAAATGTGCCCTGATTGAAGCAAAGGCGCTCGGCGGCACGTGTGTTAACGTCGGTTGTGTCCCGAAAAAAGTGATGTGGTACGGTGCGCAGATTGCAGAAGCCATCCGCCAGTACGGCCCGGATTACGGGTTTGATACCACCATCAACCACTTCAGCTGGGACAAACTGCTGGAAAGCCGTTCTGCATATATTGATCGTATTCACCAGTCTTATGAGCGCGTTCTCGGCAATAACAAAGTGGACGTGATCACCGGGTTTGCCCGCTTTAAAGACGCGCATACTGTGGAAGTGAACGGCGAAACGTACACGGCGGACCATATACTGATCGCCACCGGCGGCCGTCCGGTTCCGCCGTCCATTCCGGGTGCGGAATACGGGATTGATTCTGACGGTTTCTTTGCACTGAAAGCTCTGCCGCAGCGTGTGGCGGTTGTCGGTGCGGGTTATATCGCTGTGGAGCTGGCCGGGGTGCTGAATGCACTGGGCAGCGAAACACACCTGTTTGTCCGCAAACATGCGCCGCTGCGTAACTTTGACCCGCTGATCACCGAAACGCTGGTTGAAGTCATGAACACCGAAGGGCCGTCACTGCACACCAACTCTGTACCGAAAGCCGTTGTGAAAAATACGGACGGCAGCCTGACCCTGCAACTGGAAAACGGCCACGAACAGACTGTGGATTGCCTGATCTGGGCTATCGGCCGTGAACCGGCAACAGATAATATCAATCTGGATGTGACCGGCGTGCAACTGAATGACCGTGGTTATATTCAGGTGGATAAATACCAGAACACCTCGGTTCCGGGCCTGTACGCGGTGGGTGATAACACCGGTGCGGTTGAACTGACACCGGTTGCGGTTGCCGCAGGCCGCCGTCTCTCTGAGCGTCTGTTCAACAACAAACCGGATGAACACCTGGATTACACCAATATCCCGACCGTTGTTTTCAGCCACCCGGCTATCGGTACCGTGGGTCTGACTGAACCGCAGGCGATTGAGCAGTACGGCGCAGACAATGTGAAATGCTACACATCCTCTTTCACTGCGATGTATACCGCGGTCACCAGCCACCGCCAGCCATGCAAAATGAAACTGGTGTGTGCGGGTAAAGACGAGAAAATCGTCGGCATCCACGGCATCGGCTACGGTATGGACGAAATCCTGCAGGGCTTTGCGGTTGCACTGAAAATGGGTGCAACCAAAAAAGATTTCGATAACACCGTGGCCATTCACCCGACAGCAGCGGAAGAGTTTGTGACCATGCGCTGACAGAAAACCGCAGCCGGATTATCCGGGAAGCAGGATTACCGGCTGCGTTTTTTCAGATTATCCCAGTTTCCGCAGAGTGCCTGCGGATATTACAGCACTTCCCACGTCGGCAAATAAGGCGAGTTCGCGGGTACCCGGTTGCGGATAAATCCGGCTGGACAGCGTTGCATCCCCGTCATTAACAAAGACTTCCGCAGAGGAACGATCAATAAATACACGGAGTGTCAGTTGCTCTCCTTCCGGTAATGCAATACTGCGGTAACTGTTTGAATTGTCGCCGGGGTTATATCTCCACAGTATCAGGCGTTTTTGCTGATTATCGGCATATAATTCCATGGCATTGCCCAGTCGTATGCCATAACGTTCAGCATGACTCTCTGCGGTATTCCAGGTTATTTCCAGTTCTGTCGCACCGATATTTTCAGCTAATACCTTTTTGCCATGTAGTATACCGCTGGTTACCGGGGTACTTTCCCGGTGTAATAACGCGGTTTCACGGACAGGGCGCTGACATAACCGGCCATCCCGTTCGAATAATTCCCGCGGCAGTGTCATACATCCGGCCCAGCCTTCCTGTTTTGACGGCATTGGTGATTCCCACATATCCATCCATGCCATGACGATACGGCGTCCGTCCTGCGCGGTAAAAGACTGCGGAGCATAGAAGTCATGTCCGTGATCCAGCTCCTGAAATTTCTGTGTTTGCGCAAATACAGTACCGGGCTGCCAGTGTCCCCGGATAGTACCGCTCTGGAAACGATTACGGTACTGATAACCGTCAGGTTGCATGCCTTGTGGTGAAAACATCAGATAGTGATGTTCACCGCAGCGGAAAAAATCAGGACATTCCCACATATAACTGTTGCCATAACCGGCATGAGCCAGAACACGATCGAATTGCCACTCTCTCAGTGACGTTCCGCGATACAGTAATACCTGTCCTGTATCTGAGGCATCACGGGCCCCCAGGACCATCCACCATACATTATCTTCACGCCAGATTTTCGGATCGCGAAAATGCATGATGCCATCAGGCGGTGTCAGAACAACGCCTTGTTTCCGGAAATGTATCCCGTCAGTTGTTGTCGCCAGACACTGAACCTCGCGGATAGCACTGTCATCTCCTTCATCACTAAGCCAGACATGTCCGGTATAAATGAGTGATAACACACCGTTATCATCAACAGCACAACCGGAAAAACAGCCATCACGGTCATATTCTGCTCCGGGAGCCAGCGCTATCGGTTCGTGCTGCCATCGGATCATATCTTTGCTGGTTGCATGCCCCCAGTGCATTGGCCCCCAGTCTGCATTAACCGGGTGATGCTGATAAAAGGCGTGATAATATCCGTTAAAATAGATAAGCCCGTTCGGATCATTCATCCATCCGGCCGGCGGGGCAAGATGAAAGTCAGGATAGAATTCGTCACCACGCCGGGAGCGGAGTTGTTCAAGTGCTGATTGCGCGTCCAGAAGTTGTTGTTTCATCATATTACCGTCCGTTTTTCAATGGTGATGTGGCGGGTTCCGGGTGTGCCGGTTTGCTTAAGCAGCAGTCCTGATACTATCGTCATGATCAGAACGATGGAGGCGAGGATCATATAGGTATCGGCGAAGCCCAGGGTATCGTAACCGTACCCTGCCAGCGGGGACAGAATCGCCGCACATAGTGAGGAAATAAACTGGAATCCGACCAGATAAATCGTTGCTGATAAGCGTTTATCAAATACAGTTGTGATATATTTAAATAGTGAAATCAAAAGGATAGGAAGTTCTACGGCATGCAGTAATTTCATCAGTGAAATAGTGACAGCATCCGCTGCAAGCCCTGATCCGAAAATGCGTAACGCCATCACAAATCCGCTGATAAGCAGGCCATTTTTGGCTCCGACGCGGTTTACCAGAAAAGGTGCGAGGAACATTCCGCCTGCTTCCAGAAAAACCTGAAGGGAATTCAGGTATCCGAACATTTCATTTCCTTCATTCACATCGGTGAACATGGAAGCGAAATATACCGGAAACTGTTGATCATACACATTATAGACACTGACCCCGCAGACAAATATAACCAGTGACCAGAATGAACGCATACGAAGCAGAGCAAAGGCATCTGAGTATGTCAGTGCATTGCTTTTTCCGAATTCAAGTTCATTCATTGCGTGGGGCCGTACGTCCCGCAGCGTCCATAATAAAATCAGAAACAGGACCGCAGAAACAGATCCCATTGCAAAGTTCAGATTAGGATCGATATTAAATAATATCCCTGCTAAAAATGTGGCACCAGCCCAGCCAAGAGAGCCCCACATGCGGGCACGGCCATATTCAAATCCGGCAATGCGGCTGACCCGTTCAGTATAAGACTCCAGTGCTCCTATGCCTGCGAAAAAAGTTGCCCCGACGTAAACACCCAGACTGATAGCACCGGAAACAATATTCCACCGTAACAGCGGGGTACAGACAAAAATAAACCACGGACCGCTGATAAGCAGCAGTAAGCCGATAAACAACAGTAAGTTTTTACGTAAACCGAGCTTATCCTGAATGAATCCGTACAGTGGCTGAGCGCAAAATGCTGTCAGACTGATAACGGAAAAAATAATACCGGTATCTGTTCCCTTCAGACCGACTTTCTGGCTGAGCCAGAGTGATACCAAAGAAAACACTGATGACCATGTCCAGAAGAATGTGAATAACAGGCCGCTCAGAGTCATGTAAGCATAGCGATTAATACGTATTTTATTACTCATGGGCAGATTCTCTTTCGTTGGATTGGTCATATTCTTAATGTCAATACTGTTTTACGAAAACCCGAATAAGGTGATAACCGGATGTTAATCACTAATGTTAATGTTAACACTGGGTTTTTGTGATTAATGTCACGTTATTCTGATAGGTGGAATAAATAATTATATTATTGGTTGCTATACTCTCTCCGGTCGTCGGGTGTGACCGTTATTTCCGGGATTAGGAAAGCAGCCAGAGTAATCGGGGAGGAAGGATGGTATTTCTGAAGGATGTGGCGAAGCTGGCTGAAGTTTCTATGATGACCGTATCAAGAGCTATCAACAAGCCGGATAAACTAAAAAAAGAAACGTTAGCTCGTGTTCAGGATGCCATTCGTAAAACCGGCTACACGCCGGATTTATCGGCGCGGATGATACGCAGCACCCGTTCAGGGCAGGGGCCGCGGACGATAGGTGTGTTAGCACTGGATACCGCAACATCACCATTCTGTGTTGATATTATTTTATCTGTTGAGGAAACGGCACGCTCGTACGGCTGGAACAGCTATATCGTCAATATGCTGGCAGAGGATAATCCGGAATCCATTGCGGATCTTTTGCTCTCGCATCGCCCGGACGGAATAATTTTTACCACAATGGGTCTGCGGCAGGTCGAAATTTCAGGGCGGATGCTGAAAGTTCCTTTGGTGCTGGCGAATTGTGAAAGTGTTAATACATCGACAGCGTCTTATGTACCAGATGATGAAAGCGGACAATATGATGCGGTAAGTGCATTGCTGAATGCAGGCCGCCGGCGGCCCCTGTGCCTGTACCTGCCGGCTGAACATCCGGCGACAGCCCGCCGTATAAGGGGTCTGACGCGTGCCTTCCGGGATTATGGTGTGGATACCGGAAACTTACTGCATCATTATTTATCTGATGAACATTATTCCGATATTCCGGATGTGGTGCGCAGGTATATCCGTCATGGTAAACCGGAGTTTGATTCTGTTATCTGCGGAAATGACAGAATCGCGTTTATTGTATATCAGATTTTACTGGCCTGCGGACTGAATATTCCTGCTGATGTTGCTGTGACCGGTTATGACAATATGGTCGGGATCGGAGGGCTGTTTATTCCGCCACTTTCAACAGTGCAATTGCCGCATTATGAAATAGGAAGGCAGAGTGCCCTGCATATTATTAACGGTGAAACGCACCATGATACAGTTTGTATTTCTTCGCCGTGGCTGAACCGGGCCTCAGTGTGAATAGCTGTAACCGGAAAATGCGCCGGTATTCCGCATAGTTTATGCCGTAAGATTCTCCCTGAATAGCGTTACTATTATTCCGTATTTATCGGGGCTGTATCTTTTGGTGTGGTAGCTTAATCGTTTTAGCTTGATTTGAAATTGTCAGCGGAGTTAATTATGACATCAAAAGTATGGGTTTTAGGTGATGCCGTTGTTGATTTATTAACGGATAAACCAGGTTATCTGTTGCAGCTTCCGGGAGGCGCTCCGGCCAATGTGGCAGCCGGTATTGCTCGTCTTGACGGGAAAAGTGGTTTTATCGGCCGGGTGGGGGATGATCCGTTTGGTCGTTTTATGTACCGGACGCTGACAAATGAAAAAGTGGATACAGCGTATATGATCCGTGACCCCTGCCACCGGACATCAGTTGTTGTGGTGGAACTTGATGAGTATGGTGAGCGGACATTCACGTTTATGGTTCGTCCTTCGGCTGATCTTTTTCTGGAGCAGGAAGACTTACCGGTATTTCATGAAAATGAATGGCTTCATGTCTGCTCTATTGCACTAAGCGCTGAACCATGCCGGAGTACAGCATTTCAGGCGATGGCTCAGATATGTGATGCAGGGGGGCGTGTCAGCTTTGACCCCAATATCCGTACCGATTTATGGCAGGATGAAACATTACTGCGGGATTGTCTGCATAAAGCACTGACGTTTGCATCTGTTGTAAAATTATCAGAGGAAGAACTATTTTTTATCAGTGGTGAAACGAATATTCAGCGGGGAATTGATCTGCTGGCGGCGAAGTATTCTCCTGAGCTATTACTGGTAACTCTGGGAAAACAGGGAGTAATGGTATATTGGGACGGAAAAACACAGCATTTCCCGGCAACACCTGTTGTTACTGTTGATACCACCGGAGCCGGTGATGCATTTGTGGCCGGTTTATTGGCAGGTCTTGCAATATACGGACTGGCGGAGGATGAGCAGGTACTCAGTACGATAATCAGGCAGGCTCAGGTCTGCGGTGCACTGGCGACAACAGCGAAAGGGGCTATGACTGCATTACCTTACCGGCGGGAGTTGCTGAATAGTCTTTAAATAAAATCAGTTTGTAATTCTTCTGCCGGGTTTTGTATAACAGAGCCGGATGAACGTTCCTTTTAAATATATCTGTGAGGGAAGGGAACGTTCATCGCATGCCATTATTTACCGGTAAACGCTTTTTTAGCCGTAGCTTATCGTCAGTTTTTTAACTGCTGCTATTTATTGCATTCCTCAGAGAGTGAAATAAATTTCTCATTATAAAGAATATATTTCTCACCGGAACGTTGCAGTGCCGGGCTGCGTAATACCTCGCCGGGACGTAAATAGTAGCTGTCGCTGTCTTCTTCTGATGAGTGGCAGCCATTTTTCAGCAGTATTTTAAAATAGGTATTTCCGTTGTTGGTCAGCGTATGATTTTTTTTATCCCAGTCATAACTGAAATGAATTTTTCTCGGACGTACTACCAGAATTGAATCCATAATGATGACCGGCGCGATATTGATTTTTCCGCCGGTGGTATTTTGTCCGGCCCGGTTTTCCGGGGGGATCTCCCGGAATGAAACACGGTAATAACGTTCTTTATCATCCTGCGGGCCATGGTAGAAAAATTTAAAATAGTCAGATTGTCCGGCGCTCAGAGCCATTGCTTTCGGTGCATACAGTAATTCACCATCAGCGGGTCTGGTCCGGGTTTCTGATTCACCGGGGCTGTCTATCCCGATAATACTGACCTGATAGATCCGTGCGCTCTGGTTATTATTCAGAACATTTTTTGATGTGAAATTCTGATCTGACGGCAGTGTGAACGTGATATTCCCGATGTAAATCGCCGCCGCAGGTAGTGATACGGTACCAAGCGCGATAATGAAAGTTAAATACCGTAGCACAGAATTCTCCTTCAGTTACTGAACGTTACGCCATGTTGCCTGCACGTGTATTTCGCCGGATGCACTGACCTCACCAAACCAGCCGTTATTTTCCACGGTTCGTTCCGATATTTTATTATCCATCGGAATGCTGAACATAACGGTGGTTTTATTCAGAAATCCCGGATCACCGGAGATGTCTGTCCACGGAGTAGCTGTCCATAATGCATCTGTCATATCATACCAGGTACCGTTACATCCGGCGTCTTTCACCTGTTTTCCGTTTTGCGTTATAAAGCTCAGGTAGCCCGGAAACGGAACGTTGACGTTTTTGTCCGGAGAGGAAAATATACAGTAACTTTTTCCGCCCAGTGATTGTGACGGGCCGGTGACATTAATTAAAACCTGGTCTGCTTTCGTCCGTCCGCTGGTTGTCACAATATATTCGAAATCGAGCGGAGGGGCCATATGTTCAACTTTCCCCTCACGGTGCGGATGAAGCTCATACTCTTTTGATATAATACTGACGCCAAAGTCGCGTGGCTTTATAATCAGCGCCGTTGATGTGGAAAATTCATACCAGCCGGATTCCGGTGACTCTGTATTCTGAAAACGGATATTAAATAAGTCACGGGTATTTGAATCCGCGATCCCCAGTTTTACCATCTGTTTAAAAAAATCACTCGACATGAAAATATAGACAGAATCTGCGGATTTAAGATCATTGAATGTGTAGTAATACGCATTATTAAGTACATATTTCCAGTTTGAACCATTCAGGCTGAACTGCATGTCATCAGCAGCAATTGCAGAGGCCAGTGCGGCATTGTTAATCGCCGGGAAGATGTGGATTGTCACGTTACTCATGCTGGTTTGCAGGGTGTAGTTCACCATTTTACAGGCAAGCCCGCTCTTCCGGCCAATGGTCATAACCTTACAGTCACTGTTTCCTTCACCAATCAGCGGAATACCATCACTGTTAATAAATACTTCGGAGAGCGAATTCGTATTATGCAGTGACATATGTGCCCCTTTCCGGTGGTGCATGACGGCAGCATTCCATGTACCGGTTTTCTGATCAATACAACGCTCACCCCGGGTGGCATCATACTGATCAGGAGTCTGGCAGGTATTGATCTCCATATTCAGCATATCGCCGACCGCCATACCTTTGAGATATTCATAAAACGGGTCGGCCATCATGCCGTGCATCCATTTTGCACCGCCGCTGGTGACAACCGCGCCATAAAAACCTTTATTGTCAGTTGTCTGCGGGGGGATCAGACTGGTTTCTATATTGCAGCCTGCATACCAGTTGATACAACGAAGTCCGAGCAGAGGATTCCTGATCGGGGTATTTTCCAGCCACATATCAAACCGGTAGCCGGCAACGAGAGGGGTATTATATCCGTTATCGATATATCCCAGGCTTTGCTGGTAAACGGTGCCGGAACCCTGATATTTCAGCCCGGTCCATCGGTTTGCACCACCCATTCGCGGATCACGGGGACCGAGAGGGGTCACAAAATAGTTGTTATCTGTATTATTTTCGATAAAAGCAAACTGCCTTTCCGCACCATCAGGGAGCTGATTTTTGGTGATTGCCGCAGAAGCAAAAAACGGGGTGCTGCCCAGTATGGCAATGACCAGTATCAGTGAAGTAACAAAATGATTAACCTTCATAATTTTTCCCTGATGATTGTGTTTGCGCATATGTTTTCAGACCGGTACAGACCACATCACCCACCCAGATTGCGCCGTTGCTGCCGGTTAAGTTCAGTTCAACTTCACAGTTCTGATTATTGCCGTAACTGAAATCAATAACCGGGAATTTTTTATCAATATCCATCACAAATTCACCTGCCTCGTTAGTACGTGTCCGGCCGATATGATTATTAATATGTGCATTGGTGAGTAATGTGCCATCTTCCGCTCTGAATCTGCCAAATACCGTAACCATCTGTTTTATTTCCGGTTCGATAACAGCGACATTCCCCGGATAGAGGGTTACTTTTGTTTTCCGGCCACCGGCAATATTATAGCTGGCGGTGGACTTCTTGCTGTTCATGATTTCAATATCATATTGAGCATAGGACGATACCGGCAGGTAGTTATATCCGTTTTTCAGTTCCACTCTGCGGCCGTTAACATCGGCACTTAATAAACCGTCATTATCGATGGCGGTATTAAAAATAAGACCGGCATTACCGTCTGTCATACCGCTGGCGCCAATATATTTACCATTCCAGCCGGCAGAGCCGCTGGCTGTCAGACTGGTATTGACGTATCCGTCGGCTCCGCTGCTGATATTGACGGTACCTTTGCTGTAACGGGTATCAAATTGCGCATATGCACCACCACTGAGTGTTTTATCATCGCCGGTATTACCGGAAACAGCCCGTGATGCGTTCACACCGAGAGTACGTACCGCGCCGTCATCGAAATGCTTCCGGGCGGAGACGTTAGCCATAGTATAACCACGCTGATGAGTCATACCTGCACTGAACCAATTCCCGAGCGGCAATGAAAAATCCAGTGAAACATATTTTCCGGTATTGTTATTATTCGTATTGTTATAGGCCTGCATACCGACCCGCATACTCAGATTACCCCATGAACCCGAATAGAGGTTCTGATTATAATCTACGGTGTAATAACGGTTTTCATGTGTTTTATCATCAGTATAACTTGCTGTCAGTGTACCCAGCGGTGACCAGGCTGCGCCCAGATTTATCGTTCCCCCGACAGAGAGGCTGTCAACATCACTGCGGCGTATCCGATCCCCGATATTGGTTTTTTCTCTGGTTATCCAGACAGAGCTGAAATCGCCCGGCAATGTTGCACTGATATTGGCAATATTGCTGTGTGAGCCGTCATTGGCAACCATATTCTGGATATTGATATTAATTTTATCGGAGACCGGAACGGATGCCTGTGTTTCCAGAATGGCATTTTTGTCATAGCCGTAGGCGGTTGCTGACCAGCTGAAAACCCCGAAAGAGCCGGAGCCGGAAATCCCGGCAAGAGACGTGATTTTTTCGCGTTCAACAACAGTATGTTCAGCGGTGATTTTATCTGAGGTCTGTTTGCCGCCGGGATACCAGCGATCCATCTTCAGACTGCCGCCCCAGAACTGCCAGCTGAACGGTGCATTATTGCCATTACGGGTGAATAATTTATTGATTCGGTAGCTTCTTTTTTCGATTATTTTACTGTTAACCATCACTTCCGCATCAATATCATAGCTGCCGTAAGGCAGTGATCGGGTATCTACCTCATGGTTACCCATATCAAAATTCTGGATACTCAGTAACCGGCCTTCACGGTAGAGATAAACTTCACCGGCCGCAGGCAGAAAAACCACCACCGGGGTGACAGATTGGTTATTATCAAAAATGGTTGAATCGGCCCGGTTTCCCCATGAAAATCCCATCACTTTTCCTGACGGGATCGCGGTGACCGGCCCGAGAGACTGGAGACTCCAGCTGTCGAGTAAACCGGCCGCGAAGCGGTGACCATTATAGTCACGTTCATATAAGGCTTTGTAGAGCGTACTGGTATTATGCCCGCTGCCGAGACCGTAAAGTGCACCATTCAGGATAATATGATGCTCGAGTAATGCTGTGATATTTTCCAGGGACAGATAACCGGATGTATTACTTGAGCTGTTGCGGGCACGGTTATTATAAACGCCGAGGTTATAATTCAGGGTGCTGCTGAGCTGACTGACACCGGATTCACCGATATCTGAGCTTCTGGACTGCATAACTGTACCTAATGCAGATTTGCTGATCACCAGTTGTAAATTGAGTTGTTTGAGATCCAGATATAATTCGCTGTCTGACGAAACAGGAATACGAAGCTCATCATTAAACGGCTGTTCGCTTAAAGCGGTTAATTGCTTATGGGTATCGGTATTAAGCAGTGAGTTATCATTATCCGGTTCGATATTACGTATTGTCAGTTTATCGCCGTCCAGCCAGAGAAAGGCAGTACCAATACGAATATCAGAATTTTTGTCTTTATTATCGTCCAGATGGATAAACAGCGGAATACTCATTCCGTCGCGCAGTGCATTACCAAATGCCTGAGGAATAACAACATCACCGACCCGGATAGCAGAGGATGATGGTTTACCGGCATATCCGGATACAGGTATAACAGTAACTATTCCTGCGGTAAGAAATGCCGCAATAGTCTGATTAATATACCTGTTCATAGAGGATGCCTGTAATTAATAAAAACGGAAGTTTATTTAACGGAAATAAATTGCTCAGCCTGCCATAATGCAACGCGGCCTTTTTTATCGGTCACATCAACAGCAGAAAATGTCCGGTCACGACCCGGCATTAAATAATAATTTTCTTTACACTCGTTTCCCGGATTGTCTTTTGATGGTTTCAGGCACGGGCCATAGGCAATCACGCGCAGCGTACCATTCCCGGTATTGGTCAGTTTGCCGTTATCATAACGGTAGCCGTAATTTATATTCCGCGGAGAAACCACCAGAATTGTACTGACGCGTGCAGAAGCGGTGGCAATTGCACTGCGGTTATTATTATTGCTCTGTGCATCACTCAGCGCCTGATCAAACCAGACAATACGATAATAACGCTCAGTGTTATCTTTCGGACCATGATAGAAAAAACGAATATTTTCTTTTGAGTCAGCCGGTAATAATAAACTTGCCGGAGACAATAATAATTCATCATTACTTTCTTTCGGGATAATCCGTCCGTCTTCCAGTGGTGATGAGATTCGTTCAACAGAAATATTAATCAGTCGTCCGCTGTCAGTTGTATTTTTAATTTCTTTACTGACACTGTCTTTATCACTGTAAATAAAGGTTGAAATATCGCCGACATCAATAGCGTAGGATGGTGATATTATGCCTGCCAGCAAACTGAAGGCAGCCAGATACTTTTTCATAATAACTCCGTGGCATAATATGAATATATAGAAGGGCAGTTATCTGCCCTTAAAAAGATAACGAGGCTGTCAGCGGGATATCAGCTGGTCCAGGTTGCATCAAACTGAACACTGACATCACCACTCCAGATACCTTCCGGTAATGTGGAATAGTCAGTTGCCGGAGTTGTTCCGTCAGTTGTGCCGCCGATGATGGAGAATGTGAATGCATCCTGTGCGGTAGTACGGCCGGTCGTTTTATAGCCCTGGGACAGTGCGCTCAGATTGCCGCCCAGTTTACTTGTCTTGGTATCAATCAGAGTTGTATCCTGCGCTTTCTCAATCGCTTCGCCGTTGTAATCGACGCCGACAGTCAGCGTGGAGCCTGAGTTATCTAACTGAGTTAATGTATTGCTGACCAGACGGGAGGTCAGTTTAAATGCGGTTGCGGTAGTATCACCTTCAATAGCAACATCAAATAAACCTTTCTGGGTATTAAAACCTTTCACACCTTCAGCATACTGAAATGACAGGCTGCCTAACGGTGTGACAACCAGTTTACTGGTGGTATCTTTTTTGGCGGTTGCAGACCAGGTTGCTACTGCCTGAGCTGTAACATCCGCTGCCTGCACTGCACTGATACCTGAAAAGGACGCGATTAAAGCAGCAACGATTAAATGCTTTTTCATAATATATTCCGAAAGTAATGTATAAAACTGATTAGCCATTATTAACGGATATAAAACAAATAATGACTAATATACTGATATAGATTCAGATGTGTTTGGTTAATTAACCTGTGCAATATGATTTTTAAAAAATAACCAGACGCAGATGGAATAACATCTGAATATACTCTAGTTAAAAGTATCTACGTATATTTATTATAAGTAAACAGAAATAAAATCACTATGGCGAATACGCGATTAAGTATCGATCAGATGAACATGACATGATTGTTTTGGTTTTTGATATTACCGATATATTTTAGTGTAAATGAAAGGTTTATACATTTTTGATGGCGTGTTAACAACGCAGAAATATTCAGAAGATAACAGGAGCTGATATGTTTTATCTTCTGTCATCCGCCGGTAGTATACAGAACGCCTCATATAAAACAACCGGTTAAGTAATTGACATTAAATTAATACATTAATTTTTCTGTAATGATGCGTATCAGGCTGTATTTTTTGCAGGTCATCACATCAATTTATGATTAACAGATTCAGAAACGTGCCGCTATTTCAGGTGCTGTAAAACGCTTATTCATATTCCGGAATTTTATTATTTGTTATTACAACACCTGAGAGCGAAGATAATCACCTGAACTTCTTCGACATCCCCTCTGATGCCGGGCCGACAGATTTCCAGCCGAGTTTTTCATAGAAACCGGGTTTATCGGCGATCATCGAGACATAGGAGCCTTCCAGTGTGGCAGATGCCAGATATCTATCGATACATGCCATTATCTGACGGCCGAGTCCTGCTCCCTGATACGCCGGGTCAACGGCAACATCAACAACCTCAAAATTGCAGGCACCGTCACCGGCTACGCGTCCCATGGCGATAAGCGTTCCGGCATCACGGATCGTCACCATATATAAACTGTTAGGCAGCCCGACCTCTGCGGCTTTCAGTGATTTTGCCGATAATCCGGCTTTAATACGCAGCGCACAGTACTCCTGTGCGGAAGGTACGCGTTCTTCAGTAATCAGTGTCATGAGATTGCTATCTGTAATGGCGGAAATTTTCCGGCGATGACTTTAAACCATTCGGCAAACTGCTGCGGATGGCTCTGTAACTCTTTTTTCAGTTCGGTGAGGGATATCCAGCGCACGGCGGCCACTTCCTGCGGATTCAGGGAAAATGTTCCGTTATAGTTACCGGTGAACAGGTGATCATACTCGTGCTCAATGAGTGACGGCGGGACTTCCGCGCGGTAAATGATATGACCGGCCGGCTGTAACGGACAGGCGATACCTAACTCTTCCTGCAAACGACGCTGTGTGGCCTGCGCCAGCGATTCCCCGCGCCGGGGATGGCTGCAGCAGCTGTTAGCCCACAATCCGCCGGAATGGTATTTGCTGAGCGCACGCTGCTGGATCAGCAGTTCACCTGCATCGTTAAACAGAAACACAGAAAATGCACGGTGCAGTAACCCGAGCTGATGAACACGGAGTTTTTCGTCGTACCCGACGGTATTATCATGTTCATCGACCAGAATCAGTTCATCACTCATTATATCTTTTATCCGGTAAAGCGGCTGAAAGATATACTGTAGCAAATATGCAGCGGAAAGTTTGCCGGAATAGTGGCATAAAAACGCCGGAATATATCTCCGGCGCTTCATTATTTATTCGGGGGGATTATTTATTGCGGGCAGCCAGGTAATCCTGGAGTGTGCCTTCCGGGAATTTCTTACAGAATTCAACAATTTTTGGTGCTTCCGCAATCCCTTTTTCTGACAGTGCCACGAAGTCACCGCCCGGGTATTGTGTATCTTTGCTGATCACCCACAGGGCAACCGGCGCCCAGCTTTGCGGGTTCAGATTCACGAATTCTTTACAGGTCATTTTATCCGGAACCTGAATATCAGCAGGTTCAGCGAGAGCCACTGAGGAAAATGCACTTGCAGCAACCAGACACGCGGTGACGAAATACTTTTTCATGATAAATAAACCTCATTTTTTTGTTTCGGGAAATACAACAAATACGTTTTCAGAATAGATCAAATAACGTCATATTCAATATTTCTCCGTTTTTAAAACGCAAATAATAAGATTAAATGGTTTTTTCAGGATAAAAAGTATGAGCATGCAGATGAAACTCATATCGGGCCGGGTAACACGATTTTATGTCAGTCCCGATATGAGTGGCGGTTACGGATTGTTTTCCAGCCAGCTGACAATAAAGTCGCGGATGGCAGTGACATTGTTGATATCCAGTTGCGGCACCGTGACATCCTGCCGTGGCTTATCAGAGGCAAAGGCAATGACAAACTCATCCAGTAATGTCTGATACGGGCGGTCAGTCACATCGCGGAACAGGGCGATTTTCGGCACGGATTCACCTTTAAACCCTTCCACCAAGATAAGATCCAGCTCCCGCGTATCAAAGCGGGCGGCCAGTTGCATCAGGTCAGGCTCCGCACCGCCGGGCGTTTCTGTCATCAGCGCAAACCGCTCCTGACTGACCACCAGGGTCTGGTAAGCTCCCGCCTTTCGCAGCTCATAACTGTCTTTTCCCGGGGTATCGACATCCATATCGTGATGAGTGTGTTTAACCAGGCCAATACGCAGTCCGCTTTCCCGCAGCTGCGGGATCAGTTTTTTCAGCAGGGTGGTTTTACCGGTGCCGCTGTAGGCGGTGACAGCCAGCAGCGGAACCGGATGCGGCAGCCGGTGCTGTTTTTCCCATTCGCGGCACTCCGCGAGGGTATTGAGATTAATAAAATCGCCGGGATTTGCATCAAATGTGACGGCTTTTGCGCCGATGTTATCCATAAACAAGAGAAGTTTGCGATCGCCGCCGGTAAGGTATTCTTTCAGCGGGGTGATCAGCGAACGGTGACACAACGCAAAGGCCGGATGCGCCCGCTGGTGATCACAGGCATAGGCACACAGGGCATCGCCTTTCTGTTGCCAGAGTTTTTCCGCCAGATCCGCCGGGAACTGCGGCACATCACAGGGCACAAACAGCACCCAGTCGTGCAGGGCATTTTCAAGCCCGGCCAGCATCCCGGCAAGCGGACCGGGGAAGTCCGGCAGTGTATCCGCCACTACCCGCAGGCCGGTGGCGTGATAATCCCGGGCATTGCGGTTGGCATTGATAAAAATATCATCTGTCTGCGGAGCGAGCCGTTTTACACTGTGCTGATAAAGCGGCTGCCCGCCCAGTAATACCAGGCCTTTGTCCCGTCCCTGCATCCGGGTGGCCCGGCCGCCGGCAAGAATACAGCCGCTGAGTTGTATCATCATTTTCAGTTTCTCTGACAATCTCTGATAAATATTCTGAACTTATCTTAACAAGGATTCCGGTATAGTGAGCGCGAATATCGATGTACGCAAATATCTATGTCCGCGAATACCTATGTCCGCAAATATCTGTGTCCGCAAATATCTGTGTCCGCAAATAACAATGCAATGGTTGTGATAATCACGGATAATATGCCGCAGTTATTACAGACAGCCAATATTTACGCATCCTGACAGTCCTGTTCTTTCCGGAGCGGCGGATAATTGGTAATGTGTTACGATCTTGCTTATAAGGAATTTATTATGAAATGTCATCGCCTTAATGAGGTTATCGAACTCCTGCAGCCGGTCTGGCAGCAACATTCTGATTTGAACCTGATGCAGATGCTGCAGAAACTGGCGGATGAAGCCGGGTTTGAGGGCGAACTGTCAGATCTGACCGATGATATTCTTATTTATCACCTGAAAATGCGCGGCTCTGATGCAACAGACGCGATTCCGGGTCTGAAAAAAGATTACGAAGACGATTTTAAAACGGCGCTGTTACGTGCCCGCGGCATCATCAAAGAGTAATGCAGACGACGACTCCGCCGGTTTTCACTTTTCAGGATTTCCGGCCTGATCGCCTGATCGACAGTCTGAGCCGTTACGGTATCTGGTTAGATTCCGGTCTGACCGAGCTGAACAGCTATGAAAACCGTGTCTATCAGTTTACCGATGAAAACCGCACCCGCTATGTGGTGAAATTTTATCGTCCGGCGCGCTGGAATGAGGCTCAAATCCGTGAGGAGCACGAGCTGACGCTGACACTGGCACACGCCGGGCTGCCGGTTGCGGCTCCGCTGGCGTTTGACGGTGATACGCTGCTGTCACAGGACGGTTATCTGTTTGCACTGTTCCCGTCGGTCGGCGGGCGGGCGTATGAAACGGATAATCTTGATCAGCTGGAAAGCACCGGACGTCTGCTCGGCAGATTGCACCAGATAAGCCGGGAGCGCTGTTTTGTGCACCGGCCGACGATCGGATTGCAGGAATATCTGCTGACACCGCGTGAGATTCTTGCGGAGTGTCCGCTGATCCCGCCGGCGCGGCGGAGCGATTTTATACAGACGCTGGATACTCTGATCCGCGAGACATCTGCCCGCTGGCACGATGACTGGCATTCCATCCGTCTGCACGGGGATTGTCATCCCGGTAATATTTTATGGCGTGATGAGCCGTGGCTGGTGGATTTCGATGACGCCCGCAACGGCCCGGCAGTGCAGGATCTGTGGATGCTGCTCAGCGGGGATACCGACTCGCGCCGTTATCAGCTGGACATTCTGCTCGATGCCTATCAGGAGTTTTGTGACTTTGATACGCGCGAGCTGGCACTGATTGAACCGCTGCGCGCCATGCGCATGGTTCATTTTTTATCCTGGGTGGCACGCCGCTGGCAGGATCCCGCTTTTCCTAAAGCTTTTCCATGGATGGCGGAAAGTGATTTCTGGTCACAGCAGCAATCACTGATGACTGAACAGATAGCTGTGCTGGCGGAGCCTCCGCTGACACGTTATCTGCCTTATTGATTTTCAGGAGAGATAAAGATGAAGAAACTTTGGTTAGCGCTGATCGGATTTGCGATGTCATTCAGTGTCTTTGCAAACCCGGTGGCCGGAAAGCAGTATAACGAGCTGAGCACACCGGTAACAAATCAGCCGGATGTGGTGGAGTTTTTCTCCTTCTACTGCCCGCACTGCTACCAGTTTGAAGAAAACTTCAAAGTGCCGGAATCCATCAGCAAAAACCTGCCGGAAGGCGCGAAACATGAGCGCTATCATGTTGATTTCCTCGGTGGCCCGATGGGTCCTGAAATGACCAAAGCCTGGGCTGTGGCAATGGCGATGGGCGTTGAGGATAAAGTCACGCCGATCCTGTTTGAAGGCATTCAGAAAACCGGCACAATCAAAACCCCTGCTGATGTCCGTGAAGCCTTTATCAAAGCGGGTGTGACCGGTGAGGATTATGACTCCGCCGCTAACAGCATTTTTGTGAAATCGCTGATCGCCAAGCAGCAGAAAGCGGCGGCAGATTACAAATTACGCGGTGTTCCGGCCGTCTTTGTGAAAGGCAAATACCAGATCAACAACGCCGGTCTGGAAGTCAAAGATGTGAATGAATACGGTAAAGCGTTCTCTGATACGGTCAATTATCTGCTTAAGCAGAACTAATCTCAGAATCTGTATCTCCCGGAAGCAATGGCGGTAACGCCATTGCTTTTTTACTATCCACATTAATCAAGTGATTACAGCGGCAGATTATCTTGCGCTATTCGTTTATAACCTATTGATTTTTTTGAACGAGATTCAGGTATATCACGCTGCAGACAGTGATTTACATAGGGTTCATAAATTTACCCACAAAGTTATCCACAGTTTGTTATTTTTTATTTTACCGGCGTACCCGTCCTGTTCTGATGTGCGGGAAGATTAACGGCTGCGGCCGATAATAGTCGTCGGATGCCGCAGTCTGTGGCATGCTACCCGCAAGACTCCATTTAATACTGTGAAGGCAATTATGGCTCAGATTGCAGACAACCCCTTGATTTTAGTCGATGGTTCATCGTACCTCTATCGTGCTTACCACGCATTCCCCCCGCTGACCAACAGTGCCGGGCAACCGACCGGTGCCATGTACGGCGTGCTGAATATGCTGCGCAGCCTGGTGATGCAGTATGAACCCAGCCATGTTGCCGTGGTATTTGATGCCAAAGGTAAAACGTTCCGCGATGAACTGTTCGAAGCCTATAAATCACATCGTCCGCCGATGCCGGATGACCTGCGTGAGCAGATAGCGCCGCTGCATGACATGGTTATCGCGATGGGCATGCCGCTGTTATCTGTCTCCGGTGTGGAAGCCGATGATGTTATCGGGACACTGGCGAAACAGGCGGCAGCCGAAGGCCGTGCGGTACTGATCAGCACCGGTGATAAAGATATGGCACAGCTGGTGACGCCGGATATCACGCTGATCAATACCATGAATAACACCATTCTCGGGCCGGAGGAAGTGGAAACCAAGTATGGTGTTCCGCCGTCACTGATTATCGATTATCTGGCGCTGATGGGCGATTCCTCCGATAACATCCCGGGCGTGCCGGGCGTCGGTGAGAAAACGGCGCAGGCATTGTTACAGGGGCTGGGCAGTCTGGATGATATCTATACAGATCTGAGTAAAATTGCCGGGCTGAGCTTCCGTGGTGCCAAAACCCTCGCGCCGAAGATGGAAACCAACAAAGAGATGGCGTATCTCTCTTACACGTTGGCGACCATCAAAACCGATGTGGAGCTCGATCGTACCTGGGATACCCTTGTGCTGTCAGAGCCGGATTTGGATAAGCTGCATGCATTGTTCACGCAGTATGAATTCAAACGCTGGATAAGTGATCTGGAAAACGGAGGCTGGCTGGCGAAGAAAAGCACCCGCAGTGCGCCATCAAAAGCAGCGGTGAGTGCCGCCGCCGCAGCACAACCTCCGGCAGCACCGGTGGCTGTGCCGGAAATCAGCAATGAAAACTATGAAACTATCCTCGATGAAGCGGCACTGAACCGCTGGGCGGATATCCTGCGTGAAGCCGGTGAATTTGCCTTTGATACCGAAACCGACAGTCTGGATAACCTTTCTGCGCGTCTGGTCGGGATGTCATTTGCTGCAAAAGCAGGTCATGCCGCTTATGTGCCGATCGGCCATGATTACCTGGATGCGCCGGATCAGCTGCTGACTGAGCAGGTGCTGCGGGTGATGAAACCGATTCTGGAAGATGAAAAAATCCGTAAAATCGGTCAGAACCTGAAGTTTGATCGCGGGATTATGGAAAATTACGATGTGGAGCTGCGCGGTATCGCTTTCGACACCATGCTGGAATCCTATGTGCTCAACAGTGTTGCCGGGCGTCATGATATGGACAGCCTGGCCGATCGCCATCTGAATTATAAAACCACGACATTTGAAGAGATCGCCGGGAAAGGTAAAAAGCAACTGACGTTTAATCAGATCCCGCTGGAAGAAGCCGCTAATTATGCGGCGGAAGATGCGGATATCACGTTGCTGCTGCATCAGGCGCTCTATCCGCAGCTGGAGGCGGAAAAATCCCTGCTGCATGTCTATCAGGATATCGAAATGCCGCTGGTGCCGGTGCTTTCCCGTATGGAACGGACAGGGGTTCTGATCGACGCCAATGTGCTGGCGGCACAGTCAGTACAACTGACAGCCCGTCTGGATGAGCTGGAAAAACAGGCATTTGCCATCGCCGGTGAAGAATTCAATCTTTCTTCACCGAAGCAGTTACAGGCCATTCTGTTTGAAAAACTGAATCTGCCGGTGGTGAAGAAAACCCCGGGCGGCGCACCGTCAACCAATGAGGAAGTGCTGGAAGAGCTGGCGGATAACCACGAGTTACCGCGTGTGATCCTGGAGCACCGCAGTCTGTCCAAACTGAAAACCACTTATACTGATAAACTGCCGCTGATGGTGGATCCGAAAACCCGCCGTGTGCATACCTCTTATCACCAGGCAGTGACGGCAACCGGCCGCCTGTCTTCCCGTGACCCGAATCTGCAGAATATTCCTGTCAGGACGGATGAGGGACGCCGTATCCGTCAGGCGTTTATCGCCCGTGACGGCTACTGCATTATGGCGGCGGACTATTCGCAGATTGAGCTGCGTATCATGGCGCATCTGTCACAGGATAAAGGGCTGCTGAAAGCTTTTGCCGAAGGCAAGGATATCCACCGCGCAACTGCCGCAGAAGTGTTTGGTGTGCCGCTGGAAGAAGTAACGTCTGATCAGCGCCGCAGCGCGAAAGCGATTAACTTCGGCCTGATTTACGGCATGAGCGCATTTGGTCTTGCGCGCCAGCTGGGCATCCCGCGTGGTGAAGCACAGCGTTATATGGATCTCTATTTTGAACGCTATCCGGGCGTGCTGGAGTATATGGCCCGCACCCGTGAACATGCGGCAGAAAAAGGATACGTGGAAACACTGGAAGGCCGCCGTCTCTGGCTGCCGGAAATCAATTCCCGTAACGGTATGCGCCGCAAGGCTGCTGAGCGCGAGGCGATCAACGCCCCGATGCAGGGTACCGCAGCGGATATCATCAAAAAAGCGATGATCGCCGTGGATGACTGGCTGCAAAAAGAGAACATCGATGCACTGATGATTATGCAGGTGCACGATGAACTGGTGTTTGAAGTCAGAAAAGAACAGCAGGCAGAGATGGCAGAGAAGATCCGCGGGCTGATGGAAGCAGCGATGAAACTGGATGTGCCGTTGAAAGTGGAAGCGGGAGTCGGTGCCAATTGGGACGAAGCCCACTAATTTACGCGTCATCTTTCAATCCGTGGCTGCGTTGGCCGCACTCAGAAATCCGGGTCACATACTGGTGTATGCTCCCCGGATTTCTTCCTTTGCCGCCTTGCCACAGACCGAAATCTATAGCGTAAAGGCATTGTGCTCTGAATCGTGTTTGTTGGATTACGCGTCATCTTTCAGTCCGTGACTGCGTTGGCCGCACTCAGAAATCCGGGTCACATACTGATGTATGCTCCCCGGATTTCTTCCTTTGCCGCCTTACCACAGACCGAAATCTATAGCGTAAAGGCATTGTGCTCTGGTTCCTTCTGCTTGCTGCAAACCGAATGATTTAGCCTTAGCATCCGGTATCATTTTTCAGCCACAAACTAAATCTATAACGTAAAGGGATTGTGCTCCGGGGGATTTTCCTGTTATGCGTTTTCTTCCCGCATTTTCAGGGTTTTCTTCACTTTTTTCTCAATGCGCTGGCGCTTCAGCGGCGAGAGATGGTCGATAAACAGCTTACCGTTGAGATGGTCGATTTCATGCTGGAGACAACCTGCCTGTAATCCCTCTGCCTCAAGAGTGTGTTCTGTACCGTTCACATCCTGATAGCGGACCGTGACTGAAGAATAGCGCTGTGTCTCCGTATAACTCTCCGGCAGGGACAGGCAACCGTCCATCATCATCATTTCTCCGTCACACTGAATAAACTCAGGATTAATCAGCGCCATCGGCTGATCCCGGTTTTCAGAGACATCAACGATAATCACACGTTTACAGACGCCCACCTGCGGCGCAGCAAGGCCGATGCCCCGTTCGGCATACATGGTTTCTGTCATATCAGTAACAAATGTTTTCAGGTCGTCATCAAAAACCGTGACCGGTTGGGCCGTTTCCCGCAGGCAGGGATCAGGAAAATGCCGTAATGTCAGTAATGCCATAGCTAACTCACTAATATAATTCGGAATAATGGGGAGGCGTACTCCCGGATACGCTCAGACTATCATAACAGTATGGTATTAAAACGGCATCATTTGTGCTGTTTTGTTGCTATTTTGTGCGGACAGGTCCGGACTGCCTATAGATCCAGATCGCATAAATATGTAATTAAAGAACATTTGAGATGAATTTTACGGTTTTATGACAAGCTGAATCGTGCGTAATCTGAAAAAAAATTACAAAAAAGGTTTTTTTGTCCGTAAATTTGCTGTAAAGTTATTTGTGTAGGGTACAGAGGTAAGATGTTCTATCTTTCAGACCTTTTACTTCACGTAATCGGATTTAGCTGAATATTAGCTGCTCCGGTCAGACAACTTCTGACCGGAGCATTTTTTTGTCCTGAATAAAGGCGGGGAAAGGTTAATCGTCAGTGAGAAAGGCATTCGCATCAAAAACCGGTTCGGCATCTTCCCGGAGTTCGTTCCGGTAAAGGCGGAGTGCCATGATATCATTCAGGGCATCAGCGCCTTCATCTGAATCTTCCCCGTATTCCTCAACTCTGCGAAGGAGTGCTTCTTCCCTGGCATGGAGTGATTTCCACAGTAAGTTAAATGTGCTTCTGTCGATTTTGAGTTCGAGTACCCGCATCTGTTATGCTCTCTTCATATATTGTTTTTCACAGAACATGGCCACACTTTCCAGCAGGCTGATATATTTTGTCAGCGGCATATTTTCCGCCGGCACAATCATATGATGGCCCTTTGAACCCCGTTTAACAATAGTCAGGCCGGCAGGCAGGATAGTACCTGCTTTTAACTCCCACACCCACCCGGTCAGCGGACACTCATCCAGACCTTCTTTGGTAAATACACTCACACCGTTATTATCAGCAACAATGAAATCCGTTTCACCAATTTCTCTGGTATTAATATCGCTCCTTCTGACATTTGCCAGCCGGGACGAACTACTGTTGCCCATACGGTATAAATCGTCGGCCAAAATATATAATGTTTTTTCCCGCATAAAACACATCCTTATGTTTGTGAACATATCATCAGATTGTGTATAGCAGGGAAGAGAGAGGCCGGACAGATTATCGCCGGCAGAGCGGCTTTTTTCGGTCTTTTGGCTAAGGGATGATGATTACAGAAAAGAACAGATGGTCAGTAATAACCATCTGTTTCGGGAGGGGATCACTCTGCGTCGCTTTCGCTGAACCAGGTGTCCAGTTTCAGACGTAACTTATCAATGCCGATTTTTTTCAGGGCAGAGAAGTATTCCACCTGAATATCGCCGGTGTCACTCAGTTCTGCCAGAGCATCGCGAACCGCCATCAGCTGCTTTTTGCGTGCGCCGCTGGCCAGTTTGTCGGCTTTGGTCAGTAATGCCAGTACCGGCACCTGCATTGCCACTGCCCACTCAATCATCTGCATATCCAGGTCTTTAAGCGGATGACGGATATCCATCAGTACCACCAGACCGCGCAGACAGTTGCGCTTTTGCAGATATTCGCCCAGTGCGGCCTGCCATTTCCGTTTCATCGCTTCCGGAACTTCAGCGTATCCATAGCCCGGCAGGTCAACCACACGGCAGCCGTCAGTGACTTCAAACAGGTTGATAAGCTGGGTACGTCCCGGTGTTTTACTGGTCCGTGCCAGGCTTTTTTGCTGTGTCAGTGCATTCAGTGCACTGGATTTTCCGGCATTGGAGCGACCGGCAAACGCCACTTCGATCCCCGTATCTTCCGGTAAATGGCGGATATCCGGTGCGCTGATGACAAAATGGGTCACTTGGTAGTTGTGCGTTTTAATGGTCAAAATCTGTTCTCCTCAGGTCGAAACCGGGATGATTATAGCCTAATGCATGTTGTTTAAGAACTGCGGCAGACAGATTACTGCGCCTGTTTATTTTCAGAAATGAAAAAAGTGACAACAATAATAGGATAGGGGGTGGCAGCGGATATAATCCGGAGAAAACAAAGTGTTTCCGGCAGAAAAGACACTGATATTTACGCGTAAAAAGATAAAAAATCAGGGCGGTTTATTATTGGTTACAAGACCGGATGTTATTTTTTATTTGGCATAAGTTGAGTTTTTTATCAATAAATGAAAATTATCCATAAAGATCAGTGTGATATTTATATTTACACGTTAAATGCAATAAATGTATCAGCAGGATGAAAAATTTCGCCGTATTTTGCTTAATTACGGGCCGTGAGCGAAATATCATCAGTACAAATACGTGAAAAATTCTTATATTAATTCTTCATCCCTGCCGTGAAAGTAAATTAAAGTAAATCGGTGGCACTTCGCGCCATTGCCCATTAAAATCGTTAAGATTAGTGTAAGTTTATTTCGTTGAAAGGAATTGGGAATGTTAAAACGAGTTTTAGTGTCATTTGTGGCAGCCTGTACCCTCAGTGCAACTTCGCTGGCGTTCGCGGCGGAGCAGACGCATGTTAAATTTACCACCACCGCAGGTGATTTTGAAATTGCGCTGGATAATGAAAAAGCGCCGAAAACTGTGGAAAATTTTAAACAGTATGTCTCAGATAAGTTCTATGACGATACAACATTCCACCGCGTCATCCCGGGCTTTATGGTGCAGGGCGGCGGCTTTACGGCGGATATGAATCAGAAACAGACCCGTCCGCCTGTCAAAAATGAAGCGGATAACGGCCTGCGTAATCTGCGCGGAACCATTGCGATGGCGCGTACCGCAGATAAAGACAGCGCAACCAGCCAGTTCTTTATCAACGTGGCGGATAATGCATTCCTCGACCACGGCCAGCGTGATTTCGGCTATGCCGTGTTTGGTAAAGTCGTGAACGGCATGGATGTTGTCGATAAAATCTCAAAAGTGAAGACTGAAAATATCGGTCCTTACCAGAATGTGCCGTCAACACCGGTCAAAATTATTTCTGCAACTATCGTAAAATAAACCGTATTTTCGTGCAGACTAAGGGGAATATTTCCGGATATTCCCCGTAAGCATGTCAAACTCCCTGATAGTCTGAATCCGACGATATCTGCCTCTGCGGTACCATGCCGCATTCGGGCTATTTTCTCTGTCCGGCTGTGGTATTATAGCCCGCTTCATGAAGCTGACTGTGCAATCCCCTGTGGTTGCCGGGCGCTGTCAACGTGTGCCTGACGCAGCAGTTTGAAAATAAAAAAGATAAATATATCAGTTGGATATAGATTAATCATGCTATTAATTATCGATAATTATGACTCATTTACTTATAACCTGTATCAATACTTCTGTGAGTTAGGTGCAGATGTACAGGTTAAACGAAATGATGCTGTCTGCCTCAGTGATATTGAGCAATTATCGCCGTCTCACCTGGTGATCTCACCGGGTCCCTGTACGCCGTCTGAAGCCGGTATTTCACTGGATGCCGTCAGCCATTTCGCCGGTGAGATCCCGATCCTCGGGGTTTGTCTCGGGCATCAGGCTATCGGTCAGGCGTTTGGTGCACAGGTGGTGAAGGCACGTAAAGTCATGCACGGCAAAACCACCGCAATCCATCATAATCAGCAGGGGGTGTTCAAAGGGCTGAACCGTCCGCTGACCGTCACCCGCTACCATTCACTGGTGATTGCCCCGGAAACACTGCCGGCCTCTTTTGAAGTCACGGCATGGAGCCTGCACGACGGTAATGTGGATGAAATCATGGGTATCCGCCATAAAACCCTGCCGATTGAAGGTGTGCAATTCCATCCGGAAAGTATTCTCAGTGAACAGGGGCATGAACTCCTGAATAATTTCCTGAAATACTAATCAGTTATCGATTATTTTATCCCCGGTTCTGTTTTTTCATTCGTTTTAATTTGATTTTTTATTCATATTTGGTGATTATATTTTCACTTGTGGGTAGATCAGGTAAGGAACGATGACAAAACAGAATGCGGTAACGCGCGGCACTTATGATGAAGTAATGCTGCCAATTTATGCACCGGCTGATTTTATTCCTGTCAGAGGACAGGGAAGCCGTGTATGGGATCAGAACGGCACCGAATATGTCGATTTTGCCGGTGGTATTGCCGTACTGGCACTGGGGCATTGTCATCCGGCGCTGGTCGCGGCACTGAAAGCCCAGAGTGAATCGCTCTGGCATGTCAGCAATATTTTCACCAATGAACCGGCACTGACACTGGCGCAGAAGCTGATAAAACACACGTTCGCGGAACGGGTTTTCTTTGCCAACTCCGGCGCGGAGGCGAATGAAGCCGCATTCAAACTGGCACGTCATTATGCACTGACCCGTCATCATCCTTATAAAACCAAGATTATTGCTTTTCACCATGGCTTCCACGGCCGGACATTTTTCACTGTTTCTGTCGGCGGTCAGCCAAAATATGCCGATGGCTTCGGGCCGAAACCGGCAGATATTATTCATGTACCTTTCAACGATCCCGATGCTGTCAAAGCGGTGATGGACGATCACACCTGTGCCGTGGTTCTGGAACCTATCCAGGGTGAGGGGGGGATCACGCCTGCCACTCCTGCTTTTATGCAGGAAGTGCGTGATCTGTGTGATAAACATCAGGCATTGCTGATCTTTGATGAAGTGCAGAGCGGGATGGGGCGCAGCGGAAAACTGTTTGCCTATATGGATTACGGCATTGAGCCGGATATTCTGACCACTGCGAAAGCGCTGGGCGGTGGTTTTCCGATCAGTGCGATGCTGACAAAACAGGAGATAGCTCAGGTCATGGTGCCCGGTACCCACGGTACCACCTATGGCGGCAATCCGCTGGCCTGCGCTGTCGGCAATGCCGCCTTTGATCTGATTAATGACCCGGCGCTGCTGGCAGGAGTGAATGAACGTCACCGGTGGTTTGCTGATGCTCTGCAATCCCTGAACAGCACATTTGGCGCGTTTGCGGAAATCCGCGGTAAAGGGTTGCTGATAGGTGCCGAACTGACAGGTATCTTCCGCGATCAGTCAAAAACACTGCTGGGACTCGCGGCCAAAAATGGCCTGATGCTGCTGAATGCCGGTAGCAATGTCCTGCGTTTTACGCCGTCGCTGATTATTGAAAAAGCCGATGTGGATGAGGGAATGAAACGACTGGCAAAGACCCTGAATGACTTCCGGGAAATGCAGTAAAAAGGCAAAATTCAGAAAAGAAAAACAGGCGCAATTGCGCCTGTTTTGGTGATAAAGGCTGTCCGGATTAACGGGTGCCGTATACCACGATGGTTTTACCGTGTGCGGAGATCAGGTTCTGATCTTCCAGCATCTTCAGAATACGGCCGACTGTTTCGCGGGAACATCCCACAATCTGGCCGATTTCCTGACGGGTAATTTTGATTTGCATACCGTCCGGGTGCGTCATCGCATCCGGCTGTTTTGCCAGGTTCAGTAATGTCTGGGCGATGCGGCCTGTCACATCAAGGAATGCAAGGTTTCCGACCTTTTCTGATGTGGTTTGCAGGCGGCTTGCCATCTGCGCGGAAAGGCGCATAAGGATATCCGGGTTAACCTGGATAAGCTGGCGGAACTTTTTGTACGAGATTTCTGCAACTTCGCAGGCGCTTTTTGCCCGTACCCACGCCGTACGTTCCTGACCTTCCTCAAATAATCCGAGTTCACCGATGAAATCACCCTGATTGAGATAGGATAAAATCATCTCTTTGCCTTCTTCATCTTTGATCAGTACCGCAACAGAACCTTTTACAATGTAGTAGAGTGTTTCTGCCTTTTCGCCCTGATGAATAAGCGTGCTTTTGGATGGATATTTGTGGATATGGCAGTGAGACAAAAACCATTCAAGCGTGGGGTCTGTTTGTGGCTTGCCGAGAACCATTCGCGTTATCCTCTGTTGTTAGTTATTGCAAACCGTTGTTTACGCTCTGCAATTATATAAAGTCTTAGCTTATCATATTAACTTGCTGAATTTCCGGCAAGTTAGTTTATTAAAATAGTATAATAATCCACACGGAAAGATATTGATCTTAGCCATAGATAAATCCTTGCCGTGTTTTTAGCACAGGAAAACAGTCCTGTCTTCCACTGTCTCGCTTCAGCATAATAAACTATGAGATAGATTGCCAGCCCGTGAATGAAAGGGTAGTCTGTCGTGAATTATATTGATGATGAGGGTATAAAAATGGAAGCGCGTGTAAAGTGGGTTGAGAACATGACTTTCTTAGGGGAATCCGCGTCAGGACACCAGATTACAATGGACGGTAATGCCGGTGAAAAAGCCCCGAACCCGATGGAGATGGTACTGATGGCAACCGGCGGCTGCAGCGCCATTGATGTCGTCTCTATTTTGCAAAAAGGCCGTAATCAAGTCATTGATTGTGATGTAAAACTTACTGCTGAACGTCGTGAAACCGCGCCGCGTTTATTCACTCACATCAATCTGCATTTTATTGTAACCGGCCGTGACCTGACAGAAAACGTTGTCGGGCGTGCCGTGCAATTATCCGCTGAAAAATATTGTTCTGTTTCATTAATGTTAGGCGAAAGTGTTAACATTACACATAGTTTTGAAGTGAAAAATATTGAATAATTTTTTGAAAGATTATTTTTATTTTTGAACATAAACCGGGTAATACATTATTACCCGGTTTTTTTATCGCTTGTTTATTTGTTTTCCCTGTAATAATTGCTCTGCCAGGGGCGCCATTATTAATTCCATTGCCAGTCCTAATTTGCCGCCGGGTACAACAATCGTATTTGAGGCGGAAATAAACGACCCCTGAAGCATGGATAACAAATAGGGAAAATCGATTTTTTTCAGGCCGCGGAAGCGGATCACGGTAAAGCTCTCGTCCTGTGACGGAATGGATTTGGCCGAAAACGGATTCGAGGTATCCACCGTCGGCACCCGCTGGAAGTTAATGTGGGTGCGGGAAAACTGCGGGGTGATATAGCGGATGTAATCATCCATCGAACGCACGACAGAATCCATCACCGCCTCCCGCGAATGCCCGCGATCGCTGGTGTCGCGGACTAACTTCTGTATCCACTCCAGGTTGACTATCGGCACTACGCCGACCAGCAAATCCACGTGTCCGGCAATATTATGTTCCGGTGTGACCACGCCGCCGTGAAGACCTTCGTAGAAAAGCACGTCTGTACCGGCAGGCAGTGCCTCACGGGGGGTAAAGGTGCCGGGAAGCTGGTTATAGGGCACTGCTTCATCATAAGTATGCAGGTACTTACGGCGCTCACCGCTGCCGTTTTCACTGTACTGACGGAATGTACTTTCGAGAAGGGCAAAGTCATTGGCTTCCGGCCCGAAATAGCTGATGTGACGTCCCTGTTCGCGGGCTTTACGGATGGCGGCATCCATTTCCGGTCGTGTGTAACGGTGGAAACTGTCACCCTCAATAATGGCCGGAACCGCATCCAGCTGCTGGAAAATCTTACGGAAAGCCTGACTGGTGGTAGTGGTACCGGCTCCGCTGGAGCCGGTAACGGCGATAATCGGGTGGGTCCGTGACATGCGGCATTTCCTCCGGCTGAATCAGCCGCGGAATTCTGCCGACGGCATGATGTTGAGTGTTTCGTGTAATTCCGACCAGACGATCACAATGTCGCCGTTTTTGAGTTGCGTGTAAAGATCCGCCACTTTATCACTGAGTGATTTTTCATGTTCGCCGTAATCGGTGCCTTCGCGCAGCACCACACTTTCCAGGATACTTTCCAGTGTTTCCGGCGCGATATCCTGCCAGGGAATAATCATTCTGTCTCCTTCGCGGTCAGATGCGGTGCCAGCCATTCAGGAATGCGTTCTTCCAGCCATAAGCGCGGGCGGCGCCAGCTGCCGGTCACAAAGCCGACATGACCGCCGTGTTCGGTCATCTGATATTCCACACATGGCGGCAACTGTGACAGATCCGGCACCACTTCCTGAGCCATAAAGGGATCATCTTTGGCGTGGATGATCAGCATCGGCTTACGTACGGCCGGGAGTTTCGGCAGGGCGCTGCACCGGCGGTAGTAATCAGAGGCATCCCGGAATCCGTGGATGCGCGAGGTGATAATGTCATCAAATTCCCGGATACGTTTAATTGCACGGATATGCAGCAGATTTGTCGGCAGCGAATTCGGGTAGCGCACCAGCTTGCGGGTGGCATTGCGTTTCAGTCCTTTAAGCAGATACCACTGATAAAAACGGGAAAACCCTTTTTCCATTTTGAAGGAGCAGGGTTCCAGCATTAGCGGGGCAGAAACTATAATACCTGCATCCACCGCTGCATTTTCACCTTCCTCGGCGAGATAACAGGCCAGCATATTGCCGCCGAGTGAATAACCGACCGCACCGGTCGGCACTTTGCCGTAGGTATCCTGCAGCCACTTCAGCATATAACGGGCATCACCGGTTTCCCCGGAGTGGTAAATCCGTTTCGATCGGTTCGGCTCGCCGCTGCAGCCGCGAAAATGCATGACAACGCCCAGCCAGCCCTGACGGGCGGCTGCTGCCAGGATACCGTGCGCATAAGGGCTGCGGAAGCTGCCCTCCAGGCCGTGAAAAATGACCAGGCGTGGTTTGTGGCGTGCGGTATCCGGGTCTTCGCTCCATGCAAGATCAATAAAATCATTATCCGGCAGCGTCAGGCGCTGCCAGAATGGTTTTATCGCCGGTTTCCGGCGGAAAATCCGGGGCAGCAGTGTTTGCAGGTGCGGATTCGTTGCCCAGGAAATCGGTTGAAAATGACTAGACATAGTTTGGTTCGTAATGAAAAAACGTCTCTTGTTTAATGAAAAACATGCTGGTAATTTCCGGTAAAGGAAATGACCATGTTGCCGGATTATTCATGACTGCACACCTTTTTATCTCACTTTCTGTTTTTATGTTTATTGCGGCAGTCACGCCGGGGCCTAATAATCTGCTGCTGACTGCCTCCGGTGCGCAGTACGGTTTCCGCCGCACACTGGTGCTGATGGCCGGTATTATGCTCGGTATGCAGACGGTATTATACCTTTCCGCCTTTGGCGTTGCGGCTATTTTACTTATTTATCCGAAATTGCATACTGCTATGAAAATTGCGGGCAGTCTTTACCTTCTGTGGCTTGCCAAAAAACTGGCCACCGCACCTTATCAGCCTCTTAATGAACCTCAGGTCAGTAAAGCCGTTACCTGGTATCAGGGCGCGCTGTTACAGTTTATCAATCCCAAGGCCTGGCTGATGGGACTGGGCGCTGTCGGCAGTTACAGCCTGAGCGGTGACGCCTATATGCTGTCTGTCGGGGTGATGAGTATCGTGATGGTCTCAGTGAATCTGGTTGCCGGGTTTATCTGGATCGGATTCGGTGCCTTTATCGGCCGTTTTCTGCGCAGCCGCAATACCTGGTTCACCTTCAACATTGTGATGGGGTTACTCACCGCCGCCTGTGTGCCGCTCATCTGGCTTGAATAGCCGACATAATATAACCTGCGGAACAAAAACAGAAGCTGAATGAAAAATGGCTCACAATAATCTGCCTCACTATTTCATGTGATATCATGAGTTGACGTCATGCTACTCCTGCATAGAGTGATATCATTGAATGATACCGGCAGGATAAGTAATGATTAAGGTCAGCACGCTGAGTGCCAGGCACCGTAAAACGATGGCTGATATACTGACAACACCACCAAAGTCAGGAATAAAATGGGATGATGTCAGCAGCCTGATTGGTAATCTTGGCGGTAAAGTGAAAAACGGCAACGGTTCCCGCCGGAGGTTTGTTTTGATGGGGTCCGTGTACCTGACTCATCAGCCCCATCCCGGAAATGTGATGGACAAAGGGGCGGTGGCGGGTCTGAAAGAGTGGTTTGAGAATCATATTGGGGTGGAACATGATTAAGAGCACAAATATCATGACTATCGAAGGTCACCCTGCATCCGTAACTTATGAGGATGAAATTAAGGCATTCCGCGGTAAGTTTTTGGATGTAAATGGGTATTGCGATTTTGTATCTGACAGCATTGAAGGCCTGAAAAAAGAAGGTGCAGTGTCTCTGGCGGAGTTTATACAATCTTGTACTGAAGAAGGCATTGAGCCTTTTAAAGAGACTGATAAATTAAAGGCCTTTACGCTGCGTTATCCGGGCTGGCTTGAGGCGCGGCTGAATGCTGCCACAACAGCGAATTCGGTCTCAAAAAATCAGTTTATTGTTCAGTTACTGGAGCAGGCACTTATTTCCCGCTGATTTTATCCTGTTTGAATAATCATGAAAAACAGACCGCATTGCGGTCTGTTTTTGTATCACTACAGTGAAATCAGCTTAAATCCACATTCTTACTGCCGAACAGCAGGGTAAGCAGGAATCCGGCCAGATAGGCGACGAGCAACCCGCCGGTATAGACCGCCATCCCCATGAAGATACCGCTGTCGGATGTCATGACCGGAATCGCGATAATTCCCGATGGTCCGAAAACCGTATTCAGCCCGACCGGATAGCCGAACCAGGCAATAAGTCCGATAAAGAACCCGCCCGCCGCACCGCCGAAACAGGCGGTAATAAACGGTTTCACGCGCGGCAGGGTCACGCCGTAGATCAGCGGTTCGCCGATGCCGAGGAAACCCGGGATAATCGCCCCGCGGATTTGATTACGCAGAACCGAGTCTTTTTTAGCGCGGATATACAGTGCCAGCGCCGCACCGACCTGACCGGCACCCGCCATGGCAAGGATCGGGAATAGGGAGTTAAAACCCTGAGTGCCGACCAGTGCGGTATACACCGGGATAAAACCCTGATGGATACCGAACATCACCGCAATCAGGAACAGACCGGCGAGAACTGCCGCCCCGAACGGATTGGCGTTGAGATGCATAAACAGCCAGGACATGCCGTCAAACAGCCAGACGCCGATCGGCATAATCACAATAAAGGTTAGTGCACCCATAATCAGCAGGGTGATGGCGGATGTCAGAATGATATCCAGGTTTGCCGGAATAAAGCGCCGTACCTGCCGCTCCACCCATGCGCCGGTGATGGTGGCGATCAGAATACCGATAATGTTACCGCGCGGATCAATACCATGGCCGAAGAAGGTTTCCATACCGGAGTAGAAACCTTTGGTTGCCTGTGGATCATAACCGAGGATAAACAGCGCCGCGATAATTGCGCCATTGACGCCGGAACCGCCGAAGGCTTTCTGTGCGTTATAACCAATCAGTATCCCCATAAAGGTAAACAGCCCCTTGCCGAAGACCTTCATGTAACTGAGTACTTCAACCAGCGTGCTGTTCGGGGCCGGATTTCCGGTGACCCAGAGCGACTCAAACAGTGTGGCAAAGCCGAGCAGCAGACCCACGCCGATAAAACCCGGAATAAGCGGGGTAAAAATCGTGGCAAATTTGGCAAGAAAACGCTGTACCGGGTTCGTTTGTTTCTCTTTCAGATGCTGTTTCTGATCGGCGGCAATTTCTTTCAGACTGCGGCTGTCAGGTTCACTGCCGGGAACATAGTCATCCAGATGTTTCTGCATCAGTTCTGCGGCGGTTTGTGCTTTTCCCGGTCCCAGCACAATCTGGAACTGCTCATCACTTTCAATCACACCCAGCACGCCCTCAATTTTTTTGATAGCGATTTTATCCGCCAGCTGTGTGTTGTGCAGTGTCAGACGCAGGCGGGTCATACAGTTTCCGCTCTGTGCCACGTTACCCGGACCGCCGATGGCATCCAGAATCTGTATGATGGTTGACTGACTGATTTTGGCCATGGTGATTACCTTGCGTTAAGAGTGTGCCGCACCGGTCAGCGCGTCACGGATAAACCCCTGATGCTGTGCCAGCAGGGCTTTGGCGTCACCGGCACTCAGCTGTGCCAGGATCATCACGATGGCGGTTTTGCAGTGTCCGTCACAGGCGGTAAGTGCCTGTTCTGCGGTCGCTCTGTCACATTCCGTTGCGGCCATCACAATACGTTTTTGCCGCTCAACCAGTTTGGCGTTGGTCGCTTCCACGTCCGCCATCAGGTTGCCGTACACTTTCCCCGAGCGGATCATCGCTCCGGTGGTGATCATATTGAGTATCAGTTTCTGGGCGGTCCCGGCTTTCATGCGGGAGGAACCGGTGATCACTTCCGGACCGACCACCGGTGTGATGGCGATACCGGCCAGGCGGCTCATTTCACTGTCCGGGTTGCAGCTGACGGCGGCAACTGTTGCGCCGAGGGACAGCGCGTATTCCATGCCTCCCAGTACATAAGGGGTGCGGCCGCTGGCGGCGATCCCGACCAGTACATCTTTCTCACTGAAATTCAGCGCTTTCAGATCACTCACGGCCAGTTCGCGGTTATCCTCTGCATTTTCAACGGCTTTCAGAATGGCTTTATGACCGCCGGCAATCAGACCGACCACCTGCTCAGCCGGGGTGCCGAAGGTCGGCGGGCATTCGCTGGCATCCAGTATCCCGAGGCGGCCGGAGGTGCCCGCGCCCATATAAATCAGCCGTCCGCCCAGACGGAATGCCTGCGCGACGGCATCCACGACCTGTGCCACCTGCGGCAGGGTTTTTTCCACGGCAAGCGCGACGGTCTGGTCTTCGCGGTTAATCACCCGCAGCATATCCAGTGTCGGCAGACTGTCGATATCCGCGCTGGCCGGGTTGCGGCTCTCGGTAATCATAGAGGTTAAGTCAATCTTCATGCGTGATCCTTTGTATAAGATATAATCGGCATGCTAGAGAATTAATTATTCTTTTTATGTGAGAGTTATCACAGAGCGATCTATTCAACTATGATGGTATAGCAGGAATATTTCTGTATCCCGCCATCTTTTATTTTTAAGTATTGCATTGAATATAAATGTATTTTTTATTATTCAGAGCCGTTGTTTATCAGGAATAATTCGGCATTAATTTTTGAAATAATTTATTCCTTTTTTATTATCCGGATAAGGAAAACAGACACGCATGGCGATCCTGACAAAAATCAGCTGGGCAAAAGCAGAGCTGGCGGCGAATCAGCAGCATATTGCTGATTTTATCCTGGCACAGCCGGAAGAGACGGTAACACTCTCCTCTCAGGTACTGGCTGAGCGGGTGGGGGTGAGTCAGTCTGCTATTGTGAAGTTTAGTCAGAAAATGGGATTTAAGGGTTTTCCGGCACTGAAGGTGGCTATCAGTGAAGAGATTGGCCGTAACCGGGTACTGGCGGCTAATCAGCAGCAGGCGCTGCATAACCGGATAGAGGCACATGACCCGCTGCTGGTGATTGCCCAGAAACTGGCGCAGGAAAAACAGCATTCCATTACGGAAACCACACGACGGATCGATCTTGAACAGATGGCAGAGATTGTCGCGTGTCTGGATCATGCCCGCTGCATTCAGGTTGCCGGTATCGGCGGCTCCGGGCTGACGGCGAAAGACCTGGCCTATAAGCTCCAGAAAATCGGGCTGATGACACTGGCGGAAGCGGATCACCATATCCAGATCGCCTTTTCCCAGACGCTGACCGAAAAGGATGTGCTGGTGGTGTTGTCATTCAGCGGCAAGCGCAAGGATATGCTGGTCACCGCAGCCACGGCGAAAAAACAGGATGCCACGCTGATTGCGATTACCGGCAACCGTCAGTCACCGCTGGCGAAAATGGCGGATTATGTGCTGGAAACGGTCGCGGAGGAAAATGAGTGGCGCAGTTCGTCCATTTCCTCACGGACAGCACAGAATACGGTGACGGATCTGCTGTTTATGGCGCTGTTACAGCGGCGGGAAGAACAGGCCCGGCAACTGGTGATTAATGCCCGCACCATGATTAACAGCCTGGACGGCTGATAAGAAAAGAGAGCGGAAATGCTATTCTCAGATTGCTGACACCGTCTCTGGCAGAGATGCCGGGACTTTGATCTGATAAGGTCAGTGCAAAAACGGGCTGACCACCATGCTTAAAGAACCCGCCCCGCAGCAATATCAGTCTGAAATAGTGACTCCTGACGAATTGGTTTCTGAAGATCACCTCGTCCGCGAAGTAGATGCTGTCATTGATTTTGAATTTACCTGACTATTTCCGCTACTCCGTATCCATTTATTTTTCCGGTTTGGTGTGCCTCATATCGTCGTTTTTACTATCCAACCTTAACTGTTGAATCTCCCACCAATACACCTCCGCAATTAATTTTATCACCATTCCTCGCGGCGGGTTTTCCGTCAACAAAAACACTCCCGGAACTGCTGACAATAGTCCGGCTGTGATTGCCGTGAGATTCCAGAGAATCACCCAGCCGGGCAATGCCTTTGCTATCCGCGCTGACGGTATGGGAGCCGGATATCACTTTCGTCGGTTTATAGCTATCATGGCCGGTACCGGTATCTCCGATAAGAATGACAGAAGGCATACAGTTCCTTATTCAGTAAAAGAGCCATTATATTATGTAAAATAATGGCTCTCTTTTATGTTAATGAACAACAGTTACCTTACCATCAATGATAGAAAGGTATGGATTGTAGTTAAAACGGCGGCCTTCTTTATTTTCAAGCTTGATAGGTGATAATCTGGAATAACCGACTTCATACCGGAAGAGCTGATCATTTTTATACGTATGTAATTCGTATTTATCCCAGTTAACCGGAACCGCTCTATAGCCATTATCAAAATAGTGCTGAAAATCCATGGAATCCCACATCCTGTCCGGCGTGCCGCCCTGCGTGGTTGCTAACATCTCCCATGCTCCGCCGGTCATTTTTCGTATTTTTGCTAAGTCCTGTCGTCTGAACGCACGGTGAAGCTCTTCATAAAACGCTTTGATTTTGGGGATATCCTGTTCCGTAACCGGTGTGGCTGTAGTCCAGCGCCAGTCCGGCAGGCCATCGGCGCGGAATTTTTTTTGTCACCTCTATTGCACCATCCTCAAAATGACGATTCGACACGCCGAAATTCACAATTGATTTATCATCCGGGTTATCAGGCACAATTTGTTTATCATTATTGACCAGTAATACCGTCGTTATTACTGGTTCTGACTTATTGCCGGGATATAATTTATCTACCGTGACTTTACAGGCCATATCGGGGGTTAATCCGGAACCATCCTGATTGAACGGCTCATCCAACATTGCAACCGTAATCGTATTTTCCCCGTTTTCCAGTAGCCCGCTGATGGTCTGCCCGGCAAACATTGTACCTGTTGAGGATTTCCGACTATCCATGATCAATATTTCGTTTACTTTTATCCAACAGAAAGCGGCTTCGGAGTTGAATGATACCGCGTAGTTTGTTTTCATGATGTCACCTGCCCGGGCATGGCCGGATATGATAAAAACTGAAAAAAGGTTAACCGCCAAAATTAATAAAATGTTCCGACTCTGTTCTTTTAAGTTTGGGAATAATAACCCATTTTTCCGGTTTTGATTTTGGTGTAATTGTTGTATTGTCACTTCTTGCTCCTGATTCATTGCCGTCACTTTCTGCAAACCCGCCCGAATACCCCGTCGTGACCTCTGCGGATAATCCGTCATGGTAATAAATTGCTCTCAGGCCTTTCTTACCGTTATTTTCCTTGTCCAGTTCAAAGTAAAATTTTGCGGACATCGCCGCGTCGGCATTGAAAAAACCACTGAGACCGTTCCAGCGGGCGCCGCCCTCAAGACTGGCTGTACCGCTGACTTTCACATTAAACCCGAGAATCGGACTGATATATCCCCAGTCTCCGGTATCATCCGTTTTGAAAGAAAAGGTAAACTTCGAAGCCAATTCTAAAACAATATCGATTTTTGCTAATAAAAATGCGCCGTCCTCCCCTTTTTTTACTTTTTTTTTCATCGGCAGCCAGGACTTCCCTGGCTTTTGTAACGCCATACCGGGCCGGAAATAAAGAAATAAAACTTTGTAGTAAATCCAGTTTTATTTTGAGACCAATCAGCGGGTCTAGCCCGACATCGCACGACAGTCTGGAAATTAATTCCTTTTCTTTACTCAGAACCAGTTCATTTTTCCCTTTTATGCTCATTACCGGCTTAGTAAGCTCAAAACCCAGAATCGGAAACGCATCTTTATCCTTATCGCCTTTTGATACTGATTCCACAAAAAGATTAATTAAATCATTAGTTTTTTTCAGTAAATTAAAATCACCGGCATTCTTCTGATACGATTGTGTTAATTCATATTCTGTTTTCAGTGAGACTTCACTGGCACCGGCTTTGGATATCAACTCACCTGTTATGCTGACGCCCGTTTTTTGTATATACTGGCCGGTTGAGACATCACCGGCTTCCTGTTTGTTACTGAACTTCAGCGTTATATTGGCTTCAACGGAGCGGTTAATCGCAATGATAAACTTTGCTCTGCAAAGTTGTCTCACTCCCTGTTTAAATAAGATATCCTTAAAGGTACCGACCGGGTTTATCAGTTTACCGGCATACGATAATACCGGGTAAAGGATTTTTTCCGGAGACTTTGCCAGTTCTTTTTTGTTTAATTCATACCATATCTTATACTGCTCAAAATCATACGGTGCGATGGTATGAAATGGTCGCCCGTTACACTCCGTTAATACCAGCCGGTATTCCTCCGGTAACGGCCGCTGTCTGAAAATGCTTTTATGTCCAGCAAATCAAATAGGTCAGTCAGCGGGGATATTTCGTTTTCAAGGCCTTTATATCTTTTCAGGTAGGCCAGCCTTCCTTTATAAGGCGCGGCATTATCAAAACTGATGACCGGACCGGAAAAACGTTCAGCATAAACCTTGCCGATCGGGCAATTGTGGTTTCCGGAAATGCATTTTTTAGCAGTAGCAGTCAGTTCAACGGGAACACTCATTTCCTCGCGGTGTTTATCATCAGAAGACTGTACACCGCTTGATAAATCAATCAGATGGAAAAAACGGACATTAAAATTTTTATCCTGCCGGTATATTTTTTCCTCGTCCTTAAACTTTAGTTTTGCCTCCAGTGTGCAGGCCGGCGGAATTTTGCACGTCTGGCACGCCCCTGAGATATTGGCCGTTCTGTTTTCTTTTGTGTTTGACATGGTATTCCCTGTTAAGTCAGCACATCATGATGAATGATAGATATCAGGAAGTGCATCGAATAACGATATCAGTAACTTACAGATTCTGTAATTACCGTCACCCTCTGATCCCGATAAAAAAGACAGCCACTCCGGCGGAATATCACTGAACCGTTTTATCCTGAAAAAGGCCAGGGCATAGCAGAAATACAGATAAGACTCTTCCTCTGAAACCGATAATCCGTTAAAAAAAGCAATGATATCCTGAGACAGGGCCAGGTATCTCCCAAGGCCGGACGGTGACAGTCCCGCTGGTAACGGTTCATAATCGAAACGATCATTCGTCAATGTGCGGCTCATTATTTCAGTGACAGATAACGTAACACCGCTATTGTCACTGTTTGCCTCATACATTAAAAAATAAACCGCCATTTTTTTTGCCAGCCTCTGTTCAAATACCGTATTGATTTTTGCATAATCAGCAGCGGAAAATTTCATAAACATGCCGCGCATGGCTGCCTGTTCAGGATAACGTTTTCTCTGTTTTTCAAACCGGTCAGATTTTTTATGCCCCCACAAACTGGTTTCCAGTTTGGTCACCGGCCCCAGAAAAGTATGTAAACGCCAGTCATCAAATGTGGCTAAGATTTCCCGGATATTCCGCGGGTCGTAAAAACGCCAGAAGACTGGTTTTTCCTGACCCGGGATGATTACCATGGTGAATTTCCGCAGGTGGTGGCGTAACTCACGCATCGCCACCGCGGAATAAAGATAAATCCCCCACGGCGTCTGCCGGGTATCCAGCCATTTCCGGACATCATCCGACACCTCAACCAGATAAGGGGCTAAATCCGCCATTTCCGGCTGCAGCGGCTCACTGTACAGGCAGCACGCCGGCGGATTGTATTCATCCAGCAGTGAAAATACGTCCGGCTCTGATGCCGCATCGATAACCGCATAACAGATTTCCGGGTCAGTCATTATCCGTCTCCTCCGGTGTTTTCTCCTCATTCAGCGGACAATGCGCCACAAAGGCTGCACCACTGGCTGCAGCTGCTTTCAGCACCGCAGGATTGGTTGCCTGTAACACATCACCGGGGCTTCCGCCTGAGTTCAGATTAATAACCGGCCCTTTGATATCAACACCGCCACTGTGGATAACCACAAAACTGCCGCCGACCTTCAGCGTTATTTTTCCTTTACTTTGCAGCGTGATGTCACCATTCGCATCGGTACTGACAGCACCCTGTATACGCTCCACGCAATCTCCGGCCAGAATCCGGTGGCTATCACCATCAACCTGTTCCTGATAGTTGCCTGTTGTTTTATGAGCCCGGCTTCCCTCAACAGTCACCGTACGGTTACCGGCGACGACCAGTTCATCGTTATGCCCGATACTGGTTGTTCTGTCGTAGTTGATCCGCTCTCCCCGGGAATTCAGTACATTTATCGCCAGATTTTTTTGAGCGTGAACATATATCTCTTCCTGACCGGCTAAATCTTCAAACCGTAATTCATTAAACCCATCGCCTTTATGCGTTTTACTGCGGAAAATGGTGCGGGTTTTATCTTTCGGAAGATTCAGCGGGGGACGGTTTCGCCCGTTATACATACAACCGGTAATAACCGGCCGGTCAATGTCACCGTTCAGATAGGAAACAATCACTTCCTGACCGATACGCGGGATCGACATAAAACCGTAACCATCACCATTCCAGCCGTGTGCTACCCGCAGCCAGCAGGAGGCACTATGATCCGGATTTCCCCGGCGATCCCAGTGAAAATAGACTTTCACCGCGCCTTGTTCATTGGTGTAAATTTCTTCGCCGGGCGGGCCGACCACTGTTGCCAGCTCGTCGCCGTCTGCTGTGGGTTTATAGCGGAACGGCGGGCGCCATTCCTGTGTGCCGGGGATAAACTGCACGGTGTTGCTGAATGTGGTTCCTTCACCGCCGCTGTTATCTGCCAGCGGCTGTACACCGTGATGACTGACGCTGATCACCTGCCAGGCCGCATTCATGTCGGCGGAGGGGTGATTTTTCAGGGAGAAAACCTTGCCGGGTCTCAGGGCAAAACAGTTGGTGCCAGCCGTCCCGGTCTGACGGTGATTCTGTGACTGTTCATAGCGCAGTTGCGTGAACGGTTTGCCCGGCGCATCCTGCTGAAAACGCCCGTAACTTTCAAAGGTGCTGTGCTGCTGATGCACTTCGCCGGTCACCTGATGTTGCAGCGGGTAGGACGGGCTCTGCGGGTTGTAATCTTTGTGGATCTGAATGTCACCGCACAACTGTTCAGCATAACGCCAGGAGAACGCGGTACTGTCCGTAATATCCGTATCGGCCTGCGGGTTGTAGGTCAGATGAATACCGGCGGTCATGCCGAGATGGTTATCGCTGTAAAACAGTTTCGGGCCGTCCTCAAACCAGAAATTAATTCCTTCCTCGAAGGCCAGACGGCACCAGAATTCATATGCAGATTCCCGCTTCTGAGTAATGTATTCCCGCTTTTGGTGTAACTCGTCCTGATAGAATTTCAGGTCGTTTTTGACATGCGCTTCTTTCAGCAGAATGGCCAGAATCTCCGGAACTGATTGTTGCCGGAAGATACGGCTGTCCTGATTCAGCGTCATAATCCACATTTCAGGGCGGATCAGAAAGTGATACCAGGTTTTGTTGCCGTCAGTATTACCCTGTTCAGCGGAGGCCAGCAATCCCTGCACAGTACGGATGCGGGTGCCGTTACGGGTCACTGTCAGTGAGGCCGCCATACCGAGACATTCTTTAAAACGGACTGACGGCAGCAGGCTGACGACGGAAACCGACAAAGTAAATAACGAGGATATTTCCTCATTAAGTGTAAATTCAGTGACCTGAAAGGTGTTTTCCGGCAATCGCCCGATTTTGCAGGTAAAGACCAGTCCGGAACGCCCCGGCAGCAGATCAGAAATGGAAGGTATCACAACGCCTCCGTACAGTAACTGTCACGGACAGCGATGGCTTTTGTGTCCGCAGAGAAAAGAAAACCAGCCCGGTCGATCTGATACCTGCCGGGCTGTATTCATTACGCTTCGATTGGCGCACGCCAGTCGTCAGCACCGGAGGTGCCTGCGACGGTGTGTTCCCAGTCGATTTTGCGGTAAGAGAGTGACACTTCGATCAGTTGGGTGTAATCCGTTTTTTGCGGATCCTGGCAGTGCGGCATTTTGCAGTCGATGTTGACGATGGTCGCATCTTCCAGTGAGGTGGTGAAGAAATGCTCCTGCTTGCCTTCAACCGAGGTGCGGTACCATTTCAGCTGCACTTTCGGCAGCATTTCACCCGCGGCCAGGGCGTTGTACAGCAGCGGAACGGCCTTGTTCAGCGCGACGGTGAATTTAAACGGACGGTGCGCACGCTGGCCGGATGGCTGACCGGACTGCGGGTCGGTCGGAACGGTAACGACATGGTCAAACTGCTGTACCAGCATCTCATCTTCATGACCCTGTACGTAGATATTGCCGACGGATTCAGCGGTAAACGCACCGGCAGTGATATTGCCCTGGGTTTTGCCTTCGATAGAGATATAGCATGGGGTTGGCATGATAAAATTCCTTATTTATTAACAGGTAACAAGTCGTTACCGGACGAGTGACTTCGTCATCAGCCAGTGCGCATGGTGATAATGCTTAAATCATAAGTTTCACTTACCGGTCTGTAAAGGCCGCAGGAGGAGCTGTATCTCACAGGATCAGTCACTTAAGTTAAAATCGTTGCAAAAACAGGATATCTGACCCGCAGGGGCACGAATGGTCGGTTGATGCAGTGAAATATATCAGATCACAAAAAACACAAATACTCATGTTTTTTAACATATAAACTCAACACAATGAAAATAAAAAAGAAAATTGGAATTTACCTTGTGATCACAAAAATAAATATGTAACAAAATACAAATTCACTGCAACTCATTGAACAGAAATAATAAAAATCACAGTACTGACAAAAAAGAAAAGTCCGTTGTATTTTTGTTCTGAAAAATAAAGCATAGGCGTTAAAGTGAAATATTATGCTGATTTATTTGCAGTTTTTATAAATATAAAGATAACTATTTTATTTTAATATATTAAAACGTCAGCAATATCTGCTTCAGTTGATATCTGTGCACCGGGGTGAAGGTGTGCTGAGTTATTGCGGGGTTCCGTGGTCTGATGAAAGTGCTAATGCAGTGCCTGCCGGCAGCCACCGCGCAGAACATTAAGAAGATGACGCTGCCAGCACTTCTTTATCATTTTTTTATGGTGATATACGGGGTCATAGCAGGCTGGGATGTACCTGAAATCATCGTCGGGTGAAAATGACAAGTTACTGAAAAATATCGCGATCGTGACCTTCAGTCGCACATAAAAGAAAACCCCGCGCAGAAAAGCGGGGTTAGTTAACGATCTGAGAGCGGCATCTGCCGCTCTTCATCACTTACTGATTTTCAAACGCCTGTGTCATGGCTTCGAGGTTTTCCTGAATATCCATCCAGGCCATTTCCGCCTCTTCCAGTTCAGCTTTGAACTGCGCCTGTTCCTGAAGGCAGGTGTTCAGCTCGGCTTTGCGGGACTGATCATACAGGCCGCTGTCACCGAGTTTTTCCTCAACTGCGGCAATGGCATCTGATAACCGGCTCATGGTTTTTTCCAGTTTTTCCGATTCTTTGCGCAGCGGCTGAGTCTGCTGGCGGAATTCCGCTTCACGGCGTTTCTGCTCTTTGCGATCCTGTGCGGTGACAGTATTTTTTTCTTCACCGTTTTCCGCTGCCGGTTCCGCACTCTGGCGCATCTGTTTCTGGCTGTCCGCCAGCCAGCGCTGATAGTCGTCCAGATCACCGTCAAACGGTTCTACCTGACCATCGTGTACCAGATACAGATCATCAGTGGTGGATCGCAGCAGGTGACGATCGTGGGAAACCACGACGATCGCGCCCTCAAATTCGATCAGTGCTTCAGTCAGTGCCTGACGCATATCGAGATCCAGGTGGTTGGTCGGTTCATCGAGCAGCAGAAGATTCGGACGCTGCCAGATAATCATTGCCAGCACCAGACGTGCTTTTTCTCCGCCGGAGAAACGGCCGGTGTTATCGGTCACCTGATCGCCTTTAAAACCATAACCGCCGAGATAATCGCGCAGCTGCTGTTCTGTCTGATCCGGCGCCAGACGCACCATATGCTGTAACGGGGATTCATCCGCCCGCAAAAATTCCAGCTGATGCTGGGCGAAATAACCCAGTTTAATGCCTTTGGCGAGACCAATTTTACCCTGCAACGGCTCCAGTTCACCGGCAAGCATTTTTATCAGGGTGGATTTACCCGCACCGTTACGTCCCAGCAGGCCGATACGTGAACCGGGCACCAGGTTCAGTTTGATATTGTCCAGCACCACTTTCTCTCCGTATCCGGCGCTGACTTTTTCCATTTTCAGCAGCGGGTTCGGCAGCACTTCAGGCGGGCGGAAGCTGAAACGGAACGGGTTATCCGCCAGGGCCGGGGCGATCAGTTCCATGCGTTCCAGCATTTTCAGGCGGCTCTGTGCCTGTTTGGCTTTGGTGGCCTGGGCGCGGAAGCGATCCACATATTTTTGCAGATGTGCGCGGCGTAACTGCTGGCTTTCATACTGAGCCTGCTGCTGTGCCATTTTTTCGGCGCGCTGCACTTCAAAGGAGGAATAGTTGCCGGTGTATTCAAACAGGCCGTTCTGTTCAATATGCAGCACTTTATCGATGATCGGATCGAGGAAATCGCGGTCATGGGAGATCAGGATCAGGGTGCCGGGATAGCTTTTCAGCCATTTTTCCAGCCAGATCACGGCATCGAGATCCAGGTGGTTGGTCGGTTCATCGAGCAGCAGCAGATCTGAGCGGCAAATCAGTGCCTGTGCCAGGTTCAGACGCATCCGCCAGCCCCCGGAGAAAGCCCGCACCGGAGTTTCCAGCTGTTCCTGCGAGAATCCCAGCCCGTGCAGCAGTGTGGCGGCACGGGAACGGATGGTCCAGGCATCGAGGGTATCGAGCTGGCCGTGGATCACGGCAATCGCATGGCCGTCATTCTGTTCATTCGCCTGCTGTAATTTTGCCTCAAGCTCACGGAATTCACGGTCACCGTCAATGACATACTCAATCGCCGGTTCATCCAGTGCCGGTGTTTCCTGGTTGACCCAGGCCATGGACCAGTTTCCCGGAAACGTCACACTGCCTGCTTCGGCCTGTAATTCGCCTTTGAGCAGTGCCAGCAGAGTGGATTTACCACAGCCGTTTTTTCCCACCAGGCCGACTTTCTGGCCCGGATTGATGGTGGCCGTTGCGTTGTCGAGCAGAACACGGACGCCGCGGCGGACCTGAAGTGAAGAGAAAACAATCATAAATATCGATAGGGTAAGTAATTGAGAGTAAAATTAATGTAATTCGTGCGTTGTCAGCAGCAAATCACCCGTCAGCAGGCGAGGAGTATCGTTGCAGCGGGCATAGTAGCGAAAATCACAAAGATTCTCACGTTTTTAAGAGGAAGTGATGATAAATAATCCGACCATATTACTGATTTACGCGCATCCGGAACCGCATCACTCCATCGCCAACAAGGCGCTTATCTCTGCGGCGTCGGAACTCGGGCATGTCACGGTGCACGACCTGTACGGCACTTATCCGGACTTTTTTATCGATATCCGGCATGAGCAGGAACTGCTGCGGCAGCATGACATCATTGTGTTTCAGCACCCGCTGTATACCTACAGCTGTCCTGCACTGCTGAAAGAGTGGTTTGACCGCGTGCTGACCCGTGATTTCTCCGGTGAGCAGGGCGGCAGACAGCTGTCGGGCAAATACTGGCGGCAGGTGATCACCACCGGAGAACCTGCCGAAGCGTACCGTCACGGCGGTTATAATCGCTTTCCGCTCAGTGAATTACTGCGTCCCTTTGAACTGACCGCGGCACTGTGTGAAATGCACTGGCTGGCGCCGGTGATCCTGTATGCCGCGCGCCGTCAGGGGAAAGCGATGCTGCATGAACAGGCGCAGGCTTATTGTGACTGGCTGCGGGAACCACAACTGACCGGAGGACGTAATTATGGAGCCAGCTGACGGCAACCTGCTGCATGCAGGTATTGTTTTTCTTGCGGCGGCCGTGGTGATGGTGCCGGTGGCGCAGCGGTTGCGCATCGGTGCGGTACTGGGGTATCTGCTGGCGGGGATTGCTATCGGCCCGTGGGGGCTGGGATTTATCAAAAACGTCAATGAATTGCTGCACTTCTCCGAACTGGGGGTGGTGTTCCTGATGTTTCTGATCGGGCTGGAACTGAATCCGCGTGAGTTATGGAAACTGCGGCGATCTATTTTCGGTACCGGAACCGCCCAGGTGGTGTTTTCCGCACTGATCCTCGGGATACTGCTCTGGCTGACTGATTTTTCCTGGCAGGCGGCCGTTGTCGGCGGGCTGGGACTGGCGATGTCCTCCACCGCGATGGCATTACAGCTGATGGATGAAAAGGGCATGACCAACAACGACAGCGGCCAGATGGGATTTTCTGTGCTGCTGTTCCAGGATATGGCGGTGATCCCGATTCTCGCGGTGATCCCGCTGCTGGGCGGGGAAACTGCGGGCAGCGACTGGTATCGTATCGGTATCAAAATTCTGGCTTTCGCCGGACTGCTGATTGGCGGGCGCTACCTGCTGCGGCCGCTGTTCCGGCTGGTGGTGAAATCCGGGGTCAGTGAAGTCTTTACCGCTGCCTCGCTGCTGGTGGTGATCGGCTCCGCGGTGTTTATGGAGCAGCTCGGGTTCTCCATGGCGCTCGGGACGTTTATTGCGGGTGTCATGCTGGCGGATACGGAATACCGCCATGAGCTGGAGATCACCATCGAGCCGTTCAAAGGGCTGCTGCTGGGGATGTTCTTCATTTCTGTCGGTATGTCGCTGAATATCGGCGTGCTGTGGCAGTATCTGCCGCAAATCCTGCTGGGTGTGATTGTGCTGGTGAGTGTCAAAATGATGGTGCTGTATCTGCTGGCACATCTTACCTGCCGTCGCAGCGGGCGCTTACAGTTTGCCGGAGTGCTCAGTCAGGGCGGTGAATTTGCTTTCGTCCTGTTCTCGGCGGCGCTGGCCAGCCGTGTTATCACGGATCACCAGATGGCACTGCTGCTGGTGGTGGTTACTCTTTCCATGATGACCACGCCGCTGCTGATGCAGGGTATCGATATGATTCTGGCGCGCCGTTACAATAATGCTGAACCGGGAACGGGTGAAACGCCGTTTGTGGAAGATAATCACCCGCATGTGATTCTGGTCGGTTTCGGACGGATGGGACAGGTCATCGGCCGCCTTCTGATGGCCAACAAAATCCATCCGACGGTGCTGGAAAAAGATGTCAGTGCGGTCAGCGCCATGCGGCGTTACGGTTATAAAGTGTATTACGGGGATGCGACCGGACTCGCATTGTTGCGTTCTGCCGGGGCAGAGACAGCAAAGGTGATTGTCATTACCTGTGATAAGCCGGAAGATACCATGACGATTGTGCAGTTGTGTCAGGAGCACTTTCCGCACCTGCAAATCATTGCCCGCGCACGGGGCAGGGTGGAAGCGCATGAGCTGCTCACGCACGGCGTGACGCAGTTCAGCCGTGAAACGTTCTCGTCGGCACTGGAACTGGCACGAAAAACCCTGATCGGGCTGGGAACACACCCGGCAGAGGCTCACCGGGCACAACAGTTATTCCGCAGGCTGGATATGCAGCTGCTGCGTGAGCTGATTCCGCAGGCGGAAGAGGAAATCTCGCATATCTCCCGCGTCAAAGAAGCGCGGCGTGAGCTGGAAAATCTGTTTGATAATGAAATGAAACGGGAAAAACATCTGCCGGACAGCTGGAACCTGACGGAAGACTCTCCGGGCAGCGGACGGACGGATGACAGGAGCTGAAAAATGAGTAACCGGAAACGGTTTATTGCGGGTGCGGTATGCCCTGAGTGTCAGACGCAGGACACACTCGCAATGTGGCGTGAAGATAATGTGGATGTGGTTCAGTGCGTGCAGTGCGGCCATCTTGAGCGCCGGGCGGATGCACCCGCGGAGCAGCATATACGTAAAGATGAACAGGTAATTGGTATCTTTACACCGGGGGAATAACAGGCAACGGTTTTTCACAGAGAATTTGGGGGAATTTGTCCCAAAACAGATACAGTGGCTGTAAATTCCGTTACAATCGGCGCGTTAATTAAAATCTTATCCCCCGCGGATGTGTAGGAGATACCAATGAAAGTAGCAAAAGACCTGGTAGTGAGCCTGGCTTATCAGGTAAGAACAGAAGACGGTGTATTAGTTGATGAGTCTCCGGCAAGTGCTCCGTTAGACTATCTGCACGGTCGCGGTGCGCTGATCAGCGGGCTGGAAAGTGCACTGGACGGCCGCGTTGCCGGTGATGTGTTCGACGTTGATGTCGGCGCAAATGATGCATACGGTCAGTATGACGAAAACCTGGTTCAGCGCGTACCGAAAGACGTTTTCGTCGGTGTTGACGAGCTGGAAGTCGGCATGCGTTTCCTGGCAGACACCGATATGGGTCCTGTACCGGTTGAAATCACCGGTATCGAAGGTGACGAAGTGATTGTTGACGGTAACCATATGCTGGCCGGTCAGAACCTGAAATTCCACGTCGAAGTTATCGGTGTGCGTGAAGCAACAGCAGAAGAGCTGGAGCATGGTCACGTTCACGGTGAAGAAGGCGGCTGCTGCGGTGGTCACGACCACGGCGAAGAGGGCGGTTGCTGCGGCGGCGGTCATGGTCACGATCACGACCATGGTCACGAACACGGTGAAGGCGGCTGCTGTGGCGGCGGTGGTCACGGTAAAGGTCACGGCCACGGTAACGGCGGCTGCGGTTGTCACTGATAATCCGCGTCTGAACCGGACAAAAAAAGCGCATCCGTCAGGAATGCGCTTTTTTTATATCCGCTGTTTATCAGTTTATCAGTAGTGCGGCGGCGGCACTTCTTCTGACAGCGGTGCCACATTTGAGCCCGGGGTGGCTTTCAGGCGTTCGGTCAGCAGGCGGAGCCTTTCATTCAGCCGGGTGATATCCATCTGCTGCTGTGTGACCACCTGATTGAGTTCCTCAATAGTCATATCCTGAAAGGCAGTTTTGCTCTCCAGTTGTTCGAGGCGTTGTTCCAGTTCAAAAAGGTCCATCGTTTTCTCCTGTCTGAGACGGGGATTACTGTGTAAAAGTATGTAATATTCCTGTGAAATACACTTAGTGTGAGAGGATATATTTTATTGGGGGGTTACTATGAAACCTCTTTTTGCTAAGGTTGTCTCAGCATCACAAAACCGTGACATTATGATGTCGCCCGGTGACGGCTGCAAGGACTCTCTGGCGTGATCTGCTGTGCGGTATGTCCTGTAACTGTTGCAAAACTTATGGAGAAAAGGATGAAATCACTGTTTAAAGCGACTGTTGTCGCAACCTCGCTGGCAATGACATTAGGTATGTCACAGGCTTATGCGGATACCGCGCCGAAAAAAGAAGAAGTAAAACTGAACAGCGCATTTAAAACCGCAAGTCAGCAGAATGCTTATGCGCTGGGGGCGTCACTGGGTCGTTATATGGAAAATGCCCTGAATGAGCAGAAATCCATTGGTCTGGATCTGGATCGTGACCAGATGATGGCGGGTGTTCAGGATGCATTCAGCAACAAAAGTAAGCTGAGTGATGAAGAGATCAACCAGACTCTGCGCGGTTTTGAAGAGCAGGTGAAAGGTGCCGCCCAGGAAAAAATGGCACGTGAGGCCACTGAGAACAAAGCAGCCGGTGATAAATACCGTGCGACATTCGCCAAAGAAAAAGGCGTGGAAAAAACCAAAAGCGGTGTGCTTTACAAATCTGAGAAAAACGGTAACGGTGCATCTCCGAAAGAAACTGACAGCGTTGTCGTTCACTATAAAGGCGCATTAATCGACGGCACTCAGTTTGACAGCTCTTACGATCGTAACGAGCCGCTGACTATCCGTCTGGACAGCGTGATTAAAGGCTGGGCCGAAGGTCTGAAGCAGATGAAAAAAGGCGGTAAAGCCAAACTGGTTATCCCGCCGGAAGCCGCTTACGGCACCGATGGTGTTCCGGGTATCCCTGCAAACTCAACCCTGGTCTTTGACGTTGAGTTACTGGATATCAAACCAGCAGCCAAATAAGCCCTGCTGATACCGGAAACTGACAAAACCCGCACTTTTCTGTGCGGGTTTTTGTTTCCGCGGCGATCAGGATTATGAAAAATTTGCAAAACATCCGTGTTTTTTTGTATTTTTTACCAGAATTTGATCACCTCAGGCGCAAAACGGCCTGTTTTTCGCTATAACTTAACCTGCGGGTATCTGCACAGAACCGGAAGCCCGTCATTTGCAGCTTTCCTGCACCCGGTAAATACGGGTATATAATTGATACATGATGACAGGGTAATCCTCCTGCAGTGAAAGATTACAGATGAGTAAAACCAACGACGTTCACACGTTACAAAGAGTGGTGTATTAAATGTCTAACCCAGTATTATTTAATGACAATGATTCAGATTACATCGTAAATCATCCGTTTACTGAAACGGATTATGAAATTCTGAAATCCTATGAGGCGGCCGTTGATGGTCTGGCGCTGCTCATCGGTGAGCACTGTGAAATCGTTCTCCACTCACTGGAAGACCTGAAGCGCTCAGCGGTGAAGATCGCAAACGGTCACCATACCGGCCGTAAAGTCGGTTCCCCGATCACAGACCTGGCGCTGCGTATGCTGCACGACATTACTGATGAAGACTGCAGCACGTCGAAAGCCTATTTTACCCGGGCGAAAACCGGGGCACTGATGAAATCGCTGACTATTGCTATCCGCAATAAGTCACGCCGTATCATCGGGTTATTGTGTATCAACATGAACTTGGATGTGCCTTTTTCTCAGGTCGTTCAGACCTTCATCCCGAAAGAACTGGCAGAAGAAACGTCCAATGTAAACTTCGCCTCTTCCGTTGAAGACCTGGTGGCACAGACGCTGGAACAGACAATCGAAGAAGTGAATGCCGACCGCAATGTGGCAAACAACGCGAAGAACAAACAAGTGGTGCTGAACCTGTACGAGAAAGGGATATTTGATATCAAAGATGCCATCAACCTTGTTGCTGTGCGTCTGAATATCTCCAAACACACGGTTTATCTCTACATCCGCCAGTTTAAAAACGGCGAGTAAGGCAGCACGGAGCAATGACACCGTTATCTTACTGCCTGCTGGTTACCGGCCCTGCCTACGGCACACAGCGTGCCGGCAGCGCGTTGTTGTTTGCCCGGCATGTGATTGCGGCCGGACACCGGATTCAGTGTGTGTTTTTTTTACCGTGAAGGGGTCAGCAACGCTAATGTGCTGACATCACCGGCCGGGGACGAAACCGATATGGTGCGTCAGTGGCAGCAGCTTGCCCGTGACAACGATATTCAGCTTGCGGTTTGTGTGGCGGCGGCACTGCGCCGTGGTGTCACTGATGCTGCTCAGGCGGCATCGCTGCAACTGGCTGCGGCTAATCTGGCGGACGGGTTCGCCCTCAGCGGTCTGGGCACGCTGGCGGAAGCCATGGTGACCTGTGACCGTGTTATCCAGTTTTAGGGAGATCCGGTGAAACGTATTGCCTTTGTTTTCAGAAGTGCGCCTCACGGCAGCAGCGGTGGCCGGGAAGGGCTGGATGCGCTGCTGGCAACCAGTAATTATACGGAAGGGGTCGCGGCCTTTTTTGTGTCGGACGGGGTGTTACAGTTATTACCGGAACAAACACCGGCAAATATTCTCGCCCGTGATTATATTTCCACCTTCAAAGTCCTGCCGCTTTACGATATTGAAGAGTGCTACTGCTGCACAGAAGATATGGCCGCACGGGGATTGTCCCCGGAGACACCGTATATTCTGCCGGTGACCTGTCTGAGTGCGGCGGAACTGGCGCGGAAACTGGCGGCATTTGACGCTGTGGTGTCATTTTGATCTACATACGGTGAGCAAGATGCTATATACTGTCAGCCAATCGCCATTTCGTACTGATATCCAATCATTACTGAATCTGTTATCCCCTGAGGATGACATCCTTTTTACCGAAGATGGCGTAATCGCAGCAACGGAAGGTAACCCGTTGTTGCAGGCGCTTATTCAGTCGGGTCATATTCCCTGTGTGCTGCGGGAGGATGCCGAAGCACGCGGTTTATTACCGTTCCTTTCGGGCAAAGTGAGAATCACAGACTATACTGGTTTTGTGGCACTCACCGTCACACACACGCAACATTTTGCGTGGGAATAGCAAATATCATTGTATATTTCTTGACACCCTGTTGCGTCAGCAATAAAATTTCGCGTCCTCGTGTTTTGTCTTTGACAGATACGAGGCACAAATCCGTGTTTACGAAGCAAAAAACCAGGAGCTTTTTTTATAATGGCAACGATTAATCAGCTGGTTCGCAAATCCCGTAGCTCGAAAGTTGTGAAAAGCAACGTTCCTGCACTGGAAGCCTGCCCGCAAAAACGTGGCGTATGTACCCGTGTATATACCACCACACCTAAAAAACCTAACTCAGCACTGCGTAAAGTATGCCGTGTACGTTTAACCAACGGTTTTGAAGTTTCTTCATACATCGGTGGTGAAGGTCATAACCTGCAGGAACACAGCGTGATCCTGATCCGCGGTGGTCGTGTTAAAGACTTACCGGGTGTTCGCTACCACACTGTTCGCGGCGCACTGGACTGTTCCGGTGTTAAAGACCGTAAACAAGCTCGTTCTAAGTACGGTGTGAAGAAGCCAAAAGCTTAATGGTTCTCCGTTAAGTAAGGCCAAACATTTATCGCATTAATGTCAAATAAACTCATTGAGTTTTGGACAACCCTGAATTAACAACGGAGTATTTCCATGCCACGTCGTCGTGTAATTGGTCAACGTAAAATTCTGCCAGATCCTAAGTTCGGATCAGAGCTGCTGGCCAAATTTGTAAATATCCTGATGGTAGACGGTAAAAAATCTACCGCAGAATCAATCGTATATACCGCGCTTGAGACCCTGGCTCAGCGTTCAGGTAAAGATCACCTGGAAGCATTCGAAACCGCACTGGATAACGTGCGTCCGACTGTCGAAGTTAAGTCCCGCCGTGTTGGTGGTTCTACTTACCAGGTACCGGTTGAAGTTCGTCCGGTCCGTCGTAATGCATTAGCAATGCGCTGGATCGTTGAAGCTGCCCGTAAACGCGGTGATAAGTCCATGGCTCTGCGCCTGGCAAATGAATTATCCGATGCAGCTGAAAACAAAGGCACTGCCGTTAAGAAACGTGAAGACGTTCACCGTATGGCAGAAGCTAACAAGGCGTTCGCACACTACCGTTGGTAATCAAACCGTAGTGAATTGTGTATAGGGTAGCCGTAAGGCTGCCCGACCAAATTAAACGAACGTCCAAGAGAGAGGAAAAAATGGCTCGTCAAACACCCATTTCACGTTACCGTAATATCGGTATCAGTGCACATATCGACGCCGGTAAAACCACCACAACAGAACGTATTCTGTTTTATACAGGTGTGAACCATAAAATTGGTGAGACCCACGAAGGTTCAGCAACGATGGACTGGATGGAGCAGGAACAAGAGCGTGGTATTACTATCACCTCCGCAGCAACCACTGCGTTCTGGTCTGGTATGGGTAAACAATTTGAACCACACCGCATCAACATCATCGACACCCCGGGGCACGTTGACTTCACAATCGAAGTAGAACGTTCTATGCGTGTTCTTGATGGTGCTGTAATGGTTTACTGTGCCGTTGGTGGTGTTCAGCCACAGTCTGAAACCGTATGGCGCCAGGCAAACAAATATCATGTACCTCGTATCGCGTTCGTTAACAAAATGGACCGTATGGGTGCAAACTTCCTGAAAGTTGTTGATCAGATCAAAACCCGCTTAGCGGCCAACCCGGTACCACTTCAGTTAGCTATCGGCGCTGAAGAGTCATTCACCGGTGTTGTTGACCTGGTTAAAATGAAAGCGATTCAGTGGAGTGAAGAAGACCAGGGCGTTACTTTCACTTACGAAGATATCCCGGCAAACATGCAGGAATTAGCTGCTGAATGGCACCAGAATCTGGTTGAAGCCGCAGCTGAAGCTTCTGAAGAGCTGATGGAAAAATATCTCGGCGGTGAAGAACTGACTGAAGCTGAAATCAAAACAGCATTACGTCAGCGCGTACTGGCTAACGAAATTATCCTGGTAACCTGTGGTTCTGCATTTAAGAACAAAGGTGTTCAGGCGATGCTGGATGCGGTTGTTGAGTACCTGCCATCTCCGACAGAAGTTCCTGCTATTAAAGGTATTCTGGACGACGGTAAAGATACTCCTGCTGAACGTCACTCTTCTGACGAAGATCCGTTTGCTGCGCTGGCATTTAAAATTGCAACCGACCCGTTTGTGGGTAACCTGACGTTCTTCCGCGTATACTCTGGTGTTGTTAACTCCGGTGATACCGTACTGAACCCGGTTAAATCCAAGAAAGAGCGTTTCGGTCGTATCGTTCAGATGCACGCTAACAAACGTGAAGAGATTAAAGAAGTTCGCGCTGGTGACATCGCGGCTGCTATCGGTCTGAAAGACGTCACTACTGGTGATACTCTGTGTGCGATTGATGCACCAATTATCCTGGAGCGTATGGAATTCCCTGAGCCGGTAATCTCTGTTGCAATTGAACCGAAAACCAAAGTTGACCAGGAAAAAATGGGTATCGCACTGGGCCGTCTGGCACAGGAAGACCCGTCATTCCGCGTATCAAGTGATGAAGAGACTAATCAGACTATCATCGCCGGTATGGGTGAATTACACCTGGACGTTCTGGTCGACCGTATGCGTCGTGAGTTCAAAGTTGAAGCGAACGTGGGTAAACCACAGGTAGCTTACCGCGAAGCAATCACTATGAAAGTGACTGATATCGAAGGTAAACACGCTAAACAGTCTGGTGGTCGTGGTCAGTATGGTCATGTTGTTATCGACATGTACCCGCTGAACAAGAAAGATGCTGACGGCATCAACATGGAATACGAATTTGTCAACGAAATCAAAGGTGGTGTGATTCCTGGTGAATACATCCCTGCGGTTGATAAAGGTATTCAGGAGCAGCTGAAATCTGGTCCGTTAGCAGGCTACCCTGTTGTGAACATGGGTGTTCGTCTGCATTACGGTTCATACCATGATGTTGACTCCTCTGAACTGGCGTTTAAACTGGCGGCATCTCTGGCGTTTAAAGACGGCTTCAAAAAAGCGAAACCAGTTCTGCTGGAACCAATCATGAAAGTTGAGGTGGAAACACCGGAAGACTACATGGGTGACGTCATTGGTGACCTGAACCGTCGTCGCGGTATGATTGAAGGTATGGATGACATGCCTACCGGTAAAATCGTCCGTGCGCAAGTGCCACTGTCTGAAATGTTTGGTTATGCAACTGACCTGCGTTCACAGACCCAGGGCCGTGCTTCTTACTCCATGGAATTCCTGAAGTATAATGAAGCACCAAACAACGTAGCTCAGGCTGTTATTGAAGCTCGTAATGCAAAATAATCGGTAATTTACCGGTTTAACTCGTTAATTTCAGTCCCTTCTCAGAATGAAGAAGGGACTCCATAAGGAATAGAGTCGTGTCTAAAGAAAAATTTGAACGTACGAAACCGCACGTTAACGTTGGTACTATCGGCCACGTTGACCACGGTAAAACTACCCTGACTGCTGCAATCACTACCGTTCTGGCAAAAACCTACGGTGGTAGCGCTCGTGCATTCGATCAAATCGATAACGCACCAGAAGAAAAAGCGCGTGGTATCACCATCTCTACTTCTCACGTAGAATACGATACCCCAAGCCGCCACTATGCGCACGTTGACTGCCCGGGGCACGCCGACTACGTTAAAAACATGATCACCGGTGCTGCTCAGATGGACGGCGCAATCCTGGTTGTTGCTGCAACTGATGGCCCTATGCCACAGACCCGTGAGCACATCCTGTTAGGTCGTCAGGTTGGCGTTCCTTACATCATCGTATTCCTGAACAAATGTGACATGGTTGATGATGAAGAGCTGCTGGAACTGGTTGAAATGGAAGTTCGTGAACTTCTGTCTCAGTACGATTTCCCTGGCGACGATACCCCAATCGTTCGCGGTTCAGCGCTGAAAGCACTGGAAGGCGAAGCAGAGTGGGAAGCGAAAATCGTTGAACTGGCTGGTTTCCTGGATTCTTACATCCCTGAGCCAGAGCGTGCAATTGACAAGCCGTTCCTGCTGCCAATCGAAGACGTATTCTCAATCTCCGGCCGTGGTACAGTTGTTACCGGTCGTGTTGAGCGCGGTATCGTTAAAGTGGGCGAAGAAGTTGAAATCGTGGGTATCAAAGACACGATCAAAACTACCTGTACCGGTGTTGAAATGTTCCGCAAACTGCTGGACGAAGGCCGTGCGGGTGAGAACGTCGGTGTTCTGCTGCGTGGTACTAAGCGTGAAGAAATCGAACGTGGTCAGGTACTGGCTAAACCAGGTTCAATCAAACCACACACCAAATTTGAATCAGAAGTTTATATTCTGAGCAAAGATGAAGGTGGTCGTCATACTCCGTTCTTCAAAGGCTACCGTCCTCAGTTCTACTTCCGTACAACTGACGTAACCGGTGCAATTGAACTGCCGGAAGGCGTGGAAATGGTTATGCCTGGTGATAACATCCAGATGCACGTAACCCTGATCCACCCAATCGCAATGGACGAAGGTCTGCGTTTCGCAATCCGTGAAGGCGGCCGTACCGTTGGCGCGGGTGTTGTAGCGAAAGTTCTGGGTTAATTACGGATGTAATAATCCTAAAAAGGGCATCAAATGATGCCCTTTTTCTGCGTTGTCTTATGAAGAACCTATCTCATCACTAGTTGATCATCAACTACTGGTGAGATAGGCTCTCACGCAACGAATGGTGAGTATCTCGAAGAATACGAAACTCATGCTGGATTATGACGCCAAGTCAGATACAATTGCATCTGTCCTTAATTTTGGTCTGATTTGTTTTGCAACTGCGAGGCAGTCCGGCTGACTTTTTTATTTCATGGTTACAGGTTGGTTTATGAGTGCGAATAGCGAAGCTCAACAAAACGGCCGTGGTGCTGACATTGCCAAATGGTTAGTGGTCGCAGTTCTGCTGATCGCTGCCATCGGCGGGAACTACTACTTCCGCGAATTTAATCTTGCGCTGCGTGCGCTGGCAGTCGTTGTCGTCATCGCATTAGCCGGTGGTATTGCACTGTGGACAACGAAAGGCAAAGCGACACTGACTTTTGCCCGCGAAGCACGGGTTGAAATGCGTAAAGTGATCTGGCCTACACGTCAGGAAACACTGCATACAACACTTATCGTTGCGGCTGTCACAGCAGTTATGTCGTTAGTGTTATGGGGCCTTGATGGTATCCTTGTCCGTCTTGTTTCCTATATAACATCCTTCTGAGGTTCTAAAGATGTCGGATTCTCCTAAAAAACGTTGGTATGTCATCCAGGCTTTCTCCGGATTTGAGAGCCGGGTTGCGCAGTCTCTGCGTGAACATATCAAAATCAACGGGATGGAAGATTCATTTGGCGAAGTCATGGTGCCAACGGAAGAAGTCGTCGAGATCCGCAGCGGTCAGCGCCGCAAAAGTGAGCGCAAATTCTTCCCGGGCTATGTCCTGGTTCAGATGGCGATGAACGATGCATCCTGGCATCTGGTACGTAATGTGCCGCGTGTAATGGGGTTCATCGGCGGTACATCCGATCGTCCCGCACCGATCAGCGATAAAGAAGTTGATGCGATTATGAACCGCCTGCAGCAGGTGGGTGATAAGCCGCGTCCGAAAACGCTGTTCGAACCGGGCGAAATGGTCCGCGTTTCCGATGGTCCGTTTGCAGACTTTAACGGTGTGGTTGAAGAAGTCGATTACGAAAAGAGCCGCCTGAAGGTATCAGTCTCTATTTTTGGTCGTGCAACACCGGTCGAACTGGATTTCAGTCAGGTCGAAAAACCGTAACGGTTTCTTTTCCGGACTTGCAAAGGGCGGGAAATTTATCTACAATTTCGCGCCTTTTGTTTTTCAGGGGTTCGCGTTTTCACGCGGGCCTGTATTCATAGGGGAGCCGGGATAACCGGCGCTATTACCCACATTGAGGATTTTTTAAATGGCTAAGAAAGTACAAGCCTATATCAAACTGCAGGTTGCAGCTGGTATGGCAAACCCTAGTCCACCGGTTGGTCCGGCACTGGGTCAGCAGGGTGTGAACATCATGGAATTCTGTAAAGCGTTTAACGCCAAAACAGACAGCATGGAAAAAGGTTTACCAATCCCGGTTGTTATTACCGTTTACGCTGACCGTTCTTTCACTTTCATCACTAAAACTCCGCCAGCGGCAGTTTTACTGAAGAAAGCTGCAGGTCTGAAATCTGGTTCCGGCAAACCGAACAAAGAGAAAGTAGGTAAAATTACTTCTGCTCAGGTTCGTGAGATTGCTGAGACTAAAGCAGCGGATATGACTGGTGCCGATGTAGAAGCTATGATGCGTTCTATCGAAGGTACTGCTCGTTCCATGGGCCTGGTAGTGGAGGGTTAATCGATGGCTAAACTGACCAAGCGCATGCGCAATATCCGTGAAAAAGTTGATGCTACCAAACAGTACGACATCAATGAAGCCGTAGCCCTGCTGAAAGAATTAGCAACTGCTAAATTCGTTGAAAGCGTTGACGTTGCTGTCAACCTGGGTATCGATGCACGTAAATCTGACCAAAACGTCCGCGGTGCAACTGTACTGCCGAACGGTACCGGTCGTTCTGTCCGCGTAGCTGTGTTCGCACAGGGCGCTAACGCTGAAGCTGCTAAAGCTGCAGGCGCAGAACTGGTTGGTATGGAAGACCTGGCTGACAAAATCAAAGCCGGCGAAATGGACTTCGACGTTGTTATCGCATCTCCGGATGCAATGCGCGTTGTTGGCCAATTAGGTCAGATCTTAGGGCCGCGCGGCCTGATGCCAAACCCGAAAGTAGGTACTGTAACTCCTAACGTTGCTGAAGCTGTGAACAACGCTAAAGCGGGTCAGGTTCGTTACCGTAACGATAAAAACGGGATCATCCACACTACCATCGGTAAAGTAGATTTCGATACTGATAAACTGAAAGAAAACCTGGAAGCTCTGCTGGTTGCGCTGAAAAAAGCAAAACCATCTTCAGCGAAAGGCGTGTACATCAAGAAAATCAGCCTGTCTACCACCATGGGTGCGGGTGTTGCAATCGACCAGTCTGGTCTGACTGCTGCTGCTTAATATCTGCTGATAATAAGCACTTTACATTGGGGTCAGGTTTCTGTAGAATCTGACGCCCAATGTTTGCTGTATTTGATTTGTGAAATTATCACAGGATCAGGAACAGCTCAGAATTTCGGTTGGAGCCCGGCCTTTTCCGGGCCCCGTCCAAGACCGCAGGTGTAAGTGATTACTTAATTTTCCTGCGTAGACGGTGACAGAGCCACAAGAATTTTATTCGAGTATTCTGCTCACCGTGTTTTAGCGCTCTCCACCTTCCGGTGCTGAGTGAAGTGAGTTCCGGGGTTGTATACCCGGCTAAACCAGGAGCAAGAAGCTAATGGCATTAAATCTTCAAGACAAACAAGCGATTGTTGCTGAAGTCAGCGAAGTTGCCAAAGGCGCGCTGTCTGCAGTTGTCGCGGATTCCCGTGGTGTAACTGTAGATAAAATGACCGGTCTGCGTAAAGCATGTCGTGAAGCTGGCGTTACTGTACGTGTAGTACGTAACACCCTGCTGCGTCGTGCTGTTGAAGGTACCTCTTCTGAGTGCCTGAAAGACGTATTCGTCGGTCCTACCTTGATTGCATTTTCTCATGAACATCCGGGCGCTGCTGCTCGTCTGTTCAAAGAATTCGCGAAAGCGAACCCTGCATTCGAGATTAAAGCCGCAGCCTTTGAAGGTGAGTTAATTGCAGCGAAAGATATCGATCGTTTAGCAACACTCCCGACTTACGAAGAAGCAATCGCGCGCCTGATGGCAACCATGAAAGAAGCCTCTGCAGGCAAACTGGTTCGCACTCTGGCAGCGTTACGCGATCAGAAAGAAGCAGCTTAATTGCCCTTTCTTTTCTTCGTTGCTTTTTAACGTATAAACTTATTCTGAATTTTAGGAACATATCGTATGTCTATCACTAAAGAACAAATCCTGGACGCAGTTGCTGAAATGTCTGTAATGGACGTTGTTGAACTGATCACCATGATGGAAGAAAAATTCGGCGTTTCTGCTGCTGCTGCTGTAGCAGTTGCTGCGGGTCCTGCTGAAGCTGCTGAAGAGAAAACTGAGTTCGACGTTATTCTGAAAGCTGCCGGCGCTAACAAAGTTGCAGTAATCAAAGCTGTTCGCGGCGCAACTGGTCTGGGCCTGAAAGAAGCTAAAGATTTAGTTGAAAGCGCACCTGCTGCACTGAAAGAAGGTGTGAGCAAAGATGAAGCTGAAACTCTGAAAAAATCTCTGGAAGAAGCTGGCGCAGAAGTTGAAGTTAAATAAGCCACTTTTTGCAGTAGCAGCCTGAAAATGGCTGATGGCTGGTGACTTATTGGTCACCAGCCTTTTTGCGCTAATGCGCATGCGTGTGTTTTCGGGGTAACAGTTGTGTTATCTGACACCCGCAAACTCTCCGAATACTTTTTGCTATTGACGACTTAATATACTGTGTTTATGACTGCGATTCGCTCGGGTAGCTCGGTAGTCAGCAGCGCAATGAAATGATTTAAGAGTAATAGCAATGGGTATTAACAGAAAATGTTCAATTTTCTGTCCAAATTAGATAGTTGTAGCGACTGTCCGTTAATACGGGCAGGCCGGGTCACTGATCAAGCGAGCTGAGGAACCCTATGGTTTACTCCTATACCGAGAAGAAACGTATTCGTAAGGATTTTGGTAAACGTCCGCAAGTGCTGGATGTACCTTATCTCCTTTCTATCCAGCTGGATTCATTCCAGAAATTCATTGAACTCGATCCGGACGGTCAGAACGGCCTGGAAGCCGCGTTCCGTTCCGTTTTCCCGATTCAGAGCTACAGTGGTAATGCTGAACTGCAATATGTCAGCTTCCGTCTGGGTGAGCCGGTATTTGACGTTAAAGAATGTCAGATCCGCGGCGTTACCTTTTCCGCACCGCTGCGCGTAAAACTGCGTCTGGTTGTTTACGAGCGTGAAGCACCGGAAGGCACAGTTAAAGATATTAAAGAACAGGAAGTTTACATGGGCGAGATTCCGCTCATGACCGAAAACGGAACGTTCGTTATCAACGGTACTGAGCGTGTTATCGTTTCTCAGTTACACCGCAGCCCGGGCGTGTTCTTTGACAGTGACAAAGGTAAAACACACTCTTCCGGTAAAGTGCTGTATAACGCACGTATTATTCCTTACCGTGGTTCATGGCTGGACTTCGAATTCGATCCGAAAGACAACTTATTTGTCCGTATTGACCGCCGCCGTAAATTACCGGCATCGATCATTCTGCGTGCGATGAATTTCAGCACCGAAGACATTCTGAATCTGTTCTTCGAGAAGACCACCTTTGAAATCCGCAATAATAAACTGACCATGACCCTCATTCCTGAGCGTCTGCGTGGTGAAACCGCATCCTTCGATATCGAAGCGAACGGTAAAGTTTATATTGAGAAAGGCCGTCGTATCACTGCCCGTCATATCCGTCAGCTGGAAAAAGACGAAGTCAGCCAGATTGAAGTTCCTGTTGAATATATCGCAGGCAAAGTGGTTGCACGTGATTACATCGATGAAGCGACCGGTGAATTAATTTGTGCAGCGAACATGGAAATGTCACTGGATCTGCTGGCGCGTCTGAGCCAGTCCGGTCACAAAACCATTGAAACGCTGTTCACCAACGACCTGGATCACGGCGCCTACATGTCAGAAACCCTGCGTGTGGACCCGACCAACGATCGTTTAAGCGCACTGGTGGAAATCTACCGTATGATGCGTCCTGGTGAGCCGCCAACCCGCGAAGCTGCTGAAAACCTGTTCGAGAACCTGTTCTTCTCTGAAGATCGTTACGATCTGTCTGCGGTCGGCCGCATGAAGTTCAACCGTTCACTGGGTCGTGATGACTCTGACGGTACCGGTATCCTGAGCCAGCAGGACATTACTGATGTCATGAAGAAACTCATCGACATCCGTAACGGCCGTGGTGAAGTGGATGATATCGACCACTTAGGTAACCGTCGTATCCGTTCTGTCGGTGAAATGGCAGAAAACCAGTTCCGTGTGGGTCTGGTCCGTGTTGAGCGTGCGGTGAAAGAGCGTCTGTCCCTGGGTGATCTGGATAACCTGATGCCTCAGGATATGATCAACGCCAAGCCGATTTCTGCTGCCGTTAAAGAGTTCTTTGGTTCCAGCCAGCTGTCCCAGTTTATGGACCAGAACAACCCGCTGTCAGAAATCACGCACAAACGCCGTATCTCAGCATTAGGCCCGGGTGGTCTGACCCGTGAGCGTGCCGGCTTCGAAGTACGAGACGTTCACCCGACTCACTACGGCCGCGTATGTCCTATCGAGACCCCTGAAGGTCCGAACATCGGTCTGATCAACTCCTTATCTGTTTATGCACAGACTAACGAATATGGTTTCCTGGAAACCCCGTACCGTTTAGTGCGTGACGATGTTGTTACCGATGAAATTCATTACCTGTCTGCAATCGAAGAAGGCAACTTCATCATTGCACAGGCAAACACCGTATTAGATGACGATGGACACTTCGTTGATGAACTGATCACCTGCCGTAACAAAGGTGAATCCAGCTTATTCAGCCGTGATCAGGTTCAGTACATGGACGTTTCCACCCAGCAGGTGGTTTCTGTCGGTGCATCCCTGATCCCGTTCCTGGAACACGATGACGCCAACCGTGCATTGATGGGTGCGAACATGCAACGTCAGGCGGTTCCGACTCTGCGCGCTGATAAGCCGCTGGTTGGTACCGGTATGGAACGTGCGGTAGCGGTTGACTCCGGTGTTACAGCCGTAGCCAAACGCGGCGGTATGGTTCAGTACGTTGACGCATCACGTATCGTTATCAAGGTTAATGAAGATGAAATGTATGCCGGCGAAGCGGGCATCGACATCTACAGCCTGACCAAATATACCCGTTCTAACCAGAACACCTGTATCAACCAGACTCCTTGCGTATCGCTGGGTGAGCCGGTTGAACGCGGTGATGTGCTGGCTGATGGTCCGTCAACTGACCTCGGCGAACTGGCACTGGGTCAGAACATGCGCGTGGCATTCATGCCATGGAACGGTTACAACTTCGAAGACTCCATCCTCGTATCCGAGCGTGTTGTTCAGGAAGACCGTTTCACCACTATCCACATCCAGGAACTGGCTTGTGTGTCCCGTGACACCAAACTGGGGCCTGAAGAGATCACCGCCGACATCCCTAACGTGGGTGAAGCAGCGCTCTCCAAACTGGATGAATCCGGTATCGTGTATATCGGTGCGGAAGTGAAAGGCGGCGACATTCTGGTCGGTAAAGTGACACCTAAAGGTGAAACACAGTTAACCCCGGAAGAGAAACTGCTGCGTGCTATCTTCGGTGAAAAAGCGTCAGATGTGAAAGATTCATCTCTGCGCGTACCGAACGGTGTTTCCGGTACTGTTATCGACGTCCAGGTCTTTACCCGCGATGGCGTGGAAAAAGACAAGCGTGCTCTCGAAATCGAAGAGATGCAGCTGCGTGACGCGAAGAAAGACCTGACCGAAGAGCTCCAGATTCTGGAAGCCGGTCTGTTCAGCCGTATCCGTTCCGTTCTGATCAACGGCGGCATGGAAGCTGACAAACTGGACAAACTGCCGCGCGAGCGCTGGTTAGAACTGGCTCTGACTGATGAAGAAAAACAAAATCAGTTAGAACAGCTGGCAGAGCAGTATGACGAACTGAAATCTGAGTTCGCCAAGAAACTGGAAGCGAAACGCCGCAAAATCACTCAGGGCGATGATCTGGCACCGGGCGTGCTGAAAATCGTTAAAGTGTATCTGGCTGTTAAACGTCAGATCCAGCCTGGTGATAAAATGGCGGGTCGTCACGGTAACAAAGGGGTTATCTCTAAAATTAACCCTATCGAAGATATGCCATACGATGAAAAAGGTAACCCTGTTGACATCGTACTGAACCCGCTGGGCGTACCATCGCGTATGAACATCGGTCAGATTCTGGAAACCCACCTGGGTATGGCTGCGAAAGGCATCGGTGACAAAATCAACCAGATGATCAAAGAGCAGCAGGAAGTCGCGAAATTACGTGAATTCATCCAGAAAGCCTATGACCTGGGTAACGACCCGCGTCAGAAAGTGGATCTGAACACCTTCAGTGATGAAGAAGTTCTGCGCCTGGCGGACAACCTGAAAAAAGGTATGCCGACAGCGACACCAGTATTTGATGGTGCTAAAGAGCAGGAAATCAAAGCATTACTGACTCTGGGTGGCTTACCGACTTCCGGTCAGATCACACTGTTTGATGGCCGTACCGGCGAGCAGTTCGAGCGTCAGGTTACCGTCGGCTATATGTACATGCTGAAACTGAACCACCTGGTTGATGACAAGATGCATGCACGTTCTACCGGTTCTTACAGCCTGGTTACCCAGCAGCCGCTGGGTGGTAAGGCGCAGTTCGGTGGTCAGCGTTTCGGGGAGATGGAAGTGTGGGCACTGGAAGCATACGGTGCAGCTTACACCCTCCAGGAGATGCTGACTGTGAAATCGGATGACGTTAACGGTCGTACGAAGATGTACAAAAACATCGTCGACGGCAGTCATCAGATGGAGCCGGGAATGCCGGAATCTTTCAACGTATTGCTGAAAGAAATCCGTTCCCTCGGTATCAATATCGAGCTGGAAGACGAGTAATTACCGTTGTGGCTGCCCGTGGTACACGGGCAGCACCAGTAAATCTGGTTTAAGGGACAGACAGATTACCGTTTGTCTCACAGGTCTAACTCCGACAGGAGCCATTTCGTGAAAGACTTATTAAAGTTTCTGAAAGCGCAAACCAAGACCGAAGAGTTTGATGCGATCAAAATTGGTCTGGCCTCACCTGACATGATTCGTTCATGGTCATTTGGTGAAGTGAAAAAGCCGGAAACCATTAACTACCGTACGTTCAAACCTGAGCGTGACGGGCTTTTCTGTGCGCGTATCTTCGGGCCGGTAAAAGATTACGAATGTTTGTGCGGTAAGTACAAACGTCTGAAACACCGTGGTGTGATTTGTGAGAAGTGTGGTGTTGAAGTGACTCAGACTAAAGTGCGCCGTGAGCGCATGGGTCACATCGAACTGGCATCACCGACCGCACACATCTGGTTCCTGAAATCACTGCCGTCCCGTATCGGCCTGCTGCTGGATATGCCGCTGCGTGATATCGAACGTGTTCTGTACTTTGAATCTTATGTTGTTGTTGAAGGCGGGATGACCAGCCTGGAACGCAGCCAGATCCTGACAGAAGAACAGTATCTCGACGCTCTGGAAGAGTTCGGTGATGAGTTCGACGCGAAAATGGGTGCGGAAGCCATCCAGGCATTGCTGAAAGCAATGGATCTGGAGCAGGAAGTCGAAAACCTGCGCGAAGAACTGAATGAAACCAATTCAGAAACCAAACGTAAGAAACTGACCAAGCGTATCAAGCTGCTGGAAGCCTTCATTCAGTCAGGTAACAAACCTGAGTGGATGATCCTGACAGTGCTGCCGGTGTTACCACCGGATCTGCGTCCGTTAGTTCCGCTCGATGGTGGTCGTTTTGCGACATCAGATCTGAACGATCTGTACCGTCGTGTGATCAACCGTAACAACCGTCTGAAACGCCTGCTGGATCTGGCTGCGCCTGACATCATCGTACGTAACGAAAAACGTATGCTGCAGGAAGCCGTGGATGCGCTGCTGGATAACGGCCGTCGTGGTCGTGCAATTACCGGCTCTAACAAGCGTCCGCTGAAATCTCTGGCAGACATGATCAAAGGTAAACAGGGTCGTTTCCGTCAGAACCTGCTCGGTAAGCGTGTTGACTATTCCGGTCGTTCTGTAATCACCGTAGGTCCTTACCTGCGTCTGCATCAGTGCGGTCTGCCTAAGAAAATGGCACTGGAACTGTTCAAACCGTTCATCTACGGTAAGCTGGAACTGCGTGGTCTTGCTACCACCATCAAAGCTGCCAAGAAAATGGTTGAGCGCGAAGAAGCGGTCGTATGGGATATCCTGGATGAAGTTATCCGTGAGCACCCGGTTCTCCTGAACCGTGCACCGACACTTCACCGTCTGGGTATTCAGGCGTTTGAACCAATCCTTATCGAAGGTAAAGCTATCCAGCTGCACCCGCTCGTTTGTGCGGCATATAACGCCGACTTCGATGGTGACCAGATGGCGGTTCACGTCCCTCTGACCCTGGAAGCGCAGCTCGAAGCCCGTGCCCTGATGATGTCCACCAACAACATCCTGTCACCGGCAAGCGGCGATCCGATTATCGTACCTTCTCAGGACGTTGTTCTGGGTCTGTACTACATGACCCGTGACTGTGTTAACGCCAAAGGCGAAGGCATGGTACTGAACGGTTCAACAGAAGCTGAGCGTGTATACCGCGCCGGTCATGCGTCTCTGCATGCCCGTGTGAAAGTCCGTATCACTGAAGAAGTGAAAGACGGCGAAGGTAATGTCACCAAGCGTACCAGCATGATTGATACTACTGTCGGCCGTGCCATCTTATGGCGTATCGTTCCGCGTGGTCTGCCTTACTCACTGGTTAACCAGCCGCTGGGTAAAAAAGCAATCTCCAAAATGCTGAACACCTGTTACCGTATTCTGGGTCTGAAGCCGACCGTTATCTTTGCTGACCAGATCATGTACACCGGTTTTGCCTACGCTGCCCGTTCAGGTGCATCCGTTGGTATCGATGACATGGTTATTCCGGAGAAAAAAGCCGGGATCATCGCAGAAGCTGAAGCGGAAGTGGCCGAAATCCAGGAGCAGTTCCAGTCTGGTCTGGTTACCGCCGGCGAACGTTATAACAAGGTTATCGATATCTGGGCCGCGGCGAACGAACGTGTTGCCAAGGCGATGATGGAAAACCTGTCTGTTGAAACCGTGGTTAACCGCGACGGCGAAGAAGAACAGCAGGTTTCTTTCAACAGTATCTTTATGATGGCCGACTCCGGTGCGCGTGGTTCTGCCGCACAGATTCGTCAGCTGGCCGGTATGCGTGGTCTGATGGCGAAACCGGATGGTTCCATCATCGAAACGCCAATCACCGCGAACTTCCGTGAAGGTCTTGACGTACTCCAGTACTTCATCTCAACCCACGGTGCGCGTAAAGGTCTGGCGGATACCGCACTGAAAACAGCAAACTCCGGTTACCTGACCCGTCGTCTGGTTGACGTGGCACAAGACCTCGTCATCACTGAAGATGACTGTGGTACGCACGAAGGTATCGTCATGACCCCGGTTATCGAGGGTGGTGATGTTAAAGAACCTCTGCGCGACCGCGTATTAGGCCGTGTGGCTGCTGAAGACATTCTGAAGCCGGGTACTGCGGATATTCTTATCCCGCGTAACACCCTGCTGCACGAAAAACAGTGTGACCTGTTAGAAGAAAACTCAGTCGACAGCGTGAAAGTCCGCTCTGTGGTTAGTTGTGAAACTGACTTCGGTGTGTGTGCGAAATGCTACGGTCGTGACCTGGCGCGCGGTCATATCATCAACTCAGGCGAAGCCGTTGGTGTTATTGCTGCACAGTCAATCGGTGAGCCGGGTACACAGCTGACGATGCGTACGTTCCACATCGGTGGTGCGGCATCCCGTGCTGCTGCGGAATCCAGCATTCAGGTTCGTAACAAAGGTACAGTGAAACTGTTCAACGCGAAGCTTATCGGTAACACTGCCGGTAAACTGGTGGTGACTTCACGTAACACTGAACTGCGTCTGATCGATGAATTCGGCCGTACGAAAGAAAGCTATAAAGTTCCTTACGGTGCTCAGCTTTCCAAAGGTGATGGCGAAGCTGTTAACGGCGGTGAAACGGTCGCTAACTGGGATCCGCATACCATGCCGGTTGTCAGTGAAGTATCCGGTGTTATCCGCTTTACCGACATGCACGATGGCCAGACCATTACCCGTCAGACTGATGAATTAACCGGTCTGTCCTCACTGGTTGTTCTGGATTCTGCAGAACGTACCGCCAGTGCGAAAGAAATGCGTCCGGCACTGAAAATTATCGATGCACAGGGTAACGACGTTCTGATCCCGAACACTGATATGCCTGCTGCTTACTTCCTGCCGGGTAAAGCAATTGTTCAGCTGGATGATGGTGTTACCATCAACGCCGGTGACACGCTGGCACGTATCCCGCAGGAATCTGTCGGTACCAAGGATATTACCGGTGGTCTGCCGCGCGTTGCTGACCTGTTCGAAGCGCGTCGTCCGAAAGAGCCTGCTATCCTGGCTGAAATCAGCGGTATCATCTCGTTCGGTAAAGAGACCAAAGGTAAGCGTCGTCTGGTGATCACACCAATCGACGGCAGCGATCCATACGAAGAGATGATTCCGAAATGGCGTCAGCTCAACGTGTTTGAAGGTGAAATGGTTGAACGTGGTGACGTCGTATCCGATGGTCCGGAATCACCGCACGATATCCTGCGTCTGCGTGGCGTGAATGCGGTTGCCCGTTATATCGCGAACGAAGTCCAGGAAGTTTACCGCTTACAGGGCGTTAAGATTAACGATAAACACATTGAAGTTATCGTTCGTCAGATGCTGCGTAAAGTCACCATCACCTCTGCGGGAAGCTCTGAGTTCCTCGAAGGTGAGCAGGTTGAATATGCACGCGTGAAAGTGGCAAACCGTCAGCTGGAGCAGGAAGGCAAAATCCCTGCAACCTTCGAACGTGATCTGCTGGGTATCACCAAAGCGTCTCTGGCAACAGAGTCCTTTATCTCTGCGGCATCGTTCCAGGAGACCACCCGCGTTCTGACCGAAGCGGCCGTTGCGGGTAAACGCGACGAACTGCGCGGTCTGAAAGAGAACGTCATCGTGGGTCGCCTGATCCCGGCCGGTACCGGTTTCGCGTACCACCAGGATCGTATCCGCCGCCGCCATCTGGCAGAAACTGCCGATGCAGCACCACAGCAGGTCAGTGCTGATGAAGCAACAGCTAACTTAGCTGAGCTTCTGAACGCCGGCTTCGGTGGCAGTAAAGAGTAAGTGATACAGCGATGTAACTGACTGAACAGCCCTCCTTTTTAAGGAGGGCTTTTTTGTGCAGTACCGTAAGTAAATGGGCATATTATGCGCAACGTATTGTTTATTATTATAGTTTTATTCTCCGTCACCGGTATCAGCCGGGCGGCGGAAGTCCCGTCAGATTCACAGGAATGGTTACTGAAAGATGAACCGCCGGTACTGATCCAGGTAAAAGAGCCACAGGTCATTTTTGCACCGGTTGCCGGTACGATGCAGGGCGTTGCTGAACTGAATCCGTCACACGGTTTTTATATTTACCCGATGAAAGGGGAATTCCGCGAGTTACAGTTTGGTAATGACCGCGGTTTTATCGGCAGTGAGTATCTGTCGGATAAAAAACCTAAAGTCGTGCCGCCGCTGGATACGCTGAATGAACTGAATAATCCGATCTATGACTATCTGATCACTATCAGCAACACTCCTGTTTTCGGCACGCCGGATGATTCGGTATCCCCGGTTGCCACTCTGTTTGGTGATCTGCGTTATCCGGTTCTGGCTAAAATGGTCAGAGAAAACCGGGAAGGTGAAAAAGTTGTCTGGCTGACGATCCGTCTGGCGGACAGGCTGGCCTATATCCGTTTACCGGATGTGGAACTGGATAAAGGTATCCCGATCCTGACGTATCACCATATCCTGAAAGACAGTGAAAACAGAAACTTCCGCCATACTTCAACCACAACATCAGTGGAAGCCTTTAAGGCGCAGATGGACTATCTGAAGCAGGCCGGTTACCGGACAATTTCTCTTGATGATGTGGCCGGTTATCTGGCGAAAGAAAATAACCTGCCGGGGAAAGTGGTCGCGCTGACGTTCGATGATGGTCTGAAATCGGTGTACCGGTATGCTTATCCGATTCTGAAACAGAATGATCAGAAGGCCACGCTATTTGTGATTTCTTCCCGGGTGAAATCAAAATCACAGAAATGGGCGCCGGACGGATTGCAGTTTATGTGCTGGCCGGAACTGATGCAGTCACGGGATGTATTCGATATTCAGTCACATACTCATTTCTTACATCGTCTCGATAACCGCAAAAACCCGATTATTTTCAGCCGCAAAGAACATACACTCCTGCTGGATTACCAGCGTTCACAGCGCGTGCTGGCGAAACTGAATCCGCAGCAGCACTATCTGGCATATCCTTTCGGTGCATATAATCAGGATGCTATGGATGCTGCACAGCAGGCCGGCATGACGATGGCCGTCACGACTATTCAGGGAAAGGTCCGTCTCGGTGATAATCCGTATGCCCTGAAACGTCTCTATGCACTGCGAACTGACCCGGTTGAAAAATTTGCCACCATGATTGGCAACAGTGGTCCGGAAGTGGTGAATAAGGATATTGTTGTCGACAGATAATATTGTTTTTATATAACAACTCACGGCCTGTTAATCACGATTATCAGGCCGTTTTTTTACAGAATATATTATGAAATTAAAAATTGCAGTTCATAAGGCGCAGATTCATAGCTGACCAGGTTATCTTCAAATTCATTGGCAATAACCATCCGTGGTTTTTCTTTTCCGTGAAAATAACGTTTAACCATTTCTGCATCGATATTTTCACTGAGATAATGACAGATACAGCAAAGGTAAAATCCCGCCGGTAAACACACCAGGTTAGGCGAATCAAAATCCGGTTTTTCTTTTAAGTAAATCAGGTATTTTGACGGGTAGAAGGTTTGTTCAATAATATTTTTATAATCCAGCACATAGGCGTACTGCCGCAGATAATCCAGTGACTGATTTTCCGGTCTGGCTTTCATTTCAGCCAGCCGCAGTTCCATTTTTGAAATCGGGCGATCTGCCGGATAACAGGGAACAAACAGACACCAGCGTTCCGGTAATTCAGTAGTATAAAAAGCCCCGTTACGTGGTTTATTATCGGTGAAGGTAAAGTAATCCAGATACCAGTCCAGTGTTTCAATGGTTTTTTTTAATTCTGCCATCTGCTGTAATTTACGGGATTTTTCCTGAATTAAGTATTCGGTTAATTTATTTTTATCACCGCTTTCCATAATGGTTTTAATATCATTCAGATTCATGTTCATCTTCTGAAGATATTTAATTCTGTCGATATAATGAAATTGTTCAAATGTATAATAACGGTATCCGTTTTCATTATCCGTATAACCGGGTTTGAGAATGGATTTCTTATCATAAAAACGCAGTGTCTGCGTTGAGATACCTAATAACGCAGCGGTTTCCCCGATAGTAAAATATTTCTTCATGATTGCTGCCTGTAAAATAATTACTTTTATTTAAATTATCAGATTTAAAATTAACATACTATTTCCCGGGGAAATAATTTTGTGATTATCTTCTCATAACCTGAATTACGGATTTAACCTTATTCCAGCTATAAGGTTTAGGGTGTGCGCATTGTTATTTATTGTTAAAAAAAGCAGGATAAAAAATGAAAGAACGCACACAGCTATTGTATTCAGGGGAAATGAATTTACCGGGTCATATTCACCCGGATGCACCCGCTATTTTTCCGGCCACCGCCTATGCCATGCAGGATACACAGCACTATTTTGCTGTCAGCAGCGGCAATGGTGAGTATCAGTATAACCGTACCGCAAACCCTAACCGTGACAGCTTATCGGCGGCAATTTCACTGATGGAAGACGGTGAGGTATCTGCTGTTATGGCGTCCGGGATGGCGGCCATTTCGGCAGTATTACTGAGCCTGCTCAGACAGGGCGATCACATTGTCGTCAATGAGGCTATCTACGGTGAAACCATTGAGCTGATTGATTTAATTCTGATTCCGTTCGGTGTGACGGTCACTTATGCAGATTTCCTGTCACCGGAATCGGTGCTGGCGGCTGTCAGACCGGAAACGGTGATGCTGTATACCGAAATTATCAGTAACCCGCTGATTAAAGTTGTCGATATCGATGCTATTGCCCGTATCAGTAAAGCGAATGATTGTCTGCTGGTGGTGGACAATACTTTTTCAACGCCGTTTGTTATCAAACCATTGCAGCACGGCGCGGATATCGTGATCCACAGCCTGACCAAGTTTTTCGGCGGACACAGTGATTTAACAGCCGGTTCGGTGACCTGTTCTCAGGCGCTGATGCAGAAAATTGAGCTGAAAGCCCGCCTGCTGGGGGGATGCAGTGATCCTTATACTGCCTGGCTCTGTCTGCGCAGTATCCGGACAATGGAAATGCGGGTATCACGCCAGATGGAAAATGCGCAGCGTATTGCGGAGGCGCTCAGCAGCGACCCGCGTGTGGCACAAGTGAACTATCCGGGACTGGCTTCACATCCGCAGCATGATTTGGCGAAATCCCTGTTTCTGCAGGGCTGCGGTCCGATGCTCAGTTTCCGTGTTGCTGACGACCAGACAAAGGTCGATGATTTTATCCGCCGCTTAAATCTCATTACCTATCTGGGCACGCTGGGCGGGTTCCGTACCTCTCTGGCGCATCCGGCGACCGCATTCCGCACTGAATTTACACCGCAGCAGCTGATTGATTTTGGTATGTACGAAGGGCTTATCCGTATTTCTGCCGGATGCGAAGCTGCCGAAGATTTAATTGCTGATATTACTCAGGCACTTGATGTGTTTAATTAAACCGGATACTCATTATGGACACGATTCTTAATCTTATTAATCAGTTTTCAGATTTTATCTGGACTTATCCGATGCCGGTTTTATTAGTCAGTCTCGGTATCTGGCTGACTATTAAATTCCGTTTTAAATACCAGCTTAATTTTCGTTTTAATATTAAAAATACCTACGGCGGATTATTTAAGAAAAAAAATGCCGGTGAACAAATTCAGGGTACGGGATCGGTGTCCAGTTTTGCCGCCGCTTGTACCGCACTGGCGAATACCGTGGGTATCGGCAGTATCGGCGGGGTGGCAACCGCGATTACGATGGGTGGGCCGGGTGCGATATTCTGGCTTTGGTTCTCCGCCTTTTTCGGAATCGCAACGAAAGCCTGTGAAATTATTCTCGGCCAGCGTTACCGCGTCAAATATGAAAAATCGATGGATGAATATGTCTGTGACCGTTCATTTGTGATGGAACATGCTCTGGGCTGGAAAAAAGGTGCGGTTGCATTGTCGGTGTGCTGTTTTATGCTCGGGCCGTGGACATGTCTGGTGCAAAGTGAATCCGCAACATCCTCTATCGAAGAAGCGTTTAATGTCGACAGTTATCTGACATTGCTGGTGATGGTTATTTTTATTGCCAGTGTCATCATCGGCGGATTAAAAGGTATTTCCTCCAAAATGGAAAGTGTGGTGCCGAAACTGGCGATCACCTATCTGACCGTCGCGGTGATTCTGCTGGTGATGAATTATGATCAGATCCTGTCTGCATTTGCCCTGATCTTTAAATCGGCCTTTTCACCGGCTGCCGGTGTCGGCGGATTTGCCGGGGCAACCGTGATGGAAGCCATCCGTTTCGGGATCGCGCGGGGGATTTATTCCAATGATGCCGGAACCGGTTACGGTATTGTGGCACATGCGGCAGCAACAACGGATCACCCGATCCGCCAGTCCAGCTGGGGTTTTGGCGAGGTTTTCCTGACCATTATTATCTGTACCGTGACGGCACTGGCTATTCTGACCACCAATGTCTGGGTGGATTACGCCGGTATCACCTCATCACGCCTGACCACGCTGGCATTTAAAGTGACATACGGCGACGCAGGCAGCTGGTTTATGGCGATATTTATTACTCTGCTGGCCTGTACGACGACCATCGGTATGTATTTTACCTGTGAGAAAGCGGTTAACTTTTTCTTCGGGGATACCAAAGCCAATAAAATCGCGAAAAACCTGTACCGGGTTTATTATCTGGCGCCGATTGTGTTATTTACCAACCTTCAGGCTGATATTTTATGGGCGCTGACGGATATTCTGAGCGCGGTTTATGTGCTGATCACCATGACATTAATACTGAGCAGACGAAAAGAGATTTTCCGGTTGTTTAATGATTTCTGGGATCGCTATATTCCGGCGAAAAATGCCGGGCAGGATGTGCCGCCGGTAACTTACTGTAAGCGGATAGACTAAAAAAACAAGGCCGGTATTCTTCACCGGCCTTTTTACATCATCGTCCCAGATATTTATCCCAGTCTTTCCAGACCGGCTGAAGACCGGCGGCCAGCAGGGCATCGGCGACCTGTTGCGGAGAGCGGTTATCATGCGGACTGAACTGTTCCAGTTCCGGATCATCATCTTCGGCATAGCCGCCGGGTTGCGTCCGGGAACCGGCACTGACCTGGTTTATCGCCACCGGCACCATATGATCACGGAAATACGGTGATTCGCGGGTGGAGAGAGACAGTTCAATATCCGGTGCGAACAGGCGGAAAGCACAGATAAGCTGTACCAGCTCCGTTTCATTCATCAGGGATTCCGGCTCAATACCACCTGCGCACGGGCGCAGACGCGGGAAAGAGATGGAATAACGGGCTTTCCAGTAGCGCTGACGCAGATAATGCAGATGCTCCGCGACCATATAGCAATCTGTCCGCCACTGTCCGGACAGACCGATCAGCGCGCCGAGGCCGATCTTGCTGATCCCGGCCTGACCGAGACGATCCGGTGTCTGTAACCGCCAGTGAAAATCCTGTTTTTTCCCTTTCAGATGGTGCCGCTGATAGGTGCTTTCATGGTAGGTTTCCTGGTACACCATCACTCCGTCCAGCCCCAGCGTGCGCAGTTCGGCGTACTCCTCTGTCGCCATCGGCTGCACTTCCATCATCATGGTACTGAAATAATCGCGGATCAGCGGGAATGTTTCACGGAAGTAGTCCATTCCCACTTTGCGTTGATGTTCGCCGGTGACCAGCAGCAGGCTGTCAAACCCGAGGGCTTTTATCGCCCTGCATTCTGTATGGATTTCTTCCGGTGTCAGGGTCTTGCGTTTAATGTGGTTGCTCATGGAGAAACCACAGTAAGTGCAGTCATTGGCACACAGATTAGAGAGATAAAGCGGGACATACATTCCGACGACATGACCGAAACGCTGCCGGGTCAGCGTCTGTGCTTTCTGCGCCATCACTTCGAGATACGGACGGGCGGCAGGGGAAATCAGCGCCATAAAATCCGCCGTGGTCAGCGTGTCCGCACTCAGTGCCCGTTCGACATCGCGGGCAGTTTTGCTGTTGAGTTGCAGGGTGAGGTCATCCCAGTCCAGCAGCCGCCAGTGATCGCTGAAGGTTGTTTCACGCATCACAACGCCTCCAGGAATGAGGTCAGCGGGCTGGATGCCGATGCCTGCTGCTGCTTCGGTGCAAGTCCGGCTTCCCGTGCCAGCAGTCCTGCCTCAACGGCCTGACGGAACGCTTTCGCCATGATGACCGGCGAGCGGGCAACCGCCATGGCGGTGTTGACCAGCACGGCGTCCGCACCCAGTTCGATGGCTTCCAGGGCATGCCCGGGCGCACCAATCCCGGCATCAATCACTACCGGAACCGTTGCCTGCTCAATAATAATGCGCAGCATATCACGGGTCTGTAATCCCTGATTGGAGCCGATAGGCGCACCCAGCGGCATAACAGCAGCACATCCGGCTTCCTGCAACCGGCGGCATAACACCGGGTCCGCACTGCAATAGGGCAGGACAACAAAGCCCTCTTTTACCAGTATTTCTGCCGCTGCCAGGGTTTCAACCGGGTCCGGCAGCAGGTAACGGGTATCGGGGTGGATCTCCAGTTTGATCCAGTTGGTGCCGAGTGCTTCCCGCGCCAGTTGTGCGGCAAAGACCGCTTCCCGGGCGTTATTCGCCCCGGAGGTATTCGGCAGCAGTTTAATACCGAGTTCACGGAGCGGGGCAAGGATATCATCGTGTCCCTGAGAAAGATCGATACGTTTCATTGCCATGGTGACTAACTGGCTGCCGGAGGCGGCAATGGCTTCCTGCATCACCCGGCTGCTGGTGTATTTCCCGGTGCCGGTAAATAAATGAGATGTAAATGTAGTATCTGCAATCGTCAGCATGATTAACCTCCTGCGATAGCCTGAAAAAGTAAAATCTGATCGCCGTCGCGGACAACGTGTTCTGACCAGCAGCCGCGGACAACAATGGTCTGATTGACCGCGACAGCCATACCCGCCGCCGGGCGGCCGAGGGATGCCAGCAGTTCACTGACGGTGACAGGAGCATCAAAATTCATGATCTCGTCATTAACCGTTATGCGCATGCGGCTGCCTCCTGACATACAGGGCAACCGGTATCCCGCCGTAGTTGCAGTGTGCTCCAGCTTTGCTGTCTGCCGTCGAAGAGACGTAATTTTCCGTTCAGCGGGGAGGGTAATCCGGCCAGCAGTTTAATCGCTTCCAGCGCCTGGAGCGTGCCGATCACGCCGACAACCGGACCGAGAACACCGGCGGTGCGGCAGTTGCGTTCCGGAATCACATCATCGGGATACAGACAACAGTAACAGCCGTGCTCAAACGGTGGCTGCAACACCAGAAGCTGTCCGCTGAATCCGACCGCACTGCCGCTGACCAGGGTTTTTTGCTGCGTGACACAAGCGGTATTGATAGCATGGCGGGTCGCCATGTTATCGGTACAGTCGAGGACAATATCCGCTGTCTGTACAATATGTTGCAGCGTTTCCCCGGTCTGGCGTTCGGTGATCACATTGAGTGTCAGTGCGGGATTCAGCGCCCGCAGACGCGCCGCTGCGGTACGGGCTTTATTGTCCGGCACATCGGCTTCGGTATATAAAATCTGACGCTGAAGATTGGAGAGATGCACTTCATCATCATCAATCAGTGTCAGCTCACCGACACCGGCCGCAGCCAGATACAGCGCTGCAGGTGATCCCAGTCCGCCGAGGCCGGTGATCACCGCATGAGACCGTTTGAGTTTCAGCTGACCTTCCGGGCCGATATCCTCCAGCAGCAGCTGGCGGCTGTAGCGCATAAAGTCGTGATCATTCAGCATGGTTAACCTCCTGATGCTCTGTGATTTCCCCGGTCAGTATCATCAGTTGCCGGGTGGCGGTCTGCCAGTCAGCGGCTTTGGTGATCGCACTGACCACCGCAATGCCGCCGACCCCGGTGGCAGCAACAGCAGGAGCACGATCAAGGGAAATACCGCCGATGGCGACCAGCGGGAAATCCGGCGTGGCGGCAACCTGGCGGGCTAAGTTTTCTAATCCCTGCGGGGAAGAAGGCATGATTTTGGTTTGTGTCGGGAAAATATGTCCCAGTGCGATATAGGAGGGATGCAGCGCTTTGGCGCGCTGCAATTCCGTATCATCGTGAGTGGAAATCCCGAGACGCAGCCCGGCCTGCTGAATAGCCCGCAGGTCGGCAATATCCAGATCTTCCTGGCCGAGATGCACACCATAAGCACCGTGTTTTATCGCCGGGCGCCAGTAATCGTTGATAAACAACCGCGCCTGATACTGTTTTCCCAGCGCGACGGCGGTGCGGATCTGCTCATCCACCTGTGCATCGGTTTTGTCTTTGATGCGTAACTGAATGGTCCGCACACCGTATGCCAGCAGCCGCTCAATCCATACCAGCGAATCCACTACCGGATACAGCCCTAATTTATGTTCCGTCCGGGCAAACGGCGCGTCAGGCAGATTCATCGATACGCTCCTCTGCACTGTGATACAGCTCGCTGCCTTTGGCACGGAAGGCGTCAGACATCTCTTCCATCCCGGCGGCGTAGTCGCGGACTTCCTGTGAGATTTTCATTGAACAGAATTTCGGCCCGCACATGGAACAGAAATGCGCGACTTTTCCGGATGCCTGCGGCAGCGTTTCATCGTGGTAAGTCCGGGCGGTTTCCGGATCCAGCGCCAGATTGAACTGATCTTCCCAGCGGAATTCGAAACGTGCTTTTGACATCGCGTTATCGCGGATTTGGGCTCCCGGATGCCCCTTGGCAAGATCGGCGGCGTGCGCAGCGATTTTATAGGTGATAAGCCCTTGTTTAACATCTTCTTTATTCGGTAGTCCGAGATGCTCTTTCGGTGTGACATAACAGAGCATCGCGCAACCGAACCAGCCGATCAGTGCCGCGCCGATACCGGACGTGAAGTGGTCATAACCCGGCGCGATATCGGTGGTCAGCGGCCCCAGCGTGTAGAACGGTGCTTCGTGGCAATGCTCCAGCTCTTCCGTCATGTTTTTGCGGATCATCTGCATCGGCACATGACCCGGGCCTTCAATCATCACCTGCACATCATATTCCCACGCGATTTTGGTCAGTTCGCCGAGGGTATGCAGTTCCGCAAACTGAGCTTCGTCGTTGGCATCCTGAATTGACCCCGGACGCAGGCCATCACCGAGAGACAGCGCCACATCATAGGCCGCACAGATTTCACAGATGTCACGGAAGTGCTGATACAGGAAATTTTCCTGATGATGAGACAGGCACCATTTCGCCATAATCGAGCCGCCGCGTGACACAATGCCGGTCAGGCGTTTTGCGGTCATCGGCACATAGCGCAGCAGAACCCCGGCGTGAATGGTGAAGTAATCCACCCCTTGTTCCGCCTGCTCCAGCAGCGTATCGCGGAACATTTCCCAGGTCAGATCTTCGGCCACACCGTTCACTTTTTCGAGAGCCTGATAGATCGGTACGGTACCGATAGGCACCGGGCTGTTACGCAGTATCCATTCGCGGGTTTCATGAATATAACGGCCGGTGGAGAGATCCATCACCGTATCTGCCCCCCAGCGGGTGGACCAGACCAGTTTTTCCACTTCTTCTTCAATGGAGGAGGTAACAGAAGAGTTACCGATATTGGCATTCACTTTCACCAGGAAATTGCGGCCGATAATCATCGGTTCGGATTCCGGGTGGTTAATATTGGACGGGATAATGGCACGTCCGGCGGCGACTTCATCGCGGACAAACTCCGGGGTGATGTTATCCGGCAGATTGGCGCCGAAATGCTGTCCCGGATGCTGTTGCAGCAGGACTTCGCCACGGATACGTTCACGTCCCATATTTTCGCGGATGGCGATAAATTCCATCTCAGGGGTAACAATCCCTTTCCGGGCATAATGCAGCTGCGTCACGCATTTTCCGGCTTTGGCTTTCAGCGGCGCCGGACGATCCGGGTAGCGCAGATGATCCAGTCCGTTATCAGCCAGCCGGTCACGGGTAAAATCAGAACTCAGATGTGTCACTGCTTCGGTATCGCCGCGCTCTGCAACCCATTGTTCACGCAGACGGGCAAGACCGGCGCGGACATCCAGTTTCACCTGCGGGTCGCCGTACGGCCCGGCGGTGTCATAAACCGGTACCGGCTCATTCTCTTCATATTGCGGATTGGCCTTGTCACCGCCGATCAGTGTGGCTGACAGGGCAATTTCCCGCATCGGCACACGAATATCCGGGCGGGAGCCGGTGAGATAAATACGGGACGAATTCGGGAAATTGACGCCTTTCAGCGTGCTGATATATTCCTCAGCCGCGTCGCGCTGCTCACGGCGGGTACGGGCTTTGGAGGGGGCCGCGGTTTCCGCGCCCGGGGAGAGATCAGTGGTATCAATACGTTGTTCACGGGACATAGCAAATTCCTTACAGTGAAACCGGCAACGCCGGAAGAAAAAGTGAGAAATTGCTTGTCTGGAGGTGCGTCAGGAGTAATGCGTGATAACCGGCTGTACACAACATCCGCATGGCGGCGGCTGAAAAACGGCGGTTAAAAAAGGAAAGATTACTCTTGTTCCCTTCGCGGGTACTAACCCGATCAGGTTCCGCGGATCCCGAATTAACGGTCTCAGCCCGATTTATCACAGGGATAAATGCTGGGCACTCCGACAAGAAAGATTTCAGTATAAGAAGCTGCCCGGAAACTACAACCTTTTTATAACATCATTTATTTACCTGAAGCGTTCCCGATCATTCCCCTCTGATAGTCAGCAGTTACACCGCAGTGGCTAAATATAAAAAAAATTAAATTAAAACTGATAATTTCCGGCCAGTTGCCGATGTTTTCTGTCGGCGTGCCTTATTACGGCATATTAAGAAAAGATATTTGGTTATTTATTGGCCTTATTGATTGCTTTCTGCATCAGGAAAAAAAATGAATCTTAAAAATATGACGATCCGGGTCAGGTTATCTGTCACATTCGGTGTTCTGATCGCCATTCTGGCGCTGGTTTCCGGGATGGCGGTTATGAACCTGTACAAAGACAAGGAAATGTTCACGGATTACGTCAACGGGACATATGCACTTCAGGTTCAGGCGTATGAAGTCCGCCATGCAACGGAAGAGCGGGCGATCATGCTGCGGGATATGATCAATTCGACTGATAAGAAAGATAAAACAGAAGAACTGAACCGTTTTGAAGAAGAAGACGGGAAAGTGAGTGAAAGAACTCAGACGCTGCTGGATATGGTTAATGAGTTCGGTATGGATCCGCAGGGGCGGGACCTGCTTGATAAAATGATAGCGGATGAAAAACACTATGCCGCCGTGACCCGGGAAGTACTCGCACTGGATAAGCAGGGCCGGCATGAGGAAGCCATTGCGAAAATGATGGATGCGGAATATGCGGCATCGGATGCCTATATCCTGTCATTCCGTGCCAGCAGAGATCACGGCACTGAAACCGGTAATCAGCTTATTCAGCAGTTTAATACGAATTTTGAGCGTCAGAGCAACATTATTCTGGTGTTCGCACTGCTGGCATTAACGCTGGCGATTGTTTCCGGGGTGATGATTATCCGGAACCTGACCCGTGCGCTGGGTGCCGAACCCGCACAACTGAAAGAAGTGGCTGAACGTGTCGCTTCCGGTGATCTGTCGCCGTCCGATGAAACGCATCCGGTTCCGGACGGTAGCGTGCTGAGTACCCTGAAGGCAATGCAGAGGAATCTGGCCGGTATCGTCGGTACAGTGCGTAATAACAGTGACAGTATTGTGACCGGGACAATGCAGATAACCAGCGGTAATGCGGATCTGAGTCAGCGGACGGAATCTCAGGCCAGCAGTCTGCAACAGACAGCGGCATCAATGGAGCAGCTGTCTGCCACGGTGAAAAGCAGTGCGGAGATTGCCGCAAAAGCGAACATGATGGCAGCGGAAGCGTCCGAAACGGCCCGTCACGGTGGTGAGAAAGTGGATCTGGTTATTCATGCCATGCAGGATATCTCACACTCTTCACGGACAATCACTGACATTATCGGTGTGATTGATTCCATTGCATTCCAGACCAATATCCTTGCGCTGAACGCAGCGGTGGAAGCCGCACGTGCCGGTGAACACGGGCGCGGTTTTGCTGTGGTATCCGGCGAAGTCCGGACACTGGCACAGCGGAGTGCGCAGGCGGCCGGTGAAATAAAAAATCTGATTAATACCAGTGTTGAACAGGTGGATGCCGGCAGTAAACTGGTGGCAGAAGCCGGTGAGTCGATGCAGGTGATTGTCACTCAGACACAAGGCGTCAGCCAGATGATTGACGAGCTGACACTGGCGGCGAATGAGCAGTCTCAGGGTATTTCGCAGGTCGGGATTGCTGTGCAGCAGATTGATGAGGTCACACAGCAGAATGCCGCGCTGGTGGTTGAAAATGCGGCCGCAGCGGAAAGCCTGCATCAGCAGGCGGGGCAGCTCATGCAGGTCATGACCCAATTCAGACTGGGAAGCAGCGCTGCCTGATCCGGCTGATACCCGCTGACGTATCTTCGGCTGCGGGTATCATATTTATCAGTGACGGGCAGGAAGATTAGCTGTTTATTGTGTTTAATGACCACGTCAGCTGCATCCAACCCTGTTTTTCTGCCTCTGCCTGCAATACCGGGTCGGCGTTGACCGTCAGCACATCGGTGGCATAGCGGCACAGCGGTAAATCGTTGGCGGAATCGGTATAAAAAATCGTACGTTCCGGTAAAAACTGGCGAATATCCAAAAAGTTAGCTAGTTTTTCTACTTTGCCTTCACGGAAAGTGGTGATCCCCTGTAATGCGCCGGTGTAATGGTCATCTTTGATTTCCAGTTCGATACCAAACGCCAGATTCACCCCCAGCATCTTCGCCACCGGTTTGACAATAAAATCGGCGGTGGCGGAAATAATAATCACCGGTACGCCGTGTTCTTTGTAAAACGCGAGGGTTTTGATGGCATCCGGGTAGACCAGCGGGCGCACTTTGCTTTCGGTAAACTCAGCCACCCATTCATCAATCTGTGCAACGGTGGCATTACCCAATGCCTTAAGGCTGAAGGCCATATACGCAGCCATATCCAGCTTCCCGGCGCTGTAATCTGCCATCATCTGCTTATCTGCGGCAAAAAAGGCCGGATCAGTGATAATGCCTTTCTCCCACAGATAGTCTGTCCATAACAGGCTGCTGTCCGCAGCGATTAAGGTGTGATCGAGGTCGAAAACCGCTAATGTTGACATGACGTTCCTTTAATTAACTGACGGGGCAAGGGCGCGGATTTCATTTTTATTAAACATCAGCTCCAGCTGTGTGCCCTGTTCAAACAGCCGCTCAGAGGAGCGGTTCAGCAGATCCACGGTCAGTGCGCCCATTCCGGTATCCACCTGATAACGAATAATATTGCCCAGTAACTGACTGTCACGGATTGTACCTGAAACCGGACGGGAAATGTGTTCTCCGTACTGTCTTCCGGCCTCGCGGACATAAATGGACTCCGGGCGGATCGCCACAATGCCGCTGAGATTCAGGCCGAGCAGGCTGTTGGCGTTGTGTGCGTTCACCAGATTGTAATGACCCATAAAGCGCGCGACAAACTCATTGGCGGGCTGGGTGTAGAGGTTTTCAGCCGTATCACTCTGCACGATTTCACCTTTGTTCATCAGGAAGATGCGGTCTGACATCAGCATGGCTTCTTCCTGGTCGTGGGTGACAAAAATCGTGGTCAGATTCAGTTCCCGCTGGATCTGACGGATTTGCTGACGCAGGTGTTTGCGGATTTGCGCATCCAGCGCGGAGAGCGGTTCATCCAGCAGCAGGATACGCGGTTTCATCACCAGTGCCCGTGCGAGCGCCACCCGCTGACGCTGACCGCCGGAAAGCTGATGCGGCAGATACTGCTCTTTTCCTTTCAGACCCACCAGCTCAATCACTTCCGCAACGGCTTTGCGCTGTTCATTTTCCGGGATTTTCTGCATCTTCAGGCCGAAAGCAATGTTGCGTTCGGTCGTCATATTCGGGAACAGCGCGTAGCTCTGAAACACCATTCCGATCTCCCGCTGTTGTGGCGGAGATAGCGTAATGTCATGTTTATTCACATAAATTCTTCCGTCATTGACAGGCTCCAGCCCGGCGAGACAGCGCAGCAGAGTGGATTTACCGCAGCCGCTCGGGCCAAGCAGGGTAATAAATTCCCCTTTGCTGACAGAAAAATTCAGACCGGAAAAGACCGGGGTGGCAGCAAAGGATTTTGTCAGGTTTTCAGCAATTACATAGCTCATCGGTGATTCCTCAGCGGCTTAAGCGTGTCGCGATCAGGGTCAGGATCAGGGTGAAAATAAAGTAGCTCATCACCAGGGCAGAGGTGAAATGCCCGCTGGTCTGACGCATGTTGTAGAGATAGATTTGCAGTGTTTCGTAACGGGTGCCGACCAGGATATTGGCAAACACAAACTCACCGAACAGGAAAGAGAACGCGATCAGCAATGACACCAGCAGTCCTTTGCGGATATTCGGCACCACCACCAGCAGGAATGCTTTAAAAGTACCTGCGCCGAGCAGATGGGCGGCATCCAGCAGGTCTTTCAGCGGCACGCCGTTCAGGCTGTTGGCCAGCGCCCGGTACATAAACGGCAGGGTGATGGTGAAATAGGTACCGATCAGAATCCACGGCGTACCGGCGATCGGCAGCGGCCCGTCAGCAAACAGTTGCAGCAATCCGACGGAGGAGACAACCGGGGGTACCGCGAACGGCAGAATAATCAGGATCTCCATCAGCCCTTTCAGCCGCGGGAAGTAATAAAACACGGCAAATACCAGCGGCAGGATCACCAGCGTGCTGAGAGCGAGTGTGACAAAACAGATAAACAGCGAGCGGCCGAATGCCGCGACGAAACGCGGGTCCTGCCACAGCTTCAGATACCACTGTAACGTCAGGCCGTCCGGCAGCACCGTGGCACCCCAGCGGGTGGAGAAGGAATACACCAGTGTCGCGATAATCGGTAACAGCAGCAGGATCACAATCAGGCTGAGCATGAATTTGTGATAACGCGCCATGGACGGCGGATTGAGTGTGAGATCAGCACTTGGCATGGTAACTCCGTTTCAGCAGCCAGTGATAGACAGCAGTGATGAATCCAAGGATAACCATCAGCAGGACAGAGAGTGCCGCCGCCATATTCGGTTCCAGGAACAGATCGCCGGACACCAGGCTGGCGATACGGATGGTCACCATATTGTAGTTCCCGGTAGTCAGCGCATAGGTGGAGGCATAAGCCCCGGCGGCATTGGCAAACAGAATGATAAACGTACCAAGCAGTGCCGGAGAGAGCACCGGCAGCGCGACATAACGCCAGTAGGCAAGGCGGCCGGCTCCCATGGTTTTGGCTGCATCTTCCCATTCCGGTTTCAGGGCATCAAAGGCCGGATAGAGCAGCAGAATTCCCAGCGGGATCTGAAAATAGAGGTAAATCAGCATCAGTCCGGAAGCGCTGTAGAGATTGAAATCCTCAATTATCCCCCAGGCTTTCAGTTGCAGGGTGATAGCGCCGTTGACGCCGAGAATAATGATAAAGGCAAACGCCAGCGGCACACCGCTGAAATTGCCGGTCATGTTGGTGAAAGCAATCAGCCAGCGGCGCGGACGCGGCGGGGCGTGCTGTAAGGAAGCGGCGAACAGCGTCGCGAGGAGAAGCCCGCCGACCGCCGATATCCCGGAAATCCACAGCGTGTTTTCGAAGGACTGAATATAAAAAGGGCTGCTGAAGATTTCGGTGAAATTGCCCAATGACCAGGCATCTTCATACACGAAGCTGTTGATAATCACCCATAACATCGGCGCAAGCTGGAAAAGCGTGAACAGCAGCGCGGCAGGGAGCAGTAACAGCATCGGTTTCAGCGGCAGACGGCGTGACAGAGAGCGGGTATGTTGCTTACTTTTCATCGCGGTCAGCTCCGGCAGAATATCAGCCATGGTGTGTCTCCCGCAGCAGGCGCGGTGCAGCAGCTTTATTATGTCCGCTCAGGCCGAGCAACCGGCAGACAGTGCCGCACAGTTGTGTCTGCTGCACCGGGAGGTCTGCTTCGTGAGAGAATGCATCACCAACAACAAACAGCGGCACTGCACGTTCCTCATCCAGAATTCCGCCGTGGGAGCGATCATTATTCATGCCGTGGTCAGCCGTGACGAGCACCTGATAACCCGCTTCAATCCACGCAGGCAGATACGCGGAGAGCAGGCCGTCTGCACGGCGGGCACTGTTGCGGTACTGCTGTGAATCACCGCCGAATTTATGTCCGGCATTATCAATATTCATCGGGTGAATAAGCAGAAAGTCGGGATGGTATTGGCGGCGTAAATATTCCGCATCGAGAAATAAATGATCGTCCGGATAGTGATCCGCCTGATAAAAACAGCCGTGTTGTATTGCAAGCGAATCATCGTGAGTGAAACGGTCACGGACGGCATCAAACGGCGCACGGTTATACAGCTCACTGACCCAGTGATAAGCGGCGGCAGCGGTGGTTTTTCCGGCTTTTTGTGCGAGGGAGAAAATACTGTCGTTGTGTGACAGACGTACCACCTGATTGTGCACCACGCCGCTGTCAACCGGACGCACGCCGGTCAGAATACATTCATAGAGCGGGCGGGAGAGTGAGGGCAGTTCACAGTTCAGGCGGTACAGTGTGGCGTCCCCGGATTCGGCTAATCCCTGCATAAAGCCCATGCAGTCATGGGCTGTGCGGTAGTTTAAGCCATCCAGAACAACCAGGATAACAGGGTTATTCATTGTCATTCCGTTAATTCATGTTGATGATAACGTTTTGCTGCCACAGCTTCGGCAACTGGCGGGAGGTTTTTTCCCAGCCGTCAAAATCGGTAATCGGTTTGGCGTTGCTGTACTGGGATTCAGGCAGCAGTTTGGCTTTGATATCGTCCGGCAACGTCAGATGTGCAGCGCGGATAGGGCGGGCATAACCTTCGGCCAGGTTGAGTTGTCCTTTATCACTGAAGATAAATTCACGCGTCAGTTTGGCGGCGTTCGGGTTCTTCGCGTATTTGTTGATGATCGTGGTGTAACCGGAGGTGACTGAACCGTCAGACGGGATCACCACGGTAAAGCGTTTGGCATCAATCTGGTCGCGGTAGTTAAGGGCGTTGAAATCCCACATCACCGCCACTTCCACTTCGCCTTTTTCCAGGTTTGCCACGCTCGGGTCATTCAGGGATAAACGTTTTTGTTTGGCGAGATCCGCAAACAATTCAATCGCAGGCTGAATATTGGTTTCATTACCGCCGAGGGCAAAGGCTGCGGAAAGCACACCGCTGTTGGCCTGTGCTGCGATACCGACATCACCGATAGTCACGCGGTAGTTACCGTTGCGCAGATCGGCCCAGCTTTTCGGTTGTTCTTTGACAAGATCATTATTGATGATGAATGCAATGGTACCGGTATAGGCCAGTGCCCAGTTACCGTCTTTATCTTTTGCCCAGTCCGGGATCTGATCCCAGGTGGTCGGTTTGTAAGGCTGCACCACATCTTTCTGTACGGCGACAGGGCCGAAAGCGGCACCCACATCCCCGATATCCGCAGTGGCATTATTTTTTTCAGCGGCGAACTTGGCAATTTCCTGGGCGGAGCTCATATCGGTATCCTGATGGCGGATACCGTAGAGCTTTTCAAGATCAGCCCAGGTGCCTTTCCAGTTAGCCCAGGTATCCGGCATCCCGACACTGTAAACCACGCCCTCTTTTTTGGCTGCGGCAATCAGTTCTTCAGGAATGGTATTTTGCCCGGCAGAAAAAGCAGAGAAAGAGGCAGTAACCGCTGCGGCGGTCAGTACTAGTTTGGCAGAAGGAAAGCGTGTCATAAAACCCTCGTCAGTTAACTGATTCAGTATCAGTGGTGTGGCTAGGGTATGACGCGTTTGTGACAGGCAACTGACATCGGTGTGACACTTTTCTGACAGGCGGGTGACACGGAAAAACATCCCCCGTTCTGCTGAGTATTCTCCCGGCAAAGGGAGTATGATTTAATCCATTATTATTTCATTAACATGATGTCTCTATTATGCAGCAGATTTTAACAGGCAATGAAACCGGTTACTGGGTGATCAGCGCGGATAACCGCGTCTGGCTGCCGGAAGGACAACTGCCGGAGGGCAGTGCGGCACAATGGATGCTGACCGGGAAACCGGCCGTGCGTATCGGGGAGTGGCAGGGATTACCTGTCTGGCTTATCCGCGAAAAAATGCGTTCCGATATGTGTTCGCCGCGCATTATTGCCGCAGAGAATGATGATCTTTTCAAAATGGCCGGACGCGGCGTGCAGCTGGCGGAATTTTACCGCTCACACCGCTATTGCGGCTATTGCGGCGCAGCCATGAAATACAGTGCAAGTGAGTGGGCGTGTCTGTGTGACAGCTGCCGCGAGCGTTACTATCCGCAGATAGCGCCGTGTATTATTGTCGGTATCCGCCGTCATGACTCCATTCTGCTGGCACAGCACCGCCGCCACAAAAGTGCGCCGCTGTTTACCGTGCTCGCCGGGTTTGTCGAAGTCGGTGAAACTCTGGAAGAAGCCGTTGCCCGTGAGGTGATGGAAGAGAGCCGGATTGAGATTCAGAATATCCGTTATGTCTCCTCGCAGCCGTGGCCGTTCCCGCACTCGCTGATGATGGGATTCCTGGCGGATTACGCGGACGGTGAAATTCATCACGATCCGTCAGAACTGCTCAGCGCAGACTGGTACCGGTATGATAATCTGCCGGTTATTCCGCCGCCGGATACCATCGCCCGCCGTCTGATTGAAGATACCGTCGCATTGTGCCGTCAGGATGACGAAGACGCGTAACACCGCCCTGACCCCGGACGACAGGCGTGTTACAATGGGTTTTATTCAGGACGTCAATACGTTACGCGGCCAACAACTTTTTGGAGTCTGTCATGAGTGAACTGAAAAACGACCGCTATCTGCGGGCATTACTGCGTCAGCCGGTGGATATAACCCCTGTGTGGATGATGCGTCAGGCCGGGCGTTATCTGCCTGAATATAAAGCCACCCGCGAACAGGCGGGGGATTTTATGGCACTGTGCAAAAACACCGAACTGGCCTGTGAAGTCACCCTGCAACCGCTGCGTCGTTTCCCGCTGGATGCGGCAATTCTCTTTTCCGATATTCTGACTATTCCTGATGCGATGGGTCTCGGGCTCTATTTTGAAACCGGCGAAGGGCCGCGTTTTGTCCATCCGATCCAGAATGCCCGTGATGTTGAAAAACTGCCGGTACCGGACCCGGAGCAGGAACTCGGTTATGTCATGAATGCCGTACGCGCCATCCGCAAAGCCCTGAACGGCGATGTGCCGCTGATCGGTTTCTCCGGCAGTCCGTGGACACTGGCTACTTATATGGTGGAAGGCGGCAGCAGCAAAGCCTTTACCAAAATCAAAAAGATGATGTACGCCGAACCGCAGACCCTGCATCTGCTGCTGGATAAACTGGCAGACAGTGTGATCCTCTATCTCAACGCGCAGATTAAAGCCGGTGCGCAGTCCGTGATGATTTTTGACACCTGGGGCGGGGTACTGACCGGGCGTGATTACCGTGAGTTTTCACTCAATTACATGCATAAGATTGTCGATGGTCTGATCCGTGAAAATGACGGGCGCCGTGTGCCGGTTACGCTGTTCACCAAAGGCGGCGGACAGTGGCTGGAAGCGATGGCGGAAACCGGCTGTGATGCCCTGGGGCTGGACTGGACCATGGATATCGCGGATGCCCGCCGCCGGGTCGGTAATAAAGTAGCCTTACAGGGCAATATGGACCCGTCCATGCTCTATGCGCCGCCTGCCCGCATTGAAGCGGAAGTGGCATCTATCCTGGCCGGGTTCGGGCAGGGCGAAGGCCATGTGTTCAACCTCGGACACGGCATCCACCAGGATGTTCCGCCTGAGCATGCCGGCGCATTCGTTGAGTCTGTTCATCGTCTGTCAGCCAAATACCATCAGGGCTGATCACTGACAGATAACGGAGGTCACCATGACAGCCATTGACACCCGCGCCCTGAAAGCCCGGCAGACGGAACTGGCACAACAGGTCAGTCTGCAGGATGTGCCTCTCAGTCCCCGCTATATTGCGGGGGTGGATGTCGGTTTTGAGGACGGGGGAAATGTCACACGGGCTGCCGTGGTGATCCTCACCTGGCCTGAGCTGGAGGTGGCGGAGTATCAGACCGCCCGCATCCCCACACAACTGCCCTATATTCCGGGGCTGCTCTCCTTCCGTGAAATTCCCGCTGCACTTGCCGCCTGGGAAAAGCTGACCTTAAAACCTGAACTGGTGCTGGTGGACGGCCAGGGGCGTGCTCATCCGCGCCGTCTCGGCGTCGCCGGGCATCTCGGGGTACTGCTGGATTTACCTGCGATTGGTGTTGCCAAGAGCCGGTTATGCGGTACGTTTGAACCGCTGGCGGAAGAGGCCGGGGCGCAGTCGCTGCTGACAGACAAAGGTGAGCCGCTCGGCTGGGTCTGGCGCAGCAAAACCCGTTGCAATCCGTTGTTTATTTCACCGGGTCATCATATGAGTATTGATACCGCGCTGACCTGGGTAAAAGCCCTGACACGCGGCTATCGCCTGCCTGAACCGACCCGCTGGGCTGATGGCATTGCCTCAAATCGAACGTTTTTTGTCCGGTTGAAGCAGAAATTTCCCGATTTTCCACGTAAAGATGTGGATATCACGGATTTTCAGGTAAACTGCGGCTCACGTCAGAGTAACGAGTAAAGCGGAATGTTAAAGAACCCGATCCATTTACGGCTGGAAAAACTGGAGAGCTGGCAGCATCTCACCTTCGCGGCATGTCTGTGCGAGAGAATGTACCCGAATTATGCCGTTTTCTGTCAGCAGACCGGGTTTGCCGATCCGTCGCTTTACCGGCGTATTCTGGATCTCATCTGGGAAATCCTGACGGTCAAAGACGCAAAAGTGAACTTTGATAATCAGCTGGAAAAGCTGGAAGATGTCATCCCTGATGCAGATAACTATGATATTTACGGTGTGTATCCGGCGATTGATGCCTGTGCGGCACTCAGTGAGCTTATCCATACCCGCCTGAGCGGGGAAACACTGGAACATGCTATTGCGGTCAGTGAGATTTCAGTCGGCACTGTCGCCGTACTGGAAATGACACATGCCGGACGCGAAATGTCCGACGACGAATTAAATGAATTGTCCGCTGTTGAAGAAGAGTGGGACATTCAGTGGGAAATTTTCCGCTTATTGGCCGCCTGCGAAGAGCGCGATATTGAGTTGATAAAAGGCTTGAAATCCGATCTCCGTGATGCGGGGATCAGCAATATTGGTGTTAGTTTAGGCGATTAAATCAAAAAACGTGATTTAAGCCTATAAATGCCGGTGTTAAAGGCTTCACAATTGCCCCGTCTCTGGTCTACAGTGGGGGGGCGAAAAGAAGTGGCTATCGGGGCGCGTGTATCAGGGCTGTCAAATGGCACATCCGACGCACTCGATGCTTTGCAAACGATAAACACACTGTAAGGATATTTTATGAATAAGACTCAATTGATTGATGCTATCGCAGAAAAAGCAGAGCTGTCTAAAGCACAAGCTAAAGCAGCGCTGGAATCAACTCTGGCTGCCATCACTGACTCTCTGAAAGAAGGCGATGCTGTACAATTAGTTGGCTTCGGTACTTTTAAAGTTAACCATCGTGCAGAGCGTACTGGCCGTAACCCGCAGACCGGTAAAGAAATCAAAATTGCAGCAGCAAACGTGCCTGCTTTCACTGCCGGTAAAGCACTGAAAGACGCAGTAAAATAATTGCGTTGCAAAAACAGATTGATAGAGGGGGATTTCGTCCCCTTTTGTTGATCAGACAGGGGCTGCTTGCACTGGGCTTTGGCTCATTGCTCAGCGCCTGCTCTGTTCAGCCTGATCTTCCTCCCTTCAGCGCATCCGGCTATATCGCGGATGACGGCGCTGTCAGAATGTGGCGTCTCAACGCTGATAATCAGCCCCGTGTCCTGATGAGTGTCTTCAGTCCCTATCACAGCGGACAACAAACCGTCGTCACCGTTTATGAATACCGCAGAGGTCAGCTCTGGCAGATCCGTTCAGAATATCTGGGCGATAACGGCTTTTCCGAACAGTTACGGCTGGATCACGAAGGCAATGCTATCTTTATGCAGCGTGAAAAAGACGGCCATAAATCTCCGCTGACAGCAGATGAAATCACGCGGATGACCTTTGTGGCAGGCAGACAACTGACGCTGAACAGCGCGCTGGTGATTGGTGATATCCGTCTGAAGCAGGGACAGTGGCGTGACAGCTATGTCACGGATTGTCAGGGTAACAAATCGTATATTGAATTTGATGCGAAAACAGAACAGTTTCTGGCGAAGCGCCAGCGCAGCAGCGCATCACCTATCTATATTGCATGGCTGGATTCACCGGAAGGACGGGAAATTCTGCTGGCGGCAAATGATAACTTCTGTAAATGGGAACCTACGGAAGATTCACTGTAAATCTCCCGCAGGTTATTAACGCTGTTTACTTATTCAGGCGGGCAATCGCCCGGTAACCGATATCACTGCGGCAAAACGCATCATTCCAGTGAATGTGTTGCAGCGCGGCATAAGCCTGTTTCTGTGCCTGAGCAATATCCTCACCCAATGCCGTCACACACAATACCCGGCCGCCATCAGTCACTACGGCGCCATTTTTCAGTGCTGTCCCGGCCTGGAAGACTTTGCAGTTTGCTTCCTGAATATCCAGACCTTCAATAACATCACCTTTACGGTAATCACCCGGGTAACCACCGGCTGCCATGACCACACCGAGTGCCGGACGCGGGTCCCACTGTGAAGTTTTACCGGCCAGTTTCCCTTGCGCACCGGCCAGACAGAGCTCAACCAAATCTGACTGCAACCGCATCATGATCGGCTGGGTTTCCGGATCACCAAAGCGGCAGTTGAATTCGATAACTTTCGGCTCGCCCTGTTCATCAATCATCAGCCCTGCATATAAAAAGCCCTGATAGGTATGACCTTCTGCCGCCATGCCTTCAACCGTCGGGTAAATCACTTTCTCCATCACACGCTGATGAACGTCATCGGTCACCACCGGTGCCGGGGAGTAAGCGCCCATGCCGCCGGTGTTCGGCCCGGTATCATTGTCACCGACCCGTTTGTGATCCTGGCTGGTTGCCATCGGTACCACATTTTTACCGTCCACCATGACGATAAAACTGGCTTCCTCGCCGGTCAGGAACTCTTCAATCACAATACGGTGCCCGGCATCCCCGAAGGCATTGCCGGCCAGCATGTCATGTACCGCGTCCTGTGCTTCTTTCAGGGTCATGGCGACGATCACGCCTTTACCGGCCGCCAGGCCGTCAGCTTTGATCACCACCGGCGCACCGGTTTTGTCCAGATAAGCCAGTGCCGGTTCAATCTCAGTAAAGTTCTGATAGTCTGCCGTCGGGATGTGGTGACGCGCCAGAAAATCTTTGGTAAATGCTTTGGAACCTTCCAGTTGTGCGGCACCTTTTGACGGGCCGAAGATTGTCAGACCCGCAGCCTTGAATGCATCAACCACACCCAGCACCAGCGGGGCTTCCGGGCCGACAATGGTCAGGCCGATATTATTGGCGCGGGCAAAGGCGACCAGGCCGTCAATATCTGTCGCACTGATATCCACATTGGTCAGATTCGGTTCTTGTGCGGTACCGGCGTTACCGGGCGCGACATAGACAGTTTTTGCCAGCGGGGATTGGGCGGCTTTCCAGGCCAGCGCGTGCTCGCGTCCGCCATTACCGATAATCAGGATATTCATAAGTCAGCTCCGGGTATTAATGACGGAAATGGCGCATGCCGGTGAAAATCATCGCGATATTGTGTTCATCCGCTGCGGCAATGACTTCATCATCACGGATAGAACCGCCCGGCTGGATCACACAGGTAATGCCGACAGCGGCTGCCGCATCAATACCATCGCGGAACGGGAAGAACGCATCGGATGCCATGGCGCATCCCGCCACTTCCAGTCCTTCGTCACCGGCTTTGATCCCGGCAATCTTCGCGGAGTAAACCCGGCTCATCTGCCCGGCACCCACGCCGATGGTCATATTATTCTTAGCGTAAACAATGGCATTGGATTTAACGAACTTCGCCACTTTCCAGCAGAACAGCGCATCTTTCAGTTCTTTCTCTGTCGGCTGACGTTTGCTGACCACTTTCAGATCGTCATCGCTGACCATCCCGAGATCACGATCCTGCACCAGCAGGCCGCCATTCACCCGTTTGAAATCAAGGGTTGCAACCGGATGCTGCCACTGACCGCAGGTCAGCACGCGGACATTCTGTTTGGCGGCGAGTACCGGCAGGGCGTCTGCCGCGACGGACGGGGCAATAATCACTTCCACAAACTGACGTCCGGTAATTTCTGCTGCTGTTTTGGCATCCAGTTCGCGGTTAAAAGCAATAATACCGCCGAATGCGGAGGTCGGGTCAGTTTTAAAGGCGTTGTCATAAGCGGTCAGTAAGGTATCAGCAACAGCTACACCACACGGGTTGGCGTGCTTGACGATCACACAGGCCGGCTTATCAAACTGTTTCACACATTCAAGTGCGGCATCAGTATCAGCGATATTATTATAAGAGAGGGCTTTACCCTGTAACTGTACGGCAGTACTGATAGACGCTTCCTGAATATTCTCTTCTATATAGAAAGCTGCATTCTGATGGCTGTTTTCGCCGTAACGCATATCCTGCTTTTTAATAAAGTTGAGATTCAGGGTACGCGGGAACTGACCGGAAGGCTGAGTGGTATCGCCGAAGTACGGTTTTACCTTCTGACCGAAATAGTTGGCGATCATGCTGTCATAGGCTGCGGTATGCTCAAAGGCTTTGATCGCGAGATCAAAACGGGTATCGAAACTCAGGCTGTTTTGCCCGGCATCCATCTCGGCAATGATATTGCTGTAGTCACTGCTTTTTACCACAATCGCCACATCTTTATGGTTCTTCGCGGCGGAGCGCACCATGGTCGGGCCGCCGATATCAATATTTTCAACTGCATCTTCCAATGTGCAGCCGGGTTTTGCCACCGTTTCCGCAAACGGATAGAGATTCACAACCACCATGTCGATAGCAGAGATCTGATGCTTCGCCATAATCTCATCATCCGTGCCGCGGCGGCCGAGTATTCCGCCGTGTACTTTCGGATGCAGGGTTTTGACGCGTCCGTCCATCATTTCCGGAAAGCCGGTGTAATCGGAGACTTCAGTCACCGGCAAACCGGCGTCAGCCAGCAGGCGGGCAGTACCGCCGGTTGATAACAATTCAACACCACGGGCGGAAAGTGCCTGAGCAAATTCAGTGATGCCGGTTTTGTCAGAGACACTGAGCAGGGCGCGACGGATTGGGCGAAGCTGTTGCATGAGTTTGGATCCCTTGAATTCAACGAATAGATGACAATAGGTTGCAGGTGAAATCGGTGTATCTCATAAGATTTCAAAACCCGGAGTAAAAAGCAACGGTACACGAATGCAGCAGATTGTAACGCAAACGTTTGCGTGATGCTTGTGAATTTTGTGATTTTTTACTGTCTGTGGATAACTTTGTGTGTAACCCGGTATAAACAGGGGTTTTGCTGGGGAATGCAGCAAACAGTCAGAAAATAGAAAATTAACACTTGTCTTCTGAAAGCGACTCCCTATAATGCACCTCCACTGACACGGAACAACGCGGTAACACGCGGTCCGGCAGGAAAAAAGAGAACGGCGGATAAGAAATTATTGCTTGACTCGAAGGGGCTGAAAACGTAATATACGCAGCCTCGCAACAACGCAGAAGACCGGCAACGGCAGCGAATGTTGCAACTGCTCTTTAACAATTTATCAGACAATCTGTGTGGGCACTCGCAGGACATATCACAAAAAATATTATTTTTGAGAAGTCTTGAAGAGTGACCAATACAGCAGCTTAGAAATAAGCAGCAGTAAACAGTTTAATTCTTTGAGCATCAAACACTTTTAATTGAAGAGTTTGATCATGGCTCAGATTGAACGCTGGCGGCAGGCCTAACACATGCAAGTCGGGCGGTAACAGGGAGAAGCTTGCTTCTCTGCTGACGAGCGGCGGACGGGTGAGTAATGTATGGGGATCTGCCTGATGGAGGGGGATAACTACTGGAAACGGTAGCTAATACCGCATAATGTCTCCGGACCAAAGCGGGGGACCTTCGGGCCTCGCACCATCAGATGAACCCATATGGGATTAGCTTGTAGGTGAGGTAACGGCTCACCTAGGCGACGATCCCTAGCTGGTCTGAGAGGATGATCAGCCACACTGGGACTGAGACACGGCCCAGACTCCTACGGGAGGCAGCAGTGGGGAATATTGCACAATGGGCGCAAGCCTGATGCAGCCATGCCGCGTGTATGAAGAAGGCCTTCGGGTTGTAAAGTACTTTCAGTCGGGAGGAAAGGTGTTAAGGTTAATAACCTTAACAATTGACGTTACCGACAGAAGAAGCACCGGCTAACTCCGTGCCAGCAGCCGCGGTAATACGGAGGGTGCAAGCGTTAATCGGAATTACTGGGCGTAAAGCGCACGCAGGCGGTTGATTGAGTCAGATGTGAAATCCCCGGGCTTAACCCGGGAATTGCATCTGATACTGGTCAGCTAGAGTCTTGTAGAGGGGGGTAGAATTCCATGTGTAGCGGTGAAATGCGTAGAGATGTGGAGGAATACCGGTGGCGAAGGCGGCCCCCTGGACAAAGACTGACGCTCAGGTGCGAAAGCGTGGGGAGCAAACAGGATTAGATACCCTGGTAGTCCACGCTGTAAACGATGTCGACTTGGAGGCTGTGCCCTTGAGGCGTGGCTTCCGGAGCTAACGCGTTAAGTCGACCGCCTGGGGAGTACGGCCGCAAGGTTAAAACTCAAATGAATTGACGGGGGCCCGCACAAGCGGTGGAGCATGTGGTTTAATTCGATGCAACGCGAAGAACCTTACCTACTCTTGACATCCAGAGAACTTAGCAGAGATGCTTTGGTGCCTTCGGGAACTCTGAGACAGGTGCTGCATGGCTGTCGTCAGCTCGTGTTGTGAAATGTTGGGTTAAGTCCCGCAACGAGCGCAACCCTTATCCTTTGTTGCCAGCGAGTAATGTCGGGAACTCAAAGGAGACTGCCGGTGATAAACCGGAGGAAGGTGGGGATGACGTCAAGTCATCATGGCCCTTACGAGTAGGGCTACACACGTGCTACAATGGCGTATACAAAGGGAAGCGACCCTGCGAAGGCAAGCGGAACTCATAAAGTACGTCGTAGTCCGGATTGGAGTCTGCAACTCGACTCCATGAAGTCGGAATCGCTAGTAATCGTAGATCAGAATGCTACGGTGAATACGTTCCCGGGCCTTGTACACACCGCCCGTCACACCATGGGAGTGGGTTGCAAAAGAAGTAGGTAGCTTAACCTTCGGGAGGGCGCTTACCACTTTGTGATTCATGACTGGGGTGAAGTCGTAACAAGGTAACCGTAGGGGAACCTGCGGTTGGATCACCTCCTTACCTAGTTGATTTGGAATGTGAGTGTTCACACAGATTGTCTGATAGAAAGAAGCAGATACCGGGAATAGGCTTGTAGCTCAGGTGGTTAGAGCGCACCCCTGATAAGGGTGAGGTCGGTGGTTCAAGTCCACTCAGGCCTACCACTTTTCACTGATACTGCGTTGCGGCTCCGCTCGTTTACGTCAGTAAACTTCGCGAACCCACGCCTTGTCTCAGTAAAAAGCACCTTTTGAGGAAGGTGAAGGTGACCCGGAAAAACCAAATAATGGGGCTATAGCTCAGCTGGGAGAGCGCCTGCCTTGCACGCAGGAGGTCAGCGGTTCGATCCCGCTTAGCTCCACCATTATCTGATATCTGAAAAATAATTCAGAGTTTACCGGAAACGGTATGCTGTGAATTATTATGCTCTTTAACAATCCGGAACAAGCTGAAAAATTGAAACAATCAATATTATCACCGAGGTAATATTGATGAGTCTCTCAGCCGAACAACTTTGAACGTGTTCTTCAGTGTAAGACGCGGCGAGCGAAGTGATTTCGCGAAGGCCGGAGCACAGTGAGCGCAGCATACTCAGGTATGTGAGCATCACGAGCACCGCCCGACAAAGAAATCGCAAAGCGCAGTCCGTCGGTTCATATAAGACACCTTCGGGTTGTGAGGTTAAGCGAATAAGCGTACACGGTGGATGCCTAGGCAGTCAGAGGCGATGAAGGACGTGCTAATCTGCGATAAGCGCCGGTAAGGTGATATGAACCGTTATAACCGGCGATTTCCGAATGGGGAAACCCAGTGTGATCCGTCACACTATCATTACCTGAATACATAGGGTAATGAAGCGAACCGGGAGAACTGAAACATCTAAGTACCCCGAGGAAAAGAAATCAAACGAGATTCCCCCAGTAGCGGCGAGCGAACGGGGAGCAGCCCAGGACCTTAATCAGCATCAGTGTTAAGAGAACAGTCTGGAAAGGCTGGCCACAGCAGGTGATAGCCCTGTATCTGAAAGCACTGGTGTTGTGAGTCCGATGAGTAAGGCGGGACACGTGTTATCCTGTCTGAATATGGGGGGACCATCCTCCAAGGCTAAATACTCCTGACTGACCGATAGTGAACCAGTACCGTGAGGGAAAGGCGAAAAGAACCCGCGAGGGGAGTGAAAAAGAACCTGAAACCGTGTACGTACAAGCAGTGGGAGCACCTTTATGGTGTGACTGCGTACCTTTTGTATAATGGGTCAGCGACTTATATTCTGTAGCAAGGTTAACCGAATAGGGGAGCCGCAGGGAAACCGAGTCTTAACTGGGCGTCTTAGTTGCAGGGTATAGACCCGAAACCCGGTGATCTAGCCATGGGCAGGTTGAAGGTTGGGTAACACTAACTGGAGGACCGAACCGACTAATGTTGAAAAATTAGCGGATGACTTGTGGCTGGGGGTGAAAGGCCAATCAAACCGGGAGATAGCTGGTTCTCCCCGAAAAGCTATTTAGGTAGCGCCTCGTGAATTCATCTCCGGGGTAGAGCACTGTTTCGGCTAGGGGGGTCATCCCGACTTACCAACCCGATGCAAACTGCGAATACCGGAGAATGTTATCACGGGAGACACACGGCGGGTGCTAACGTTCGTCGTGAAGAGGGAAACAACCCAGACCGCCGGCTAAGGTCCCAAAGTCATAATTAAGTGGGAAACGAAGTGGGAAGGCTCAGACAGCCAGGATGTTGGCTTAGAAGCAGCCATCATTTAAAGAAAGCGTAATAGCTCACTGGTCGAGTCGGCCTGCGCGGAAGATGTAACGGGGCTAAATTATGCACCGAAGCCGCGGCAGCGATATGTAAATATTGTCGGGTAGGGGAGCGTTCTGTAAGCCTGTGAAGGTGTGCTGTGAGGCATGCTGGAGGTATCAGAAGTGCGAATGCTGACATAAGTAACGATAATGCGGGTGAAAAACCCGCACGCCGGAAGACCAAGGGTTCCTGTCCAACGTTAATCGGGGCAGGGTGAGTCGACCCCTAAGGCGAGGCTGAAAAGCGTAGTCGATGGGCAACGGGTTAATATTCCCGTACTGGTGGTAACTGCGAAGGGGGGACGGAGAAAGCTAAATCATCCGGGCGACGGTTGTCCCGGTTTAAGCGTGCAGGTGGACTGACCAGGCAAATCCGGTCGGTTGTTAACACTGAGGCGTGACGACGAGCCACTACGGTGGTGAAGTGATTGATGCTCTGCTTCCGGGAAAAGCCTCTAAGCTCCAGGTTACCATTAATCGTACCCGAACCCGACACAGGTGGTCAGGTAGAGAACACTCAGGCGCTTGAGAGAACTCGGGTGAAGGAACCAGGCAAAATGGTGCCGTAACTTCGGGAGAAGGCACGCTGGCACTCAGGTGAAGTCCCTCGCGGACGGAGCTGAAGCCAGCCGCAGATACCAGCTGGCTGCAACTGTTTATTAAAAACACAGCACTGTGCAAACACGAAAGTGGACGTATACGGTGTGACGCCTGCCCGGTGCCGGAAGGTTAATTGATGAGGTTAGCGCAAGCGAAGCTTCTGATCGAAGCCCCGGTAAACGGCGGCCGTAACTATAACGGTCCTAAGGTAGCGAAATTCCTTGTCGGGTAAGTTCCGACCTGCACGAATGGCGTAATGATGGCCAGGCTGTCTCCACCGAGACTCAGTGAAATTGAACTCGCTGTGAAGATGCAGTGTACCCGCGGCAAGACGGAAAGACCCCGTGAACCTTTACTATAGCTTGACACTGAACATTGAGCCTTGATGTGTAGGATAGGTGGGAGGCAACGAAGTGTGGACGCCAGTCTGCACGGAGCCGACCTTGAAATACCACCCTTTAACGTTTGATGTTCTAACCCAGACCCGTAATCCGGGTCGGGGACCGTGTCTGGTGGGTAGTTTGACTGGGGCGGTCTCCTCCCAAAGAGTAACGGAGGAGCACGAAGGTTGGCTAAGCATGGTCGGACATCATGCGGTTAGTGCAAAGGCATAAGCCAGCTTGACTGCGAGAGTGACGGCTCGAGCAGGTACGAAAGTAGGTCTTAGTGATCCGGTGGTTCTGAATGGAAGGGCCATCGCTCAACGGATAAAAGGTACTCCGGGGATAACAGGCTGATACCGCCCAAGAGTTCATATCGACGGCGGTGTTTGGCACCTCGATGTCGGCTCATCACATCCTGGGGCTGAAGTAGGTCCCAAGGGTATGGCTGTTCGCCATTTAAAGTGGTACGCGAGCTGGGTTTAGAACGTCGTGAGACAGTTCGGTCCCTATCTGCCGTGGGCGCTGGAAGATTGAGAGGGGTTGCTCCTAGTACGAGAGGACCGGAGTGAACGCACCACTGGTGTACGGGTTGTGATGCCAATTGCATTGCCCGGTAGCTAAGTGCGGAAGAGATAACCGCTGAAAGCATCTAAGCGGGAAACTTGCCTCGAGATGAGTCTTCCCTGACCCTTTAAGGGTCCTGAAGGAACGTTTGAGACTAAGACGTTGATAGGCTGGGTGTGTAAGTGCAGCGATGTATTGAGCTAACCAGTACTAATGAACCGAGAGGCTTAACCTGACAACACCGAAGGTGTTTTGAGTTGAGAGACGAAGAGATTTTTCAGCATAGTGAAGAGACGACAGAGTCATTCATTATGAAAAGCTTGTTTTGGATTAAACGAATTTGCCTGGCGGCCGTAGCGCGGTGGTCCCACCTGACCCCATGCCGAACTCAGAAGTGAAACGCCGTAGCGCCGATGGTAGTGTGGGGTCTCCCCATGTGAGAGTAGGGAACCGCCAGGTTATTATTAAGTGAGGATGCAGAGAACTGCGTCAGTCACACAGAGATACGCGGAGCGGTAGTTCAGTTGGTTAGAATACCTGCCTGTCACGCAGGGGGTCGCGGGTTCGAGTCCCGTCCGTTCCGCCAACAAACATTAACCCCGATAGGAAACTATCGGGGTTTTGTTTTTTGTATGAAATAAATTCACCTTGCTGTTTTTCCCTCGACTGCTTCGCTCTTTTTCGTTATTTTTAGATGTCCGGATGTCTAAAATAACAAGGAGAGCCCGCTGCTATGCCAATCCGTATCCCTGATGAACTTCCTGCTGTTACCGATCTGCGTGATGAAAATATCTTTGTGATGACATCATCACGGGCACAATTTCAGGATATACGGCCGCTGAAGGTCCTGTTTTTAAATCTGATGCCCAAAAAGATTGAAACAGAACTGCAATTTCTGCGTTTGCTCTCTAATACACCGCTTCAGGTTGATATTCAGTTACTGCGTATCAGCCATCATGAGTCAAAAAACACACCAAGGGCGCACCTGGACGCCTTCTATTGTGATTTTGATAAGATAAAAGAGCAGAATTTTGATGGTCTGGTGATTACCGGTGCACCACTCGGTCTGGTTGAATTTCAGGACGTGGATTACTGGCCGGAACTGGATGAAATTATCCGCTGGTCGCAGACGCACGTCACATCAACACTGTTTGTCTGCTGGGCGGTGCAGGCAGGACTGAACACGCTTTACAATATCCCCAAACAAACGCTGCCGGAAAAAATCTCCGGCGTGTATACCCACACGACACTGATGCCGCATGCTTTACTGACCCGCGGTTTTGACGGACAGTTTTCCGCTCCGCACTCACGCTACGCGGCATTCCCTGAAGCCATGATCCGTGAAAATACCGATCTTGAGATCCTGGCTGCTTCTGAAGAAGCCGGAGCCTATCTGTTTGCCAGTAAAGATAAGCGTCAGGTCTATGTGACCGGACATGCTGAGTATGACGCGGATACGCTGGCAGGAGAATATCAGCGTGATTCGGATGCCGGATTAGATCCTGCTGTCCCGGTGAATTATTTTCCGGATAACGATCCGTCGAAAACGCCGGTATCCAGCTGGCGCGGACACGGTCATCTGCTTTATGCTAACTGGCTGAATTATTGTGTTTATCAGATAACACCGTTTGATCTGAGCATCATGAACCCGACGGCGGACTGATAAAAAAAGCCACCGCGGACGGTGGCAAAAGGCAGACTTAATGCATGATGTCTTTATGCTGCGGCACCGGCAACAGCCTGTGCTGCCAGTGTGGTAATACGATCATAGTCACCGTCACGGAGTGCATCCTCCGGCACCAGCCATGAACCGCCGACACAGGAAACACTGCTGAGAGCAAGATAATCCCGGTAGTTATTCAGGGAGATCCCGCCGGTCGGGCAGAAACGGATATCCGGGAAAGGACCGGAGATGGCTTTCAGAGCTTTCACACCACCATTTGCTTCTGCCGGGAAGAATTTAAAGTTTGTCAGCCCGTGAGCCATACCAGCCATCAGTTCAGAAACAGTGGCGATCCCGGGGATCAGCGGGACAGAGCCCTGATCGGCTGCCTGTAACAGTGATTCTGTCAGACCCGGACTGATAGCAAACTGTGCACCGGCGTCAGTCACGGCTTTCAGTTGTTCCGGATTAATCACGGTACCGGCACCGACAATCGCCTCCGGTACTTCTTCTGCAATGGCGCGGATTGCCTCAATGGCACACTCAGTGCGCAATGTGACTTCCAGCACACGGATTCCGCCCGCGACCAGTGCACGGGCCAGCGGGACTGCCTGATGCAGTTCACGGATAACAATGACAGGCACAACCGGCCCTGCATTTAAAACGGATTGCGCATCTAATTTCTGATCATTCATCGCCATTCTCACCTTTATAAAAACGAATACAGCAGGCACCTTCTTCCGCACCTGAGAGTTGCGTGCGTAACGCACTGAATAGTTCACGACCGGAGCCGTCCCGCTCTGCACTGAGGTCAGGGATGATACTCTGACGTTCCGTCAGAACGGCCTCATCAACAAGCAGTGTCAGCTCACCGGTCTGTCCGTTCACCCGGATCATATCGCCGTCACGGACTTTGGTCAGCAGCCCGCCGGTGTATGCCTCCGGAGTAACGTGGATAGCGGAAGGCACCTTGCCGGATGCACCGGATAAACGACCGTCGGTGACCAGTGCCACGCGGTAGCCTTTATCCATCAGCACACCCAGCGGCGGCATCAGTTTGTGAAGTTCCGGCATGCCGTTAGCCTGCGGCCCCTGAAAACGCACCACCACAATACAATCTTTGTTCAGTTTTCCGGCCTCAAAGGCGGGCACGATATCATGCTGACTGTTGAACACGATAGCCGGTGCCTCAATAATCTGGTTCTCCGCAGGTACTGCCGACGTCTTCATCACCGCACGCCCGAGATTTCCGGTCAGCACTTTGGTGCCGCCGTGAGAGGAGAACGGTGTACTTCCGGATGCAATCACGCTGTCATCAAGAGAGCTGAGTGCCCCCTCCCGCCATTTCAGTTCACCGTTATCCAGCCACGGCTCCTGTGTATAGCGCGATAAACCGAAACCGGCGACCGTATGCACATCTTCATGCAGCAGTCCCAGGCTGAGCAGTTCACGGATAATCAGCTGTAACCCGCCGGCGGCATGGAACTGGTTGATATCTGCGGGTCCGTTCGGATAGATGCGGCTGAGCAGCGGAATAATATCGGACAGCTCAGAAAAATCATCCCAGTTGATGATGATACCTGCGGCAGCGGCCATGGCGATAAGATGCATGGTGAGGTTAGTCGAACCGCCGGTAGCCAGCAAACCGACAATGCCGTTCACAATGACTTTCTCATCCACCAGTTGCCCGACCGGCAGATAATTGCCGCTGTTTTCGGTAAAGCGGACCACCTGGCGGGCTGCGGCATCTGTCAGGGCAGTACGCAGTGGTGTATCAGGATGGACAAAAGACGCTCCCGGCAAATGCAGACCCATGATTTCCATCACCATCTGGTTGGAATTCGCGGTGCCGTAAAAGGTACAGGTTCCGGCAGCATGATAAGACGCTGCCTCTGCATCCAGCAATGCACGGCGATCAACTTTCCCTTCAGCAAATAACTGACGGACATGTACTTTTTCTTTATTTGGCAGGCCGCTGGTCATTGGTCCCGCCGGAATAAAGATTGATGGCAGGTGTCCGAAAGAGAGTGCAGCCATCATCATCCCGGGAACGATTTTGTCGCAGATCCCGAGGTAGAGCGCACCATCAAACATATTGTGGGAAAGCCCGACCGCGGCTGACATTGCAATAACATCGCGGCTCAGCAGAGATAATTCCATACCATCCTGCCCCTGGGTCACGCCGTCACACATGGCCGGAACGCCTCCGGCAACCTGACCGATAGCCCCCGCGCTGTGCAGCGCCGCTTTAATCTGTTCAGGATAGTATTCATAAGGCTTATGAGCCGACAACATATCATTGTAAGCCGTAATAATCGCAATATCGTTATGCGCCATATTACGCAGCTGCTGTTTCTCATCCGGCTGGCAGGCGGCAAAACCGTGAGCCAGGTTACCGCAGGCGAGCTGAGCGCGATGAACGGTTTTACTGCGTGCGGCGCTGATTTTTTCAAGATACCGGGCGCGGGATACACGGGAACGCGCAGCAATGCGGGCGGTAATGTCTGAAAGTCGCGGATGAACCGGCGGGTACGCAGAATGTGTCATAGTCATAGCTCCGTGCTGATAATCGGCCTGTGGCAGTATCAAAGTCTTATTTTGTTACCGGTAACATTGGCATAGATCAGTCACGGATTGCAACTTTTATGAGCAATTCTCTTTCCTGAATATGATCCACCTCAAATTTAGCTGAAACGAGAAAGCTTTCGGCGGGGATCGAATAATCAGAAAAAGAGGGTTGAGTACCAGTGCGGATCACATCAACATGAAAAACGCTCAGGTTGCGCTTTAATGCACTCAGGGAAAGTTGTGGTAGTATAGACGTTCAGACGGCTATTCAAACAGGCATTGCAGAGCGGAGTCAGATAAATGGATAATAAAATCAGTGTATTAAAAGAAGCGCTTAATCAACGGATTCTGATTCTTGATGGTGCAATGGGAACAATGATCCAGCGCTATGCACTGAATGAAAAGGAATATCGCGGTGAGCGTTTCGCTGACTGGCCGGTCGATCTGAAGGGAAATAACGACCTGTTATCCATTACTCAGCCGGCGATTATCCGTGAAATTCATCATGCCTATCTGGAAGCCGGTGCGGATATTATTGAAACCAACAGCTTTAACTCCACGGTCATTTCCATGGCGGATTATCAGATGGAATCACTGTCTGATGAAATAAATGAAGCCGCCGCAAAACTGGCGCGTGAGTGTGCTGATGAGTGGACACGCAAAACACCGGAAAAACCCCGCTATGTGGCCGGAATTCTGGGGCCGACCAACCGGACAGCATCGATTTCCCCTGATGTGAATGATCCTGCTTACCGCAATGTCTCTTATGATGCACTGGTTGAGGCTTACCGCAGCTCAGTGCGGGCATTGATCCGTGGTGGTGCGGATATCATTATGATCGAAACTATTTTCGATACGCTGAATGCCAAGGCGGCGATTTATGCCGTCGAAACTGAATTTGAGGCGCTGGGCGTTAAATTACCGGTCATGCTCTCCGGCACCATCACGGATGCTTCCGGTCGGACACTGACCGGCCAGACGACCGAAGCCTTTTATAACTCCATGCGCCACATCCGCCCGATCTCTTTCGGGCTGAACTGCGCCCTCGGGCCTGCCGAATTGCGTCAGTATGTGGCGGAGCTGTCCCGTGTGGCAGATTGCTGTGTCAGCACCCATCCGAATGCCGGTCTGCCGAATGCGTTCGGCGGTTATGATCTGGATGCGGCTAATATGGCGGATTATATCCGCGAATGGGCACAATCCGGTCTGCTGAATATTGTCGGCGGCTGCTGCGGTACCACGCCGGATCATATCCGCGCGATAGCTCAGGCCGTGGCGGATATTCCGCCGCGTGTCATTCCTGAACGCCCGGTCGCCTGCCGTCTGGCGGGGCTGGAGCCGCTGACCATCGACGAAAACTCCCTGTTCGTCAACGTGGGGGAGAGAACCAATATCACCGGCTCAGCCCGGTTTAAGCGGCTGATTAAAGAGGGTAATTACCAGGAAGCACTGGATATCGCCCGTAACCAGGTGGAAAACGGCGCACAGATCATTGATATCAATATGGATGAGGGCATGCTGGATTCACAGGCCGCCATGGTGCGCTTCCTGAATATGATCTCCGGCGAGCCGGATATCGCCCGTGTACCCATTATGATCGACTCTTCAAAATGGGAGGTGATCGAGGCCGGGCTGAAATGTATCCAGGGTAAAGGTATTGTGAACTCGATTTCCCTGAAAGAGGGAGAAGAAGCCTTTATCGATCATGCCAAAAAAGTGCTGCGTTACGGTGCTGCCGTGATTGTGATGGCCTTCGATGAAACCGGTCAGGCGGATACCCGGCAGCGCAAGACAGAAATCTGTCAGCGGGCTTACCGCATCCTGACCGAACAGGTGGGTTTCCCGCCGGAAGATATTATTTTTGACCCGAATATTTTTGCGGTGGCAACCGGGATTGCGGAACATAACAACTATGCGGTTGATTTTATTGAAGCCTGTAAGGACATTAAGGCGACACTCCCGCATGCGCTGATCTCCGGCGGGGTATCCAACGTCTCTTTCTCGTTCCGGGGAAATGACCCGGTACGTGAAGCCATTCACGCGGTTTTCCTCTATTACGCCATCCGTAACGGTATGGATATGGGGATTGTGAATGCCGGGCAGCTCGCTATTTATGATGACTTGCCGTCGGTACTGCGTGATGCGGTGGAGGATGTCATTCTGAACCGGCGTGAGGATGCCACAGACCGGCTGCTGGCACTGGCGGAAGAATATCGCGGCAGCAAAGGGGAAAATGATCAGCAGCAGCTCGCGGAATGGCGGGGCTGGGATGTTGAAAAACGTCTGGAATATGCGCTGGTAAAAGGGATCACTGAATTTATTATTGAAGATACCGAAGCGGCACGTTTGCGCGCGGATATCCCGATTGAAGTGATCGAAGGCCCGCTGATGAATGGTATGAATGTGGTCGGTGATTTGTTCAGCGAGGGTAAAATGTTTCTGCCGCAGGTGGTGAAATCCGCACGGGTAATGAAACAGGCAGTGGCGTATCTGGAGCCCTATATTCAGGCTGCGAAAGCCAGCGGTACCAGTGCCGGGAAAGTTCTGCTGGCGACAGTAAAAGGCGATGTGCATGATATCGGCAAGAATATTGTCGGTGTGGTGCTGCAATGTAATAACTATGAAATTATCGACCTCGGGGTGATGGTACCCTGTGAAACTATCCTGCGGACAGCGATTGAGGAAAAAGTGGATATTATCGGGCTGTCCGGGCTTATCACGCCATCGCTGGATGAAATGGTGCATGTGGCCAAAGAGATGGAACGGCAGGGATTTTCTCTGCCGCTGCTGATCGGCGGTGCCACCACATCAAAAGCACATACGGCAGTGAAAATTGAACCGAACTACAGCGGGCCGGTGACGTATGTACAAAATGCATCGCGGACGGTCGGAGTCGTGGCGGCATTACTGTCGGATAAGCAGCGGGATGAATTTGTCGCCCGGACCCGTAAAGAATATGAGGTTGTCCGCGACCAGTTTGCCCGCCGTCAGCCGCGTTCAGCCCCGGTAACACTCGCACAGGCGCGGGCAAACGCCTTCACACCTGATTGGGATAACTACACACCGCCGCGCCCGGCGTTTACCGGGGTGAAAACAGTCAGCGCACCGATTTCGGTATTGCGCCGTTATATTGACTGGACACCTTTCTTTATGACCTGGTCTCTGGCCGGTAAATACCCGCGCATTCTGGAAGATGATGTTGTCGGTGAAGAGGCCCGCCGCCTGTTTAAGGATGCAAATGCGATGCTGGACGAACTGGATAAAACCGGCACGCTGACACCGCGCGGTGTGGCCGGTATCTTCCCGGCTAACCGGATCGGTGATGATATTGCGGTTTACCGTGATGAATCCCGTGAAGAAATCCTGTTATACAGTCATCACCTGCGTCAGCAGACACAGAAGAAAGATAATTTCCCGAATGCCTGTCTGGCGGATTTTGTCGCCCCGCCGGGTATTCCTGATTACCTCGGGGCATTTGCGGTCACCGGCGGGCTTGAGGAGGATACTCTGGCTGCACAGTTTGAGGCGAAACATGATGATTACAATAAAATCATGGTAAAAGCACTTTCTGACCGGCTGGCGGAAGGCTTTGCGGAGTATCTGCATGAACAGGTGCGCAAAACAGTCTGGGGCTACAGTCCGGATGAAGACCTGGATAATGATTTGCTGATCAGGGAAAACTATCAGGGTATCCGCCCGGCGCCGGGTTATCCTGCCTGTCCGGAACATACGGAGAAAAGCAAAATCTGGGAATTGCTGGATGTGGAAAGCCATACCGGTATGCGTCTGACAGAATCGTATGCCATGTGGCCGGGGGCATCGGTCTCCGGCTGGTATTTCAGTCATCCTCAGAGCCGCTATTTTGCGGTGGCTCAGATTCAGAAAGATCAGATTGAGGATTATGCCACCCGTAAAGGCATGCCGGTGAAAGAGCTTGAGCGCTGGCTGGCACCCAATCTGGGGTATGACCCGGAAGACTGAGTATTATCGGGTATCAGTCTCCTGTTCCGGTTTGCGTTAACTGCCGGTATCTGTTCTGCGTATAGTGAATCACGCAGTATCACTGTACGCCATTATCAGAACAGAAGGAGAATCGTATGAATTCGTTATTTATCATTATTAACGGCCTGGCAGGGGAGGCTATATGACATTTCCCGTTTTCAGACCGTTAGTGATATCCGCTACTTTTGTATTATGCAGTGCATTTGCCGGTAACTGCCGGGCGGAGGCTGATTTGCCATGTACAGAAATGATTAAGCGAAATAAAGTTATAATACCGGATGGCGTAACATGCTTCAGCAAAGAACCGTTACCTGCCTGCCCGGCTCTGTGCCGGCCCTCAGCAGTTGAGAAAAGAGACGTTCCGTTTTCTTGTTTTCGGCCGGGAGAATTTTCACCGTTTGACATGTTTGAGGTCATCACAGTTCCGAAGACCTGTGAAAGAATACTTCCTGTGAATATCTCACCGGACACCACACCATAATCTGAAACGAAACAGGATAACCGGCCGGGATCCTGTTACCCTCTCTTCTCAATTATCATCTGATGTGACAGCCCGCTCTTGTCATTGTTTTTTTCATCCCCATTTATAGAGAAGCAATTATCCCGTACTATGGCAGTCAACAGCCGTGACCGGGCATATCCGATTCAGTCATAAAAGGGAGTGATGAGACAATGTACCGTTTCTATATTCAGGATACTTTACCTGCCGGGTGCCTGCCCGCGTATTCGCTGCCGAAAGCAGATCAGCCTCATTATTATGAGTTGGACGAGAGCATCCTCAATGCTGCACTGAATATCATGCAGATCACTGATGTGCTGGATACAGACAACATACCTGATGATGACTGTTTTAACCGTATCTGGCTGAAAAGCGAACTGACTCCCGCCCGGGCATCAGAAGTTTATCACTTCTTATATCAGCAGCAATTGCCGGAACCGGTACCGTCACCGGATGAAATCGCCGCATTTAAACAGGCGAGAGCGGATGAGCTGGCATTACTGAGCCGGCGCAGCCCGAAAGAGGGGTATGTGCCTGTCCACAAATTTGCCACACAGGATGCCTGGCGGATCATGCCGGAAGAATGTCTTATTATTGCCGGTGTTCTGACAGATCACATGCTGGAAGATAATAACCTGGTGGTCAATAACATCGCATCACTGTGTAAGATCAGTCACAAAACACTGGAGTATGCGCTGAGAGGCTGGCGGGAATTTAATTTATTCGCGGCAAAACATGGCGGATATCAGGTTTGCTGATGGTCTGACCATATTTCAGGCAAAGTAACCTGTCAGACAGATGATGTTACTTTGTGTCATCAGCAAATAAAATTAATTCACCGGGAAGTAATAATACATAACGAATGATCGTAATCAGCATAATTAATTCCCGGCACTATTGATTAAAAATATTTATATTGTTTTTGTGGCAGCATTAATTTTATTAATGTTAAAACCCGGGATACACCGTATAATTTTTTATGAGGGGCAGAGGTAATACTGATAAATAATTCATTGTTATTTATGTTTCCTCCCATGATCGTCTTACTCTTCTTTATATGCAGGAGCGCTCAATATTGTTATACAGCGGACAGTATACGGTATGTAAGTACCCGTCCTTGTGTTTCATGTTGATCCCCGTTTCGTGTGATTTGATCGCCTGACGCTGACCGCGTCAGGCGTTTTTTTTATCCGCAATGGAAAGCACTCAGAACAGATCGCGGTGGAGCGCACGGATGATGTTTTCGGCATCATTACCCGGAACCAGCAGACACATGTTGTGTCCGCTTGCACCATAACTGATCATGCGAATGTTAAACGGCTCAAGGGCGCTGAAAATCGTTTTACCCAGCCCGTGTGCACGGGTGAGCTCATTACCGATAACGGCGACCAGTGCCAGATCCTGCTCAACTTCTATGCGGCACAGGGCTGATAACTCCGCGGTCAGTTCATCACTGAGCAATGTACCGTTGGTGTGCGTGGAACCGACGGTATCCAGCGTCAGGGCAATGCTGACTTCTGATGTGGTAATGACATCCACGGAAATATTATGGCGGGAGAGGATAGTAAAAATCTCCGCCAGAAAGCCGCGGGCATGCAGCATTTTCAGGCTGTGCAGTGTCAGCAGAGTCTGATGGCGGCGTAATGTCAGGGCACGGAACAGCGGCGGGTTCGGATCATTGTCACACACCAGGGTGCCGCCCGCACCGCTCTCTTTGCTGGAGCCGACAAATACCGGGATACCGCTGCGCACGGCAGGCAGCAGCGTGGCCGGATGCAGGATTTTCGCCCCGAAGTTCGCCATTTCCGCCGCTTCATCAAAGGTAATATGGTCAATCGGATAAGCGTCCGGCACAATGCGCGGGTCTGTTGTGTAGATCCCCGGCACATCTGTCCAGATATCCACACGCTGGCAACCGAGAGCCTCTGCCAGCAGTGCTGCCGTGTAATCACTGCCGCCGCGTCCGAGTGTGGTGGTACGCCCGGTTGCTTCACGGCCGATAAATCCCTGTGTGATCACCGTGCCCTGTGACAGACGCGGGGCAAGCAGCTGATCACAGCGCGTGTGCAGCACCCCGGTATCCGGCTCTGCCCGGCCGAAACTGTCATCTGTCTGCATGACCTCACGGACATCAAACCATTGCGCCGGTGCGCCCTGTTCCCGCAGCACTTCGGTAAACAGCAGCGTCGACATAATTTCACCATGACTGACTATTTCGTCCACCAGCGCGCTGGATGTTGCCAGGGCGGCTGCATCGGACAATGTGGTGATATTACCCAGCAGGCGGTCAATCTCATTCTGTACTGCTGCGTTTTCCGGCAGGTGAGACAGGATTTCATATTGCGTATCGCGTATCTGTTTCAGACATTTTTCACGCTGCGCGCGCGGGCATCCCTGAGCTAATTCGATTAATGCATTGGTGATCCCGGCTGAGGCGGACAACACCACCAGTGCCACACCGGGGGTCTGCAGAACGACCCCGGCACTTTTCCGCATGGCGTCATAATTTGCCACACTGGTACCACCGAATTTTGCAATGACCTGCTGAGCAGGCGCGGAAGATGCTGACGCCATAATGAATTCCTTATCCCGTAAAGTGAAAAATGTGAGCTGTGTTACACTGATAGAATTATAGGGATTGCCGGAATGAGTCAATATTGATTAACGGATAATCAATATCTTTCATAATGACAGGCAAATTATCGTTTTTTGCAATATTCCGTTTCTGCTCTGGTTTTGTTTCTGTTTTTTGAGCAACATCACGGAATGACAGATGCATAACGTCTTTATCGTCAGGACAGAGTACACTTTGTTGACACGATTCAGTTTTGGTTTTCAATGAAAAGAGAGCTGCAATGAAAAATATTAACCCCACTGATACTGCGGCCTGGAAGGCGCTGGAACAGCATTACAACACAATGAAGACTGTGCATCTCCGTGACTTATTTGCGCAGGATAACGACCGGTTCAGCCGTTTTTCTGCCACATTCGGCGAAGATATGCTGGTGGATTATTCCAAAAACCGTATCACACAGGAAACGCTTGATAAGCTGCTGGCACTGGCTGATGAGTGTGATGTGCGTGGGGCTGTCCGCAGTATGTTTTCCGGTGAGAAAATCAACCGGACAGAAAACCGTGCGGTTCTGCACACGGCGCTGCGTCACCGTGATAACACGCCGGTGATGACTGACGGGCAGGATGTGATGCCTGAGGTTCGTGCGGTGCTGGAAAAAATGCGCGTGTTCAGTGAGCGGATTATCAGCGGGGAGTGGAAAGGTTATACCGGCAAAGCGATTACTGATGTGGTGAATATCGGTATCGGCGGCTCTGACCTCGGCCCTTATATGGTGACAGAAGCACTGCGCCCGTATAAAAATCATCTGGAAATGCATTTTGTCTCCAATGTTGACGGCACACATATTGCCGAAACGCTGAAAGACCTGAACCCGGAAACCACGCTGTTCCTCATCGCATCCAAAACCTTTACCACCCAGGAAACCATGACCAATGCTCACTCCGCACGTGACTGGTTCCTGGCAGCCGCTGAAGACCCGGCACAGGTGGCGAAACACTTTGCGGCGCTGTCCACGAATGCGGATGCGGTAGCTGAGTTTGGTATTGATACCGCAAATATGTTTGAGTTCTGGGACTGGGTCGGCGGACGTTATTCCCTGTGGTCTGCCATTGGCTTGTCTATCGTGCTCTCTGTCGGTTATGACAATTTCAGCGCACTGCTCGATGGCGCATATGCCATGGACAAACACTTTACCGAAACAGAATTCTCACAGAATATCCCGGTGCTGCTGGCGCTGATCGGTCTGTGGTACAACAATTTCTTCGGCGCGGAAACAGAGGCGATTCTGCCTTACGATCAGTATATGCACCGCTTTGCGGCCTATTTCCAGCAGGGCAATATGGAGTCCAACGGGAAATATGTGGATCGTAATGGCAAGGTGGCTTCTCATCAGACCGGGCCGGTTATCTGGGGTGAGCCGGGCACCAACGGACAGCACGCGTTTTATCAGCTGATCCATCAGGGCACCAAACTGATTCCGTGTGATTTTATCGCACCGGCGCAGAGTCATAATCCGCTGGGGGATCATCACAGCAAGCTGCTGTCGAATTTCTTTGCGCAGACAGAAGCGCTGGCCTTCGGCAAAACCCGCGAACAGGTGGATGCGGAATTTGCCGCACAGGGTAAAAATCCGGCAGATATGGATTATGTCGCACCGTTCAAAGTCTTTGAAGGTAACCGCCCGACAAACTCCATCCTGCTGAAATCGATTACCCCGTTCAGCCTCGGGGCACTGATCGCGATGTATGAGCATAAGATTTTTGTGCAGGGCGTGATCATGAATATCTATACCTTTGACCAGTGGGGTGTGGAGCTGGGTAAACAGCTTGCAAACCGCATCCTGCCGGAACTGGCGGATGAAACACCGGTTGATAGTCATGACAGCTCCACCAATGGTCTGATTAACCGGTTTAAAAACTGGCGTCAGCGCTGATTTTTCTTTAACCGCGCGTTTTATAAACAAAGCCGCTCTGCATTGCGCAGAGCGGCTTTATTTTTAGCAAAAAAATGTCAGTAACGCGCTCATTTCCCGCCGGGTTTTGTTAAAGTGTATCAGAATACATATCATGCCCCTGATAACCGGATACATTCATGACACAAACAGTGATAACACCCCCCATCCGCTGGTTTGATAATGCGGAAACGATCCCTGCCGGGGTGCTGGACTGGTTATCAGAATTAGGGTCGATGACGCGGCGCTTTGAACAGCACTGCAATGAAGTGACGGTCAAACCGTCTTGTGAAAAATATATCTCCCGTGAAGCGCTGACTGAAGAAGAGCGGATGCATCTGCCCGGCAGTGCGCGCTACTGGTTACGGGAGGTGGTGTTATATGGTGACGGGGTTCCCTGGCTGACCGGCCGGACAGTGGTGCCGGAGGAGACGCTGACAGGGGAAGAGCAGCAGTTACTGAAAATGGGAAATGTGCCGCTCGGGCGCTATCTCTTTACCAGCGGCTGCCTGACGCGGGACTATATCCGCTTCGGGCTGTCAGGCACTGACTGGGCCCGCTGTTCGCGGTTGTGCCTGGCCGGTAAACCGCTGCTGCTGACTGAAGTTTTTCTGCCGGCCTCTCCGGCATACCCCGCATAAAATGAATATCTCGGAGAAGAATAACGTGGAACGAAGCATGGTACGCAGCAAGTGGCAGGCATACAGCCGTCTGATGCGGACAGACCGCCCGATTGGCTCACTGTTACTGCTCTGGCCGACCTACTGGGCGTTATGGATAGCGGCCAGAGGTGTCCCGGACTGGCACATTCTGATTATCTTTACCATTGGTGTGTTCAGCATGCGCGCCGCCGGATGTGTGATTAATGATTTCGCGGACCGCAAATTTGACGGCTCGGTGGAGCGGACGAAAAACAGGCCGCTGCCGCGTGGTGATGTTACAGAAAAAGAAGCGAAAATTCTGTTTGCCGTACTGGTACTGGTGTCATTCGGGCTGGTGCTGACACTCAATACGATGACCATCTGGCTGTCCGTTGCCGGACTGGCGCTGGCCTGGATCTATCCGTTCGTTAAGCGGGTCAGTCATCTGCCGCAGGTGGTGCTCGGTGCGGCATTCGGCTGGTCGATTCCGATGGCGTTTGCGGCCGTCAGTGAATCACTGCCCGCAGTGTGCTGGTTACTGTTTGCGGTCAATATTATCTGGTCTGTGATTTATGATACGCAGTACGCGATGGTGGATCGCAACGATGACCTGAAAATCGGCGTAAAATCCACGGCTATCCTGTTCGGGCGCTTTGATAAAATTATTATCGGCGTATTGCAGCTGGTGATGATTCTGATGCTGTTATGGACCGGCATGATGGCGAATCTGTCCGGGATCTTTTACTGGTCGCTGCTGCTGGCCGGTGCGCTATTTGTCTATCAGCAGCGCCTGATGGCTGATCGTGAGCGTGACCCGTGTTTCCAGGCCTTTATGAATAATAACTATGTCGGATTTATTCTGTTTCTCGGCATGCTGGTCAGTTATCTGTAAATCCGGATAAGCATGTAATAAAGAAAAATCAGTCAATAATTAAGGAATTGCATCGGTTTGACGATAAAAACCGAAAGAAATAAGGAATATTAAAAGCGGCACCGAACGTGACAGAAATCGTTATAAACGTTCAGGATAGATTTGTGTCACTGAAGGGGTTTGGTGTGTATCCGGACCCCCTGCCGTTTTCCTGTTCTCCCTGCCAGTTCTCCAAACCTGTTGCCCCGATCTGTCCTGCCTGCTCAGACATCTTATCTTTTTTGTTAATCTATTAATCTTAAATAGAAAAGTATTTTCACCGAAAGACTTTTAACATTCTGTACTGTGAGATTTGCAGTAATTTCACTGATGTACATAAGCAGTTTTTCGGGCCGGATTTTTAAGCAAAAAAGGATTTTACGATGGGTAAAAATAACAGCGGCGGTTATGACGGCAGTAGCCTGGGCGGTCATACCACCGACCACGGTAACGGCTGGTCAACTACCTCGGATAACCGTGGTGACATTGGTCACCATACAGATAACGGCAGCAATAAAGGGGAGCATGGCTGGAGCCGTGGTGACGGGGGAAGCAGCAGTGGTTCCTCATCCTCCCGTAATAACGATCAGAAAACACTGAATTACATTGATACTCCGGGAACACCGGTAACGGTGTATGCCGGCGGGGATACGCTGAGCCTGGGGCTGGGAGTCACGCTGTTTGCTCTCAGTCAGTTACAAAAAGAAGCGCTGATGGCACTTCTTGCCAATGTAACGGTTATCAGCGGACGTGTATTCGGTCTTTTGGGGCTGTTTTATCCCAGCCAGATAGCGCCTGACCCTAAGGTTTACATTCACGTTAAAGATTTTGATATTGATAATCCTCACGTCTTAGTCACATTACCGGCGGAGCAGATGACCCGTGTTCCGGTTGAGGATATTCCTGAACATACGAGCATTCCGGCCGGCATAATAGCGCAGGCAGTGATTGATGATCTGGCAAAAACCCGGCCGGTGGTTCTTACCCCGGTAAAATCCACACCGATCCCGGTTGTCAGAGCACAGAAAACCGACAAACCGGATGTGTATACCGCTCAGGTGATTCCGGGTATGAAGCCGTTGCGTATCACCGTTGATAATTCAAAACAGGTAAAACCCGCTGCGGCTCAAACGGGTTCACTGCCTGTATCGAAACACTATCTGTCCGTCCCGGAAGAAAAAGACAATATTTCCCATCATGCGGTGATTGATTTCGGCAGTGACCATGCACCACTTTATATTTCGGTTACGAAACAGGTGACACCTGAAGAGGCCACAAAGCAGGCTGAGAAAGCGAGGGATGCGTGGGTGGCTGATAATCCGGCCGGTGTGAGCCGGTTTCTGGCAGAGATCAACACACTGATCGCTGAGAAGGAGAAGTTGCTGGCAGAAAAGCGGCAGGTACTGAAAAGTAAACAGGCGCTTTTGGATAAATATAACCGGGCCAGTCCTTTTGAGAATAGCGGACAAAAATACAGTGAAAAGAAAGGCCCGCTTAAGGCGGAGATCGATCAGATTACCGCTGAAGTCAGCAGTTTGCAGAAAGAACTTGAAGATGCGACGGGGAATAAGGCGCTGAATGAAAAAACATTGGCTGAGATGAAAGCACTGGAGCAGGCGCTGAATCAGATTCAAATCCCGGAAGAGGCAAGAAAATTCCTGGCGGTGGCAGAGAAAGAGCTGGAAGTTGCCGGAGCCGTGGCAACTGAAAAGGAAAAACAGTTAGCGAATAAACGCCGGGTACTGAAGATTACGCAGGCTGAGTTTCAGGCATTTCTGGATAAATATAAGCGAGCCGGTCCTTTTGCAAGAAGTGGAATGAGATTCAGCGAAAAAGAACGTGAATTCAACGCGGTGAGCAATCAGCTTTCCACCGAAATAGGTCAGCTGGAAAAAGCCTTGTCGGATGCGATGGAAAGTCGTAAAAAGGCGGAAGACAAGAAAAAAGCCGCCGAGGATAAGGTTAAGGCTGAGCAGGATAAAAAACGACAGGGCGTTAAGGATCAGGGGCATAGTTACCACCCGGCTCCAAAAACCGAAGAAATTAAAGGGCTGGGAGAATTGAAGCCAGGTAAAGATAAAACGCCGAAACAAGGTGGTGCGGGTACACGTAAACGATGGTTAGGAGATAAAGGCCGTAAAATTTATGAGTGGGACTATCAGCATGGCGAAATCGAGGGTTATCGGGCCAGTGATGGGCAGCATCTTGGTGCATTTGACCCGAAAACCGGTAATCAGCTGAAACCGGCAGATCCGAAACGTAATATCAAAAAATATTTATAAGGAGATAATCAATCATGGGATTAAAGGTATATGTAAAGTGGTTTGATAAAAAAACAGAAGATTTTATTAATGATGAATATTCGGAAGATCTTGGTGATGACGATACCATTATTCATCAAACGGTTAATCCAAATGAAAATATCATCAATGCAGGTAGTTTTGATGTTATTTCTGCGTGGGTTCCCTGCCTTCAGAAGCATCTGACTAATAAAATTGACCTGAGTAAATACGATTATCAGGTGTCATTTGATTACCGTGATAAGTGGTAACTCATTTCTGTCAGGGATGAAATGAAGGCGAATCCCTGTTGCTTACGGATGAGCGACGGAGATGGCAGACCGATAATATCAGCGTGGTTTCCGCCGGGCTCAGTCTGCGGACCGGCAATAAAAAAGGAGACTGGTTATCCAGTCTCCTTTTTTTTGTACTCAGCACTTACCGCTGTCAGTCAGCCGGATTACTGTCATCGCTTTCCGCCGGTACAGATTCTTCCGGCTCCAGACTGACACTTTCGATAGTCAGACGGACTTCCGGAGACATCAGCTCTGCCAGTACGTTATAGAATTCACCGGCGTTGGCTTCAATTACATCATCATTGTCATTGATATAGCCCTCTTCGCGCAGTGTGCTTACCAGGGTGGCAAATACCGCTTTATCGAAGAATTCCGGTGCGTTGATACCGTGCAGAACGGACAGACGCTGCGCCAGCATCCGGCTCTCTTTTTCCAGTGCGGAACGGCTGATTTCCGGAGTGGCATTCAGCAGCGACAGGGTGATCGCATAACGCTGTAATGTTTCACGGACTCCGGCCGCCAGCAATTGTAACGGACGGATGCGGGCCGGGTTGATCACCAGCATATTATCATCACGGCGGCAGATCAGTTTCTGACCGCACAGCTCATCAATGATGGTATCGAGGATCGCCGGCAGTTCTTCCTGACTGTAACGCATAAACAGCTCGGCTTTCAGCAGCGGGTAGATCATCCCGATATGCGCACGCAGCGTTTCTGTACTGATACGGCGGTGGTGGATCAGGAAACTGGTCACCAGGGATGGCAGTACCAGCATATGCAGAATGTTATTCCGGTAATACGTCATCAGAACCGCATTTTCACGCGGCAGAATGATGATGTCACCGAGGCTGTCTTTCTCGACCTCGAACTTATTCATCTGTAATGCGTGTTCCAGCAGCTCTTCCGCACTTTTCGCCGGGGTGGTGCTGTCCGGTGAGTACGGTACATTGCGCAGGAGGCTGAGATAGCAGTCGAGCTGCTCGATCAGCTGTTCACGGGTCAGAGAGCGCTGCCGGGATGCCAGCAGTGCGGTGGTGCACAGGTTGATAGCATTGGCGGCAGCAGCATTATTGATGCTCACCATAATGTTATCAGCCAGTGATGTCGCGGTCGGCGTCAGCCAGGACGGACGTTGCGGTTCGATTGGATCGATTGCCTCACGCCATTCCGGTACCTGTTTTGTCAGGTATTGTGACAGCGGAATAGGTTGTCCGAAGTTCACATAACCCTGACCGAGGTTGCGCAGTTTGCGCAGGCCGCGCACCATCTGCATAAACCCTTCTTTCTGCTTGGTGGCACCGCGCAGTTCTTTGGCGTAAGTACCCACTTCCATCACATGCTCATAGCCGATATACACCGGCACCAGGGTGATAGGCCGCGAGTCACCGCGCAGCATAGCCTGAAGTGTCATCGACAGTGTGCCGGTTTTCGGTTCCAGCAGACGGCCGGTACGGGAACGGCCACCCTCGACAAAGTATTCAATGGAATAACCGCGTGAGAACAGCTCACTCAGGTACTCACGGAAAACAGTGGAGTACAGCTTGTTGCCTTTGAAACTGCGGCGGATAAAGAATGCGCCGAGGCGGCGGAAAATCGGTCCCGCCGGCCAGAAATTGAGGTTAATCCCGGCCGCAATGTGCGGCGGTACCAGCCCCTGATGATAGAGCACATAGGAGAGCAGCAGGTAGTCCATGTGGCTGCGGTGACAGGGCACATACACTATCTCGTGGCCGTCCTGTGCCAGCTGGCGTACCCGCTCGGCATTATGGACATTCAGCCCCTGATACAGGCGGTTCCAGGTCCAGCTGAGGACACGGTCGGCCACACGCAGGGCATCATAAGTAAAGTTAGCAGCCACTTCGTTCATCATTGAAACGGCATTCTGACGTGCCTTTTCAATGGTGATTTTTTTGGCTTTCGCCTCATCTTCAACTGCTTTTTCAATCGCCTTGGATTTCAGCAGTTTACTGAACAATTCCTGGCGTACCGGCAGTTTCGGACCGATAGCGGCCATGCGCTGGCGGGAGAAGTGAATACGCGCGACACGGGCCAGTTTATTGGCGATAATAGTATCAGTACCGTGTTCAGAGGCCATTGCGCCCATGGACACCGGCTGTGAGAACCGGACAAAACTGTCACGTCCCAGCCAGAGTACGGCGAAAAATTTCTGGATCCCGTTTAACAGACGTAAATGCGGTACACCGTGGTGCCCTTCGCGGCCCGGTGAGCGTCCGAACATCACGGACACCGGCAGCATCTGAATATCCAGTGACGGATTATTACGGTGCAAATCCAGGTAGGCGTGGAAAATATTGACGGAATCTTTACGCGGATTCAGGGCGTAATAACTGAACACCCGCGGGCCGTCATCAATAAAGACATAGCCCGGTAATGTGGTATTACCGATGACATTATCTTCCAGCGGGTCAGGCATTCCCTGTGCGAGACACTGGCGGCGCAGTGTCAGCAGATCCGCCTTAGAGTGATAAGGAAGAACATAGAGTGTCGGACGCTGTGTATCCAGCCCCAGTTCACTGACCGGATCCGTCGGGATCGGCTTGCTTTTTACCAATAGTTTTAATGGTAAATTCAATACGTTATAGTATATTTTACGCCAAAGTGACATAAATGTATGAAGCCTCTTGTTGACAATTCGTCTTCAGCATACCAGAAAGGCGAAGCCAGATCTGTGTTGCGTCAGCAATAAAATCACGGAAAAACGGCGGCAGTCAGTCAGATAATCAGATTATTAACAGTGACGGAAATGAAGAAAAATACCGGATTTACACGATTAATTAAAGCGGCAGGTTATTCAAAAAAGGGACTCACAGCAGCATGGAAAAATGAGGCCGCTATCCGCCAGGAGTTACTGACGCTGATCCCGGCCGTCATTATTGCGTTTGCTTTCCCTTTTACCGCGGTTGAGCGGGTGCTGCTGATCGGTTCGGTGGTGCTGGTGGTGATCATTGAACTCATCAACAGTGCGATTGAGGCGGTGGTTGACCGTATCGGCACGGAATATCACGAACTGTCCGGGCGCGCGAAAGATATGGGCTCCGCGGCGGTACTGATTGCCACATTACTGGGGCTGTTTATCTGGATTATGCTGTTTATCAGCTGGTTCTCCCGTCTCTGACAGACGATTTTTTGTGAAACCTGCGGCGTAACACGTATTTTCCTCATGTTGTGGTTTCCAATCCCGGAATACCTGTATATACTCACAGTCTGACTGTATAAACAAACAGGGGGCGAAATGAAAGCACTGACGGCACGGCAGCAACAGGTCTATGACCTTGTTCGTGACCATATTTCGCAGACGGGCATGCCACCGACGCGTGCAGAAATTGCGGCACGCCTGGGTTTTCGTTCTCCGAATGCGGCGGAAGAGCATCTGAAAGCCCTGGCGCGCAAAGGCGTCATTGAGATTGTTTCCGGGGCATCCCGGGGCATCCGTCTGCTTCTGGAAGAAGAAGAGGATGAAGGTTTACCATTAATCGGCCGTGTGGCTGCGGGTGAGCCTTTATTAGCGCAGGAACATATCGAAAGTCATTACCGGGTTGACCCGATGCTGTTTAAACCCAGCGCAGATTTTCTGCTGCGGGTAAATGGTATGTCAATGAAAGATATCGGTATTATGGACGGTGACTTACTTGCGGTGCATAAAACCCAGGACGTACATAACGGCCAGGTGGTGGTTGCCCGTATTGAAGATGAAGTCACGGTCAAACGGTTTAAGAAAGTGGGCAGCAAGATTGAGCTGCACGCCGAAAACGAGGAATTCAGCCCGATCGTGGTGGATTTACGGGAACAAAACTTTACTGTCGAAGGTCTGGCAGTGGGTGTGATCCGTAATAACGACTGGCACTGATTTCCGGGATATCCGCCTGAAAACGGTATCCGCTTAAAAGCCACAGTATGCCGGAGACGGTCACTGTGGTTTTTGTTTTTCAGCGCCCGCGTTTGCGCGGCTCATCATGTTCATGGTCATGCAGACATTTATCTCTGCGGGTACAGGATTCGATATCATAACAAGGACGGCAGTACCCGTGTGCCTCAATCACACTGTGGCGGATATGAAACTGTGCGGCATCCGCCAGCTGATTGATTTGTGAATCAATCGCCTCACCATCCCGCTCTGTCACACTATTACAGCGATCGCAGATAAACAGTACGGAAGTATGGCTGGGTTTATCAAAATGCGGGCACATCACAAAGCTGTTAGTGGACTCAATTTTATGAATAAACCCCTGCTCCAGCAGAAACTCCAGACCGCGGTAGATTGTCGGCGGTTTTGCCTGTGGTTCTGTTTCGCGCAGCAGATCCAGCAGTTCATAAGCGCTGATAGCACCGGGCTGACCGGCAATCAGCTGCAGAATGGATTTCCGCTGAGAAGTCATGCGTACACTGCGTGACAGACACAGCGCCTCTGCTTTTTTTAATACAGTCTGAATATCAACAGGTTGCATGACATCACCTTCCGCTAATCAATAAATATATGAACAGCCCACTCTAACATGAATTCCGGCAGAATAACTGTTGTCCGCGCTATTTTGTCAAAAAAGGGGTGCCAATTCAGGGCAAATTATGGTGAATTGTTGGTGCAAACACATAAAAAGCACATGAGAATAAAACGGAGTCCTGAATGAGTATCGAAACGGTTCGTGCCTGGTTCGGCACGCATGCCCCGGATGTCACGATTATTGAAACTGCACAGCCGACCGCGACGGTCACCCAGGCTGCGGAAGTTCACGGTGTCCGCCCCGGCCAGATCTGTAAAACACTGTCTTTTAAGCTGACGGATGACAACGCCATCCTGATTGTGATGGCGGGAGATGCCCGGCTGGATAATAAAAAATTCAAAACACAATTCGGCTGTAAAGCCAAAATGCTGAATGCGGAAGAGGTGATGCTCTTTACCGGTCATCCGGTCGGCGGCGTCTGTCCGTTCGGGTTATCTGTACCACTGACGGTTTATGCGGATCATTCACTTCGTGAGTATGACACGGTATTACCGGCTGCGGGTTCGGCTAATTCTGCTGTCCGGCTGACACCTGAACGGCTGGCGGAGCTGACAAACGCGCAGTGGCTGGATGTCACGACGCTGCCGGTATAAACCCGGCCGGCTGCAGCGCCACCTCAGCGGCGCTGCATCATGTCAGTGTTCAGGCGGACGGAAATCCGGTTCTGTATTCACACCGGCATCGGTACTGCCGGTATGCCCGTTCTCATCAGGCAGATGGTGGCGGGTAAAGAAAAGCAGGCTGTCTTCTATAAAGTAATAAGGGGAAACGCCCAGGGCCTGAGAGATCCTCAGTATGATTTCCAGCGAAATTTTAGTACTGCCGATTTCATAGCGGGAGATTTGCTGTTGTGATACACCAATCAGGTTACCCAGTTCTGTCGATGTGACACCGGTGATCCTGCGTATTTTCCGGATTTGCCCGCCGATGATCTTGTACATTTCGTTAATGCTGGTGTTCAGGTTACTATCTGTTTTATTACTCATTATCATCTGTCAGTCTGGTTAAACAATAACATATTAATGTTTGTCAAATTAAAATTTATTCTTCATCACAACCAATTTCATCAAAAAAATAATTAACATTAATATTCAGTATGTCCGCGAGCATTAATAATTTATCCAGAGGAATTAAGCTCGCTCCCGTTTCATAGCGGGATAATTGCTGTTGTGAGATATTAATTTTTATTGAAAGCTCTTTACCTGTCAGACAGTTTTTTAGTCTCTGACATTTTATTCTGCCGCCAATAAACATTGCCAACTCATATTTATCATATATTGTCATAAATTATGAAGATAAATGGTTGTCATTAATAATATTGAAATTTAACTTGACGTATTTGTTTCCTCAAATGGTTTCTTTAAAAAGTATAATCGATACCCTTTTAATATGTAATAGATACAAAAAATCAACAAACACGAAACAATAAGAACGAAAATACGATATGGAAGCATGATAACCTCAGCTATTTCATATTGTTATAAAGAATACCCGGTTTTTAACATCTTACATGAATGATGAGTAAGGGGAATATTCTGATATTTAGTCGGGATTATACCTAATATAAAGATATTGATGCTGGTTTTGAGTTGAAAATGGTTAGATTAACTGCCTTTTCATACTTTGGCGGAATGGCAGACAGGACGTAAGTGTGATTGCGGTCTTACAACATTGCAGGTGATAGTTTGTTAAATTCCCGGATGGTATTATGAGAAAACAGAACGGCTAAAATATCTGAATATTTCTGTAAAATACATAAATCAGGCTGGTAATGCTTGTCAGTAATTGTATTAATGTGTAATTTTATATTTACTTATAAAATAAGTAATGTCCAGGTTACTGACCGCCTTATTTAATAATAAAATGACAGTTGATTATAATTTCATTGTATAACGAAATATACAGCATTATTTTTCTTTTAATTCACGGGGTTAGTTATTGATGGTAGTTGTAAAAAACAACAATAACGTGTATTTTTTGCTGTCGGAAGGTGATGAGTGAAGTTCAACGATATGCGGAATTTATTGTTTTTGTTGTTAGTTATTGTGTTATTAGGACCATTGGGTATTGATCTTTATTTACCGGCTATTCCGGCTATTGCAAAAGGACTGGGCAGCAGTGAGTCATTGATTCAGTCAACTATCTCGTTGTTTATCCTTATATTAGGTGCGGGTCAGTTGATTTCCGGTTATCTGGCGGATAAATTCGGCCGCAGACCGATGGCGATGGCGGGGATGGTATTGTATATCGCCGGTTCCCTGACCGCGGCATTTGCCGTTACCCCGGCGATGTTTATTGCTTCCCGGTTAATCCAGGGAGCGGGGGTCTGCTGTACCTCGGTGGTGGCATTTACCTGTGTCCGGGACTGCTTTAACGGCAATGAAGCAGCGCGTGCATTTGGCTTTTTAAACGGCACCCTGAATATTGTACCGGCGCTGGCGCCACTGCTGGGCGGTATTATGGCGGAGTATTACGGCTGGCGGGTTCCTTTTGGTTTTCTGGCTCTGTATGCCTTTATTCTGCTGATTATGACGGCAAAATATTTACCGGAAACCCGGCCCGAAGGCAGTTTGCAGCATAAAGCGAATCCGCTGAAGAGCCTTGCTTCCGTATTATTTAATAAGCGGTTTTTAATATTTTCACTGGTGAATGCCGGGACGATGGGAATGGTATTAACCTATGTCTCGCTTGCGCCGGCAGTGCTGATGGGGGATGCGGCTCTCAGTCCGTTGCAGTTTTCGGTTGTGTTCGGCGCTAACGGCTTCTGGATCATGGGGATCAGTATGATCGCCAACCGGGTGATACGTAAAGCCGGGCGTCCGGTTTGTCTGGTATCCGGCGGCGTTCTGATGGCTCTGGGGTGTGCCGCTCTGGCACTGAGTCCGGTGCTGTTCTCCGCACAAATACAGAGTCACTGGCTGATTTATATGCTGCCTGTGGCCGCTGCCTGTGCAGGACTGGCATTTATTATGGGTCCGGCTACCAGTTATGCCCTGGAACCTTATTCTGATAATGCCGGTGTCGCCTCTTCACTGGTCGGTTTTATGCAGATGGCGGGTGGTGCGGTGCTGACGCTGGCTGTTATCGCATCTCCGCTGCCACCAAAAACAGCGCTTGCCGTTACTATGCTGTGCGGTGCCCTGCTGGCATGGAATGCGTACCGGGTGAGTAAAAACGAGCAGCGGCAGGCGTGATGCAGAAAGCGGAGATATCATACCTCTGTGATATACTCCGCCTTCGTTTTTCTTTCTGACTGATGTACTGAGATCCCGGATACGCCATGCACCAAAATACGCCAACAGAAAAAACCACTGAAACCCGGCAATTACGCGATGTGAGCGGCTATAAGAACCTTAACCGTTTCTCCGTTGCACCGATGCTGGACTGGACTGATCGTCATTGCCGTTATTTTCACCGCAAGCTCAGCCGCCATGCGTTGCTGTATACCGAAATGGTGACAACCGGGGCGATTCTGTTCGGGAAAGGGGATTATCTGGCGTATAACGAGGCGGAGCACCCGGTTGCATTGCAGCTCGGCGGCAGTGACCCGGCGGCACTGGCGAAGTGTGCGAAGATCGCGCAGGAACGGGGCTATGATGAAATCAATCTGAATGTCGGCTGTCCTTCTGACCGCGTACAGAACGGGATGTTCGGTGCCTGTCTGATGGGCAATGCGTCACTGGTGGCGGATTGTGTCGCCGCAATGCGGAATGTGACTGATATTCCTGTTACCGTCAAAACCCGGATCGGGATTGATGATCAGGACAGTTATGAATTTTTGTGTGATTTTGTCGGTACCGTGGCGGAGCGCGGCGGTTGTGAGATGTTTGTCATCCATGCCCGTAAAGCCTGGCTCTCCGGTCTGAGCCCGAAAGAGAACCGTGAGATTCCGCCGCTGGATTATCCGCGTGTATATCAATTGAAAAAAGATTTCCCTCACCTGATTATGGCACTTAACGGTGGCATCAAAACATTGGAAGAGGCGAAAACCCATCTGCAGTATATGGATGGCGTGATGGTCGGGCGTGAGGCATATCAGAACCCGTCAATCCTGGCACTGGTGGATAATGCCCTGTTTGATGCGGCGCTGCCGGTGACAGATACCGTCGCGGCGGTGGAAGCCATGTATCCGTATATTGAAGCGGAACTGGCGAAAGGAACGTATCTCGGCCACATCACCCGTCATATGCTGGGGATTTTCCAGGGGATTCCGGGCGCGCGTCAGTGGCGGCGTCATCTGAGTGAAAATGCCCATAAAGCCGGATCAGACCTGCGTGTAATTGAAGCGGCGCTGGAATTTGTCACGCGGAAAAATACAGCAGAATAATAAATCAGTGATAAAAATGCCCGCCGTTTCTCAGAAACGGCGGGCATTTTACATTTTGCGTCGATTACGGAATCAGAATACCGGAGCCGGTTGTTGCGCTGTACTGATGCTGGTTACTATTGCATTCCCTGTCACCGAAAACTATGCTGACTTCACTATACTACGCAGTGCACGACTGTCATGGAATGCGTATCGGAGGAGTAGAAATAACAGCATCAGGTGTGGTGCAAAAAAGGAAATATTGAAGTTGAGTCATATTTCTTTTTTTATCTTTTACTGAATAGTAAGTTACACAAATAAATTATTTTATACTAAGGTTAAGTCTTAAAATACGCTTATACATTTGATTTCATCGCTAATTTAAGATAAATACTACGAATCGATTTTATACTATGAAGGTGAGTTATGACACCGGATGAGCAGAAAAATATGTAGATATACTTGATTCTATTGTAAGTGATATGGAAGATATCGGCTATACAGCGTATTTGGGTGGTAAAAGGACTATCCACAGAACTTCTTATATGTTTTTACACCGTGAAGATCTCGGAGATATGTATGATGAAATACGAGACGCTACATATGAAGAGTTTGGCAAGAAAACAAAGGAAGAAGATGAGCGGGTTATAAATTTGATTTGGGAGATTGTCAGGAATCCTGATGCCATTATCAATGCTGTTGAAGTAATTATTAATGATTTAATCAATTCCTCATCAGAGGAACGAAAGAAAAAAATAGAACAGTATGCAGAAACAACAAAAAAATAGCTAATCCACTAATACAAAAACAATTAATTAAAAAAATGGTTGTATATGTCATTGCATATGTAATAGCACAGAAAATAATTAAAGATATAACAAAGAATGTTGTGGTGAAAAGATTTATTACCTGGCAGTTATCTGCGTTAACTACATATGGTCTTTTTGAACAAATGATCATGGCATCTGACAGGTTAAAAGTTAAATACCCACGATTATACTTAAAGCTAAAACCAGATAATCTTGATTTGACCTATTTTTTTATTGAGCCTCATATGGGGGGCTTAATTGATTTATATTACTATGGTAATGATACAGCTGATATGGATAAGTTAATTATTGATAACCTGGATGGATTGTTAAGTAATGGACAATAAATTTTTGCGTTCTATAAAAAATGTTTTTATATTTATATATAAGCAGTTTAGTGATCTTATTCATGTGGCTATTACAGCTGTGCTATGTTACCTGTGTTTCCTTTTTTCACCAACATTAGCGATAGCGGCAGGAGGAAGTGCTGTCATTATCATTATTATGTTTTTACTTAGTATGTTTGTTTTACCATGAGATATGTCATAAAGTAGTCGCATTAAAATACGACTACTCTTTTATAATCAAAAAATATTATTTTCCCTTATACTATAACCGGATGTGCCGGCCATATGATGAGTACAGGTAATATCTCTGTAATTAACAGATATTAATTCTTCAGGCTGGCTCATATTGTGAGTCAGGCTGTGAGGGTATCGCGTTGAAAAATTAATTATCTGTGCTCCCTGGATTAGTATTGAATAATATTTATCCTGTCGTCCTTCCTGAGAGGTTCTGTAAAAATCAAATTGTAATTTTAATATTTCGTTATTAGATATTGCACTTAGTATGAGTGGCGATGATTTATCTATCTGTTTTATAAAGTCTACGGGTAAATGATTAATATTTTGATGTCGTGTTATTGAATTTTTAAATTACAGAATGAAAATTTTATCTTCTTTCCCTGCCTGGCTTTTATTTCCGATAGAATCTAATGAGGAACAGCCCCTGGAGATAAGTCCTTGTTTATTACCTTCCATTGTAAGATAAATTAAGTTTGCCATAAATATTCATTTCCTTTCTGATGATAGCTAAATAGCTAGCTTACTTTATCATCAGATAGGATTATTTTTATATCGGATAGTTCTAATATCATAAATTAAATAAATATTTTGACTGCTTGGTTATATGTTAATTTTTTTAAATAAATCCTTTAAAATAGAATGAGATAAGAATGTGATATGGGGGTTTTATTCTGGTTAATATATTTAAATTATATGATTGTCATTTATCATAATTATTTATTTTTCAATCATGATGAGGGTTCTTTTATAGTGTGATGATAAATAAAAAATGCACTAAAAGTACTAACAAAAAAAATATTGAAAGCCAGCAATTACGTAGCAACCGGCGGATATATAAAGCCGGGTCAGACCTGCGCGTGATTGAAGCGGCGCTGGAATTTGTCACGCGGAAAAATACAGCGGAATAATAAATCAGTGATAAAAATGCCCGCCGTTTCTCAGAACCGGCGGGCATTTTACATTCTGCGTCGATTACGGAATCAGAATGCTGGAGCCGGTTGTTGCGCGGCTTTCCAGGCGCTTGTGTGCCAGGGCGGCATCTTTCAGCGGATAAACCTGATCCGCAGGGATAGAAATAGTCAGTTGACCGCTCAGGATCAGATCAAAAATTGCTTTGCTGGCTTCGTTAAGCTCTTCACGATTGGTGATATAACCGAAGACGGAAGGGCGGGTTACATACAGTGAGCCTTTCTTATTTAAGATCCCCAGATCGACACCGGTCACCGGGCCGGAGGCGTTGCCGTAACTGACCATCAGACCGCGGCGTTTCAGGCAGTCCAGCGACGGCAGCCAGGTGTCTTTACCGACGGAGTCATACACCACACCGACTTTTTCACCGTCAGTGAGTGCCAGCACCCGCTCAGCAATATCTTCTTTATTGTAGTTGATGGTTTCCCAGGCACCGGCGGCTTTGGCTTTTTGCGCCTTTTCATCTGAACCGACAGTACCGATCATTTTCGCGCCCAGCGCTTTGGCCCACTGGCAGGCGATTTGCCCGACACCGCCTGCGGCAGCATGGAACAGGAAAATTTCCCCGGCTTTTACTTCATACGTCTTGCGCAGCAGGTAAAACGCGGTCAGACCTTTCATAAAGCAGGCGGCGGCAGTTTCAAAACTGATACCGTCCGGCAGAATAGCGAGTTTTTCTTCCGGCACATTATGGATTTGGCTGTACGCCCCCAGCGGTGACTGTCCGTAAACCACGCGGTCGCCGACTTTAATGTGTTTTACATCAGCACCAATTTTTACCACCACACCCGCTGCTTCAGAGCCGACACCGGAAGGGGATACCGGTGCAGGGTACAGGCCGCTGCGGAAATAGGTATCAATATAGTTCACGCCGATTGCTTTGTTTTCCACCTGAACTTCACCCGGCGCCGGGTCTGCCGGCGTAAAGTCACGATAAACCAGCACATCGGTGCCGCCGGGTGCATCAAATTCAATACGTTTAGCCATGGAGGGAACCTCATTCGGAAAAAAGAGTGACCACTTACCTGCGAACAGCGCAGAAACAGTAAGCGGGACAGTTAATCATGTGATTTATTGTATTTGGCATAATTGCATGTCACTGAAAATTACTCAAGCTTCGTGCAATCAGCGGCAAAGGAGGGCTATACTACCCGCTCTGTCCCGTTCAGGGACGCAGGTATTCTCCCCGGCGACGCACTGATAAGTAAGAGAGTTTCATGGCCAAATATCCCAAGGACACCAAGACCGATAAACCCCGTGACCATCAGATGGAAGGGCTGAAATTACCGCCGCATTCCCTGGAAGCCGAACAATCTGTTCTCGGCGGACTGATGCTGGATAACGAGCGTTGGGATAATGTCTCTGAGCGCGTGACCGGCGAGGACTTTTTCAGCCGTCCGCACCGGACGATTTTCGGCCAGATGCAGCGCCTGCTGGAGCAGGGACGGCCGATTGACCTGATCACCCTGTCCGAAGCACTGGAAACCGGCGGAGAGCTGGAAAACGTCGGCGGGTTTGCCTACCTGGCAGAACTCTCGAAAAACACGCCAAGTGCGGCGAATATTAATGCTTATGCTGATATCGTCCGCGAACGTGCGGTGATCCGCGACATGATTTCTGTCGCCAATGAGATCGCCGATGCCGGTTATGATCCGCAGGGGCGTTCCAGTGAAGATCTGCTCGATCTGGCGGAATCCCGCGTGTTCCAGATCGCCGAAAACCGTGCCAATAAAGATGAAGGGCCAAAAGGGATCGAAGCCATCCTCGAAGAAACCGTCGAGAAGATCGAAAAGCTGTATGCCCAGCCGCATGACGGTGTGACCGGGGTATCGTCCGGTTATCAGGATCTGGATAAAAAAACAGCTGGTCTGCAACCTTCTGATTTAATTATTGTTGCGGCGCGTCCGTCCATGGGGAAAACGACATTCGCCATGAACCTGTGCGAAAACGCCGCCATGACCGAAGAAAAACCGGTTCTGATTTTCAGCCTCGAGATGCCCGGCAACCAGATCATGATGCGTATGCTGGCCTCCCTTTCCCGTGTTGACCAGACCCGTATCCGTACCGGTCAGCTCGATGATGAGGATTGGGCGCGCATCTCCAGCACCATGGGCATTCTGCTGGAAAAGCGCAATATGTATATTGATGACTCGTCCGGCCTGACGCCGACTGAAGTCCGCTCCCGTGCACGACGGATTTTCCGCGAACACGGCGGTTTAAGTCTGATTATGATCGACTACCTGCAATTAATGCGTGTACCGTCCCTCTCCGATAACCGTACCCTGGAAATCGCCGAGATTTCCCGCTCACTCAAGGCGCTGGCCAAAGAGTTACAGGTACCGGTTGTCGCACTGTCCCAGCTAAACCGTAGTCTGGAACAGCGTGCTGATAAACGCCCGGTAAACTCCGACCTGCGTGAATCCGGATCTATCGAGCAGGATGCCGACCTTATTATGTTTATTTATCGTGATGAGGTGTATCACGAAAGCAGTGATCTGAAAGGCGTGGCAGAAATCATCATCGGTAAACAGCGTAACGGCCCTATCGGAACCGTCCGTCTGACCTTCAACGGCCAGTGGTCGCGTTTTGATAACTATGCAGGGCCGAGTTATGACGATGAATAAACCGCCTGAATATAACGCAGGCGGCATAATAACCCTGATAACAAACCAGACATCAACAACCCATAACCAAGGAACCCCTATGAAAGCGGCAACAGCCGTCATTGACCGTGGTGCGCTTCGCCACAACTGGCAGCAGATCCGGGCGCTTGCGCCGGACAGCCGTCATGTTGCGGTGGTCAAAGCAAACGCCTACGGCCACGGATTAGTCGAAATCGCCCGTGAACTCAATGAGGCGGATGCGTTTGCGGTGGCGCGTCTGAGTGAAGCGCACGCGCTGCGCGCCGGGGGTATTGTCAAACCGATCATCCTGCTGGAAGGTTTTTTTGATGCGACCGATTTACCGGTCATTGTTGCCAGTCGTCTGGAAGTCGCGGTTCATTTTGAAGAGCAGTTAATGGCGCTGGAGCAGGCGGAGTTATCTGATCCGGTCAAAGTCTGGATGAAAATTGATACCGGTATGCACCGTCTCGGCGTGCGTCCGGAAGAAGCGGAAGCGTTTTATCAGCGGCTGTGCAACTGCAAAAATGTGCAGCAGCCGGTGAATATCATCAGCCATTTCAGCCGTGCCGATGAAGATGACGCACAGCCGACAGAAGCGCAGATCGCCCGCTTTATGGCATTTGCTGCCGGTAAACCGGGGGAGAAATCGATTTCCGCTTCCGGCGGTATTCTTTACTGGCCTCAGGCGCACCTCGACTGGGTACGTCCGGGGATCATTCTGTACGGTGTGTCGCCGAAAAGCGGCACCGAAGCCGGTGATTACGGCCTGAAACCGGTGATGACCCTCAAATCCCGTCTGATTGCGGTGCGCAAACACAAAGCCGGGGAAGCAGTCGGTTACGGCGGTACATGGGTCAGTGATCGCGATACCTGTCTGGGTGTGATCGCGGTCGGTTACGGTGACGGCTATCCGCGCAGTGCGCCATCGGGCACACCGGTGGTGATTAACGGACGCCGTGTTCCCATTGCCGGGCGTGTTTCCATGGACATGATAACTATCGACCTGGGGCCGGATTGCAGTGATAAAGCGGGTGATGAAGTCATTTTATGGGGCGATTCACTGCCGGTGGAGCAAATTGCAGAAGCCAGCGGTATCAGCGCCTATGAACTGATCACCAAACTGACCTCCCGCGTGGCGATGGAATATCTGGACGAATAAAATGTGACGCGATATGTTCTGAGAGTGAGAAAAATAACAATCAGGAGTATCGCTTGTGTTCGAACATGTAGACGCCTACGGCGGCGACCCGATCTTAACGCTCGTTGAGCATTTCAAACAGGATCCCCGGAAGGAGAAGGTCAATCTCAGCATTGGCCTCTATTACGACGATTCCGGGGTGACTCCGCAACTGAACAGCATCACACAGGCGAAACAGCGCTATAACGCGCAGGATACCGGAGCCTCCCTGTATCTGCCGATGGAAGGTTTTGCCCCTTACCGCAGCGCGATACAAACGCTGCTGCTGGGTGATGACAGCGAGCTTATCCGCGAAGGGCGCGTGGCGACGATACAAACGCTGGGCGGTTCCGGCGCACTGAAGATCGGCGCGGATTTCCTGCACCGCTGGTTCCCTGGATCGGATGTCTGGCTCAGTGATCCGACATGGGAAAACCATCAGGCGATCTTTGCCGGGGCCGGATTTAAAACCCATTATTATCCGTATTTCGATCCGCAGACCAAAGGCGTCAGATTTGATGAGATGCTGGCAACATTTGAGACGTTACCGGCAAAAAGCATCATTTTACTGCATCCGTGCTGTCATAACCCGACCGGTTCTGATCTGACACCGGAACAGTGGGATAAGGTTGTTGCGGTGGTGAAAAAGCGAGAACTGATCCCGTTCCTGGATATTGCTTATCAGGGATTCGGCGGCGGAATGGAAGAGGATGCTTATGCTATCCGCGCCATGGCGGCGGCAGAAGTACCATGTTTTATCAGTAACTCGTTCTCAAAAATCTTCTCACTGTACGGTGAGCGTGTGGGCGGGCTGTCTGTTCTCTGTCCGTCACAGCAGGAAGCAGAGCGGGTACTGGGCCAGCTGAAAGCGGGCGTACGCCGTGTCTATTCCAGCGCACCGTCTTACGGTGCAAAACTGGTGTCTGAAGTGCTGAACGATACCGTACTGAAAGCACAATGGCTGGCGGAGGTGGAAACCATGCGCAGCCGGATCGCGGATATGCGCACGGTGCTGGTGGATACCCTGAAAAATACACTGCCGGAGAAGAATTTTGATCATCTGCTGCATCAGCGCGGGATGTTCAGTTATACCGGGTTCAGTCCGGAGCAGGTCACGGCACTGCGTGAGCAGCATGCGGTGTATCTGGTCGGTTCCGGGCGTGTCTGCATGGCGGGGGTGAACCGTCATAATGTGGATGCGATTGCACGGGCCTTTGCGGCGGTCAGCCGTTAATCCTCAGCAATGAAATGATGATGCGCGGAATCATTGTATTCCGCGCCTGTTTCAGCGCAACTGACTGTCTTTACTGCCGCGCCGGTTATAGCCGCTGTATGCGGCCTGCTTTTTATCTGCTTCTGCCTGACAATTCACACACAACTGCACACCGGGTATCGCTTCACGCCGCGCCTGCGGGATCGGGTCACCGCACTCCTCACAAAACAGCGCACTTTCTCCTGTCGCCAGCTGACTGCGCACCCGCGCGACCGCATCATCCAGTGTGGCATCAATCTGCTCCTGAACAGCAGAATCACTTGCCCATCCGCTTGCCATTTTTGCCTCCTGTATCCGGTGGTTGCCTGATACTCTATTTTATCACGAATTGCTTATTATTTCACCAGGACGGAAAACGGACAAAAAAAATACCGCAGCGAAAGCCGCGGTATTTTCAGAGGCGGGGAAAATTAATAGCCTCTTTTCAGAATCGGCTTCAGGAAGCGGGCGGTGTGTGAGCGTTCACATGCCGCCACTTCTTCCGGGGTTCCGGCGATAAGGATTTCACCGCCGCCGCTGCCGCCTTCCGGGCCCAGATCCACAATCCAGTCTGCGGTTTTAATCACATCCAGGTTATGTTCGATAACCACAATACTGTTGCCCTGGTCGCGCAGCTGATGCAGCACTGCCAGTAGTTGTTCGATATCCGCGAAGTGCAGACCGGTAGTCGGTTCATCGAGGATATAGAGTGTCTGCCCTGTGCCGCGTTTGGACAGTTCCTTCGCCAGTTTCACCCGCTGCGCTTCACCGCCGGAGAGTGTAGTTGCCGACTGCCCGAGGCGGATATAAGAGAGGCCGACATCCATCAGTGTCTGTAATTTACGCGCCAGCGCCGGAACCACATCGAAGAACTCACGGGCTTCCTCGATAGTCATATCCAGCACTTCGTGGATATTTTTCCCTTTGTATTTCACTTCCAGGGTTTCGCGGTTATAGCGTTTGCCTTTGCACTGATCGCACGGCACATACACATCCGGCAGGAAGTGCATTTCCACTTTCAGCACACCGTCACCCTGGCAGGCTTCACAGCGGCCACCTTTGACGTTGAAACTGAACCGCCCCGGTGTGTAGCCGCGTGAGCGGGATTCCGGTACGCCGGCGAACAGTTCGCGGACAGGAGTGAACACGCCGGTATAGGTTGCCGGGTTTGAACGCGGTGTCCGGCCGATAGGGCTCTGGTCGATGTCGATCACTTTATCGAAATGCTCCAGACCTTCGACTGATTTATACGGCGCCGGGGTGACGGTAGTCGCACCGTTGAGCTGTGTCTGGGCAATCGGGAACAGCGTGTCATTGATCAGGGTGGATTTCCCTGAACCGGAAACCCCGGTGATGCAGGTAAACAGCCCGACCGGCAGATTCAGTGTCACATTCTTCAGGTTGTTGCCGCTGGCACCGGTGATAGTCAGCATTTTGGCCGGATCTGCCGCATTGCGTTTTTCCGGGATGGTGATCCGCCGTTCGCCGCTGAGGAACTTCCCGGTCAGGGACTCCGGTGTGCCGATAATGTCGTCCAGCGATCCCTGAGCAACAATTTCCCCGCCGTGGACACCCGCGCCCGGGCCGATATCGATAATATGATCAGCGGCACGGATAGCATCTTCATCATGTTCAACCACAATCACGGTATTGCCGAGATCACGCAGGTGAACCAGGGTTTCCAGCAAACGGTCATTATCGCGCTGATGCAGCCCGATAGACGGTTCATCCAGCACATACATCACACCGACCAGACCGGCGCCGATCTGACTGGCAAGACGGATACGCTGCGCCTCACCGCCGGACAGCGTTTCTGCGGAGCGGGAGAGGGTCAGGTAATTCAGACCGACGTTAACCAGGAATTTCAGGCGATCCTGAATCTCTTTCAGTACTTTTTCGGCGATTTTCGCGCGCTGGCCGCTGAATTTCAGGTTATTAAAGAAATCCATCGCATGGCCGATGCTGAAATCAGAAATCTGCGGCAGTGTGGTGTCACCGACAAACACAAAGCGGGCTTCTTTTTTCAGACGGGTGCCGCCGCAGGAAATACATGGACGGTTGCTGATATATTTGGCCAGTTCTTCGCGTACCGCCATGGATTCCGTCTCTTTATAGCGGCGTTCCATATTGTGCAGCACACCTTCAAACGGATGATGACGGACCGTCACATCACCCCGGTCATTGGAATATTTAAATTCAATGGATTCACGACCTGAACCATTGAGGATCACTTTCTGAATTTTGGCCGGTAATTCGGAATACGGGGATTCAATATCAAACTTATAATGATCCGCCAGGGACATCAGCATCTGATAATAATAGAAATTACGGCGATCCCAGCCGCGGATAGCTCCGCCGCCGAGTGACAGATTCGGGTTCTGCACCACGCGATCCGGATCGAAAAACTGCTGTACACCCAGGCCGTCACAGGTCGGGCAGGCTCCTGCCGGGTTATTGAAGGAGAACAGGCGCGGCTCCAGTTCACTCATGCTGTATCCGCAGACCGGACAGGCAAAGTTCGCTGAAAATACCAGCTCTTCGGCACTGTTATCTTCCATATCGGCGATAACAGCGGTACCGCCGGACAGTGCCAGCGCGGTTTCGAAGGATTCTGCCAGGCGCTGTGTCAGATCATCCCGGACTTTGAAACGGTCAACCACCACTTCGATGGTGTGTTTGATCTGTAATTCCAGTTTCGGCGGATCAGAGAGATCACAGATTTCCCCGTCGATCCGCGCACGGATATAGCCCTGTGCCGCCAGGTTATCGAGCAGTTTGGTGTGTTCGCCTTTACGCTCTTTGACGACCGGTGCCAGCAGCATCAGACGTTTGCCTTCCGGCAGAGTCAGAACATTATCCACCATCTGGCTGACCGTCTGTGCCGTCAGCGGAATATCGTGATCCGGACAGCGCGGCTCACCCACACGGGCAAACAGCAGACGCAGATAGTCATGGATCTCAGTAATGGTGCCCACGGTGGAACGCGGGTTATGGGAAGTGGATTTCTGCTCGATGGAAATCGCCGGGGAAAGCCCTTCAATATGATCCACATCCGGTTTTTCCATCAGCGACAGGAACTGACGCGCATAGGCGGACAGCGATTCCACATAGCGGCGCTGTCCCTCGGCATAGAGTGTATCAAAGGCGAGGGACGACTTCCCGGAGCCGGATAACCCCGTGATAACAATCAGTTTATCACGCGGAATAATGAGGTTGATATTCTTCAGATTGTGGGTGCGGGCGCCCCGTATATCGATATTATCCATGTACCACTTCCCGGGAGTTTCAGATAGCGACAAATTTATTCAGCCTGATATTATTGCACATAATTTACTGAATGGATATCCAGTATCAGAAGAAATCTGTGTATAATCTCAGCAGCATTTGCCTGACAGCTGATGGCATTTTGCGCAGCAGATTTTAGAGAAGACACGCAAATATGAAAAGCCGATCGCGGCAAAAGATTACCGATTCAAAAAAGTCACCCAGACGTGTTAGACTAGATCCTTATATGTTTTAAACAATTTCATCGGGAGCATTTCATGGCCAGCAGAGGCGTCAACAAAGTCATTCTTATCGGGAACCTGGGTCAGGATCCGGAAGTGCGTTACATGCCTAACGGCGGTGCGGTTACCAACATCACACTGGCGACATCAGAATCATGGCGTGATAAACAAACCGGCGAAATGAAAGAGAAAACCGAATGGCACCGTGTGGTGATCTTCGGCAAACTGGCAGAAATTGCCGGTGAATATCTGAAAAAAGGTTCACAGGTTTATATCGAAGGCGCACTCCAGACCCGCAAATGGCAGGATCAGAGCGGCCAGGAACGCTACACCACGGAAGTCGTGGTCAATATCGGCGGCAGCATGCAGATGCTGGGCGGCCGCAGCGGTGGCGGTGATAATGCATCACAGGGCGGTGGCTGGGGACAACCACAGCAGCCGCAACAATCCCAGCAGTTCAGCGGCGGCGGTAACCCGCGCCCTGCACAACAACCGGCAGCAGCTGCACCGCAAAGCAATGAACCGCCGATGGATTTTGATGACGATATTCCGTTCTGATCTGAATATCTGTTATTTCATATAAAAAATCCCGCTAACGCGGGATTTTTTATATCTGTGATCTGAAATTAGTCCGCAGTGTCGGTGATAATGCCGTTAATGGCGCGGGTGACACAGGTTGCACTGAGTTTTGAGTAACCACCTCCGCCAAGAAAAACAGCGGGGATTTGTTTTTCTGACAGGAACTGCCAGGTTGTTTTGTCTCTTTCTGCAATATCACTGATTGTCAGTGAAAGGCCGCCGAGTTTATCTGCTTCAAGCGGATCTGTGCCGGTAATGACAAATGCTATTTTATAGTTACCGTTTATCTTATTTAAGGCATCACGGTATTGGCTCAGATAATGATTACCGCGGGTTTTTTCCGGAAGCGGAACCGGGATATCAACACGTTCACGTGTATATTTTGACTGCGGATAAATATCCTGATTATAAATATCAAGGATCGTCACTCTGTTGTTATCCATAAAATCGACAGCATTACCATTGCCATGATGTGCATCCGTATCAATAATTAATATTCTGTCATCCGCGGACAGGATATTTCTCCGGCGTAATTCCTGATAGCAAATCGTGATGTCATTATAGATACAGAACCCCTCCATATTCTGGTGAGATGCGTGGTGATAACCACCGGCAAGATTCCAGAAAATGGTGTTTTCCTGTATCGCTTTTTGTGCTCCCAGCAATGTACCGGCGATACCAAAACGCATGGGAGTTAATACATGCTTATCCAGATAGGAATAGCTGAGGAAGGGTACCGGGGGGAACTCGAGTGCTCTGAGGATACCCTTTTTATTTTTGACTCTGTATTTCATTATCCCGGAAAGATAATCTTCTGTGATCTGCTCATCTATAGCGGAATCAGGCATGTGAAACCGGATTTTACTGTTATTTTTCAAATCATTAAAAATAGATTTGAATTTCATCCCGTAAAACGGATGAAAGTAACTCAACAGTCCGATGTCAAAATTATAATTCTCACTATAGATTACATTCATACTATATTTACCGAGAGTTCCTGTGCATACCGTAAGATATCATGAGGTGTCCAGATCCCTCTACTCAGAGTTGAACCTAAATATTTGGAATAATTACTGGCTGATGGGGTAAAGCCGGGTTTTTTATCACAGGCAACAGCCAGGCATTCAGCAACAATATGAGAGCAGTTATTGCGGGCCAGCTGATATCTCGGTGTGTTACTCATCAGTTCTGCGATATGAAATGCAAGTTTTTCTTCATTGATTTCATTAATAGTGACAACCCGGGGTTGTCTGTTGCCTTCATTTTCAATATCTTCCTTTAACGCGCCCATAAAGGCACCCGGGTGACTATTGGATTTAATTTTCAGATCTTTTTTTCCTGCACTGTCTTTTGGCCAGAAACTGACGTAGTTTCCCTGAAACGAAAGAGATGCATGTCCGATATATTTTCCTTCCGGCAACCAGATATAAACTTTTAACATGTAACACTCCTTGTTTTTAACTGAGTGCTAAATGTATTTTTTTATCCGTAAAGCGAAATAATGATTAGTCTTAATCTTATTTTTTCATGTATATCGTCTGCATATGAAACATGATATGTACTTTGCTGAAATATCACAGATGAAAATAAGGTGTTATCAGCTCAGAATAAATAAGAAAAAAATTATTTTTCTGCGTAGTTCTGCATAGTCAGCGGCAAAAAAATACCCCTTACAATCGGGTGACAGTAAGGGGTGATGTCTCATGCCGTTGGATGAACACATGAGATTGCCCGGGGTTAACAGGCAGTACAGCTTATGTTTTTATAAGTCCTGTTTTTATCCTGTTTGTCTGATTTTTTATCAGAACGGGTATTTTTATTATAAATGTCTGTCGTAACCGGATGTGTGTTTGCTCTTTTTAAAGAAAAAACCCAATGAAACCATTGGGTATCAATGCGTTATATACTCGATTTTTATTAAAATATGATAAGAGGCTTAAAGAGCATGTGTCGGATTACGTTTTATCTGTAAACCTGAAACGTGACAATCACGGCAGTAATTATATGTGATCAGGGTCACGTAAAAACGCCTGTTTTAGCTGTATTTGTAATTTCAATGTAACTCGTCAGGTTATTTTTAACCAAATAATCACATTTTAATGTGTTCTGTTAATCGACCCGGTAATTGAATAAATCCTGTTTTTTATTGCACTGAGCAATAAAACAGATAAAAAAATGATTTTTAGTGACTGACAGCGATAATGTGAACAGGCGCTGTTTTCAGTGATCTCCCTGCGATATATTCCGCTGTGATTTTCGTTCCATGGTTTGTATAGCTCCGGATAATTGTTTCTTTTCCCTTTTTTATCGCTGTTTTTTAGCAGGAACAGTGCTGTTTCCCGCTGTAACAGTAAATTGGGTATTTTTATATTTCATTTTAAATCAATGGGTTAGTTATTTTCGATTTTTATAGTAGTGATTTATTAGTGATAATGATCACAATTCAGCGGCTGAATAAAAAATAAATGAAAAAAGGCTTGTACAGATTTCATTCTTATGTTTTTTTAAAGTACGAACCGAATTTATTCATACACAATTTACTGTTGAGAGATACCCCGTGAAACCATTCACCCGTCCGCAAAACGTACTACTAACAACCGCGCTATCAGACGCGGTTGTCGTCGTGCGTGTGGTAGTGGTGGTGGTCGTCGGCAGCGCGCCGTAACGGGCTGGGATCAGCAACAGGATCACTAACCCCGCCGGCGTAAACCGAGCGGGGTTTTTTTATGTCAGGCTCCGCGAAACTGAACCGGTTGTTAAGAAAAGGATGATGTTATGGGAGCTTCACAGCAGACTCAGGCAAAAACCCGGATGACGGGGGCGGAATTAATTATCCGCATGTTAGAACAGCACGGGATCACCTCTGTCTCCGGGATTCCGGGCGGGGCGGCGCTGCCGCTGTATGATGCACTGGGCAAAAGCCGCATCCGCCATATCCTCGCCCGTCACGAACAGGGGGCCGGGTTTATCGCACAGGGTATTGCCCGCACAACCGGCAAAGCGGCGGTGTGTATCTCCTCCAGCGGGCCGGGTGCGACCAACCTGATGACCGCGATTGCGGATGCCAAACTGGATTCGGTTCCGCTGGTCTGTATCACCGCCCAGGTCTCTTCGCCGATGATCGGCACCGATGCCTTCCAGGAAGTGGACACTTACGGCATGTCTATCCCTATCACCAAGCATAATTATCTGGTGCGCAATGTTCAGGATCTGCCGGGTATTATTGCGGATGCATTCCGTATTGCGGAATCCGGCCGTCCGGGACCGGTCTGGGTGGATGTGCCGAAAGATGTTCAGGCAGCCATCATTGAGATTGATGAATTGCCGCCAATCATGCCAAAAGATTCGTTACCGCTGTTTGATGCTGAAAAAGTCAGCGAAGCGGCCGCCATGATTAATCAGGCGAAGCGCCCGATCCTGTATATCGGCGGTGGTATTGTGGCTTCTCAGTCACAGCAGCTGGTGCAGAGTTTTGCCGAACGTGCCGGGTTGCCGACCACCATGACCCTGATGGGGTTAGGCACCATTCCGCAGCAGCATCCGCTCTATCTGGGGATGTTAGGGATGCACGGCGCCCGCTATACCAACATGATTTTGCAGGAATCTGATTTGCTGATTGTGGTCGGAGCGCGTTTTGACGACCGGGCCATCGGCAAAGCCGAACAGTTCTGCCCGGATGCCAAAATTATTCATGTGGATATCGACCGTGCGGAGATCAGCAAGATCAAGCAGCCGGATATCGCGATCAACGCGGATGCCGGACAGGTTCTCGCCATGTTGCTGCCGCAGATTGAGGTGAATACCCGCCAGGCGTGGAATGATCATATCACGCAGATCAAGCAGGAATTCCCGCTGGAGCAGATCAACAAGAGCAACCCGTTAAGTCACTTCGGGCTGATCGCTGCGGTGGCGGATGCGGTGGATAACGATGCCATTATCACCACGGATGTCGGGCAGCACCAGATGTGGGTGGCGCAGGCGTATCCGTTATGCCGTCCGCGCCAGTGGCTGACCTCCGGCGGGCTGGGAACCATGGGCTTTGGTTTACCGGCGGCGATTGGTGCCGCACTGGCGGAGCCGTCACGCAAAATTATCTGCTTTACCGGTGACGGCAGTATTATGATGAATATCCAGGAGATGGCGACAGCCGCGGAGCATAATCTGGATATCAAAATTATTCTGATGAACAACCAGGCGCTGGGGATGGTTCACCAGCAGCAGACGCTGATGTTCGATGAGCATATTGTGGCATCTGCCTATCCGTATCAGACTGATTTTGTGACGATTGCCAAAGGTTTCGGATTGCATACCTGTGATCTGAATAAAGAGAGTGATCCGCATGCTGCATTGCAGGCGGCGATTGACCATCCCGGGCCGTGTCTGATCCACGCATTAATCGATGTCAGTGAAAAAGTGTGGCCGATGGTATTGCCGGGTGATGCCAATATCGATATGGTCACAGCCTGATGACAGAGGACAGAATCATGGAAAAAAATAATCAGCCTATCGCTCTGGAACTGGTCGTCCGTAACCACCCCGGTGTTATGACGCACATTTGCGGTCTGTTTGCCCGCCGGGCGTTTAACGTGGACGGTATTCTGTGTCTGCCGCTGCCGGGACAGGATCACAGCCATATCTGGCTGCTGGTGAAATCAGATGATCGACTAAGCCAGATGGTCAGTCAGGTGGAAAAACTGGAAGACGTGCAGGACGTGAAATACAACGAAGATATCAGTATCTTTGAACAACTGAATAAGTACATTCAGTAGCGTGATAAAACCGGGCGGATAAGCCCGGTTTTTTGTCCGGGATTACGGTGATGTCTGGCCGATATGGGAATAAGACATAATCAGCGTACCGCTCAGATCGCCTTCCATGCAGATATAAGAGTGGGGAATATCACAGGAGAACGCATAGAAATCCCCCGGTTCCAGCAGTACTGTCTGATCTTCATTAAAGCGCATCATCAGCGTACCCTGGTGGATAAGAATATGTTCATGGGTACCGGTACTGTGCGCGGGACTGTTAATAATCGCACCACGGATCATCTTCAGGTGCCAGATCTCCGAAATATTCCCCATACCGACACGGAATTTAAAATCTTCCGCATATTCCCCTTTAAAGACTTTATTTTTTTCGTAACGGGGATAACCTTCATTACTGGCGGTAAACAGATCGCCCAGCGGAAAACGCAGTGCAACGGCAATGGCCTCCAGTGTATCGATACGCGGATTGGAATCACCGGATTCCAGTTTGGACAGCGCGGCTTTCGAGATGCCGGAGAGTTTTGAAAGATCATTGAGCGACAGGTTACGCGCCTGACGCAGCAGTTTGACTTTCTGGCCGATGTGGGCACTGGTTTTTAGCATAATGTAATTGATACCAATGAAATTTGCAGGGAAACCCTGTTAGTATTGCACACTTGTTGTACAACAGTAAGCCGTGATTTTCCGGAAAGACAGGTCTGATAAATGATGTTATCAGAGGAAAGCGTCCGGCATGGTGATAATTAACATATGTCATTAAACGGGTGCTCACCATGATCTACACCCTGCCATGGGCAGATTTTTTCATCTGTTTTACGGTGCTCTTCGCCGGTTATCTGGTCTTCGGGATGGTCGGATTCGGCTCTGCGCTGATTGCAAGCCCGGTGCTGGCTTTCTTTATTCCGGTTTCGCACATTGTGCCGATGCTGGCACTGATGGATCTGGGCGCCGCGGTGATTAACGTCACCCGTGACGGGCGCAAAGCCGATTTTGCCGAGCTGAAATGGATGGTGCCGCTGATGATCGGCGGCAGTCTGATTGGTGCGGCGATTCTGCTGAAAACACATCCGGATCTGCTGGCAGTATTCCTCGGGGCGTTTATTGTTCTCTATGCGCTTTATTCCCTCTTTATTAAGAAGACGGCACGGCATTATCCGCAGAAATACATTATTCCGTTCGGTATCGGCGGCGGTATTCTGAGTGCGCTGTTCGGGGCGGGCGGGTTTGTGTATGCCATCTATTTTGCCGGGCGGATTGAGGACAGAAACCGGTTCCGTATCACGCAGACCACGCTGATTGGCTTCAGTACATTAACCCGCGTGATTATTTTTCTGAGCATGGGCATCTATTGGAACAGCGAAATTGCCATTACTGCGCTGCTGTTTCTGCCTGCGATGGTGGCGGGGATTGTCCTCGGGCGGCATATCACTATGCGTATCCCGAAAGAGGCCTTTTTCCGTTTTCTGAATATGGTGATCCTGCTGGCCGGGCTGACGCTGCTGATCAGTAACCTGGTGCACTGACGGCGGTCAGCGCAGCACTTTTTTAGCACATTGCCGGGCGCGCAGCAGCTCATCACCGGTTTTGCTTTTACGGAAACAGTCGCGGTAGCGGGCGGCATAGGCACTGTATTCCGCCTGTGCGTCCGGCAGCGGCAGTGACAGCAGATGATTAATAAAGGTAAAACTGCCGATCTCCGCATGCTGAAAATCCACCGGATTTTTCCATTCCCCGCCCCAGCGGAGAAAACCGTGGCTGAAAACCAGCGGCAGAACCGTTTCCATTTTTCCGTTACGAATGTTTTCTCTGCTGGTCAGTGCAGCGGCGGATTGCGGCGGGCTGATGGTCACACGGCCGTTTTTATCGCGGAAGCGGTAAGGGTTTTGCTGCGGATTAATATCGATCGCCATGCCGTAAGCGTGTTTTGACCAGGCTTTCTGACTTGCCTGACGGCGGCCGTTAAATGCCGACGTATTATTGGCGGCCATAGATGCCTCATCATCACCGCCGAAGGCCTCTATCGGCAGCACACTGTGCAGCGGGAATTTTCGCCGGTACAACTCACCGAACAGTGCTTCCGTTTCAGGGGCAATAATATCGGCGACAGTAATAGTGCCGGTGCGGGTTTCGCCCTCAAAGGTGATAAACCGGACATCCACATTCACCAGCCGTTCACAGGGCACCGGGTTTTCCGGTGTGATAATGCCAAGTGCGGTCATAGCGCGGCAGGTGTCCGGGCTGAGCGGGGTGATCGCTGCATGTGCCGCCGGTAAAACAGCGCAGAACAGGCTCACGGGGAGGAGATAAGCAGTCAGTTTCATTACAGATTCCGTCATCAGGCACCGGGACGGATGATGATAACCCGTCCGTACGGCAGATGTGAAAAAATTCCCGGATTTGGCCTTGATTATCAGGATTTTTCCTAAGATAATCGTTTGCCTCAAAAAATCACATCTTTTCTCTGTTGAAAGCCAAACGTTTGCGTCGTATGTATCCGGTTTTTTTACCCGGAAACCGGCAGATTTTTTCTGAAAACGCAATCGTTTACGTGATGTGACACAAAATTCATTAACACAGGTGATGACATGTCTGCGACACAGCCGCAAAGCGGGTGCAAATTAGACCAATTTTTTAAACTGACTGAGCGCGGGACGACTGTCCGCCGTGAAGTTCTCGCCGGACTGACCACATTCCTGGCGATGGTGTACTCCGTGATTGTTGTGCCGGGCATGCTCGGCCAGGCGGGTTTCCCGCATACGGCAGTTTTTATCGCCACCTGTCTGGTTGCCGGGTTTGGCTCTCTGCTGATGGGGCTGTGGGCAAATCTGCCGATGGCGATCGGCTGTGCGATCTCCCTGACAGCCTTTACGGCATTCAGCATGGTGCTTGGTCAGAATATCCCGATTCCGGTTGTATTGGGCGCGGTCTTCCTGATGGGGGTTCTGTTTACCCTGATCTCCGTAACCGGTATCCGGACATGGATCCTGCGTAATATTCCGATGGGAATTGCGCACGGTACCGGTATCGGTATCGGTCTGTTCCTGCTGCTGATCGCTGCCACCAATATCGACCTTGTGATTAAAAACCCGAACGCAGGTATGCCGGTGGTGCTGGGGGATTTCACCTCTTTCCCTGTCATGATTGCACTGGCCGGTCTGGCGGTGATTTTCGGCCTGGAACGTCTGAAAGTCCCGGGTGCGGTACTGCTGGTTATTATTGCGATTTCCGTTATCGGGCTGATTTTTGACCCGAATGTGAAATATCAGGGCTTTTTCAAATTACCGTCCCTCGGTGATGACGGGCTGTCACTCTTCTTCAGCATGGATATCATGGGCGCACTGAAGCCGCTGGTGTTGCCGACAGTCCTGGCACTGGTGATGACGGCGGTGTTTGATGCGACAGGTACGATCCGCGCGGTTGCCGGTCAGGCAAATCTGCTGGATAAAGATAATCAGATCATTAACGGCGGCAAAGCACTGACAACTGACTCAGTCAGCAGCATTGTGGCCGGTGTTGTCGGCGCGGCGCCTGCTGCGGTGTATATCGAATCTGCGGCCGGTGCTGCTGCGGGCGGCCGTACCGGTCTGACCGCAACGGTAGTCGGCGTGCTGTTCCTGCTGATACTGTTTCTCTCTCCGCTCTCTTATCTGGTTCCGGCCTATGCCACGGCACCGGCACTGATGTATGTCGGCCTGCTGATGCTGAGTAATGTCAGCAAACTGGATTTCGGTGACTTTGTCGGTTCGATGTCCGGTTTACTGTGTGCGGTGTTTATTGTGCTGACCGGTAACATTGTAACCGGGATTATGCTGGGCTTTGCTTCACTGGTTATCGGCCGTATCGCCGGGGGCGAATGGCGTAAGCTGAATATCGGCACTGTTCTTATCGCAGCGGCACTGGTGGCGTTTTATGCTGGCGGCTGGGCAATTTAAGTCATAAATCACCACTTAACGGAAGTTGGTGGTGACGATACGCTTTATTTATACGATTTGTCTCAAAATACTAATTAATTGCCCGAATTAATGGCATGAGAAGATAAAATAGCAGTGGCGGATAACGCATCCGCCGCTGCTTTTTTTGTATGATAGTGGCAACCGGCGGTAATTTTTTCTCTTCCGGGGTCTTATTACGGTTTTTTTGCCGTTATTAACAGTATCTTCTTTGTCAGCGGGCTGGTTAAGCCCTAAGTTCAGTAAGGGTAATATGGAAATATTCTTTACGATTCTTATTTTGATTCTGGTCGTGTCGGTGTCCGGTGTTCTCACCAAAATGATTCCGTATCGTATTCCGTTACCCATTATTCAGATCGCAATGGGGGCACTGCTTGCCTTCCCGCAGTTTGGTCTGCATGTCACGTTCGACCCTGAACTGTTTCTTGTCCTGCTGATACCGCCGTTGCTGTTTGTTGACGGCTGGAAAACCCCGACCCGGGAATTTATGCAGAAAGGGCGGGAAATCTTCATTCTGGTGCTGTTCCTGGTGCTGGTCACCGTTATCGGTATCGGGTATCTGATCTACTGGCTGATGCCGGGGATTGAGCTGATCCCGGCCTTTGCTCTTGCGGCGGTACTGTCACCGACAGATGCTGTGGCGCTGTCGTCGATTGTAGGCAAAGGGCGCATTCCGAAACAGATGATGGGCATTCTGGAAGGCGAGGCGCTGATGAACGACGCCTCCGGCCTGGTGGCGCTGAAATTTGCCGTGGCAATTGTCATGGGCACGATGATTTTCTCGGTTACCGGGGTCACGCTGGAATTCTTCAAAGTCGCTATCGGCGGTCTGCTGGCGGGGGTGGCTGTCACCTGGCTGTACAGTAAATCGCTGCGTCTGATGAGCCGCTGGAGCGGGGATGACCCGGCCACGCAAATCGTCTTTATGTTGCTCCTGCCGTTTGCTTCTTATCTGATCGCGGAACATATCGGGGTGTCCGGTATCCTGGCGGCCGTGGCAGCCGGGATGACTATCAGCAAATCCGGCGTGATCCGCAATGCGCCGCTGGCGATGCGTCTGCGGGCAGATAATGTCTGGGGGATGCTGGAATTCGTCTTTAACGGTCTGGTCTTTATTATGCTCGGCCTGCAACTGCCGGGGATCTGGCAGGTGTCCGTTATTGAGGCGGAACTGGACCCGACAGTAGAAACCTGGATGCTGTTTACCGCGGTTATTGTGATCTATTTTGCCCTGCTGGTACTGCGTTTCTGCTGGCTGTGGATGATGAAAACCGTCAGCCGCCTGACCTTAAAACGTAAACCGCTGGACTTCACATTCTATACCACCCGTGATCTGTGGCTGGCGTCATTTGCCGGGGTGCGCGGGGCGATAACACTGGCGGGTGTGCTTTCCATCCCGCTGTTCCTGCCGGACGGCACGCCGTTCCCGGCCCGTTATCAGATGGTGTTTATCGCCGCCGGGGTGATTATCTTCTCGCTCTTTATGGGGGTGGTATCACTGCCGTTCCTGCTCAAAGGCATGAATGTCGGGGATAAACAGGCAGATGCCAATGAAATCCGTGCGGCGAAAGCGGCGATGGCGGAAGTGGCGATTGTCAGTATCGGCAAGATGGAAGAGCGTTTGTCCGCCAGTTCGGACGAGGCGCTGGATGCGGAAGCGATCAGCGAGGTGGCCTCGCGGGTTGCCGGACACCTCAGGCGGCGTACCGCCGGGGGGGATGAGATGGAATATAACCTCCAGGTGGAAGATCTGGAACGCCGTTTCCGTCTGACCGCACTGCGTGCCGAGCGCGGGGAGCTGTATCACCAGCGTGCGACCCGTAATATCAGCAATGAAACCCTGCAACTGCTGCTGCATGATCTGGATCTGCTGGAAGCCCTGCTGGTTGAGAAAGAAACATAACCGATGCCGTTACTGATTATTACCACGATTTTATGGGCCGCATCATTCAGCCTGATCGGCGAGTATCTCGCCGGTCAGGTGGACAGCTGGTTCTCTGTATTAGTCCGTGTGTCGCTGGCGGCACTGGTTTTCCTGCCGTTTTTGCGCTGGCGCGGGATCGCCCCGAAAGTCATTCTGATGTATATGGCGGTGGGTGCCTGTCAGCTCGGCATTATGTATCTCTTTGTTTTCCATGCCTACAACTACCTGACTGTCGCGGAATTTCTGCTGTTCACCGTGCTGACGCCGCTTTATGTGACACTGATTTATGATCTGCTGGAGCGGCGCGGATTGCGGTGGGGATATGTGTTCAGTTCGCTGCTGGCGGTGATTGGTGCGGCGGTGATCCGCTATGACCATCTCAGTGATTCTTTCTGGACAGGGCTGATTCTGGTGCAGCTGGCGAATATCTTCTTTGCCATCGGCCAGGTGGGTTACAAGCGGCTGATGGAAGTGCATCCGCTGGTGCAGCGCACGGCATTCTCCTGGTTCTACCTCGGTGCCTGTGTGGTGGCGCTGGCGGGCTGGCTGCTGTTCGGTAATTTCGCCAAAATGCCGTCCACGCAGCTACAGTGGGGCGTCCTGCTGTGGCTGGGGATTGGTGCTTCCGGGATCGGCTACTTTATGTGGAACTACGGTGCCACGCAGGTGGACGCCGGAACACTCGCGATCATGAACAACATGATGGTTCCGGCGGGGTTACTGGTGAACTTCGCCATCTGGCAGCAGCATCCGGACTGGCTCACGTTCAGCATTGGCGCAACCCTGATTGTTGCATCGCTGTGGGTGCACCGGGTATGGATACTGAAGCCGTCTTTACAAAAGGCAGATTGTCCACCGCGTGCTGACGCGTCGCACGAATAAACGACTCAACAGCCGGCTGACGCTGTTCCCCGCTGCGGTTTGCGGCATACAGCCGGCTCCACAATCCTTCCCCTAAGGTTTTGGTCACCACCATTCCCTGTCTTTCGAAATTTTCCACCGCCCAGTGCGGCAGTGCGGCGATCCCCATACGGGCGGCCACCATCTGGATCATCAGCAGGGTGTTATCCACGGTTTTTATCTGCGGGGAAACACCGGCCGGTTGCAGGAAGCGCCGCCAGATATCAAAGCGCTGACGCTGTACCGGATAAATCAGCAGGGTTTCTGCTGTCAGATCCTGCGGCTGAATATGCAGACGGCGGGCCAGCGGATGATCCGGTGCCACCACCAGTTTCACCTCATAATCAAACAGCGGCGTGTATGTCAGCTTCCCGTTGTGCTGCTCATCAATGTCGGATGTCAGCACCACATCGAGTTCGCGTTTCAGCAGTTCCGGCTGCGGATCAAAACTGACGCCGGAAGTGAAATCGACATTAATCTGCGGCCAGCTTTCGCGGAAATGAGCCAGTGCGGGGGTCAGCCACTGAATGCAGCTGTGGCACTCAATCGCCACGCGCAGCGCGGTCAGCCCCGGCTCATTACACTCGCGGATAGCATCTTTTACCAGCGGCAGCACCTGCTCTGCCAGTTGCAGCAACACCTGTCCCTGCGGGGTGAATTGCAGCGGCTGGGTTTTGCGGATAAAAATCCGGTAACCGAGCCGGTGTTCCAGTTCACTGAACTGATGGGAAAGAGCGGATTGTGTCTGATGCAACGCACCTGCTGCTCCTGCGAGCGACCCTGACTGATTCAGTGCCTGAATCGTTTTTAAATGTTTTATTTCTATCATGAGGAACCTTCAGGTTAGCGATGAAGAATTTGCGCTTGTTTCTTATACAGTACCCGTTGATTATGGATGTGTAAACATCTGGATGGCTAAATGATAGGATTTTTTATGACGACACATAATCACACTCTGGGTTTTCCGCGTATCGGTCTGAAAAGAGAACTGAAAAAAGCGCTTGAAGGTTACTGGGCAGGGCAGATTTCGCAGGATGAGCTGCGCGATACCGGTCGTGAATTACGCCGCCGCCACTGGCAGCTGCAAAAAGAGGCCGGGGTTGAATTATTACCGGTTGGCGATTTCGCCTGGTACGATCATGTTCTCGGCACCAGTCTGCTGTTTGGTAATGTGCCGCCGCGTCATGCCGGTGCCGACGGGAAAATTGACCTCGATACTCTGTTCCGTATCGCCCGTGGCCGCGCGCCTTCCGGTGAACCGGCCGCAGCAGCGGAAATGACAAAATGGTTTAACACCAATTATCACTATATTGTGCCGGAGTTTCAGCGCGGGCAAACCTTCAGCGTGAGCTGGCCGCAGCTGTTTGATGAGGTGGATGAGGCACTGGAGCAGGGCTTTGCGGTGAAACCGGTACTGCTCGGGCCGATCACGTATCTGTGGCTCGGCAAAGTGAAAGGCGCTCAGTTTGATCGCTTATCATTACTGCCGTCACTGCTGGCAGCCTATAAAACCGTGCTGGAAAAACTGGCGGAGCGCGGTATTGAATGGATTCAGATTGATGAACCGGCTCTGGTACTGGATTTACCGCCGGAATGGCAGTCCGCTTACCGTACCGCGTATGATGCTTTGCAGGGGCATACCAAACTGCTGCTGACCACCTATTTTGACAGCGTGGGCCACCATCTGCCGCTTATCCGTGAACTACCGGTGCAGGGGCTGCATGTTGATTTTGTTGCAGGCAGCGATGATATTCAGGCTATTCATGAAGCCTTACCGGCAGACTGGCTGCTCTCCGCCGGTCTGATTAACGGGCGCAATGTCTGGCGTGCCGATCTGCGGCAAAAATATGATGTGATAGCACCGCTGGCCGGAAAACGTGATCTGTGGGTCGGCACATCCTGCTCGCTGCTGCACAGTCCGATTGACCTGCGTGACGAAACCAAACTGGATGAGGAAGTCAAAAGCTGGTTTGCCTTCGCACAGCAGAAATGTGAGGAACTGGCACTGCTGACCCGTGCGGTCAACAGCGGCACGGCGGATGATATTGCCGCGCTGGAGAAATACAGTGCACCTATCACGCTGCGCCGCCACTCTTCCCGCGTGCATAACGCCGCAGTCGCGGCCCGGCTGGCGGCGGTAACCGCCCGCGACAGTGAACGTGCCGCGCCGTACGCTGAACGGGCAGAAGAACAGCGCCGCCGTTTCAGTCTGCCGCTGTGGCCGACTACCACAATCGGTTCTTTCCCGCAAACGACGGAAATCCGCGGGTTGCGTCTGAACTTCAAAAAAGGAAATATCGATAAAGCGTTCTACCGCACTAATATCTCTGAACATATTAAGCAGGCGATTAATGAGCAGGAACGGCTCGGACTGGATGTGCTGGTTCACGGTGAAGCGGAACGTAATGACATGGTGGAGTATTTCGGCGAGCATCTCGACGGTTATGTCTTTACGCAGAACGGCTGGGTGCAGAGTTACGGCTCCCGCTGTGTCAAACCGCCGGTGATTATCGGAGATATCAGCCGTCCGGAACCTATCACGGTTGACTGGGCGACGTACGCGCAATCCCTCACCAGCAAACCGGTGAAAGGTATGCTGACCGGGCCGGTGACCATTCTCTGCTGGTCATTCCCGCGTGAGGATGTCAGCCGTGAAACCATTGCCAAACAGATTGCTCTGGCACTGCGTGATGAAGTGGATGATTTGCAGAAAGCCGGGATCGGTATTATCCAGATCGATGAACCGGCACTGCGTGAAGGGCTGCCGCTGCGCCGCGAAGAATGGGCGGAGTATCTCACCTGGGCGGTGGATGCCTTCCGGCTCAATGCCGCAGTCGCAGAGAATGACACTCAGATCCACACCCATATGTGTTACTGCGAATTCAATGACATCATGGATTCCATCGCGGCGCTGGATGCGGATGTGATCACCATTGAAACATCACGTTCGGATATGGAACTGCTGGAAGCATTTGAAGATTTCGATTATCCGAATGAAATCGGACCGGGCGTTTATGATATTCACTCGCCGAATGTGCCGGAAGTGGAGTGGATTGAAGCGCTGCTGCGCAAAGCGGCGGATAAGATCGCCGTGGAGCGTCTGTGGGTTAACCCGGACTGCGGCCTGAAAACCCGCGGCTGGGATGAAACCCGCAAAGCCCTGGCAAACATGGTGGAAGCGGCGCGCCGTCTGCGGGAAAATCCGCTGACATCCCGCTGAGTTAATTTATATAAAAGAAGAAAGAAGCCGGTCAGTGATGACCGGCTTTGTGTTATGTGCTGTCAGCTGACCGGACGGAAATCCGGCCCGCTGAAGCAGCGCGTTGCCCGGCCGCGTTCGATCTGATGATGTGACCGGTGACGCTCGCCGTTCAGTGATGCGGACTGCTGTTGCTGATACTGGCTGAGATGCCATTCAATCAGGCGGCAGGCCAGTTTTTTGTTGGCGTGCTGACTGCGTTCAGACTGCACTTTAACCGTAATACCGGTGGCAATGTGCGTGGCCCGGACAGCGGATTCAGTCTTATTCACATGCTGACCGCCCGGCCCCTGTGATTTAAGACGTTCAAAGATAATTTCACTGTCTGATACCGCCTGCGGCGCAGTAAAACGCCGGATACCGATAAACCAGTTTTTACGCCGGTGTTTCGGGCGGAACGGGCTGGCACACTGCCACTGCAATGTCCCGCACCAGAGATCCGCCAGGGCATCCGCATACTCTCCGTCCAGTAACAGCAATACAGAATGCAGACCGTGCTGTGACGGCATTTCCTCTGCAATTGTCACCGTTACTGCTGACTGTGCGGCATCCTGCAAAAAGACACGTAACGCATGCTTCACTGCCAGGCAGCACTCTTCCGGGCCGTGAGCGGCAGAAAACTGTAATAACATCAGCAGTACTCCCCGCTCGTTTTGTAGGTCAGCAACGGTTTCAGCCGTGCCACTACGGTAATCAGTCCGGCACCGCACAGACTGTCGATCACTGTCTCAATCGATTTATAGGATTGCGGCGCTTCCTCATAAATCAGCTGTTTATTGGCGCAGATAACCCGGCTGCCGAGATCAGTCCGGGATAATTGTGCGGGCGTATAACGGTGAGAAAGACGTCCTTTGCACTCGGTGCGCATCCATTTACGTCCCGCGCCGTGCGCGAGAGAGTAAAGGCTGTCAGCGGTGGCCTGCGGTCTCACCAGATAACTGTAATCCCCCCCGTGAACCGGGGATCACCACATAACCATGATTTACCGGGGTTGCCCCTTTCCGGTGCAGCCAGCCGTCACGTCCGTTGATCGTGCAGGCCTCCACCAGGTTGTGATTGATATCGAGTATCGCTTCACCCCCGGTACGCAGTTGCTGCATCATCCGCAGTGCAATCAGCGCCCGGTTGTGCTGTGCAAAATCCAGTGCCTGCTGATGTGCTGCCAGATATTCAGCCGCTTCCGGTGTGTTTTCTGTCAGTCCGCCGTGGCTGAACTGCTCAACATGATGACGCAGAACCATCTGTCCCAGCCCGCGTGAACCGCTGTGAACCAGCAGCACGACCCGCTGTTTATCCAGCCCGGACGCAGCAAACAGCCCGTCATCACAGATCTTATCGATCTGCTGAAACTCAGCGAAATGATTTCCGCCGCCGACAGAAGACAGAGACGCTGCAAACGGATGTGATACAAAGTGATCGCTCACGTGCTCTGTCAGCCACTCAGCATCTGCATGGTCATGCATGCTGCGCAGTTGCTTTTCTGCCTTGTCAGCATTGAGTTTGCTGACTTTCAGCTCAGTCTGATACAGCGCCATACCGCAGCCGATATCGTTACCGACCAGTGCGGGATAAAAACGGCCTTCAGAGAAAAATGCCGCACCCACCGGATAGCCTCTGCCGGGGTGCAGATCCGGCATACCGGCAACAGCCGTCATACCCGGTAATTGTGCGGTGGTGATCAGTTGCTGAATCGCGTTACTTTCGATCCACGTCGCATCCGAGGCGATATAAGAGACGCCCGGCGCGACAAAATGCATATAATTGCCCATAATCCATTCCGGAAAATAGTGAAAATTCGGGTTTACGGCGGGCAGTCAGGAAGAAACAGACAGGAAACAGGGACGGGTAATACGGAGAAATAACGCTGTAATACCGGTGTGATAATCAGTTCTGCAAGAGCCCGCAAAGAGTGCACAGTAATGTTGTCATATGAACCTCCTTACGTTCTGAAAGTGACAGGTCAGCACGGATAGTGTGCCGGAATGGTGCGGATAGTAGAGTGAGGCGGACAAAAAAGCAACCTGTGTTTACCTTTTTCAGAGAGCAGTCCGGTGACATTTTCAGCACAAATCACTGTTTATGTGATTTGAATCTCATTTTTATGTAATTGATTCATTTGTTAGTATCAATGAAGTGATAATAATCACTAAATTTTGTGTGACGACACGTTAGAGTGTCCTCAATAATCACTTTTTCGCAAAGGAGTTCAGGATGGCTGATGTATTTCATTTAGGTTTGACTAAAGCAGATTTACAGGGTGCGACACTGGCTATCGTGCCGGGCGATCCGAACCGGGTCGAAAAAATTGCCCGCCTGATGGATAACCCTGTTCATCTCGCGTCTCTGCGTGAATTCACCTCATGGCGCGGTGAACTGGACGGTAAAGCGGTGATCGTCTGCTCAACCGGTATCGGCGGCCCGTCCACCTCAATTGCGGTGGAAGAGCTGGCACAACTGGGTATCCGCACGTTCCTGCGTATCGGTACCACCGGTGCGATTCAGGAAAACATTAATGTCGGTGATGTCCTTGTGACCACGGCTGCTGTGCGCCTGGATGGTGCAAGTCTGCACTTTGCGCCGATGGAATTCCCGGCCGTGGCTGACTTTGAATGTACCACAGCACTGGTAAATGCAGCGAAAGCAGCCAAAGCTACCGTCCATATTGGTGTGACCGCTTCTTCTGATACTTTCTATCCGGGCCAGGAGCGTTATGATACGTTCAGCGGCCGTGTGACCCGCCGGTTCAAAGGATCAATGAAAGAGTGGCAGGAAATGGGCGTGATGAACTTTGAAATGGAATCCGCCACACTGCTGACCATGTGCGCCAGCCAGGGGCTGCGTGCGGGGATGGTTGCCGGGGTTATTGTTAACCGCACCCAGCAGGAAATTCCTGATGAAGCGAAGATGAAGAAAACCGAATCCAATACCCTGGATATTGTGGTGGAAGCCGCCCGTCATCTCATCTGATCGTTACCGGTTTCATGAATCAGCCGTATCGCCGGATTTTCCGGTGGTACGGTTTTTTTTTAATCATTCATTCTGTAAATCTGATACAGTGATCGTGCCGAACATACTGATAATAATGATAAAGAGGTATCAATGACCAGACAGCCATTACCGCATCCTTCCGTGCTGCCGCTTGACGGCGGGATCAATTTCCGGGACCTGGGAAACAAAGTGCTGCCGGACGGCAGTAAAATCAAACCCGGCCTGCTGTTCCGTGCCGGGGCGCTGGATCGCCTGAGCGACAATGACTTAACCCGGCTGACAGAGCAGAATCTGTTTCAGATCCTGGATTACCGCGACAGCGGCGAAATTGCGGATAAACCGGATCGCCTGTGGAATGGTGCGCTGTACACGAACGCACCGGCAAATCCGATGTCAAAAGAAGTGGACGCCAATCTTGAGAAACTCGGCAATGAGGCACTGACGGAGTTTGATCCGAAAGCCTTTATGCTGCGTCTTTATGAACTGCTGCCGCTGGGAAACCCGGCTTATCATGCACTCGGTGATATGCTGCGCAACCCGGAAAAAGGCGGCATTGTACAGCACTGTGCCGTCGGGAAAGACCGGACCGGTGTGGGCTCGGCACTGGTGTTGTTTGCGCTCGGCGCGGATACCGATATGGTGATGGAAGATTACCTGCTGACCAACGACACGCTGGCACCTTACCGCCATGAACTGCTGGCAGAACACGCGAAAACCATGCCGGAAGCGGTGGTGGAAAAATTCGCCTATGTGTATTCCGTACAGTCTGATTTCCTGAATACTGCATTGAAAAGCATTCACTCACATTATGGCAGTATTGATACCTGGCTGGCGAAAGATATCGGACTGACTACCGCTGTCCGCGATAAAATCCGTAACCATTTCCTTGAATAAGATCCGATAGTAAGGGGGATTCTCTGGCACCGGCAGATATTATTACCACTGTCACCGCGTTTGTCCGTGAACATGAGTTCTGGGCATTGCCGATTATTTTTGCGCTGGCATTCGGTGAATCTCTCGCATTTCTTTCCCTGTTGTTTCCGGCGACAGTGATCCTGCTCGGGGTCGGGGCACTGATCGGGGAAGGCGGACTGAATTTTCTGCCGGTTTTCCTCGTGGCGGCCACCGGTGCCTTTTTCGGCGACTGGGTTTCCTATTACATCGGCTACTACTACAAAGACAATGTCCGTCATATGTGGCCGATTTCCCGATCCCCGCAAACCCTGGTCAGAGGACATCAGTTCTTTGAAAAGTGGGGGATATGGGGTGTCTTCCTCGGGCGCTTTTTCGGGCCGTTCCGGGCGGTGGTGCCGCTGGTGGCCGGGATCTGTGCGATGCCGCAGCGCCATTTTCAGCTGGCCAATCTGTTTTCTGCCGTGATCTGGGCATTTGGTCTGCTGGCCCCCGGCGCATTCGGACTGAAATGGATGGCCGGGCTGATGGGCGGATAGCACCGCATTTTCACCGGATTACATTGGTTTTTGCGTGACGCGCCGAAAAAAACGGCGGACAGTAAAAAGACAGTGGACATCTGTACAGTGCTATTTTACCGTAAGCGGCGTAAGTGACTCGCGGAGGAGACAGCCATCGTGGATATTCAGTGGCTTTATGGTTTTATCGGCATTCTGAGCGGTATTCTGCTGGGCGGCGGGGTGGTCTGGTTCAGCCTGCAACAGCGGCTGGCGGACAAAAACCGGCTGTTACAGGACAATATTGCACAACTTGCCCTGCTGGATGAAACACGGCGCCAGGCTGCGTACTGGCAACAGGCCAGAGAACAGAGTGAACAATCACTGGAAAATGCCCGTCATATCAGCGCACAGCAGGAAGCTGAAATCCGTGAGCTGACCACCCGGCTGGAAGAGAGCCGCCTGGCCGCCGAAGAAAAACAGCGGCTGCTGCTCAACAGTGAGCAACGCCTGAATACCCAGTTTGAAAACCTGGCTTCCCGCATCTTTGAACAGAGCGGCCGCCGGACGGATGAACTCAACCGCCAGAGCCTGTCTATGCTGCTGCGCCCGTTCCGTGAACAGCTGGATAACTTTAACCGGCAGGTTCAGGAAAGTTACAGCCAGGAAAGCCGTGAACGGCACACCCTGACACATGAAATTCAGCGTCTGCAACAGCTTAATCTGCGGATGGCACAGGAAGCGGTCAATCTCACCAATGCCCTGAAAGGTGATAACAAAATGCAGGGTAACTGGGGGGAAACGATTCTTGCCCGTATCCTGGAAGCCTCCGGTCTGCGGGAAGGCCATGAATTCGCCACTCAGGTCAGCCTGAAAAATGAACAGCAAAGCCGTTATCAGCCGGATGTGGTGATTTACCTGCCGCAGAACAAACAGGTCATTGTTGATGCCAAAGTGTCGCTGGTGGCCTATGAGCGTTACTTCAACAGTGAAACCCCGGAAGCACAGCAGGCGGCACTGACCGAACATATCAACTCTGTGCGTCAGCATATACGCGGCCTGAGCCGAAAAGAATATCAGGATCTCAGCGGGATCAACTCACTGGATTATGTGCTGATGTTTATCCCTGTCGAACCGGCATTTCTGGCGGCTGTCGGGCAGGAAAGTGTGCTACTGGACGAAGCCCTCAGAAGCAATATCATGCTGGTCAGCCCATCCACACTGCTGGTGGCACTGCGGACAATCGCCAACCTCTGGCGCTATGAACATCAGCATGAGAACAGTCAGGCGATCGCACAGCGTGCTGCCCGTCTCTATGACAAGCTTCGCCTGTTTACCGAGGAAATGGACGGTATCGGCCAGGCGCTGGATAAAGCTCAGAATACCTACCACGGGGCGATGAAAAAACTGACCACCGGCCGGGGAAATCTGCTGTCACAGGCAGAAGGTTTCCGTGAACTGGGGGTTGAGGTAAAGCGCCCGCTGGATGAAATTCTGGTACAGAAAGCCCGTCTCAGTGAACAACAGGATAGCGGGGCGGATGAACCACCGGAGGTTCCGGCTAATTTCGCAGAACAACACAATGGGCATAGGGTTTTGCGGTAAAGGCTGATACACTTTTCCGATCATAAATTCATGCACACAGGCAAAACAGGCAAGAAGAGAATGGAAGAGCAATCCCGGGATACAATCGATTTTGGTTTTCGCACTGTTAACAGAAACGAAAAAGCAGGTATGGTGGCAAACGTCTTTCATTCTGTTGCCGCAAAATACGATCTGATGAATGACCTGATGTCTTTCGGCATCCATCGTGTCTGGAAACGTTTTACTATTGATGCCAGTGGTGTCCGTCGTGGCCAGCGGGTGCTGGATCTTGCCGGGGGAACCGGCGACTTCACGGCAAAATTCTCCCGTATGGTCGGCGAAAACGGTCAGGTGATCCTCGCGGATATCAATGATTCCATGCTGAAAATGGGACGGGAAAAGCTGCGTAATCACGGGGTTGTCGGTAATGTGAATTATGTTCAGGCGAATGCTGAAGAACTGCCGTTTCCGGATGACTACTTCAACTGCATCATCATCTCTTTCGGGCTGCGTAATGTCACCGATAAAGACAAAGCGCTCCGCTCTATGTTCCGTGTGTTAAAACCGGGTGGCCGCCTGCTGGTGCTGGAATTCTCCAAACCGGTGCTTGAGCCGCTGAGTAAAGTGTATGACGCTTATTCTTTCCACGTACTGCCGCGTATCGGGCAGGCGGTTGTGAATGATGCGGACAGCTACCGCTATCTTGCAGAATCCATCCGCATGCATCCGGATCAGGAAACCCTGAAAGGTATGATGGAAAATGCCGGTTTTGAGCATGTCTCCTACACCAACATGACCGGCGGTATTGTGGCACTGCATAAAGGATTCAAATTCTGATATGTCTGATACGTTTGCAGAAAATATCCCGTCTCCTGTCAGTCCGCAGGCACTTTATCCTGTGGTTGCCGGATTTCTGGAAACGGTGCTCAACCGTCTGCTGTACAGCGAAAGTGTACTGAAACCGGCCCGCGCCCGTCTGACCGGAAAAACACTGACGCTCCGGCTGACAGAACCGGATATGCAGTTCACGCTGATTTTCAGTGAAAAACAGCTGGATGTGATTTCCCGCTGGGAAGATCCGGCGGACTGTGTGCTGCAAACCCGTTTTCTTACGTTGCTGAAACTGAAAGATAAACAACAGCTTTCAACTCTGATCCGTCAGGGTGATGTCATTATTGACGGTGATATGCAGGTTATTCAGCATTTTTCAGCACTGCTGGATATGGCTGAATGGGACCCTGCACACTATCTGGCACCGTATACCGGTGATATTGCCGCGCAGACACTGACACAGATTGCCGTGAAAGGCGGGCAGTTGTTCCGGCGGGCGGTATGCCGTCAGCAGGAATACCTGACCGGTGCTGTCACCCGTGAATGGGCGCTGGCACCTTCTGCGCTGGAAGCGGCCCATTTCTGTGATGAAGTCGCGGATGTGGCACACATCGCGGATGAACTAGAGGCGCGCCTCGCCCGCCTGGAAAAAAGAACAGGAAGCGGGTATGAGACCGAGTGAAATAAAACGCCTCTATTTTATCATCCGTACCCTCCTGAACTACGGGCTGGATGAGCTGATCCCCAAAAACCGCCTGAGCTGGGCGATACGTCTCTGGCGGCGTTCACTGTTCTGGATGCCGAACAAGCATAAAGACAAAGCGCTGGGTGAGCGTCTGCGTCTGGCGCTTCAGGAACTGGGACCGGTATGGATCAAATTCGGGCAAATGCTCTCCACCCGCCGGGATCTGTTCCCGCCGGCCATTGCTGACCAGCTGGCGCTGTTGCAGGATCGCGTTTCGTCGTTTGACGGCAATCTGGCAAAGAAAACCATTGAGGATGCCCTGGAAGGGCCGGTGGAAACCTGGTTCGATGATTTTGATATTACCCCGCTGGCATCCGCATCAATTGCACAGGTGCATACCGCTGTCCTGAAAGAAAACGGACAGGCGGTAGTACTTAAAGTGATCCGCCCGGATATCCTGCCGGTGATTCAGGCTGATATTCATCTGATGTACCGGCTGGCGAACATGGTTCCCCTGTTACCAGACGGCAGACGTCTGCGGCCGAAAGAAGTTGTCCGCGAGTATGAAAAAACGCTGCTGGATGAACTGAATCTGCAACGTGAAGCGGCTAATGCCATTCAGTTGCGCCGTAATTTTGAAAACAGCCCGATGCTCTATGTTCCGGAGGTTTATCCCGATCTCTGCCGTGAAAATGTGCTGATCATGGAGCGTATTTACGGTATTCCGGTTTCTGATATTGCGGCTCTGCATGAGCAGGGCACTAATATGAAGCTGTTAGCCGAGCGTGGCGTTCAGGTCTTCTTCACTCAGGTTTTCCGCGACAGTTTCTTCCATGCGGATATGCACCCGGGTAATATTTTTGTCAGCCGTGAGCATCCGGACGATCCTCAGTATATTGGTATCGACTGCGGTATTGTCGGTTCTCTGAATAAAGAAGATAAGCGCTATCTCGCTGAGAACTTTATCGCTTTCTTTAATCGTGATTACCGGAAGGTGGCTGAGCTTCATGTGGATTCAGGATGGGTGCCGCCGGATACCAATGTGGAAGATTTTGAATTTGCTATCCGCACTGTCTGTGAACCGATTTTTGAAAAGCCGCTGGAAGAGATCTCCTTCGGTCATGTACTGCTGAATCTGTTTAATACTGCCCGCCGTTTTAATATGGAAGTACAACCGCAGCTGGTTTTATTACAAAAAACGCTGCTGTATGTTGAAGGGCTGGGACGTCAGCTCTACCCGCAGCTTGACCTGTGGAAAACGGCGAAGCCATTCCTTGAATCCTGGCTGAAAAGTCAAATCGGTATAAAAGCCGTCATCCGCGGGATCAAAGAAAAAGCGCCGTTCTGGGCGGAAAAATTACCGGAATTACCGGAGCTGGTGTATGACAGTCTTAAACAGCAGCGCCGCCTGCAATCCGGTGTTGAACGGCTGACTGAACAAATGAAACAGCAGCAGGCCGCTCAGCGGAAAGCAAATTTTTCACTGGGTATCGGGGCAACCCTGTTTGTCTGCGCCAGTCTGTTTTATCTGGCCGGTGCGCCTGTTGCACCATGGGTTCTGATGTTTTTTGGTGTGCTCACCTGGGTAACAGGATGGTGGCAATCCGGTAAAATGAAGTAAAGGTTGAGTTAAGACAAGGTTTCAACCTATGTTGTGTATTTCCGTATACGGCTGTGGTTGTATATAATGAAGTAAGTAGGTCCATATCAATTTGAGGTAAAACTAATGGCCGGTATTAATATTTGGCAATTATTAATTATTGCTGTGATTGTTGTTCTCCTGTTCGGAACAAACAAACTTCGTACCCTGGGTTCTGATTTGGGCGCATCTATCAAGGGCTTTAAAAAAGCCATCGGTGATGACGATCAGAACAAAGCAGATACAACAACAGCCGGAAAAGATGCGGATTTTGAACAAAAAAATATCGCAGAAAAGAAAGCTGATTCAGCTGAGCAGCAAGAGAATAAAAACAAAGAGCAGGTATAACCCGTGTTTGACATCGGTTTTGGTGAACTGATCTTAGTATTGGTTATCGGACTTGTGGTTCTGGGGCCTGAACGTCTTCCGGTTGCTGTGAAAACAGTAGCCGGCTGGATACGTGTGATGCGTTCAATGGCTGCCAATGTGCAGAATGAACTGACCCAGGAGCTCAAGCTCCAGGAACTTCAGGATAACCTGAAAAAGATGGAAGAGCAGGCCGGTAAAGCGATTTCACCTGAATTGAAAGCGTCGATGGATGACCTGAAAGAAGCTGCGGATACATTGCGCCGCTCTTATCAGGAACCGGTGGATTCACTGAAAAAGCAACTCGATCCGGAAGCACTGGCTGATCAGGAAATAGAAGTTCCGCCTGCCCGTCCGGCGTCAGCCGGTACACCGGCGGTACAAAATCCGTCTCCGGCAGCACCATCCCCGGCCTCTGCTGAGGAAATTCCGGCCCGGCCATCACCGGAAGTCCGTGACTCAGAACCAACACCGTCACCGGTAACCGCTGCTGCGTCAGATTCACAGAAACATTAATAGATTACGGTAAAAGTACGTTATGGCTGTTGAAGACACGCAACCGCTGATCACTCATTTAATCGAACTACGAAAACGCATTCTCAACAGCCTGATTGCTGTCTTTGTTGTGTTTGTTGCGCTGGCGTACTTCTCAAATGATATCTATCAGCTTGTATCATCGCCGCTGGTGAGCAAATTGCCCCAGGGCTCGAACATGATAGCAACAGATGTTGCATCACCGTTCCTGGCACCGATTAAGCTGACCGTTATGGTCTCCATTTTTATTTCGGCACCCTACATTCTGTATCAGGTCTGGGCTTTTATCGCACCGGCGCTGTATAAGCATGAACGCCGGTTATTAATGCCGCTGCTGTTTTTCAGCACAGTGCTGTTTTATATGGGGATGGCGTTTGCATATTTCGTTGTCTTCCCGCTGGCGTTTGGTTTCTTTACCTCGACAGCACCACAGGATGTGGTCATTGCGACAGATATTAATAACTATCTCAGCTTTGTCATGGCGTTGTTTATGGCGTTTGGTATCTCCTTTGAGGTTCCGATTGCCATTATTCTGATGTGCTGGAGTGGTGCCACAACGGTTACCGCGCTGAAGCAGAAGCGACCGTATATTCTGGTCGGGGCTTTTGTGGTGGGCATGCTGCTGACACCGCCGGATGTGTTCTCGCAGACACTGCTGGCTATTCCGATGTATCTGCTGTTTGAAGTCGGTGTGTTCTTCGCCCGTTTCTATGTGCCGCGCAGTAAAGCACAACCGCAGGATGAAGAAGCCGAAGAGTAACGTGATACCGCGTCAGATAAAAACCGCCTGTAATATGGCGGTTTTTTGTTTCCGGGCTCCGGACAATATTCAGTGTTTCTTTATAAAACTGGTGTTATCCACTTTTTTGGTCAGTTCCTTACTGATCAGTGTCAGTAACAGCACTGAACGGGTTTCACCATCCGGCTCCTGATAGATGGCTTCCAGGCCTTTAAACATACCTTCAGTGATTTCCACAATATCTCCCGGCTGAGGAACATTTTTCTCTGCCAGGCTGATACATTCAGCATTTTTCAGCTCTTCAATCAATGATGCGGGAACAACCGCAGGCAGTGGTCCGAAACGGACGAAATGATTTACACCGCGCGTTGAATTAATTGTGGTTGTATGAATGGTTTCAGGATCAAAAGAGATAAACAGATAATTCGGGAATAAGGGCTCGTTAACAGTCACACGTTTGCCGCGAACCACCTTTTCAATATTCGCCATCGGTGTCAGGCATTCCACCTGCTGCCGCTGCAAATGTTCCATTGCCCGCGGAAGTTGTCCGCGTTTGCAGTACAATAAATACCAATCCTTCATTACTCTATCCAACACAGACGGGGCTTATATAAAGCCTGATAATACCAAATTTGTTTTACGATGAATGCAGCAAATCACGATTTAAGACAAATGAGTGTGAATTCAGTCCCTTAATTGAGTTGCTTTTTACCGTAGAATGATGTCATTTAATGAGTTATAAACTATTTATCTATCTATAATGACAGAATAATAAGGGCAATGTCGATGGACGTTTTTTTACTCAGTAACGGTAAACTTTCCGGTAACCCGCAATGGCTGAGCTATGCACAGTCACGTATCCGGGCAATGATAAAAACACGCGGTATCCGCTCTGCGGTACTGATTGCATATGCGGTTATCCGTGCTGATCACGACCAGCGTGCCCGTGAACTCTCCGAAGCTCTGGGTATTGATGTTACCTGCATTGAACACTATGATTCCCCGGTTCAGGCGATTGAAAATGCAGAATGTATTCTTGTCAGCGGCGGGAATACCTGGCTGCTGAACCAGTTACTGCATGAAAATGGCCTGGTTGTGCCGATACAGCGCGCGGTTCGTGAGCGGAATATCCCGTATATCGGCTGGAGTGCCGGGTGTAACGTGGCTACACCGAGTATCAGAACCACCAATGATATGCCGGTGCGTAATTGTGTGGTGATGCCGTCTCTGGGATTGTTCCCTGTCCAGATTAACCCTCATTATATTGATGCGGTCATCAGCGGACACATGGGGGAAACCCGTGATGAGCGGATTGCGGAGTTCTGTGCTGTCAACCCGGACGAAATTGTTGTGGCGCTTCGTGAAGGCAGCGGCTTCCATATTTCAGGAAATGAGCTGCACTATTTCAGCGGAAAAAATGAAGGATTTAAACTCTTTCAGCACAACAAAACATTCCCGGAACAATTCGATACCAGCGCTCTGGCAGAATGGGTTCCGTTCCGCTGCTGCTGATCCCTGTACTTGTAACAGTGGACGGGATTCCTATAATGGAGTCCTTTCCACCTGCTGACAGATTAATAACATCATGAAATATCGGGACCTGAGAGATTTTCTCACTATTCTGGAAAGTCAGGGCGAGCTTAAACGGATCAAAACTGAAGTCGATCCTTATCTCGAAATGACGGAAATTGCTGATCGCACACTGCGTGCGGGCGGCCCTGCGTTGCTGTTTGAAAATCCGAAAGGTTATTCAATACCGGTTCTCTGTAATCTGTTCGGCACAACCAAACGGGTTGCGATGGGAATGGGGCAGGAGGATGTCAAAGCATTACACGATGTCGGCAAACTGCTGGCCTTCCTGAAAGAGCCGGATCCACCGAAAGGGTTCCGTGATCTTATCGATAAGCTGCCGAAATTTAAGCAGGTGCTGAATATGCCGACCAAACGGCTGAGTTCCGCACCGTGTCAGACGCATGTTTTTACCGGCGATGATGTGGATCTGACAAAAATCCCGGTTATGCACTGCTGGCCGGATGATGCGGCACCGCTGATTACCTGGGGACTGACCGTAACCCGCGGTCCGTTTAAAGATCGCCAGAATTTAGGTATTTACCGCCAGCAGGTGCTGGGGAAAAATAAACTGATTATGCGCTGGTTATCGCATCGCGGTGGTGCACTCGATTTTCAGGAATGGTGTCAGGCACATCCCGGTGAACGTTTCCCGGTTGCGGTGGCGCTGGGCGCTGATCCCGCAACAATTCTCGGAGCGGTGACACCGGTTCCGGATACCTTGTCCGAATATGCCTTTGCCGGGTTACTGCGCGGTAATAAGTCAGAAGTGGTCAAATGTATCTCGAATGACCTGGAAGTTCCTGCCGGTGCGGAGATCATTCTTGAAGGGTATATTGAACCGGGGGAAACAGCGCCGGAAGGGCCTTACGGGGATCACACCGGTTATTATAATGAAGTGGATGATTTCCCTGTCTTTACGGTCACACATATTACCCAGCGTGATGAGCCTATCTATCACTCAACCTATACCGGTCGTCCGCCGGATGAACCGGCAACACTGGGTGTGGCGCTGAATGAAGTTCTGGTGCCGATTCTGCAGAAGCAGTTCCCTGAAATTGTGGATTTTTACCTGCCGCCGGAAGGATGTTCTTACCGCCTGGCCGTTGTCACCATGAAAAAGCAGTATGCGGGACATGCAAAGCGGGTCATGATGGGAGTCTGGTCGTATTTACGGCAATTTATGTACACAAAATTTGTTATTGTCTGCGATGATGATATCAATGCCCGTGACTGGAATGATGTGATCTGGGCGATTACCACCCGGATGGATCCTGCCCGGGACACGGTGATGATGGAAAATACTCCGATCGACTATCTCGACTTTGCGTCACCGGTATCGGGGCTGGGGTCGAAGATGGGGCTGGACGCAACAAATAAATGGCCCGGCGAAACCTCGCGTGAGTGGGGAAAACCGATTGTCATGACCGATGAAGTCAGACAACGTGTTGACGCCTTATGGGATGAATTAAATATTCTCAATGATTGAGGGAGCACATGGCAACGTTAAACTGCAAAGTTACCTCTGTTGAATCGATAACGGATACGGTATACCGCATAAAATTATTACCGGACGGTGATTTTTCATTCAAAGCCGGACAATACCTGATGGTAGTGATGGATGAGCGGGATAAGCGCCCGTTTTCAATGGCATCGGCACCGTCATCACAGAAAGAAATTGAGCTGCACATTGGTGCGTCCGAGTTCAATCTTTATGCGATGGCAGTGATGGATCGGATTCTGGATAATCGTCAGGTAACCATTGATATTCCGCACGGTAATGCCTGGTTTCGTGAAAACAGCGATGCACCGATGCTCCTGATCGCCGGAGGAACCGGTTTTTCTTACACCCGTTCTGTTTTGCTGGCGGCACTGGAAGAAAACCCGCAGCGTGATATTACGTTTTACTGGGGTGCCAGAGAGCATATCTATCTCTATGATCTGGGTGAATTGCAGGCTCTTGCCGAAACACATTCCAACCTGAAAATAATCCCTGTTGTTGAACAGCCGGATGATACCTGGCGCGGCCGGACAGGTACTGTACTCAGTGCTGTTCTGGATGATTTTGGATCACTGGCCGGAAAAGATATCTATATTGCCGGTCGTTTTGAAATGGCTAAAATTGCCCGGGAGCGTTTCTGTCAGGAACGCGGTGCTGATGCTGCCCGCCTGTTTGGTGATGCGTTCGAATTTATTTAAAGAAAATCCCGCCCCCTGACGGCGGGAGTATGCTGATAACAGGTCAGCTAAACGGTTAAAGGGTATCAGAGACGGTATCAGCGACGTATTGTGCTGTGTGGTGAAGCAGAAAACGTCGCTGTTGTTTATCAGATTATCTGTGTTCAGCCGGGAACACGTTCAATCACGGTTGCAATCCCCTGACCGAAACCAATACACATTGTTGCCAGGCCGAACTGTGCATCCCGTTGCTCCATGACTGTCAGCAGTGAGTTGATGATCCGGGTGCCGGAGCAGCCAAGAGGGTGTCCGAGTGCAATCGCGCCGCCATGCAGATTCACTTTGTCGTCATAGCAGCCGGATAATCCCATGCCTTTCAGGCAGGCGAGAGCCTGCGCTGCAAATGCTTCATTCAGCTCGATAACATCAATATCATTCAGTGCCAGCCCTGCCTTTTTCAGTGCTTTTTGTGTTGCCTCTACCGGGCCGTACCCCATTAGTGCAGGTTCACAGCCGGTGACGCTCATTGCCCGTATCACTGCCCGCGGAGACAAGCCATTCTCGCGGGCATAGTGTTCTCCGGCCAGCAATGTTACTGAAGCACCATCCGATATGGCAGATGAGTTACCGGCGGTAACGGTGCCGTTTACCGGATCGAACACCGGACGCAGGGCCGCCAGTTCGGTGAGGCTGCTGTTATCCCGCACGGTTTCATCCCGGATGGCAGCAACAGGCACCCCTGCCGGGTTATGTCCCTGAACCGGATGGATCTCACGGCTGAATTTGTTATCCCGGAATGCCAGAGCAGCTAACCGATGGGAGCGCAGGGCAAATTCATCCTGGGATTCCCGGCTGACAGAAAACTGCTGCGCCAGTGCTTCGGCCGTTAATCCCATCATGCCGGATGCTTTGGCGGTGTACAGCGCCGCAGCCGGATTGATATCGATACCGTGTGTCATCGGGATATGACCCATATGTTCGACACCACCGGCAAGAACCAGCCTGCCGTCACCGGTCTGAATCAGACGGGCAGCGTCGTGCAGCGCCTGCATCGATGAGCCGCACAGACGGTTAACGGTAACAGCCGGCACGGTATGCGGAATATTTGTCAGCAGGGCGGCATTACGGGCGATGTTGAACCCCTGTTCTCCGGTCTGCTGCACACAACCCCAGATAATGTCATCAATATCACCCGCATTGATTTTATTGCGTTTTATTACCGCACTCATGACTTCTGCAGAGAGAGTTTCTGCCCGTACATGCCTGAAAATACCGTTTTTTGAACGTCCCATTGAGGTGCGGAGACCATCAATTATCATGACTTTTTCCATATAAACCTCATTGTGCGGTAACAGGGTGACTATCCGGCTGCGGATAATAGGTCGTGTTATTAACAGCATGTGCCCGCAGGCTGTCCGGGATGATATAAAGCGGCCCCAGCGTGCTGTATTGTTCTGCTTTTTCACAGAAAGCCCGGGTGCCGGTATCATCCAGATAACGGAAAATACCGCCCCGGAACGGCGGAAAACCAAGACCATAAACCAGTGCCAGGTCAGCTTCGGCCGGGCTGCTGATAATGCCTTCTTCATAGCAGCGGATAACTTCATTCACCATCGGAATCATCAGGCGATCGATAATTTCATCCGGCGTAAAATCGCGGGGCGTTCGCTTCAGTGGGGCAAGCACGTCCTCAAGCTGTTCATCAGACTGTTTTTGCAGGCGTCCTTTGCCGTCATCCGAATGACGGTAAAAGCCGAGACGGTTTTTTTGCCCCAGTCGTTTTAGTCCGGCAAACAGGCTGATGACATTATTCTCAGCGACGGCCATCCGATCCGGATAACCTTCTGCCATCACGTGTTGTACATGGTTGGCAGTATCCAGACCGACAACATCAAGTAATAATGCCGGGCCCATCGGCCAGCCGAATTCCTGCTCCATCACGCGATCAACAGTTTTAATATCAGCACCGGCGGAAACCAGCAGAGAGAAAGCATTCAGATACGGAAACAGCACCCGGTTGATAAAAAATCCGGGGCAGTCTCTCACCACAACAGGTGTTTTCCCCATTTTGTGCGCATAATGCACCACAGCGGCAATTGTGTTATCCGCGGTTTGTTCTCCCCGGATCACTTCTACCAGCGGCATTTTTGGAACGGGGTTAAAAAAATGCATTCCGCAGAAATTTTGCGGACGTTTCAGTGCCTGAGCCAGTTCACTGACAGGAATGGAGGATGTGTTTGATGTCAGGATGCAGTGTTCGCTGACCAGTTGTTCAATATCCGCCAGTACCTTTTGTTTGACGGCCTTATTTTCAACAACGGCTTCAACCACAATATCACAGTCACTGATATCGTTATCATGACGGACCGGGTGGATAGCCGCGCGTATCCCGGCGGCCTGAACCAGCGTCATTTTTCCTGACCGGCACTGTTTTTCCAGTAATTTTACCGCTTCATCAATACCGGCCTGCAATGCGGCGGGCTGAATATCTTTCAGTTGAACGGGGATACCGCTGTAAGCCGACTGGTAGGCGATACCACCACCCATAATGCCGGCACCGATAACCGCAGCCTGCTTCGGTGCATCACGTAATGCTGTCTGCCGGCGAATAAGGCCTTTGACATATTGTTCATTCAGGAAAAGTGAAACCAGAGCGCGGGCTGTCAGCGTCCGGGTCAGCGGCACAAAGTGAGCGGTTTCGCAGAGTAATGCCTCATCACGGGACAATCCGGCTCCGGCCTCGATTCCGTTTACTGCCGCCATAGGTGCAGGGTAGTGTTTTCCGGCTTTTTGCCGGACAAGGGCTTTGGCTGTGATAAAACTCATCTGTAACTCTGCCGGGCGTAACTGTAACGCCGCTTTTTTCTGCCGCCGCCGTGCCTGCCAGTCAATATGGCCACTGATGGCCTGTTCCAGCAGTATCACTGAACCACTGAGCAGTTCGTCATCCGGCACAATACCGTCAGTGAGACCGAGTTTCAGTGCTTCTCCCGCTGTCACTGTTTTTCCCTGCGTGATAAGTTCAAGGGCATTATCACAGCCAATCAGGCGGGGCAGACGGACTGAACCGCCGAAGCCCGGCATTATACCGAGTTTGGTTTCCGGCAGACCGATGCGCAGATCATCTGTTGCGAGGCGGTAGTCTGTTGTCAGTGCGCACTCGCACCCTCCGCCGAGTGTGAATTTCCTCAGTGCGGCGACAGTGGGTACAGGCAGATCTTCAATACGGTTAAACAGATGGTTGGCAAAATTCAGCCATTCAGTCAGTTGCTCCGCCGGTGCATTAAACAGAGAAATAAATTCTGTAATATCTGCTCCCAGAATAAAGCTTTCTTTGGAGGAGGTAATAATAAGGCCTTTCAGCTGAGGTGTTTTCTCAAGGCTGGCAACGGCTTCATCCAGTGAGGCAATTGTCCGGGTATCCAGTTTATTTATCGCTCCCTGCGCATCAAAAACAAGTTTTGCAATTCCCTCTTTTTCCCAGCTGACCTTCATTGATTCACTGTGATAAAGCATATGGTTCTCCTTAATGTTGCATCGTTCCGGCAAAGGATGAGAACGCCAGGTGGTATGACCAGATGAGGTAATTGTGATTTTTTTGTTAACAAAAGCAAATGAAATGATGATTTTTTGCGCGAAAGATCACGCAAAATGTCTCAATATGCAGAAACAGAAAAGAAAAACGTCGTGACGCGCCGAAGATTCCCGGTAAATAACCGGGGATGATATCGCCTGCCATATCCATCATCGCGGAGATCATGCTAAGCTTTTGTCACTATCATAATGAAAAAAGGTCAATTCCCATGGAAAAAATGGCATCCCTCTACCGTGAGCACATCGCAACATTATTACAGCGGACCCGCGATATTCTTGCGCGTGAGAAACTGGACTCATTACTGATCCATTCCGGTGCACCGATCCGTATTTTTCTTGATGATCGTGACTACCCGTTTAAAAGTAATGTGCATTTTAAGGCATGGGTTCCGGTTACTGATGTACCGCATTGCTGGCTGTGGACTGACGGCGTGAATAAACCAAAGTTATGGTTCTATTCCCCGGTTGATTACTGGCACAGTGTCGAGGCGTTACCTTCTTCTTTCTGGACAAACGATGTTGAGGTTATTCACCTGAAGAATGCCGGTGACATTGCATCAATGCTGGCAGCTCAGGATAAATCCCGTACGGCGTATATCGGACCGGATGCGGATCGCGCCGGTGCTTTGGGGATCAGCAGCAATCATATTAACCCGAAAGCGGTACTGGATTTCTTCGCGTTTCATCGTTCATATAAGACAGATTATGAACTGGCCTGCATGCGTGAAGCACAAAAAATGGCGGTTAACGGGCATCTTGCCGCACATGAGGCGTTTTTGTCCGGTCTGAGTGAGTTTGATATCAATATGGCGTATCTGATGGCAACCGGCCATCGTGATACTGATGTTCCGTATGACAATATTGTTGCGATCAATGAAAATGCGGCCGTTCTGCATTACACCAAACTGAATAAACATACACCGCGTGTACGGCACAGTTTCCTGATAGATGCAGGCGCTGAATTCAACGGCTATGCCGCTGATTTAACCCGGACATATGCTGCTGATGCGGACAGTGATTTTGCTCAGCTGGTTTCTGATCTCAATGATGAACAGCAGTCACTGATCAGTGATATCAAAGCCGGTGTCCGCTATACCGATTACCATATTCAGATGCATCACCGAATCGCTAAGCTGCTGAGAAAACATAAGATCATTACCGGTATGTCTGAAGAAGCCATGGTCAGCGAAGGGGTAACCACCCCGTTCCTGCCGCACGGTCTGGGGCATCCTCTGGGTCTTCAGGTACATGATGCTGCCGGGTTTATGCAGAATGACCGGGGTGAACACCTGGCTGCGCCGGAAATGTACCCGTTCCTGCGCTGCACCCGTGTTCTGGAGCCGCGTATGGTGCTGACTATTGAGCCGGGATTGTATTTTATTGAGTCTCTGCTGGCACCGTGGCGTGAAGGGAAGTTCAGTCAGCACTTTGACTGGAAACGCATTGAGCAGTTTAAACCTTGTGGCGGGATCCGCATTGAGGATAACATTATTATCCATGGAAACAGTGTGGAAAATATGACACGGGATCTGAATCTGCCGTAATGAAATCGTACCTTATACCGGCTGAGCCGGTTATGTTTACTGAAGAGATAAAAAAAAGTCGTTTCATCACCCTGTTGCAGCATACGGACGGGGTGGATGAAGCAAAGCAGTTTATTCAGTCCGTCAAAGATGAATATCCCGATGCCCGGCACCATTGCTGGGCATTTGTTGCAGGGCGTCCGGATGATTCGCAGCAACTGGGATTTTCTGATGACGGTGAGCCGACAGGAACAGCCGGAAAACCTATGATTGCCCCGTTGCTCGGCAGCGGAATAGGGGAAATTACGGCAGTGGTTGTCCGCTATTTCGGCGGAATAAAACTGGGTACCGGCGGGTTGGTCAGGGCTTACGGCAGCGGGGTTCAGCAGGCACTGAAACTCCTGGTGACCAAAACAAAAATCCCGCAGGTGATCGGTGAAATAACCTGTGATTACAGCTTTATCAGCCAGGCTGAATTATTAGTCCGGCAGGTGGGTGGCACGGTAATCAACAGTGAGTTCGGTGCGGATGTGACGTTACGTATTTCGATTCCTGCTACCTTACTGAGTGAGGTTAATGCTAAATTACGTGACCTGAGCCGGGGGATGTTTGAGCTTAAATGCTCTGAAGACACCACCGGAAACTGATTTCTGAGGACTCTGCCGCAATGCATTTTCGCGCCATAACCCGTATTGTCGGGTTACTCGTCATTATTTTTTCTGTCACCATGATCATCCCCGGGATCGTGGCGCTTATCTATAAAGACGGTGCAGGTAAAGCATTTAGTCAGACGTTCCTGGCAGCACTGATTATCGGCCTGCTGCTCTGGATACCGAACCGCAATAAAAAGAGTGAATTAAAACCGAAAGAAGGTTTTCTGATTGTGGTTCTGTTCTGGACGGTGCTGGGCAGTGTCGGGGCATTACCTTTTATCTTTTCAGAACGTCCGAATCTGTCAGTGACAGATGCGTTTTTTGAATCATTTTCCGGGTTAACCACAACCGGTGCCACCACTCTTGTCGGGCTGGATACACTGCCAAAAGCGATTTTGTTCTACCGGCAGATGCTGCAGTGGCTGGGCGGGATGGGGATCATCGTACTGGCTGTTGCTATTCTGCCGCTGCTGGGTGTCGGGGGAATGCAGCTGTACCGCGCGGAAATGCCGGGCCCGCTGAAAGATAACAAAATGCGTCCGAGGATCGCGGAAACTGCAAAAACACTCTGGCTTATTTATGTTTTCCTTACCATCGTCTGCGCAATTGCCCTCTGGTTTGCGGGGATGGATGTCTTTGATGCGATATCCCACAGCTTTTCCACTATCGCCATCGGCGGGTTTTCCACGCATGATGCCAGTATCGGTTACTTTAACAGCCCGGCCATTAATACCATTATTGCCATCTTTCTGCTGATCTCCGGCTGTAACTATGGCCTGCACTTTGCGGTGCTGACCGGGCGCAGCCTCGGGGTTTACTGGCGGGATCTGGAATTCCGGATGTTTATTTCCCTTCAGTGTGTGCTGGTCGTGATCTGTGCGTTGGTTTTGTGGAAGTTTGATGTTTATGCTACGGAGGGACAAACCCTCAACCAGGCTTTTTTCCAGGTTGTCTCAATGGCGACGACGGCCGGGTTCTCTACAGACAGTTTCTACAAGTGGCCGCTGTTCCTGCCGATGCTGCTGCTGTGCGCGGCGTTTGTCGGCGGATGTGCGGGGTCAACCGGTGGTGGCCTGAAGGTTATCCGTATTATGCTGCTGTTCCTTCAGGGGGCGCGTGAGCTGAAACGTCTGGTGCATCCGAATGCGGTTTACACAATCAAATTGGGCCGCCGGGCATTACCGGAACGAATCATCGAAGCTGTCTGGGGATTTTTCTCCGCTTATGCACTGGTCTTTGTGGTCAGTATGCTGTTACTGATAGCGACAGGCGTTGATGAGTTTTCTGCTTTCTCAGCAATATCGACCACTCTGAATAACCTGGGGCCGGGGCTGGGAACTCTGGGTGAGAACTTTACAACCCTGAATCCGGCCGGGAAATGGATCCTTGTCGTGACGATGTTATTTGGTCGTCTGGAAGTCTTTACTTTGCTGGTATTACTGACGCCGACTTTCTGGCGTGATTAACGGAGTGTTTCATGTCGTACTTGTTGCTTTATTCCGGCCATGACGGGCAGACAAAAAAAATCATTACTGAAATTGCGCTGCATCTGCGCAAAGCGGGAGCGGAATGTGATGTCCGCTCTTTACAGGACAATCAGTCACTGAATCTGGCACCGTATGAAAAAGTGCTGGTCGGCGCGTCTATCCGTTACGGACATTTTAACCGCGCGCTGGATAAATTTGCGAAGTTGCATGCGGGACAACTGAATCAGATGAAAACCGCATTCTTCGGCGTGAACCTGACAGCCCGTAAACCGGAGAAGCGGACACCGGAGACAAATGTGTATGTACGGAAATTCCTTGCAGCAACGCCCTGGAAGCCGACGGTCTGCACTGTCTTTGCCGGCGCATTGCTGTATCCGCGTTACGGCTGGTTTGACCGGATGATGATTCGCCTGATTATGAAGATGACAAAAGGTGAAACAGATACAAGTAAAGAAGTGGAATACACGGATTGGCTGCAGGTTGAAGTATTCGCAGCAGAATTTGTACAGATTTAAAGCAAGTGACGGGCTTTTTGCCCGGTAAACCACCGTTGTGGTGAAAAAAGTGGCGAACAAACATTTTTTTGAAATAAACACTTGCGTGATCTCAGCGAGTGTCTATAATGCGCCACCACTGACACGGAACAACGCGATAACACGCGGTTCCGGCAGAAAGAGAAAAAGCGAAAAATTGAAAAACAACGCTTGACTCGAAGGGGCTGGAAACGTAATATACGCAGCCTCGCAACAACGCAGAAGACCGGCAACGGCAGCGAATGTTGCAACTGCTCTTTAACAATTTATCAGACAATCTGTGTGGGCACTCGCAGGACATATCACAAAAAATATACTTTTGAGAAGTCTTGAAGAGTGACCAATACAGCAGCTTAGAAATAAGCAGCAGTAAACAGTTTAATTCTTTGAGCATCAAACACTTTTAATTGAAGAGTTTGATCATGGCTCAGATTGAACGCTGGCGGCAGGCCTAACACATGCAAGTCGGGCGGTAACAGGGAGAAGCTTGCTTCTCTGCTGACGAGCGGCGGACGGGTGAGTAATGTATGGGGTCTGCCTGATGGAGGGGATAACTACTGGAAACGGTAGCTAATACCGCATAATGTCTCCGGACCAAAGCGGGGGACCTTCGGGCCTCGCACCATCAGGATGAACCCATATGGGATTAGCTTGTAGGTGAGGTAACGGCTCACCTAGGCGACGATCCCTAGCTGGTCTGAGAGGATGATCAGCCACACTGGGACTGAGACACGGCCCAGACTCCTACGGGAGGCAGCAGTGGGGAATATTGCACAATGGGCGCAAGCCTGATGCAGCCATGCCGCGTGTATGAAGAAGGCCTTCGGGTTGTAAAGTACTTTCAGTCGGGAGGAAGGTGTTAAGGTTAATAACCTTGACAATTGACGTTACCGACAGAAGAAGCACCGGCTAACTCCGTGCCAGCAGCCGCGGTAATACGGAGGGTGCAAGCGTTAATCGGAATTACTGGGCGTAAAGCGCACGCAGGCGGTTGATTGAGTCAGATGTGAAATCCCGGGCTTAACCCGGGAATTGCATCTGATACTGGTCAGCTAGAGATCTTGTAGAGGGGGTAGAATTCCATGTGTAGCGGTGAAATGCGTAGAGATGTGGAGGAATACCGGTGGCGAAGGCGGCCCCCTGGACAAAGACTGACGCTCAGGTGCGAAAGCGTGGGGAGCAAACAGGATTAGATACCCTGGTAGTCCACGCTGTAAACGATGTCGACTTGGAGGTTGTGCCCTTGAGGCGTGGCTTCCGGAGCTAACGCGTTAAGTCGACCGCCTGGGGAGTACGGCCGCAAGGTTAAAACTCAAATGAATTGACGGGGGCCCGCACAAGCGGTGGAGCATGTGGTTTAATTCGATGCAACGCGAAGAACCTTACCTACTCTTGACATCCAGAGAACTTAGCAGAGATGCTTTGGTGCCTTCGGGAACTCTGAGACAGGTGCTGCATGGCTGTCGTCAGCTCGTGTTGTGAAATGTTGGGTTAAGTCCCGCAACGAGCGCAACCCTTATCCTTTGTTGCCAGCGCGTGATGGCGGGAACTCAAAGGAGACTGCCGGTGATAAACCGGAGGAAGGTGGGGATGACGTCAAGTCATCATGGCCCTTACGAGTAGGGCTACACACGTGCTACAATGGCGTATACAAAGGGAAGCGACCCTGCGAAGGCAAGCGGAACTCATAAAGTACGTCGTAGTCCGGATTGGAGTCTGCAACTCGACTCCATGAAGTCGGAATCGCTAGTAATCGTAGATCAGAATGCTACGGTGAATACGTTCCCGGGCCTTGTACACACCGCCCGTCACACCATGGGAGTGGGTTGCAAAAGAAGTAGGTAGCTTAACCTTCGGGAGGGCGCTTACCACTTTGTGATTCATGACTGGGGTGAAGTCGTAACAAGGTAACCGTAGGGGGAACCTGCGGTTGGATCACCTCCTTACCTAGTTGATTTGGAATGTGAGTGTTCACACAGATTGTCTGATAGAAAATGAGCAGAGAGCGTCTGCGAAGCTGACTAATGTCCCCTTCGTCTAGAGGCCCAGGACACCGCCCTTTCACGGCGGTAACAGGGGTTCGAATCCCCTAGGGGGACGCCAGTCTGCGCGGGTGAGTGAAAGTCATCTGCAAATAATGATTAAGCTGATTCAAGAGTCAGCTTAACAATTATGCTCTTTAACAATCCGGAACAAGCTGAAAAATTGAAACAATCAATATTATCACCGAGGTAATATTGATGAGTCTCTCAGCCGAACAACTTTGAAAGTACTCACTTTCGAGGGAAGCGAGCTAAATAATTTCGCGAAGGCCGGCGCACAGCAAGCGGAGCATACTCAGGTATGTGAGCATTGCGAGCACCGCCCGACAAAGAAATTATGACGCGCAGCGACCCGTACAGAAAGACACTTTCGGGTTGTGAGGTTAAGCGAATAAGCGTACACGGTGGATGCCTAGGCAGTCAGAGGCGATGAAGGACGTGCTAATCTGCGATAAGCGCCGGTAAGGTGATATGAACCGTTATAACCGGCGATTTCCGAATGGGGAAACCCAGTGTGATTCGTCACACTATCATTACCTGAATACATAGGGTAATGAAGCGAACCGGGAGAACTGAAACATCTAAGTACCCCGAGGAAAAGAAATCAAACGAGATTCCCCCAGTAGCGGCGAGCGAACGGGGAGCAGCCCAGGACCTTAATCAGTATCAGTGTTAAGAGAACAGTCTGGAAAGGCTGGCCACAGCAGGTGATAGCCCTGTATCTGAAAGCACTGGTGTTGTGAGTCCGATGAGTAAGGCGGGACACGTGTTATCCTGTCTGAATATGGGGGGGACCATCCTCCAAGGCTAAATACTCCTGACTGACCGATAGTGAACCAGTACCGTGAGGGAAAGGCGAAAAGAACCCCGGCGAGGGGAGTGAAAAAGAACCTGAAACCGTGTACGTACAAGCAGTGGGAGCACCTTTATGGTGTGACTGCGTACCTTTTGTATAATGGGTCAGCGACTTATATTCTGTAGCAAGGTTAACCGAATAGGGGAGCCGCAGGGAAACCGAGTCTTAACTGGGCGTCTTAGTTGCAGGGTATAGACCCGAAACCCGGTGATCTAGCCATGGGCAGGTTGAAGGTTGGGTAACACTAACTGGAGGACCGAACCGACTAATGTTGAAAAATTAGCGGATGACTTGTGGCTGGGGGTGAAAGGCCAATCAAACCGGGAGATAGCTGGTTCTCCCCAAAAGCTATTTAGGTAGCGCCTCGTGAATTCATCTCTGGGGTAGAGCACTGTTTCGGCTAGGGGGTCATCCCGACTTACCAACCCGATGCAAACTGCGAATACCGGAGAATGTTATCACGGGAGACACACGGCGGGTGCTAACGTTCGTCGTGAAGAGGGAAACAACCCAGACCGCCGGCTAAGGTCCCAAAGTCATAATTAAGTGGGAAACGAAGTGGGAAGGCTCAGACAGCCAGGATGTTGGCTTAGAAGCAGCCATCATTTAAAGAAAGCGTAATAGCTCACTGGTCGAGTCGGCCTGCGCGGAAGATGTAACGGGGCTAAATTATGCACCGAAGCCGCGGCAGCGATATGTAAATATTGTTGGGTAGGGGAGCGTTCTGTAAGCCTGTGAAGGTGTGCTGTGAGGCATGCTGGAGGTATCAGAAGTGCGAATGCTGACATAAGTAACGATAATGCGGGTGAAAAACCCGCACGCCGGAAGACCAAGGGTTCCTGTCCAACGTTAATCGGGGCAGGGTGAGTCGACCCCTAAGGCGAGGCTGAAAAGCGTAGTCGATGGGCAACGGGTTAATATTCCCGTACTGGTGGTAACTGCGAAGGGGGGGACGGAGAAAGCTAAATCATCCGGGCGACGGTTGTCCCGGTTTAAGCGTGCAGGTGGACTGACCAGGCAAATCCGGTCGGTTGTTAACACTGAGGCGTGACGACGAGCCACTACGGTGGTGAAGTGATTGATGCTCTGCTTCCGGGAAAAGCCTCTAAGCTCCAGGTTACCATTAATCGTACCCCAAACCGACACAGGTGGTCAGGTAGAGAATACTCAGGCGCTTGAGAGAACTCGGGTGAAGGAACTAGGCAAAATGGTGCCGTAACTTCGGGAGAAGGCACGCTGGCATTAGGTGAAGTGGTTTACCCATGGAGCTGAAGCCAGCCGCAGATACCAGCTGGCTGCAACTGTTTATTAAAAACACAGCACTGTGCAAACACGAAAGTGGACGTATACGGTGTGACGCCTGCCCGGTGCCGGAAGGTTAATTGATGAGGTTAGCGCAAGCGAAGCTTCTGATCGAAGCCCCGGTAAACGGCGGCCGTAACTATAACGGTCCTAAGGTAGCGAAATTCCTTGTCGGGTAAGTTCCGACCTGCACGAATGGCGTAATGATGGCCAGGCTGTCTCCACCCGAGACTCAGTGAAATTGAACTCGCTGTGAAGATGCAGTGTACCCGCGGCAAGACGGAAAGACCCCGTGAACCTTTACTATAGCTTGACACTGAACATTGAGCCTTGATGTGTAGGATAGGTGGGAGGCAATGAAGTGTGGACGCCAGTCTGCACGGAGCCGACCTTGAAATACCACCCTTTAACGTTTGATGTTCTAACCCAGACCCGTAATCCGGGTCGGGGACCGTGTCTGGTGGGTAGTTTGACTGGGGCGGTCTCCTCCCAAAGAGTAACGGAGGAGCACGAAGGTTGGCTAAGCATGGTCGGACATCATGCGGTTAGTGCAAAGGCATAAGCCAGCTTGACTGCGAGAGTGACGGCTCGAGCAGGTACGAAAGTAGGTCTTGGCGATCCGGTGGTTCTGAATGGAAGGGCCATCGCTCAACGGATAAAAGGTACTCCGGGGATAACAGGCTGATACCGCCCAAGAGTTCATATCGACGGCGGTGTTTGGCACCTCGATGTCGGCTCATCACATCCTGGGGCTGAAGTAGGTCCCAAGGGTATGGCTGTTCGCCATTTAAAGTGGTACGCGAGCTGGGTTTAGAACGTCGTGAGACAGTTCGGTCCCTATCTGCCGTGGGCGCTGGAAGATTGAGAGGGGTTGCTCCTAGTACGAGAGGACCGGAGTGAACGCACCACTGGTGTACGGGTTGTGATGCCAATTGCATTGCCCGGTAGCTAAGTGCGGAAGAGATAACCGCTGAAAGCATCTAAGCGGGAAACTTGCCTCGAGATGAGTCTTCCCTGACCCTTTAAGGGTCCTGAAGGAACGTTTGAGACTAAGACGTTGATAGGCTGGGTGTGTAAGTGCAGCGATGTATTGAGCTAACCAGTACTAATGAACCGAGAGGCTTAACCTGACAACACCGAAGGTGTTTTGAGTTGAGAGACGAAGAGATTTTTCAGCATAGTGAAGAGACAACAGAGTCATTCATTATGAAAGCTTGTTTTGGATTAAATGAATTTGCCTGGCGGCCGTAGCGCGGTGGTCCCACCTGACCCCATGCCGAACTCAGAAGTGAAACGCCGTAGCGCCGATGGTAGTGTGGGGTCTCCCCATGTGAGAGTAGGGAACCGCCAGGTTATTATTAAGTGAAGAAGCCACCCTTTGGGTGGCTTTTTTGCGTTTGGGCGAAAGAAAAAATAACTCCTCCTGATAGTCGCCGAAACAATGTATCCCCCCTGACATATACCCGGATCCGCTTATGCCGCAGGAGCCGCTGAAAATATCTGAGTATTTCGCCTGATTCTCTTCCCCTGATGGCCCTGTTTGTCTGTATCAATATAGCTGGGATAATCAAATAAGTATGAGAATAGTAATACAGGAAATGATACAGAGGACGTTGAAAAGCGGCAGAAGACGGATGGATAAAACCTGCGGTGTGAATAGCAGTATCATCAAACCAGAATAAAACTATCTGCTGCGATTCCTTAAAATTAATTTTCCTGCAATTGCTGCGTTCGCCATTCAGTCAGTTCAATCTGGCAGGCTTTCATTATATCGCCCGCACCACTACCGCCAAACGTTGCATCATAGCGATACCGGCATTCAGAATCGCGGAAAGTAATAAAGGCAGATTGTGATGCATTCAGCGAGCGGATAGCTTCTTCGCTTCCGGCAGAATTGAGTGATGTAATTTCCTGTTTTTTCTGTAGCAGAACAGTATTCAGCTGTGTTTCAGCAGTATTCAGTTTTTTATCCAGACAGCCTGCAAGTTTTGTCCGTGGCATATCTCCGATAGTCTGATAACACTCTGCCAGTGGATCAGCTTTTTTTTCCTCTGCAGCGCTTACAGCAGAAAAACCAATACTCATACTGATAACGCCTGCAATTATTGCCATACGGGATAGATACATTTTAACGCCTTATTTTATATTCGTTATTACCGGAGAAGCTCCCGGTTCATAAACTCATCCTGAGGAGCATTCCATGAAAACACGTCTAAAACAGAATTTAAAAATAATATAATACCTGTACCGGCTGACATGGCTGTTTGTGCTGTTATGTTATTGAGTATTCTGTTTGTCATAGATTTCTCCCGTACCATAAGGATATAAAACAATGCCACTTTCCGGATCTTTAATATCTACAGGTAAACGTCCGGCGGGAGAGTTAAGCGGTTCACTGTTTTTTCCGGGGAACAGTGTCCTCAGGCCACTCCGGATATTAGTTTCCAGCGCGTTGCGCTGGCCATTCGTAATATCAAAGCCGGTAATACCATAGATGGCGATATTGGCTTTTACATTATTCAGATACGCAATATCATAAGGATCACGCGCAGATATCACGACTACTGGAATACCGGCACTATTGGCAGAATCAATAATAAATTGTGCGTCAGTATTCCGGTTTTTCAGATTGTAGGTAACCAGCAAAATAAGATCCTGTCCGCTGATCATGCTGTTTATTTTCTTTTCTGAGAGTCTTTTTTTTATCCGTTTTTATTTTTTGTGTACTGACATGAATATGGGTTTCTGTTTCCCGCGCGATATCATCTAAGTGTTTCTTAATTAACCGATTACGGGGATGTTCATCAGAAATAACCAAAATCCGGTTATTCTGTTTCAGATGATAAGGCAGAATACCGTCATTTTTTATGACAGTAACCGCTTGTTCTGACACATAGTTTTCCTGATTTTTATGCTGTTCTGAAGCAACAATATGCTGTGCTATCAGCGGATCAGCGGCTGATCCACTGATAGCTTTATTCAGCTTCATCAGAACAACCCTCCGGACTGATTCATCTATACGCTGCTGCAGTTCCGGGTTCTTTTGTGCCTGTTCATCCAGATAACGGTACAGATTATCCAGGCGCTTAACAGCATCCTCGTCCCACATTTTCACCGGCATCAGAATAATATCAGCGCCTGCTGTCAGTGCGCGTTCCACGGCGAAATTGAGATTAAAATTATCGCTAATGGCTTTCATATCCATGGCATCCGTAATGATCAGCCCCTGAAAATGAAGTTCATCACGTAATATACCGGTCAGGATAGGTTTGGATAATGTCGCCGGTGTACCGGCTTCTGATCCGTCACGGGTTATTATTTTTGTGTCGTCCAGGGCAGGAACAATAATATGGGCTGTCATAACAGCATCAGCCCCGAGCTGTAACGCGTAAGTAAAGGGGGGTAATTCTGTTTGCCGCCAGCTTTTTTCATCTGATGTCACAACAGGAAGGGCAACATGTGAGTCTGCTGAGACATTGCCGTGCCCGGGAAAATGTTTTAATGCAGTGATAATGCCGTGCTGATGAATTCCGTCGATATAGGCCACTGACAGAATTTCTGTCAGTTCTTTTCGGTCAGAATAAGCCCGTACCCCGATAACCGGATTATTTTGATTATTGTTGATATCCGCGACCGGGCCAAAATTCATGTTAAATCCCAAAGCAGATAACTCACTGCCATGAATATCGCCTGTCAGTTTTGCTAATTCCGGATCTCTGGCTGCACCGAGGGCCATATTGCCCGGCATTTCAGTACCGACCCGTAACCGGGTGATATAACCGCCTTCCTGATCCGTACTGACAAATAAAGGCAGTTTGTAACGGGATGACTGAATATCATTAATTAACTGTACCGTCTGAGGCGTATCAATCAAATTTTCACGGAATAATATCACGCCACCTAATCTGTAATGAAAAATAATTTTTTTAATATCATTATTTATATTAATAACCGGAACAGGAACAGGGCTCCGGAATATATCCCAATAGCGAAAATCGAGTATCATCAACTGACCGATTTTTTCTGTCTGACTCATGCCGGCGACAATATATTCAGCGCTCTGTTCAGGATTATATCTGAGTTTTTCAAGTTCCTGTGGTGTCAGCGGAGCCGCTGCCAGCTGAAAATGCAGCAATGATATAAATAACAGTATACTTTTTTTCACATTGACATCCTTTTCATGATGTTATTTTTGTTGTTTATTTTCACCGGAATTTTTTATTTTCTTATTAATCAGACCGCTAATAATTCCTTTTATGCTGATAGCCCGGTTTGCCGGATTTTTGCTCTAATTTCCGTTTGTCAGCAGGATATAACGGATAAATAAGGAAATCAAAAAATGATGAAAAAAACAGCATTGGCTCGTGCTATCTGTGGTGTGTTATTACTGAATTCAATCACAGCTTCTGCGGCCATAACGTATAAATATGAAAAGGATGTTACCGGACGAACTGTTTATGATAATCAGGTCGGTATGAATCCGAATCTGCGGCCGGGTGATCCTTATTACGATGGGAAGCAGGTTATTGGCCGGGGCGGAAAGTCAGTCAATAGCTGGATTTTTGATCGCGGTACAGTTGAGGTGGATGACGGTGGCATACTGGATAAAGCTAAAGTGGGTGCCCCGAGAACAGCCGCTGAGCTGAACAACGGAAGTCGCCAGAATTTATATGAGCCGACCAATCTTGACGGGGAAGTCCGTATATTTGGCGGCGGAAAGGCAACGGATACACAAATTATTGGTAAGGGAATCGTTAACGTTTATGAAAATGCGCTTGTCAGTAATACATCAGTAAAAGAGATGGGGGTTCTGCGTTTTCATGTCGGCGGGGAAAGCCGGGATGATCTGAATGTTGAGCGGCAGGCATTTCTCATTCTGGATAATGATAATTTTGATAGTACCGGAAAAAATACTTTAATAGAAAAAGTTAATCTTGCGGGTAATCTCTTAATTCAGGATATGAGAACAGAGAGAGACAATAAAGATTTTAATATAGAATGGGAAGGCCGTAATATCAGCATTGATCCGATAAGCTATTTTCAGGTCGCAAATATTGATAGTCTTCATTTAGACCATGGTTCTGTCAGTCTGAAGCCCAAAATAAATGGCACGAATGCGATATTTAATGAACTGGTTGTAAAAGATCTCAGCGGACAGGGAACATTTTCATTCCATTCTCAGATCGCGGATGATATCAGTGATAAATTGGTAGTAACCAATAATGCAACCGGCGATTTTAAGGTTAATGTTTATGATACAGGAAAAGATATTTCCGATCCGGATGAAACCGTTGAACTTATTGAAAATAACAAAGGTGATGCGGAATTTAAACTTGCCGGGAATAATGGCGTGGTTGATCTTGGTATTTATAAATACCGTCTGATTAAAGGTATAAAAAGTAACGGAAAATCAACCTGGTATTTAGCAACCAAAGCCGATCATATTCCGTATCCTGATATTGATCCTGACGGTGAAACCCAGGGGATACCGGATATCGATGAAAATGATGAGTATATTCAGGAAATAGATACAGAAACCGGAAAAGATGTTACAGCTGATACCAGCGTACCTGAATTGAGAGACGTGTTGTCCAACAGTGCACTGGCCGGATTATCCATGGCGTCAGTAAATCGTCAGATATTGCGCAGTGAAAATATGAGCGGGCCATCGCGTCGTCATATCACTGATCACTTGTCGGATAAAAAATACGGCGCCTGGGCAAATTATCGCTACGATAATTCAAAATTCAGTGACAGTGAAAGCCGTGCATTCAGAAACAGCCTGAATATTCTGGAAATCGGTTACGACAAACTCAATAAAGCGCGTTACGGTGATATTGCATTCGGTTTATTTACCAGTGCGGGAAAGACCAAATCGACATTTGATTATACGCCGGGGCAGGGACATACCGACAGCTTTGCTATCGGCGGGTATACCTATTGGCAGTATCAGGACTGGTATATCTCCGGGATGCTGAAAGGCTCCCATTTTAAAAATCAGCTGAATACACAAAGCAGCGGAGGGGCGGCGGTCAGCGGTTCCTTTAAGCAAAATGCACTGACAGTCAGTGCGGAAGCGGGTAAAAAACTGAATATTACGCCGGATATCAGTTTAACGCCTTATGGCCGGATAGATTACAGTCGTTTCAGTCAGGCTAAATACGCATTATCCAACGGTATGGATATTCATGAACATAACAGTGACAGTGTGAACGGTGAAATGGGTTCGCGTCTGAGCATGGATACACAAATTGGTGATATTAAAATAAGTCCTTTTATGAATATCGGTGTTTCACATGAGTTTGTGAAAAACAATAAAGTGACACTGAATAAAAAAGATTTTTCAGCCAGAAATGAAACCACCACCGGTAAATATCAGATGGGTGCCACTATTGCATTAACACCGGATACCCTGATAACCGGCAGCCTGGGTTATCGTCATGGTGATAAAAATGAATCCCCTGTTAATGCTTATATCGGATTGAAAGTCAGTTTTTAATTTTTGTGCCGATACAAAAACCACCATACCGTATCTCCGGTATGGTGGTTTTTATTGCGTTAATGCGTGGTACTTTCTTTCCGGGGTAATGCGGAGGCCGGAACTCCGAAGAGTTTGTCAAATGCCCAGTTAAAGAAAAACGTGTAGATCGGGATAAAAATAATCAGGGCAAAATCGAGCAGGAAAGCCTGTATTAAACTTACAGATAACCACCATGCAATCAGCGGAATAAGGAAAACCACCAGTGTCAGCTGAAACAGAACGGCGTGTACCAGTCTGCGGCGGAATGTCCGGATACGGGAGATCTGCCGGGATTCCCATAATTCAAACAGGGTATTAAAAATAAAATTCCAGCTGACGGCGATGGTGGTAATAGCCAGTGCCAGCGGCCCGGTAACACCGGCGGAATTACCGGAAAGGACTGCCAGTGCTACTGATGAAATAGCCCAGCCGATGAGTTCATAGGTGGTGATAAAGACCAGTTTTCGTTTTAAACCCTGCATAGTTATATCCTGCTGCTTACTGTGAAGAATTCAGCGAAAGTAAATCAATAGAGATGATAATAAAAGTCAGCTACTATCAGATTTTCTGACAGGCAGGAGGGGATATGCCGTTTAATAGTGATAATTTACAGCTCTTTCTGACGGTACTGGAAAAGGGATCATTTTCAGCTGCCGCGAGAGCACTGCACCGCGTGCCGTCTGCTGTCAGTATGGCTGTCAGTAATCTGGAGGCGGAACTGGGATTTGCGTTATTTGAGCGATCAGGACGGGCACCGGTTCCGACTGAAAGGGCGATGGCGCTGGCGCCGTATGCCAGAGAAATAACCGATAAAATTCATCAGCTGAATGTGTTTACCCGCGAACTGACACAGGATGTGGAGAGTACCCTGGCGGTGGGTGTCGCAACCTGTGTGAATCCGAATTGCCTGTTTTCTGCATTGCAGATACTGAATCAGCGTTATCCGTTGCTGAAGACGGAAATTTTATCCGGATCACAGGATGACATTCTGCCGCTGCTGCATCAGGGGCGTATCCAGCTGGCACTGGTCTTCGGCGGGCTGTATGTGGACCCGCTTGAGCAGTTTCACTGTATCGGCCATGAAGCCCTGGTGGCCACGATTTCTGCCGCACATCCTTCTCTTTCACAGCAACAGTCTGTTTATATTGAGGATTTGGTACAGGCGAAACAAATTGTTATTGCCAGTCTTCACCATTCTCTCAGTGATGTGCGTTCACAGATGGCGACGAAAACCTGGCAGACAGATAATTTTATGATGGCGCTGGGGCTGGTTAAAGCCGGTATCGGCTGGGGGAATCTGCCGGAATCCATGATCCGGGAAGATGTGGCGGCCGGTACACTGAAAGTGCTGTCATTCCGCAATACCCGCAATGGTCTGGTGCTGCCGGTGCATATCGTCAGCCGGAAAGGAGATGTGCTGAAACGCGGTGCACAGGAGTGTATCGGACTGCTGACGGAAAGCCGTGTGTCCGCGGGAAATTAATTGTTATGATAACGGGATGAATCAGCAGAGAGGTGCGCGTATGTTCGAAGTCCGTGATTTACAGGTTATTCAGGGCGGGAAAACATTGTGGGATGGCTTTTCTTTCCGGCTGAATGCCGGGGAGCGTCTGGGGATTTCCGCACCCAGCGGGTTTGGTAAAACAACGCTGGGACGGATTCTGGCACAGTGGCAGCAGCCGCATTCCGGTGAGCTGCTGCTGGACGGAAAGCCGGTACCGAAAAACGGCTATTGTCCGGTGCAGCTGGTGCCCCAGCATCCGGAGAAGTGTTTTAATCCGTACCGCACAACCGGTGCCGGGTTATACGATGCCTGGAAACCGGATGCGGAATGGCTGGAAAAGCTCTGTATTGAGTCTCACTGGCTGGAACGGCGTCCGGATGAACTGTCCGGCGGCGAGCTGGCGAGAATTGCACTGCTGCGGGCGTTAGACCCGCGTACCCGCTTTCTGATCGCTGATGAGGTGACCGCTCAGCTGGATGCACATATTCAGGCGCAGGTCTGGCAGGTACTGATTGAAGAATCGGAAAATCGGCCGCTCGGGCTGGTGGTGTTCAGTCATAATAAAGCGTTACTGGAGAAGGTATGTACGTCGGTTTGGGTTGCGGGGGAACAGGAAGGCATGCAATTACCTGATTTGGCAGTTTGACTTTTCCGGCCGGTAACATAAAAATACGAAGCTGATAAATAATAATGATAATTATTACTGATTTTGAAGGATCAGCGACGTGAAAAAAACTCTGCTCTGCTGCGCGGCATTCTCCGCATTTTCCGCGCAGGCCTCTTCTTCCTGCCAGTCATTGTCTGTTCCGGATGAGAAACAGACGATGATTGTCACCGGGACTTTTGATCACAATGGGCAGGCGTGTGTGCAGGTGCCGCTGTCTGAAAAGCAGGTTGTGATCGCGGAAAGTGAGAATATCCGTGATTTGTCACTCTATGACAGTCAGATGACACCCCGCCGGACACTGATTACGGACAATCCTGTCACAGAAATGCAATCTGTGTCATTCACGTTACCGTTTGATGACACCTGGACGCTGGCACCGCAGGGTGTACCCGGTTCAGAATGGAAGTTAGCACTTACAAACTATTCATATCAGCCGGTGGCTGAAAATATCTCTCTGCCGGTGGACAGCGTGCGTTTACAGCAGCTGATAACCCTGATCAACGGGCGTGATACCTCTGCATTCTGGCAGGCAGTGACAGAAACGCCGCTGGTTGAGGAATATGATGAGCATCACAAGCGAATCACTTTCCTCTGGCGTAGTGCGAAAGTGAACGCTTACATACTTGGTGCACCTTCCGGGCAGCATGATCCGATGGCCAGACTGAATGATACTGATATCTGGTATCGCTCCTATATTGTCCCTGCCGGGACATTCAGCCAGTATAAAATTGCCCCCGACATTCCGTTGCTTGACGGTTCTGTTGAAGGCGCCCGCCGTAAAGCGCTGCTGAGTACTGCACAGGCTGATCCGCGTAATCCGCTGAGTGCGGGGGCTGACGGGGCAGATGAGTTTAACCGTCATGCTATCATTGCATTGGATAACAACCGGATATGTGATTTCCGGACGGCCGGGCAGCAACCGGTTTCCGGCACGGTGGCATTACATTCACTGCGCAGTCAGATCCTGAATAATCAGCGGGAAATTGCCGTTTACACGCCGGCCGTTCCGGGAAAAGAGCCCTGGCTGCTGGTGCTGTTTGACGGGCAGATATACCGCAAGAACTATCATATCGTCACATTTATTGACCAATGGCTGACCCGCGGGGAAATTCCGCCGCTGTATGTGGTGATGGTGGACAGTATCAGCAGTGAGCAGCGCGGCAAAGAATTGCCGCCGAATGAGCAGTTTCCGCAGTTTCTGGATAAAGAGCTGATGCCGTGGCTTGTTCAGCAGGGTATTGATATCCCGGCGGCGCGGACAATTATTTCCGGCAGCAGTTACGGCGGCCTGGCTTCTTCCTGGAATGCCATGAAATTACCCCATCGTTTCGGTAATGTGCTGAGTATGTCCGGTTCCTATTGGTGGTCACCTGAAGGAGAACCACCGGAATGGCTGATTCGTGAGTTTGCAGGTACTCACAAACTTCCGCTGCGGTTTTTCCTGGAGGCCGGTGTTTTTGAAACCCGTGCCGGTGCCGGCGGAATTTTACATAACAACCGGGCACTGCATCAGGTGTTACAGGAAAAAGGCTATAACGTTGTTCGTGAGGAGCGTCCGGGCGGGCATGATTATGTTTCATGGTGTGAAACGCTGCAGTCCGGACTGATACACCTGACTGACACAAAGGGGTCACAATAGTGTCACGCTGATGTCATAAGAGCGGATTAGGCTGTCCTGCGTTGATAACTGATAATTTTATTAATGACAAGGATTCTGCTCATGCTTCATGCGACGATGAAAACACGGGTTGCGGCCGCCGTTCTGGCACTGCTGACAGGTTCTGCATTACCGGCGGTTGCCGCAGGGAATGCAGATGCCATTCTGGCACAGGATCGCGCTGCGAAAGGCAATATCACGGAGTTCGGCGGTGCACGCCGCCTGTCGTCCGATCAGACTGAGGCGCTGAAAGCGGCTATCGGTCAGACTAAAGCAAAAAATGTGATTCTGTTTATCGGCGACGGTATGGGGGATTCCGAAATTACCGTGGCGCGTAACTACGCAGAGGGTGCAGGCGGTGTGTTTAAAGGGATTGATGCCCTGCCGCTGACCGGTCAGTACACCACATATGCGCTCGATAAAAAAACACAGAAACCGAATTATGTTACTGACTCCGCCGCGTCCGCGACAGCCTGGGCATCCGGCGTGAAAACCTATAACGGAGCGCTGGGCATTGATGTCACCGGCAAACCGCACACCACGATTCTCGAGCTGGCAAAGAAAAACGGCAAAGCGACCGGGAATGTCACCACTTCTGAAATTCAGGATGCCACGCCGGCAGCCCTGATCTCTCATATCAGCCAGCGTAAATGCTACGGTCCGGAAGAAACGGCTGAGCGTTGCAGTGCCGATGCCCTGGAAAACGGCGGATTGGGCTCTATCAGTGAGCAACTGCTGAATGCCCGCGCGGATGTCACACTCGGCGGCGGGGCGAAGAGTTTCCGTCAGACAGCGAAAGCCGGTGAATATGCCGGGAAAACGCTGGAAGAGCAGGCCGCGGCACGGGGTTATCTGGTCGTCAAAGATGCTAAATCACTGGCGGATATAAAAGCGGCAAATCAGGATAAACCGGTACTCGGTTTATTCAGTGACGGCAATATGGAAGTCGCGTGGGAAGGTCCGAAAGCCTCTTACCGCGGCAGTCTCGATAAGCCGGTGGTGGAGTGCAAACCAAACTCAAAACTTGACCCGGATGCACCGACACTGGCTCAGATGACGGAAAAAGCCGTTGACCTGCTGAAAGATCACGAAAACGGTTTCTTCTTACAGGTGGAAAGCGCATCTATCGATAAACAGGATCACGCTGCAAATGCCTGTGGTCAGATCGGCGAAACCGTTGCACTGGATGAAGCGGTACAAATCGGTATGGAATACGCCAAAAAACATGGTGATACACTGGTGATTGTCACCGCTGACCATGCCCATTCCAGTCAGATTATTGAAGCTGATGTGGTATCACCGGGGCTGACTCAGGCACTGCTGACCAAAGACGGCAGCGTGATGGCAGTCAACTACGGTAACTCGGAATCAGATTCGCAGGAGCATACGGGTGCCCAGCTGCGTGTGGCGGCATACGGTCCGGGGGCGGCGAATGTGGTAGGTCTGACGGATCAGACAGATTTATTCTTCACCATGCGGGATGCGATGGAACTGAAGTAATCTGCGGTACCTGATATTCACAATGTTCTGAAATGCTTTTCTTCATGTTGATAGTTTTACGTTGATGGTATTACGTTGATGGTTTTACGTTGATGGTATTATTTTGCTGATTTCAGCAGTGGCTGCCGCCGGTACTCTGTACCGGCGGTTTTTTATTATCTTTTGTAACATGATGATTTTTGAAATATATTTACCATAAGGTATACTTATCCGATGTCTCCGCCCGGGGACAGACATCCTGTATTCCGTAAAACTGTGTGTTTTATGCGATTTTTTTCTTCTGATGGCAGCGGTGTTTATTACTATTATCACATTGTGACACGGTGATCGTGTGATATACCGTTGATCTGATCGTTTTAACGGGAACACCATACTAATGACAACACCAGGCTGACGAAAACATTATGCTGACATTACTCCATCTTCTTTCATCCGTTGCGCTGCTGGTCTGGGGGACACATATTGTCCGGACCGGGATTATGCGCGTTTTTGGTGCGGATTTGCGGAGTCTGCTCGGAAAAAGCATCCGGAAAACATCACGGGCGTTTCTGGCCGGTCTGGGTGTGACTGCACTGGTGCAGAGCAGTAACGCCACCGCATTGCTGGTGATCTCATTTGTGGCGCAGGGCATGATTGCACTGCCGCCCGCACTGGTGATTATGCTGGGGGCTGATGTCGGAACGGCGCTGATGGCGCGGGTACTGACGTTTGACCTCTCCTGGTTATCACCACTGCTGATTCTGGCGGGGGTCAGCACGTTTCTCAGTCAGAAAAAGAGCCGGACAGGGCAGCTCGGGCGTGTTGGTATCGGGCTGGGTCTGATTCTTCTGGCACTTCAGCTGATCGTTACCTCCGCAGAGCCGATTACACAGGCTTCTGCGGTTCAGGCCGTTTTTACTTCACTGAGCGGGGATGCGGTGCTGGCTCTGCTGGTGGGCGCGCTGTTCGCCATGGTCAGTTATTCCAGCCTGGCGGCGGTTCTGCTGACAGCCACTCTGAGTGCCACCGGTCTGGTGCCGCTGCATATCAGTCTGGCGATAGTGATCGGTTCCAATCTCGGCAGCGGTTTTCTGGCGCTGATGAGCAGCCGGGGCCAGAATGCCGTTGCCCGTCAGGTCATGCTCGGCAGCCTGTTTTTCAAGCTGATTGGCTGTGTGCTGGTACTGCCGTGGGTAAAACCGCTGGCACTCTGGATCGGCCAGTACAATCTGCCGGCGGCGGAAGTGGTTATCTGGTTCCATGTTGTGTATAACCTGGCCCGCTGTGTGCTGATGCTGGCACTGGTAAAACCGATGGCACGATTGTGTCAGCGGCTGGTCGCTGAACCGGAGGCGGCAGAAGACACGGCGGCCCCCCGTTATCTGGATCAGAGCGCACTGGATACGCCGTCTCTCGCACTCGCCAATGCGGTACGGGAAACCCTGCGGCTGGGGGATGTGATTGAGCAGATGTTACAGCGTTTTGACAGCCAGCTTGCGGGAAAAGGTGAACAGAAACGGCTGATCGGCCATCTGGAAGAGGAAGCGGAACTGCTGCACAGCAGTATCAAGCTCTATCTGGCGCAGTTGCAGCAGACTGAGCTGGGAGAGAGTGATTCCCGGCGCTGGGCGGAAGTGATTGATACCGCGATGTCGCTTCAGCAGTCTTCCCTGATTATCGGGCGGATGTCGCACGATGTGGCGAATCAGACTGCTGATCCGCAGCGCATCTTCTCAAAAGACGGCTACAGTGAACTGACCACCATGATGTCGCGGCTGCAAAATAACCTTAATCTGGCGATGTCAGTGTTTGTGTCCGGGGATGTGGATAATGCGCGGCGGTTGCGCCGGGCAAAACACCGGTTCCGTCTGCTGAATCAGCGTTATTCTTTTGCTCACGTGGAACGGCTGCATGTCAATAATCTGCAGAGTATCGGCAGCAGCCGGTTACATATCGGGCTGCTGGGGGATATGAAGCGTCTGAATTCTCTGTTTTGCTCTGTGGCCTATCATGTGTTAGAAGGTGTCGCAGATATAAAAGCAGAGACAACAAATGATGACACTTCTCACGAGACTGCTTGAACGGCAGGAGATTCCGCAGGTCTGGTCAATCGACCGGACTGAACTGATTGAACATCTGTACCTGCATCAGAAAGGTGAACTGGTGCTCTCTGCGCAGCGTCAGCTCTTTGCCTGCTGTAAAACAGCGGCAAAAGAGATGGGCGCGAAAGGGTTTTATATTTCATCCATTCCGTCAGAAAATACCGTGCATTTTTATCAGCACCCGGGATGCGAACTGATTGCAAAGCCGGACCCGGCGCTGTTTGCCCTTGAACCGGAAGATATCCATTTCGTGTTTTTTTTCCGTGACTGATCATTTAACACATTAATATCCGGTCAATTTATAGACGCATTAATTATAGGTGTATGATTTTAAGGTATATAATCATACACCTTTTTTGCATTTTATGTGAAAAAGCGGTTGCAACGGGCAGCAGATTATTTATGATAACAGGAATGATTCTCATTTCGTTATTGTAAGGAGTGGCTGTGATGCAAATCAAACACCCGCTTTCATCGTTTTTCTGGCAGCAGTTAACCGGAGTCGGTGGCATGATGCTGGCGCTGATACCGGTCGTGTTGTTTTTATCACAGGGGCATGAACAGGATGCTGCCCGCATTGCATTAGCGGTGGTGATTCTGCTGACAATGCCGATGCTGTATAACCGCGTATTGCGTCATTTCCTGCTGATTCCGGCAGGTATTGCATTTGTTCTGGGAAGTCTGCTCTGGTTTGAGCATCTGAGGATGTGATATCCGGAAGTAAAGATTATTGCAGAAGATTGTCATAACAGTGGTGCGAAGGGGGGGACTTGAACCCCCACGTCCGTAAGAACACTAACACCTGAAGCTAGCGCGTCTACCAATTCCGCCACCCTCGCAGGTACTGTCATTCAATCTGCTGTCAGTTGTGTGTGATAAGATCTGATTGGTGCGAAGGGGGGGACTTGAACCCCCACGTCCGTAAGGACACTAACACCTGAAGCTAGCGCGTCTACCAATTCCGCCACCCTCGCAATTCAGAACTATCTTGTTACTGATAGCATGGAGGCGGATTTTAGCGGTTTTATCCGCGCCGTCAATAATTTTTTATCAAAATTGGTGACTTCGCTTAATTATTAGGCATTTGTGGCCAGGTAGATCTTAAATTTGCCGGTTTGTGCCAGCACCTTATGCTGACCAAACGTGCTGTCCAGCAGATCCGGGTACGGCAAAAAGGCGTTCGCCACGATGCAGAGTTTTCCGCCGCGGTTCAGTCGGGCTTTGGCACCGGAGATAAGGCGTTGTGCCGCGCTGTAGCTGGTGTTCAGTCCGTCGTGGAACGGCGGGTTAGCGACGATCCAGTCATAGCGGTCGCTGATATCAGAATACACATCACTGGCGATAACACGCCCTTCCAGCTGATTGTGCACCAGCGTTTCGCGTCCGGCCTCAAGAGCGGCGGCAGAGACATCACTGAGTGTCAGGGTCAGTCCCGGATTGCGTTTAGCCAGTACGGTTGCGATAACACCACTGCCGCAGGCGATATCCAGCAGTGAGCCGGTCACCGGCTGGTTCAGTGATTCCAGCAGCAGCGCACTGCCGACATCAATATTATCCTGACTGAATACCCCCGGCAGCGTCACGATTTGCGCACCTTCTGCGGTATAACTGCCGAACCACTCTTTCAGGGCAAAGTGTGCCGGCGTGGTCAGTTCACCGTAATAAAGACCGCAGCGGCGGGCGCTGTCGATTTTACGGAGTGCCGTGAACGGCTCTGTCATTTTTTCCGCACTGCGGACACCGCTGCGGTTTTCACCGACAATAAAAATATTGCTGCCAACCGGCAGACAGGAAAAAATCTGCGTCAGCTGGAACAGGGCTTCCTGTTTACTCTTCGGCCAGAAATAGATCAGTGTGTCGCACTGTGCAGCCGCTTCCGGGCTGACAGTCAGTGCAAAGGCAGCGCGATCACCCAGCGGTGCACGCAAAGCCTGCCACTGATGATACTGACTGGTGCTGACATACACTGACTGTGCGGAAAGCTGTGCGGCAAGGGGATCCTGAATGTCCCCGGCAAGCAGGACACGGCTCCCGGTAAATTCGTCTGCATGACGTAAAATCACTTCACTGGCCGGGGTAAGCATGGACATCCGTTAACTCCTGTAAATCATAATTCGGCAGCATTGGCGCGGGCAGCGCGCTTTGCTAAGATAGTGTCGTTTGTTATTTCAGGGATACATTATGACGCGACGAGACAGAATGCTGGCTCAGATGGGGATCACCCAATGGACGCTGCGTCAGCCGCAGCGCCTGAAAGGGGAGCTGTCTGTACAGATCCCGGCTTCGGCACGTCTGCTGATCATAACCGATGAGCAGGCAGATCTCACCTGTGATTTACTCAGCGATATATTTCGCAGCCTGAATATCACGGCGGAAGATGTTTACTGCATCACGCCGGATAATGTACAGAGTATCCCGGCGCAGACAAATTGCCTGTGCTGGCTGCCGGGAACGGAAGCTGAACTGCCGGATTCACTGCCTTCATTACACTCACCCCGTATTGCCGATCTGTATCAGGATGCGCAGGCAAAACGGGGTTTATGGACACAAATTTATCATTATGATCACGCTGTCACCGCTGCTTCCCGCTGATTTTGCCGCCGCATTCCGTATTGAGCAGGCCGCTCACGCCTATCCCTGGAGTGACGCCACATTCCGCAGTAATCACGGCGAACGCTACCATAACCTGAAGCTGGAAACAGACGGGGAACTGGCCGGATTCGCTATCAATCAGACTGTGCTGGATGAAGCAACACTGTTTAACATTGCCGTTTCACCTGAACATCAGGGAAAAGGCTATGGCCGTCAGCTTTTGGAAAAAGTGATTGAGGATCTGACCGCAAAAGGGATTGCGACACTCTGGCTGGAGGTCCGGGCGTCAAACAGACCGGCGATTGCGCTGTATGAATCGCTCGGTTTTAATGAGGTTTCTGTCCGGAAGAATTATTATCCGGCGGCGCAGGGCAAAGAAGATGCGCTGATTATGGCGCTTTATCTGAGTTTCGGAATGTAATAGCAGGATAAACCGGATAAAACGGTGTTTTTTTATCCTTTTCGGTAATTTTCTGCGTGCTACCGTGATGGTATATATCTATCACAGGTACGCCTCCTCATGTTTATCCATAAAATTATCACACCGATATTTATCCGGCGCTTTGAATGCGCCGGTTCTGAGTGTCTTTCGCACTGCTGCCAGGACTGGTTTATCAGTATTGATAAGAAAACCTATAAAAAATATCACAGTGCTGACAGCATTGAGATTAAACAGATTTCTCAGGAACATGTGCTTAAATCAGAGCGCACCAATGCATATGCCTATATCCGGCTGACTGACGAAAAACAGTGCCCGTTTCTGACGGAAAAACGCCTGTGCGGGATCTACAGTAAACTCGGGCCTTCCGCGATGAGTGATACCTGCCGTGAGTATCCGCGCAGTGAAGCAAAATATCAGAATGCGACATTTAAACGTTTGTCACTCTCCTGTCCGGAAGTTGTCCGCCAGTTGCTGTTTTCCGCTGATGCCATGCAGCTGACGGAAGAAGACCTGTATCTGAAAAAAGTACCTGATGACGCGGCACTGACTGATCCGCAATACCTGGTGTATCTCTGGTGTCTGAATCTGGTGCAGGCACCGTCACCGGAGTTTGAGGATAACCTCTATGCCGTTATGCAGCTGCTGACGTTTATCAGTAAACTCAGTTATGACATTGAGGCGAATTTTGACCGTATTCAGGGCGTGTATGAATTTCTGCTCAATGCAACGGAAAACGGGGAACTGACAGCAGAACGCAGAGCATTGCCGCATCCGGTCAGTTTTCAGACCGCAGTGCTGAGTGTTTACGGTAAATTTATCCCGAAACTGTCCCGCAGCGGTACTTTTTTACTCTCCACCTATATCAACACGCTGAACCAACTGGGAATGGATGAGCAGCAGACCACAGAACGCACAGAAGAAAACATGGCGCGTCTGCGGGCGGAATGGAAGGTACAGCAGCAGAACAGCTGTCTGAATGAACCGTACTCACTGCGCAATCTGTTTTCTTATCTGCTGTATCACAGCCAGTTTCCGCACGCGGATAATTTCACCGGTGAGGTTACCGGTACCCGTAATGCAATGTCTCATTTCAGTCTGCTGGTGATGGATTATTTTTATCTGCGCACCAATCTGGCGGCACTGGCGGCAACGGAAAAACGGCCCCTGAAAGAAAGTGATGTGCAGTTGCTGATGGGCGCCTATTTTGCCCTGAAAATGCATATGGGTGATATTAATACGTACTTGCTGGCACTGATGGATCGTTGTCAGATGAGTGATGCGGTCGCCTGCATCTGCCTGCTTGATAACTGAACCCGGGGCATTTTTCAGGCTTTTGTTGTCTCACGGGGCAATCCGGGCGAAAATAAGCGCCATTAATGAGAAATCAGGGGCGGGAACCGCGTGTTTCTGTCCCGCAGCCCCAGAAGAACACTCAGATGTCAAATAATGCATTTTTACAGGAAGTGGCCAAGCGCCGCACCTTTGCGATCATTTCGCACCCCGATGCCGGTAAAACTACTATTACCGAAAAAGTCCTGCTGTTCGGACAGGCTATCCAGAAAGCCGGTACGGTCAAAGGCCGCGGCTCTAACCAGCACGCCAAATCTGACTGGATGGAGATGGAAAAACAGCGCGGGATCTCTATCACCACATCGGTGATGCAGTTCCCGTATCACGATGCACTGGTAAACCTGCTGGATACCCCGGGGCATGAAGACTTCTCCGAAGATACCTACCGTACCCTGACGGCGGTTGACTGCTGTCTGATGGTTATCGATGCGGCAAAAGGGGTCGAAGATCGTACCCGTAAGCTGATGGAAGTTACCCGTCTGCGTGATACGCCGATCCTGACTTTTATGAACAAACTTGACCGTGATATCCGTGACCCGATGGAGTTACTGGATGAGGTGGAAAACGAGCTGAAAATTGCCTGCTCGCCAATCACCTGGCCTATCGGCTGCGGTAAGCTGTTCAAAGGGGTCTATCACCTGTACCGCGATGAAACTTATCTGTATCAGACCGGTCAGGGGCATACCATTCAGGAAGTCCGCACCGTAAAAGGGCTGAATAACCCGGATCTGGATGCTGCTGTCGGTGAAGAGCTGGCGGCGCAACTGCGTGATGAACTGGAACTGGTGCAGGGCGCATCCCATGAATTCGATGAGGAACTGTTCCTCGCCGGTGAACTGACACCGGTCTTCTTCGGTACCGCACTGGGGAATTTCGGGGTGGATCATATGCTGGACGGCCTGGTTTCCTGGGCACCGGCACCGATGCCGCGTCAGACCGATGTCCGCGAAGTGACGGCGAAAGAAGACAAATTCACCGGATTTGTGTTTAAAATTCAGGCCAATATGGATCCTAAACACCGTGACCGCGTGGCTTTCCTGCGCATTGTGTCCGGTGTGTATGAAAAAGGGATGAAACTGCATCAGGTGCGTCTCAAAAAAGATGTCGTGATTTCTGATGCGCTGACCTTTATGGCCGGTGACCGTGCGCATGTGGATTGTGCGTATCCCGGCGATATCATCGGGTTGCATAACCACGGTACTATTCAGATTGGTGATACCTTCACACAGGGCGAGATTCTGAAATTCACCGGTATCCCTAACTTTGCACCGGAACTGTTCCGCCGTATCCGTCTGCGCGATCCGCTGAAACAGAAACAGCTGCTCAAAGGGCTGGTTCAGTTGTCTGAAGAAGGCGCGGTACAGGTCTTCCGTCCGCTGGCAAACAACGACCTGATTGTCGGGGCGGTGGGTGTGCTTCAGTTTGATGTGGTGGTTGCCCGTCTGAAAAGCGAGTACAACGTCGAAGCTATTTATGAGGCGGTTAACGTCTCTACCGCCCGCTGGGTGGAATGTGACGATGCGAAAAAACTGGAAGAGTTCAAACGCAAAAACGAACTGCATCTGGCACTCGACGGCGGCGATAACCTTTCTTATATCGCACCGACGATGGTGAACCTGAATCTCACCGCAGAACGCTATCCGGATGTGAGCTTCCACAAAACCCGTGAGCACTGACAGAAAAATAACGCGCCTCCGGGCGCGTTCAGGCCGTTGACAAACCCGCAGGGGTTGGCGACGACCGCCAGAGGTTGTAAAAATAAACCAGGAAAATCAATCTGTTGATTTTCGGCTGATAATACAAAGCAGGAAAACCGCGTTTTATCCTGCTTTGTCAGCAATCTCAGCGCGCCTCCGGGCGCGTTTTTTTTTATGCCGGAGTTAAGATACACTGACGGAGAGATTATGTTCATCATGAAAATGAAGAAGGATAAGATAATGCGCAATACCATGAAATCACTGGCCGTCCTGCTGGTCAGCGGTGCGCTGTTCAGTGCATCCGCAATGGCGGAAGAATCCCTGAGTCAGAAAGCCGGACAGGCGTGGGACAGTGCTTCTCAGTCTGCTGGAGATCTGGGTAAACAAGCGGAGCAGAAATTTGACGGTGCGGTAAAAGATGCCTCACTGCTGGTGGATGACAGCACGATTACCGCCAAAATCCGCGGTCAGCTGTTAAGCGCTGATGGCATTGACAGTAATGATATCGCGGTGAAAACCATTAATGGTACTGTGTATCTCTCCGGGTTTGTCACCACAGAGGCTCAGCGTACACAGATTATTAATATTGCCAAAGGTATTCCCGGCGTCCGTGCGGTGGAAGTCAGCATCGGACAGTATAAATAACCGGCCGGCTGTTCGTGCCGGGGGATGAGAGAATGGGAACGTATATCCCGGTGACACCCGGGAAAATCGCACCACTGGCCTGGTTGCCTGATCCGCTTCAGGCAACCGGAAAACTGGCGCTGGTCTGCGAAGGCGGCGGACAGCGCGGGATCTTTACAGCCGGTGTGCTGGATGAATTCCTTAAAGCCGGGTTTAACCCGTTTGACTTACTGATAGGGACATCTGCCGGTGCGCAAAACCTGTCAGCATATCTGTGCGGCCAGCGCGGGTATGCCCGTCATATCATTACCCGTTATACCACTGATAAACAATTCTTTAATCCGCTGCGTTTTATCCGCGGCGGCAATCTTATTGATCTCGACTGGCTGATTAACACGACGTCGGCGGAATGCCCGCTGGATATCGCACATGCCTTGCGGCGTTTTGAGCAGGGGCAGGAGTTTTATATGTGTGCCAGCCGGGCGGATAATCTGGATGCCGCCTATTTTAGTCCGCAGGCCGGAGACTGGCTGGAATATATCAAAGCGTCCAGCGCCATCCCCGGGTTTTACCGCGAAGGGGTGGAGATTGACGGCATTACATATCATGACGGGGGGGATCAGCGATGCCGTGCCGGTTATTGAGGCATGGCGGCGGGGGGCTACCCGGATTGTGGTGATCCGTACTGTCCCGTCACAGCTCTATTACACGCCGGAGTGGGTGAAACGCATGGAGCGCTGGCTGGAAAAAAGTCATCTGAAGCGGATGGTGGCGATGATGAAACAGCACGCCAAAAGCTATTACCGGACACAAAAGTTTATTCAGTCACCGCCGCCGGGTGTTGAAATTGCCGAAATTTATCCGAATGCGCCGCTGGCGAGCAATGCACTCGGCAGCCGGGTAAAAACCCTGATGCAGGATTACCGCCTGGGCCGCCGCAGCGGACGCTATTTTCTTGCAACACTCGGTAACCGCTGGGCAGCTTATGAGCCGGTACGGACATCTGTACTGCGTGTTCCGCCTGCTTCTAACGACAATGATTCACAATTACCGGTTACTGATGGCTCCGCAGCAGTATTACACTCACCGGAATATTCACCGGGACACTCACCAGAAAAGCCGGCGGATTAAATAAATGTCATTTATTGATACTCACTGCCATTTTGATTTTCCGTTTTTTACGGATGACCTTGCCCGTCACAAAGCCGCAGCGGCACAGGCCGGGCTGACTGATATTATTATCCCGGCGGTCAGTCATTGGAATCTCGGTACTGTCGCCGGGTTATGCCGCTCATCCGGCAGTGAGCCTCCCCGCCTGCATGCCGCATTCGGTCTGCATCCGCTTTATATTGCGGAACATACACCAGCGCATCTGGAACAGCTTGAGTTGCTGATCAGCGAAAGCGGAGCAGAATGCGCGGCTGTCGGGGAGATCGGTCTGGATCGCTATATGGACGACCCGCAGTGGGATAAGCAGCTTGATTTTTTTATCGCTCAGCTGAAGTTAGCTGCGCGGGCGGATAAACCGGTTATTCTGCATTCCCGTAAAACCCATGACACGCTGGCGGCTGTTCTGCGCCGCCATCCGGTTCCCCGCGGTGGTGTGGTTCACGGTTTTGCAGGCAGTTTTGCCCAGGCAGATGCGTTTGTGAAACTGGGGTATTACATCGGCGTCGGCGGTACGATTACTTATGAGCGGGCGCAGAAAACCCGGCGGGCAATCGCACAGCTCCCGCTTTCTGCGTTATTACTGGAAACTGATGCTCCGGATATGCCGCTCAGCGGTTTTCAGGGCGAACCGAACCGCCCGGAGCGGATTGTCCGTACGTTTGAGGTGCTCTGTTCACTGCGCAGTGAATCTCCGGAGGACATTGCTGCTCAGATTTATCGCAATAGCTGTACACTTTTTTCCCTGCAATCATCTGATTAAGATTCCTGAATCGATTTTCCCCCGATTTTGTTCTGTTGCAGCCGGTATTCCGTGTGCCAAAACACCTGAAATCACCTACAATTGTAAGCAGATGTTATTTCATGTTAGTTATCTGATTAAATATCCGTCAATTCCCGGATTCTCAGGGATTTTTCAGAGAAAAACAGTTCAATAATGTGATTGTCATCATGTTTTCGTATTTTTTGTTACTTTTTTCAGTCGTTATTTGTGACGCAAGTTGATTGTTAACCGGACTGACCGGGTATAATCAGCGCCACAGGGTCCTGCTCTGAGCTGCATGCGGAACAGGACTATTAATCTTCATTATCGTGAACAGGGATACTTCCATGCAACTCCTTATGAGTCTGGTCGGGATGGCAGTGCTGATCTTTATCGCAGTACTGTTTTCCAGTGATCGCCGGGCAATCAAACTGCGGACTGTTATCGGTGCCTTTATTATTCAGGTGCTGATCGGCGCGCTGGTTCTTTATGTCCCGATGGGACGCAAAATCCTCCTTGCAATGTCTGACGGTGTCGCCAGTGTTATCGGCTACGGCCAGAAAGGGATGGACTTCATTTTCGGCGGCCTGGTCTCTGACAAAATGTTTGAGGTATTCGGCGGCGGCGGTTTCGTCTTTGCCCTGCGTGTTCTGCCGGTTATTGTGTTCTTCTCCTCGCTGATTGCTGTTCTGTATTACCTCGGTATTATGCAGTTTGTGATTAAAATTCTCGGCGGCGGCTTACAGAAACTGCTGGGCACATCCCGTACCGAATCCCTGTCCGCGACAGCCAACATCTTTGTGGGACAAACAGAAGCCCCGCTGGTGGTGCGTCCGTATATCTCCGGGATGACCAATTCCGAACTGTTCGCGGTAATGTGTGGTGGTCTGGCATCCGTGGCCGGTTCTGTTCTCGCCGGGTATGCGCAGATGGGCGTTCCGCTGGAGTACCTGATCGCAGCATCCTTTATGGCGGCACCGGGTGGTCTGCTGTTTGCGAAACTGATGGTACCTGAGACCGAGCACTTTGATGACCGTACCGAAGCCATGGCCGGTATGGCGGAAGAAGAGCGCCCTGCCAACATCATTGATGCGGCGGCAAGCGGTGCATCTTCCGGTATGCAACTGGCGCTGAACGTAGGTGCAATGCTGCTGGCGTTTATTGCGCTGATCGCGTTAATCAACGGGATCTTAGGCGGTGTCGGCGGCTGGTTTGACTATCCGCAGCTGTCACTGGAACTGATCCTCGGCTGGCTCTTCTCACCAATTGCTTTCCTGATCGGTGTACCGTGGAATGAGGCGATGACTGCCGGTTCGTTTATCGGACAGAAAATTGTGGTCAACGAATTTGTTGCCTTCATGAACTTCGGTGAATACATGAAGCCGGATGCGCAGGTTATTGCTGCCGGTTTACAGCCGCTGTCTGATCACACCAAAGCGATTATCTCCTTTGCACTGTGCGGCTTTGCCAACCTGTCTTCAGTCGCGATCCTGCTGGGCGGCCTGGGCGGTATGGCGCCTAACCGCCGTAAAGACGTGGCACGTCTGGGTATGAAAGCGGTAATGGCCGGTACACTCTCCAACCTGATGAGTGCAACCATCGCCGGCTTCTTCCTGGCACTGTAACTGCTCCTCCCGCACAGGTGAATCCGGTTCACCTGTGCGTTTTACTGATTCGGTGTACTTGTCTTTCTGTCTCTCCCTGTCTATCTGTTTCCTGCGCTATACTATGCTGTGAATATGTGCTGTTATTTTGTGCATATCAGGCTGTTATTGTGATTTTTATCACATAACTGTATGTATTGATGTAAATGCCGTTATATAAACGTGATGAAAGGCACGTATTATAGTGCCAAGACATGCTCCAATAAGGCATGGATACCTTATAACGGATTCGGTGTTCTGTTTACAGTCACCTGTATTACAGCGCGGTGAGAAGGACCTCTGCGTTAACTCTTATCACAAGAGAGGCAACGTCTTCACGGAACCAAGTCCCGCTCGCCAACACATTTTGCATCGTTCAGATATTGCGTCTGCCCGCTAATGGCGCAGACATACGTTGGAGAGTTTTATGACCGATTTAACCGCCGCAGCGCAGCGCGCGTTGTCTTTAATGGATTTAACCACCCTGAATGATGATGATACTGACGCGAAAGTCACTGCGTTGTGTCATCAGGCGAAAAGTCCGGCAGGCCAGACTGCGGCTGTCTGTATTTATCCGCGTTTTATCCCGTTAGCCCGTAAAGTTCTGCGTGAGCAGGGGACGCCGGAAGTGCGTATCGCAACTGTCACCAATTTCCCGCACGGTAATGATGATATTGAAATCGCGCTGGCGGAAACCAATGCTGCGATTGCCTACGGCGCAGATGATGTGGACGTGGTATTCCCGTACCGTGCTCTGATGGCCGGTAATACGCAGGTTGGTTTTGATATGGTAAAAGCCTGCAAAGAAGCCTGTGCCAAACACAATGTACTGCTGAAAGTGATCATCGAAAGCGGTGAGCTGAAAGATCCGGCATTAATTCGTCAGGCATCTGAAATCTCCATCAAAGCCGGTGCTGACTTTATTAAAACCTCCACCGGTAAAGTCCCGGTCAACGCCACGCCGGAAACCGCGGAAATCATGATGACAGTGATCCGTGATATGGGTGTTGGTAAAACCGTTGGTTTCAAACCGGCCGGTGGTGTCCGCACTGCGGAAGAAGCCGCGCAGTATCTGGCGATGGCTGACCGCATCATGGGGGAAGGCTGGGCCGACTCCCGTCACTTCCGCTTTGGCGCATCCAGCCTGCTGGCCAGCCTGCTTAATACGCTGGGCTATGCAGACGCCAAATCTGACAGCAAGTATTAATCACATTTACCGGGCTGCTTTGCAGTCCGGTTTTTTGATTAACCCGGCACCTCAGGTACCGGGACGGATCCGGTATTTTTAAGGAGAACACCGTGTTTCTGGCTCAGGAAATTATCCGCAAAAAACGGGACGGACATCCGCTCTCTGATGAGGAAATTCGTTTCTTTATTAACGGCGTACGTGATAATTCAGTCTCTGAGGGACAAATTGCGGCGCTGGCGATGACTATTTATTTCCATGATATGAACCCGCAGGAGCGCGTCTCGCTGACACTGGCGATGCGGGACTCCGGATCGGTTCTGGACTGGAAACACCTTAATTTACCGGGACCGGTTGTGGATAAACATTCCACCGGTGGTGTCGGGGATGTAACCTCTCTGATGCTCGGACCGATGGTCGCTGCCTGCGGCGGCTATATCCCGATGATCTCCGGCCGCGGTCTGGGGCATACCGGCGGTACGCTCGACAAACTGGAAGCGATTCCCGGTTTTGACATTTTCCCGGATGATGAAACCTTCCGCCGCATCATCAAAGAGACCGGTGTGGCGATTATCGGCCAGACTAACTCTCTGGCACCGGCGGACAAGCGTTTTTATGCAACCCGCGATATTACGGCAACCGTAGATTCAATCCCGCTTATCACCGCCTCTATCCTCGGCAAAAAACTGGCTGAAGGCCTGGATGCGCTGGTGATGGATGTGAAAGTGGGCTCCGGGGCATTTATGCCGACATATGAATTATCAGAGCAGCTGGCGCAGGCGATCGTACAGGTTGCCAACGGCGCGGGCTGCCGGACGACCGCACTGCTGACTGACATGAATCAGGTGCTGGCCTCCAGTGCCGGTAATGCGGTGGAAGTGCGTGAAGCGGTGCGTTTCCTGACCGGTGAGTACCGCAATCCGCGTCTGTATGACGTTACCATGGCACTGTGCAAAGAGATGCTGGTCTCCGGCGGACTGGCGGCTGACCGCACAGAGGCGGAAGAAAAACTGCAGCGTGTGCTGGATAATGGCAAAGCGGCGGAAATTTTCGGCCGGATGGTAGCCGCACAGAGCGGACCGGCTGATTTTATCGAACGCTATTCGCACTATCTGCCATCGGCAGTACTCAGCAAACCGGTCTATGCTGAAACTGAAGGCATTGTCACCGCGATGGATACCCGCGCACTGGGCATGGCGGTTGTTGCACTGGGCGGCGGACGCCGTAAAGCAAGCGATCCGATTGACTACAGCGTCGGGTTAAGTGATATTGCGCCGATCAACAGTATTGCGGACGGACAGATGCCGCTGGCGATGATCCATGCCAATAATGAAGAAGCGTGGAATGAAGCGGCTCAGGCAGTACGTCAGGCCATCACACTGAGTGAACACCCGGTTACGGATACCCCGCTGATTTACCGCCGGATCAGCGAATAAGAACAATTTTGTTATTCACGCGGAGCCCTGCATCCTGACGTGATCTGACACAGGAGAGAAGTATGAAACGTACATTTATTATGGTGCTGGATTCATTCGGTATCGGCGCCGCACATGATGCCGCTGATTTCGGCGACACCGGTGCTGACACGTTAGGTCATATCGCACAGGCCTGTGCCCGCGGTGAAGCAGACAAAGGCCGTAAAGGGCCGCTGCATCTGCCGAATCTGTCCCGTCTGGGACTGGGGAAAGCCGCAGAAGAATCCACCGGGCATTTCCCGGAAGGTCTGGATAAAGATGCAGAGATCATCGGCGCATACGGCTACGCCGGGGAATTATCTTCCGGTAAAGATACCCCGTCCGGTCACTGGGAAATTGCCGGTGTACCGGTTCTGTTTGACTGGGGCTATTTCAGCGATCATGAAAACAGCTTCCCGCAGGAATTACTGGATATTCTCGTTAAACGCGCCAATCTGCCGGGCTATCTCGGTAACTGCCACTCATCCGGCACCGTGATTTTAGATCAGCTCGGCGAAGAGCATATGAAAACCGGCAAACCGATTTTCTATACCTCTGCGGACTCCGTTTTCCAGATTGCCTGCCACGAAGAAACATACGGCCTGGAAAAACTGTATGAGCTGTGTGAAATTGCCCGTGAAGAACTGACCAAAGGCGGTTACAACATCGGCCGTGTGATTGCCCGTCCGTTTACCGGCGAAAAAGCCGGTTCATTTGAACGTACCGGCAACCGTCACGACTACGCGGTAGAGCCGCCGTCAGCCACCATGCTGCAAAAGCTGGCGGAGGAAAAGCAGGGGGAAGTGGTCTCCATCGGTAAAATCGCGGATATTTATGCCCATGTGGGTATCACCAAAAAAGTGAAAGCAACCGGGATTGATGCGCTGTTTGACGCATCGCTGGAAGAGATGAAACTGGCTGGCGATAACACTATCGTCTTTACCAACTTTGTTGATTTCGATTCCTCCTACGGCCACCGCCGTGATGTAGCCGGTTATGCCGCAGCGCTGGAGTTATTTGACCGCCGTCTGCCGGAAATGCTGAAGCTGGTGAAAGAGGATGATATTCTGATCCTGACCGCTGATCACGGCTGTGATCCGACCTGGCCGGGTACCGATCATACCCGCGAGCATATTCCGGTATTGGTTTACGGACCGAAAGTCAAACCGGGCTCACTGGGCTACCGTGAAACATTTGCGGATATCGGGCAGACAGTTGCGTCCTATTTTAATTTATCCCCGATGGATTACGGCAAAAACATGCTGTAATGTGTTTCTTTTTTCGGGCAGACAGTCAGTCTGCCCTTTCCCTTTGGATTGACTGAAAGGATTTTTTTATGGCTACCCCTCACATTAATGCTGAACGTGGTGATTTTGCTGATGTTGTTCTGATGCCCGGCGACCCGCTGCGTGCAAAATACATTGCAGAAAATTTTCTGGAAGATATTAAACAGGTTAACAATGTGCGTGGCATGCTGGGTTTTACCGGAACCTATAAAGGCCGCCGTATTTCCGTGATGGGTCACGGTATGGGTATCCCGTCCTGCTCCATTTATGCCAAAGAGCTGATCACCGAATTTGATGTGAAAACCATTATCCGTGTCGGCTCCTGCGGGGCTATCAGCCGTGATGTCAAACTGCGTGATGTGGTTATCGGGATGGGTGCGAGTACGGATTCCAAAGTGAACCGTCTGCGTTTCAAGGATAACGACTTCGCGGCTATCGCGGATTTCGGCCTGGTACGCAATGCCGTTGAAGCTGCTGAAACTGCCGGTATTCCGGCGCGTGTCGGTAATATCTTCTCTGCAGATTTATTCTATACGCCGGACCCGCAAATGTTTGACGTGATGGAAAAATACGGCATCCTGGGCGTGGAAATGGAAGCTGCCGGTATTTATGGCGTAGCAGCGGAATTCGGAGCGAAAGCGCTGACTATCTGTACTGTTTCTGACCATATCCGTACCGGTGAAAATTTACCGGCAGAAGAACGTCAGACTACTTTTAATGAAATGATCACTATTGCGCTGGAATCTGTTTTACTGGGCGATAAGAAGTAATTTATTTCAGTCATTATAAAAACCGCTGCCGGTATTATTCTCCGGCAGCGGTTTTTTTATTATTTACTGTTATCAGGTCCGGTATGAATTTCTGAAACACCATTTCCTATCGCAATTTTAAAACTAAAATCACAGGTTTTATTGAGAACTTTGGCATAGGCTATGAATATAATTAACGTCAATAATACTACCATAAAGGATAAGCTGATTATTCTTGCGGCGGATATTATAAAGTTAAAAATAACTATGGGTAATTCTGGTATTTTTATCATATTAAAAGAACACATAAGTAAGTTAATAAGAAAGTAAAATAAGGTGCCTGATTAACCGCTACCTGCAACAGAGAAAACCGGGGGGATTTCTCCCCCCTCAGCATCATTTATCACTACAGGACAATGTTGCGTCAACCAGCATGTCTCCGCCTTTCAATGAAAAATCGGATACCCGATGATTATTGAGTAACGAATTTACAACATCAGAAATTGTAAGAGCGATTATTAATACCACTGCAACTATAGCTAATGTTGTTATTGATCTTTCGGTCATTTCTCTTGACTCCTTTAATTTAAGGAGGCAAAATCCCTATTGTTGGGTAGAGATTCGGCCCCGGTTTATGTTGAAAAACGTAATCGGGGCTTTCTTCTGTACGGAACAAGGGAATATATAGCCTGATCCGGACAGAATCAGGCACCCGCAGAAAATATAACAACTGTGTTTCTCTTTATCTCTAACCCGTTCGGGGGATAATACGGAGATATATCACAAAATATTAGTCTCACTATCCGTTAATACAATGATTGTTATTTTGCTAAGTTAGCGGAAATAATAAAGCCGCTATTAAGCGGCTTTATATTATTATGGCGGAGTGAGCATAAATAATTTTTCATTCTCACCGCTGTAGCGGGATAATGCACGGTTAATATCTTCTGCGGTAATCTGATTGATTAACGCCTCTTCCGTTACTATGCGGGTAAATTCATTATCATCCCCGGCAATCTGAGCCAGTGATTCTGTCCAGAATGCAGCACTCTGATAAACCTGCTGTTTTTCCAGCAACCAGTTGGCTTTGGCTTCTTTCAGCGCATTTTCACTGATACCTTCTGCTTTCAGTTTTTTCAGCACAGTCCGGCTTAATGCGGTCATCTCTGCTGCGCGCTGAGGATCGGTGGTGAAATTCAGCCGGGCGCTGTAGTACGGTGATGGCAGTTTTGCCAGCATAGAGGAGAAACTCAGGGCGTAAATACCGCCGGCCTGTTCACGCAGCGCGGTGCGCAGCTGTTTACTGATGATGCTGTCAGCCAGTTGCAGGGTCAGGCTCTCTTGATGTGACCACTGTGCCGGTGCGGTATACTGAATACTTACCATGGTCTTGTCAGAACTGGCGATCGGGTAAGTCCGGCTGAAAGATGTCATTTTCGGCGCAATGGCCGGGTCCCGCCATTGCAGGCGCTGCCCGGAAGCGGGCAGGGTGGCAATCCATTTCTCAACAGCCTGTTTTATCTGTTTTTTATCTGCCGCACCACTGATCACTAACGTCATGTCCTGTACCGGGCTGAGCAGAAGCCGGTGATTGTTCTGTAACTGTGCAGCCGTAAACTGACGCCAGCCGCCGTTTTCACTGATCACCAGACGATCGCCGTTAGTATGGCTTTCGCGGTTGATGGCATCCAGGAAACGGCGCTCCACCGGGGTACTGCTCAGGCTTTCCAGCATCATTTGCTGATTGCGGAGGAGTTTCTCACCGCTGAACTGCGGCTGTGTGATCTTCAGATGCAGCAGTTTCAGCAGCGTATCCAGCTCTTCCGGTGGTGCCTCACCACGGAAGCCGTGATTCAGCAGTTCACTGTACGGCCGCAGTGTGAGGCTGTGCTGCTTACTGAATAATGTCAGCTCACGGGCACTCAGTTCACCATAACCGCTGCTTTCCGGCAGTTTCAGTGCCCAGTCGGTCAGACCTTCCTGTCCGGCGGGTTCCAGTGAACGACCGCCCGGGATGCGCAGGTTGATCTGAATATTGTCTTTCAGATTTTTATCCTGATGCACAATCACCCGCAGACCATTGGATAACTGCCACGACTCCGTGGACGGCAGCGGCAGTGATTGTTCCTGCACGATGGTACCGGCGGCGGCCGGGGTGACATTCAGCGCCACCTGCCGCACAGTCAGGGAGAACGGTCCCGGGGCTGATTGGCGGATTTGCTGCCAGCGGTCAGTAAACGCTTTTTCCGTAAAACGTGTCTGTTCGCTGTCCGGCCCGAGCAGCGCCAGACGTGGTGATGCCTGATTCAGGAATCCGGACACATGCGTTTTCAGCGTATCCGGCGTAACCGGTTTGAGCAATTCCCAGGCAGTAGTAAGCTGCTGACGTTTGTCCTGAACCGGCATCCGGTATTCCAGTGCGGTGGTGATGGTATCCGCGAGATAATCATGGCCGTAGCGGGATTCTCCGGCGGCCTGCTGACTGAGTTTTGCCAGCAGACTCTGCCGTGCATCATCCAGCTCTGCCTGTGTGACCGGCTGTACCGCCAGGCGCTGAATCTCTGTCCACAACAGGGTGATGCTGCCGAGATAATCGCCGCCCTGAGGATGCACTATCATCAGTTGCTGAAGACGGCGGCTGTCCAGCATAGCCCCTTGCGGGTTGATACTGGCGGCAGGCAGCTGTCCGTTATCCACCAGCGCAGTCAGGCGCTGATTGAGAATTGTCACCCAGAGATTATCCAGCAGGTCGTCATACTGTCCGTCGCGGGTGTTGAGCGGGGCACGGATATCTCTCTGCAGCGCGAACTGCATAATGCGCTGTCCCTGCTCCTTATCAAAGACCGGCTTTACCAGCAGACCCGGCTGAGGGGCAAAACGCTGACGGGCCGGATCATCCTGTGCGGCGTCTTTTTTGGCAGGCTGATTAAAATACGCTTCCGCCAGATTGCTGACATCGTGGCGGTTAAACTGCCCGATAACCACCAGGCTCATACGCTGCGGCTGATACCAGGTCTGATAGTAGTCTTTTGCCGTGCTGACCGGCGCGTGGCGGATCACATCCAATAACCCGATCGGGTCACGTTCCGCATAGAGACTGCCTGCATAGCGCAGCTGCTCAAGAGCATTATTGATACGGAAGCCGATACCCTGGCGCAGCCGCCATTCCTCAATAATGACAGAGCGTTCTTTATCAAAGGCATCCGGGTCAAACGTCATGCCCTGTGCCCAGTCGGCGAGAACCTGTAAACCGGTCTGGATTTGTTCCGGCGTGGCCTGCGGCAGTGACAGTTTATAGACAGTTGAATTGAGGCTGGTGGCGGCATTGACATGGCTGCCGAGGTTCAGCCCCTGTTTTTCCAGCTGTTTAAAGCTCTGTGTGTCCGGAAAATGGGTGGTGCCTTTAAAGGCCATATGCTCGGTAAAATGTGCGAGGCCGCGCTGTTCCTCTGTTTCCTGCAAAGAGCCGCTTTCCACCAGCAGGCGCAGTTCCGCGCCGGGCTGCGGGCGTGACAGCAGATACACATTCATGCCGTTTGCCAGGCGGATGTGCTGTAAATCACTGCGCTGCGGCAGCGGACGATTATCTGTGCCCGTGGTGCCGGCTGCGGTACAGCCGGTGAGGATCAGCACCGCACCGGCAAAGGTCGGTTTATAATGCATATCGTACTCCTGATGTGCAGGTGGCGGCAGGGGCGGACAGGGCGATCACACGGTCGGCCTCCTGCTGAAGAAAACGCTGGTGACTGACCAGCAGAAGTGTGCTGCCGGGCAGACGGCTGCGGAGCAGGCGGATCATGCGGACAGCATTGTCATCATCCAGTGCCGAGGTAATTTCATCGAGCAGCATCAGTTTCGGCTGACTGAGCAGCAGACGGGCTATCAGCAGGCGCTGCTGTTCGCCGCCGGACAGACGCTGACGCCAGTCGGCATCGGTATCCAGCTGTGGTGAGAGTACGGCAAGCCCGGTGGCACCGAGGACATCACGGTAATCGTCCGTCGTGAACTGTGATGCGGCATGCGGATACGCCAGCAGGGATTTCAGTGTCCCTGACGGCAGGTAGAGTGATTGCGGAACCCACATGACATCCTGTTCACGGCTGATATTGCCGCGGTAGTAAGGCCAGTGGCCGCTGAGCGCGCGCAGCAGGGTGGATTTACCCAGCCCGGAGCGGCCGCTGATAATGGCAAATTCCCCGGCACGCAGGGAAAGAGAAACATTTTCCAGCAGCGGGCGGTTATCCGGCAGCAAAATATCGACGGAAACGTCCAGGCGTACTGCCGACTGACGGGTTTCAGTGACATCAGACACCGCATCATTTTCCAGAAGACGGACAAAATGGTACAGACGGGTTACCGTTGCCTGCCAGGCGGCAATTTCTTTATAGGCAAAAATAAACCAGCCGAGAGAGGTGGCGACACTGGTAAATGCCTGACGCAGCTGCATTAATCCGCCCAGCATCAGTTCACCGGCGAGGAATTTCGGCAGTGCAAACAGAATGGGCGCAAGTGCGGTAACTTGCTGATAACCCACGGTATAAAATGCCAGATTCCGCTCACAGCGGATCAGCTGATTCCAGTTGGCCGCCACGCGGGCAAAACGGGTCAGCAACTGCTGTTTATCCTGCAACTCTCCCCGCTGTCCGGCGATGGCGTCACCATGCTGTCTGCGGGTGATCAGCGCCGCACGGTAATCCGCCTCGCGCTGCTGTTTTTCCATATTCAGTTTACGCAGCGGCCCGCCGATAAGCTGTGTCAGCGCGATACCCACCAGGGTGTAAGCGATACAGGCCCAGAACATATAGCCGTTGATCCGCCAGTCCGTCCCGGCAACAGAGAGCAGAATACTGCCGGAGAGCTGCCAGAGAATGGCGGCAAAAGAAATCAGGGTCAGCAGCGAGTGCAGGAATGTGATCAGCAGGCTGAGGGTGGATTCCACCAGCAGGCGGACATCCTCGGCAATCCGCTGATCCGGGTTATCCGGCTCCTGCGCGGTCAGGCGCAGCAGGTAATGGCGGCTTTGCGGCGACAGCCAGCGGCTGAGGATCTGTTCTGTCATCCCCTCCCGCCAGCGGATAGCCAGTTTCTGCCGGAACCAGGTGCCGAGTACCACCACCAGAATCAGTCCGCTGACCAGCACGACAAAGAATTTGATCAGCTGATACAGCGCCGCACCGTCCAGCTTCTGTAATGCATTATAAAAATCCCCGTTCCACTGGTTCATGCGGATATTGAACCAGACGGAAGAGAGTGTCAGCCCGAGAGACAACAACAGTAAGAACCAGCAAAACAGGGCGGCACGCCGCCCCCAGAACGGCTTCACCAGCCAGATAAATTGTTTTATTGTTTTCATTGATTATTCATAACGTTAAGAGACATTGCTCACATGCTCAGATTAAAAATCGTAATTCAGCTGTAACCAGAACTGACGGCCCGGATCATAGGCAATCACCTTGTTACCGGCATAGATAAAGGTATCCGCGACATTTTTGTTATTCAGAACGTTATTCACTTCCAGTGAAACGGATGCGCCGTAAGCAAACTCCGGTTTCCAGTTCACGCGGGTATCCCAGGTGAATTTGGATGCGAAATGTTCTTTCTGATAAACACGTAATTCACCGTACTGCGGATCACGGATCACTTCGTTGTCATGACGGACGGCCTGATTACGGGCTCCCCACCATTGCAGGCGGTTGTACCAGGAGATGTTGTAGTTATCCCAGTCACTGGTCAGCTCAACGTTCAGTTTCAGCGGCGAGTTAAAGTTGCTGGCAGGCAGGTCACTGACATCGATCACTTTGCCGCCGTACATTACTTTGTCGGAGTTAATGGCAGTACCCGGTTCAAAGAAGGCATAACCCTGGTCAGACGGGAAGTTGGTTTTGGTATCCTGCCAGACGATTGAGGAGGTAAAGACATGGCTTGCCTGTCCCCATTCCCACGGCTGACTGTTGCTGACGGCCAGGGTGACGGAGTCATGTTTGCTGCGTCCGGCATTATCAAAGGTACGGATTTTGCCTTTATCGGAGTATTTATCCGACCCGGTCAGGTTGTTGTATTTGGTGCGGCTGCGCACTTCATCGTAACCTTCACGGTGAACATAGGTCAGACGCCAGGTGGTGCTGAGGATTTCCTGTTGCAGACCGAGAGAAATCTCATCGTTATACGGGGTTTTCAGTGAATCCAGACCTTCATAATCATTGGTTTTATCCCAGGTCGGTTCCATTCCCATAAAGCCGCACATATAACATTTTTCCAGCCCGGCATTCTGCGCGCCGTACAGGGCGTAAGTCAGCATAGAGCGGCCGTAATAGCGGTTGGCACCGGCAATCAGTAATGTCTCTTTATTACCGAACAGGTCATAAGTTGCGGCCAGACGCGGGGCGATATTGGTTTGCCGGACAAAGTCATCACGGTCAACACGGACACCCGGACGCAGCGTCAGCCGGCCGATTTCAATATTGTCATCGGCAAACAGGGAGTAGTTGTTATAACTGACCGAGGCGGTTCCCGGCAGGAAGCGGTGCACATTGACAACCGGGTCCTCAATCCCCCATTCCGCGTAGCTGACATAGTCTTCGCTGGTGTGGTAATGCGACTTATCGCGGATATAACGGCCTTTGGTATGGGTGGTTTCCATCCCGAGGGTCGGGCGGTGTGTCATCCCGAAGCCCTCTGACGGCAGGAAACGGGCAACGGCTTTGGTGGTGATATTGTCCTGCTCTGTCTGCAGATCACCCAGCCCGCCCATTTTGGTGTTAATGACCGTTTTGCCGTCCGGTAACTTATCCTTCATTTCATAGAAATTCTGCTCATCATTCACGCGGTTATCTTTCAGTTTCTGATAACCCAGGGTGAATTCCAGATCAGCCAGGCTGGTCTGGTGTTTCAGAACACCGGTCACACCTAAGCCTTTATGGTTATTGTCATAACCGGAGTTGGCAATATTGGAGGCAAACAAACGTGCCTTGTAATCGGAGTAATTCAGGGAAATATCCGCCGTGGTGACCGGCGAGAGATCCATCGCATACTTCACAAACAGGTTGTCTGAGGTGCGTTTCTGGTTACGTTTGCGCTTATCAAATTCATACCCGACGAGCTCTTCACCTTCCATCACCGCCATCAGTACCGATGTATTCGCCGGAATTGTGGAGGTGCGGCGGGAGGCCGATACTGTCAGGCCGCTGTTTTCGGTTACACCGACTTCAAACCAGCCGCCGAAATCGTGTTTGTTATATTCATTCTGGAAACGGGCCGGATGACTGATATCATTTTTTGATGAATCAATCGGCTGCGAAGAATCCTCAAACAGATGATTCCAGGAAGAGCGGGTGGTGCGGTAATACATATGACCGCTGTTTTCGCCGTTCCAGCGGCGGCTGGTGACATCCACACTGCCGCCGGTAAAGCCGCCGAATTCCACCGGAATGTTGTTATCGTAAACGGTCACGCTGTCGATCAGGCGGCTGTCGATGTACATTCCCTGATCGCCGCTGTCCAGTCGCGTGGAGGTTTCGCCCAGCGTATCTTTTGCCGGGTCGAAATCGTTGTTAAAACTGATGCCGTCGAGCTTATAGGCGTTCTGGAAACTGGAGGCGCCGTGAATGGAGATTCGTGACGGTTTGATTTCGCCCTGGTTGAGGGACGAGCTGTCATTACCGGCAAACTGTACGGCAGGGTTGGTGCGCAGCAGTTCTGTGACGTTACCGTCACCGGTATTGCGCTGGCGGATCTCCTCCGCGGTAATATACTGCGGGGCAGACATGACATCGGTGGCCGGATGGTAAGCCAGTTCGCCCTGAACCCGTGTTTCCGGGATTAAAATGGTTTCCGCTTCGGTGGTCAGCGGGCGGATAACATAACTGCTGCCCTGCTGCACCAGTGTCAGACCGGAGCCTGCCAGCAGTGTCTGAATGGCGGTCTGCGCTGAATAACTGCCGTGAAGCGCCGGTGCACGCAGTGCGCCGAGTTGTCCGGCATCATACAGTAACTGGATTTGTCCCTGTTGCGCGATAGTATTCAGTGAACGGCTCAGTGCCTGTTCCGGCAAATCAAGAGTGAGATCTGCTGCTCCTGCCGGTGCCGCTGTCAGTCCGAGCGCCAGCACAATGGCAGAACTGACCGCCCTGATGCTGAATGGTGATGGTGTTATTGTCATTTTTATCATTTCCGGAAGTGTCATAGTTATCCCCTGTATCAGAAGACGCGGAAATGAGAACTATCCTCACCTGATAATCATTCTTTTTTTCATTTATTTTTATTTTTCTTCACAATCAGCAGGCTGCCGTCATGCAGCTCGGTGACTTCAACCGGTAACAGCAGCGGCAGAGCCGTGAAAAAAGCATCTGTTTCAGAAAGGGTGACCCGGCCGGAGACGGTCAGATCCGTCGCATTGGCGGCAAGTGACACCGGGCGGTTGCTGTAAGGTGCGAGGCGGGCAACAACATCGTGCAGCGGGGTATTCGTGAGGGTGATTTGTCCGTTACGCCATTCTCCGGCCTGTTCCGGCGGGATATGACTGAGCAGCAGGGCGTGCCCCGGTGCGGGACTGACGGCGTTATCCCCGGCACGGAGATAAACCGGTTTTTTATCTGCGGCATCCCGCAGGGCGACAATCCCGTTCGCCACAGAGACAGCCACTTCTGTCCCCCGGCGGCTGACATCAAATTCTGTCCCGACAACCGTTATCTCCCTGCCGTCCGCCTGAATCACAAACGGCCGCCACGGATTGGATTTCACCTGAAAAAAAGCGTTGCCGCGCACCAGCGTAATACGGCGTTGTGTCTGCTCATAGGCAATATCCGCTTCACTGTCACGGTTGAGAAAAATACGGCTGCCGTCCGGCAGGATCATGGATTTACTCTCTGAGGCAGTGGCGAGCGTCAGGTTATCCATCAGTAAAGCAGGTAACTGGCTGTAGGGTAAAAACAGCATCACCAGGATAAACAGCCCGGCGAGGGTATGGCGCAGCGGGCGCAATACCGAAAACGGCCGGTCAGGTGCCGGGGCTGTGACGTCAGGACGCGGCAGGGCCGACATATCACCCCACAGTTGCGCCATCTCATCAAATGCCCGGCGGTTTTCCGGAGATTCCGCCAGCCATGACTGCAAGTCACGCTGCTGCTGCGCCGTCATACTCTGGCTGTGCCAGCGTGTAAACCACAGTGCGGCGGCTTCTTCCCGTTCATCCTGTTCACGCCGGTCAGTCATTCCCCGTCCTTCTGTTCTTCGGTATTCATGGCGCGTTTACATTGCAGCAGGGCACGGGCGATATGTTTCTCCACCATACTGACAGTGATATCCATCCGTTCGGCAATGTCACTTTGTGAAAGTCCGTCAAACCGGTAAAGCACAAAAGCTTCCCGCTGACGGGGCGGCAGTTCATTCAGCACCTGATACAGCCTGTCCAGCCGCTGGCGGTGTTCGAGCTGAACCTGAGGATCGGCTTCCTCCTGTGCCACTTCCGCGGTCAGCGAGTCATCCCACTCACTGACGCGGTCACGACCCTTCCGCTGGTTGTAGCGCCAGTGGTCGGTCAGCACATTATTGGCGATCTTAAACAGGAACGCGCGGGTTTCCTGCACAGAAGTATCGTTGCCGCCTTTCAGCCAGCGGGCAAACACATCCTGCGACAGATCCCGTGCATCCTGACTGTTGCCCAGCCGCTTGTGGAAGAAGCGGACAAGCTGATGGTAGGTTGAGTGATAAGCCCCGGCGATAAGCCTGCTTACCGATTTTTCAGTTGTCATTTTTCTGGTGTGTATCGAAGTCATCGTAATTGAGGGAGTCATTACGCATTGCTTAGAAAAAGCTAAAAAATCTCATTGTTGTTATTTGAATTATTATTTAATAATAAAAAGCAATATCATTTGCGTTATCATTATGCCTGTAATTTTACAAATTGAAATACGTGAATAACGATTAAAAAAGAGAGTTGAGTGATGTTGAATGTGGCTGCGGCCTGTTATCAGAACAGGCGCTATTCAGTCGGCGGTACGGTTGCCAGTGTGGGCGCACACGTACTGTTGCTGGCATTGTTCCTGGGCTGGCTGACGTTTTCTGCGGAAGAACCGAAAGGCATGCTGCCGCCGGCATTTGTGCTGATGCCGGGCGTTTATCAGCTGGAAAGTGCACCACCGGAAAAAGCGGAAGGGGTCAGGCAGGTGATGTCACAACCGGCACCACAGCCGTTGGCGGAACCGGAGCGGGAATCTGCGGTTGATAAACTGGCGGTATCTGATCAGGGCACCTGGACAAAAAAAGCGGAGAAACCAAAGAAAAAAGCAGAGAAAAAGCCGCTAACGGAGATTAAAATGCCGGAAACGGACAATCCGTCACCGGTACTTGCCGAGAGCACATCCGCACCGCGTCAGGGCGACAGCTCTGCCAGCCGTGCTGATTTCACCAGTCATGCGCCGCAGCCGGTCAGCGGCAGTACCGGCTGGGAAAGCACAGTACATTCGCATCTGGCGAAATATAAACGCTATCCGCGGGCACTGCTGCGCTATAAATCCACCGGTGTTTCTCATGTGAGAGTAACGCTGAATATGCAGGGAAATGTTGTCTCTGCCGAACTGGTTAATTCATCGGGCACAAAACTGCTGGATAAAGAAGCGCTTGCCACAGTACAACGGGCATCACCTTTCCCGCTGCCGCCACAGGAGCGCAGCAAAAACGGCCATATTGAGATAGTCACCCCCATCGGTTTTTACCTGTAACCAGCAGACAATTCCCGAAATACCATTTTTATTACCAGGAATTGTCTGTATTTTCCCCTTTTTTGTTTCCTTGTTTATTTTTTCCCTGCTTAACATTTCGGTTTTTCTATAGGTTCTCATAATTTATTTAAATGAGTTTCAGTCACTCATATCGCAACAAGCACAGTAAAGCCGGTTCCGGCACGGATAAAATTCTGTTATTACCCGTCGTAATAAAAGTACCAAAATGAAAATAATTAATTTAATTAATAAGTATTGCTGGTGGATATCCGGCGGTGATTATCGAAAAGAGTGTGTTACACTGCTAAAAAATAGCGGGCGATGGTAGTGTTTACTGTGGCAGAGAGCTGGTGAATGGACAATATAATGCCTTGGCAAATAATCATTTTTAGTCTGTTTAAGGGTATATTGTTACAAAATATTTCATCCGTGAATTATCAGGAAAATATGTAATAATGTTATTATTCAGCAGCAGGATTGAATAAAAGAATTTAATATATAAGAAATCCGATTTTTATCACTATTCATTAGTATGCATCATTTTCGGACGTGACTTTAGTGATATAAACTCTGTTTTCTTTGATAGATTAATTTTTTATAGGTGATTTTGCGTAATACCAGATTAACTCAAAATTAAACATCGTGAATTTTAGTTAGGTAAGGATAAGTGATGACTAAAAAGTCTGTTTTTGCAAGAACACTCGTCTCTTTGCTATTAGGTACAGCTATTAGTGCTTCAGCGCTGGCTGCGGCAGAAAATACCGGTCATACATTACGGCTGGCTATCGGCGCAGAACCGACAGAGGGATTTGACCCGATGCTCGGCTGGAGCCACGGCAGTTACTTATTACTGCACAGCCCGCTGCTCAAACAAAAGGCCGATCTTTCCTGGCACAGCTATATGCTGGACAGTTACGACCACAATGCCGACGGCAAAGAGTGGACGCTGAAACTGAAAAAAGATCTGAAATTCTCGGACGGCTCCCCGCTGACCGCCAAAGACGTTGCTTTCACCTATAACAATGCCGCCGCCGGCGGCGGTAAAATCGACATGGGGAATTTTGCCAAAGCGGAGGTCATTGACCCGCTGACCGTGAAAATGACCCTGTCCGAACCGCAAAGTACCTTTATTAACGTACTCGGCTCTCTCGGGATTGTGTCCGCCGATAAATATGATGCCAGAGAGTATGCCCAAAAACCGGTGGGTGCCGGGCCATACCGCCTGGTGGCTTTCCAGCCGGGCCAGCAGCTGATTGTTGAGGCGAACCCGTATTACGCCGGGCCGAAAAACGACTTTAACAAGCTGGTGTTTGTCTTCCTGGATGAAGATGCCGCTTTTGCAGCCGCGCAGAGCCGTCAGCTTGAAGTTGTCCGCATTCCGCCGGTGATCGCTGCGACTGCCGGTGATGTCAAAGGGATGAAACTGGTAGAGCGTGCCAGCGTGGAAAACCGCGGTATTGTCTTCCCGATTCCGAAAGCCGGTGAAAAAGATGCACAGGGTAATCCGATCGGTAACGATATCACCTCCGATGTGGCTGTCCGTAAAGCCATCAACTATGCCATTGACCGTAAATTACTGTCTGAGCAGGTGATGGAAGGGTATGCCGTACCGGCCTTTACCGGTGTTCACGGGCTGCCGTGGAACAATCCGGAAGCCGCTTTTAAAGATGGTGATGCGGAAAAAGCCAAACAGATCCTGGAAGAGGCAGGCTGGAAACTGAATAAAGACGGACTGCGCGAGAAAGACGGCAAAGTCGCCAAACTGACGCTGTGGTACACCAGCGGGGATACCACCCGCCGTGACCTGGCACAGGCTATCCGCGCATTCCTGAAACCAATCGGTATTGAACTGGATTTACAGTCCGGCAGCTGGGAAACCGTCGAACGCCATATGCACGCAAACCCGACCCTGTTCGGCTGGGGCAGTCTTGACCCGATGGAGTTAGTCCATCATTACAGCAGCAAAGCGGCAGGTGTGGAGTTCTACAACCCGGGCTATTACAAAAATCCGCAGGTGGATGCCATTCTTGAGAAAGCGGTGAGTGCGCCGGATCAGGAAGCTGCAATTCCAATCTGGCAGCAGGTGGACTGGAACGGTAAAACCGGCACGGGGATTAAAGGGGATGCTGCCTGGGCGTGGCTGCTGAATGTGCAGCATACCTATGTGGTCAGTGATTGTGTGGATCTGGGCAAAGGCGCGCCGGAGATCCACGGATCATGGTCACTGCTCAACAGTGTGGATGACTGGGCCTGGACCTGCAAATAATGCGCAGTGCCCTGTTCCTTTTCGTGCGGTTTTTTTGTCTGCTGACGGTCACGGCGGCGGGAGTGTTTATCCTCCTGAGTTATTCGCCGGTTGACCCGATCAGAGCCTATATCGGAAATGATCTGCTGCATGTGCCGCCGGAGCAGTATCCGGCGATCGCCGCCCGCTGGGGACTGGATCAGCCGCTGTGGCAGCGGTTCTGGATCTGGTTCTCGCAGATGCTGCGCGGTGATCTCGGCTACTCCATGCTGTATAACGCGCCGGTTTCAGAGGTGATTTCGGCGCGGCTCGGGCCTTCACTGGCACTTCTTATCAGTGCTTGGTTTTTCTCGGGAATTACCGGGCTGCTGCTGGGGCTGGTGGCAGGGCGGTATCTGAACCGCTGGCCGGACAAAATAATTTCGGCGCTGTCGTATCTGCTGGCTTCGATACCGACATTCTGGATAGGGCTGCTGCTGCTGTCACTGTTTGCGGTCACCCTGAACTGGGCACCGATCTGCTGTGCCTGGCCGATGGGTGAGGATGCGGATACTGCCACGTTCGGTGAAAAACTTCATCACCTGATCCTGCCGGTGCTGGCACTGGGATTACTCGGCGTCGGTAACATTGCCCTGCATACGCGGGCGAAAGTGGCGGAAGTGATGGGAACAGAGTTTATCCGTTATGCCAGAGCGCAGGGGGATAAAGGCTGGCCGATGATTAATTTTCATGTGCTGCGTCACGCTATTACCCCGGCACTCTGTTTACAGTTTGCCTCGGTGGGGGAACTGCTGAGCGGTTCACTGCTGGCGGAGAAAGTGTTTGCCTATCCCGGTCTGGGACAGGCGACGATAGATGCGGGGCTGCGGGGAGATATCCCGCTGCTGATGGGTATTGTGATGTTTTGCGCGATCCTGATTTTTATCGGTAACAGCACGGCGGATATTTTACTGCGCCGCGTGAATCAGGGAGTGATCCGCGAGTCATGACGTATAACCCGAACCGCGCCCTGTTAAAACTGACGGGCACATTACTGATGCTGATCCTGCTGGGCGTATATGCCATCTGGATCACACACACAGATATTGATATGGATTTCCTGGCGCGGCGGCAGGCACCTTCTGTCGCGCACTGGTTCGGTACTGACAGCCTGGGGCGTGATCTGTGGGATCGCACCTTTCAGGGCATGGCAACCAGTCTGCAAATCGGACTGATTTCTGCCCTGACCAGCGGGCTGGTGGCACTGACCATGGCCGGGTTATCCACCATTAACAAAGGGACAGATTATCTGGTGCGCGGGGTGATTGATACGCTGCTGGCACTGCCGCACCTGCTGCTGCTGATTTTAATCTGTTTCACCCTGGGCGGCGGAAAATCCGGCGTGATCTGGGCGATAGCCCTGACACACTGGCCGAAACTGACGCTGATCCTGCGCTCGGAAATTCTGCGGGTACGGGAAACGGATTATGTGATGCTGGCACAGCGCATAGGAAATTCACGGTTGTATTGCTGGCGTCATCATTATCTGCCAATGTTATTACCGCAGTGGATTGTCGGCACACTGCTGATGTTCCCGCATTCGGTACTGCACAGTGCGGCGCTCAGTTTTCTGGGCTTCGGGCTTGCGCCGCATGAGGCATCTCTGGGGATACTGCTGTCAGATGCGCTGCGTTACCTCAGTACCGGCGCCTGGTGGCTGGCATTTTTCCCGGGACTGGTGCTGGTCGGACTGGTGTTACTGTTTGATCAGTTTGCGAAAGCGTTACAACAGCTCTGGCTGAGGATCGCATAATGCTGAAATTTGACCGGCTTGCCATTGATGTCGCGCAGTTCGGCTGGCTGCGGAAAAAACGCTGGCAGCCGCTGCTGACGGATATTTCCCTGGCGGTTCAGCCCGGTGAACTGGTGGCGCTGGTCGGCAGCAGCGGAGAAGGCAAAAGCCTGCTGCTGCAAAGTGCGCTGGGTCTGCTGCCGGACAACATGCGCTGCCGCGGTGCTATCTCGCTTGCGGGGGAAACGCTGACGGAAGAGAGTAAACAGCTGCATCGCGGCAATACCCTGTGTTATGTGCCGCAGGGGGTCAGTGCGCTCAATCCGCTGGTGCGGGTGGGGCCGCAGCTGGAACGCGCAGCCACACTCAGCGGAATGCATGTGAAGATGCATGATGTGGCGCGTCAGCTGCAACGTTATAACCTCCGGCCGGAACTGACGGCCGCCTTTCCGAACCGGCTCTCCGGCGGGATGGCAAAACGGGTGCTGACCTGCGGGGCGACCCTGACCGGGGCGCAGTATATCCTGGCGGATGAAATTACATCCTGGCTGGATGATGAACATGCCGCACAATTACTCGCGCACCTGAAAGTATTATGTGCGGACGGGCGTGGTGTGTTGTGGGTCACGCATGACCTGGCGATGGCGGCCCGTTTTGCTGACCGGATAGCGGTGCTGCGTCACGGGGTTTTACAGGAAACACTGACATCACAGGCATTGCTGAACGGAGAAGGCAGTCCGTGGCTGCAGTCACTGTGGGATGCACTGCCGGAGCATCGTTTTTTATCCGGGCAGAATAAACTCAGATGATAATCTGCTTTATTTCGTCCTTATCTGAGTATTTATTATTTATTTACTGAAAATCAGTATGGTGATTGATTTTATATTTAAACACAGTAGCAGATATTAATTCATCTATATGCGGTAACGGAAACACAGCATAGTCATCAAAGGATCTGAACATCGTTTTCTTATTCAGGAGAACAGCGGTGAATGATTTATTTTTTTATGGCTGATTAGCCACTTACATTTTTTCACGCTTTGTATTTCCGGGTGTGCGTCTGCGCATGTCCGGTGGCCGGTGGCGTATTGTGCATGCTGTTCAGCAGATGCGTCACTGAAATAAAAACTGAAATCACGGTGATCCGGAAACCATCATAATCCGGGTTGCTGTCTGATGACTCTGTTTTCATCCAATTGTGGAGGCGTTATGCAATTAACCCCGAGAGAAGTTGAAAAGCTGATGATATACACCCTGGCGGATGTCGCGCAGCGACGCCGTGACAGAGGGGTAAAACTGAACTACCCGGAAGCGGTCGCGATTATCACGGTGACAGCACTGGAAGGCGCCCGTGACGGCAAAACAGTGGAAGATGTGATGAAAGAAGCCGCTACTGTGCTGACCAAAGCCGACGTGATGGAAGGGGTGGATGATTTAATCCCGAATGTGCAGGTTGAGGCTATTTTCACAGACGGCAGCCGTCTGGTGACGGTTCATAACCCAATCAAATAAACGTACAGCAAAAAGGTGAGGTTCTGATTATGAGTAATACAAAACAACCCACGCCGTTAGGCGGAGTCATTTTTGCGGATACCCCGATTGAATTTAATACCGGTAAGCCGGAAACCAAAATTAAAGTCCGTAATACCGGGGATCGCCCGATTCAGATCGGTTCGCATTTTCACTTCTTTGAAGTGAACCATGCCCTGGAATTTGACCGCGAAGCGGCTTACGGCAAACGCCTGAATATTTCATCCACCACCGCAATCCGTTTTGAGCCGGGTGATGAAACGGAAGTTTCTCTTATTCCTTACGGCGGCAAACAGACAGTGTACGGGTTTAATAACCTGGTGGACGGCTGGGCCGGTAATAATGTCGCCATCAGCGAACGTCCGGCAAAAGCGATTGCCCTGAATGAGGCGATTGCCCGCGGTTTCAGTCATAAAGCAGAAGCGAAGAAGTAATTCTCCGTCCTGATACGATTTTCCGGCAGAGATGCTCAGGCATCCTGAACGAAATAAGGAACACGTTATGCCACAGATTTCCAGACAAGAATATTGCGGCCTGTTCGGGCCGACCACCGGAGATAAAATCCGTCTCGGTGATACTGATCTTTATATCGAAATTGAAAAAGACTTACGCGGTTACGGCGAAGAATCTGTTTACGGCGGCGGGAAATCCCTCCGTGACGGGATGGGTGCGAACAACACGCTGACCAGCGATAACGGTGTGCTCGACCTGGTGATCACCAACGTTACGATTCTGGACGCCAAATTAGGTGTCATCAAAGCGGACGTGGGTGTGAAGGACGGTAAAATCGTCGGTATCGGTAAGAGCGGTAACCCGAACCTGCAGGACGGAATCACCCCGGGAATGGTTGCCGGTGTATCGACCGATGCTATCTCCGGTGAACATCTGATCCTGACAGCGGCGGGTATTGATACCCACATCCACCTGATTTCACCACAGCAGGCTTATGCGGCGCTGTCTAACGGTGTCACCACCTTCTTCGGCGGTGGTATCGGGCCGACAGACGGCACCAACGGTACAACGGTTACTGCCGGTCCGTGGAATATCCGCGCGATGCTGCGTTCACTGGAAGGTTTACCGGTTAACGTCGGTATGCTCGGTAAAGGTAACTCTTTTGCCCGCGATCCGCTGGTTGAACAGATCATTGCCGGTGTTGCCGGTCTGAAAGTCCACGAAGACTGGGGTGCAACCTCCAACGCCATCCGTCATGCCCTGCGTGTGGCAGATGATTATGATATTCAGGTTGCGGTACACACCGACAGCCTGAACGAAGGCGGCTATGTGGAAGATACCATCGAAGCCTTTGAAGGCCGCACTATCCACACATACCACACCGAAGGTGCGGGCGGTGGCCATGCGCCGGATATCATCAAAGTGGTCAGCCAGCCGAACGTGCTGCCGAGCTCCACTAACCCGACCCTGCCGTACGGTATCAACAGCCAGGCAGAACTGTTCGACATGATCATGGTATGTCACAACCTGAACCCGAATGTCCCGGCTGACGTTTCCTTCGCGGAAAGCCGTGTGCGTCCGGAAACCATTGCGGCGGAAAACGTGCTGCATGATATGGGTGCTATCTCCATGTTCTCCAGTGACTCCCAGGCGATGGGACGTGTCGGTGAGAACTGGCTGCGTGTGATCCAGACCGCTAACGCGATGAAAGCGGCACGCGGCAAACTGCCGGAAGATGCGGCGGGTAACGATAACTTCCGTGTTCTGCGTTACGTGGCAAAAATCACCATCAACCCGGCGATTGCCCAGGGTATCAGCCATGTGCTCGGATCAATCGAAGTCGGCAAAATGGCGGACCTGGTTCTGTGGGATCCGCGTTTCTTCGGTGCGAAACCAAAACTGGTTATCAAAGGCGGCATGATCAACTGGGCAGCGATGGGTGATCCTAACGCCTCCCTGCCGACACCGCAGCCGGTCTTCTATCGTCCGATGTTTGGTGCGATGGGTAAAACCCTCCAGGATACCTGTGTGACCTTCGTTTCTCAGGCTGCACTGGAAGATGGTGTGAAAGAGAAAGCCGGTCTGGAGCGCCAGGTTGTTGCGGTTCAGGGCATGCGCACCACCACCAAACGTGACCTGGTCCGTAACGGCGAAACGCCGGATATTGAAGTGGACCCGGAAACCTTCGCGGTGAAAGTCAACGGAGAACACGCAACCTGCCAGCCAATCTCGGTGGCGGCGATGAACCAGCGTTATTTCTTTGGTTAACAGAATCCGGGGCTGAACGTCCCGGATTAACAGACTTCCCCGGCGGGCGCAGTCAGCCTGCCGGGCATAACAAAAAGGTAATTCCATGATCCTCATTGAGCACATTCTCGGCAACGTCAGAAAAGAGCAGGCGTGGGCTGATAAAGCGAACGATATGACGGTGGATATGCTGATCCTCGATCAGCGGGAAGCCCAGAAAAGCCGCTGCCGCAAACATACCCAAAACGGGCTGGATATCGGGATCGCGCTGGATCGCAACGTGCTGTTGTCTGACGGAGATGTGATCCATACCGATGATGCCACCAATACGATGGTTGTCGTCCAGATCGATCTGCGTGATGTCATGGTTGTTGATCTTAAACGTCTTCAGGGCAGCACGCCGGAAGAGCAGATCCGCATCAGTTTTGAACTGGGCCATGCGCTCGGTAACCAGCACTGGAAAGCAGTGATCAAAGAAAACAAGGTGTATGTCCCGCTGACCGTCAGTGAAAAAGTGATGGAATCCGTGATGCGCACCCACGGTTTCGGCAATGATACGTTTGCTTTTGTCAAAGGCGAAACCATTCTGCCGATCCTGACCAACTCAGAATCCCGTCTGCTGTTCGGCGGCGCGGAAGAAACCGATACGCATGTGCATGTGGCACATAACCACGGGCACTCACATTCACACGGCCACGATCACGGACACAACCATGATCATGACCACAGTCACGACCACGGCCATGATCATCACCATGATCACGACCATGACCACAAACACTGACAGACCGGAACGGGAGAACGTGTGATGAAAGCGGCTGATCTTATCCGGATCATGCAGTTTGGTGATTCGGCACTTCCCGTCGGCGCCTTTACTTTCTCAAACGGTGTGGAATCGGCGATTCAGACGGGCGTGGTACATGATGCAGAAACCCTGAAAGGGTTTGTCCGCACTGCGCTGAAACAGGCGGCCAGTGGTGACGGTATTGCCGTTGTCGCGGCACACCGCGCTGTGCTGGCGGGGGATAATGATGCCATCCTGCGGGTCGATCGGGCGGTGAATAACCGCAAACTGAATGAAGAAGCCCGTCTGATGGCAACGCGGATGGGGAAAAAGCTGGCGGAGATTTCCGTCCATATTTTTGACGATCCGCTCGTGGCCTGGTGGCTGGCGCAGATTAAAAGCGGGGACACCCCCGGCACACAGCCTGTGACTCAGGCCATTGTGATGGCGGTACAGGGTATCGGCGAACGCGAAGTGGTGGTCATGCATCAGTACGGGATCGCGATGACGATCCTCAGCGCCGCCATGCGCCTGATGCGGATTACGCACTTTGAAACACAGCACATTTTATTTGAGCTGAACAACGACATTGAAACCTTCTGCGATATTGCAGCCTGCGGCGACATTGAACAGATGTCTTCCTATGTGCCGGTGATCGACGTCCTTGCGGCAGTTCATACCAAATCTTTTGTCCGCCTGTTTATGAACTGACAGGCGGCTGACTTATTTCCGGGAGTATATTGATGAAAAAAATGACACGGATCGGCATCGGCGGCCCTGTTGGCTCAGGTAAAACGGCGATTATTGAGGTGATCACTCCGATTCTGATTGAACGCGGGATCAAACCGTTAATCATCACTAATGACATCGTGACCACCGAAGATGCGAAACAGGTCAAACGTACCCTGAAAGGTATCCTCGACGAAGAGAAAATCCTCGGCGTTGAAACCGGTGCCTGTCCGCACACCGCGGTACGCGAAGATCCGAGTATGAACATTGCCGCTGTGGAAGATATGGAAGAGCGCTTCCCGGACAGTGACGTCATCATGATCGAAAGCGGCGGCGACAACCTGACACTGACCTTCAGTCCGGCACTCGCTGACTTCTACATCTATGTTATTGATGTGGCGGAAGGGGAAAAAATCCCGCGTAAAAACGGACCGGGCCTGGTACAGGCGGATATCCTGGTGATCAACAAAATCGACCTGGCGCCGTACGTCGGCGCGAGTCTGGAAGTCATGGAAAGTGACACCAAAGTGGTGCGCGGCAACCGTCCGTATGTCATGACCAACTGCAAAACCGGCGAAGGTGTGATTGAGCTGGTGGATATGATCATGGATAAATTCCTGTTCACCCATCAGGCGGGAGCGAAAGCATGACACAACTGAGGGCTGAGATTGCGGGGACGCCGACACGTCTCCGGGCTCATCTCTTAGGGGAAAAGGCGCCGGAAATGGCGCCTTACCAGGATGAGCCAAAACAGATGCAAAGTGGTGCCATCGGGAAAAGCGGCTATCTGAAACTGCGGTTTGCCAAACGGGAATACCGCAGTGAAATGGTGGAAATGGAGCGCCGGGTCCCTTCTCTGGTGCAGCGTGCGCTGTACTGGGATGAAATGATGCCGCAGATGCCGTGTGTCACCATGATTTCAACTTCCGGCTGCCTGTTACAGGGCGACCGCCAGGCGCTGGATCTGATTGTGGAAGAAGGGGCGTGTGCCCATGTCACCACACAGTCCGCCACCAAAATCCACATGATGGAGGCGAACTACGCCACGCAGTACCAGAACGTGGTGGTGGAAGCGGGCGGTTATCTGGAGTTTATGCCGGACCCGATTATTCCGCACCGTAATGCCCGGTTTTTAACGGATACACAGATAACGATTGATCCGACGGCCACGATGATCTATTCCGAGATCCTGATGTCAGGACGGAAATATCACCACCCGGACGAACAATTCGGATTTGATATTTTCTCATCAAAGATCAGGGCGGAAGACAGTGAGGGGAAAGAGTTATTTGTTGAAAAATATATTCTGGAACCGAAAAAAGAAGCCTTGAATGTCGTCGGCGTGATGGGCGGGTTTGATGTCTTCGGTAATGTGATTTTACTGACACCGAAAGAGCATCATGCCCGTATTCTGGAACGCCTGGAAGCCCGTTATGACACGGATGAAGAGGTTGCATTCGGCGCAACGCAGTTGCCGAACGAGTGCGGCCTGGTCTTCAAAGTGCTGGGAATCGACAGCCCGAAAACCAAAGAGGCTGTCCGTTATTTCTGGCAAATCGCCCGGGAAGAGATCCTGGGCATCACATTGCAGAAACCGTTCCTGTGGCGCTGATGCGCCGCAGGATGATACCGGTAGTTACTCAGGGGACTGATTATTATCAGCATAATCAGTCCCTTTGTCTGGTTCACCTTCAGGGGAAAGACAATGGCAACTTCAACAGTCAGTCAGAACGGCTGGAATAAACTGGCCGGATCCAATCCTGTCATACATTTTATTGATATCACACTGCGCGGCTGCGCACAGGTGATGTTTCAGAACAACCCGCTGACCGGGCTGTTCTTCTTTGCGGCTATTTTTATTGGTGCATACAGTGAAGGCATTCCGGCAGTCGGCTGGGGCTGTCTGCTCGGTACGGTCGTATCCACGCTGACCGCGTACGTCAGCAAAATGGATGTCACCTCACTGCGTGCCGGGCTGTACGGCTATAACGGCTGTCTGGTCGGTGTTGCACTGCCGACTTTCCTGGAAAATTCAGCGTTTATGTGGGCGGCTATTGTGCTCGGCAGTATCGTGGCGGTGATCGCCACCATCTCACTGACCGATTTTCTGAAAAACTGGAAAGTGGCAGCACTGACCGCGCCTTTCGTGCTGGTGACCTGGACTATTCTGCTGGCCAGTTACAGTTTCTTCGGCATCAAGGGCGTCAGCCTGCCGGGACCGGCACTGCCGGATCAGTATGTGGCGCCGATCGCCGGTATCCCGTATTCCGATCTGATCCCGGATATATTCCGCGGTGTATCCGAAGTCTTCCTGCTGAGCAGCATCACTGTCGGGATACTGTTTGTGATCGGTCTGGCGGTCAGCTCTGTATGGGCGGCGATCTTTGCGGTGCTCGGTTCACTGCTGGCCTTTGGTGTGGCGTCATTCCTGAAAGCCGATTTCGGCAGTGTCCATACCGGGCTTTATTCATTCAGCGCCGTGTTAACCGCGATTGCGCTGGGCTCCACATTTAACAAACCGAGCTTCAAAGTACTGGTGTATACCGTTGTGGGTGTGATTTTCACGGTGTTTGTCCAGGGTGCACTGGATGTGGTGGTATCGCCGTTCGGCATTCCGACACTGACCATGCCGTTCGTTCTGGCCTCCTGGCTGTTCCTGGTACCGAATCAGGACATCATGCCGGAACACCGTCAGTAAAAGGGGAGAGATATGCAGAGTAATCTACTGAAGACAGGATTACATAAGTTACTGAGTCTGCGGGTGATCCTGTCGGTGCTGCTGTTTATTGACGGGGTGATGATCCTGTCGCCGGTTCTGTTTTCCTATACCGGAGACATTGCCTGGCAGGACGGCGGCTTCACCGCGTGGTTACAGTCGCTCGGGTTTATAAAATTACTGGATATTCCCCGCTTTATGCTGGGGCTGCTGCTGGCGCTGCTGGCCCTGCTGATGATGACAGGTGCACGTATTGCCTGGCTGTTCTCCCTGTTTATCCTGCTCACGATGGTACTGATGGATCTGGGGCTGGCACATGAATACACACTTCAGGGGCTGTTCTCACTGGCGCTGCTGATTGCCTGCGGCTGTCTGTGGCGCCAGTTCCCGCATCACAGCCTGACCAGTGCCGGCGTGGTGGCAGTCAGCAGTATTATCCTGCTGGTGGTGTATTCCGTTTTCGGCACCCTGTATCTCGGCAATGAGTTCCAGCCGCATGTTACTGACATCTCAGCAGCGTTCTACTTTGCCCTGGTCTGTATGACCACCGTCGGCTTCGGGGATATCATCCCGATCAGCGTGGAAGCGCGGATGTTTACCCTGACAGTGGTGGTGTTTGGTATCACTATTTTCACCACATCTATTGTGTACATTGTGGGTGTCGTTCTGCGCGGCACACGCGAGATTGTCAAAAAGAGGTTGCTGCACATGAAAGAGCATTATGTTGTTATCGGCGCGAATCCGCTGGCGGTCAATATCTATAAAGGCCTGAAAAAACGCGGTTTGCAGGTGGTCGTGATCTGTTCTGATGACGAAAAAGCGCATTTCCCTGATGGTACGGTGGCCGTTGCCGGTGACAGCGCGGATGCGGTGACCCTGAATGAAGCGAATGTGAAAGACGCCCGCTGTGTGATGGCCATCAGTGATAATGACGCGGATAACACCTTTGCGCTGCTGGCGGTAAAACAGCTGGCCGGTGAGGGCGTGAAAACCGTGACGGTGGTGAATCAGGAAGAGAACCGCGACAAAATGCGCCTGCTGCATGCGGATATGACCTTCTCCCTGTCACAACTCGGCAGTGAAGTGCTGATGAAAATGCTGTGCGGCGAGAACATCAATAACAGCGTCATGGCTGACATCTTATTAGCCAAAGCGCCATAAGCAGGGCCGGTTGTGAAGCATAAAGAAAAAAAAATAAATCTGAGCCACGGGATCACCCGGGCTCAGTCATTCTTTTATTCCCGGTTTAAACAGCTGCACGGCATCCGCATTGCACTGGCATTTACACTGACGTTTATGGTGTTCCGGGAATTACACAGCGATAAGCTCGATTACATTATCATGACACTTATCTCTATCCTGATGCCGATGCCGTACTGGGGAAATGTGCTGATACGTTCAATGCAGCGCACGCTCGGCACCGTGATCGGCTCACTGATAGGGATGCTGCTGCTGTACACGGAAACTCACTCTTTTCCGCTGATGCTGGCGCTGGCAACGATTGCAATGTTTGTCTGCGGCCTGATTGCGCTGGGCAAAAACATGTATGTCGGGATGCTGATCGGGATGACCATCAGTATCGTTGCCACTGCACCTGTCGGGGATATGGACTCCGCGCTTATCCGTTCGGCGCAGACCGTGGGCGGCTCCATTCTGGCGCTGGTCTTCTCGGCGATTCTGCCGCTGAAAGGGTTTGTGTTCTGGCGGATGAATATCAGTACCATTCTGCGCGATACCGCCAGATTATATGATGAGCACATCATGAAACTGAACAGCACAGACCCGGAGCGATGGGATAATCAGCTGAAAGATACGTTATCGACGTTATTGGCCTGTAATACCTATATTGCGCCGTCCGTCAAAGAAACCCATGTCCCGGCGGCCACTTTTACTGCCATTCACGGGCGCATCCGGCGGCTGGTGGCGATACTGGAACTGCTGACAGACACCTTCAGTAAAAACTACTTCGCCCACGCGCTGAACACCGAGAATCCTTACATTGTGCAGTTACAGAAAAGTAACAGTGAAATTATGAAACTTCTCTCTGATATCTTTGTGCAGGGGAAAGACGATGACACGATGGATAAGCTTCAGGCACTGCGTGCCAGCACACATGAGCTGCATCAGAAGATCAATGCACAGCCGGAAAGTAATTCGGCGGATGCCATGATGGTCGGGATGAGTGTGGAGGTTATCAAACTGCTGGATGAAGTGTGCGGGCTTGTTCAGATTGACATTTTAAAGAAATGCGCATAAACACAGAAACATTGAAATAAAAATGGCGTAAGGTTTTTCTATGTTAAATGTGATCCTCAGCATTTCCGCAGGATCAGTACTCGGCGGCCTTGGCCGCTGGGTGTTGAGTAATAAATTCAATCCGGTACTGGCGATGATGCCGCTGGGAACGTATCTCGCCAATATTATTGCCGGTTATATTATCGGCCTGGCTGTGGCATTTTTCTCTTCGCACCCGACACTCCCGGCGGAATGGCGGCTGTTTATTGTCACCGGGTTCTGCGGTGCGTTATCGACATTCTCGACGTTCTCACTGGAGATTGTGCAGGCCTTTCAGGCCGGGCGCATCCACCACGGCATGGCCGAAATCGCCCTGCATGTCATCAGTTCCCTGCTGATGACCTGGCTCGGTCTGCTGACCTGGCAGGTGTTGCAGCACCGGTAATTTGCTGAATATAAAAATAGTATCTGCAAATTCTGCTTGTTTTAATCCGGTATGTTTGCAGATTGCTTTAACATCGGAACCGGGAGTTTGTATTTATTTTCCGGTGCCGGAACAACGTGGCCTTTTTCAATTGCCACCATCTCTTCCATGCTGCGGACCAGATTTTCAAAAAGTGTTTTATCCATACTTTATTTCATTCATCCTTTTTATCTTTATTCCCCTGCTTCTCATCTTCATTTTTCAGATTAGCGGTCAGCAGATACAGAGATTGCTGCCAGCGGCTCGGGGTCAGTTGCAGCAGATTATTAGCCAGGACAAAACCGATGCCGAGAGCGAGAAGTAACATTACCCGCAGCAGGTTCGTGGTGTTATCCACCTGAGTGGATTCCGTGGCCAGCCGGTGAGTATCAATGGTCAGACGCAGAAAGCCTTTCGGGCCTTTTTTCCCGGGGATAGCAGCGACAATCTGATGGTTAAAATAACTGCCGGCTTTTTGTCCGTCCAGCGCCAGCCGGTCACGGACAGTAATACTCTCGCCGCTGCCTGCTATCTGCACCCCGTCATCCTGATATACTGTGGCATCGAGAATACGGCTGTTGGTGGTCAGTTGCTCTAAATTTGCCGTAATCTGTTTCTTATTGAGCACTTTCCCGTTATCGTCTATAGCATCGGAAAGGTTAAACGCCACCTGCTGTGCCAGTGAATAGGCCAGTTCATTAAACTGATCCATTGACGACTGCTGGTGTACGCGGCTGAAATAAGACACGCCCTGTAACAGACACACCATCAGGGCGAGACAAATCAGAATAATGGCTGTTTTGTGCAGCCGGAATGTTAACTTCGTTTTGGCCATTGTTTATCCGTTTTTCCGTTGTCGCCACCATATTGCCAGAAGCGGCAATTTTTATCTGCTACCATCATGAATATTATCAGGGATTATAGGAGTATCTGTTGATGTCGACGAGTCTGACCTACTGTTATTTGCCGAATGAAATCCATAAATGGCCGGGTCTTCCTCTTTCCCTGAGCGGTGATGAGGTCATGCCGCTGGACTACCGGGCGGGCGACAGCGGCTGGCTGCTGTACGGGCGCGGGCTGGATAAAGCGCGGATCAGCGACTTCCAGCACCGGTTGGGTGCGGCAATTGTGGTGGTCTCGTCATGGCGGATTGATGACTATCAGGTGGTCCGGATTGCGGGCAGCCTGACCGGGCGTATCAAGCGTGTGGCTGATGAATTTCAGATGGATGTGGTGCCGCTGGGGAACATTCCGAAATTGCGTTCTCCGGGACTACTGATGATGGATATGGATTCCACTGCGATCCAAATCGAATGTATCGATGAAATTGCCCGGCTGGCCGGAGTCGGTGATGAAGTTGCGGACGTGACAGAAAGAGCGATGCAGGGCGAGCTGGATTTCAGCGAAAGCCTCAAAGCGCGCGTCGGCCTGCTGGCCGGGGCAGATGCCGCTATTTTACAGCAGGTACTGGATACACTGCCGCTGATGCCGGGGCTGACCAGCCTGGTGCGGAAACTCCAGGCGATGGACTGGCATGTCGCGATTGCCTCAGGCGGATTTACTTTCTACGCCAATCATTTAAAAGATTCTCTGCGCCTGATTGCTGTCTATGCCAATCAGCTGGAAATTAAAGACGGCAAACTGACCGGAAAAGTCAAAGGCCCGGTGGTGGATGCCAAATACAAAGCACAGGCGCTGGTGAAACTGGCAGAATTTCTCAATATTCCGTTAGAACAGACCGTGGCTATCGGTGATGGTGCCAATGACCTGAAAATGCTGAAAAAAGCAGGCCTTGGAATTGCATTCCATGCCAAACCGAAAGTTTATGCACGGGCAAAAGTGGCTATCCGCCACGCTGATCTGATGGGGGTCATGTGTACCCTCAGCGGTGGTCTGAAACACGAAGAACGTTAATTTATCAGTTATTACGGGGTCACGAGTGGCAAAACCAGCAAAACGCGCCTTTGTCTGTAATGAGTGCGGGGCGGATTATCCCCGCTGGCAGGGGCAGTGCACCGCGTGTCAGGCGTGGAATACCATCACGGAAGTCCGGCTGGCTTCTGTTTCATCTTCGGCGGCACGCAGTGACCGTCTCAGCGGTTATGCCGGACAGAGCGGCATCAGCAAAGTGCAGAAGCTGTCGGAAATCAGTCTTGAGGAACTGCCGCGTTTCTCCACCGGTTTCAAAGAATTTGACCGCGTGCTGGGCGGCGGCGTGGTGCCTGGCAGTGCCATTCTGATCGGCGGTAATCCGGGCGCCGGGAAAAGTACTCTGCTGTTACAGACCATGTGTCAGCTCGCCGCACAGATGAAAACCCTGTATGTCACGGGGGAAGAGTCCCTGCAGCAGGTGGCGATGCGGGCGCACCGTCTCGGACTGCCGATGGACAACCTCAATATGCTGTCGGAAACGGCGATTGAGCAGATTTGCCTGATCGCAGAGCAGGAGCAGCCGAAGCTGATGGTGATTGACTCCATCCAGGTGATGCACATGGCGGATATTCAGTCTTCGCCGGGCAGTGTGGCACAGGTGCGCGAAACCGCCGCCTATCTGACCCGCTTTGCCAAAACCCGGGGTGTGGCGATCATTATGGTCGGTCACGTCACCAAAGACGGCTCTCTGGCCGGGCCGAAAGTGCTTGAGCACTGTATTGACTGCTCGGTCATGCTCGACGGCGAGGCCGATTCCCGTTTCCGTACGCTGCGCAGTCATAAAAACCGCTTTGGTGCGGTGAATGAGCTGGGGGTGTTTGCCATGACGGAGCAGGGGCTGCGCGAGGTGAGCAACCCGTCCGCCATTTTCCTGAGCCGCGGGGATGAAATCACGTCCGGCAGTTCAGTGATGGTGGTCTGGGAAGGCACGCGTCCGCTGCTGGTGGAAATCCAGGCGCTGGTGGATCACTCGATGATGTCGAATCCGCGCCGTGTGGCGGTCGGGCTGGAGCAGAACCGGCTGGCGATCCTGCTGGCCGTGCTGCACCGTCACGGCGGATTGCAGATGTCGGATCAGGATGTGTTCGTCAACGTGGTCGGCGGGGTAAAAGTGACAGAAACCAGTGCGGATCTGGCATTGCTGCTCTCGCTGGTGTCCAGTTTCCGTGACCGGCCGATCCCGCGTGATGTGGTGATTTTCGGTGAAGTCGGACTGGCGGGGGAGATCCGTCCGGTACCGAGCGGCCAGGAGCGGATCTCGGAAGCAGCCAAACACGGCTTTAAGCGGGCGATTGTACCGAATGCCAACCGCCCGAAAAATCCGCCGCCGGGCATGCAGGTGTTCGGAGTGAAAAAATTATCGGATGCCCTGTCTGTACTGGATGAACTGGAATAAGTGAGGCAGCAGAGAATGACGGATTTTTCCTATCTGAAACAAGCCATTAAACAGGCCGGTGTGACACTTCAGCAACTGGCGGATCAGTGCGGGGTGACCAAAGGGTATCTCAGCCAGCTGATTAACAACAAAATCAAAAGTCCCGGCGGTCAGAAACTGGCCAGTCTGCACAGCGCGCTGGGGCTGGATTATCCGCTGAAGAAAAAAAGCGTCGGAGTGGTGTTCGGCAAGTTTTATCCGCTGCATACCGGGCATATCTACCTGATCCAGCGCGCGTGCAGCCAGGTGGATGAGCTGCATGTGATCCTCTGCCATGACGAGCCGCGTGATAAGGCGTTATTTATCAACAGTTCTATGTCTCAGCAGCCGACAGTCAGTGACCGTCTGCGCTGGCTGCTGCAAACGTTTAAGTATCAGAAAAATATCCGTATTCACTCATTTGATGAGCATGCCTATGACCCGTATCCGCACGGCTGGGAACACTGGAGTCAGGGCGTGTGCCAGTTTATGCGGGAAAAAGGGATCACACCGGATTTTATCTATTCAGGTGAGAAAGCGGATGTGCCGCGTTACCGTGAATCGTTCGGTATCGAAACGGTGCTTATCGACCCGGAACGCACCTTTATGAATATCAGCGGACGGCAGATCCGTCAGGCGCCATTCCGCTACTGGGACTATATCCCGACAGAGGTAAAACCTTTCTTTGTGCGGACCGTGGCGGTGCTCGGCGGGGAATCCAGCGGTAAATCCACACTCGTCAATAAACTGGCGAATATGTTCAATACCACCAGTGCCTGGGAATACGGGCGTGATTACGTGTTTTCCCATCTGGGCGGCGATGAAATGGCGCTGCAATATTCCGATTATGACAAAATCGCACTGGGACATGCACAGTACATTGATTTTGCAGTAAAATATGCGAATAAAGTTGCTTTTGTGGATACGGATTTTGTCACGACACAGGCGTTTTGCAAACGCTATGAAGGCAAAGAGCATCCGTTTGTGCAGGCGCTGATTGCCGAATACCGCTTTGATCTGGTGATCCTGCTGGAAAATAACACACCGTGGGTGGCGGACGGGTTACGCAGCCTCGGCAGTGATAATGACCGTAAAGCGTTTCAGGATCTGCTTATCAGTATGCTGCGGGAAAACGGCATTAAGTTTGTCCATGTGACATCAGGGGACTATGACACCCGTTTTCTTGAATGTGTGGATTTGGTTCAGCATCTGCTGATGCTGGATACCCCTGAAATTCGTGACGGGGATCAGCAAAAATAAAGAATACAGAGAAAATTGAAAATTAATCGGGGTATTTCCGGGAGAAATTATTTTTCTCTTCTATACTGAAAGAACAAGGACAACACACAGCGTCCGGCAGAATTCAGGGCAACAAAGGGAGGAAAGATGAAGAGTAAAGGATCCCTTTACTGATGGTGTTAACTGATTGATTTGTTGATCGGTTTTAGTGTTAGAAAGCGGTAAATATGAAGTAGTAAGTCAGCTTCGGTTGTACCTTAAGTACCAGGTTCAATGTAATACCCGTAACAAAAAACACTCTTTTATCCATCCAACCAAAAATGCCGCGCGGTTCCTCACCACGCGGCATTTTCAGTAATGATACCGGCAGGCCGCCACCTCAACACCCTGGTTAGTGACACGGTAAACTAACCGGTGTTCTTCTGTTATTCGCCGCGACCACCAGCCGGAGAGATTATTCTTCAGTGGTTCCGGCTTTCCTATACCTGAGAAAGGCGTTCTTTGTGCAGCTTTAATTAATTCGTTGATACGTCTGAGGGTTTTTTTATCTGTATTTTGCCAGTACAGATAGTCTTCCCATGCCTGAGACGAAAACGTCAATGTCATTCATTGATTTCCTTTTTGAGTCCCTTGCCGGCATTCAATTCATCAATGGAATCCATTAAACGTCGCGCGTTATTAGGTGAACGCATTAAATAGGCGGTCTCTTCCAGAGACTGATATTCATCAAGTGATAATAATACACATGCAGTGCCTTTCTGCCGGGTAATCAAAATAGGGATACGGTCATCCACTGTTTCATTCATCGCAGCGGTGAGATTCTGCCGTACTTCACTGTATGTTAATGTTTTCATTTTGATTCCTCATGTACGAATTCTGTACAGGAAGAGTATAGCTTACCGGCCTTTCAGGTACAAGTTATTGTACAATGTGTGCGGGGGGAAAAAAAAGCCGCGTAATTTTCACCACGCGGCTTTTTTGGTCATATGACCTACTTGGTCATACGTTTGTACTTGATGCGGTGCGGCTCCAGTGCGGCCTCGCCGAGAGTCCGTTTCTTGTAATCTTCATATTCACTGAAGTTACCTTCGAAGAACTCCACTTTCCCCTCATCCTGATAGTCGATGATATGGGTAGCGATACGGTCAAGGAACCAGCGGTCATGGGAAATGACCATCGCGCAGCCCGGGAACTCCAGCAGGGCGTTTTCCAGTGCGCGCAGGGTTTCGATATCCAGGTCGTTGGTCGGTTCATCGAGAAGCAGCATGTTGCCGCCGACCTGCAACAGTTTCGCCAGATGCAGACGACCACGCTCACCACCGGATAATTCGCCGACACGTTTGCCCTGATCAACGCCTTTGAAGTTAAAGCGCCCGACATAAGCACGGCTCGGAATTTCAGTGGTGCCGATACGCATGATATCCTGCCCGCCGGAGACTTCTTCCCAGACGGTTTTCTTATCATCCATCGCATCACGGAACTGATCGACAGATGCGATAGTGACGGTATCACCGAGAGTGATCGTACCGGAATCCGGCTGTTCTTTACCGCTGATCATGCGGAACAGGGTGGATTTACCCGCACCGTTCGGCCCGATAATCCCGACGATCGCGCCTTTCGGCAGAGAGAAACTCAGATTATCAATCAGAGTGCGGCCATCGTAGGATTTGGTCAGGTTTTCCACTTCCAGCACTTTGTCACCCAGACGCGGACCAGGCGGAATAAAGAGTTCGTTAGTCTCGTTACGTTTCTGGTACTCGACGCTGTTCAGTTCCTCAAAGCGGGCCAGACGGGCCTTGCCTTTGGACTGGCGGCCTTTCGGATTCTGACGGATCCACTCCAGCTCTTTCTCGATAGACTTACGGCGGGCAGCTTCGGAAGAAGCTTCCTGCGCCAGACGGGCATCTTTCTGCTCCAGCCAGCTGGAGTAGTTGCCTTCCCACGGAATACCTTCACCGCGGTCGAGTTCGAGGATCCAGCCGGCGACATTATCGAGGAAGTAACGGTCGTGGGTGATCGCCACAACGGTGCCCTCGTAGTCGTGCAGGAAGCGTTCCAGCCAGGCAACAGATTCCGCATCCAGGTGGTTGGTTGGTTCGTCCAGCAACAGCATATCCGGTTTTTCCAGCAGCAGGCGGCAGATAGCCACACGGCGGCGCTCACCCCCGGAAAGATTACCGATTTTGGCATCCCAGGCCGGTAAACGCAGGGCGTCTGCCGCACGTTCCAGCTGGTTTTCCAGATTATGACCGTCATGAGACTGGATAATCGCTTCCAGTTCACCCTGTTCTTTGGCGAGTTTGTCAAAGTCCGCATCCGGGTCCGCGTACAGTGCGTACACCTCATCCAGACGGGTCAGGGCATTTTTCACTTCAGCTACCGCTTCTTCAACTGCTTCACGGACAGTGTGTTCCGGATTCAGTTTTGGTTCCTGCGGCAGATAACCGATGTTCAGGCCGGGCTGCGGGCGTGCTTCACCTTCAATATCGGTATCCACACCTGCCATAATGCGCAGCAGGGTTGATTTACCGGCACCATTCAGGCCGAGAACACCGATTTTGGCGCCCGGGAAGAAACTCAGAGAGATATCTTTCAGTATATGACGCTTCGGCGGCACAATTTTGCCGACACGGTGCATCGAATAAACGTATTGAGCCAATGTAGTATACCTTTTTTCGTTGATGGGGCATCTGTGGGGCATTATGACTAAGTTTTACGTTTAGTTAAAGCCACTCCGGTGTCAGTATTGCCCGGTTGCCGGCAGTGACCGGCGGGTACAGCAGATCACGCATTCTAACATTGGCCTGATTTATTCTCACGATGATAGTGCCGGAGGCGGGATCCGTATCATAGCGGAACGGAACTGGTGTGATACCCCGCGCCGGAAGCTGCGGTTTTATAAAAAAAAAAACGACCGGAGTCGTCTTAAATATCTTCACTTCTTATAGATATAGAGTTCGGGTTCCTGCTTACCGCAGCAAGCAGTATTTCAAATTGTTATCATGATAATTTTTAAATTGAAAATATTATATATTAATTGCGTCTCTGATGCCAGATTATACAACTACTTATTGGCGGGTAATCCATCATTTATGGCATAGGGAATACACAATATGAATAGTCAGACATATATTCTGAATAATATCATTTTTTAGTGTCTGGTTATCCGGTACAACGGTATGATTTGTGTCTGCTGAGCAGGGCACTTACACTGTGTATCAGGGTCTGAAGTATTCTACAGATAAACGGGATTAAGGAGACAGGAGCAGATTATGAGGAAATGTACATGGCCGGGCGTGGCGGCCCTCAGCATGCTGATGTTTTCAGCACTGGCGTCAGCGGATTCACTGAGTGAGCAGCGTCAGCGCTATCAGGATGTCAAATCTGCGTGGGATGCCAATAATATGGCGGAAGTGGAACGCCTGATGCCGTCACTGCGGGACTACCCGCTCTATCCTTATCTGGAATACCGTGAGCTGACACAGGATATGAGCCTGCTGACAGCCGGTCAGGTGAAAACCTTTACGGATACTCATCCGAATCTGCCGTCAGCGGCAAGCCTGAAAAATAAATTTATCAGTGAACTGGCCAAACGCAATGACTGGCAGGGGTTGATCAGCTTCAGCACCACCGTGCCGAAACCGGTCAGTGCGAAGTGTGATTACTATTATGCCAACTGGCAGACCGGAAACCGTCAGGTTGCGCTCGACGGGGCAAAATCGATCTGGCCGGCAGGTAATTCTCTGCCGTCCTCCTGCGACAAGTTATTTGATGTCTGGGATCAGTCGGGCGGGCTGACACCGGAGCGTATCCTCGAACGTATCAGTCTCGCGCTGAAAAACGGCAATTCCTCTCTGGTCAGTTATCTGGCAAAACGTTTACCTGCTTCTTATCAGACCATCAGTAATGGTCTGATTAATTTACAGAAAAATCCGGCATCGGTAGTGACATTTGCACAACTGAGCCCGACTGATTTTACCCGTCAGGCTACCATTTCTGCATTTTCCGCTTACGCCCGCAAATCACCGGATGCCGCCCGCGCGGATCTGAACAGTGTGGCGCGCGCCCAGAAAATGAATGACAGCGAGCGGCAGCAACTGAAAGATGCCATTGCATGGCAGTATATGGGAAGTGATGTCACCCCGGAGCAGGCTGCCTGGCGTGATGAGGTGATTCAGGAAACGGATTCGGTGACGCTGCGTGAACGCCGTGTGCGTCTGGCACTGAGCAACGCCGATGATCGCGATCTGGATCGCTGGCTGACCTGGTTACCGGCTGATGCGCAGCAGAAAGAGGAGTGGCAGTACTGGCGCGCCGTGCTGCTGGAAAAAGGCGGTAATAAAGCGGCTGCAGATGCCATTCTGGAAAAAATCACACAGGGACGCGGATTTTACCCGATGGTCGCGGCACAGCGTCTGGGCAAACCGTATGTCATGATGGTTAATGCAGCGGATAAACCGGACAACACGATCAGTAATCTGCCTGAGATTCAGCGCATCCGTGAACTGCTGTACTGGCAGATGGAGGGGCTGGCCCGTACCGAGTGGCTGAACCTGGTCAGCAGCCAGACACCGGCACGCAAAGCGCAGCTGGCGCGTTATGCGCTGGAACAGGGCTGGGCGGATCTGAGTGTGCAGGCAACGATCAACGGCAAGCTGTGGGATCATCTGGAAGAACGTTTCCCGCTGGCCTGGCAGAGTGAGTTTGATGAATTCACACAGAATAAAAATATCAGCAAAAGCTATGCGATGGCGATAGCCCGTCAGGAAAGTGCCTGGAACCCGCAGGCGCGTTCACCGGTCGGTGCGACCGGGCTGATGCAGCTGATGCCGGCAACGGCAAGCCAGACTGTCCGCGACAACGGCATTACGGATTACAGCAATACCGCGCAACTGGTTAATCCGCGCAAAAATATTGAGATAGGTACGGCGTATCTCAACGGCGTGTATAACCAGTTTGGTCAGAACCGTATCCTGGCGAGTGCCGCTTATAACGCGGGTCCTAACCGGGTAACCCGCTGGCTGAGCAACAGCGGCGGACGGCTGGATGCGGTTGCCTTTGTGGAAACCATTCCGTTTGCGGAAACACGGGGTTATGTGAAGAATGTGCTGGCGTTTGATGTCTTTTATCAGAACTTCCTGAAAGGGCAGCGCCCGGCGGATGTACTGACCCCTTCTGAACAATCCATGCGTTACTGATAGTCCCTTTCCGGCCCGGTTCAGCAGAAGACAGCTGCACCGGGCTTGTGTTATTCTGGCTGTACTAGTTAACGGGTACTTTTTGTACTCACGATCCTATGGGGTGACACATGACAACAGACCAACTTCAGGACAGTGACTGGCAGCGCTTTGTCAGCCTGCTGCGCAACGCCTATTCACAGGATATTGAATCCCATCTTTTTCAGCTGCTGTTTACCCCTGATGAGCGCACGGCACTCGGAACACGCGTGCGGATCGTCGAGGAACTCCTGCGCGGTAAGATGAGCCAGCGTGAACTGAAAAGTGAGCTGGGCGTCGGAATTGCAACCATCACCCGCGGCTCCAACAGCCTGAAATATGCCCCGGAAGAGGTAAAAGCCTGGCTGGAGCAGGAGCTGCTCTCCGGTAAAAAATAGTTCAGGTATGCTGCCGCCGGTAAGCGGTCAGAGAAACGCCGGTCTCCCGCCTGAAATAGCGGCACAGATAAGACGGATCATTAAAATGCAGCTTATCTGCGATCTGCTCCGCAGAGAGCGTGCTGTACCGCAGCAGTGTTTTGATCTCCGGAACAACCCGGCGGTTGATCAGTGATTTGGGCGAATGATTAAAAAACGTTTTAGTCAGCTGTGACAGATAAAACGGCGTGATATTTAACTGCCGCGCATAGAACTGCACATCCCGGTGCTCCCGGCTGTGGCGGCAGATAAGCTCCCAGAACTGCCAGCACAGTGTCTCTTTTCTGCTGTATTTCTGTGTGGCGGCAAGGGCATCCGGCGGCATTCTTTCCGCTATCCGCAAAAACAGATTCTGTAAATGATTACGCTGCATGATATGCCGGTAAACCGGACTGTTGCGGGTGATGTCACGCATTTGTGCCAGCCACATCGACAGCAGCGGTTTTTCTGCCGGTAACGGAATACAGCGCGGATATTCATGCAGAAACAGAAACAGCGGGTTAGGCAGAACATAGGCGATTTCGGCTGAAAAGGTCGCCGGGATCAGACAGTAAAATACCCGGAAACCCCGTGAGCGTTTTTTCAGCAGCGCAATCGTGTCTTCCGCCAGCACCAGAATATCCCCCGCCCTCACTGCATGAGGTTTAAAATTCAGTGTCATATTCGCGTATCCCGCCCGGCAAATCAGCAGGGCAAGATAGGCGCTGCCGAACGTCAGTGGTACTCCGCCATGATCCGCCAGTGTGCTCTCTCCTGTCAGAAGCGTGTCTGTTTCTTCTGTTAATACCGGAACCAGTTCTGTCAGTTCGCTGTCATGAGTTGTCATTTTTGCCATCCTGAAACAGATATAAGCGAAAATTTATCACAATAGTTTTCAAAAGTACCGAAAGTGCGGAGGTTTGTTGCTTACCGGATAACCATCGTCAGTTTACACTGCCTGCCATCACAGAGAGAGCCGGTATGGCTGGATGTATAACTGAAGTAAGGTAAGCAGTATGAAATTAGAAACAGAACGTATGATTTTGCGCCCGTGGGCAGAAACCGATGCCGCAGATTTATATGAAGTGGCAAAAGATGACCGTGTCGGCCCGATAGCAGGCTGGCCGCCGCACAGCTGCGTTGCGGAAAGTGCGGATATTATCCGTACCGTCTTTAACCTCGATGAGGTTTATGCCACAGAACTGAAGGATAGCGGACGGGCGGTGGGATGCATCGGGATTCTGATCGGTGAAAACAGCAACTTTGATATCAGTCAGCGGGAAGGCGAAATCGCCTACTGGATTGGTGTGCCGTACTGGGGGCAGGGGCTGATTCCGGAAGCGGTCAGAGAGGTGATGCGCCATGCATTTGAAACGCTGGAGCTGGATGCGCTGTGGTGCGGTTATTTTGAAAACAATGAACAGTCGCATCGTGCGCAGGCCAAATGCGGATTCCGTCATCATCATACGGAAGAAAATAAATTCAATCAGTTCCTGAATGATTACCGGACTGAACATATCAGCCGTATTACACGGGAAGAGTGGCTGGCACAGCAGTAACGGTGCCGGAAAGGTCACCGGGCCGGTTATTACCGGTCCGGTTATTCAGATCAGGATTCTTTGGTATTCAGGGATTTATAAATCTCATGCTGAATAGGCACCAGCGCCAGGATAATCGCCTGCTCATAGACACTGGTCCGGGTCAGCGCACCGCCGGTGAAGAAACCGATCGCCCCGCCTTTTTGTCTGATATCTTCGACCCCGGTCAGGTCAGCCATTTCATCACCCAGTTCACGGCCTTCACGGATCCCCGCAAGAATTTTTTCCGGCAGCATCAGACTGGCGGAACGGGATTCCCCGCGCAGCTGGCGGTGTTCAATCACAATCCAGGCAAATGTCATATCGCCTTCAATACCCGCCTCAACACCAACCCAGAAATCTGCTTCCGGTCTGACCTGACGGGCGGCATTGACGCGCTGGCGGGCACCGGTACGGGTTTCAGTATTCCCGATTGGCTGTTGCGGCACACTGCTGTCCACATTTACATCTTCAATATCAAAATTGCCGTTACCCAGTACCACTTCAAAAGCGGAACGGATAGCCTGAATTTTGGCCGGATTAGTCGTCGCTGCGATGATATGAAACATGATAATTAACTATCCACGTAATTTTGTTTGCCGCAGTATAGCGAATATTGACGGCTTTCCGCAGATTTTTTTAGACATGGCTGTGCAGTGAAATTGTTTCAGGGAAAAGCGTGATCCCGGGAATGTTTTTACGGTATGGTAGCGGGGTAATCAAACTTTCACACAGTAAAAGCAGAGATTGATAGTTATGTCACAGGTATTTCTTGTCCGTCACGGTGAAACTGAATGGAACGTTCAGCGCCGTATCCAGGGTCATTCTGACAGTCCGTTAACCCAAAGTGGTATCGATCAGGCGAAGCAGGTTGCCGCGCGTCTGAAAAATGAAGGTATCACCCACATTATCGCCAGTGATCTGGGCCGAACACAACAGACCGCAAAACTTATTGCGGATGCCTGCGGCTGTGAGGTGATTGCTGACCCGCGTCTGCGTGAGCTCAATATGGGCGTACTGGAAAAACGTCAGATTCATACCCTGACCGCAGAAGAAGAGAGCTGGCGTAAAAGTCTGCTTAACGGTGCGGAAGACGGGCGTATTCCGGAAGGTGAGTCTCTCGCAGAGCTGGAAAGCCGGATGCGGGCGGCGCTGGAAAGTACGCTGGATCTGCCGGAAGGCAGTAAAGTCCTGCTGGTCAGTCACGGTATTGCGCTGGGATGCCTGATTGGCTCTGTGCTCGGGTTGCCGGCTTATGCGGAACGCCGCCTGCGTCTGCGTAACTGCTCATTATCCGTTCTGGAATATCAGGAAAGCCCGTGGCTGGCGGATGGCTGGGTGGTTGAAACGGCCGGTGATACGACTCATCTGAGCCTGCCGTCGCTGGATGAAGTGCAGCGCTGAGTGATTCGGTGATATCAGACACCGCCGGGTGAACAAGACACCACCGGCGGCGGTGTTTGTTCTGCGGGAGTCGTTACTGCGGGTCACGTCTGACTGGAATATAGTATTTAAATTCCTCGATATGATGGCGCGGATCGGATTCATCCACATCCGCCACATCCGGATAGCGGATGTCAGTCCCTTTTCTCAGCTTATAACGCTCAATATCGTAGCCGCGGCGGCGGGTGATGCCCAGGTGCGGTACACACTGACCGTAAATGGTGAACAGAAATTCCTGCATCGCCCCGCGGTAAGGAACGCCATTGAAGGTAAAGCAGAGATATTCCCCGGCCGGCATTTCCATTTCCCTGACATTTTCCTCTGTGGTGAACGCGGCAAACTCGCTCTCAACAGCGGTGGTATAAGTAACCGTCTGCTCATCTTCCTTATCCGGATTGCGCGTTGTGCTGTACAGCCCGTAAACATAATCCGGAATGGTTTTCGCCACGGAAATATGATGCAGCCAGAATTCCTGACGCATATGCGTACAGGCGGTTGCCCAGTCCTCCAGACGGTGTGAACAACTGTGTTCAATTCCGGTTACGGTACGCGCCGGCAGTGTGACAAACTCGTGTTCAGGCAGTGGTGTGTCATCCAGCCGGATGGCAGAGCAAATACCGTCAGAGCACCATTCGTCAAGACGGCGGTACAGTGCCGGTGTTTTATTAAACTGTTTCTTGAATGCGCGGGTAAAGGTTTGCTGAGAGTCAAAACGATACTGTAATGCAATATCTAAAATAGGACGGGCTGTCAGCCGCAGCGCAATGGCTGCGCGTGACAACCGGCGGGCACGGATGTATGCGCCGATGGCCTCACCGGTGACGTCCTTGAACATACGTTGTAAATGCCACTTGGAGTAGCCTGCCTTCGCAGCGACGTTATCGAGGGAAAGTGGCTGATCTAAATGCTCATCTAACCAACGGAGTAAATCGCGAATGATGCTGGTCTGATCCATACATCTCCCTTATTGGATTGATGAAGTTCTGAAAGAGATATAACGAATTTATATTCTAACTTGAGTGATTATCAACGAGATAATCATTTACCAATTCTTACTTTTGGCCGGAAAAAATGTTTTAAGAACAGGGCGACTATCATAAACTGGTAACATGGATTATCTTTAAAATCATACAATTTTCAAATGATTTTCTTGGGCTATTAAGATTATGAATCAGACTCGCCAGTCTATACTGGGAATTATTACAGCTATTTCATTGAGTTCGTTATCCTTTTTGAGCCATGCTGAAGAAGTCGGCTCTGTGGATACCGTATTCAAAATTTTGGGGCCGGACCACAAAATTGTGGTGGAAGCCTTTGATGATCCTGATGTGGAAAATGTTACCTGTTATCTGAGCCGGGCAAAAACCGGCGGGATAAAAGGCGGGCTTGGTCTGGCGGAAGATACCTCTGATGCCGCGATTTCCTGTCAGCAGGTCGGTCCGGTCACGGTCAGTGACAAAGTGAAAAAAGGCCGCAAAGATAAAGGTCAGGTGGTATTCCAGAAACGGACATCTATGGTATTCAAGAAGTTACAGGTGGTTCGTTTCTATGACGAGAAACGTCACGCGCTGATTTATCTGACCTATTCAGATAAAGTGGTCGACGGTTCACCGAAGAATGCCCTGAGTGCGGTCCCGATTATGCCGTGGACAAAGTAAGCGGATAGCAGGATCAAAAAATCCCCGGTGACGCTGAGCGGCACCGGGAATATCGTATAATGTTACCGCAGCGGAAGATTACTCTTCGAGGTCGCCGCAGAACCGGTAACCTTCGCCGTGAATGGTGGCGATGATTTCCGGGGTATCCGGTGTGGACTCGAAATGCTTGCGGATACGGCGGATGGTGACATCCACAGTACGGTCATGCGGTTTCAGTTCACGGCCGGTCATTTTCTTCAGCAGTTCAGCACGGGTCTGAATCTTGCCCGGATTCTCACAGAAATGCAGCATTGCACGGAATTCACTGCGCGGCAGTTTGTACTGCTCGCCGGTTGGTCCGATTAATGAGCGGCTGTTGATATCCAGTTCCCAGCCGTTGAACTTGTAACTTTCCACACTGCGGCGCTCTTCGCTGCCACCGGCCAGATTCATGGTCCGTGACAGTAAGTTACGCGCGCGGATAGTCAGTTCACGCGGGTTAAACGGCTTGGTGATATAGTCATCAGCACCGATTTCCAGACCGAGGATTTTATCTACTTCATTATCACGGCCGGTTAAGAACATCAGTGCCACATTTGCCTGTTCGCGGAGCTCACGCGCCAGCAACAGACCATTTTTTCCCGGGAGGTTGATGTCCATGATAACCAAATTGATATCATGGTCTGACAGTACGTTATGCATCTCTGCACCGTCAGTGGCTTCATGTACCACGTAACCCTCTGCTTCAAAAATACTTTTCAGGGTGTTACGTGTGACGATCTCATCTTCAACAATTAAAATATGCGGGGTTTGCATAGTCGCTACCTAAATTACTTAGAATAATAAGAAATCTGATTATCTGTCCGTGTAACCTGTACCGGTATCGTTGTGGTTATGTCCGGTACATCACCACGAACAGAAAAAAATCTTGTTCAGACCGCATTTTAACAATCACTCAATTCAAAAAGTAAAGAATTGAAACGATTCGTACCAATATTAGTCTATTAACACCAATATAACAGCAACCCAATCATTTACCATCCGGAAATCTAACCTTTGTTGATACATATCAAAATCAATTGTAGCACGTTAACACTATTTTCAATTGTTAATTGCGGGTTTTAATGATTGTCAAATAAATAGAGCTACAATGTTAAGCATTATATCTGACTTGTCTGATTATTGTACATTTTTTTGCCGGATAAACCGCGAAAAACGTAACTTGCACGATAAAAGTGAAAAAATACAGAAATTCAGGGTTCTGTAAAATTAAATGCCGGTTGATGATGCGATACCTGCGTTAATTTACCGTCATTTCTTTTTATTCTGATATGTGATCAGCTTCAAACTGTCTGATTCTGACGGCAAATATGAAGAATAATTTGACATCACACTGCCTTTCCTTTAACCGTAATAGGGTTAACCAGATAAATGACAGACAGGAACTCCATGCGTAATCACAGCCTGACCATGATTATTATTACGACCACCACCACCATTACCACCGGCGGTGCGGGCTGACGCATATCTGAAATCACGAAAAAAGCCCGCACAATTGACTGTGCGGGCTTTTTTTTTGGACTAAAAATGGCAGGAGCAGGTAACACATGCGTGTACTTAAATTTGGCGGAACATCCGTGGCAAACGCGGATCGCATACTGAACATCGCAGGAATCGCAGAGAAAAAACTCGCGCAGGGACAGCTCGCTATGGTGCTTTCGGCACCGGCGAAAATCACTAATTACTTAGTGGCGATGGTGGAGCAGACCGTCAGCGGGCAGGAAGCAAACACATTGGTACACGATGCCGCAGCTGTTCTCGGGGCGATTCTGGACGGGTTGCGTGATGCCGTGCCGGGCTTTGAATATGACCGGCTGAAGCACGAAACAGAGCAGGAAATCAGCCGGATACGTCAGGTTCTGCACGGCGTGTCATTGCTGGGGCAGTGTCCGGACAGCATCAATGCCAATATGATCAGCTGCGGTGAACGTTTTTCCATTGCCGTGATGGCATCACTGCTGAAAGCCCGCGGTCATAAGGTTACGGTGATTGATCCGGTGGTGAATCTGCTGGCGGTCGGCGGTTATCTGGAATCCACTGTTGATATCCATGAATCAACAAAACGTATTTCCGCACTGAATATTCCGTCGGATCACATCATTCTGATGGCAGGATTCACAGCCGGTAATGAAAACGGCGAACTGGTGGTGCTGGGGCGTAACGGTTCCGACTATTCCGCCGCGGTGCTGGCTGCCTGTCTGCGCGCCTCCTGTTGTGAGATCTGGACTGACGTGGACGGTGTGTATACCTGCGATCCGCGTTTTGTGCCGGATGCCCGTCTGCTGAAAGGCATGTCGTATCAGGAAGCGATGGAGCTTTCTTATTTCGGGGCAAAAGTCCTGCATCCGCGCACTATCGCGCCGATTGCGCAGTTCCAGATCCCGTGCCTGATTAAAAACACGCTCAATCCGGATGCGCCGGGCACATTAATCGGTGACGGCCAGCGTGACGACAGCCTGCCGGTGAAGGGGATCACCAACCTGAATAACATGGCGATGTTTAACGTCTCCGGGCCGGGAATGAAAGGAATGGTCGGGATGGCGGCACGGGTGTTTACCGTGATGTCCCGCCGTAATATTTCCATCGTGCTGATTACACAGTCATCTTCCGAATACAGCATCAGTTTTTGTGTGGCGCAGAAAGACAAGGCACGTACTCAGCAGGCGCTGGAAGAGGAGTTTTATCTGGAGCTGAAAGAGGGCGTACTCGACCCGCTGGATGTGCTGGATAACCTGGCTATTGTCTCCGTGGTCGGGGATGGTATGCGGACACTCAAAGGGATTTCCGCCCGGTTCTTCTCGGCACTGACCCGCGCCAATATCAATATCATTGCTATCGCACAGGGCTCGTCCGAACGCTCAATCTCTGCGGTGGTGGATAATGATCTTGCCGCTGCCGGAGTCCGCCTGTGCCACCAGATGCTGTTTAACACCGATCGCATTGTGGAAGTGTTTGTGGTGGGGACCGGCGGGGTCGGCAGTGCGCTGCTGGAACAAATCCATCGTCAGCAGGCACGGCTGAAAGCCAGAAACATCGATCTGCGGGTCTGCGGTATCGCCAACTCCAAAGCGATGCTGACCAATATGCGCGGCATTGATTTACAGGACTGGCGTCAGTCGCTGTCGCAGGCCAAAGAGCCGTTCAGTCTCAGCCGTCTGATCCGTCTGGAAAAAGAATATCACTTCCTCAATCCGGTGATTGTCGATTGTACCTCGAATGAGGAAATCGCCCTGCAATATGCGGATTTCCTGAAAGACGGTTTCAACGTGGTGACGCCGAATAAAAAAGCTAACACGCTGTCCATGGATTATTACCATGAACTGCGCCGTGCGGCGGCATCCTCAAAACGTCAGTTCCGTTATGACACCAACGTCGGTGCCGGGCTGCCGGTGATTGAAAACCTGCAAAATCTGCTCAATGCAGGGGATGAACTGGTGCAGTTCAGCGGCATTCTGTCCGGCTCGCTCTCCTTTATTTTCGGCATGCTGGATGAGGGGATGTCACTGTCTGAGGCAACTGCGGCGGCTAAAGCCAAAGGCTTTACCGAACCGGACCCGCGTGATGATCTTTCCGGGATGGATGTGGCACGTAAGCTGCTGATCCTCGCCCGTGAAGCGGGACTCTCTCTTGAGCTGGCGGATATTGAGGTGGATTCTGTGCTGCCGCCGGATTTTGATGCCTCCGGGGATGTGAACACCTTTATGGCGAATCTGCCGTCACTGGATGCGGCCTTTGCTGCGCGTGTGGCGAAAGCCGCAGAAGCAGGGCGCGTTTTACGCTATGTTGGCATTATCGATCACGGCCGCTGTCAGGTGAAAATCACGGAAGCAGACGGCAATGATCCGCTGTATAAAGTGAAAAACGGCGAAAACGCCCTGGCGTTTTATACCCGCTACTATCAGCCAATCCCGCTGGTACTGCGCGGTTACGGCGCGGGGAATGATGTGACAGCGGCAGGGGTGTTTGCGGACGTGCTGCGGACAATGTCATGGAAACTGGGAGTGTAAAACGTGATAAAAATTTATGCACCGGCGTCAATCGGGAATGTAAGTGTGGGGTTCGATGTGCTGGGTGCGGCAGTGTCTCCGGTCAGCGGGGCGCTGCTTGGTGACTGTGTGTCCATCGCGAAAGCAGAGACGTTTTCACTCAGAAACAGCGGTCATTTTGCCGGTAAACTGCCGGTGAATCCGAAGCACAATATTGTATATCAGTGCCATGAGCGGTTCAGTGAGATCATTAATGACGATCTGCCGGTCGCCATGGTGCTGGAGAAAAATATGCCGGTGGGGTCAGGATTAGGTTCCAGCGCCTGCTCGGTGGTGGCCGCTCTTGTGGCACTGAATGAATACACCGGCAGGCCGCTGGATGAGATGTCACTGCTGCGCCTGATGGGTGAGATGGAAGGGCGTATCTCCGGCAGTGTGCATTATGACAATGTCGCACCTTGTTTCCTGGGCGGATTACAGCTCAATATTGAAACCGGCGACAGCGTCAGCCAGACGGTACCGGGCTTTGAACACTGGTACTGGGTGATGGCGTATCCGGGCATTAAAGTCTCCACGGCGCAGGCACGGGCGATTTTACCGGCCACCTATTCACGGGCGGATATTGTCAGTCACGGGCGCAACCTGGCCGGATTTATCCACGCCTGCCACACCGGACAGGCCGATCTGGCCGCCGCCATGATCCGCGATGTGGTGGCGGAGCCGTACCGCCGTGAATTGCTGCCGAATTTTGATGCTGTCCGTGAGCAGGTACTTGCCCGCGGCGCGAAGGCATGCGGTATCTCCGGCTCCGGGCCGACGCTGTTTGCGGTCTGCGATAGTAAATCAGCGGCAGAGCAGGCAGCGGATGTCTTCAACACACAGTATTTGCAGAACAGCGAAGGGTTTGTCCATCTGTGCCGTCTCGATCTCAAAGGCGCACGTCAGATAAGTGCATAAAGGTAAAAAATGGAACTGTACAATTTAAAAGATGAGAGTGAGAAAGTCAGTTTTGCACAGGCGGTAAAACAGGGGCTGGGACGCGGACAGGGGCTGTTCTTCCCGCGTGAGATTCCGTTTTTTGATGCAACGGAAATGGATAAGCTGCTGGCGATGGATTTTGTCAGCCGCAGCACGGCCATTCAGCATGCACTGATTGGTGATGAGATTCCGGAAGCTGAGCTGGCAGCGCGTGTCCGTGCCGCCTTTGCTTTTCCGGCACCGCTCAGTCCGGTGGAGCCGGATGTGGCCTGTCTGGAGCTGTTTCACGGCCCGACACTGGCATTCAAAGATTTCGGCGGACGTTTTATGGCCCAGGCGCTGGCTGCCGTTGCCGGTGACAAGCCAGTCACCATTCTTACCGCCACCTCCGGCGATACCGGTGCAGCGGTTGCTCATGCTTTTTACGGCCTGAAAAACGTGCAGGTGGTGATCCTCTATCCGCAGGGAAAAATCAGCCCGTTACAGGAAAAACTGTTCTGTACCCTCGGCGGCAATATTCACACCGTGGCGGTGCAGGATGATTTCGATGCCTGTCAGGCGCTGGTGAAACAGGCGTTTGATGATGAGGAACTGAAACAGACGCTGCATCTGAACTCGGCAAACTCCATTAATATCAGCCGTCTGCTGGCTCAAATCTGCTATTACTTTGAAGCGGTGGCACAGGTTCCGGCGGAAAAACGCGGTGAACTGGTGTTCTCGGTGCCGAGCGGTAACTTCGGTGACCTGACCGCCGGAGTGCTGGCAAAAGCGATGGGGCTGCCGGTGAAACGCTTTATCGCCGCAACCAATGCCAATGACACCGTACCGCGCTATCTGGCGGACGGGCAGTGGAAACCGGCGGCAACCGTGGCAACGTTATCCAATGCCATGGATGTCAGCCAGCCGAACAACTGGCCGCGTATTGAAGCGCTGTTTGCACGCAAAGGCTGGTCACTGAAAGACCTGCGTTCCGGCGCGGTAAGCGACGATGAAACCCGCGAAACCATGCGGGAACTGGCTGCGAAAGGGTATATTTCCGAGCCGCATGCCGCGATCGCTTATCGTCTGCTGCGCAGTGATTTGCAGCCGGGCGAGTACGGTATTTTCCTCGGCACAGCGCATCCGGCCAAATTCCTGGAGAGTGTGGAAGCGATTCTGGACAGGAAACTGCCGTTACCGGCGGAACTGGCTGAGCGGGCTGATTTGCCGCTGCTGTCTGCGGTATTACCGGCTGATTTTGCGGCGTTGCGGGACTATCTGCTGAAGACGGTGAAACCGTAACTTCCTGTCAATTGTCACCAGTGTGATGATAACGGGTAAGAGAACAAAAAGCATACTGCGCCACGGATGGCGCAGCTGAATGACCCGGCAGTTATGCTGCGTGGTGTTCCGGCCGTGTAAACACCAGTTCCCGTTCACCGGACTGACTTTCATCAAAACGGTAACCGTCGAGATTAAACTCCGTCAGCTGAGACGGCTGCGTCAGGCGGTTCTGAATAATAAACCGGCTCATCAGCCCGCGTGCTTTTTTGGCATAGAAACTAATCACTTTGTACTTGCCGTTTTTCTCATCGAGGAAAACCGGTTTGATAATCACCGCATTCAGTTTCTTCGGATTTACCGCTTTAAAGTATTCATCAGAGGCCAGATTGACCAGTACATTATCACCCTGTGCAGCCAGCGCCTGATTCAGATTATCCGTAATAATATCCCCCCAGAACGTATACAGATCTTTGCCGCGCGGATTGGCAAGTTTCGTTCCCATTTCCAGGCGGTAAGGCTGCATCAGATCGAGCGGGCGCAGCACGCCGTACAGGCCGGAAAGCATACGCAGGTGCTGCTGGGCAAAATCAAAATCGGCTTCACTGAAGGTCTCCGCCTGCATTCCGGTATAGACATCCCCTTTAAATGCCAGAATGGCCTGGCGGGCATTGTCCGGCGTGAAATCCGGCTGCCATTCCCCGAAACGGGCGGCATTCAGTCCGGCCAGCTTATCACTGATATGCATCAGCGAGCCGATATCCGCCGGGGTCAGTTTGCGGCAGGTTTCTATCAGGGTTTCTGATTGTGCCAGCAGCTCAGGCTGAGTATGGCGCTCAGTGGCTAACGGGCTGTCATAATCAAGGGTTTTTGCAGGAGAAATAGTCAGCAGCATAGTCGGCTCCGGTCTGATGTTGTCATTCTCCGGTTACTTTAACAAAAAAAAGAGGATAACGGGCAAATCACTGTAATCGGTGACGGCGCACAAAACAGGAAACGCTCCGGATAACAACGGAATAACGGCGGAGCAAAGGGGACAAGCCGGATTTTCCCTGCTTGCGCGGCGTGCTGTCCGTGATATTATCAAATGCAGTTGCGGCATATTGCCATCTGTACTCGTTATACTTCAGGGTTTCCGGGTGTTGACTACGCAAAGTTCACCGGCAGGCATCCCGAATTATTCCGGGTATCTTCTGACATAAGATGAGAGACGAAAATGACCGATAAATTAACTTCCCTGCGTAATCTGACCACGGTCGTGGCCGATACCGGTGACATCGAAGCGATGAAACTGTATAAACCACAGGATGCCACCACCAACCCTTCTCTGATCCTCAATGCGGCGCAGATTCCGGAATACCGTAAGTTAATTGATGATGCGGTAACCTGGGCGCGTGCACAGAGCGACTCACGTGAACAGCAGATTATCGATGCCGGTGACAAACTGGCGGTGAATATCGGTCTGGAAATTCTGAAACTGATTCCGGGTCGTATCTCCACCGAAGTGGATGCCCGTCTCTCTTATGACACGCAGGCAAGTATCGCCAAAGCAAAACGTCTCATCAAACTGTATAACGATGCCGGTATCAGCAACGATCGTATCCTGATCAAACTGGCCTCCACCTGGCAGGGTATCCGTGCTGCGGAACAGCTGGAAAAAGAAGGCATCAACTGTAACCTGACACTGCTGTTCTCCTTTGCTCAGGCGCGTGCCTGTGCGGAAGCAGGTGTGTATCTGATTTCTCCGTTCGTCGGCCGTATCCTCGACTGGTACAAAGCAAACAGCGACAAGAAAGAGTTCGCACCGGCAGAAGATCCGGGCGTGATTTCAGTAACTGAAATCTACAACTACTACAAAGAGCACGGCTACAAAACCGTGGTTATGGGCGCAAGCTTCCGTAACTCAGGTGAAATCCTGGAACTGGCCGGTTGTGACCGCCTGACCATCGCCCCTGCACTGCTGAAAGAGCTGTCAGAAGCGACCGGTGCGGTTGAACGCAAGCTGGAATACAAAGGCGAAGTGAAAGCGCGTCCTGCACCGCTGACAGAAGCTGAGTTCTACTGGGGTCACCACAGTGATGCGATGGCAACCGAGAAACTGGCGGACGGTATCCGTAAGTTTGCGGTAGACCAGGGCAAACTGGAAAAAATGATCGCCGATCTGCTGTAATCGTTATAATACGTCAGATTCAGGAGGCAGCCCCGGGGCTGCCTTTTTTGTTTCCGGCGGCAATGCTATGCTGTGCCCCGGAGTCAAAATGACGTTGAGGTGACTATGAACAATGTGTTGCGCATCGGTCTTGTCTCGGTTTCTGACCGCGCATCCGGTGGTATTTATGAAGATAAAGGCATTCCGGCCTTACAGGCATGGCTGGCAAAAACTATCACCACGCCTTTTCAGACAGAAACCCGCCTGATCCCGGATGAAGAAGCGATGATCAGCCAGACGCTGTGCGAACTGGTGGATGAATTCGGCTGCCATCTGGTGCTGACAACCGGCGGAACCGGCCCGGCGCGGCGTGATGTGACTCCGGATGCAACACTGGCGGTGGCAGATCGCGAAATGCCGGGCTTCGGCGAACAGATGCGTCAGATCAGCCTGAAATTTGTGCCGACGGCAATCTTATCCCGTCAGGTGGGCGTGATCCGTAATCAGTCGCTGATCCTTAATCTGCCGGGGCAGCCGAAAGCCATTGCTGAAACCCTGGAAGGGCTGAAAGATGAAAACGGTAAAGTGATCGTTTCCGGTATTTTCGCAAGTGTACCGTATTGTATACAGTTGCTTGACGGGCCTTACATTGAAACCGACCCTGAAATTGTCGCGGCATTTCGTCCGAAATCAGCAATAAAGCCGCAGTAATACTGCGTTTTTAGCATAAAATAAAAAGTATTCCCCCGGACACCTTTCTTGTCCTATGATGCGGTTATCCGTTTATGTAAAGTAAAGATAACAGCAATGTAAAGACAGGAAAGGTGAACCCATGGCACAGACCATTCCCCGGACACTCAACCGGCAGGATTATAAAACACTCTCTCTCGCGGCCCTGGGTGGCGCACTCGAATTTTACGATTTTATTATTTTCATCTTCTTTGCCGTTACCATCGGCAAACTGTTCTTTCCGCCGGATATCCCTGCGTGGCTGGTGCAGATGCAGACCTTCGGGATCTTTGCTGCCGGCTATCTGGTGCGTCCGCTGGGCGGCATTGTGATGGCTCACTTCGGTGATCTGGTCGGCCGTAAAAAAATGTTCTCTCTCAGCATCCTGCTGATGGCGGTGCCGACACTTTGTATCGGTCTGCTGCCGACTTATGAATCTATCGGTATCGCCGCGCCGTTATTGCTTCTGCTGATGCGGGTCATGCAGGGGGCTGCGATTGGCGGGGAAGTCCCGGGGGCCTGGGTATTTGTCTCCGAGCATGTGCCGAAGCACCGTATCGGTATTGCCTGCGGCACGCTGACAGCGGGGCTGACGGTCGGTATTCTGCTCGGCTCGCTGGTGGCGATGATGATGGCGACAATCTTTACTGAAGCACAGCAACTGGCCTGGGGCTGGCGTGTGCCGTTCTTCCTCGGGGGGATTTTCGGCTTTGTGGCACTTTATCTGCGCCGCTGGCTGGCGGAAACGCCGATCTTTCAGGAGATGAAACAGCAAAAAGCACTGGCGAAAGAGCTGCCGCTGAAAACCGTCGTGGTGAACCACAAAGAAGCGATTGTGATCTCCATGCTGCTGACCTGGCTGCTCTCCGCCGGGGTTGTGGTGGTGATCCTGCTGACACCGGCCTATTTGCAGACGGAGTTCGGCCTGGCAAAAGCGGTGGTGTCTGTTGCTAATATGACGGCGATTCTGGCGCTGTGCGGCGGATGTCTGGTCGCCGGTTATCTGTGTGACAAACTGGGTGCGTCAGTGGTCTTTACCTTCGGCAGCCTGCTGCTGGCGGTCTGTACCGGCTATTTTTATCTGACCGCCGGTGAGCCGGGTACGCCGCTGTCACTGACCTACGGACTGGCCGGATTCAGTGTCGGCGTGGTGGGGGCAGTGCCGTTTGTGATGGTGAACAGCTATCCGGCGGAGATCCGCTTCAGCGGTATTTCCTTCTCCTACAATCTTTCTTATGCCATTTTCGGCGGACTGACACCGGTTGTGGTCACGCTGTTCCTGAAATGGACCCCGCTGGCACCGGCGTACTACATGCTGGGGCTCTCTCTGATCGGCCTGCTGCTGGGGCTGTATATGGGGAAAGCGGCGGTGCGTCAGCGGATGATGGTGTTCAGCTCCTGATAACATCCGCTTTTATGCTGTATCAATTATGCTGTTTTAATGCCGTGCTGATATGACTGTCAGCGCGGCATTTTTCAGTGTTTCATCATTTTCTTTTAAATAATCTGTTTTTTTTTCATTTTCCCCTTGATGAATGCATTTATGGCCCCATCTAGTTGTCATCGGAAACTGAAACTCAGTTGAATCCCCTTTAACGCTGCGGATGTCCGGTACCGTCAGGAAATGTTCCGGGTGACGGGTGAGTAAAAATTTTTTCTTGAAAAGTGAAAATTGAACCTCATATACATCGGTAGCGTAAGACGAACAGAATTATTCGGAGGCCTTTAAATGGGTAAAATTATTGGTATCGACTTAGGTACAACCAACTCTTGTGTTGCTGTAATGGATGGTAATCAGGCACGTGTCCTGGAGAACGCAGAAGGCGACCGCACAACGCCGTCAATCATCGCGTATACACAGGATGGTGAAATCCTGGTCGGTCAGCCGGCAAAACGTCAGGCTGTTACCAATCCGCAGAACACACTGTTTGCAATCAAACGTCTGATTGGTCGTCGTTTTGACGATGAAGAAGTGCGCCGCGATATGAACATCATGCCGTACAAAATTGTCGGCGCTGATAACGGTGACGCATGGGTGGAAGCGAAAGGCCAGAAAATGGCACCACCACAGGTTTCTGCTGAAGTCCTGAAAAAAATGAAGAAAACCGCTGAAGATTATCTCGGCGAACCGGTAACCGAAGCGGTTATCACCGTACCTGCTTACTTTAACGATGCTCAGCGTCAGGCAACCAAAGATGCCGGCCGTATCGCAGGTCTGGATGTAAAACGTATTATCAACGAACCGACTGCAGCGGCACTGGCTTACGGCCTGGATCGTGAAGTGGGTAACCGTACTATCGCGGTCTTCGACCTCGGTGGTGGTACTTTCGATATCTCTATCATCGAAATCGATGAAGTTGACGGCGAAAAAACCTATGAAGTGCTGGCAACGAACGGCGACACTCACTTAGGTGGTGAAGACTTCGACAGCCGCATGATCAACTATCTGGTTGAAGAGTTTAAGAAAGAACAGGGTATCGATCTGCGTAACGACCCGCTGGCAATGCAGCGTCTGAAAGAAGCTGCCGAGAAAGCAAAAATCGAGCTTTCTTCCGCACAGCAGACTGACGTTAACCTGCCGTATATCACGGCGGACGCGACCGGTCCTAAACACATGAACATCAAAGTGACCCGTGCAAAACTGGAATCACTGGTTGAAGATCTGGTTAAACGCTCTATGGACCCGGTCAAAGTTGCATTACAGGATGCCGGTCTGTCAGTGAATGACATCAATGATGTTATCCTGGTAGGTGGTCAGACCCGTATGCCGCTGGTTCAGAAAACCGTTGCTGATTTCTTCGGTAAAGAACCGCGTAAAGACGTGAACCCGGACGAAGCTGTGGCTGTTGGTGCTGCGGTACAGGGCGGTGTGTTAGGTGGTGATGTTAAAGACGTGCTGCTGCTGGATGTTACCCCGCTGTCTCTGGGTATCGAAACCATGGGCGGCGTGATGACTCCGCTGATCGCGAAGAACACCACTATCCCGACCAAACACAGCCAGGTGTTCTCCACAGCGGAAGACAACCAGTCTGCGGTAACTATCCATGTTCTGCAGGGTGAGCGTAAACGTTCCGGTGACAACAAATCGCTGGGTCAGTTTAACCTGGATGGTATTCAGGCAGCACCACGCGGTATGCCGCAGATCGAAGTCACCTTTGACATCGACGCCGACGGTATCCTGCATGTGTCTGCGAAAGACAAAAACAGCGGCCGTGAGCAGAACATCACCATCAAGGCCTCTTCCGGTCTGAACGAGGAAGAGATCCAGAAAATGGTACGTGACGCGGAAGCGAACGCCGAAGCTGACCGTAAGTTCGAAGAGCTGGTACAGGTTCGTAACCAGGCTGATCAGCTGGTTCACGCCACCCGTAAACAGATTGAAGAAGCGGGTGACAAACTGCCGGGCGACGATAAAGTGAAAATCGAGCAGGCGGTAAGTGAGCTGGAAATCGCAGCCAAAGGTGAAGATAAAGCGGCTATCGAAGAGAAAACGAAAGCTCTGATCGACGCCTCTGCCAAACTGATGGAAATTGCCCAGCAGCAGGCGCAGGCAGGTGCAGCAGGTGCTGATGCCGCGCAGGATGCAGGTAAAAATGATGATGTTGTTGATGCTGAATTCGAAGAAGTTGACGACAGCAAAGACAAAAAATAAGGCCCTTAGCGGGCGCGGTGATGACTGTTATTAATCACTGAAAACCGGCACGGGCGTTGAGGAAACTCTGCGCCCGTGTCTGTGTGTTAAGGGACAAAACGGATGGCAAAAAAAGATTACTATGAGGTGTTGGGCGTCTCGAAATCTGCGGATGATAAAGAGATTAAAAAAGCCTACAAACGCCTTGCGATGAAATATCACCCTGACCGTAATCAGGGCGATAAAGACGCGGAAGATAAATTTAAAGAAGTTAAAGAGGCTTACGAAATCCTCACCGACGCACAAAAACGTGCGGCTTATGACCAGTACGGCCACGCGGCATTTGAGCAGGGCGGTATGGGCGGCGGCGGCGGATTTGGCGGCGGCGGTTTCGGCGGTGCTGACTTCGGTGATATCTTTGGTGACGTCTTCGGTGATATTTTTGGTGGTGGTCGCCGTCAGCAACGCGCGGCACGCGGAGCAGACCTGCGTTACAACATCGAACTGACCCTTGAAGAAGCGGTTCGTGGTGTGACCAAAGAGATCCGTATTCCGACCCTGGAAACCTGTGATAAATGTCACGGCAGCGGGGCGAAAGAAGGTACTGAGCCGCAGGAGTGTCCGACCTGTCACGGTATGGGCCAGGTGCAGATGCGCCAGGGCTTCTTTGCGGTGCAGCAGGCGTGTCCGACCTGTCATGGTCGCGGCAAAATCATCAAAGATCCGTGCAGCAAGTGTCATGGTCACGGACGTGTTGAACGTTATAAAACCCTGTCGGTCAAAATTCCGGCCGGGATGGACAGCGGCGACCGTATCCGTCTGACCGGTGAAGGTGAAGCAGGCGAAATGGGGGCTCCGGCAGGCGATCTGTATGTCGAGGTTCATGTCCGTCAGCACAATATCTTCGAACGTGACGGCAGCAATCTCTACTGTGAAGTGCCGATTGGCTTTACTGTTGCGGCGCTGGGTGGTGAGATTGAAGTACCGACACTCGACGGACGCGTTAAGCTGAAGATCCCGGCAGAAACCCAGACCGGCAAAATGTTCCGTATGAAAGGCAAAGGTGTCAGACCGGCGCGCGGCGGAATGCAGGGTGACCTGATGTGCCGTGTCGTGGTGGAAACTCCGGTGAAACTGAGCGAAAAACAGAAAGAACTGTTACGTGAGTTCGGTGAATCCGTTGATGGCCAGAGCGGTCAGGACAATACCCCGAAAGCAAAACGCTTCTTTGACGGCGTGAAGAAATTCTTTGATGACCTGACCAAATAAGTCACTGTCAGATAAGTTATATCAAAACCGGCCGGAAAATTTTTCCGGCCGGTTTTTTTGTGTGCTTTATACAAGCATTCAGCGCCGGTTTTTTTATTCTGTTTTAACCATTTATTCGTTAAGGCAAACAATATGAAAATCACCGGTCAGGCAGTATCTGTTACAGAATTAATTAAGGATACATCAGAAAAGTTCGGAAACGGCGGACTTCGTCGTTTTATCTCAGAGATTAAAAATTCGCAGGAACAACTGTTTGGCGATACACCCGAGCGGGCTGAACTATTAGGAACCAGAAACTTTATTGTATTGAAGAATATGTTCGCATCTGACATTGGGGATATAACTCCTTTCAAAAATATTTCGGATGAAATTAAGGTGTACCGGGAAAGGCAGTCAGCTTTCTGCCGTTTCTTCAAAGGCCGTGTTCTGGATAAAATTCAGAAACAATGCACCAAAATTATTGAAATCAATAAGGAATGCAGCCGTTCCCCGGTATCGCTCCATGACGCAACACTGCCGGATTCCGCGGTTTATACGACCAAAGAGATTATGGGGAAACATAAGGATCTGGGACTTTTTGTGCTTGAGAAAAGCCTGCGCGCCGTAAAGTATGGTGCTCCGGTAAATCTGGCCGATCCGGATAAACGTACACAAGTTACAATACAGACCAGTGGTACAGTTGAGTTGCCGGTACCTCAGCCGGTCGTATGATAAAAAACCGGACTAACCGCCCAGTTTTGTCACAATTACTCCGGCCACAATAATACAGGCGGCCAGAATCCGGGTGGGTGTCAGTTTTTCTTTCAGGAAATACGCGGAGAGCAGTAGTGCGAACAGCACACTGGTCTCCCGTAACGCCGCGACAATCATGATCGGTGCTTGTCCCATCGCCCATATCACAATGCCGTAGCTGAAGATTTGCAGGATGCCGCCGGTCAGTCCGGGCTTGCTGTAACGCAGAAAATCACGGGTGAAGTGGTGGCGGTAACGGGCAAAACCCATGACGACCATCACCAGACCGTTCAGGGCGAACAGCCAGAAAATATAAGTCAGTGAATCTGTACTGCTGCGGGCACCGAAGCCGTCGGAAAGTGTGTAACAGGCCGTAAAAAAGGCGGTGATAACTGCATATATCAACCCGCTGCGGATATGCCCGGATGCTCTGTGTCTGAGGGCGGGAAGAAGCACACCGGTAATAATCAGCAGAATACCGGCCAGAGAGAGCAGAGGCAGATGTTCACCAAACAGAAGTACCGCAAACAGGGTCGTCAGCAGCGGGGCACAACCCCGGGAAACCGGGTAAATCTGGCTGAGATCACCCTTTGAATACGCTTTGCTCAGGCAGATGGCATAACCGATATGAAACAGGGCGGACAGTATCAGCCACTTTACGGCTGCCGGATCCGGCAGGCCCAACCAGAACAGGGCGGGAACAGAGACTGCACCGGACCAGATGGTCATCACTGCGATACCCAGGAAGCGATCCTGACCAAATTTAATCACTGCATTCCAGGATGCATGAAAAAAAGCAGCAAACAGAACAGCAATAAACAGCGTGGCGGACATGGGGTAACCCGTTTTATTCAGTGAACGGCAGTAACGATAGCAGAATATCTGCCGGAAAGCGGGGTTATACAATGCATTTCACAGAAATAAAAATGTTAATATATAGTTAATTTATGCGGATCTATCAGGAAATTCCGTGATATAAGCCTCTTATTGCCAGTAATAACCGAGTTATTATTGCTGAATAATCTGCTTTTTTCGAGTTGATTGTTTGCATATTATTAACGCCGACAGTCTTAAAGGAGTTAACTCATGACCGCAATTATCCGACAGTTCTTAAAACTCGAAGCCGCAGGCGGCATACTGCTGATTATTGCCGCACTGATCGCGCTGGTAATGGCGAATACGCCGCTGTCAGCGGTGTATCAGTCGTTTCTTGATATTCCTGTTGCTGTAAAATTTGCGGCACTGGAAATTGATAAGCCCTTGTTATTATGGATTAATGACGCCCTGATGGCGATATTTTTCCTGGTCGTCGGGCTGGAAGTAAAAAGGGAGCTGATGGTCGGCTCTCTGGCCGGGCGCGATAAAGCGATGTTTCCGGCGATTGCCGCACTCGGCGGTATGGTCGCGCCGGCACTGGTCTATCTGCTGTTTAACGGCGGGGATGCCGCCGCCGCACAGGGCTGGGCGATTCCGGCCGCGACAGACATTGCATTTGCACTCGGCGTGATGGCTTTACTGGGCAAGCGGGTGCCGACAGAACTGAAAGTCTTTCTGCTGGCGCTGGCGATTATTGATGACCTCGGGGTTATCGTCATTATCGCGCTGTTTTACACCAAAACTGTCTCACTGACAGCACTGCTGCTGGCTGCGCTGATGGTGGTTGTACTGTGTGTGATGAACCTGCGCAACGTCAGCAATACCGCCGCCTATATGATTGCGGGGCTGATATTGTGGGTGTGTATTCTTAAATCCGGCGTACATGCCACACTGGCCGGGGTGATCGTCGGCTTCCTGATCCCGCTGCGGAGCAAAGATGGTGAGCACTCACCGTCAGAGGAGCTGGAACATGTGCTGCATCCGTGGGTGGCGTATCTGATCCTGCCGCTGTTTGCCTTTGCTAATGCCGGTGTCAGTATTCAGGGAATTTCATTCGACGCACTGATGGGAACACTGCCGCTGGGGATCCTGCTCGGCCTGTTTATCGGGAAACCGCTGGGGATTTTCACCGCATGTCTGATTTCGGTAAAACTGGGCTTTGCAAAACTGCCGGAGAGGATTACTCTTAACCATATATTTGCCGTATCGGTGTTATGCGGGATCGGTTTTACAATGTCTATCTTTATCGCGGGATTGGCATTTACCGGACTTCCTGAGGCATTTAACACCTACTCCAAGCTGGGAATTCTGATTGGTTCCACGATGGCAGCAGTTGTCGGGTTGTTCCTGCTCCATTCCGTGTTACCGAAGAAAACAGTCCGGCAGTAACCTGTGATTCACCGGCCTTCCCGGCCGGTGAATACAACAGAATTTCCGAGTTAAACATCAAAAAAAGATAAGGTCTGTCCGGGAAAAACTATGCGAGTCTCCCATTTAAACTACAATCACCTCTATTATTTCTGGCATGTCTGTAAAGAAGGTTCGGTGGTGGGGGCGGCAGAAGCCCTCTATCTGACCCCGCAAACCATCACCGGCCAAATCAAAGCACTGGAAGAGCGCCTTGATGGCAAGCTGTTTAAGCGCCAGGGACGCGGCCTGGTGCCGTCGGAGCTGGGCCAGCTGGTATTCCGCTATGCGGATAAGATGTTTATGCTCAGCCAGGAAATGCTGGATATTGTCACTTACAGCCGCGAATCCAATCTGTTGTTTGATGTCGGGGTCGCCGATGCGCTGTCAAAACGTCTGGTCAGCAAGGTGCTGGAAACGGCGGTGATGGAGCATGAACAAATCCATCTGCGTTGTTTTGAATCCACTCACGAAATGCTGCTCGAGCAGCTCAGCCAGCACAAACTGGACATGATCCTCTCCGACTGTCCGGTGGATTCCACTCAGCAGGAAGGGTTGTTTTCCGTGAAGCTCGGGGAGTGCAGTATGAGTTTTTACTGCCGCCAGCCCGCGCCGCAGAAGCCGTTCCCGGAATGTCTGGAAGAGCGCCGTCTGCTGGTTCCCGGCCGCCGCTCAATGCTCGGCCGTCAGTTACTGACCTGGATACGCAATAAAAACCTGGAAGTGGAAATTCTGGGTGAATTCGATGATGCGGCGCTGATGAAAGCATTCGGTATGTATCACAATGCGATTTTTGTGGCGCCGTCGCTCTACACGAAAGGTATTTTTGCTGACAGTGATATTGTCGAGCTGGGAACGGTGGACACTATCAAAGAAGAGTATTATGTGATTTTTGCTGAGCGCATGATCCAGCATCCGGCGGTTCAGCGGGTGTGTAACAAAGATTTCTCTGCACTGTTCAGCGGTTCGCAGTCAGCCGCGGATATCGGTCTGCCGGACTGAGGCAGAAAAAGGACATAAAAAAACCGGCGTGAGCCGGTTTTTTTATGTCTGCACAATCAGATTACATTGCTTTGATCTGAGCAGCCAGGTTCGCCTTATGACGGGCAGCCTTGTTCTTATGGATCAGGCCTTTAGCAGCGTGACGATCCACAAGTGGTTGCATGTCATTAAATGCGTTCTGAGCAGCTTCTTTGTCGCCGGCAGCGATAGCAGCGTAAACCTTCTTGATAAAGGTGCGCACCATAGAACGACGGCTAGCGTTATGCTGACGACGTTTTTCAGACTGAATGGCGCGTTTCTTAGCTGATTTGATATTAGCCAAGGTCCAACTCCCAAATATATTCTTCGAGGACAATACAAAGGTGGAGGAATATGCCTGCTCCGCTTTATTTTGTCAATGGATTTGTGCAAATATGCGTCGTTGTACAGCGACGCAAATGTACGTTGTGATGGGCGGGGATTTTATCAGTTTACTCATCGGGAATACAGCCCTTACGCGGAAAAAAGTCGTCTGAATGGTAAGATTCTGACGAAAAAAATGATTTTTCACTTTCCGCGCAGAGAGATGCCCCGCTTTTTGTGCAGAGAATTCGCGATTCAGCCGCATTAGTGGGTTAACCTGACGCGGCGGACAAGGTATAATCAGACTAATTTTGACTGTATTGAGCCGGCTATGGAGCTAATTCGCGGTACTCACAATATTCGTGCGCGTCACCATGGTTGCGTGCTGACTATCGGTAATTTTGATGGCGTTCATCGCGGACATCAGGCATTACTGTCACATCTGGCGCAGGAAGGAAAACGCCTGGGGCTGCCGTCGGTCGTCATGATCTTCGAGCCGCAGCCGCTGGAATTTTTTGCACCGGATAAAGCGCCGGCACGCCTGACCCGGCTGCGCGATAAGGTAAAATATCTTGCGCAGTACGGTGTGGACTACTTATTGTGTGTTAAATTCAGTAAACAATTCGCATCACTGACACCGGATGCCTTTATCTCACACCTGCTGGTTGAACAGCTGGGGGTGAAGTTTCTGGTGGTCGGCGATGATTTCCGTTTCGGAAAAAATCGTCAGGGCGATTTTAACGGGCTGTGTGAAGCGGGGAAACAGTATGGTTTCACGGTCCGCAGCACGGAAAGTTTTTGTGATAACGGCAAACGGATCAGCAGCACGGCCATCCGCCGTGCGCTGGAAAACGACGATCTGGCACAGGCCGAAGCATTGCTCGGTCACCCTTACCGCATCAGCGGACGGGTGGTTCACGGCAATGAGCTCGGGCGTACCATCGGCTTTCCGACCGCCAATATCCCCCTGAAACGTCTGGCTGCACCGGTGCACGGTGTGTATGCCGTGGACGTATACGGCCTCGGGCCGCATCCGCTGCCGGGTGTGGCCAATATCGGCTCCCGCCCGACAGTACAGGGTAAGGGCCAGCAACTGGAAGTTCATCTGATTGATGCGTCTATGGATTTATACGGGCAGCATCCGGATGTGGTACTGCGCAAGAAATTGCGAAATGAACAGCGGTTTGCCTCACTTGATGAGCTGAAAGCGCAAATTGCGCGGGATGAGATTGCGGCAAGGGAATTTTTACAATCCAACCCCTCGTTATGTGTTTAACGGAATAATATTGGAACTGAGAATCGAATGAGTGACTATAAAAATACCCTGAATCTCCCGGAGACAGGGTTCCCTATGCGCGGGGACTTAGCAAAGCGCGAACCTGACATGCTGAAACGCTGGTACAAAGAAGGTCTGTATCAGGCGATCCGTAAAGCCAAAACCGGTAAAAAAACCTTTATCCTGCATGACGGTCCTCCGTATGCAAACGGCAGCATTCACATTGGTCACTCAGTCAATAAAATTCTCAAAGATATTATTATTAAATCCAAAGGCATGGCCGGTTTCGATTCCCCGTATATTCCGGGCTGGGACTGCCATGGCTTACCGATTGAACACAAAGTAGAACAGGTGATTGGCAAACCGGGTGACAAAGTCACGCCGGCTGAGTTCCGTGCCGCCTGCCGCGAATACGCAAAAGAGCAGATTGAAGGCCAGAAGGAAGACTTTATCCGTCTGGGCGTGCTGGGTGACTGGGATCATCCGTACCTGACCATGGACTTCAAAACCGAAGCGCACATTATCCGCGCACTGGCAAAAGTGATTGCCAATGGCCATCTGGTCAAAGGGGCGAAACCGGTTCACTGGTGTACCTCCTGTGCCTCTTCCCTGGCGGAAGCGGAAGTGGAATATTACGACAAAACCTCTCCGTCCATTGACGTGCGCTTCACTGCCGCTGATGCGGATGCCGTCTGCGCCAAATTCGGCGTGAAAAATGACGGTCTGCCGGTCTCTCTGGTTATCTGGACCACTACTCCGTGGACCTTACCGGCGAACCGCGCTATTTCTCTGAACCCGGAATTTGATTATCAGTTAGTCCGTGTGAACGATGAGCGCCTGATTCTGGCTGCCGATCTGGTGGAAAGCGTGATGAAACGCGCCGGTATCACCAGCTGGATCGTGGAAAATGACTGTAAAGGCAGCGACCTGGAACTGCTGCGTTTTAATCATCCGTTTATGGGCTTTGATATCCCGGCTATCCTCGGCGATCACGTCACCCTGGATGCGGGTACCGGTGCTGTGCATACCGCACCGGGCCACGGCCCTGACGACTATGTAATCGGTCAGAAATACGGTCTGGAAACCGCTAACCCGGTCGGTCCGAACGGCTGTTATGTCAGCGGCACCTATCCGTCACTGGATGGCGTATTTGTGCTGAAAGCCAATGACATCATCCTGGAACTGCTGAAAGAGAAAGGCGCACTGCTGCACAGCGAAAATATCTCGCACAGCTATCCGTGCTGCTGGCGCCACAAAACGCCGGTCATCTTCCGTGCAACACCGCAGTGGTTTATCGGAATGGATGTGAACGGCCTGCGTTCGCAGTCTCTGAATGAAATCAAAGGCGTGAAATGGATTCCGGGCTGGGGTGAAGCACGTATCACCGCGATGGTGGAAAACCGTCCGGACTGGTGTATTTCCCGTCAGCGCACCTGGGGCACACCGATGTCTCTGTTTGTTCACAAAGAGACTCAGGAGCTGCATCCGCGCACGCTGGAACTGATGGAAGACGTCGCCAAACGTGTGGAAGAGCACGGTATTCAGGCGTGGTGGGATCTCGACCCGCGCGACCTGCTGGGTGATGATGCCGATATCTATGAAAAAGTGCCGGATACGCTGGATGTCTGGTTTGACTCCGGTTCTACCCATTCTGCGGTAGTGGATGCTCGTCCGGAGTTCCATGGCAATTCTGCGGATATCTATCTGGAAGGTTCTGACCAGCACCGCGGCTGGTTTATGTCCTCACTGATGCTTTCCACCGCGATGAAAGGCAAAGCGCCGTACCGCGAAGTGCTGACTCACGGCTTTACCGTGGATGGTCAGGGCCGCAAAATGTCTAAGTCTCTGGGTAATACCGTCAGTCCGCAGGACGTGATGAACAAACTCGGTGCAGATATTCTGCGTCTGTGGGTGGCTTCTACTGACTACTCCGGTGAAATCGCCGTTTCGGATGAAATCCTGAAACGCTCTGCGGATTCTTACCGCCGTATCCGTAACACCGCGCGTTTCCTGCTGGCCAACCTCAATGGCTTCAATCCGGAAACCGATATGGTGAAACCGGAAGAGATGATTGTGGCAGACCGCTGGGCTGTCGGCCGTGCACAGGCTGCACAGGCAGATATCCTGAAGTCCTATGAAGCCTATGATTTCCATGAAGTTGTGCAGCGTCTGATGCAGTTCTGCTCAGTGGAAATGGGGTCGTTCTATCTGGATATCATCAAAGATCGTCAGTACACCGCGAAAAGTGATGGCCTGGCCCGCCGCAGCTGTCAGACCGCGCTGTTCCACATCGCGGAAGCACTGGTTCGCTGGATGGCACCAATTATGTCCTTCACCGCAGATGAAATCTGGAATGTGATGCCGGGCAAACGTCCGCAGTACGTCTTCACCGAAGAGTGGTATGACGGCCTGTTCGGGCTGAATGCACAGGAAAGCATGAATGATGATTACTGGGCAGTCCTGCTGTCAGTACGTGGTGAAGTTAACAAGGTACTGGAACAGGCCCGTGCTGATAAACTGATCGGCGGCTCGCTGGAAGCAGCCGTTACCCTGTATGCGGATGATGCCCTGGCGGCACAGCTGAACAGCCTGGGTAATGAACTGCGTTTCGTACTGCTGACCTCTCAGGCTGATGTGAAACCACTGTCTGCGGCACCGGAAAGTGCGGTAAACAGTGAGCTGGCCGGCCTGCGTATCGGCTTCGGCAAAGCGGAAGGCAGTAAGTGCCCGCGTTGCTGGCATTATACGACTGACATCGGTCAGGACAGTGAACATCCTGAACTGTGCGGCCGCTGTGTGACTAACGTAGCCGGAAACGGTGAAGAACGTAAGTTTGCCTGATAAATGAAAAAACCACTGTGTTCGACCGGATTACGCTGGCTGTGGCTGGCGGTCCTGGTACTGGTACTGGATGCTATTTCAAAGCAGCTGATTTTAGCGAATTACGGGCTGCATGAATCCACATCTCTGATGCCGTACTTTAATCTGACCTATGTGCGGAATTACGGTGCCGCATTCAGCTTCCTCGCATCTCAGGGCGGCTGGCAGCGCTGGTTCTTCACAGCGGTGGCTATCGGTATCTCCGTGACATTATTAGTGATGATGTACCGTACCAGTGCGCGCAACAAACTCAGTAATATTGCGTATGCACTGATTATCGGCGGGGCGATCGGCAATCTGCTCGATCGCCTGATGCACGGCTTTGTGGTGGATTACATCGACTTCTATGTCGGTGACTGGCACTGGCCGACGTTCAACCTGGCGGACAGCTGGATCATCATCGGGGCAGGGCTTATCATTATTGAAAGCTTTATCCCTGACGGTAAGAAAGGCGACAAACCAGAGAACAAGACATCATCAGACTGATGACCCGGATATCCGCCGCCAGGCGGATATCCGGCCGTTGACAAACCTGCAGGGATTGGCAACGGCCGACAGAGGTTGTAAAAATAAACCAGGAAAATCAATTTATTGATTTTCGGCAGATAACACAAAGCAGGAAAAACCACGTTTTATCCTGCTTTGTCAGCAATCTCATATCCGCCGCCGGGCGGATATTTTTTATCTGATACAGAGAGTAATAATCATATGCAGGTTGCAGAACATCACAGCGTATTACTGGATTACACCCTGAAACTGTCTGACGGCTCGGTGGCGGATTCCACTGAGGCGCAGGGTAAACCGGCACTGTTCCGTCTCGGTGACGGCAGTTTGTCAGCGGCGCTGGAGCAGCAATTACTCGGTTTATCTGCCGGAGATAAAAAAACCTTCACACTGCCCGGTGAGGCGGTTTTCGGCAAACCTAGCCCGGATCTGATTCAGTTTTTCTCCGCCTCCGATTTCCTGGAAGCTGGTTTGCCGGAAACCGGCACGATCATGCTGTTTACCGCAATGAACGGCAGCGAAATGCCGGGAATTATCAAATCTGTCACAGAGGACTCCGTTGAAGTGGATTTTAACCATCCGTTGTGCGGGCAGGATGTGACGTTTGATATCAGCGTCCGTGACGTCACTGCCTGATACACAGAGCAATAATTAGCATTACGGTCCGGGGGATGGCTCTGGTATAGTAGCGCGCAAATGTTGAATTTTTGTTTTACTGCCCGTCCGGGCGATGGTTTGGAGGCTGAACGTGCGTATTTTACTGGCTAACCCGCGGGGGTTCTGTGCAGGTGTTGACCGGGCAATCAGTATTGTGGAGCGGGCGCTGGAGTTATACGGTGCGCCTATCTACGTCCGTCATGAAGTCGTGCACAACCGCTATGTGGTCAATGATCTGCGTGAGCGCGGTGCGATTTTCATTGAGGAAATTTCGGAAGTGCCGGATAACGCCATTCTGATTTTCTCCGCTCACGGTGTCTCGCAGGCGATCCGTCAGGAAGCACGTTCCCGCAACCTCACTATGCTGTTTGATGCCACCTGTCCGCTGGTCACCAAGGTGCATATGGAAGTCGCCCGCGCCAGCCGCAAAGGCAAAGAAGCCATTCTGATCGGCCACGCCGGGCATCCGGAAGTGGAAGGGACGATGGGGCAGTACAACAACCCGGAAGGCGGTATGTATCTGGTGGAATCCCCGGAGGATGTGTGGAAACTGACAGTCAAAGATGAGGAAAACCTCAGCTTTATGACGCAAACCACACTGTCCGTTGATGATACATCGGAAGTTATCGATGCGCTGAATGCCCGCTTCCCGAAAATCATCGGTCCGCGTAAAGATGATATCTGTTATGCCACGACTAACCGTCAGGAAGCGGTACGCGATCTGGCCGGTCAGGCGGATCTGGTGCTGGTGGTCGGCTCTAAAAACTCATCTAACTCCAACCGGCTGGCGGAACTGGCGCAGCGGGTCGGAAAACCCTCTTATCTGATTGATTCTGCTGATGACATCAATCCCGTCTGGCTGCGTGATGTCGATACTATCGGCCTGACAGCCGGGGCATCCGCACCGGATGTGCTGGTGCAGCAGGTGATCAGCCGTCTTCAGGAACTGGGGGCGGATGAGATCAGCCAGCTTGAAGGGCGTGAGGAAAATATTATCTTTGAAGTCCCGAAAGAGTTACGGATGGATATCAAAGAGGTCTGATACCGAAAAGCAGAACAGAGGTTCTGCTTTTTTTTGTCTGCTGCCCGGTGAATACAGTTTTACTGATAATCTGCGGGCTGTATTGTGATTTTCTGATGATAACGGCGGGTAACTGGTAATCCGGCCGGACAGCCGTTAATCTGCTGACATACAGACAGAAAACTGAGGATAACAAATATGAGTAAGTTACGGCTCGCGGTAGCGGGTGCCGGTGGCCGCATGGGACGCCAGCTGATTCAGGCAATTGCGCAGAATGATGATGTGGTGCTGGGGGCGGCATTTGAGCGCGAAGGCTCCTCACTCACCGGGACCGATGCCGGTGAACTGGCTGGTATTGGCCGTAATGGCGTGCTCCTGACGGCTGACCTGAACAGCGAGAAAGACAATTTTGATATCCTGATTGATTTCACCCGCCCGGAAGGCACGCTGACACACCTGGCGTTCTGTACCGCTAACAGAAAGGGAATGATTATCGGCACCACCGGGTTTGATGATGCCGGAAAAGCCGCCATTACACAGGCTGCACAACACATTCCTGTGGTTTTTGCGGCGAATTTCAGTGTTGGCGTCAATCTGGTGCTGAAACTGCTGGAAAAGGCCGCCAAAGTCATGGGCGACTATACTGATATTGAAATTATTGAAGCACACCATCGTCACAAAGTGGATGCTCCGTCCGGAACAGCACTGGCGATGGGAGAATCGATTGCCGGGGCGCTGGGGCGTGACCTTAAGGATTGCGCGGTTTACAGCCGTGAAGGTTACACCGGCGAACGGGAGCGGAATACTATCGGATTTGCCACTGTACGCGCCGGAGATATTGTGGGTGAGCACACCGCGATGTTTGCGGATATCGGCGAACGTGTTGAAATCAGTCACAAGGCCTCAAGCCGGATGACATTTGCAAATGGTGCAGTTAAGGCAGCGGTATGGCTGAGTGATAAAAATAACGGTTTATTCACCATGAAGGATGTGCTTGATCTGGAAAATTTATAATAAAATATAAATTATAACAGGATGATAAAGCAGTGATATTTTTAGTTGTCACTGCTTTTGGTTCTGTTTTTTCTGTTTTTTACCAATAATTGTTATTTGTAAGTATCATCATCTGTTTTCAGCGCTTTTTTATCTCTGTTTTTGCCTTTCTCATCCCTTTTTCCGGTTGTGAGCCTTTTTTTCAGTAATCTCATCATAAATTCAGCATAAATCTGATAATGAAGATGTTTTATCGCTGTCTTCCTGACTGTTTTGATCGTGATGAGTAAAAAAATATAAAAAAGTCGATTTTTTCTGGACAACTGCCCGTTCGATCTTTAGAATGCGCCGCAATTTGTCAAAAATTGGTTAAATTTTTATTTTGGCATTGCTTTATAGCCCCAATTCTGAATTAATATGCACTAATTGTGATTTATTATTCCTCCGGAGGGTGTTGTGTTTAAGTCAGCAATCCTGGTTCTGCAAGACGGAACCACATTTCACGGACGCGCCATCGGCGCAGAGGGTGCCGTTACCGGCGAAGTCGTTTTTAATACCTCGATGACGGGGTATCAGGAAATTCTCACCGACCCCTCTTATTCCCGCCAGATAGTCACTCTCACTTATCCCCATATTGGTAATACCGGCACTAACAGTGCTGATGAAGAATCCCCGGATGTGTATGCGCAAGGCCTCGTTATCCGTGACCTGCCGCTGACCACCAGTAATTTCCGCAGTGAAGAAAGCCTCTCTGAATACCTGAAACGCCGCAACGTCGTGGCAATCGCCGATATTGATACCCGCAAACTGACCCGCTTACTGCGTGAGAAAGGCGCTCAGAACGGCTGTATCATCGCCGGTGAACATCCGGACGCGGCACTGGCGCTGAAAAATGCACAGAGCTTCAGCGGGCTGAACGGGCTGGATTTGGCGAAAGAAGTGACGACCGCGCAGCCATACAGCTGGACACAGGGTTCATGGACACTGGACGGCGGCTTACCGGCGGATAAAACCGCGGAAGAACTGCCGTTTCATGTGGTGGCGTATGACTTCGGTGCCAAGCGCAATATCCTGCGCATGCTGGTTGATCGCGGCTGCCGCCTGACCGTTGTACCGGCGCAGACCCCGGCAGAAGACGTACTGAAAATGGCCCCGGACGGTATTTTCCTCTCCAACGGCCCCGGGGACCCGGCACCGTGTGATTATGCGATTGACGCAATCACACGCTTCCTGGAAACCGATATCCCGCTGTTCGGTATCTGCCTGGGACACCAGTTACTGGCGCTTGCCAGCGGTGCAAAGACCATCAAAATGAAATTTGGTCACCACGGCGGCAACCATCCGGTCAAAGATATTGAAAATAATGTGGTGATGATCACCGCACAGAACCACGGTTTTGCGGTGGATGAGGCGACGCTGCCGGCCACACTGCGCGTCACGCATAAATCACTGTTTGACGGCACATTGCAGGGGATTCACCGCAATGATAAACCCGCATTCAGCTTCCAGGGTCACCCCGAAGCCAGCCCGGGCCCGCACGACGCCGCCCCGCTGTTCGACCACTTTATTGAACTGATGAAAAACGCCCGTCACTAATCAGGAGCAAAGAAAATGGCAAAACGTACAGATATCAGCAGCATCCTGATTTTAGGCGCCGGTCCGATTGTTATCGGCCAGGCCTGTGAATTTGACTACTCAGGCGCCCAGGCGTGTAAAGCACTGCGCGAAGAGGGTTACCGCGTCATCCTCGTTAACTCCAACCCGGCGACCATTATGACGGACCCGGAAATGGCGGATGCGACTTACATCGAGCCTATTCACTGGGAAGTGGTGCGCAAGATCATCGAAAAAGAGCGCCCTGATGCGGTTCTGCCGACGATGGGCGGACAAACCGCACTGAACTGTGCGCTCGACCTGGAGCGTCACGGCGTGCTGGCCGAGTTCGGTGTTGAAATGATTGGTGCGACAGCGGATGCGATTGATAAAGCAGAAGATCGCCGCCGTTTTGATATCGCAATGAAAAAAATCGGTCTGGATACAGCGCGTTCCGGTATCGCACATACCATGGAAGAAGCCTTTGCGGTCGCTGATGATGTCGGTTTCCCGTGCATTATCCGCCCGTCATTCACTATGGGCGGCACCGGCGGTGGTATCGCGTATAACCGTGAAGAGTTTGAGGAAATCTGTACCCGCGGCCTAGATCTCTCCCCGACCAATGAACTGCTGATTGATGAATCGCTGATTGGCTGGAAAGAGTACGAAATGGAAGTGGTGCGCGACAAGAATGATAACTGCATCATTGTCTGCTCCATCGAAAACTTCGACGCTATGGGTATCCACACCGGTGACTCTATCACCGTTGCCCCGGCGCAGACCCTGACGGACAAAGAATACCAAATCATGCGTAACGCCTCTATGGCGGTGCTGCGTGAAATCGGCGTGGAAACCGGCGGCTCCAACGTACAGTTCTCGGTCAATCCGAAAACCGGCCGTCTGATTGTTATCGAGATGAACCCGCGTGTATCACGCTCTTCCGCACTGGCCTCCAAAGCGACAGGGTTCCCGATTGCCAAAATCGCCGCTAAACTGGCGGTCGGTTACACCCTCGATGAACTGTCAAACGACATCACCGGCGGCCTGACACCGGCCTCCTTTGAACCGTCTATCGACTATGTCGTGACAAAAATCCCGCGCTTTAACTTCGAAAAATTTGCCGGTACCAATGACCGTCTGACCACACAGATGAAATCTGTCGGTGAAGTGATGGCCATCGGCCGCACTCAGCAGGAATCCCTGCAAAAAGCTCTGCGTGGTCTGGAAGTCGGTGCAACCGGTTTTGACCCGAAAGTCAATTTGGATGACCCGGATGCACTGACCCGTATCCGCCGTGAGCTGAAAGAAGCCGGCGGCGAGCGGATCTGGTATATCGCGGATGCATTCCGTGCCGGTCTGTCTGTTGACGGCGTATTTAACCTGACCAACGTTGACCGCTGGTTCCTGGTGCAGATTGAAGAGCTGGTACGCCTGGAAGAGCAGGTGGCAGATGTCGGTATCAACGGCCTGACCCCGGAATTCCTGCGTCAGCTGAAACGCAAAGGCTTCGCGGATGCGCGGCTGGCAAAACTGGTTGGCGTGGCGGAAGCTGAAATCCGCAAACTGCGTGACAGCTATCAGCTGTGGCCGGTTTACAAGCGCGTGGATACCTGTGCCGCAGAATTTGCGACAGACACCGCGTATCTCTACTCCACCTATGAAGAAGAGTGCGAAGCGCAGCCGAACAACGATAAACCCAAAATTATGGTACTCGGCGGCGGACCAAACCGTATCGGTCAGGGCATTGAGTTTGACTACTGCTGTGTGCATGCGGCGATGGCGCTGCGTGAAGACGGCTATGAAACCATCATGGTCAACTGCAACCCGGAAACGGTTTCCACTGACTATGACACCTCTGACCGCCTCTACTTCGAGCCTGTCACACTGGAAGATGTGCTGGAAATCGTGCGTGTCGAAAAACCGGCGGGTGTAATTGTCCAGTACGGCGGGCAGACGCCGCTGAAACTGGCGCGCAGCCTGGAAGCGGCCGGTGTGCCGGTTATCGGAACCAGCCCGGACGCGATTGACCGCGCGGAAGATCGCGAACGTTTCCAGCAGGCGGTCGTCCGCCTCGGTCTGAAACAACCAGCAAACGCCACAGTATCCAATATCGAGCAGGCGGTTGAGCGGGCAAAAGAAATCGGTTATCCGCTGGTGGTACGTCCTTCTTATGTGCTGGGCGGTCGTGCGATGGAAATCGTCTACGACGAAACCGACCTGCGCCGTTACTTCCAGAATGCGGTCAGTGTCTCCAATGACGCTCCGGTGCTGCTTGACCGCTTCCTTGACGATGCGATTGAAGTGGATGTCGATGCTATCTGCGACGGTGAGCAGGTACTGATTGGCGGCATTATGGAGCATATCGAACAGGCGGGGGTTCACTCCGGTGATTCTGCCTGCTCGTTACCGGCTTACACGCTGAGTCAGGAAATCCAGGACGTGATGCGCGACCAGGTGAGAAAACTGGCGATGGAACTGCGTGTACGCGGCCTGATGAACACCCAGTTTGCGGTCAAAGACAACGAAGTGTATCTGATTGAAGTCAACCCGCGTGCGGCGCGTACGGTTCCGTTTGTCTCCAAAGCGACCGGGGTGCCGCTGGCGAAAGTGGCTGCCCGCGTGATGGCCGGACAGACTCTGGCGCAGCAGGGTGTGACAAAAGAAGTTATCCCGCCGTACTACTCGGTGAAAGAAGTGGTGCTGCCATTCAACAAATTCCCGGGCGTTGACCCGATTTTAGGGCCGGAAATGCGCTCTACCGGGGAAGTGATGGGCGTGGGACGCACTTTTGCGGAAGCCTTTGCCAAAGCGATGCTCGGCAGCTCTTCCTCACTGAAGAAAAAAGGCCGTGCGCTGCTCTCTGTCCGTGAAGGAGACAAAGCCCGGGTGGTGGATCTGGCAGCAAAACTGCTGAAACAGGGTTTTGAACTGGATGCCACACACGGCACTGCGATTGTGCTGGGTGAAGCAGGCATTAACCCGCGTCTGGTGAATAAGGTACACGAAGGTCGTCCGCACATTCAGGACAGAATTAAAAATGGCGAATACGATTACATTGTGAATACCACCGCCGGACGTCAGGCGATTGAGGATTCCAAAGTTATCCGCCGCAGTGCCCTGCAATATAAAGTGCATTACGACACCACGATGAACGGCGGCTTTGCCACCACGCTGTCTCTGAATATGGACCCGACAGAAAGGGTTATTTCAGTACAGGAAATGCATAGCCTGATTACTAATAAATAAGGTAATTAATTAATATAAAAAAATCCGCTGCGGCGGATTTTTTTATATCACTAAAAATAATTAAATTAAAAGATGTATTTTTAATAAAAATTGGCGATGCAATTATTGTTTTTGCTTTTTTTTGTGTTTAGGATGCGTTTATTTTTATGTGGTTACTTGGCTGTTATAGTTTATCAAACTTTATTTCAATCTATTTGAGACTGTAACTATGAATAAAAAAATTATTGCATTACTAATTCCGTTATTATTAACGCCATCAATCGCTTCAGCAAACTGGTTCAATGTATTGGCAGGTGCAGCTAAAGAAAAAGTAAACCGGGTTGAAGCAAAAAAAGAAGCAGAAGAAAGAAATGCGTTTAATGCAGATGCGTATGCATCTTTTAAAAAGGTCAGCATTGAATTAAAAAATATCAAAAAAGAAAATAAAAATCAGTCAGATAGCCTGACCAGCCTTGGCGGAAGAGTAGGTGGCACAGAGTCCGTATCATCAGACCATACAAAAAAAATTGAAGGATTAGATACCATTCAGAAAAAGAATAATAAGCGCCTGTCTTCATATGAAACGGAGATGAAACGTGTTTCGGATCAGAATATTCAGCATAGCTCAGCATTAGAAGAGATCAGCAACGGGCTGGTTCAGATTCAGCAAAAACAGTCATATACCGCAGGTGCTATGCTGAAAATTGAAGAGAGTCTGGAAAATCACAGTGATGCTTTTCAGGCGTTCTTTGATAGAGACGAACAACATGAAAAAAGCTTAAAAACCTTATCAATACAGACTGATTCACTTAAAGCGAATCATCTGGCAAATCTGAAGCGGATTTATGACGGGCAAGAAGACGTTGGCAATGTGAAATCTGATCTTGAGCAAATAGATAAGCGTTCAGCAGACAACAGTAAAAAATCGGCTGAAAATAAGGCAGAAATTGCGACTGTAGGCGGGAAACTGGATACCCGTATCAGCAATGCATCAAAAAAAATAAATACCACCACAAATATTGCCAATCAAAACACACGGGATATTGCTCAGCAGAAAGTGAAAGTTGAGAAAAATACACTCGATATCCTGAAAAACCGCCAGGATCTGCGTTCACTGGAAAACGATTTACGTGAAACCAACGAGCGCCTTGATAACGGTCTGGCGGCCAGCGCGGCACTGAATGGTTTATTCCAGCCGTACGGTGTCGGCAAACTGAATATCACTGCGGCTGTGGGCGGATATCAGTCCACTCAGGCTGTGGCAGTGGGAACCGGTTACCGGTTCAACGAGAACATCGCTGTGAAGACCGGTATGGCATACACCGGTTCGAACGATGTGATGTACAACATGGCAGTTAACCTTGAGTGGTAATGTCATGTCATTGTGACTGAAAGGTCATGTTTCATATACTCCTCCTTTCATATTGGCGTTTTAATTTTAATGAGTAGTTAATTAATTATGTGAATGACAGAGTCACTGAAATTCAGATAATTAATCCTGCTATATTTGCCATACTTTGGGGAATACATATTGCGTTCGTGTATTTCCCCTTTTTTATTTATTCACAGAGTGTTTATTTATAGCGCACTTATTCAAAATATATTTATTTAAGAAATAATCTGTTAGATAAATAAAAGCCATCAGTATGATTTATACTGATGACTTTCAGGTAATAAAATAAATTAATTAAATTCTTTCGGCTCAGGCCCTAAACGGGTACCGGAATCCAGTAACTGAATTTGTGAAAGCTCTTCTTTCTCCAGACGGAAATCAAAGACATCAAAGTTTTCCTGAATCCGTGAAGGCGTGACAGATTTGGGGATCACAATTAACCCGCGATCCAGATGCCAGCGAATCACTATCTGCGCCGGGGTTTTCCGGTATTTCGCGGCTAACGCCTGAATAATATCGGTATCAAAAACACCTTCACCACCTTGTGCCAGCGGGCTCCAGGACTCGGTGTGGATGGAATGAGTGGCATTCCAGGCCTGTAATTCACGCTGTTGCAGCAGCGGATGTAACTCAATCTGATTGAGAACCGGTTTCACGCCGGTTTTGTGGATAATGCGCTGCAAATGCCCGATATCAAAATTACAGACACCGATACTGCGGGTCAGCCCGGTTTTCTGTAATTCAATAAGTTGCTCCCAGGCGGAAACATAGTGATCGTCTGCCGGTGCAGGCCAGTGGATCAGATAGAGATCCACATAATCGAGCTGTAACTTTTTCAGGCTCTCTTCCAGTGCTTTACCGGCGTGCTGCTGATCACTGTTCCACAGTTTAGTGGTGATAAACAACTCTTCACGGGGAACGGTGGTGGCTTTCAGCGCCTCACCGACACCTTCCTCGTTCTGATAAATCGCAGCAGTATCGATCAGCCGGTAACCGGTTTCCAGTGCACTCTGCACCGCAGAGCCGACGACGTCGTTCCCGGCTTTCCAGACACCCAGCCCCAGTTGCGGCATTAAGTGTCCGTCAGATAAGGTAACTAATGCGGGTTTATTCATATGGCCTCCGGTTAGTATTCATGGGGTATCAGACGGCAGCCCGGTAGATCCGTTCGCTGACTTCCGGCGTTATGTCCTTCTGTTCGCCCAGAGCGGTCTGGCCGTGTTCGCTGAGTTTGGCAACCAGCTCAGGAATACGGCTGTCATCAATCTGATAATCAGAGAAGCGGGTTTTAACACCCAGTTCTTCAAAGAAAATGCGGGTCGCTTCAATAGCGCATTCAATCCGGCTCTCTTCCGAACCGTCTGTCAGATGCCAGATACGCTCAGCGTACTGCAATAATTTTTCCCGCTTGGTTTTGCGTTTTTCCCGCAGCAGTGCCGGTAACACAATAGCCAGGGTTTGTGCGTGGTCTAATCCGTACAGTGCGGTAATTTCATGTCCCAGTGCATGCGTTGCCCAGTCCTGCGGCACACCGGCACCAATCAGCCCGCTCAGTGCCTGGGTCGCTGCCCACATCACATTGGCGCGGCTGTCATAATCTTCAGGATTGGCCAGTACTTTCGGGCCTTCCTCAATCAGAGTCAGCAGAATACCTTCGGCAAACCGGTCCTGAATTTTGGCGTTCACCGGATAAGTCAGGTATTGCTCAAGGGTGTGAATAAAGGCATCGACCACACCATTGGCGGTCTGGCGCGGCGGCAGTGTGTAAGTGGTCTGCGGATCAAGAATGGCGCACTTCGGATGCACCAGCGGGTGACCGAAGGATTGTTTATCCCCGGTTTCACGGCGGCTGACAACAGAAAAACAGTTGGTTTCAGAACCGGTGGCAGGGAGTGTCAGTACACAGGCAATCGGCAGTGCACTCCGGATATTGCGGCCTCCGGTGGTGATGATATCCCACGGCTCACCCGGATAATCCACCGCGGCGGCGATAAATTTGGTGCCGTCGATAACGGAGCCGCCGCCGACTGCCAGCAGGTAACTGATGTCGTGCTCACGGATATACGCGATAGCTTTTACCAGTGTTTCATAGGCCGGGTTCGGCTCGATTCCTGAAAACTCATGAACCTCATAGCCATCCAGAGCGGCCAGTACCTGATCGTAAACACCGTTACGCTTGATACTGCCGCCGCCGTACAATATTAATACTTTGGCATCTTTCGGAATTTCACTGCTCAGTCTGGCGATTTGGCCTTTACCGAAATGAATTTTGGTCGGGGTGAAAAGCGTGAAGTTGTTCATTATTTCTCCGGTTAAGATTAGGAAAAATGAAGCGGATAACTAATCGGCTGATAACCATTTAGCTGATAACCATTTAGCTGGTAACTATTAGCGGATAACTATTAAGTGTAGTGTAAATCAGGGCGGGTGTGGTAGCGAACCGGATCGTGCTTTCCGGCAGGCAGGCAGGCAGAAAAAAGCTCCCGAAGGAGCCATCATCTTATTTTTTATGAGTGCGGTGACGTCTGCGGTTCAGCAGAGCCCGGCGTCTGCGGTAGTGACGGAACAGCAGATACAGTGACGCAATAATACCGATAATCAGGAAAAAGACCGGGATCAGCAGCAGGGCTGTCATCACCGTTTTTTCGTGTGCTTTGACAAACGGAATCTGATTGAGCACATAGCCGAAGGTGGTAATAATCGCCACCCAGAGAAAACCGCTCAGCCAGTTAAAAAACTGAAAACGGCGGTTCGGCAGTGTGGAGAGTCCGGCCAGCATCGGCAGCAGAGTACGGACGAAACCGAGGAAGCGGCCGATCAGCAGCGCATACAGGCCGTGGCGGTTAAACAGCACTTCGGCTTTCTGATGATAATTTTTCGGGATCTGAGTCATCCAGCGCCTGACGGTTTTGGTATCACTCAGCCAGCGCCCCTGAATAAAACCGAGCCAGCTGCCGATACCGGCGGCGGCGGTCAGAATCACCAGTGTCGGCAGGAAATCCATCACTCCCTTTGCAATCAGTGCGCCTGATAAAATCAGCAGGGTATCCCCGGGCAGAAACGCGGTGGGCAGAATGCCGTTCTCCAGCACAATAACCGTGAAGAGGATAGCGTAAACCAGCCAGAGGACTTCGGGATTAGAGAGAGTGGTAAAATCGTGAGACCAGAGTGCACTCACAATCTCTGATAAACTAGACATTAGATTTCCTGTAAAACGAGATCCGGAACAACGATACAGACAGTGTATCGCAAAAATTGTTCACCCGTTTGATTTGATCGGGTTTTTCTTCTGATTAACGAAAGGTATAAAGGTGGGCGGATTATCAAACCGGCCTGTGTGTTTTTTATGCGTTTTATCGGTAATCTTGCCGGTTGGTTTACGGTAAACACTTAGCGATCTGTGTGGAATTTCCCTCCGGGACGGCATTTTTTTGGTAAACCTTAATGATAATTACTATCAAATTGCTCAGGGTTTGATATGATCAGCGGGTTTCGTTTTTGGGTAGCGATGAATAACACGATTTATTTTTTGCTGAGAAAAAGTTCATAACAAAAGAGAGTTGAAGGCCAACTGATGCGTAATTTGACCGTTTCTGTGCTATTGGCATTATGTTTAACCGGCAGTGCATTTGCAGATAACACTGCTGCTGTCACACCAGCGACAACAACACCTGTCACCGCGCCGGCAGCAACAGCCGGTCAGCCTGCTCAGACACCTGAACAACCGGCGGTACCTGCAACTGCGGCAGAAGTTCCTGTTCAGGAAATCAGTTCAGCTCCGGCAGACGGTAACCGTGGTTTTGCGGCAGAACTGTCCGTGATTTCCATGTATCAGGGCGCGGATATGATCGTTAAATCGGTTATGATCGGCCTTATTATCGCTTCAGTGATTACCTGGGCTATTTTCTTTGCCAAGGGGGCTGACCTTATCGTTTCCCGCCGCCGTATCCGCCGTGAAGCCGACGCAATAAGCGGCGCACGTTCGCTGGATGAAGCCGCGGCTATTGCCGATACGTTCGGGAAAAAGAGTGTTACCCGGATGCTGATACTTGATGCTGTGAATGAGCGGACTGCATCAGAAAAAAGCCGTGACCTGAGCGGTATCAAAGACCGTGTGACGTTCCGTCAGGAGCGCATCGTGGCAGGTGTTGCCCGTCATATGGGGCGCGGTAACGGCTATCTGGCGACTATCGGAGCTATCTCACCATTTGTCGGTCTGTTTGGTACCGTATGGGGTATCATGAACAGCTTCATCGGTATCGCCCACTCGCAGACCACCAACCTCGCGGTAGTGGCCCCGGGGATCGCAGAAGCACTGCTGGCAACGGCATTAGGCCTGGTTGCGGCAATTCCGGCTGTGGTGATCTACAACATCTTTGCCCGTATGATTTCTGCTTACCGCGGGGATCTGGGGGATACCGCAGCACACACTATTTTATGGCTGGGCCGTGATCTCGACCTGGCAGACAGCAAAGCAGGGTAATATCTGATGGCAATGCGTCTTAACGAAGAGTTGGATGACAGCGGCGAATTGCATGAAATTAACGTCACACCCTTTATTGATGTGATGTTGGTTCTGCTGATCATCTTTATGGTGGCAGCACCGCTGGCGACCGTTGATATCAAAGTGAACCTGCCGGCCTCAACGGCAAAACCACAGCCGCGTCCGGAAAAACCGGTCTTCCTGACGGTGAAAGCGGATAACCAGCTGCTGGTGGGCGAACAGGAAGTCACAAAAGAAACACTGGCTCAGATCCTGGATCAGACCACGGAATCCAACAAGGAAACCACGATCTTCTTCCAGGCAGATAAAACGGTCGATTATGAAACGCTGATGGGCATTATGGATGCTCTGCGTAAAGCGGGATATCTGAAAGTCGGGTTAGTGGGTATGGAGTCTGCGGAGAAATAACCGCAGACTGATCAGCCTGAAATAAAAAAGCCGTTCATCATGAACGGCTTTTTTGTTGCCACTCTCTGACGGCTTCAGCACGGCGGCGGGTGAGCTCCGCTTTGATATCCGCTCCTTTAAAACCGGCCTCAATAACCGGTTTGACGGCAACGTTCTGTGCAAGAATGAAAGCCTCCGCCAGTATATGCCCCTGCGGGTAATCTGTTGCTTCCGGTGCTATCCGGCTGAGGTAATCCGCTTCACAAAGGACAGCCAGCTGTGTGATGCGTTCCGGTTTACGCCAGGCATCCAGGGAATCAAACAAAGCAATAATATCGTCTGCGGTCAGCTGACCGATATCATGAACCGTCCGGTAATGACAGGTGGCAAGCAGAGCCAGATCCCGTGCCGGGTTCGGCACCCGCAGGCGCTCTGACAGTTGCTGAATGGCAGACGTTCCCTCTCCGGTACTGTGGCAGCTCAGATAAAGACACAATGCGGCAAAGCGGATATCGGTGCTGTTTGTCAAAAACACTGTCCGGCGCAGAAGTCCGGCGGTCAGGATGTCATAACCGGTCTGGCCGTCAGTGGCACAGAACAGGGTTTCCAGTTCCGGAAACAGTACAGTCAGTGCACCGCAACGGCGCAGTACAGAAAAGTAGATATCCGGACACGCGCTGCTGAGGGCTTTTTCGGTCTCTTTCCAGACCCGTTCTGCCGTCAGGTGTGCAAGCTCTCCCTGTTGTGTGATGGCAGACATCAGCTCAAGGGTTTCCGGTGCAATCACAAATCCCTGCGGTGCAAAACGGGCAGCAAAGCGCGCTACCCGCAGGACACGCAGCGGATCTTCCGTGAACGCCTCAGAAACATGGCGGAGAATACGGTTTTTCAGATCATCCGCCCCGTGATACGGGTCATACAGTGTACCGTCAGCCGATTGCGCCATGGCATTGATGGTCAGATCACGGCGCTGCAAATCATCTTCCAGCGTGACATCCGGCGCACTGTAACAGGCAAAACCGGTGTATCCGGCGCCGGTTTTCCGCTCTGTCCGTGCAAGGGCATACTCCTCACGGGTACCGGGATGGAGAAAAACAGGAAAATCGCGCCCTACCTGCTGATAGCCGCGTTCCAGCATGATGTCAGGAGTCGCGCCGACAACCACCCAGTCTCTGTCCGAGACAGGCAGACCCAGCAGTGCATCGCGGACTGCGCCGCCGACCAGATAGATATCCACATTTTTCTCCGTACTGCGCTTACTGTGAGTCTCAGTTCATCCAGCGATCTTTTTTCTTCCGGCGCGGAATCATATGCGGCAGCAGCAGACCCAGCAACAGACCGGCACCGGCCACACCGCCGCCGTACATAAACCACTGCAGAATAATATCGCGCTGTTTATCATCTAACTGCACACTGATGGCATCCAGTTTTTTCTTTGCGACCACAACCTGATTACGCAGGCTGTCATTCTCTTTTTTCAGGTTATTGATGATATCATCACTGGCAGCCACGCGGTTTTGCATATCTGCCGTTTTGTCGTTCCAGGTGCCGTCGATATTGGCGAGTTTGCCGCGCAGTGTCTGAATCTCTTCTTCCATGGCAGGAACGCGCTCTTTCAGGCTGGGTGTGGTGCTCAGCAGCTCTTTCGGTAACCAGACATCGCGGTTTTTGCTGTCACGGACCCGGACAAAGCCGGTTTCATTATTGACATCAAGCATCGTGACTTTTTCACCGGAATTGAGTGAGCCGGCGATGCGGTAGCGGTTGCTCGGGCCGCTGTGAACATAGGTGGAGAGATCGTCGGAGACGTAACGGGTTTCTTCAGCATGTGCGGTAATGCTGACAGTTGCTGCAAACAGCAAAGGGAGTAAGGCGAGTTTTTTCATCGTCATCAGCTTTATCAATCGTTGGTTATGAATATCATACTAATGAGTTAAGTGTGCGGGTGCAAACGTTAAACAGCCATGGGATTACTCTTAACCGCGGAATAAATGACGGGATAAAGTGGATAAACAGCGAAAAATCCGGCTGGTGATAACAAATCAGGGTCATTTTTATGACGAAAGCAAGGCCGGGCTGATGATAAATAACAGTACAGGATGGCGGGAATGTCTATGAGCGATTACGAAACAGAACTGAAATTTGCAGTAAAACCGGAGGCGATTGCCGCCGTTATCACCGGACTGACAGCCTTTCCTCATCAGCATTTCCGTGCTGTCCGCCTGACTAACAGCTATTTTGAAACAGCGGATGATACGTTGCGGAAGTGGGATATGGGCCTGCGTATCCGGGGATGTGATACTGAATATGAAATGACCCTGAAAACAGCCGGTAATGATATCGGCGGGTTACATCAGCGTCCTGAATATAATATTCCGCTGTCCCGGCCGGAACTGGATTTAGCCGCACTGCCTGCGGAAGTCTGGCCGCCGGAAACGGATGTTGCGGCGCTGCAATCATCACTGCGTGCCCGCTTTACCACGGATTTTGCCCGTGAAAAGTGGCTGCTGACGGTGAATAACAGTGTGGTGGAAGCCGTGCTGGATCAGGGCAGTGTGGTTGCCGGAGAGGCGGAATGCCCGATTTGTGAATTTGAGATGGAGCTGAAGGCGGGCTCTGCTGCTGATCTACTGACGGCGGCAAAAGCGCTGGCGGAATTACCGGGACTGCGCCTTGCAGGACGCAGCAAAGCCGCACGCGGTTACTGGCTGGCACAGGGCGCCCCGGTACCGGAATTGCCGGAATTGTTTACGGAACTGGAGCCGCAGACTCCCCTGACGGATGTGGTCGTCCGCCTGATCAAACAGTGGCAGAGCCTTGAAGAAGCCTGGCTGCTGAATGCGGACGGTGCGTTACCGGCGCTGCGGCAGACGATTTCCCTGCTGCTGACAATGGCTGACCGGTATCCCGGCGCGGTGCCTGATTTTGTCCGTGACTGCCCGCTGCCTGACGTCGCCGCCGCACTGGCATCAGCGGATGCAAAACCTGAGGATGTCTGTTTCAGTCCGGTATGGTTGCAGTGTAAACTGGCTTTCACGCAATGGGTTTTTGCACTGTGGATGGCAGCTCCTGCCATGCCATAACCAGGTTTTGAACTGCAATGTGAATCTGATAACAAAAGGAACATTGATGCTGCCGCTGACCCCGATACTCCGCCAGATTGCTGAACGGGTAACCGCCCGGCTTGATACCGGCACGGCGCCGTACTCTGAACAGGAAGAGATAATTTTTGCCGGCAGTGATTTTGTGGCGGAGCAGTGTATCCGCCATCCGGACTGGTTATCTGCTTTGCGCAACACCCCGCCGCAACCGGATGAATGGCGCAATTATGCCGCCCGGCTGGCGGAGATGATGACGGATGTTGCGCAGGAAGAGGATGTGATGCGGGTGCTGCGTCTGTTTCGTTATCAGATGCTGATGCGTATTGCCGTGATGCAGCTCCTGCGCCGGAGTACGACAGAAGAGACGCTGCGCCAGATCAGCGAGCTGGCGGAAGTTCTGATTATCGCCGCCCGCGACTGGCTTTATCAGCGTTGTTGTGCGGACTGGGGCACGCCCTGTTCGCCGGACGGCAGTGCAATGCCGCTGCTGATCCTCGGAATGGGAAAACTGGGCGGCGGTGAGCTGAATTTCTCCTCCGATATTGACCTCATTTTTGCTTATCCGGAAAACGGTGTCACGCAGGGTGGCCGCCGTGAACTGGAAAATGCACAGTTCTTTACCCGTCTGGGACAAAAAATTATCAGAATGCTGGATCACGCCACGGCGGACGGTTTCGTCTACCGCGTGGATATGCGTCTGCGGCCGTTCGGCGACAGCGGGCCGCTGGTATTCAGTTTTTCTGCTCTCGAAGATTACTATCAGGAACAGGGGCGCGACTGGGAGCGCTATGCGATGGTCAAAGCGCGTATTCTCGGTCGTGATGACTCTGCTTACAGTGAAACGCTGCGCCGGATGCTGCGTCCGTTTGTCTACCGCCGTTATATCGATTTCAGTGTGATCCAGTCTCTGCGTAATATGAAAGGCATGATTGGCCGCGAAGTCCGGCGGCGCGGGCTGACAAACAATATCAAGCTCGGTGCCGGGGGGATCAGGGAAATAGAGTTTATCACCCAGGTCTTTCAGCTGATCCGCGGCGGACGTGAACCGGGGTTACAGACACAATCCCTGCATGCGGCGCTGGCAGAAATTGCCCGGCTGGGGCTGCTTGGTGAGGAACAGGTCGCGCAGTTGCTGGATGCCTATGCTTATCTGCGGCGGCTGGAAAACCTGTTGCAGGCCATTAATGACAGCCAGACACAGACGCTGCCGGACTCGCCTGTTGATCAGGCGCGGCTGGCTCAGGGAATGGATGCCGCTTCGTGGGCGGATCTGGATACGGTGCTGAACAGCAAAATGGCGGCAGTACATCAGATTTTTACTGATCTTATCGGCGAGGATGATGAGGAAAGTGAGGATGAAACTGCGTTACAGCCCTTTATCTCGTTGTGGGAAAGTGAGCCGGAACTGAGTGATATCACCTCACTGTTTCAGCTGAACGAGGATGATGCCGCACAGTTTCTGACCGGTTTACAGGGGTTCCGTCAGGATCTCGGTAAGCGGACCATCGGGCCGCGCGGGCGGGATGTGCTCGATCAGCTGCTGCCCAAACTGCTGGCGAAACTGGTATCACAACCGGATGCGCAACGGGTGTTACAGCGTCTGACGCCGCTGCTGCTCAGTATTGTCAGCCGGACAACCTATCTGGAGCTGCTGCTGGAATCTGATGTGGTGCTGACGCACGTGGTGCGGTTGTGTGCCGCATCCCCGATGATAGCTGTGCAACTGGCACGCCATCCGCTGCTGCTTGATGAACTGCTGGACCCGGCATCGCTCTATCAGCCGTTACCGCTGAATGCGTACCGTGATGAGCTGCGTCAGTATCTGATGCGGGTTCCGGAGGAGGATGAGGAACAGCAGCTTGAGGCACTCCGCCAGTTTAAACAGGCGCAGCTGCTGCGGATCGCGGCGGAAGATATCACCGGCGTACTGCCGGTGATGAAAGTGAGTGATCACCTGACCTGGCTGGCGGAAGCGATGATCGCCGCAGTGGTGCAGCAGGCGTGGGGGCAGATGGTCAGACGCTACGGAGAACCCGCACATCTGACCCGCGGCGGGGATAAAGGTTTTGCGGTGATCGGCTATGGCAAGCTGGGCGGCTGGGAACTGGGTTACAGTTCGGATCTCGACCTGGTGTTCCTGCTGGATTGTCCGGAAGGCACACAAACCACCGGCCCGCGTGAAATCGACGCGCGGCAGTTCTATCTGCGTCTGGCGCAGCGCATTATGCATCTGTTCAGCACCCGGACCTCATCCGGTGTTCTGTATGAGGTGGATGCCCGTCTGCGTCCGTCCGGGGAGGCCGGGATGCTGGTCAGCACTTTGGAGGCATTCGCGGATTACCAGCAGAACAGCGCCTGGACATGGGAACATCAGGCTCTGATCCGCGCCCGCCAGGTGTATGGCGATGAGGCGATTGCCGCCCGTTTTGACGGCATCCGCCGTGATATTCTGTGCCGTCAGCGTGATAACGCGCAACTGAAACAGGATGTCCGTGAGATGCGCGAAAAAATGTATCAGCATCTCGGCAGCCGTGACGACAGTGTATTTAACATCAAAACTGATCCGGGCGGGATCACGGATATTGAATTTATTGCCCAGTATCTGGTTCTGCGTTTTGCGCCGGAAAATAAGGCGCTGATCCGCTGGTCTGATAATGTCCGGATTTTTGAACTGATGGCAAACTATGATGTGATGCCGGAAGAGGAATCTCTGCGGCTGACCGCAGCTTATATTATGATGCGCGACAGGCTGCATCATCTCTCGTTGCAGGATAAGTCCGGTGTGGTACCGCTGACCGAATTTGCCGCAGAGCGCGAATTTGTCCGTGCCCGCTGGCTGCACTGGCTCGGGGAATAAATACCGGCGGCCGTACGCGGATTTTCTGTCCGGTGGCCGGTTTGTGATATTATCAGCAATAATTTCGTTATTCATAAGGTGGAGCAGGGAATGAAAGTAACACTCCCGGATTTTCAGAATGCCGCAGTTTTAGTTGTCGGTGATGTGATGTTAGATCGTTACTGGCACGGGCCGACCAGCCGGATCTCCCCGGAAGCCCCGGTGCCGGTGGTTAAAGTCACTGAAATTGAAGAGCGTCCCGGCGGCGCGGCAAACGTGGCTATGAACATCGCCTCTCTGGGAGCGAATTCCCGCCTCGTGGGTCTGACCGGTATTGATGACGCCGCCCGCGCACTGACCGAGCGTCTGAATGATGTCAAAGTCCGCTGTGATTTTGTCGGCCTGCCGACACACCCGACGATCACCAAACTGCGCGTGTTATCCCGCAGCCAGCAGCTGATCCGCCTGGATTTTGAAGAAGGTTTTTCGGATGTCGATCCGCAGCCGATACTCGAACGTATTGCACAGGCGCTGCCGCACATCGGTGCGCTGGTACTGTCTGATTATGCCAAAGGCGCGCTGGCACATGTGGAAGAGATGATCGCGCTGGCCCGCAAATCCGGGGTCCCGATCCTGATCGACCCGAAAGGTACGGATTTTGCCCGTTATCGCGGTGCAACCCTGCTGACACCGAATATGTCAGAGTTTGAAGCCGTGGCCGGAAAATGTACCGATAATGCCGATATCGAAGAAAAAGGCCTGAAAGTTATCCGTGATTTTGATTTACAGGCACTGCTGGTGACCCGCTCCGAGCAGGGCATGAGCCTGCTGCGCCCGGGACAACCGGCTCTGCATCTGCCGACACTGGCTCAGGAAGTCTTTGATGTGACCGGTGCCGGGGATACGGTAATCGGTGTGCTGGCAACGTCGCTGGCGGCCGGGAAAACCCTGGATGAATCCTGTGCGCTGGCGAATGCGGCGGCGGGTGTCGTGGTCGGTAAGCTGGGGACGTCCACGGTTTCACCGGTTGAGCTGGAAAATGCCGTACGCGGCCGCAGTGATAACGGCTTTGGTGTGATGACCGAAGAAGAGCTGCATCAGGCCGTGGCGGATGCCCGCCAGCGCGGCGAGAAAGTGGTGATGACCAACGGCTGCTTTGATATTTTGCACGCCGGACATGTTTCTTATCTTGCTAATGCCCGCAAACTGGGAGATCGCCTGATTGTGGCGGTGAACAGTGATGCTTCCACCAAACGCCTGAAAGGCGAAAGCCGTCCGGTTAACCCGCTGGATCAGCGCATGATTGTGCTCGGCGCACTGGGTGCTGTGGATTGGGTGGTGCCGTTTGAGGAAGATACACCGCAGCGTCTGATTGCCTCTGTCCTGCCGGATGTGCTGGTGAAGGGCGGGGATTACCGTCCGGAAGAGATTGCCGGCAGTGAGGAAGTGTGGGCCGCAGGCGGCGAAGTGAAAGTCCTCAATTTTGAGGATGGCATTTCCACCACCAATATCATCAACACTATCAATAAATCAAAGTAACAGACTGATTATTCAGGAGATACGCATTGCGTATCTCCTGTTGGTGTTACTCGCCGCCTTTTTCTGCCAGGCGTGCTTCCAGCTCCGCCAGACGTTTTTCCATCTGCGACAGCTTTTCACGGGTACGCAGCAGCACCTGTGTCTGCACATCAAACTCTTCGCGGTTAACTAAATCCAGCTTACCAAGCTGTGATTGTAAAACAGCCCGCATCTTTTTATCGATATCCGCTCCGATCTCCCGCACACCTTTCGGCAGTGCGCTTTGCAGCTGTGTGGCAATCTGTTCAATTTTTTTCGGGTCAATCATGATTTTTCCTTTCTGAGCCGGAGGATCGTTATGCCGCAAATAGTAACCTGTTACGGGATTCTGAACCAGTCTGAGTTCTCATTTTGAGCCCCCGGTAAAAATAACTACTGGCCGGGATGATTTATCGGGGGTATAGTGATCACGCTATCTCAGGGCGGGGTGAAAGTCCCCACCGGCGGTAAACATTCCAGTGCGAATGAAGCCCGCGAGCGCTTCACCCAGGTGAAGGTCAGCAGATCCGGTGTAATTCCGGGGCCGACGGTTATAGTCCGGATGGGAGAGAGTCAGCATCAGCCGGGCGAAATCCGCCCGTCCGATCGCATATCATCAATTATCTGTGCTGGTAAAAACCTGCTGCGGCATGGTTTTATGACATGGCTTTATGATATGTATGCAACTCCTAAGATGCCCTGGTTCTGGTAATCATTTTTAATTACGATGAGGTTTATTTACCATGAATCAGACGCTGTTATCAGATTACGGCAATCCGATTGAACGTGCAGAACGTGCCATTGCAGCTATCCGTCAGGGACGGGGCGTTATGGTACTCGATGATGAAAACCGCGAAAACGAAGGCGACATGGTGTTCGCCGCCGAAACCATGACCGTTGAGCAGATGGCACTGACCATCCGTCACGGCAGCGGTATTGTGTGCCTGTGCCTGACTGACGAACGCCGTCAGCAGCTTGACCTGCCGATGATGGTGGAGAACAACTCCAGCCAGTTCAAAACCGGCTTTACGGTGACGATTGAAGCCGCTCACGGTGTGACCACCGGGGTTTCTGCGGCAGACCGCATCACCACAATCCGTGCCGCAGTCGCGGATGGCGCTGTACCGGCGGATCTGAACCGTCCGGGGCATGTGTTCCCGCTGCGTGCGCAGAATGGCGGAGTATTAACCCGCCGCGGTCATACCGAAGCGTCTGTTGACCTGGCGACCCTCGCCGGTCTGAAGCCGTACGGTGTGCTGTGTGAACTGACCAACGACGACGGCTCAATGGCCCGTGCACCGGAAGTTATCGTGTTTGCAAAACAACATGATATGCCGGTCGTGACGATTGATGACCTGGTTCAGTACCGCGAACAGTTAATGGCGAAAGCGGGCTGAAATCACTGACAGGGTCAGTAACTGAACAGACTGAAATCCTGAGAATGCCGCTGCTGACACAGCGGCATTTTTGTATCTGCGTACCCGTCATATTTTTTGAACAACTTCATCATGATTACCCTGCGTGATAAATCCCGGAATGGCATACACTGATCTCAGTGAACAATTTTTTGTGTGAGGTCAGCAATGAAACGATTACCGGCTCTGTTTGCAGGTCACGGCAGCCCGATGAATGTCCTGGAAACCAACCGTTATACTGAAACCTGGCGGCAACTGGGCGAACAGATGCCGCGTCCGTCCGCCATTCTGGTGATTTCCGCGCACTGGTATACGCAGGGGGCATGGCTGACATCGGCTGCGCATCCGCGCACTATCCATGATTTTCGCGGTTTCCCGCAGGCACTGCATGAAACGGAATATCCGGCTCCCGGCTCAGCGGCGCTGGTAGCGCGGGTGAAAGATCTGCTGAATGATGACAATATCGGGGAAGATCACGGTGAGTGGGGGTTAGATCACGGCAGCTGGGGGATCTTAGTTAAAATGTATCCGGAAGCGGATATCCCGGTGGTACAGCTCAGCCTCGACGGCAGCAAACCGGCGCAATGGCATTACGATTCCGGCCGTAAGCTGGCTGCGCTGCGTGATGAAGGGATACTGGTGCTCGGCAGCGGTAATGTGGTGCATAATCTGCGTGAGATGGACTGGCAGAATGCGCAGGCCGAACCGTATCCGTGGGCAGTGAGTTTTAATAATTTCGTGCGTGATAACCTGGAGAGCGACACCCGGCCACATCCGCTGGTGAATGCCCTTGAGCGCGAAGACGGCAAACGGTCGAATCCTTCGCCGGAACATTATCTGCCGCTGCTCTATATCCTGGGTCTGCGGCAGGGCAGTGAACCGGTTACTGTACCGGTGGATGGTATTGAATCAGGCTCACTGAGTATGCTGACAGTCAAAGTCGGCTGACGATTTCTTTTCGTTATAAAAAATCCCCGCGATACCGGATATCGCGGGGATTTTTGTATCAGCCAGAGACTATTCGTCAGTCAATAATGACATGCGGATAGAAACGGGAGAGATCCTGGGTGATAAGCTCTTTATCTTCACGGATACAGATCCCGGCAGATTCATCATTCACCAGCCAGCTGCCCACGAGGGTATAGCTGTCGCCGAATTTCGGCAGGGGATGGAACTGCTGGACAATCATGCCTTCTTCGCCGTAAGGGCCGTCCGCGGCGGCAATTTCTTTGCCGTTTTCGATAATACGGATGTTGGCACCTTCGCGGGAGAACAACGGCTTGATAACGTAGCTTTCCATTTCCGGATACGGCTTATCCGCAAAATAAGCAGGCAGCAGGTTCGGGTGATCCGGGAACATTTCCCACAGCATCGGCAGCAGGGCTTTGTTGGAGATAATGCTCTTCCAGGCCGGTTCCAGCCAGCGTACACCGGCATCCGTCAGCTTGGTGGAGAAAATCTCCCGCATCATAAATTCCCACGGATAGAGTTTAAACATATTGCTGATAATCTGATCCTGAAGATCAGTAAACTCACCGCGATCGCCCAGCCCGATATCTTCAATAAACAGAAAATCAGTGGTGACACCGGCTTCCTGCGCACAATCCTGTAAATACTGGATGGTGCCGCGATCTTCCACAGAATCCTGACAGCAGGCCATATGCAGATAACGGAACCCGTACTCTTCCGCCAGTACACCGAAGCGCTCAATCAGCTTTTCCTGGATACCGTTAAACTGATCGGCGTTTTCCGGCAGGTTTCCGGCGGCGATCTGGTCTTCCAGCCAGATCCACTGGAAAAAAGCGGATTCGTACAGCGACGTTGGTGTATCCGCATTGTTTTCCAGTAACTTCGGCGGGTTAACGCCGTCATAAGCCAGATCCAGGCGGGAATAGAGCGACGGCTGACGGGTTGCCCATGACTCACGCACGAAATCCCAACAATGTTTCGGGATTTGAAAACGGGCCATCAGCTCGTCACTTTGAGTGACTTTATCCACCACCTGAAGACACATCTGATGCAGTTCGTTAGTCACTTCCTCGATTTCATCGATTTGTGCCAGCGTGAACTGGTAACAGGCATCTTCTGACCAGTACGGTTCGCCGTACATGGTATGAAAATGAAAGCCGAATTCCTCGGCTTTCCCGCGCCAGTCAGGGCGCTCGCTAATCGGTACGCGTTTCATGCAAATCAGCCGCCCATTGAACGGGAAGATGAACTGCTGCCGGATGAGCGCTGCATTGTGTTTTGTTTTGCCACGCTGTCACCGAACCCGCCACGCGTGGTGGTGGTTGTGGTGGCCGGTTTTGGTGCCATGGCAGTTTTCGGCACGGTCATGCTGCGCCCGCCGGTGGCGGAACCGTAGTTCTTGCCGGTGGCATCAACAAATTTACCGTTAGCCGGGCTTGCCGGGTTACGGGAGGTAAACAGCGGCTGTGAGGCTGCTGCACCACCGCCCATCATACGGCCCATCATATAACCGGCCATCAGCGGCATCCAGAAGCTGCCGGAAGCCTGGGCAGGCTGTTGCTGCTGGCTGTTGTTTGCCAGCTCAGTGGGTGCCTGAGTACACTGGGCTTCACCGAATTCTGCCACACAGTCTTCACGGGTGGCATATTTCGGGGCGGTTTTTGCCGCTTCTTCCAGTGCGTTGTTATAAGCAGTGGTGCATTCACCGGCCTGTGACGGGTTCGCGGCGGAGCACTGCTCTGCGGTGGTGTAGAGCGCAACGGTTTCATCGGCTTCATCGCAGGCGGTTAACATCAGAACAGCGCCGACAGCAGCCGCAACAGGTGCCAGGCGGTATTGACGCCAGGTTTTGCGGAAAGCGTCGCGGTTAATATTCTTGGTGCGTTTCATTGTCATCGTTGTAATATCCGGAAACGGTTTCATGGAGAGGTAATAACTGTCTAGGATAGGGGAAAACTGTGTGAAATTAAAGCAATAATCTGCTTTTTGCATCTGATGTGAATTAAATCGGTTTAACAGAAAAAAAAGATACCGGTATCGCGGTATTTTTACCGACAAAATGTGTCCGTCAGGCGTAATTATATTGCGGATTACGCGATATAACCTGATATTTCACTGCCCGGCAGAAATATTGTCCTTATACACAGTAAAAGCATAAAAAAACCCGCCGGAGCGGGTTTATCGTCATATCGTATGAAGATCAGCGGGCAGTGTTTGTCACTGACGCCGGCGATGTGGAAATCGCTTTGCCCAGCACCTGGTTAAGGCGCAGGATATCGTCTTCGTTCAGTGTACCGCGTGCCTGGCTGATATAAAGCTGGTTAATCAGATAGTCATAACGGGCGTTAGACAGGCTTTTCTTCGCATCATACAACGTGGTGGTGGCATTCAGCACATCCACAATCGTACGCGTACCCACCTGATAACCGGCTTCGGTTGCATCCAGTGAGCTTTCCGCAGAGGTTACGACCTGTTTATAGGCGTTCACGCTGCTGATTGAGGCGTTGATGTTGTTGTACGAAGAACGGGTAGTCTGAATAACCTGACGCAGTGTGGCTTCCAGTTTTTCACTCGCAGCAGTGTAACCGTACTGTGCCTGATCAACCTGTGATGAGACACCGCCGCCGGTGTACAGCGGAATACTGACGTTCACACCGATGGAGCTCTGGCCTGCATAGCTGTTATTCGGACGGCCGTTAGGATAGCCGTTGCCGCTGTAGTCTGTGTTGGTGACTCCGGTACTGGCTGTCAGACCCACGGTCGGATAGTGACCGGATTCTGCCAGACTGATCTGCTCTTTTGCGAGGTTACGGTTCAGTGTGGCACTCAGCAGGTTCAGGTTACGTTCCTGTGCTTCTTTCAGCAGGGCTTCGATAGCATCCGGGGCATTGGTTTTAAAGCGGTTCACATCCAGGGACGATAATTCGCTGTAATAAATACCGCTCACCTGACGCAGCGCTTCGATGGCGTTTTCGACATCGTTACGGCCGGCCACTTCCTGCGCCAGAACGCTGTCGTAGTTGGCACGGGCGTTCTGCACGTCAGTAATGGCTACCAGACCGACGTTGAAACGCTGAGTGGTCTGATCCAGCTGGCGGTAGACGGCTTCTTTCTGTGCCTGTACGTATGACAGGGTATCCAGCGCACGCAGCACGTTAAAATAGGCAACGGAAGTATCCAGAATCAGTTGTTGCTGGGCACTCTGAAATGTGATGTCGCTGATCCCGGCAGTTTGCTCCTGCAGATTCAGCTGACGCCATTTACTCATGTCAAAAATTGTCTGGGTCAGTTTCAGCTGTGCATTTAGTGCATTACTGTCCTGGTTATTGTTGTCGCGATAACCGCTGGTATAGTCATAACCTCCGCCTAAACCTAACTGCGGCAGTAACGGACTGCGGGCTTCGTTAATTTTTTCAAAAGCCTGGTTACGTTCCGCCTGAATCTGACGGAGGGTCGGGTTGGTCTCTTTCGCTTTTTGATAAACCTGCAGGAGGTCTTCAGCCTGGGTGACAGAGCTGAAACCTGCCACACTCACAGCAATGAGAAGAGAAAGCAGTTTCTTCATTAGGATTCCTTTTTGCACAGCGCTAATCTGTCAGTTGCCTCACGGGAAGCACCAAATGGCTCTAATTCTAGCAGAGTCCGCTCGCTAATAAAGGTAGCCGTTTGTGCCTTCTGCGTTAAATTAGCTTAACTTTACCTCAACGGGCAGAAAATTTCTTTATCTCAAATGATGAAAAATGCCTTTATCATACAGAATTGATTTACCGGCGGAGAAAATAGTATGAAACACACATCCGGATTTCCTTTTACGTTCAGTTGTGATGACGTGGAGATAATCAGTCAGAAAACTCTGTTTTCCGGATTTTTTAAGATTAATGAATATCGCTTCCGGCACCGGTTGTTTGAGGGCGGCTGGAGCCCGGAAATCCGCCGTGAGGTGTTTGAGCGGGGAAATGCCGGTGTGATTTTGCCGTATGACCCGATCCGTGATGAAATCGTACTGATTGAACAAATCCGTTTACCGGCAATCGAAAGCAGTCAGACTCCGTGGCTGCTGGAGGCGGTCGCCGGGATGATCGATAAAAGCGGGGAATCCGCCGAAGATGTGGTGCGTCGTGAGGCGGAAGAAGAAGCCGGGCTGAAAATCGGCCGCTGTACCTTTGCGCTGAGTTATCTTTCAAGTCCGGGGGGCACATCCGAACGGATGTATGTGTATATCGGTGAGGCGGATACTACCTCAGCGGGCGGGGTACACGGGCTGGCACAGGAGAACGAGGACATCCGTGTTCATGTGGTCAGCCGTGAACAGGCGTATCAGTGGGTTGAAGAAGGTGTGATCGATAACGCAGCAACTGTCATTGCAATTCAGTGGCTTACATTGCATTATGAACGCATACGCACAACGTGGCGGGACAAATAATCCGGATTTTTTTATGTGCAACCGGGGAATTGTGTGCGGGATTGCAGATCTTCTTCGCCGAAACACTTATCATTATATGTTAGTTGTTAAAATCACAAGGATATCGATTGGAAATCCCGTTGCACTTGCCCGTAGCTGACGGCGCTGCGGTCAGAATTTTACAGATTACCGATACGCACCTTTTTGCCGGCGAAACAGACACGCTGCTGGGAATTAATACCCTGAACAGTTACCACGCCGTACTGGATGCTATCGCAAAACAGCAGTTACCGGCTGACCTGATTGCAGCCACCGGTGATCTGGTTCAGGATCAGACCACCCGGGCCTATCAGCGGTTTACGGACGGTATCGCCCGTTTACCGGCGCCGTGTGTCTGGCTGCCGGGGAATCACGATTATCAGCCGTCCATGGCAAAGGAACTGGCCGCCGCGGGGATCTCTTCCTCCAAACAGGTGCTGCTCGGTGAACAGTGGCAGATCCTGCTGCTCGACAGTCAGGTTCAGGGCGTACCGCACGGCGAACTGAGCGATGACCAGCTTATCTGGCTGGATAACTGCCTGGCACAGCAGCCCGGCCGTCATACTGTTGTGATGCTGCATCACCATCCTCTGGCCTCCGGCTGTACCTGGCTTGATCAGCACAGTCTGCGCAACTCACATATGCTGGCAGAGGTTCTGACCCGCTATCAGAATATTGATGCTATCCTGTGCGGGCATATTCACCAGGATATGGATGTTATGTGGAACGGCATCCGCATACTGGCCACGCCGTCAACCTGTGTCCAGTTTAAACCGCACTGCACTAATTTCACGCTGGATACCGCCGCTCCGGGCTGGCGTTATCTGGAACTGACCACCGGTGACAATCCGTCCCTGAGCACACATCTGTTCCGGCTGGAAACAGACGAATTCAGCCCCGATCTGGGTTCGGACGGTTACTGATGGCGACGCTCCTTTATCTGCACGGCTTCAACAGTTCTCCGTTGTCAGAGAAAGGGACAATGCTGAAAACGTGGCTGGCGGAACACTATCCGGAGATCCGGATGTTACAGCCGCAAATTCCCTGCTATCCGGATGAAGCCGCACTGTTTCTGGAGGATCTGATGAACTCGCTGGCCGGTGAGAATACCGGTATTGTCGGGTCGTCGCTGGGCGGGTATTTTGCCATCTGGCTGTCGCAGGCGTTTGATGTTCCCGCGGTGGTGGTTAATCCGGCGGTGTATCCGTTTGATTTGCTTCAGGACTATCTCGGGGAAAATGAAAACCCCTATACCGGTGAGCGTTATACGCTCGAACCGCATCATATGCAGGATTTACGGGCGATTTTTGCCGATCCTGTTGAATCACCGGATTTGATCTGGTTGTTACAGCAGACCGGCGATGAAGTGCTGGATTACCGTCAGGCTGTCACCCGTCTGGTGGCATGTAAACAGACGATTGAATCCGGCGGAAACCACGCATTTACCGGATTTCAGCGTTTTTTTCCGCAGATAGTTGAGTTCCTCGGCCTTACCCGCCAATGAAAAATCGTATTTAAATTTATCAGGGACTGGTATTATCGCCAGTATCATTCACGTATTTTGTTTATTTTTTAGCGAAAAACCGATAATCCAACATGACGCAATCATCATATAACGCAGAGGATATTGAAGTCCTCAGTGGTTTGGAGCCTGTCCGCCGCCGTCCGGGTATGTACACGGACACGACGCGCCCGAATCACCTTGCTCAGGAAGTTATCGACAACAGCGTCGATGAGGCTTTAGCCGGTCACGCTAAATCTGTCGAAGTTATTTTACATAAAGATCAGTCTGTTGAAGTCATTGACAACGGGCGCGGCATGCCGGTGGATATCCACCCGGAAGAGAAAGTGTCTGCGGTCGAACTGATCATGACCCGCCTGCATGCGGGGGGGAAGTTTTCCAATAAAAACTATCAGTTTTCCGGTGGTCTTCACGGGGTAGGTATTTCCGTGGTCAATGCGTTGTCAAAACGCACTGAAGTGACTGTCCGCCGTGACGGACAGGTTTATCAGATTGCCTTTGAAAATGGTGACAAAGTCAGTGAACTGGCTGTCATCGGGCAGTGCGGCAAACGCAATACCGGCACCAGTGTACATTTCTGGCCGGATGAGCAGTTTTTTGACAGTCCGCGCTTCTCTGTCTCCCGGCTGACACACCTGCTGAAAGCCAAAGCCGTGCTGTGCCCGGGTGTTGAGATCCTTTTCAAAGATAATGTGAACGACACCGAACAGCGCTGGTGCTATCAGGATGGTCTGACCGATTACCTGATGGAGAACGTCAACGGTCTGGTGACCCTGCCGGAAGCACCGTTTACCGGTAAACATGCCGGGGATAATGAACAGGTGGACTGGGCACTGCTGTGGCTGCCGGAAGGCGGTGAACTGCTGACCGAAAGCTACGTCAACCTGATCCCGACCCCGCTGGGCGGAACCCATGCCAATGGTCTGCGCCAGGGGCTGCTCGACGGCATCCGCGAGTTCTGCGAATTCCGCAATATCCTGCCGCGCGGCGTGAAGTTATCCGCTGACGATATCTGGGAGCGCTGTGCCTATGTGCTCTCCGTGAAAATGCAGGATCCGCAGTTCGCAGGGCAGACTAAAGAACGCCTGTCATCACGTCAGTGCGCGGCGTTTGTCAGCGGTGTGGTGAAAGATGCTTTCAGCCTGTGGCTCAACCAGAACGTGCAGGCTGCGGAACAGCTGGCGGAACTGGCGATTGCCAGCGCCCAGCGCCGTCTGCGTGCCGCGAAAAAAGTGGTGCGCAAAAAACTGACATCAGGCCCGGCACTGCCCGGCAAACTGGCGGACTGCTCATCTCAGGATCTGAATCAGACCGAACTGTTTCTGGTGGAAGGGGACTCGGCAGGCGGCTCAGCCAAACAGGCGCGAGACCGGGAATTCCAGGCGATTATGCCGCTGCGCGGTAAAATACTGAATACCTGGGAAGTGTCGTCGGATGAAGTACTGGCCTCTCAGGAAGTGCATAATATTTCTGTGGCTATTGGTATCGACCCGGACAGCGACGATTTAAGCACTCTGCGTTACGGTAAAATCTGTATCCTCGCGGATGCGGACTCGGACGGACTGCATATTGCCACGCTGCTGTGCGCGCTGTTTGTGCGTCACTTCCCGGCGCTGGTAAAAGCCGGCCATGTTTACATGGCAATGCCGCCTCTCTATCGTATTGATCTTGGCAAGGAAGTGCATTATGCCCTTGATGAGAGCGAAAAAAATGCGATTCTGGATAAATTAAGCCGCAAACGCGGTAAACCGAATGTGCAGCGTTTTAAAGGGCTGGGGGAAATGAACCCGGGTCAGTTGCGTGAAACGACCCTGAATCCGAATACGCGTCGTCTGGTACAGCTCACTATTAATGAGGAAAACTATCAGGAAACGATGTCGGTGATGGATATGCTCCTCGGGAAGAAACGTGCGGAAGATCGCCGGAACTGGTTGCAGGAAAAAGGCGATCGGGTGGAATTGGATGTGTGATGTCACCCGTGACGGCACAAAAGGTCAGAGGAACAGAGTAAATGAGTGAAATTACTCATGACGGTGTGGAGCGCCAGCCGCTTCATAATTTTACAGAGAATGCCTACCTCAATTATTCCATGTACGTCATCATGGACAGGGCACTCCCTTTTATCGGCGATGGCTTAAAACCGGTTCAGCGGCGTATTGTATATGCCATGTCTGAACTGGGGTTAAGCAACTCCGCCAAATACAAAAAATCTGCCCGTACCGTCGGTGACGTGCTGGGTAAATACCATCCGCACGGTGACAGTGCCTGTTATGAGGCCATGGTGCTGATGGCACAGCCTTTCTCTTACCGTTACCCGCTGGTGGACGGACAGGGGAACTGGGGGGCGCCGGATGATCCGAAATCCTTCGCTGCCATGCGTTATACCGAATCACGCCTGTCGAAATATGCGGAAGTGCTGCTCAGTGAACTGGGACACGGCACCGCAGACTGGGTGCCGAACTTTGACGGTACGATGCAGGAGCCGAAAATGTTACCGGCACGCCTGCCGAATATCCTGCTCAACGGTACTACCGGGATTGCGGTCGGTATGGCAACCGATATTCCGCCGCATAATGCCCGCGAAGTCACGGGTGCACTGCTGGCACTGATCGACAAACCATCACTGTCTCTTGAGGAGGCGATGACGTTTATCCCGGGCCCGGATTATCCGACAGAAGCGGAAATCATCACCGGACAGGAAGATATCCGTAAGATCTATAAATCCGGCCGCGGCTCTGTTCGTATGCGTGCGGTATGGACAACGGAAGACGGTAATGCGGTGATCACCGCATTACCGCATCAGGTGTCCGGGGCGAAAGTGCTGGAACAGATAGCCGCACAGATGCTGGCAAAAAAACTGCCGATGGTGGAAGATCTGCGCGATGAATCAGATCATGAAAACCCGACACGGCTGGTGGTTGTGCCGCGCAGTAACCGGATCGATCTTGAGCAGGTGATGACACATCTGTTTGCCACCACGGATCTGGAAAGAAGCTACCGTATCAACCTGAATATGATCGGTCTGGACGGACGTCCGGCGGTCAAAGGGCTGATTGAGATCCTCAATGAGTGGCTGGTTTACCGCCGCGAAACGGTGCGCCGCCGCCTGAACCACCGGCTGGAAAAAGTGCTGCGCCGTCTGCATATCCTCGACGGTTTACTGCTTGCGTATCTCAATATTGATGAAGTGATTGATATTATCCGTTCAGAAGATGAACCGAAACCGGTGCTGATGGACCGCTTCGGGCTGAGTGATACTCAGGCGGAAGCGATCCTGGAGCTGAAATTACGTCATTTGGCCAAACTCGAAGAGATGAAAATCCGCGGCGAGCAGGATGAACTGGCCAAAGAGCGCGATAAATTACAGGCAATCCTCGGCTCTGAGCGTCGTATGAATACGCTGCTGAAAAAAGAACTCGAAGAAGACGCGAAACAGTTCGGTGATGATCGCCGCTCCCCGCTCAATGAGCGCGAAGAGGCGAAAGCCATGAGCGAACATGACATTCTGCCGTCTGAGCCGGTGACGGTTGTGCTGTCGCAGATGGGCTGGGTGCGGAGCGCCAAAGGTCATGATATCGACCCCGCCGGTATGAACTACAAAGCGGGTGACAGCTTCCTCGGCGCGGCACGGGGTAAAAGTAATCAGCCGGTGGTGTTCCTGGATTCCACAGGGCGCAGTTACTCGCTCGATCCGCTGGAACTGCCGGGAGCCCGTGGTCAGGGTGAACCGCTGACCGGTAAACTGACACCGCCGCCGGGAGCTGTTTTTGAACAGGTGCTGATGAATGATGAAAATCAGAAGTACCTCATGGCTTCGGATGCCGGTTACGGGTTTATTTGTACCTTCAGTGACCTGGTGGCGAAAAATAAAGCCGGGAAACTGCTGATCACGCTGCCGGATAATGCGAAAGCGATGACGCCGATTGAGGTGAATGACGAGGAAAACGATCTTCTGCTGGCGGTATCGCAGGAAGGACGGATGCTGCTGTTCCCTGTCGGTGATCTGCCTCAGTTGTCAAAAGGGAAGGGGAACAAGATTATCTCCATTACCTCTGCTGCGGCCGCCGCCGGTGAAGATGGTCTGGCGCATCTGTTTGTGATCCGGCCGGATGCCAGTGTGACACTGCATTTCGGCAAGCGTAAACTGACGCTGCGTCCGGAAGATCTGCAGAAATTCCGTGCTGAGCGCGGACGCCGCGGTACAGCACTGCCGCGCGGTATGCAGAAAAAGATCGAACGGATTGATATTTCTGAGCCGGAGCCGAAGGTGTAATCTCCGGCATTAACAGCGATACTATTCACGGGGCAATGATTGCCCCGCTTTTCTTAAAAGGCCATTTTGCGGGGGACGCATGTTAGCCATTTTACGTATTATCATCGTTATTTTTTATTGTATTTTCGGCAGTCTGGCCGGCATTCTTATCTGTCTGACCAGCCCGCGTAACCCGAAGCATGTGATGACTTTCGGCCGCATGTACGGCAAGCTTTCCCATGTTTTCGGTATTAAAATGGTGTACCGCATTCCGGAAGAAGCGAAGCATTACGGCTCCTGTGTATATGTGGGTAATCACCAGAACAACTATGACATGATCACCATGTCCAATGCGGTACAGCCGCGCACGGTGACTGTCGGTAAACGCAGCCTGATCTGGATACCGTTCTTTGGTCAGCTGTACTGGATTTCGGGAAATATCCTGATTGACCGGGGTAACCGCAGCAAAGCACATAACACGATTACCCAGGTGGCGGATCAGATTAAAAAGCGTAATATCTCTGTCTGGATGTTCCCGGAAGGCACACGCAGCCGCGGGCGCGGAATGCTGCCGTTCAAAACCGGTGCTTTCCATGCGGCGATGGCAGCCGGTGTGCCGGTAGTGCCGGTGTGTGTATCCACCACTGAGGGGCGCATTAAGCTGAACCGCCGGAATAACGGTGTGGTGATTGTGGAAATGCTGCCGCCGGTCGATACGTCAAAATACACCCGGGAACAGGTGCGTGAACTGGCAGAGGACTGCCGCCAGATGATGATCAAACGTATCGCAGAGCTGGATAAGGAAGTGATTGAAATGGAAAAACAAAAAGGCCGTAAAGACGCTTAATCCCCGTGATTATTACGTTATACATACAATACTGGCCTTATTATTTTGCAACTTATCATAGATAAGTTTAGGAATTGCTCTTCATCCGCTATATCATACGCTTAACACTCCGTTGTTAAGCGTATGCCTTTCATTAAAGATAACACGGATGTCTCTGTCTGCTCCCCGGCATACGGGTGTTCGGCACAAATCATAAAAATCATGAAAACGTTTTTTTCGGAGATGCTATGACACTGAGTCGGCGCCGGTTTATTCAAGCATCCGGCTTAGCTGTGTGTTTAGGTTCACTGCCTCTGTCTGTCCGTTCGGAAGACGAGGGCGGCAGCCAGCCGTTGCCTGTTCCGCCGTTGCTGGAAAGCCGCAACGGGCAGCCGCTGTTTCTGACGATGCAGCGTACACACTGGTCATTTAACGGTAAAAACCAGGTCAGTGTCTGGGGGTTTAACGGCCGTTATCTCGGGCCGACCGTGCGTGTCCGCAATGGCGATGATATCAAAATGATATACAGCAACCGCCTGTCTGAACCGGTATCGGTCAATGTCAGCGGACTGCTGGTGCCGGGAACCGTCGCCGGAGGCGCCGCACGTCTGATTTCACCGAATACCGAATGGTCACCGGTGATCCCGGTACGCCAGCCGGCAGCAACCTGCTGGTATCACGCGAATACCCCGAACCGGATGGCTCCGCATGTCTATAACGGGCTTGCCGGGATGTGGATTGTGGATGATGAGGAAAGCCGCAGTCTGCCGTTGCCGAAAGAGTATGGTGTTAATGATTTCCCGCTGATCATTCAGGATAAGCGTCTGGATTCCTTTGGTTCTCCGGAGTACCGCACAGAAGATGGTGGTATGTTTACCGGTGACCGGCTGATCGTTAACGGAGCGGAAGATCCGTATCTGGAAGTGTCAAAAGGCTGGATCCGGCTGCGCATGGTTAATGCTGCCAACGCGCGCCGCTTTGAACTGAAACTCAGTGACGGCCGCCCGTTCTATATGATCGCTTCTGATCAGGGCCTGCTGCCGTCACCGGTGGCGGTTGAAGTATTGTCCCTGTCGCCGGGTGAACGGCGCGAAGTACTGATCGATATGTCAAAAACAGAAACGCTGACAATCACAGCCGGGGAATCCGCCACCCTGACAGAGCGCTTTAAAAGCCTGTTTGAGACATCAGACACGCTGGTGAATACCAATGTCCTGACGATTCGTGCCACCGGCCTGATTTCGCTGGTGACAGATAATTTACCGGCCACGCTGATTCAGGACCCGACACAAATCACAACCGGTGTCCGTAACCGCGATGTGGCACTCAGTTTGTCACCGCCGGGCATTAACGGTGCGATGTGGGATATGAGCCGCACCGATATCCGTACGCAGCAGGGTAACTGGGAGCGCTGGGTTGTCACAACCGATACACCGCAGCCGTTCCATATCAGTGGTGTCCGCTTTAAGGTGATCAACCATAACGGCCAGTCTCCGCAGCCGCAGGATTACGGCTGGAAAGACACGGTCTGGGTTGACGGGCGAAGTGAATTACTGGTGCAGATGATGCAGCCGTCTTATTCCCACTTCCCGTTCTTCTATTACAGCCAGTTCCTGGAACAGGCTGACAGAGGGGTTGTCGGGCAACTGGAAATTGAGCAATCCTCTCAGTATTAAATGACGATAAATAAAAAAGGCTGAATATTTATTCAGCCTTTTTTATTTGGTTTTTCAGCGGCTCAGCAGCCGTTTTTCTTCATCCCGCAGCCAGCGGGAGAAGGTGCCGGCAACGGCGATAAACTGAATAATTCCGGTATCCGGTTCTTCGGTCTGCCCCAGCAGGAAGGTGATCGCGTGGCGTTTTCCCGGATACAGCGCAATGGCTTTTCCGGCCATCTGCGGCAGCGGCAGCGGGTAAGTGCAGGTTTCATAATCATTCCACACCAGTGCCGTGGCACGCAGCAGACGCCGCGCTGTTTCACGTTTGATCCGGCGGATTTCAGCCAGCGGCGGGCTTTTCTGTAACTGCATCAGATTGGTGCGGACCAGTACCGGAAAATCCCCGTTAATACCATGAATAATCTCACGATTAAGTGTCACGACCGGCAGTTTCAGAGTCAGGTCATCACCCCAGACCGGCAGACAAAAATGCGCCAGCCAGTAAGACCAGACCGGTTGCTCTTCCGCGGACGTGGCTTCTGACAGCAGGCCGGTATCAAATCCTATTTTTGATACACTGCTGTGGCGGCTGGTCAGCGCTTTATCAAGACAACGGAGAATGGTTTTTTCAGCCGCACTGAGTGGCCGGTGCAGAACCAGAGTCAAATCCAGATCAGAACGGCCCGGAACAGCGCGGCCTTCCGCCACACTGCCGTAAACATAGATACTGTGCAGCACGCCCGGCAGAGCGGTGCACAGGGAGTGTATTGCATCCTGTATGACGTCCTGAAATTCCGGCTGAAAAGTGTATTTATCTGTTTTCATTATCATTATCATCAGCTCATTGCAACCCGGACGCCAAAGCCAATCAGGACGACGCCAAGTACTTTATCGATATATTTCTGAATCCTCGCCAATCCGCGGCGTAACGGGGCACTCTGAATCAGCAGCACCAGAGATGGCCAGTAAACCACTGCCAGTCCCATTACAATAGCAGCATACCAGAGTTTTTCACCAAATCCGGAATGGATATCCAGTACCTGAGTAAAAATAGCAAGGAAAAACAGCGTCGCTTTCGGGTTCAGCAAATTACAGAGAAATCCCTGCATAAAGGCTTTCTTAAAGGAGACGTGCTGATGTGAGCCGTCTCCGGTATCAAGGGTATGTCCGGCCCGGGCCAGAAGGCTGTTGATCCCTATCCAGATAAGATAAGCCGCGCCGGCATATTTGAGGATCATGAACAGCCACGGCGTTGTGGTAATGATCACCGCAAGCCCCGCCACGCAGTAGGTCATGTGAACGGCGATCGCGGACAGCACACCCAGTGCGGTCATCATGGCGGCAGCGCGCTGATAGCGGGCTGCGTTTTTCACAATCAGAAAGAAGTCAGGGCCCGGTGAGATCATACCGAGCGCGGCGATGGTGGTAACCATCAGTGTGGCGTCATACATGTGCTATATCCTTGCCGAAAAAGACCCGAAAGCAGAGTAAAAGTATGACCCACATTCAAGAGTGAAGACAAATAAATTATTTGTATTGATGAAACACTGAATTCAGTCGACGGAATTGAGTAGTTTACGTATAGTGACGACAAAATTTCTCTCAGCCCTAAGGTGAAATGAATGAACATTAGCTTGATCGCTGCTTTAGCTATGGATCGGGTTATTGGCATGGAAAATGCGATGCCATGGACACTGCCGGAAGACCTGGCATGGTTTAAACGTAATACGGTCAATAAACCGGTGATCATGGGTCGTGTGACTTATGAATCTATCGGCCGTCCTTTGCCGGATCGCCTCAATATCGTGCTCAGCCGTACGCCGGGCGACGATGATCGCGTGGTCTGGGCTAAGTCTGTGGAAGAAGCACTGGCAATTGCACAGAAAGAAACTGACGGCGAAATCATGGTGATGGGTGGCGGTAAAGTTTACGGACAATTCCTGCCGCTGGCAGACCGTTTATACCTGACACATGTTGATGCGGAAGTCAGCGGAGATACTTACTTCCCGGACTATGAGCCGGATGAGTGGGACTCCGTGTTTATGGAATATCATGATGCGGATGAAGCAAACTCTCACGGTTTCTGCTTTGAAATCTTAGAGCGCCGCAAGAGCTGATTAATCAGTTGATTCGTATTATTTCATAAATAATATTAATACAAAAAAGCAGAGCCACCGGCTCTGCTTTTTTCTTGTCTGTGCCGGATACCCGGTCAGTCATCATCTTCATCCCGCACGGCAAAAGATTCCTGCCAGAAATAGCAGCGATCTTCCCAGCGCAGCATAGTCAGCTGTCCGCCCCAGCAACAACCGGTATCCAGCGCATAAATACCGCGTGGCGCGCCTTTCCCTTCCAGTGACGCCCAGTGACCAAAGGCCACACTGTAGCCTTCCGGCAGTTTTGACGGCAGGGCAAACCACGGTTTCAGCGGTGCGGAAACCTGATCCGGTTTATCCTTGCAGACCATATCCAGTTGTCCGCCGGGGAAGCAGTAGCGCATCCGGGTCAGCGCATTGGTGGAAAAACGCAGACGCGGCAGGCCCGTCAGGGAAGGTGACCAGTCATTCGGCAAATCACCATACATGGCGTTAATAAACAGCGGGTAGGTATCACTGCTGAGAACGGCTTCCACTTCACGCGCACAGGTAACGGCGGTTTCCAGATCCCACTGCGGGGTGATCCCGGCGTGAGCCATGATCAGTTTTTTCTCATGATCGACCTGTAACATCGGCTGGCGGCGCAGCCAGTTGATCAGTTCATCCAGATCCGGTGCGCTGAGCAGTTTATTCAGATGATCGCGCGGTTTGTTACGGCTGATCCCTGCGTAGATCCCCAGCAGGTGAAGATCATGATTGCCGAGCACCAGCCTGACACAGTCTCCCAGGCTTTTGACATAACGGAGAACATCCAGTGAATCCGGGCCGCGGGCGACCAGATCACCGGTCAGCCACAGAGTGTCAGCCTGCGGATCAAAATCAGCCTGAGCCAGTAATGCGCGAAGTTCACGGTAACAGCCGTGAACATCGCCGATAAGATAGGTTGCCATAGAGAATCAGTGAATAAAGGTTGGTATTGCGAGCCGGAAAACAGGGATTTCGCTGATGAAATCCGCACCCTCGTGATCCACCATAGTGTAGTAACCTTCCATGGTGCCCAGCGGTGTTTCCAGGACTGTGCCGCTGGTATAACGATACTCTTCACCGGGCCGGATCACCGGTTGTTCACCGATGACACCTTCCCCCTGAACTTCTGTCTGGCGGCCTTCACTGTTGGTGATACGCCAGTAGCGGCTGATAAGCTGCACAGGATCACGACCCAGGTTGCGGATAGAAACGGTATACGCAAAAACATAGCGTTCCGCATCCGGTTCAGACTGACTTTCGATATAGACACTCTGAACCTGAATACAAATTCTCGGGTCGTTATTCATGATGAATCCCCTATGAGGCGGGATGTTCCGCCAGGTAATTGGCCATCAGACAGTATTGCGCAACACTGATATTCTCTGCACGGGTGGCCGGATCAATACCCAGTTCAGTCAGGGTTTCCGGACTGAACAGATCACCTAAGCTGTTGCGGATCGTTTTACGGCGCTGGTTAAAGGCCTGAGTGGTCACCCGGCTGAGCAGTGCGACATCTTTCAGTACATACGGATTTTCGCGGTGCGGGATCAGGCGGACAACCGCTGAATCCACTTTCGGTGCCGGGCGGAATGCCGTCGGCGGCACATCCAGAACCGGTACGACCTGGCAGTAGTACTGCGCCATAACACTCAGACGGCCGTATGTTTTGCTGCCCGGACCGGCAACCAGACGGTTAACCACTTCTTTTTGCAGCATAAAGTTCATATCACTGATTGCGTTAGTGAAAGTGAACAGATGAAACATCAGCGGCGTGGAAATATTGTACGGCAGGTTACCGAACACACGAAGCGGCTGACCGCGCTCCTGTGCCAGCGCCGTGAAATCCACGGTCATGGCATCCTGCTGAATAATGGTCAGTTTGCTTTGCAAAAACGGATGGCTGGCCAGACGGGCGGCCAGATCACGGTCAATTTCAATGACCGTCATTTTGTCCATGCGATCGGCGACCGGCTCAGTCAGTGCAGCCAGTCCCGGCCCGATTTCAACAATCGCCTGGCCGGGTTGCGGGTTAATCGACGCGACAATGCTGTCGATAATAAATTGATCGGTTAAGAAGTTCTGCCCGAAACGTTTACGGGCAAAATGCCCCTGATGGACTCGTGTATTCATTGACTGTTTTTAATCATTGTAATCGCTAAATTTAATGCGGTGATAAAACTACCCGCATCTGCTTTGCCGGTACCTGCCAGTTCCAGGGCTGTGCCGTGGTCGACAGAGGTCCGGATAAACGGCAGTCCCAGCGTGATATTCACGGCACGGCCGAATCCCTGATATTTTAGCACAGGAAGGCCCTGATCGTGATACATGGCGAGCACGGCATCCGCGCGCTCCAGGTATTTCGGCTGGAACAGGGTGTCTGCCGGCAGCGGACCTTCCAGGGAAATACCCTGTGCCCGCAGCTCATCCAGTGCCGGGATAATGGTGTCGATCTCTTCATGCCCCATATGGCCGCCTTCCCCCGCATGCGGGTTCAGACCACAGACGATGATATGCGGCTGCGCAATACCGAATTTGGTGCGCAGGTCATGATTGAGAATGGTGATCACTTCATGCAGGCAGGTGCGGTCAACCGCCGCCGGAACCTGCAGGATTGGCAGATGTGTGGTGGCCAGTGCCACCCGCATTTCTTCCGTGGCCAGCATCATCACCACACGCTTGCAGTGGCTGCGGTCGGCAAAAAATTCAGTGTGACCGATAAACGGGATCCCGGCATCGTTAATAATGCCTTTGTGTACCGGTCCGGTGATCAGTGCACCAAATTCACCCTGCAGACAGCCGTCACAGGCGCGTGCCAGAGTTTCTGTTACATAAGCCGCATTTGCCACATTCAGCTCACCGGCAACCGCCGGGGCTTTCAGTTCAGCAGGCAGAATGGTCAGTGTCCCGGCGCGCTGCGGCTGACAGGCGGTATCCGGTGAATAAGGTTCAAGGGTGAGCGGCAGTGATAGGGCGTGTGCGCGTTGCTGCATCAGTTGCGGGTCGGCACAAACTACCAGTTTTACCGGCCAGTCGCGCTGTGCCAGCGCGACTGTCAGGTCAGGACCAACCCCGGCAGGTTCGCCGGGGGTAATAACGACAGGTTTCAGCTTATTTGTTACTGCCATCTGAAATTTCCACGTAAGCGCCGGCGCGCTGTTCCTGCATCCAGCTTTGTAATTCTTCACTGAATTTACGGTTAAACAGCATACGGTAGGCGCGATCTTTCTGAGCCGCTTCGGTCTTATCCACGTTGCGGGTATCTTCAAGCTGGATCAGATGCCAGCCGAAAGATGAACGGACAGGCTGACTCAGTTCGCCTTTTTTCAGTTTCATCAGTGCATCACGGAAAGCAGGGTCGTAGATATCAGGCATTGACCAGCCTAATTCACCACCGCGCAGGGCAGAACCCGGATCTTCTGAGAATTGTTTTGCCGCAGCGTCAAAGGTGGTTTTACCGCTTTTCACATCAGAAGCAATCTGCTGCAGTTTGCTGCGTGCCTGCTCATCGGTCACTATCGGTGACGCTTTGATCAGAATATGGCGGGCTTTTACTTCAGTCACAGAAATCGGCTGATTGTTTCCGCGGACTTCATTCACACGCAGAATATGGAAACCGACACCGGAACGTACCGGCCCGACAATTTCACCGCTTTTGGCAGACTGAAGACGTTCAGCAAACAGACCCGGCAGTTCCTGTAAACGGCTCCAGCCCATGTTACCGCCTTTCAGCGCCTGCGGATCGGCAGAATAGGTAATCGCCAGTTTACCGAAGTCCGCGCCACGCTGAAGTTCATTCATAATGGTGGTGACTTTTTCTTTCGCGGTATTCATCTGCGCTTCTGTCGGATTTTCCGGCAGCGGGATCAGGATGTGGCTGATGTTCAGCTCAGTATCCGCAGCATTCTGGGTACTGATCAGGTTTGCCAGGGACTCAACTTCCTGAGGCAGAATTACCACACGACGGCGGACTTCATTATTACGGACTTCCGCCATCATCATTTCTTTACGGATATCGCTGCGGTATTTGTCGTAGCTCATACCGTCGCGCTGCAGACGCTCTTTCATCTGGGCCGTCGTCATATTGTTCTGACGGGCGATATCTTCGATAGCACCATCAACAGCCTGGTCAGGGATAGTGATTTGCATCTGTCCGGCCATCTGCATCACGATGTTGTCCATGATAAGACGTTCAAGAATCTGCTGACGTAATGTTGCCTGATCAGGAATCTGCTGACCGGCATTGCGGGCATTCATCGTGACAGTCTGAAGCATATTGTTGACATCACTCTCCAGAACCACACCGTTATTGACCACTGCCGCGACTTTATCAAGCTGCTGCGGTGCTGCAAATGATGCTGTGCTTGCCGTGAACATCAGGCTGAGAATGAGTGTTCTCCAGTTTTTCATAAGTATCCCATCATGTTTCGTATCGCCGTACCACCGGTACGGCATGTGAAAATTGTGTCAGCTCAGGCGGTTAAAATGCCGGGACATACGGCAGAATACCACGTTCAAGCATTTTCTGACTGCCCAGACTGTAATTGCTGCTCATACCGCGTAATTCGATATTAAACGTGATTTTATTGTCGTATTCACTGGCATCATTTTTCCAGTCGATAATCTTACGTTCGTAACCGACGTTTGCCGCCCAGCAGCAGGTATTATATTGCAGACCGACTAACTGGCTGGCCGGCTGGCTCTCTTTGGTGTCATAGTAATACTGACCGACAAAGGCCCACTGCTCGGCAACCGGCCAGCTGGCGACGATACCGACCTGAGAGATACCTTTCTGGTTCGGGCGCGTAACATAACCTCCGCCGTACTGAGTATGCTGGCGCATTGCCTGAATATAGTCACGGTCCACATAGCGGTAGTTCAGCTGAATCAGACGCTCTGCATCCTGGCGGTACTCCATCGTGGCATTCGACATGGAGACACTGCCCAGACGGCGGTCATACTGGATACCGCCTTTCAGACCCCAGTTGTCGTTATAACGCCACATGGCATCACCTGCCCAGACCATCGAGCCGGTTTCATCTTTTTCATCCACAACCGTTTTTTGAGAATCACCGGTACGCGGACGTTCAAAGTAGTAGATTTGACCCACAGAAACATTAAATCGTTCAACTAATTCATCATCATAAATCCGGCTGGTTACCCCTGTGGTCACCTGGTTGGCAGAGGCAATACGATCCAGACCACTGTACATACGGTCACGGAACAGGCCGCTGTAGCTGGACTGCATCAGGGTGGAGTCGAAGTTATTGATGTTATCCTGGTTTTTATACGGGACATACAGGTACTGCGCACGTGGCTCTAATGTCTGGGTGAAGCTTTCATTAAAGAACATCGGCCGCTCGAAGATCATCTTCGCATCAGCTTTAAACTGCGGCAGCACACGGGTAACATTTTTTTCCAGCCCGGCGTTATTCGGTGTATCAGGAATGTCCTGATCATAATGGGTCGCCATCAGCTTCGCTTCAGTATTGAAGCTGGCCCAGCCGTTAGACAACGGCAGGTTGAGGGTTGGTTCCGCATGCAGACGGGTGGCATCCGGATTATTTTTACCCACGCTGGTAAAGCGGGCGACCTGACCATAGGCGCGGAAATCAAACACACCGAGGTTGTTTTTATAATAGTTGAGATCCAGCTGCGGTTCGGCACGGTAGGATGTCGCGTTATCATTATTGGTCAGGATCTGGAATTGTTTGGCCGTAACGGTGGCATTCCAGTTTGACTTGCGGATACCTACTGCCAGTTTCTGTGTGGCATAGCCGTCAGTGGAGTTACCGTAAGCGGATGTAAAGTCAGTAAAATAGCGCGAATCGCTGACCTTGGTGTAGTCAGAAGAGAACCACCAGTCCTGTGCGAATGAGCCGTTGTGACCCCAGTAGAATAACCAGCGGTCATTCGAATCACGTTTCGCCCATTCTGCATTACCACCGGCGTTTTTATCTTTCTTGTACTGTTCATCATCCAGCAGGAAATCGAATGCCAGTGTGCCTGCACCGAACTGAGTGAGGTAACGGAATTCGTTATCCATTTTCAGACCACGTTTACTGAAGTAATGCGGTGTGAAAGTGGCGTCATAATTCGGGGCAATATTCCAGTAATACGGCAGGGTAAATTCCAGGCCGGATGATTTGGAATAGCTGCCGTTCGGGATCAGAAAACCGGAGCGGCGTTTATCACCGATCGGTAACTGGAGATACGGGCTGTAAAATACCGGAATATTGGCGACGCGGAAGCGGGCATTCCAGATTTCCGCAACCTGCTCTTCCCGGTCAATAATGACTTCAGAGCCTTTGACGCTCCAGCTGTCATTGCCCGGCAGACAGGAGGTAAAGACCCCGTTTTCGAGGATGGTATAACGGTTGTCGCCGCGGAGTTTCATTTTGTCGGCATCACCGCGACCCTGGCGGCCGACCATCTGATAATCGCCTTTCTCAACATCAGCATCGTTATTGTTGAGATTCATCCGGGCTTCAGGGCCTTTCAGACGAATTTGCGGATCAGAATAGCGGACATCACCGGTCGCTGTCGCAATGCGCACAGGATCAGTTTCTTCGCCGCTCTGAGTGACTTCCACTTCGTTCGCTTTCAGATTCTGGTTACCTGAGCGGATATCGACACCACCGGTATATTTTACCGCACGCGGATATTCGCCTGACATACCTTCTGCAGTGATATTGACAGGAAAATCACCGGCTTCCCCGTCAACAACCGGCTCGTCATACACCGGAACGCCCAGCATACATTGCTCGGCAAGAGTGGCGGCTTGTGCAGCCTGACTGTATAGCGCTGCCCAGATAATGGTGGCCAGCAGGGTTGGATAACTCTTCTTCATAAGTATGTCTGCAATTCCGTCCTCGGTAGCACATTGCCCGAACGCCAAAAGCCTAATTTACACGAAAAAAGAGCGTGCGTGAAACACGTTCACGTATCCAAATGGCGTTAGGCATCGTACAGAATGGGTAGTATGATAATGCAAAATTGCGCCAGGGGCATTGTTGAATTGAGGAGTATATGCACTATTTGGGAAAAATCATCGGAATTTTATTAGGTATGGCATCCGGGGCCGGTTTTTGGGGCATTTTTCTCGGTTTTCTTATTGGTCATGCGATTGATAAAGTCCGCAGTCAGCAATTGGGTGGCTCATTCAGCAACAATCAGTCCAGACAGGCACTCTTTTTCACTACCACTTTTCAGATCCTCGGGCATCTGACCAAGTCAAAAGGTCGTGTGACAGAATCTGATATCTATCTGGCTACCGCGCTGATGGATCGCATGCAGTTGCACGGCAGTGCGCGGACGCAGGCTCAGAATGCGTTCCGTGAAGGTAAAGCGGCCGGTTTCCCGCTGCGTGATGCATTACGTCAGTTACGCCGTGCCTGCTACGGGCGGGCGGATTTGCTGCGTATGTTTCTGGAAATCCAGATCCAGGCGGCATTCGGTGACGGCGAACTGCATCCGAACGAGCGGCAGGTACTCCTGGTGATCGCCGAAGAGCTGGGTATTCCGCGTCATCAGTTTGAAAATGTGCTGGCAATGATGCAGGCGCAGATGCACGGCGGGGCACAAAGCGGCAATTGGCAGCAGCAGTCTCAGCAGGGCTATTACCGTGATCAGACCGCCGATCTCGCCGCCGCTTACCGGGTGCTGGGCGTGAATGAAAGCGATGACAGTACCGTCATTAAACGCGCCTACCGCAAGATGATGAGTGAACATCACCCGGATAAACTGGTGGCGAAAGGATTACCACCTGAAATGATGGAACTGGCGAAAGAGAAAGCGCAGTCTATTCAGGCAGCATATGATCTCATTAAAAAAGAGAAAGGCTTTAAATAATCCGGTATAAAACGGTTTTTAAGGTGTAAAACGTGTTGCCGGGAAAGTGCAGAGCGGATCATATTCTTTTCATATAATTGCTATAAAATATAAATGCAGTTGAAAAATTACGTAAATATTTTATTAAATATGTTAAGGATATGATCCATGGCCAATACCCGTGTTCTTATCGGAGTAGCGGGATTAGCACTTTGCCTGATTCTTGCCTCAATGAATTCGGTGACCGTGTTAATCCACTAAAAATCTGATTTACAAGTAAAATGCATCGGCCTGCCGTTTGCCGGATGTGTGACAGACAGCGCCTCTGCATGAAGCTGCAGCCGGGGCGCTGCGGCTCTTGCCTCATCATGGGCATAAAAACGGTCGCCAAGAATCGGATGTTCCAGCGCCAGCATATGCACCCGCAACTGATGAGAGCGTCCGGTGACCGGAAACAGCCTTACCCGAGTGGCATTTTCCTCATATTCCAGTACTTCATAACCTGTCTGTGCCGGTTTGCCGGTTTCAAAACATACTTTCTGCTTCGGCCGGTTCGGCCAGTCACAAATCAGCGGTAAATCCACCATGCCGGTTTCCGGCTCCAGCCGCCCCCATACACGGGCAACATAGGTTTTTTTCGGCTCCCGTTCACGGAACTGCCGTTTAAGCTCCCGCTCAGCCGCTTTGGTCAGTGCGACCACAATAATACCGCTGGTGGCCATATCAAGGCGATGAACAGATTCGGCAGAAGGATAGTCACGCTGAATGCGTGTCATCACACTGTCTTTGTGTTCCGGTGCCCGGCCGGGAACGGAAAGCAGTCCGCTTGGTTTATTCACCACAATGATACTTTCATCCTGCCAGAGGATATTCAGCCAGGGATCGGCGGGAGGGTTGTAGGGTTCCATTAACATGGGGATCACCAAATCAGAGACCCGGCAGACGGTATCTGCCGGGATACAGGTTACTGATGCGAAACGACAATCAGGCGGATAGCATCAAGGCGCCAGTTAGCATCATCCAGATGTGACAGGATCTGCTGACGTTCTTCTTCAATGGCATCAAGCTCATCATCACGGATGTTCGGGTTAACCGATTTCAGTGCCAGCAGGCGGTTGTGCTCCTGAGTAAGATGCTGATCTGCCATCGCTTTCGCTGCGGTAATCCGCTCACGGGCTTCACCGGCAACGACATCTTCGGACAGACGCAGAACCTGATGCACCTCGTTTTGTACCGCATTGACAAACTTACTGCCGGTATGGCGGTTCACGGCATTCAGCTGACGGTTAAAGCTCTCAAATTCCACCTGCGATGCCAGGTTATTGCCTTTTACGTCCATCAGCAGGCGCACCGGTGTCGGCGGCAGGAAGCGGGTCAGCTGCAGGTTTTTCGGCGCCTGGGCTTCCACCACATAAATCAGCTCTGTCAGCAGCGTGCCGACCGGCAGGGCTTTATTTTTCAGCACGGAGACCGCGCAACTGCCGGTATCGCCGGACAGAATCAGATCCAGACCGTTGCGGATAATCGGGTGTTCCCAGCTGATAAACTGAGTGTCTTCGCGGGACAGCGCCTGCTCACGTTTAAAGGTGATGGTGCAGCCGTCTTCCGGCAGACCCGGAAAGTCCGGTACCAGCATATGATCAGACGGTGTCAGGGCAATCATGTTATCGCTGCGGTCATCCTGATTGATACCGACAATATCAAACAGATTCAGGGCAAAGGTCACCAGCTCGGTATCTTCATCCTGATCCGCGATTTCAGCGGCCAGCTCATTACCGGCTTCGCCGCCGTTGGAATGCATTTCCAGCAGGCGGTCACGACCCTGTTCCAGTTCCTGTTTCAGGGCATCATGGGTTTTACGGCATTCGGCGATAAACTCATCAAAACCACTGAGATCAGCCGGATTTGCCATCAGGTTAATCAGTTTGTCGTAATAGCGGTCATAGATGGTGCGGCCGGTCGGGCAGGTATACTCAAAGGCTTCCAGACCTTCATGGAACCAGCGCAGCAGCACAGCCTGTGCGGTATTTTCCAGATACGGAATACTGATCTGAATATCACGTTTCTGACCGATACGGTCGAGACGCCCGATACGCTGCTCCAGCAGATCCGGGTTAAACGGCAGGTCGAACATCACCAGCTGGTTGGCAAATTGGAAGTTACGGCCTTCAGAGCCGATCTCGGAACAGAGCAGTACCTGCGCGCCTTCCTCTTCGGAGGCAAAGTAGGCCGCTGCCCGGTCGCGTTCCAGCAAAGACATATTTTCATGGAAAACAGCAGCATGAATACCTTCACGCTCACGTAACACCTGTTCCAGTTGCAGGGCGGTTGCCGCCTGAGCGCAAATCACCAGTACTTTTTCATTGCGGTTTGCCAGCAGGAAGCCGAGCAGCCATTCGACACGCGGGTCGAAGTTCCACCAGGTGGCATTTTCGCCTTCAAATTCCTGATAAATCTGCTCCGGATAGAGCATCTCACGGGCTTTGACTTCGGTGGTTTTCTTGCTGCCCATGATCCCGGCCACTTTAATTGCGGTCTGGTACTGTGCCGGCAGCGGCATTTTAATCGCTTTCAGTTCGCGGCGCGGGAAGCCTTTCACACCATTACGGGTGTTACGGAACAGCAGGCGGCTGGTGCCGTGTCTGTCCATCAGCATGCTGATAAGCTCACGGCGGGCATTTTCACCGTCTTCAGTATCTGTATTGGCGGCTTTCAGCAGCGGCTCAATATCCTGTTCGGCGATCAGATCGTGAACAGCATTCTGCTGGTCTTTGGTCAGCGGTGCGCGGTCGAGCAGCAGCGTGACAGCATCGGCAACCGGCTGATATTTCTGTTGTTCATCAACAAAGGTTTCAAAGTCATGGAAACGGTTCGGGTCCAGCAGACGCAGGCGTGCAAAGTGACTCTCCATGCCCAGCTGTTCCGGGGTGGCGGTCAGCAGCAGTACAGACGGAATGATTTCCGCCAGGGTTTCAATCACCTGATATTCGCGGCTTGGTGCGTCTTCACTCCAGACCAGATGGTGTGCTTCATCCACTACCAGCATATCCCATCCGGCTTCAGCAAGGTGCTCAAAACGCGGCTTGCTTTTGCGGACAAAATCCAGTGAGCACAATACCAGCTGTTCGGTTTCAAACGGATTGTCACTCTCATGCTGTGCTTCGGTATAACGGCTGTCATCGAACAGCGAAAAACGCAGATTGAAGCGGCGCAGCATTTCCACCAGCCACTGGTACTGGAGGCTTTCCGGTACGACAACCAGGACACGCTCGGCACGTCCGGCCATTAACTGCTGATGGATAATCATCCCGGCTTCAATGGTTTTACCCAGACCGACTTCGTCCGCCAGCAGAACACGCGGCGCGTGGCGTTTGCCGACTTCATTGGCAATAAATAGCTGATGCGGGATCAGGCTGGCGCGGATGCCGCGCAGGCCGCTGGTGGCACGGCGGTATTCTTCGCTCAGAAATTTGCGGGCACGATAGCGCAGCGCAAAACGATCCATGCGGTCAATCTGACCGGCAAACAGACGATCCTGAGGTTTATTGAAAGTCAGTTTGCTGTCGAGAAACACTTCGCGCAGGCGGACATTATCTTCACCGGTATCAGTACGTTGTCCGGTATAGGTTAATAATCCGTCGCTCTCTTCAACGGCGGTCACACTGAGCTGCCAGCCTTCGTGACTGGTGACGGTATCTCCTTCGTTAAACATCACGCGGGTGATAGGAGCATCGGCTGCGGCATAGAGACGGTTTTCACCGGTAGCAGGGAAAAGAAGGGTGATCATCCGGGCGTCGACAGATACAACTGTACCTAATCCCAGCTCGCTTTCAGTATCGCTTATCCAGCGTTGACCAAGAGTAAACGGCATATTTTTGGCTCGATTCTGTTATTCAGGGCTAATTAGACAAATGCTGTGGATATCATTACCGGTGATACAAAAACGGCGTTGCATTCACCGGAAAAAAACACCGCCAGTCAGAACAGCAGCGTCAGCTGCATCATCCTGCTCCGGTGTTAAAAGCAGTAAAGGGGCGCTATGTTAATCCATAAGATCCGCATCGTCACCTGTAAAATGGCAAAATTAAAACGGCATCAATAATTGCCCGGTCAGCAATGTGGTGAAGTCATCCTCCAGGAAGGGCAGAATGGCATCGGCAATCGGCATCAGCTGTTTATTAATGTAATGCTCATAGTCCGGTGGTGCTGTCAGAATCTCCAGCGGCTGCGGTCCGGCGCGGGTAATGATATAGCTTATCCCGGCCCCGCGCTGATACTGCGGAGGACGGTTCATGCGGACATTATACTCGTCCGCCATCCTGGCTGCTTTGACATGAGGCGGCACATTACGCTGATAATCCGCCAGCGGGCGGCGCAGGCGTTTGCGGTAAACCAGCCGGTCGTCGTAGCGGCCGGCGAGTGTGTCACGGACATAATCGCGGATAAACTGCTGATACGGCATTTTATCGAAAATCAGCCGGTACAGGGTTTGCTGGAAATGCTGTGCCAGTGGTGTCCAGTCACTGCGGACCGTTTCCAGCCCGCGAAAGACCATTTTATCCCCGGAAAGCCCTGCATACCGTTTTTTGCTGCCGAGGTCTGTTCCGCGGATCGTCGGCATCAGAAAACGGCGGTAGTGGGTTTCGTACTCGATTTCCAGAGCAGAGGCCAGCCCGTATTCATCCTGTAAATGCGTCTGCCACCACTGATTGATCTCTTCTACCAGCCAGCGCCCGATACGTTGCGCATCCGCTTCAGTGTGAGCGCTTTTCAGCCAGACAAAGGTGGAATCCGTATCGCCGTAAATGACCTGATAACCCAGGGATTCAATAATGGTGCGGGTTTTGCGCATGATATCGTGCCCGCGCATGGTGACGGAGGACGTCAGGCGCGGATCATAGAAACGGCACCCCGCAGCCCCCAGTACACCGCAAAAGGCATTCATAATAATTTTCAGTGCCTGTGACAGCGGTTTATCCCCGGCCAGTTTCGCCATATCCCGTTCATGCCAGATGCGGTTGACGATATCCGGCAGACAATTTATTTCCCGCGAAAAATACGCGCCTTTAAATCCCGGAACCGCCTGTTCCGGCGCGGAAAGACCTTCGATCATACCAACCGGGTCAATCAGAAAGGTGCGGATAATGGAGGGATACAGGCTTTTGAAATCCAGTACCACTACGGAGTCATATAGTCCCGGGGCTGAATCCATTACAAAACCGCCCGGAATCGGTTCTCCGGGTTTTTCGCCGGGATCAGGTGCGACATAGCCTTTACGGTGCATCGGCGGCAGATAAAGATGAGTGAAGGCCGCGACAGATCCTCCCATGCGATCCGGCGCCAGGCCGGTTACCGCAGCCCGTGCCAGCAGGAATTCTGTCAGATGGGTGTGCTCAAAAATCCTGGTGACCAGACGGCAGTCCTGCAGGTTATAGCGCGCCAGTGCCGGTTTATCTTCGCGGAAACGGCGGTTGATCTCATCCATGCGGTCATACGGAGAATCACTGTCTTTGCCCTCACCGAGCAGTGCCTGAGATACCGCTTCCAGACTGAAGGACGGAAACTGCCAGGTGGCCGCTTTCAGCGCATCGATGCCATCAATAATCAGCCGGCCGGGCGCTCCGGCAAAAAATTGTCCGGGTTTGAAACCATGCTCCCGCCAGGAGAGCGGAGCGTTGTTACGGCCGAAAATCAGCGGGATCTGATACTTCTCTGCATGACGCTGTAAAATGCGCAGATCAAACTGGATCAGGCTCCAGCCGATTATCATGTCCGGATCATGCTCTGCCAGCCACTGATTCAGGCGGTGAAGCAGATCCGGGCGGCGCGGGACATATTCCAGCGTGAAATCCGGATTGGTCAGCGGTGTGCCGTTTTCCGGGCCGAGCATAAAAACAGTGTCAGCTCCGCAACCGGAGAGCCCGATCGAGTAAAGATCACCGAATTCAGTGGTTTCAATATCCAGAGACACGATTTTCAGCGGCGGGCGGTAATCCGGATGCGGCTTCATCAGAACATGGCCATCCGCCTGCGGCTGTACCCAGACAGCAGCGGTGATAAACCGCTCCATCAGGTAGCGCTCACAGGGGCGGATATCCGCTTCATAAAGGCGGAGATGCTGTTCGCCGAGTTGTTTTTCCAGCTGTTGTAACTGGCGGTACTGACGACAGTAAACGGCGCTGACATCATCCTGATGAAAATCACGCAGCGGACGCGCTGCCAGTGTGGCGCCGGGGATGTTATTAATCAGCGGACGGCTTTCCGCCAGTTCCCGGTGCGGGACAAACCCGACAGCCTGTTGCAGCGGAACAGAGACATGCCGTGGCCCGTTATCCGTCGCCAGCCAGTAACTGACCGCAATACCGCGCGGGGTATCAGACCAGTGACGGGTCAGAATAAAACCGGCTTCCGCCGGTGCTGCCACCTGACGGGAGGGGAAACTGTTGTGCCCTGCCATCATTGTTGTCCGTTCCGCTGAGAAAAAATAACTATAGCAGAGTGGTGTGGATATATACAGTATTTAAGGTGCGGTTTGCGGGCGGATACCGAGGATTTGTGCCTGCGGAACGTTACCGCTGACCAGTGCGGCGGTACTGCCGTCAAACGCAATGGTGCCGTTATCCACGACCATTGCACGGGGGGCAATTCTGGCCGCGTCATCGGTATTGTGGGATACCATCATCAGTGTCAGCTGCCGTTCTTCACAGATGGTTTCCAGCAGTGCCAGCATTTCATTGCGCAGCGCCGGGTCCAGTGCGGAAAAGGGCTCATCCAGCAGTAAAACCGGTTGGGAGCGCACCAGGCACCGTGCCAGCGCCACCCGCTGACGCTGGCCGCCGGAAAGCTGTGACGGCAGACGCCGGAGCAGTGGTGTCAGTGAAACCTGTTCAGCGATGTGTTCCAGCTGTACTTTCTGCGCTGCATTCAGTTTCATTCCGGGATGAAAACCGAGAGCGATATTCTGCTCTGCGGTCAGGTGAGCAAACAGATTATTTTCCTGAAACAGCATAGATACCGGACGCCGGGCGGGCGGTGTCCGGGTGTGATCTTCGCCATTGAGCCGGATAGTGCCGCTTTCGGCAAACTGAAAGCCGGCAATCAGTGACAGCAGTGTACTTTTACCTGCCCCGCTCGGGCCGAGGATGGCAATTTTCTCTCCGGCAGTAACTGAGAAATCAAAATTCATTGTCTGTTGCTGATAGCGGTAATGAATATGATCAAAATAAATCATGGGCGTTTCCCCGGCAGACGTTCCAGAATGGTAAACAGCCCGAAACAGAGTAAAAACAGTATCAGTGCGGTGACTGCGGCATCCGCATTGCGGTAAGCACCGATCTGCTGATAAAGATAGAACGGCAGTGTGCGGAAATCTTCATTACCGAACAGGGCTATCACACCAAAATCTCCGACAGACAGCACGCTGGCAAAGGCAACCGCCTGTGCCAGCGGGTTACGCAGCGCCCGCAGTTCAATCAGTTTCAGCCGGTTAAATCCTGTGATATTCAGAGAGAGACAAAGCGGGTTATAGCGCTCAGCCAGGTCGCGCATCGGATTATCCAGTACTTTCAGTGCATAAGGAACAGCCATCAGCGCATTGGTCAGAATGACCAGCCCGTAAGGGAGAGCCCCCAAATCTGTGGTGCCGGTCGTACTGTTGAGCAGCAGGAAAAAGCCGGTGGCCAGCACAATTCCCGGCATCGCGAGGATCACCAGCCCGGAGAGCTCCATAGCTTGTCCCGCTCTGACTGCCTGCCGCAGCCGTAATTCACGGCTGCTCCACAGCAGCATCATGGTGAGCAGCACACAGATAAACCCCGAGGCCAGCGCAATACCGAGTGAGGTGAAAAATGCCCGCCACAGCGCCGGTTGCTGCAATACCGGCAATAATCCCGGGTTCAGGCCGTCAGCGACAATGGCAAAAAACGGCGGCAGCAGAAACAGCAGGGCACAGAGGATAATCAGGCCATCAGCCAGTCTGCGCGGCAGCGTGTCCTGCGGATTGCGCCATTGCAGTGATTGGGTAAAGCCGACAGAAAAGTGGCCGGAAAGACGCTGGCTCAGCAGTACCAGCCCGATGCAGCATACCAGCTGAATCAGTGCCAGCAGCGCAGCACGGCCGATATCAAAGTCATAATTCAGTGCCTGATAAATGGCCAGTTCAATAGTGGTGGCCGCAGGGCCGCCGCCGAGTGCAAGCACTGTGGCAAAACTGGCAAAACAGAGCATAAAAATCAGCGCGGCGGTCGGCAGTAACTGACGCCGCAGATACGGCCATTCCACAATCCGGAAATGCTGCCATTCATTCATATTGAGCTGAGCGGCGAGCTGTCTCTGCTCCGTGGCTATATTATCGAGCTGCTGATACAGCATCCGGGTGGCAAGCGGCATATTAAAGAAGATATGCGCCAGCAGAATGCCCTGTAACCCGTACGGGGAGAAGGAATAATCCAGATCCAGAAAACCGGAAATATGTGCCAGCCAGCCGTTGCGTCCGTAAACCGATAAAATACCGAATACAGCCACCAGCACAGGCAGCACCAGGGTCATTGCGCACAACCGCAGAAAAATAGTCCGTCCCGGGAAACGCCGCCGCCAGAGTGCACGGGCCAGAAAAACAGCCGGGATAACGGAAAAGAGTGCGGATAAGAAAGCCTGCCAAAAGGTAAAGCGGACAACATGCCACAGGTAGCTGTCATCCCAAATCTGCTGCCAGTCTGTATCCGGTGTGTTAAACCACAGCGCCCCGAAGGCACTGACCGCAACAACCAGCAGGAGACCGGACGCCAGTGCGCCCGGTATCAGATATGCGCCAATCAGCGACTGACTGCGTTTTGCCATATCCGTATCCACTGATTGCGCTCTTTCGCCACTTCTTTGGCGTCAAATTCCAGCGTTTTGACCGGTTTCGGCATTTTGTCGTAAACCGGCGGCAGCGGCATATCAATCACAGGATACATCCAGTTGGTGGTCGGCAGGGTTTTCTGGAAATCCGGGGTCAGCATAAACTGCATAAACTGCTCCGCCAGTGCCGGGTGTTTTGAGGAGGCCAGTACACCGGCCATTTCCACCTGAAGGTAATGCCCTTCCTCAAACAGTGCCGCGGCATAATTGTCTTTGTTATCCGCCAGCATGTGATAACCCGGCGACGAGGTGTAACTCAGTACCAAATCCGCTTCCCCCTTCAGGAACAGACCGTAGGATTCACTCCAGCCTTTGGTGACCGTCAGGGTTTTTTTCGCCATTTTAGCCCACTGCGCTGCCACATCATCTCCGTAGAGATTTTCCATCCACAGCAGTAATCCCAGCCCCGGTGTGCTGGTGCGCGGGTCCTGATAAATAATGGTCAGCTTCTGATCGCTGTTAAGCAGCTCTTTCATGCTTTTCGGCGGGTTAGGCAGTGTGTCTTTGTTGTAGATAAAAGCAAACCAGCCGTAATCATAAGGAATAAAGGTTTTGCTGTCCCATTTGACCGGCAGCACCAGTTTTGACTGATCAACATTGCTTTCTTTAAACAGACCGGTATCCAGTGCGGCCTGCATCAGGTTGTTATCCAGCCCTAAGATGATATCTGCCTGTGATTTTTTACCTTCCATCCGCAGACGGTTCAGCAGTGTCACGCCGTCACTCAGACCGACGAGTTTTAATTCACAGTCGCATTGTGCCTCAAAGTTTTTCTTAATTTCCGGCCCCGGCCCCCACTCAGCCACAAATGAGTCATAGGTATAGACAGTCAGAACCGGCTTGCTGTTATCTGCCGCCGCCTGGAAAGAGAACAGTGCGGTAAGACCGCCTGCAATAATGTGTCTGGTCAGTTTATGTAACACTTTGCGCTCCTGTAAGAGAAGGATTGGCAAAGGATCTGAGTGCAGCGTGATGGTAACAGACTGTGCTGTCAGCAGTGGCGGCTCAAATCCCTACGCCGGTATTAACCGGATCAGGTTCCTCGGGTGTTATCTCAGCAACACCGGCCGGAAAGCCGTTGCTGCACCCCGTTGAGAGAGGAATAGTGTAGTGTTTTTCCCAGGAATTTGCCACCGCCCGCAACCGTTAATACCGTATGTTGCTTTTCATCCGTCAGAGCCGGAAATGCGGCGGGCTGAAGGATTTTGAGTGCAGAGGTTTACCCCATGATGGGAGTGTGAAACAATTGGCTATCTTTCAGTTTTTTTCTGAGGTAGTCGAGTGATTGATGATGATGGCTACCGCCCGAATGTCGGGATTGTAATTTGTAATAAGGAAGGCCAGGTTTTATGGGCCCGCCGCTACGGACAGCACTCGTGGCAGTTTCCTCAGGGAGGTATTAATCCCGGCGAGTCACCGGAACAGGCCATGTACCGTGAGTTGTATGAGGAAGTTGGTTTAACGCGTAAAGATGTGCGTATCCTGGCGGTAACCCGCAACTGGCTGCGCTACAAATTACCCAAACGTTTGGTGCGTTGGGATACCAAACCGGTTTGTATCGGCCAGAAGCAGCGCTGGTTTTTACTGCAGCTGCTCTGCGAGGACAAAGAGGTCAATGTGACCCGCAGCAAGTCGCCGGAATTTGACGGCTGGCGCTGGGTCACCTACTGGTATCCTGTTCGTCAGGTGGTCTCTTTCAAACGCGATGTGTACCGCCGCGTCATGAAAGAGTTTTCTTCCGTTGTGATGCCTGCCAACAGCGAAGCGACGGCTGTCCGGGCACCGTTTCCCTATCGTCGCCGGCGCCAGAATTAGGGGGAACGGATGCTGACGCGTTTACGTGAAGTGATTGAAAAAGTGGCTGCCGCCGCTGATCTCGCGGAAGCGCTGGAGCTTCTGGTTAAAGAAACCTGTCAGGCGATGGGAACAGATGTCTGTTCTATCTACCTGGCAGATAACCAGCATCAATGTTTTTATCTGATGGCAACGCAGGGGCTGAAAAAGCCCCGCGGCCGTGCTGTCAGTCTTGCTTTCGGCGAAGGCGTCGTCGGTCATGTCGGCCGCCGCGCCGAGCTTATCAATATTGCGGATGTCCGCGAACACCCCGGTTTTAAATATCTCCCTCAGGTAAAAGAAGACAATCTGCGCGCGTTTCTCGGTGTGCCGGTGGTTTACCGCCGTCAGTTACTGGGGGTGCTGGTGGTCCAGCAGAGAGAAAAGCGTCTGTTCAGTGAAACGGAAGAATCCTTTATTGTCACCCTGGCGATGCAGCTGGCGGTACTGCTGGCGCAGGCTCAGACCAAAGGACTGTTCGGGCAGTTCCGTCAGACACGGATACAGGCAATCCCGGTTTCCTCCGGGATTGTGATGGCCTATGGCTGGGAAGATCGCTCGCAGCCTGTGCTGGAACATGTTTCGGAGGCATCGGCGCTGGATCGCGTACAGGAACGTGCCCGCCTGAATAAAGCGCTGGAGGATGCCACGGCGGAGTGCCGTCGTATCAGCAAGCGTTTTAATGCTGCATCACAAAAAGAGAGTGCGGCGATTTTCGACCTCTACTCCCATCTGCTGAACGACCTGCAACTGAAAAAGGGGTTGTACAGTATGGTGGAGCAGGGCTTTGTGGCGGAATGGGCCGTTAAAACGGTTATTGAACAATTTGCGGCCCGGTTTGCCGGGCTCCAGGACAGCTATATGCGGGAGCGGGCCGCGGATTTGCGTGCGCTCGGTCAGCGGCTGTTGTTCCATCTGGATGATAATTTTACCGGCAGCAACCAGTGGCCGGAACGTTTTGTGCTGGTGGCCGATGAACTGAGTGCCAGCCTGCTGGCGGAACTGCCGCAGGAACAGCTTGCCGGTGTGGTGGTACGTGACGGGGCAACACATTCTCATTCCGCTATTCTGGTCAGGGCAATGGGAATTCCGGTAATCATGGGCGCAGATATTCAGCCGGAACTGCTGCACAACCGCCTGTTAATCCTCGATGGTTACCGGGGCGTGGTGTATATCGAACCGGAGCCGCTGATAGCGCAGGAATTCCGTCAGATTATTGAACAGGAGCAGGTTATCAGCCAACTGGCTGAAGATGAACTCAGCCGTTCCGCCGCACTGAAAAGCGGTGAACGGATCTCTGTTCAGCTGAATGCCGGGCTCAGTCTGAAATATGAGCAGAAAATCGTCAAAAGTATTGACGGTATTGGCCTGTACCGCACGGAAATACCCTTTCTCGTGCATAATGGTTTTCCGTCAGAAGAAGAGCAGAAAATCCGTTATCAGGATATGCTGCAACTCTTTGCCGGGAAGCCGGTTGTATTGCGGACACTGGATATCGGTGCGGATAAACAACTGCCGTACATGCCTATCAGTGAGGAAAATCCGTGTCTGGGCTGGCGCGGCATCCGTGTGATGCTGGATCAGCCGGAGATTTTTTCTTATCCAGCTGCGTGCTATGCTGCGGGCTAATATCGGGCTGAATAATCTGAAGATATTATTCCCGATGATTTCCGGGCTCGCCGAGGTTGAAGAGGCTATCCGCCTGCTTGACCGCGCCTGTGAGGAAGTCTCTGCACTGACCGGGGAAACGGTGAAACGTCCGCCGGTGGGCGTGATGCTGGAAGTACCGTCATTGTTATTTATGCTGCCGGAGCTGAAACAGTATATTGATTTTATTTCTGTCGGTACGAATGATTTAACGCAGTATCTGCTGGCGGTTGACCGGAATAATACGCATGTTGCGCCACTCTATGACTCGCTCCATCCGGCGGTATTGCGTATGCTGCATTTTGTCCGGACAGAAACCACACGGCTGGGAATTCCGGTCTCTGTCTGCGGGGAAATGGCAGCAAATCCGTTAGGTGCAATGATCCTTATTGGTTTAGGATATCGCCGGCTGAGTATGAACGGGCGGAGTATCCCGCGTATTAAGTATCTGTTGCGGCATCTGGATGCCGCAGCGCTGGAGCCGCTGATGGCATCATTGCTGGATGCACAGACAGCGGCTGAGATCCGTGAAAAATCGGAACTGTTTATTGAGAGCAAGGGACTGGAACAGCTTATCCGCGGCAGTGCTTAACCGCACATCCCGCGTAATAAGGCGGTTCCGTCCTTATAGTCATATATCCCGGTCTGCGGCGGGCAGAGCAACGCCTGCGGCCGGATACAACACACAGTGTGAGGTACGATGAGTAACACTTATCTGGCATTTCCGGATTTTGATCCTGTTATTTTTTCTGTGGGGCCGGTGGCGTTACGCTGGTACGGGCTGATGTATCTTGTCGGGTTTGTGTTTGCCATGTGGCTGGCCAACCGGCGGGCAGATAAACCGGGCAGCGGCTGGAAACGCAGTGAAGTTGAAACACTGTTATATGCCGGATTTGTCGGGGTTTTCCTGGGCGGCCGTATCGGTTATGTTCTGTTTTATAACTTCCCGCTGTTTGCGGAAAACCCGCTGTATCTGCTGAAAGTCTGGGACGGCGGTATGTCATTCCACGGCGGCCTGATGGGCGTTATTATTGCAATGTGGTGGTTTGCCCGCCGCACGAAGCGCCATTTCTTACAGGTAGCTGACTTTGTGGCTCCGCTTATTCCGTTTGGCCTTGGCATGGGGCGTATCGGTAACTTTATTAACGGCGAATTGTGGGGACGTGTGACACTCGATACACCGTGGGCCATTCTGTTCCCGACCTCTTACAGCGAAGATGTGAAACTGGCTGCGGCTGACCCTTCTCTGATGCCGGTACTCGAGCAGTATGGTGTGTTGCCGAGACACCCGTCGCAATTGTATGAAATGCTGCTTGAGGGGATTGTCCTCTTTATCATTCTGAATGTGTTTGTCCGCAAATCCCGGCCGATGGGCAGCGTGTCCGGACTGTTCCTGATCGGTTACGGTCTGTTCCGTATTATTGTGGAATTCTTCCGTCAGCCGGATGCCCAGCTCGGTTTATTCAGCGGGATCAGTATGGGGCAGATTCTGTCTGTACCGATGATTATTGTGGGTGTGCTGATGATGGTATGGGCATACAAATGCCCGGGTAATAAAACACGGAGTGACAGCGGAAAACAGAACGCGCCGGAATAGATCTGACTTTAGTGAGTGACAAAAAAACTGCATCGTAACTGATGCAGTTTTTGTATCCGGAGTCGTTTAACTGTCTTATCAGACAGAGAACGGATATTTAATCGGATCGTGGTGCTGGTAATCTGTCACCGTAAAGTCATCGGTGGTAACCCATGTCATCAGATCATCCAGTGTTTTAATCTCAGGATTAATATGAAGTTTCGGTGATGCAAACGGTTTACGTGTCATTTGGACATCACGCATTAATTCTGACTGGTCTTCATATAAATGCAGATTAACGACTTTGTGATACACTTTACCTGCATTCAGCCCGGTTATTTGTGCCATAACTGCCAGCAGGAAATAACACTGAGGTGCATTGAAAACATAGCCCAGCGCATAATCACAACTTCTCTGATAACTGTTTAAATATAATGTTCCGTCAAGAACAGAGAAATGATGCATAAACATACATGGTCTCAGGCAACCCTGATCAAATTCACCCGGATTCCAGAAAGAGATAATTTCACCGCGGTCATCAATTCCTTTTTTTAAATTATCATATACTTTACGGAGTTGATCGAAGGTATTTTTTCTCAGTTCATTAATCAGGTTATTAACGCCTTCTTTGTCTCCGGCATCACTTAATGATAATAATAAATCATATTGTGCGTCTGTCGGGGATATTTTCAGCTGACGTCCCTGAACACCATAAACACGGCCCATATCATCCTCACCTTTACGGTTCGGGTTTGCCAGCCAGTCGGCGTTTTCATTTGCGTTGGCGTTCCAGGTATTACAGCCGATGTCTCTGAACTGTGAGGCATTGTCATATCCGCGTAAGTAACCCAGCATTTCCGCAATAGCAGCTTTCCAGAATGCTTTGCGGGTGGTTACCAGCGGGAACTCATTTTTGTCAACGTGGTAAGTGAAATCGGCATTAATAATTGTCAGACATCTTTTACCTGTCCGCTTATTTTCAATCCATTTCCCTTCCTCCAGAATCCGCTTTGCAATGTCTAAATATTGTTCCACTTTTGTTTTCCTGTTGACGCAGTATATGATCTCAATATTATAGCACTGTTTTTATTCATTTCATATAAAATAATATTTCTTTGGTTTTATTAAAATGATTTTTATTATTTTTATTAATTTAATTAATGATAAATATGTATTAACTTTATTTTATAATAAGTGATTATTTATATTAAAAGATACGGGGTAACAATAATATCCGGGTCACCGGCACTGAGGGTGAGCTGTCTTAAATACAGTGCCGGTGATCGGTTTTTATATTGGGTAATATCCGGATTGTTAAAGAGCAGCGATATCTGCTCTTTTTAGCGTCTTCGTTTTTTTCACACCAGACTTTTTTTCAGGAAGATGATTTTTTTCTGCATAACAGGAAGAACGGATGTGTATTTGCAGTGCCATGCAGATATTTTTTCCTGTTGTATCGCATATTTTCAGGTTCTGCCTTTGCGGAAGTGGTAAACGCGTTATTTTTTCAGCAGGGAAAGGAAACGGATGACCACATGCAGAAATACATGCGAAAAGAGCGGGGGATATCGCTGATGGAAGTCATTATTGTTTTATTTATTATGGCATTACCAGTTTCATTTGTTCATATGTCATGGGAAAGCTACAGAGAACGGCGTTATCTGACAGAAACAGCGGCATTGTTTCATCAGTATCTCAGCAGCCATAAACTGAAAGCAACGTATCTGAATGAAACCCGGAAAATAGCCGTTATTTTCGGTGAAAAAAGCCGGGCCTGTCATCAGGTATCCGCAGCGCAGTGCGATAGTGATACAGAAGCGTTCATTCCTGCACAGGGCGTCCGTATTGTTTCCGGCACCACGGATACGGTGCAGTTCTGGGGAACCCGGCATACCGCCTCTGCCGCCGGTTTTGTACTGGAAAATCCGCAGGGACAGATAAAACTGATTATCTCGGCTCCCGGCCGTATCCGGTTGTGTACGCCGGGGCGGCTATCCGGTGTGCCGTCATGCTGAATAAAATACGGGAGCAGGGATTCCTGTTATTTGAAATGCTGGCGGCGATGGCTGTCAGTACGATTATCCTGGTCACGGCAGCCCGGTTTTTTCCGGCTCTGGGGCAGGATGTACTGAATACATACCGGCAATATAAGCTGGATACCATTATGCGGGAAACGCTTCTGAGGCTGGAAAAAGATCTCCGGCGGACAGCTTTCTGCCGGGGACATTGTCAGGGCAATCCGCTGCAGATTGCGGCGAAGCCGGGCGAGACCAGGAGCAGCTGCATTATAGTGGCTTATGATCTCAATCATAATGGCCGCTGGGAACGTAATGTCCGGAAAACCGGAGAGCATTTTGGCTACCGTCTGAATAAACAGGCAATTGAATGGACACGTAATGCCCTCAGTTGCCGGGAATCCGGCTGGGAAAAAGTCACCGATAACCGCTATGTGGCTGTTTCCCGGTTTTTGGTCACACCGGTGAAATTGTACGGAAAAAATGGTCTGCGCTTAACCCTGACACTTACCGGGCTGGATATGCCCTTAATACAGCGAACCGGAGAAAGCCTGATTGTTATGCCGAATTACCACCTGTAATCCCCGCAGGGAAAAAGCGGATCGCTCAGCGGGAAATACGTTGCTGCTGATGATAATGCTGCTGCTGGGGATCTCACTGATGATGTTATCGGTTCTGCATCGCTTTTATCAGACAGAGTGGCGTAACAGTCAGGATGAAATTGAATTTTACCGTGCGGATGCCGGTGCGGCGTCTGCTCTGGAGTGGGGACTGACGCAGGACTGGTCGCGGAAAACATTGAATGAAACGCCGTTTTACTGCCGGACGGCACCGGACCCGGAACTGAAAAGTTGTTTGCGGCGGCTGAGGGCTAATAAGCTGTTATTGCAGGGCAGCCGGTTTTCTTCCCGGTTTGCACAAAATATCACGCATTATCAGTTGGTCAGCGCCGGGGAAGAGGGCGACAGGATGATATTAACGGCTCTGCCGCAGGGCTGGAGTGATTTTTGCCCGCCGGATTTAAAACCCGGTTGTCACCGGCACAGGGATACAGGAGAAAATAATGAATGAGCGCGGAATGTCGTTACCGGAAGTGATGCTTTGTGCCTTTATCTTTGCGATTCTGATTACCGGATTATTACGCTATTATCAGCTGCTGCACAGCGGAAAACACAGGCAGTACACGGATGTCAGTACGGTACGTCATCTGCATCAGATGATGCGCTTTACCACCGATCCCGGGGCATTACGGCAGATGATGCAGGTACATTTGTCTGCCCGGCAGAAATGGGAAAGTGAACAGGAAAATGTGTCACCGGGCTGTATTTCCGTTACTATCGGGCTGGTCTCCCCGGGAGAGCGCCGGTTAACCGCCGGAAGATGGCAATGTATGTAAGGACAGGACAATGTTTACGGTTTATCACTCCAATGATCTGGATCTGCTGAAAGACCTGATATGCCATATTATTGATAATGATAAAATCAATGATCCTTTTTGCCCTGAAACCGTGCTGGTGCAAAGTCCCGGCATGTCTCAGTGGCTGCAAATCAGTCTGGCGGAAAAACTGGGGATTGCCGCAAATATTACGTTTCCGCTGCCCGCAACGTTTATCTGGGATATGTTTACCCGCGTCTTGCCGGGTATCCCGAAAGAAAGTGCTTTCAGTAAAGGGGCGATGACCTGGAAACTGATGTCACTGCTTCCGCAGCGTCTTGATGACCCGGATTTTGCCCCGCTGCGCCATTACCTTGATGATGATGGCGATAAACGTAAGCTGCATCAGTTGTCCGGCCGTATTGCGGATTTATTTGACCAGTATCTTGTCTACAGGCCGGACTGGCTGACCGCGTGGGAAAATAATGAGCTGATTGACGGGCTGAGTCAGAATCAGTCCTGGCAGAAATGCCTGTGGCGGGATCTCCAGACTCTGACCCGAAGCCTGGGTCAGCCGGAATGGCACCGTGCCAATCTTTATCAGCGTTTTATTGACGTACTCAATGAAGGTGATCCGGCGGTGGTTGCCAATCTGCCGCCACGCCTGTTTATCTGCGGTATCTCTGCATTACCGCCTGTCTATCTTCAGGCGTTGCGGGCGCTCGGACAGCATACCCATATCCATCTGATGTTTACCAATCCCTGCCAGTATTACTGGGGCGATTTACAGAGCCCGTCAGCACTCCGGCGTATGCTGGCACGCAAGCCGCAAAGCTATTGGGATAAAAAAGCCGTCAGCTGGTTTAAATCGGATGAAGATGCGCCATCGCTGTTCGATTTTGAGGCTGACGGAGAGCAGAATACCGGTAACCCGCTGCTGGCTTCATGGGGACGTCCCGGCCGGGATAACCTGTTTTTTCTGGAAGATATTGAAGAAATCCATGCGATTAAAGCCTTTGTCGATCGCCCGGCAGATACACTGCTGTCCGCTGTTCAGCAGGATATCCTGAACCTGGAAGACGGCAGCGTGGTGGGAAAAAACAAAGAGGAATTTGCCACCAGCGAAGGGCGGCGGGTGATTGCGGATAATGACCGTTCTCTGACATTTCACTCCTGCCACAGCCCGCAACGGGAAGTGGAGATTCTGCAGGACTATTTACTGAATCTGCTGGAAAACGACCCGTCACTGACTCCCCGCGATATTATTGTCATGGTGGCGGATATCGACAGTTATTCCCCCTATATTCAGGCGGTTTTCGGGCAGGGGAACGAAAACCGTTATCTTCCGTTTGCGATTTCAGACCGTAAAGCCCGGCAGGCACATCCGGTATTACAGGCGGTACTGACTTTACTGGAATTACCGCAGAGCCGTTTCACTTCAGAACATGTTCTCAGTTTGCTGGAAGTCCCGGCAGTGGCACAGCAGTTCGGGCTGGATGAGAGCGACCTGCCGCTTCTGCGCCGCTGGGTCAGCGGATCGGGTGTTCGCTGGGGGCTGGATGATCAAAATATCGAATCTTTCTCACTGCCGGTTTTTGGCCAGAATACCTGGAAATTCGGACTGGAGCGCATGCTGCTGGGCTATGCAATGGCAGAGGATGAAGGCACCTGGCGCGGGATCCTGCCTTATGATGAAGTTTCCGGCATGTCTGCGGACCGGGTCGGGCAGCTGGCTGCATTTATTGATACTTTGCGGCAGTGGCAGAAAAAACTGAGTGAACAGCGTACACCGGCACAGTGGCGTGAAACCGGTTCTGAGTTGTTGTCCGCATTTTTTATGACGACACCGGATACCGAACCGGTACTCAGTATGGTACTTCAGCAGTGGCAGCAGGTGCTGGAACAAGGCGTTAAAGCCTGTTATGACGGGGATGTCCCGCTTTCACTGATCCGTGATGAACTCTCTCTGCGGCTGGATGACGAAAAAATCAGCCAGCGTTTTTTATCCGGCGCTGTCAATTTCTGTACACTGATGCCGATGCGTTCTGTTCCGTTTAAGGTGATTTGTCTGCTGGGTATGAATGACGGTGTCTATCCGAGAACAATTCCGCCGCTGGGATTTGACCTGATGGCAGAAAAAAGCCGCCGGGGTGATCGTAAACGCCGCGATGATGATCGCTATCTTTTCCTCGAAGCGCTGGGGTCAGCAAAAGAATATTTATATATCAGCTATATCGGCCGATCTATCAGAGACAACGAAGAGCGGAACCCGTCAGTACTGGTCAGTGAGCTGCTGGAATATGCAGGGCTCAGCTTCTGTCTGGAGAAAGATCGCTTTGCCGATCTGGATACCAGCCGGAAATCACTGGAAAATCATCTGATTGTCCGGCATACCCGCGTACCGTTTGCAGCAGACAACTACAGAGAAGGTGCTGAGTTTCAGAGTTTTGCACCCCAGTGGTTACCGGCCGCATTGCGGCAGGGGGAAGCGCAGGGCGCGTTTAATGTCCCTGTTCAGTCAGAAGTGGTGATCGATATCACGGTTGACCAGTTACTGCGCTTTTACCGGCATCCGGTCAGGGCATTTTTTCAGCAGCGTCTGAATGTGCATTTTGAGATTGAAGATGTGGCATTACCGGAGGAAGAGCCGTTCAGTGTCGATAATTTACAGCGTTACGGATTTAACACCAGGCTGCTTGATACGCTGGTGGACGGTGAGCCGGAAGAGAAGGTCTTCCGGCTGCTGAAGGCGGCGGGGGAACTGCCGGCCGGGGCGTTTGCACAGGTTTACTGGGAAGAACAATTACAGGAAATGGATGTTCTGGCAGAGAAAATCCGCAATGCACGGATGGCGTCTGATACTGAGTCATTTCATGATGTTATCGGGCCTTATACTTACAGCGGGCAACTGGCGGGTGTTCAGGAAAACGGGTTACTCCGCTGGCGCCCGGCAGCACTGACCGCGGCGGACGGCCTGCGTTTGTGGATTGAACACCTGACTTACAGCCTGAGCGGACGGCAGCAATACAGCCGGATGTTCGGGCGGGGAGATACGGTGTGGATCTTTGAACCGCTGACGGCGGAGCAGGCCCGGGATTATCTGCGCCCGCTGCTGGATGTGTTTGTCCGCGGGCTGAATGAGCCGATGCCAATCTTTGTCAAAAGCGGCTGGGCATGGCTGACCACACTGGCGGATGAAAACACCGGTGAACTCTCTGATGATGAGGGACTCCAACATAAAGCCGGTTTACTGCTGCTGCAGACATTGCAGGGGGGATACCAGTTTACCGGCGAGGCGGAGGACGATTATGTTGTCCGTGCATTCCGCCATTTTGATGAAACACTTATGGATGCAATAAAGCAATTTTCACAACAACTCTTTTTGCCGATGTTTCAACATCAGAAAAACAGGGAGAATGAGGCTGATGCCTAAACAACTAGTGCAGTTTATTTTTACGCTGCTTTTCTTTTTTACCGGTGCCAATGCACTTGCTCAGAACAACTGGCAGGTTCTGCCCGGAGAGATTGAGAAAAGCGCCAACGATCCGCGTCAGTATCAGGCAATCACCCTGAAAAATAATATGACGGTTCTGCTGATTTCAGATAAAACCGCCCGTAAATCAGCGGCAGCGGTCAGTCTGGCTATCGGCAGTATGGATGAGCCGAAGAGCCAGGCGGGTCTTGCGCACTATCTGGAGCATATGGTGCTGATGGGCTCGAAACGCTTCCCGGAACCCGGGAACTTCAGTGACTATCTGGCGAAGCACGGCGGAAGCCATAACGCCAGCACCGGCTCCAACTATACCGATTTCTATTTTGAAGTTGAAAATAATGCCCTGAAAGGTGCAACAGAACGGCTGGCGGATGCGCTGGCAGAGCCGCTGCTGGACCCGGTGAATGCCGATAAAGAACGTAACGCGGTCAACGCTGAACTGACCATGGCGCGTTCCCGCGACGGGCACCGCATGTATCAGGTACGGGCGGAAACCTGGAACCCGGCACATCCGATCTCCCGTTTTTCCGGCGGAAACCTGGAAACGCTGAGGGATAAACCCGGCAGTATCCTGCATGAAGAGCTGCTGAAATTTTACAATACATACTACTCATCCAACCTGATGAAAGCCGTGATCTACGGACCGGAGTCTGCGGAAGAGCTGGCTCAGCTGGCAAATGATACGTTCGGTACGATTCCGGATCGTCATGCGGCAATTCCGGCGATCACCGTACCGCTGATCACGGCAGCCGAACAGCAGAAAATTATTCACTATGTCCCGGCACAACCGCAGAAATCACTGGATTTTGAGTTTGTTATCGACAACAACAGCAAAGATTTCCGCAAGCAGACAGATACCTACATTGCGTATCTTCTGGGAAGCCGCAGTGAAGGTACTCTGGCGAACTGGCTGATCTCAAACGGGCTGGCGGAGAATGTCAGTGCATCGGCATCTTCTTCACTGGCGCGTAACCAGGGCGTGTTTATTATCTCTGTGTCGCTGACAGATGAGGGTATGGCAAAACGGGATGAGATTACTGCTGCTGTTTTTGCGTACCTGAATCTGATTAAAGAAAAAGGGATTAATAAAGATTACTTTGATGAAATTGCCCGTGTAAATATGCTGGCGTTTCGTTACAACTCGGTTGTCCGTGATATGAACTATGTTGAATCACTGGCAAACACTATGATGGATTATCCGGTAAAAAATATCCTGAATGCCGGTTATCTGGCCGATGACTGGGACCCGGCTGCGATCAAAGCCCGTCTTGCGGATTTAACACCGGAAAAAGCCCGCGTCTGGTATACCAGCCCGCAGGAACCAAGCAACAAAAAAGCCTATTTTGTTGATGCCCCTTATCAGGTGGATGAGGTGACAGCTGCGCAGCTGGATAAATGGCGCAAATCTGAAGGTGATTTCCGTTTCTCTCTGCCGGCACTGAACCCGTTTATTCCGGATAATTTTGATCTGATTAAACAGCAGGAACAGACTAAACCGGTACAACTGACCGATTCGGCAAAACTGCGTCTGTTCTATATGCCGAGCCGTTATTTTGCTGATGAACCAAAAGCCATTATTGCGCTGGAACTGCGCAACCGGAATACCGGCAGAACAGCCAAAGATTTTGTGACCAGTTCGCTGCTCAGTTATGTCAGTGAGCTGAGACTGAATCAGCTCAGCTATCAGGCCGGTGTGGCAGGAATGGGGATCAGCATCAGTGAGGATGACGGACTGAATATCAGCGTCAGCGGCTATTCCCAGCATCTGCCGGAATTACTGACCACGGCGGTGACTGAATATCAGTCCTTTACCCCGACCGCATCTGAGCTGGCACAGGCGAAATCCTGGTATCGTGAGCAGGTCGCGGTATCGGATAACGGCAAAGCGTATGAGATGGCAATGCGTCCGTTCAGCCGCCTGAAAGCGGTACCGTATTTTGAAGATAAAGAGCGCCTCGCCGCACTGGATACCATTACGGAAAGCGACATCACACAGTTCCGTGACCGTCTTATCCGTGAAGGGGCGCTTCAGATGTTTGTGTTCGGTAACCTGACGGCACCTCAGGCAGAGCAGATTGCATCGAAAGCTCAGGCGCAACTTGGCTCTCAGGGGACGGAATGGTGGGTGGGGGATTACTATGTGATTGATAAAGCCCTGAAACCAAACTTCGACGAAAAAGCCAACAGTACCGATAACGCGCTGGCCAATATCTTTATTCCGACCGGGTATTCACGGACGGAAGGCGCGGCATTCTCGTCTGTGCTGTCGAAAATTCTGCATCCGTGGTTCTATGATCAGTTGCGGACACAGGAGCAGCTGGGCTATGCCCTGTTTGCATTTAACCCGAATTTCGGCCGCCAGTGGGGGATCGGTTTCCTGCTGCAAAGCAATGAAAAGAACCCGGCGTATCTGTCACAGCGCTTTGATGATTTTTATATTAATGCGGAGAAACGCCTGAAAGCACTGGATAATGCGGAATTCGATAAATACCGTAATGCGCTCCTGACTGAAATGACACAGCCGCCGGAAACCTTTGAGGAAGAGGCCTCCCGTTATTCATTTGATTTCAAAAATAATTACTTTGATTTCAATACCCGCGAGCAAACTATCGCTGCGGTGAAAAAAATGACCAAACAGGATGTGGTGACCTTCTATGAGAACTCGGTGATGTCGAAAAATGGTCTGGCGCTTTACTCTCAGGTGACCGGAACCGGCGGCAAAGCGGATGATTACGCAAAACCGGCCGGATGGACCACATATCCGTCCGTAACGGCGTTCCAGTCGCTGTTACCTGTCAAAGAAGAAATACGGTAAGGCAATGGCGGCTGAATCTTTAAACCCGATGACAATACCGCTGCAGGGGCAGCGGTTAATTGAGGCATCTGCCGGTACAGGAAAAACCTATACGCTGGCACGGCTCTATCTGCGTCTGCTGCTCGGAATCGGTGACGGGGCCTTTGTCCGGCCGTTATCGGCGGAAGAGATCCTGGTGGTGACCTTTACCGAAGCGGCAACGAATGAGCTGCGCGGGCGTATCCGCGAGAATATTCATAAGCTGCGGATTGCCTGCCTGCGTCATGAGGAAGGCGGGGAACCGGCGGATGATGACGGGTTTGGTCCGCTTCTGGATCTGATTGAAGATAAACAGAGTGCGGCTCATCGCCTGCTGCTGGCTGAACGGCAGATGGATGAAGCCGCCATTTTTACCATCCACGGTTTTTGTCAGCGAATGCTGACTCATAACGCCTTTGAATCCGGCGTGCTTTTTGAACAGACACTGATTCAGGATGAGCACCCTGTCCGTAAACAGGCCTGTGAGGACTTCTGGCGGCGTCATTGTTATCCGCTGCCCGTAGAGCTGGCCAGAGCCATTAAACAGCTCTGGTCTGATCCTGAGGCGCTGCTGCGGGATATTTACCCCTGGTTACAGGGCGAATTACCCGGAATTACCGATGCACCGGAATCCGATGAAACATTGCTTTCCCGCCATGAGCAGATTATTGCCGCGATTGATGAGGTTAAGCAGTGCTGGCGGAAAAGTGATGTTGATTTTGTCAGCCTTATTCAGAACTCTGATCTGAATAAAAGCAGTTACCGCGCCAATCTGGTGCCCGGATGGATTGCCGGGATTAATGACTGGGCGGAGGAAGAGGAAACCACACATTACGCACTGCCGAAAAATCTGGAGCGTTTCAGTCAGGCGGTGCTGGATGAAAAAACCAAAAAGGGCGGCACGCCGCCGTCACATCCGGTATTTTCTGCAATTGAAGCACTGACGGAGCAGGCACTGACGCTGGAAGATGTCCTGTTTACCCGTGCGGTGTACGAGATCCGTCAGACCATTACAGAGGAAAAACAGATCCGGGGTGAAATGGGGTTTGATGACCTGCTGACCCGGCTGGATAATGCGCTGCGTCAGGAAAACGGGGCACTGCTGGCACAGACACTGCGCAGACGTTTTCCGGTGGCGATGATTGATGAATTCCAGGATACCGACCCCCAGCAATACCGGATCTTCCGCACTATTTATCAGGAAACGGCGTATCAGGAGATGGCCGGTGATAACGGCACTCCGGCAGAGCCGTACGGACTGTTGTTTATCGGTGACCCGAAACAGGCGATTTATGCTTTCCGGGGGGCGGATATTTTCACTTATATCAAAGCGCGCCGGGATGTCAGTGCGCATTATACCCTCGGGACTAACTTCCGTTCCGCAAAGACGATGGTCGACAGCGTTAACAAACTGTTTTTACAGGCGGATGAACCTTTCTGCTTTAAACAGATCCCGTTTCAGCCGGTCAGTTCCGCACCTGCAAATGATGATGCCGCTTTTATTATTGCCGGAAAAACACAACCGGCAGTGCAGTTCTGGTGGCAGGCCGCAGAGGGCGTCAGCAGCGGTGATTATGAACGGACAATGGCCGGCGTGTGCGCCGGACAGATCCGTGACTGGCTGGATGCCGGACAAAACGGTACAGCCCTGATTGGCCCCCCCGGGAAACAACGTCCGGTCAGTGCGGCGGATATCACCGTACTGGTGCGCAGCCGCCGGGAAGCTCAACTGATAAAAGATGCGCTCAATCAGCGGGCGATCCCGTCCGTTTTTCTTTCAAACCGCGATAGTGTATTTGAAACGCCGGAAGCCCGTGAACTGTTGTGGCTGCTCCAGGCGGTGCTGAATCCGGAAAAAGAACGGCTGCTGCGCAGTGCGCTGGCTTCCGGGCTGTTTGGCCTGAACGCGGCGGAGATTGATGCGCTCAATCAGGATGAAGCCGCCCGCGACAGGCTGGTGGATGAATTCGCCGGTTACGGGCAGATCTGGCAGCAGCAGGGCGTTCTGCCGATGCTGCGCCGGGTACTCAGCCAGCGCAAAATAGCTGAAAACCTGCTGGCGGGGCCGGACGGCGAACGGCGCTTAACCGATATTATGCATATCAGCGAGTTACTTCAGGAAACATCGCTGACGCTGGAAAATGAACATGCGCTGGTACGCTGGCTCGCGCAGCAGGTATTACGGCCGGATACGCAGTCGGAAAGCCAGCAGATGCGGCTGGAAAGCGATCAGCATCTGGTTCAGATCTGCACGATCCACAAATCCAAAGGGCTGGAATACCCGCTGGTGTGGCTGCCGTTTATCTGTAATTTTCAGGCAGGCGGCCAGCGTCTTTACCATGACGAAACCACCTTTGAGCCCTGTCTGACACTGTCACCGGATGAAACTCAGGTTGCGCTGGCGGATAAAGAACGTCTGGCAGAGGATTTGCGCCTGCTGTATGTGGCGGTGACGCGGGCGGTTTATCATTGCAGTCTCGGGGTTGCGCCCATTATCAAAGGGAACCGTAAAAAAACGGGCAATACCGATTTGCATCTTAACGGGCTGGGGTATCTGCTTCAGAACGGACAGGCGTGTGACAGCACTGCACTGGCGGAGCGGCTGGATGCCTTTTGCCGGAGCGACAGCGCGGCTGCCGTTACCCGGATAACAGAACCGCAGCTGCAACTGTGGCAGCCCGGCGTTTCACAGCCGCCGTCCCTGGCGGTCAAGCCGTTTACCCGGACTGTCAGCAGCCGCTGGCGGGTAACCAGTTACAGCGGCCTGAGCTACGGTGCATCATCCGGCGGCAGCGTATATACACAGGACAGGCAGGAAGAGATGATGGCGATGATCCGCTCTCTCAGCCCGTCACTGGACACCGATACCCTCGGAGAAGTACAGGACGAAACGGTAACGCAGCAGACGGCTTATACCTTCCCGCGTGGTGCACTGGCGGGGACATTCCTGCACAGTTTATTTGAAGAGCTTGAATTTGATAGTGAGCCCTCACTTGAGTGGCTCACTGAACAGTTGTTGTCATACGGATTTTCAGCGGAGTGGGCGCCGTTTCTGCAAACCTGGTTTACGGATCTGGTGAATACACCACTGTCAGCAGAAGGGCCGGTGCTCAGTGCGATCCCGGTGCGTTACAAACAGGATGAAATGCAGTTTTTCCTGCCGATAGACGGCGACCTGACTGCGCAAAAACTGGATGCACTGACGCGGCAATATGATCCGCTGTCAGCGCAGGCCGCACCGCTGGATTTTGCTGCGGTGACGGGCATGCTGAAAGGCTTTATCGACCTTGTGTTTTATCACGAGGGTAAATATTACATCGCTGACTATAAATCAAACTACCTGGGAGACAGTCCGGCAGATTATCAGCCGGAGGCTCTGGCTCAGGCTATGCTGGAACACCGCTATGATTTACAGTATCAGCTGTATACGCTGGCGCTGCACCGCTATCTGCGTCACCGGCTGCCGGATTATGACTATCAGACGCACTTCGGCGGCGTGTATTACCTTTTCCTGCGCGGCATGACACCGGAATACCCCGGTCAGGGGATCTGGTTTTATCGTCCGGAGCAGGCATTCACTGAGCAGCTGGATGCCCTGTTTAACGGGGAGGAGGGTTAATGAATACTCACTTACAAACCTTGTGCGCAGAGCAGATCCTGCGCCCCCTGGACTGTCAGTTTGCGGCGATGCTGGCACCGGACACTGATCCGCTGCTGCAACTCGTGTTTGCTCTGCTCAGTGCACAAACCGGCGGCGGACATGTCTGTCTGCCGCTGTCGCGGATTCTTCCTCAGCCGGAACAAGGCGGACGGCATGCTGAGATCATGCAGTCAGTCTGGCAGTCACTGGGTGAGCCGGGACTGCCTGAGATAAAAGCAGCGCTGTCTGCGTCGGATGCGGTTAGTGATGGCTCACTTCCGGCACCGATCGTGCTGTCAGATGCGAATTTGTATCTGCACCGGATGTGGCAGTATGAATGCCGTGTGGCGGAATTTTTCTCCCGGCCGCAGGTTGTTGCGGCAGACGCGGAGAGGCTGCGCCCGGTTCTGGATGCACTGTTCGGTACGGAAGAGCAGGAAGACTGGCAGAAAATTGCCGCCGCCGTGGCGGTCAGCAGCCGGACTGCCGTTATTTCCGGCGGGCCGGGTACCGGTAAAACCACAACCGTTGCCCGTATTCTGGCGGCTCTGGTGCAATCCGCGGCGGAGCCGCTGCTGATTGAACTTGCGGCACCGACCGGTAAAGCGGCAGCCCGCCTGACAGAATCACTGGGAGACGCAATTGCACAGCTCGACCTGACAGATGTTCAGCGGGCAATGATGCCGGATCAGGCCAAAACACTGCATCGTCTGCTGGGCGCTCAGCCGGACAGCCGCCGGTTACGTCATCACCGGAAAAATCCGCTGATGTCAGACGTGCTGATTGTGGATGAAGCATCCATGGTCGATTTACCGATGATGGCGGCTCTTATTGAGGCACTGCCGGAGAAAGCAATACTGATCCTGCTGGGGGATAAAGACCAGCTGGCGTCAGTGGAAGCGGGAGCGGTGCTGGGGGATATCTGTCGCTTTGCCGAAGCCGGTTATACACCGCAGCGGAGGGAAATGCTGGAGGCAATGACCGGCTGCGTGCTGCCGGATAAATGTCCGGAAAACCCGGTCAGTGTGCAGGATCATCTCTGTCTGCTGCGCAAAAGTTTCCGCTTTGATGCGGCTTCCGGCATCGGACAACTGGCTACTGCCGTTAACCATGGTAATGTCCGGGAAACGATGGCGGTTCTCAGCGGACAGCGGCCGGATGTGCGTTATGTGCCGCTGGAAGATGAAGACGGGTATGCGCAGGTACTGACGGATACCATGAATGCCTATCAGCCGTTTTTATCACTGGTAAAACAGCATGCCGACCCGGCTGCAATACTTGAGGCTTTCAGTCAGTTCCGGCTGCTGTGCGCCCTGCGTGAGGGGCCGTTCGGTGTGGAAGGACTGAATGAGCGTATTGAGCGGCTGCTGCATCAGCAGGGGCATATCCGCCGTCCGCTGATACACCGGCACCGCGCGTATCACGGTAAACCGGTGATGATAAGCCGTAATGACAGTCCACTGGGGCTGTTTAACGGTGATATCGGGATTATGCTGACGGATGAAAATCATGAGCTGCGGGTCTTTTTCCGGCTGCCGGACGGTACCATAAAGAGCATCCGCCCGAACCGTCTTCCGGCACACGAAACCGCTTATGTGATGACGGTACACAAGTCGCAGGGTTCTGAGTTTGCCCATACCGCACTGGTATTGCCGGTGCAGCCTTCGCCGCTGGTCAGCCGTGAGTTGCTGTATACGGCACTGACGCGGGCGAAAAAGTTTCTGACAATTTACAGCCGGGAAGAGTGTGTTAAGCGGGCCGTGAAAACCCCCACTCAGCGGTACAGCGGGCTGAGTGAGCGTTTACGTTAGCCGGAGAACTACTGAAAGCCGAGGATCAGGATTTTGGAGCGCCGCTGGTAGTTATACAGCGCCTGTTTTTTGACCGGCAGATTTTCAATTTCTGCCGGTACAAAGCCGCGTTCCTGAAACCAGTGAATACTGCGGGTAGTGAGTACAAACAGTTTTTCCAGTCCGATCTGTTTTGCCTGCTGTGTGACCCGGTGCAGCAGTTCCTCACCGCGTGCCGAGCTGCGGTAATCGGGATGCACTGCCACACAGGCCATCTCACCGATTTTCTCTTCCGGATAAGGATAGAGTGCGGCACAGGCGATGGTGGTGTTATCGCGTTCAATAATGGTGAATTTGTCTATCTCCATTTCCAGTTGTTCGCGGGAGCGGCGCACCAGAATGCCCTGCTGTTCCAGCGGGCGGATAAGTTCGAGTATCCCGCCGATATCGTTGATATTGGCGCGGCGTGTCTGCTCTGAACTTTCCATCACAATCTGTGTTCCGATACCATCACGGGAGAAGAGTTCCTGGATGAGCGCCCCGTCTTCCTGGTAACTGAGCAGATGGCTGCGTTTTACGCCCCGGCGGCAGGCTTTAACGGCACCGCGCAGGAAACGGACGGTTCCGGAATAGTAATCACCACTGCCTTCCATCGCGTGCACATAATGTTCCGCATCATTCGGGTGCATCTCGGAGATAATTCCGCCGTCGTCTGCCACCACACCTTGTGCAGAGCAGAAACCAATCAGTTTTTCCGCTTTCAGTTTGATCGCAATCTGTGTGGCAATTTCCTCAGACGTCAGGTTAAAGCTTTCCCCGGTAACTGAAACAGCGACCGGGCCTATCAGTACAATACCACCGTTATTAAGCTGACGGTTGATAGCATCCTCATCGATACGGCGGATACGCCCGCTGTGGCAGTAATCAATACCATCATCGATTCCCAGCGGCTGGGCTATCACAAAGTTTCCGCTGACCACATTGATATGTGCGCCCTGCAACGGTGTGTTACTCAGACACATCGACAGACGGGCGGTGATATCCAGTTGTAACTGACCGGCTGCCTGTTTGACCAGTTCAAGGGTACGGGCGTCCGTCACACGGGTGTTTTTGTGATAAACCGGTTCACACTGATGGGCCAGCAGATTTTTTTCAATTTGCGGACGGGCGCCGTACACGACAATCAGACGTATACCCAGGCTGTGCAGCAAACCGATATCATTGACAATACCGGGAAAATTTTCATGCTCGATAGCTTCGCCGCCCAGCATCACCACAAATGTTTTGCCATGGTGAGCATTAATATAAGGAACTGACTGACGGAATCCGTCCACCAGTTCGATACTGCGCTCTTTCATAACACCCTCGCAAGTGAATTATTATTCGTAATTTATGTATTTTTATTCTTTTTGGGCGGGAATAGCAAGCGCAAATTTTAGTCGCCGGTCAGGATTTCGCCGGGTTTTATGTGGTGTTATCGCCATATAAGCCAAAAATGCATAATGACAGGGCGCAAATGATTAGATAAAGTGCCGTTTAAATTATTTACGGAATAAATTGTTCTGTTTCTTTAATTTTCCGGTTTTCACCACCTGCGCCGGTTATTGTTGATTTGATTTACGCTATGGATATTTTTTCATGAGTCATTCTGAACATGATGCGTCACGCCGTCTGTTACTGAAAGGAGCTGCGGCGTTTTGTCTGCTGAGTATCAGCCCGTTCGGCTTTGCGGCGTCGCCACAGATTGTGGCGGTGCGTATCTGGCCGGCATCCAGTTATACCCGTGTGACTATCGAGTCAGACCATCCGCTGAAATATAAGCAGTTTTCACTGCAAAACCCGGAACGTATTGTTGTTGATCTGAAAAATGTGCATCTCAACAGTGTGCTGAAAGGAATGGATAAACAGGTGCAGGATCGCGATCCGCATCTGAAGCTGATCCGTGTCGGTCAGAACGACCCGCAGACTGTCCGTCTGGTATTTGAAGTGAAACAGGCGATGAGCCCGCAGGTACTGGAGCTGACGCCGGTTGCCGAATTTAAAAACCGTCTGGTACTGGATTTTTATCCGAAAAATGGTGCGGCAACGGAAGATGATCCGCTGCTGGCGCTGCTGGAAGATTACAACCGCGGTGACCTGGAAGAGAGTCTGCCGCGTGAAACGCCGAAACCGGGTAAAGCCGGTCAGGACAGGCCGGTTGTTATTATGATTGACCCGGGCCATGGCGGGGAAGACCCGGGGGCTATCGGGAAATACAAAACACGCGAAAAAGATGTGGTGCTGCAAATTGCCCGCCGTCTGAAATCGCTGATCGATCGTGAGCCGGGTATGCGCGCTTATATGACGCGTAATGAGGATGTGTTTATCCCGCTGTCGGTGCGTGTGGCCAAAGCCCGTAAAATGCGGGCGGATCTGTTTGTCTCGATCCATGCGGATGCGTTCACCAACCGATCTGCCAGAGGTTCGTCTGTTTTTGCGCTGTCGACACGGGGCGCGACCAGTAATACTGCAAAATTCCTGGCACAGACCCAGAACGATGCGGATAAAATCGGGGGCGTCAGCAAAAGCGGCGACAAATACCTCGACCAGACCATGTTTGATATGGTGCAGAGCGCGAGTATCAAAGACAGCCTCAAATTCGGTTCAGAAGTGCTGAAACGGATGGGGAATGTGAACAAACTGCATAAACGCACGGTTGATCAGGCCGGGTTTGCGGTACTGAAAGCACCGGATATTCCGTCAATTCTGGTGGAAACCGCCTTTATCAGTAACCTTGAGGAAGAGCGTCTCCTGAAAACGGCCAAATTCCAGCAGGGAATGGCAAATTCTATTTTTCAGGGGATTAAGGCCTATTTTGCCAACGGTGGTGCTGTCGCACGGCGCAACTGAGAATATGGCAAAGACAGACATCACAAGGATGTGGTGTGAAACGGGCAGATACAGCGCAGATATAGCACAGACATAGTTATGCACTGAAATAATCGTATTTCAGGGATAAATTTTTGTGTTTTTTCAGGAAAAGTGACAGGAGAGTCTGTCAGAAGAATGGTTGCGGGGGCCGGATTTGAACCGACGACCTTCGGGTTATGAGCCCGACGAGCTACCAGGCTGCTCCACCCCGCGTCCGATTTTGTTAATGATAAGAAGGTTGGTTGCGGGAGCCGGATTTGAACCGACGACCTTCGGGTTATGAGCCCGACGAGCTACCAGACTGCTCCATCCCGCGTCCGAATATCATTAACTGAGCACTTCACAAATACGATACTTCACAAATACGATACTTCACAAACATCATATTTCACAAACGTCGCACATCATAAAAGATTGGTTGCGGGAGCCGGATTTGAACCGACGACCTTCGGGTTATGAGCCCGACGAGCTACCAGGCTGCTCCATCCCGCGTCTGTGAGGCGCCCACTATACTCAGGATGAGAGCTGATGCAAGTTTTTTCTCGATAAAAAGCTATCCTGCCCCCTGATTTGGTTAATTATCCGGCTTATCGCCGTTTTTTTGTTCATTCAGCCGGATGATTGTTCAGAGGAAAAAATGAAACCGGTTGCATAATGAAAGCGATTTGATATCGTTCGCATACATATTGTATTAATTCAAATTATTGGTTGGCGGATGGGTATGAGCAAAACCGGCAGGTATTTGTTGTGCGGTGTATTGTTTTCGTTATTGGTTGGCTGTGAATCACGCCCGACGGACAAAGGTCAGCAGTATAAAGACGGGCACCTGACGCAGAATTTACAGGAAGTGGCGAACGTCAACAGTCCCGGCGTGCCGGTCAACGGCCCGGACTTTCTGAAGCAGGTGGATGCCATCCGGACAACCTCACCGCGTCTGTACAATCAGTACAGCGAAAATTTCCGTGCGGTTGAAAACTGGCTGCGCTCCGGTGCGGATACCGCACAACTGCGGCAGTTCAATCTGCACACATATCAGATGGAAGGCAAAGATAACTACGGAAACGTGCAGTTCACCGGTTATTACACTCCGGTTGTTCAGGCCCGTCATACCCGTCAGGGCGAATTTCAGTACCCCATCTACCGGATGCCGCCGAAAAAAGGCAGCCGCCTGCCGAGCCGTGCTCAGATCTATCGCGGTGCGCTGAGTGATAACTATGTTCTCGCCTACAGCAATTCACTGATGGATAACTTCCTGATGGATGTTCAGGGCAGTGCCTATATCGATTTTGGTGATGGTTCGGAGCTGAACTTTTTTGCGTATTCCGGGAAGAACGGGCACGGCTATACCAGTATCGGCCGTGTTCTGATCGAGCGCGGAGAAGTAGAGAAGAAAGATATGTCGATGCTGGCAATCCGTCAGTGGGCTGACAATCACTCGCCGCAGGAAGTGCAGGAATTACTGGAGCAAAACGCCTCTTTTGTCTTTTTCACACCGAAACAGTACGCGCCGGTGAAAGGGGCGAGTGCGGTACCGCTGATTGCCAAAGCGTCGGTGGCGTCGGATAAAACACTGATCCCGCCGGGCACAACGCTGCTGGCAGAAGTTCCGGTGCTGGATAATCAGGGTAATTTTACCGGCCGTTATGATATGCGCCTGATGATCGCGCTGGATGTCGGCGGGGCTATCAAAGGACATCACTTCGATATTTATCACGGTATCGGCCACGATGCCGGGCTGATGGCCGGATTCTACAACCATTACGGCCGGGTCTGGGTACTGAAAAAAGGTATCCCGCCGATCCTGAACCCGGCACTGTAGTCTTTTATTCCCGGGGTGTATACTTTGCGACGAAGTATGCACCCGCATTATTTCTCCGTCATTTCTGTCATTTTTCACCGCAGGTTTCTGTATTATGCAAACCCTTTTATCTGATGCTTATCTGCAGCGTTTTGCCGGTATCGGGCGTCTTTATGGTCAGCAGGCACTCCGTTTATTTGCCCGCTCTCATTTTTGTGTTGTCGGCATCGGCGGTGTCGGCTCGTGGGCAGCGGAAGCGCTGGCGAGAACCGGAATCGGTGCTATTACACTGATTGATATGGATGATGTGTGTGTGACCAATACCAACCGGCAGATCCATGCGATGCAGGGCACCGTCGGGCAGCCGAAAATTGAGGTGATGCGGGAGCGGATTCTGGCGATTAATCCGGAGTGTGAGGTGCATTGCACGGATGATTTCGTCACCCCGGAGAATGTCGCGGAAATGATGAGCCCCGGATTTGATTATGTGATTGATGCTATCGACAGCGTCCGCCCGAAAGCAGCTCTGCTGGCCTATTGCCGGCGCAGCAAAATTCCGCTGGTGACCACCGGCGGTGCGGGCGGGCAGATTGATCCGACACAGATTCAGGTCGCGGATCTGGCCAAAACCTTGCAGGACCCGCTGGCGGCAAAACTGCGTGAGCGTCTGAAATCAGACTACGGTGTGCGCAAAAATGGTAAAGGACGTCTCGGGATCGATTGTGTCTTTTCGACAGAGCCGCTGCGGTATCCGCAGGCGGACGGCAGCGCGGCCTGCGGGATGAAAAACAGCGCGGAAGGCAGTATGCGGATGGATTGTGCCGCCGGGTTTGGTGCTGCGACCGTGGTGACGGCATCCTTTGGTTTTGTGGCGGTTTCTCACGCACTGAAAAAACTGGTGGCAAAAGCAGAGCGTGCCGCCGCGGAATAAGCCGGTCAGGCGCTGAAACGCTGCGCGACAGCACGTGCGGCATCAATCAGTGCCTGAATTCCGTTCTGTCTGGACTGGCTGAGCTGCGCGCTCAGTCCGTATTGCTCATACGCTGCGGATAAATCGGCGGACAGCAGCGCCTCCGGTGTCAGCCCTTCTGCTTCAGTCAGTAATACCGCCAGAAGACCTTTGACAATCCGCCCGTCGCTGTCACCCCAAAAATGCAGCGTGCCGTTGCTGCTGAGTGCACCATCCAGCCAGACACGGTTTTCACAGCCTTTAATTTCCGTCTCTTCACGTTTATTTTCCGGCGGCAGCGCCGGTAACTGACGTGCCAGCATCACCAGCTGACGGTATTTTTCTTCCCACGAGCGGCAGGCGGAAAAGGTTTCCGCAAGCTGCTCACGGCGGATAGTGTAGCCGAACGGATGTGCCGGAAATGTGTGTGTCATTTTTTTCTCTCAGTCGTCAGCCAGGATTTCAAGGGCAAATTGCACGGCCTGAACCAGCAGGCGGATATCATCCGGCTGATTATACGGCATAAAGGAGGCCCGCAGGCAGCCTTCCGTCTCAAGTGCCTGACACAGCGGCTGTGCACAATGCTGTCCGTGGCGCAGGGCGATATTTTTCTCCGCCAGCAGTGTGGCGATATCACTGTGATGAATACCATCGATATTAAAGGCCAGCAGCGGGCTGCCGGGGCTGCGGTAACTGCGGAAACCGGGCAGTGACGCGAGCTGCTGCTCCGCACTGTCACACAGCGCAATGGTGTAATCATGGGCGGCGGTGAGATCGATTGTATCCAGCCAGCGCAGCGTTTCCCCGAATGCAGTGACACCGGCAACGTTTGGTGTACCGGCTTCAAAACGGGCGGGAACCGGCGCGGGGGTAAAGCTGAAAAAATCGGTGTCTGTCAGCATCTTGCCGCCGCCCTGCCACGGCTGCATATCACTGAGCAGTTCCGGGCGGCCGTACAGAACACCCAGCCCGTTCGGGCCATAGAGCTTATGGGCTGAAAATGCATAGAAATCGACATCACAGAGCGTGACATTCAGCGGATGATGAACCACGCCCTGAGCACCGTCAGCGACAATCAGCGCACCGTGCTGATGCGCCAGTTGTGCCGCGCGGGCGATATCCGGCCGGTATCCGGTAACATTAGACATCTGCGTGATAGCCACCAGCCGGGTGCGCGGTGACAGCAGGGCTGCCAGCTGATCGCAGCAAAGAGTTCTGACCGCCGTCAGCGGCCATTTCACCAGTTTTGCCCCGGTCTGCTGTGCCAGCATGATCCACGGGATCAGGTTGGAGTGGTGCTCAAATTCACTGACAATGATTTCATCCCCCGGTTGCAGACGCGGGCGGAAAAAGCCCTGAGCTGCGAGATTAAGGGATTCGGTCGTGCCTTTTGTCCAGATACAGCTGCGGGCATCCTCCGCCTGAATCAGTTGCCGTACGGCTTCGCGTGCCTGCTCAAACTGCTCAGTGACGACTCTGGCCTGCCGGTGATGGCTGCGGTGAACAGTCGCGCCGCTGTTATTCTGATAATAGCGGGCGGTTGCCTGTATCATCACATCCGGTTTAAGCGCAGTGGCTGCGCTGTCGAGAAAGACAGTGTCACCGGAAGTCACGGGAAAGGCGCGGCGGAATGTATCGGGAGAGAAGGTTTTCATCAGTGTAACCAACAGCTGTCTGAGATAAACAGAACTTATGCAAAAAGTGCGGTATCCGGTACATCAGAGGCGGCAGCCTGCCGGTGACCGGCCGGATCGCAGCGGTAGCACCGTCAGCGACGGTTTACTATAATCAACATCGTGGCAGCTTTCCAGACGGGGAAAAGGTATCTGCGGGCGGAAGGCAAAAAAAAAAGCACCGCAATCGGCGGTGCATTCAAAAAATCACTATGGACAGACAGGGTAAATGTACAGGAAGTGAAAAAAACAGTAGCTTAAGCTACTATGTCCGGAACTCCCGGACAACTTGCAAACACAACATCACAACCACATAGCCAAAAGTTTTGCAGTATCGCTACCGTTCAACTTTTCGTTCCGGCTTAGGAAGTGGGCATACTATAGGTATTTGCTGGTGTATCATCAAGGGACAATTTATAATGCTTCGGATTACAAAAACTAATCCAGACTAAACTTACGTTACCGGTATCCGGATCAGACAGAAAAACCAGAAAATGTCCAAACGATTGCCTCCGCTCAATGCTTTGCGTGTCTTCGATGCTGCCGCCCGCCATTTAAGTTTTACTAAGGCGGCGGAAGAACTTTTTGTGACTCAGGCCGCCGTGAGCCATCAGATGAAAAGCCTGGAAGATTTCCTCGGGCTGAAATTATTCCGCCGCCGGAACCGTTCGTTGTTGCTGACGGAAGAGGGGCAGAGTTATTATCTCGATATTAAGGAGATCTTCTCAGCGATAAATGATGCCACGCGCAAACTTCAGGCACGCAGTGCCAAAGGAGCGCTGACCGTCAGCCTGTCACCGAGTTTCGCTATCCAGTGGCTGGTGCCGCGTCTTTCCGGTTTCCATCAGGCCTATCCGGGGATTGATGTGCGTATCCAGGCGGTCGACCGCGAAGAAGATAAACTGGCCGATGATGTGGATGTGGCGATTTTTTACGGCAAAGGTAACTGGCCGGGTCTGCGGACAGACCGGCTGTATGCAGAGTATCTTATACCGGTGTGCGCGCCGTCACTGATGACCGGTGAACGACCGCTCAAAACGCTGACCGATTTGTCGTATCATACACTTCTGCATGATTCATCCCGCCGTGACTGGCAGGCGTATATCCGCCAGGCGGATTTACAGCAGCAGGTCAATGTGCAGCACGGGCCGATTTTCAGCCACAGTGCGATGGTGATTCAGGCCGCAGTACACGGACAAGGCGTGGCACTGGTCAATAATGTTATGGCAAAAAATGAACTGGATGCCGGTCGCCTGGTGTGCCCGTTTAAAGATATTCTGGTCAGTAAAAATGCGTTTTATCTGGTGTGTCAGGACAGTCAGGCTGATTCCGGTAAAATCGCAGCATTCCGTCAGTGGATTATGGCGCAGGCGGCGAGTGAACAGGAAAAACTAGGTTGGATGACAAGTGAGCAGGATTAACCTGAACATCACATAAGGTATGGCAAATGAATAGTCGGTTGATGTTAATTTTTGCCGGTTTCAGCGGCTTTTTTTATGTTGCATTCGGCGCGATCGGATCGCACCTTTTAACGCCGTTACTGGCAAAGCACCAGATGGACTGGATTAATCTGGGTCTCCAGTACCAGATCTCACACACACTCGCTTTGATCGGTCTTGCCGCTGTGCTGATGCGCAAAGTGGTCTTGTGGTTTTACTGGAGCGGACTGTTTTTCGGGATCGGCATTTTGCTGTTCTCCGGCAGCCTGTATTGTATGGCGCTGTTACAGATGAAATATTTTGCCTATTTTACGCCGGTTGGCGGGGTAAGTTTCCTGTTAGGCTGGTTTTGTGTATTAATTGGCGCATTGCGTCTAAGGAAAGTGGCTTCCGGCCATGAATAAAATAGCATTATATTGCCGCCCGGGTTTTGAAAAAGAGTGTGCGGCAGAGATTACGGATAAAGCCGGTCGTCTTGAGATTTTTGGTTTCCCGCGGGTTAAAGAGAACAGCGGTTATGTCATTTTTGAATGTTATCAGCCGGATGATGCCGATCGCATTGCAAAAGAGATCCCGTTTAAAGAACTGATTTTTGCCCGCCAGATGATCGTTATCGGCGAACTGCTGAAAAATTTACCTGAAAACGACCGGATCACACCGATCATGGGGATGCTGACCGGTGTGGTTGAGCGTGCCGGTGATTTGCGCGTCGAAGTGCCTGATACCAACGAAGCCAAAGAGCTGATGAAGTTCTGCCGTAAATTCACGGTACCGCTGCGTTCGGCACTGCGTCAGGAAAAACTGCTGCTGGCGAAAGAGAACCGGGGGCGTCCGGTTATCCATGTCTTCTTTATCGCTCCGGGTTGTTGCTATGTCGGTTATTCGTATTCAAATAATAACTCGATGTTCTACATGGGTATCCCGCGTCTGAAATTCCCGTCAGATGCACCGAGCCGCTCCACGCTTAAGCTGGAAGAAGCGTTCCACATGTTTATTCCGTATGACGAGTGGGAAGAGCGTCTGGAAGGCGGATTACAGGCGGTGGATCTGGGTGCATGCCCGGGCGGCTGGACGTATCAGCTGGTGAAGCACAGTATGCGTGTTCAGGCGGTCGATAACGGCCCGATGGCAGAAAGTCTGATGGATACCGGGCAGGTACGTCATCTCCGCGAGGATGGTTTCAGGTTTGTGCCGACCTCCAAAAATATTACCTGGCTGGTCTGCGATATGGTGGAAAAACCGGCAAAAGTGGCTGCGCTGATGACCACCTGGATGGTTAACGGCTGGTGCCGTGAGATGATTTTCAACCTCAAACTGCCGATGAAAAAACGCTATGAAGAGGTATCGCATATCCTCGAAAAAATGGCAGCTGAAATGAAAGAGCAGGGCGTAAATGCGCTGATCCATGCGAAGCATCTGTATCATGACCGTGAGGAAATTACGGTACATGTTCAGCGCGTGTGGGGAGCGTATAACCCGGATCGGGTATTCTGATTTACGTCTGTCAGCGGTAAATATCGTTAAAATCCCGGCGGTTCAGATTGCCGGGATTTTTTTATCACTTTACTGCCGGCAGGAACGAGATATCCATGAAATAGTTATCAGGATTTTTCGTGTCCACATAGACCATGACAAATTCCTGATGAATAAACGGTGCAGGATCAAACTCAATATTGCGGCTGTAATACCGTTTTACGGTGTTTTCGGCACTGTTGTGCACCTGCGCCACAATCCGGTACGGGCAGCGGCCGTTGATACTGATCATCGTGTTCATGTCTGTGCCGGTGATTCCGGCTTTAACCGGTATGCCTTCGCGCAGCAGGCGCTGAGCCGATTTCCCCCGCCGATACATGATAATCAGCGGCAGCGTGCCAACCAGTGCAAATATCACTCCCATCCCGAGAAGGATCACGGCACCGCCGTACAGGCCGCCGAAGGAACGGATAACCGCGTCAGCCGGGATGCCGGGCGGATAAATAACCTCAATGTTGTCACCCGATGCATTGCGGTAGCCGCTGCTGCAATAGGAGGACTCCATAACATACGCTTCCTGTCCGTCTGTGTATTTCACCACCGGGCAGTATGAGATGCCGTTATCTGAACGGTGCACCGACAGGTCGATGATTTCTCCGGTGGTTACGATTCCGTTTTTTTCCTGCGAATAACCGGAAAGGTATAAGTAACTGCCGCCCGTCAGCAACAGCAGCCCGGTAACAGCAAAAATCCCGAAAATAATGCGCACTTTCGTAAACACAGGCACTCCGTTTGTCTGGTTTAAGAGATATTACCCGCCGGCAGCCGTAACTGGCTGAGATTACCCTGTAAGTGCAAGTCCCGTTTCAGGGTGGCGACATCACGGCAGCTGTAAGCCATTGCTTTTCCGCCGATCAGTTTCTGACGCCATTTTTCCGGCACCTGGTCAATATTGCGGTAGAGTGAGTCCAGATCAGCAAAGGTGCCGAGCAGTGTGGCCGCAGTTTTCGGACCGATACCGGTTATCCCCGGAATTTTGCTGCTGCTGATACCGCTTAAGCCCCAGAAATCCGGCAATTGCTGTGCGGTAACGCCAAATTCCGCTGCAATAAACGGCATGTCGAGCCAGCGTTTCTGGAAATAGTCGCGGATCTGAATCTGCGGGGAGAGCAGCTGGCAGTAGCCTTTATCGGTGGAGACAATGGTTACCCTGTGTCCCGCCTGACCGACTTTGTGCGCCAGTGTGGCTGCGAGATCATCCGCTTCATCCCCCTCGGAATGCCATGCCCGGATACCGTGACGGGCAAACATCTCCCGCAGCAGCGGCAATTCCTGCCGGACAACCTCCGGCATTTCACTGCGTCCGGCTTTGTAACCCGGCAGCAGCTGATGACGCCAGCTGTGGCTGCGGTCGTCTTCATCAAAGACCGTGACGGCATGTGTGGGTTGTGCATGACCCAGGATCTGCATCAGCGCCTGTTCACAGACCAGCAGACCGGACTGGCTCTGCACGGCGTAGATCCGGCGGATCAGATTCATTGCATCGATAATCAGTAAATGGATCATAGTCGCTATATATAATTTCCCCGCCGGCGGCGGGGAAACAGTTCAGAGAAAAAGTATCAGCGGATGATTTCGTAGCATGGCTCGTAAGCCGTGCCACCCGGTAATTTCATCCGGTGCTGCTCAACAAAGCCGCGCAGCATCACATCCATCCGCTGCATAATGGCTTCTTCGCCGTGGATTTTAAACGGCCCGTGCTGTGCGATGGCCTGCATGCCGTTTTCTTTCACGTTACCGGCGACGATGCCGGAGAAGGCGCGGCGCAGATCTGCCGCCAGTTTTTCCGGCTCCTGATTGCGGTACAGGTTCAGCGCGGCCATATTTTCATGGCTCGGCTCAAACGGATGCTGCAAATCACCGGCGATTTTAATTGACCAGTTGAAGCTGTAGGCATCCCCGGTGCTGCGGCGGTTATCTTTCACTTCAGGCATGGCGCGCTTCATCACGCGGGCAACTTCTACCGGATCATCAATAATGATCTGATAGTGGCGGGTGGCTTCTTCACCCAGGGTGTTGATCACGAAATCATTAAGCACGCGGAAATAATCGGCGCTCTCTTTCGGCCCGGTCAGCACCAGCGGCAGTACCTGGTCCTTGTTATCCGGATGCATCAGAATCCCCAGCAGATAGAGCAGCTCTTCGGCTGTGCCGACCCCGCCCGGGAAGATGATGATCCCGTGTGCCAGGCGGACAAAGCTCTCCAGCCGTTTTTCGATATCCGGCATGATGATAAGCTCGTTCACCAGCGGGTTAGGCGGCTCGGCAGCAATAATAGACGGTTCAGTCAGACCGATAAAACGGCTGTTTTTGTACCCCTGCTGGGCATGGCCGACAGCAGCGCCTTTCATCGGCGCTTCCATCGCACCCGGCCCGCAGCCGGTACAGATATTCAGTTCACGCAGCCCCAGCTCGTTACCGACTTTACGTCCGTAGAGGTATTCGGTTTCATTGATGGAGTGGCCGCCCCAGCAGACGATCATATTCGGATCTTCATCAATATGCAGGGCGCGGGCATTACGCAGGATAAAGAAGATCAGGTTGGTGATATGCGCGCTGTTATCCAGATTCAGGCCGCGGCAGCGTTCCGCATCGGTGATCTGGGTCTGTACGAACAGGATATCGCGCAGCACAGCAAACAGGTTGGCCTGGAGTGAGCGGATAATTTTACCGTCAACAAATGCATTCTGCGGCGGGTTTACCAGTTCGAGTTTTACTCCGCGCTCACGGCGCAGCACGTTAATGTCAAAATCCGGAAAACGGGACAGTAACTCATGACTGTTATCCATCTTACTGCCGGAATTCAGTACCGCCAGTGAACAGTTGCGGTACAGACGATACAGGTGACTGCTTGCTGTCCGTTTCAGAACATCAACTTCAAGCTGGGAAAGCAGATCCATAGAGCCTAACGGGCTGATATGTGTGATCAAGTAAAACTCCTTGTTATCCCGTGGATAAATTGTAGTCGTACAGGTTGCGCGCTGTTTGCCTTACTGGCGGGCGAGACGATCCGCAGACGGAGTAAAGTCCGTATTGGTGCGCCACGGATTGATATCCAGTCCGCCGCGCCGTGTATAACGGGCATAGACAGTCAGGGCAACCGGGCGGCAATGTGTGTTCAGATCGGTAAAGATCCGTTCAACGCACTGCTCATGAAACTCGTTATGATTGCGGAATGACACCAGATACCGCAGCAATTTTTCGCGATCAATTTTGGGGCCGCGATACTGTATGGCAACCGAGCCCCAGTCAGGCTGCTGTGTAATCAGGCAGTTTGATTTTAGCAGGTGGCTGACTAACGTTTCCTCAACGACATCGTCATTTTCATTGACGGCATCAATAAGATAATCACTGCTGAACTGATAATCCGTAATCGTAATATCCTGATAATCGATACACTCACCGGTAAAATCAATGATTTTTTGTTCCGCGAACTGATCAGGACGCAGCAGCTGCACCGTGACGTTTCCCTGTGCACAGGCGCTTAAATCCTGTTCCAGGGTACGGCGGACATCATCCGCAGAAGCAAAAACAGTCTGGTTAAAGCTGTTGAGATAGAGTTTGAAGCTCTTGGATTCGATCAGATTCAGACCGGCGGCATCCAGGGAGACATAGCCGAGCGCAATGCAGGGCACGCCGTTCGGCTGTAACCAGGAGAGCTCATAGAGTGTCCACAGATCCGCACCGCGAAAAGGCAGATTATCCGCATGCAGATGCAGTGCATCCCGGTTGAGGCTGCGCGGCACACCCTGTAACAGGGCGGGATTGTAATGCTGCTCATAACCGGTTTTTTTACCGAGCGTCAGTGACGCCAGTTCCGCCTTTCCTTCATACAGAGACATAAATAACCCTTTTACATCAGGTGAAAAATAGTACCGCCTGTCGCCAATACAGTCTGTCATACGTTACTATAGCGGCATGATACTTTTATGTTTAACAGGTTTTGCGATATGACCCGCACAGTTTCTCAGGCGTTACATCAGTTTACCCGGCATTATGTCGGTTTATGGCAGGAAAAAACAGGTTTACCGCCGATCAGTCACGATCTTTATGGTATTCCTTCCCCGTGTATTATCCGCACCGGTGATGAGTGTGTATATTGGGAACCGGCGGAATTCACCGCAGACAAACAGTTGCGGCCGGTTGAAAAAGCGCTGGATATTCAGCTGCACCCGGATATCAGTGAATTTTACACGCAGCAGTTTGCCGGGGATATGCAGGCCGTTTTTGAGGATATTCAGCTCAGTCTGGTACAGGTCTGGAGTGAGGACGATTTTATCCGCTTACAGGAAAATCTGATTGGCCATCTGGTCACGCAGCGCCGTCTGAAACTGCCGCCGACACAGTTTATCGCCACGCTGGAATCGGAATTCGATATGATTTCTGTCTGTAATCTGAGTGGTGAAGTGATCCTCGAAACGTTTGGTACCACAAAGCGGCGGGTGCTGGCAGCAGATACCGCATCGTTTCTGTCACAGCTGACAGCGGTATGCCCGGCATAAATATCACTGACAGCGGTGTGGGATTTTACCGGCAATGACTGTAATACGGTTTGCCGGAAATTCCCGGATTACTGAAAATGATAAGTAAATTCAGATAATTAACTCTGCGTTATCATCGTGATTTACCGCCGGTATTATTGCCTGTCACTGCCGTCTGCGGCATGCTGTCTGCGTTCGTAAGGAAGCGGACGAAAATACACGGAAGTATTTTCAGCAGAGACAGGATGTTATTTTATTAGAAACGAGGGGGATTTTTTCCCCCTCGTTTTTAATCCCCCCGCAAATCCCCGTTATGCCTTTTTATGTCTTCCGGACAGGAATTGATTTTTACTTATCTGACCTCAATGTTACGCTACAGATATCAGCGGCACCGGCTGCGGAAAAATAAATTTTACAGCGTAAACAGGTTTCGGTTATGACAAAACATCAGCAGATTACTGCGATCCTGGCGGATATAGAGAACGAGATGCGCGCCGTCGATCTGTGGCAGGGGCAGTCTCCGGCAGCAGAAGCATTTGAGAGTGAACTGCCGTTTGCAGTGGATACCATGAACGCCCACGAGTGGTTACAGTGGATCCTTATCCCGCGTCTGTACGCCATGATTGAGCAGGGCGCTGCACTGCCGTCTGCCTTTCAGATAGCCCCGTATTTTGAAGAGCATTACAGCGGGGATGAACAGGCTGCACGCTATCTGGTGCTGCTTAACCATTTACGGGCACTGGACGGGATTTTCGCGTGACACGATCATTGCAGGACACGTCATTACCGGAAAAGTCACTACCGGAAAAGCTATTACCGGAAAAACCATTACTGGAAATCTGTTATCAGGATGAACATATCATAGCGGTAAATAAACCTGCCGGATGGCTGGTGCACCGCAGCTGGCTTGACCGCCATGAAACGGTGTTTGTGATGCAGACTCTGCGTGATCAGATCGGCCAGCATGTTTTTCCGGTTCACCGTCTGGACAGGCCGACTTCCGGCGTCCTGCTGATGGGGCTGTCGTCTGATGTGGCACGGCTGCTGTCACAACAGCTTGAGCGGCATGAAATGCAGAAAACTTACCATGCGGTGGTACGCGGCTGGATCGAAGAAGCGGCCACGCTGGATTACCCGCTGGTGGAGGAGCTGGATAAAATTGCTGATAAGTTTGCGGCGGAAAAACCGGCGCAACCGGCGGTGACACACTACCGCCCGCTGGCGAAAGTGGAGTGTCCGGTGGCTATCGGGCGTTATCCCACATCCCGTTTTACCCTGACGGAACTGAAACCGGAAACCGGACGTAAACATCAGCTGCGCCGACATATGCGGCATTTGCGGCATCCGATTATCGGTGATACCGCCCACGGCGATCTGCGTCAGAACCGGGGGTTCACAGAACATTTCGGCAGCCGCAGGCTGATGCTGCACGCATCGGAGCTGGCGCTGACACATCCGGTCAGCGGAGAACCACTGGTGCTGCGTGCGGGATTTGATGACGCCTGGCAGCAGGTGGCAAAACAGCTGGGCTGGACATTACCCTGATTTGCTAATAATTTGATTTTACTGATTAAAAAGGACGGATAATGGCACGTATCGGTATTTTTATCGGCACAGTTTACGGCAACTCGCTGGCTGTGGGTGAAGAAGCACAGGCTATTCTGGAGCAGGCCGGTCATGAAGTGGTGTTATTTGATGAACCGGAACTGTCACAGTGGAAAGATTATCTCACGGATGTGGCGCTGGTGATCACCTCCACCACCGGGCAGGGCGATCTGCCGGATAATATCCGCGAACTGTTTGCCGGTCTGCGGGATGACATCGGTTATCAGCCGTCACTGCGCTACGGCATTATCGCACTGGGCGACAGCAGTTATGATCATTTTGCCGGCGGCGGCCGTCAGTTCGATGAGTTATTGCAGGAGCAGCAGGCACAGCGCATCGGGGAGATGCTGGTAATTGACGGCACGGAGGTTGACGCACCGGAAGAGTTCGCTCAGCCGTGGCTGACGGCCTGGGCGGCGCTGGTCAGCTGATGACGGAAAATAACGCCGCAGCAGCCTGACAGCACTGCGGCATTGTTTCATCCGGTTACTTGCGGGTCAGTTTTTCCAGATCACTTTCAATTTCAGCGATCTTATTGGACACCACGTGCTCCAGATGGCGGAGATCGTCCAGGATCTTACGCTTCAGATCGATTTCCGGCATTGCGCTTTCTGTCTGCTGGCAAATGGTATCCAGCTCTTCGATGACATAACGCAGGTTGCTGTTGATCTCGTTAATCTCTTTGAAACCCTGTGCATCCTGAATCGTTTTACGCTGACGCGGATACTTGAACTTCACGCTTTTGGCAAAAAATTCACCTTTATCCTTGCGGAAATAGATTTTCAGAATGTCATTGTTCGCTTCCTGACGAAGTGTGTAGCGATCAATATCTTCAGGATGCGTAATTCCCAGACTTTTTAAATTGTCATACATGTGCGCCACCTATTGATTGTTATTCTGTCCTGTTTCCGCCGGAAATGACGGAAGATAAGATGCACGGATAAAAAAATAGCGGAGTTATTATCCGCTATTTCTGAGATTAGTCTATGGTGCGTAACAATTCATTAATTCCGACCTTGCCGCGCGTTTTTTCATCCACTTTCTTGACGATCACCGCACAATAGAGGCTGTAACGGCCATCTTTTGACGGCAGATTGCCGGAGACAACAACGGAGCCTGCCGGGACGCGGCCGTAATGAATTTCGCCGGTTTCGCGATCATAGATTTTGGTGCTTTGACCGATATACACGCCCATGGAAATCACGGAGCCGGTTTCCACAATCACCCCTTCCACCACTTCGGAGCGTGCGCCGATAAAGCAGTTATCCTCAATAATGGTCGGATTGGCCTGTAACGGCTCTAACACCCCGCCGATGCCGACACCGCCGGAGAGATGCACATTTTTCCCGATCTGCGCGCAGGAGCCGACTGTTGCCCAGGTATCGACCATCGTGCCCTCATCCACATAGGCACCGATGTTGACATAAGACGGCATCAGCACGGTATTGCGGGCGATAAATGCACCCCGGCGGGCTGCCGCAGGCGGTACCACACGAAACCCTTCGCGCTCAAAACGCGCCTGATCGTAATCCGCGAATTTCATCGGGACTTTATCAAAGTAACGGGATTCAGCCCCGTCCATCACCTGATTGTCACTGATACGGAAAGAGAGCAGCACCGCTTTTTTCAGCCACTGATGTGTCACCCAGGTGCCGCCGATTTTTTCAGCGACCCGCAGTTTTCCGCTGTCCAGTAACTCAATCACCTGATTAACTGCATCACGCAGTGCCGGCGTGGCGGTGGCTGGTGTAACGGCGGCGCGATCTTCAAAGGCGGATTCAATAATGGCCTGTAATTGCTGCATCGGTGTTTGTTTCCTTTTATCTGGTGCTTTGATGAATTTACTCTGTTTTATCCTTTGAATTGAGGGCTTTTGTCAACCGTTCAGTCAGTTCTTCCTGAATATTTTTATCCAGCGCTTTATTATCCTTATCCGTCAGAATAAAAATATCTTCGACTTTTTCGCCGGTTGTGGTGATGCGTGCACCGTGCAGCTGAAGCCCGAGTCCGGCAAAAATCTGACCGACCTGCGCCAGCAGTCCGGGTTTATCCAAAGCATATAATTCCATGTAACTGCGCAGGCCGCGTTTATTGTGGATAAATTTTACCCGTGTCGGCACATCAAAATGGCGCAGTTTGGCCGGTGCTGTCCGGGTACGGTGATTCGGCACATAATCGGTGGTGACCGCCCCGGCCAGCGATTTACGGATAGTATTATGGCGGTCAGCAGCGAGCGGTTTGCCGTCCGGTTCCAGCACCACAAAGGAATCCATCGCCATATTGTCGCGGTTGGTAAAAATCTGCGCATTCTGCACACTGAGATTGCGGCGATCCAGCTCGCTGACCACAGAGGCAAACAGGGACGGGCGGTCGTCACACCAGATAAAAATTTCACTGCCGCCGTGACTGCGCTGATTACTGATCAGGATCAGCGGGGACGCCATATCATTTTTCAGCAGTGCGCCGGCATGCCAGGCGAGTTGTTCCGGGGTATGGCGTAAAAAATAGTCCGCATGACAGCGCGACCAGAACTGATTCAGTTTTTGCTCATCAGCCCCGTCCTGGCGCAGCAGGGCAAGCGCGCGGTCGCGGTGGTGGCGGATACGCTGGCGCAGATTGGGTTTATTGTGCACACCGCGCAGTAACTGGTTCTCTGTACTGATAAACAGTTCCCGCAGCAGACTGCGCCGCCAGCCGTTCCACAAAGAGGCATTGGTTGCCCATATATCGGCAACGGTCAGGCAGATAAGGTAACGGAGCCGCTCTGTACTCTGCACTTCAGCGGCAAATGTACGGATAACTTCCGGGTCCTGAATATCGCGGCGCTGCGCGGTCACAGACATCAGCAGATGTTTTTCCACCAGCCAGCTGACCAAATCCGTATCTTTTTCATTCAGGCCGTGATATTCACAAAACTCCCGCGCATCTGCGGCACCAAGAACGGCATGATCGCCCTGTCTGCCCTTGGCAATATCGTGGAACAGTGCCGCCAGGCGCAGCAGTTCCGGCTGCGGAAGTTCCGGATAAACATCCACACACACCGGATGATTCACCCGTTCGGATTCCCGCCCGAATGTATCGATTTTTCCCAGTACCCGCAGCGTATGCTCATCCACGGTATAGGCATGGAACAGATCAAACTGCATCTGCCCGACGATATTACCCCACAGCGGCATATACGCCCCCAGCACGCCATGGCGGTGCATCGGGACAAAAGCAGCACTCACACCGCGCGGATGGCGGAGAATCGCAATAAACAGCTCCCGGGCTTCCGGGTACTCCATCAGCGGGCGGCTGAGGTGACGGCGGGCGAGGCGCAGCCGGCGCAATGTGCCGGAATGAATACCGGTGATGGTGTCATCACAGGCCATCCGGTAAAACATCCGCATAATGGCGGCGGGATCCTCACTGAACAGCGAATCGCGGATAAGCCCGATGCGGTGGCCGTATAGCTGAAAATCGGTATCAAGGGGCTTGGGTGTGTCGTGGTGTCCGGCATGCAGAATCGCTTCGTCGAACAGTTGCAGCAGCATCTCATTGAGCTCAGACACCCGGCGGGTAACACGATAATATGCTTTCATCATCCGTTCGACCGGCTGATTGCGTTCACCGTCATAGCCGAGCTGTTCCGCCACACTGAGCTGACGGTCAAACAGCAGGCGGTTATCATAACGGCTCAGGGACAGATGCAGGGCAAAACGGATACGCCAGAGCATATCCAGACACTCATTCAGTTCTTCCCGTTCGGCATCAGTCAGGAAACCGGAACCGGCCATCTCATACAGGGAGGTCGCGCCGAAATGGCGGCGTGCCACCCAGAGCAGCGTGTGAATATCGCGCAGCCCGCCCGGACTGCTTTTGATGTCCGGCTCCAGATTATAACTGGTGCTGTGATAGCGGTCGTGGCGCTCCTTCTGTTCCGCCAGTTTGGCGGCAAAAAAGCGCGGTGACGGCCAGAAGCTGTCATCAAAGATCTGCCGCTGTAATTGCAGAAACAGGGGTAATGTGCCGCAGATAAGGCGGGATTCAATCAGATTGGTTGCGACGGTCAGATCACCCAGCCCTTCACGGATACAGTCATCCAGGGTGCGGACACTGTGCCCGACGGTCAGTTTCAGATCCCACAGCACGGCAATAAACTCACCGATTTTCGGTGTAAGTGCCTCCGGCAGCGGTGTTCTGCTCAGCAGCAGAATATCGATATCTGACAGCGGATGCAGTTCACGGCGCCCGTAACCACCGACGGCGACGAGGGCAAAATCCGGAACATCATCAAAACTGAAAAACTGCCACAGGCGGATCAGCAGCTGATCGATATAATCACTGCGGGTCAGCAGCAGGGTATGAACCGGATGACCTTCACGGAAGGCGCCGGCCTGCCAGCGGCGGTAATGCTCCAGGTGTTCCCGCAGCACCGGCAGCTGCAAATCATCATCGGTAAAGGATAACGGTGAGGCGGGTTTCAGGGCTGATGCGGTATTCCGGGCATTGTCCATACGGAGTCCTTGTGGCAGAGGCGTTCTGCTGCAAGGGTACTTCGTCAGCGGGGAAATAACCAGTTTTTTGCCGGGCGGGCGGGGTTATATCAGTACCGGGCCGGGGATCGGAACAAACTGTAAAATAATGCGTTTGTTTTCGTCATCCACGCGGTAGATCAGATTACTGCGGAAGTAATTATGCAGGACATCACTCAGATTAATATAAGTATCTTCGGCAATCCCGCAGCCGTTACTCTGTCCGTCCGTGCGGCACATGCCCTGATTGACGATATCTTTCAGATACGGGGAGGAGTGCAATATTTCCGGTGCGTTATCGTCGGTACTGAAGCTGAACAGTGACCGGTCAGGCGGTGCGGTAAGACGGGTGATGCGGTAGCTTTCTCCGGCATTCAGGTATTGTCTGCTCCCGGTCGCCAGTGCGGCAGTATCAATATTCAGGGCTGAGATGCTGATCCGTCCGCTGAAATAAGGATTTTCTGTCGGCAGCAGAATGTCTTTCGCGTTCGGAAATACCTGCTGAGACAAGGTAATCAGTGTGAAGTAGGAACTGAGACTGCCGGCCGGAACATACACGGACTGGTGATCAAACGCCGGTTTGGTAAAGGCCAGATCAAACAGATTCAGTTCATAAACATTCTGATGGATCAGCACACCGACAGCATACCCGCGCGCGACAAATTCTTTCTGCCACCAGCCGGATGATTTGGTCAGAAAATAGAGCGGCAGCAGCATGATAAGCAGAATCAGTGCGGTAACAGCGATAATGATACCGGCAGATTTCCGGGGGGATGTTGTCATTCCGTTCGTTCCTCAGCGTCCCGGCGGGCGGGGAGGTATCATGCCCGGCCTGTGTGCCGGACATGAAACAGGGCTGTTACTGTGCAACGAGAATGCGGGAAAGTGCGCCTTCTTCATCCTTGCGCAGTGTCATAATCTCACAGCCGTCATCGGTGACAACCAGCGTGTGCTCATATTGTGCGGATAAACCGCGATCTTTGGTTTTGACGGTCCAGCCGTCTTTCATGGTACGGATCCGGTAATCCCCGGTATTCAGCATCGGTTCGATGGTAAATGCCATGCCTTTTTTCAGCACCACACCGCCGTCGTCGCCGTCATAGTGCAGCACCTGAGGTTCTTCATGGAAACCTTCACCGATACCGTGGCCGCAGTAATCACGGACGACAGAGTAATCATGGCCTTCCGCAAATTTCTGGATGGCGGCACCGAGAGTCCGCAGACGGATACCCGGTTTTACCATACGCAGGGCCAGATAGAGGCTTTCCTGCGTTACGCGGCACAGACGTTCGCCCTGAATCGTCGGTTTCCCGGCGATAAACATAGCGGAGGTGTCACCGTGGAAACCGTCTTTGATAACGGTGACATCGATATTCACAATATCGCCGTTTTTTAAGATTTTATCTTCGCTCGGAATGCCGTGGCAGACCACATCATTGACGGAGATACAGACAGATTTCGGGAAGCCGTGATAACCGAGACAGGCGGAAATGGCCTGCTGTTTTTCGGTAATATGCTCGTGGCAGATGCGGTCGAGTTCACCGGTACTGACACCCGGCACAACATGCGGGGCGATAATTTCGAGCACTTCGGCCGCAAGACGACCGGCGACACGCATCTTCGCGATGTCGTCTTCTGTTTTGATTGTGATTGCCATAATTATTGATATCCGAACCGGGAATACCCCGTTGCTTTACTTAGGAAACTGGTACTGAGTCGCGGTATGTTATCAGCCGGAGAAAAAGATGCCAATCATTGCGCGGAAACCCGGCGGACGGCAGGCCGCCGCCGGCATGAAAACTGAAGAAAATGTGGTATCGCTGTTGCTTTTATGGTATAAAGCGCGCCGGCATTCCGTGTATTTTGCCCGGTTGCCGGAAACTTAAATTAACTCAACTGTTATAACACACACGAATCGGCACATGCGCCGGGGTGCTCCGAAGCTTTACGCTGACAGGGAGTCGGAAGCATGGGATTCGTGGAGGCATAACCCCAACTTATTATTTACAGAGGTTTAAAATGGCTACTGTTTCCATGCGCGATATGCTCCAGGCGGGCGTTCACTTCGGTCACCAGACTCGTTACTGGAACCCGAAAATGAAACCATTCATCTTTGGTGCCCGTAACAAAGTGCATATCATCAACCTGGAAAAAACTGTTCCGATGTTCAACGACGCGTTAGCTGAACTGAACAAAATCGCTTCACGTAAAGGTAAAATCCTGTTCGTAGGTACTAAACGTGCTGCAAGCGAAGCGGTACAGGAAGCTGCAATCAGCTGTGACCAGTTCTTCGTGAACCACCGCTGGTTAGGCGGTATGCTGACTAACTGGAAAACAGTTCGTCAGTCAATCAAACGCCTGAAAGATTTGGAAGCACAGTCTCAGGACGGTACTTTTGACAAACTGACCAAGAAAGAAGCGCTGATGCGTACCCGTGAACTTGGTAAGTTAGAAAATAGCCTGGGTGGTATCAAAGACATGGGCGGTTTACCTGACGCTCTGTTTGTTATCGATGCTGAGCACGAACACATTGCAATCAAAGAAGCAAACAACCTGGGTATCCCTGTATTTGCTATCGTTGATACTAACTCTGATCCGGACGGTGTTGATTTCATCATCCCCGGTAACGACGATGCAATCCGTGCAATCAAGCTGTACCTGGGCGCAGTCGCGACTTCTGTCCGCGAAGGCCGTTCACAGGATCTGGCTGTTCAGGCTGAAGAATTAGCCGCTGAATAATCTGAGTCTGCTCTCTGAGCGCTCTTATTAACCAGGTATTGCTGCAAATGGTTAGGGAGCCGTCATGGCTCCCTATACGCATCTGATATATGAACAACTCCCCGCAGAAACAGTTTCTGCGAGCTCATCGAGGAAATAACATGTCTGGAATTACCGCTGCATTGGTAAAAGAACTGCGTGAACGTACCGGCGCAGGTATGATGGAATGTAAAAAAGCACTGGTTGAAGCAAACGGTGATATCGAATTAGCTATCGATAACATGCGTAAATCCGGCCAGGCAAAAGCAGCGAAAAAAGCAGGCCGTGTTGCTGCTGAAGGCGTTATCTTATCTGCGATCAGCGCAGATGCTAAATTCGGTGCACTGATCGAAGTTAACTGTGAAACAGACTTCGTTGCAAAAGATACCGGTTTCCTGGCATTCGCACAGGATATCCTGAACTTCGTTATGGCTGAGAAAACTGCGGATGCAGAAGCTATCGTTGCCAAATTCGAAGAACAGCGTGTTACTCTGGTTGCTAAAATCGGTGAAAACATCAGCTTCCGTCGTGCTGCTATCTTAGAAGGCGACATGGTTGGTTCTTACATGCACGGCGCACGTATCGGTGTTCTGGTTGCTGCTACCGGTGCAAACGAAGAACTGATCAAACACATTGCTATGCACGTTGCTGCAAGCAAACCTGAATATACCAAACCTGAAGATGTTCCTGCTGATGTTGTTGCTCACGAGAAACAAATCCAGCTGGATATCGCAATGCAGTCTGGTAAACCTCAGGAAATCGCAGAGAAAATGGTTACCGGCCGTATGAACAAATTCACCGGCGAAATCTCTCTGACCGGTCAGCCGTTCGTTATGGACCCAAGCAAATCTGTCGGCGACCTGCTGAAAGAAAACAAAGCAGACGTGACTGCATTCATCCGTTTCGAAGTGGGTGAAGGTATCGAGAAAGCTGAAGCTGACTTCGCTGCAGAAGTCGCGGCAATGAGCAAATAATCATTGCATATCAGAGCCGCCGGAAGGCGGTTCTGTTTTATCTGTTGTACCCCTGTTTATCATCCGGGCTTTCGTCCGGGTATCTCTGGCAATAAATTCATCTGTTTAGGACAGAACACCATGGCTACCAATGCAAAACCTGTTTATCAACGTATTCTGCTGAAGCTCAGTGGCGAGGCTTTACAAGGGAATGAAGGTTTCGGAATTGATGCGACTGTACTTGACCGTATGGCGCAGGAAATTAAGGAACTGGTTGAACTGCAGATTCAGGTCGGTGTCGTTATTGGCGGGGGCAATCTGTTTCGCGGCGCAGGGCTGGCCGAAGCCGGTATGAACCGTGTTGTCGGTGACCATATGGGTATGCTGGCAACCGTGATGAACGGCCTGGCAATGCGTGATGCACTTCACCGCGCCTATGTGAATGCACGGCTGATGTCTGCAATTCCGCTCAACGGCGTTTGTGATAACTACAGCTGGGCTGAAGGGATCAGTCTGTTACGTCACGGCCGGGTGGTTATTTTCTCTGCCGGAACAGGCAACCCATTCTTTACCACGGATTCTGCGGCCTGTCTGCGCGGGATCGAAATTGAAGCGGATGTGGTTCTGAAAGCCACAAAAGTGGATGGCGTTTACTCAGCCGATCCGGCAAAAGACCCGGATGCAGTGCTGTATGAAAAACTCAACTATCAGGATGTGCTGGAACGCGAACTGAAAGTGATGGATCTGGCGGCCTTTACCCTGGCCCGTGACCATAACCTGCCAATCCGTGTTTTCAACATGAATAAGCCCGGCGCATTACGCCGCGTCGTGATGGGCGAGAACGAAGGTACCTTGATTTCGCGTGACTAAACGCCGGGACACCGGCGGAATTTGACGGTATCATTTAAACATCGATTCGCCAAAATTATATGCGGGCCGCGCGACAGGCACGGTCTGAAAAATTACCCGTTTCCAAGGACTCATAACGTGATTAATGAAATCCAGAAAGACGCGCAGGAACGCATGGAAAAATGCGTCGAGTCGCTGAAATCCCAAATCAGTAAAGTGCGCACAGGCCGTGCTTCTCCGAGCCTGCTGGACGGTATCGTTGTTGAATATTACGGTACACCGACTCCGCTGCGCCAGTTAGCTAACGTGGTTGTGGAGGATTCACGCACCCTGGCTATCACCGTATTTGACCGTTCAATGTCACCGGCTATCGAAAAAGCGATTATGGCCTCTGACCTTGGTTTAAACCCGTCATCTGCCGGTACAGTTATCCGTGTTCCGCTTCCTGCGCTGACCGAAGAGCGTCGTAAAGACCTGATCAAAGTGGTCCGTGGTGATGCAGAGCAGGGTCGTATTGCGGTACGTAACGTCCGCCGTGATGCGAACGATAAAGTCAAAGCACTGCTGAAAGATAAAGAAATCAGTGAAGATGATGACCATCGTTCCCAGGACGACGTTCAGAAAATGACTGACCTGTTTATCAAAAAAATCGACGATGCACTGGCAGCAAAAGAAAAAGAGCTGATGGAATTCTGATCCGGATGCTGTGCTGAACAGAACATACAGAAATAGTGCCTGACGGCACTATGAGATTGCTGACAAAGCAGGATAAAACGCGGTTTTTCCTGCTTTGTGTTATCAGTCGAAAGTGTTATCAGCCGAAAATCAATAAATTGATTTTCCTGGTTTATTTTTACAACCTCTGTCGGTCGTCGCCAATCCCTGCGGGGTTGTCAACGGCCTGAAATAGTGCCTGAGGGCACTATTTTTTTACTTATCAGTCGCGGAAATGACTTCTCACTCTCCGTTCACCAAAGTGCTATACTTTTGCGATTCGAAATAACGATAAAGTAATATTGAGTATTTATCATGAAAGGTTTGGCAATTCTCGGTTCCACGGGATCTATCGGTAAAAATACACTTTCCGTCATTCGTCAGCATCCGGATTTATTCCGTGCCGTGGTTCTGGCAGCCGGAAAAAATGTTCAGACGATGTTTGAACAGTGTCTGGAATTTAAACCCCGCTATGCGGTGTTATCCGATGAAGTGGCCGCCGGTGAATTGCGAATTCAGCTGAAACTCCACGGCAGCGCAACAGAAGTGCTCAGCGGCAGTGCCGCTATTTGCGAACTGGTTCAGCTGGATGAGGTGGATCAGGTTATGGCGGCAATTACCGGTGTGGCCGGTCTGCTGCCGACTCTTGCGGCGATCCGCGCGGACAAACGTATTCTGCTGGCAAACAAAGAAGCCCTGATCACCAGCGGACGCCTGTTTTTTGCTGCCATGAGCACAAGCCGTGCCGAACTGTTTCCTATCGACAGCGAACATAACGCGATTTTTCAGTCCCTGCCGTCTGCCGTGCAGCTATCGCTGGGACATGCTGACCTGAATGCCGCAGGTGTTGATTCCGTTATCCTGACCGGCTCCGGCGGCCCGTTCCGTGAAACGCCTTTATCTGAACTGGTGAATATGACACCGGATCAGGCCTGTGCACACCCGAACTGGTCAATGGGACGCAAAATTTCCGTGGATTCCGCCACGATGATGAATAAGGGCCTTGAATATATTGAGGCACGTTATTTCTTTAATGCATCAGCAAAACAAATGGAAGTTATTGTGCACCCGCAGTCGGTGATTCATTCGATGGTCCGCTATACTGACGGCAGCATTATTGCACAGCTGGGGACGCCGGATATGCGCACACCGATAAGCTATTCAATGAGTTATCCCGGACGTATCACCGCCGGAGCTGAACGCCTTGATTTTACCCGTATGGGCGGACTGACCTTTGAAGAGCCGGATTATAACCGTTACCCGTGCCTGAAACTGGCGATTGAAGCCTGTGATGACGGGCAGGCGGCCACAACCGCGATGAACGCGGCCAATGAAGAAACTGTACAGGCATTTCTGCAAAATAAAATCCGTTTCACAGATATCGCGCAAATAAACCGGATGGTAGTGGAAAATCACCGGTTTACGGAACCTCAGTCGATTGACGATGTCCTTATTATTGATAAACAAACGCGGGAACTGACCCGTAAATCAATCGGAAAAATCGCGAAGTAATTAATTTATATTAACGGGTTGCGTTTGTCGGTGAATAGCGCAAGTGATATAGTTCAGCGTTACGATTTCTGTAAATCAGACTTTTAATGACCGGTTAACGACACTATGACGTTATCACTGACAAACAGAGACAACACCGTGAACCTGCACGGTGTTTTTGTGTCTGACGCCATGTATTAACCGATACCTCAAAGGATTAACTTGCGTGACAGTATCCAGTGAAAATGCCTCAGAAAAGCCGGGACCTCAGCATGTCGCCATTATTATGGACGGCAACGGCCGCTGGGCAAAAAAACGCGGAAAATTGCGGGTTTCCGGCCATCGCGCAGGGATCAAATCGGTCCGCAGTTCGGTCAGTTTTGCCATCAAAAACCAGATAAAATCTCTGACACTTTATGCCTTCAGCAGTGAGAACTGGAACCGTCCTGAACAGGAAGTTCACTCACTGATGGAGTTGTTTGTCTTTGCGCTGGATAACGAAGTCAAAAGTCTGCACAAACATAATGTCAGATTATCCGTTATCGGTGATGTGAGCCGGTTCAGCCCGCGTCTGCAGGAGCGTATCCGCCGTGGTCAGGTGCTGACTGCCAATAATACCGGTTTACAACTGAATATCGCCGCCAACTACGGCGGACGCTGGGATATCACCCACAGTGTTAAACAGGTGATTGCACAAGTACAGCGCGGTGAATTATCCGCTGAAGATGTCAGCGAACAGGATATCAGCCGTCATATCTCTCTTCATGATCAGCCGCCGATTGATCTCGTGATCCGGACCGGCGGCGAGCATCGCATCAGCAATTTCCTGCTCTGGCAGGTTGCGTATGCCGAATTTTATTTTACAGAAGTGCTGTGGCCTGACTTTGATGAAAACGCTTTCAGTAATGCAATAACATCGTTTACACAGCGTGAGCGCCGTTTCGGCGGAACCACACCTGATGATCAGTCTGAGCAGGCTCCGGGAGGAAATGTTGCTTAAGTACCGTCTTATTACTGCCATTATTTTAATTCCGCTGGTACTGCTGGCGATGTTTATGCTCGCGCCGGCACATTTCGGCTGGGTGGTGATCGCCGTATGCGGGCTGGCCGGCTGGGAATGGGCGCAATTTGCGGGTCTGAAAGGTGCCGGACAGCGTATTATCACCGGTGTGGTGTTTGCAGCCGGTCTGACGGCCTGGCAACTGACACTGGATATGACTAACCTGATGGCCGATGCTGCGGTGCAGGGCAGTCTGTGGGCGTCACTGGTCTGGTGGGTATGCGCAGTGCTTCTGGTGATCAGTTTCCCGAAATCAGCCGCGTTGTGGAAAGATTCCGTGATTATCCGCCTTATCTTCGGTGTGGTAACGATTGTGCCGTTTTACAGCGGTATGATGGTGCTGCGCACTCAGGGCTATGCGGGCGGTGATGTGTATCAGGGCGCCTGGTGGCTGCTGTATGTCATGCTGCTGGTCTGGGCGGCTGACTCCGGTGCGTATGCTTTCGGTCGTCTGCTGGGCAAACACAAAATGGCACCGCGCGTCTCACCGGGCAAAACCCTGGAAGGTCTGGCAGGCGGTCTGATCACGGCCGGGCTGGTTTCCTGGTTATTCAGTCACTATTCGCCGTTACAGACACTGCCGGAAAATCTGATTATTGTGTCAGTGATTGTGGTGCTGATTTCTGTATTCGGTGATCTGACCGAAAGTATGTTTAAACGTCAGTCCGGCGTGAAGGACAGCAGTCAGCTGATCCCGGGGCATGGCGGCGTAATGGATCGCATTGACAGCCTGACCGCGGCAGTACCGGTATTTGCCGGTCTGATCCTGTTAGTATTCTCCGGCTTTTAAGCACACCGGGAGCAGACAGAAAACGCATGATGACTTTTATCTGGAACTCAGCCGCTTTTATTATTGCGCTGGGAATTTTGGTTACCGTACATGAGTTCGGGCACTTTTGGGTGGCCCGGCGCTGCGGTATTTTTGTCGAACGGTTTTCCGTCGGTTTCGGCAAAGCACTCTGGCGCCGCACAGACAGACACGGAACAGAATTTGTCATCGCGGTAATTCCGCTCGGCGGTTATGTCAAAATGCTGGATGAGCGCGTGGAGCCGGTTGCACCGGAGCGTCGTCATCAGGCGTTTAATAACAAAACGGTCGGCCAGCGGGCGGCAGTGGTCAGTGCAGGGCCGATTGCTAACTTCCTGTTAGCCATCGTGGCGTACTGGATTGTCTTTATGATCGGGGTTCCGGCCGTTCGCCCGGTGGTGGCGGATATCCGCGCGGGATCGGTCGCAGAACAGGCAAATATTTTGCCCGGGATGGAACTAAATGCCGTTGACGGTATCGAAACGCCTGACTGGAGCAGTGTGCGTCTGGCGATGATCAGTAAAATCGGCGACGATTTCACGGTTCTGAATGTGATTCCGGAACCGGGCTCAGCGCCTGCGGAAAAACGTCTGGACCTCACCCGCTGGAAATTTGATCCGGAAAAACAGGACGCTGTTCTGTCTCTGGGTATCATGCCGGTATCTGCACAGGTCAGTAATGAGATTAATGTCCTGACGCCGGGAGGGCCTGCCGAAAAAGCCGGTTTACAACCGGGGGACAGGATCGTTAAAGTAGGCGGGGAACCGCTGACCGTCTGGCAGCCGTTTACGCTTTTTGTACGTAATAGTCCCGGAAAAACACTCGATTTACTGATAGAGCGGGGCGGAGAACATATTCATGTTCCTCTCACGACAGAGATAAAAAACAGCGGCGGCAGTAAACAAATTGGTTTTGCCGGTGTCGAATTAAAGGTGATTCCGCTCGACCCGCAATATATTACTGAGCATCAGTACGGGCCGGTGGAAGCGGTTGCCGAGGCAACCGGGAAAACCTGGCAGTTAATGAATCTGACCGTGAAGATGATCGGTAAGCTGGTGACCGGTGATGTAAAACTGAATAATCTCAGCGGTCCGGTATCGATTGCGAAAGGTGCCGGTATTTCCGCCGATTCCGGCTTAGTGTATTATCTGATGTTTCTGGCGCTCATCAGCGTCAATTTAGGGATCATTAATCTGTTCCCGCTGCCAGTTTTAGATGGTGGACACCTGTTATTCCTGCTTATCGAGAAGATAAAAGGCGGGCCGGTGTCCGAGCGTGTACAAGACTTCAGTTATCGTATTGGTGTAATGGCACTGGTACTGTTGATGGGGCTTGCACTTTTCAATGATTTCTCCCGCTTCTGATTAAGGAAGACCGGGACCGGTAAGGAAAACGCATAACAACGATGGCGATGAAAAAGTTGCTCATAGCGTCGCTGCTGCTTGGCAGCTTCACTGCATACGGTTCAGACGGATTCGTGGTTCAGGACATTCAGTTTGAAGGTCTTCAGCGCGTCGCCGTTGGTGCTGCATTACTGAACATGCCTGTCCGTGTCGGTGACACGGCAAGCGATGAGGATATCGGACGTACCATTCGCGCACTGTTCGCGACCGGTAACTTTGAGGATGTCCGCGTCCTGCGTGATGGTAATGTACTGCTGGTTCAGGTGAAGGAACGTCCGACCATTGCAAATATCACCTTCTCGGGTAACAAATCCGTGAAGGACGACATGCTCAAACAGAACCTGGAAGCATCCCGTATCCGCGTCGGGGAAGCCCTTGACCGGACGATGCTGTCAAACATTGAAAAGGGACTGGAAGACTTCTATCACAGCGTCGGTAAATACAACGCAACAGTAAAAGCTGTTGTCACACCACTGCCGCGCAACCGTATTGACGTGAAATTCGTCTTTGCGGAAGGGGTTTCCGCAACTATTCAGCAGATCAATATCGTTGGTAACACACAGTTTACCACCGCTGAACTGGTTAACCGTTTCCAGCTGCGCGATGATGTGCCGTGGTGGAACCTGGCGGCTGACCAGAAATACCAGAAACAGAAACTGGCCGGTGATCTCGAAACCCTGCGCAGCTTCTATCTGGATCGCGGTTACGCGAAATTCAATATCGATTCGACTCAGGTCAGCCTGACGCCGGATAAAAAAGGTATCTATATCACCATCAACGTGACCGAAGGCGATCAGTATCAGATTGCCGGTGTTCAGGTTGCGGGTGAAACCGCAGGTCACTCCGCTGAAATTACTGAGCTGACTGCGATTGAGCCGGGTTCACTCTATAACGGTGCGCAGGTCACCAAAATGGAGAATGATGTCAAAAATATGCTCGGCCGCTATGGCTATGCATATCCGCGCGTCATGACCCAGCCGGAAATTAATGAAGCCGACAAAACCGTGGTTCTGCATGTAAATGTGGATGCCGGTAACCGTTTCTATGTCCGCCAGATCCGTTTCGCCGGTAACGACGTGAGTAAAGACTCCGTTCTGCGCCGTGAAATGCGTCAGATGGAAGGGGCATGGTTAGGTAACGATCTGGTCGAGGCCGGTAAAGAGCGTCTGAACCGTACCGGTTACTTTGAAACCGTTGAGGTGGAAACCCAGCGTGTGCCGGGTGTGCCGGATCAGGTCGACGTTGTCTATAAAGTCAAAGAGCGTAACACCGGTTCCCTGAACTTTGGTGTGGGCTTTGGTACTGAAAGCGGCGTCAGCTTCCAGGTGGGTGTCACCCAGGATAACTGGTTAGGTACCGGTTATCAGGTCGGTGCTAACGCCAGTAAAAACGATTACTCCACTTACGCGGAACTGTCACTGACTGACCCGTTCTTCACCGTAGATGGTGTGAGTCTCGGTGGTCGTATCTTCTATAACGACTTCCGTGCTGATGATGCGGACTTGTCCGGTTACACCAACAAAACCTATGGTGTGGATGGTACGCTCGGCTTCCCGATCAACGAAAATAACTCTTTCCGTTTAGGTCTGGGTTATGTGCATAACACCCTGTCACGTATGGAACCGCAGGTTAATATGTGGCGTTATCTGCACTCAATGGGTGAAGATCCGAACTATAAAGATCGTGCAGAATTCCGTGCCGATGACTTCACGTTTACAACCGCCTGGGTTTATAACAACCTTGACCGCGGCTACTTCCCGACCTCCGGTGTGAAATCCACCGTGAGTGCGAAAGTCACGATTCCGGGCTCTGATAACGAATACTATAAACTGATCGCAGATACCACCGGTTACTACCCGATTGACGAAAACGGCAGCTGGGTTGTGATGGGCCGCGGTCGTTTAGGCTTCGGTGATGGTCTCGGCGGCAAAGAACTGCCGTTCTATGAGAACTTCTATGCAGGTGGTTCCGGTACTGTCCGCGGTTTCCGTTCCAATACTATCGGTCCGAAAGCGGTCTATTATGACGGAGCATCCGATAAGTTACGCAATGACAGCCCGTCCCGTGATGCTATCGGGGGTAACGCAATGGCGGTGGCCAGTATGGAACTGATCACACCGACACCGTTTATCGACGAAAAATACACGAATTCTGTCCGCACATCACTCTTTATGGATGCCGGTACAGTGTGGGATACCAACTGGGACAATACTGAGCTCATGCAGAAGTATGGTATTCCTGATTACAGTAAAGCAGGGAACATCCGTGTCTCCGCCGGTGTCGCGTTCCAGTGGATTTCTCCGCTCGGACCATTGGTCTTCTCGTATGCGAAGCCAATCAAAGACTACCAGGGTGACCGGACAGAACAGTTCCAGTTTAATATCGGTAAGACCTGGTAATTGCGGTACAGGGTTACCATACGTAATAACCAGTACGCTCAGTGTGCAAAGGGAATCTTTACCATTGGGTTTAATATCCAACCAGTAAATGGTGTTTAAGGGGTTTTATTGTGAAAAAGTTATTAACTGCTGCCAGCGTAGGTATGGTATTAGCGATGTCTGCCGGTGCTGCTCAGGCTGCTGACAAGATCGCGGTTGTCAATATCGGTGAAGTTGTCCAGAAAATGCCGGGCCGTGAAGCGGCAGCAAAACAACTGGAAAACGAATTCAAAAGCCGTGGTACTGAACTGCAGAGCTTAGAAAAAGATCTGCAGACCCGTGCTCAGAAACTCCAGAAAGACGGCGCGTCCATGAAAGACAGCGAGCGTCAGAAACTGGCCGGTGAATTCGATACCAAACGTGCTGACTTCGCGAAAAAAGCCCAGTCATTTGATCAGGACTTCCAGCGCCGTCAGATGGAAGAGCGTAACAAAGTCATGAAACGTGTTGAAGATGCAGTGAAATCTGTTGCTTCAAAAGGCGGATATGATGTTGTGATCGATGCTAACGCGGTTGCATATTCCGTTTCCGGCATTGATATCACTGCTGATGTTCTGAAACAGGTTAAATAATTAATGTCTTCCATTCGATTAGCTGATCTCGCTCAGCAGTTGAATGCAACGTTACACGGTGATGGCGGTCTCGTCATCACCGGTATCGCGCCTATGCATTCAGCAAACAGCGGGCAAATTACCTTTCTGTCTGATGCCCGTTACCGGGAAAAACTGGCCGGTTGTCAGGCGGGTGCTGTGGTATTGCGTGAAGACGATTTACCGTTTTGTCAGGTTGCGGCCCTTGTGGTCAAAGATCCGTACCTGGCGTATGCGCACATGGCGCAGATTATGGATACCACACCGGCTCCGGCTGACAGTATTCATCCGTCTGCGGTGATTGATCCGTCAGCCTCACTCGGGGCGAATGTGTCAGTCGGTGCGAATGCTGTGATTGAGTCCGGCGTTGTCCTGGGTGACGATGTCATCATCGGCGCAGGTTCGTTTGTCGGCAAGAATACCAAAATCGGTGCCAAAACCCGTATCTGGGCAAATGTCACTGTATACCACGGGATTGTGATGGGTGAAGGCTGCCTGGTTCACTCCAACACCGTTATCGGTGCGGACGGATTCGGATATGCCAACGATCGCGGTCAGTGGGTAAAAATCCCTCAGCTGGGTTCCGTCATTATCGGCGACCGGGTTGAAATCGGCTCCTGTACCACTATCGACCGTGGTGCATTAGAAAACACGGTGATCGGCAATGGTGTTATCATTGATAACCAGTGCCAGATTGCCCATAACGTCATAATCGGCGACAACACCGCAGTAGCCGGTGGCGTGATTATGGCCGGGAGCCTGAAAATCGGCCGCAACTGTATGATTGGCGGAGCAAGCGTCATTAATGGTCATATGGAAATCTGCGATCGCGTCGTTGTGACAGGCATGGGCATGGTAATGCGGCCTATCACCGAACCGGGTGTATACTCCTCCGGTATTCCGTTACAGCCAAACAAAACATGGCGTAAAACTGCCGCGCTGGTGATGAATATCAGCGAAATGAATAAACGCCTCAAGGCGGTCGAACGGCAGCTGGATAACGACGATAAATAACAGCGCATTTTGCGGTATTTTTGCGGCCTGCTAACCGCGTGACGGGTATAGCAGGCCGTGTTATTAATAAGACATATGACAAAGAGACAGGAAGAGTATTCTGATGAGTGACAACCATACTCTCAAAATTGATGAAATTTTAGAGCTTCTTCCGCACCGGTATCCGTTTTTATTAGTGGATCGCGTGCTGGATTTTGAAGAAGGTAAATTTTTACGTGCCGTGAAAAACGTATCGTTTAATGAGCCGTTTTTCCAGGGGCACTTCCCGGGCAAACCGATTTTTCCGGGCGTTCTTATTCTGGAAGCGATGGCTCAGGCCACCGGCATTCTGGCGTTCAAAAGCCTGGGTAAATTAGAGCCGGGTGAACTGTATTATTTTGCCGCCATTGATGACTGTCGCTTTAAACGCCCGGTACTGCCGGGAGACCAGATGATCCTCGAAGTGACTTTCCATAAGGAACGCCGCGGCGTTGCCCGTTTCACGGGTGTTGCGAAAGTTGACGGAGAAGTTGCCTGCGAAGCTACCATGATGTGTGCACGCCGCCGTGAGGGGTAATAAATGATCGATAAAACCGCCCGGATTCACCCGTCTTCCATTATCGAAGACGGTGCCGTTATTGGTGCCAATGTCACCATCGGTCCTTTCTGCTGTATTGGTGCGGATGTTGAGATCGGTGAAGGGACTGAAATTAAGTCCCATGTTGTGATTAATGGTCATACCAAAATTGGTCGCGATAACCAGATTTTCCAGTTTGCCTCCATTGGTGAGATAAACCAGGATCTGAAATACAATGGTGAACCGACCCGCGTCGAAATCGGTGATCGTAACCGTATCCGCGAAAGTGTGACTATTCATCGCGGCACCGCGCAGGACACCGGCGTTACCCGTATCGGTAACGACAACCTGCTGATGATCAATGCGCATGTTGCTCACGACTGTGTGATCGGCAACCACTGTATCATTGCCAACAACGGAACCCTGGCGGGTCATGTCACTCTGGATGACTATGTTATCCTGGGTGGTTTATCGGCTGTTCATCAGTTCTGCCGTATCGGTGCCCACGTAATGGTCGGCGGCTGTTCCGGTGTGGCACAGGATATCCCGCCGTTCTTAATCGCGCAGGGTAACCATGTGACCGCTTTCGGACTCAATGCTATCGGCCTTAAACGCCGTGGTTTTGATAAAGATGATATCAGTGCGTTACAGAATGCGTATAAGGTTCTGTACCGCAGTAATCTGACGCTGGCAGAAGCCAAAGTACAGTTAGCTGAACTGGCGAAAGAAAACGTCCACGTAAAAGCGTTCGCTGACTTCCTGGATACCGCTGAACGCGGGATCATCCGTCCGTAATTGCGGGGGCTGCCATGTCGGTATCACCTCGTCCGCTCACGATAGGTATTGTCGCCGGAGAAACCTCCGGTGACATTCTCGGTGCAGGGTTAATGCGTGCACTGAAAGAAAAATATCCGGATGTTCGTTTCATGGGGGTTGCCGGTCCGCTGATGCAGGCGGAAGGCTGTGAAACCTGGTATGAAATGGAAGAACTGGCGGTGATGGGCATTGTGGAGGTGCTTGGCCGCCTGCCGCGCCTGCTCTCCATCCGCCGTGATCTCACCCGGCGTTTCCGTGAACTCAAACCGGATGTCTTTGTCGGCATTGATGCACCGGATTTTAATATCACCCTGGAAGGGCGGTTAAAATCTTCCGGGATCAAAACGATCCACTATGTCAGCCCGTCTGTCTGGGCGTGGCGGCAAAACCGGGTCTTTAAGATTGCCAAAGCGACTAATCTGGTGCTGGCTTTCCTGCCGTTCGAAAAAGCGTTTTACGATAAATACAATGTGCCGTGCCGTTTTATCGGGCATACCATGGCAGATGCACTGCCGTTACAGCCGGATAAAGCCGCAGCGCGTGATGCTCTGGGGCTGGAACAGTCCGCGCCGTGTCTGGCAATGCTGCCGGGCAGCCGCCATGCGGAAGTCTCGATGCTCAGCGGTGATTTCCTGAAAACCGCGCAACTGCTGCGGCAATCACTGCCGGATTTACAGATTGTGGTACCGCTGGTGAATGCGAAACGCCGTGCCGAATTTGAAGCTATCAAACAGGAAATTGCACCGGAACTGGATGTGCATCTGCTTGACGGCCGTGCCCGTGACGCGATGATTGCCTCGGATGCCGCACTGCTGGCATCAGGTACGGCGGCACTGGAGTGCATGCTGGCAAAATGCCCGATGGTGGTGGGCTACCGTATGAAGCCGTTTACGTTCTGGCTGGCAAAACGGCTGGTCAAAACCCCGTATGTGTCGCTGCCTAACCTGCTGGCCGGACGCGAAATTGTACCGGAACTTTTACAGGATGAGTGCCGCAGCGATCTGCTGGCAAATGCACTGCTGCCGCTGTTGCAGGGCGGAGAGGCAGTGGATAAACTCAGAGAAACCTTCCTGGAATTACATCAGAAAATCCGTCTTGATGCGGATAATCAGGCCGCACAAGCCGTATCAGATATAGCGAGTAATTAATGGATTTTGTTTATCCTGACGCGGCACTGATTGCCGGTGTCGATGAAGTCGGCCGCGGGCCGCTGGTCGGCGCGGTGGTGACCGCCGCCGTTATCCTTGATCCGCAAAACCCGGTTGTAGGTCTGGCGGACTCCAAAAAACTCACCGAAAAGAAACGTGAGCGGCTGTTTGCTGAAATTCAGGAAAAAGCACTGTACTGGAGTATCGGCCGTGCGGAAGCCGCTGAAATTGATCAGATCAATATCCTGCAGGCCACATTCCTGGCCATGCAGCGGGCGGTGGCCGGATTACCGGTGTGTCCGGGATTTGTGCTGGTGGATGGTAATAAAGCGCCGGATTTCGGTGTTCCCGCTCAGGCGGTGATCAAAGGTGACGGACTGGTACCGGAAATCAGTGCGGCATCGATACTGGCAAAAGTCACGCGGGATCGTGAAATGGCGGAGCTGGATAAACTATTTCCGCAGTACGGATTTGCAAAACACAAAGGTTACCCGACGGCGCTGCATCTTGAGATGCTGGCGCAGTATGGCGTGACAGAGCATCACCGAACCAGTTTCGGCCCGGTCCGCCGTGCGCTGGCCGGTATCAGTCAGTGAGGATGGCGTAATGGCGGAACCGCGTTTTATTCATCTTAATATTCACAGCGACTATTCCATGATCGACGGGCTGGCGAAAACCGGGCCGCTGGTCAAAAAAGTGGCGTCGATGAATATGCCGGCGATGGCGATTACGGATTTTACCAACCTGTGCGGGCTGGTGAAATTTTACGGCAGTGCGCACGGCGCCGGGGTGAAACCGATTGTCGGCGCGGATTTCCTGATGGAAAGCGAACTGCTGGGTGACGAACTGGCTTCGCTCACGATTCTGGCACGCAATAACACCGGTTATCAGAACCTGACCCTGCTTATCTCAGAAGCCTACCAGAATGGCTACGGTGCGCAGGGGCCGACCATTCAGCGCGACTGGCTGGTTAATCACAAAGACGGGTTGATTATTCTCTCCGGCGGACGTAAAGGGGATGTCGGTAAATTTCTGCTGCGCGGTAACAGCGTGCTGGTGGATCAGGCGCTGGAATTCTGGCAGACCCATTTCCCGGACAGCTTCTATCTGGAGCTTATCCGGACCGGCCGCCAGGATGAGGAAAGCTATCTGCATGCTGCTGTACAGCTGGCGACAGAGAAATCCCTGCCGGTGGTGGCGACCAATGATGTCCGCTTTATCAGCAGTGAAGATTTTGACGCCCATGAAATCCGCGTTGCTATTCACGATGGTTATACATTAGCGGACCCGAAACGCCCGAAACTCTACAGCCCTCAGCAATATCTGCGCAGTGAGGACGAGATGTGCGAGTTATTCGCCGATATCCCGGAAGCACTGCAGAACAGCGTCGAAATTGCTAAGCGTTGTAACGTCACTATCCGTCTCGGCGAGTATTTCCTGCCGCAATTCCCGACCGGAGATATGAGCACGGAAGATTATCTGGTCAAACGTTCGAAAGAGGGACTGGAAGAGCGCCTGGCGTTCCTGTTCCCTGACCCGGAAGTGCGTGCACAGCGCCGTCCGGAATATGACGAGCGTCTGGATATTGAACTGAAAGTGATCAACCAGATGGGCTTCCCCGGCTACTTCCTGATCGTGATGGAGTTTATCCAGTGGTCGAAGGATAACAATGTGCCGGTAGGTCCGGGACGTGGTTCCGGTGCCGGTTCACTGGTGGCGTACTCCCTGAAAATCACCGATCTGGACCCGCTGGAGTTCGACCTCCTGTTCGAACGGTTCCTGAACCCGGAACGTGTTTCCATGCCTGACTTCGACGTCGACTTCTGTATGGAAAAACGTGACCGCGTGATTGATCACGTGGCAGAAATGTACGGTCGTGATGCGGTTTCTCAGATCATTACTTTCGGTACCATGGCCGCAAAAGCGGTGATCCGCGATGTCGGTCGTGTACTGGGGCATCCGTACGGGTTTGTCGACAGGATCTCTAAACTGGTGCCGCCTGATCCGGGCATGACACTGGAAAAAGCCTTTGCGGCAGAGCCGCAGCTCGGCGAAGTGTATGAAGCTGATGAAGAAGTCAGGGCGCTGATCGACATGGCGCGTATCCTGGAAGGGGTAACGCGTAACGCCGGTAAACACGCCGGTGGCGTGGTGATAGCACCAACAAAAATTACGGATTTCGCGCCGCTTTACTGCGACCCGGAGGGGAATAACCCGGTCACTCAGTTTGATAAAAACGACGTGGAATATGCCGGTCTGGTGAAATTCGACTTCCTCGGCCTGCGTACGCTGACGATTATCGACTGGGCGCTGGGGATGATTAACCCGCGCAACGAGAAAAAAGGTAAGCCGCCGGTTGATATCGCGGCTATCCCGCTCGATGACCAGAAAAGCTTTGATATGCTGCAACGCTCGGAAACCACTGCGGTTTTCCAGCTTGAATCCCGCGGCATGAAAGATCTGATCAAACGTCTGCGTCCGGACAGCTTTGAAGATATGATAGCCCTGGTGGCACTGTTCCGTCCCGGCCCGCTGCAATCGGGCATGGTGGATAACTTTATCGACCGTAAACACGGACGCGAGGCTATCTCTTACCCGGATGTGGAATGGCAGCATGAGTCACTGCAACCGGTACTGGAACCGACGTACGGTATTATTCTGTATCAGGAACAGGTGATGCAGATTGCCCAGGTGCTGGCGGGCTATACGCTGGGCGGCGCGGATATGCTGCGTCGTGCGATGGGTAAGAAAAAGCCGGAAGAGATGGCAAAACAGCGCTCGGTATTTGAAGAGGGCGCAGTGAAAAACGGCGTGGATGCCGAACTGTCCATGAAGATCTTTGACCTGGTGGAAAAATTCGCCGGTTACGGGTTTAACAAATCTCACTCCGCCGCTTACGCGCTGGTTTCCTATCAGACACTGTGGCTTAAGGCGCACTATCCGGCTGAATTTATGGCCGCTGTAATGACAGCGGATATGGATAATACGGAAAAAGTTGTCGGGCTGGTGGACGAATGCTGGCGGATGGGGCTGAAAGTATTGCCGCCGGATATCAACAGCGGGCTGTATCACTTCCATGTCAATGATGAAGGTGAGATAGTCTATGGTATCGGCGCGATTAAAGGTGTCGGTGAAGGGCCGATTGAAGCGATTCTGGAAGCCCGTAAAGACGGACATTTCAAGGATATCTTTGATTTGTGTGCCCGCACTGATATCAAAAAACTGAACCGCCGCGTAATGGAAAAACTCATTATGTCCGGCGCGTTTGACCGGTTGGGTCCGCATCGTGCTGCGCTGATGTCCTCGCTGGAGGATGCGCTGAAAGCAGCGGATCAGCACGCCAAAGCGGAAGCCACCGGTCAGGCGGATATGTTCGGGGTACTGGCGGAGGCGCCGGAACAGGTGGAACGTTCCTATGCCAATATTCCGAAATGGCAGGAAGAAATTATCCTCGAAGGAGAGCGGGAAACGCTCGGGTTGTATCTTACCGGACACCCGATAAACCGTTATCTGAAAGAAATTGAGCGCTATACTCATGGCTTGCGCCTGAAAGATGTTAACCCGACGCCCCGCGGTCAGATGACCACGGTGGTTGGTCTGGTGCTGGCTTCTAAGGTGATTACCACCAAACGGGGAAACCGGATTGGTGTCTGTACCCTCGATGATCGTTCCGGCCGGCTGGAAATTATGCTATTTTCCGATGCACTGGAACGTTATCAGCACCTGCTTGAACAGGATCGCATTCTGATTGCCTCCGGGCAGGTCAGCTTTGATGATTTCAGCGGCGGGCTTAAAATGGTGGTCAGGGAACTGCTGGATATCAGCGAAGCACGCGAAAAATATGCACGCGGGCTTGCTATCTCGCTTACGGACAGGCAAATTGACGAACAACTGCTGCACCGGTTGCGCGGTGCACTTGAACCGCACCGCTCCGGGACAATACCGGTTCACCTTTATTACCAGAAGGACGATGCCAGAGCGCGGATGCGTTTCGGTGCCACCTGGCGGGTTACTCCGACCGATACCCTTCTGACAGATCTGCGGACTCTGCTGGGTAATGAGCAGGTAGAATTAGAATTTGACTAAAATAGGAACATTATGAGTCTTAATTTTCTGGATTTTGAACAGCCGATTGCCGAGTTAGAGGCGAAAATTGATTCGCTGACCGCGGTCAGCCGCCAGGATGAATCACTCGATATCAATCTTGACGAAGAAGTTGAACGCTTACGGGCGAAGAGTCTGGAACTGACACGTAAGATTTTCGCTGACCTGGGTGCATGGCAGATAGCTCAGCTGGCACGCCATCCGCGTCGCCCGTATACCCTGGATTACGTCAAACTGATCTTTACCGATTTTCAGGAACTGGCAGGCGACCGCGCATATGCGGATGACAAAGCGATTGTCGGCGGGATTGCCCGTCTCGACGGTCGTCCGGTGATGATTATCGGCCATCAGAAAGGCCGTGAAACCAAAGAGAAAATCCGTCGTAACTTCGGCATGCCGGCACCGGAAGGTTACCGCAAGGCGCTGCGCCTGATGGAACTGGCCGAACGCTTTAATCTGCCGGTGATCACCTTTATCGACACCCCGGGAGCCTATCCGGGCGTGGGTGCGGAAGAGCGCGGTCAGTCTGAAGCGATCGCCCGCAACCTGCGTGAAATGTCCCGTCTGAAAGTACCGGCTGTCTGTACTGTGGTCGGGGAAGGCGGTTCCGGCGGCGCGCTGGCAATTGCTGTCGGTGACAAAGTGAATATGCTGCAATACAGCACATATTCTGTGATTTCACCGGAAGGCTGTGCCTCTATTCTGTGGAAAAGCGCGGATAAAGCGCCAATCGCGGCAGAAGCAATGGGGATCACCGCTCCGCGTCTGAAAGAACTGAAACTGATCGACAATGTGATCCCTGAGCCGCTGGGCGGCGCGCACCGTGATTATGAAGCGGTTGCCGCATCCCTGAAAGCGCAGATCCTGTCTGATCTGGCAGAGCTGGATAAACTGGACAGCGAGTCGCTGGTGAATCGCCGCTATGAGCGCCTGATGAGCTACGGCTACTGCTGATAACCGGTTGTGGATACTGCCTTTTGTGAGTCACTGTCTGCCGTGTTCCGCCGGGTGTTTGCCTCCCAGCAGGCAATACTGGCGGGGCTGAGCGGCGGGCTTGATTCTGTTGTCCTGCTGCATGCTCTGCGGCAGTGGCAGGCTGCTGAACGTCCTGCGCTGCGGTTGCGGGCAGTCCACATTCATCACGGATTAAACCCGCTGGCGGATGGCTGGGCGGAGCACTGCCGGACATTCTGCGGGACACTGTCTGTTCCGTTTCAGGTGTGCCGCGTACAGGTGGATCCCCGTAAAAAAGGGATTGAAGCCGCCGCCAGAGATGCCCGTTATCAGGCATTCCGTGATGTGATCGCCCCGGATGAGGTGCTGGTGACAGCCCAGCATCTGGACGATCAGAGCGAAACCTTTTTTCTCGCCTTAAAACGCGGCAGCGGCCCTGCCGGTCTGTCCGCCATGCCGGAACAGATGCCATTTGGCCGTAATCTGCTGATCCGCCCGTTACTCACCTTCAGCCGTGCTCAGCTCGAGCAGTATGCGGCGTATCATCACCTTTCCCGGGTGGAAGATGACAGCAATCAGGATATCCGCTATGACCGCAATTTCCTGCGTCATGAGGTATTACCGCAACTGAATGCCCGCTGGCCGCATTTTGCGCAGGTGGTATCCCGCAGTGCTGCGCTTTGCGGCGAACAGGAAGCCCTGCTGGATGAACTTCTGCAACCGGAACTCACGCAGTTAACCGGTTCTGATAATGGCCTGTCTTTTATCCCGCTGCTCAGTGCCGGAACGGCAAAACGCAACGCGGTACTGCGCCGCTGGCTGAAACACTGTGGTGTGCAGATGCCGTCACAACACCAGCTGACACTGCTCTGGCAGGAAGTGGCACTGGCAAAAGCGGATGCCGAACCGGGTTACTGTCTGAAACCGGTCACTATCCGCCGCTACCGGAACAAACTGTATGTGACAGAGAAAACTGCCGGGTTATCAGCATATTGCCTGCCGTGGGATCTTCATTCTGCTTTGTCATTGCCGGATGATGCCGGAATTTTGCGGGTGACGGAAACGCTCAATCCGCAGGATGTGGTATCTGTGGTGCGCCCGCCGCGCCCGGATGAGCAGGTGACTGTCCGGTTCGGTTTGCAGGGGCATTATCATATCAGCGGGCGTGATCGCGGGCGTTCCGCCAAAAAGCTGTGGCAGGAATCCGGTGTTGCCCCCTGGCTGCGCGAACGTACACCGCTGCTCTGGTATAACGATACGCTGATTGCGGCGGTCGGGGTCTTTGTGACGAAAGAGGGGGAAACGGATGAGGCAGAACTGATGATTATGCAGGAAAAAAACAACCCCGCGGACGGGGTTGCAGAGTTATTCAGGACGGTGAGTGATCAATAACCACTGTTCCCAGGTCGGGATGACTGAAGCTGACAATGGCGTCCAGACGAAGCTCCCGTAATTCGTTGTCAATCGTGACAACAAGGTATTCCACTTTCTTCCGGAGCACCAAATCGGTCGCTTTTCCTGTCAGAACATCGCCCCCCTGTAAGGTCACTTCCAGTACCATATGATGCTGGCAGGCCAGTTCGAGGTTGTCATAGTCATCACAATTAATTGGTTGATATTCATTTTCTGCAGACATATTCCCTCACCATACTTTCGCTCGCGGTATCATCCGCGGATGGTTATTCAAATAGCCTCATCGCTCCGGGAAGACTATATCATAGTTATCATATTGGCTATTACTGATTACATTTTATTATCAGCAAAACATACTGTTTATCACTGTTTTGGATAAAATCATTGCCAATTTAAAAATAAAAATGCGTAATTGTCTGAAAACGTATGAATATACAAAAACTGACAATCCTTTTGCTAACATTACCTCATCAGATGTTCAGGGGGAATACATGAAAAATCTAACAAAACTCTTATTGGCAGCAGGTATTTTCAGCATTACGGCCTGTAGTTCGACAGTCGTTGTGCCACCGGCACCGGAAGTCCATGTTCTTGATCGTGCGTATAACGGCGTGGTTCCGTGTGCGGATTGCTCCGGCATGGATGTGACCGTTTTACTGGAAGGTGACGGCACTTATGTTATGCAGCGCACTTATCTGCAAACCCGTGACGGCAACCAGACCTTCTTTGAAACCGGGACCTGGGCGAAAGACGGCGAAAAACTGCGTCTGACCGATACCGCCGGGCAGCGTGCTTATTATGATCCGCAGGATAAATCGCTGGTGATGCTGGATATTGACGGCAATCCGGTTAAATCAGACATGAACTACACCCTGAAAATGGTGAAACCGTTACAGCTGAAAGGCGAATACCGCTATATGGCCGATGCGGCAACCTTTAAAGATTGTCAGACCGGCGTGGTTTACTCGGTGCCGGGCAATATTGGTTTAGAGCAGGGTTACGGTAAGCTGGGTGTCGAAGGCGGCAAACCGGTCTATCTGGAAGTGGAAGGGTATTACACCATCCGTCCGTCCATGGAAGACGGTCAGTTTGATCAGGCGCTGATTCAGACCGGTAAATCTGTACTGGATAAATCACGCAGCTGTCAGTAAGTTCTCCGGAATCCGGCAGAAATAAAAAAGGCTGAACAAATGTTCAGCCTTTTTGCATTCACCGCGCTGATAATCAGGCAGTAATGATTTTCTCTTTCAGCACACTGACAATATCATCCAGTGCGATCAGGGATTTATCTTCGCTGCGGCGGTATTTGTATTCCACCACACCGCTGTCGAGGTTACGATCGCCGATAACGATAGTATGCGGGATACCCATCAGTTCCATATCCGCAAACATCACACCCGGACGCTCTTTACGGTCATCAAAGATCACTTCAATACCCTGAGCGGTCAGGTCTGCGTAGAGTTTCTCCGCCACTTCTTTCACGCGGTAAGACTTGTGCATATTCATCGGCAGCAGCGCAACCTGGAACGGAGCAATGGCATCCGGCCAGATAATACCGCGATCATCGAAGTTCTGCTCAATCGCTGCTGCGACAATACGGGTCACCCCGATGCCGTAACAACCCATAAAGACGACTTCATTGTGACCGGCTTCATTCTGAACTGTCGCTTTCAGTGCTTCGGAATATTTTTTACCGAGCTGGAAGATATGACCGACTTCAATCCCGCGTTTGATCATCAGTGTGCCTTTGCCGTCCGGGCTCGGGTCACCGGCGACCACATTACGGATATCAGCGACTTCCGGCAGAGCGGCATCACGCTCCCAGTTGATACCGAAATAGTGTTTGCCGTCGATATTTGCACCGGCACCGAAATCACTCATCATGGCAACGGTACGGTCAGCCACCACCGGCAGCGGCAGATTAACCGGTCCCAGTGAACCCGGACCGGCATTCAGGGCTGCGCGGATCTCTTCTTCGGTTGCAAATTCCAGCGGAGCGGCAACCAGCGGGTGTTTTTCCGCTTTCACTTCGTTGAGTTCGTGATCGCCGCGCACCAGCAGTGCAACCAGTTTGTGACCGCTCTCTTTGCTGCCGTGAACGATCAGGGTTTTGACGGTTTTTTCAACCGGCAGATTAAACTGTTCAACCAGCTCCGCGATAGTTTTCGCGTTTGGTGTATCAACCAGTTCCATCGCTTTCTGCGGCGCAGGGCGCTCAGTGATATTGCAGACCGCTTCTGCCAGCTCAATATTGGCTGCGTAATCTGATTCAGAGGAGAAAATAACATCATCTTCGCCGCTCTGTGCCAGTACCTGGAATTCGTGGGATGCACTTCCGCCGATAGAGCCGGTATCTGCCATTACCGCACGGAAATCCAGCCCGATACGATTGAAGATCTTACTGTACGCCTGATACATCGTATCGTACGTTTCCTGGAGTGAATCCTGAGTCAGGTGGAAAGAGTATGCATCTTTCATGATAAATTCACGGGAGCGCATCACGCCAAAACGCGGACGAACTTCATCACGGAATTTAGTCTGGATCTGGAACACATTCAGCGGCAGCTGTTTATAAGATGTCACTTCGTTACGGATGATATCCGTGACCACTTCTTCGTGCGTAGGACCCAGTACAAACTGGCGATCGCCGCGATCGGTGATACGGAGCAGCTCCGGACCGTACTGTTCCCAGCGTCCGCTCTCCAGCCATAAATCTGCGGGCTGAACGACCGGCATGGAAATTTCCAGCGAACCGGCATTTTCCATCTCTTCACGCACGATCTTCTCAACTTTGCGTAATACGCGGACACCGGTCGGCATCCAGTTGTACAGACCTGAGGCAAGTTTACGGATCATCCCGGCGCGCAGCATCAGCTGATGACTGACCACTTCGGCGTCAGCAGGGGTCTCTTTCAGAGTAGAGAGCAGATATTGGGTAGTACGCATTATTTAGGTTCCATTAGAACGACAAACATGTCTTATCGCAGAGGTATTCTGCGCAGAAGTGAAATTAAGCCTGACAGTTTACCAGTGACTGCCGCGCCCCAAAAGAGGGGAATCGCGTTTTAGCGTTTTTCCAGACTGATGACTTCGGTTACGCCATCACGGATATGCCAGCGGACATTTAAATCCAGCAGGTGGACGGCATAGATTTTATCGTCAGCCTGTTGTTTTTTATACGCCGGGCGCGGGTCCTGCGCCAGTACCTGAGTGATAAAACGGGCCAGATCAGGATATTGTGCGGCCTGAGCCGTTATGAATTGCTGTGCCGCAGTACTGAATACGATCGGCATATCCGCCGGGGGCTCTTCCTGAGCAAAACCGGCCAGTGCTCCGGGGACGGATTCAGCATAAGGCAGATAGGGTTTGATATCCAGCACGGGTGTGCCGTTAAGCAGATCCAGACTACCGAGAGAAAGGTAGGCGGTATCGCCGTCGTAACAGACTTCTTTCAGTTCAACCAGCGACATTCCGATCGGATTCGGGCGGAAAGTGGAGCGGGTGGCAAACACGCCCATTTTGGCATTACCGCCAAGGCGCGGCGGACGTACGAGCGGACGCCAGCTGCCTGCCGGAATATCATGGAAGACAAAGATAACCCACACGTGACTGAATTGTTCCAGTCCGCGCACGCAATCGGCGTGATTATAGGGTGCAACAAAGTGCAGCTCCCCTGTTCCGTCCTCAACCAGCCCGGGCTGGCGCGGGATCGCAAATTTTTCCTGCCACGGTGAGCGGATAAAACCAACGGGGGAAAATGAAAACTCAGACATCATCAACCTTAATCGCAGTACCTTCACATACCGTCAGTTGCTTACAACCCTGCGCGGGTGTCACGGCACACTGATGGAGTAACACGGCATCTGCTTTCAGTTTTCCGGCCCGGTACAGCATTTGCTTCCGGGCTGCCGGAATACCGGACTGTGCAGATTTTGCCGCTTCCGGGCAATTCTGACCCAAAACCACGCCAAGGTCACGGAAAGGTTTACCCAGCAATTCTTCCGGGCGGGTATAGAGTTTGACGCGTGATGCTGCGGATGTTGATTTGGCTTTTTTACCGGCCGGTTTTTTCAGCCGCATATCGGCATATTGCGCTTGTTCCTGCTCAGAATGACTCTGACGGAAAGAACATCCCGCCATAAGAAGAGCAAGCAGGCTGATAATAAGCACTCGCATGGAAAGAAATCCTCTGGCTGTACAAAACAGAAAAGTAAGAGAAGATGAAGTATTATTATTTATAAGAGAGCATTTCATGTTCATAGCAAAACAAAAAGGGTGAACAATTGTTCACCCTCAGTGTAATATTCTTTGATTAAAGAGAAAAGGATTTAGAGGTTATTCTGAATTCCCTGTCTTTTACCAGCCTTTCACCGCACCGCCGTTGAAGACTTTATCTGCTTCGTTAAAGACTTCATCTGACTGATACGCCTGAACAAATTGTTTCACAGCTTCGCTGTCTTTATTATCTTCACGGGAGACAATAATGTTGACGTAAGGTGAATCTTTATCCTCGACAAATAAGCCGTCTTTAGCCGGGGTTAAATTGATCTGGCTGGCGTAGGTCGTGTTGATCACGGCCAGGTCGATCTTATTATCATCCAGTGAACGTGGCAGCTGCGGGGCTTCCAGCTCAATCAGTTTCAGACCTTTCGGGTTTTCAGCCACATCAAGAACGGTCGGCAGCAGACCGGTGCCTTCTTTCAGTTTGATCAATCCCTGCTTCTGTAATAACAGCAGTGAACGGCCGAGGTTGGTCGGGTCATTCGGCAGGGCGATTTGAGCACCGTCCTGTAATTCATCCAGTGATTTGATTTTCTTTGAATAACCGGCAATCGGATAAACAAAGGTATTACCTACAGTGGTTAACTTATAGTTACGATCTTTAATCTGCTGATCCAGGTACGGCTTATGCTGGAATGCGTTCAGGTCGATATCACCACGGCTGAGCGCTTCATTCGGCATGACATAGTCATTGAAAGTAACCAGCTCGACATTCAGACCGTATTTGTCTTTGGCAACTTTCTTCGCCACTTCCGCCACCTGCTGTTCAGCACCGACAATCACGCCGACTTTGACACTTTTCGGATCTTTTTCATTCTGTCCGCAACCCGCCAGTACTAATGAACCCAGCAAAGCCCCGGCAACGACAAGCGATTTTAATTTAAAAGCCATCTTTTCTTTCCTCGTTCTGTGTAATACGCGTTCGCAGTCAGTGCGGCGCGGAGAGTGTTTTACTTGTGGGTTACCGCTTTAACCAGGCGATCACCACATACCTGAATAATAAAGACCAAAACAACCAGCAATGCCAATACCGTATTCATAACAACAGCGTTATATCCGACATAACCATACTGATAACCAATCTGACCTAACCCGCCGGCACCAACTGCACCACCCATCGCAGAGTAACCCACGAGTGTGATCAGCGTAATAGTCGCTGCGTTAATCAGTCCCGGTAACGCTTCCGGCAGCAGGATCTTGCTGACAATCTGCAGTGGTGTGGCACCCATTGAGCGGGATGCTTCGATCAGACCTGACGGTATCTCCAGCAGGGCGTTTTCCACCATGCGGGCAATAAACGGTGCCGCACCGACAGTCAGAGGAACAATCGCCGCTTGTAACCCGATAGATGTACCAACAACTAACCGGGTAAACGGAATCATCCACACCAGTAAGATAATGAACGGGATCGCACGGAAAATATTGACCAGTACGGACAGTATCCGGTACAGGCTTTTATTATCTGCAATCTGACCCGAACGGGTGATATATAACAGTACCCCCACCGGCAGGCCGATTAAAAATCCCAGGAAACCGGATGCAAATGTCATGACCAGGGTTTCCCAGATGCCTTTAATCAACAGTAAAATCATTCCTTCAGACATAACCGAGAACCTCTGTTTTTACGTGGTGTTCTTTCAGAAAATCAATGGCCGCTTCAACATCCTGCGGGCTGTTGCCGTCCAGCTCTGCCAGCATGACACCAAATTTCACACCGCCCGCATAATCCATCTGAGAGCTCAGGATGCTGATATCAATATTGAACTTGCGTGACGCAATCGAGATCAGCGGCGCATCAACGGACTGACCACCAAACTCCAGTTTCAGCAGTGGTCCCAGTCCTTCCGCCGGTTCCGGCTTCAGCCGTGCCAGATAATCTTCCGGTACATCCAGGTGCAGGGTAGACTCAATAAATGCCTGCGCCACCGGGGTTTTCGGATGAGAGAACACTTCACTCACCGTATTTTGTTCAATCAGCTGTCCGCCGCTGATAACCGCCACCTGGTCACAAATGCGTTTTACCACATCCATTTCATGGGTGATCAGCAGGATAGTTAACTCCAGCCGGCGGTTGATATCTTTCAGCAGCTCCAGAATCGAACGGGTGGTTGCCGGGTCCAGTGCGCTGGTGGCTTCATCACACAGCAAAACCTCAGGTTCATTTGCCAGCGCACGGGCGATGGCAACACGCTGCTTCTGACCACCGGACAGATTCGCCGGGTAAGCATCCCGCTTGTCGGTCAGGCCGACCAGATCAAGCAGTTTCACAACCCGTTTTTCAATTTCTGCAGCCGGGACGCGATCAAGTTCCAGCGGCAGAGCGATGTTCCCGAACACGGTGCGGGAAGATAACAGATTAAAATGCTGAAAAATCATGCCGATGCCGCGGCGGGCACGGGTTAACTCTTTATCGTTCATCTTAGTGAGATCACGGTCGCCGACGAGTACTTGTCCGGATGTCGGCCGTTCCAGCATGTTCACACAGCGTATAAGCGTACTTTTTCCGGCGCCGGAAGCACCGATCACTCCGTAAATCTGCCCTTGCGGGACGTGCAGGTTAATATCAGAAAGTGCCTGTATTTCGCGATGACCCTGCTGAAAAACCTTATTTATATTCGTCAGCTTTATCATGTAATTATTATTACCTTGTTACGTGAAACTGGTTGTTCACCAGATGATTTTCGGATGTTAAGATGTCTGGACGGCTAAGTCAACAGGATTTAGTTATCAGGCCGCATTCTCATTCCTCATCAAATAAGCGATACTAAATACATTATTGATGACGGACTAAGAGTGTAACCATGGGTATCCCCGCAGTATTTCTGGACAGAGACGGCACCATTAACGCAGACACCGGCTATCTCCATGAGATTGATGATTTCCGGTTTATCGAAAACGCGATTGAAGCAATGCAGGCCATCAAACAGATGGGCTATGCCTTAATCATAGTCACAAATCAGTCAGGTATCGCCCGGGGTATGTTTACCGAAGATCAGTTTATGCATCTGACCGAGTGGATGGACTGGTCTCTGGCGGATCGCGGCGTTGATCTGGATGGTATCTATTATTGTCCTCATCATCCTGAAGGCACAGTTGAAGAGTTTCGTCAGGTATGTAACTGCCGCAAACCGGCACCGGGTATGCTGCTGGATGCGCAGAAACACCTGAAGATCGATATGGGTAACTCTTATATGGTAGGAGATAAACTTGACGATATGCTGGCCGGACGTGCAGCTGAAGTGGGTACAACCGTATTGGTACGTACCGGAAAACCGGTAACAAAAGACGCTGAAGCGGCGGCAGATATTGTGATTAACAGTATTGCAGATCTGCCTGCACTGCTGAAACCCGTACAAAAAAGCGCAAAATCACCTAAAAAATAACCTGATTGGGTGTTTTATCTGCGAACGGAAAAAAAATTGAAATTAACCCTTGCGGTCAGATGAAAACTCCCTATAATTCGCATCCGTTGTCACGGCACAGGACGCTGAGTCCGCTGAGATAACAAGGTGAAAAGTCTGAAATAAATACTTGACACCGAATGAGGAAAGCGTAATATACGCAGCCTCGCAACAACGCAGAAGACCGGCAACGGCAGCGAATGTTGCAACTGCTCTTTAACAATTTATCAGACAATCTGTGTGGGCACTCGCAGGACATATCACAAAAAATATTATTTTTGAGAAGTCTTGAAGAGTGACCAATACAGCAGCTTAGAAATAAGCAGCAGTAAACAGTTTAATTCTTTGAGCATCAAACACTTTTAATTGAAGAGTTTGATCATGGCTCAGATTGAACGCTGGCGGCAGGCCTAACACATGCAAGTCGGGCGGTAACAGGGAGAAGCTTGCTTCTCTGCTGACGAGCGGCGGACGGGTGAGTAATGTATGGGGTCTGCCTGATGGAGGGGGATAACTACTGGAAACGGTAGCTAATACCGCATAATGTCTCCGGACCAAAGCGGGGGACCTTCGGGCCTCGCACCATCAGATGAACCCATATGGGGATTAGCTTGTAGGTGAGGTAACGGCTCACCTAGGCGACGATCCCTAGCTGGTCTGAGAGGATGATCAGCCACACTGGGACTGAGACACGGCCCAGACTCCTACGGGAGGCAGCAGTGGGGAATATTGCACAATGGGCGCAAGCCTGATGCAGCCATGCCGCGTGTATGAAGAAGGCCTTCGGGTTGTAAAGTACTTTCAGTCGGGAGGAAGGTGTTAAGGTTAATAACCTTGACAATTGACGTTACCGACAGAAGAAGCACCGGCTAACTCCGTGCCAGCAGCCGCGGTAATACGGAGGGTGCAAGCGTTAATCGGAATTACTGGGCGTAAAGCGCACGCAGGCGGTTGATTGAGTCAGATGTGAAATCCCCGGGCTTAACCCGGGAATTGCATCTGATACTGGTCAGCTAGAGTCTTGTAGAGGGGGGGGGTAGAATTCCATGTGTAGCGGTGAAATGCGTAGAGATGTGGAGGAATACCGGTGGCGAAGGCGGCCCCCTGGACAAAGACTGACGCTCAGGTGCGAAAGCGTGGGGAGCAAACAGGATTAGATACCCTGGTAGTCCACGCTGTAAACGATGTCGACTTGGAGGTTGTGCCCTTGAGGCGTGGCTTCCGGAGCTAACGCGTTAAGTCGACCGCCTGGGGAGTACGGCCGCAAGGTTAAAACTCAAATGAATTGACGGGGGCCCGCACAAGCGGTGGAGCATGTGGTTTAATTCGATGCAACGCGAAGAACCTTACCTACTCTTGACATCCAGAGAACTTAGCAGAGATGCTTTGGTGCCTTCGGGAACTCTGAGACAGGTGCTGCATGGCTGTCGTCAGCTCGTGTTGTGAAATGTTGGGTTAAGTCCCGCAACGAGCGCAACCCTTATCCTTTGTTGCCAGCGCGTGATGGCGGGAACTCAAAGGAGACTGCCGGTGATAAACCGAGGAAGGTGGGGATGACGTCAAGTCATCATGGCCCTTACGAGCAGGGCTACACACGTGCTACAATGGCGTATACAAAGGGAAGCGACCCTGCGAAGGCAAGCGGAACTCATAAAGTACGTCGTAGTCCGGATTGGAGTCTGCAACTCGACTCCATGAAGTCGGAATCGCTAGTAATCGTAGATCGGAATGCTACGGTGAATACGTTCCCGGGCCTTGTACACACCGCCCGTCACACCATGGGAGTGGGTTGCAAAAGAAGTAGGTAGCTTAACCTTCGGGAGGGCGCTTACCACTTTGTGATTCATGACTGGGGTGAAGTCGTAACAAGGTAACCGTAGGGGAACCTGCGGTTGGATCACCTCCTTACCTAGTTGATTTGGAATGTGAGTGTTCACACAGATTGTCTGATAGAAAATGAGCAGAGAGCGTCTGCGAAGCTGACTAATGTCCCCTTCGTCTAGAGGCCCAGGACACCGCCCTTTCACGGCGGTAACAGGGGTTCGAATCCCCTAGGGGACGCCAGTCTGCGCGGGTGAGTGAAAGTCATCTGCAAATAATGATTAAGCTGATTCAAGAGTCAGCTTAACAATTATGCTCTTTAACAATCCGGAACAAGCTGAAAAATTGAAACAATCAATATTATCACCGAGGTAATATTGATGAGTCTCTCAGCCGAACAACTTTGAAAGTACTCACTTTCGAGGGGAAGCGAGCTAAATAATTTCGCGAAGGCCGGCGCACAGCAAGCGGAGCATACTCAGGTATGTGAGCATTGCGAGCACCGCCCGACAAAGAAATTATGACGCGCAGCGACCCGTACAGAAAGACACTTTCGGGTTGTGAGGTTAAGCGAATAAGCGTACACGGTGGATGCCTAGGCAGTCAGAGGCGATGAAGGACGTGCTAATCTGCGATAAGCGCCGGTAAGGTGATATGAACCGTTATAACCGGCGATTTCCGAATGGGGAAACCCAGTGTGATTCGTCACACTATCATTACCTGAATACATAGGGTAATGAAGCGAACCGGGAGAACTGAAACATCTAAGTACCCCGAGGAAAAGAAATCAAACGAGATTCCCCCAGTAGCGGCGAGCGAACGGGGAGCAGCCCAGGACCTTAATCAGTATCAGTGTTAAGAGAACAGTCTGGAAAGGCTGGCCACAGCAGGTGATAGCCCTGTATCTGAAAGCACTGGTGTTGTGAGTCCGATGAGTAAGGCGGGACACGTGTTATCCTGTCTGAATATGGGGGGACCATCCTCCAAGGCTAAATACTCCTGACTGACCGATAGTGAACCAGTACCGTGAGGGAAAGGCGAAAAGAACCCCGGCGAGGGGAGTGAAAAAGAACCTGAAACCGTGTACGTACAAGCAGTGGGAGCACCTTTATGGTGTGACTGCGTACCTTTTGTATAATGGGTCAGCGACTTATATTCTGTAGCAAGGTTAACCGAATAGGGGAGCCGCAGGGAAACCGAGTCTTAACTGGGCGTCTTAGTTGCAGGGTATAGACCCGAAACCCGGTGATCTAGCCATGGGCAGGTTGAAGGTTGGGTAACACTAACTGGAGGACCGAACCGACTAATGTTGAAAAATTAGCGGATGACTTGTGGCTGGGGGTGAAAGGCCAATCAAACCGGGAGATAGCTGGTTCTCCCCGAAAGCTATTTAGGTAGCGCCTCGTGAATTCATCTCCGGGGGGTAGAGCACTGTTTCGGCTAGGGGGTCATCCCGACTTACCAACCCGATGCAAACTGCGAATACCGGAGAATGTTATCACGGGAGACACACGGCGGGTGCTAACGTTCGTCGTGAAGAGGGAAACAACCCAGACCGCCGGCTAAGGTCCCAAAGTCATAATTAAGTGGGAAACGAAGTGGGAAGGCTCAGACAGCCAGGATGTTGGCTTAGAAGCAGCCATCATTTAAAGAAAGCGTAATAGCTCACTGGTCGAGTCGGCCTGCGCGGAAGATGTAACGGGGCTAAATTATGCACCGAAGCCGCGGCAGCGATATGTAAATATTGTTGCGGGTAGGGGAGCGTTCTGTAAGCCTGTGAAGGTGACCTGTGAGGGTTGCTGGAGGTATCAGAAGTGCGAATGCTGACATAAGTAACGATAATGCGGGTGAAAAACCCGCACGCCGGAAGACCAAGGGTTCCTGTCCAACGTTAATCGGGGCAGGGTGAGTCGACCCCTAAGGCGAGGCTGAAAAGCGTAGTCGATGGGCAACGGGTTAATATTCCCGTACTGGTGGTAACTGCGAAGGGGGGACGGAGAAAGCTAAATCATCCGGGCGACGGTTGTCCCGGTTTAAGCGTGCAGGTGGACTGACCAGGCAAATCCGGTCGGTTGTTAACACTGAGGCGTGACGACGAGCCACTACGGTGGTGAAGTGATTGATGCTCTGCTTCCGGGAAAAGCCTCTAAGCTCCAGGTTATCATTAATCGTACCCGAACCGACACAGGTGGTCAGGTAGAGAATACTCAGGCGCTTGAGAGAACTCGGGTGAAGGAACCAGGCAAAATGGTGCCGTAACTTCGGGAGAAGGCACGCTGGCATTAGGTGAAGTGATTTACTCACGGAGCTGAAGCCAGCCGCAGATACCAGCTGGCTGCAACTGTTTATTAAAAACACAGCACTGTGCAAACACGAAAGTGGACGTATACGGTGTGACGCCTGCCCGGTGCCGGAAGGTTAATTGATGAGGTTAGCGCAAGCGAAGCTTCTGATCGAAGCCCCCGGTAAACGGCGGCCGTAACTATAACGGTCCTAAGGTAGCGAAATTCCTTGTCGGGTAAGTTCCGACCTGCACGAATGGCGTAATGATGGCCAGGCTGTCTCCACCCGAGACTCAGTGAAATTGAACTCGCTGTGAAGATGCAGTGTACCCGCGGCAAGACGGAAAGACCCCGTGAACCTTTACTATAGCTTGACACTGAACATTGAGCCTTGATGTGTAGGATAGGTGGGAGGCAACGAAGTGTGGACGCCAGTCTGCACGGAGCCGACCTTGAAATACCACCCTTTAACGTTTGATGTTCTAACCCAGACCCGTAATCCGGGTCGGGGACCGTGTCTGGTGGGTAGTTTGACTGGGGCGGTCTCCTCCCAAAGAGTAACGGAGGAGCACGAAGGTTGGCTAAGCATGGTCGGACATCATGCGGTTAGTGCAAAGGCATAAGCCAGCTTGACTGCGAGAGTGACGGCTCGAGCAGGTACGAAAGTAGGTCTTGGTGATCCGGTGGTTCTGAATGGAAGGGCCATCGCTCAACGGATAAAAGGTACTCCGGGATAACAGGCTGATACCGCCCAAGAGTTCATATCGACGGCGGTGTTTGGCACCTCGATGTCGGCTCATCACATCCTGGGGCTGAAGTAGGTCCCAAGGGTATGGCTGTTCGCCATTTAAAGTGGTACGCGAGCTGGGTTTAGAACGTCGTGAGACAGTTCGGTCCCTATCTGCCGTGGGCGCTGGAAGATTGAGAGGGGTTGCTCCTAGTACGAGAGGACCGGAGTGAACGCACCACTGGTGTACGGGTTGTGATGCCAATTGCATTGCCCGGTAGCTAAGTGCGGAAGAGATAACCGCTGAAAGCATCTAAGCGGGAAACTTGCCTCGAGATGAGTCTTCCCTGATTCTTTAAGGATCCTGAAGGAACGTTTGAGACTAAGACGTTGATAGGCTGGGTGTGTAAGTGCAGCGATGTATTGAGCTAACCAGTACTAATGAACCGAGAGGCTTAACCTGACAACACCGAAGGTGTTTTGAGTTGAGAGACGAAGAGATTTTTCAGCATAGTGAAGAGACGACAGAGTCATTCATTATGAAAAGCTTGTTTTGGATTAAATGAATTTGCCTGGCGGCCGTAGCGCGGTGGTCCCACCTGACCCCATGCCGAACTCAGAAGTGAAACGCCGTAGCGCCGATGGTAGTGTGGGGTCTCCCCATGTGAGAGTAGGGAACCGCCAGGTTATTATTAAGTGAAGAAGCCACCCTTTGGGTGGCTTTTTTGCGTTTGGGCGAAAAGAAAAAATATCTTTTTCACCTGAATACGTGTTCTGAACCGGATAGCATGAACCAAATTTTGCTAAGATAGTGGCGGACAGAAGCAAACAGTATCGGGGTCAGCGTTGAAAGAGAAAAAAAACTGGTCCGTCCGGTATGTCGCAGGGCATCCGGCACGACAAATCCGCCCGATGTCAGCAGACATGCTGGGTAACGGATTACCGGTTGGTTTACCATTATCCGCACCGGATAAAACTATCCGGGTTGTGGTCTGGAATATCTACAAACAACAGCGTCCTGACTGGCGTAAAACACTTGATCGTATTCTGCATGACACACAACTGGTCCTGCTTCAGGAAGCACAACCCTCTCCTGAACTGGTCAGCCTGGCGGGCAAACATCAGCTGGTTGCCGATCAGGTTCCCGCGCTGCACTTTCAGCAGCATCCTTCCGGTGTGATGACACTGGCAACCTCTCATCCGATTTATTGTTGTCCGTTGCAGCAGAAAGAGCCGTTACTGCGTCTGCCTAAGTCTGCATTAGTAACGGTATATCCGCTTCCTGACGGCCGTCAGCTGATGGTGATTAATGTCCATGCTATTAATTTCAGTTTTGGTGTGGATGTTTACCGGCGGCAGCTGAATACGGTTGGCTCTCAGATCCGCTGCCATATCGGACCGGTTATTCTCGGCGGTGATTTTAATGCCTGGAGCAGACAGCGAATGAATGCCCTGAAGCGTTTTGCCCGTGCCCAGGGACTGAAAGAAGTACTGTTTCCGCATGATATCCGTACCAAAGCATTTGGTCATCCGTTGGATTATCTGTTCTATCGCGGATTTAAACTGGTTTCATCGGATGTTATGCAGACAGATGCTTCAGATCACCATCCTTTGATAGCAGAATTTCAATAATTCGCTTTGTATCAAAAAAATAATATATAAGTATAGATTATATAAGTAAGAATGATTAACTAACTGCTATAGTTAACTCCGTGTTGGTGTTGTGTGTCATTTATTTAATTTTAATGTTAAATAATTAACCGGAGAAACTAAATGCAGCGTATTGTTATTGTTGGCGGCGGTGCCGGCGGCACGATGGTCGCAAATATTCTGACCAGAAAGCTGTTAAATGATATTTATCAGAAGAAAGTGGAAGTTGTCCTGATTTCGGACAGTGAATGGCACTATTATAAACCTGCGTTTATGTATGTTGCTTTTAATCTGTATCTGAAAGAAGAATTACGCAAGTCGCAACGCTCTCTGCTTCGCCCTGAAATTCAGTTTATTCATGACCGTGTTGAGCATTTTGATTTCGCATCCCAGACGTTGCAGGGAAAAAACGGTACCAAATACGGGTATGACTACCTCGTAATCGCAACTGGTTGTCAGCCGCGACCTGACCGGATTTCCGGAATGAAAGAAGCGGCCGATCATTTCTATCAGTACCAACCCGCCCGTCAGTTGGCTGAAAAACTGGCTAAGTTTGAAAAAGGGCGGATTTTTATTACTGTTTCTTTCCCGAATACCCCGAATGTACCTCACCAGTGCGGCATCGCTCCGATGGAAACCACGCTGATGCTGGATGATTATTTCCGCCAGCGCCGTGTCCGTCAGGATATCGAAATCGTTTATACCTATCCGACCGTATCGCAACTTCTGCGTAACTGCCTGTTTATGCAAAAAGATGTTTGTGAAGTACTCCCGTCTGTTTTTCAGGAACGCAATATTCAGGCACAGCGTGGCTTTACGCTGGAGCGGGTTTGCCCTGAGAAAAAGATTGCTTACTCCAAAGAAGGCGAAGAGCAGCCGTTTGATCTGCTGATAGGCACACCGCCGATTTCTGCGGTGGAATCTGTACGTAATACCGGATTATCCGACGGCGACCCGGAAGAGGGTTGGCTGCCGACAGATCCGGAAACGTTGCAGGTGTACGGGCTGAAAAATGTCTATGTCCTCGGGGATACCGTGGATCTGCCGATCAGTAAAGCGGCGGGTAGTTGCCATAATCAGTCAACTGTCGTGGTGGATAATATTATCGGCGAGATGCGTTTCGGCTATACCACGGCTATTTATGACGGACGGGTTCAGGCGGTCGCGCAGATGGGACTGAATGCGGGGATGCCGCTCCAGTATGATTATAAGCATGATGTGTTACCGACACCGGCAACAAAACTGGGCGGCCTGCTGCGTACCGGTTTTAACCGCGGTTTGTACTGGTCAACCGTTCGTGGCCTGGTATAACGGAGGAAACAGCAATGTCTGCAACAGAACAAATGAATGAACACGCTGCTGCACCAAAACCCGAATTATCCGCAGAGACAGCGGAAAAACTGGCGGTATTAATGCAGCTGAACCGCTTTGATAATGTGATCGATCTGCTGTCCCTGGTATCGGATCTGGTTGATATTATCGGTAAAAATGAAGTCAATAAACTGGCCGATAATGCGGAGTCCGGTATTGCACTGCTGTGGGAAAGCGGGCTGGCGCTGAATAAGGCTAAAATGGAAATGATGTACAGTGATGAAAAGTACAATTTCCGTAATACCTATAAGTTACTGAAAGATCAGGATACGCTTAAAGGTATTAATATGGTGCTCAGAACATTACAGATTATGGGCTCCCGCATTCAGCGTATTGACAGTGAACCCTGATAACAGGATATAAAAAAACCGGGTGTTTTATTCACCCGGTTTATTGTTTTCTGAACAGTATGTTATCTGTTTATGCCCGTTTTTTTACACCGGCAAAATAACCCACTGTCAGGATCAGCACCCAGGCAATTCCCACCATCAATGCTACGCGGGTATCCGGGAAGTAACCCAGAAGTGCAATGACAAAGACCATAAAGGCAATGGTCAGAGCGGGTGCGACCGGCCACATCGGTACTGGGAATTTCAGGGTTTTGACCTCTTCCGGTTTCATCTTGCGGCGCATTGCCACCTGAGATAACAGAATCATCAGCCAGACCCATACGGTTGCGAATGTTGCAATAGAAGCGATAATGATGAAGATTTTTTCAGGGATCAGGTAGTTCAGAACCACACCGACCAGCAGAACCGCACTCATCACCAGAACGGTCATCCACGGCACACCATTTTTGGTGAGCTTCATAAAGGATTTCGGCGCCTGACCTTCCTGCGCCATACCGTACATCATCCGGCCTGCGCCGAAGATATCGCTGTTAATGGCTGATACCGCTGCGGTGATCACCACCAGGTTCAGAATATTGGCCGCGTAAGAGATATTCAGTTTCTCGAAAATCTGCACAAACGGGCTGCCGTTATGGCCGATCTGGTTCCACGGGAAGATACACATCAGAATAAACAGTGTCAGCACATAGAACAGCAGAATACGCAGCGGTACTGCGTTGATCGCTTTCGGAATAGTTTTTTCCGGATTCTGCGCTTCGCTGGCGGTAATACCGATAACTTCAATACCGCCGAAGGCAAACATCACAATGGCGAGTGAAGCTATGACCCCGCTTATCCCGTTCGGCATAAAGCCGCCGAATTCCCATAAGTTACTGATACCGGTAGGATGTGCGGTTTCCTGGCCGAAGCCGAACAGCATAATTGCGGCGCCGCCGACAATCATGGCGATAATCGCGGTCACTTTGATAATCGAGAGCCAGAACTCCATCTCCCCGAATATCTTCACGTGACATAAATTCAGCGCGCCAATGAAACAGACGATCCCCAGAACCCAGATCCACTGATCGACATCCGGGAACCAGAGTTTCATATAGAAGCCGAAAGCGGTGACGTCCGCAAGACAGACAATCAGCATTTCAAAAACGTAGTTCCAGCCGGTGAGGAAGCCGGCGAGCGGTCCCATATAATGGCTGGCATATTGTGAAAATGAACCCGGGACAGGATGGTGAACGGCCATTTCGCCCAGTGCACGCATCACCATAAAGACTGCCGCACCCCCGATAAGGTAGGCCAGCAGAACAGCAGGACCCGCCTGCTCAATAGAGGCCGCCGAGCCGTAAAACAGGCCGGTGCCTATCGCCGAACCGAGAGCCATAAAGCGGATATGCCGCCCCGTAAGCCCCCGTCGTAGCGCCGTATTATTTTCTTTCATGTATTAATCCTGTCGCTGTCGTGATTAGCAGCGTTTTTACTGATGTGAAACGCGGTCAGAGTCAACCCGGTACTTTAACATAAAGAGTCATGCTGACGGGATAATTATCTGCAATAATACAGTCTTAAACGTAAGGAACAGATGAGTGATGCAATACCCTATTAACGAAATCTTTCAGACATTGCAGGGGGAAGGCGTTTTTACCGGCGTCCCGGCGATTTTTGTCCGCTTACAGCGCTGTCCTGTCGGGTGCAGCTGGTGTGATACCAAACATACCTGGGAACAACTGCCGGAAAAAGCCTGCTCAGCGGAAGATATGATGAGTAAAAAACAGGAAGATGACCGCTGGGCTTCTCTGGATGCTGACAGCATTATTATGCAGTTTGAGGCGAAAGGTTATACCGCCCGGCATGTGGTGATCACCGGCGGTGAACCGTGTTTATATGACCTGCGGCCTCTGACAGCGATACTGGAAGCGCGGGGTTACGGATGCCAGATTGAAACCAGCGGCACACAACCGGTGCAGTGCAGTGAAAACACCTGGGTGACGGTGTCCCCGAAAGTGAATATGCGCGGCGGTTATGATGTGCTGACACCTTCTCTGCTGCGGGCTGATGAGGTCAAACACCCGGTCGGGCGGCAGCGGGATATTGATGAACTGGATTTACTGCTGGCAAAACTGCCGGGGGATAAACATCCGGTGGTGGCATTGCAGCCGATCAGTCAGAAACCGGCTGCAACCGCACTCTGTATTGAAACCTGCATCGCGCGAAACTGGCGTTTCTCGATGCAGACTCACAAATATCTCAATATTGCCTGATTATTCACCGCGGTAAACACAACCGGCGGTACAGGTCTCTTTGACCAGCACGGCACTCAGCATCGGCAGCAGCGGTTTGGTCTGCTGCCAGATCCACTCAGCCAGCACTTCGCTGGTCGGATTTTCCAGCCCCGGGATCTCATTGAGATAGTGGTGATCCAAACGGTCATAAATCGGTTTGAACGCCTGTTTTACCTCGGCGAAGTCGATCAGCCAGCCTGTATGTGCATCCACTTCACCACTCAGTTCCAGGCGGACAAGGAATGAATGTCCGTGCAGACGCCCGCATTTATGGCCTTCCGGTACGTGCGGCAGGTGGTGGGCGGCTTCAAACTGGAACTCTTTAAAAATCGTGGTGGTCATAACTCTCTCCGGATAATGACGATATAGCGGATGAAAAGCGCCATTTTACGCAATATTCAGTGAAAATGTTACCAAAAAACAGCAAAGTGACAGATAAATAACAGAACCCCTGTGTTATTCCGGCATCGACAAATCGCGCTCTTTTCTCTATGTTGGAACGTCAGAATAATAACGAATACACTCATTTACCGGGTTTACTATGACATCGCCGACCACAACCTGTCCGCTCTCCGCGCCTGACTGGCAGAAACTGCAACCGTTACTTCATACCCTTACCTCCGGACAACTGAACTGGTTATCTGGCTGGTGCCGTGAGCGGGCAGAGGAAACGCAGCCTGCGGCGATACAGGAAGCTGCGGATATTCTGCTGATCGCTGCCTCCCAGACCGGCAATGCCCGGCGCGTTGCGGAATCTCTTCGCGATCAGTTATTCAGTGCGCAGCGGGCGGTACGGCTGGTGAATGCCGGGGATATCTCACTCACCGGGTTCCCCGGATCCCCGCTGGTGGTTCTGATCTGTGCGACTACCGGGGACGGGGATGCGCCGGAAGAAGCCCTGCCGCTGTTCCATTTTCTTCATTCCGTTCAGGCACCTTTACTGACAGATACCCGCTATGCGGTACTGGCGCTGGGAAACCGGGCTTATCCGCAGTTTTGTCAGGCCGGAAAGAATTTTGACAACCGTCTCCGCGCTCTCGGTGCTCAGCGGCTTCTGCCGCGGGCGGAAGCTGACAGTGATTATCAGACCACCGCAGATAACTGGATCTCTCAGCTGCTCCCTGAACTGCTGAACCTGACGCAGCCTGCGGATGAGGAAAAACTCCGCCGCTTTGTTCACAATACCGTGGTGCAGATTGATTCACAGCCGCATCAGCGTAACAAACCACAGTCTGCGGTTCTGCGCCGTGTTGTGCGGCTGACCGCTCCGGCGTCGGAAAAGCATGTCTGTCAGGTGGTGCTGGATATCAGCGGCACCGGATTACGCTATCAGACCGGTGATGCGCTGGGAGTGTATCCGGAAAACAGTCCGGAACTGGTCAGTGAGCTGCTGGGACTGCTCTGGTTTGATGGTAATGAACGCGTTACGCTGAAAGGAAAATCGTATTCTCTGCGTGAGGCTCTGCTGACACAGTGTGAACTGACCATCAACAGTGCACCGGTTGTGGCGGCGTATGCCCGTCTCAGTAATGCACCGGAACTGCTGGATATGATTGCGGACCCGCAGCAGCTGACGGCGTATGCGCAGCGCAGACCGGTGGCGGATATGGTCCGTGAGTTTGCGGTACAGACCTCCGCACAGGCCTGGGCCGATTGCCTGCCTCCGCTGATGCCGCGTCTGTACTCCATTTCCTCTTCGCCGCTGGTTTCACCGGATGAGGTGCATCTGACCGCTGGTGTGGTGGAGTACAGCACAGACGGACGCGCCCGTTACGGCGCAGCAACCCGTTATCTGACTCACCAGTTGCAGCCCGGGGACACCGTCGCCTGTTTTATTGAGCATAATGACCACTTCCGCCTGCCGGAAGATCCTGAGAGACCGGTGATTATGATAGGGCCCGGCACCGGTATTGCGCCGTTCCGTGCTTTTCTTCAGCAACGGGCGGCACAGCAGTCCGGCGGGAAAAACTGGCTGATCACCGGCAATCCGCATGAAAAAAGTGATTTTCTGTATGAGGCGGAACTGACGGATTTTGTGCGTCAGGGCGTACTGACAGAACTGACAACCGCCTGGTCGCGGGATCAGCCGCAGAAGGTTTATGTGCAGGATAAACTCGCAGAAAGGCGGGAAACGGTCTGGCGCTGGCTGGAGCAGGGCGCATATCTGTATATGTGCGGGGATGCCTTCCGGATGGCAAAGGATGTTGATGCCGCGCTGCTGGGTATTATCCGCAGTGAAGGAGCTCTGTCAGCAGAAGAAGCGCTGGTTTTTCTGAACGGATTACGGACAGCAAAGCGTTATCAGCGGGATGTTTACTGATCTTCTGTCCGAATAACGGACGGAACAGTAGCATCCGCGCCGATCTTATGGGAAGATTAGCCGATCTTTTCGGGGGCAGTGATGGGCAAACTGACGCTATTACTTTTGGTTATTCTGGGCTGGCTGCAATATTCATTGTGGCTGGGGAAAAACGGTATTCACGACTATGTATTGGTCAGTGAAGATGTTGTTGCATCAGAACAGGCAAATGTGAAGCTCAAAGCCCGTAATGAGCAGTTATTTGCTGAAATCGGCGATCTGAATGACGGGCTTGAAGCCATCGAAGAACGCGGACGCAGTGAATTAGGCATGATCAAGCCCGGCGAAAGCTTTTACCGTGTCCTGTCCGAAAAACGGACTCAGCAGAATGCGCAGTCACAAAGTCGCAGTAACTAATCGCTATGACAATACTTTCTTCCGCAATGACCGGTTCACAACCGGCACCGGACTTATCCGGTATTTCTGATGATGCTCCGGTCACGGCATTGATCCCGGCTGCCGGTATCGGTACCCGGATGCAGTGCGAATGCCCCAAGCAATACCTCATGATTGCCGGAAAAACCATTCTGGAACACACACTCGCTATTCTGCTGGAACACCCGCGTATTACGCAGGTGGTGGTGGCGCTGCATCCGCACGATACGGTGTTCAGTACATTACCGGTGGCGCATCATCCGCGTATCCGGACGGTCACCGGCGGCGGCGAGCGCGCGGATTCTGTTCTGGCGGGTCTCGACTATCTCGCGGATCATACTCCGGAAAACAGCTGGGTACTGGTGCATGATGCTGCACGCCCCTGTTTGCAGTTATCCGATCTGAACCGGCTGCTGGCGGTTATGTCTGACACTCAGACTGATAACCGCGTGCAGGGCGCGATTCTGGCCTCACCGGTACGCGATACCATGAAGCGGGGGGTAACATCTGCCGGATATACCGGTATTGATCATACCGTTGAGCGCACACAGCTCTGGCATGCACTGACCCCGCAATTTTTCCCGCTTCATCTGCTGCGCACCTGTCTGCAACAGGCGCTGTCTCAGAAGGCGGTGATCACCGATGAAGCTTCCGCACTGGAGTTCTGCGGCTATCAGCCTTTGCTGGTGCCCGGCCGGGCGGACAATATTAAAGTCACACAGCCGGAAGATCTCGCACTTGCCGGGTTCTACCTGTCCAATAACAATAAGGAACAGACAACATGATGAGAATCGGACACGGTTTTGATGTTCATGCCTTCGGCGGTGAAGGCCCGATTGTGATTGCGGGTGTCCGCATTCCTTACGAGCAGGGATTACTGGCGCATTCCGACGGTGATGTCGCCCTGCATGCCGCCACTGATGCATTACTGGGCGCTGCGGCGCTGGGGGATATCGGTAAATTATTCCCGGATACCGATCCTGCCTATAAAGGTGCGGACAGCCGTGTGCTGCTGCGTGAAGCTTTCCGCCGTATTCAGGAAAAAGGGTACCGGCTGGGTAACCTGGATGTCACGATTATCGCCCAGGCACCGAAAATGCTGCCGCATATCCCGCAGATGCGTGTGAATCTGGCGGAAGATTTACAGTGCCATATGGATGATATCAATGTGAAAGCCACCACCACCGAGAAACTCGGTTTTACCGGCCGCAAAGAAGGGATCGCCTGTGAGGCTGTGGCGTTACTTGTGAAGGCTGAAGCATGAGTCTCCCGGTCAGTTACTTTCACGGTAAACCGGCGGCAACCGGTGTACTGAAAGCACAGCCGGAAGATTTTCTGGTACAGGAAGATTTGGGCTTTGAACCGGACGGTGACGGCGAACATGTGATGGTCCGCATCCGGAAAACCGGCTGTAATACGCGGTTTGTGGCGGAAGAACTGGCGAAATTCGCCAAAATCGCCGCCCGTGCTGTCAGCTACGCCGGACTGAAAGACCGCCATGCCGTCACCGAACAGTGGTTCTGTCTGCAGATGCCGGGAAAAGAAACACCGGATTTCACGCAGATGCAGCTTGAAGGCTGCGATGTGCTGGCGGTTAACCGCCAGAAACGGAAACTGCGGATCGGCGCACTGAAAGGTAACCACTTTACCATTGTGCTGCGCCGGATCAGTGATCGTGCCGCGACAGAACAGCGTCTGCAACAGATTGCACAGTCCGGGGTGCCGAATTATTTCGGTGAGCAGCGTTTCGGGCGCAACGGACAGAACCTGTATTTTGCCCGGCGCTGGGCTGACGGCGAAATCAGTGTGAAAGATCGCAGCAAACGCGGTTTTTATCTCTCAGCGGCCCGCAGTGCGATGTTTAATGCCGTGACGGACGCGCGTCTGACACAACATCTTCAGGCAACGGTATTGCAGGGAGATGCGGTACAACTCGCCGGTCGCGGCAGCTGGTTTGCGGTTCAGGCGGATGAGCTGGCGGATGTACAGCAGCGTCTGGATAACCGTGAACTGCGTATTACCGCACCGTTACCGGGTAAGAGTGATTTGGGAACGCAGGATGCGGCACTGGCGTTTGAAACGGAGCAACTGGCACCGTGGCAGTCTCTGTGGCAGCTGGCGGCGAAAGAGGGGGCAGATAATGCCCGTCGTGCGCTGATGCTGTATCCGGAAGATTTCACATCGGAATGGATGGATGATGAAACCGTCCGTTTATCCTTTTTCCTGCCGGCCGGCAGTTTCGCCACCAGTGTTGTCCGCGAAATTATTGAGCTGGAAGCGGATCAGGCGGCAGAATTCAGTGAATAATCAACTGACTGATTAAAATGAAAAGGGCAGAAATAATATTTCTGCCCTTTTTCGTTCTGTTTTTTTGACTGCATTTTTATTCTGTTTTTGCCGCGGCGGCTTTGTCTGTTTCAGTCAGCAACTCAGTCAGGTAAATTTTTGCATCCACCGGGTCGTTGCCCGGCAGTTTCACCTGATACGGTTTACCGCTGACAGAAGATCCTGACGCCACTTTATCCACGAACTGCTCTGCGGTTTTCAGACGTTTTTTCGTTTTACTTAATTTCAGGCGCAGATGCGATTCCGCGTCGGCGGCATTATGCTCACTGCCGTTGCGGATAAAAATCAGTTGTTCCTGCTTCCCGACCGCAGTCAGTAAATTCTCCACCCGTGTCTCTTCCTGAGGAGACAGCGCAAGTGCCTCTGAGACCAGAAGCAGTCCGGCCGTCAGTGCCGTGAACAGGGTTGCTGTGATGCGTTGACAGATAGCCATGCAGAAATCCTGTCAGTTATAAATAATAATAGCAGTATCATGCAGGTGAATATGAAAAAAGCAATCAGACTAAATCTGTTATAACCCTTTTTTATCGCGGCTAACTTGATAAAATAGTTTTCTGTCGTGATAAATGATCTGTGACTGATAAAAAGGATACCGTTGTGCTGCGAATTCTGGTGAGTAATGATGACGGCGTCAGTGCGCCGGGTATCCGGACACTGTCTGAGGCACTGCGGCGTACTTATCATGTGCAGGTGATTGCACCTGACCGCAACCGCAGCGGGGCATCCAATGCGCTGACGCTTGATCGTCCGCTGCGTACGGTGGTGCATGAAAACGGCGATATTGCGCTGGTGGAAGGCACGCCGACCGATTGTGTCTATATTGGTGCTAACCTGCTGATGCGTCCGCGTCCGGAAATTGTGGTTTCCGGGATTAACTGCGGCCCGAATCTCGGGGATGATGTGATTTACTCCGGTACGGTGGCGGCAGCAATGGAAGGGCGCCATCTGGGATTACCCGCGATAGCAGTCTCCCTGAACGGTGACACCCATTATGATACGGCGGCGGAAATCACCTGCCGTCTGCTGACTATGCTGCAACAGGTGCCGCTGCGGGCCGGTAATATTCTGAACGTGAATGTCCCCGATATCCCGCTCAGTGAGATCAAAGGGATGAAAGTCACCCGCTGCGGAACCCGCCGGGCACCGGATGTGGTTTACACACAGACAGACCCGAAAGGAAATCCGCTGTACTGGCTCGGCCCTCCGGGGAAAAACTGGATACCGGGCCGGATACCGATTTTGCGGCTGTCGATGCCGGTTATGTTTCCGTCACACCACTGCATGTTGATCTGACAGCCTACAGCGTGCAGGAAAAATTAGCAGACTGGTTACAAAAAGCAGGGGTGATACAGGAATGATCCGCCGGGTGGTACAGGATCTGATTACACAGTTACGTCAGGCCGGGATCCGCGATGAACGTCTGTTACAGGCGATGGCGGCTGTCCCGCGGGAGAACTTTGTCGATGAGGCGCTGACACATAAAGCCTGGGACAACACCGCGCTGCCGATAGGCTACGGGCAGACTATCTCCCAGCCGTTTATGGTGGCGAAAATGACAGAACTGCTGGAACCGGCTCCGCAGGCGCATGTGCTGGAAATCGGCACCGGCTCCGGCTATCAGACGGCGATACTCGCACATCTTGCGGCACATGTTTATTCGGTTGAGCGGGTCAAAGGATTACAGTGGCATGCCAAACGCCGCTTTAAACAACTTGATCTGCACAATATTTCCACCCGTCACGGCGACGGCTGGGAAGGATGGCCGTCCCGTGGCCCGTTTGACGGCATTATTGTTACCGCTGCCGCCAGTGATATTCCGCCCGCGCTGCTCGGTCAGCTGGCGGATAACGGGCGGATGGTGATACCGGTGGGGGAACAGCAGCAGATGCTTAAACTTATCCGCCGCCGGGGCAATGATTTTCATACCCAATCGATCGGAACTGTCCGGTTTGTTCCCCTGATCCACGGGGATCTTGGATAAAAATGGCTATTTTAGTAACAAGACTTTTTCATTTCGCTTAGTATCTGTTTTAATAATACAATCCTGCCATGCGGTCTGCGGCCGCGTGGTGAATTTCTGATTGTCAGTTTTCGCACTATTTCCAGTTTCGGGAGAAGGAATATGAACTCAAGAAACCCTATGAAAACAATACGATGGGTTGCTATTGGGTCACTGATGAGCACGGTTCTGGCCGGATGCTCAACGCCGTATCATGCCGCACCAATCAGCAGTGTGGAAGAAAGCAGCAGTGCTCCGGTTATGACAGCAGGTAATGATAACAACAGTACTTCTGTATCCACGCCGATGCCGGTACGTCCTCAGCTCAGTTCTGCCAATAATACACAGCCGGTAAGCCGGAGTGTACAGCAGCCGCGTGCCGCTGGTGTGCAGACCAGTAACGATGGCCGGATTCAGTACAACCGCAATTATGATGCGATCCCGAAAGGCAGTTACAACGGAAATACCTATACCGTTCAGCGTGGTGATACTTTATTTTACATTGCTTATATCTCCGGGTCTGACTTCCGCGAACTGGCAGCACAAAATAATATTCCTGAGCCGTACAGCCTGAACGAAGGGCAGGTGATTCGGTTAAGCAACGGCGGCAATACCGTTGCACCGGTCAGCAGCGGAACTCAGGTCGCGACAAATAAGAATACTCCGCAAAACAGGGTGGTTGATTCTCAACCAACTAATGCGTATTCTGAATCTTCAGGCGCTAAACCGGCCGGCGGTAAGATGCTCTCATCTCAGGTCACCGCACAGGCAAAAGCGAATAACGGCACTGCTGCTACCACAGCGGCAACAACTGCAGCCGTTACCGCTCCGGCAACAACAACCAGCGCGCCTGTCGCCGTAAATAGTGGTTCCTTTAAATGGGGCTGGCCAGCGGAAGGCAAAGTCATTTCCAACTACACAGGACCTACCAGCGGTAACCGGGGTATTGATATCGGTGGTACACGTGGACAGCCTGTTTTTGCTTCAGCGCCGGGTAAAGTGGTGTATACCGGTAATGCGTTACGCGGCTACGGCAATCTGGTCATCATCAAACACAACGATGATTTCCTGACCGCCTATGCACATAACGATTCCATCCTGGTTAAAGATCAGCAGGACGTCGCAGCTGGTCAGAAAATTGCCACGATGGGCAGCAGCGGAACCACATCCGTAAGATTACATTTTGAAATTCGTTACAAGGGAAAATCAGTCAACCCGCTGCAGTACTTACCGCAGCGATAAACGGCAGAACAGCTTGTTCTGCCTGAATTATCGGGGTAGGAGCAAGCTGATGAGCCGTAATCCACTGAATGCTAACGAGTTATACGACGAAGATTTTGCCGCCGAGCAGGCTGAAGATGAAGAGCTGTTTGATGAGAAACAGCTGGCAGAGGAGAGCGAATCTGACGATCCCGGTCCGGACATTGAGTTCGTGCAGAATGTCAGTCAGCGTGTCCTCGACGCCACTCAGCTTTATCTTGGTGAGATAGGCTTTTCACCGCTGCTCAGCGCAGAAGAAGAAGTCTTTTTTGCACGGCGCGCCCTGCGGGGTGATCCCGCAGCGCGCCAGCGTATGATTGAAAGTAACCTCCGCCTGGTGGTTAAAATCTCCCGCCGTTACAGTAACCGCGGGCTGGCACTGCTTGATCTGATTGAAGAGGGTAACCTCGGTCTGATCCGGGCTGTGGAGAAATTTGATCCCGAAAAAGGCTTCCGTTTTTCTACCTATGCCACATGGTGGATCCGTCAGACTATTGAACGGGCTATCATGAATCAGACCCGCACCATCCGTCTCCCTATCCATATTGTCAAAGAGCTTAATGTCTATCTGCGTACCGCCCGTGAACTGGCTCAAAAGCTGGATCATGAGCCGACAGCAGAAGAGATTGCCGAACAACTGGATAAACCGGTGGGGGATGTCAGCCGTATGCTGCGCCTGAATGAGCGTATCACCTCAGTGGATATCCCTGTGGGCGCGGATTCAGACAAAGCACTGCTGGATATCCTGTCTGACGAAAATGATGTCACACCGGAAAACCGTTTGCAGGATAACAACATGCAGCAGAGCATTGTGAAGTGGCTGTATGAACTGAATCCGAAGCAGCGGGAAGTGCTGGCACGCCGTTTCGGCCTGCTCGGCTATGAGGCCGCGACACTGGAAGATGTGGGGCGTGAGATTGGTTTAACCCGCGAGCGTGTGCGGCAGATTCAGGTGGAAGGTTTACGCCGCCTGAAAGATATCCTGCATAATCACGGGCTATGTGAGAATTCACTGTTTAACTGAGTGATCCGTAAAACAACGTTCTCATGCTGTTATAAAAATTATTTATGCAAGAAGGGGGGAATTTATTCCCCCCTTTTTCTTTTGTCCGGTTGTCAGAGCATCTCTTTCAGACGGTAAAGCCAGTCCAGTGCCTGACGCGGTGTCAGTGAATCCGGATTAATCCCCGCCAGCGCATCCAGTGCCGGAGCCGGTTCTTCCGGTGCATCCAGCAGATTCATTTGCGGAGTTTCCACATGACTGGCGGTGGCATTCAGTGACAGCGATTCCAGCTCGCGCAGTTTCTGTTTCGCGCGTTTAATCACATCACGCGGCACACCGGCAAGCAGCGCCACTGCGAGGCCGTAACTTTTGCTGGCAGCGCCATCCTGCACGCTGTGCATAAAGGCGATGGTATCACCGTGCTCAACCGCATCCAGATGGATATTGGCCACACCTTCCAGTTTCTCCGGCAGCGTGGTCAGCTCGAAATAGTGAGTGGCAAACAGTGTCAGTGCTTTGATCCGGTTTGCCAGGCTTTCCGCACAGGCCCAGGCCAGCGATAAACCATCATAGGTGGATGTCCCGCGCCCGATTTCATCCATCAGCACCAGGCTCTGTTCCGTGGCGTTATGCAGGATATTGGCGGTTTCTGTCATTTCCACCATAAAAGTGGAACGGCCGGACGCCAGATCATCAGATGCGCCGACACGGGTGAAAATCCGATCCACCGGGCCGATAACCGCTTTTTCCGCCGGGACAAAGCTGCCGATATACGCGAGCAGCGTGATAAGTGCTGTCTGCCGCATATAGGTACTCTTACCGCCCATATTCGGGCCGGTGATGATCAGCAGGCGGCGCTGTGGTGACATTGCCAGCGGGTTGGCGATAAACGGTTCTGTCAGCACATGTTCGACAACCGGGTGACGGCCGCCGGTGATCTGAATACCGACTTTATCCGTCAGTTGCGGACAGGTGTAATTGAGGGTTTCCGCGCGCTCGGCCAGGTTGGTGAGCACATCCAGTTCCGCCAGGGTATCTGAGCTGCGCTGAAGCGCTTCCAGGTGCGGCAGCAGCAGATCAAACAGCTCCTCATAGAGGGCTTTTTCAATCGCCAGTGCTTTGCTTTTGGAAGTCAGAACCTTATCTTCATACTCTTTCAGTTCCGGAATGATATAGCGCTCGGCGTTTTTCAGCGTCTGGCGGCGTACGTAATGGATCGGTACCAGGTGGCTTTGTCCGCGGCTGACCTGAATATAGTAGCCGTGCACACCATTAAATCCGACTTTTAGTGTATCGATACCGAGTTTTTCGCGTTCGCGGATCTCCAGTTTATCGAGATAATCACTGGCACCGTCAGCCAGGGCGCGCCACTCATCCAGTTCCTCATTGTAGCCGGGAGCGATAACACCACCGTCCCGCACCAGCACCGGCGGCGCTTCAACTACCGCGCGTTCCAGCAGTGACTGTAATTCATCAAACTGACCGATACGCTGTTGCAGTGTCTGAATATAAGGATCAGAGACGGCACTCAGCTGTGCCTGAATATCCGGATACTGAGAAAAAGCGTGACGCATCCGCGCCAGGTCACGCGGACGGGCGGTACGCAGCGCCAGACGCGCCAGCACCCGTTCGAGGTCGCCTATCTGCCGCAGAACCGGTTGCAAATCCGGGCTGATATCCGTCAGCGCGGCAATCGCCTGCTGGCGGTTGGCGAGCACGGCTCTGTCACGCAGCGGGGAGTGCAGCCAGCGTTTGAGCATCCGGCTGCCCATCGGGGTTACACACAGATCAAGTACGGAGGAGAGCGTATTTTCGGTGCCGCCGCTGAGGTTCTGGGTGATTTCCAGATTGCGGCGTGTGGCAGCATCCAGAATCACATTTTCCTGAAGATTTTCCAGTGTCACACTGCGGATATGCGGCAGCGAGGTGCGCTGGGTATCTTTGACATATTGCAGCAGGCATCCTGCGGCCTGTAAGGCCAGCGGGGCATTTTCCACACCAAAACCGTGCAGATCGCGGGTACCGAACTGTAATGTCAGCTGCTGACGTGCAGTTTCCAGTTCAAATTCCCACAACGGACGGCGGCGCAGCCCTTTCTGATTCTGAATAATGGCGAAATCCGCCATATCTTCCGGATAGAGCAGTTCAGCCGGGCGGGTACGCTGCAATTCCGCGGTCATCGCGTCTTTATCCTCTAACTGGAGGATACGGAAACGGCCGGATGTGATATCCAGGGTGGCATAACCAAACCCGCGCGCATCCTGCCAGACCGCCGCGAGCAGGTTATCCTGGCGCTCCTGTAACAGGGCTTCATCACTGACGGTTCCCGGTGTGACGATACGGATCACTTTACGCTCAACCGGGCCTTTGCTGGTGGCCGGATCGCCGATTTGCTCACAGATAGCAACAGATTCCCCGAGCTGAACCAGTTTTGCCAGATAACCCTCAACCGCATGATGCGGCACCCCGGCCATCGGGATCGGCTGACCGGCGGTCTGGCCGCGTTTGGTCAGTGAAATATCCAGTAACTGCGCTGCCCGTTTGGCATCATCAAAGAACAGCTCATAGAAGTCACCCATCCGGTAAAACATCAGAATATCCGGATGCTGTGCCTTGAGCCGGAAATACTGCTGCATCATAGGGGTATGGGATTCGAAGTTTTGGTTGTCAGTCATAGGGATTCTGTTAACACACTGAGAAAGTTACGGTTTATCAACTGCCCGCCCCGGGTACAGTCTTCATTAATGTGCTTAAAATAACACAGATTCTGATGAAAAAGGGGATTCCTTCCCGCACTGCGGTGAATTATTGAAAAGGGTGGAGCAGGATCGCAAAAACCGGAGGTAAGATGAGAATATCACGCAAAAAGCCGCGCAATATACATTTACGCGGCTTCACCATGTTGTGCTGCTCTGCTCCCTGAGCAATCACACCTGGTTTATACAAACAGACCGCCGTTCTGAACGGGAATAACAGATTAAAACCCTGTTTTAAAACTAATCAGAAATCCGGCGTAATAATGAATATCTGATATATTCAGATATCATCCTGTTATATTTTATGGATATTTATTTAGTGATATAATTTTTATTATTCTTCGGTCACACGAATAGAAGTTACGGTATATTTACCATTTGCATCTTCACCACCCTGGTAAACATACAGACGTCCTTCGATGAAGAAGAAGTTAAATGTCTTACGATCATCAATGACATAGTCAAATTCAAATCTGCTGACCAGTCCGAGTGTGGTGGTCGCATAAACTTCCATGGTTTTACCGGCTAAGCTGACCGCACAGATATAAGTGGTTGCAGTAACATCATCATAAGCAGCCTGAATAATATCATAGTAACAACCGAAGTTTTTACTGACAATGCTATCACCCAGTGTACCATTTTCATAAACAGGCTTAACCAGGTAATTACCTTCTTCATCTTCTGCCAGAAGGTAATTTTTTCTGCCGACATTATAAACTACAGTCTGCGGATAAATATGACCAAGTTCGCCTTTATCAACCATGGTTAATTTAACTTTACGAGCCATTATATTACTCCTTTTATATTAATCGCACTCTGATGTGGTGCGGTTATAGTTATAAGGAAATGGCGTAATTCCCGCAATATTGAAAGTTAATGATCTTATTATTTAAATTGTCTCACTTAAAATAAGATATGCAGGTTGTCTGTGAAAAATAATGATTCTCATTTTGAGTGATATTTGTTCTTTATAATCTGATGGTTAATTCGCGTTATTGTAACTTAATGGAATAATAACTTGCCGGATATAGCAATTATTACTAATTATCGCACGTAAAGTCCGTAATTTAGTAAAATTAGCCGTTAGAATTCATCACCATTTAATTAAACGAAACCGGCTTATATTATGTTACGCCCGATATTTCATACTCTGATTATTACCGGCTCACTGAGCCTGAGCGCTTTTTCTTATGCGGACGGCCCTTCATTGTCATTAAGTGTCAGCCAGTCCGGCGGCTCAGTACAAAAGGAAGATGGTTCTCTTGATGCTACCCGTCCTTCTGAATCCCAATCCCGTATTCTGCCTATCTGGGGCGATGAAGCCCGTGCCCGCGGTTATGATATTCCGGAGCCGTTTGGTGTCGGTTATAACTATATGAATCTGCGGCAGGATATTGTGGTGGATAAAATCGGCTTTATTATGCCGAAAAACCCGGAGACAGCGGGTGCATTATCAGTCGATGCGGGCCATACCCGGGAAAAAAGTGAAACACATATGCTGAAAGTGGATTCCTGGATTTTTCCGTTTATGAACGTGTATGGTTTATACGGTAAAACCAAAGGTAAATCCCATACTATTCTGAATGGCGGCGCCTTTGATCTCGGGTTTGCAAAATTGCCGCTGAAATTCCTGGAAGGGCAGCCGTTCGATCTGGATTTCGAAGGTAAAACCTATGGTGCGGGTATGACACTGGCCGGCGGATATAACCAGTTTTTCGGAACGGTCGATCTTAATTACACCAAAACTAATCTGGATATCCTCGACGGCGATATTAAAGCACTGGTGATTTCTCCGCGTGTCGGCTATGAATTTGTCTTCTCACCATTAATTGCCGGACAGGGAAATACCAAGTTGCAGGTCTGGACAGGGGCAATGTACCAGGATATTACTCAGCGTTTTAAAGGGGATATCAGCGGGCTGAGTTTACCGGGACAATTTCAGGATTTTGTGAATGCGCTGGATGATCCGGGAATGAAATTCGATGTTGAACAGCATCTTGCCCATAAATGGAGCAACCTGGTCGGTGCCCGGTTAGAAGTGACCCGCAATTTTAATATAATTTCAGAAGTGGGCTTTAATAACCGTAACAGCTTCTTTATTTCCGGAGAATTCCGTTTTTAATGATATTTCGTCATTGCGCTGCCGGGCTGGTAATTGCCTGTCTGGCGGCGGTTCACACAGCAAAGGCCGGTTTTTTACCCTCAAGGGAGCAAATTGATGATGCACTGTCCGGACTGGGCAGCAATAATCAGTTTGACCGCAGCAAAACGATTGACTGGGGGGTATTACCCGGGCCGTTTTATACCCCTGAACTGGAAGCTGGTATCGGGGTGGCTCTGGTCGGCCTGTATCAGGCAGACCATAATCCGGACAGTAAAATATCCACGTTATCACTCAGCGGGTTTGCCTCCTCAACAGGGGCTTTCGGTCTGAACCTGAATAATTACACCTATCTGGATAATGATAACTGGCGTTTTTACCTCAGCGGCACGCTTAATAATGTACCGACGGATTATTGGGGAAAAGGCTATCAGGCCGGGCGCGTTAAAGATCATTTCGGTGAATATAAGTCACAGCAACTGCGTCTGACTCCGTCACTGCTGCGCCGTGTGGCGGATAATACCTATCTCGGGTTAGGCTGGGATTTCAGCACACTGAATGCCGCGTCTCCGGACAGGCCGTTCAGCCGTTATATGGATGAACATGATTATGACCGGCATGCTGTCAGCTCCGGTGTTAGTGCCACATTCAGTTATGACAGCCGGGATTTTCTGCCGAATGCCCGTCAGGGGCAGGCTCTGGATCTGCGTTATACGTATTATGCACCGTCACTCGGCAGCGATACGCGGTTTAATACCACTGAGATTCAGTACAACTATTATTATCCGCTGAATGACAAAACGGTGCTGGCATTTGATAACTATGCGCGGTTTGCATCCGGTGATGTACCGTGGGATCAGTTCTCCCGCCTCGGGAACGGGCGGCAGATGCGCGGCTATTATGACGGCCGTTATCAGGATAATCACGTCTTCGCAACCCAGGTCGAGTACCGGCGTAAGCTGGACTGGCGGCATGGTGTTGTGCTCTGGGCCGGGAGCGGGACGATGAGTGAGAGTGCGCGCCATCTCGGCGGCGGCCACTGGCTGCCTAACGTGGGTGTCGGGTATCGCTTTGAATTCAAACCGCGGATGAATGTGCGGCTCGATTTTGGTGTCGGAAAGCAGAGCAGCGGTTTTTATTTCCAGGTCGGGGAAGCATTCTGATGCGGGTATTTATCACCGTAATTGTCATGATGGTGCTGTTATCCGGCTGTCAGAGCCGGATGAGGGACGTTCCTGTTGTCCGTGCCGATCTTTCGCCGCAGACAACAGAAACCGCTGCGCAGGTATTTCCGGTTGCTGATGGGGTGAGCGCACCCGACGGGCTGCGCCCCTGCTGCGCGTTCGGTTATGATCTGCGGGCAAAGCTGGGGCCGGTTCCGGTGCCGTTTTACACCATCGGTAATGTGCTGACCGCCGGTGATTTGGGGGAGCATGTCTACAATGACAGCTTCTGGTTTGGTGTGGCAGAGGTTATCGGCCTGAGTAATGAAAACCTCGGGATCGTCTATTCCCGCCGCGGCGGATTTATCGATATTGCACATGTCCGGGATACTGCCGATTACACGTATTATCTGTTTACCCTGATTTATCCGCACCTTGGCGAAGCCCGCATGCTGACACTGTCAGACGAGCTCTCTTCCCGCCGTATTCAGTTCCGCCGTTTTACTCCGCCGCAGGACCCGGCAGAGCGTTATACCCTGAGTGTCTATCTGGCGGCGCGGCTCGCGTTTCGTCTGGCAGCATGGCATGAGATTGCTCAGTGGTACGGTTATCATTCAGTTCCCGGTTTTTCTGAGGAAATCTCTGCATTTACACCTGAAGATCTTTATTCCAACCTGCTGGGCGCGCGCCTTGCCATCACGTTGCTGTTGCAGGGGCACGGCGGTTCAGTGGCGGATTTTAACCGCGGAATGGAAGCTATTTTCCCGCAGGCACTGGCACTGCTGGATGCACAGCCCGCTGAGGTGACCCGGCAGATGTTTGACCGTATCGACGGGCTCTGGTGGGATAAACAGCAGCGGGTGCCTGAGAAGTTTCTGGTCCTGCGCCGGGATTACAGTGTGAGTGATGACCGGCTGCCTTCACTGCCGCCGCAGGAAACCGCCACCGGGATGAGGCTGGCACTGCCTCAGCATTATCTGCACTGGTCTCTTGCGGATCTGGCGTCATTTGAACTGTGGCGGACAAATAACCCCGGGAACCTGCCGGTGACCGCACTGCCGTTTACTGAAGCTGATTTTCCGCGGCTGACAGAACATGCGGCAGCGGAGGATAAAAAAACAGCGCCGGTATCAGTGCAGCGAAATCAGTAACAGCGGAAGAACACGGCCGGGCAGGGAGTCAGACGGCGTTTCCCCGATGCGGATGGCGCCCTGGCGAATATAAAATGCTTCCGCATTGGGGTCCGCATCGACCAGCAGCGCGCTGACACACTGTGTCCGGGCGGAGGTGACTGCCCACTGATACAGTGCGCTGCCTATTCCCTGATGCAGATAATCCGGATGCACAAAGAGCTTGGAAAGCTTTCCGTTCTCTTCCTGACGGTTGATGGTCAGTTGTACCACACCGGCAATTTTGCCGTTAATCCGGGCTGTCATCAGCCGTGAACGGTCAAAATCAGCGGAGGTAATCGTCAGTTCATCGCGGCAGGTCGCCATAAATTTCTCATCATATCCCCAGTGCTGTTTTGAACGCAGGCACAGGCGGGTCAGATAATCCGCTTCATCACGCTGAGGCGGGGCGAGTAAAAAAACGGGTGCTTCTGTGGTCATAACGATCAAATCCGTGATTTTGCTGAGACGAATAATAATAGCAGATCAAATGTCAGGCTGCGTAAGGTGGCGGTGTGTTATTTCACCGCAGCCGGATATCATTTTGCACCGGGGTTATCAGCGCGGAAAAGCTGAACGGCGGGTTGTGCATCTGCCCGCAGTCACAGTGGCGCAAAAACCGGGATGCCCTGAGCGGCAGCAGATCCTGACGACCGTAGCAACCGAGTGTCTGTAACTGCCCGGGCCGGTATCGTGCGGCCATCTTCAGATGGTCTGCCGGATCACCGGTAATCAGGTTAAAACCGTACGGCAGCCAGTGCGCCGGTTCAAACGTCCTCCGCAGTGTCAGCCCCCAGCCGGATGCCGTACTGTAAACCGGCGGCCGGAGATCAGGTGCCAGCACATGGCGCAGTGACAGTTCCCGTGCCTTTACCATCTGGTGTAAACGGGTATTCTGCGGCAGACAGGGCAGTTCATTCAGTACCTGTGACAGTGAACTGTACAGCCGCTCTGCCATCATCGGGCTGTCGAGCAGAATAAAGCGTGGCGAATCATTGACTTCCCTGAGGAACAGGCAGGTGTCCCACAGGAGCAGTTCCGGTGCGGGTAAATCCGTGCCGCAGATTATCATTGCGCTGATTTTCGGGCCGTTTTCGATCAGGCGGACAGGCGGCGGGGTAATTTTCCGCCAGTGGCGGATCAGGGCATCGTTTCCGGTCACCACGACGGTATCCGCGCTGTGCAGCAGTGCGGTGTCATGCTGTTCCGGCCCGGCAAATTCGCAGGTGACAGAGTCCGTACCGGGCTGTCCGCACAGCATATTCAGCCAGTCGCAGTGGTTGCGGGTTCTGATGCGGAGCGCCGTACCGGTGATATAAGCGGCGATGATAAGCTCCGCGGTGGTCAGCGGGTTACCGCCCTCATCAATGATCAGGACCTGTTCTGCCGCATACCGGGATGTGCCGCTGAGGGCATGCTCTGCTGCGGTATCAATAGCACGGGAGTCAGCCAGCCATTGCAGGCGCATCCGGCAGAATGAGTGTGTTGCCGGATCTGCGGAGAATTCCGGTTTCCGGCTCAGTATGGCGGACAGGCGGTCTTTGATGGCAGCAATGCGCCGGGGGATAGCGTCTGTCATCATATCTCATCTCCGCTGAGGTCGTCCCGCGCGGCGATACTGCCGCAGTAAGATATCCAGGGCAATGTACTGCCGCAGGCACAGCCGGTTCCCTGTTCACATATATCTGTCGTCAGCAGGCGCTGGGCAGGCAGCGGTGTAAGCAGCGGGGTATTCAGCTGTAACAGGCCGCTTTTGTCTGCCGCAGCCGGACTGCCATCCTCACTGATCAGCATAAAGCGGGAAAACTGCGGGATGTGAAAATGCCCTTCCCGGCAGCTGATATAGTGCAGCGGATGCGCCGGTGTGCTGTAAATTTCACGGATGATGACAAACGGTGCCTGAAGTATCTCCGGCAGTTTATCTGCAATCATCCGGCAGTGGCTGCGCCGGCCGTGACTGCTCAGTATGCGGATCTCCCCTTTCAGGGTAAAAGGTGCCGGACTGTTCTGAGCAAACCGGGCCGCATGATGTGCGGCAGCAATGATATACACCGGATCGCTGTGTTGCGCCCATTCCATCAGCACGGCCCAGGCCAGTACGGTATTCGGCTGGCCATCGGCGAAGACGGCGGTGACACACTCTTTCACCGGTGCGAATTGTGTCAGTTCAGGGAACAGCGGGGTGTCGTATGCCTTGTGTCCGGCAGGCTGCGGTGGTGTCAGCAGCAGAAAACGGGCCGGACGCGTGCTGGTGAGTCCGCTGAGGCGGAGGAGGGATGCCATGGCCCGTTCAGCCATATCTGCGTATTTTGTATCCGTATGTGTGGCCGGACATCCGCTGCGGAACAGGGAGGCAGGGATCACCGGTGCAGGCTCCGCCTCATCCAGCAGGGCATAAGACGGATTATAACGACGGTGATAATGATCAGTTTGCGCCATCGCTTTCAGATAGCGGGTTTCCGCTGACGGGGTCAGCGGCGCACAGGGCGACGGATTATCCGCGAACTGCTCAATCACACCGGTATCCGCAGAAACCGGCTGCACAATTTCCTTTTGCATCATCTCCCCTGATATTACTGATAAACACTGCGGGGTCAGTATATAAGTATTCTTTATACGATAATTCTTAATTCGGCAAAGAATACATTCAGGACGATAATGCGGGCTGGTCTGTTACCAGTATCCGAGGAACCGCCACCACAGACTGCCGGCGATAATCCAGATAACCAGGTTGACGATGCTCATCACCAGACCGGTTTTCCACCATTCCCCGAGCGTGGTGTAACCCGAACCGAAAATAATCGGCGCGGTACCGGTGCCGTAGTGGGTCAGGGACATCATCAGCGAGGAGGAGAACGCCAGAGTCAGCCCGAGCAGCATCGGTGGTGCGCCGAGTGCCAGTCCGGCGGCATAAAATGCGGCGAACATCGCGGTGATATGCGCGGTGGTACTGGCGAAAAAGTAGTGAGAATAGACATAAAATAACACCAGCAGCAGCATCCCGCCGGTCCAGCTTATCCCCAGGTGGTCAATACCGTTGCCGACCGTCAGGGAAACCCATTTGATCAGCCCGAGCTTGCCGAGGAACGATGCCATCATCACCAGTGCGGCGAACCAGACTACCGTATCCCATGCCCCTTTGTTTTTCAGAACATCATCCCAGCTGAGTACACCGCTGCACAGCAGGGCGGCAAGACCGATAAAGGCGGCGGTGGTCGGATGAACGTTATATTCGCTGCCGAACAGCCAGCCGGGCACGCCGGCCCACAATGCCAGCAGCAGAATAAAGACCCCGAGTGTGATTTTTTCCGGCAGGGAAACCGGGCCGAGTTCACGGATACGCTCACGGGCAAATTCAGGCGCATCCGGGGTGGCGGTGATTTCCGGCTTATACAGAAAATAGATCACCAGCGGCATGGTGATCAGCGAGATAAGCGCAGGTAAAAATGCGGCCACGGCCCACATCGACCAGCTCAGTTCTGCCCCTTTTCCGGCTTCCTGCACAATCAGAGTAACAATCAGCGGGTTAGGCGCGGTTGCCGTGATAAACATCGCGGACGTAATGGGGTTGGTATTGTAATTAACCAGGGCCAGATAGCGGCCGATTTTCCCGCTGGTGCCGTCATCCGCTTTCGAGCCGAAACTGTCAGCGATTGAACGCATAATCGGGTGGATAATTCCGCCGCCGCGCGCGGTATTACTGGGGGTAACCGGTGCCAGCACGGTTTCGGCAATCGCCAGCGAATAGGCGATACCCAGCGTTTTTTTGCCGAACAGAGAAATAAAATAATAACCGATACGTGCCCCCAGTCCGGTTTTATTCAGACTGAGAGAAACCATAATAGAGATCCCGATGAGCCAGATAAGCTCATTGGAAAAGCCGCTCAGGGCATCAGCGAGCGCCGCTTTTGCCGAACCGGGATTAGTGACGCCGGTCAGGGCGACAAGTGCAATCGCCACCATGGAAACCGCACCGATAGGCAGTGCTTTGCCGATAATAGCGGCGATGGTGCCGACAAACAGCGCGAGCAGGTGCCACGCGTTAGGATCAACACCGTCAGGTACAGGAACAGCAAACCAGATAATACAGGTAATAAGAATCGCGATTAAGGAAGGAATGGGTTTCAGCGGAGTCAGTTTATTCATAGGTCCGTCCGTGGTAATTGTATTTAACTGCCGGAGGATGACGTATTGATATTGAATAACAGGGTATATTATATAACAACCTGAAAATAACAGTGCTGTTATTTGCTGATAATAATCAATGTTATGTCAGATACCGGTTATTTATTCTGTAACAGAAAATAACCGGTATGAACAGGGAGGAAATGAGGGGGATCACAGAACCGGAATATAATAATCCACACACAGATGTTCAGGCGGATTATCACTCATTGCTTCGGTACGGGTATATTTTTCGATATCCGAACCGGGACGACGGCATAATCCGAGTTGCGGCAATGCGTATAAATACACATTAAACGTGAAATCCCGGTAATCACTGAACAGACCGTTAAAATGGAATTTCGCATATTTTCCGCTGCCGATCACCGCCGGGGTCAATTCATTTTCCCGTACAATAAACGCCGGATCATCCACACCGATATGATAGCCGATAGCAATACAGTCCGGCTGCTCTGACGTCCGGTCATAGTCTGTGCGGACATAGCAGTACGGAAGCTCCGGTGATACCAGGCGGATAAAATCACGCCAGAATGTTGTGCGGATCTCTTCATGCAGATGGCCGATTTCATCCAGCGGAGACTGGTAGTGATAACCTTTTTCCAGTACCGGGATATTATCCAGCATAACAATATCCGGCTGCGGCAGCGGCGGCATTTCCAATTGTACCGGTGGTTGCAGCGTCGTCAGATCCCAGTTTGGACTGCGGCGGTATGCCGTCGGCGTCATATTAAAGACCGCTTTAAAACGGCGGGCAAAAGATTGCTGGGAATCAAACTGATACTTCAGGGCGATATCGCCGATATTCTTTGTGGTCAGCCGTAATTCGGTGGCTGCTTTTGTCAGACGGCGGCGGCGGATATAGCCTGCCAGGGTCATATCGGTGAATCGTTTAAAAATCCGCTGAAAATACCATTTGGTATAGCCGGAACGTTCCGCCACCACATCCAGTTGCAGCGACTTATCCAGGTTATGCTCAATCCACAAAATAATGTCTTTTATCACACTGAGATAGAAGGCATTTTCATCCTGTTCTTTATCGGTGACCGGCGCGGAATCAATAAATTCCGTGACAGTGCTATCATGTTTAAGCATAAGGATTCCCGTTTGTTGGCACCCAAAAAAATACTGTGATACGATTACATACTGATAGTATGTAACAGGGCATTTTTACCATGAACACACTGACCAGGCAACAGGAAAATTCAGCACGGACGCGGCTGGCATTACTGATTTCAGCGCACAGACTTTTTATTGAAAAAGGCTATCAGTCCGTTTCGATTGATGAAATTGCCCGCGATGCGCGGGTCACAAAAGGGGCGTTTTATCACCACTTTAAAAGTAAAAGTGACCTGCTGAAACACTGTTATGAAATGCAATTGCAGAAGATCAGCGAAGCTCTCGGTAATAATGAACCGCTGGCGGATAAATGGGAAGAGCTGAAGATGATTGTCCGCAGTTTCATGAATTATCTGGAGCAGCATTACCGGGAATTAATTCCGGTTCAGGAAGTGATGCCGGTGATCGGCTGGTATGAATTTGAGGATATTAACCGGCGTTATATCAGCAACCGGGTGGATAATATTGTGAATCAGCTGATAGCAGAGCAGATAATTAAAAGGTATGACTCTTATCTGTTATGCAGCCTGATCCACGGTTTTATGATGCATATTACCCTGAATATTAAAAGTCTTGCCGAATTCCCCGGTTTTAAAGACGATTTTACTGAGATTTATAATAACTTTCTGCAAACACTGAAAAAACCGTCCTGATATACCATTTTCACAGACACCGGTTTTCGCTGACATCTGTTTTTGCTGACATCAGTTTTCCGCTGATACGGCATCAGCGGCCGGATAAAAACCGGGTAATAGCCGGAACCAGCTCCGGGTGCAGCGGCAGCGCCGGATTATTGTAACTGCCGATGGCGGCTGCGCAGTCCGCGGGCGTTTCTTTCAGAACGTGATTCATTGTCGCGATCTCCGCATACTGATTATCCGGCGCGGTGCGGATAAGACGGGCGCCGTTATCCGGGCTTATCTGGCAATCATGCCCGCCCTGAATAATGACTCCCGGTACGGTGACCTTTGCCAGTTCTTCCGCAGGATCATACTGCATCCACACCATGAAATAGCGCTGTAATTCCGGTGAAAACAAAATATTGAGGGAGGGCGGGATATTCTCCGTGGTTTTCTCCGCTTTCAGCCGGTCAATGACATCGTTGATATAGGTCAGTGCTTCCGGCGGAAATGGCTGGGTACTCATTTGTTTTTTCAGGATAATATCGATGGTATATCCCGCAGGAGAGACCAGGATTATCCCGGCCGGTTTCTGTTCCTGAGCCATCAGGGTGGCAAATAACGCGCCTTCACTGTGACCGAGCAGGTACACCGGAATATCCGGATAACGCTTCTGCAGAAAATCAAACCACGCCTGATAATCCCGCAGATAACCGGTAAAGGTGATATCTGCCGGCGTGACGGTTGCAGCACCGGCACCTGTACCGGTTTTGTCTGTCCGCAGTGTGATATATCCGGCGTCACTCAGGGCATCCCCCAGCATCCGCAGACTATCCGTCCGGCTGGCCGGACTGTTACCGTCACGATCTACCGGACCGGAACCGGCAATAAACAAAATGGCACCTTTTGGTGCGGTATTTTCCGGCAGTGTCAGTGTGCCGTTAAGGCCGTTTATTTCTGCCGGGATATTTTTCCCGGCCGCAGCCGTTTGCAATGAAATAAAAATAATCAGCAGGGCGGTAAAACAATGGCGTAAAACAGCAGTCACAGTAATATCCTGATTAAGTTAGGGTGTGCTTTTAAATGTCATATGAATAATTTTCAGTCCGACCAGACCGAGAATGATACCGGCGGTTTTATCGATCCAGAAGGCACAGCGATTAAATTGCTGACGTACTGCGGGACGGGTCAGAAGATACATAATCAGACTGTCCCAGATTAATACAGCCATCACCATCCAGAGTGCAATACCGGTTTTAAATAGTGCTGAATTATCCTGACTTTCCAGTACAACAGTAAACAGACTTAAATAGAATAATAAATTCTTGGGATTTAACAGGCCGGAGGATAAGCCGACCAGAAATTCTTTGGTGAACGTACTCTGCGGATGCGTATTTTTATCTTCTGCTGCCTGTGCCATCAGAAAACGGTAATCAGATTTTTTTGCCCGTAATGCCTGCCATGCGATAAAGAGCAGGAATACTCCGCCGAACAATTTAATCAGAATCATCAGCGTGACAGATTGTGCAAGGATAGCGCCTGCACCGGCCAGACAAAGTACAATATACAGTGCATTGGCAGTGGCAATACCGGAGACAACACCGAATGCCACCCGTCTGCTGTTACGCAGGGTACTTTTTATAATCAGCAGAAAATCAGGCCCGGGGCTTATCAGAGCGATAAAGTGAGCGAGCGCCACAGCAAAAAAAATCATCATGATGATTATCCGGCACAAAAATGAAGTAATAAAAAAAAACATATCACTGAACCGGGTATTGTCATACAGAAATATTGTCAGGGTGCACATAATGCGCGATAACATCACCGGATGACGAATAGTTAAATATTAATAACGAATTAAAATAATCTGCTTTTTTGCTATTCTGCTGGTTGTGACAGTAATAATGCGGATTGGTGATAACAGAAAAGAAACTGCGGAAAAAATACAATAACTCCTGATGATATAAGTCATCATTCTGTTATTTTCCGGCTTTGCCTGATTATTGTGTTTTTAGTCACCGGAATTTGGCGGTAATTTATCCTATACCGGGTAAATAAGGATTGATAATATCGGGGCTGTGTTCAGAACAATATGATGAGACCGATTATGAAAACCGCAATAAAACTAAGTGTATTAGGTTCTGCCGTATTATTAATGGCGGCCTGTGACAGCCTGGACCCGGACAGTACCAAAAATGAATTCTGGTACAGTAATCCGGCTGACAGCACACTGACATTTAAAGTGGATGACAAAGAATACACCACGGAGCCGGGGACGGCCGGAAAACTGAAATTATCACCGGGTATGCACAGCATTGAGAATGCGAAGGGTGAGAAACAGAATTTTATGGTGTATGACAATAACAGCGGCGGCATTATTAACCCGGATAATCACGTCTATTATATGCTGTCTGAAGTCTACGCGGTCGAAGGGCAGAGTAACCGTTTTAAACCGGCAATGTATGATGTCACCATTAACGGCCATGATATACAGATGCCGGTACGCAGCAGTAATGCCACGGTGATTGACCATAATCTGTTTAATTGCAGTTACCCGGTCGGCACGCCGTTCCCGGCAGAAATTACCACCAGTAACCGTCAGTCTGTCGGTAATATTAAAACCAAGTGTTTTGATAAAGCGGAGCTGGTGGCGTATGTCGAATCCGATTACGGTGAAAAATTACAGCCGCCTGCACCGGGTGATGAGCTGAAAGACTCCGTTAATATGACCTTCGATTACACCATTCCGGAGCCGCAGTTCAAAGACGCTGAAACACAGAAGCAGGCACTGAAATTAACCGGCCTGCTGAAGCAGATTAAAGAGTCTGACGATCCGGATATTCACGATAAGCTGAATAAAGAGATCCATCAGGTCACGATGGATCTGGTTTCTGCCTCTGCCGGGTCCGCGTCATCCAATACGGTGGCGGAGAATGAATACTACAATACGTTTATCACGCAGACCGGCAATTTCCGTGCCTTTGGTATCCAGCCGAAATAAGCGTTTTTTCTTACCGTAGTCCTCTGAGGGCGGCATTTGATGCCGCCCTTTTTTATTAATTTATTTAATGAAAAATAACGGCGTGCTTATTTTATCAGCAACAAAAAATTAAAAAATAAAGAGAGGGACATCAAATAAAAAAGGAGTATGATTTCAGGAGAGCCGTATTTTTTATCTGAAAAACGGCCGGTAGTATAAAAAAACAACATCGGCGTTAATCTGATGTAAATAATGGTTTAAAACACACTTTATTACGTAACATCTGTTATGTAATTCTTTATCTGCGACAAAGTAATGGCGGAATTATGTACAGTCCGCCCGGTAAAATAACACATCACTATGTCAATAGCGGTGTATTTTATTGATCATTTTGTTAAAGGCAGATGTCAGTTTTGTTCTGAACTCCCTCACTTTCTGCTTGTTATTTTTTCTGCGGCCGTCAGGCTCAGAAGAAATTAATCAGATTTTTTTAAGTCTCCGGGGGATTAAGTACATCAGCATTATGGAGATAGTATGAAGTCAAAAAGTTTAACGACCTGGATAGTGGCGGCATTATTTATCGGGGTGATTGTCGGCGTTGCGCTGAACAATCTGGCCACACCCGGGTTCAATCAGCAATATTCTGCCGATATCTCAGTGGTGACGGATATTTTCCTGCGACTCATTAAAATGATTATCGCGCCGCTGATCCTCTCCACGCTGGTGGTGGGTATTGCAAAAATGGGGGATGCGCAGACACTCGGGCGGGTTTTCTCCAAAACTCTGTTTTTATTTGTATGTGCTTCTTTTATTTCCATTACGCTCGGGTTGCTGATTGTTAATCTGCTTAAACCGGGTGCCGGTATTAACTTTGTGGCACCGGCGGATACTGTAGTGGACAATATGGCGACCGCCGCGTTTTCGGTGAAAAACTTTATCGCCCATTTGATCCCGACCAGTATCGTTGATGCGATGGCCCGCAATGAAATTTTGCAGATCGTTGTTTTTTCTATTTTTATGGGTGTTGCTCTTTCCGCTATCGGTGAAAAAGGTAAACCGATTCTGACGGTGCTGGAATCGGTGGTCAGCCTGATGCTGAAACTGACCGGTTATGTCATGCTGTTTGCGCCGCTGACCGTTTTTGCCGCCATTTCAGGGATGATTGCCGAGCGCGGGCTGGTGGTACTGCTGGAAGCCGGTATTTTTATGGGCGAGTTCTATCTGACGCTGGCCACATTATGGCTGGTGTTAATCGGCCTGGCGGTTCTGATTACCGGACGCTGCATTTTACGCCTGACCAAAGGGATCACCGAACCGGCGCTGCTGGCATTTACCACGTCCAGTTCTGAGGCGGCGTTCCCCGGCACACTGAAGCAGCTTGAACAGTTTGGTGTTTCCAATAAAATTGCCAGCTTTGTGCTGCCGATTGGCTACTCCTTTAACCTTGTCGGTTCAATGGCGTACTGCTCTTTTGCGGTTATCTTTATCGCGCAGGCCTGTAATATTGAGATTTCCATGGGCGACCAGATCACCATGCTGCTCATCCTGATGCTGACATCAAAAGGTATGGCCGGTGTGCCGCGCGCCTCACTGGTGGTGATTTCCGCCACACTGACACAGTTTAATATTCCGGAAGCCGGATTAATTCTGCTGATGGGTGTCGATCCGTTCCTCGATATGGGCCGCTCTGCGACCAACGTGATGAGTAACGCGATGGGGGCAGCGATTGTCGGCCGCTGGGAAGGCGAGCATTACGGGGAAGGCTGTCACGGAAAACCGCCGGTAACGGTTGTTGATATGACAGAGCCGGAGCTGCTGAAAAAAGCAGGCTGAAGAATCTGTTTCAGGTATGAAAAAAACACAGGTATGGATTTTTACCTGTGTTTTTTTATATTCACAGTCTGCATCTCATGACCCGCTTAACACTTTTACATTTTCATTGTTCTGTATTTCCGTATTAAGATCTCATTTTTATTAAAATAAATTTTGGTTTTTTATTTTATAAATTTAATTCAATCATCAAATGTAACAGTAATATGTTATTTTCTCATTTTGAAATCGTTAATTTACAGTTTACATCATTGTTTTTAAATGAATTTAATAATGATATTAAAATGGTGTGATACGTGTCTGTTCCTTCATGAAATTCACCAACTTCTTCATTTTAATCATTTGTTTTCGTGTGTAATAAGCCACCATAATCGTGGCAGGTAAATTTATTTTTAAATTGTGCGTCAATACGTTCTTCATTTTTCTGATTTAATACGAGTGAATATAATGACAAATAAAACTTTTGAGTATCAGGAGCCATTCCCGTTATCGGAAGATAAAACGGACTATTATCTGCTGAGCAGGGAGCACGTTTCCACGGCGACATTTGAGGGCCGTGAGATGCTTAAGGTTGAACCTGAAGCGCTGACACTGATTGCCCAGCAGGCCGTGCATGATGCCTCCTATTTCCTCCGTCCGGCACATCAGAAGCAGGTCGCACAGATTTTAAGCGATCCTGAGGCCAGCGAAAACGACAAATATGTCGCGCTGCAACTGCTGCGCAATGCGGAAATCTCAGCCAAAGGTGTTCTGCCGAACTGTCAGGATACCGGCACCGCGACTATCGTGGCGAAAAAAGGTCAGCAGGTGTGGACCGGCGCCAATGATGCGGAATGCTTATCCCGTGGTATTTACAACACATTTCAGCGCGAAAACCTGCGTTATTCACAGAACGCGGCACTGGATATGTACACGGAAGTGAATACCGGCACCAACTTACCGGCACAGATTGATATTCTGGCGACTGAAGGCGCAGAATATCACTTCCTGTTTATCAACAAAGGCGGCGGTTCTGCCAACAAAACCGCGCTGTATCAGGAAACAAAAGCGATTCTGGAACATGATCGTCTGAAAGCATTCCTGATCGACAAAATGAAGTATCTCGGCACCACGGCCTGCCCGCCGTACCATATTGCGTTCTGTATCGGCGGTACTTCACCGGAAATGAACCTGAAAACGGTGAAACTGGCCTCCACCAAATATTATGACAATCTGCCGGATACCGGTAATGAGCTGGGCCGCGCTTTCCGTGACCGTGAGCTTGAGCAGGAACTGCTGGAAGCGACCCGGGAATTCGGCTTTGGTGCACAGTTCGGCGGTAAATATTTCGCCCATGATATCCGTGTGATCCGTCTGCCGCGTCACGGTGGTTCCTGCCCGATTGGTCTGGCTCTGTCCTGTTCGTCTGACCGTAATATTAAAGGGAAGATCACCAAAGACGGGATCTGGCTGGAAAAACTGGAATACAATCCGGCAAGTTACATTCCGGAATCCATGCGCAAAGAGAATGAAAGCGACATGGTCAGCATCGACCTGAACCGGCCGATGGCTGAAATTCTGAAAGAGCTGAGCAAATATCCGGTCTCCACCCGCGTCTCTCTCAGTGGTCCGCTTATCATTGCCCGTGATATCGCGCACATGAAACTGAAAGAGCGTCTGGACAGCGGACAGGGATTACCGCAGTATTTTAAAGATCATATGGTGTACTATGCAGGTCCGGCGAAAAAACCGGAAGAACTGGTCTCCGGCTCTCTCGGCCCGACCACCGGTAACCGGATGGACCCGTATGTGGACTTGTTCCAGTCGCAGGGCGGCAGTATGCTGATGCTGGCGAAAGGCAACCGCAGTCAGGCGGTGACCGATTCCTGTAAAGCACACGGCGGCTTCTATCTGGGCAGCATCGGCGGTTCAGCGGCGATTCTGGCACAGGAATATGTGAAGAGTCTGGCGATTCTGGAATACCCTGAACTGGGTATGGAAGCGGTCTGGAAAATGGAAGTTGAAGGGCTCCCGGCCTTTATCCTGGTGGATGACAAAGGGAATAACTTCTTCGAACAGGTTCAGACGAAAAAATGTGAGAAATGCGTGGCAGGCCAGCCTGCCTGATCCAACACTTTCCCTGAGGAGTTTGCATGAGCGACGAACGTTATCAACAACGGCAACAGAAACTGAAAGAGCATGTCGACGGGCGCGTTGCCGCGGCTCAGAAGACCGGCGGAGTCCTGATGGTCTTCACCGGTAACGGGAAAGGGAAATCCACAGCGGCCTTTGGTACTGCGACCCGCGCCGCCGGGCACGGTATGAAAGTGGGCGTGGTGCAGTTTATCAAGGGCCAGTGGGAATGCGGTGAACGCAATGTGCTGGAAAAACTGGGGGTTGAGTTCCATATTATGGCCACCGGTTTTACCTGGAACACACAGGATAAAGAGGGTGATACCAAAGCGGCACAGGAAGTGTGGCAGTACGGCAAAGCGATGTTACAGGACCCGTCCTATGATCTCGTGGTACTGGATGAGCTGACTTACATGGTGCGCTATGGTTATATCGACCTGGATGAGATTATCAGTTATCTGAAAAACCGCCCTGAAAATCAGAGCGTGATTATTACCGGCCGGGGATGTCACCGCGATATCACCGATCTGGCAGACACCGTCAGTGAACTGCGTCCGGTCAAGCACGCGTTTGACAGCGGTATTCAGGCACAAAAAGGTATCGACTGGTAATCAGTTTCATCAATACAGTTTTATTAATACATACTGTTATAAATAATCGCTCCGTTTATACGGGGCGATTTTTTTTGCCGGTACGGCGGTGTTATACCCGTTTTTCAGAATAGACCGCTGGTGCCGGATAAACCGGAATTGCTATTTTTACAAATCGGAGAAATACCCTGTAAAAAAACGGAAACTAATATAATGAAATTGAAGACAATCTCTGCTCTTGCGGTATCTGCTGTTGTTCTGGCCGGTTGCCAGAATATGAATTATGACAGTCTGGCACAGTCCGGCGGCCAGTTATTTCAGGCAGCAACCCTGTCTGATGCGGATATGATAAAGCTGTCTGATGGCGCCTGCAAAGAGATGGATGCGCAAAATCAGGTTGCACCGGCATCCGGAAAATATGCGGTCCGCATGGAAAAAATCGCCAAATCATTAGGTTCTGATGTAAACGGAACCAAAGTGAACTACAAAGTCTATATGACCAATGAACCGAATGCCTGGGCGATGGCGAACGGCTGTGTCCGTGTCTACAGCGGCCTGATGGATATCATGAATGATAATGAAATCGAAGGTGTTCTGGGACATGAATTAGGGCATGTCGGTCTCGGTCATACGAAGAAAGCCATGCAGGTTGCTTATGCGGCTGTGGCGGCAAAAACCGCAGCAGGTTCAGCAGGGGGGGATCGCGTCCCAGCTGAGCAATTCTCAGTTTGCTGATATGGGTGTAAAACTGGTTAATGCCCAGTTCTCTCAGCTTCAGGAAACAGAAGCGGATAATTATTCTTATGATCTGCTGAAAAAACGCGGTATTTCCACTGAAGGTCTGGCAACCGGGTTTGAAAAGCTCTCGAAAATGGACAAAGGGCAGAACAGTATGTTTGATTCTCACCCGCCGACCACAGAGCGCGCAGAAAATATCCGTAAGCGGATTGCAGAAGATAAAAAGTAATTAGTACGGTGCAGTACTGGCCGGTAACAGAAAGTATGCCCTCTGTATCAGCAGAGGGCATATTTATTAAGACAAAATCAGTTCTTTTTCCCGTGATTTTTCATGGATCCAGTCACTGAACTTCCGCAGGTTGAGTGATCCTTTTTTGTCCTCTTTATAGGTGAGAACAAAGCGGTTGCCGGTGCTCATCGGCAGGTCGCACGGGATCACCAAATCGCCGTTTTCCAGATCTTTCTGGATAGCAAAGCGCGGCAGCAGCGCCACACCGAGATTCGAACGGATAGCAGAGATCAGCATTGAAAGCAGATCAAAGCGCGGGCCGACCCGGGTTTTCGGGTTGTGAATGCCCGAGAGCTGGAACCAGTCACTCCAGGCGTCGAGACGGGTGGTCTGATGCAGCAGGGTGAATTCTTCCAGCAGCTGACCGGTGGTGAGTTTGATTGTGTCATCCCGCCACAGCATGCGGCTGCACACCGGTACCAGCTCTTCTTCAAACAGATATTCAAAATCCGGCCACGGATTGCAGAAATCCTCACGCATGATCGCGGCATCGTATTTCAGGCTGGTAAAATCGGCCGGTGTGGTTAATGCACTGATACTTAATGCAATTTCCGGATGTTTTTCACGAAAACTCTGTAAGTTCGGGATCAGCCAGTGTGTGCTGAAGGTTGGTGTCACCGCCAGTTCAAACAGTTGCTGTGATGACTGCCAGGACATAATATCCTGGGTGTCTTTTTCCAGTTTATCCAGGGTGTCATGCACCAGTCCGAGATAATGTTTGCCGGCATCACTGAGGAAAATACGTTTGCGGACGTGATGAAACAGCGACACATTCAGAAATTCTTCCAGCGCGGCAATCTGGCGGAAAACCGCACTCTGAGTCAGTGATAATTCTTCCGCTGCTCTGGTGTAGCTTTCATACTGTGCAACAGCTTCAAAGGTGATCAGTAAATCCGTTTTCGGGATCTTCTTTCGCATAGCGTTTTACTCCCTAAAAATATAATCCATTTTACCGGATGGGGGATGGCGGCAGGGTGAAACCGCTGCCGGCCTGATGCCCCATATGACAATACATGCTGCATGCGGCATCAATGACGGACATGGCTAATGCCGCGCCGCTGCCTTCACCCAGCCGGAGATCCAAATATAAGAAAGGTTTGATACCGAGCTGCTCAAGCGCGATACCCGCGCCTTTCTCGGCAGAAAAGTGGGACGGGATCAGATAGTCCCGGACCGCAGGCGCCAGACGGCAGGCTGCGATTGCGCAGGCGTAAGATAAAAAGCCGTCGAGCACAACAGGAATACCGCAGGCAGCGGCACCCAGAATGACACCGGTCATCCCCGTCAGATCATATCCGCCGACTTTGGCGAGCACATCAATGGCATCTGCCGGGTCAGGATTGTTTACCGCGATGGCCTGCCGGACCACCGCTTCTTTGTGTGAAACACGATCCAGCGGCAGATTGGCGCCAATCCCGACCGTATCGTGCGGATCAAGCCCGCACAGGACACTGATCATGGCAGAGGCCGGTGTGGTATTGGCAATGCCCAGCTCACCGGTGCCGACAACGCGGATCCCGGCGGCAACCCGTTGTTTTACCAGCTCCGCGCTGGCGACCAGCAGATGTTCCGCATCGGCGTAAGACATTGCCGGGCCTTTGGCGATATTGCCGCAGCCGCGTGCCAGTTTCAGGGAAATCATGTTATCGATAGGGTCACAGTCAATGCCGATATCCACCGGCAGTACGCTGGTTCCGTTACTGCGGGCAACGGCACAGACGCCGGTCAGCTGTTTCTGAATGTTACGCGCCTGGATCGCGGTGACTTCCTGCGGGGTGACGGCAACGCCTTCTGCAAATACGCCGTGATCCGCGCACATCACAATAATTTCTTTCTGCAGATTATCCGGATGTTCAATCCCCGGCATACCGGCAAGACGAATCGCGAGCTCCTCAAGCCGTCCGAGACTGCGCGGCGGTTTTGCCAGTCCGTTGATATGCTGCTCTGCCGCCTGCATGGCTGCGTGATCCGGGGATGGGATCGCCCGGATCAGGTCTTTCAGTGTTGTCATTTTTCTTATGCTCACATTCTGTTTTTATAATTAAACAACAGGCGTAAAACAGGATCGCCCGTTAAATACAGCTAATGTCATAAATCCGTCGCGGCATTCCGCCACACTGTAACTGTCCTGTTCACAGGGAAACTGCCACATGGCCTCTGCGGGCAGGCCGAACCAGCGGGTAATAATCAGCCCGAGCACGCCTTTGTGGGCGACAATCAGGCGGGTTGCCGGGGTTTCTGATGCTTCCCGGCGCAGTTCGTCCGCTGCCGCCTGAACCCTGGCCGCAAACTGCGGAAACGGCTCTCCGCCGGTGGGTGCGGCATGCTGCCAGTCCTTCATCCAGGTGTCCCAGTCAGCCGGGAAACGGGCGGCAATCTCACGGTAATGCTGCATTTCCCACTCTCCGAAGTGCATCTCATTGAGGCGCGGATCGCAGTGATAGTGATGATTTTCCGGCGGGCGGATGTATTCTGCTGTCTGTCTTGTCCGCTGTAATTCACTGATCAGTATAGTATCTATCTGAATATTCCGCAGATAAGAGGCCACGGTTGCCGCCTGATGGTGACCGTGTTCCGTCAGCGGTAAATCGGTGCTGCCGTAGAACAGACCGTCTTTGTTTCCTGCGGTTTCCCCGTGGCGGACCAGGATAAAGCGGCTGATGCTCATCCCGTCTACATCCAGAACAGTGCGAGCAGAAAGATGATTTCCCCGCACTCTTCAGCAGCACCGAGGGTATCCCCGGTCTGCCCGCCGAGGTGGTGGCGGAAATAACGCCCCAGCCCGTAAATGATAAAGGCGGTGACAATCAGGGCACCGAGGGCTTTCATCCCGCCCGCAACAGTGACAATCACCGCGCCGGTGGCGAGAGTGATGACAAACTGACGCAGACTGATACGGCCGATATAAATATTACCCATGCCTTCCCCCTCACGGGCATAGCGCTGGTTGTACATCACCAGCGACATACAGGTGCGGCCTGCGACCGGGGCGCAAATCAGTAATCCGGCAGCGGCAGTCAGCGAAAGGGAAGAGGAGGCGAGGAGTTCATACGCAGCCGCAGATTTTGCCATCAGGGCAAAAATCAGTGCCAGGCAGCCATGCGTACCGATGCGGCTGTCGCGCATGATCTCCAGCATTCTTTCACGTTTGCGGGCGGAAAAAATACCGTCACAGGTATCCGCCAGGCCGTCGAGGTGAAAACCGCCGGTGATCAGGATCAGCGCCAGCACATAGCCCAGTGAGGCAATCAGCGGACTGTGTGCCGCTCCTGCTATCCACACGGTCAGCAGTGCTGCAATCACCCCGGCAATCAGCCCGACGACCGGGAAAAACGGCACGCCGCGCCCGTACTGCTGAAATTCAGTGCCTTCACTCCAGCGCTGCGGCACCGGAATACGGGTGATAAACTGAAGCGTGGCCCACAGATATTTCAGATTCATTTGATCTGAACTCCGATCCCGGAAACCACCAGCCAGACCTGTTCAGCCTGACGGGCGAGTTTTTGGTTAATACGTCCGGCGATATCGACAAAATGGCGTGCCAGCCGGTTTTCCGGTGTGATGCTCATTCCCAGTTCGTTGGTGACGATATACACCGGACATTCGCTCTCTTTGCAGGCGTCAATAATATGGTCGATTTCGCTGTTGATGCCGATCTCCAGTTTGGCATAATCCAGCGTGTCCGGGTCCGCACCGCCTGATGCGTCATACAGCAGATTAGCAATCAGCGTGGTGATGCATTCCAGCATCACCCCTTCGCCGGGTTTGCGTTCATAGCGGATCGCATGAGCAATGTTTTTAAAACCCTCCCACGTACGCCAGTGCTGCGGGCGATCGGCTTTATGGCGTGCCACGCGGGCGGCCATTTCATCATCCGTTATTACGGAGGTGGCGATATAGAGTGCACTGTGACAGCGGTTATCCACCAGTTCCTCGGCAAAACTGCTTTTACCGCTGCGGGCGCCGCCGGTAATCAAAATCATGCTGTTTTCTCCTTGTGCGCATACATCAGACGGCAGATTTCATCAATATTGAGGTGTTCTCTCATCTGTTGCGCCAGAATATTAAACTGCTGCTCTTTGTGCAATGCGTAGTCAAATGTGCTTTCAGGCAGCGGTTCCAGCCCTTTCTTGTTCCGCAGCTGATTGAGCAGCGGACGGGTAAAATTATTCCGGTCGAAAATACCGTGCAGATAAGAGCCCATCACACTGCCGTCCGGGCTGACCGCGCCGTCAGCATGGTTGCACGGTTCGCGGTTTTTTTCGTGCATTTGTGCGAACGGAATGGCATCCGGGCCGGTTTCGGACACACCCATGTGGATCTCATAGCCGCTGATCGGTTCACCCTGACAGGCAGACCAGATCCCCGGCAGTGCGCCGCACACGGTGCCGGCGGTTTGGGTGGTGTTTTTTTCCGGGGAGAAACGGGTGGTGATATCGAGCAGTCCCAGGCCCGGCAGATCAGATAGCCCGGATTCGACATCATCATAAATATGTTTGCCGAGGATCTGATAGCCGCCGCAGATCCCTGCAACCGGTGTGCCCTCTGCATGGCGGGTGAGGATAGCTTTATCCATTCCTTTCTGGCGCAGCCACAGCAGGTCACCGAGGGTATTTTTGCTGCCGGGGATAATCAGCAGATCCGGCTCACCGACCAGCAGCGGATCGGATTCATAACGCAGACGGACATCCGGCTGGGCGGCAAGGGCATTGAAATCGGTGAAATTGGCAATGTGCGGCAGCTGAACCACCACAATATCCAGCACTTCTTCGGTTTTGCCGTCATATTTACCGACCTGTAACGCGACGCCGTCCTCATCTTCCAGATCCACATCCAGCCACGGCAGCACGCCGAGTACCGGAACGTGAGTCAGATCTTCGATTTGTTTAATACCCGGCATCAGCAGGGCAACGTCACCGCGGAATTTATTGATGATCACGCCGATCACCCGCGCGCGTTCGTCATCGGTCAGCAGAGCGAGTGTGCCGTAAATGGAGGCGAACACTCCACCGCGATCGATATCCGCCACCAGGATCACCGGTGCATCGATCATCTCCGCCATACCCATATTCACAATGTCGCCGTCGCGCAGATTGATCTCCGCCGGGCTGCCTGCTCCTTCCAGCACAATGATGTCGTGCTCAGAAGCCAGGTCATTGTAAACATCGCGGATCATGGTTTTCAGCTGCGGTTTATAAAGGTGATATTCCGCCGCATCCATATTCTGCGCGACTTTTCCCATCAGGATGACCTGAGATTTGCGGTCAGAGGTCGGTTTGAGCAGAACCGGGTTCATGCGCACATCCGGTTCAATACCGGCGGCCTCCGCCTGAAAGATCTGCGCGCGGCCCATCTCTTTGCCGTCACGGGTGATCCCCGAGTTCAGCGCCATATTCTGTGATTTGAACGGCGCACAGCGATGCCCGTCCTGAGAGAAAATCCGGCAGAACCCGGCGACTAATACACTTTTTCCGACATCGGAAGCAGTACCCTGGATCATCAGTGAAAATGTCATGCCATTACCTCGTGTGTTCCGGCGGCGGGGGTTGTCTGCTGCTGCAATTGTGCAAACAGCGCCTGTTCAGTTTTGCACAGCGGCAATCCGGTTTCGCAGTGAAGTTTGACCAGCCACGGCTGTTCCAGCCCGGCGGCGGTGATCATCTCTTTTTGCAGGAAAACGGATTCCGGTGCACCGTGGCCGCATACTTCGCCGTGCGACATCACGTAAATACCATCACAGACCTGATAAATCAGGTCAATGTCATGGCTGGAAATCACAATGTGTTTACCGGCAGCGGCAATGCGGGCCAGCAGATCGATCATCTGCTGCCGGCCGGCCGGATCCAGTCCGGCAGTGGGTTCATCGAGCAGCAGATAGTCTGACTGCATTACCAGTGCCCCGGCGATAGCCACGCGCTTTTTCTGCCCGAAGCTCAGGTGCTGTACCGGTTTATCGCGGAAGGCGAGGGCATCGACCAGCCGCAGTGCCTCATCGGTGCGGCGTTTGATCTCCTCTTCTTCCACCCCGAGATTGCGCAGGGCAAACGCGATATCACTGTCGACATCGGTGTAGAAAATCTGCATATCCGGGTCCTGAAAGACAGTCACCACATGCTGACGCAGTTCCAGCAGTGATTTTTTATCGTATTTCAGCGGATTACCGCGCCAGAGTACCTGACCGCCCTGTGGCTTCAGAATACCGGACAGGTTCATAAACAGTGTGGATTTTCCGCAGCCGTTGGCACCGATAATACCGGTGACCTGAGACGTGCCGAAATCCATGGTCAGGTTTTTCAGGATATTATCGTCCTGATAGCGGAAGGTGAGACCGCTGACGGCTAATTGCGGATGATTATTCACAGGTGGAAATCTCCCTGATAGAGCTTCACATTCAGTGCGACGGACATTTGCTGATAGCGCATCATCACGCGGGAAAACAGCATGGTGACCAGCATCGCCAGTGAGCGGTAACCGGTGCGCAGATTGCGGTAGCCGAAGCGCAGGGATTGTGCGTGATAAATAACGGCGGCCTCTTCCAGAAAAATAAAGATAAAGCGCCAGGTCAGCAGGATCTGTTCGATCAGCACCAGCGGCAGACGGCCGCGTTTCATCAGTTTGATCAGTTGCTCAAACGGCATATTGAGCATAAACCAGAACGTGGCGGCGAGGGCTGCCATGCTGCGCCAGAAAGTCTGATTGGCGGTTGCCAGACCGGCGGGATCAAGACCGGCCCAGTACTGACCAATCTGTACGCCCCACAACATCGTGTCCGGTGTGCGGGAAAAGGAGATAATAATGGCCACCAGACCCACAGCCAGAAAACTGAACGGGATCAGCAGCCATTTCAGATAGCGGAGCGGCGATACCCGCAGTAACCAGCAGGTAAACGCCGCAATACACAACAGCAAAGCCGCCTGGCCTGCCGGCGGCAGGCTCATGGCCAGAACCATCATCACAACCCAGAAAGCGAATTTCGCTACCGGATCGCGCTGGCGCCAGCGGCTTTGATAACTCAGGGCATCAAGACTTTGCATTTTTCCGGCCGCTGCGGTAATAACCGAGCACATAGAAAATCACAGCCGTGCCGAGACAGCCCTGGAGCGTAAACAGCAGGCTCTCGATTTCACCGCTGGCCGGTTCATACAGAGATTCAAACCAGGGTTCATAATCCGGCGCGATAGCCAGGATCTGCTGTTCTGCCTGATCATCTGAACCGCCGTATTCACCGCCGTGGTCAATAAAGAACGGGATGATAAAAATCGCAACAGTCAGAAACAGTAAAATCAGTGTCTTTTTCATGCCCGCACCTCGTTACCCACCAGGTTACGTTTCACCAGCTGATCATAAACCAGTACCGTCAGCAATCCTTCCGCAATGGCAATCGGCACCTGGGTCAGACAGAAGATACCCATGAACTTCAGAATTGCCGCACCCATCCCCATCTGCGGATCCGGGAAAGCAACCCCGAGCTGCACCGAGGTGACAAAATAGGTGGTTAAATCCGCTATCACCGCGACAAGGAAGACGCAGATATCCTTACGCCAGCCCAGTTTAGTGGTGAAACGCCAGACCAGATAACCGACGATCGGTCCGATCACCGCCATCGACATGCCGTTGGCACCGAGGGTGGTCAGTCCGCCGTGTGCCAGCAATAATGCCTGGAACAGCAGCACGATGGAGCCGAGCACGGCCACCACGGATGGCCCGAACAGGATCACCGCCAGTGCCACCCCGGTAGGGTGAGAGCAGCTGCCGGTCACTGACGGGATTTTCAGCGCGGAAAGGACAAAGATAAAGGCACCGCACAGCGCCAGCAGGACTTTCTGGTTGGCATCTTCCTGAACAATCGCTTTAAGGCGGACACTCCCCGCACCGAGGAACGGCAGGAATATCAGCCACCAGGCAATCGCCCACATCGGCGGTAAAAAGCCCTCCATGATATGCATGGCAAAGGCTTCCTGGGGTGCAATCATCAGCAGAATTGTGACGGCGGCACCGGTTAACGAGAACTTTGTGAGTTTCTGTTGCATAACAACCTCACCGAATTATTTCCGGGTTTTATTAATTAATACCGTTGAGAAATAAGGCAGTGTCTGTTCGTCGTCGATCTCATCCAGGCGCCGCCAGCACTGTTCACTTTCCAGTGTGGCATCGGCCATCAGGATGGCATGATCAAACAAATCATGGCGGCGGAGCAGATCGCGTACCTGTTGTAAACGACCATAGACTTTCATTAACACAATGCATTCATGATGCGTAATCGCATGCTCCAGCTCTTCCGGAGATGCGGTGCACGACATGACGGCAAGGCTCTGGTTTTCCATTGCCAGCGGGACAATTGCCCGTGATGCGATAGCGGCAAAAGAGGTCACGCCCGGAATCACTTCCAGCCATGGCTGATTGCCGATACGCTCAAGCAGGGAAACCCAGGTACTGAACAGCATGGAATCACCCAGGGTGATAAAGCCGACTTTTTTACCGTCAGCCACATCGTCCTGAATCGCTTGCGCGACTTCATCCCAGACTGCTTCTTTCGCTTCCTGCGAGGCTTTCATCAGGAAGTGATAGGTTTTCACCGTGGTTTTACCGGTGATATACGGGGCGACAATGGTATGTGCCAGGCTCGGGGCATCTTTTTTACCGGCCGGTGCATACAGGATATCCAGCTCACCGATAATCCGTGCGCCGCGCACCGTGATAAGGTCACTGGCACCGGGACCGGTGCCGATGGCATAAAGTCTGCCCTGTGGTTTTTCTGTTTGCTGACTCATGTGCGGATATTACTCCCCGTTATCCATTGTCTGCGCCAGGTGTTCGACAAACATCTGACGGATCATATTGTTCTCACCCATACCCTGTAACCACGCGGTTGCCTCAATTCCGGCCTGTTCCAGCTGTGTTTTCCAGGAGTCTTCCTCATCGGAGGCCATATCGTTAATCGCGTGATCACCTGCGACCAGCATCAGCGGCATCAGATGCACTTTGCGGACATTTTCTGCTTTCAGGCCTTTAATAATCAGGTCGATTTCCGGATAGCTTTCCACCGCGCCGACGCGGGCCGGGAAGCCGCTGCCGGTCATCATATGATCCAGGCAGGCATAGGCAGAGAAGGCATGGTGAGTAGCACCGTGACCCATAAAGACCACGCGCTCATCTTCTTTCAGTTCCGGCATCTGGGAGTGCAGGGCATCAATCAGGAGGGAATAATCCTCAAAACTGCTCAGCAGCGGTTTGCCCACGCGCAGATAGCGGAAGAACGGACGGTATTTTTCGACCTGGCTGACGATCTTTTCGTACTCATCCCCGTTAATCACATGCAGTGACTGGATAGCCACATCCTCATAACCCTGCTCATGCAGATGGCGTAATGCCTCTTCCGGGTTACTGATATGCAGGTTATCGCGCTCTTTTAACCTGCGGATAATCATGCCGGAGGTGAAGGCGCGGAAAAAATCACGGCCGGGGAACGCTGCCGCGAGCTGCTTTTCACAGCTTTCGATATTTTTTTCACGGGTTTCCGCGTAACTGGTGCCGAAACTAATCACTAATAACGCTTTTTTCATCTCATAACCTCAGTAAATCAACAGACAGAAAAACGGGATATCAGATACTGCTCTACCCCATAAAGATCCTGCAATTCAGTCACATCGCCGGATACCCGGGTCTGCGGGCGGACCACGACAATGCAGGGAATACCCAGCGCCAGACAAGGGGCTACTTTTTCACTGAATCCGCCCTGTGTGCCGGATTCTTTGGTGATCACCACATCCGCGCCGCAGTAACGGTAAAACGCTTCATTAAATTCCGCTGAAAACGGCCCTTTGAGGGCAAAAATCTGATCGATGGTCATCCCGTAAGATTCACACTGCGCCAGCACATCCTGTGTCGGCAGTACCCGTGCCAGCACGGTTTTTCCCGGCAGGCGGGCAAGATAATCTGCCAGTTGTTTGCTGCCGGTGGTCAGCAGAACCCGCTGACCGAGTGTCATGGCAATCTCACAGGCGCTGTCAATCGATTCCGTTTTATAAATCAGCGGGTTATCAACTGTATCAATATCACTCGGGCGGTTATAGCGCACCAGCGGAATACCCAGTTCGCGCTGCACCTGCAAAATAGTGTCGCTGAGTATTGCCGCATAAGGATGCGAGAGATCCGCCAGCAGGCGGACTCCGTGACAGCGGCAGTAATCTGCCATCTCCTGTGCATCCATGCGGCCTTCCCGGATCTCACCCTGTAATCCGGCTGCCTGCTGACGGCCTGCGGCGGTGGCGACAGAGAGCCGGTAGCGGACCCCCTGAGCATCCAGACGCTCACAAAGCAGGCGGGCATCACTCGTCCCGCCGAAAATCAGCAGCCCGCCGTCATTCACAGTTTGTATCCCCGTGGTGTGATCATCAGATCATTACTGATATACGTAGACTGGTTGCCGACAATCACCAAACTGGTCATATCCACGCGGTCAAATTCCATCTCACCGAAGGTCGTGATCCATTTCTCTTCTTTCTTACGGGCAGCGGCTTTCACCACGCCGATCGGGGTGGTGGCAGCTTTGAACGGAGCCATCAGTTCAAAGGCACGGGCCAGATGACCTTCGCGGCCCAGGCTGCGCGGGTTATAGAAACAGATAACAAAATCGGCTTCGGCGGCCGCTTTGATGCGTTTCTCAATCACCTCCCACGGCGTGAGCAGGTCGCTCAGGCTGATGTGGCAGAAGTCGTGCATCAGCGGGGCACCCAGCAGTGAGGCGGCGGCGATACTGGCGGTAATGCCCGGCACCACACGCACCTGAATATCGAGTTTCTCTTTGGTGACGATTTCGAGGATAAGCCCGGCCATGCCGTAAATCCCGGCGTCACCGCTGCACACCATCGCGACGTTTTTTCCTTCCTGTGCAAGCTCAATGGCCAGATGGCAGCGTTCGACCTCTTTGCGCATGCCGGTTTTGATCACTTCTTTGTCGCCCACCAGAGGTTTCACCAGATGGGTATAGGTTTTATACCCGACGACCACTTCCGCTTCTTTCAGTGCGGTGACGGCTTCTTCGGTCATCATGGCTTCACTGCCGGGGCCAATGCCTATAACGGTTAACATACTGTTTCTGCTCCTAACGTAATGGTGATCCCCCGGGTCTTACAGGTTTGCCCTATCAGACAGCCTTTGCTCATCAGCCAGGCGACCGGCCGGGATACACTCCCGACACCCGTGGTTTTTTTAACAAATTCCGATTCCGGGAACTGTGCCGCCACAGGGGCCAGCTCCTCAGCACTGAATACGGTAAACGGCACCTGATAACGGGCAGCCAGCGCCAGCAGGGCGGGCTCCTGTGCTTTCAGGGTAATACTGCCGATAGCACGGACGGCTTCCGGCAGCAGGTTGTTCTCAGCCAGTTGTTCAGCAAACAGCTGCTGAACCTCGTCTGCATTGGTATCTCTGCGGCAGCCCATACCGGCAATAATCCGTCGCGGTATCAGCTTGTAAACCGGCACCGGCAGCATAATTTCTTCGCGGCGGTAACTGACATACACCAGCGCATCCAGTTCCGGCAGGGAACGTAAATCAGTCACCGGGATAAGCCCCGGTAACGCGTATTTGTCCTGCTCCGCCGCCATATCCGGATGCCACCAGATACCGATGCGCTCTCCGCTGACCATCATCTGGTTCAGGGTTTTGACGGTGTTGCGGAAATCGGAGAAAGTGGCATCCATATCCCGCGCCAGCAAATCAAAACTGGTGACCTGATTTACGTCCGTGGCGGTGGTGATCACCGCCTGTCCGCCGATTCTGCCCGCCAGCCAGGCGGCCAGTTCATTGGCACCGCCGAGATGGCCGGAGAGCAGACTGATCACATGCTGTCCTTTCTCATCCATCACGATCACGGCCGGGTCACTCATTTTGTCCTGAATCACCGGTGCCAGTACCCGGACGGTAATACCGGTCGCGCCGATGACAATCAGAGCGTCATTCTCTGCAAATGCCTGTTGTAAGGTCGCGGCAAAGCTGTCACGGAACGGCTCAAAGCCCTCCGACACCAGTTTTTCGCTGGTGTAACAGGTGACCGGGAGCAACGGGCGGATCTTTTCCGCCAGTGCTTTACCGCCCGGTGTCAGGCAAAACAGCGCAATGCGCTTACCGCGAGGCTTTGCGGTACTCATGGCTGAAGCCTGCGTCATACAGTTTTGAATAGTGATACTCGTCGCCGAGGAACGGTCCGACCAGGATCAGTGCGGTTTTGCGGATTTTCGCTTCACGTACGGCAACGGTGATCTCCGCCAGTGTGCTGCGCAGCACCTGACAATCCGGCCAGGTTGCCTTATACACCACAGCAACCGGGGTGGTTTCCGGATAACCGCCTTCGGTCAGTTGTTCCACCACGCCTTTGATATCCTGAACTGACAGGAAAATCGCCATTGAGGTCTGGTGAGCGGCAAAGCTGCGCAGACTCTCTTTCGGCGGCATCGGTGTGCGCCCTTCGATACGGGTAATAATCAGGCTCTGCGACACTTCCGGTACGGTGTATTCCACACCCAGTTCCGCAGCGGCACCGAGGAATGAACTGACGCCCGGGATCGCGCTGAAGCCGATATTGTGTTCTGACAGCACTTCACCCTGTTCGCGGATAGAGCCGTAAAGGGAGAGATCGCCGGTTTGCAGGCGTACCACCAGTTTGTGGCTTTTCACACCGTCAACCATCACAGTGATGATGTCGTCGAGGGTCATCGCGGCGCTGTCGTAGCTTTCGACGCCGTCTTTGCAATAGTCCAGCAGATCAGTATTGATAAGCGAACCGGCATAAATGACGATGTCAGCCTGTTGTAAAATACGGTAGCCTTTCAGGGTGATAAGACTGATATCCCCCGGACCGGCTCCGACAAACCAGACTTTCTGACGGTCAAACTGTTCAGCCACAACGCGCCTCCTTACGGCAGGAAATAAGATAGGTAGGATTATTCGGTTTAAAATAATAACTGTGTCCCAGCGCGGTCATATTTCCGGCCTGTAATTCACAGCAGTCCAGTTCGCTCACCGCACACTGTTTCAGGTGTGCGATGGCTTGTGTCAGGTTATCCAGCAGGATAAAGGTCATCACCAGGGTGCCGTCACTGTGCAGATGATCAAGAGACCAGTCGATAATCTCCGTGAGATTGCCGCCGGTGCCGCCGACAAATACGGCATCTGCTTTTTCAGCCAGTTCCACCGGTGCATATGCGTCAATCACGCGGATTTGCGGGCAGCGGAAGTGATGGCAGTTCTCTTTGATAAGCGCGATGGCTTCCGGTTTTTTCTCGATAGCAATAATTTCAAGCGCCGGATGGCTGAGTGCCGCTTCAATTGAAACACTGCCGGTGCCCGCACCCACATCAATCAGGCGCTGCGCACCCTGTAAATCCAGCCGTGACAGAGCAAGCGCTCTCACCGGCTCTTTGGTCATCGGGATCTGCTGCCCGCGTAAAAACAGTTCGTCTTTCATCAGGCCACGCTGCCCCGCTTATCAATTAACACCACATTCATGTTGTAATCACCGGTGACCTCTTCTGCATTGAGAATGGTGATCCGCTCATTCCGGCCGGAAAGATTTTCCCCGATAATCATCCGCCGGGTCTGACCGCGCAGCAGGATTTCGGCGGCGATTTCTTTCGGGCCGATCTTACTGTCGGTCACCATGCCGATACGCTCATGCGCCAGCAGCCAGTCAAAATCGGGGCTGCGGTTGTGGCTGCTGGTGAGATAAATATCATTCATATCCATTCCGGCACGGGAACACAGGTATTGTACCGAGCTGATACCCGGTACTATCTGCACCTGTTCCGGTGCAAAGGTTTCGCTGATACGCTTGCCGATGCCGAAAAACATCGGGTCACCGGAGGCCAGGATGACAATGCGGCGATCAAGACGCTCTGCTATCCAGCTCATCAGGCCGCTGATATCCGCATCGATGACACGGGTTTCTGTTGTCAGCCCGGCAAATTCATCCAGATGGCGCTGACCGCCGATTAAAATGTCTGCACCGGAAATCACATCCGCTGCCCGCCGGGTCAGATACGCTTCTGAGCCGGGGCCCACGCCTGTCACATAAATCATCGGAATCCCTCCGTTATGGCGCTCAGCGGACGGTTGGTCCCCAGCACCTGATTATCAAACGAGAACAGAATGGCATCGCAGTGCGGCGGCTCATCGGAGAAACGCAGCATCTGATTAATCCGGTCACAGATTTTTTCTGCGATCCGCGGGTAGACCGCCTGCCAGCCCTGCGCATTGATCAGTTCAATTGCGGCTTCGGTGGTGGTGCAGCCGTCCACTTCCTGTAATAACGAGAGCGGGGCGCCAATCAGCGCGAGATTGGCAATCAGGGTTTCCATCCGCGCATCCGCAATATGGCTGTGGGTGTGGAAAATCCCTGCGGCAATTTTGACCAGCTTGCCGAAATGCCCGAGGATCACCACCTGCTCAAACTTCAGCCGCGTGGCCTCCTGCAACATATAACCGACAAAGTTACTCATGGTGACGACATAGGCGCCGTCCAGCCCGAGCTGTTCGCTGACAAATCGTTCGCCGTGGTTACCCGGCACCAGAAAAACGCGGGTCATGCCCTGCGCACGTTTCATTTCCAGCTCAATGGACAGGGAGCGTTTCCAGCTCTCTTCTGACATCGGCGTGACAATACCGCTGGTGCCGATAACAGAAATACCGCCGAGAATACCGAGGCGGCCGTTATAGGTTTTTTTCGCCCGCTCTTCCCCTTCCGGTGCGAAGATGGTGACATCCGCGCCCCGGTTCGGGCCGATAGCTTCACGCACCGCCGCTTCAATGGTCTGACGCGGGGTTTTGTTGATGGCGGCATCACCGATTGGCAGTCCGACACCGACTTTGGTCACCCGGCCGACACCTTCGCCGCCGTCAAGGGTGATCACACCGCTGTCATTGAGCGCAACACGGGCGAAAATCAGCATGCCGTGTGTGGCATCAATATCGTCGCCGCCATCTTTGCGGATAGCGGCAGTGGCGGATTGTCCGCAAATCAGCGGATCTTCCACATTCAGGTTCAGCGTCACGCCGGACGGTGTGACAATCGAAACCTGCTGAATCACTTCCTGACGCAACACCATCAGCGCCGCCACTTTGGCGGCGGCAGTGGCACAGGAGCCGGTGGTATACCCTTTTCTCAGTGCCTTGCCTTTGTGCCAGACGACGCCGGTGCCGTTATCGTCAGGTGCTGTGGTATTTTCCTGCGTCATGATTACGCCTCCGGCATCCGGTAGAGGATGGCGTTGATAATTGCGGCGGCCACGTTACTGCCGCCTTTGCGGCCGAGTGCGGCGATACACGGCAGAGAACTCTCCGCCAGGGCATCTTTGGATTCTGCCGCACCGACAAAACCGACCGGCACACCGACAACAGCAACCGGTTTTTCAGTATGTTCCAGCACGCGGAACAGGGCTGTCGGCGCATTCCCGAAAACAAAAATTTTCTCACCCGGTTCCTGCATGGCGATATCCACTGCTGCCATGGAACGGGTCATCTGCTGCTCTTTGGCGGCGGCGACCACACGCGGATCGCTGACGTAGCAGCGGCACTCTGAGCCGTATTTCGCCAGACGGGTTTTGTTAATCCCGGACAGTGCCATCGTGGTATCGGTATAAATGGTGCAGCCGCGCATAATGCCGTCACGGAGGGTTTCAATCACACCATCAGAAAAATGCAGAATATCCAGCCAGTCAAAATCGGCAGTGGTATGGATAGCGCGTTTAATAATCGCCGCATGGTCATCACTGACAAAACGGTATTCCGGCCGTGTTTCGCGGATAATGTCATCAATGATCAGAAAACTGTTTTTTTTCGATTTCCTGCGGCTGTTGTATGTAACTCATAATTTTCCCTTACAAAATCCACTGTGCCAGAAGATGAATGACGGCAAATAACGCCAGTGCGGCTGAAGAGGCAACCCACATCAGCCGGATGGTTTTGAGAATATCGTCTGCATTGATGTCACGGGTGTCATCGCCGATCCACGGCTTATCGACCAACTGCCCGAAATAGGTATTCGGCCCGCCCAGGCGCACACCCAGCGCCCCGGCGACCGTCGCTTCGGACCAGCCGCTGTTCGGACTGCGGTGATTCGCGTGATCACGTAACCCGGTGCGGTAAGCGTCCCGGTAACGGTATTTCAGAACAAAGGCGGCGAAAGTGAATAAAAGCCAGCTCAGACGCGCCGGGATATAGTTGGCGACATCATCCGCACGGGCGGAAAACATGCCGATATCGCCGTACTTTTCATTTTTATAGCCGACCATGGAATCCAGGGTATTTACGGCCTTATAGGCCATCGCCAGCGGAGCGCCGCCCAGTAATAAGAAGAACAGCGGGGCGATGACACCGTCGGTGGTATTTTCCGCCACGGTTTCGGTCACTGCGCGGGTGATCTGCGGTGGTGTCAGTTCCCGCGTATCGCGCCCGACTATCCATGATAATTTTTCACGGCTCTCTGCAAGGTCATCCGCTTTCAGTGCGTCATACACCCGCATTGCCGCATCCTGAAGACAGCGGGTGGCAAGTGCGGTATATGTCATCCAGACAGTCACGAGCCAGCCGAGACTGGTTTCCAGATAAAACGCCAGCGCCAGCACACCGTAACTCACCGCCCAGGTGCCGCCGGCGATCACTATCCACAAGACGGCTCCGCCCCGGCGCAGTGCCGCGCCACTCTGACAGCGGCGGCGGATCACACTTTCGGTTTTACGGATGGCATTACCAATCCAGCGGATCGGGTGCGGCCAGTGCTCCGGATCACCGAGGCGCCAGTCGAGCAGGAATGCGATCAGCCAGCTGAGTAGTGTCATAACACACTCCGTGCCAGAGCAAACCAGTGATCCAATAACCCCGGGCGCTGGGCAAAATGCACATGCAGATACCCGGCAAAGGTATTACCGGCCTGATAACCGCCGTGCCAGCGTTTGAGGATTTCGCCGTCGCGCTCTTTGACAAATTCAAAAGCAGGCGGCAGATCAGCGACAAAATCAGAATAATGGAACTCATGGCCGCGCAGGCGTTCACCGGTACGGACCAGTGTGGTGTCTGTCAGGGCAGTGCCTTCGCAGTAACCAAAGCGTTTCAGGCGGTTACCCATGGTGCTGTGCCCGGCGATGATACCGGTCATCGGGAAGGTATTGCCGCTGCTGTCTGTCAGTGTTTCACCGAGGTACATCAGTCCGCCGCACTCCGCATAAACAGGAATACCGCGCTGATGTGCCGCCAGCAGCGCTTTCCGCATGGCGGTGTTAGATGAAAGTTTTTCAGCATAGACTTCCGGATAACCGCCGCCGATGTAAATCATATGGCAGGGATCAGGCAGGACGCTGTCATTCAGCGGGCTGAATGTGACAATCTCCGCGCCGCTCTGACGCAGTAAATCGAGATTATCGGGATAATAGAAGTTAAAGGCGGCATCATCCGCCACCGCGACAGTCAGCCCGCGTCCGGCATCCGGAGTAGCCAGCGGCAGCGGCGTACTCTCTGCCGGTGCCTGCCAGTGTGTCAGGGAAAGCAGCTTATCCACATCAACGGTTTTTTCTATCTGATCGGCCAGACGCTGCCAGCGCTCTGTTTGTTGTGCCTGCTCCTGCGGCGGGATCAGTCCCAGATGACGGGAAGGAAGTTCAATATCGTTCATTACCGGCACGTAACCGATTACCGGCACATGGCAGTAGTGTTCAATGGCGTGTTTCAGGAGCTGAAAATGGCTGTCACTGTTAACGCGGTTAATCAGTACCCCGGCGATATTCAGTGACGGATCAAAATGCTGAAATCCCATCACCGTGGCAGCAATAGAAGTGGAAACCGCTTTGCCGTCGACCAGCATAATGACCGGGCAGTCCAGCTGTTTTGCCATCGCAGCAGTGCTGCAATAGTGCGGGTCGGTGCCGAAGCCGTCATACAGTCCCATCACGCCTTCAATCACACCGGCGTCTTTGTCCTGCATATAATGGCGGAATTGCGGGGTCAGAACAGACTCCGGCAGCATAAAGGCATCCAGGTTACGGGAAGGCACGCCGGTGACGGCGGTATGCCAGCTGCTGTCGAGGTAATCCGGACCGACTTTGCAGGGCTGGACCCGCAGTCCGCGTGCACTCAGTGCCCGCATGATCCCGAGGGTGATCGTGGTTTTTCCGCAACCGCTGCTGGTGCCCGCGATCACGAAAACCTGTTTTTGTGCCTTATTCATACGCTACCTTTGACACGGTGTTGTTGCCAAAAAAACGTCCTGAGACCAGGAAAGCAAAAAAGGTTAATCAGATTAACCCGGTTAACTGTCTTTTTATTTTCATGATCATAAGCAGTACAAAATATTGCCGAACTACAACATGAAAATGTTATGATCATTTAATTAACATTGCCGATTTTTGATATAGTAATTTTCTTTCGGCTATTTATATTTGTTTTTAATAAAACATAAAATGCTGTTTTTATATATCTGCTTATTACAGTTTGTGAGTTTCTTCACATAAATACTTGATTTGTGATCAAGATAAATAAAAAGCAACTATTTTATTTTTATAAACATATGCAAATATGTTAATTAAATGATCTTGTTTTTATTATTTGTTAATGATAATTTCTGATATAGAGATTATCTTGTTACGTATAATAACCTGTTTTTATGAGGTAAATGTAAAAAGTTAATCATTTCAGTCTGTTGGAAGTGATTGTTATACTTGATTTTTTTTCATGAACTCTTCCGTTGCGTGAACGTATTATTGGGATGTCAGTCATATATTTTTTTCTGTAATTATTTAATAATGCAAAATATTAAACAGAATTGTTTTTATTACGTATTTATCGTGAATAGATCAAAGAATAAAGTTCGCGGGTAATTAATACTGCTGTACAACGACAAAACATCATTAATAAATAGTGCTTTTTATCGTCACCAGGTATTGTGCATAACTAATAAAATGATGTGATTTTTTCATATTGATTAATCTGATTGATAAGGCAATAAAATGAGCAAAGGTAAAGTATGGCTGGTCGGAGCCGGACCCGGAGATGCATCATTAATTACCGTAAAGGGACTTCACTGTATACGTCATGCCGAAGTGCTGGTGCATGATCGTCTTGTCAATCCTGAGTTGATCGCCTGTGCCCCGGCTGACTGCAGAATTATAAATGTCGGTAAAACGCCGAATCACCATCCGGTGCCGCAGGAAGAAATCAATGCCATTCTGGTAAAATATGCCGCAGAAGGTAAAAATGTGGTGCGCCTGAAAGGCGGTGACCCGTATGTGTTCGGGCGCGGCGGCGAAGAAGCCGAATCCCTGGCGGAGAACGGCCTCGATTTTGAAGTTATCCCCGGCATCAGTTCTTCTATCGGCGGACTGGCATATGCAGGCATTCCGGTCACTCACCGCGATCACGCATCAAGCTTCCATGTGGTTACCGGACATATGTGTCAGGGGAATGAGCCGCAGAACTGGAATGCACTGGCTGCCCTTAACGGCACACTGGTTATCCTGATGGGAATGACCCGTCTGGCTGAAATCAGTCAGTTGCTGATCGACGGCGGAAAATCACCGGATACGCCGGCAGCCGTGGTGATGTATGCCAGCCAGCAGCGTCAGCAGGTGGTCACGGCCACCCTCGCCACATTACCGGAAGAAGCGGCGCGCCATAAATTACATCCGCCGGCGCTGATTGTTGTCGGCAATGTGGTGAATCTGCACCAGATTCTGGCATTTGCCGCCACACAAATTGATATTACGCAGGAAGCGCCATTAGAAGCTGCGTCATAGTGTTATCCTTAAAATAATAAGCATCCGGCTGTATGCAGATGATTCTGTGTGCAGCCCTTACATTTGGAGGAGGCTATGAGCGAACACGGTGGTAATGTGGTAGAGGTGGCTGAGCTCCTCGGGATCTCACCCGCATCTATCTTCGATTTCAGTGCCAATATTAATCCGCTGGGGCCGCCCGAGAGGGTTAAAGCCATCATCCGCGACAATCTGTCTGTTATTGAACGCTACCCGGATATTGAATACCGCTATCTGCATGCCGCACTGGCCCGTGGCGCGGGATGTGAACTCGGGCAGGTCATTGCCGGTAACGGAGAGACGGAACTGATTTACTCACTGGTGCGTCATCTCAATCCGCACTGTGCCTTATTATTAACCCCCGGATTTGCCGAATACCGCAGAGCACTGGAACAACAGGGCTGCGATATCATCGAACACGCCCTGACAGAAGAAAATGATTTTCAGCCGGATGAATCCCTGCTGGCGGATATTGAAGCACGCCGGCCGGACTGCGTCTTTATTGCCACGCCGAATAACCCGACCGGCCTGATGCCGGATACCGCGCTGCTGCACAAACTGGTATCACTGTGCGAATCCCGCCATATTCATCTGATTGTTGATGAAGCCTTTATTGATTTTATGCCGGAAGGATCACCGCTGACAGCACGTCTGCCGGAAACCCGCTACCTTTATCTGTTACGGTCACTGACCAAATTCTTTGCGATCCCGGGTCTGCGTCTCGGCTATCTGCTGTGCGGTGACAGCCATATCATCAGCAATCTGAAAGCCTGGCGTGAGCCGTGGACGATCAACGGCCTGGCGGCGCTGGTGGGTGAGGTGCTGCTGGATGATGAAAACTATATCCGCAAAACTCAGGACTTTATTGCCGCACAGCGGGAGTATCTGTGTAATGAACTGCGGCAGTTCCCGCTGCTGAAAATCCGGCAGCCGGTGGCGAACTATATCTTTATCCGCTGTCTTAACGGTGTGGAACTTCAGTCTGCCCTGCTCAAATATAAGCTGCTGATCCGCCGCTGTCAGAATTACCCGGGACTGGATGGCTCTTACTACCGGATCGCTGTCCGCAGTCAGGCGGAAAACCGTCATCTTATCGGCGCATTAAAACAGGTATTTCAACATGGCTGAGGCACATTGTCCGGCATCCTGCGGAGAGCTGTTGCAGGGATGGATCCTCGGGAGCGAAAAACTGGTTTCCTGTCCCATCAACTGGTACAGCTATGTTTCTGTGGAAGAGGGCGTACCGCTGGGACTGGAACGGCCCCGTATGCGGCAGATGCTCGAACGGGTGCTGAAACATCTGGATATCGTGCCGGAAGCCACCGGTATGCTGCGGATCGAATATGAATCCACCATCCCTGTCGGCAAAGGGCTGGCCAGCAGTACGGCGGATATTGCGGCCACCGCTCAGGCGACCGCGCGTTTTTACGGCCATGAATTATCACCGGAAACCCTTGCGGAACTCTGCGTGGCGGTTGAACCGACAGACAGCACACTGTTTTCCTCCCTGACGCTGTTTGACCACCAGACCGCTCAGACTCAGATATCACTCGGCTGGGCGCCGGATCTGAAACTGCTGCTGCTGGAAAGCCCGGATGTGGTGCTGACCGAGGATTTCCACAAACGTGACCGCCGGGCCACCCTGCTGGCACGGGAACCTCTGCTTGCTCTGGCCTGGAAACAGCTTACCGCTGCCTGTGAGCAGCATGATCCGCAGCGCCTGGGCGAAGCGGCCACTCTGAGCGCCATCGCCAGCCAGGATCTGCTGCCCAAACCCGGTTTCAGCGAACTGCACGCCCTCGCAGATAAAGGAAAGATCTACGGCCTGAATGTCGCACACAGCGGCAGCGTGGCCGGGCTTATCTATGATGACACTCTGCACGACAAAGATTTTATTTATGACTGGATACAGCGGCATCAGCTGGACAGATTCTACCCTCAGGTGCATGAGGTGAGTATGACGCCGGGCGGCGTCCGCTAATACTCATCATCCTTCAGCCTGTGGCTGTGTTGGCTTCGTTCAGCTGACCGGGTCACATACTGGTGTATGCTCCCCGATCATCTTCACTTTGCCGCCTTGCCACAGACCGAATGATTTTGAGTATTCCTATCTGCGTCATTCTTCAATCCGCAGCCGTGTTGGCTGCACTCAATAAACCGGGTCACATACTGATGTATGCTCCCCGGTTTCTTTCATTCGCCGCCTTGCTGCAAATTGAATAATTTAGCAGATGACCTGCGTGCTGATTTTTCTTCAATCCGCAGCCGTGTTGGCTGCACTCAATAAACCGGGTCACATACTGATGTATGCTCCCCGGTTTCTTTCATTCGCCGCCTTGCTGCAAATTGAATAATTTAGCAGATGACCTGCGTGCTGATTTTTCTTCAATCCGCAGCCGTGTTGGCTGCACTCAATAAACCGGGTCACATACTGATGTATGCTCCCCGGTTTCTTTCGTTTGCCGCCTTGCTGCAAATTGAATAATTTAGCAGATGACTCCTGAGTCACTTTTTATTTAACGTCCTGACACCTGCGAAATGATATTGAATATCCTGAATTTTCATCATGTCAAAGTAAAAGGCAGATAAGCGGCAAAGAAACGAAAAGCATGCGCGTCATGGATGACGCGCCTGAGCGCACAGGGAGGTGTTTACAGCGACTTTTCGTTTTGCCGGTTATCAGCCACGGCCCCGGTGCTGAGTATTTTCCTCTCTTTATTAATAGCAAACGTCCGTGCTGTAAAAGGCTGAGAAACGAAAAGCATGCGCGTCACGGATGACGCGCCTGAGCGCACAGGGAAGTGTTTACAGCGACTTTTCGTTTTGCCGGTTATCAGCCCCGGCCCCGGTGCTGAGTATTTTCCTCTCTTTATTAATAGCAAACGTCCGTACTGTAAAAGGCAAAGAAACGAAAAGCATGCGCGTCACGGATGACGCGCCTGAGCGCACAGGGAAGTGTTTACAGCGACTTTTTGTTTTGCCGGTTATCAACCCCGGCCCCGGTGCTGAGTATTTTCCTCCTTTATTTACCGCGCGGTACCACAAAGTACGCGCCGCTTTGCTGCATCCCGGCAACGGGCAGGATATGATTCAGACAACTGATTCTGACGCTGTCTGCAAAGGAGACTCTATGCTGCGTTATCCGCTGTTTTGTGATTTACAGGGAAAGACCTGCCTGGTTGTGGGGGGAGGGGAAGTCGCCGCTCATAAATGCCGCACGCTGTTACAGGCCGGGGCCCATGTCACCGTCATTGCGCCCGGTTTCCACGGTGATTTCACCGCACTGGCGGAAAATCCTCACCTGACCCTGACAGAAGCTGCCTTTGATGCGGCACTGTGGCCGCAGGCGTGCTGGCTGGTGTTTGCCGCCACCGACTCGCCGGAAATCAATCAGCAGGTGCTGGAACAGGCCAATGCCCGCCACTGCTTCTGCAACGTCACTGACGCGCCGGAAAGCGCCTCATTTATCTCTCCGGCCACTATCGATGTGCCGCCGGTTCAGATTGCGCTGACCTGCGGCGGAAATCCTGTCTATACACAGTTCCTGAAACACCGTGTTATGCAGGCCATTCCGGCGGATGCACCGGTGAAACTCCGCGCCGCCGCACGGCTGCGTGAACAGGTGAAAGCCACCCCGGCCTCCCGGGATGCCAAACGGCTGTTCTGGCAGAAATTCTTTACCGACACCGCCCTGGAACAACTCCTGCCGCTGGAAGATGATGAACTGCTGACAGATTATCTCAATTATCTGCTGGCGCAGTTTACCGAAGAGCACGGAATCCGCTGAAAAAATAAAATCCCGGCACCGTAATAGCGGTTCCGGGGTAATTATGTGAGCTGAATGGCTTATTTCAGTGTCATAATAACAAAAGTAAATCAGCAGAATTATCATATTAATAATAAAGTATTTACTTTTTTGCATCATTTATTTTTTTATTTATCTGTGGCATCTTGTTACATACTTAAATAAGATGCACGTCACACTATTTCGTCATTATTTATCAAAATATATTCATATGGAATATACTATAAAATATAGTTTAAACATTAAAAATTAATTGCTATTTATGTTGACTTTAATAATATAACGATGATCACAAAATCAGGATTGATTTATTTATCATTAGGTTTAAATAATTGTTAATTAAAGTTTTTGTTTGTTGTTTTTAATGGTATTCATTTGATTTTAAAGGGAATTTAAGTGTGATCTGTATCTTGTTTTATCCTCCGCTTAAAACCATTCCGTTTTTGCAAGATATCCTTACTTTATATCAATTGTTTTTAAACTCCCTGAATTGCACATTATCATCAGTGGAAAGTTAAGGAATTAAATAGGGATGAATACCAGATTTGTACTTAGATACTTTCTTAATTAATACCAAGCGGATTTAACCGGTTTTGTTTTAACTTTAATTCCGAATATTCAGTTTATTTAGAGGTATATCATGCAGAAGCCTACCATTGTTATGGGTGTAATTGGTGCCGATTGCCATGCCGTCGGTAACAAAGTTTTAGATCGCGTGTTTTCTCAGCACAATTTTAATGTGATTAACCTGGGTGTCATGGTCAGCCAGGATGAATATATCGATGCTGCCATTGAAACCGGTGCGCAGGCAATCATTGTTTCTTCTATTTACGGTCACGGTGAAGTGGACTGTTTAGGTATGCGTGATCGCTGCATCGAACGTGGTCTGGGTGACATTCTTCTGTATGTCGGCGGCAACCTGGTTATCGGTAAACAGGAACCGGCTGAAATCGAGAAAAAATTCTGTGACATGGGCTTTAACCGTGTGTTCTTCCCGAACACAGATCTGGAATATGTCTGCGATGTCATGAAAAAAGACATTGAAAAAAGCCCGGCACGTAAAGAAGGAATGACCGCGTAATGATCAACGTCTCGATAGATATCGGTTCAACCTGGACAAAAGGTGCCGTGTTCGACGTGGGAAGTGATGATCATATTGAATTAAAAAATTATGCCCTGACCCCCACGACGATAGAGCATCTGGCAGACGGATTTTTCACTGTACTGAATAAAATCCTCAATGTGTCCGATGCACGTCCTTTACTGGAAGCCGGGAAAGTTAACATTAACTATTCCTCTTCCGCCAAAGGCGGGTTAGCGGTAGCGGCACTGGGTCTGGTTCCGACGATAACCCTTGAGTCAGCAAAAGTTACTGCTCACTCAGCGGGCGCAAAAGTGTCTCAGCACTTTGCGTACAAGCTCAACCGGACTGACATCCGCAAACTCGAACAGACACCCCCGGATATTTTCCTGTTCACCGGCGGGACGGATGGCGGAGATGTCGGATACGGATTACAAAACGCGAAAATGCTGGCGGAATCCGATCTGAACTGCTCCATCATTTATGCGGGTAACCGTGATATTCAGGACGATATTGCTGAGATCCTCGGCCATAAAGAACTGACTGTCGTTGATAACATTTTACCAAGTCTGGATAGTCCGAACCCGTTTGATGCGCGTAAAGCTATCTGTGACATCTTTCTGAAGAAGATTGTGAAGGGCAAGGGACTGGACGTCATTGTTGAACAGACCGGCGAAGAGCCGCGTCCGACACCATTCTCTGTCTTTGAGTTAGTACAGCAAATCCGTGACAACGTTCCCGGCTGGGAAGAGTTTGTGCTGATGGATATGGGTGGCGCAACGACGGATATCTATTCGTCCTGCAACAACAGCTTACTGCCGGATACCATTTTACACGGAATTCCGGAGCCGAAAGTGAAGCGGACTGTGGAAGGTGACCTTGGCATGCGTGTTTCGGCGGTGATCGCCGGTGAGGCAGGCCGTGAATTAGCCGAAGCGCAGTTTGTGAATCATCCGGAGCAGCTGGATGCCTTTTACCGCTACACCCGTTACGTCAATGAGCACCCTGATTACCTGCCGCAGACAGACGAAGAACGTGTTTACGACCATCTGTTAGCCGGGATTTGTGTCGCACTGGGGACTGAACGCCATGCGGGCACAAAACAGCAGGTGACCACCTGTGCAGGTACAGTGGATTTGCAGATTGGCCGTGATTTATCACGGGTCAGAAAAATCATCGGTACCGGCGGCTGGTTGTCGCGGCCCGCTGATTTTAACATCAAACAGTATATGCGGTACCGCAAATTCGATAACAAAGGCCGTCAGATTCTGCTGCCGGATGAATTTGAGTACTACCGGGATTCACAAGGGTTACTTCCTCTGTTAGCCAACGTCGCCTGCCGGTATCCGAAAGCAGCAGCTCAGACCGGCGTGCAGATTTTGACCAGATAGCAAGATTATTGGAGCCATTAAATGGAACTGAAGAATAAAAAAATTGCAATCGACGACTTTATGGCCGAGCGCAAAGACGTATTAAAGACCTGGGTGACAGGGAAAGACGTGGAAAACTTTGAAGATGGCGTCAAATATCAGGCGACTATCTCTGAAGATAAAAACTTTGCCAAAAAATTATTCGAAGCTGACCGCGATGGCATCACATTAAGCCAGCCGCGTGCAGGTGTTGCGTTAATCGAAGAGCACATTGAGCTGCTGAAAAAACTGCAGAAAGAGTGTGACCTGCTGCCGACCACTATCGATGCGTATACCCGTCTGAACCGTTATGAAGAAGCGGCTGTCGGTATCCAGAAATCTGTTGAGGCCGGTACCTCTAAACTGAACGGTCTGCCGGTTGTTAACCACGGTGTTGCAGCCTGCCGCCACATCACTGAATCTCTGGATAAACCACTGCAGATCCGTCACGGGACTCCGGATGCACGTCTGCTGTGTGAAATCTCCATGGCGAGTGGTTTCACCAGTTACGAAGGCGGTGGTATCTCTTATAACATCCCTTACGCAAAACGCGTCACCCTGGAAAAATCTATCCGTGACTGGCAGTACTGCGACCGCGTTATCGGTTTATATGAAGAAAACGGTATCCGTATCAACCGCGAACCATTCGGTCCGTTAACCGGTACGCTGATCCCGCCATTTATCTCCCACACTGTGGCTATTATCGAAGGTCTGGTAGCGCTGGAGCAGGGCGTTAAATCCATCACCGTCGGTTACGGTCAGGTCGGTAACTTAGTGCAGGATATCGCGGCAATCCGCTCCCTGCGTGAACTGTCTCATGAATACTTCCGTGCTTACGGCTACGAAGATTATGAACTGAGTACTGTATTCCACCAGTGGATGGGTGGTTTCCCTGAAGATGAATCCCGTGCGGCAGCAGTGATTTCCTGGGGTGCGGCGGTTGCCGGTATGTCCGGTGCAACCAAAGTCATCACCAAATCTCCGCATGAAGCATTCGGTATCCCGACCGCTGAAGCAAACTGCCAGGGTCTGCGTGCCTCTAACCAGATGCTGAACATGGTCCGTGACCAGAAATTCCCGCCGTGCAAAGACGTGGATCTGGAAGTGGAACTGATTAAACGTGAAGTCCGCGCAGTAATGAAGAAAGTCCTTGAACTGGGTAACGGCGATATTGCAGTCGGTACTGTCCGCGCATTCGAAGCCGGTGTTCTGGATATTCCGTTCGCACCTGCGATGTGTAACTCCGGAAAAATGCTGCCTATCCGTGACAACAACGGCGCAATCCGTGTGTTCGATGCAGGCGCGGTTCCGCTGCCGGATGATGTTCTGTCTATGCACCATGATTTCGTTGCCGAGCGTGCCCGCGAAGAGGGTCGTGAAGCTTCATTCCAGATGATTATTGATGATATTAACGCAGTATCTCACAGTAAATTAGTAGGAAGACCATAATGAAAATTAAACAGGCATTGTTCACAGCGGGTAACTCATCCTTCTATTTTGACGACCAGCAGGCTATTAAAGACGGCGCAGGTCACGACGGTTTCGTTTACACCGGTAAGCCGGTCACTCCGGGCTTTACCGCAGTGCGTCAGGCAGGTGAGTGTGTGTCAGTCCAGTTAATCCTGGAAAACGGTTCTGTGGCGATGGGTGACTGTGCCGCGGTTCAGTACTCCGGTGCAGGTGGCCGTGACCCGTTATTCCTGGCGGAAAACTTCATTCCGTTCCTGGAAAAACACATCAAACCGCTGCTGGAAGGCCGTGATGTCAGTGAGTTCCGCAACAACGCTAAGTTCTTCGATGAACTGAAAGTGGAAGGCAAACAACTGCATACCGCTATCCGTTATGGTCTGTCCCAGGCTCTGCTCGACGCCACCGCGCTGGCAAGCAACCGCCTGAAAGCAGAAGTCGTGTGTGACGAATGGCATCTGCCGGTTGTGGCTGACCCAATCCCTCTGTTTGGTCAGAGTGGTGATGACCGCTACAACGCTGTGGACAAAATGATCCTCAAACACGTTGACGTTCTGCCGCACGGCCTTATCAACAACGTGGATGAAAAACTGGGCCGTCAGGGTGAAAAACTGCGCGCTTATGTTGAGTGGCTGGCCAAGCGTATCGTTGAGTTACGCACTGAAGACACTTACAAACCGTCACTGCATATCGACGTTTACGGCACTATCGGTTTAATTTTCGACAAAGATCCGATTCGCTGCGCAGAATATATCGCAAGTCTGCAGGAGCAGGCCGGTGATCTGGAACTGTACATCGAAGGTCCGGTTGATGCGGGTAACAAACCAGACCAGATCCGCCTGATGAAAGGCATTATGGATCACCTGAAAAAACTGGGCTCCAAAGTGAAAATCGTTGCTGACGAATGGTGTAACACCTGTCAGGACATCATCGACTTCACCGATGCCGGCTGCTGCGACATGGTTCAGATCAAAACTCCTGACCTGGGTTCTGTTCACAATATCGCTGACGCGGTGCTGTACTGCCAGAAACACGGTATGGAAGCATACCAGGGCGGTACCTGTAACGAAACCGACGTCAGTGCGCGTACCTGTGTGCATATCGCGATTGCAACACGTCCGATGCGTATGCTGATCAAGCCGGGCATGGGCTTTGATGAAGGCATGAACATCGTTCATAACGAAATGAACCGCACACTGGCTGTACTGAAAGCGAAAGCATAAGGAAGCATTATGTCCAGGACATTTAAAATCCTGTCCCCTACTGCCATCCTGGGGTACGGATTTCCGGAAGAGAGTTTTATGAAGGCGATGGAAGAATCGCCGGATCTTATCGCTGTCGACGCCGGGTCTTCTGACCCGGGTCCTCACTACCTCGGTTCCGGTAAAGCCTTTACCGACCGTGCCGGGGTAAAACGCGACCTGCGCTATATGCTGAAAGCGGGTGTGAAAAACAATATTCCGGTTGTCATCGGTACTGCCGGTGGTTCAGGTGCACAGCCTCATCTGGAATGGTGCCGTGAAATCATTCTGGAACTGGCAAAGGAAGAAGGTCTGTCATTCAAGATGGCCCTGATCCCTGCGGATGTTGAGAAGAAAACCGTTCACGAAGCGCTGGATGCAGGCAAAATCACGCCGCTGGCTTTCGTGCCTGAACTGACGCATGAAGTGATCGACGAAAGTACTTATATCGTTGCTCAGATGGGTGTTGAGCCATTCCAGGAAGCACTGGCCGCCGGTGCTCAGGTGGTACTGGCCGGTCGTGCTTATGACCCTTGCTGCTTCGCGGCTCTGCCGATTATGAAAGGGTTTGACGAAGGTCTGGCACTGCACTGCGGTAAGATTCTGGAGTGTGCTGCAATCGCAGCCACCCCGGGTTCCGGTTCCGACTGTGCGATGGGGATTATCGACGAAACCGGTTTCACCCTGAAAGCATTCAACCCGATCCGTAAATTTACGGACACCTCAGCAGCGGCTCACACCCTGTATGAGAAATCCAACCCGTATGTATTACCGGGACCGGGCGGCGTGCTGGATCTGAAAGAGTGTAAGTTTGAAGATCTGGGTAACGGACAGGTTCGTGTAACCGGTTCACGCCATGTATCAACACCGTATACCGTTAAACTGGAAGCAGCACGTCCGGTCGGTTACCGCACCATCACTATCGCCGGTACGCATGACCCTATCATGATCGCCGGTATGGATAAGATTCTGGTGGAAGTGCGTAAAAGTGTTGAGAAAAACCTCAGCATCGACCCTGATACCGTGAAAATGAATTTCCATCTGTACGGTAAAAACGGTGTGATGGGTGACGCAGAACCTGAAACTGTCACCAAGAGTTATGAGCTGGGTATTTTACTGGATGTTGTTGCTCCGACTCAGGAGCAGGCGGACAGTATCTGTTCCCTGGCACGTTCCACTATGCTGCACTACGGGTATGATGGCCGTATCGCCACCGCGGGCAACTTAGCCTTCCCGTTCTCTCCGTCGGATATCCGTGCCGGTAAAGTGTATGAGTTCTCCATCTATCATCTGATGGAATACACCCCGGATATTAAATTCCAGTTCCGTATGGAGAATGTAACACCTGAAGGAGTGGCGAAATGAAAAAGTCAATTTTAGAATTAGCCAAAGTTGTGCGTTCTAAAAACTCCGGTCCGTATGAAATTGTGATGGATATTTTATTCAAGGATAAAGAAACTTATACCGCGGTAAAAAATTCAAAACAATTTAATAAAGACTTAGTTGCCGGTCTGTATTGTGTGAAACCTGACTTTATCGATAATATTGTCTGGTTTGACCCGGCGAATGCTGTGAAAATTGTAATGCCGAGACATATTGTTTCTGGTGCTGTCGGAGATACCGATGTTTATGGTGCCCAGCAACACGCGCCTTTATTAAAAATGGAATTTGATATTTAACAATATCAGTCATTCAATATCTCATTAGTACGACAACTCGATGTGGCGTACGGGGCTTTCCTGTACTCCGCATCGATTTCAGAAACAGAAATCGTCATTTTTCTCAGTGTGTTGTATAAATTTATTTAATATTTAAAGCCACGGAAGGCTGGGTAAAAATAACTGAAATAAAATTTCAGAGGATATTAAGTAAGTTGAGAATAAATGCGACCCAACACAGAATGGAATTATTATGAAATCGAAGAGTTTAACCACTTGGATAGTCATTGGCCTTATTATCGGTGTGATTGTCGGCTTCAGCTTTAACGAAATGGCATCCGCTGAATTTAATAAGGTCTATGCAAAAGATATCTCTATTATTACTGATATCTTCTTACGACTGATTAAAATGATTATCGCTCCATTGATTATATCAACACTGGTTGTTGGTATTGCGAAAATGGGTGATGCGAAAACGTTAGGTCGTGTTTTCTCTAAAACACTGTTCTTATTTATCTGCGCATCTTTTATCTCAATCCTGTTAGGTCTGGTTATTGTTAACCTGTTCCAGCCGGGCGCAGGTATTAACTTCGTTGCGGATACTGCTGCTGCGGTTGAAGGTATAGTGGAACCTGTTCCTTTCTCCTTCAAAACCTTTATTGCTCATGCGATTCCGACCAGTATCGTTGATGCAATGGCGCGTAACGAAATTCTGCAAATCGTTGTATTCTCAATCTTTATGGGTATCAGCCTCTCCGCTATCGGTGAGAAAGGCCTGCCGATTGTGAATGTGCTGGAATCCCTCGTCAGCCTGATGCTGAAATTAACCGGCTACGTCATGCTGTTTGCTCCGCTGACCGTATTTGCCGCTATCTCCGGTATGATCGCCGAGCGTGGTCTGGGTGTACTGGTCAGTGCCGGTATCTTCATGGGTGAATTCTACTTCACACTGGCGATGCTGTGGGTGATTCTGATTGGTCTGGCTGCTCTGGTTGTCGGTCGTTGTATCTTCCGTCTGACCAAAGGTATCACTGAACCTGCACTGCTGGCATTCACCACATCAAGTTCTGAAGCGGCATTCCCGGGTACCCTGGAAAAACTGGAAGAGTTCGGTGTTTCCAACAAGATCGCCAGCTTCGTACTGCCAATCGGTTATTCCTTTAACCTTGTCGGTTCAATGGCTTACTGTTCTTTCGCAGTTATCTTTATCGCTCAGGCATGTAACATCACCCTGTCTATGGGTGAGCAGGTTACCATGCTGCTGATTCTGATGCTGACATCCAAAGGGATGGCCGGTGTACCGCGTGCGTCTCTGGTGGTTATCGCGGCGACGCTGAACCAGTTCAACATTCCGGAAGCGGGTCTGATTCTGCTGATGGGTGTGGATCCGTTCCTCGACATGGGTCGTTCAGCCACTAACGTGATGAGTAACGCTATCGGTGCTGCAATGGTCGGCCGCTGGGAAGGTGAGCACTACGGTGAAGGCTGCCGCGGAAAACCAAAGTCAGTTATTGAACCTCCGGTGTCACAGGCAACATCAGCCTGACCGGGCGTTCAGAATAAACAAGACAGGCGCGGTACAGGGGATACCGGTACCGCGCAACAATAAAAATCAGTTTTTATGTGTCATGTAATATGTATTAAGCGCAAAATGTCCTCAGTCATTTTGCGCTTTTTTTTGTACGGGGATTATTGCGGTACAGCGGAAACACTCACCGTACCGTCCGTCACCTTAACGGCAAAACGGGCAACGGAATACGCGGCATCTTCGGCGCACAGTCCGTCAGTCAGCCGGAAGCGCTGTTTTTTCAGCGGGCTGACAATCCACAGTTCACCGTCATGTTCCGCAATTAATCCGCGCGACAACACGCTGGCCTGCGCAAAGGGATCGATATTACTCAGGGCGAAAATACGGTCGTCCGGATAAGGACGAAACAGCGCTACCTGAGCATCACCAACCAGTGCACACACGCCGGTTCCGGGAGTGATATCACTGACCTGACAAACGGTTATCCATTGACTCATGATTATTCCTCTCCGATCAGTGTGACAGCAATCCGCTCTTCCGGTCTGGCCGGACGATGTTGTAAGCGCTCACTTACCATCTGAACATCCGGGTCCGGCAGCGGGCTGTTAACAAAGTGGCTGAAGCGTTTGCGGGCATGCGGGTTGTTCACTGTTTCCTGCCATTCGCAGATGACTTTTTCACGCAGTTGCGCCAGTTCCTGCTCCAGCTGTGCATTCAGCCCGAGTTTGTCGCTGACAATCACATCGCGCAGATAATCAATCCCGCCGTCGAGGTTTTCCAGCCAGGTGGATGTCCGGCTGAGTTTATCGGCGGTGCGGATGTAGAACATCATAAAGCGGTCGATGTAGCTTATCAGCGTCTCTTTATCGAGATCGGCCATCAGCAGATCACCGTGGCGTGGTTTCATCCCGCCGTTTCCGCAGACATACAGGTTCCAGCCTTTGTCGGTGGCGATAATCCCGATATCTTTTCCCTGTGCTTCCGAACATTCGCGGGTACAACCCGAAATGCCGAACTTCATTTTATGCGGGGTGCGGATACCTTTATAACGGTGCTCCAGCTCAACGCCCAGCGCGGTGCTGTCACCGACCCCGAACCGGCACCAGGCTGTACCGACACAGGTTTTCGCCATCCGCAGAGCCTTGGCATAGGCGTGCCCGGTTTCAAATCCGGCGGCGATCAGTTTTTCCCAGATAGCCGGTAAATCCTGCTTTTGCGCCCCGAACATCGCAATGCGCTGTGAGCCGGTAATCTTGGTATACAGATGATATTCCTGCGCAATCTGACCGATGGTCAGCAGGCCTTCCGGGGTGATTTCACCGCCCGGCGAGCGCGGGATCACGGAATAGGTGCCGTCTTTCTGCATATTGGCGAGGAAGTTATCGTTGGTATCCTGTAATGACACCAGATCGTCCCGCAGAATATAATCATTCCGGCAGGAGGCGAGGAGGGAACCGATAGTTGGTTTGCACACTTCACAGCCGTAGCCTTCACCGTAGCGGGCCAGTAATTCATCAAACGTACTGATTTTTTCCACACGGATCAGGTGATACAACTCCTGGCGTGAATACGCAAAATGCTCACAGAGGTGATGATTCACCTCAATACCCAGATTGGTCAGTTCGGCATTCAGTACCTGTGTGATCAGCGGAACACATCCGCCGCAGCCGGTTCCGGCTTTGGTTTCCGCTTTGATATCCGCCACCGTCTGGCAGCCGTTATGAATGGCCTGAATAATGTCCCCTTTGGTGACATCAAAACAGGAGCAGATTTGCGCGCTGTCCGGCAGGGACTCCACGCCGATTGCCGGTTTACTGCCGGCGTGGGCAGGCAGGATCAGAACATCCGGGTTTTCCGGCAGTTCGATGCGGTTCAGTGCCAGTTGCAGCAGATTACCGTAATCTTCAGTATCCCCGACCAGCACCGCACCCAGCAGATATTTATTATCATCACTGACGATCAGCCGTTTATAAATCTCATTGGCTTCATCAAGATAAATATAACTGTGGCAGCCGTTATCTGTCGCATGTGTATTGCCGATGCCGCCGACATCCACACCCAGCAGTTTCAGTTTTGCACTCATATCCGCGCCGGTAAACTGATTATCCTGCCCCAGCAGATGATCCGCCGCCACCTGCGCCATTTTGTAGCCCGGCGCCACCAGTCCGTAAGTCCTGCCGTGCCATGACGCACATTCCCCGATAGCATACACATCCGGGTCGGATGTCTGACACTGATCGTTGATCACCAGGCCGCCGCGCTCCGCGACAGCCAGTCCGCACTGGCGGGCAAGGCGGTCACGCGGGCGTATCCCGGTGGAGAAAACGACAAAATCGGTTTCCAGCGATGAACCGTCGGCAAAATGCAGCACCTTGCGGCTCTCTCCGTTATCGGATGCGGTGATTTCCGTGGTGTTTTTACCGGTATGTACCCTCACACCCATCCGCTCAATTTTCTGCTTCAGCTGTTCGCCGCCGAGCGCATCGAGCTGTTCTGCCATTAAGACCGGCGAAAACTCAATAACATGGGTTTCAATACCCAGATTTTTCAGGGCCCCGGCGGCTTCCAGCCCCAGCAGACCACCACCGATCACCACACCTTTACGGCTGCGGCGGGCACAGGCTTCGATCGCATTGAGATCTTCAATTGTCCGGTAAACAAAACAGTCGCGGGTATCACTGCCTTTGATCGGCGGAACCCACGGATAAGAGCCGGTCGCAATCACCAGCTTGTCATAATGTACCGTACGGCCGGTGTTGGTGTGCAGCACCTTTTCCTGCCGGTTAACGGTGATCACCCGCTCATTGGTCAAAACGGTAATATTGTGTTTTTCATGAAAACCGGGTTTGACCAGCGATAATTCTTCTGCCGTATGATGAGAAAAATAGGAGGAAAGATGCACGCGGTCATAAGCGACACGCGGCTCTTCGCAGAATACGGTGATATCGAACTGTCCGGCGCCCGCTTTATCGGTAAGCTCTTCGGTAAAGCGATGGCCGACCATGCCGTTACCGATGATTGCTAACTTGACGTTGCTCATTTCAGCCTCAGATTTTGTGTGGATTAAGGCTAAAAATACGGCGATCCGGGTTTTTCTCATTGATGTATATCAAATGCAGCTTAATCAATTCAGCTTGTATAAAACAAAGGTTTGATTATTTTTTGTCAATACCTCTCTGGTGGTAGGTAAAAGAGCGGGATATGCCGCAGACCGGCTGCGGCATATCAGAGACAGAGGAAAAATTACTGAACGGCAGCAGCGGTCAGTGCTTTACGTTTTTTGATACTGATAATTAAAATACCGGAAGCGAAAGCCCCGCAGAACGCAAACAACGCCATCAGACCAAAGACAATTTTATAACCGGTCATACCCGGATAACTATCCAGAATATGGCCATACAGGCTGAAACAGAACATCGCAGGGGCGTAGCCGATGAAACTGCCGAGAGCCATCGCGGCACCGGTATTGGATTCTTTGATATTGGCTTCACCGATAGGCGCAAAGAAAATAGCGCGCTGGGTAAAGACGATTGTACCGAAACCTAATGTGCAGACCATGCCCAGATAAACCGGCATGCTTTCATGCGGCAGAAAAATAAAGGTTACCAGCACAATGACGCTGAGGATAAAGGTGTAAAACAGGTATCTGGTCGGTGACTGTAAAATCTTATCTGCAATAAGTCCGCCGATAGGTCCGCCGACCATTTTAAGGCAATATTGGTTAATAACACCGTAGATCCCCACCAATGCAATCGGCAGCGCATAAATATTACTGAGGAACGGAATGAAAAAGGTTAATCCGCAGTAAACCGCATAAACAAAGAAAATACTCAGGGCGATCAGCCAGACGGTACGGTCTTTTAATACACTGCCGACACCGGCTTTTTCAGTAGTCTCTTTTTTATCTGTCTTTTCGGTCACAACAGATTTGTCATCTTTCAGGAACAGCAGAATAATGCCGCCGATAATAATGGCCATTCCGGAATAAAATAAAATCCCCATTTTAAATCCGAGATAGCCGCTGCCGAACCAGGCAAATACCGCGAGTGCAGAGAATGCGACGACAGTATCGACCACACCACGGCCGGTTTCAAAAAAACCGAAAATACGGCCCTGTTGTGAGCTGTTACCGAGCAGGCTGACAGACTTTAATAATACCGGCCAGTTGAGCATGTCGCAGGTGACACCGAATAACGCCCAGACAAATAAAATACCCCAGTAGCCCGGCATCGTTGATAAATAAACACCCAGTAACCCGGTGGCAATTAATGAAAATGACATTGTCAGGCGGCGCGGCAATTTATCAGAAAAATAAATAGACAGAAAGAAGCCGATAGTGGTGACAATTGAGTTTACTGACATCGCATTACCAATCTGACCGTTTGTCAGATGAAAGTATTCCTGCATCGGAACATAAAATGCATCTTTCAGTGACGGTAATTTATAGATAGTACCGCCGCATAAAACCAATAAGCTGAAAATAGCCCATCTTTTTTTGTCAAGCATAGTGCCTCCCGCCTGAGAATGAAATATTCTCAGTCAGTATGAAATGTTATTTTAAAATGCTGTGTTTGTGTCAGATGCGTTTATTTACTGATGATCCTGGCTGCCTCTGTTTTTAATTCATTAATTATTTTCCGGACATAGTGGATTTGATTAACAGCATCCTTTTTTTCACCGGCAAGACGTTCTGCTATTTCAGTTTCCGGTAATGGTGTTTCACTCATCTGACGCCACGGAATCCACGGGTCATTGCCCTCATTTTTAAAACGGAACGCCGGTGCGTAATAATCCACCTCCTCTTCAAGACCGTAAGAAATAACCTGTGGTTTATCCTCACCCAGACAAATCAGGGCGCGGAGCATGTCTTTAAACGGCAGATTGCCTTCTCCGGAACGGCAGGCTTTATGGCCGAAACCGTCACCTTCTTCCAGAATAACCGCATCTTTAATATGTACCTGGGTAATGTATTCCTGCATATCTGCCAGGGCATCCATCGGTAATTCGCAGGCATTAATCATGTTGCCGAAATCGAATAACAGTGTCAGTTCAGGAAAATCAGCGTCTTTGATCAGACTGACCAGTTCATGGCCTTTTAAATCTTCATGTTGTTCCAGAACAAATGTCAGTCCGCTGTGCTGATAATGTTCTTTTAAATACCGGATATCGGCGGCAATCAGGCGCAATACATCAGACAGCGCCCCTTCATAACGCGGATAAAACCGGACAGAGCTTGCGCCGGTTTTTAATGCGATTCTGATGGCTTCATCGAGAGTTTTATTATCAGACGCACTGGTTTCAATATTAATATCGAGATGATAACGTTTTGCTTTCTCTGCAAATACCGCAAGCTGATCATCTGTCATGGCGGAAAGTGATTGGGTTTCACCATCCAGCACATGTATTTTGACGCCCGGCAAATGATGTTCGTTTGCGATATCAAGTAAATCACCCGGTAATATTTTTTCAAAACGCATATTCAGATGATAAGCGTAAGCATGCAGATATAACGGTAACGTATCTGCACGTTCAATTATCCGGCGGGCGTCATCAGTATTCATAATTCAGATTCCTGTGTCTAAAGCTCAACAAAAAAATAAACAGATTCAAACCGCCAGTATTCAATGTCGATCTGAACAATGTTATGTGCTTCATCACAACGGTATTTTTCCACCCGGATACCCGGGGAGTTTGCGGTACAGCCGATAGCCTTACTGGCTGCTTCCGGCATGCGTACCGGCTTAAAGGCCAGCCGGGCTGTCGTTGTGATGATGTTATATTCGTTTTCCCAGATGGCCGCAAAAGAGTGGTTATCCAGTTTCTCCGCAAAATCCGGGGCAACGGACGGATTGATGTACGTCTGGTGCCAGAAGACTTTGTGTCCGTCCAGTGCGCCCCATCCGCTGATACAGCAAACCGGTTCTCCGGCTGTCTGCCCCAGTGCCGCAGCAATATCTGCCGGTGCGCCGGTGAGCAGCTGTTTATCGGTGTATTCCCACGACGGCAGACGGCCCTGCGCTTTGGCTGCCTGGTTGAAACTCGCCGGCGATTTCGGGTTGTAATTAAATTTCGGCAGTGCCGCGAACCAGCCACTGCGGTTTTTACGGAAAATTTTTCCGTCACCTTCCAGACTGAGCAGTGCCTGACGCAGTGACATCCGGTTGACACCGAGTTGCTCTGTCAGCGGACGTTCGGCAGGCAGTTTATCGCCGGGGGCGATAGCACCATTGCTCAGCAGGGTATCGAGTTGTTCTCTGGCAAGATCAGCAGCAGTTTGTGTGTTTTTCATTCGTTGCTCTATTTTTGGTTTAAACCAGATTGGTTTCTAAGTTACGTGAGTGTCATCTTCCGTTCAAGTGAGCCGTACGGGGATAATGTCAATTTGAGAGTTACCTCACACAATGAAATACAGAAATAAAAAATCAGAGCCGGTTTTAACAAGTGAATATTTTTACCGTTCCGTTTCTTATTTTCCGGAAAATAACGTAATGAGAATACCTTATTTTTCGTGAATTTATCTTTTTTGTCACAATAGCGCCATGGTCAGACCGTACTATTTCATGTCTGTGTTTTCCCGGTGTTAAAAATTAACAATTCTGCCAATTAGTGATCTGATTCAACATTTAATCGTGGTTGCCGATTTTTGTTATCCCCTTTTTCAGAGTGTGACTAGGATTGAATCAATTCTTATGAGGAGAGTGACGAGGTAAGCACGATGGAAAAGGAACGTATCATCCAGGAATTTGTTCCCGGCAAACAGGTCACGCTGGCGCATCTGATTGCGCATCCGAGCAGTGATCTGGCAAAAAAAATCGGGGTTCCCGGTGCTGAAGCCATCGGCATTATGACACTGACCCCGGGTGAAACCGCGATGATTGCGGGTGATCTTGCCACAAAGGCCGCCAGTGTGGAAATCGGTTTTCTTGACCGTTTTACCGGTGCGCTCGTGATTTACGGCTCTGTCGGCGCAGTGGAAGAAGCACTGATCCAGACAGTGCGCGGATTAAGCCAGCTCCTCAGTTATGCCATTTGTGATATCACCCGCAGTTAGCCGGGTGCAGTTAAGGATGCCGTCTGAATGAAACGAATTGTGTTTGTGGGTGATGTGGGTGCAGGAAAAACGACATTATTCAATGCGTTGCAGGGCGATTTTGACCTTGCCCGGAAAACACAGGCGATTGAATTCAATGATGAGGGCAGTGTTGATACACCGGGTGAATATTTCAGCCATCCCCGTCTCTACCACGCGCTGATTAATACGCTGGCAGATTGTGATGTGCTGGTTTATGTCCACGCGGCAAATAACCCGGAGTGCCGGATCCCTGCCGGATTACTTGATATTTATCCCCGTATGCGCCGCTTTGCGGTTATCAGCAAAGCAGATGCACCGGATGCGGATGTACCGGCAATACGCGAGCTGCTCTCCACCCGGGGATTTGAGGAACCGATGCTTGCCATCAACAGCCTTAATCCTGATGACGTCCTGAAAGTGAAACAGTTTTTGGCCACTGCCGACAGCCAATAAGAGGAATATCCGATGAAGAAATTAATAACGGCCAATGACATCCGGGAAGCACACGCAGCGGGCAAAACCCGTCTGGATGTGGTGCTGAAAGAGAGCATTGTCACGCCGGAAGCCCATGTTGTGGCTGAACAATTGGGCTTTGTGATTGGTGAGGTTGATACTGCGCAGAACAGCGCACCGGCTGCCGCACCGGTGGCAGCAACCGCCGGAACAGAACCCAATATTTCATCCGCAGAGCGTCAGAAAATCCGCGAATGCATTATCGCGCAGCTGCCTGACGGCAATGTCACCGAAACCCTGATTGCACAACTGGTCGATAAAGTGGTGCAGGAGCGTATCGCGCAGATTAAAGCGAAAGTGGCGGCATTCAAACCGGCGGAAGAGAACACTGATACCCCGAATACCCAGAGTTACCGCAGTGTCACCGGCAAAGGCGGCATTAAAGTGGTCGACAGCAGTTCGGTTAAATTCGGTAATTTCGATGGTGCGGGTCCGCACCGTGTCGGGATTGCGGATCTGATCACCGCGCAGGACAACAGCAGCATGGCTGCCGGGTTTATGCAGTGGGAAAACGCATTCTTCCCGTGGACACTGAACTACGACGAAGTGGATCTGGTTCTGGAAGGCGAGCTGCATGTGCGCCATCAGGGCGAAACCATGATCGCGAAAGCCGGTGATGTGATGTTTATCCCGAAAGGCTCCGCGATTGAGTTCGGCACACCATCGACTGTCCGCTTCCTGTATGTGGCCTGGCCGGCTAACTGGCAGGATTGCTGAGGGGTATCGCCATGACCTTTATCACTGAAGACTGGCTGCGGGATAACTTTACGCTGAGCGACGGCAGTGAAATTCACCTGCCTGCTGACAGCCGGATGACACCATCCGCCCGTGAGCTGATCGAAAGCCGCCGTTTACAGGTGAAATTTCAGGATAAACAAGGTCGTCTGTTTGTGGAAACCCCGGATGAATCCGGTAAAACCGAAACGGCTGTCCCTGACCTGAAAGCGGTACACGGGTTAACCAGTAAGGATAAAGCGGATGTCGCGGCCTGCGAATTATGCCATCAGCCGGTGGCGAAAAAACCGGACACGCTGACACACCTTAACGGCCACACCATGGTGGCGAAAAATGATCCGCGTCTGGCGTTCCGTGCCGCGCTGGATGCCACTATCGCCGAAGCCGTCTGGTTACAGACTGAATTTGCACAGACGCCGCTGAAAGGCTGGCTGGCGGATATCCGCTCTGTGCTCGGCAATATTATGCGTGCCGATGCGCTCAATGAGCCGCTCGCTGAGCAGAGTATTGCTGACCTGAACGCGGATGAACTGCACAAGCTGTCTCATAATCCGCTGAAATACCTGGGTCATGACCATATCGTTCCGGATGTGAGTCACGGCCGTGATGCGGCGGCGCTGAATCTGCTGCGGACCAAAGTCCGTGAAACGGAAATCAGTGCGGCGCGCATTTATATCGATTGTTATTTTCAGGTCATCCGCCCTGACATTATGCAGGCGCTTAACCGCCTCTCCAGCGCGGTATATGTCCTGATGGTGATGGTCGTCCGCGAAGGCGGCATGATGACCACACCGGCACTGAAACAGGCTCTGATGAAAGGGGGAACACATGCTCATTGAACGATGCCGTCAGCAGGCACAACTTAACCCGCCGCGGGTGGTTCTGCCGGATGCGCTGGATGAGCGCGTGATCCACGCAGCCCGTTACCTGAAACAAAATGGCCTGGCGGAGCCCGTCCTGCTGGCGAACCCGTTTGCGCTGCGTGATTTCTCGCTGCGTACCGGTGTCATTATGGACGGCCTGACCACCATTGATCCGGACAGTGCGGATGAGTGGCGGGCAGAGTTTGCGGATGCCATCACTGCACGTCTCGGCGAAAAAGCGCCGGAAGATGCGGATGAGGCGATGCGTCAGCCGCTGTGGTTTGGTGCCGCGATGGTTGCCGCCGGAAAAGCGGATTTGTGTGTGGCGGGGAATATCTCGTCAACCGCCGCTGTTCTGCGTGCCGGGCTGAAAGTCATCGGCCTGAAGCCGGGCGTGAAAACATTATCATCAATTTTCATCATGTTGCCGCCGGGAACGGAAGGCAATGTGCTGGGTTTCGCTGATTGCAGTGTCGTACCTCAACCCACTTCTGCACAGCTGGCGGATATTGCGCTGAGCAGTGCGGAAACCTTCACGGCAATCACCGGTGAAACCGCGCGTGTGGCGATGTTGTCTTTTTCAACAGCAGGCAGCGCGAAACATCCTAATGTGGCGATGGTGCAGCAGGCAGTGGAAATCATTCATGCACGCGCTCCGCAGTTACAGGCGGATGGTGAACTGCAGTTCGACGCGGCATTTGTGCCGGGCGTCGCTGCGCAAAAAGCCCCGAACAGTGAGTTAAAGGGGCGGGCAAATGTCATGGTCTTTCCGTCACTGGAAGCCGGCAATATCGGTTACAAGATTGCCCAGCGTCTCGGCGGTTACCGGGCACTCGGCCCGCTGATTCAGGGATTAAATGCACCGGTGCATGATTTGTCACGCGGCTGTAATGCCCGCGACATTATTGAACTGGTGCTGGTAGCACAAACACAGTTAGCTCAGGCCGGACAACCTGTCCGCCGCACTGAAGCAGAAAGCGTTATTTAAACCGGTCCCTGATGGGATCTCAATGAGAGGAAAATATCATGGAAGCATTAGGACTGATCGAAACTAAGGGTCTGGTTGCATTAATCGAAGCATCCGATGCGATGGTCAAAGCAGCACGCGTTAAATTAGTCGGTGTTAAACAAATCGGCGGTGGTCTGGTAACAGCCATGGTGCGCGGCGATGTTGCAGCATGTAAAGCAGCAACTGACGCAGGTGCGGCAGCGGCTCAGCGTATCGGTGAACTGGTCTCTGTACACGTTATTCCTCGTCCGCATGGCGATCTGGAAGAAGTGTTTCCTATCAAAATGTCCGGCGATAAATCAATCGATTAATCGTTGTTAGCGTGGCGTGCTTCTGACGCCACGCGATTTTAATCTCCCCGGTTTTTTTGCTGTCACACAGACGGCAGGGGATTTTTTTACCTGAAATCCGTAGCCGGCTGTATTCAGGCTGCTGAAATATAAAGAGAGGTGAACATGAAACTGGCTGTCGTTATCGGACAAATCGTGTGCACCGTGCGTCATCCCGGACTGGAATCCGACAAGTTATTGCTGGTGGAAATGATTGACCGCCAGGGGCGTCCAAACGGTGAGGTGGCCGTCGCAACCGACAGTATCGGTGCGGGTAATGGTGAATGGGTGCTGATCGTCAGCGGAAGTTCGGCGCGGCGTGCTCAGAGCAAAGAAGCGTCACCGGTCGATCTCAGCATCATCGGCATTGTGGATGAGGCCGTTATGGAAAGTCAGGTGATTTTTCATAAATAAATCGCCGCAACGAGTCACAGAAAGAGGCGTGGGTGAATATGGATCAGAAAGAAATTGAGAATGTGGTAAAAGCGGTTCTGGCCAGCATGAGTGCAGGCACACAACCGGCGGCTGCATCAGCGGCACCACAGCAGGCGGCAGCCTCACAGAATAACGGCTTCGGGGTATTCGAATCCCTGGACGATGCCGTCCTTGCCGCCAAAGAAGCACAGAAATCATTAAAAACGGTTGAAATGCGTAATCTCTGCATCGGCGCAATCCGCCGTGCGGCAACCGAACATGCCCGCGAGCTGGCGGTTCTGGCTGTTGAAGAAACCGGCATGGGCCGTGTGGAAGATAAACTCGCGAAGAACTTAGCACAGGCAAACGGCACCCCGGGTGTTGAGTGTCTGCGTCCTGAAGTGTTAACCGGCGACCACGGTTTAACCTTAATCGAAAATGCGGCATGGGGTGTTATTGCCTCTGTCACACCATCCACTAACCCGGCGGCGACGGCAATCAACAATGCCATCAGTATGATCGCAGGGGGTAACAGTGTGATTTTCGCGCCGCATCCGGCAGCGAAGAAAGTCTCACAGCGCACTATCACAGTTCTGAACGAAGCCATTGTTGCCGCAGGCGGCCCGAACAACCTGCTGGTGACTGTTGCCAAACCGGATATCGAAACCGCACAGCGTTTATTCAAATATCCGGGGATCGGTCTGCTGGTCGTGACCGGGGGTGATGCGGTGGTGGAATCTGCCCGCAAACACACCAACAAACGTCTGATCGCGGCCGGTGCCGGTAACCCGCCGGTCGTGGTGGATGAAACTGCCGATATCGAACGTGCGGCGAAAGCCATTGTTCACGGTGCATCATTCGATAACAACATCATTTGTGCGGATGAAAAAGTGCTGATCGCGGTTGACTGCATCGCAGACAAACTGATCACCGAAATGCAGCGCAATCATGCGGTATTACTGACCCGTGAACAGAGCGAGAAGCTGATCCCGGTACTGCTGAAGAATGTCGATGAAACCGGCCACGGCACTGTCAGCCGTGACTGGGTCGGCCGTGACGCAGCGAAAATTGCCGCGGCTATCGGTATGACTGTCCCGGCAGATACCCGTCTTCTGATCGCAGAAACTGACTGCAAACATCCGTTTGCTGTCACGGAGCTGATGATGCCGGTTCTGCCGATCATCCGCGTGAAAGATGTGGATCAGGCGATTGATCTGGCGGTGAAACTGGAGGGCGGCTGCCATCATACCGCAGCAATGCACTCCAACAACATCAGCAACCTGAACCGCATGGCGAATGCCATCGACACCAGTATTTTCGTGAAAAACGGACCGTGTATTGCCGGTCTGGGACTGGGCGGCGAAGGCTGGACAACCATGACTATCACCACACCAACCGGTGAAGGTGTGACCTGTGCGCGGACCTTTGTCCGTCTGCGCCGCTGCACCATGGTGGATTCATTCCGCATCGTGTAAGCCGCTGCGGTGGAGCCTGCGGGCTTCACCGCCTTTTTCCCGGTTAGTGTGAGTCGCTCACGTTAACCCTGACGTTAGTTTTAAACCGGAGGAACCGATGGTTCAACGCAATCAGGAATGGCTGGCATCGCGCTTACAGCAGGCAGCGGAAATCTGTAATCAGCCGCAGGCGGGTGATCACAAAGATGCGCCGTTGTGGCTGGGTATCGATCTCGGCACCTGTGATGTGGTGTCCATGGTGGTCAATGCGGATGGTCAGCCGGTCGCGGTGTGCCTGGACTGGGCAGATGTGGTACGCGACGGTGTGGTCTGGGATTTCTTCGGTGCAGTAAAAATTGTGAATAAACATCTGGATACGCTGGAAAAACAGTTCGGTTTCCGGTTTGAGGTGGCGACAACGTCGTTCCCGCCGGGTACCGATCCGCGTATCTCAGTGAATGTGCTGGAATCCGCCGGTCTGGTGGTCGCCAAAGTGCTGGATGAGCCGTCTGCGGTTGCTGACATGATGGGGCTGGATAAGGCTGCCGTTGTGGATATCGGCGGCGGCACCACCGGGATTGCGATTGTGCAGAAAGGTGAAGTGATCCGTTCCGGTGATGAAGCCACCGGTGGTCATCATATTTCCCTGACCCTGGCGGGCAATCAGCGCATTGAGCTGGAAGATGCCGAGCAGATGAAGCGTGAGCGCGGTGAAAGCATCTGGCCGGTTATTCGTCCGGTCTACGAAAAAATGACGGATATCGTCGACGATCATATCCGCGGTGAGGATGTGACTGAATTGTGGCTGGCGGGCGGCTCCTGTATGCAGCCCGGCGTGCAGTCGCTGTTTCAGGCGCGTTTCCCGCATCTTACCGTGGTACTGCCACAGCATTCTATTTTTATGACACCGCTGGCGATTGCCGTCTGTGGTGTATCTCAGGGAGAAAACCGTCATGCCGGATAATCGTTTACCCGCGGCTGAGGTTCAGTCCGCTATCTATCAGGCGCTTGATTTGGTGAATGCCCGTCAGGTGCGTGAATTTTCTGTCCCGCCGTCCACACTTATCGGTCCGGGTGCCGTCGGCCGCAGCGGGGATGTTCTCGCAGAGCGCGGAATTAAGCACGTTTTTATTATGGTGGACGGCATGTTGTTACAGGCCGGTCTGACCGATGTGCTGGAGCGTAATCTGAGCCGCAGCGGCATTGCTTATGAAATCTGGCCGTGCCCGCCGGGCGAGCCGATGGATAAAGATGTGTTCCGTACCGTTGAGCATCTGCTGAGTGTGCAGTGTGACGGTATTATCGCTCTCGGCGGCGGTTCTGTGCTGGATGCGGCGAAAGCCGTGGCGGTACTGGCAGCCAATCCGGATCTGCCGCTGGCGGATATGATGCCGGGTGCGGCGCTGAATCCGCGTCTGCCGTTTATCGCGATCCCGACCACCGCCGGTACCGGCTCGGAAGCAACCAACGTTTCCGTGATTATCACGGCGGAAAACCATATCAAACTGGTGCTGGCACACAGCCAGTTACTGCCTGATCTCGCCATTATTGATGCCTGTCTGACACTCGGCGTGCCGCCGCATGTGACTGCAATGACCGGTATCGATGCCTTAACACATGCTATCGAAGCGTATGTGGCGAGCAACGTCACGCCGCTGACACAGGCGCTGGCACTGCGGGCGATCACCATGATCAGCCACGCACTGCCGATCGCTGTCGGTCAGGGGCATGACATCAAAGCCCGTGAGGACATGATGCTGGCTTCCTATATGGCCGGGATGGCGTTCTCCAATGCCGGTCTGGGGCTGTGCCATGCCATGGCGCATCAGATTGGCGCGGCATACAACATTCCGCACGGCAAGGCGAATGCCGTCATGCTGCCGCAGGTAATGCGTTTTAACCGCCTGGTCTGTAAACAGGCGTACAGCGAAATTGGTCATGCGCTGACTCAGCGTCCGATGACCGACACGGAGGCCATCGAAGCCGTGGAACAACTGATCAGTGACGTGGAACTTGCGCAGACGCTGCCATCCCTGGGCGGAAAACGTGAGGATTTCGATGGTTTTGCCAAAGCGGCATTGCAGGATATCTGCATCAAAACCAATCCGCGCGCGGTCACAGCGGCTCAGATAACGGCGATTTACGAGTCAGCCTGAGTCAATCAATAAGAACAGCCTGCGCGACAGGCACGGAAGGAGAAGGGTATGGGCATTAATGAAATCATCATGTACATCATGATGAGTTTTATGCTGATAGCAGCCGTGGATCGTATCTTCAGCCAGTTCGGTGGCTCAGAGACAATTCTCGGTAAAATCGGCCTGGGTAAAGTCGGGAAAGGCATTGCCGGTTCCGGTGAACAGTTCGAAGAAGGCTTTATGGCAATGGGTGCGCTGGGTCTGGCAATGGTCGGTATGACTGCGCTGGCACCGGTTATCGCGATGCTGCTCGGGCCGGTGATTATTCCTGTCTATGAAATGCTGGGTGCGAACCCGTCTGTGTTTGCGGGCAGTATTCTGGCTATCGATATGGGCGGCTTCTTCCTCGCGAAAGAGCTGGCAGGCGGTGATGTGGCAGCATGGTTATATTCCGGTGTGCTGCTGGCGTCCATGATGGGTGCAACCATGGTGTTCTCCATTCCTGTCGCACTGGGCATTATCGAGAAGAAAGATCGCCGCTTCCTGGCACTCGGTGTGCTGGCGGGTATCGTGACCATTCCGGTCGGCTGTATTGCCGGTGGTCTGGTGGCGAAATTCTCCGGTGTGGAAATTGACGGTCAGGTGGTGGATTTCAGTATGACCATGCTGCTGGTCAATATGATCCCGGTGATCATCGTGGCGGCGCTGGTGTGCCTCGGTCTGAAATTCATTCCTGAGAAAATGATCAACGGTTTCCAGATCTTCGCCAAAATCCTTGTCGGTATCATCACTATCGGTCTGGCAGCAGCAGTGGCGAAGTTCACTGTGGGCTGGAACCTGATCCCGGGCCTTGATCCGATTTTTATGACAGAAGGTGATGTGCCGGGCCAGGTGATGCGCGCCATCGAAGTTATCGGTTCTATTTCTGCGGTGCTGTTAGGGGCTTACCCGATGGTGCTGCTGCTGACCCGCTGGTTTGAAAAATCCTTTATGAAGATCGGCAGCCTGCTGAAAATCAACAACATGGCGGCAGGCGGTATGATCGCGACACTCGCGAACAACATCCCGATGTTCGGCATGATGAAGAAAATGGATACCCGCGGCAAAATCATCAACTGTGCATTCTCCGTATCCGCAGCCTTTGCGCTGGGTGATCACCTGGGCTTCGTGGCCGCCAACATGGCTCCGATGATCTTCCCGATGATTGCCGGGAAAATTATCGGCGGTATCACTGCGATTTTCGTTGCCATCATGATGATGCCGAAAAATATTGAGCAGGAAGATGCGGCGGCAGCGGCTGAAGAAGCGGCTGAAACTGTCGCGGAGGAGAAATAAGCATGAAAACCCTCGAACTCTTAAGTGTCGGTATTGACGTGGGCACCACCACCACACAGGTGATTTTCTCCCGTCTCGTTCTGGTAAACCGCGCGGCGGTGTCACAGGTGCCGCGTTATGAGTTTGTGGATCGCAACATTATCTGGCAGAGCCCGGTTCTGTTCACGCCGGTGGATAAAGACGGCCACCTGCGTGAGGAAGAACTGCTGGCGCTGGTGCTGGATCAGTACGCCGCCGCCGGGATGGACCCGGCGACGATTGACTCCGGTGCCATCATCATTACCGGTGAAACCGCCAAAACCCGCAATGCACGTCCGGCAGTGGTCGCGTTATCCCAGAAACTCGGGGATTTCGTGGTCGCCACCGCCGGGCCGCATCTGGAATCGGTGATTGCCGGTTTCGGTTCCGGAGCCCAGACACTCTCTGAGCAGAAGATGGCACGGGTACTGAACATTGATATCGGCGGCGGCACAGCAAACTACGTGCTGTTCGAAGCCGGTCATGTGGTCAGTTCCGCCTGTCTGAACGTCGGCGGCCGTCTGTTTGAAACGGACAGCAGCGGACGCGTCACTTATGTGCACGCGCCGGGCCGTCTGATCGCCCGTGACTGCTTTGGTGAGCAGACTGATCCGATGTCTCTGACGCCGGTACAGCTGAATACCATTGCCGATCGCATGAGTGAGCTGCTGTATGAAGTGATCAGCGGCAATCTCTCCCCGCTGGGACGTGAGCTGCTGATGACAGACGGTCTGCCTGCGGAAAGCAGTTATTACGCGGTCACACTCTCCGGCGGTGTCGGTGAGTGTTACAGCAATCCGGAAAGCGGCAACGATTTCCGTTTCGGCGATATCGGACCGCTGCTGGCACAGGCTATTCACCGTAATGCGGATTTCAGTGCGTTACCGATGCAGACCCCGGCACAGACCGTCCGTGCCACGGTGATCGGCGCCGGTGCGCATACGTTATCCCTGTCCGGCAGCACCATCTGGCTGGACAGCATCACACTGCCTGTCCGCAATATTCCGGTGGTACATCCGGCACTGGGCCGCGCGGATGATGAAGATCTGGTGAATACCTGGAGCCGCGCCCTGACGCAGATGGATCTTAATCCGCAGCAGGATCTGTACGCGCTGGCCTTGCCGGAATCACTGCCGACCAATTATGCCTCGGTACAGTATTGTATCGGAGCCCTGGAACGCTTTACCAAAACATACCCGAATACCATGCCGCTGCTGGTGATTGCGGGACAGGATTTCGGTAAGGCACTGGGCATGCTGCTGCGTCCGCTGATGAACGGCCGCGAACTGGCTGTTATCGACGAAGTTATCACGCACACAGGCGATTATATCGACATCGGCTCGCCGTTATTCAGCGGCTCTGTCGTCCCTGTTACTGTTAAATCACTCGCATTTCCTTCCTGAGGGAACGTAATATGAAATTAAAAACCACGCTGTTTGGTCAGACCTACCAGTTCCGGGACGTGAAAGACGTTCTCGCGAAAGCTAACGAACTCCGTTCCGGGGACATCCTGGCGGGTGTCGCGGCAAGTAACGCCCAGGAACGTGTGGCAGCAAAACAAGTGCTGTCCGAACTGACAATTGCGGATGTCCGCAACAACCCTGTCGTTCCGTATGAAGAAGACTGCGTAACCCGTCTGATCCAGGATGATATCAACGAAACCGAATACAACCGGGTCAAAAACTGGACTATCGGTGAGCTGCGTGAGCATGTCCTGAGCGACACCACCTCTCTTGATAACATCAATCTGCTGCGCAAAGGCCTGACCTCAGAAGTCATCGCCGGTGTGGCAAAAATCTGCTCCAACGCAGACCTGATTTACGGCGCGAAGAAAATTCCTGTCGTGAAACGTGCGAATAACACCATGGGTCTGCCGGGCCACTTCAGCGGCCGCTTACAGCCGAACGATACCCGTGATGAAGTGCAGAGTATCGTGGCACAGATTTATGAAGGCCTCTCTTACGGCTGCGGTGATGCGGTTATCGGTGTTAACCCGGTAACAGACGATGTGGATAACCTCAGCCGCGTGCTGGATGCTATCTACGGCATCATTGATAAATATGATATCCCGACTCAGGGGTGTGTGCTGGCACACGTCACCACACAGATGGAAGCTATCAAACGCGGTGCGCCGGGCGGCCTGATTTTCCAGAGCATCTGCGGCAGTGAAAAAGGTCTGCGTGAGTTCGGTGTTGAGCTGGAAATGCTGGATGAAGCCCGTCACGTCGGTGCGCAGTATAACCGTATCGCCGGTCCTAACTGCCTGTACTTTGAAACAGGACAAGGCTCCGCACTGTCAGCGGGCGCTCACTACGGCGCTGACCAGGTGACCATGGAAGCCCGTAACTACGGTCTGGCGCGTCACTATGATCCGTTCATGGTGAACACCGTTGTCGGCTTTATCGGACCGGAATATCTCTATAACGACCGCCAGATCATCCGTGCCGGTCTTGAAGATCACTTTATGGGCAAACTGAGCGGAATCTCCATGGGTTGTGACTGCTGTTACACCAACCATGCGGATGCGGATCAGAACCTCAACGAAAACCTGATGATCCTGCTGGCCTCTGCGGGCTGTAACTTCATCATCGGTATGCCGCTGGGTGATGACATCATGCTCAACTACCAGACCACTGCGTTCCATGACATCGCCACTGTCCGTCAGTTACTCGGCCTGCGCCCTGCGCCGGAATTCGAAGCCTGGCTGGAAAAAATGGGTCTGATGGAAAACGGGCGTCTTACCAATCGTGCCGGCGATCCGTCACTGTTCTTCTGATTTTCGGGGTAAATCACCATGGATCAAAAACAAATTAATGACATCGTACGCAGCGTGATGGCTCAGATGGGACACACGGGCGAAAACGTACAGGCGGTTGCCGCGGCAACGCAGGCTGTGCTGAATCAGGGTAGTACGTCTGCTGAATCCGTTGAGTGGGATCTCGGTTCACCGGAAGCAAAACAGTGGATCGGCGTGCAGAATCCGCACCGTGCGGAAGTGTTACAGGAACTGCGTAACAGCACCGGTTCCCGTGTCTGCTCCGGCCGTGCCGGTGTGCGTCCGCGTACCCAGAGCCTGCTGCGCTTCCTGGCTGACCACTCGCGCTCCAAAGATACCGTTCTGAAAGAAGTCCCGGCGGAATGGGTGAAAAAACAGAACCTGCTGGAATTACAGTCTGAAATCACAGACAAAAACCAGTATCTGACCCGTCCGGATATGGGCCGTATTCTGAACAAAGAATCCATCGAACTGCTGAAAACCAAGTGTGTGCAGGCGCCGGATGTGCAGGTCATTATCTCTGATGGTCTGTCCACCGATGCGATTACTGCAAACTACGACGAAATTCTGCCGCCGCTGATGAAAGGTCTGGAGCAGTCCGGTCTGAAAGTGGGCACGCCGTTCTTTGTCCGTTACGGCCGCGTGAAAATTGAAGACCAGGCCGGTGAAGTGCTCGGCGCGAAAGTGGTTATCCTGCTGGTGGGCGAACGTCCGGGGCTGGGTCAGTCTGAAAGCCTCTCCTGCTACGCGGTGTACTCACCGACAGTGGCGGGCACGGTGGAAGCAGACCGTACCTGTATCTCGAACATTCACCGCGCGGGTACACCACCGGTGGAAGCTGCCGCAGTTATCGTCGATTTAGCCAAACGCATGCTGGAGCAGAAAGCATCCGGTATCAACATGAACCGTTAACGGGGAACTGAATATGCCTGCATTAGATCTTATCCGGCCGAACGTGACAGCGATGCGTCTTATCGCCAATGCACACGAAGACTTCTGCCGTGAACTGAAGTTACCGAAACACATCCGCAGCCTGGGCCTTATTACTGTTGACTCTGATGATGTTGCGTATATCGCCGCTGACGAAGCGACCAAACAAGCCCTGGTGGAAGTGGTTTACGGACGTTCCCTGTATGCAGGGGCGTCAAACTCACCGTCACCGACCGCCGGTGAAGTGATGATTATCCTCGGTGGTCCTAACCCGGCAGAAGTGCGTGCGGGTCTGGATTCCATGATGGCAACGATTGAGTCAGGCCCTGCTTTTCAGTGGGCGAATGACAAAGAAGATACGGCATTCCTGGCGCATCTGATCTCCCGTACCGGTTCTTACCTGTCTGACGGCGACAAAATCAGACACGGTGATCCGATTGCCTATCTGGTGGCACCGCCGCTGGAAGCGACCTTCGGGATCGATGCCGCACTGAAAGCGGCTGACGTGCAGCTGGCAACCTATGTGCCGCCTCCGTCAGAAACCAACTACTCAGCCGCCTTCCTGACCGGCAGCCAGGCAGCATGTAAAGCCGCCTGTGATGCATTCAGTGAAGCCGTTCTGGATATCGCGCGCAACCCGATTCAGCGCGCCTGAGTCCGGGGATACCCGACGTCATTCAGGACGCAGCCAACGAACCTGCGGTCTGAATGAATAAGGGTATAGTCAGTTCAGTCATTAACACAGGAGATAGGCCATGATCGATTCACTGGGATTACTGGAAGTATACGGCCTGGTGTCCGGCATTGATGCGGCGGATGCGATGCTGAAGTCGGCCAATGTCCGCATCCTTAACTATGAAATGGTGATCCCGGGGATGGTGACGCTTGTTGTTGAGGGCGATCTGGCGGCGTGCCGTGCGGCGGTGGATGCGGGGATTGCTGCGGCAACCCGCACCGGTAAAGTGATTGGCCATAAGGTCATCGGTCGTCCGGATGGTGATACCGAATGGCTGGTCACCGGTTTCAGCGGTGTGCCGGTTAAGGTAAAACCGCAGTCTCCGGCACCGGTACCGGCGTCTGAACCGGCTCCGGCTCCGGCCGCGACGGCAGTGTCTGCTGCCGCCCCGGATGCGGATGCCATGATGACGTTTGCCGCTGAAGCCAAACACCGCCACGGCGTGACCGCCGGAGAAGCGGCCATGCATTTCAGCTGCCTGATAGAGGACAGTCGTGATGTGCTGGAGAACCTGTTTAAGCAGGGTAAACTGCGCAAACGCGGCAGCCGCTACCGGGTAAAACAGGAGGGAAACCGCGATGAGTAATCTGATGCCGGGTCTGCATGAGTGCGGGCCCGAAATCATTCGTCAGCGTGTGCAGGATGCAGGGGTTGTCGGCGCAGGCGGGGCGGGTTTCCCGACCCACGTCAAGCTGGCGGCTGAGGCTGAAATTTATCTCGTCAATGCGGCTGAATGTGAGCCGCTTTTGCAGGTGGATCAGCAGCTGGCCGTTTGTGAGGCGGATGCGATGATCCGCGGTTTGCTCTATGCAATGCGTGCCACCGGGGCGAAAGAGGGCATTATTGCCATCAAAGGCAAGCATCAGGCTGCTATTGATATCCTGAATGCCCGCGTGCCGGATTCTGTCCGTCTGCATATCCTGCCGGATGTCTATCCGGCCGGTGATGAAGTGATCACTATCTGGCTGGCGACCGGCCGCCGTGTGCCGCCTGCGGCACTGCCGCTGTCTGTCGGTGTGGTGGTCAGCAATGTGCAGACCCTGATCAATGTGGCGTATGCCGTTGAACAGGAGCAGGCCGTGACACACCGCGTCTTAACAGTGAACGGCGCGGTTCATCATCCTGTTACCGTTTCCGTCCCGGTCGGCACCACACTGCGTGAAGTGCTGGCACTGGCAGGCGGAGCCACCATCAGTAACCCGGCGTATATCAACGGCGGGCCGATGATGGGCAAATTACAGACATCCCTTGATGATGCTGTGACCAAAACCACCGGCGGCTTATTAGTCCTGCCGGATGACCATATTTTAATTCAGCGCCGGACACGTTCGGAGCGCACGGTGATCAACCAGGCGCGCACCGTATGTGAACAGTGCGGAATGTGTACCGAGCTCTGCCCGCGTCATATGATCGGCCACGAACTGCCGCCGCATCTGATTGTCCGCGCGGTCGGTTATGAGCAGATCTCCGCGCCGTCAGCCGTCGTGGCTGCACTGACCTGTTCAGAATGTGCGATTTGCGAAGCCTGGTCCTGCCCGGTGGAAATCTCGCCGATGCGCCTCAATCAGATGCTGAAAGTGAAGCTGCGCGAAGAAGGGATCCGCTACGAAGGTGAACTGCGCCCGGAAGATCCGATGGCTCAGCACCGCATGCTGCCGGTCAAACGCCTGGTCCGCCGTCTGGAACTGACAGAATTCATGCACAAAGCGCCGATGGCCGATGAGATCTATGCGCCGCAACAGGTGATTATTCCGCTGCGCCAGCATATCGGAGCCCCGGCGGTGCCGGTTGTCAGTGAGGGGGATAAAGTCACGGCGGGCATGCTGATCGCCGCTATCCCGGAAAAAGCACTGGGTGCGCCGGTTCACGCCAGTATCAGTGGTGTGGTTCGTCATATTGACAGCACGGCTGTCACGATAGAGAAGGAATAACTATGCACAGTGCAATTGCGATGGTGGAACTGTCCAGCATCGCCAAAGGGATGGAAGTCACCGATTTTATGCTCAAAAGTGCGGAAGTCACGTTGCTGATGGGCAAAACCGTGTGTCCCGGCAAATATGTGGTGATGGTCGGCGGTGATGTTGCTGCCGCACAGCAGGCAATGCAGTGTGGTGTTGAAAAAGGCGGCGCACAGGTGGTGGATGAGTTTCTGCTCAGTAATATCCACCCGGACGTACTGCCCGCTATCGGCGGCGTGACGGATGTGAATGCCCGCGAAGCCGTCGGGGTCGTGGAAACCTTTAGTGTCGCGACCTGCATTGAAGCGGCGGATTTTGCTGTTAAAGCCGCCGGCGTCACGTTAATACGACTTCATATGGCGTATGGTATCGGGGGTAAATGTTACTTTGTGATGAGCGGCGATGTTGCAGACGTCGAAACCGCCAAAAAAGCCGCATCACAAGTCGCCGCAGATAAAGGTGCGCTGGTTTACAGCATGGTCGTACCGAATCCTCATCCCGATTTCTGGCAGCAATTGGTCGCTGGTTAACATTTATGGCGGCCGTTCATTTTGGGGAAAGAATAATGATGAAAAAAATCACACCAGATTTACATCACCTTAATGATGAAGTGCCGCATGACCGCGATCTCAGACCTATCGTGATCGAGCAGAATTTTACACAACGTTATACCCATGATGCCTATGATCAGGCCTGTGCTATTACGGCCTGGCAGCAGCTTTATGATCAGCTGACGCCGGGACGGTTTGAAGGTGAACTGACCGAAACCCTGTTTGACGGGCTTCAGGTGTTCCACGAATACACCAATCTGTCTCTGCGCCAGTCCTGTATGGTCTGGCCGAATGCGTTCTGGTTCGGTATTCCCGGGGAGCAGCAGAATACCGGTTATATCGGCAATCAGATGCTGTGCCGCCAGAAAATCGCGGTGCGTCCGGGCGGGAAAGAGTTTGAGCTGAGCACGCCGGATGACTATCACATCCAGGGGCTGGTGATCTCTCACGATATCCTGAAAAAACACTCGGTTGTGTTACAAAACCCGGAGCGGCTGATGAATCTGCTCAGCGAAAATCCGGCTGTGGGCGTGAACCCCTTCAAAAAAGAGGCGATCTGGCAGTATATCCGCCATGCCCTCTGGCACTCCAAAATTGAGCAGGAGCGCAACCGCACCGTCAGCCGTGTCCTGAGCCACAACCTGCTGACCGCATTTCTCGGGTTACTGGAAGATGCCAGCACCGTGGCGGATGAGCACTACACCAATCGTGTGAACTACCTGAAACTGGTGTCCAAAGCCCGTGAGTATCTGTTTGAGAATGCCACCGAACCGGTGACTGTCCTCGAGCTGTGTAACGAGCTGTATGTCAGCCGCCGCACGCTGCAAAACGCTTTCCAGCAGGTACTCGGTATTGGTCCGAATGCGTATCTGAAAACGATCCGCCTCAACGCTGTGCGCCGTGAACTGGTCAGCCCGTACTCAAAACAGACTACCGTCAAAGACGCGGCAATGCAGTGGGGATTCTGGCATCTCGGGCAGTTCGCTACCGATTACCAGCGCCTGTTTAATGAAAAACCATCGGAGACGCTGAGCCGCCGTCTGATGTAGTTTTGTCCCGCTTTCCGCTTTCTGACCTGCATCGTGCTGAGTTTTCCGGCAGGTCAGGGAGGCTGCACCTGCGTTATCATTGTAAAATCCCGTCACCGATCTCATTTTTAGCATCTTGCTGTGAATATTCTCCATAAGAAGAATTTAAATATCCAATTAGTTCTATATTTATTAATTGGATATTTATAATTCTACTGAGCAACGGAGTATTCAGGTATGAAAAACCGCAACAAAATTCTGCTGTCCGCGTTGATATCTCTCTTTATGACCCCGGCGTTTGCACTTCCTTCCGTGACAGTTCTGGCCACCGGCGGCACGATTGCCGGCGGCGGTGAATCGTCGGTTTCGTCCGGCTATCAGGCCGGAAAAGTGGGAATCGATGCGCTGATTGATGCCGTACCGGAAGTCAAAGCACTGGCCGATATCAGTGGTGAGCAGATTGTGAATATCGGCTCACAGGATATGAATGACAAGGTGTGGCTGACGCTGGCACAGGAAATTAACCGGACCTGTGATAAAACCGACGGATTCGTGATCACACACGGCACCGATACGCTGGAGGAAACCGCGTATTTTCTTGATCTGACGGTATCGTGCCGCAAACCGGTTGTGCTGGTGGGGGCAATGCGTCCGTCCACCGCGCTGGGCGCGGATGGTCCGCTGAATCTCTATAATGCAGTGGTGCTGGCGACAGATAAACAGGCGGCCGATCGCGGTGTGCTGATGGTGATGAATGACAAGGTGATCAGCGGGCGTGATGTGGTCAAAATGAACACGACGGAAGTGCAGGCATTTGAAGCGGTGAATGCCGGTGATACCGGATTTATTCATAACGGTAAAGTGACCTATTATCAGGCCGCGCAACCACGTCAGGCCGGTGCGGTGTTTGATGTCAGTAAACTCAGCGAACTGCCGGAAGTCGGCATTGTTTATAATTATGCCAATGCGTCAGATGCGCCGGTAAAAGCCCTGCGGGACGAGGGAAATGCCGGGATTATCAGTGCCGGAGTGGGCAACGGTAATATGTATAAGGGTATTTTTGATGCATTAGCCGCGGCAGCCAAAGACGGTGTGGTGGTTGTCCGCGCCAGCCGGGTGCCAACGGGCTATACCACCCGTAACGCAGAAGTGGATGATGACGCATACGGCTTTGTGGCTTCCGGCAGGCTGAATCCGCAAAAAGCCAGGGTGTTACTGCAACTGGCGCTGACACAAACCACTGATCCACAAAAAATTCAGTCACTCTTCGAAAAATATTAATTACGCGTTTTTTCAGACCGCAACCCTCCGTATTCAGAGAGTTGCGGTTTTTTATTACCGGATCTGTTTTTATGTCATTGTTGTTATGTTATAACATATCAATTGATGGATTTAAGGAGATAGTTGTCATTAATGATAATTAACAAATGAAACAAAAAAGACACAGCAACCCACAGGAATTTAAAGAAAAAAGGGGCTGAATCTGTCCGTATTCACAAAGCGGGAAAAAGAACTGTTCTCATATTTACCCATTGAATTCGTTCAGTATATTGTCTGGTTCTGAGTCAGGGTGACTCTGTCTTCACGGCATGTATCACAACAAAATAATAAAAGAGAAAGGTATGAAATCAGTTAAGTTTGCATTGGCACCGTTATCCGCCATGGTGCTGTTATCGTTCTGTGCACAGGCCGGAACACAGGGAAATAATGACGACACGATTATTGTCCGATCCTCCACGATTGAATCCACCACCGTTAATGAGCTGGCCGACTACGGGAATAAATTACAGGTTATTACCCGTGAGGAAATCCAGCGTTCAGGGCCGTCATCCGATTTAAACCAGGTATTACAGCAATATGTGCCGGGGTTATATGTTTCTCTGGGACAGGGGGCTTACGGTTACGGAAAATATTCTTTTATGGGCGGCCGTCCGGATGACACCTTAATTCTGATTGACGGCGTCCGTCTGAATAACCGCCTGTTCGGCGGGATCTATCTTGATACCCTGCCGCTGATTGCGATTGACCGCATCGAAGTGTTACAGGGGGCACAAAGTCTCTCCTTCGGTACTCAGGCGATCAGCGGTGTGATTAACATTGTCACCAAAAAGCCGACTTCAGAAGTGCTGTCCGGTGAATTCAGTGTCGGCGCGGATACGGATAAAGGCCGTTACGGTGAAGGGTATATCGAGAAAGCGTTTGATAACGATATCGGTAAAACCGGTCTGATGGCGTGGGTGACCCGCAGTAAATCAGATGGTTATCAGCCGTACCGTGACAGTGATTATAACGGAACGATTGGTCAGAAAAAACGTGGCTATGACGTAACCTCTGTTGGTGTTCAGGTCACACAAACTATTGCGGATGCTGCGCAGTTACAGGGATTCTACCAGTATACGCAGGCGGATCTGGATATGGTGTCCCCGAACCATCACCGCCAGGCGATGAATAAACGAGATCACCATCTGGCGACGGTTTCCTTCGAGCACTTCCTGACACAGGACACCAGTTACTCCATCCGTGCACATCTTAATGACTGGAACACCCGCTATGACCGCAGCCGTTATCTGGCTGACGGCTCTGTGGATATCCAGAATGACGATTCTTACTGGGGATTCCGCGACTACGGTATTCAGGCGCAGGTCAAATCTTACCTGTTCGGGGATAATGAGTTTGTCCTCGGCACGGATAACCAGTGGTACAAAGGTAAAGATGAAGTCATGAAGATCGAAACAGATACCGCAAAAGCGAACGCTGTTTATCTTCAGGTACGTCCGGATGTGCCGGTGTTACCGGAACTGAAACCGAGTCTCGGTGTGCGTTATGAGCGCTTTGAGGGCGGTCAGGATGCGACGGTCTGGATGGCGAGCACCAAATATGAAGTGAATGAAAAACTCAGTTTACGCGGCCAGGTGGGAACGGCATTTAAACTGCCGAACGCAGAGCAGTTGTTTGTGAATGATGAAAGCAAGCAAACCATTGGTGATGCCAATCTGAAAGCGGAAACCAGTAAAAATATCGAAGCCGGATTTGATTATCTGACGCAGTGGGAAAACGGCGGAGCCTGGCAGTTCGGCGCAACAGCTTATGCGCGTGAAATCAATGATCTGATCACCACAGTGAAAGTCGGTAAATATGACAAATGGGTGAACGGTGACGGTGAAATCCGCACCAAAGGCGTGGTGCTCTCTACAAAACTGAACTTTGATGAATCCTGGTATGTCTCCGGGGATATCACCCGCAACTGGCTGGATACCAAAAATGGCGCGACACTCAACGACATCCCTGAGTTTTTTACCCGCGGCCGTGTCGGTTATGACGCCCCGGCGAAACAGTGGGGCGCGGAACTGGCTGCCCGTTATGTGGGGGAACTGAAATCCGGCAATGATACCTACGGCCACTACACCGTATTTGATGCCAGCGCCTGGCTGTATGTTGATCATGCGCAGCAGCATAAATTGACGCTGCTGGTGGAAAACCTCTTTGACCGCGATTATCCGGCGGGGCTGACCAGCAACGGCCTGGAAAAAGTGGATAACCTCGGTCGTCCGTTAACCGCTGAACTGCGTTATACCTACCGTTTCTGAGGACACTGAGCTATGGGAAAGAATGTCACACTGTATCTGAATACGTTGCAGAATGACGCGTGCTTACCGGCCGGTTTCTGGCTGTCGCTCAGTGAGAGAGGCTTTCCCGGTGATACCGCCTGCTGTGCAGACAGCGGGGCGGTATTACATCAGCTGGGAGAAACAGTCACACAGGATACCCGTTGTGTCCTGCTTATGGTACTGACCGATCCGGCGCAATCCGGTGAAAAACTGATGTCCCTGATATCGGAACTGGTTCAGGCGATTGCGGAGCATTACCCGCAGTTACGGGTATTCCGGAGTTTGTGTGTACTTACCGGGGCGGATGCGGCAGCGGATGCCAAACAGGCCGGTGATGTGATGACGGAACTGGAAAAACAGTCAAACAGCCGTGAGCCGAAAGCAGAATCGAATCCGAACTGGGAAAAAACGCCGCCGTACCGCTATCACCTGTTCTTCTGTATGGGGCCGCGCTGTGTCTGCCGCGGGGCTAAATCGCTGCTGACGCAGCTGCGCCATCAGCTGGCGGCACGCAACCTGTTTGAAAATGAAAACGGTGTGCTGCTGACCCGATCGCACTGCCAGTATCCCTGCAATCAGGGGCCGCTGGTCACGGTTTATCCGGATAATTTATGGTATCGCCTGACCACGCCGGAAGAGATCCATCTGTTTGTGTCTGAGCAGATAGAACAGGGAAGAGTGGTGCCGTCATTGCTGGCGGAGCACAAATAAGATGGGGATTGCCCGCTATGCGCTCAGTGCGGTGCTTCTGCTGCTGTCAGCGGGGGCGTCAGCGGGAAACCGTTGTGAGCCGCAGTGGGATCAGTCTGCACCGCCGCAGTATATCATTGCCATGAATCAGCATGCTGCCGATATGCTGCTGGCGCTGGATGCCGGGCCGCAGATGCTGGGTGTCAGTTATATTGATGATTCAGCGGAGGCGGTAACTTCCGGCCGTTACCACGGCATTCCGGTCTTTTCGGCCAAATACCCCGCGACGGAGAAACTGATCGCCTCCGGGGCGGATTTTGTTGTTGCCGGGTTTTCCTCTGCCTTTATGGCCTCAATGGGCGGACAAAACGATCTGCAACGTGCGGGGATCGGCAGCTATCTGATGGCATTTGCCTGTGAACGTCAGGCATACAGCGGATTTGACAGTATTAAAACGGATTTGTACCGGCTGGGAAAAATCCTCGGCCGGGAAAAAGAGGCAGATGCTGCGGTGGCCCGTATCGATGCCACACTGGCACAGGTAAAAGCCCTGCCGCCGCTCTCCCGTAAACCCACTATCTTTTACCTCGACAGCCAGAGCGACACCCTGATGTCACAGGGGAAAAAAGGGTTTATGACCGAAATTATCACGCTGGCGGGAGGCGAAAATACCTTTATAAACATGCCGATGGCCGGTATTCACGTCTCCCCGGAAGTCTTGCTGGATAAACAGCCGGACTATATCATCCTCGCAGATGCGGTCTGGTCACCGGCAGAAAAGAAAAAAGCCTGGCTGGCAAATCATCCGGCGCTGTCTCACCTGGAGGCCGTTAAAAACGGGCGTTACATTGTCATCCCGTTCAGCGGCGTTTATCCCAATGTGAAAAGCCCGGATGTGCTGCTGACGATCGCGGAAGCCGTCAGAAAATAGTCCGGACACAACAGCGTGTTATTCCCCGTCTGTCTCCAGGTTACGGATAAAACGGTACTCCTTTGATTCCGGCTTCAGACGGTACAGTGCCGCCGGACGACCGCGTTCAGCCCGTTTTTCACCGGTATCAATCAGCAAATCAGCCTGTTCAAGACGGCGGCGGAATGATTTTTTCTGGATCGGCTGACCAATCAGAATTTCATGAACATGCTGCAATTCCGGCAGGGTAAAGGTGTCCGGCAGCGCAAATCCCGGTACGACAGAATAGAGGGATTTCTGGCGCAGCCGCGCTCTGGCCTGACGGATAAGTAACTGGTGATCAAACGCCAGCTTCATATTTTCCGCTTCATCCAGCGGTATCCATCTGACGGAATTAACCGTATTAATCTGTTTTTCACACGCCTGCATGGCAATCAGCGCGGTATAGCAGACCGTAACTGACCAGCCGCGTTTGTCCCGCTGATCATTGCCGACTGTACATAACTGCTCAATGTACGGCGGCGTTACGCCGGTTTTTTCCCGCAGCTTCCGCAGTACGGTATCTTCCAGCGTTTTGTCCTGTGTCTCATCAACAAATCCGCCGGGCAGTCCCCATTTTCCTTTTTCCGGATGTTCCGCGCGTTCGGCCAGCAGCACGTGCAGCGTTTCATTGTGATAGGTAAAAAGCACAGCATCAACAGTCACCAGAGGCGACAAAAAATCACGGCGCTGATAACCGGCGAGATAAGTTTGTTCATCCATTTGTGTCACATCCTGAAACCGGGGTAAGTGATTCTATTGTAAGGAGAGAAATCCGGATTGCAAATTAAATGTCATTCAGACACTAATTCGGCTTGACATTAATAGTGTCAATAAGTCACTATATTGTTATTGTCATAACGACACTAATGAGGTGATACTATGTTTAATTTAAAATTCTTTAAAGCTGACCCGTCCACATTTGTTATCCGTTCTGTGAACGGTAATGTCAAACGTCAGGGGCAGGGGCTGAGTTTCTGGTACAACAGCGCGACCACATCGATCGCAGCATTGCCGTTAACGGCGCAGGAAACCCCGTTTATTTTTAATTTTCAGACCGCGGACTTTCAGAATCTCCGCGTTCAGGGACAACTCTCCTTTCAGGTCAGTGCACCGGAAAAAACGGCCGGGGTGCTTAATTTTGTGCTGAACCGGGACGGAAAAACTTACGCGACCGACGATCCGATGAAACTGAATGACCGGATTGTCCGTGCGGCACAAACCATTATCCAGGCGGAGATCCAATCCACGCCGCTGCGCCGCGCATTATTGCTCAGTCAGTCGCTGGTGGCGCTGGTACAGTCACGTCTGGCGCAGCAGGCAGCGGTTGAGGCGCTGGGGGTCACTATCCTGGATTTCTCTGTCACCGCCATTACCCCGACACCGGAAACGGCCCGCGCACTCGAAGCGGAAGCCAGGGAATCCCTGCTGAAAGAAGCGGATGATGCGATTTATGCACGGCGCAAATCCTCGGTTGAGCAGGAGCGTACGATCAAAGAGGCAGAGCTGGAGACGGATCTCTCTGTGCAGAAAAAAGAGCAGCAGATAGAGGAATCCCGGCTGGAAAATGAACGCACACTGCTGCGCGAGCAGGCAGCAATGTCGCAGGAACGGCTGGCGTCGGAGATTGGCGAGGAGCAGCAGCGTCAGACACTGGTTGCGCTCAGTGCGGATAACCAGCGCGTTCAGTCCGATGCGGATGCATACGCGATTGAAACCAAAATGAAAGCGTACCGCGAACTGCCGGTGGAAAATCTCAAAGCCCTTGCCCTGAGCCGGATGGCGCCGGAGCAGCTGATGGCGATGGCCTTTGAATCACTGGCACAGAATGCCGGAAAAATTGGTGAGCTGAATATCGCGCCGGATATGTTCAGTCAGATGATGAAAAAAGGAAGTAAAGCATGAGCCGCCGGGAGGAAGTACGGTTTGTCCTGGTCACACAGAAAACCCGGCTGCAGGAGCTGATCGCCCGTTTCAATACCTGGCCGCAGGCGAAGTTTTATCTGGAGCATAACGGTATCTCTGTCAGTGATTACCTGGCGGAACACGATCGCTACCAGGCGCAGCTGACAGAGGCGAAACGGATCCTGCTTCAGGCGGGACAGGTGCAGGTTCCGGATCGCACGCTGCTGCCGGGCTATCAGTTTTCTGACCGTGATATTGTGGTGATTATCGGCCGGGACGGGCTGGTGGCAAATACCCTGAAATACCTGAACGGCCAGCCGGTGATCGCGGTTAATCCCGACCCGGCGCGCTGGGACGGTATATTGCTGCCTTTTGAACTGCCGCAGCTGGAGTCGGTGGTGAAACGGACACTGAACCGGGATATGCCGTCGAAAGTTCTGAGTTTTGCACAGGCGGTCACCAATGACGGTCAGCAGATGCTGGCGGTCAATGACCTGTTTATCGGGCCGAAAAGTCACACATCGGCCCGTTATATTCTCAGTCACGGCGGGCAGTCGGAAGCCCAGTCTTCCTCCGGTGTGATTATCTCGACGGGGCTGGGTTCCACGGGCTGGCTGCAATCCGTTCTGGCCGGTGCGCTGGGGGTAACCGGCGGCAGTTCACACCCGCTGCGTGCCGGTATCGGCTGGTATGAAAAGCGGTTGCAGTACAGTGTGCGGGAACCGTTCCCGGGACGGACATCCGGAACATCGCTGATTTTCGGGGCGGTTGATAATACGATGACATTACAGCTTGAATCGCAGATGCCGGAAAATGGTGTTATTTTTTCTGACGGGATCGAATCTGATTTTCTGCATTTTAATGCCGGATGCATTGTCACAGTCAGTATTGCGGATATTCAGGGGCGGCTGATGTATGAATAAGAGAGATAAAACGGTGCATGAAAAAAGGGACACAACGCGTGTCCCGTTTGCCTGAAAGTGAGGCGACACTTAAGCGTGTTTTATTTTGCCTGCCCATGACGAGATTATGGAAACAGACTGGTCAACGATACCACCGATAGTTTTGCCGAATTTCTCACCACGGCCTGCGCTCTGCTCATTTTTTCTGTAGTAACCAACGATGCTGCCCACGCCGCGGCCGATTAATGCACCCGCATCAGAGTAAATACCGGCGCCGGAAACCATATCAATCTCAACCAGACTTAATTCTTTCATCATATATCCTTATTTTATTTTCCGTTTAATGGTTTTGTCATACAGCAGATATAACAATATTGCTGATAACAGCACTGTTTTAACTCCGGGGAAAAAAAACACAAGGTGCAAAAAGTGCTGATTCCGATTTACGTTATATACATCGGTTTTTGATTATCTGCTGATGGTTTTCAGCGCGAATTCACTGGCCGGAGACGTTATTTGATTGGTATTTATCAACTATTGATTATTATCAGATTTGAATCTGTTCCCGGAAACAGAACAGACAATATATAAAAATGAGCGATTCAGCCTTTTTACCGGCAAATACAGGGAGTGCTTTCGCGCTCCCTGTGATGATAATAATTAACGGATATTCAGTTTGTTCTGTCAGACGGATTAAATTGCCCAGCCGCCTGCATAGAATGCGACTAACACGATGGCGATAATCACGGTGCCGGTGTTGAGTTTGCGCCACTCTTTTGCCACCAGACGACCAATCACCAGGGTGACGTAGCCCAGCATAATACCGGTAACGATATTACAGGTCAGTACGATAAAGACCGCACACACCAGTCCGGACATCGCGTCGACGGAGTCATCGAAATCCAGTTTTGCCACATTACTCAGCATCAGCAAACCGACATACATCAGTGCCGGAGCAGTTGCATACCCGGGGATCAGGTATGAGAGCGGCGAGAAGAACAGGATCAGCAGGAACAGCACGCCGACGGTCACGGCTGTCAGCCCGGTTTTGCCGCCTGCGGCTGTCCCCGCAGCGGATTCGATATATACCGCCGCCGGAGAGGCCCCCACCGCACCGGAGATAATGGAACTGACGGAGTCCACGGTCAGGGCTTTGCCGCCGTTGATAATCTGATTATCTTTATCCAGCAGATTTGCCTGCCCGGCCACTGCGCGGATGGTCCCTGTGGCATCAAACACCGCTGTCATCACCAGCGCCAGTACGCTTGGCAGAACCGCTGTTTGCAGGGCGCCCATAATATCCATGCTGAATATCAGGGATTTTCCGTCCTCACCGCTCAGTGACGGCATGGCGATCAGCCCCTGATACGTAACATTCGGGTCAACAATCAGGCCGATAACCGAAATCCCGATAATCACCAGCAGTATCCCGCCCGGCACGCGCATTTTTTCCAGGCTGACAATCACCGCCAGCCCGATCAGCGACATCGCCACCGGGAAAGAGGTAAACGCCCCCATTGCCACCGGCAGACCTTCGAGCGGGTTTTTGATCACAAGGCCGACACCGTTGGCGGCGATCAGCAGTAAAAACAGGCCGATACCAATCCCGGTGCCGTGGGCTATCCCCATCGGCAGGTTTTTCAGTATCCAGTTTCGCACCCCGGTAACGGAAATCAGGGTAAAAATGACCCCCATCAGGAAGACGGCGCCGAGCGCAACCGGAATGCTGATTTGCTGCCCGAGCACCAGGCTGAATGCAGTAAAGGCGGTGAGTGAAATCGCACAGCCGATAGCCATCGGCAGGTTTGCCCACAGCCCCATCATCAGAGAACCGATACTGGCGACGAGACAGGTGGCGACAAAAATAGCGCCCGGCGGGAATCCGGCCTTACCGAGCATAGAGGGGACGACGATGACAGAATAGACCATGGCGAGGAAGGTGGTGACGCCCGCCAGAATCTCCCGTTTGACGCTGCTGCCGCGGGCGGAGATTTTAAAGTACGCATCAAGTGCGCCTTTCGCTGCCGCCCCGGAGTTATCCGGTGTTGTATTATCAGACATAATTGCAGACCCCGAGAATGAAATGAAAGTGTGTTTTAATCACAGCATTGGTGGGCGTCAGGTCCGTTCATAGACCAGACGTCCGTCGATGTAAGTCCGGTAAATGGTGCGGTCATCACCAAGCGCAATCATCACAAACAATTTCTCCGCCAGCGTGCGTGAGTTGTCATAACGCAACTGCTGGAGCGGGGTCGCGGTCGGTTCAAGTACCACAAAATCCGCTTCTTTGCCGGCGGCAAAGTTACCGATACAGTTATCCAGCCCTAATGAATGTGCCCCGCCGAGTGTGGCGAGATAAAAGGCTTCAAAGGCGGTTAAACAGGTTTTTTGTAACTGCATCACCTTGTAGGCTTCACTCAGTGTCTGCAGCATGTTGAAGGTCGTCCCGGCACCGACATCCGTACCAATTCCGACTTTCACTTTTTTCGCCAGCGCTTTTTTCAGATTAAACAGGCCGCTGCCGAGATAGAGATTTGATGTCGGGCAAAATGCCACTGCCGAGCCGGTATCGTGCAGGCAGTCCCACTCTTCTTCCTCAAGATGGATACAGTGGGCAAACACACTGCGTTCACCGGTCAGACCATAGTGATGATAGACATCCAGGTAGTTTTTGCTGTCCGGATAGAGTTCTTTTACCCACTCAATTTCTGCTTTATTTTCATTAAGATGAGTGTGAACCCACGTATCCGGATACTCTTCGCGCAGCCGCTGACATACCGCCAGCTGTTCCGGGCTGGAGGTCGGCGCAAAACGCGGGGTGATGGCGTAGAGCAGGCGCCCGTTCTTGTGCCAGCGTTCAATCAGCGCCTTACACTCCTCGTAACTGCTTTCCGGTGTGTCGGTGAGATAGTCCGGCGCGTTTCTGTCCATCATCACTTTACCGGTGATAAGGCGCATATTGAGCTGGCTTGCCGCATCAAACAGAGCGTTGACTGATTCCGGGTGAACAGTACTGAAGACCAGCGCGGTCGTGGTGCCGTTGCGCAGCAGTTGTTTGATAAAAAACGCCGACATTTCACGGGCGTAATCAATATCCTGATACAGTTTTTCGGTCGGGAACACGTGGCGGTTGAGCCATTCCAGCAACTGCTCGCCGTGAGCGCCGATCATCTCACTCTGCGGATAGTGAACGTGGGTATCAATAAAGCCCGGCACCACCAGTTTCCCGGTGTAGTCGCGGACACGGACCGTTTCCGGGATCAGATGTTTTCCCTCTTCCCACTCTCCGAACCACTCTATTTTTCCGTGCCGGATTAGCATTAGTCCGTCGTCGATCAGGCGGACTGCACCGGGCAGATCGTCCATCGAGGTCACTACGCGGGTGATATCCAGAAACTTCCCGCGTACCGCTTTGACGGTATGTTCAGACGACATAGCTGACTCCTCTGCTTACAAAAAGCCCTCACCGGAACCGGTGAGGGCGGGTTGGTTTAATTACATTTTGCCCAGGCCGCGCAGGATTTTTTCCGGTGTGAAGTGCCATTCACGCAGCCAGACACCACAGGCATCATGAATGGCCGTGGCGATGGCCGGTGCAGCGCCGTTAACCGCGATTTCCGAGATGGATTTCGCGCCGTACGGGCCGACCTGATCATCACTCGGCACCAGGAACGCGCGGAAATCACGCGGAATATCGCCGATCTTCGGTGCGCCGTAGGTTTTCAGATCGCGGGTCAGCGGCACACCTTTGGCGTCGTAGCGGATCTCTTCCGACATACTGTGGCCGATAGCACGCATGGAGGCACCGTAAATCTGACCCAGGGCCAGATCCGGGTTCACCGGCGTACCGCAGTCGAGCAGGGCGTAGAATTTATCCAGGCGGATCTCACCGGTACGGGTGTTCACCGCCACCTCGGCAAAGTTTGCCCCGTACGGGAAGGCAAAGTCCGGGGTGATATAGCTGGCGTTTGCCACCAGCACACCAAACCCGGTACCGCCTTCGGCAGCGTGTGCCAGATCCCCGAAGCTGATTTCACCTTTCTTACCGCGCACCACACCCGGTGCCGCAAGGGTGACATCCTCCGCCGGCTCACCGATTTGTGCCGCACCGTGGAACAGGATTTTCTTGCGCAGATTCTCTGCCGCCATTTTTGCCGCATTACCGGAGAAGCAGGTACCGGAGGAGGCATACGCCCCTTTATCAAACAGCGCATGGTCAGTATCCCCGGAGATAACATGGATATCATCCGGGCAGCAGCACAGCACTTCGGCGGTCAGTTTTTTGACCACGGTATCCAGACCGGTCCCGATATCCGCACCACCGGAGTGGACGATAAAGGTGCCGTCAGATTCCAGTTTGACCATACAGTTTGCCTGGTCGATATCCGGAATCCCGGATTTCTGCATGATAATCGCCACGCCGCGTCCGGTTTTCCAGTCGCCGTCCTGTTTGCGCGGGGAATCCCAGTCGATAAGCTCACGGCCTTTTTTCAGGATCGGGCCGAGGGCGCAGCTTGCAGCGGTCGGCACGGATGTCGGCATTTTACCTTCGCCTATAGCACCGAGGATCTTCAGTTCCTGGCCTTCATGCACGCGGTTGATTTCAATCAGATCCAGCAGATCGATATTCAGTTCTTTCGCCAGTTCGGCCAGGATCATGGTCAGGGCGAAGTTACCTTTCGGTGCCCCGTAACCCTGATATGCCCCGGTCGGACAGATGTTGGAGTAGTAAGTGGTGACCTGGAAATCGACGTTATCACACGGGTAGAGCGGCAGTGACAGCGCCGGGCCGTTACTCGGTACAGTGAGTGAGTGGTTACCGTAAGGGCCGGTGTTCGCCAGGAATTCCATGTTGATGGCGGTGATTTTCCCGTCTTTTTTCGCGCCCAGTTTGATTTTCACTTTCGCCACATGGCGGCTGGTGTTCGCGATAAACTCTTCTTCACGGGTGTAGCGGAATGACACCGGACGGCCGGTAACATACGTCGCCCACGCACAAACCTCTTCCAGCAGGATATCCTGTTTGGAGCCGAAGCCGCCGCCGACACGCTCTTTGATCACATGTACTTTGTTCTGTTTCAGGCCGAGAATACGCGCCACCTGGCGGCGTAAGTGCCACGGCACCTGAGTGGAGGCGTGGATCACCAGACGGTCACCGTTCATATAGGTGTAGCAGATATGCGGTTCGGTCGGGCACTGCTGAACCTGGCGGGATTCATAGGTGCGCTCGATAACGGTATCCGCTTCCGCAAAGCCTTTATCCAGATCCCCGATATGGCCGTGAACTCCGGCAGCAATGTTTTTGCACGGTTTTGCGCCGATCGGGAAGTTAATCTGCAAATGTTCGCCGCGATCTGCCGCGTTCTTATTCTGCTCGGCCAGGTCAGCCGGTGCGCCGTTAACATAAATTACCGGCTCATCATGCACCAGCGGTGCGCCATCGGCTTTGGCTTCATCGATAGACAGTACCGGTTTCAGCACATCATAGCTGACTTCAATTAAAGATAATGCTTTCAGTGCGATAGCTTCGTTTTCTGCCACAACGGCGGCGACACGGTCACCGACGTGACGGAGTTTTTTACCGAACATCCGGCGGTCAAGCGGAGACGGTTCCGGCGCACTCTGTCCGCCCGGGGTGTAATACACATCCGGACAGTTTTTGTGGGTTATCACATGCACCACACCCGGCAGTGCTTCGGCTTTGCTGACATCGAGATGAGTGATCAGCGCGTGCGCGTGCGGGCTGCGCAGCATTTTGATGACGCAGGTATTGGCCGGAATACGATCTTCCACATAGCACGGTTTTGCCTGCACCATCACGGCAGCATCAGTTTTCGGTGTGACTTTCCCGACAACAGTCAGGTCATCACGGAACGCCGGGGCGTTATCGGCTTTGTAGTGCGGATCTTTGCGGCGTTTCACCAGCAGATCAATAACTTCATAGAATTGCTGATAACCGGCGTCACGGCTGAACAGACCGGAAAGCGCATCATCAATCTGATCGCGATCCGGTTCCGGGATGCGTTTGATCAGGTCAGTCAGGATCAGGGCAGCGGCCGGGTCGTTATAACCGGACTGGATCACCCCCACATCGACCATGGCCTGCTGAACATCACTCAGTTCATTCCATTTGCCGAGTGATTCGGCGGTTTCAATCACTGCGCCTTCCAGTTGTGCGGCGATCAGCAGCGAGGCGTTAACAATACGGCCGTTGAATAAAATGGCGTCGGAGCCTGCGAAGCCGTAGCCGTCATCACTGTTACGCACCGAGTGCATACCCAGGCTGAACAGAATAGTGCGGACATTTTCGCCCGGAATGCAATCAAGCGAATGCGGGGTGCCGTTAAGTATAAAATGGACGTTCATTTCGTTATTCCTCCCCCATTTGCCGGCAGTCTGTCAGCAGGTCTGAAACTAAAATTCCGGTGATATAGCGTTTGTATTCTTCACTGCCCAGCAAATCCGCTTTCGGCTTCACCGCCTGACTGACGGCTTTTTCCAGCGCTTCCCCGCTGAGGTTTTTTGCTTCGATCTGTTGCAGGCGGCTGATACCGCAGCCAACACCATCAACCGCAATCCGCCGCTCATTATTGCCGGTCAGAGCCACCGCGGCGGTGACGACAGACCAGCCGTCCGCTGTTTCGCGGACCGTGCGGGTGGCGCAGCGGCGGAACGGGTCCTGTAAAATCAGATGGGTGATCAGGCGGTCATCCGGAGCGGCAAGATAGCTTTCCAGCGAAATGACATCATTGCTGGCCAGCTGAACCTGTGCATCCAGCACCAGCAGCACCGGCAGCAGAGTATGTTCGCGCTGACAGGCGGCGATCTCCCCGCCGATGGTGGCCTGATTACGGATGTGGCGTGAATAAACGAAACCGAGCGCATCATACAGCGCACGCGGGATAAGCGGGCTTTCACGCAGCGCTTCCAGCGTGACAACCGCACCGATACGCAGAATGCCGTCCTGCCACTCAATGGATTGCAGCGGCAGCAGTGACAGTGAGATAGCGACAGTGCGGTCAGTTTTGGTCGGTACCGCATTCAGTTTACTGCCGCCCGCAAACCAGACGGCGCTTTCCTGAAAGCGTTGTTTCAGCTCAGTTGCCTGCGCTAAGGTGGCAGGGCGGAAAAATTGTTCGATCATGGGTTACCCCTACATTGCTCTTCAGACCTGCGGCACTGCCGCAGGTCATGGTTTTTTTATTACAGTGCGTCCATCCGGGCCCACATCTTTTTCGCGGCTTTGCGTGCTTCTGCAAAGAGCGGTCCGGTATCAAACGGGAACTGACGGTTTTCATACACCATCACACCATCGACCATCACGCTGTTGACACTGTTGGAGCCTAAACCGAAGGCCAGGTGGCCCGGCAGGTTATCCCCGGTGAACGGTGTCGGCGGTGTGTAATCACAAATGGTCAGGTCAGCCTGATAACCGGCTTCCACGCGGCCGAACTGTTTGCCGAAGTTGCGTGCCAGCAGGCGGTTGCCGTTCCACAGGAAACGGGTAAAGCTGTCCGGCCACATCGGACCGCCCGCATCGCGGTGTTTGAAGAAAGCAAACTTCATTTCTTCTAACATATCGGAGCCGATACCGTCCGTGCCGAGCACCACGTTGTTGTAGTCACCCAGACGGTGGTTGTAGCCGACGTGGTTGTTCATATTGGAGCGGGCGTTGTGAACCAGGAAGCCATCTTTTTTATTCAGCAGCTCAATATCTGCGGAAGAAAGATACAGGCCGTGGGCGATCAGGGTTTTTTCATCAATCAGATCAAATTCACCGAGGCGGATCAGCAAATCCTTACCGTATTTGTCATGGCTGAAAGAGACGTCATAACTGTCTTCCGCCGCATGGATGTGCAGGCCGCGGCCGGTTTTTTTAATCGCTTCGCGCAGCATTTTCAGGCCTTCATCTGCTACGGTAAACGGTGCGTGCGCCCCGATATGGGCTTCCACCAGATAGCGGGATTTACCGCTTTTGCGCTCGCTGTCGATAAGCTCCGCAAAGGCGATATTTTCCTCAACTCCGGCTTCCAGCTCTTTCAGGCCGCCGTTGCGGTCAGTGGTTTCGTAGCAGGTCATGCCGCGCAGGCCGGCTTTCAGGAAGCCGTCACGCAGGGTTTTCAGGGAACCGGCGATATAGTTTGGTGAGGCGTGGTGATCAATCACCGAGGTACAGCCGCTCTTAATCGCTTCGAGGGAACAGATAAGGCCGCTGTAATAGAGGGATTCCTCATCCAGTGCGCGGTCGAGGCGCCACCACAGATTTTTCAGGGTGGAGATAAAATCCGGGCTTGGCGCGATATTCGCCATGATGCCGCGTGATAAACCGGAATAGAAGTGGTTGTGAGAGCAGACAATCCCCGGCATCACCAGTTTGCCGTTCATCTCTTTGACTTCCGCGCCCGGGTAACGGGAATGAAGCCCGTTACCCACAGCGGCAATTTTGTCACCCTCAATGGCGATATCGACCCCTTCGCGGATTTGCGCCGGTTCGAACTCAGTGATGGTGGCGTTTTTCAGAATCAGCATAATTATTTCTCCACCCGGCCTAACAGATAACGATAGTGTTTATGAACATGGCTCATGATGCGGCACATCTCTTCCAGTTCCTGCGGAACCCGGCTGAATTCCCCGTCAGCATCGAGTTGCAGTTTGCTGACTTTGCCGTCCAGGCGGACAGTAAAGGTGCTGCCGTCAGCCAGGAAGCCCGGGTTGGTGCTGTTTTCGAAGTCTTCCGGCAGGCTGAAGATAGTGACTTTGTCTTTGTACGGCTTGCCCTGCCACGGACAGAACTGGGCACAGTTACCGCACTCGTTACACATCGCATCCAGGTGCAGGGTCTGATAACGGTTACGGAAGCCCGGAATCGCCACGGAAATATTGGCGCGGTTCGGGCACACATCCACACATTTCGCACAGATATAGTTACATTCCAGGCAGCGCTCTGCTTCCTGTTTCACGAACGCTTCGCGGTCGTCGCTGTCCACCATCTGCACGGCGATAGCGCCTTTGCGGTCAGTGATATCCTGCGGGTCGACATTGAGCCAGTATTTATCACTGTAGTGAGAGAGGATATTTTCGCGCTCCAGAATGGCATCCGTTGCACGGCCCGCATCACCGATAGCCGCCACGATAGAAGACGGGCCGCTCTGTACGTCACCAATCAGGAACACATTGGCTCGGGTGGTTTCACCGCTGTTGCGGTATACCGCAGGCCAGCCGTCATCGCCCATCGGTACACCGATTTGTGACAGCACTTCGCAGTCCTGCTGTTCGCCGATAGCGGTGATCACGCTGTCGATTTTCAGGGTGACAGTCTCTTCTGTCGCCACCGGACGGCGGCGTCCTGATTCATCCGGCTCACCCAGCTTCATGGTGCGGACCAGCAGGGTGCCGTCAGCATTGAACTGCTCCGGATTGTGCAGGAACATGAATTTCACATCATCTTCCACCGCTTCTTCATACTCTTCCGGCCAGGCCGGCATTTCTGCCTGAGAGCGGCGGTAGATAACGGTCACATCTTCCACACCGGCAATCCGTTTGGCGGCGCGGGCGCAGTCCATCGCGGTGTTACCGGCACCGATAACGGCAACATGTTTGCCCATTTTCAGCGGTGCGTTGTTGTTGTAGTCATGCAGGAACGGCAGGGATTTATAGACGTTACGGTTATCCCCGGCGAGTTTCACGCCGCTGTTTTTATCTGTCCCGATCCCGACCAGCACATAGGTGAAACCCTGCTCCATCAGCTTATCAACGGTCAGACGCGGGTCACAGCCGTATTCAAATTTCACGCCGTGGTCAGCGACGAACTGAATATCATGTTCGATGGTTTCACGCGGGATGCGGAAGTGCGGGATGATATTCGCCACCACACCACCGGCATTGGCTTCTTTCTCAAATACCGTCACCGGATGACCGGCACGGGCGAGGAAATACCCGGCCGCCAGACCCGCAGGACCGGCACCAATCACCGCCACCGGATTTTTATCACCGGAACCGGCCGGTTTGTGCCAGCGGGCTTTGTACTCTTTCCAGCCTTTTTCCACCGCCACTTTTTTCAGTTCGCGGATATTCAGCGCGCTTTCGTAATCCAGACGGGTACAGTTGTACTGGCACTGGTGATCACAGATATGACCGGTGATAGCCGGCAGAGCGTTGCGCTGGTAAATCAGTTCCAGCGCATCCGTATAGCGTCCTTCGCCCAGCAGGCGGATATACTCAGGGATATCCTGTTTGATGGCACAGGCGGTCACACACGGTGCGACATAGCAGTCGGTCAGCGGCAGCGGGCCGCCCGCATCGATTTCCTGATCTGATTTCCAGTGTTTCTGGGTATATTCCATACTGACGGCGCGTTCTGCCAGCGCATTCAGTTTACCCACATCAATCTGCGTCATGCCCCACGCATCAGATTCATCCAGCTCGCGCAGGCACTCGGTCTGACGCATATAACCGCCCGGTTTCAGCAGGTCAGTTGCCATGGTGATAGGACGGATACCGGATTCAAAAATATCGCGGATATTAAATTTGCTGGCACCGCCGGAGTAAGAAACCGGCAGTTTGCCGTCAAAATGGCGGGAAAGCAGTGCGGCAACGTTGATGGAAAGCGGGAACAGGGCGCGGCCGGACATATACATCTCACCGCCCGGTAAGCGCCCTTTATTATTGATGGTGCCGAGGGTGTTGGTCAGTTTCACCCCGAAGCCACGGTTTACTTCCTTCGCCAGATCCAGCAGGCGCTGTAACATCTCGAGGGCGCGATCCAGTTTCAGGTCATGAGAAAATGACTCCTCACTCAGCCCGATATAATCAAAACCGCAGGTATCGAGGATTTCACGGACACGCGCAAAGCCGAGCAGTGTCGGGTTCAGCTTCACATAGGTGTTGATGCGTTTCTCTTCCAGCATGTAGCGGCAGATAGCCTCGATTTCATCCGGCGGACAGCCGTGCATGGTGGAGAGGGTCACGCCTTTGGATAAATCACCCGGTACACGGTCAGTCATAGCCAGAAGATCGGCTTTGCGATCGTCAAGACCCAGCTCTTTCAGGAAGCCCGGACGGGAAATAAAGGCTTTCATTTCCTCACGGTATTTCGCGAAGACCGGTAACTGGGAGGAATCCATCATCGCGTGGATATACTGCTGCATACGCGGCTGTTTAATCCCTTCCAGGTTATAACCGACACTCATATTAAAGATGAAGGATTTGGCCTCGCCTTTGGTGCGCGGGTCAAAAATGGCTTCTAACAAATGAAGGGCAAACCAGGCTTTGAGGTATTCGTCGTGGGCTTTCGGCAGGGTAAATTCGGTGGACCATTCGGTATTGAAACATTCGTCCTGAGCATCGATACACGGCTTTTCGAGCTCCAGTTCATCGAGGATCTGAACCGTTTTCACCTCGATAAAACGGCCGCCGGTCAGCCAGGAAACCACAATATTCTGAGCAAGCTGAGTATGGGGACCGGCCGCAGGGCCGATCGGCGTCTCGCAGGTTTCACCGAAGACGGACATCAGAGGATGCTGATGCTCTCTGCGGTAAAACTGCCGTTCATTGATACCAAAAATGGAACGGCTCGCCTTATATTCTTCAAAGATCCGGTTCAGAAGTTCGCCGAACGGGACGGGACGCATTATATCTCCCATAAAACTCTCCTTGCTGCAATATGAGGGGGCATGCCGGTGGAGCGGGACATGCAACTGTATGCACTCACAGTTGCAACAATTACGCCAGGATTGTTTGCAGCCGCCGATTTCGCGTTCAGAGAAATAAAAAAAATGTGAGATAAATCTAATCTTAGCAGCAAAGTGTGAAACAGCTCGCACAGCGCTAAATGAGAATATGAATCAATAAAAAATATCTTTATTACCATGGGATTAACATGTGAATAAGATTCTCAAAAAAAGAAAAAACGTATCACATTGATAATGGAAAAATGATGTTAACAATTAATGTTATTAATGGGATGGATGTAATAGTGTACATCCGGATTACCCGCGATAATGCTGATAAACCTCCGGCGTATCGATATCGGTAATCACCGCATCACTCTGCATATTCAGGAAACGGTGCGGACCGGTCAGCAGCCGTTTTTTCATGGTATTACCCGCCGGATGTGACAGTGCCGCGAGCAGACATGCGCGGGAGAGCAGCACGGGATGGCCCGGAACTTGCTTGTAACAGGGAAGGAGTGCGGCATCACCACGCTGTGCCCACAGCGTCTGCCAGATTTCTGGGGTGAGGAACGGCACATCACCGTGGGTGAGAAAACAGTATTCGCTGGTCACCGCCTGTGCGGCCAGGCGCTGTGAGGAGAGCAGTCCGGTTTCGTATTCCGGATTATAAAGAATATGAATGCGTTTTACGGACTGATAACGCGCGGCCAGTTCCGCGCCGCGAAAGCCGGTCACCAGGATGACCCTGTGACAAAAATGCAGTGCATTAGCCAGACTGGTGTCCAGCAAAGTGGCACCGCCGCGGCCCCACGGCAGCATCATTTTCCATTCACCCATCCGTGAGGAGAGCCCGGCCGCCGTCATGATGCAGTCTGTTTCCTGCGGGCAATACGGCTTACGGATCGATAAATAGGATAAAGCGGTATCGGCTGAGGTCAGGTGAGACGGCATAATGGATATACACTCCGCTGATAAACATAGAAAGTGACTGATATTCAAAGGATTCGGTAATGACGATGACAACGGCTCTCAATACACAGATCCCTGTCCGAAGTTGCGCCACTATACCTGAACCGCTGCGCCGGTTATGTGATACACATCCGGGCGGCCATGCAATGGTGATCAGTATCGTCGGTGCGGGCGGCAAAACCAGCTGCCTGTTCTGGCTGGCACGGGCTTTTTCCCGGTTAGGAAAAAAGGTGATGATCACCACCACCACGCATATGTTTCTGCCCCGGGAGGGGTTTCCGGTCATTCTCGCCTGTCATCCGGTCCGCCTGCCGGATGCGGTGACAAATCGCGGCTCATTTGCCTGTTATACCGGCTGGAACCCGCAGAATAATAAGGTCAGCGGTTTCTCCTCTGCGGATATTAATGCCCTGGCGGAGCAGAATGCCGTTGATGTTATTTTAGCCGAAGCTGACGGAGCTCGCGGTTTTGGCATAAAAGCGCCGGCTGAGCATGAACCTTGCATACCTGATTACAGTGATTGTGTTATTGCTGTGACAGACGGCCGGCTTCTGGGGACGCCTGTCGGGCCTGATAATGTACACCGGTGGTCACATTTCTCTGCCGTTACCGGCTTAAACAGCGGTGATACGCTGGGTTTGGGGGCGATAAGCCGCCTGATCCGGCACCCGCAGGGGATGTGGAAATCAGCACCGCCGGATGCATTACGGATCTGGCTGATAAACCGTTTTTCTCAAAATGAGAATTTTTCGCCGGACATACTGGCAGACTGGCTCCGCGGCACACCGCTGAACGCAGTATGGTTCGGTGCCGTCAGGGAAGATCCCGCAATTACACACATATTGCAGCGACAATAATATCAATGATAAATGCAGGGATATCCATTGAGGTCTGTTTATGAAAATTTTTACCGAAGCAGCGAAGTTGGTTGAGAAAAATTGCCCGTTTGCCATGGCGGAAATTATTGAATGTTCAGGCAGCACCCCCCGTCACAGCGCACAAATGCTGGTGCTGGGGGACGGAAAAACTATCGGTACCATCGGCGGTGGTATGGTGGAGCGCAAAGTGATCGAAGAGGCGGTGGAAGCGCTGCACGAGGGGCGCTCCCGCATGTTTCACGGCCGGATGGCCCGCAACGGGCAGCATGCGGTCGGCTCCGACTGCGGCGGTGCGATGTCGGTATATATTGCGGTACACGGTGTGCGTCCGCGTCTGATCCTGCTCGGCGGCGGTCACGTCAACCGCGCCATTGCGCAGCTGGCGGCTTTCCTGAATATTGATATTCATGTGGCGGATGTGTATGCCGGGAGTCTGGAGCCGGATCTGTTCCCGCCGTCAACCCGCCTGTGGCACGTGCCGTCATTTACCGATGCGGTGAATCAGCTCGATCCGCAGCCGGAAGATTATGTGATTATCGCCACCAACAGCCAGGATCTGGAATCCCTCAACTGCCTTATCGAAAAACCGGTGAAATACCTCGGGTTGCTCGGCAGCCGCCGCAAAGTACAGACTTTCACTAAACAATTAAGCGAATCGGGGGTATCTGAAGCGCAGCTTTCACGGCTTCATGCTCCGATCGGTTATGATATCGGCGCGGAAACGCCGCATGAAATCGCGATCAGTATTCTGGCCGAACTGCTGCAGGTGATGAATGACGCACCGGGCGGGGCAATGAAACAGAGCCCGGCGGAGATCCGCAGAGTCAAACGGGTGGTGATCCGCGGCGCGGGTGACCTGGCAACCGGCGTGGCTCTGCGTCTCTATCACAGCGGGTTTGATGTGGTGATGCTGGATGTCTGCAAACCGACCGTGATCCGCTGTACGGTCTCTTTCGCCCAGGCACTCTATGACGGCGAAAGCTGCGTGGAAGGTGTTTGTGCCCGCTATGCTCATGATATTGATGAAGTAAACCGCTATCTGAAAGAGGGTGTGATCCCGGTGCTGGCAGATGAGCGCGGTGAACTGTTACCGGCGCTGCATCCGGATGTGGTGGTGGATGCGATTATCGCCAAACGAAACGTTGCCGGTACACACCGCAAAATGGCACCCTGTACGATAGCGCTCGGGCCGGGCTTTGAGGCCGGTGTGGACTGTGATGCGGTCATTGAAACCCAGCGCGGCCATCATCTCGGCCGGGTGATCACCCACGGCTGCGCGGCACCGAATACCGGTATTCCCGGCAATATCAACGGTAAAACCACTGAACGGGTGTTACGCGCGCCGCACAGCGGCATGATGACCCGTCATGTGAATATCGGTGATCTGGTACACGAGGGGGATGTGATTGCCCGCATCGGCGACACGGAAATTCTTTCACCAATGGACGGCATGGTACGGGGCCTGCTTAATGAGGGGCTGTGTGTGCCGGAAGGTTTTAAAATCGCCGATGTCGACCCGCGCGGGGCGCTGGCTGATTTCCGCTCTGTTTCTGATAAAGCCCGCGCTATCGGCGGCGGCGTGCTGGAAGCCATCATGACCCGGCTGAACAAAATGGACAGCGCACCAACGTGCTGATAACGGACTTTCCGGGTACGGCAGCGTACCCGGATGACTCAGGCACGGAACAGCATCCCGGCCACTTCCCGGATCAGCTGTAAATTGAGCACAACCAGCACCACAGTGGCAACGGTCCCGAGTACGATCGTCAGCCGTGAGTTAACAAACACCCCCATGATTTTTTTGCTCGAGGTCAGCAGCAGCAGCGGGATCATCGAGAACGGCAGGGCGATACTCAGAAACACCTGAGTATAAATCAGCAGTTTTTCCACCACATCTTCGCGATCACCCCACAGATAAATACAGATAATCACCGGAATCACCGCCAGACCGCGGGTGATCACGCGGCGCAGCCACATCGGCAGGCGCAGATGAATAAAGCCCTCCATCACAATCTGGCCGGTCAGTGTGCCGGTGATTGTGGCATTCTGTCCGGAGGCCAGCAGCGCCACGGCAAACAGCGTCGCTAAGGTGGAACTGGCAATCACACCGACGATATCCGGGTTTTTCAGCGCATCATACAATTGGGTGAACCGCCCCAGATCCGACGGGTCATTACCGAAAAACAGCGCCGCCCCCAGTACCAGCAGCAGGCAGTTGATAATAAATGAAAACCCGAGCTGGATATTGGAATCGATAGTGGCAAAGCGGATCGCCTCGCGCAGTCCGGTTTCGCTGCGGCGATCATACTGACGGGTCTGCACAATCGAGGAGTGCAGATAAAGGTTATGCGGCATCACGGTGGCACCGACAATCCCCAGCCCGATCAGCAGAGCGGAATCCTGTCCGGCCAGTGTGGCGGTAAAGATTTTTTCAGACGGGATAAACCCGCGCATCATATCGCGCAGATTCGGATCAGACAGCGCCACTTCATAGGCGAAAATCACGAAAATCGTTAAAATCAGGACAAACACGAACGCTTCAATTTTGCGGAAACCGAGCTTCATCAGCACCAGCAGCAAAAACACATCCAGCACCGTCAGCAGCACACCGGCCATCAGCGGAATATCAAACAGCAGATTCAGCGCCACCGCACTGCCGATCACCTCTGCGATTTCAGTGGCCATAATTGCCAGTTCAGTGGTTATCCAAAGCAGGGCAGCCGTTTTCGGCCCGACCCGTGAGCGGGTGGCCTGAGCCAGATCCTGCCCGGTCACGATCCCGAGTTTCGCACACATCGCCTGTAACAGCATCGCAATCAGGCTGGACAGCAAAATCACCGACAGCAGCAGATAGCTGTACAGCGCCCCGCCCTGAATCGAGGTGATCCAGTTACCCGGGTCCATATAGCCCACCGCCACCAGCGCACCCGGGCCGGAAAACGCAAACAGCTTGCGCAGAAAACCGGCTTTTGCCCCGGCGACAGGGACGGTATTATTAATTTCAGCCAGACTGAGTTGCGGTGTATTCAGCATGATAAATCCGTCCGTGATCGTAATGAGAACCATTATCACTATATCCCTTATCGTGATGCGGGATTATCACATTTGTGCGATCGCCGTCCGGTCAGATTTAGGATGATACCGGGTACGGCGCCTGCCGTAATGCGCTACCCTCTCCGCGCAGGCTCTGTCCAAAAGGAAGAAACATGAAAATCGGCAAGTACACGGTTTATGCCCCGTTTCTGGCGGATGATAAACCCAGTGAGGCGGAAATCTGGGGAGCATCGGTCTGGTTATGGATGTTGTCTCCGCGGCACAGTAAAACACCGCTGCGTGCCCTGGGAAAGCTGCTGCTGCCGCTTATCAAACAAAAACAGTACGTTCTGGTACTTGAAAACAACCAGCCCTGTTTTTTCCTCAGCTGGGGAGCGCTGAGCGCAGAAACGGAACAGCGTTATCTGTCCGGATGTGATGAGTCTGAGTTGTATCAGCAGCTGCGCAGCGGTAACCGTATCTGGTTATTTGACTGGATAGCACCTTCTGATGAGGATAATGAGATGGCGGAGCTTATTATGAGCACGATTTTTCCGGATCAGTGTTTTCGCATGCTGCGCCTGAATGAAAGTGAAAAAAGCATCAGAATCATCGAATTCAAAGGCCATAAACTCAGCGAAAAACAGGCAGATGAATGGCGTGCCGCACATCCGGTTATGTATCCGCAGAAAGCGCAGCAGAATCAACAGGAGCAGCAATGAAGAAAATCGGTCTGGCCGTTATTATTGTATTATCCGCAGGATGTGCGGATGAAAATATTTATCCTGCCTATACGCCGGATTCCCTGAAAATGCATGCACAGGCCGCGATTAACCGTGATTTTCAGACCGGGGATATTGCTGATCTCACTATCAGCAATATAAAAGAAAATCCGCCGTCCGTGACCGGTAAGCGGAATATCGTTTTTTCGGTATCGTCTGCCGTAACAAACCGGGTTTATCACTGTATCCGTTCTGATTATTCCGTCCGCCGCTTCGGCACCCGCGATCTGAATCCGGAATCACCGGGGCATATGGTCTGCGAGCCGCAGAAAAAATCCTGAGCTTCCCGCCGGAAACTGTCCGCAGGGTGTTATCCGTCAGTGAAGGGTGAAAAAAATCAGGGAAATTCCGAGCAGCATTAATAAGACGCCGATAATTTTATCCGCCAGAAGCTGGCGGCTGAGGATCTTATTACGGATAACCGGATTAGAGAAAAACAGCGCAATTAAGCTGAACCACAACCAGTGAGCAAAAGAAATAAAGGCACCGTAGCCGAAATTCATCATCAATGTGTTATCACTGCTGATCACCTGGGTGTATACCGAGACCACAAATAACATGGTTTTCGGGTTCAGGGCATTAACAAAAAAGCCGTTGCGGAATGCCCCGAACGCCGACAGGGCGGAATTATCCGTGCTGTTCACGGAAATCCGGGTTTTATTGGTAAATGATTTAAACCCGAGCCAGATAAGATAAATAATCCCCAGCGATTTAATCACGGTAAATAACGCCGGTGACTGCATAATTAACAGCGTCACGCCAAATACCGTATAAATCACATGTAACTGCACACCAAAGGCAATACCGAGTGCTGAAAACAGGCCGGTTCTTGTACCGTACAAATAACTGTTACGGGTGACGGCAGCAAAGTCCGGCCCCGGACTGATCACCGCCAGAGTGGTGATCACCGCGACTGCAATAATTTCATTCATTGTGAATATCCCTGATAAAAACTGACCGGAATAATGAGTATTATTTTTCTCATTATTGTTTCTGTATCTTTATTATCAGTCGTTTGTGAAAGGGATAAAAACGATATATCCTGTCATAAATACGTCAGTTTTTCTCACAGATAACGATAATGAAATTACCGCCACTTTCCGCATTACGCTTTTTTGACGCCGCTGCCCGGAGCGGCAGTTTTGTCCGCGCCGCAGAAGAATTGCATGTCACTCACGGTGCTGTGAGCAGACAAATCCGTCTGCTGGAAGAGGAACTGGGGATTTCATTGTTTGAACGGCGCAACCGCGCCGTATTCCTGACACCGGCGGGACAGACGCTGTTTCAGACTACCGGGCGGATCTTCAGCCAGCTTGCGCAGACCGTGGAAAAAATACAGCATCAGCAGCGCGATAATGTCATCACGCTTTCCTGTGAGCCGACGATCGCCATGCGCTGGCTGATCCCGCGCCTCAGTCATTTCTATCAGCGTTATCCGGCGATTACCGTCCGGCTGGTCACTGCCGGCGGTGCGATTGATTTTCAGAAAACCGGTGCGGATATCGCACTGCGGCGCAATGATTTCAAATGGCGCCCGGATATTCATGCGGTGAAATTGTGCCGGGAATTTATCGGCCGGGTACAGCGGCCGGGCACCGGAGCCGGTGATGCTCTGCTGATACCGGCGACACGACCGGATGTCTGGCAGACCTGGCAGCACTTATCCGGGGACGATTCTCACCGGCTGCGGACCGTCTCCTATGAACATTTTTATATGTGTATTCAGGCGGCGCTGGCGGGACAGGGGATCACCGTGGCTTCATTTCTGATGGCGGCGGATGAATTACTGTCAGGGCAACTGGCAGCGCCGGGCGGATTTATGACGGACAATACATCGTATTATCTGTTATTTCCGTCAGCGCCGGAAAAAGAGAGTCCGGAATGGATTTTCACATCGTGGCTGCGGACGCAAATTGATGAGAGTCTGGCCGGATTATCATTACCTGTTACCGTATAACCGGTAATTGCCTGATACCACCCGTAATCAAACACACATATTTTACCTGTGTCAGACTCATCAGCTGATATTTTGATGTATGCTGTGAGATATGATGGAAAAATTATCTGAATTATATCATTTTATTACCGCGAGCTCCGTTTTATCGGCGGCGATTCTGGTGGTTATTCTGCTGGTCACCTGGTTTCTCGGGCGGCTCATATTTCTGCGCGTGGCAAAACGTCTGCTGTCATTATTTACCAACCTGACTGACGACAGCATGATCCACAGTATTGCCAAGAAGAGCGCATCTGTTGTGTCTGTCACGCTGGTGCTGTATCTCAATAAAATGCTGCCGACGTTCTCAGCAGAAATGAATATTCTGTTTAATACGGTGTGTACTGCATTTCTGATTATTAATCTGGCTTCACTGGTCAATGACGGGCTGGATATCTTTATTCTGCGTCATACCGGACGCTCATCGTACCGGAACAGCTCAATAAAAGGGTATATTGAAATTGCTAAAATCGGGGTGTGGATTGTTTCCTTTATCCTGATTATTGCCTTAATGACCTCGCAGTCACCGCTGATTATTATTTCCGGTTTCGGTGCTGTTGCTGCGGTGCTGATGTTTGTTTTTCAGCACACCTTATTATCCTTTGTGGCCAATATTCTGGTATCCAATGGTAAGGTGCTGAAACTGTATGACTGGATAGAATTACCCGGCAGTAATATCAGCGGTGAAGTGATTGATATTGCACTGCATACCATTACTGTCCGTAACTGGGATAATACAATTTCACGTATCCCGACAAAAGATTTCCTGACTGAAAAATACACCAACTGGCAGCCGATGTTTTCTTCCGGCGGCCGCCGGATTAAACGCAGTTTTTATATTGATCAGTCCTCGGTGTCGTTTGCGGATGAAACCTTATTAGCGGAACTGCGGAATCAGGAAGCCTTTCGTCAGTCTCTGGATGACATTCTGTCGGAAAATACCGGTTACGATGACGTGAAAGAGTGGATGGCCGCAAAAGGTGTCACCAATTTACAGTTATTCCGTAAATATCTTCTCAGCTGGATAAAAATGCGCGGCGATGTGCGGACAGATATGTATCTGGTGATCAGAACAATGTCACCGACACCGGAGGGATTACCGGTTGAAATATACTGTTTTACCCGCTCCACAACCTGGGTTGATTATGAGGAAACCCAGTCGCAGATATTTGAATATGTGAATGCGTCGGCAAAATATTTCCGGCTGGATATTTACCAGCAGCCATCCGGTCATGACCTGGCGAATCTGCGCTACCGGGCCGGACGGTGATGCGTCCCGCCCGCAGATAACGGGCAAAAACGAAAAGTCGCTGTAAATACATCCCTGTACGCTCAGGCGCGTCATCCATGACGCGCATGCTTTTCGTTTTCTTTTCCCGTTATCGCGGACTCTGTCCTGAGTGGGTTAACTGCACCTCAAACCCCAGAATCAGGCTCTCCAGGCCGTGCAGAAAGGCCTGTTCACCATCATCACTGTCCATAATATGCAGAGCTTCCCGCAGCAGCGGCGGCAGAGTGTCATCCGCTGCTGCCGTGCGATCACCCGAAGCCGCGCTGTGCTCCTGCTGCTCAAGCACGGCACCCAGCGTAAAATGGCTGACCGCCGAAATCGCATATAACCCGTCCCGCAGTGAAAAGCCGTTGTCGGTCATAAACCGTAACTGGGTTTCCACCGTATCATACTGCTTTTCATCAGGGCGGGTACCGAGATGCACTTTTGCCCCGTCACGGTAACACAGTAACGCCCGGCGGAAACTCATCGCATTATTGCGCAGAAATGATTGCCAGGACTCACCTGCCGCAGGCAGTGAATAGTCATGATGACGTGCCAGGATTTCCACCGCCAGTGCATCCAGCAGTGCCCGTTTATTTTTCACATGCCAGTAGAGTGTCGGTTGTTCTATACCCAGCTTCTGCGCCAGTTTGCGGGTCGTCAGCCCGTCAATGCCTGTCTCATTCAGCAGTTCCAGTGCCGCATCAATAACCGATTCTCTGTTCAGCCGTGCCATGACTATCTCCTCTGATTTCAGATTGACACTCTATCACTGATAGGGATATATTCCAACTCTATCAATGATAGAGAATTAACACAGGATCTGAAAAATGAATAAACCCGCCGTTATCGCGCTGGTGATTACACTGCTGGACGCGATGGGAATTGGCCTGATCATGCCGGTATTACCGTCACTGTTGCGGGAATATCTCCCGGAAGCGGATGTGGCAAATCATTACGGTATTCTGCTGGCGTTGTATGCGGTGATGCAGGTCTGCTTTGCACCGCTGCTGGGCAGATGGTCAGATAAACTGGGACGCAGACCGGTACTGCTGCTATCGCTCGCGGGTGCTGCGCTTGATTACACGCTGCTGGCGCTGTCCGGTGTGTTGTGGATGTTGTATCTCGGGCGGATTATCTCGGGGATTACCGGTGCCACCGGTGCAGTCGCGGCTTCCGTGGTGGCGGACAGCACGGCGGTCAGTGATCGCACGGCCTGGTTCGGGCGTCTCGGCGCGGCGTTCGGGGCGGGGCTGATCGCCGGGCCTGCTGTCGGCGGGCTGGCGGGAGATATCTCGCCGCATCTGCCGTTTGTGATTGCGGCGATACTGAATGCCTGCACGTTTCTGATGGTCTTTTTTCTCTTTAAACCAGCGGTTCAGGCAGAAGAGAAACCGGCAGAGCAGAAAGCGGAAAGCGCAGGTATCAGTTTTGTCACACTGCTTAAACCGCTGGCGCTGCTGCTGTTTGTCTTTTTTACCGCGCAGCTTATCGGGCAGATCCCGGCCACGGTCTGGGTGCTGTTCACAGAGAGCCGTTTTGCCTGGGACAGTGCGGCAGTCGGGTTTTCACTGGCGGGACTCGGGGCAATGCATGTGCTGTTTCAGGCGGTGGTTGCCGGGATACTGGCGAAACGGCTGAGTGAAAAAACGATTATCTTTGCCGGGTTTATCGCCGATGCCACCGCGTTTTTACTGATGTCCGCCATCACTTCCGGATGGATGGTATATCCGGTGCTGATCCTGCTGGCGGGCGGCGGGATTGCCCTGCCTGCATTGCAGGGAATTATCTCCGCCGGGGCATCGGCGGCAAATCAGGGCAAATTACAGGGCGTGCTGGTCAGTCTCACCAATCTGACCGGGGTGGCAGGCCCGCTGCTGTTTGCCTTTATCTTCAGTCAGACACAGCTGAGTGCGGACGGGACTGTGTGGCTGATTGGTACGGCACTGTACGGCCTGCTGCTGGCAATCTGCCTGCTGATCAGAAAACCGGCACCGGTGGCAGCCACCTGCTGACCGGTGCTATACAGGCAGCGCTGTTGTGCGGTATGGTGGACAGCATTCGTGCTTATCACCTGCCAAGATAAGCCTCAGACACAGAGGAACCGTTATGAAATCACGCGCAGCAGTCGCCTTCGGGCCGGGTTTACCCCTTGAAATTGTTGAAATTGATGTGGCACCACCGAAGAAAGGTGAAGTGCTGGTGAAAATCAGTCACACCGGGGTATGCCATACCGATGCCTATACGCTCTCCGGTGATGATCCGGAAGGCTTGTTCCCGGTGGTACTCGGCCATGAAGGTGCCGGGGTGGTGGTCGGGGTCGGCGAGGGCGTAACCAGTGTGAAACCGGGCGACCATGTGATCCCGCTGTACACCGCTGAATGCGGTGAGTGTGATTTTTGTACCTCCGGCAAAACCAACCTCTGTGTCGCAGTCCGCGAAACCCAGGGCAAAGGCGTGATGCCGGACGGCACCAGCCGTTTCTCCTATAACGGTCAGCCGCTCTATCACTATATGGGCTGCTCAACATTCAGCGAATATACCGTTGTCGCGGAAGTCTCACTGGCAAAAATCAATCCGCAGGCCAATGCGGAGCAGGTTTGTCTGCTCGGCTGCGGCGTGACCACCGGGATCGGCGCGGTACACAATACCGCGAAGGTACAGGAAGGGGATTCCGTGGCGGTATTCGGCCTCGGCGGTATCGGGCTGGCGGTGGTGCAGGGAGCGCGTCAGGCGAAAGCCGGACGTATCTTTGCTATCGATACCAATCCGTCCAAATTTGAACTGGCAAAACAGTTCGGTGCCACAGACTGCATCAACCCGAATGATTATGACAAACCTATTCAGCAGGTGCTGGTCGAAATGACCAAATGGGGAGTGGATCATACCTTTGAATGTATCGGTAATGTCAATGTGATGCGGTCGGCACTGGAAAGTGCGCACCGCGGCTGGGGACAGTCGGTGATTATCGGGGTGGCGGGAGCCGGAAAAGAGATTTCAACGCGGCCGTTCCAGCTGGTCACCGGACGGGTCTGGAAAGGTACGGCGTTCGGCGGTGTGAAAGGCCGTACTCAGTTGCCGGGAATGGTGGAAGATGCCATGAGCGGTAAAATCGAGCTGGCACCGTTTGTCACGCACACCATGGAACTGGATAAAATCAACGAGGCGTTTGATTTGATGCACGATGGTAAATCCATCCGCACAGTTATTCATTACTGATAACGTATTCAGGGAGATAATATGGAACGGATTGAACACCACGCTTGTTTCGGCGGCAGCCAGGAAGTCTGGCGTCATCACTCTGCGGTAACCGGCACACCGATGACGTTTTCCGTGTTTTTGCCGCCGCAGGTAAAAACAGAAAAATGTCCGGTGCTGTACTGGCTGTCCGGGCTGACCTGCAACGAGCAAAATTTTATCACCAAAGCCGGTGCGCAGCGTTATGCCGCAGAGCACGGTCTGGTGATTGTCGCGCCGGACACCAGTCCGCGCGGCAGTCAGGTGGCGGATGATAAAGAGTATGATCTCGGGCAGGGCGCCGGGTTTTATGTCAATGCCACACAGGAACCGTGGCAGGAACATTATCAGATGTACGATTATATTCTGGATGAGCTGCATACCCTGGTGGCAGGGCATTTCGGTACATCGGAAAAACGCAGTATCTGCGGGCACTCGATGGGCGGACACGGCGCACTGGTACTGGCGCTGCGTAATCCGGACGCGTTCCTCAGTGTGTCAGCGTTTGCGCCGATTGTGTCACCGTCACAGGTGCCATGGGGGGAAAAAGCGTTCTCCGCCTATCTGGGGCAGGATAAAGCAGTGTGGGAACAGTATGATGCGGTCAGACTGATCGAATCCGGTCACCGCGTCGCAGATATGCTGGTTGATCAGGGGCTTGCGGATACGTTCTTCAGTAAGCAGCTGAAAACCGGGTTACTGAAATCTGCCTGCGAAACACATGGTATCCCGCACACTATCCGTGTGCATGCCGGTTATGATCACAGCTATTACTTTATTGCGAGTTTTATCGCGGATCATATCGCCTGGCATGCGGCACGCCTCAACGCATAAACCCGGTCAGCCGGGTTTTTTCTGCGACAGGTATTTTATCGGTACATGCGGCGTCAGCCAGACGCCGTTATCCGCCAGATAGAACGGATAACCGGTTTTATGCATCTCTCCGGCGGCAATGGTGAGCACCACTGGTTTGCCGTGGCGGGCGCCGACCGTCAGCGCGGTATCTTCATCCGCACTGAGGTGGACATAATGCCGTGATCCGGCAATCAGCCCCAATTCACAAATATCACTGATAAACCGGATAGCGGTGCCGTGATAAAGTGTGTCCGGCGGTGTCTGCGGCGGATAATCTATCGCCACCTGCCCGGCGGAGTGTCCCTGTGCCGCGCGGATATACATACCATCAGATGAGATCGTAAACCGTTTTTTATCATTGGTCTGCACGACCTCATCCAGTGTTCCGCGATCAAACGGCGTGCCGTGAACTGCAGCCTGACGCAGCAGTGCGGCAATATCTGTCCAGCCCTCACCGTCGAGGCTGATCCCGATGGATTCCGGTTTGTGCCTCAGGACATAGCTCAGAAATTTACTGATTTTATCGTATTGATTCATCGTGTTTATTTTACAGTTTTTGCCGGTGATCCGGCGGTGATATTATGGATGAATTATACGCGCCTGCTGCGGTAAAAGGGAGAAAGGACTGCGATAACCCTGCGCTGTATCAGATACTGACGGCGGAATAACCGCCGTCAGTCTGTTTTTAAATAGTACTGAGTTCGCGGTTACGGGTTTCCGCGCCGAGGAAGAGCACCGCGAGAATAGCGATCACTACCGCGGCACTGAAGATCAGGAAAATCGTGCTGACAGCAAACTGATACTGAATCAGGTAACCGGCCAGCAGCGGCCCGAGAATCCCGCCTATCCGTCCGATGGCTGTGGCAGTTCCCGCACCGGTGGCGCGGACACTGTCCGGATACTGCTCCGGGGTGTAGGCGTAGAGCGCGCCCCAGGCTCCGAGGTTAAAGAATGAGAGCAGCATGCCGGAGATAACCAGCGCCGTGGCGGTTTCCGCGCAACTGAAGCCGTACGCACTGATTGCGGTACCGGCGAGATAGGTCACCAGCACAAATTTTCGGCCGTAACGTTCAATCAGCCAGGCGGCACTGAAATAGCCGGGTAACTGGGCGAGTGTCATGATCAGCACATACTGGAAGCTTTTTATCAGACTGAAACCCTTGAGGATCGCCACGCCGGGCAGCCAGAGAAAAATACCGTAATAGGAAAACACCACACAGAACCACAGGATCCACAGCATCAGTGTGGCGCGGCGGTATTGCGGCGACCAGATCAGCGCCATTGACTGCGCCACCGTGAGTTTCGGGCGCGTCTGTGCGGTATAGCGGGATACCGGTTCCGGCAGTTTTGCCCGCAGCCAGAGCGCATACAGAGCAGGCAGGGCGCTGAGCAGCATCGCCGTGCGCCAGCCGTAATCCGGGATAACATAATAGGCAATCAGTGCCGCAATCAGCCAGCCCACAGCCCAGAAGCTTTCCAGCAGCACAACCACGCGGCCGCGCTCGTGAGGCGCAACACTCTCACTGACCAGCGTGGACGCCACCGGCAGTTCTCCGCCCAGCCCCATGCCGATAAAAAAGCGCAGCACCAGAACCACCGCCAGTGAACCGGCAACAGCTGTCAGACCGGAGCCGAGACTGAACAGCAGCAGGGTGAGAATAAACACCGGTTTACGGCCTTTTCTGTCCGCCATAATACCGAAAACAAAGGCTCCCACAGCCATTCCGGCGGCATTGAGACTGCCGATCCAGCCGATCTGCGAGGCACTCAGCCCCCAGTCTGCCTGTAAGGCCGCCAGCAGAAATGCCAGCAGTCCGACATCCATGGCATCAAATGTCCAGCCCATCCCGGCTATCCATAACAGCTTGTTACGTGAGGTGGCTGACGCCGCCGTGTGTGTCCGGAGTGTCGTCATGATTGCGACCTTTTTTATCCGTCAGAAGAAGTGTGTTTAGTATACTAAACAATAAAAGCGCAAATGTTAATCATAAAATACCGTTTTAAAGAGACGGCAACATATAAAAAGAACGGAAACCGGCGGACAGCGCTGTTTTTAAGGTTATTCCGTTATCTTCATCAGGGGGGCTGTTCTATTATGAAGTGTTATAGTGCACACAGCCGTCTGCCGGTCTGCAATACCGGAATTGTGATGATAATAATCAGGGAGTTAAGCAATGGGATTAACCTTTGGCATTAAAAGTACCCTGCTGATCGCCGGTATGGCGGTAACAGCCGGTGCGGCGGGTAAACCGAATGTGATTGTTCAGGATGTAAAACTTAACAAAGCAACGATTTTCCTGCGCGGGGCAGAGCTGAGTAACAGCGCAACACTCAATCTGCCTGCCGGTGACAGTGATATCATCCTGACAAATGTGGCCGGAAACATTAATCCGGGCAGCTTATCCGTTATGCTTGATAATGATGATGTCATTATTCAGTCAATCAATCTGCGCAGCGAAATTGAAAAACCGGTGTATTCAGATGACATCAATGCCATAAAAGCGCAGATTGAGGAACAGGATCTGGCTATTCAGAAGCTGAATATGCAGACTGAAATCAATAACGAGCAGCTTGGCCTGTTGCGTGACCAGAATTTCTTCGGTACCGGCGGTGCGCCGCTGACACAGGAACAATCGGTGCAGAAGCTGGATTTTATCCGCAGTCAGATGGCAAAAATCTATACGGAACAGCTGGAATACACCCGGCAGATCAATGAAAAAACCGAAGCACTGACACTGCTGAAAGCACAGTATGAAGAGAAGATCGCACAGTTTAAGGAACGCCGCACTCAGCTGGTGCTGAATGTATCAGCGAAAAAAGCGGTAACCGCGGCACTGGATATTGACTATATCACGCCGGATGCGGCCTGGGCGCCGTCCTATGATATCCGCAGCACCGGTATGGATAAGCCGGTGACGCTGACCTATAAAGCGGATGTGATCCAGAATACCGGTATTGACTGGGATCAGGTGGATCTGGTGCTGTCATCCGCTGACCCGGTGCAGAGCATCGCGCCGCCGCAGCTTTATCCGTGGTATTTATCGATGATGAAAGACTACGGTGTGCTGGCCGAAATGGCGGCTGCCCCGGCACCGGCGATGATGGCCGATGCGGAATACAGCCGTAACCGTATGGCGAAAAAAGCCCCCGCCGGCGGGATCTCGTCGTTTGTTACCGCAGAGAGCAACGGTATCAGTCTGACCTATACTATCGATAAGCCGTATTCCCTGCCGTCCGTTGCGGAATCCCGTTCACTGACTATCAAGCAGACGGATCTGGACGGAAAATACCGCTATATCACACGGCCGAAGATAGATGAACATGTGTATTTACAGGCGGTTGTGGAAAATGCACCGGCGCTGAATCTGCTCAGCGGTAAGGCGAATATCTATTTTGATAACCGCTATATCGGGCAGACATATATTGATTCCGGCCTGATCACCGATGAGCTGGAAGTACCGTTCGGTATGAATAAAGATATTCAGGTCAGCCGTAAGGTGGACAATAAGATGACAAAACAGCCGGGTATCCTGGGCTCTGCGGTTGAACAGACCGAAGGATATGTGATCACGCTGTCATCCTTTGCCAAAGCGCCGCTGGTGGTAACGGTTTTTGACCAAATCCCGGTCAGTCAGGATACCAATATCCTGGTGAAAGATGTCTCAACGGGCGAGGGTAAAGTGAATAAACAGACCGGTGAAGTGGAATGGAAAGCGGAACTGAAGCCGCAGCAGACAACAGAACTGCCGCTGAATTACACGCTGAAATACCCGAAAGATAAACCCGTTAACGGTTTATAATTCCCGCAGGTAACAAAGCAAACGGCCGGGATTTCCGGCCGTTTTTCACAGAAAGAAAAGAAAGATTAGTCGCCGATAACGGTACCGGTTTTACCCTCAATACCCTCCTTGGCTTTATCCAGCAATGTAATCAGTGCCTGACGGCCTTTTTTACTGCGGCTGAAAGAGAGCGCGGCTTCCACTTTCGGTAACATCGAACCCGGCGCAAAATGTTTCTCATCGATATAGCGCTGTGCATCCGCAGAGGTCAGTTTATCCAGCCACTGCTCGTTTGGTTTGCCGAAATTGATGGCGATTTTCTCTACTGCGGTCAGGATAATCAGCATATCCGCATCGATCATCTCTGCCAGTTTGGCACTCGCCCAGTCTTTGTCGATAACCGCGTTGGCACCGTGCAGTTTGTTGCCGTCGCGGATCACCGGAATCCCGCCGCCGCCGACGGTGATCACCAGCTGATCGGCATCCAGCATCGCTTTAACTGTTTCTTTTTCAATAATATCAACCGGTTTCGGTGATGACACCACACGGCGGTAACCACGGCCCGCATCCTCGCGCATTTCAAACCCTTTCAGGGTCAGTGCATCCGCTTCTTCTTTGGTATAGAACGCACCGATAGGTTTGGTCGGGTTTTTGAATGACGGGTCGGCGGCATCGACTTCCACCTGTGTCACAATCGTGGCGACCGGCTTATTGATCCCCCGGCTCAGCAGTTCTTCACGCAGCGCATTCTGTAAATCATAACCGATATATCCCTGGCTCAGAGCCACACAGACTGACATCGGCAGAACCGGTGATTTGGCTTCTGTTTTGCTGGCCGCCTCAAAGGCGCCGGTTATCATCCCGACCTGCGGGCCGTTGCCGTGTGTCACCACAACGCGGTATCCCTGAGCAATCAGGTCGGCGATCACGACAGAGGTGGTTCTGACAGCAACCATCTGCCCCGGAAGATCATTTCCCAGTGCGTTGCCGCCCAGTGCTAATACGATTGTTTTTTTCATCCTTTTTTACCCGTAATAAATGAGTTGAAACGATAATCGGAAAAATTAATAACACCGGTGCGGTGCTTTAAACGGACGGCGTTTCAGGAAACGGCCGCGGCCGGGTTCTGCCGTAAATTCTCCGTCACGGTAAACAATATCACCGCGTGACAGTGTGCAGCGGACAGCACCCTGTACGGTCATACCCTCGTACGGGCTGTAATCTGCGTTATCGTGCAGATCCGCGTGGCGGATCGTGGTTTCCTGCGCCGGGTCGATAATGGTGATATCACCGTCAGCGCCCGGGCGGATCACCCCTTTTTCCGGCCAGATACCAAACAGTTTTGCCGGCATCGCACTGGTCAGGGAAACAAAGTGTTCCGGCGAAATCCGCCCCTGCATCACGCCCGCAGAAAACAGCAGCAACATGCGGTTTTCAACGCCCGGCAGGCCGTTCGGACAGCGGGTGAAATCCCCGCCGGACAGCGCCAGACGCTGCTGATACGGGAATGTGCAGTGGTCGGTGGCGACCACATCAATATCGCCGTCATCAATACCCAGCCAAAGCGCATCCGCTTCCCGGCGGTTACGCAGCGGCGGGCTGAGAATAAATTTCAGGCCGTCATCACGCTCATAACAGCGCTCATCAAGGAACAGATACTGCGGACAGGTTTCTATCCAGACCGGCTGATGACGGGCTTTCGCCATCTTCAGGTAATCAAGACCTGATCCGTTGGAAAGGTGAACAATATAGAGCGGCGCATTGCCGCAGATCCGGGCCAGGTTGATCATCCGGCCGATGGCTTCCGTTTCGCATTCCGCCGGACGGCTCAGGGCGTGGAAAATCGGCGAGGTCTGACCTTTTTTCACAAATTCCGCCTTGCGCTGCGCAATCACCGCGTCATTTTCCGGATGCACGGTGGTCAGTGCCCCGGAACGGTTAAGCTGTTGCAGAGCGCGTAAGATATCCGGATCATCCAGTTTGTACTGATAGGTCAGATAGAGTTTAAAACTGCTGATCCCGTCCGCCACCATCAGCGGGATTTCCTTTAAAATATCGTCATTGATATGCTGGATGACGCCGTGAAAACTGTAGTCGATAACGGCACGTCCTTTGGCGTAGCGGTGATAATTCTCGAGCTGGTGGTGCAGTGAACAACCCGCCGGACCAAATCCCATATGATCGATAATGGTGGTGGTACCGCCGCAGGCTGCCGCACGCGTGCCGGTGTAAAAATCATCACAGCTGCGGGCAAGGCCGACATCAATATTAAAGTGGGTATGAACATCAATACCGCCGGGAAAAACATAGCATCCCTGTGCATCAATAACCCGGTCATTTGTCTCCGGTACAATATCCGGTGCAACCTGTGAGATCAGGCCGTTTTCAATCAGAACATCCTGCCGGTATTGTCCGTCCGCATTGACAACGGTGCCGTTGATAATAACTGTGCGCATAGGGGGTGCTCCTGAAAAAGGTACTCCTGAAAAAGCCCCGCACATCTGTACAGGGCCGGTAAGACATAATTATTTTTTCAGTTCAGCCATGTAGCTTAACGGAATGGCCGCATACATTGCCGCACAGGTCACCAGGTGATCTTTCCATGTTTTTTCGTTTGGTGCGTGTGCTTCAGGCTCTTTACCCGGACCAAAACCGATGACCGGAATGCCGTGACGACCCATGATAGAAACACCGTTGGTGGAGAAAGTCCACTTATCAACAACCGGCTCTTTATTGAACAGGCCGCGGTAAGCGCGATCCAGCGTCTTCACGGTGAAGTGATCTTCTTCCACTTTCCAGGTCGGGAAGTAGCACTCTGTCGGATAGACCAGACCGGTCCAGGAAGCACGCTCATAGGTGTACATAGACACGACGCCTTTCGCGGCTTTGACTGCCGGTAATGCGCGGATTTCGTCCAGTGCGCCTTCCCAGGTTTCGCCCCAGGTCAGACGGCGGTCGATAGAAACCGCACAGCTGTCAGCAACGGCACAGCGGCTTGGTGAGGTGTAGAAAATTTCAGAAACAGTCAGTGTGCCCTGGCCGAGGAAATCGTCGTGTGCCAGACGTTTTGACAGCTCCTGCAATTCGCCCAGAATCGGCCCCATTTTGAAGATAGCGTTATCGCCGCGCTCCGGTGCGGAGCCGTGGCAGCTGATCCCCGGAACATCAATGCGGATTTCCATACGGCCGCGCTGGCCGCGGTAAATCTGGCAGTCTGTCGGTTCGGTACTGACCACGAATTCCGGTCTGATTTTGTCCTGCTCGATAATGTACTGCCAGCACAGGCCGTCACAGTCTTCTTCCTGAACGGTCCCGGTCACCAGCAGGGTGTACTGATCTTCCAGACCTAAATCTTTGATAATTTTACCGGCATAGACCATTGATGCCATGCCGCCTTCCTGGTCAGACGTACCGCGTCCGCCGATGATTTCATCGTTTTCCATACCTTCGTACGGGTCGAATTCCCAGTTTTTGATGTTACCGATACCCACGGTATCGATATGCGCATCCATTGCGATCAGGTGCGGGCCGTGACCGATATAACCCAGAATGTTCCCCATCGGGTCGATATCCACTTTATCAAAGCCGACTTTTTCCATCTCTTCTTTGATGCGGTGAATCACGCGTTTTTCATCACAGCTTTCGCTGGGAATTGCCACCATATCGCGCAGAAAGCGGGTCATGTCTTTTTTATAGTGTTCAGCTTTTTTGACAATTTCATCGAACGGGATTTGCTTAGCCATGTTTCAATACTCCAATTAGTTAATATTTCTGCGCCGGGTTTTTACCTTCCCAGACAACTTCACGGTAATGTTTGGTATCTGTATCACCTTCGGTATTGATCACGAGGATGACGGAATCACTGTTCAGGCCGAGTTTTGCCATCAGTTCCGCACGTTCCGGATGATAGTTAACCGCAGCCAGCACGCCGAGACCGACGGCACCGGATTCACCGGAAATCACGCGGTGGTCTTTGCCGTACGGGTTACCGAGGACACGCATGCCGAGGGCGGCCACCGCATCTTCACAGGAGATAAACTGTGTCGCGCAGTTACGCATCAGATCCCAGCCGATAGGGTTCGGTTCACCGCAGGCCAGACCGGCCATGATGGTGGCCATATCACCGCCGACATTGACGATTTCGCCTTTCAGGCTGGAGCGGTAGAGGCAGTCAGCCAGTTCCGGCTCGACGATAATGGAGTGCAGATCTTTTGCCCCGAACTCATCGACCAGATAGCCCAGCACGCCGCCGGCCATCGCACCCACACCGGCCTGTAACAGCACGTGAGTCGGACGCTGAATCTTCATCTCTTTCATCTGGGCAACGGCTTCGGCAGCCAGCGTGGTGTAGCCCTGCATAATCCAGGTCGGAATTTTGGTGTAGCCTTCACAGGCGGTATCCTGAACCACGAGCCAGCCGTGTTTTTTGGCATTTTCCATGGTGAGACGGACGGTATCGTCGTAGTTCATGTCTGTGACGATACACTCCGCCCCGAGGCCGGTAATGTGATCAACACGTTCCTGTGCTGAGCCTTTCGGCATATACACCACCGCTTTCTGACCCAGAGCGCGTGCCGCCCAGGCCACACCACGGCCATGGTTGCCGTCAGTGGTGGTGGCGAACGTCATTTTTTCAGTCAGGGTGTTTTTGAGTTTCTCGAAAGAGAAATCATCAATATCCATGTTGTACTTTTCGCACAACAGATGGGCGATAGCATAAGAGCCGCCCAGAATTTTGAATGCATTCAGATCAAAACGCTGTGACTCATCTTTCACCAGGATATTGCGCACGCCGAACAGAGCGGCGAGATCGGTCATGTCATACAGCGGCGTCGGATGGTAACCCGTAATTTTCTCATGAAACTTCAGCGCTTTATGTGCTTCTTCACGGGAAAAAAGCGGGGAGTGTTTACCGTTGAAATAACGGTTATCTGAAATATCTAACTTCAGTGAGAAGACAGACATAGAGCCTCACCTCATATCATCGGGAAAATAACCCGGCCGGTGACGGCCGGGCTCCGGATTTATAAAATACGTTTACGTGCGTTTTTCAGCAGCTGCTCAAGAACCAGGGCCGGCTGCGGGAATTTGCGGGCCAGAATCATGGCGGAGATGATATACGGCTTCCAGCTGGCTTCTTTGTAAGTGGCGATACGGTATTTTTCGAATACGGCTTCTTCCACTTCGCCTTCCTTACAGGAAACGCCGGTGATATCCGCAGGCAGACAGTGCATGTACAGCGCTTCGCCGCCTTTGGTCAGCTTCATCATCTCTTCAGTGCAGTGCCAGTCTTTGTGGTTGGCGTTCTGCGCCAGGCAGCGCTGCTCAAGGGCTTTCAGGCCGTCATGGTCATTGGCGCGCAGCAGTTCGGTACGGGTTTCCATGACTTTGTAAGGCGCCCAGGATTTCGGATACACGATATCCGCATCTTTGAACGCTTCTTCCATGGAGGTGACTTGTTTAAAGCTGCCGCCGGACTGTCTGGCGTTATTTTTTGCCACATCGATAACGTCAGGGATCAGGTCATAACCTTCCGGATGCGCCAGGGTGACATCCATACCGTAACGGGTCATCAGACCGATGATACCCTGCGGTACAGACAGCGGTTTGCCGTAGCTTGGTGAATACGCCCAGGTCATGGCGATTTTTTTGCCTTTCAGGTTTTCCAGTGAACCGAAGTGCTCACGTAACCAGGCCAGGTCAGCCATAGACTGTGTCGGGTGGTCGATATCACACTGGAGGTTAACCAGTGCAGGACGCTGCGGCAGTACGCCTTCTTCAAAACCTTCATCCAGTGCCGCGCCCACTTCACGCATATAGGCGTTACCGGCGCCGAGGTACATATCATCACGGATACCGATAGCATCCGCGCAGAATGAAATCATATTGGCCGTTTCACGTACGGTTTCACCGTGGGCAATCTGTGACTTACCTTCGTCGAGGTCCTGCTGGGCCAGGCCGAGCATATTCAGTGCAGAGGCATAAGAGAAACGGGTACGGGTGGAGTTGTCACGGAAAACAGAGATGCCGAGGCCATTTGTGAATACGTTGGTTGCGATGTTATCGGCACGCAGCCCTTTCAGTGCGGCTGCAATATCAAGCACCATCGTCAGTTCATCCTGACTCTGTTCCCAGGTAAGTAAAAAATCCTTCTGATGAAGATTCGATTTCAGTCTGGCGATATCTTTCAATAATTCATTAACGTTTTTCATCTTTAAATCCTATGTGAAATGGCCGGTGACAATTGAATATGCAGTGAGAAGAAGGCATTTCTGCATGTGTACTGTGACTATTAACAATAAGCATGCCAAATCAGCCGGAATGATCTGCCGGGGAAACGCAGGGCGGAATCGGGAGGGTGATCACACTTATCAGGGCGTAATGACCTGTTTATGTATGACAAATACGAATAAATCTTATTTTCATCAGCGGCGAAAAGTCACCGGAGTCAGACCGGTGAGAGAGCTGAACCACCGGAACCGGGGCCAGAATGATAAACAGCCCGGCGGATTTATCATATTGATAAAATAGAGTGACGGAGATTCCAGTTTCATTATCAAATCTGAAGAAAAGTGTGATTTTTGTACATACGTTGGAGTTTCGGTGATAAAAATCTGGCAGTCTCGTGCTATCAGCGGGGGGGGAATTCAGCCTGCTGATAAATAACTATAATAAAATCATTAAATTGTCGCGTTATGTACTTTCTTTTAGTTATGTCGTTTTAAGAGCATAGGAAGTCGTAAGCATGATTACTGAAAAATCACTATCTGTGCTGATGCAGATACAGCCGACGATTGTTCACTTCAGCAAGATGCTCGCCAGTGTGTTACAGCTTGATGTTGAAATCGTTGATGACAAACTGACAAGGATTGCCGGAACGGGGCTGTTTAACCAGCACCTCGGACATCGTCTGACCAATAATTCCCAGCTGCTCCGCTATGTGCTGGACACCAAAAAAGAAAAGATCGTCACGCACTCCTGTTTTGATCCGCTCTGTATGAATTGTGCGGATAAAGATAACTGCAAGGAGAAAGCGTTTATCGGTACACCGATCATTTTTCAGGATCGCTGTATCGGGGTGATCAGCCTGGTGGCCGTCACATCCGAACAGCAGGAGCGTATCCGGGATAACATCCATGACTTCTCGGATTATGTGCAGCATATTTCCAATATTTTTGTTGCCAAACTGCTGGATGAGCAGGAAGGACGTAATGCCTCGCAGAAGGTATTACTGAGCCTGATAGAGTTTATGGATCAGGGCGTTCTGATCCTGGATGAGGCAAATCATCTGAAATTTGCCAATCCGCATGCTCTGAAAATCCTCAGTGTCCCGTACGAGAAGATTTCCGGCAAAACCATTGCCATCCGCCCGCTGACCTATTTCAAAAGTCTGAACCGCGGGCATTTGCAGCATATTGTCTCCTGGGAAGGGGAGAGCAATATTATTATCGGGCAGCTTCATGTGGTTAACGGCTGTCAGATGTTCCTGATGGCGTTCCATCAGTCTCATGCGGCGATTGATATGAATGAAGTGCGCCGCGATGAAAACGGATTGATGATTGAACATCTGGTCGGGGAATCCGAGCCTATCCGTCAGCTGAAACACCTGATTTCCCGTGTGGCGCCCAGCCCGTCGAGTATTCTGGTTACCGGCGAAAGCGGCACCGGAAAAGAAGTGGTGGCACGGGCGATTCACAAACTGAGTAACCGCAGTGAAAAACCGTTTATCGCCATCAACTGTGCGGCGATACCGGAGCAGTTACTGGAAAGTGAATTATTCGGCTATGTGAAAGGCGCCTTTACCGGCGCATCCGCCAACGGAAAACAGGGTCTGATCCAGGCAGCGGATAAAGGCACGCTGTTCCTTGATGAAATCGGCGATATGCCGCTGATTGTTCAGGCGAAATTATTACGTGCGATAGAATCACGTGAAGTGCAGCCGATTGGCTCAAGCCGGACAATTCCGGTGGATATCCGGATTGTTTCCGCGACCAACCAGAATCTGGAGCAGTTTGTCAGCGAAGGCAAATTCCGCGAGGATCTCTATTACCGCCTCAATGTTATCCCGATTGCCCTGCCGCCGCTGCGTGAGCGTTACGGCGACGTGGAACTGCTGGTGCACCATTTCCTCAATGTGCATACCAAGCGCCTCGGCCTGGTGTATCCGGGGATTTCGGATGAAGTGATGGCGGTCATTAATGCATGGCCGTGGCCGGGTAACCTGCGTGAACTGAGTAACCTGATGGAATATCTGGTTAACGTGGTGCCGCCGGGGGAAGTGATTGATATTTCGCTGCTTCCGCCGAACTTCGCCAGACATGCGGGGCAGGTGATAAGCGGGACGGCCGCACCGGTTCAGAATACCGGGGATATCCACCGCAGCGAAATTACCATTCCGGTCAGAAGCGTACCTGCGGCAGCAGCGGATGAGGATCCGGCACTGCACGGGGAAACCATGCTGGAAGAGATGGAAAAACAGATGATCCGCGAGGCACTGCAACGCTATGACAATAAACGTCAGGCGGCAGAAGAACTGGGGATTGGTATCGCCACGCTGTACCGGAAGATTAAAAAGTACGAGTTATCCGCCGGGTAGCAGTAAGCGGAAGAAGAAATATGTGCCAAAGCCGCACGGTAGTTACCGTGCGGCTTTTTTGTATCAGATAATGGTCATGATCTGCGCTTCCGGCAGACGGGATTTCGGCAGTGCGGCGTTAAAGTCATCCTCTTTGCGGTAACCGAGCGACACAACAGCCACCGGTGCCAGCCCTTTGGCAGACAAACCAAATTCGGTATCCAGGGTATCAAAATCCATCCCTTCCATCGGAACGGCATCCACACCCAGTGCGGACGCACCCAGCAGTAATGTCCCCATGTTCAGGAAAACCTGTTTTGCCGCCCAGTGCGGCAGATCACCGAGTGTCTCTTTATGGAGATTAACAAAGAAAGTCCGGCCGCCGTTATTCATTGCTTTGTGCTCCGGCGTGGCGTAACGGCCGTCTTTATCTTCCTGCTCCAGCACGCTGTTCATGTAGGCTTCATCAACGTCTGTTTTTGCGCACAGCAGCACAACGTGAGAGGCATCAGTGATTTTTGCGGTATTAAATTCAAAACCCGGGCGGGTGGATGCCGCGATCCGGTTTTTTCCTTCCTCACTGGCCGCAATAATAAAATGCCACGGCTGGATATTGACGCTGGACGGACTGTAGCGCAGCAATGTTTTGATACTGTTCATCACCTCATCACTGATTTTTTTCGCCGGATCGAATGATTTGGTGGAATAACGCTGCATTACAGCCTGAGTGATGGTCATGATGACGTCCTTATAAGGTAATTTACATTAATTGGCGCAATGATAAACTACGATATTTTTTTAACAAGTACGTACATTTTTGGTATATAGGTACAAAATGGATACTGTCAGAAAGACACGTTATGAATCGTATGCCTATGAAGCCTGTCCGGTTGAGGCAACGCTGGAAATGATGGGCGGGAAGGGCAAGGGAATGATCCTTTACCATCTGATAAGCGGCACCAAACGCTTTAATGAGCTGAAACGGCTCCTGATATTTATTACCCCGCGTATGCTGACAAAACAGTTACGGGAGCTTGAGATGGCGGGGCTTGTCCACCGTAAGGTCTATGCGGAGGTGCCGCCGAAAGTGGAATACAGCCTGACAGACGCCGGGCAGTCGCTGGTGCCGATCTTACTGATGCTGAAAAGCTGGGGGGAAGAGCATGCCCTGCCGGTGCTTTTGCAGCAACAGACACCGCAACCCTGACGCCGGGCGCGGTATCTGTTTTCTGCGGTTTACTGATTCCGCTGGAGTTTATCTGCCGCATCGGCAACCATCTGATAACCGGTGCAGCGGCACAGGTTACCGGCCAGGCCGTGGCGGATCTGACGGATGGTCAGGGTCTGCCCTTTGTGTTTTTCCAGCAGAGCGGTGGTCATCATAATCAGGCCCGGGGTGCAGAACCCGCACTGTACTGCGCCGCCGTCCGCATATGCCTGCTGTACCGCAGACGGTTTCCCGTGTTTCATCTCACCTTCGGCGGTACGGATCTGTTTACCATCTGCCCAGACCGCCAGATAGAGGCAGGTATCCACCGCGATACCGTCGATAAGCACCGTACAGGCACCGCATTCACCGACAGAACAGCCGTGTTTGACACTGATAAGTCCCTGTTCACGCAGGACGTCCGATAACCGGGCCGCCGGTGATACTGTCAGTTCCCGTAACTGGCCGTTCAGTGTGCAGCTGATGGTTTTCCATTCTTTGATATTCATGCGATTTTTTCTCCCGTACGTTCAGCCGCGGCGCGGATCACCCGTTCGCTCAGGACACGGATCAGGTGTAAACGGAACTCTTTTTCTGCCCGCCACGAAGTACGCGGGGCGACATCCTGTTCAATGGCCTGACTGACAGCTTTCAGGGTGTCTGCGGTGACCGGTTTCCCGATCGCGGCCGCTTCCGCGTGTTCACAGCGGACCGGCGTCGGTGCCGCAACACCGAAAGCAAGGCGCAGTTCCTCAAAACGTCCTTCTCTGATATCACACAGCGCCGCGCAGTTAATGGTGGCGATATCCATCGCGCCGCGCATGGCATATTTGTAAGCGGCAGAGCCCTTATTGCGGTAATTCTCCGGTGAAAAATGGAACGCAATCAGCAGTTCACCCGGTTCAAAGGCCACTTTTCCCGGCCCGGTATGGAAACCGCGCAGCGGTCTGCGGCGGATGCCGTCCGGGGTTGCGATTTCCAGTTCCGCCTGATAAATCAGTGACGGGCAGGCGGAGTCACCGCTGGTGGCGCCGTTACAGATATTGCCGCCGTAAGTGGCAACGTTGCGGATCTGCGGTCCGGCAATCGTGGCTGCGGCTTCACTCAGCGCCGGCAGACACTGATTGATCACCGGGCTGTCAATCAGTTCGGAGAAGGTGGTCGCGGAACCGATGCGGATATGTCCCGCCTCATCGCAGCTGATCCCGCGCAGTTCCGGTAAATCATGGATATCAACAATATGACGGAAGCGTTCATTGAGGTGATGAAGCTGGATCAGCACATCCGTTCCGCCCGCCAGCAGTCTGGCCTGCGGATTGTCCGTCAGCAGTGAGACTGCGTGTGCGATACTCTCCGCGCGGTGATACGTTTCAAAATCATACATGGCAGTTACCCCCTGATAAGCCCGGCATTGACAAATTCCCGGTACAGCCGTTTTGGTGTCAGCGGGATAGTATTGACAGAAATCCCCGTCGCCATGCGCAGGGCATTACGGATAGCGGCCGCCGGTGAAATAATCGGCGGTTCGCCCAGGGATTTATGGCCGTAGGCGGACTGCGGCTCGTAGGTTTCGACAAACCCGCACTCCAGATCCGGCAGGTCAACCATGGTCGGCATCTTGTAGTCGAGCAGATTCGGGTTATGGACAACCCCGGATTTTTCGTTGATCAGCATCTCTTCAAACAACGCCCAGCCAATCCCCATTCCCATCCCGCCGTGTACCTGGCCTTCTGCCAGCTGCGGATTCAGAATACGGCCGGAGTCGTGCATATTAATGATCCGGTTAATGGTTATCTGACACATCGGAATATCCACGGTGATATCCACAAAGGTACAGCCGAACGCCGGCGGGTTGGTCTGTGTTTTGTGAGAGGATTCGGCAGAAAGCTGACCGCCGATTTCCTGATGATAAAAACTGTGCATAGCCACTTCCGCGACGGTGGTGACAACCACATCCGGCTGTGCCTCAAGCACCACATTGCCGTCCAGAATCGTCATATTAAAGGCGGCCTGATGTGTCATCAGCGAGGCGTGATCGAGAATTTTCTGCCGCAGTGACAGCGCCGCTTCTTTCAGTGCCGGTGCGGTGACATAACTCTGCCGTGACGCGAAGGCGCCGGGATCAAACGGGGTGATATCGGTATCCTGGGTGGAAATCATCTGAATGGTACTGACCGGCACACCGAGGGTTTCCGCCACCATCTGTGAGAACACGGTATCCGAGCCCTGACCGATCTCCGTTGCGCCGACCTGCACATTGATATTGCCGTCCTGGTTCATCAGCAGACGGGCACTGGCGATTTCCACGCCGACCGGATAGGTATTGGATGAATAACTGAAGCAGGCCACGCCGACACCCCGGCGGATATCCCCGCGTGTTGCCAGTGCTTCCGCTTTGCGTTCATCCCAGCCGAACAATTCTTTACCGCGCTCAAGGCACTCAATCAGCCCTGCACTGTAAATGGTTTTTTTATTAACCGGATTACAGTCTCCTGACCGTGCCGCATTGCGCAGACGGATATCCACCGGGTCGATATTCAGCTGTGCGGCGGCATCATCCATCAGGCATTCAAGAGCAAACGTGACCTGCGGGGCACCGTAGCCGCGCATTGCCCCCGCTGACGGGTAGTTGGTATAGACGGTGGCGGCGGAATAGCCGTAATCACAGCGCGGATAAAGATACGGGATCTTATTACCGCCGGCGGCGGCAATTGAGTGTCCGTGAGAGGCATAGCCGCCGGTATTGGACAGCACATCAAGATGATAGCCGTTCAGGGTGCCGTCGGCGCTCAGTCCCATTTCCGCATCGATATGAAAGGCGTGACGGGTGCGGGAGGCAAAGAAACACTCTTCGCGGCTCAGTTCCACTTTCACCGGAATACCGCCGAGTTTCAGGGTCAGCCAGGCTGCCATCGGCTCTTCCAGCACATCCTGTTTATTACCGAATCCCCCGCCGATATAAGGCTTAATCACCCTGATATGCGACCACGGTATATCCAGCGCCTGGCCTGTCACACGACGGACAATGTGCGGGATTTGTGTGCTCGACACCACGGAAATCTTATTATCCGCTTCCTGCCAGGCATAACAGGTGACGCCTTCCATATGGCAGTGCTGGACAACCGGGGTATCAAAATGGCCGCGGAACTGAAACGGCGACCGGCTGACTGTCGCTCTGGCACTTTCCGCATTGATGGCTGTGCGTTTCAGCAGGTTACCGCTGCTGTGGATTGGCGGGGCACCGTCGGCCAGCGCCGCTGCCGGTGAGGTGATAACCGGCAGTTCGTCATAAGTGACGCTGACAAGCGCCGCCGCTTTTTCGGCGGTCAGTTCATCGCGGGCAACCACAATCGCCACACCATCACCGTGATGGCGCACATGGCGGTTCAGCAGCAGGCGGTCTGCCACATCCCGTTTAGACGGCTCCAGAGACCAGGCGTGACCGGCGGTGGCGAACGGGATCTGCGGCACGTCATCACAGGTAAATACCGCGACCACGCCCGGCATGGCCAGCGCCCGGGAGGTATCAACGGAGGTCACTGTTCCGTGAGCAATAGTGCTGCGGACATATTTGGCGTAGTGCATACCCGGCATCGGCAGATCATCCGTGTAGCGCGCCCGCCCTGATGTTTTGCTCAGGGCATCAACGCGCAGGTACGGTGTACCCAGCACGCGTTTTCCGACTGCTTCAGACATTATTATTTCTCCGGTTTCAGGAAAAAGTAAGCATGTACAAAAACAAGCAATAAATACGCCAGCAAAGAGAAAAACAGTAAGTTATCGGGGGATTTGTGACTGAGGTAAAAAAAATAAGAGGAGCAGGCAGGGAACAGCGGATTTTCCTGCCGGTCTTTCTCTCATATTGAGAGAAATATATATCTGAATTGATAATTTCGGGAGGACTGAGAAGCAGAATGATAATTTACAGTTTGATAGTGTTACTAATCATATTATGTGTAATAAACCTGATAAATTCTGTCACTTTTTAATTATGAGAAGATAATAGATTGCTAAGAAAATAATGATAGTAATCAGCCTGAAAAAGGAACTGAATCCCGCTCGCATAATTGAAAAAAAGAGAATCCATAACAGGATAATTCATTTATACTTCTGCAAATCATCTCGGATAACAGCCGGTTATCTGTTTATTCTGTAAGTGTCATTTTATTTTCGTATTTACAGAATGGTTGTCTGCGGCTGTTAATCGATTTTATCCGTGAATAAGATATAATGCCGCTTCCGGTACAATTATGCCCCTATTCTTTTTCTGACATACGGATACCGGTTGATACTTATTTTTAAGAATTGTTACAGGCTGTCCGGTAAATGTCCGGGGCGGTTTTGTACAGTAAACTGACTAATTTATGTTCTCGGCCTGTGATAAACAGACAGGCAGAACAGAATAATAACGACGCCAAATCGTTGACGCTGACAAGCGCGGAAATTCAGATTGTGCGGCTGCAGTAAGGTGTTCGGATAACAAAAAACGAATAGTTCAGACTCGCCCGCGACGTAGTGTATGTTACATAAGCCTGAGTTGTGACACGTCAGAGTTTATTTTCCCAGGCTCTGGCTATACAATTGGTGCCTATTTTTGCACAACGCAGCAGTGGCCAAATTATTTCTCTAAGGTGAAACTATGTTATCCAAGACAGCACTGAACAAAATGGCGGGGATACTCCTGTTAGGAGGCGTTGTAACCCTGTCCGGCTGTTCATTAATGACACCCCCTGCGCCGAAGCCTGCGGCACAACCGGTTCAGCCGGTAATGCAGGAGCCGGTGAGAACAACAGCACCTTTGCCAAAACCTGAATTACAGCAACCTTCCGGACAGATTTCGCCTGAGCTGAGTATGTGTGTCAAAGAACTCGATTCGCTCAAAACTATCTCTCCGAAAGATTACAGTCAGATGGTCGCCGGTTTCAGTGAAATCAGCCAGATCAACAGGCTGTATCGTCAGCTCGAAAGAACCGCCAGCCCGGATACGCTTAAATTACTGAAAATGTCGATTGAAGCGAAAACCAAAGTGATGTGCGCGCAGGTTCGTTATTATTCTGTTCTGTCTATTGAGAATACCCTGGAGAAGGTTAACGGGTTATGAGACTGAACATTAGGTTGTGTATTACTGTCGCGTTATTTGCGGCAGTGCAACCGGCAACTGCATCTGAATTTAATCAGGTTATCGAAGATTTTGACCGTTATATTCAGACTGAAAAAGAATCAGGCAATTTTCCGGTATCAGTAAAGCAACCTAACAGGCAACCCGAAAGACGGGTTACACCGGCAGTAAAAAAGGCAGGGAAAGCCACTCAGTCACAGCGTAAGCGCGAACGTAGTACCGTCCGCACAGAAAAACGCACGGTTTCATCCGTGCAGGAACGCAGCACAACGACCCCGGTATCCGTACCGGCACAATGCGAAACCATTGTGGTCAGGGAACCGGTTGTTGTGACAAATCCTGTTCCGGTCGGATATCCGCAGTGGTCACCGGCTTATCTGATTCGCGACAGCCAGAAATGGAGCGGGAAACACCGGGGGTTTGTGTTCTCACCTGTTCCCGGCCGTATGACCTCCTCACTGACACTCACACCGGAAGTCCTGTTTGCCGTCCTGGGTGAACCTTTCCGTTCAATGACGTATTTCTCTGATTTACCGCTGACGGTTGCCCGTGTGCTGGAACCGCAAACCTGGTTTATCCCGTCGGACCCGCAGAAAAAACTGCGTATCACCCGCCTGAAACTACAGGATGTGAAACGCGAGCTGGCGTCATTGAACGAAAAGTACCGGAATGTTCAGCGTGATTATGAACAGGCCCTCGCCGATATTGCGAAAAAAGAGACGGAGCTGAAAAGTCTGACTCTGGCAAACAATGAGTTACAGGCTGCGGCACAGGGAAATAACGCCAGCCTTACCGCAGAGCTGGAAAAAAACCGGAAAACCATTGATTCACTCAATCAGCAGATAAGTGAAAACCTGGCGCGTCATGGTCAGGCGGAAAGTCAGGTGACGGTTCTGACATCAGAAAAAGCAGATCTGGAAAAACAGATCGCGGCACTGAATCAGGAAAAAGTGCAGTCAGATAAAAATCTCGCACTGCTGGCAGACAAAAATGCTGATATGGCAAACGTTATGCGCAAGCTGGCTGATCTGGAAAAACAGCTGACACAGCGGGATGCGGAAAAACAGCAGCTGAATGACAAGATTCTCGCACTGAGCGGCGAAAACAGTAAACAGAGTGATGCGCTGAAAAAAGATCTGATCACACTGACATCAGAAAAAGCGGATCTGGAAAAACAGATCGCGGCACTGAATAAAGAAAAAGCGCTGTCAGATAAAAACCGTGCACTGCTGGAAGATAAAAATGCCGATATGGCAAAAGTGGCGCAGAAGCTGACTGAGCTGGAAAAACAATTGAAAGATCAGGATGCGGAAAAACAGCTGCTGACAGCAAAACTGCAATCCCGGGAAACGGAAAACAGCAAACAGTCGGCGGATCTGAAAAAACAGATCACGACGCTGACAACGGATAAATCTGTGCTTGAAAAACAGATTGCACAGCTGGATTCAGAGAAAAGCCAGGCAGAGAAGAACCTCGCACTGCTCGCGGGTAAAAATACCGATCTTGCAAAAATTACGCAACAGCTGACGGCTACAGAAGATAAGCTGAAACAAAGCGATGCGGAGAAAAATGCGCTGGCTGCACAACTGGCTGCGCAGGGTAACGACAGTACAAAACAGGGTGCGGAACTGAAAAAAGTTCTCGATGGCCTGACGGCAGAAAAAGCCGCACTGGAAAAACAGATCACAGCACTGACGGCAGATAAAAGCTCAGCTTCAGCTAAAAATACAGAACTGCTGAATGTAAAAACAGCAGAAATGCAGAAGGCTGCAGCACAGATTGCTGATCTTGAAAAGCAGCTGAAAAAAACTGAGGCAGAAAAACAGCTGGCCGCGCTTGAGTTATTGCAAAAAACGACCGATAACCAGCAACTGAATACACAATTGCAAAAAAATCTGACCGCACTGACCGCAGATAAAGTGGCACTGACCGGACAAATCTCCCGGCTGACAGAAGCGCAGGCACAGGCTGAGAAAAATATTGCGCAGCTGAGCAATAAAAATGCGGATATGGCCAAAATGGTTCAGCAGCTTAATGCGCTGGAACAGCAACTGAAACAGCGTGATGCAGAAAAACAGAAACTGGCAGATCAGCTGGCAAGTCAGAATAAAGACGCTGCAACACAGAGCGATAAGCTGAAAAAAGAACTCAGCACGCTGGCTGCTGATAAAACAGCGCTGGAAAAACAGATCTCACAGCTGGACGCCAAAAACAGCGGTAATGCAAAATTAACTGCTCAGTTGCAGACACTGGAAAAAGAATTACAGCAGCGTGAAGCGGATAAGCTTAAGCTGACGGCACAGTTACAGAGCAGTGAGGCGGATAATATCCGTCAGCGGGATAATCTGAAAAAAGAAGTGTCCGTACTGACGGTGGATAAAGCGACGCTTGAACAAAAAATTGCGCAGCTGACGGCGGATAAACAATTGTTGTCGTCAAAAGTATCCGGTTCAGATAAAGAGAATAGTGCTGTTCAGGATGATAACGCCGGGCTGAATAAAAAATTAGCCGCAGAACAGCAGCGGACCGCTCAGCTGGATAAAGCGTTAAAAGAAAAAACGCAGCAGATTGAAGCTATGGCGAAATCAGATGCGGAATTAACCAGGCTGAATGCTCAGCTTGATAGTCAGAAAAAATTGCTGGCAGATAAAGATGCTGAACTCACCAAAGCCTCTGCGAAGCTGAAGGAAAATGCGGAGCTCTCAGCGAAATATACAGCATTACAGAAAGAAATAGATAAGCAGAAAGCGGTTGTCAGTACACAGCGGGCTGAAAATACCAATCTGAATACGCAGATTGCAAAAGCAGAAGAAAAGAATAAAGCGGTGGTCGCTTATACTAATCAGCAGGTTGGTGAGCTGAATAAACGGAAAAATCAGGAATTGGTTGCCCGGCTGGAGCGGCAGAATTACGCTAAAATGACACCGAACGTGTATTACCGCATCACCAAACAGGGACAAAAATATAAAGCCCTGAAAGATAAAACTATCACGTTTGCAATGCATGAAGAGTTAACTAACGGTAAAGTGACGGTTTCGCATCCTGTAAACGCACCTGCGGTTATCCCGTTCAGTGAATTACCGGGTGATCTGGCAAAATTCGTTGCTCTTGTGGGAGCCGGCGGCTCTGTGGACGTTTATATTAAACCGGAAGGGGGCTATGGTGTTGAAGGTATTCCGGGACAGGTCCCGCCGAATTCAATGTCTATTATCAAACTGAATGTGCTGAAAATAGAATAATCCGGTAATTATGTAAATACTGAAAGCATCCTGCAACGGATGCTTTTTTTATAGAGAATGATTGCAGAAAAGGAGAAAATACAGGAAATAACAGCGAAGGTATCATTGTTGCTGATCAGTAACGTCAGCATAAATGTACTCAGAAGAGAAGGGGATAAACAGAGAGAGTAATTTCAGGCAGGGTATGACATCTTTTTACTTACCACGAGGGCAGAATACGTTGTATCCTATTTGTAACAAAATATTAAAATGAGTGCATTGGCATTAAATTCTGTTAATTAAGTTTTGTATCTTTATTGCAGCCTTTCATGGCTCATTACATCCGGCTTTCCGGAATATGTGACTGCCAGTATGTGTTATTAATATTTGAGCAAGACCCTGGTGGATCATCACTATATTACAAATTGTCACTAATGGTAACAAAATTGCAATCCGGAATATGGTAACAATGAAACTCTGTATTAACAGTGAAGCATCAGAAACAGTTAAGGAAGCAAAAAAAAGGTAAAATCATCGGTATTTTTATTAACTACAAAAATGAAATATATAAGACATTATAAAACCGGAAATACTCAGACTGAATCGGAATAGTTTTTATAAAAATCATATTCCTGAACCAGTTGCGGTAATGATTTAATGCGCAGTTTGGTATACATATTAGAGCGATGTACTTCAACAGTACGCGGAGACAGTGACAGTTTCTGAGCTGCTTCTTTGCTGGTATTTCCTTCCAGAATCATATCCATGACTTCTTTTTCACGGGCGGATAACTTACTGAATTTATCCTTAAGGCGCTGATAGGTATGGTATTTATTGAGACTTTTTTCATACTGATGAAACGCATCGTGAATTGCATTAACTAACAACTCAGAGTTAATTGGTTTTTTGAAAAATTCCAGAATACCGGCTTTAAATGCCCGGCGGCAGGTTTCAAAAGACGGATAGGCTGTGATGACAATGACCGGGATAATACTTCTCAGACGTTTAAGTTCATCAATAAGATAGAATGCTTCAGCAGATGATTCTCCGACCTCCAGAATAATACATTCACGGGCATGTTCTTTTGGTGTATTGATGTAATACTTCAGAAAAGTTTGCTCAGATGAATAAGATTTTACTTCGCAATTCATATCGTCAAGCATAAAATTGATATTGTTGCTTGGCAAATCCGCACAATTGATTAAATGGATAACAGCATCCATAAGTTACTCCTTAATTAAAATAGAAAACAGAAATAAAGTGATATTAATGGATAAAAATAAGGGAATAATTACTTAAGCTTATCTACAAAAATTTTGAGTATTGTAGATAAAATAACGTCGATAAAATGTTTAAATGGATAAGTAAATTTCATTGCTTAATCGGTGTGTTTTGGAGCAGTAAAGCCACAGCAATGTAGTGGTTTTTTTATTTTATCTTTATAAAATAAATGGTTAAGTTGGTTTTTGTATCGTTTCATTTAGGGTTTAACAGGACTTTTTATGAAATAAACATTTACATTTGCCCTTGGGGTTAAAGACGTAATATGTTATAAGTGTCAGTTCATGTTTTTCTTTTTTTTTCTTACTACAGAACAAACACTTATTTTCTACTGACAATAATATGGCATCACTGAAAGATGTTGCCCGGATGGCATCAGTCTCACTGATGACTGTTTCAAGGGCGATAAATAATCCTGATTTACTGAAGCCTGAGACGTTGAAACAGGTTCAGCATGCTATTGATGTTCTGAATTATGTGCCGGATTTATCAGCCCGTAAAATCAGAGGTAAAAATACAAATTTGTCATGCGTGGGTGTATTAGCAATCGGTACAGCCTCAGCACCATTTTCTGTCGAAATACTGCTTGCTATTGAACAGTGTGCAGAAAAATACGGCTGGGACAGTTTTGTTGTTAATATCCCGTCCGGAGATGAACTGACCCGCGCAGCCCGTCAAATTCTTTCCCGCCGTCCCGACGGTATTATTATCACCGGTGCACAACTCTGTGAGATAAACATCCCTGAGTTACTCCGCGATAAAAAACTGGTATTAACAAATTGCTTTGACCCCGGTAACCGCGTATTACCGGCCTATATTCCGGATGATTACCATGGCCAGTATGATGCGACTGAATATCTTATTCAGCGGGGTTACCGCCGTCCGCTTTGTCTCTGGCCGCCTGCAGAATGCCTTTCATCCGGTTTGCGCCGGGATGCGGTTCAGCATGCGTGGCTGAATGCGGGGTTGTCAGTAAGTCAGTTGATCCAGCACAACATGGCATTATCCGATATCCATTACCGGGATGTTGTAACACTGATAGATCATTACACGGAAGGTAACTCTCCGTTATTTGACTGTATTATCTGCGGTAATGACCAGATAGCCTTTGTGGCGTATCAGGTGTTATTAACCCGCGGTATTTCTATTCCGGAACAGGCCGGTGTCCTCGGCTTTGAAAATATGGCCGGCACAGGTGAATTTTTTTATCCCCCGCTGACAACTATCCGCTCTCCGTATCACCTGCTGGGTGAAACGGCGGCACTGCATCTTATTGAAGAACGGGAACCATCCGGGATGACTTATGTCCCCTGCCGGATACTCAGCAGAGATTCTCTCTGACACTCCGGTGTCTCCGTTATCCTTTCTCTTTTTTACCTGCATTTGCCTGTTCCCGTTTGGTTAATTTTTTTAATTAACCCAAAGGGGGCTGCCGGAGAAAATCAGTGCACTGCTATTTTTGCAATTACGGATTTATCTGTTGCTTTGAGCGCAACATTAAGTATTAATTCCGTCCGGGCTAAACACAAAACTTTTAATTTCATACTTTAATGTTGTTTCTTTGTTTTTGACTCTAAAAGAGGTAGTTATTATTACTTATCTCTTAATGTTAACGTTAAAATAATCAATTAAAAAAAGGAAACGACATTTTTCAGAGACAAAGCTACCGCACGAAAAATTTTTCAATCTCCGGAGGTAAATGTCTGATGTGTTACTCTGTTTGTCATTAAAATGAACATTAAATGATTATTTATCTTTTATCATCAATACATTATGAATGACTCTGATTTTAAGGGTATAAAAAATCAGGGGATCTATCTAGCTATAACTACTCAAAGTTAACGTTAACATCAAATATTAGGAATTATACCCAAAAACGGACTGTTAATAATACTTATTATGTTAACGTTACCAGTTTGAAAATCAAGCGAAATTGATATTTCATAGTTATAACTGCGTGGTAAATGTATCGGTCCCGGTGAATATAATATGACGTGTCCGGAGTCAAACTGAGGCAGGTAATAAATTGAGCAGGCTCATGGGATTTTTAAGGCAGGGGGGTATGATAACCATAACATAATGATAAACAGGACTGGCTGAACCATGTTTTTACGATCCGGCGCAATGCTGGCGATTTTTTCTTATTTTCTCTGGGGGATCACTCCGCTTTTTTACCGCCTGCTGCCCGGTGCGCAGCCCGCAGAGTTGTTATCCCAGCGTGTTCTCTGGTCAATTCCGCTGCTATTGTTTGTTCGTGTCTTTTTAAAAAACCGTACCCGGATAAAAGCGGTATGGGAGGATAAGCGTTCATTGCTTCTCTGTTTGCTCAGTACCAGTGTGATGGCGATATCCTGGTGCACGTTTACCTACTCAATGACACATGATTTGGTGCTGGAAGCCAGTATGGGGTATTTCATTACGCCGCTGTTTTCTATTTTACTGGGCGTGACTTTCCTGCATGAACGACTGAAGCCGGCAGAAAAAACGGCACTGATTTTTGTCTGCGCCGGTGTCGGTTATCAGCTTTATCAGTATGGCAGCCTGCCGAAACTGGCACTGATAATGGGGTCCGCTTTTGCGCTTTACGGGTTTATCCGCAAATTTATCCGCTATGATCTGACGACCTCACTGCTGATTGAAAGCCTCTGGCTGCTGCCGGTGGCGATTGCACTGTATTTCTGGCCGGCAGGCAGCGGAACGGGCACGTTCAGCACAGCGGATACCTTTACCCGCATCTGCTTTATTCTGACAGCGCCTGTCACACTGCTGCCGCTGTTGTTCTTCACGGCGGCGGTGCGTTCCACCACACTGACGACGATTGGCCTGGCGCAGTATCTGGAGCCGACCATTCAGTTCCTGCTGGCGGTATTCCTCTTTAATGAGCATTTTGATTCCGTGAAAGGTGTCAGCTTCTCATTAATCTGGCTGGGATTACTGTTTTGTATTCTGTCGCTTATCCGCCATCACCGGAAAAATACGGCTAAAGCCGCTCTGGGGATACGATCCCGCCGATCACTGTGATGGCCGGTTATCTGCTTATTTCGTGACTAAGGCAAACGATTGCGTATATAATGGCGCGCAATTTTCCGGTATTCATGAACAGGTGACAGTGATGACAACATTAGGTACGGCATTACGCCCGGGTGCAACAAAGGTGATGTTGCTGGGTGCAGGTGAACTGGGTAAAGAAGTGGCGATTGAGTGTCAGCGCCTCGGTATTGAGGTGATCGCGGTGGATCGTTACGACAATGCACCGGCGATGCATATCGCGCACCGCCGCTATGTGATCAATATGCTGGATGGCGCGGAACTGGAAGCGGTTATCCGGAAAGAACAGCCTGATCATATTGTGCCGGAAATAGAAGCCATTGCGACAGACACGCTGTACCGGCTTGAGCAGGAAGGTTTTCATGTTGTGCCCTGTGCCAATGCGGTAAAACTGACGATGAACCGTGAAGGTATCCGCCGCCTGGCCGCAGAAGAACTGGGGCTGATGACATCAGAATACCGTTTTGCCGATGATGAGGCGTCTTTTATCCGCGCCGCCGGTGAAATCGGATTTCCCTGTATTATCAAACCGGTGATGAGTTCATCGGGTAAAGGGCAGAGCATCATCCGTGATGAAAGTACACTGCATGATGCCTGGCTTGCATCCCAGGAGGCAGGACGTGCCGGGAAAGGGCGGGTTATTGTCGAGCGGATGATTGATTTTGATTATGAAATTACCCTGCTGACTGTCCGTGCGGCAGATAGTGTGCATTTCTGTGCACCGGTCGGTCATCGTCAGGAGCGCGGGGATTACCGTGAATCCTGGCAGCCGCAGGCTATGCCGGAGACGGTTCTGGCACAGGCGCAGCAGGTGGCGGCGACTATCGTTAACGGTCTGGGCGGCTATGGTTTGTTTGGTGTCGAACTGTTTGTCCGCGGTGAGGATATCATTTTCAATGAAGTGTCCCCGCGTCCCCACGATACCGGACTGGTCACGCTGATTTCACAGAATATTTCTGAATTTGCCCTGCATGTGCGGGCGTTTCTCGGGTTACCGGCCGGAGAGATAGTTCAGTACCGTCCGGCAGCCTCAGCGGTCATTCTGCCGTCACTGAGCAGTGATGATGTCCGTTACAGCGGGCTGGAACAGGCTCTGACAGGGACCGTGCAACTGCGTCTGTTTGCCAAACCGGAGATTGACGGCCACCGGCGCATGGGCGTGGCGCTGGCACTGGCACCGACCGTACAGGAAGCGGTGGCGGCGGCAAAACAGGCAGCGGCGTCGGTGGTCGTCACCGGCTGACCGGGGTAATATCGGTGATGGCCTTCCCGTATATATCCCGTATATATAAGAAGGAGGAAGGCATCACAGACCGTGGTCAGGCTGAGGAATAACCGATGAAATGCAGAATACCGGGAATCGTATTTGTGATGTTGCTGCCGCTGACCGCCTTTGCCGGTACGGATGTGCAGGCAGAAAAAGCCCGCGGCTGGGTGCGGGCACATGCGGAAAACCCTGACGATGCAGATAATTGTTTCAGGCCGGAAAATCCGTATCAGCTCTGTCTGTATCAGGATAAGAAGAGCTACGGCTTTCATTTTAAGGATGTCTCGCTTCAGGAGCCTTATGAGCCGTATTTTTTCGATAACGGGCCGGATTATGCGTCAGAAGGGCGATACAGGATAAAGATTGGCGATAAAATCGGCTTCGCGGACAGCGTAACCGGGAAACTGGTGATTCCGGCGATTTATGACTGTGCGCATCCTTATAAGAATGGTGTGGCTGAGGTCGGTGTGCGCTGTGTGACAAAAGGGGACGGCGAACACTCCTGGTGGACCGGCGGCCGCTGGTTCCGTATCGATACCAATGGCCTGATCACCGGATTTGACCGGACGCCTCTCCCGTTATGACGGACTGCCGTAACGGCGGCGCGCGAGAATACGCAGCCGCCGGCTGTGCAGAATATAGGTCACCAGCAGAATAAAGGCGATCACACTCCAGACAATGATTTCACCGTAACGCGCACCGAAGTCTGCAATCTGCGCTTTTCCCGGATTATCTTTCTGATAATAAACACCAATCGGGCCATTTTCGCACTGCGTCTGACATAACAGATGATCCGGTGAGGTAAATGTCACGATTTTATTATCCGCCGTCACGAATTTCACCACCGGCCAGCCAACCAGCTGCTGCCCTGAACGGGTATCGCGCACTTCTGTTTTCAGGTAACCGGTTATCTGCCCGTCCGCATAGACATCGTTCTGTTGTGTCTGCCATGTCTGATAAATGATAAAGCCGGCCAGAAAAAGCACACTGAACGTCAGCAGGCGGAGAACACGCTGAAACAACATATTACGTTGTGTCTGCTTATCGGCATAAGCACGGAGATTGCCGGAAGGTGTGCCGGATTTTTTAGTCATATCGGTTACGGTCTTCTGTCGGTTTCTGGTCATAAATTACGGAGAAAAACGGATAAAAGCACAGTTTCATAAAAAATTAACAAAAAGCATGAAAAAATTTAAAAAACATAACGTTAACCCGATCACAAATTTTACCGCCCCGGGGGACGGATAAAACCGCCCGGCGGCAAAAAGTGACCGCTTAATCGGCTATATAACCGCTTACGGGATAATCCCCGTTTCCCGCCTTGATTTTCCTATCATAAAACACACTTGCAGGAAGTTTCTATTTTATTCGGGCTGAAACACTTTTTCCGTACGGATACGGATCATTTTGATTATCACAGTCACATTTAAGGTGCGTTATGAACTCTAATCGCTTATTTAAGCACATACCCTGGTTTATCCTGGGGATTATAGGTGCTTTCTGTCTCGGCGTTGTGGCTTTACGCCGCGGCGAGCATGTCAGTGCATTATGGATCATTGTTGCATCGATATCAGTCTATCTGGTGGCGTACCGCTACTACAGTCTGTATATCGCAACAAAGGTTATGAAACTGGACCCGACCCGGTCAACACCGGCGGTCATCAATAATGATGGTCTGAACTATGTTCCGACTAACCGTAACGTTCTGTTCGGTCACCACTTTGCCGCGATCGCCGGTGCGGGTCCGTTAGTCGGGCCGGTACTTGCCGCGCAGATGGGGTATCTGCCGGGCACACTCTGGCTGCTGGCCGGTGTGGTACTGGCAGGGGCGGTACAGGACTTTATGGTGCTGTTTATCTCCTCACGCCGTAACGGTGCATCTCTGGGTGAGATTGTTAAAGAAGAAATGGGAACCGTGCCGGGCACTATCGCGCTCTTCGGCTGTTTCCTGATTATGATCATCATCCTCGCCGTGCTGGCCCTGATTGTGGTGAAAGCACTGGCAGAAAGTCCGTGGGGTGTGTTCACCGTCGTATCGACCGTACCGATTGCCCTGTTTATGGGGATCTACATGCGCTATCTCCGGCCGGGACGGGTTGGTGAAGTGTCTGTCATCGGTATCGTGCTGCTGGTTGCCGCTATCTGGTTCGGTGGCGTGATTGCCGCAGACCCGTACTGGGGCCCTGCGCTGACCTTTAAAGATACCACGATCACGTATGCGCTGATCGGCTATGCGTTTGTTTCCGCACTGCTGCCGGTGTGGCTGATTCTGGCACCGCGTGACTACCTGGCGACCTTCCTGAAAATCGGGGTTATCGTCGGTCTGGCAGTGGGGATCGTAATTCTTAACCCTGACCTGAAAATGCCGGCGATGACACAGTTCGTTGACGGAACCGGTCCGGTCTGGAAAGGTGCTCTGTTCCCGTTCCTGTTTATTACCATTGCCTGTGGTGCGGTTTCCGGCTTCCACGCCCTGATTGCATCCGGTACCACACCGAAACTGCTGGCCTGTGAAACTGATGCCCGCTATATCGGTTACGGTGCCATGCTGATGGAATCCTTTGTGGCGGTGATGGCGCTGGTTGCAGCATCCATTATCGAACCGGGTCTCTATTTCGCGATGAACACCCCGCCTGCCGCGTTGGGTATCACCATGCCGGATCTGCATAACCTCGGCACCGCTGATGCACCGATGATCATGGCGCAGCTGAAAGATGTGACCGCGCAGGCTGCGGCAACAGTCAGTTCCTGGGGCTTTGTTATCTCGCCGGAAGAGATTTTACAGACCGCCAAAGATATCGGTGAGCCGTCTGTCCTCAACCGTGCGGGTGGTGCACCGACACTGGCGGTCGGTATCGCGCATGTGTTCCACAAAATCATTCCTGCGGCGGATATGGGCTTCTGGTATCACTTCGGTATCCTGTTTGAAGCACTGTTTATCCTGACTGCACTGGATGCGGGTACCCGTTCCGGCCGCTTTATGCTCCAGGATCTGCTGGGTAACTTCGTTCCGTTCCTGAAGAAAACCGACTCCTTCATTGCCGGTGTGATCGGTACTGCCGGTTGTGTGGGTCTGTGGGGTTATCTGCTGTATCAGGGCGTGGTTGATCCGCTGGGCGGCGTTAAGAGCCTGTGGCCGCTGTTCGGTATCTCCAACCAGATGCTGGCCGCTGTTGCACTGGTTCTGTCCACCGTTGTCCTGATTAAGATGAAGCGCAGCAAATATATCTGGGTAACCACTATCCCTGCGGTATGGCTGCTGATTTGTACCACCTGGGCGCTGGGCCTGAAACTGTTCAGTGACAACCCGCAACTGGAAGGTTTCTTCTGGCTGGCAAGCGAGTACAAACGCCGCATCGCGGAAGGCGGGGCATTAACCCCTGAACAGGTTGCCAATATGCAGCACATCGTGGTGAATAACTACACCAACGCAGGGCTGAGTATTATCTTCCTGGTCGTTGTGTACAGCATCATCTTCTACGGTATCCGTACCGCGATGAAAGCAAGCAAAAATCCGGAACGTACTGACAGCGAAACACCGTATATTCCTGTTCCGGAAGAGGGAATTAAAGTCTCCTCCTCACACTGATAACAGCATGCAGTAACGCTGAAATCTCATCCCCCGTATGATGTCAGTCACATTGTGCGGGGATATTTTTTTATTATCCGTGTTATTTGTTACTCTGACAGCCTTTGTTCCGCTGTCTGTCTGTAAGAAGGACTCGATTATGCAACCTATCTCCGTGACCATTCTGACCGGTTTTCTGGGAGCCGGAAAAACCACACTGCTGCGCCATATTCTCCACGAGGAGCACGGGCAGAAAATTGCCGTGATTGAAAATGAATTCGGTGAGGTGCCGATTGATGATGAAATTATCGGTGATCGCGCCACGCAGATAAAAACCCTGAGTAACGGGTGTATCTGCTGCAGCCGCTCAAGTGAGCTGGAAGATGCATTACTCGACCTGTGCGAAAACCTGGACAGCGGCAAAATCGATTTTGACCGTCTGGTGATTGAATGTACCGGGATGGCCGATCCCGGGCCGATCACACAAACCTTTTTCTCCAATGAGAAACTGTGTGAGCGTTATGTGCTGGATGGCATTATCACGCTGGTGGATGCGGTGCATGCACAGCAGCAGCTGGATCAGTTTACTATCGCCCAGGCGCAGATCGGCTACGCGGATCGCATTCTGCTGACCAAAACAGACGTTGAGCCGGATAATGAGGCGCTGCTGGCCCGTTTGCAGCGGATTAACGCCAAAGCCCCGGTATATAAAGTGGTTAACGGTGAAATCGACATGAACCTGCTGTTTAATGTCGGCGGTTTTATGCTGGATGATAATGTGGAAATCAGCAAACCGCTGTTCCGCTTTGCGCCGAAACAGCAAAATGATATTCAGTCACTGGTGATCACCATGGATAAACCGGTGGAGATCAGTGCGATTTCCCGCGCCATGGAAACCCTGTTACTCAGCTATGCCGATAATATGCTGCGTTACAAAGGGTTACTCTGGATTAAAGATGAGCCGCGCCGCTTATTGTTCCAGGGCGTCCAGCGCCTGTACAGTGCGGATTTTGACCGCGAATGGCGTGAGGATGATGTAAAACAGAGTGTGCTGATTTTTATCGGTATGCAGCTGCCGGAGCAGGAAATCCGCAATGCGTTTGCCACTCTGACAGCGTGATAACAGCGCTGAAAGCATGAAAAAACCGGCCGGTGCGGCCGGTAAAGGAAAGGGGGCTTCCTTAAAAAGCCAAACCCGGAAAAATCAGGCTGATTTTACCTTGTTTGCCATGATTTCAATAATCTGCACATCGGTGTGCTGCATAGAGAGACTGGCCAGCGCACAGAGGTTAGCGATGGATTGATCCACGCCGTTGCAGACGATGCCGTCATTACCGCCGACACACTGCTGGTTCATCGCCATCAGCACGGCTTTATAGGCTGCGCTGACGCCGCTGGAGACTTTCATCGCGCAGCTGTTGGATGCACCGTCACAGATAATCCCGCTGATATCACCAATCATGCTGCTGATAGCCATCGCCACCGGCTCGTATTTCCCTTCAAATAACCATGCAATACCGGCCGCGGAACCCATGGAGGCCGTGGTGGCCGCACACAGCGCGGAAAGCGGCGGGAACTGGCTGTGAATATAAATCGCCATCAGGTGGGATAATGTCAGGGCCCGGATAAGCTGTTCCTCATCCGCCTGTAAATATTCCGCTACCACCACTACCGGCTGGGTTGCGGCGATCCCCTGGTTACCGGAACCGGAGTTACTCATCGCAGGCAGTTGTGCGCCGCCCATACGGGCATCCGAGGCTGAAGAGGTACGGATCATAATGTCGGACAGCAGGTCTTTTGACAGCAGTCCGCGCTCACGCTGTTTCTCCAGCGAGCGGCCGATTTGTAACCCGTACGGGTTAGACATCCCTTCGCGGGCCAGTGCGTCATTCAGATCAGCGGCCTGCCGCATAAAATTGATCATCGAAACCGGTGCCTGAGTGGCGAAATCATAAATATCACGGGTGCAGACACCGGCAAACGGATTATCACTGCCGCCCTGATGCGTGATGGCATCATCCCGGTAAATAATGGTGCCGTTGTGACTGATTTCTGTCACATGGGTATGATCACCGCAGATAGTGACTGTCGCCTGTTCGTCACCGCTGTATACCGTGGCTTCGGAGTACAGGACGTGGCTGCACGGTTCTTTGATTTCCACCGATACCGCACCGGAGGCGAGAAAGGCTTTTCCGGCCGCGATATCGTCTGCGGTCACACCACACAACACATTCAGACCGGCATCCGGTTGTCCGCCGATAGCCCCGAGTGCTGCCGCGACCGGCAAGCCGGTCATCCCTGTTCCCGGAACGGTGACACCAAGACCATTTTTCATCAGGTTCGGAGATACAAAGCAGCGGATCTGTTCCGGTGCACCGCGCAGGCATGCGGCTGCTTTTGCGGCAGCCAGCGCCAGTGAAATCGGTTCGGTGCAGCCTGTCGCCGGTTTGACTGACTGACGCAATACTGCGACAAAATTATTCCATTGATCAGGGGTGTGATGTGTTGCCATTTTTCAGCCTTAAATACGCGAATCCGTTATGTGGCTCAGTGTACCGAAAGGGCAGCAGAAAAATCCTTTCACAATTCAGGGGTATTTTCAGAATCCGGAGAAAAACTTTCTCCGGGGAATAAAAAATAGGGCGGATAAGGGGGAATGAAGCAAGAAATTGTCCGGAGGTGAAAAGAGATAAAAATACTTATCTAACTATTTGATTTAAATATATTATTGAATGTGATTTGTATGCATTATGTTATGCATAAATAAAAAAGTGTGATGTGAACCCGTGATATCAGTCACGAAAAACTGCGTATCCGGCTATTTATCAGCATATAATCCCGTATTTATTCTTTAATCTGATGTATTTTGGTGTAACAAGCTGGTGATTGAGGTGGTTCCCGCTGCACAATTGCAGCGGGGATTCTGACTGATTTATCAGCCTTCAATATCCAGCCGTTTTGACTGCCATTTTTTCGAGCGCCAGCGCCATGTATTCACAAGCCCGCGCAGCCACTCATCACACAGAAAACCAATCCAGATCCCGAGTATTCCCATCTCCAGTTTGATGCCGAGCACATAGCCGACCGGCAGCGCGACACACCACATAAAGAACAGGGCGGTACAGAGCGGGAAACGGGCGTCACCGGCGGCACGCAGGGCGTTTACCATCACAATATTCAGCGTGCGTCCCGGCTCTAAAAAGACCGACAGCAGGAACAGCGGCAGCAGCAGTTTAATCACCGCCTGATCATCACTCAGCCCGTAAGCGAGGTGATCACGGAACAGCCAGAACAGAAAGACAATCGGAATGGTACTGAAGAAGCCGGTTTTCAGGCTTTTCATGCCGCGCTGATAGGCATCCTCAAAGCGTTTTGCCCCGACCAGATGCCCGACCAGGATTTCATTCCCGATGCTGATGGTTATCCCGAACAGCATAATAAACAGTGATAACTGGAAGTAGATGGTCTGCGCTGCCAGCGCGGTTTCACCCATCAGCCCGATAAAGGCGATGGCAACCATATAATGCAGCATCCAGACCAGGTTCTCCCCGGCAGACGGCAGACCGACATGCAGGATCTGCCTCAGCATATTTTTAGACCAGTGAAACAGCATGCGCGGCACGAATTTGATCCGCAGGCCGTAAAAGAGCAGACCGCACAACAGCGCCACGGCAATCAGGCGTCCGGCCACGGTGGACCAGGCAACACCGACCAGCCCGTACTGCGGCAGGCCGAACAGGCCGTACAGCACAATACAGTTACCGACAACAGTCACCACGTTGGCGACCAGCGTGACATACATTGCCGGTTTGGCTCTGCCGTACACCCGCAGACAGGCCGCCAGAATGATGGTCACCGCTTCCGGAATTAAACAAATCCCCAGAATATGCAGATAGTTAAAGGCATCTTCCATCAGATGTTCCGGCGTATTCATCAATTCCAGAATTTTATAACCGAAAATAATGGTAAATCCGGCGGACAATAATCCGAGCAACAGGTTGAACGCGATGGAGATATGGATTGCCTGACTGGCCTTATCCCGTCTTCCCGCCCCGATATACTGGGCGATGACCACGCTGCATCCGACACTGATAAAGTTAAAAATAGTGATAAACAGGTCAAATGCCTGGTTACCGACCGCCATCGCCGCCAGATATTTTGACGACACATGGCTGACCATCCAGGTATTAATCAGGAAGGTGGAAAAGTGTAATAACAGGTCGATAAAAATCGGCCAGCTTAAGGAAAAGAGCCCGCGCTCTGTCACATCAGACTGATGCATGACGACCTTCTGTAAAGAGTGTGATTTTTGTTCCGGGACGGATACAGGGAGCCGGATTCTACCAGGATAATATTACTGAGAATAGCGAAAGGTGAAAAATAAAACATTTTTTTCATAACTAATTAAGAAATCAATGTTTCCTTTCATAAATAAGTATGATTTCCTTATCAGACTAATCAATGATGACAGAGAGAATTCCGTGAAAAAAATACGAGCCGCCGTCGTTGGTTACGGCAATATCGGACAATATGCGATTGAGGCGCTGGAAGCTGCCGCTGATTTTGACATTGCAGGGATTGTACGACGCAATCCGTCTGCTGCTGATGCACACTCTGTGTATCCGGTGGTGGCGGATATCCGTGAACTGGGCAAGGTGGATGTGGCACTGCTGTGCTCACCGACCCGCGCTATCCGTGCGGTTGCCTCAGAGATCCTCGCACTGGGGATTAACACCGTGGACAGTTTTGACGTTCACAGTGACATTGTCGCGCTGAAAACACATCTTGACCCGATTGCCCGCGCCGGTGAGTGTACTGCTATTATCTCGGCAGGCTGGGATCCGGGGTCCGACTCCATTATCCGCACGCTGATGCAGGCGATGGCACCGAAAGGGCTGACTTATACCAACTTCGGGCCGGGAATGAGCATGGGCCACAGTGTCGCCGCCAAAGCGATCCCCGGGGTGAAAGATGCGCTTTCCATGACCATCCCGCTGGGCACCGGTGTCCATCGCCGCATGGTTTATGTTGAGATTGAGCAGGGGCATGATATTGAGACCGTGACTGCCGCGCTGAAAGCCGACAGCTATTTTGCCTCCGATGAGACACATGTCCGTCAGGTGGACAGCGTGGATGCCCTGAAAGATGTGGGACACGGTGTTTCCATGACGCACAAAGGGGTTTCCGGTAAAACGCATAACCAGCTGTTTGAATACAGCATGCGTATCAATAACCCGGCACTGACCTCCCAGTTTATGGTGTCTGCGGCACGTGCCGCCTGCCGTCAGCAGCCGGGGGCATACAGCGTGATTGAGATCCCGCCGGTGAATTTCCTGGCCGGTGATGTGAACAGCTGGATCAGTAAACTGGTGTAGTGATATTTCAGTCACAAAACAGCGTTGAAAAAAGTGGTGAAAACCACTTTTTTATTATCGGGAAAACGGATAATTAAATTAACTGTTATATCCGCAATGTTATTGTCACAACTATTTTTTATAAATATAAAAAATACAGGGGAACCTGATGCTTTCAGGTGTTATTCCTGTTTTTATTAGTACAGGATACAGATAACAAATGAGAGAGTAATTAATTACCACGGCAATTGATTAGTAATGCTTAATTTATATTGATTTTTATATGAAATCATCATGATTATTTAATATATACAAATACAATAATTGAGATGTTGATCATAGACAAAAGAACTATTCAATGTAATTTTGTGCATTACTTATCCACCCAGAGGGCTTTGTGTATGAATTTCTTATCCATCCCAAGTCATCTTGCCGGTGTCTGCCTCGTGCAGGCATGGTTCAATATTGATCATCGCATTTCAAACTTCTTCCCTGAGTAATTCTCCGTCCGCGTATTACCACAAAAATTAATTAAAAACACGCTGATATAACGTGGCTGTATTTCTGCATTTTCTTTTCATGAAAATGCAGCGGATAAATATATCCGGCAGCCCGAAACCGGAGAGTAAAATAATGAAACGTATTCCTGAGCCGTTCCGTATTAAAATGGTCGAAAATATCCGGATGACAACCCGTAATGAGCGGGAAGTTGCCCTGAAGGAAGCCGGATATAACCCGTTTTTATTACCGGGTGATGTGGTCTTTATTGACCTGCTGACCGATTCCGGTACCGGTGCGATGAGTGACCGCCAGTGGGCCGGGCTGATGATGGGGGATGAGGCGTATGCCGGTTCCCGTAACTACTATCATCTCTGTGATCAGGTGAAAAAACTGATTGGCTATCCGTTTACTATCCCGACACACCAGGGCCGCGGTGCCGAGCAAATTCTGTTTCCGTCACTGATCGCCCGCCGCCGCAAATCCGGGGCGGATAAGCCGGTCTTTATCTCCAACTTCCACTTTGATACCACGGCTGCCCATGTGGAGTTAAACGGCGCGAAAGCGATTAACGTGGTTACACCAAAAGCCTTTGATACAACAACCTATTATGACTGGAAAGGGGATTTCGATTTAGATTTGCTCAATGCGGCGATTGCAGAGCACGGTGCGAAAAATGTGGCGGCGATTGTCACCACCGTGACCTGTAACAGTTCCGGCGGTCAGCCGATTTCACTGGCAAATATGAAAGCCGTGTATGAGATCGCCAAAAAGTACGATATCCCGGTGGTGATTGACTCAGCCCGCTTCTGTGAAAACGCCTGGTTTATCAAACAGCGCGAAAAAGGGTATGCGGATAAGTCAGTGAAAGAGATCGTCAAAGAGATGTATAAATACGGCGATATGCTGACAATGTCGGCGAAAAAGGATTCACTGGTCAATATCGGCGGTCTGTGCTGTTTCCGTGATGACGAAGATTTGTTTAACGAAGTGCGCACCCGCTGTGTGCCGATGGAAGGCTTTGTCACTTACGGCGGTCTTGCCGGGCGTGATATGGAAGCACTGGCTATCGGACTGGAAGAGGGGATGGATGAGGATTACCTCCGCTACCGTATCACTCAGGTGGAATATTTGGGTGAACGCCTGCGCGAAGCCGGCATTCCGATTCAGTATCCGGTCGGCGGTCATGCTGTCTTTGTCGACGCGAAGAAAATGCTGCCGCATATCCCGGGGGATCAGTTCCCGGCACATGCGCTGAATAACGAGCTGTTCCTGGAGTCCGGTATCCGCGGGGTGGAAATCGGTTCGCTGCTGCTGGGACGTGACCCGGAAACCGGTATTCAGAAGCCGTCACCGATGGAATTGCTGCGCCTGACGATCCCGCGCCGTGTCTATACCAATGACCATATGGATTATATCGCGGATGCCTTTATCCGGCTGAAAGAAAAAGCCGCGGATATCAAAGGGCTGACATTTACCTATGAACCGCCGGTTCTGCGTCACTTTGTCGCCCGCCTGAAACCTGTCATGTAACCCTGTCGTCTTACAGGAGGATGCCCTGCATCCTCCTGATTTCAAACATAACGATAATATTAAGCCACCAGAGGTACTCTTATGGCTACTGTTCCTGCGTCCTCTGTTTCGCCGTCAGTATTCGGCGGAGCAATGATTATCGGCGGAACTATCATTGGTGCGGGGATGTTTTCCCTGCCGGTGGTAATGTCCGGTGCATGGTTTTTCTGGTCGATTGCAGCACTGGTATTCACCTGGTTTTGTATGCTGCACTCAGGATTAATGATTTTGGAAGCCAACCTGAATTACCGGATTGGCTCCAGTTTTGATACGATCACCCGCGATCTGCTGGGAAATGGCTGGAATATTATTAATGGCCTGACTATTGCGTTCGTATTGTATATTCTGACCTATGCCTATATTTCCGCCAGCGGTTCGGTACTGAGTCACACCTTCGCGCAGGCGGGGATTGCACTTCCGGCACGGATGGGCGGATTTCTGTTTGCCCTTGCCGTCGCGTTTATTGTCTGGCTGAGTACCAAAGCCGTCAGCCGGATGACGACGATTGTGCTCGGTGCCAAAATCCTGACATTCTTTATGACATTCGGCGGTCTGCTGTGGAATGTCAAACCGGCGGTCTTACTGAATGTGGCGCAGCCGGACGCCTCTTATCTGCCTTATGTCCTGTTTACCCTGCCGTTTTGTCTGGCCTCGTTCGGGTTCCACGGTAATGTGCCGAGCCTGATGAAATATTACGGCAAAGAGCCCGGCAAAATCCGCCGCTGTCTGACGATCGGTACACTGATGGCGCTGGTGCTCTATATTATCTGGATGCTCGGTACGATGGGGAATATTCCGCGTCCGGACTTTATTCCGATTGCGGAAAAAGGCGGTAATATTGATGTGCTGGTTCAGGCGCTGAGTGGTGTGCTGCACAGCCGCGGTCTGGAACTGCTGCTGATAGTGTTCTCTAACTTTGCGGTGGCCAGTTCATTCCTTGGTGTGACGCTGGGGTTGTTTGATTATCTGGCGGACTTATTCAAATTTGATGACAGTAAAACCGGCCGTCTGAAAACAGCAGTGGTGACATTCTCCCCGCCGATGCTGGGCGGATTGCTGTATCCGGACGGCTTTATTTATGCCATCGGCTTTGCCGGTCTGGCGGCGACGGTCTGGGCCGCGATTGTCCCGGCACTGCTGGCCCGCGCATCCCGCAAACGCTTCGGCAGCCCGCAGTTCCGGGTCTGGGGTGGCGAGCCCATGATCTGGCTGATCCTGGGCTTCGGGGTACTGAACGCGGTGGTGCATATTCTGTCAAGCTTCAGCCTGTTACCGGTCTACCGGTAAGCCTCACTTTAAGCGGCAGGGTTATCAAGTTTAATCACCCTGTCCGCTGACTCAATCGTTGATTCACGGTGAGCGATAATAATCCGGGTGATCGGCAACTGACTGATCGCCTGGTTGACGTAAGATTCACTCTCTTTATCCAGCGCACTGGTCGCCTCATCCATAAACAGGATACGCGGTCTGCGGTACAGCGCCCGGGCAATAAATACCCGCTGTTTCTGCCCGCCGGAAAGCCCTTCACCCAGTTCACCGATCAGCGTTTCATATCCCATCGGCATCGATGTAATCACGTCGTGAATATAGCTGGCCTGTGCACAGGCTATCATTAACTCCTCGTCGGGATTTTCGGTGAATCCGCAGATGTTCTCGCGGATCGAGCCGGAAAACAGTTTGTCATCCTGCATCACGCAGGCGATCATTTTGTGGTAGTTATTGACGCCGAGCTGGCGGATATCGATGTTATCAATAAACACTTTGCCGTCAGAGGGTTCAAACAGACCGCACAGCACTTTCATCAGTGTGGTTTTCCCCGAACCGGACGGCCCGGTGATCGCCACACTTTCACCGGGCGCGACCGACAGATTAATATCACGGAAAATCGGTGCGGACTGGCTGTCATAGCTGTACGCCAGACTGCGGGTTTCCAGCCCGGCGGCCTGCATCTGCGGCTCGTACGGTACATCCGGCTTCTTATTTTCCTGCTCATTCAGGGCGATATCGGAAATACGTTCGTTATGCAGGCTCATGATCCGCAGTTGCAGCAGGAATTCAATGATGGACGCGGCACGGTCAGAAAACTGCTCACGGTAGGCACTGAACGCAACAAACATCCCGAGGGTCATCGTATTGTCGATCACCATCGTGGCGCCGATCCACAGAATAACGATCTGATCGCAGGCCATAATAAAGGTGTTTACCCCGCCGAACATCAGATCCATTTTGGTCAGGCGGATGCCGGTATTGATGGAATCCACTTTCAGATTCAGCCAGTGATTACCCCGGCGCTCGCTCATGCCCTGGGTTTTTACCGTGGTGATCCCGTAAAGGGATTCCATAAAGTACGACCCGGCGCGCGCCTCTTTAATCAGCGACTCTTCCGACAGCTGGCGGTAATAGCCGTACGTTGCCAGCCGCAGGCCGATATACACCGCGGTAAAGGCCAGCACAATCCAGGTAAGACTGCCGCCGTAAAGGATCATCATGATAAACACGCCGATCAGCATGATGCCGTCCATGATCGCCCCGACCACGCTGGTGGTAAAGGTGGTACGCAGGATATCGAGCGAGCCGAAACGGGACTGAATGTCTCCGAGTTTACGCCGCTCAAAGTAGCTGAGCGGCAGACGCAGCAGGTGCGTGAACAATCCGGACTGCCACTGGACGTTGATCAGCGTTTCCATCACCAGGCTCGCCCAGGCGCGGCACATACTGACGGCCGCTTTTAGCAGAATAAAGAACAGCAGCCCGATACAAATCAGGGACAACAGCCCCTGATCCCCGGCAGGGATCGCGTGGTCCATCACCAGCTGGGTACCGACCGGCATAATCAGCCCGATGGCCTCAATCACCACCGAAAACGCGAAGATTTTCAGCAGAGCTTGTTTCAGCCCGTGAATATTACCGATAAGCTTGCGCAGGCTGAGTTTTTTTACCACCTCCTGTTTGGTGAAGGTGCTGCCGGGCCAGGCTTCCAGGGCCACGCCGGTGAAATTACGCGACATCTCCTCGACGCCGACCACCCGGCGGCCGTACGCCGGGTCGTGCAGAATAAATTTGTTACCGCTGATTTTGACCAGTACCAGGAAGTGATTGAAATCCCAGTGTAAAATACAGGGAAGCCGCAGATTCGGCAGATCATCCATATCCAGCGACAGGGCGCGGGTGGTCATCCCCAGCTCCGACGCCATGCCGGTGAGACCGGTCAGTGTCGCGCCGCGGGCCGAGAGATTGAACTTCTGACGCAGGGAAATCAGATCAATACTTTTACCGTAATGCGCGGAGATCATCGCAAGGCTGGCCAGACCACACTCGGATGATTCGGTCTGGTGAATAACCGGAATGCTTCTGCGCAGGCTGAGGTCGAGCTTTTCCAGCAGGTTTTTTAAGGATAAACGGCGCATACGGCCTCCCGGTCAGATAACAGAATCCGTTCTGTCATGGTGTGTCTGCTCCTGTTTTTCCGAATGCACCCAGTGAGTTAACCACCGGAGTGGTGTCCTCAGTGTGATCCGGTGACGGGATCTCAGCCAGTGCGGCCAGTTTCTGTGTTTCGCCGATAATGCCTGCCAGCGGGTTTTCCGTGGTGAATTCCACCGGCCCGGAGGCGCTCTGCTTCATGTCATAGAATGGTGAAACCATCCACTGATAGATTTTTCGTTTTTCCAGAAACAAACTGGTATTGGCTTTCATACCGTTTTGCAGGCTGAGTTCGCGGCCGTCATACGCAATCATCTGTTTTTCCGGGCGGATAATGACTTTGTAGTAGGGGATGGACTGCGGCATCTGACTGACTTTTGGTGCACCGGCGTAGGTCATCATTTCCTGCGGTGAGGCCGGGGTTTTGGAAATCATCTGAATGGAGGCAGCGAACTGGCCGAATTTTTCCGCCGGGAACGCCTCATAGCGGATATTCACGGCATCACCGATGTTCAGATAAGGGAGTGCATCATTGGGTACCCAAAGCACCAGCCAGTACTGACTGATATCTTCCGGCAGGATCTGGAGCAGGGTATCACCCGGATTAACCATCTGCCCGACCGTCACGCCGAGGGAATCCACACGGCCGTCAGTCAGGGCACGGACAATAATTTCGCCGCCGACATCGGTATTGACCATCTCTTTCTGCAACTCATAGCGCTGCAGTTCCATCTGATAAATCCGGTTATCAAATTCCGCAGCCTGAGTCAGGATCTGGCTTTCCAGTGAGGTAATTTGCAGGGCATTCTGTTCGTTCTGACCACTTAATCCCAGCAGGCTGTTTTGCTGGGAATAGTAAGTCACGACCTGATTAAGCAACTGGTCTTTATTAATTAATCCCTGTTTCTGATAGGACCGGTAATTCTCCATATTGTTTTTCATAATGGAGATCCCTTCTTCGGCACGTTTTACAATACCTGCCGAACGTTTGTAGGCATCAATATACAGCGATTTTTGTTTTTCCAGCGCATCCAGGGTATCGCGTTTATTATCTTCCAGGCGGGTGATCATACTATCAACCCGCAGAAGCTGGCCTTCAATTTCCCGGCGCTGATTATCACTGACCACACCGCTGGACGTTGTTTTGCTGACATCGATTATGTAAACCGGATCCCCTTTTTTAATATGCTGGCCTTCACGGACATATTGTTTCGTGACAAACCCCTGAGCATTAGCATAAATAGTAACGGCCCGCGGGAATGTGGTGACTTCACCAGTGGCATTGACCTGTCTGGTGTAAGATCCGAAAATAATAAAAATAAGAAAAACTATCAGGAATACGGAACATGCGGCCATAATTATCCACAGCGGAATTCCGGGCAGCAATAACGCTTTCCCCCGCCATTTCATTTTCCTGTTATCAAGTGCTTCCTGCCGGAACAATATGGACTCCAATCCTTAAAAGAGACAGTTATCCGTTAACATACGTAGCCTGCCTCTGTTTCAAACGGTAATTTTAGTCTCAGGAGATATTTTATCGTATCCGAAATTATACTTAATTACATAAAATAGCCGGTATAACGCTACTATTCCTGTCTATTATCAGAATTATCGCAGTAAATAACATGATTTGAGTATTTAATATTGTTGCGTAAATATTTGGTGTATTATTGTGAACGTAAAATGAGATTTTAATATGCGAACGCGTATTAATACTTGCGTAATTTATTCTTATATTGTGAATTAAAATAGCAATAATATATTTTTTTCTAAGTGTAATTACATAAAATACAGTGTTTGGTAAGTCAAAATAAATAATCCATTTTTTTTTATGTTCTGAAGGAGTATACTCCGGGACAATTACAGGAATTATATCTTTTCCTGTAAGAACTACTGCGGTTATTAGTTAAAACCCGGTAACGGATATTGTCCCGATAGGGAATTAAAGGAATAAAATTATGAAAGAATTAACAACTCTGGAAATGAATGAAGTTAATGGCGGCCTGTTAGGTCTGGGTCTGGTATTCGGTGGTATCGGTGCTACTATGGGCACTGCTATCGGCGGTATCGTTGATGCAGGTTGTTCTGCAGGCGGCTACAAAACTAACTTCAAAGTATCCGGCGCAATGCTGGGTGGCGGTATCGGTGCGGCTGTAGGCCTGAGCCCGATCCTCGCAACAGCAGGTATCGGTTTTGGCGTGACCAGCATTGTCAGTAATGCAAAAAGCATTAAAGCACAGAAAAAAGGTGCATAATTAAATACAGTATTATTATGGTTGCTGAAAAGCATATTTATCCGTAATAAAACTGGTATATATACAAATCCGCCGGATCATTTATGAGGGCGGATTTTTTGTATGAAAAAAATGCCTGCAATATATATTGCAGGCACCTGGTGTTGACTTGAAATAAATAATTTAATTATCTTGTTATATTTTTAAATGCTTCGGTGGTGGCTTTTAGTGCCACTTCTGTCGGTAAACGCTCCATGGAACTGGCCCCGTAAAAACCGTGGCAGTCCGGGCAGCGATCTAAAATGTATTGTGCATCTTCCGGTGTCGCAATAGGACCGCCGTGACACAATACAATAATATCCGGACGAATCGCTTTTGCTGCTTTCGCCCAGTCATTAATCATCTCAGCACAATCATCCAGCGTAGTCGCTGTTTCTGCCCCGATATTACCGCCGGTGGTCAGACCCATATGCGGCACGAGGATATCCGCACCGGCGTTGGTCATGGCAATGGCATCTTCACGGCTGAAAACATACGGCGTGGTCAGCAGATCTTTTTCACGTGCTTTGCGGATCATCTCCACTTCCAGCGCATAACCCATCCCGGTTTCTTCCAGATTTGCGCGGAATTTACCGTCGATCAGGCCGACTGTCGGGAAGTTCTGTACGCCGGAAAATCCGGTGGCTTTGATATCGTCGAGGAATTTATCAAACTGACAGAACGGGTCGGTGCCGTTTACACCGGCCAGTACCGGGGTGTGTTTGACAACCGGCAACACTTCTTTTGCCATATCCATAACGATTTCATTGGCATTACCGTAAGCCAGCAGACCGGCCAGTGAGCCGCGTCCTGCCATCCGGTAACGGCCGGAGTTATAGATAACGATGAGATCGATACCGCCGGCTTCCTCACATTTTGCAGACAGACCGGTACCGGCACCGCCGCCGATAATCGGTTCACCGCGTGAAATCATATCATTGAATTTTTTCAGTAATGCGTCACGGGAAAGTGGCATCTTGTGTCTCCTTATTTCGCCCGTAATTGCTGGTGTTGGTTAATGACAAAACGGGTAAATTCCGGGTCATTAATATGATACGGGCATTTGCGTAAAATTCGTTTTTCTGTTTGTTTATAATGTGTTTCGAACGCCTCAATAAAGGCGCGGTCAGCTTCCGGCGACCAGAAAGGCATACCTTCAGCATCGAGAGCGGAGAAACCGCCTTCCGGAATGATAAAAATGACATCACCGTGACACTGGTTCAGTTTTTCTGCTATCCAGCGCCCCATCTGTGCATTTTCTTCCGGGGTGGTACGCATCAGGGTGACCTGGGCGTTGTGATGATAAAACTGACGATCAGCATATTTTTCCGGAACCGTGGACGGGCGGCCGAAATTGACCATGTCCAGTGCGCCGCAGGAGGCGATATACGGTGTCTGTGAGCGGGCTGCCGCACCGAAACGATCGTCATCACAGGCCAGTACGCCGCCGAAAAGATAGTCACACACTTCCGTGGTGGTCAGGTCAAGGACACTGTCGAACTGATGATCATCCGTCAGTTTTTCCATGGCTTTACCGCCGCTGCCGGTCGCGTGAAAGACCAGACAATCGTAATCCGCTTCCAGTTCTTTGCTGATTTGCTGAATACACGGGGTGGTGACGCCGAACATCGTCAGGGCAACGGCAGGTTTATCAGTTACCTGCTCTTCCTGACAGAAGTAAACCGCCCCGGCAATCTGATTAGCCGCATTACGGAGAACTTTACGTGAAATTCGGTTCAGGCCGGAGACATCAGTGACAGAGTAGAGCATGGCAATATCGCTTGCGCCGATATAGCCGGAAATATCACCGGAGGCCATGGTGGAAACCATGAGTTTGGGGATGCCGACAGGCAGGGATTGCATTGCTGGTGTAATCAGTGCCGTTCCACCGGATCCGCCCAAACCGAGAAGTGCTGCAATATCATTTTGTTTTGCAAGGAAATGCTCAAAGGCGACAGCCATAGCCGCAATCGCACGGCCGCGGTCGCCGCAGAAAACCGCGCTTTCGCCGTCAGGGTGACAGGCGGCGACGTCGCGGGCGCAGACATCCGCTTCCCGGGTCAGCTGACCGGGTTTTGTGGTTAAATCCACAGTCCGTACTGCCAGGCCGGTGCGCTGAATCAGCTCACTGACATAAAAAATCTCATCACTTTTGGTATCAAGCGTTGTGGCGATATAGACAGCGCCTTTATTGCTGTTCATGGTTAACCTCAAAGGGATATCGGATGTCTGATAACGCATCATAACCATAATGAGACTGTAGTATCATTTTGTTTGCACGATTTTGAGACATCCATCTCAATTTGTCTACATTTAAATCATTTTTTTGACAAAAAAACAGCATTAGGGTGTTGCGGGCAGGGATGTTGTGTAAGATAGCCGCGAAAAATTCACAGAAATCATGAAAGGAAAATCAGTTATGGCCTGTACTGATGACGGAACACCTTACTCCGGCACGCGTAAGCGGACATTTAATCTGCTGGTTAATACTGCGCTGACCCTGTTTGAACAGGGCGCGATTCCGTCAGTCTCTGAACTGGCGGCGGAGGCCGGGGTGTCACGGGCAACGGCTTACCGCTATTTTCCGACACAAAGTGATTTAATCGCCGCGACAGTCGATGCCAGCCTCGGGCCGATTCTGACCTGGCGCTCTGACAGTCCGGAAACCCGCGACCGCATGGAGCAGTTGCTGGCGTTTGCTTATCCGCAAATGTTCCGCCACGAAGGTGCACTGCGTGCAGCACTGTATGTGTCATTACAGCAGTGGGCGCAGGATCGTTCGGCATCGGCCAAATCGCAGATTAATGAAGAGAAAAAACTGGTCAGAGGCCACCGTAAGGCGATTCTGGCCAATGTCACGGAGCCGCTGAAGGCGCATGTCGATCAGGAAACACTGGATAAAGTGGTCCGCGCATTCTCACTGGTGTACGGCTCGGAAGTGTTCCTGGTGATGAAAGATATCTGGAAGATGAATGACGGTGAAGTCATTGATATTACACAGTGGATGGCAAAAGCGATTCTGAATCAGGCCATGGCGGACAGCCGGGCGCAGCAGGATGAACAGCCGTAATAACGGCTGTTATAATGTCTTGCGGAAGTAAATACGCTCATGCGTCCGGGGATAGAATTCCGGTGTCAGCACTTCCTCAAAACCCATTTTCAGATAAAAAGGGCGAGCCCGGAAACTGAAAGTATCCACCCGGGCGAATTTTGCACCACGCTCACGGGCGCTCTCCTGCGCCTGACGAATTAACGCTGTACCGATACGTTGCCCGCGCAGGCCATTCTGCACCACACTGATCTCCGCCTCTGATGGCGAGAAAGTAACCCGCATAATTATATCCTCTGTAATTAATTTGTTCCGGTGATAAACTGATTTTCTGTACCGGCAACCGGCTGAAATAATAACAATATGAATATAATCAAAACAGCAGCGGGAATTTCAGCCTGTTTCGCCACCGGGTCAGGGCTGGCATATCTGAATGTGCCGATGGCACTGATGTTCGGCCCCATCATTCTGATTATTATTGTGCACCGTTTCAATGTTTCGCTCACTATCCCCGGGGGAACATTAACCTTTGTTCAGATGGTACTCGGGACATCCGTCGGGCTGATGTTTATCCGTGTCGATCTCAGTCAGTTTGATAATCTTCTGCTGATTATGCTCACGATGGTGTCGTGTCTGGCCGTACAGTTTACGGTCAGTTTTCTCTGGTTCCGCAAACGGGTGGGGTGGTCAGTTCAGGAATCGCTGCTGGGTGCGGTACCCGGGGCAATGGCGGCGATTCTGGCGCTGACAGATCATACCGGTACGCCGCCGCAGAAGGTGGTGATTTCGCATACTATCCGTCTGATCATCCTGATTATGCTGGCGGGCGTGGTGGTCGGCAGTGATCATCCTGTCCCGCCGCCTGCGGATATTCCGCCGCAGAGTCTGGTGTCCGTACTGTGGCTGCTGGTGATTGCGGTGTGCGGGTATCTGTCCGGCAAAGTGCTGGAAAAAATCAATGTTCCCGCCCCGTTTATGCTGACGTCACTGGGTGCGGCGATCGCCGTGCAGAGTATGGTGAGTACTTACATTGTTTTCCCGCTGCCGCTGAATGATATCAGTATGACGCTGATTGGCATGTATATCGGGCTTTATTTTGTGCTGTTTCCGCTGCGCTCACTGCTGCGTAATATGGTGATTTCCGCACAGGTGGTGCTGATCAATATTATGCTGACCGCGCTGATTGCATTCGGTGCTTCTCACCTGACCGGATTTCCCTTCCCGGTGCTGCTGCTTTCCTGGGCGCCGGGCAGTATGGAAGCGATGACATTTGCTGCGATTACCATGGGCATTGATGCGGGTTTTGTGATGCTTAACCATATTCTCCGCATGCTGATTATTCAGAGTGTGCCGTCAGTGGTGCTGTATATTCAGGAACGACGGAGTAAGTAATCACTCCGCCTTTTTCACGGTCAGCCGCAGGGAATAGGCCGGATCAGAACTTCCGCACATAGTGCCGTAAGCTGCGCCTTTGATCTTTATACGGACGTTGCCGCGTTCAGGTGGAATTCCCTGCAAACGGGCGGCGATCAGCGGGCGCTGACCGGCTTTCATCACCCGTGTCTGCCATTCCTCTTTGGTGGCAAGCGGAAGCCATTCACCGGTCTCATTTTCTGACATCAGCGTGACCGTCATCCAGTCCGGTTTATCACTGACATAAAACGGGATCATCCCGGTGTTCCGTGCGATTTCAATGGTCTGATTATACGGCAGGCCGGTCACCGCATCCGGCAGCGGGATTTTTGTCACTGACTCTGACGGCGTAAACAGGGCCATACTACCGCACATGGCACCATAAAATACCCCGCAGCCGCTTAACATCCCGCACAGCAGCAGTACAGACAGTCCCCTGACAAACAAATAAGCCGGACGCATTATTGTTTCTTCCCTGATATTCAGACAGAAAATATATCAGTCAGTATAAAAAAAGCGCACGGTAAAAACTGTGTCCGGTGTCAGCCGGGACAGAAAATCACACAATATGTACTGGTTAATACGAATTAGTCTTGTTAGACTTTAAATATGTACTATACAGTACATTTTGTAGGTATCTGTTAACTGTGTGAGGAGCAATAATTCAATGACAGAGAAAGCGCAGGATCCGTCAAGACGGTCTTTCCTGAAAAATGCCGGTCTTGGTACTGCGGGGCTGGCTGCAGGTGTACTCGGCAGCCATTCTGCATTAGCGGGTGGTAATGCCGTGCTGGCGGGTGCTGATGATAAAAATAAACGCTATATCAAAACCGATAAGCGTAATAAGCTGATTTATAACGGCTATCTTATCACTATGGATGAAAAATACGGTGATATTGCTGACGGCGCAGTGCTGGTTGACGGTGATAAAATCGTCGATGTCGGTCCGGTGTCCAAATTTGCCGGGGTTGATGCGGAGCTGATTGATGCCGACGGCGGGATTATTCTGCCGGGGATTATCGACAGTCACCGTCACACCTGGATGTCACTGCTGCGCGGGATCTCCGCAGATATGTCACTGGCCGGTTTCCTGGGTTCCACTTTCTACGGTATCGGCTCGGTTATGGAGCCGGAAGATATCCGTATGGCGGCGCTGGTGGGATCAGTGGAGGCACTGAACGCCGGGGTGACGACCATTCTTGACTGTTGTGACTGTGTTAACTCACCGGATCATGCACCGGCAGCGATTGAATCCCTGCGCGCCTCCGGTATCCGCAGTATCTATGCCTATGGTATGCAGGCGTATGATTATAAAGGCAGTAACCGCTTCCGCAGCCATCAGCAGCGCCTGGAGGTCATGAAAAATATCCATCAGCACTATTACGGTCACAGTAATAAAAGCCTCAACCAGATGGGGGTTCTGCTGAGTGATTTCGGTACGATTCCGTTTGCTGATACCGCGAAAGAGATTGAGCTGGCCAATGAACTGGGGATTTTTGTGGCGTCCCATACCGGGGCGGCAGAAAAATCTATTCTTCTTAAAGGGTTACATGAGCTGAAACACAATAATCTGCTTAAGCCCGGCCATCTCCATATCCATTGTACTTCTCTCGATAACAGTGAATGGAAGATCCTGAAAGAAACCGGCGGTAAAGTCTCTATCGCACCGGAAACCGAAATGCAGATGGGGATGGGGCGTCCGCCGTTCCGCGCCAGCATTGACCACGGTTTTAAACCCGGACTGAGCAGCGACATTGTGTGTGTCGGCTCCGGTGATCTGTTCTCACAGATGCGTCTGGGTCTTCAGTTCCAGCGTTGTATGGATAATGAAGCGGAAGCAAACCGCACCGGTAAAACCACCACCAGTATTGACCTGAGTGTGCGCGATGCGCTGACCTGGGCAACACACGGCAGTGCGGAAGCGATGGGGATGGAGAAAGAAATCGGCTCCATCAGCAAAGGTAAAAAAGCAGATATTATTATCGTTTCCCAGAAAGAAGCGTTTGTGCCATCCAGTTATCCTGCGGGCTCAGTGGTGCTGCAAACCACTGCGTCCGGGGTGGATACTGTTATCGTCAACGGGGATGTGAAAAAACGTTTTGGTCAGCTGACACAGCAGAATACCGATAAAATCCGTTCCGATGCGACAGAAGCATTGCACCGTATTCAGAAAGCGGCGAAAAAGCTGCCGGAACAGACCGCAGCGGAAGTGGCGGCATTCTTTGATACTGCTCAGGAACAGGCGCGTGAGAATTTCTCAGCCGGTTACCGCTATAAAAAATAATTGACCGTGCAATTGTGAGCAGCACAAAAAAACCGCCTCTTTTCACGGAGGCGGTTTTGCATTCAGGGAAAAATTACCGCTCTTCCGGCAGAATAAACATACCGTAAGGGTGGATTTGCAGGAACAGACTGTCGCCGACAGACGGCTGTAATTGTGTGGCGTTAATCTGCAACAGCATCGATTGTCCGTGCCAGTCGACGGTCACTTCATACTGCGGCCCCATATACGCCACGTGAGATACAGTACAGCGCTGGCTCTCATCACCCTGTAAGCTCAGGGTAATGGCTTCCGGGCGTACGCCCACGGTGACATTGGTTTTTTCCGTGACAAACTGCGGCGGACGCGGCAGGCGATAACTGAAAATCTCAACGGCATCACCAATCAGTGTGGCCGGGAAGATATTGGCATCACCCATAAAGCTTGCCATAAATTTCGAGGCAGGCTGACGATACAGCTCCTGCGGTGAGCCCAGCTGCATGATTTTCCCTTTGTTCATCACCAGCACCATATCCGAGACCGCAAAGGCTTCGCTCTGATCGTGGGTCACATACAGGGACGTGATATTGAACTGCTGCTGCAATTCACGGATTTTTTCCCGCATGCTGCGGCGCAGGTTGGCGTCGAGGTTACTCAGCGGTTCATCAAATAACAGCACTTTCGGCTTGAGGATCAGCGCACGGGCCAGGGCGACGCGCTGCTGTTGTCCGCCGGAGATCTGATCGACAAAGCGATCGCCGAACCCGGCCAGATCCACCAGTTCCAGTGCCTCTTCCACACGCTCTTTAATTTCAGCCTTCGGGCGTCCCAGCATTTTCAGCCCGTAGCCGACGTTATCGCCGAGGGACATATGCGGGAACAGGGCGTAAGACTGGAACACCATACAGATATCACGCTGCTGGATGGAACGGTCTGTGACATCTTCGCCATCGATAAACATTTTACCTTCGGTCGGTTTTTCCAGACCCGCCACCAGACGCAGCACGGTGGTTTTCCCGCAGCCGGACGGACCGAGCAGGGTGACCATACTGCCCGCCGGAATAGAAAGACTTAAATCGTCGATGACCGTATTGGTGCCAAAGCGTTTAGTCACATTTTTTAATTCAACAAAACTTTGTTGTGTCATGTCGGTTACTCCATGATTACTGTGCATTTTTGGCTTTGGAACGTGAAACACGGGCTTCGCCAATCAAAAAGTCGAACAGGAAAATAATCGCCAGCATCACGACGATCAGGATTGAGCCATAGGCAATCGCCACACCGTACTCGCCGTCTTCCACGCGGTTCAGAATATAGGCGGTGGCCACACGGGTATCCGGTGTCACGAGGAACACAATGGCACTGACCGTGGTGATGGCGCGGACAAAGCTGTAAATCAGCGCAGACAGGATCGCCGGACGCAGCAGCGGCAGCAGGATGTGGAAAATCGTCCGCATCGAACCGGCCCGCAGGCTGAGTGACGCCTCGTCGAGAGATTTGTCGATTTGTCCCAGACCGGCGATACCGGCGCGGATACCGACCGGCACATTTCGCATCGTCATGGAGATAATCACGATTGCCGCCGTCCCGGTTAAATAGAACGGGGAATCGTTAAAGGCGAGGATGTAAGACACACCCGCCACCGTACCCGGCACTGCGAAGCAGAGCATCGTGGTAAATTCGATGGTCTTTTTGCCGCGGAATTCCTGGCGCACCACAATGTAGGCGATCAGCAGACCGAGCACTGCGGTGATTGGTGCGGCGATCCCGGCGTAGAGCAGGGTGTCGAGCAGTGAAGGCCATGCGCCGTCATTCATGCCCTGACCGAACAGCTTGATAAAGTTATCCAGGGTTAAGGTGTAATCCACGCCCCAGTTCACGGTAAAGCTGCCGTAAAAAATACTGCCGTACAGCACCAGGTTGAAGATGACCCAGATAGCGAGGAACGTGGTGACAAAAGCGACCAGCGCGGCAGGCAGCGGCTGGACATCCCCGCGGTACGATTTACCGGACACCGTGACATAAGAGCGTTTGCCGATCCACATATACTGCACACAGAACACCAGCAGTGAGAAGACCAGCAGGGAAGCGCCGAGGGTACTGGCGGCCTGATAATCGAGCTGGGAACCGGTGATATAGAAATAGATCTGGGTGGCGAGCACGTCAAAGTTACCGCCGAGTACCAGCGGGTTACTGAAGTCTGCCAGGGATTGCACAATCACGATCAGGAATGCGTTAGCCAGCGCCGGTTTCAGCAGCGGCATAAAGACATTGAAGAACGTCTGGAAACGGTTGGCGCGCAGGGTGTAAGACGCTTCTTCCAGCGACGGGTGAATGGTTTTGATGGCACCGTCGAGGATCATAAAGGACATCGGTGTAAAGGCGAGCACCTGTGCCAGCCAGATCCCGGTGAAACCGTACAGCCAGTTGGTGTTTTCCAGTCCCGCATAGGTGGCGAGGAACTCAGTCACATAACCGGAACGTCCCATCATCAGGGTGACACCCAGGCCGACAATAAACGGCGGGGTGACAATCGGCAGAATGGAGAACACGCGGCCGATAACCGCCGAGCGTTTTGCGATACGGCTGGTATAAATTGCCAGAATCAGTCCGAAGAACGTACAGCCCGCACCCACTGCCAGCGAAAGCATCACGGAGTTCCAGATGACCTGCACAATATGGGACTGTGTGAGAATCGATACAAACGCAAACGGCGCAAAATCCCCGTTATTGTCGGTGAACATCGGAATAAAAATCGCGACACTCGGGAACACAATAAACAGCGCAATCAGCCCGACCACCGCAATCAGCGAGCCGATAACAAACTGGTCACCGCCCAGCCATTCCAGGCGCTTAAGGGCGAGGGTCATAATCATGCCGAGTGAGATAAACAGCACGATAGCGGAATAGCCCAGGCCTTTTCCTTCCCATACGGCGCTGACAACCGCCACCACTGCCGTCAGAACAGCGACAGCGATATCGGTATAGTGACGTCCCCGCTGGTCGCGGGATGCCGGCGTCAGCGAACGGAAAAACAGCACTGACGGCAGAAGATACCAGAGCCAGCTGACATTCAGCCCGCTCCAGCCGTAAGCGGCAAAAATTTCATCTGGTGTGGAGTCGGTTAAACCATAATCCAGGCTCCAGGACGGCAGCAGGGCAAAGCCCAGCCACGCGATCAGCAGCCATAAGAAGATGGAATCCCGTCCCTGTTTTGAAGGCAGAGTCAGGGTTTCAGACATTAAAGAATCTCCCTTGCCCGTTCTCACTCAGCTGAATGAGACAAGACAATATAATTATTATAATAAAAACAAGACCGCGCGGCAGGACACCGCGCGGCGGACAACATTACTTACTCATTTTGACTTCGGTGACCCACTTGTTGATCAGATTCTTACGGGTATCTGCATCGCCGTATTTATCCATATCGTAGTTGATCAGTTTCAGATCAGAGAGTTTCAGTGACATTGGTGAGGATTCAGCCGTGGTATTGGTCAGGATCTGGTAAGATTTACCCTCTTTCCAGCTGATTTCCTGGGCTTCTTTGGACAGTACGAAATCAACGAACAGTTTGGCGTTGTCCATGTTACGGGCATTTTTCAGGATACTGATGCCGCCGATTTCATAACCGGTGCCTTCACAAGGTGAAATTAACTCCAGCGGTGCGCCGTTTTCCACTTCCAGAGAATAGTCGTGCAGGAAACCGATACCGATAGCGGATTCACCACGGGCGGCGTTACGCGCCGGGGCGATACCGGATTTGGTGTACTGGGAGATATTGCTGTTGAGTTTTTTCAGGTAATCGAATGCCTGATCGGTGCCCCACAACTGGTCAAATGTCGCCAGCGCGGTGTAAGCGGTTCCGGAGCTCTGCGGATCAGCAATCTGGATTTCGCCTTTGTATTCCGGCTTGGTCAGATCTTTCCAGCAGGTCGGGATTGGCAGGCCTTTCTCTTTCAGACGGTCTTTGTTCACACCGAAACCTAAGATGCCGACATAAACCGCAGAAGAGTAGTTACCTTTGCGTTTGGCCGGATCACGGAACTGCGGCATGATCTGATCTAAATTCGGGGATTTATATGCTTCCAGCAGATCCATCTCACCCGCCTGTGAATGCGGATCTAATGTGCCGCCGTACCAGACGTCAGCCTGCGGGTTGCGTTTTTCCGCTTCGATTTTGGCCAGGGTGCTGCCGGAACCGTTACGGACAAACGTGGTTTTCACATCATATTTTTTGGCGAAGGCCTGTGTTTCCGCTTCACACATGGCGTTGGTCGCACTGCAGTAAACCACCAGACGACCGGCGGCATTTGCGGATGTGGTAACAGCGGCCAGTGATAAACCGGCAGCGGCGAGAGCAGAGAGAGTCTTGAGTTTCATTATAAGTTTATTCCTTATTGTAGGGTTCTGTCACCGGAGAGTGAAACAGAGCCTGCCAGATGTTCCCGCTTGCTGACATTGGCTATCAGCAGCGGCATCAGCAGTAATCCCGTCAGTGCCGCGGCACTGGTCAGCAGGGTAAACATGCCCTGCCAGCCGTAATGTGCCATGACCTGCGCGAGCGGCCACCCGGCCATTGCCGCCCCTAAGTAGGCGTAAAGACCCAGGTAACCCGTTACCGTACCGGCGGCTTTTTTATGGCAATATTCTGTCGCCGCCAGTCCGATTAACATTTGCGGCCCGAATACAAAGAAGCCGGTACTGAAGAAACACACCGCCAGCAGTCCGTAATGATGAATCGGTATTAACCACAGGGCGCTGACAGCAATAAACAGGCCGAGGGAAAACAGCAGAATCATCGGGGCGCGCTGACCACGGAATAAAATATCCGATCCCCAGCCCGCACAGACCGCACCCAGCAAACCACCCAGTTCAAACAGTGACAGCGTCGCGTTGGCACTGAGCAGATTGCTGCCGTGTGTTTCGGATAACCACAGGTTTCCCCAGTCATTGATCGCCATCCGGATGAGATAAACGAGAATGTAGGAAAAACCGAGTAACCAGATCATCCGGTTACATAAAATTGTCTCTTTCAGGATCACCCGCATCGGCAGCGGCGGGGATAACTGCTCCTGACGCAGTTCTGACGGGTCATGCCGCCATTGTCCGACAGACGGTAATCCTTCCTCCTGCGGCGTGCCGTGCAACCGGCCGCACAGCCACAGGCCGGTGACCATCCCGATAATACCGGGGACTATCAGGGCAGTCTGCCAGCTGTAACGGGTCGCCAGCCAGGCGGTCAGCAGCGGCAGGGTAATACCGCTGAGGTTGATGGAGATATTCCATAATCCCCACCAGAAGCCGCGCTCGTTGCGTGAATACCAGTGTGTCAGAATGCGCGCACACGGCGGCCAGCCCCAGCCCTGAAAAAATCCGTTCAGTGTCCAGACAATCAGCAGAGCAGGGAATGACAGGCACCAGGCAAACACAATATTCAGCACACCGGTCATAAACAGTCCGGCACCCATAAACCAGCGGTAACCGGTGATATCATGGAAAATCCCCGATACAAATTTTGACAGGCCGTAGCTCAGATAAAACGCGGTCGCTATCAGACCGATATCACTTTTATCGAGATGCAGTTCGGTCTGCATCACCGGCATCACAAAGTTGAAGCTCTTCCGGGTCAGATAAAACGTGGCGTAACCGATTATCATCGATAACATCAGTTTGTTGCGCCAGAATTGATAGGTTTTATCCATGGTTTCGGTCTGTTTTCCGGCCATTATGTTATTTTCCGTTCCGGCTGCAAATGTAATCAATCTGTCAACAAAAAGGATGAGAGAAGGTAGTAGATGACTAGGAATAAGTCTTAGTTTTCGTGATTTTCATCAGAAAATGTGGGCAGGTTAACAATAATCCGGGTTCCGCCGGCGGTGGTCAGTGTCCAGTCACCGCCGAGCGCCCGGACCCGCTCCTCAATACCGCGCAGACCAAAGCCGCCGCGGCGTTTGCTCTCCGGGATACCGATGCCGTTATCAGAGACATGAAGCTGTATCGTGTCACGTTGCTGTTTCAGGATGATGAGGATATGGGTGGCACCGGCATGCTTACTGATATTATTTAACAACTCCTGCACCAGCCGGTACAGAGTGAACAGCACCGTTTCATTTTCCGGCTGTTGTTCCAGTTCGTAATGAAACTCACACTGAATACCGTTCTCGCCGAAAGCAAATTCAGCGATCAGATGGCGCAGTGCATTTTCGAGAGACATTTCACTGAGTACCGGCGGGCGCAGTTCGCGCAGCAGCTGGCGGGTGGACTGGTGAATTTTCTGTGCCAGGTCATTGATTTGTGCTGCCGCACGACTGCTTTGCGGATCTGGTGCGGTTTTTCTGACCAGCATCGACTGGATCTGAATTGCGGTGATGTTCTGGCCGATTTCATCATGCAGCTCGCGGGCAATGGCTTTTTTGACATCCTCTTCCGTGTGTACCAGTTGCTGCATCAGATCCCGCCGTGCCTGCAGCTCCTGCTCCAGCCGTTCGCGGTAGCGCTGTAAATTACGTGACAACTGCTGCTGACGGCTGATGGCAATCCCGAGGCCGATACCAATCAGCGCCTGGGTGCTCATAAACATCTGTAATTCCTGTAAATCAGCAAATGCGCCGTTAAACTGGCGGGCAAACGTGATAATCAGACTGCCGAGCAGAGCGGAGAGCACACCGCCCTGCCAGCCGTAGCGGTATGCCATAAAGACATTGGGGATAAAGACCAGCAGCACCAGCAGGCGCTCAATTTCCGGGGTAAAAAAGATCTGGGCACTGAGTCCGGCCAGGCAGAACAGAAAACACCACATCAGTAATGAGGTGCGCAGCTGCGGATCAGGTGTGCCGTAATCCAGGATCAGGCGGAAATGCTGTTCATGGAGGTATTCATAGATCAGATAGACGAACGGGGTCAGCAGAATACCGCCGGTGAGGGTGGTGAGGAAAATCTGGCTGACACTCAGCGGGGTCAGCAGGCTGAACACCAGGGTGTGCAGCAGACTGTTGATACCGACACCGGCGATCAGCAGTAACAGCCGCTGCCAGTAAAGGGTATAGCGCCACCAGGTGGTCTGGATAATAAAGGCGCTGATAAGGCTCAGCAGCGGCGACAACAGGATCACCGGCTGCGACAGTAACTGCTCCTGCGCCAGCCAGATATTCAGCAGCAGCTCCGCCAGCAACAGAGTCGGCCAGAAACGCCGCCACAGCAGGATCATCAGCGCCAGCCGCAAGCCTTCCGGCAGAAAAAACGCGGATAACACACTGTTCTGACTGAGATAAAAACCGATGATCCACAGACCTATCCAGGTCAGTGAATAGGTAAACAGCAGAAACACCGACTGTAACAGCAGACGTGCGCCGCGCCTCATGGCTTATTGCCCTGCGATCAGGTGATGCGCCAGGGCAAAATGAACCAGATCAATTGTGCTTTCACACTGAAGTTTGCCCAGCACATTGGCGCGGTGGACATGGACGGTTTTATGGCTGAGCGCCAGTTTATCCGCAATAGCCCGCACACTCATTCCGGCCACCAGCAGATCAAACACCTCACGCTCACGCGGGGTCAGTTCTTCCAGCGCACGGTTTTCCGGTGGTGACTGGCGCAGCGCGCGCATGGCATCCGCACACAGATAGCAGCCGCCCTGATGCACGGAACGTACCGCCTGCACCAGTTCTTCCGGGCCGCAGCGTTTGGTGAGATACGCACCGGCACCGGCATCCAGCGCACTCTGCACAAAGGCGGGGGTATCATAAATACTGAGGATAATGGTTCGGAACGTGGTTTTGCGCCCGCGCAGACGGGCGAGAAGCTGTAATCCGTTTTCATCCGGCATGGAAATATCCATGATCACCACATCAATATCCGGACGGCTCAGTTCAGGCCAGGCTTCCGCAGCACTGGCATATTGTCCGGCGATAGTGATATCCGGCTCCAGTGTCAGGAGCTGAGCGAAACCGGATCGCACAACTATATGGTCATCGATGAGCACTATTTTTATCATGTCCGGACAGCGTATTATCAGCAGAGAGGGATCAATTATTGACAGAGGTTATATCAATATAGCGGGTGATAATCGAGGATATTCATACAGAAATCCGCTCTCCGGCTGTTTTTTTACCGCTTAACCGATTCGGTTGCAGGGAAATTATTTCACATAAGCAAGCAACGGCAGTGAATCACGTGCCAGTGCGGTGCATTTGTAGTTTTCCGGCAGCTTTATCTGTTTGATGTCGAAATAGTTCTCTTTATTCATTGCCGCCATCTGCCGGGTATCATAATTGCTCATATCCCAGCGGTTACTTTTGGCAAACAGTAAGATCGCTTTTTCGATACGGGAATTCGGCAGATCTTCATAACCGCAATCATTTTTCAGATAAATAAAAACCGCAGTCAGTCCGGCGAGATCTTCAGCCTGTGACGGCGTCAGCGCTTTCGCGGGCAGGGAAAGCAGCAGGACACAGCTGAATAAAGCGTGAAAGAATAGTTTCATAGTGAGTAGTTTACCGGTATCGCCTGTCAGTTTATGTGAAGATTTTAATAGTTTTGTCGCAGATTGCATCCGCTGACTAAAGTGATGTAAAGACCTTATTCCCGCAAAGGTAATACATTGACCTTGCCCTTAGGGCAGGGTTTAGCCTGCGCTATAACAGAACCCAATCATTTTGTCATAGCATATCACCACTGATGATAAAGGAAGCATATCATGCAACGACGCGATTTTTTGAAATATAGCGCATTCTTAGGTGCTGCCACGATGCTGCCGGCATGGAGCCGGTTTGCCTTTGCGGCGCAGGAACGTCCGGCACTCGGTATTCCGCCGCTGTTAACGGCGGATAATGCACAAAAAATCACCCTGAATATTCAGCAGGGGCAAATGGTGTTTATTCCGGGAAAAACCACCCAAACCTGGGGATATAACGGCGACCTGCTGGGCCCGGCGCTGAAACTGCGGCGTGGTAAGCCGGTAACGGTGGATATCGTCAATAAATTGCCGGAAGCGACAACCGTCCACTGGCACGGCCTGGAAATCAGTGGTGAACAGGATGGCGGTCCGCAGGCGATTATTGCCCCGGGCAGCACCCGTACGGTCAGTTTCACGCCGGATCAGCCGGAAGCCACCTGCTGGTTCCATCCGCACACCCACGGCAAAACCGGCCATCAGGTCGCAATGGGACTGGCCGGACTGGTGCTGATTGAAGATGATAATACCGCATCAACCGGCCTGCCGGGTGAGTGGGGAACGGATGATATCCCGGTGGTCTTGCAGGATAAGCGCCTGACCGCAGACGGTAAAATTGATTATCAGCTGGATGTGATGTCTGCCGCAGTCGGCTGGTTTGGCGACACCATGCTGACCAACGGCGCGGTTTACCCGCAGCATATGGCACCGCGCGGCTGGCTGCGCCTGCGTCTGCTCAACGGCTGTAATGCCCGCAGTCTGCGGATGGCGGCCGGTGACGGGCGTCCGCTGTATGTGATCGGCAGTGACGGCGGCCTGCTGGCCGAACCGGTAAAAGTGCAGGAGCTGCCGATGCTGCCGGGAGAACGTTTTGAAGTGCTGGTGGATACATCAGACGGGAAAGTCTTTGATATTGTCACCTTACCGGTACGTCAGATGGGAATGACACTGGCACCGTTTGATGAGGCGCTGCCGGTGCTGTCCATCCGTCCGACACTCGATGCCGCACGCGGCAAACTGCCGGATGTGCTGGCGGCGATGCCGGCTCTGATCGATACCTCCCGCCTGCCGGTACGTGAATTCCGTCTGATGATGGATATGCGCCTTGATATGCAGGGCATGATGATGCTGACCGATAAATACGGCCCGCAGGCGATGGCCGGAATGGGCATGCACGGCAACATGGGCGGCGGCCATATGAGCGGCGGGCATATGGGCGGAATGAAAGGCATGAGCCGAGGTATGCACAGTGGCGGCGGTCACTGCGGCTCCGGCGATGTTGATCTGATGAACGCCAACAGTATCAACGGTATTCCGTTCTCAATGACCGAAAGCGCATTTGATGTGAAGCAGGGACAGGCGGAGCGCTGGGTTATCTCCGGCGTCGGTGACATGATGCTGCACCCGTTCCATATCCACGGCACCCGTTTCCGTATTCTCAGTGAGGGCGGACGCACACCGGCGGCTCACCGGCAGGGCTGGAAAGATATGGTCAGGATAGAGGGCAATGTCAGTGAGGTTCTGGTGAAATTTGACCATCCGGCCACTAATGCGCATCCGTTTATGGCGCACTGTCACCTGCTGGAACATGAAGATACCGGTATGATGACGGGCTTTACTGTCACGGCCTGAATATAAAATTACCCGGTGACAATCCGCGTCAGTCATGGCGCGGATACTGTTTATCTGTCCGTGGTATGCTAAACTAACGCGCTTTCTGACCGGTATTAAACCGGGTTTAATGCCGAACCACTGAAACAGCGTACCGTTGACGACAAAAATCATGAAGAAACACACCTTAGATACAATGATCTCCGAAGCTGAGATCCAGCAGCGCGTTGCCGATCTCGGCAGCGAAATTTCCGCACACTATCGTCACAGCAACAAAGAGCTGGTCTTAGTCGGGTTACTGAAAGGATCTTTTATTTTTATGGCTGACCTGTGCCGTAAAATTGATGTTCCTCATGAAGTCGATTTTATGACGGTATCCAGTTACGGCAGCGGCACCTCGTCCACCCGTGATGTGAAAATTGTCAAAGACCTGGACGAAGATATCCGCGGCAAAGACGTGCTGATCGTGGAAGATATCATTGATTCCGGCAATACATTACACCGCGTGCGTGACATTCTGTCTCTGCGCGGCCCGAACTCCGTGGCAATCTGTACTCTGCTGGATAAACCGTCCCGCCGTGAGGTGGATGTTCCGGTTAACTGGGTCGGCTACGCGATTGAAGACAAATTTGTGGTGGGTTACGGCATCGACTACGCCCAGAGCTACCGCCACCTGCCGTATATCGGTCATGTGACACTGCTGGAAGAGTAATTTTTCCGGTTGTGAATATAAAAACGGCACCTGCGGGTGCCGTTTGCTTTTGCAGTGATCAGGACGACGGCATGTTCGAGAGTTTGGCGACGGCCTGGCGGTAAACCAGTTCCATTTTCTCACGGCTGTCAGAGCTGATATCCAGATCATGCAGCAGACCGTTGTTAATCCCGTAGATCCAGCCGTGGATCATCACACGCTGGCCGCGTTTCCACGCTGCCTGCATAATCGTCGAGTGACCCAGGTTATAGACCTGCTCCACCACGTTCAGTTCACACAGGCGGTTGATGCGATCCTGTGGTGCGAGTTCGCCCAGCAGGGAGCTGTGCTGATACCAGATATCGCGGATATGCAGTAACCAGTTATTGATAAGCCCCAGCTCGGTGCCCTCAATGGCCGCCTGGATACCGCCGCAGTTGTAGTGACCGCAGACGATAATATGTTCAACCTGGAGCACATCCACGGCATACTGGATAACTGACAGGCAGTTCAGGTCGGTATGGATGACAAGGTTGGCCACATTACGGTGCACAAACAGATCGCCCGGTGCGGCGTCGATCAGTTTTTCGGCAGGAACACGGCTGTCAGAGCAGCCGATCCAGAGAAAACGGGGCTTTTGAGCCTGTGCTAACTCTTTGAAAAACTCCGGATCTTTTTCATTTACAGATTCGGACCACTGTTTGTTATGCGCAAACAGTTCTTCGATTTTTTTCATCATGACGGATAGCCTGTTGCAGATCCTTTCGCTAGAATCTCTTGTATAAAAAATTTAAATTTTAATAAATTGTTATTAAATAATTTCAGTAAAGAAGACGAATTGTCAAGAACCGATTTCGGTTCGCAGGTAATATTGCGGCTTATATTGCACCCAAATTTCTAAATTAAAAAGGTATTTTTCTGTTATGACCTATGCACTGGAAATATCACAATTAACCAAGCAGTATGCGGGAGGCGTGCAGGCTTTACGGGGAATCGACCTGAAAGTCAGTGCCGGCGATTTTTACGCCCTGCTGGGTCCGAACGGCGCGGGAAAATCCACCACTATCGGCATTATCAGCTCGCTGGTGAATAAAACCGGCGGAAAAGTGTCCGTGTTCGGGTATGACATTGATACTGATCTGGTTCTCGCCAAACGTCAGCTCGGCCTGGTGCCGCAGGAGTTTAACTTTAACCCGTTTGAGACGGTATTGCAGATCGTTTTACAGCAGGCCGGCTATTACGGGGTGCCGCACAAACTGGCGCAGGAGCGGGCGAAAACCTATCTGACGCAGCTGGATTTGTGGGAGAAACGAGATGAGCGCGCGATGCGTCTGTCCGGCGGGATGAAGCGCCGTCTGATGATTGCCCGTGCTCTGATGCATCAGCCGAAATTGCTGATCCTCGACGAACCGACAGCCGGGGTGGATATTGAACTGCGCCGCTCGATGTGGGGATTTCTCAAAACCCTCAATGCGCAGGGCACCACGATTATTCTCACCACACATTATCTCGAGGAAGCGGAAATGCTGTGCCGTAATATCGGGATTATCCAGCACGGTGAGCTGGTGGAAAACACCAGTATGAAAGCGCTGCTCGGTAAACTGGAATCTGAAACCTTTATCCTCGATCTGGGATCGAAAAACCCGTTGCCGCAGCTTGAGGGCTATGCTTTCCGGCTGACTGACACCTCGACGCTGGAGGTGGATGTCCGTCGCGGGCAGGGGCTGAACGGTGTTTTTGCCCAGCTGAACGCGCAGGGTATTGATATCCTCAGTATGCGTAACAAAGCGAACCGGCTGGAGGAGTTATTTGTGCATCTGGTGAATCATGATTTGGAGGCTGCGAAATGATGTCGCTGTACTGGGTGGCGCTGAAAACAATCTGGCGCAAAGAAATCACCCGTTTTATGCGGATTTGGGTTCAGACACTGATCCCGCCGGTGATCACCATGTCACTCTATTTTATTATTTTCGGCAATCTTATCGGTAACCGGATTGGTGAAATGGGCGGTGTCGGTTACATGCAGTTTATCGTACCCGGCCTGATTATGATGTCAGTGATTACTAACTCCTATGCCAACGTATCCTCATCGTTTTTCGGGGCAAAATTCCAGAAAAGCATTGAGGAACTGCTGGTGGCACCGGTACCGACTCACGTGATTATTGCCGGGTTTGTCGGCGGCGGGGTGGCGCGCGGTGTGCTGGTCGGGATTTTAGTCACGCTGGTGTCGCTGTTCTTTGTGCCGTTACAGATCCACTCCTGGTTTATGATCATCACAACTCTGCTGATGACATCCGTTCTGTTCTCGCTGGCAGGGCTGCTTAACGCGTTGTTTGCGAAAAGCTTTGATGATATCAGCATTATCCCGACGTTCGTCCTGACGCCGCTGACCTATCTTGGCGGGGTGTTTTATTCGCTGACATTGTTACCGGCATTCTGGCAGGGGGTGTCCAAGCTGAACCCGATTGTCTATATGATCAGCGGATTCCGTTATGGTTTCCTCGGTATCAGTGATGTCTCTCTGACCACCACTCTCGGGGTACTGAGCCTGTTTATTGCAGCGTTCTACCTGCTGACCTGGCGTCTGATTGAAAAAGGACGCGGCCTGAGAACCTGATCCGGCATTCTGATAATCAGCCCGGCACATTGTTGCCGGGCTTTTTGTATCTGCCCTTATTATTTTCTTGCGCTATGTAATTATTTTTCCTCGGTTTATCCCTGATTAATACAGACCTTCTCCCGTTCCTGCCGGCGCCAAAGCCAAATCACAGAATTAGTATGCGTTTATTCCTTACCACATTGATTAATTAAATTAATGTGTCTATCGTGTGCGGGCTGGTGAATTCCGGCGGTTAACTGATGTTTAAGGATAAATTTCATTCTGTTTTATTATTACATACGGAGATATTTTTATGAGTATCGCTGCATACGGCACAGAAGACGGGTGGACGCTTATCGATGAGGTATTGAGCAGTCCGGGGCGGGGAGGCGGGCGCCTGATTAATAACAAAATCTCATATGATGCCTTTGAGGCCGGAAACTATATTGCCAGAACGAATACCGGCTGGAATGGTGCCGGGGTTACCGGGCAGTCTGCTGAAGTGACCTATTCATTCCCGACGTGGGAAGGGATTTATTATAACGCGGCAGGAAATACCGGTTTACGGGGATTCAACGAGTATCAGAAAGACCAGGCGCGCTTATCATTACAGTCCTGGGCAGATGTGGCAAACATTACATTTACTGAAGTTGAGGCCGGCAGAGGGGAAATTTACACCAATATCACTTTCGGTTATATCAGTGATAAATATACACAGGCATATGCCTGGCTGCCGCACACCACAGATTACTATGGCCGGCCATACACCGATGCCCGCGGCTTTGATGTTTCCGGCCAGTCCTGGTACAGCTCGGAGCCCGGGGCGCTGAACGTGACGCCGGTGGCAGGAAACTACGGGCGTCTGACCTTTACTCATGAGATTGGTCATACCCTGGGATTAAATCATCCCGGCAATTATAACGCGGGTCAGGGCGTGCCTTCTTACAAAGACGCGGATTATGCGGAGGACACGCGCCAGTACAGTGTAATGAGCTACTGGAGTGAGAAAATCACCGGCGCAGATCATAAAGGCTATTACGCTTCCGCGCCGCTGCTGGATGATATTACCGCGATTCAGAAACTGTACGGTGCAAATTATCACACCCGTACCGGTGACACCGTTTATGGTTTCGATTCAAATACCGGGCGTGATTACTACTCTGCAAAAAGTGTGTCAGATAAGCTTATTTTCACCGTCTGGGACGGCGGCGGCAATGACACCCTGAATTTCTCCCGTTATAAGCAGGATCAGAAAATTTCGCTGCGGGAAGGTGATTTTTCGGATGTCGGCGGCCTGACCGGGAATGTGTCAATCGCACATGGTGTGAAGATTGAAAATGCGTTTGGCGGGCGCGGAAATGATGTGATCATCGGCAACGATGAGAACAACATCCTGAAGGGCAACGGCGGGGATGATGTGCTGTACGGCGGAGCCGGGCAGGATCAGCTCTGGGGCGGCACCGGGAATGATATTTTTGTATTCTCGGCAGTGACGGATTCTCTGTATGACCGTCCGGATCATATCCGTGATTTCTCAACCGGTCTGGACATGATCGATTTACAGGGGCTGAATCAGAACCGTGACGGGGAAAAATTTATCTATTTTACCGATGAATTCAGCGGCGCGGCCGGCGAAGCGGTCGTGCGGTATGATGGCGGGCGGAATCTGACAGAGCTGCTGATTAATGTCAGCGGAAATCAGTGTCAGCCTGATTTTAAAGTGGATATCACCGGTATGGTGAATGTTCACACTGACTTTATCGTTTAACGCAGCAGGCGGGCGCGGCCGGTGCGGCGTCCGCAGCATTCAGGAAGTCACCATGCAAATCAGCAGACCCTCATTATTACTGTTTTCGCTGCTGTTATCAGAGCAGAGCGCGGCAGTCAGTCAGAGAATTCCCGCCGCTGAAGAACTTCAGGGTAACTGGCAGTTCACGGAAGACGGGCAGACACAACCTGTCACGCTGACGAGTGTTCCCGATAAAACAGCGGAAGGATTTCAGCTGCATTTCCCGGGACAGCCGCAAATATCAGCCTGGCGTCCGGCACCGGACGGCATTGCTTTTGTTACATCAGACGGTACCACCCGTTATTTCTTTTCTGCGGAATCCCCCGGCCGTTACCGTGCGGAAATCTGGCATGAAAAGGGTGCATATCTTCTGAAAGAGTAACGGTTCTCTTTATCCCATAACTAATCATCTTACATCCCGGCGGGTATGCCGGGCGGAGTCCCTGTGTATGCTTTCCGGGAAAACCAGAAATGACATTACGGCATTTATTGCTGCCCGAAAATCCCTGTTTATCTCACTCGCATTATTCAGTGCGCTGATTAATCTGCTGATGCTGGTACCGTCTGTGTATATGTTGCAGGTGTACGACCGTGTTTTGCCCTCGGGCAATGAAATGACACTGCTGATGCTGACACTGATAATGGCCGGATTACTGGCACTGACCGGCGGTCTGGATTATTTGCGTAATATGCTGGTGATCCGCATGAGCAACCAGTTTGACCTCGCACTGAATACACGTGTCTATGATTCAGCATTTCAGGCAAAACTGCACAATACTGCGGATCATCTGCCGCAGCAGGCGCAGAGCGACCTGATGATCCTGCGCCGGTTTATAACCGGTAACGGTATCTTTGCCTTTCTCGATCTGCCCTGGTTCCCGCTTTATCTGCTGGTGATCGCGTTGTTTAACCCGTGGCTGGGCGTGTTTGCCTGTGGCGGCGCAGCGGTGCTGATAGCGCTTGCACTGCTTAATGAACGGCTTTCCGGGCCGCCGCTGACAGCCGCGAACCGTTTGTCTGCCGCCGCACAGGGCATGCAAAGCAGCCATCTTGCTCATCCGGAGCCCGCAGAGGCGATGGGGATGCAGCAGCATCTGCGTCAGCGCTGGCTGAACCGCCACTGCCGCAGTTTGCATGAGCAGACCCGGGCCAGTGATTATTCAGCAAAAATTATGGCGATCACCAAAACCGTCCGCCTGATCCTGCAATCCCTGATGCTGGGGCTGGGGGGCTGGCTGGCGCTGGATAATACCATTTCACCCGGCATGATGATCGCTGGGTCGATTCTGCTGGGACGGGCGCTGTCGCCGGTCGAGCAGGTCACCGGAGTGTGGAAAAGCGCGAAAGAGAGCAGACTGGCGTATCAGCGACTCGCGGCGCTGCTGGCGGCTCATCCGCAGCCGCCGCAGAAGCTGGTACTGCCGCATCCGGCAGGGAATTTGTCTGTTTCCGTGATGCAGGCGGGCTATCCTGGCTGTGATGTACCACTGTTACACAATCTGCATTTCGGCCTCGGACCGGGAGACGTGCTGGGGATTATCGGCCCGTCCGGAGCCGGGAAATCAGCACTGGCTAAATTACTCGCCGGGTTGTGGCCTGCCGGGCGGGGAGCTGTCCGGCTCGACGGGGCAGATCTCTGTCAGCAGGATAAAGCCGTATCCGGGAAGTATATCGGTTATCTTCCCCAGGAAGTTGCGCTTTTTCCCGGCACAATCGCCGATAATATCGCCCGTTTTGACCCGGATGCTGATCCGGAAAATATTATCCGTGCGGCACAACTGGCACAGGTACATGAATTGATCCTGCAACTGCCGCAGGGGTATGAAACCCTGACCGGCGCAGACGGCACCGGGCTTTCCGGTGGCCAGCGTCAGCGGATCGCGCTGGCACGGGCGCTGTACGGCTCACCGGCACTGATTATCCTCGATGAACCCAATGCCGCCCTGGATGATGCCGGGCTGAATGCGCTGATATCTGCCGTTAATACGCTGAAAGCACAGAAAAAAACAATCGTTCTGATTACTCACCATAAACCACTGCTGTCGGTGACAGACAAACTGCTGCTGTTATCCGGCGGACGGATGCAAATTTTTGGCCGTACAGAGAAGGTCATTGAAACACTTAATCATCAGGCGGGTAAAAATAATGATAACTAAATTGCTTTCAGCGGAGCCGGGGGTAAAAACAGACACGCGCGGATATCAGCGGGCGGGATGTTTTGTTATTGCCGCCGGTCTTGCCGGTTTTCTGTTATGGGCGGGATTTGCACCGCTGGATCAGGGCGTTGCCGCCTCAGGAACCGTTGTGGTTGCAGGTAATATCAAACAGGTGCAGTCCCCGGCGGATGGCGTGATTGCTGATATTTATGTACAGAATGGTCAGCGGGCGGAGAAAGATCAGGTGCTGGTGCGGCTGCGTCCGGTACAGGCTCTGGCGCAGGCGGAGTCACTGGCCGGGCAGCTCGACAGCACACTGCTGATGCAGCGGCGGCTGGAGGCCGAACTGCGCGGTGAACAGGCATTGACACCGGCGGCGGAAGACATATTTTATACGCCGCCTGACTATCAGCAGGCACAATTGCAGGCGCAGAATGCACTGCTGACTGACCGGCGGCTTGAGCTGGAGAGTGATATTCAGGCCCGTCAGGTTGTGATTGACGGGCTGACACGGCGGCTTATTACCCTGCGGGGGATTGTCCGCAGCACCATTCAGCAGTCAGACAGCCTGACAGCACAGGCCGCAAATCTGAAATCGCTGGCTGATGAGGGATATCTGCCGCGTCACCGCTACCAGGAAATCGTGCGGGAAAGTGCGGCACTGCGCAATCAGGCGGATGATACCCGGATACAGATAAGCCGTGCGGAGGAAGAAAAAGCCGCTCAGTCAGAACAGATCACACAGCGGCGGGCTGCTTTTCACAGCGGGATCCGCGAGGAGTTATCGCGTCTGTCAGTACAGCGGAGTGAGCTGAAAAAACAGCAGGTTATTGAGAATGACCGGCTGGATCAGCATGTGATCACCGCACCGGTGACCGGCACTATTATGGATGTATCGGTGTTTACGGCCGGTGGTGTGGTGCGGGCAGGGGAAAAACTGATGTCCGTGGTGCCGGAACAGCAGACGCTGATTATTGAAGGCAAATTATCACCACAGTGGATAGATAAAGTGGCTCCCGGTCAGACCGCCGATCTGCTGTTTACCGCGTTTAATCAGAACCTGACACCCAAACTACGCGGCGAACTGACGATGATCTCCGCCGATCGTCTGACAAATCCGGCAACCGGTGAGCCTTATTATCAGATTCAGATTGCAGTACCCGAAACGGCGGCCGCTCAGGTGATCAAACCCGGGATGCCCGCTGAGATTTTTATCCGCACCGGGGAGCGATCTCTGCTCAGCTATCTGTTTAAGCCGGTGACTGACAGGCTCTTTTTCGCGCTGACAGAGGAGTGACGGGTATGTATCCTGCAAATATTTTTTGTGCGGCGCTGTTGTGTTTGTTGTCCGCCGCTGTGCAGGCGGTGACATTGTCAGAACTTCGTCAGCCTGCGCTGGAAAACGATCTCTCATTTCGTGCGGCGGGTAAGGCCTATGAGGCGGAACAGGCGGAGGCTGACGCCGGGAAATCACACCTTCTGCCCTCAGCCGGACTGAGTTATCAGAGTACGCCGTATAACCGGCTGACACAGCGGGCACCGGTGACGGATCAGCGGCGTTACCGCAGCCACTCTCTCAATCTGGTCGTCACGCAGCCGCTGCTGGATTACACCGCATATCATCAGTACCGGGCGGCACAGATACGCGGTACAGCCGCAGAAAGCGGATTGCAGATACAGCAGGCAGCGCTGATGAACCGGCTGGTATCGGCCTATCTGAATCTGGCCTGTGCCCTGGAAATACAGAAAACAGACCGGCTCCGGCTGGCGCTGGACAACTCGCAGCTGACCGCCGCACAGCGTCTTTTAAAGCTCGGGGAAGGAACGATGACAGAGGTGGAATCAGCCCGGGCCCGTCTGCGTCAGCGTCAGGCTCAACTTGCTGAAACAGAGGCGGAAAGCCTGAATGCGCTGCTCACCTTATCGGATCTCACCGGCCTTCCGCAGTTGCGGATGCAGGATGTTCCGGTACTGAAACCGGGGGCGTTCCGGCTGCCGCAACTGAAGGAAGCGGATTATGCCGCGCTGGAGCGGCAGATGCTGACAGTACATCCGGAAATCAAAGCGGCACAACATGAAACCGCACTGGCCAAAGCCGCGGCAGAGGTGCAGCGCGGGGCATTTATGCCGTCAGCACAGATCTTTGCGGCCTGGTCCGATACTCAGTCAGACAGCAGTGACACGGTGGGGCAGCGTTACCGGAATCTCAGTGCCGGGTTCCATCTTTCGGTTCCGTTGTTCAGCGGCGGAAAGGATATGGCAGGGATGCGGAAAGTATCTGCTCAGATTCAGCAGTCACAGTATGATCAGGATGCGCTGGTGCAGACACGCCTGCGTGATCTGAGGCGTCAGTATCAGATATTCCGTCACAGCGGTGTACAGCTGGCGGCGCTGGAGCAGGCTGCCGCTGCCGCCGGGGTGCTGGTAACTGCGGCGGAAAAAGGGTATTCAGCAGGACAGAAAAGTCAGCAGGATGTGACAAATGCCCGGGAGCAGTATTATCAGGCGGAACAGGAACTGACAAAGGCCCGCTATGACGGGCTTCTGGCCTGGTTCCGGCTGCATCATTACAGCAGCACACCGGAAACCGGGCTTTTCAGGCAGATTGAGCGCTATTTACAGTGACGTAGTCGCTGTATCACTGTCTGCCGGGTTCGGCATATTGACGTGCAGGCAGTCGATCAGGCGGATATTCCCCAGCCAGGCGGAAGCCAGGATCACTGCTTGTCCGCTGTTGACCCGCACAGCCTCCAGATCATCAGCATCACAGATCTCCAGGCTGATATCACGGAATCCGGCACGGCTCAGATCATCACGCGCATTATCCAGACTTTCGGCAATGGCGCTCGGGCGTTCGCGGATCATATCTGCCAGAGTCTGCATCACCTGATACAGGCGCGGTGCGGCCTCTTTCTCTTCTTTGCCCAGCAGGGAATTGCAGGAACTGAGTGCCAGCCCGGTTTTTTCCCTGACGGTCGGGATCGCGGCCAGTGCAATGTCATAATTCAGATCACGGATCAGACGGCGGACCGTCAGGAAACGCGGATGGTCATTGGTGCCGAAGAAAACAATATCCGGCTGAACCAGGTTGAACAGTTTGCACATTACGGTAGCGATTCCGCGCAGGCGGGTTCGCTGATGAGGCTCATCACACTGACTGACCAGCGGCGGCACAATCACCTGAGTCTGGTGAGTGAATCCGTGAGGATAGACATCACTGACCGCCGGTGCGTACACCAGATCCACCTGAGCTTTGCTCAGTTTTTCGCAGTCTGCCTGGAGTGTGCGCGGGTAGCGCTGCAAATCATCTTCCCGCGGGAACTGAAGCGGGTTAACAAAAACAGACACCACGACAATATCCGCCTGTGCGCGGGCTTCTTTTACCAGTGCCAGGTGGCCTTCGTGCAGGTTTCCCATTGTCGGGATAAACGCAACACGTTTGCCGTCAGTCCGCAGACGGGCAATCTCTTTGCGCAGGATCAGCGCAGTTTCAATAATCCGCATCAGTGTCTCCTTTTGTCTGTCTGTTGAGCAGAGCGTTCAGCGTACCGGCTCTGATGATGACCAGAGGCCAAGTCCGTTTTCCGGGGTACGGGCAACAACCGCTGCCAGTGATTCGCCGTCCGGCAGTATCAGCCCGGGGGCGATTTCTGCCAGCGGATACAGCATAAATTCACGCACTTTCAGGCCGTAATGCGGCACTGTCAGCCGCGCGTCACTGATGACCTTATCACCAAACAGCATGATATCTAAGTCTAACGTGCGGGGACCCCAGCGCTCATCTTTGCGGACACGACCGTGAGCCAGTTCAATGGCCTGGGTGGCGTCGAGCAGCTGGTGCGGTGTCAGATCGGTTTCCAGCAGAACAGCTGCATTGAGATAATCAGGTTGTCCTGCGGGTCCCATCGGTGCCGTACGGTAAAAAGAAGAGTGGCGCACCAGGCGGCTTTGCGGGATCGTATCCAGCGCTGCAATCGCCCGGTTTACCTGATCTAAAGGATCGGCAAGATTACTGCCGATCGCAATATAGACCGGAATCATGATTCGCTGTTTCCGTTACCCTGACGGGCACGCGGATGGCGGCGGCGCGGACGCGGACGGCGTTTGACCGGATCACTGCCCAGTTCGCTCACCATCGAGCGCTGCTGCGGGGCATTCGCCAGCTGGAAATCAGCCCACCAGTGAGCCAGCTCCTGCAATTCATGACGTCCTTCCACATTGGCCCGCAGTTCCAGCAGATCAAAGGCGGCGCGGAATTTCTGATTTTCCATCAGACGGACAGCGCGTTTGCCCTGACGGCGCGGCAGACGTAACTGTAACTGCCAGATATCACGCATGGTGGTGGTCAGGCGCTTCGGAATGGCAATTGCGCGGCACTGTTCATCCAGGATGTCATTAATGGCGATAGCGAAGGCTTCGTAATAGGCCAGTCCGCTCTCCTGAGTCACTTTTTCCGCATGTTCACACAGCGGATACCACAGCATCACGGCAAACAGGAAAGCCGGATTGACGCGCTGATCGTTATGAATACGGTAATCGGTATTTTTCAGTACCTGATCCACGATACGGGACAGCGGGGTGTCCGGGTTCTCTTTCAGCGGTCCGGCAACCAGCGGGAACAGCATATCCAGCAGATCGTATTCACGTAATAATTCAAAGGTACGGTGTCCGTCACCGGCCTGTAATAACTTGAGGACTTCCTCGAACAGACGTGCCGGCGGAATATCGCGCAGCAGTGTGCTCATCGTGCGGATAGGCGCGGCCGTTTTCGGCTCGATAGTCATATCCAGCTTGGCGGCAAAACGGATAGCGCGCAGCATACGCACCGGGTCTTCCCGGTAACGGGTTTCCGGATCACCAATCAGGCGGATAATCCGCTGCTGTAAATCTGCGAGACCGCCGACATAATCGCGGACAGTAAAATCAGCCACACTGTAATAGAGGCTGTTAATGGTGAAATCGCGGCGGACAGCATCTTCTTCGATGGTGCCGAAAATATTATCACGCAGCAGCATGCCGTTTTTGCCCTGCTGAGAGCGGGCTTTGCCGTCATCAGCCGGTTCATTATTGTCATGCGGACCACGGAAAGTTGCGACCTCGATAATATCCGGCCCGAACATAATATGTGCCAGACGGAAACGGCGGCCGACCAGACGGCAGTTGCGGAATAATTTTCTCACTTCATCCGGCGTGGCATTGGTCGCGATATCGAAATCTTTGGGTTTGCGTTCCAGCAGCAAATCACGGACACCGCCGCCGACCAGGTAAGCATCGAAACCGGATTTATTCAGGCGGTACAGAACCTTCAGCGCATTTTCGCTGATATCCTGGCGGGAAATAGAGTGACTGTTGCGGGGAATTACCGTTGCGCTGACTGTCCCGCTGTTATCCATATGTTTTGCCGGTTTTTTGCGTTTAGCGGCAGGACGCGCGGGGGAAGCTTCACGGGGTGACGGATTCCGCTGCGTATGGTCAGCATCCGGGGCCGGCCTTTCACTGGCAGCCTCTGTGCAATCTGCTTTATTCTCGCGGGAAATCAGACTGCGACAGAACTTTGCGACTCGGTTTAAAATGGTACACCTCTGTATAACAATTAAATGATCTAAAAAATAAGCGACTAATAATATCGTACACTTGGTTTTTTGAGAATGCCTTACCCGGGATATTGCGGAATTATTCCCGGTCTGTCACCACATCATCGCGTGGTACGGCGCTAATATCCCAGTTCTGCACACTGTATGCCAGCAGTTCAGTCAGAGAAAGAGACTGCGGATCGGTCTCCGGCAGCGGCTGCCGGAGCACCTGCAACGCCTGCCATAACAGCGGGCGCGGATCACTGAGCGGCACCGGGGTGGCATGATTTTGCTTGGAGAGTTTACGCGCCGCCGGGCTCAGCATCAACGGCAAATGCAGATAATGCGGCTCAGGCAGCCCGAGCTGACGGTATAATGAGAGCTGATGTGAAGTGGGATACAGTAAATCTGCGCCCCTGACCACTTCGGTCACACCCTGATAATCATCATCAAGTACCACCACCAGGTTATAGGCAAACAGCTTATCTTTGCGGAAGATAATGATATCTTCCTCTGCCGTCGCGTTATCCGTAAACACATTTCCGCGCAAACCATCGGTAAAATGGTACACCGGATGCGTTCTTCTCAGCCGCAGCGCCGCATTATCCGGCGGCAGCCCGCGCTGACGGCAGGTACCGGGGTAGTGGCCGCCGCTGTCGTGGATATCATGCCGTGTGCAGGTGCAGTAATAACACAATCCTGTTGCTTTCAGCTGTTCAATCACATCACGGTAAGCGTCATGGCGGCGCGACTGATACAGCACATCGCCGTCCCAGTGCAGACCGTAGTGATCAAGAATACGCACAATAGCATCCGCAGCACCCGGGACTTCGCGCGGCGGGTCAATATCATCAATACGGAGAAGCCAGCGTCCGCCGAGATGACGGGCCTGAAGATAACTCCCCAGTGCGGTGACCAGAGAGCCGAAATGAAGCGCACCGGAGGGAGAGGGTGCGAAGCGGCCGGTATAACCGGGCGCTGAGCCGGCAGAATATTCCATCATCTGAAGAGGCAGAAAAACGGACGGCGCTGTTAAAGCGCCGTCTGTGGTGAACCTGTCAGCCCGCCATCTGCTTTTCGCGGATTTCAGCGAGTGTCTTACAGTCGATACATAAATCTGCGGTCGGACGCGCCTCTAAACGGCGGATACCGATTTCGACCCCGCAGGACTCACAAAAACCAAAATCGTCGTCCTCAACCTTTTTGAGGGTTTTTTCGATCTTTTTGATCAGTTTGCGCTCGCGGTCACGGTTACGAAGTTCCAGGCTGAATTCTTCTTCCTGAGCGGCACGGTCAACCGGGTCCGGGAAGTTAGCGGCTTCATCCTGCATGTGCGTGACAGTGCGGTTTACTTCATCCCTGAGTTGGTTGCGCCATGCTTCAAGTATCAGCTTGAAATGGGCCAACTGGGCTTCGTTCATGTATTCTTCGCCTGCCTTCTCGTGATACGGCTCCACGCCGGCAATGGCAAGAATGCTCAGGGACGAGGTTTTACGTTTTTGCCCTTCTTGCATAATGCTTCTCCTACACACGCATGTCTGACAATATCCCTTAGAGGGGAAAAATAGGCCGCTATAGATAGCAGATGATTATGGATAATGCAACCCTTGATCTCATTAGTTTTGTAAGGTGTGAAGAACCGCGTGTTTATTTACTCCGAAACTTACAAAACATCCTATTTATTATTAAAAAAATTGATATTCACCCCATGAATGAGAAGGGTATCTTTTCTCCGGCAGTGATGCCATCCGGTGTTATCCGCATTCTGTAGCAAATAATCTCTGTTCCGGATTGTGACGCCTTCTGCAAAAGTGATGAATATTTTTTATCAATGTGTGCTGCATCCGATACGGCCTCAATCCCTGAATGCAGTACAGCAAAAAACAGAACAGCACGATTTCCCGCTTCAGCAATTGCTTGTAACTCACGTACGTGTTTTTGTCCACGTAAAGTTACGGTGTCGGGAAAATATCCGTGTCCGTTTTCCAGCAGCGTGACGGATTTCACCTCCGCATAGCAGGGCTTTTTCTCCGGGTCCGTCAGTAAAAAATCAATCCGGCTGTTTTCGCTGCCGTATCTTACTTCCTGCGTGAGCGTCTGATACCCGGCAAGTTCCGGGATTCGGTTCTGCGCAATGGCCTCTGCCACAAGCCGGTTTGCCTGCTGGGTATTCACGCAAATCAGATGCCCGGCCTGTGTTTGTGTCAGTTCCCAGCTGTACGGATACTTGCGTTTCGCATTAGCGGATTCGGAATACCAGACGGTATCACCCGGCGTGGCACAACCCGTCATCGCGCCGGTATTGGCACAATGAATAGTAATTGTGCGGCCGTCCTGCGTGATAATATCCGCAAGAAAACGTTTATAACGCTGTACCAGTGTGCCCGCCTGTAACGGGGGATGAAATTCCATCACAACTCCTGTCAATGTGACTGCACTTTTCAGGGGGCGGCAATGCTACAATGTTGTGCGTCGAAAGTTAAGCAGATAATGATGAGGTTTTTGTGACATATTCCCCCGTTTGTAACATTTATCCGGCACTCAGTACGGCACTGAAAAGTGCCCCGCAGGTGTTGTTACAGGCGCCCACCGGCAGCGGAAAATCCACTGTTCTGCCGCTGCTGATGCTGAAAGATGCTTCTGTCACCGGGCGGATTATCATGCTGGAACCCCGTCGTATCGCGGCCCGCAGCGTGGCACACCGTCTGGCGTCACAGCTCGGCGAACGTCCGGGGGAAACGGTCGGTTACCGGATGCGCGGCGAAACCCGGGTCAGTGCCGCCACCCGGTTTGAAGTTGTTACTGAGGGAATTCTGGTCAGAATGTTACAGCAGGATCCGGAATTATCCGAAGTTGGTATCATTATTCTGGATGAATTCCATGAACGTAATTTACAGGCCGACCTCGCCCTTGCCCTGCTGCTGGATGTGCAGTCCTCGCTGCGTGATGATCTGCGTCTGCTGGTGATGTCCGCGACCCTGGATAATGAACAACTGCTGTCTCTGCTGCCGCAGGCGGAAGTGATCACCGCAGAGGGGCGTGCTTTTCCGGTGGAGAGGCGTTATCAGCCGCTCAGTACGCATCAGCCTTTTATCAGTGAGGTGGCCCGTGCGGTGTTGCAGCTGTATCAGCAGGAGGAAGGCTCCGTGCTGGTATTTCTGCCGGGCCAGGCGGAAATCTGCCGGTTACAGGAACAACTGACCGGTAAAACCGGTGCGGATACGCTTATCTGCCCGCTGTACGGCGCACTTTCCCTGAAAGAGCAGCAGCAGGCGATTGAACCGCCGCCGCCCGGTATGCGCAAAATCGTGCTGGCAACCAATATCGCCGAAACCAGTCTGACCATCGAAGGTGTGACGCTGGTAGTGGACAGTTGTCTGGAAAAAACCGGGCAGTTTGATCCGCGCAGCGGGCTGACCCGTCTGGTTCGCAGCCGTATCAGCCGCTCATCAATGACGCAGCGTGCAGGTCGGGCAGGACGTCTTGCTCCGGGGATTTGTCTGCACCTGTGCGGTCAGGCGGAAGCGGAACGCGCTGCTGCCCACAGTGAACCGGAAATCTGTCACAGTGACCTGGCCGGGCTGATGCTGAATCTGGCACAGTGGGGTTGCCGCGAAGTATCTCAGCTCTCCTGGCTTGATACCCCGCCCGCGGTGGCGGTACAGGTGGCGAAAAAATTACTGACAGAAATGGGCTGTCTGCTGCCGCAGGGCGGACTGACCGCCAAAGGTGAGGCGATGGCGGCTTCCGGGACGGAACCGCGCCTCTCCGCCTTGTGGCTGTACACACTTAATGAAGAACCGGCACAGATATATTACGCCGCCAGGCTGATTGCCGCGCTGGAAGAGCCATCCCGCGAAGGTAACGGTAATCTGCTGCATGACCTGACTCATCCCTCCGCCCGCTGGGATAAGCGGGCGCATCAGTTATTACAGGCGGCCGGTCTGCCGGTCAGAAAACCAGTTCATGATCCGGACAGCGGCTGGTTGTGCCGCACCTTATTACAGGGCTTTCCGGACAGAATTGCCGGAAGCCGGGGGCGCGGTGGTGCTTTTCTGCTGGCAAACGGCACCGGCGCTGTTACAGATGAAAGCAGCCCGCTGGGTAATGAGCCGGGGCTTATCGCCCCGCTGATCCTGCAAAATGATCAGCAGGCCAATGCGCGGATACTGAAAGCAGTGCCGTTTGCGCTGTCACAGCTGACAGAAATGGCACCGCATCTGCTGAAAACCGAAAATCGTCTTACCCGTGATGAAAACAAAGGCAGCTGGCAGGCATGGCAGGCGGTCACCTGCGGGCAGCTGATTATTGAGCGCAAACCGCTGGCGGCACCGTCTGATGAGGTTGTCCGCGAAGCCCTGCTCAGCTGGATCCGCGAACAGGGATTATCTGTTCTGCCGTTCAGTGACGCTTGTGAGCAGTTGCTTATCCGCCAGCAGCTGGCACACGATCTGTTTCCGGAACAGACACTGCCTGCCGCAGATAATGATACACTGCTCGCCACGCTTGAGACGTGGTTGTCGCCGTATCTGACCGGTGTGCGCAATCAGCAGCAGCTGGCAAAGCTGGATCTGTGCGGCGCGCTGCGTCAGCGGATGGACTGGTCACAGCAGCAATGGCTGGATGCACAGTTCCCGCGTCATTTTGAAGTACCCACCGGGACCCGGATACCTGTAGAATATGCCGCGGATAAACCGCCGGTGATGGCAGTCCGGATTCAGGAGATGTATGGTGTCCGTGAAACGCCGGTGGTGGCGCAGGGAAGAGTGCCGGTGACGGTCAGTCTGCTATCCCCCGCACACCGCCCGCTGCAGGTGACCGCTGACCTGAAAGCCTTCTGGGGCGGGAGTTACCGGGATGTGCAGAAAGAGATGAAAGGGCGTTATCCCAAACATTTCTGGCCGGATGATCCGGCAAACGCACTGCCGACAAAGCGTGTAAAAAAGTTTATGTAAATGCAAAGATAGCCTTTGTTTAACGGATTTTTACTGTGTCTGTTGCCGGAATCGGCGACAATAGCGACTGATGAAATAACCGCCTGTCCCGCCCGGCACATCACTGTGCGGCAGACAGACTGACGGGAGAGACCATGTCTGATTTTGATCGTGAACCCACCGGCCGCAGGGGCAGTAAAGCCTCTGCCGGTAAAAAAAGAGGGCGCTCAGACCGCCGTCGCCGCCGGGATGAGGATTATGACGATGATATTGAATACGATGATGAATTTGGTGATGACGAGCCGGATGATGATTATGACGATGAAGAGGATACTGCGCGCATGAGTAAAAAAGGGCGCAAAAACAAGCCGCCTAAACGACGCTGGCGCTGGTTCTGGTTCCTGGTCAAACTCGGCATTGTGATGGCTATCCTGCTGGGGATCTACGGCGTTTATCTGGCCGGAAAAATCAGTGACCGCCTGGACGGCAAAGTCTGGGATCTGCCTGCCGCGGTTTACGGACGCACCGTTAACCTTGAGCCGGGTATGGATTACAGCCTGAATGAGATGGTTAAACTGCTGGAAGGTATGCAGTACCGCAAAGTCACCAAAATCACCCGTGCCGGTGAATTTTCCGTGACCGGTAATACCATTCAGATGCTGCGCCGCCCGTTTGATTTCCCGGACAGTAAAGAGGGGCAGATCAATGCCCGTCTGACCTTCGGCAGCAGCGGACTGGAAAAAATTGAAAACGTGGATAACGGCCGCGAATTCGGTTTCTTCCGCCTCGATCCGAAACTGATCACCATGATGCAGTCCGCGAATGGTGAGCAGCGTCTGTTCCTGGCCCGCAGCGGCTTCCCGGATGAACTGGTCAAAGCCCTGCTGGTGACCGAAGACCGCAATTTCTATGAACATGACGGTATCAGCATCACCTCCATCGGACGTGCCCTGCTGGCAAACCTGACGGCGGGACGTGCGGTGCAGGGCGGCAGTACCCTGACACAGCAGCTGGTGAAAAACCTGTTCTTATCCAACGAACGGACACTGGTGCGTAAAGCCAATGAAGCCTATATGGCGCTCATTATGGATTACCGCTACGACAAAGACCGTATCCTGGAACTGTACCTCAACGAAGTGTATCTGGGGCAGAGCGGGGATGAACAGATCCGTGGTTTCCCGCTGGCGAGCCTCTATTATTTCGGCCGTCCGGTGGATGAGCTGAGCCTCGATCAGGTGGCACTGCTGGTGGGCATGGTAAAAGGGGCATCAGTCTATAACCCGTGGCGTAACCCGAAAAATGCGCTTGAGCGCCGTAACGTGGTGCTGAAACTCCTGCAAACCCAGGGCGGGGTGATCGATCAGGAAATGTATGATGTCCTGAGCGCACGTCCGCTGGGTGTGAAAGAGAAAAGTGGTGTGATCACGCCGCAGCCTGCGTTTATGCAGCTGGTTCGCCAGGAACTGCGCGAGAAGCTCGGCGATAAAGTGGATGATCTGTCCGGGGTGAAAATCTTCACCACGCTTGATCCGGTTTCACAGGATGCGGCAGAAAATGCGGTTGAAGAGGGCGTGAAAGCCATCCGTGCGGAACGTAAAAAGCCGGAGCTGGAAGGCGCGATGGTGGTGGTTGACCGCATCAGCGGCGAAGTCCGTGCGATGGTCGGCGGCTCCCAGCCGCAGTTTGCCGGGTTTAACCGCGCGATGGCAGCAGAGCGCTCTATCGGCTCACTGGCAAAACCGATGACCTATCTTACCGCGCTCGGTATTCCCGACTCTTACCGTCTGAATACCTGGCTGGACGATCAGCCGCTGACTATTAACGTGCCGGGCGGTGGCGGGACCTGGTCACCGCGTAACGACAGCAAAACCTTCAGCGGCCGTGTGATGCTGGTGGATGGTCTGGCGCGCTCTATCAACGTGCCGACGGTTAACCTCGGTATGGCGGTTGGCCTGGATGCGGTAGCGGATACCTTTATCCGCCTTGGCGCACCGCCGAAAAATATCCAGAAAGTTCCGGCGATGCTGCTTGGTGCGGTAAACCTGACGCCATTGCAGGTTTCTCAGCTGTTCCAGACCATCGGCAGCGGCGGTAACCGCGCGACATTGTCCGCTTTGCGTTCCGTGATTGCGGAAGACGGTACTGTGATTTACCAGAGCTTCCCGCAGGCGCAGCGTGCTGTTGCCCCGCAGGCAGCCTATATGACGCTCTACGGCATGCAGCAGGTGGTGGAACGCGGTACCGCAGCGCGTCGTCTGGGATCGAAATTCGGTAAATACCATCTGGCCGGGAAAACCGGGACCACGAACCTGATGCGCGACAGCTGGTTTGTCGGTATCGACGGTAAGGAAGTCACCGTATCCTGGATGGGACTGGATGATAACAGCCCGTCCGGCCTGTACGGCGGCTCCGGTGCACTGGTGCTCTACGGCCGTTATCTGGACAATCAGCCGCCGCTGGCGCTGAACCTCACGCCGCCGGAAGATATCGCGGAGATGGCCGTGGATGCAGACGGAAACTTTGTCTGCAACGGCGTGGGTGTCACCCGGACTTTACCGGTCTGGACAACAGATGCACAGGCACTGTGCGGACAGCAGGCACCGGCTCAGCAGCAGGGCGAAGAAGCCCCCGGCTGGCTGAAAGAGATGTTTGAACAGTAATCCCCTGTTCTGTGAGAAGCACTGAAAAACCCGCCGCAAGGCGGGTTTTGTTTTTTTAGTGACCATTGCGGATTATGTGTAATGGCATTATGATCAGGTATGCGGTATATGTCCGGAGGAAAAATGAAAAACAGTAAGAAAACACAACAGAAGCTGATAATGCCTGATAATGAACAGCTAATCCGGGCTGTTGTAACATCTACAGCGGTTGAAACCGGACAGGAGCCACAAAAACTGGCTGAGGCTCTGAAAAAAAAACGTGAAAAATATGCCCACCTCAGGCTGGCGGTTTAGTTTTTTTAAGTGCCTGACTAACCCAATATTTCATTGGTTCGTAATTCAGATTTAATGCTGCGTGAATAGCAGCAATATAATGTGCCGGATGTTGTTTCCAGCAGTTATAATCCAGAGGCTGTAATCCACCCTGAACTGCCATAACATCAGCGATCAGGCGGGACAAACGGCCGTTTCCTTCACGAAACGGATGAATCAGTATAAACTCAGTGTGGACGACTGCGATCGCTTCAGTCAGTTGTTCTCTGGTCATTCCTGTACAAGGCGTGTACCTGCTCAGGAACTCCTTTTCGAATTGTGAAAGCAAACCCGCAATTCTGCCTGCAGGCGCGAAGATGAAATTATCTTTGCTGATATTAACAGTCCGGATTTGCCCGGCCCAGTCATAGATATTCCCCAGCCACTGACGATGCCATTGTTTTATTAGTGGTATGGTAATTTTTCCGGCAGGAAATGCAGTACTGAAAACAAACTTATAAAGCTTTTCCAGTAACACTAATTCAGCATCATTAATATCATGAGTCTCAGACAGCTGAAGTTTGTTTTCCAAAACGTCATCATCTGAACCGGCAGCAAATTTTCCTTCACTGTTTGATACATGATACTTATTCATTCTGCTGATTTATCCGTTTTACTGTGCGGTATGCCTTATTGCAGATGAAAATCAAACCATAAAAAAACTGCGCCGCATTTGTTGCATTGAACGTTTGCGGCGCAGCTCACAGTTAAAAGCCGGTGAAAATTACTTCTTCTGCTTCGCTTCCTCAGCAGCTTCTTTGGCTTCCACTTCTTCATACCAGCGCGGGTGATGTTTCTTCGCCCAGCGGCGGCTGACTTTACCTTCCACCATACCTTTGATTGACCCTTTCACCCAGAAAGCCATATACATATGGATCAGGATAGCGTGGATCAGGATGATGGCTGCCGTTGCGTGGATCAGCAGACTCCAGCGGATCATCCACATCGGGAAGTAGTGCGCAAAGTACGGACGCCAGATGATGATCCCGGTGGCAAGCAGCACAAAGATCATGCTCATAATGCTCCAGAACATCATTTTCTGTCCGGCGTTGTATTTACCGACACGCGCCACATGGTGCTCATTGCCTTTCAGTACTTCGATAATGTTTTTAATCCACGGCAGATCTTCTCTGTCCGGGATGTTGTGCTTAACGAAGCGGAAAAACATAAACATCAGCACGACGAAAATCAGCACACCGAAGAACGGGTGCAGAATACGCCCCATCGCCGGTGTCCCGAATGTTTCCGTCAGCCATTGCAGTGTCGGGAAGAACAGCGCAATACCGGATAAGGAGACCAGGAAAAAGCAGATCACCACTGTCCAGTGACAGGCACGATCAATAAACTTCGTGCGGACAATCATTTTGCTTTTCTTACTCATGGTGAGTTTCCTCCTCTTCCTCATCGTCCGTCTCTTTGTTCGGCCCGATCCCCACGTAGTGGAAAACCAGTCCGGCAAAGGTGGCGATAAACCCGATAGCCGACAGCGGTTTCAGTACCCCTTTCCAGAGATCGATTGGTGTATCAATCTGCGGATCTTTCGGCAGCCCGTGATATAGCTCCGGATTATCCGCGTGCTGAAGCACATACATCACGTGTGTGCCGCCGACACCGTCCGGATTGTAGATACCGGCATTGGCAAAGCCACGTTTTTGCAGTTTCTGCACGCGCTCATCCGCCACTTCCAGCATGTCTTTCTTGGTGCCGAAATGGATAGCGCCGGTCGGACAGGTTTTCACACAGGCCGGTTCCTGGCCCACGCTGACCCGGTCAACACAGAGCGTACATTTGTACACCCGGTTATCTTTCGGGTTCAGACGCGGAATATTGAACGGACAACCCGCGATACAGTAGCCGCAGCCGATGCAGTGCTCTGACTGGAAATCAACGATACCGTTGGCATACTGAATAATGGCACCGGCAGACGGGCAGGCTTTCAGGCAGCCCGGATCTGAACAGTGCATGCAGCCGTCCTTGCGGATCAGCCACTCCAGTTTGCCGTTCTCTTTGGTCTCGCTGAACCGCATGACAGTCCAGGATTTGGCGCTGAGATCGGTCGGGTTATCATAAACCCCGGTACAGAACCCGACGTCATCCCGGATGTCATTCCACTCGGAACAGGCCACCTGACAGGCTTTACAGCCGATACAGGTGGACACATCGATCAGCTTGGCGACTTCAAACTTGTCGTCACGGGCCTGAGGAGGCGGCGTTATGCTGTTGGTCGCAGAACGTTTGATAATGTCTTGAGATTGCATGGACATAATTCCTCCTTACGCCTTCTCGATGTTAACTAAGAACGCTTTAAACTCAGGCGTTTGCGAGTTGGCGTCACCGACTCCCGGGGTCAGCGTATTGCTGATAAAGCCTTTTTGGGCAGCACCCTCAAAACCCCAGTGAATCGGGATCCCGACCGTTTCGACCGGCTTACCATCCACCATCAGTGTCTGAAGACGCGGTGTGACGACAGCAACCGCGCGGATAAAGCCGCGTTTACTGCTGACTTTTACTTTGTCGCCGCTGCTGATCCCTTTGGCATTCCCCAGGGTTTCACTGATTTCCACAAACTGTTCCGGCTGTGCGATAGCATTAAGCCGCGCATGTTTGGTCCAGGTATGGAAATGTTCTGTCAGACGATAAGTCGTGCCGACGTACGGGAATTCCGTATGATTTCCGAGACGTTTTTTGTCGTCCTCAAAGATACGGGCGGCCGGGTTGGAAACAACCTCCGGATGCAGCGGGTTAGTACCAATCGGCGTTTCAAACGGTTCATAGTGTTCCGGGAACGGACCTTCCGCCATTTTATCGATGGCAAACAGACGGCCTAAACCCTCCGGCTGCATGATAAACGGCCCGGTACCGGCGTCCGGTGCAGAGGTATTGAAGTCAGGAATATCGTTACCGACCCACTTCTTACCGTTCCATTCGATAAGAATACGGTTCTTATCCCATGGTTTACCCTGCGGATCAGCAGAGGCGCGGTTATAGATCACACGGCGGTTCAGTGGCCATGCCCATGCCCAGCCGAGGGTGTTACCGATGCCGGACGGGTCACTGTTATCCCGTTTCGCCATCTGGTTGCCCTGTTCGGTCCAGCAGCCGGTGTAGATCCAGCAGGAGGACGCGGTTGAGCCGTCATCACGCAGCAGTGCAAAGGAGCTGAGCAGTTCACCTTTTTTCGCCTGTAAGTTGCCGTTGGCATCATACAGATCTTCAAGGGCCACGCCGTTGTTCTCTTTGGCGACTTCGTCGGATTCCGGATTAAACGGCTGCTTGTAATCCCAGGACATTTTCATCAGCTGATCAACACCCTGACCGCCTTCCTGTTCATACAGTTCGCGCATTTTCCACAGAATACCGGCAAGGATCTGACCATCGGTACGGGCTTCCCCCGGGGCATCCGCCGCTTTCCAGTGCCACTGTAACCAGCGGCCGGAGTTGGCAATCGAGCCGTCTTCTTCCGCGAAACAGGTGGACGGCAGACGGAACACCTCAGTCTGAATGGATGCGGTATCGACATCATTCATATCACCGTGGTTCTGCCAGAAGCTCGCGGTTTCAGTGCTCAGCGGGTCAACGGTTATCAGGTATTTCAGTTTGCTCAGGCAGCTGACCACTTTGTTTTTGTCCGGGAAGGACGCAACCGGGTTAAAGCCCTGACAGATATAGCCGTTGATTTCGCCTTTGTTCATCATGTCGAAATACTTCAGCACGTCATAAGCCTGATCCCACTTCGGCAGCCAGTCATAGCCCCACTGGTTCTCTTTGGTTGCTTCATCGCCGTAGAACGATTTCATCAGGCTGACGAAGAACTTCGGATAGTTGCTCCAGTAGTTGACCTGGCCCGGCAGCGTGGCTTTCGGCGTATTGGCTTTCAGATAGCTGCCGATGTCGGTCTGTTTTTCAGACGGCAGAGTCAGATAACCCGGCAGGCTGGTAGAGAGCAGACCCAGGTCTGTCAGACCCTGAATGTTGGAGTGACCGCGCAGGGCGTTCACGCCGCCGCCTGCCACACCCATGTTGCCGAGCAGCAGCTGGATCATCGCCATGGTACGGATGTTCTGCGCACCGACAGTATGCTGGGTCCAGCCGAGGGCGTACAGGAAAGTGGCCGCACGGTTGGCCGGGCTGGTGGACGCCAGAATCTCACAGACTTTGAGGAAATCTGCCTGCGGTGTACCGCAGATTTTTTCTACCATATCCGGGGTATAACGGCTGACATGCGTTTTCAGCAGATTCCATACACACTGCGGATGTTGCAGAGTGTCGTCACGCAGGGCATAACCGTCTTCACCGAACTGGTAATTCCAGGTGGTTTTGTCATAACGGCGTTTTTCAGCATCGTAGCCGCTGAATAAACCGTCGCTGAAAGCATAATCCTCACGGACCAGTAACGGCGCATTGGTGTAATGGCGCACATACTCGTCGTGGAATTTCCCGTTTTCCATCAGATACAGGATCACACCGGAAAGGAAGGTAATGTCGGTTCCGGAACGGATCGGGATGTAGTGATCTGCCACCGATGCGGTCCGTGTAAAACGCGGATCGACAACAATCAGTGTGGCATCGTTGTTGTTTTTTGCTTCCATCGCCCAGCGGAATCCGACAGGATGTGCTTCCGCAGCATTCCCGCCCATTACCACAACGACGTTGGCGTTTTTGATATCAACCCAGTGGTTGGTCATGGCACCGCGACCAAATGTCGGAGCAAGACTTGCTACCGTTGGTCCGTGTCAGACACGCGCCTGGTTATCGACTGCCAGCATCCCGAGGGAACGGGTAAATTTCTGGGTCAGCATCCCGGTTTCGTTACTGGCGGCTGAGGCGCAGAGCATCCCGGTGGTCAGCCAGCGGTTTACCGTAGTGCCTTCGCTGTTTTTCTCAATGAAGTTAGCATCACGGTCGGCTTTCATCAGGCGGGCGATACGCTCAAACGCGTCATCCCAACTGATACGCTGCCATTTATCAGAACCCGGCGCACGATACTGAGGATAACGCAGACGGCTCTCACTGTGAATATAATCGAGCAGACCGGCACCTTTCGGACATAACGCTCCGCGGTTGACCGGATGATCAGGATCGCCCTCGACGTGAAAAATTGCTGATTTGGCATTCATGGCACCATCGCCCATGCTGTAAATCAGTAATCCGCACCCGACGGAGCAGTAGGTACAGGTGTTACGGGTCTCTTTTGAACGGAGTAATTTGTATTCCCGGACATTGGACATTGCTACTGACGGCATAAAGCCTAAAGCGGCGGCAGTTGTTCCGGCGAGACCACCGGCACAAACCTTAAAGAACTGTCTGCGGCTGAAATTCATCGCATCCTCTTTTTTATTTATTTGTAAAAAATCGTGAGGAGAATATCAGCAAAGGTTGAATTTATATTGCCTGAAATCAATGAAAGTGAACTTTGATGTTTAATAATTATTAATTGAGGTTTTTAGTGTTTTGTAAATAATCACAAAGTGGTAGTAAGGTAAATTTAAATTTGATTCAGATCAATTAAGAAAAATACACAAAAAGAGAAAACAGGAAAATAAATCAAATGTATTCCGGACATCATACTAAAATTATATTTGTTAAAAAACAATTTAAAAATGGCGGATATCCGAATCGTCATTTTTAAAATGGGAAGGGGATTGCCCCATCTGTTTTTTAAACATAATGGAAAATGCACCTGCGCTGTTGTAACCCAGCTCATAGGCCACTTCGGTAATCGATTTCCCGGACAGAATATGAGACAGCGAGTTAAGCAGGCAAGCCTGCTGGCGCCACTCTGAAAACGACATCCCGGTCTGGGTGCGGAAAAAACGGCTGAAAGAGCGTTCGCTTTTATGCAGCTGTTCAGCCCATTCCCCGGGCTGTGAGGTAATCACCGGCTTGCGCATAAACTCTCTGCACAGACGGCCGAGTTTCTCATCACGCGGGATCGGCGCGAAAAACGGCAGCGGAGGCATACGCGCCAGTTCGCAGAGAATAAGCTGCATCAGCATACCGTCACGTCCCTGAATATCATATTCCGCCGGGATATCCACGGCTTCCAGCAGCAGCTGGCGCAGCAGCGGGGAAACACTCACCACCTCACAACTGACGGCGTGGCGCGGTTTTGCTGCCGGTTCGATATACAGACTGCGGGTGCTGACATTCAGCATCCGTGTTTCATGGGCGACCTGTTCCGGTATCCATACCCCGCAGGACGGCGGGATCACCCATTCGCCGTCTGCGGTACTGACTTCAATCAGTCCGGTGGCCGGATACAAAAACTGCGCCCGGCGGTGAGCGTGATATTCCAGCAGGGTATCAGGCAGATAATCTGTACCGAGCGCAATGACATCCCGCGCGATATTATCCACGCTTTTTAACGGAATATTTCTCATAAATGCCGTGCTCCGTATCTGACTGAAAGGAAAAACCGGCGGGTGTTATATCAGATCCCGTCACCGCAAAACAGGTCTTATTGTGATAATAACGGAACCGGATGCCGCATCTGTATTTTTACGGTAACAAATACAAAACGTTCAGTTAACAGTAGCGGGAAAGAGGCCGGAATTCAATTGTCGTTGTCTGATTTGCGCATGGCGGCAATATATTAATCTATTACTATCTTGCTGCCGCCATTCTGTTTGTTCAGATTATCATTATTACCGGTTATTAACTGATTACCGGCGGTGTGATGTTATTTCCGGTTATTTAAAATTAAATAATATTTATTATTTTCTGATTGTTAAATTCCGCAATGTGTTTCTCACCCGGGGTAAATCTATTATGAGTCATCAATCCGGCCACCATAATGAAAAATCCGCCGCGCCCGGCGAAATAAGCCGCCGCCGTTTTATACAGGTCAGTTCCGTATTATCTGCGGTGCCGTTTCTGGCCTCTGAAAGTATTGCATCCGCGCCGTCTGATCCGGCACATATTCCGGTTCATCAGGCTGATGACGGCGTGCGCATTGTACCGACCTGCAGCAGTTTTGACTGCGGCGGGAAATGTGATATCCGCGCCCATATCAAAGACGGAAAAGCTGTCCGCATCACGACCCGGCCGGATGCGGAACTGAATGAAGAGATGCCGATCATGCGCGCCTGCGTACGCGGACGCGGTTACCGGAAATTTATTTATCACCCTGATCGCCTGAAATACCCGATGAAGCGGGTTGGTAAGCGCGGTGAGGGGCGTTTTGAGCGCATCAGCTGGGAGGAAGCCACCAGTATGATCGCCGCCGAATGGCAGCGCATCAGTGACAAATACGGCCCGGCGTCGCGTTTTGTCAGCCTGAGTACCGGCGTGACCGGCGGGATTTTTTCCGGCGCGAATATGCTGCGCCGCCTGTTTAATCTGACCGGCGGATTCCTGGAAAACTATCACTCGGTCAGTAACGGTAACACCATGGCCGCCACGCCGTATACCTACGGAACCGCTGCCAGCGGCAGTACGCTCGATACCCTGGAAAATACCCCGTTGGTGATCCTGTGGGGGCATAACCCGAACGAAACGATTTTCGGGCACAGCAACCACTATTTTCAGAAGATGAAAAAGAACGGCACCAAATTTATTGTCGTTGATCCGCGCTACTCCGATACCGCATCCTCGCTGGCAGATCAGTGGATACCGATCCTGCCGACAACCGATAACGCCATGATGGACGCGATGATGTATGTCATCGTGACAGAAAATCTTCATGACCAGTCATTTATTGATAAATACACCCTGGGATTCAGCGAAGACCAGATGCCGGAAGGTGTCGCGGATAATGAATCGCTGTCAGCGTATCTGACCGGTAAAAAAGACGGCGTTGCCAAAACCCCGGAATGGGCAGAGAAAATCACCAAAGTACCGGCGGAGACTATCCGTCAGCTGGCGCGTGAATATGCCGTCACCAAACCGGCAGTGCTGATGCAGGGCTGGGGACCGCAGCGCCATATCTGCGGTGAGCGCAGTGCACGCGGCGCGACGCTGCTGGCAACCATCACCGGTAATGTCGGTGCGCGCGGCGGCTGGGCGGCAGGTTACGGCATGGCGCTGAACCCGGAACTGCGCAAAACCATCGCCGGACCCGCGCTGTTTGATAACCCGGTCAAAGCCAAAATCAATATCACCAATTGGGTGCAGGCGTGCGAAGACAAAACCCTGGTGACTCCGGAGAACGGGCTGAAAAATGCAGACAAACTCGGCACCGAAATCAAAATGATGTTCTCGATGGCGGGTAATTACATGACCAACCAGAACACCGATATTCTTCATGCCGCGAAAGTGCTGGAGGATGAATCGAAAGTCGAATTTATCGTGTGCAGTGATCTCTATCTTACACCGAGCGCCAAATATGCCGATTTGCTGTTGCCGGAAACCAGTTTCCTCGAACGCTGGAATATCGGCGGTACCTGGAGTTACGGTGATTACCTGATCCTGTCTGAAAAAGCCATTGAACCGGAGTTTGAGCGCCGCACGGACTATGACTGGCTGTGCGAAGTGGCAGAGAAATTGGGTGTCCGTGATGAATTTACGGAAGGTCACGAAACGGATCGCGACTGGATAGAATTCCTCGTTAATGATGCGGCACAGAAGCGCCCGGAAGATAACATCCCGTCATTTGCGGAACTGCTGGTTAAACGCCGCCATTTATTAACGCATCGTCCGCATACGCAGAACGTCGCGTTTGAGCAGAACATTCAGGATCCGGAAAACAACCCGTTCCCGACTCCGTCCGGCAAAATCGAGATTTTCTCCAAACGCCTGTATGACATGCACAATCCGGAGATCCCGGCGCTGTCTCATTATGTGGCAGCCACCGAGGGCCCGGAGGACAGTCTCACGGCGAGATACCCGTTACAGCTGATTACCTGGAAAGGGCGTAACCGCGCGAACTCCACGCAGTTTGCCAACCCGTGGTTACAGGAAGTGCAGCGCCAGGAGCTGTGGATCAACCCGGCAGACGCGGCAGATCGCGGTATCGGTGACGGCGAAAAAGTGAAAGTGCATAACGACCGCGGGATCACCATGATACCGGTGAAAATCACACAGCGCATTATGCCGGGTGTGGTGGCATTACAGGCCGGCGCCTGGTGGCAGCCGGACAGTAACGGCATCGATCAGGGCGGATGTGCCAACGTGCTCACCTCGTCACGCAGTACCGCGCTCGCCCACGGCAACGCGCACCAGACACTATTAGTTGAGGTGGAAAAAGTGGTTGAGGTGGAAAAAGCATGAGCAAATTTATCGTTTATCCGGCAGTCAGCGACAAACAGTTAGGTTTCTATATTGATTCCGCCCGCTGCTCCGGCTGCAAGGCGTGTCAGGTGGCGTGCAAGGATAAAAATAATCTTGATGTCGGCCGCCGCTTCCGCCGCGTGTATGAAATGTCCGGCGGTGGTTACAGCCGCAATAAAAACGGCGCACTGATCAATAACGTGTTCGCCTATACGCTCTCCATCTCCTGCAACCACTGCAAAGACCCGATCTGCGTGCGCAACTGCCCGACAACCGCAATGCATAAGCGTGCAGGGGACGGCATCGTCATGGTCAATACCGATAAATGTGTCGGCTGCGGTGCCTGTGCGTGGTCATGCCCGTATGGCGCACCGCAGATGAATCCGGAAACAAAGCAGATGTCGAAATGCGATTTCTGTATTGATCTTCAGCAGAACGGTGAGCAGCCGGTGTGTGTCAGCACCTGTCCGCTCGGGGCGATTCAGTTCGGGCCTATTGAGGAATTGCGGGCGAAATACGGTGACCTTGATTACGTGACCGGACTGCCGGATCCGTCAATTACACATCCGAATCTGGTGATCAATCCGCATCAGGGCGCAAATTTTGATGATATGAACAGTGAGAAAAAAGAAAAATGAATGAGTGGTCACTTTTAATTTTCACTTACATGATGAATGCGGCGGCGGGGCTGTGCGTTATGAGCGGGGTGTTTGCCGTGCATCTCAGCCGCCGCCTCCCGGCAGACAGTTTTAAGCGCTTTATGATGCTGACGATTTTTATTATCTGCGGTATTGCCGGTGCGGGCTCAGTTGCATCAATTACTCACCTCGGTGTGCCGCTTAATGCCCCGAATGCGATTAATAATGTGTTCAGCGCCTGGCTCAGCCGGGAAGTGGTGGTAACGGCGGCGTTTGTCGGTGCATTGGGTGTCAGTTTTCTCTGGCTGTGGAAGACAGGAAAATTCTCTTTCCTGTTATACGGCGGGGCAATGGCGATCGGGCTGGCGGATATTTTTTGTATGGCATCGATTTACCGCTATACCTCGATTCTGACCTGGAATGATATCAACACCTATCTGATGTTTTACGGCACAACACTGACACTCGGTGCCGTCCTGTTTGTTCTGGTGGTGATAGTGATCCGGAAAGCCGGACACCGGGCCGGAATTACATTGCCTGCTGACGCACTGTCATTATCATCATTATGGCTGCTGTGGAGTGTGATGGCGGTAAGTCTGATCGGGCGCCTGTTGTATCAGCCGTTTTATGCGCATTACCTGACGCGTACGCAACTGACACACACATCAATCACCTTTCCGCTGTCACCGATTGAGGCGTATGACAGTATTGCCGGGCTGCGGATTGGTGTCTGGGCAGCGTCGGTGATTGGTGTGGCACTCTGCGGTATCTCTCTGGTGCGGGTACAGAAAAAAGCACGCAGCGGTTTACCGGTCTGCGGCGGATTTATCAGCGGCTGTCTGCTGACCATCGCGGCAGAGTTTATGCTGCGCTATGTGTTCTATTACATTCATATCTGACGGGGGATGTTATGAGCAGAACAGCTCACTATGCGGCTGCATTTAACGTGCTGGGGATCTGCTATCTGTTCCCGCCGGATGATGACAGCAACCGGACCGCCATGCGTTTGTTTTCCTTACCGGGGTTTGCGCAGCAGTGGCCGTGTGAGGTGGATGACACACTTTGCCTGCAACTGAGCCGTACGGCGGCAGCGGGCACAGAAATGCTGAAATCCGCATGGCAGTCACTGTTTGCCGGGCCGGGAGCGTTACCGGCTCCGCCCTGGGGGTCGGTATATCTGGATGCGGAAGGGTTGTTGCAGGGGGACTCCACTCTGGCGCTGAGTGCGTTTTTAAAACAGGAACGACTGAAGCTGAATACTCCGTATCCGGAACCGGCTGACCATGTCGGGCTGATTTTATTTCAGGCGGCGGTACTGGCCTCTGAAATGCGGGCAGCGGCCGTTAACACGCTGCTCAGTCAGCACCTGATGAACTGGCTGCCGCGTTACGCGCAGCGGCTGGATACCCACGGAAACAGCCCGTTTTATTCTGCACTGACCCGGCTGGCGCTGACCACCGTGCAATCATTTATAAAAGTATAATATTCACAGTTATAAGGTTTGATTACATTGCTCGTAATCTTATACGCCTCTTTCTCTGGGAGGCGTATTTTTTTGTTGCAGCACCGCGTAATCCACCTTAAGTTAAATTACCGTGTATGGGCACTGTGCTGTCAATTTATTGTCACAGGGACAATAAAAAGAATATCTTTATCGCCTCCGGACTGGCTGACAAGGATGAGTGCTCGGTTCGCTTTAACGGCTGGCTGACAGAGCAGCGGGAATTCTGATCCGGTAAGGTTCAGTCAGCGGAAAGATACGGTGGCACCAGATCGTCCAGCAGGGCGATCAGCGCCGGATCGCCGTAATGATAATCATCCGGGATCTCAAGGACATGAAGGGGTTTGTGATCCAACAGGCGGGTAAATTCCGCTTTCAGGCGGTTTTTGTGTTTTTGCTCCATCACAAAAATCACATCAGCCCACTGAAGTAACGCCGGGGTAACCCGGCGTTTTGCATTGCGGCTGGTACCGGCGGAACGAACTGACCACTGCGGGTGATTCCGCCAGTGATGTTCGGCCGTCGGACTGCGCCATTGATTGCGGCTGCAGATAAACAGGACATTCATACTTTATCTTCCTCATCGCAGGCGTTGCGCGTCAGAACCGCCTGACTGATTTGCGGATATGCCATGCCCAACTGAGCCGCCCGGATCATTTTTTCACTGCGTCCGTACATCATTTTCCAGCATTTTTCTGCCGGATAATCATATAACGATGCATCGTGCTTCTGATCACGGGACTTATTGATACGGTTTTTGAATCTGCGCCAGGCGCGGTTTCGGGTGTTATCCATCTTTTTCTCTCTTTCAGAATTGAATTACCGGGTTCAGCAGCCGCGGTAATACGGAAAAAGAGTGGGCTAACAGAGGGAATTTTAAGCAGAAAAAAAAAAAAAGCAAGACGAAAAACAAAAACGCCCGGACAGATGCCGGGCGTGACGGGTTATGCGGTATTACAGTTTTGAGAAGGCGTAAGCGGCCGCATCAATCGTCTTACGGATATCTTCATCACTGTGAGCGACAGACATAAACCCGGCTTCAAAGGCGGATGGCGCCAGGTAAATGCCCTGTTCCAGCATCAGATGGAAGAACTTCTTAAAGCGCTCAACATCGCAGTTCATCACATCCTGATAGCAGGTAACTGCCGGTGCATCGGTAAAGAACAGGCCGAACATCCCGCCGACATGGTTAACCACAAACGGAATACCGGCTTCGCGGGCTTTTTCGCACAGGCCGTCTGCCAGCATATCTGTCAGTTCGGTCAGGCGCTGATGTACACCCGGCTGAGCGATTTCATGTAAGCAGGCAAGGCCCGCTGCCATCGCAATCGGGTTACCGGACAGGGTTCCTGCCTGGTAAACCGGGCCGGTCGGAGCCAGTTTTTCCATAATTTCACCACGGCCGCCGAAGGCGCCCACCGGCATTCCGCCGCCGATAATTTTACCCAGACAGGTCAGATCCGGCTCAACATCATAATGTGCCTGCGCACCGCCGAGGGCGACACGGAAGCCGGTCATTACTTCATCGATAATCAGCAGTGCACCGAATTCATCACACAGGGCGCGCAGGCCCGGCAGGAAGTCCGCTGACGGCGGTATACAGTTCATATTCCCGGCGACTGGTTCGACAATGATACAGGCGATATCGTGCGGGTGTTTTTCAAATGCCTCACGGACAGAACCGAGATCATTGTAGGTGCAGGTCAGCGTGTGTTTGGCAAAGTCTGCCGGGACACCCGGTGAGTTTGGCTGGCCGATGGTCAGTGCGCCGGAACCGGCTTTGACCAGCAGACAGTCAGCGTGCCCGTGGTAGCAGCCTTCAAATTTGATGATTTTATCGCGGGCGGTGTAGCCGCGCGCCAGACGAATCGCACTCATGGTGGCTTCTGTGCCGGAGTTTACCATCCGCACCATATCCATGGATGGCACCAGTTCGGTGACAAATTTGGCCATTTCCACTTCATCGGCGGTCGGCGCACCGAAGCTCAGCCCTTTTTCCACCGCTTTGATGACAGCGGTGCGGATGGCCGGGTGATTATGCCCCAGTACCATCGGTCCCCATGAACCGACATAGTCGACATAGGCTTTGCCGTCGACGTCATAAATATAGGCTCCGTTGGCGCGTTCGATAAACAGCGGAGTACCGCCGACGCCGTTAAAGGCACGAACCGGTGAGTTCACGCCACCCGGGATAAAATGTTGTGCTTCAGTATAGAGATTTTCAGAACGGCTCATGCAGGACTCCTGTCAGTCGGTGAGCGGGAAATTGCGGCTATTGTAAAGGAGAGCGCCGGTGAATCCAACTTATCGCATTATCCTCATGATAACTATATCCTTATTAATAATGTGGATACTGTGCTTTCTGTGTGACGAAACTTGAACGATTGCCGGAGGTGGTGGATAATCACCGGTAGTGTCCGGAAGCGGTCAGCTTCTGCGTGTGTTTACTGGTCACGGCCAGTCTGGAGTAATAAATGAGCGATGATTCAGCAATGCCTCTGCAATTTACTGATGCGGCAGCTAAAAAAGTAAAAATATTAATCGCGGATGAAGAAAATCCGAACCTGCGTCTGCGTGTGTATATCACCGGCGGCGGCTGCAGCGGTTTCCAGTATGGCTTCACTTTTGATGATGCCATCAATGACGGCGACATGACCATCGAGAAAGAGGGCGTGGCGCTGGTGGTTGATCCGATGAGCCTGCAATATCTGGTCGGCGGTTGTGTGGATTATACCGAAGGGCTGGAAGGTTCACGGTTTATTGTGACCAACCCGAATGCCAAAACAACCTGTGGCTGTGGTTCATCTTTCAGTATCTGATTTATCCGCAGACAACAAACAAAACGGGCGCTTTTGCGCCCGTTTTGTTTTTATGCCGATAAGTATCATTAAAGAAAGAAGGGTTATTGTCTGCAACCTGTATCCATACAATAAAAGAGGATAATTGTGTATATCCGGCCTCAGACAGAGAAAATCGGTCATTCGGGATGATTTTATTCCGCTGCACTGTAAAAATCAGGATCTCCGGCTGAAACAGGAGCGTTTAAATACCACGGATTATATTATATAACGGTGTAATGCTAATATTATTTGTCAGATAAACTGATGAATTAATAAAATGAAATAAAAATATATTATTTAATATTTTTAATCCGGATTTTTATTGCTATATGGTTTTTAATTTAATTATTTATTAAATATCAATCGCATTTACGGCATTTTAATGCAGTACTGCATCATTGTATTATTTTGATTTATAGTTATTTTTTTATTTATCCTCTCTGACTTTATTATATTCATCATTGGCTGATAATATTATCGATATATACTTGTATCTATAGCGATAAATTGATTTCATCTTGATCCCGCTCAATATGCCGGTATTTCACTCATTTACACTGAACATGTAAAAATATTACCTGTTCACATCGGTCACACCTGAAATATGAGAAATAAATGCAGGAATATACCGGACTATTTTATCTCAGCCAGTGATACCCGCCGGAGCGTTTCCGGCAGTGTACGTTAAGGAATCTTCTATGATTTACCCGCTGACAGAACAGACCCCGGTTTTACAGCATAATGCGGCGTTGCAGCGGTATGTCAGGCGCTATGCCGATATTGAAAAACAGACACAGCAGGCCATTGCGCAGTACGGATTACCATTTGAAGCACCCCACCGCCGCCGGGCGGAAACGGATGCACTGCGCCGTGAAGTCAAAGCGCTGGGGGCGGTTTTTGCCAATAACGGCAAGAGTATTCACAGCCGCTGGCTGTCATCCGCGTGTGTGCAGTGCCGCACCGGTGAGGGCAGTTACACCACATTTTTATCACTGAAATGTCACCGCGACTGCTATTTTTGCTTCAATCCGAATCAGGAAAATTACGATGGTTTTCAGCATGAGATGCGTGATGCCATTGGTGAAGTGAATGCGATTGCCGGAGAAGGGTATCCGCTTACTCACATTGCGCTGACCGGCGGCGAGCCGCTGCTGTTTCGTCAGGAGAGCATCCGCTTTTTTGAGACGGTACAGGCGAAGTTGCCCGGCGTTCATACCCGGCTGTATACCGCCGGTGATCCGCTGGATCGCAATACCGCGCTGGCACTGGCGGCAGCCGGTCTGAAAGAGGTGCGTTTCAGTATCAAAATTGATGATCCGCCGGAGAAAATTGAAAAAGTGCTCAGCCGGATAGCGCTGGCACGGGAGATTTTTCCGGATGTGATGGTGGAAATGCCGGTGATCCCCGGCAGTGAAGAGCAGATGTATGACCTGCTGCTGAAACTGGATGCTATCGGCGTGAACGGCATCAATCTGCTGGAATTCTGTTTTCCGCTGACCAACAGCCCGGCCTATCAGGAACGGGGCTTTGCCCTGAAAAATCCGCCTTACGAAGTTTATTACAATTACTGGTATGCCGGTGGTCTGGCGGTGGCGGACAGTGAACTTGCCTGTCTGCGGGTACTGAAATTTGCCCTCGAAAATCAGCTTTCCGCCGGTGTGCATTACTGCTCACTGGAGAACAAACACACCGGCCAGGTGTATCAGAGCAACGCGTTTCTCAGCGCGGAGCCGTATTATCTTTTTTCTCCCCGCGATTATTTTTTCAAAAGCGCGAAGGTGTTCGGTGAGGATTGCGCTGCTGTCGCGGCGGTGCTGCGTAAAGCAGATGCACCCTTCCGGGAAGATCTCCTGCACGGTTTTTTACAATTCAGTCCTGAATCGATTATGCACCTGACGGACACCCCTGAATTGCCTGTTCTGCTGACATCCCATATTGCGGAGGCCGATGAGCAGGGCAATCCCCTGATTAAAGAAGTGCGGGTTGAACTCACCACGCCCGCTGAATTTTCGTCCGACGATATCCACGGAGGTATGTGTGAACAGTGATGACCGGGACCCGGATTATCTGTATGCGCGTCAGTTTGCTTATGACGTTCTGCGCCGTCTGCTGACGGACGAGCCGACAGCGGAACTGCTGGTTTATCTGCGTGATGAGGGGCTGTCACTGTTTCCGGCAGATGACTCGCTGCCCGCCATGCAGAGTGCGCTCGATGCCATGCGGGATGATCTGAATACCCGCATGCTTAAACAGGGGGCATCTGATTTTGAGGCGCTGCACTGGGACTTTACGCGTCTGTTTATCGGACCGGAATCACCGCCTGCGCCGCCGTGGGAGTCAGTTTATGTCTCCCGCGACAAACTGTTGTTTCAGGAGAGCACCCTGAGCGTGAAAACCTTTTATCAGCAGCACGGTTTTCACCTGCCGGAAACAGAGTATGAGGCGGCGGATCACATCGGCTATGAACTGGATTTCCTGTGGAAGCTGAGTGAGCAGGCGTCACAGGAACTTGACCGTGAACAGGCGATATGTGAGCGCATTACCGTACTGCTGGCGGTTTCATCTGAATTTATGCAGGCACATCTGCTGGCGTTTATCACACCGTTCTGCCGTGAACTGAATAATCACGCGGAAACGGGGTTTTATCGTCAGCTCAGTACGCTTCTGGAAGTCTTTGTCCGGAATGATTATAAAAAAATCAATGAATTAATAAACTTACAATAATAATTTAAAAACATGATGATGAGGTAAGAGCAATGTCAGACAGACAGAAAACCGGCGTAACCCGCCGTTCATTTCTGAAATGGACGTCGGCAGCATCCGCCATGGCGGCACTGCCGCTGAGCAGACAACTTCATGCCGCCACCCCGGCACCGGCACAGACCACCCCGGCGGCACCTTCAGCCGCCAAAGGGCAGTGGAAACCTGTCGCCTGCTGGCATAACTGCGGCGGCCGCTGTGTTAATAAAGCACTGGTGGCCGATGGCGTGGTGATCAGACAAAAAACCGATGATGTGGTGGCCGATTCCCCTGACTTCCCGCAGCAGCGCGGGTGTCTGCGCGGCCGTTCCCAGCGCAAACAGGTGTTCGGCGCAGATCGCCTGAAATACCCGATGAAACGTAAAAACTGGGCACCGGGCGGCGGGGATAAAACCCTGCGCGGCCGCGATCAGTGGGTGCGTATCAGCTGGGATGAGGCGCTGGATATTGTGGCATCCGAAACCAAACGCATCACCGGACAACACGGTAATGAATCCCTGTGGGTAACCGGTGGTAACGGTACGGATTTTCAGAGTGTATTCTCTGCCGCAGGTGGTTTTACCGGTGACTGGGGAACAACTTCCTGGGGAGCGTGGTTTGAAACGCCGGCACATCTGGGGCTGCTGGAAGGGTTCTACACCTTCGGCACCAATGACCGTTTTGATATGCGTAACTCACAGCTGATTGTGATGTGGGGTGCGAACCCGGCGTGGTCCAGTCCGGGCAGTCCGACTTATAACTATTATCAGGCGAAAAAAGCCGGAGCGCGTTTTATCAGTATCGACCCGAGCTATACCGCCACCGCAGAACTGATGGATGCAGACTGGTATCCGATCAACCCGGGTACAGACCACGCGCTGGCGCTGGGGATCATGCATGCACTGCTGGAGATGGACAGCCCGGAAAATCCGCTGATCGATTGGGAATTCCTGCGCCGCTGCACTGTCGGTTTCGATGAAAGCAATATGCCGTCAGGGGCTGATCCGAAGAAAAACTTCAAAGATTATCTGCTGGGTACCTATACCGGCAAACCGACCACTCCGGAATGGGCAGCAGAGATCTGCGGTATCTCCGCATCGGATATCCGCTCGCTGGCACGTCAGATTGGCGGCACACAGCGCGTGGCGCTGTTAACCGGCTGGGCACCGGCACGTATTCATAACGGTGAGGGATGGGTTCAGGCATTTTCAACACTCGGCTTTATGACCGGCCATATGGGCCGCCCGGGCCGCATGACCGGCGCGTGCTGTCACTATGCCGCCGGGAACAACGGCACCCGCCTGTTGATGGCCGGTGCGAACGGCTTACCGGCAGTGAAAAACCCGGTCAGTCTGAAAATCAACCACAATGAACTGAACCGCGCTCTGCTGGAGAAAAAATTCCGTCAGCGTGGTGTCGGGGATGTGGATGCCAATATTCAGATGATTTTTCATCCGTTTAACGCCACCTTACAGACCCGCGCCAATATTATGCAGGGAATCGAGGCTTACCGCAGCGGTGTGGAGTTTATCGCGACCGCAGCCTATGTCCCGCATACCTGTGCGAAATATTCGGATGTGATCCTGCCGGTGACAACCGAGTGGGAGCGCGAGGGTACCATTCTTAACCCGAGTAACCGTGAAGTAATCATTGCTGCGGTGAATGTGACCCCGCCGCTGTATGAAGCGAAAAGCGACCAGTGGATCGCGAAAGAGCTGGGTAAACGGCTGGGTGTCAATGTGGACGAGATCTTCCCGATCTCCGAAAAGCAGCAGTTCTTCAACAAACTCAACGGTGCAACCATCATTACCGAAGATGGTGTCACCAAAGCGCCGCTGTTTACCATTACGCAGGCGGATATTGATGAGTGGCAGGTGACCGGTACGCCGCAGGAAGGACGCATCACGCTGAATGAATTCCTGACCAAAGGGAAATATCAGGTGGAGCGCACCGCAGATGATAATTACCGCTATATCGCGTATGAGGACTTTATCCGCGATCCGGTTGCGAATCCGCGTCCGACACCAAGCGGTAAATTCGAAATCTACTGCGAAACGCTGACGGAGAAAGCGAAAGAGTGCGGCTGGACTGAATTACCGCCAATCGCCGAATACATCCCGTCAGCCAGTGGTTATGAAGCCAGTTTTAAAGATTTCAGCAAAAAAGAGAAAGGGGATTATCCGTTCCAGGTCTATAACCCGCACTATCTGCGCCGTTCACACAGTACCCTGGATAACGTGCCGTGGCTGCGTGAGCAGTGGCCGAGCCCTATCTATATTAATGCCTCCGATGCCAGACGTCTGGATATCAAACAGGGTGAAACGGTTCTGGTGACCAGCCCGCAGGGCAAAATCCTGCGTCCGGCACTGGTGACCCAGACCATGAAACCGGGTGTGGTTGCACTGCCGCACGGCAGCTGGACCAATGTGGATGAAACCACCGGGATCGATATGGCCGGGGCGGATAACTCCCTGACGATTCAGGTACCGACCGGGCTGGGTACCTCCGGGTGGAACACGATGCTGTGTAATATCGAAAAATGGCACGGTGAGCAATTAACTGACGATGCGCGTCTGCCGCAGCGGATTATCGGATAAGGGGCACAGACATGGATAAGCAAGTTGGATTTTATATAAATGTCGCCGCCTGCATCGGGTGCAAAACCTGTGTTGTGGCGTGCAAGGATAAGAACGATCTCGAGGTCGGGCGTAATTTCCGCCGGGTGTATGATATCGAGGCCGGGGAGTATCCGCGCCCGCGCCGCTGGCATCTCTCCATTGCCTGCAACCATTGTGACGATCCGCAGTGTGTCAGCCATTGTCCGACAACCGCGATGCATAAGCGGGAAGAGGACGGGGTGGTGCTGGTGGATCATGACAAGTGTGTGGGCTGCCGTTACTGTACCTGGGCCTGTCCGTATGAAGCACCGCAGTTTGACCCTGCGCTCGGTATGATGACCAAATGTGATACCTGTCTGGATCTGCGGGAGCAGGGCGGCAATCCGATGTGTGTGGATTCCTGCCCGATGCGCGCCATTGAGTTCGGTCTTATCAGCGAACTGCGCAAAAAATACGGTACCAATGCCGATATCGGCGGTTTGCCTAACTCATCCGTTACCCGGCCGAACCTGGTTGTCGGCACCAAAGGATAAGGAGAATGATCATGCATGAACTGCCTCTTGTTATATTCACCTTATTTATGCAGGCTTCGGTCGGCTGTCTGGTGATCACGTTACTTTGTTACTTCCGCCTGTTCGGCTGCACGGATGCCCGCACCGCGATGAAATGGGTGCGCGTTCCGCTGGTTGTCTCTTTCCTGCTGGGCTGTGCCGGTCTGCTGGGTTCCCTGTTCCATATGGGGAATCCGTTCCATATGTTTTATACCATGCTGCACGTTTCTGACTCGTGGATGAGCCGTGAAGTCTGGGCGACGGCTGTTTATATGGCGCTGCTGTTCTTCAGTGTCGCGCTGCTGCTGTTAAAACAGAAAGTGAACGGCTTCCTGCTGCTGTTAAGTGCAGTGGCGGGGCTGGTGTATATGTATGTGATGTCCGCGCTGTACGCAAACACCCTGTTTAATCTGTGGGGCGGACTGTTTACCTATACCGGGTTCTTCGGTTCCGTGCTGCTGACCGGCGGAATGATTGCCGGGCTGCTGCTGGTGACTGCACTGGGTTACGCCCGTGAGGATGTGCTGATTCAGCGTGTGGTGAAGATTGCGCTTGCGGCGGGCGTGGCGGGATTGCTGCTGATACTGCTGAGTGCGCTGTCGCTGACCGGTAACATCGGTGAGCCGATCTATGCCGGAATGACACCACGGGTTATGCCGGAAGGGTTGCTGAACCTGCATATTATCCGTGTGGTGCTGATCGGACTGGGAATGTTCTTTGCCGGACGTCTGCTGTGTCAGAAAAATGCACAGGTCACTAACGGCACGCTGATGATGGCACTGGCGGTTATCTGTGTCTTTGCCGGTGAAGCGGTCGGGCGTGTGGTGTTCTTCTCGCTCGGCGGGTAATACGCGGTATGAAACAAAGATCCGGACGCCTTCACGTCCGGATTTTTTATCAGCGGGTAAGAATGACATCCCCTAAAATATTATCTTTCAGCAGGCCGCCGTTTTTGGCCTGGAACAGCACAAAATCAATATCCCGCGCCTGATAGCGCTCGCGCAGAATCGTGGTGATCTCTTTGATTGCTTTCCCCTGCAATAATCCGTCAATCATCATCGCCAGCAGCAGAGACTGATCACGGTAGGTCAGCGGATTGAGTGAACCCATCACCCGGTTGAGGTAGTGATCAAAGATTGGCAGCGGGTTTTCCGGGAGCTCGCGGTTCAGTTTGATCTGCACATCGATCACCGTATTAAAATCAATACCGTAGTGTGCAATCCGGTCACGCAGATCATTGACATAGCGATCAATATCATCGGAATACAGCGTGCTGATCGTGCCGCTGAAATTAAACAGATTCATGCCGTTCAGGCGCTGTAAAATATAAATGGCAATATAGAGATTGTAGCGTGACGGGATCAGCAGGCAGTTATCAATCCACCAGACCAGCACATGATGCGGGCTGATACTGTCATCAATATATTTGACCGGCGGATAGATCATAATATCGGTATCTGTTAACTCGCCGAGATGTGTCTGGATCAGATTATCCACCTGACGCCAATCCAGCCCGCCGCTGCCGCAGCCGAGTGCCGGAATGGCCACGGATTTCAGTCCCTGTTTTTTAATCAGGGCTTTCAGCTCGCGCAGTCCGCTTTCGATAAATTCATAACCGGAAGGGGAGTCCCATTTATCGCGGGTCGGGAAGTTGATCACTTTCCGGCCGTGTTCGTCCGTAACTGACAGCTGACCGGCGCCTATTTTATTTTCTTTGCATAAAGCTTCATAGGCGTGTGCGTTGACCGGATAATCCAGCCTGAACTGATAGGCAATTCCCTTTCCCATGACGCCCTGACAATTAACGGCATTTACCAATGCCTGCGCATCAGATCTCAGTAAATCACCCTTGAGGTATTTAATCATCGTTACAGTCCGTTTTATATTTCAGTCTGCAATATTGTCGCCTGCTATGACGCTGACGGGTATAGGAATTTTCTTGGGTTTTTATTAAATTAAAAATAATTTTTAAGTATAAATATCTAAAGTTTATTTAATAACAACCTAAGTTTAATTTATTTTGAATATTGATTCTGGTCACGGTATTTTATTTTAATTAAATTAATAATTATCGTTTATTGGCTGGTTGGTGGGGTTGGGGTTACATGGAAATTAATTACGATGGTTTTAATAATTCAGAAGTTGTAATTGGATTAGTTGGTGCTGTTGGTGTTGATCTTGAACAAGTGTTTAGGATTATTGAGAAAAAATTTAATTCATTTAAATATAATTCAGAATTAATAAAGATATCTTCTGATGTAATTCCCGGTTTTATTGAATGTGAAAAAGAAGAGGGTAAATATCAACGAATAAATTACCTTATGAATAAAGGTAATGAGATAAGGAAGAGTTATCAGGATAATTCAATTTTAGCAAAAGGTTTTGCTTTGCATGTTAATTTAAGAAGGAAGGATGAAAACAAAAAAGATGAATTGATGGAAAGGACTGTATGGGTTGTTTCATCATTGAAAACACCAGAGGAAGTAAACGAATTAAGAAAAATATACTCTGATGGGTTTTATCTTTTTGGTATATACTCATCAGAGGAAAGGCGATTTCAGGCATTGACTGAAAATAAGGAAATGGAAGGAAGGCAAGCTGAAGAATTAATAGAGAGGGATAAGGATGAGTCAGATGACTATGGACAAAAAACACGAGACACATATCATTTATCTGATTTCTTCATAAACTATGATGGTAATTTTGATAAATTTAGTCATGACATAGGAAGAGTAATAGATTTATTATTTGGTCACCCTTACATAACACCTACGTTTGATGAATATGCTATGTACATGGCATTTTCAGCCGCTTTACGCTCAGGCGATCTATCCAGACAGGTTGGTGCTGTAGTAACAAAAGATCAGCAGATAATGTCTACAGGTGCTAACGATGTTCCCAGAAGTGGTGGTGGACTCTATTGGCCTCATTATGATGAAAAAAATATTGAAATAATTGATGTTGAAGACGGTCGTGATTACAAAAAAAAATTCGACTCTAATAAGAAAGAGCAAAAAGAAATTATTGATGGGGTGATTAATTCCCTGAAGAAGGAAAGTAATGTTAAATTTAATAAAAAACAAATTGAAGAAATAGAGTTTAAATTAAAAAAATCAAGAATAAAGGATATAACAGAGTATGGCAGAGTTGTTCATGCAGAAATGGAAGCCATCCTTTCATGTGCCAGGAATTATGTTTCAACAAAAAATTCGGAGTTATATTGTACAACATTCCCTTGTCATAACTGTGCGAAGCATATAATAGCATCAGGTATAAAGCGAGTTACCTATATTGAACCATATCCAAAAAGTAAAGCAACTAAGTTTCATAGTGATTCAATTATCCTTAGTGATTCTGATAACAATAATGAAGATGATGAAAAAGAAAAAATAGAAAAAGTAATTTTTGAGCCATTTGTTGGCGTTGGCCCAAAATCATTCTTAAAGTTATTTTCTATTAGTTTGGGAGGCGGGAATACAATAAAAAGGAAAGATGCTGATGGAAATATTGTGGATTTTAATCCGAAGAATGCTAAACTAAAAACAGTGATGTTACCTTCATCGTATATTGAACGTGAACGTTATGCAGCATCACAACTATTTGATAAAAAGAGAAAAATAGAATGACTTATGAACAAAGACAAGCATTTTTAGACCATATAAGAGAATCTAAAGAAATTGTGGATGGATGGCCTGCATGGAAGCGTGAAGATAGTGATAGTGTCCGGAACAATCATCACGAAGATTCACTTTGTGGTAGTCAGTTGGCAGAACAACATCGCGCTGAAACTGAAGCAGCATCCTGAGTCGTTTATTACAGATAAGCCACCCATACAGCAGGTGGCATTAACGCTGCTGATTTCGCTTTTTACGCTATAGTTACTATTCGGTCGTTCCATTTATCTTCTCACACAATTCTTCCGCAGCCTTTAACAGCCGCGGCGTGCCGCGCTGGAACCAGTCGGCATTGATAGTAATAACCGGCACATCAAGCTGCGGAGACCAGAAGCGTTTTACATTCTCCACTTCGCGGTCATCCCCTGAGATCAGGATCATCGCCGGTCTGCGGGTCAGTACCTGCTCACGATTGACCTGCGGCCAGGGAACCGGGCTGTCGGCAAACACGTTTTTACCACGGCACAGTGTGACCACTTCGCTTTGCAGGGTGTTGCCGGATGCGGTAAAAATCGGGTTCTGGCCGAACTGGAGAAAGATCCGTTTTTCCGGTTTATCACCGTAGCGGGCTTTCAGGGTTTCAATCCCGCTGCGCATATCTGAAGCAGCTTGTTCCGCCAGGGCCGGTTGCGGACTGTAAGAAGCAAGGCGATCCAGATCATCCGCAATTTCACCGAGGTTGTGCGGATCAAAATACTCGACTTTTATCCCGAGATGCTCCAGCTGACTCAGCGGGCGCTGCGGGTTGCCGCCGCGCCAGGCCATGATCAGATCCGGCTTCAGGGCAATAATACGTTCAAGATTCAGTCCCTGCCAGCTGGACACCTGTTCGATGTTTTTTGCTTCCGGGGGGTAATCCGCGTTGGCACTGACGCCGACCAGGTTATCTCCCAGACCGGCGGCATAGGCCATCTCCGCCAGTGACGGGGAGAGGGCGATCACCCGCTGTGCCGCAGCCTGTGCTCCGGCGGATGCCAGCAGAAACAGCAGACCGGCGAAGCGCAATGATCGTCTGATCATTTCAGCGAATCAATATTGGCGAGGATTTCCGCCACCATCAGGGAAGACTGCTTTGCCGCCAGCGGCAGAAACTCATCAAAACTGAGGTGAGAGGCTTTATCTGCCACATCAGAAATGGCGCGAACCACCACAAACGGTACCTGATACTGATGGCACACATGGCCGACAGCCGCACATTCCATTTCCACCGCCACCACGGACGGGAACGTTGCACGGATACGCGCCAGCGGCTCTGCGCCGTTAATAAAGGCGTCACCGCTGCAAATCAGGCCGCGTACGGCGTTCAGGCCGAGCGTCTGAATACATTTCTCAGTCAGTGTGATAAGACCGGCATCAGCGGTAAAGGCAGGCGGACATTGTGCCATCTGGCCCGGCTCGTAGCCGAATGCAGTGACATCCGCGTCGTGATAACGGACTTCCGAGGAGACAACAATATCGCCGACATTCAGGTGCGGGGCGAGGCCACCGGCAGAACCGGTGTTAATCACCACATCCGGTTTGCACAGCTCCAGCAGCAGGGTGGTACCGATGGCGGCCGCCACTTTACCGATACCGGATTTGAGCAGGGCGACATCAACACCGTTGATCTGACCGGTATAGATTTCACAGCCGCCGTGGCGGAGGGTTTGCATGTTGGTAATCTGATCACGCAGCAGGGTTACTTCCTGCTCCATCGCACCTATGATACCGACTTTCATTATGTCATACTCCCTGAATAGAAATTGAACTGCATAATAACGGATTAGCAACAGTTTATCACTGAATCCCGGCGGGCGGTGTCTTTTCCCGTGCGGATAAAAAGACGGAGGCGACGTGCCGGTGATCGATTTTAAAAAGAAGCTGAATTTCCACCGCCAGTTTGGTGCTTCAGCGGCGGAATCCGCAGAAGAGTTTCTGGTGAATCAGGCATTTGAAAGTGATCGCGGGCGCATCATCAATTCCGCCGCTGTCCGTCGTCTGCAACAGAAAACCCAGGTTTTTCCGCTGGAGCAGAATTCCGCTGTCCGCAGCCGTCTCACTCACTCTCTGGAAGTACAGCAGGTCGGGCGCTATATCGCCAAAACCATCCTCAGTCAGCTGAAACAGTCACAACAGCTGGAAGAATATGGCCTGGATGAGCGCACGGATGCTTTTGAAAGTGTGGTGGAAATGGCGTGTCTGATGCATGACATCGGTAACCCGCCGTTCGGCCATTTCGGCGAGGCAGCGATTCAGAAATGGTTCGGCAGTCTGCTGGGTGAACCGCAGACCGGCGGGGAAGATAACTGTCAGATTACCGTACTGCGCCTGACCGGTTCACCGCAGGCGGATAATCTGCGCCGTCAGCTGCGCCGCGATTTATGTCAGTTTGAGGGGAATGCCCAGGGAATGCGGATGGCGCACCATCTGCTGAAACTCAATCTGACATTTGCCCAGATAGGCAGTGTGCTGAAATATACCCGTCCCGCCTGGCAGTTAGAGCCGGTGCCGGAAGAATTCGATTATCTCACCAAAAAACCGGGCTATTACTGGTCTGAAAATACCCTGATTCAGCGGCTGCGTGATGAGTTACAGCTCGGTGAATTCTGCCGTTTTCCGCTCAGTTATATTATGGAAGCCGCGGATGATATCTCGTATTGCATTGCTGATCTGGATGATGCGGTGGAGAAAGGCATTCTGACCCCGGATACGCTGGTGACGTATCTGCGCCAGGAGTGGCAGGCGCTGGAAGGCTCAGAGGATTCCGCCCTGTTCCGGGATACGGTGGAACTGGCTTACCAGTCGCTTACCCGCAGTCATCACCGCAGCCCGCAGGATCAGTTTTTCATGTATCTGCGGGTCTATATCACCAACAAACTGGTGCCGTACACCGCACAACGCTTTATTGATAATCTGCCTGCGGTGTTTGCGGGCACTTACAATCAGGCGCTGCTGGAAGATAAAAGTGAAGAACACCGCCTGCTGAAGACCCTGAAACGGGTCGCGTTTAAGTATGTGTTTACCCATCACGAAGTGGAAGAGCTTGAATTGCAGGGATTCAGAATCATCAATGGTCTGCTGGATTTCTACCGGCCATTATTAATGATGCCGCAGGCCGATTTTGCGGATCTGGTCCGTGAAAATTTCCACAAATACTATTTTATCGAAACCCGGCTGTTGCATAAGCTGTCACGCAAGCAGCGGGCGGCTTACAGTGAAGCGGTTGCCGCACTGGCGGAACACCCGCCGGAAGAGCGGACGATTCTGGAATTTTATTACCGGGCCCGGCTGATTCAGGATTATATCAGCGGTATGACCGACCATTACGCTTACGAAGAATACCGGCGTTTCTCTGTTTGTCAGTAAGCTGCTGATTAATGGCAGCACTTTCTCACAAATGACCTGACAATTCCGGTTCAATATTACCGGAATTGTTGCTACGATTAATCTGCAGTTGTTGCTGAAATAGATTCACTGTATTCGGTGGCGGATATCTGTTATTTAAGGACGAAATATCAAAACAATTTGCGATGCAAATGTTAATGAATATAAAGCAAATTGTTATTATTTCTTATTTTTTATATGTGCATCATATTATCGCAGCCTGAATATGTTTCAGGGACTATACCGTCGCACCAAATGTATTAACCGGGATTACATCACGTATGCAAAAAGAGTATCGGGTCGGGATTGAATTTGAATATTGGCTGACGTTGTACCGGAATAAAAGTGCCGCCGGTATTAAATCTTTTGACAATATTACCTTGTCAGAGCTGGAGCCTGCACTGAATAACCGTCCGGGGATGGATGATGCCTCGCTGCATAAAGGAGATGCGGGCATTAAAGCCGGTTACTGGTATGTTGAGGGCGATGAGCGTTTTTCGCCGGAAGGTCAGCTTGTTGCACAGGTTATCAAAGGGATAGAAATCCGTACCCCGCCGGCAGAGTCAGTAACGGCAGCATTAAATTCCCTGCAAACGATAGAAATTCAGCTGAGTGAGCGCCTGAAGGACTGCGGGCTGGGACTGGGGATCAGCGCTTATCACCCGGTTTCGCCGCGCTATCAGTTTAATCCGCCGCTGAATGCGTGGGAAAAAGACTTTCGCGAGGAACATGCCGCATTCCGCCATGCCGACCTGGTGATGCAGACCTGCGGGCCGGATATCAATATCTCCGTACCGGAAATGAGCGATGTCCGTGTTGTCCAGGCAGTGGAAAAACTGACCTTTTTCGCGCCGTATCTGGTGGCTCTTTCGCTGAACGGCCCGCTGGAAAACGGGCAGTTATGGGGCGGTTTATCCCGCCGTACCGCACTGCGCAGTTGTCATCGTCCGGCCTGCAAAGGGTTTCTGACCAACTCGGCGGTGTATCCGCATGACTTTATTTACCCTGCGCGTAACGAGGGAGAGCACGGACGGATTGAGTTCAAAGCGTTTGATGCCGTTCCTGATCCGGCGCTGCTGGGCGCATTCTGCGCGTGGGTTCTCGGGCTGGTGCTGGATGATACCATCTCCTTTAATTACGGCGTGCAGCCGGATTCCCGCTTTAATGCGATTGCCCGTGATCCGTTTGCGGATCTGACCGTTTCCACGGTGGCGGAAACGCTGCTGAACGCCGCCCGACGGGCGCTGGAACAACATGGTCTGCTGCATGAAGCTGACCGGCTGCAGTTACTCAGTGAACGTCTGGCAAACAGAATGACGCCTGCGGATGAAATGATCACCCGTTTTATGGTCAGTGGTGAGTTAATGCATTTCGGCGGGCTGTGGCCGGATCTTAATGCGTAACACCGTCATATCAGGATACATTTTTGTTACCGGCAATAATAAACCGTTATTTTTTTAATAACGGTTTTTTTTGCGGTAAAAAAATCAGCACTGGTAAGTTCATGTAAATTTAATATTTATCAGAGACTGATCCTGCGTATTATTCACAGAATACTGCTGTTTCTGACAGCATTAATAATGAAACCGGCAGCACGACGGTATAACGATAAATATTATTTATCATTTTAATAAATAGTGCTGAGGTGCTATCCGGCATTATGGTATCATCATCAGCTCGTATTTTTACCGGTTTACAGCGTGTAACCTGCAGCGTACCCGAATAATCCGTTGGTCAATACGCTGCTTTATGGGAAAATCACCGGCCTCACAGACAACGTTTTTTATCATTATGGCGCAATTTTATTCTCAGCCCCGTCAGGCCCCGCGGCAGTCCCGTACTGTCACTGTCACCGCTGACTCTCTCGATGCTCTCGGGCAGGGCATTGCCCGCCTTCAGGGCAAAACTGTTTTTATCCCGGATCTGATGCCGGATGAGTCCGCACAGGTCAGGCTGACGGAAGAAAAGCGCCACTACGCCAAAGGCAGTGTGGTGAAACGTCTGTCTGATAATCCGGCACGCCGCAAACCGGCCTGCCGTCATTACGGACAGTGCGGCGGCTGTCAGCAGCAGCACATTCCGGTTGCAATGCAGCGGGAAACCAAAGCTGCTTATCTCTCTTACCTGCTGACCCGCGAAACGGGTGAGGCGTGCGGGGATATCCCTGTACTGAGCGGGGAAGAGTACGGCTACCGCCGCCGGGCGCGGCTGGCACTGGTGTATTCCCCGAAAACAAAACAGCTGACCATGGGATTTCGTCAGGCGCAGAGCAAATCAACGGTCGCCGTAAAACAGTGTCCGGTACTGGTTCCGCGTCTTGAAGCATTGCTGGTACCCTTACAGGCCTGTCTCGCGTCGCTGGCTGCCGCACCGAAACTCGGTCATGCGGAACTGGCGGATACGGAAAGTGGTCCTCTGCTGGTGCTGCGCCATCTGGCGCCGCTCAGTGATGCGGATATGTCGGTACTGACGGCATTTTGTTCTGAATACAGCACTGCGCTTTATTTGCAGGGCAGTGCGGATACTCCGCCTGTGTCAGTTTGTGCGCAGTATCCTCCGTATTACGCGGTGGCCGGGTTAAAATTACAGTTCAGCCCGCAGGATTTTATCCAGGTGAACGGTGACCTGAATGAGCAGATGGTCGCACAGGCGCTGAACTGGTTGGAGCTGACAAAACACGATCGCGTGTTAGATCTCTTCTGCGGGATGGGAAACTTTACGCTGCCGGTAGCGGAACGCGCCGGTGAAGTTGTCGGAGTGGAGGGCGTGGAAGCGCTGGTCCGCACGGCCCGGGAGAATGCCCGTCTCAATCATCTGGCGAATGCCGCGTTTTATCACGCGGATTTGTCGCAGGATATTACCGGGGAGCCGTGGGCGGCTTCCGGGTTTAATAAAGTATTACTGGATCCGGCACGAGCCGGGGCGGCTGAGATTATGCCGCATATTGTTGCGCTTTCCCCTGAGCGCATCGTTTATGTTTCCTGCAATCCCACAACACTTGCAAGGGATAGTCAGGTTCTGCATGGTGCCGGGTATCACCGGAATGCTGTCCGCATGCTGGATATGTTTCCGCAAACCGGCCATTTGGAGTCGATGGTGCTTTTCACGAAGACACCACCGGTCAGTCAGTAGGGAGAATGTATGGTCGCGGTAAGAAGTGCGCATTTAACACCGGCCGGTGAGTTTGACCCGGCACACTGGATTAACAGCCTCGGGCTGCATAACCCGGTGACGGGTGAAAAACTGGAAGAGGTCTGGCATTACTGTCATCAGCAGGTTGATGGTCATCAGGATGCGGCGCTGCTGTTGGGGCGCGGTATTGAGATGGTGGAAATTTTATCCACCCTCAGTATGGATCTCGACAGTCTGCGTGCAGCGTTGCTTTTTCCGCTGGCCGAAGCGGAGATCCTCGGTGAGGAAGAGATAAGCGAAGCCTTTGGCTCCGCTATCTGGCTGCTGGTCAAAGGTGTGATGGATATGGATGCTATCCGTCAGCTGAAAGCCACCCATAATGACGAAACCAGTTCGGTGCAGGTGGATAACATCCGCCGCATGCTGCTCTCCATGGTGGAAGATTTCCGCTGCGTGGTTATCAAGCTGGCGGAGCGGATCGCCCATCTGCGCGAAGTGAAAGATGCCGGTGAGGACGAACGCGTCCTGGCCGCCAAAGAGTGTTTCAATATTTATGCCCCGCTGGCGAACCGCCTCGGGATCGGGCAACTGAAATGGGAGCTGGAGGATTACTGCTTCCGTTATCTGCACCCGGATGATTACAAACGCATTGCCAGTCTGCTGCATGAGCGCCGTCTTGACCGCGAAGAGTATATCGATAATTTTGTGACGTCACTGCGTGAAGACATGAAAGAAGAGGGTATTCAGGCAGAGATCTACGGGCGGCCGAAGCATATTTACAGCATCTGGCGCAAGATGCAGAAAAAATCACTTTCTTTTGATGAACTGTTTGATGTCCGCGCCGTGCGGATTGTGGTGGAGCGTCTCCAGGACTGCTACGCCGCACTCGGGATTGTCCACACCCATTTCCGTCATCTGCCGGATGAGTTTGATGACTATGTGGCGAATCCGAAACCGAACGGCTATCAGTCCATTCATACCGTGGTGCTGGGGCCGAAAGGCAAAACCCTGGAAATTCAGATCCGTACCCGGCAGATGCATGAAGATGCGGAACTCGGCGTTGCGGCGCACTGGAAATACAAAGAAGGTACCGCAGGCGGCGGGAAAACCGGCAGTTACGAGAACCGCATTGCCTGGCTGCGTAAACTGATTGCGTGGCAGGAAGAGATGGCCGATTCCGGCGAAATGCTGGATGAAGTGCGCAGTCAGGTGTTTGACGACCGTGTTTACGTCTTTACCCCGAAAGGGGATGTGGTGGATTTACCGGCCGGCTCCACGCCGCTCGATTTCGCCTACCATATCCACAGCGATGTGGGGCACCGCTGCATCGGCGCGAAAATCGGCGGCCGTATCGTGCCGTTCAGCTACCAGTTACAGATGGGCGATCAGATTGAAGTCATCACCCAGAAACAGCCGAACCCGAGCCGTGACTGGCTGAACCCGAACCTGGGCTATGTCACCACCAGCCGCGGGCGGGCAAAAATCCATAACTGGTTCCGCAAACAGGATCGCGATAAAAATATTATTGCCGGACGGCAGATGCTGGACAATGAACTGGCCGCGCAGGATATCAGCCTGAAAGAGGCGGAAAAACTGCTGATCGCCCGCTATAACGTGCATTCGCTGGATGAAGTGCTGGCCGGTATTGGTGTCGGTGATATCCGTATCAACCAGTTGTCGAACTTCCTGCAAAGCAAGCTGAACAAACCGACAGCGGAAGAAGCCGATCGTGAAGCCCTGAAAACCCTTGAAAAAGCGCCGCCGGCCAAACCGGCACCGGCTCACCAGAGCAGCGGCCGCATTGTGGTTGAAGGTGTCGGTAACCTGATGCATCACATCGCCCGCTGCTGCCAGCCGATTCCGGGGGATGATATTATCGGTTTTATCACCAAAGGCCGGGGGATCTCCATCCACCGCGCGGATTGTGAACAGCTGGCGGAATTGCAGGAGCAGGCACCGGAGCGTCTGGTGGAAGCAGTCTGGAGCGCGAGTTACTCCAGCGGCTATTCTCTGGTGGTGCGGGTGGTGGCAAATGACCGCAGCGGTCTGCTGCGTGATATCACCACGATTCTGGCTAACGAAAAAGTGAATGTTCTCGGGGTGCGCAGCCACAGTGATGTGAAACAGCAGATTGCCACCATCGATATGGACATGGAAATTTACAATATCCAGACCCTCAGCCGTGTGCTGGCAAAACTGAACCAGCTGCCGGATGTGATTGAGGCCAAACGCCACACTCAGTAAAACGGCCGGAAATCGGTTACACTGAAAAGCAGACTCTGGTCTGCTTTGAGATTGCTGACAAAGCAGGATAAAACGTGGTTTTTCCTGCTTTGTGTTATTAGCCGAAAGTGTTATCAGCCGAAAATCAATAAATTGATTTTCCTGGTTTATTTTTACAACCTCAGTCGGTCGTCGCCAACCCCTGCGGGTTTGTCAACGGCCTGAAAAGCAGACTCTGGTCTGCTTTTTTTATCACTCGCGGAAATCATATTCAGGAACTAATCACATGTCTGTATCAGTTGAACGCCTGCTGGCGATCATGTCGCAGTTACGCGACCCGGAAAACGGCTGTCCGTGGGACAAAGCGCAAACTTATGCCACTATCGCCCCTTACACCCTGGAAGAAACCTATGAGGTTCTGGATGCCATTGAGCGGGCTGATTTTGACGATCTGAAAGGTGAGTTAGGTGACTTACTTTTTCAGGTGGTGTTCTATGCACAGATGGCGAAAGAAGAAGGGCGTTTTGACTTTGAGGATATTGCCGCCGCGGTCAGCGATAAACTGACCCGCCGCCATCCGCATATTTTTGCCCGTGAGCAGGGGATCGGCGCGGAAGCGGCTATTTCCGGCTGGGAACAGCGCAAAAGTGCGGAGCGCGCTGAAAAATCACAATATTCTCTGCTGGATGATATCCCGGCAACACTGCCTGCCCTGATGCGAGCCTATAAAATCCAGAAACGCTGTGCGTCAGCCGGATTTGACTGGGACACACTCCCGCCGGTGCTCGGTAAGGTGTACGAGGAACTGGATGAGGTGATGGAGGAAGTGAATCAGCCGCAGGTGAATGATGAGCGTGTGGCCGAAGAGCTGGGGGATTTACTGTTCGCAGTGGTGAATTTTTCCCGTCATCTGGGACATAAACCGGAAATGGTGTTACAAAAAGCCTGCCGCAAGTTTGAAAACCGTTTCCGGCAGGTGGAGAACGATATCGCCGCCCGCGGACTGACGATGGAATCAGCAACACTTGATGAAATGGAGAAAAGTTGGCAGGATGTTAAATCCCGTGAGGGGTAAGCTTAATGCTTTCAGCTAATGATTTTACCGGAGAATGAAAAGTTTTTTATAAAATGTAAGACGTTGATTAGTTAGTGTAAAAAGGCGGTTTTTACCGCCCCGGGAGCGACGGATAACCGAAAAGAGGTGACGAGATTATTTGTCGCCAAAATAAGGTTAGGGTATACTATTTTCCCGTCCTGTTATATCCATCATCTATTACACCTAAACTTTCAGGTTCAGCATGAAAACTAATTATATTTTTGTGACCGGCGGGGTCGTATCCTCTCTGGGTAAAGGCATTGCCGCAGCCTCTTTAGCGGCTATACTCGAAGCCCGTGGACTCAATGTCACCATGATGAAACTGGATCCGTACATCAACGTCGATCCGGGAACCATGAGCCCGACCCAACACGGGGAAGTTTTCGTCACTAACGACGGCGCTGAAACTGATCTCGACTTAGGTCACTACGAGCGCTTCATCCGCACCAAAATGACCCGCCGTAATAACTTTACTACCGGACGTGTTTACTCTGAAGTCCTGCGCAAAGAGCGCCGCGGCGACTATCTCGGTGCCACCATTCAGGTTATCCCGCATATCACCAACGAAATCAAAGACCGTATCATCCGTGGCGGTGAAGGTCATGACGTGGTGCTGGTGGAAGTCGGCGGGACTGTCGGTGATATCGAATCACTGCCGTTCCTGGAAGCTATCCGTCAGATGGCGGCGGAAGTCGGCCGTGAGCACACCTTATATCTGCATTTGACTTTGGTTCCGTATCTGGCCGCAGCCGGTGAAGTAAAAACCAAGCCGACTCAGCACTCAGTAAAAGAATTATTATCCATCGGAATTCAGCCGGATGTGCTGATTTGCCGTTCAGACAGAGTGATTCCTGCTAACGAACGTGCGAAAATCGCGCTTTTCTGTAACGTTCCTGAAAAAGCGGTTATCAGTCTGAAAGATGTCGATTCCATTTATAAAATCCCCGGCCTCTTGAAATCCCAGGGATTAGATGATTATATCTGTAAACGATTCAGCATTAATGCTCCGGAAGCAGATCTCTCCGAATGGGAGCAGGTGATTTATGAGGAAGCCAATCCGTCAGGTGAAGTCACCATCGGGATGGTCGGCAAATATGTTGAACTGCCGGATGCCTATAAATCTGTTATCGAAGCACTGAAACACGGCGGCCTGAAAAACCGCGTTACTGTGAACATCAAACTGATTGATTCTCAGGATGTGGAAACCCGCGGTACAGAACTGTTACAGGGACTGGATGCGATTCTGGTGCCGGGCGGCTTCGGTTCCCGTGGTGTGGAAGGCAAGATTATGACCGCCCGCTATGCCCGCGAGAACAACATTCCGTATCTGGGCATTTGCCTGGGAATGCAGGTGGCACTGATTGACTTTGCCCGTAACCTGGCCGGTATGGAAGATGCGAACTCCACGGAATTTGATGCTGATTGTAAGTACCCGGTCGTTGCGCTGATTACTGAATGGCGTGATGAAGACGGCAATATTGAAGTCCGCAGCGAAGAGAGCGATCTCGGCGGTACAATGCGTGTCGGCGGTCAGTTATGCCACCTGACGAACAATTCTCTGGTTCGCCGGATGTACGGCAAAGATGCGATTACTGAACGTCACCGTCATCGTTATGAAGTGAACAACATGTTACTGAAGCGTCTTGAAGATGCAGGTCTGCTGGTTGCCGGCCGTTCAGTGGACAACAAACTGGTGGAAATCATCGAGAACCCGAATCATCCGTGGTTTGTGGCTTGTCAGTTCCATCCGGAGTTCACCTCTACCCCGCGTGATGGTCATCCGCTGTTTGCAGGTTTTGTCAAAGCGGCCTCTGATAATCAGAAAGGTCTGCTAAAATAAGATGTGAGGTGAGTGACCGGCCGTAAGTGCCGGTTACTTATCTGAAAATTTAACTTGTACTGAGGAAAACCTAATGTCCAAAATCGTTAAAGTGATCGGCCGTGAAATCATCGACTCCCGCGGTAACCCGACTGTAGAAGCTGAAGTACACCTGGAAGGCGGTTTTGTGGGTATGGCTGCTGCGCCGTCAGGTGCATCCACCGGTTCCCGTGAAGCACTGGAACTGCGTGACGGTGATAAATCACGCTTCCTGGGTAAAGGGGTTCTGAAGGCTGTCGGCGCGGTAAATGGTCCGATTGCACAGGCGCTGCTGGGTCAGGATGCCAAAGATCAGGCTAAAGTTGACCAGATCATGATCGACCTCGATGGTACTGAAAACAAATCCAACTTCGGTGCAAACGCGATTCTGGCTGTGTCTCTGGCAAACGCCAAAGCCGCTGCGGCATCAAAAGGTTTACCTCTGTACGCACACATCGCAGAACTGAACGGCACGCCGGGCAAATACTCTATGCCGCTGCCGATGATGAACATCCTGAACGGTGGTGAGCACGCTGATAACAACGTGGACATCCAGGAATTCATGATTCAGCCTGTCGGTGCACCTTCTCTGAAAGAAGCTGTCCGTATGGGTTCTGAAATCTTCCATCACCTGGCGAAAGTGCTGAAAGCGAAAGGCATGAATACCGCAGTGGGTGACGAAGGTGGTTATGCACCAAACCTGGGTTCTAACGCTGAAGCGCTGGCTGATATCAAAGAAGCTGTTAAAGCAGCAGGCTACGAATTAGGTAAAGACGTTACCCTGGCGATGGACTGTGCCGCTTCTGAGTTCTACAACAAAGAAACCGGTATGTATGAACTGAAAGGTGAAGGCCGTACCTTCACATCTCAGGAATTCACTCATTACCTGGAAGAACTGACCAAAGAGTATCCGATCGTCTCTATCGAAGATGGTCTGGATGAATCTGACTGGGATGGTTTCGCGTATCAGACTAAAGTCATGGGCGACAAAATCCAGCTGGTCGGTGATGACCTGTTCGTGACCAATACCAAGATCCTGAAAGAAGGTATCGAAAAAGGTATCGTTAACTCCATTCTGATTAAATTCAACCAGATCGGTTCACTGACCGAAACACTGGCTGCTATCAAAATGGCAAAAGAAGCCGGTTACACCGCGGTTATCTCTCACCGTTCCGGTGAAACCGAAGATGCCACCATTGCAGACCTGGCAGTCGGTACCGCAGCAGGCCAGATTAAAACCGGTTCTATGAGCCGCTCTGACCGTGTTGCCAAGTACAACCAGCTGATCCGTATTGAAGAAGCGCTGGGTGAACGTGCACCGTTCCACGGCCGCAAAGAGATCAAAGGTCAGTAATTGTTACTGTGAATGTTAAAAAAGGTGTGTCCGGCGGACACACCTTTTTTTATGACTCAGCTATCTTATCTTACGAATATTTCCCCGGTTTTTATCCGTTCCCTCAATGACTAAAACTGGTCATTTACCATGCTATGACAAGTTTTTTTACTTATTCTGTTGCCTCAGATCGCAAAATGGACGTTTTGTGATGTATTTTGTTATTAATACTTTTTATATTTCACATGAAGATAAATTGTTTAACATTTTTAGCATTCATGCAAAAACGCCGGCTATTAAATTATGACAGCAACCGGTTTCGTGAATACTTTACATCCTACTGAGGGAATTATCATGGACGCTTCAGAAACGCTCACCCAATCCACCGGGCTGAGTTCTTTTAACACAAAAGGACTCATCATCCTGGCTCTGGACATTGTGCTGCTGATACTGCTGCTGAAATATCTGCCCTACAGCGACAAAGAGAATGCAGGACTGGCCTTAATGGTGTTTGTTGCTGTTTTATGGCTGACTGAGGCGATTCATGTCACGCTGACCGCGTTACTGATCCCGATTCTGGCTGTATTTCTCGGGTTGCTGGGCGCAGGTAAGGCGTTACAGTCATTTGCCAGCCCGACGATTTTCCTGTTCTTCGGTGGTTTCGCTCTGGCGACGGCACTGCATATCCAGGGGCTTGATCGCCTGATTGCCAACCGTCTTCTGCTGATCGCCCGTGGCCGGTTATGGGCGGCGGTGATCCTGTTGTTCAGTGTCACCGGTGCGCTTTCCATGTGGATCAGTAATACCGCGACAGCTGCGATGATGTTACCGCTGGTGCTGGGTATTCTGGGCAACCTGGATATCCGTCATGACCGTAACACGTTTGTGTTTATGCTGCTGGGGGTCGCTTACAGTGCCAGTATCGGTGGTCTGGGAACCATGGTCGGCAGTCCGCCGAATATTATTGCCGCAAACCAATTGGGTATGGATTTCTTCACCTGGATGAAATACGGCATTCCGATGGTATTGATCCTGATGCCGATTATGTTCGGTATTATGTATCTGATGTTACGTCCGAAGCTGGGTGCCCGTTTTGAAATTGAAGTGGAGCAGGTTCACTGGACACCAAAACGTCTGCTGACACTTGGTATTTTCGGTCTGACGGTTATCTGCTGGATTGGCAGCGCGCCGCTGAGTGAACTGCTGGGTAACATTAAGGACTTCGATACCATTATCGCGCTGAGTGCCGCCGCGCTGATTGGTATTACCGGGGTGGCCAGCTGGTCACAGATCCAGAACAACACGGAGTGGGGCGTTCTGTTCCTGTTTGGTGGTGGTCTGACACTGAGTATGATCCTGAAAGATTCCGGTGCCAGCGAAGTGATGGCGGACTGGATGAAAACCTCATTTGGTAACAGCAGCTGGCTGGTGATTATTATCGCCGTCACCACCTTTATCATTGTGCTGACCGAGTTCACCAGTAACACCGCCAGCGCCGCGCTTCTGGTGCCTATCTTTGCCGGTGTGGCTGAAGGTCTGGGAATGCCGGTTATGGCGCTGACTATGATTATCGGTATCGGTGCATCCTGTGCCTTTATGCTGCCGGTGGCGACACCGCCGAACGCGATAGTCTTCGGAACCGGGTTTATCAAACAGTCCGAAATGGTGCGGGTTGGTGGTGTACTGAATATTGCCTGTATTATCGTTATCTCAGCGTTTGCCTGGTTGTTCTGGGTATAACAGTCCCTCTGACGATAAAGATACAAACAAAGTACAACACAAAAAACCCGCTGATTTATCAGCGGGTTTTTTTATACCGGTAAGCAAAGAATATCGGTGCGGATGCATCGGCACTGAGATACTGCAAAAGTACAGAAGATCAGCCGGAGAGAGACACAGGTATTATCAGATATAAAAAAGCCCCGCATCAGGCAGGGCTTCGGATAAGAGAGATGATATCAGCCGCGTTTATTCGCAACATATACGGTTAATTCAATACCCGGATGTAAATCCTTCATTTTGACTTTACTGTTCCAGGACATCAGTTCTTTCAGTGTCACGCCATGACGCTGCGCGATGCTGTAGTAAGAATCACCCTGACGGACTTTATACTTCGCCAGACGCATTGCATTTTTGGTGGCCGCTTTTGATGGTTTCACCACCGGACTGCCTTTCACCCGTAATGTTTGTCCCGGTTGCAGAACAGAGGCGCTTTTCAGTCCGTTCAGCTTTTTCAGCTCAGCAACGGTCATCTTATGGCGGTTAGCGATGGCGTAGAATGAATCACCGCTTTTCACTTTATACTTCGCAGCCTGTGCACGACCGGCTGGTGTGCTTAACTGTTCTGTACGCTGATTGTTTTTCGCGACTGCTGTGCGGATATCATTAAGCACCGCGTCATCAGATAACGCGCTCATCAGTTGGTCGACTTTGGTTTTCGGCAGCATCAGATAGTGAGGACCGGCCGGAGACGTTACACCGCGTTTCAGGCTCGGGTTGTAATCTTTCAGTCTGGAAACCGGCATATCCAGCAACTGTGCCGCAACATCCAGGGAAATCTGCTGGCCGATATTTACCCGTGCCAGAGCGCGTTCTGCATTGGGTACCGGTAAATTCACACCGTTGCGGTCGCTGTTGCGGATAACATTGCTCAGGGCAAAAATACGCGGAACATAATCCATGGTCTCTTTCGGCAGGGATAATGACCAGTAATCCGTTGGTTTTCCGGCTGCAGCGTTCGCTTCCATCGCGCGCAGCACACGGCCTTCGCCGCTGTTATAAGCAGCCAGGGTCAGAGCCCAGTCTCCGCCGAACATATTATTCAGACGTTCCAGCAAATCCAGCGCGGCAGTGGTGGAGGCTGCCACATCACGGCGGTCATCAACCCACTGGTTCTGATTCAGCCCGTTTGCTTTGCCGGTGCTCGGGATAATCTGCCATAACCCGGCAGCCTGAGCCGGTGAGGTGGCATGCGGATTAAAAGCACTCTCCACTATGGGCAGCAGAACCAGTTCCATCGGCATGTTACGTTCATCGATTTTACCGATGATCCAGTACATGTAAGGTTCTGCGCGCAGTGTCACATCGTGGAGATAGCTCTTTTTGGCGAGGTAAGAGGCTTCTTCAGCCCGGATGCGGTCGTTATCCGGGATGTTCATTTTCATCTCATCGCGGATATAACCCCAGATGTCATCTTCGGGGCTGACGGAGGACATTTTTGCTGCATCCATCTGCTGAGCAGTCAGTAAAAAGCCGTTACCGGAAGGATAATGAGGTTTCTGAGTGGTTTTCTGCGGCGCAGTCTGACACCCCGCCAGCAAGATTGCGGCGGCAAGAAGTGTGGCTTTGATTTTCATGTTGGCGGAATCAGCATTATTATTCTTCAGTCTGTAGGTTTCGCAATCATACTGGTGTTATTCCGCCCTGACAACGATTACGGCTAAAATTGATCTTTTTTTTGCGCGTAAAGACGTAAAAGTTTCCTCAGCCGTCGCAGTATGTTTACTTACTGATAAATTATGTTGCAGATCAATATTATCACAGTTAAGAAAAACATTAATTTTCCTTTCTGTTTTCAGTGTGACGGGCAGTGTGGCTTCATTATTACGGCGTAATTGTTCAATATAACGCTGATATGCCTGAATATCGGTGTTTTCCGGCCAGACTGCGTGTGCAAAGGCGAGATTTGACTGTGTGTATTCATGCGCACAGCAGACCAGTGTCTCATCCGGCAGTGCCGCAAGACGGCTGACGGAGCGGAACATCTGCGCCGGTGTACCTTCAAAAATCCGGCCGCAACCGCCGGAAAACAGCGTATCGCCGCAAAAAAGATACGGTTCGCAGTAATAAGCCACATGGCCGAGCGTGTGTCCCGGTACAGCCATAACCTGAAATGTCAGCCCGCCGCAGGTGATAATGTCATTATCCTGTACGCAGTGATTTGCACCTTTCGCCATGGTTTCAGCGGGGCCGTAAACCGGCAGGCCGGGGTAGTGTGAGACAATCTCAGCCGTACCGCCGGTGTGATCCGCATGGTGGTGTGTCAGCAGGATGGCAGAGGGGGTCAGTCCCTGTTCCCGCAATGTATTCAGCACCGGTGCACTGACGCCGGGATCAACGATGACGCAGGTGTGCGCATTATCCCGTAATAGCCAAATGTAGTTATCTGATAACGCGGAAATTCTGATAAGCTCCATAGATACCTCACCTTTTTGAGTGTAAACCAAGGATAAAGCCATGTTTTCTGCACGAGCGACAAAAACTCTGACGATGCCGGACTCGTGGTGCGATATCCCCTGCGGGCGCCGCTTCCGGCAGTCGCTGGAAGCACAACTGGCACCCTGGTGGCCGAAAATGTTTGGCTTCCATCTGATTAAGATTGGTGCACTGAGCTGTGAAATTAACAGCAGCAGCTGCATGATTCCGCATCAGGTGAATATGGCACCGCAGGGTAACACCTTACAGGTATTCGGGGAGGCGGCGCAATTGCCGTTTCTGGACAAATCCGCGGATGTCTGTGTGCTGGCACATAATCTGGGCTACAGCAGTGACCCGCACCGGCTGCTGCGCGAGGCTGACCGTGTCCTGATTGAGGACGGCTGGCTGATTATCAGCGGGTTCAACCCGTTAAGCCTGCTGGGGGCGCGTAAACTGATCCCGTGGCGTCTGAATCAGCAGCCGCAGTGCAGCCGGATGTTTTCACAGTTCCGCATGCTGGACTGGCTCAGTCTGCTCAACTACGAAATTATGTATCACCGGCTTACCATCCCGATCCCGTGGTGTAACCCGGACAGCGCCGGCAACCGCTATGCACGGATTTTCGGCTGTCTGGGGGTGATTGTGGCGCGCAAACGCACGGTACCGCTGACATTCACACCGCAGAAGCTGCGCCTGCTGCGGCCGAAACTGAATAATGTGGTGGGCGCGGCCCGCGAGCAGACGCCGCCGCGCTGTCTGAAACGCCGCTGAGGATTATTCAGCGGCGGGCTGATAACCGGTATCGTTCTGTGACGGGGACTCTGCCGCCGCACGGGCAAGCTCATCACAGCGTTCGTTTTCCGGATGTCCGGCATGGCCTTTCACCCACTGCCAGTCAATCTGATGACGGGTGATAGCGGAATCCAGACGCTGCCACAAATCGACATTCACCACCGGGGATTTATCCGCTTTACGCCAGCCGCGCCGTTTCCAGTTATGTATCCACTGCGTGATCCCCTGGCGGACATACTGGCTGTCGGTGGTCAGCACGATATCACACGGGCGTTTGAGCGTTTCCAGCGCCATAATAGCGGCCAGCAGTTCCATCCGGTTATTGGTGGTGAGAAAAAAGCCCTCACTGAGCGTTTTTTCACGGCCTTTATAACGCAGCAGCGCACCGTAGCCGCCGGGGCCCGGATTTCCGAGGCAGGAGCCGTCGGTGAAAATTTCTACCTTGTCACTCATCTCTGGTAGACTCTTCCTCTGATTGATTGGCAATTACCTGAGTCTGACACAAAACGTCATTATGAGCACTGATATTACACGACAAATTGTTCTCGATACCGAAACCACCGGTATGAACAAACTGGGTGCCCACTACGAGGGGCACAATATTATTGAGATCGGTGCGGTTGAAGTGATCAACCGGCGCCTGACCGGCCGTAATTTCCATCTGTATATCCGGCCTGACCGGCTGGTGGACCCGGAAGCCTTTGGTGTGCACGGGATCAGTGATGAATTCCTGATGGATAAACCGGTGTTTGCCGATATCGCGGATGAATTTATTGAATTTATCCGTGGTGCAGAGCTGGTGATTCATAATGCGCCCTTCGATATCGGCTTTATGGATTATGAATTCCGCAAGCTGAACCGGGGTATCCCGCCGACGGCTGAATTCTGTACCATCACCGACAGCCTGACGCTTGCCAGACAACTATTCCCGGGTAAGCGTAATAACCTCGATGCGTTATGTGACCGCTATCAGATAGATAACTCAAAACGTCTGCTGCACGGCGCGTTACTCGATGCCGAAATTCTGTCGGATGTCTATCTGGCGATGACCGGCGGCCAGACATCACTGGCTTTTTCTGCAGATAATGAGAGCGGCGGCGAAGAGAACGTTCAGGCCATTCAGCGGATTGCCCGCCCGCAGAGCGGCCTGCGCGTGGTATATGCCACGGATGAGGAAATCTCGGAACACGAAGCACGTCTGGATCTGGCTGAGAAAAAAGGAGCCAATCCTTGCATCTGGCGGAGCTGACCTGCCGCAGCGGATGCGGTGCCTGTTGCACTGCGCCATCCATTTCGTCCCCCATTCCCGGTATGCCGGAGGGGAAACCGGCCAATACCCGCTGTGTGCAGTTGTCAGCACAAAATCTGTGTCTGATTTTCGGCTCACCGCTGCGCCCGGCTGTTTGTGCCGGATTGCAGCCCTCGCGGGAAATGTGCGGGGAGAGCCGTGATGATGCGATGACTTATCTTCTTGATCTGGAAAAACAAACGTCTCCCTGAGCACGGATGACCGCGTGGCGGGATCGTGTATGTCGTGTGCACTTTTCCGTATTAAACCGGTCTTTCAGGCGAAAAACTGTGCAATTGCATGGGTTTACACAAATCAGCTATTGACGAACGGAAACCGGCATCGTATTATTCGCACCGTTCCCGAAAAGGAACACACGGAGCGGTAGTTCAGTTGGTTAGAATACCTGCCTGTCACGCAGGGGGTCGCGGGTTCGAGTCCCGTCCGTTCCGCCAGATTACAGAAGCCCTGACAGCAATGTCAGGGCTTTTCTGTTTCGTGCTGTACAATTTCTCTCTGCATAATCGCGTTGTATCATTATCATCCCCCGGTATTACCTCTCTTATCATTTTGATAATGCGTTGTGACCACACTCATACTTTATATGAATAAATAATGTTCAGGTGCTGGCACATATCTTGCTGTTTGTTTTCCGTAACCGGTTGCGCGGCCGTCGCCGCTGTGCCGGTAAAAACAATAAAACCAATCACAGAGGTTGTATTTATGAAAACAAACACCGGGAGTGATGAAGTCAATGAAATGATGCCGATGCGGAAACTGTTTCCGTATGCTGTTCAGCATATTTTTGCCATGTTTACCGGCACCATTGCCGTGCCGATAGTGATTTCCCAGGTTCTGAAACTGTCGCAGGAAGATACCACCCTGCTGATTGCCGCGGCGATTTTTGTTTCCGGCGTGGGGACGCTTATCCAGTCACTGAGTATCACCAAATATGTCGGCGTCAGTCTGCCGCTGATCCTCGGCACTTCGTTTGTGGCGATGCCGCCGGTTTTTATTATCGCCTCGCAGTTCGGCGGGGGAATTGAGTCACTGCCTTATGTCTTCGGCGGGACACTGGTTTCCGGGGTGCTGCTGTTCTTTCTTGCGCCGTTGTACGGAAAAATCGCTTTCTTATTCAAACCGATAGTTATTGGCTGTTATCTTATTATGCTCGGTGTTTCCCTGCTGCCGGTTTCGTTTTCCGGGATTGTCGGTTATCCGGGGGAGGCTTCCTACGGTGACCCGGCCGGTATTTTTCTCGGTGTGCTGACTATCGCGGTGATTGTGCTGTTAAACCGCTTCGGTAAAGGCGCGTTGCGGGAAATGTCGATTCTTATCGGCCTGATCGTGGCTACCCTGGTGGCGGTGGTAATGGATATGGTCAATTTCGGCCCGGTGAGCAGTGCCGGGTGGTTTTCGTTTGTCCGTCCCGCCCATTACGGTATTCATTTTGATCTGACCGCGATTATTCTGATGTTCCTCGGTACTTTTATGGCCACACTGGATTCAGTCGGCACTTTTTCCACCGTCGGCCGCCTGTGTAACCGCTCTATGGAAGGCAATGCTCTGAACTCTCCGATGCGCGGGGAAGGGGTGGCGGTAACTATTTCCGGGCTGTTTAACTGTACGCCGCTGACCTCTTTTATTAACAATGCAGGGGTCATTATTATCTCCGGTGTGCGCAGCCGTTATGTGACGGCGTGCAGCGGAGTGATTCTGATTATCCTCAGTATTATTCCCAAATTCTCTGCGATTGCGACCATGATCCCCGCTTCTGTTTTCGGTGGCGCGACCCTGGTGATTTTTGCTTTTATTACTGTTGCCGGGATAGACACACTGACAAAATCCGTCGATATGACCAAAATGGGCAATATGATGGTTGTCGGAATTTCAGTCAGTGTCGGGCTGATGTTTAACGGACAGGGGGAAGCCCTTTCTCAGCTGCCGGAAATGTTGCGGATTATTCTTTCCCAGGGCGTGATAGTGACCTTTGTTCTGGCTATCGTGCTGAATCTTTTATTTAATTTTGACAGTGTGATCGGTAAAAAAGAAAAACCGTAATATCTTTGCCTGCCGGTAAGCGGAATTTTTCCGTCACCGGCAGGAAACGCCTGCCATCCGCCGGATAAGCACACAGAATGCAGTATTTCCGCTTGCTATTCATTGTGGTAATCGGGTTTAATAGGTCACTTCCGCTGTTGCGCAATACCTGGTGCTAAAACGATTTAGTCAGCGAAAATGCCGCCTGTGCGAAGTCTTGTTTCTGTTCTCAGACACGCCTCGCCTGACGTCTCATTGTTGTCTTTTCAGCCCCGACCCTTTGCCTCTGACCGGTGATAAGGATTGCCATCCGTGCGCGGCACTGCGAAAATAGCCTGTATCTGCTTTTTATCCGAACCTGGAGTAGACAATGACCTCTCGTAAAACTCTTGCTAATGCGATTCGTTTCCTGAGCATGGACGCGGTGCAAAAGGCAAATTCCGGACACCCCGGCGCACCAATGGGCATGGCTGATATCGCGGAAGTACTGTGGCGCGACTATCTGAAGCACAACCCGACCAACCCGCACTGGAGTGATCGTGACCGCTTTGTGCTGTCAAACGGCCACGGCTCAATGCTGATTTACAGCCTGCTGCACCTCACCGGCTATGATGTATCGGTGGATGACTTAAAAGCCTTCCGTCAGCTGCATTCCAAAACCCCGGGTCACCCTGAATACGGTTATACCCCGGGTGTGGAAACCACTACCGGCCCGTTAGGCCAGGGTATCGCAAACGCAGTCGGTTTTGCTGTGGCAGAACAGACACTGGCGGCGCAGTTCAACCGTCCGGGTCACGATATTGTTGATCATCACACCTACGTCTTTATGGGCGACGGCTGTATGATGGAAGGGATCTCCCACGAGGCCTGCTCTCTGGCCGGTACCCTGAAGCTGGGTAAACTGGTTGCCTTCTACGATGACAACGGCATTTCCATCGACGGTAACGTTCAGGGCTGGTTTACTGATGATACCGCCAAACGTTTTGAAGCTTACGGCTGGCACGTCGTGCGCGGCATTGACGGTCACAATCCTGACCAGATCAAAGCGGCGGTTGAAGAAGCCAAAGCGGTTACTGACAAACCATCCCTGCTGATGTGCAAAACAGTTATCGGTTTCGGTTCGCCGAAGAAAGCCGGTACTGCGGATGCACACGGTTCTCCGTTAGGTGATGCGGAAATCGCCGCTACCCGCGAAGCACTGAACTGGCCGTATGCGCCGTTCGAAATCCCGCAGGAAATCTATACTGAGTGGGATGCGAAGAAAGCCGGTGCTGCTGCTGAATCTGAGTGGGATGTGAAATTCGCTCACTACGAAAAAGCCTTCCCTGAACTGGCCCGCGAATACCGCCGCCGTGTAAACGGTGAGCTGCCTGCTGAGTGGGAAGCTGACGCAAACGCCTTTATTCAGAATCTCCAGGACAACCCGGCCAGCATTGCCAGCCGCAAAGCATCACAAAATGCACTGGAAGCATTCGGTAAAGTGCTGCCTGAATTTATGGGCGGTTCCGCTGACCTGGCACCGAGTAACCTGACCATGTGGTCCGGCTCTGCGCCAATCAATGAAGATAAAGCGGGTAACTACATCCATTACGGCGTGCGCGAGTTCGGCATGTCTGCCATCATGAACGGTATCGCTCTGCACGGCGGTTTCATTCCTTACGGCGCGACCTTCCTGATGTTCGTTGAATATGCCCGTAACGCGGTGCGTATGGCGGCACTGATGAAGATCCGCAGCATCTTTGTTTACACTCATGACTCTATCGGTCTGGGTGAAGACGGCCCGACTCACCAGCCGGTTGAGCAGATCGCCAGCCTGCGTGTGACACCAAACATGAGCACATGGCGTCCGTGTGACCAGGTGGAATCCGCTGTGGCGTGGAAATATGCGATTGAGCGTAAAAACGGCCCGACATCCCTGATCTTCTCCCGCCAGAATCTGGCACAGCAGCTGCGTACCGCGCAGCAGCTGGCTGATATCGAAAAAGGGGCGTATATCCTGAAAGATTGCGCAGGTCAGCCGGAAGTGATCCTGATTGCCACCGGTTCTGAAGTGGAACTGGCCGTGAAAGCATACGAGCAGCTGACAGCCGAAGGCCGTAAAGCGCGTGTGGTATCTATGCCGTCCACTGATGCATTTGATAAACAGGATGCCGCGTACCGTGAATCTGTTCTGCCGTCAGCGGTGACAGCACGTGTTGCTGTTGAAGCGGGTATTGCGGATTACTGGTTCAAATACACAGGTATGCAGGGTGCCATCGTCGGCATGCATTCATTCGGTGAATCTGCACCTGCCGGTCAGCTGTTCAGTGAGTTTGGTTTCACTGTTGAGAACGTGGTTTCTCAGGCGAAAGCCCTGCTGAAATAATCTGCTGATACAGATTCTGAAAGCGCATTCCGGTTTTTTTGACCGAATGCGCTTTTTTTATCTTTGCCTGTCTGACTTTCTTGCGATCTTTTTTCATTTAGCATAACCTGTCTTTATTGAGCTGAACCGTTTCAGTCGCAGGGGTGTTCAGATTGTGCCGCACGGGATAAAAAAGATTGCGGTTTCTATGATAAATACCCCGTACAAAAACCCGTGAGTCCGTTATTCTTAGTTCGCTGATAATTTGGCTATTTCTGAGGATACTATGACAATAAAAATTGCAATCAACGGGTTTGGGAGAATCGGGCGGAGTGTGCTGCGGGCGTTGTATGAAACCGGGCGTAATACGCAGATTACCGTTGTTGCTATTAACGAACTGGCGGATTCCGAAGGTATTGCACACTTACTTCAATATGACACAAGCCACGGACGCTTTTTTAAACCGGTGAAGCTGACAGATAAAAATACACTGAAAGTCGGCGATGACACGATCCGCATCCTGCATGAAGCGGATATTCATCAGCTTCCCTGGGCGGAACTCGGTGTGGATGTGGTACTTGATTGCAGCGGCGTGTACGGTTCCCGTGATGACGGGCTCGCACATATTGCGGGCGGTGCGAAAAAAGTCCTGTTTTCCCATCCCGGCGGTAATGACCTGGATGCGACCATTGTCTACGGTGTTAACCATAATACACTGACTGCACAGGATAAAATTGTATCGAACGCGTCCTGTACCACCAACTGCATCATTCCGGTGATAAAATTACTGGATGAGGGATTCGGTATCGAATCCGGTACGGTGACCACTATTCACGCGGCGATGAATGATCAGCCGGTGATTGATGCTTATCACAGTGATTTACGGCGCACGCGGGCGGCCGGGCACTCCATCATTCCGGTGGATACCAAACTGGCTGCGGGGATCAGGCGTATTTTCCCTAAATTTGAAGATCATTTTGAGGCGATTTCAGTCCGGGTGCCTACAATTAATGTGACGGCGATTGATTTGAGCGTTACCGTCAAAAGTAATGTCACCACGCAGGATGTAAACCGCCTTCTGCAAAACGCAGCGACGGGGGCATTTCGTGGTATAGTGGACTACACAGAGTTACCGTTAGTCTCGGCGGATTTTAACCATGATCCGCACAGTGCTATCGTTGACGGCACACAGACCCGCGTCAGCGGACAGCATCTGATAAAAATGCTGGTCTGGTGCGATAACGAATGGGGCTTTGCGAACCGTATGCTGGATACCACTCTGGTAATGGCTGAGGCGGGTTTTCACTGAGGGACGGCGTGCCCCGGCAGAAAATTGAACACAATTTAACTGATAAGAGAATCAACAAGAGGATTCACCATGTCCGTAATTAAGATGACCGATCTGGATCTGGCGGGTAAACGTATTTTTATCCGTGCTGACCTGAACGTTCCTGTCAAAGATGGCAAAGTTACCTCTGATGCACGTATCCGTGCCTCGCTCCCGACAATCGAAGCCGCACTGAAACAGGGTGCCAAAGTCATGGTGACCTCTCACCTCGGCCGTCCGGTTGAAGGGGAATACAACGAAGAGTTTTCACTGAAACCGGTTGTTGATTATCTGGCAGATAAACTGAGCTGCCCGGTGCGCCTGGAAAAAGATTACCTCAACGGACTGGAACTGAATGCCGGTGAGCTGGTGGTGCTGGAAAACGTCCGCTTTAACAAAGGCGAGAAAAAAGACGACGAAACCCTGTCTAAACAGTATGCCGCTCTGTGCGATATTTTTGTGATGGACGCTTTCGGTACTGCACACCGCGCCCAGGCATCGACCCACGGCGTGGCAAAATTTGCGCCTGTCGCCTGTGCCGGCCCGTTGTTATGGGCGGAACTGGATGCACTCGGCAAAGCGCTGGGTAACCCTGCACGTCCGATGGTCGCGATTGTCGGCGGCTCCAAAGTGTCTACCAAACTGACGGTACTGGACTCTCTGTCCAAAATCGCGGATCAGATCATCGTCGGCGGTGGTATCGCCAACACCTTTATTGCAGCAGAAGGGCACAATGTCGGCCGCTCACTGTATGAAGATGACCTGATCCCGGAAGCAAAAAAATTACTCAGCACCTGTGATATCCCGGTTCCGGTTGATGTCCGTGTGGCGACTGAGTTCTCTGAAACCGCAGAAGCGGTACTGAAATCAGCCAATGACATCAAAGATGATGAGCAGGTACTGGATATCGGTGACGAATCCGCACACCACCTGGCTGAAATTCTGAAAAATGCCAAAACGATTCTGTGGAATGGTCCGGTCGGCGTGTTTGAGTTCCCTAACTTCCGTAAAGGAACTGAAATCGTGGCTAACGCGATTGCTGACAGCGACGCGTTCTCTATCGCAGGCGGTGGTGATACCCTGGCGGCTATCGATTTATTCGGCATTGCGGATAAAATTTCCTACATCTCTACCGGCGGCGGCGCATTCCTGGAATTCGTCGAAGGCAAAAAACTGCCAGCCGTTGTGATGCTGGAAGAGCGTGCAAAACAGTAACAGTCATAATCAGATGACAACAACGGGCGGTGCAGGCCGCCCGTGACAACTTCCGAAAGACCAATACAGGAAATTTGACATGTCTAAAGTTTTTGATTTTGTAAAACCCGGTGTCGTCACTGGCGATGATGTTCAGAAAATCTTTGCGGTAGCCAAAGAAAATAATTTTGCACTGCCAGCGGTAAACTGCGTCGGGACAGACTCGATCAACGCCGTATTGGAAGCGGCGGCCAAAGTCCGTGCTCCTGTTATTGTTCAGTTCTCAAACGGCGGTGCCGCATTTATCGCCGGTAAAGGTTTCAAAGGCGAAGGTCAGCAGTCTGCTGTTCTGGGTGCAATCTCCGGTGCGCATCATGTGCATCAGATGGCAGAATATTACGGCGTGCCGGTCATTCTGCATACTGACCACTGTGCGAAGAAATTACTGCCGTGGTTAGACGGCCTGCTGGACGCCGGTGAGAAACACTTTGCCGCGACCGGTAAACCACTGTTCTCTTCTCACATGATCGACCTGTCAGAAGAGTCACTGGAAGAAAACATTGAGATTTGCAGCAAGTACCTGGCGCGTATGGCGAAAATTGGTATGACTCTGGAAATCGAACTGGGCTGTACCGGTGGTGAGGAAGACGGCGTGGATAACTCCCACCTCGATAACTCCGCACTGTATACCCAGCCGGAAGATGTCGCGTATGCCTATGAAAAACTGAATGCCATCAGCCCGCGTTTCACTATCGCGGCGTCATTCGGTAACGTGCACGGTGTTTACAAGCCGGGTAACGTGCAGTTAACACCAAAAATTCTGCGTAACTCTCAGGACTATGTTTCTGAGAAATATAACCTGCCGCACAACAGCCTGGATTTCGTATTCCACGGCGGTTCCGGTTCAACTGCGGAAGAAATCAAAGAAGCAGTGGGTTACGGTGTGGTGAAAATGAATATCGATACCGATACTCAGTGGGCAACCTGGGAAGGTATCCTGCACTACTACCAGAAAAATGAAGGTTATCTGCAGGGCCAGCTGGGCAACCCGGAAGGCCGGGACAAACCGAACAAAAAATACTATGACCCGCGTGCATGGTTACGTGCCGGTCAGCAGACAATGATCGAACGTCTGGAAAAAGCATTCAAAGAACTGAACTGCGTTAACGTTCTGTAATTTGTTGCGTGAATAATAAAACCGCCCGGTATTTTGCCGGGCGGTTTTTTTGTATGAATTATTTTTTCTGCTGGCTTTCATTACGCCGGATTATCGATTCAATTAACTCATCGATATGAAGATTGACCAGCATTTCAACCGCATCACTGCGGGTTTTGCCGGAAAGAAGTGACAGGTGGTTAATTTTTCTGACTGTTGTGCCGGTCAGCGATAATGACACGGCTTTCTTTTTCTCTTTATCCAGCGACACTTTCCCGCGGTAATACACGGATTTCGGACTTTCATTGCTGTTCAGTTCTTCACTGAGTTTCTTCAGTGTTTTGCGATCCAGTGTGCCGGCATCCGTCATCTCATAGGTATGTGACGCTTTCCGGTAGCGGATTTCGGCTGACCAGGTATCACGTAACTCTTTGAATGTACGGGTCAGTGTTGCCTCTGAGCAGCGGAGTGTCGCCAGGATCTCATCTGACGGAACCGGTTTTCCGGGGCCGAGCAGGGTTGCCAGGGTGAATAAACGAACCTGTCGTGTGCTTAGTTGCATAGTCTGGGGACACCTGTATAAAAACAAAGAGACTGAGTAACGATTATTGCGGAACAGCCTGTGCCGCAGATAACCGTACTATTTAATCAGCAAGCCAGAATATATCAAGGCACTCAGATATAATAGTACCGGATATTCTGCCTGATGATATTTTTGTCTGCAATATTACGCGTTTTGTGTTTTAAACGGTTGTCCGTCAGATTTTCGTTGTGCGATCCCGTATACCCGTGCCCTGGCCAGAATAGCGGATGCCCAGCGGCGGTGTGTTGCCGGTTCACACATGGCTCCCTGCGATTTGAATACCGCCTGTGTGGAGTTCAGTATCCGCAGCGCATCGGCGTGTTCATCGGCAGAGACCCGCAGTGCGTGTTCAATCACCGCCACCTGGTTCGGGTGAATTGCGGTTTTACCTACCAGCCCGTGAGCAATATCCAGCGCCAGTTCCCGGGTCATGACATCGTGATCATCAATGTGCTCGCAGACCGGTGCGGTCATGGCAAAGTCGTACGGGGCAAAAACAGCGACCAGCATTTTAATCACATAGCCCATCGGACCGTCATACAGTGTGAGATGACGCGGGCGGCGCAGTGAAATCACATTCATCAGGTCATTACCGCCGATACGCAGTGCGATGATCCGGTCATGGCAGGGATGGGATTTGAGAACCTGTGCCAGTTCCCGCATCTGCACCACATCACAGACCTCTTCAGTTTCCAGGGTCGGCATCATGCACAGCGGGGTATCCTGTACCACCTGCCACCAGACCGGCAGCGTTTGTTGTGTGAACTTCGGCAGAACCAGCCCGTCGATCGCACTGAGATCACAGTGCTCCCGCAGCCATAATCCCATTTCAGGATGACGCGGACGGATAAATACCAGCGGCCAGTTCTGGTTACCGGCACGCTGTTTTTCTGCCGTCAGTGCCGCCAGGATAACCTGCAAATTATTCAGTGCCTGCGGGAGATCCGTTTCACTGACCGCATCTTCCAGACAAATAATCAGAGAGCGTAATCCGCTGATTTTATTATTGATAACAGCATCTGTGATATCAGTGCGGGTGGCGGGCATATAGAGTGAAGCCCCTAAATTCCACGGTGAGAGACGCAGAGTCATGGTGATACCTTCCTGATAATAGTGACGGCGCGGTACTGCCCGAGGGCGTCGCCGGCTTCCGTGATAGTGATCCCTTTCTGACGGGCGAGATAAAGCAGTAATTCCACGTCCGGCTCTGTACAGTCACGCACAAAGACATGATCCGGCACCCGGCGAAGAACGGCGCGGGTCGCTTCGGCAATACCGGGTTTGATTCTGTTCAGGTCACTCACATCGCAGCGTGCGGCCAGCGCGGTGATCACCGCGAGGCTTTTTGCCCGCAATGCGGCTTTAGTCTCAGGATCGGGAAATACCGCCGCAGAAACCGCAGTATTCTGCTGACGGCGTAATGCAGCAACAGTACCGGTCAGTGTCCGGCTGCATTCATAAGATTGTAAGTGCTCACAATGAACACAGCCGTGCGGGCCGGTATCCGACCAGACGGAGCGGGAGATAAGCCCGGAAACCGGTGCTCCCATAATCCCGGAGGGGATCAGCCAGTCATCGTCAGCAGCAGAAAGCCAGGCGCATCCGGCCGGATCGGCCAGCACCACCAGACGCGGATCGGCCGGGTAGCCGGGTCTGTCTTTCAGCGATCGGATCAGCTCACCGGTGATAGCGCCTTTGCCTGTCCAGCCATCCACAAACACAATACCGGTCGTGCCGTGATGGTGTTCGATCCATTCCAGCGCAGCGGTATCAATACCGCGGTCACGGATAATGCTGATACCGTAATGGTGCGAGGTTTTTCCCGCATCACGCAGTGCCTGATGCAGCATCACGCCCAACGGCACACCGGCACGGACCAGACTGACCAGCACAACCGGCTGATCAGCAAAGTAATCACCCAGCGTACGGGCGAGGGAACTCACATCCTGCGCCAGCCGCGGCGCACCTTTTTCCAGCGCACGGTTAAACAGATCAAGATGCCAGGCGGTAGGCGCGGGCTCCTGACTGAGCATATCGGAATAGTGTTTCTGTCCGGACTGAATCAGCTGCTCTTTCAGTTCAACCGGTGTCATATCAATGGTGACCGGCCGGAGCAGAAACTGCACATCATCCGGCAGATAACTGCCTGAGAACGGGGGGAAATTATACATCGGATACCTCACTGAAAATCCGGGCGGCGACAGCATCCGCAAACTGACTGCGGGATGGCATACCGAACCAGGTACAGTGCTTCATGAAACGGTAATCGCTCAGACTGTCGCCGAGGCCGATAACCGGAAAGGTGCCGCGCTCTGCCCGTAATAACGTCAGCAGGCGGGTGACTGCCAGGCCTTTTTCCACCGGGTCCGGCAGCCAGGCAATATTGTTACTGTTGCGGTGAATATAAAATCCGTCTGACGGAAACTGTTGTTCAATCTCTGCGGCAACCGCATACAATTCATCTGTACGGGTGCTGTCGGTGTGTTTCATCACCAGATAGACCGGCACGTCATCGTACTCATAATTAATACGGGCCCATGCCTCAATACCGCGTTCCGCCATCAGGTCAGTACAAAACTGCTGAAGTGACAGCAGGCGCTCACGGTAAGGGGCGAGGGCGGCCAGCATCTGAGACTGCCAGACCGGCTCCGGTGAGCCGTCCGGTTGCAGGATCACCGCACCGTGTGTGGTAATGGCGTAAGAACGGAACGGAACAGTCACGCGCCGGAGTTCTTCTGTACCACGTGCCGTAACCGGAATGAGATCGGCATATGTCAGCAGCCAGTCCGTCAGCATCGCCTGTTCTTCAGTCATAAAGCTGCGCGGCTGCAATGTGCGGTCAAGAGCGCCGGTGCGGAATGGCGTGAGATCCTGCTCCTGTGTCATTTTGCGTTTTGTCTGGAACAGGGTGTCATCCAGATCGGTCAGGATCACCGGTTTAGTCGTCATAAATAATCTCCGTCAGTGGTGCGCAGCCGGACAGCGCCTGTAATAACTGCGGATCAAATGCCGCCGGGTCAGTTTCTGTGCACAGCAGAATGCGGTCAAATGACTGATGTGCCACATTGTAGAGGTAGTTGGCGATCCCCAGTCCGTAGTTATCCGTAAAGGAAATCACCGATTCAATGGCACCGCCCGGGGCTATCGGAGAGCGGGTCAGGGCGCTGAATTTCACATCCGCCCCGGCGTCCGTCAGCCGTTCGGCCAGCAGGAACGGCTCCCAGACAAATTCACCGGAACCCAGCACCAGAATCCGCTCACCCGGCAGCGCGGTCACCGCACAGCCGAAATCAGTATGCGGTTCATGCAGACCCAGCCGTACCCGCGTCAGCGGACGGCGGATCGGTACGGTGCCTGCTGAACTGACATTCACATCCGGCATCTCCGGCAGCGTGGCATCGGGATCAGCTTCCCAGCGCCAGCTTCCGTTAATCAGCGAGACATGCTGTAACGGTAATCCGTGCTGAGAAGTGGCCGGCGTATCACGCCAGTCTGTCAGTGTGACAGTGACAACCTGCTGTAAATCAGGTAATTGTCCGCTTTCATGTAATGCGGTCAGCAGATTGGTAAAGGTATTGCCGGTGGTGGCTTCATCATCTGCCAGCACCAGGGTTTTCGCCTGCTGCAACCGGGCTTTCAGTTGCGGATCATCCGGAAAATAGAGCAGATGATCCGTCGCGTGGCTGTGGTTCTCTTTAAACTCACACAGCAGCTCCCCGTCTGCCGGATGACGGGTGGAAGAGAGATACAGGGACGCCGGATACTGACGGCGGATTTCACTGTATACCCCCGCACCCAGCCCGACAGCGGTTTCCGCCATACCGATAACCAGTAACGGCTGCGGAAGATCCTGCGGAAACTGTTCAGCAAGGCGACGGTAAACGCCGCGCATGATTTCCGGCTCTGCCGGGATATGACGGCCAAGCACTTTGCTGACAAACAGAAATGCCCGTTTCGGATTACGCCGCTCCGCGATACCAAACAGGGTATCCAGTGTTTCCGGAGTGGCATCGCTGCGGACTTCCAGCGTGCCGGTAGTCAGTGTGAACCGGTGATGACCGGGACGGGAAAAACCGGGCATAGTGACCTCAGTGTATTGCATTATTCAGGGAAGACGGGTAGCTGACGGCTTCGGTCAGGGGACGGACAACCGCCGGACGAAATGCAGTGCGGTCATATTCTCTGACTTCATCCGCGCTGAGCAGGCCAAGCTGGTACAGGGCAAACAGTCCCGGCAGATTCACACCACTCAGTGCGGTATAGCCGATGCCGCCGGACGGCCGCATATTGATTTCAAGCAGCAGCGGTTGCCCGTGATGGTCATGGCGGGTCTGCACATTCACCAGCCCGTCAGCGTTCATCACCCGCGCACAGGCGCAGGCCAGCTCAAATGCGGGACCATCATGTTCAAGGTATTGCAGGGAACCTTCTTTCCGCCGCGCAACAGCCGCCAGGACCTCTCCGCGATCAGCCAGAATATCCACAGAATACTCCGGGCCGGGCAGGCAGGGCATCAGTACCTGAGGGACGCATTTTCCGGTACTGCCGAATGCGGACAGGTACTGCTCCGGTGTGGTGATCCGCCGTTCAGGATGGCTGAACATCGCCATCGGTGATGCTTTGTCATCAAACTGCCAGAAACCGGTGCCATAAATACCCTGTACCGGTTTGATACAGAGCGGCAGTCCCGGAAACGGGGAGTCAGTCAGTGCATCACGCAGTTGTGCGGCGGACGTGATTTGTACCGAAGGTACGACCGGCAGACCGTGTGATGCCATTTCAGCGGCAAACCGGGCTTTATCATCCGCCACGGCGTAATCAGACAGAGAAACGACACCGGTTGTCAGCCGGGCGCCGGAGGCGGTGATAGTGTTTCTGTGCGTTTCAAACCACGGGGTATTCCGTCCGGCGTGGATGGCCTGAATACCGTATTTTTTCGTAACAGACAGAATAAACGCCAGCCGGGCATTATCGTCAGCCGGTTCAGTCAGCGAGAAACCGGCTTCTGACAGGATCTCATGACGGGGCTGCCGGTGAGAGGCAAATATCGTGAGATCAACCTGTAATGTTTGCGCGAACAGCCTGATATTCCGGATCAGATCACGCTGGGAAGAGAGACCTTCCGTCAGCCAGATTGCATGCGCCATTTTTGTTTATTCCTGTTCTGTTTTATCCGATAGATTGGGAGGGAGTTTATTTATGATTACTCAACATGTCAATCATATTATGATTATGTTGTTATTGAAGATAAGCTGACGAAGTCTGACATAACACATAGTTTTGTAAGTTACTTTTGATTATTTAACTATTTGTTTTTATTTGCTTATTAATTTTATGTGAAATATATCTTGCCAAAGAACTCCGTCATGATATGATTTTTCAAAATTCATTATAACGTGTACCTGTCACTGGGATTCCTCTCCCGTTTAAGGAATGAAAATATGGTTTCACTGACGAAGAATCAGACGGTATCTCTCAGCAAGGCATCAGCCGCTTTAAATCAGCTGCATTTTGGCCTCGGCTGGGATCCTGTTCAGAAAAAGAAAGGTTTTCTCGGTTCGCTGTTCGGCGGCGGTAACGACTCGATCGATCTGGATGCCAGCTGCATTCTGCTGGATAAAGACGGCCGTATTCTCGATACCATCTGGTTCCGCAAACTGAAATCAGACTGCAAATCGGTGGTTCATGAAGGGGATAACCTGACCGGTGAGGGTGACGGTGATGATGAAGTGATCCGCGTGGATCTGAACCGTCTGCCGCAGAATACCGAATATCTGGCCTTTACCGTGAACAGCTTCCGCGGCCAGACATTTAATGATGTGGAAAATGCCTTCTGCCGTGTGCTGGATCAGAGCGGTAAAGAGCTGGTGCGTTATCAGCTGAATGAGCAGGGCTCACATACCGGTATTGTGATTGCCTCCCTGTGCCGCAGCGGCGGTGAGTGGAACTTTACCGCACACGGTGCTGCGTGCCGTGGCCGCACTATTGATGATATGTCTTCTGACATTGTCAGTACGGTGGTGCGCTGATGACTATGACGCCGGGGGCGAACGCGCCCGTTCCGCTGAAAACACTGCGGATTACGGTGCTGTCCGGCGCGGCGGCGGATGCTTCTGCTTTCCGCCTGTACGCTGACGGCAAAGTGAAAGGTGACCCGGACATGGTCTTTTACGGCCAGCCGCAGAATGATGACAGCACCATCAGCTGGCAGCAGAACGGTAACAATACCGTCTTTACGGTTGATCTCAGCCGTCTGCGTCAGGATGTGCAGAAAGTGGCATTTGTGGTCACCTGTGACGGCGGACAGACTGTTGCCGGACTGCGAAGCCTGGAAGTGCAGGTTGATGCGGATCAGGAAAAACTGCTCAGCGGCAATGTGGATACCACGGGGCGTCAGGAAGCGGCACTGATCCTCGGCGAACTGTACCGCCGTAATAATGAGTGGAAATTCCGCTTTGTTGCCCAGGGTTTCAACGGCGGGCTGCAACCGCTGGCGGAACATTTCGGGGTGGATGTGGCCGCTGAGCCGGCACCAAAACCTGCGCCGGCACCAAAACCGGCAGAAAGCAAAATCAGTTTAAGCAAGATATCGCTGAGTAAAGAGAAGCCGTCAATCAGCCTGAGCAAGCGGGATAACTTCGGTGAAATCCGCATTAATCTGAACTGGCACCGGGAAGCGCAGAGCAGCAGTTCCGGTGGTTTTCTCAGCAATGTATTCGGTGGCGGCAACAAAGGTATCGACCTGGATCTGGGCGCATTTGTTGAATTACAAAATGGTCAGAAATCCGTGATTCAGGCGCTGGGTAATGCATTTGGTGATTACCGCCGCGAACCGTTTATTCAGCTGCAGGGTGATGATCGCACCGGCTCGGTGTCTGAAGGTGAGTGGCTGCATATTAACGGCGGCGAATGGAAACATATCCGCCAGATCCTTATCTACGCCTTTATTTACCAGGGCGTACCGAGCTGGGATAAAACAGATGGCGTGGTCACGGTCTTTGTACCGGAGCAGCCGCCGGTGGAAACCCGGCTGACAGAAGGGGATAACCGCCGCACCATGTGCGCGATTGCCCGCCTGGTCAATGAGAACGGGGCGATCAAAGTTGAGCGTCTTAACCGTTTCTTCAAAAATCAAAGCGATATGGACGAAGCGTTCGGGTGGGGTTTCCGCTGGAAAGCCGGCTCGAAATAATTTAATTGAGGATACAGCAATGAGTATACTGAACCGGGTCAAAAATGCGTTTAATTCAGGCCGCGAAGAACTGACAAAACAGGTCAGTCGTTTCAGAAACCGTAAGTTTATGGAAGGTACAATTGCAGTCTGTGCCCGTATTGCGGTTTCCAGTGACGGGGTAAGCGCGGAAGAAAAACAGAAAATGATTGGTTTTCTGAAGTCCTCCGAAGAACTGAAAGTATTTGAAACCGAAGAAGTAATTACGTTTTTCAACAAACTGGTGACCAGTTTCGATTTCGACATGGAAATCGGAAAAGGTGAAACCATGAAATATATCCTGGCGCTGAAGGATCAGCCGGAAGCAGCGCAGTTAGCGGTGCGTGTCGGGATTGCGGTCGCGAAGAGTGATGGTGACTTCGACCAGGATGAGCAGAAAGCAGTAAAAGAGATCGCTGCAGCGCTGGGGTTTGACCCGGCAGAATTTGGTCTCTGATTTTTATACCTAAGGGTTAATTATGGAATCAACACATATCGGTTTTCCGATGGAAACAGTTACCGTTTTCGTCGTCCTCGCTATCGGTGCGATTTTTCTTGATTTGTTTATGCACCGGGGCGATAAGCCGGTTTCACTGAAAAATGCGGCAATCTGGTCTGTTTTCTGGGTTGCTGTGGCAATGGGTTTTGCCGGGTTTCTGTATATCCACCACGGTTCGGAAGTCGCGAGCCTGTTTGTCACCGGTTATGCGCTTGAGAAAGTGCTGTCCGTCGACAACCTGTTTGTGATGATGGCTATTTTCTCCTGGTTCTCGGTTCCGGATCGTTTCCGCCACCGTGTTCTGTACTGGGGGATTATCGGGGCTATCGTTTTCCGCGGGATTTTCGTGGCGATAGGTACCGGTCTGCTGAGTCTGGGGCCGTATGTGGAAGTGATTTTCGCCCTGATCGTTGCATGGACCGCTGTCATGATGCTGCGGAACCGCGAAGAGCAGGATGAGATAGAAGATTACTCGCAGCACATTGCTTACCGGATGGTGAAAAAACTGTTCCCTATCTGGCCGAAACTGAGCGGACACGCTTTCCTGCTGACGCAGAAAGAAGTGGATGCCGAACTGGCAAAACCGGAGAACAAAGACGTCACTATCGGCCGCGGTCAAAAAGCCGCACTGTATGCCACGCCGCTGATGCTGTGTGTGGCGGTAGTGGAACTGTCCGATGTGATGTTTGCGTTTGACTCTGTACCGGCGATTATCGCCGTCAGCCGTGAGCCGCTGATTGTTTACAGTGCCATGATGTTTGCGATTCTCGGCCTGCGTACCCTGTACTTTGTCCTGGAAGCACTGAAGCAGTACCTGGTTCACCTGGAAAAAGCGGTTATTGCGCTGCTGTTCTTTATCGCGGTGAAACTGGGTCTGAATGCAACAGACAGCCTCTGGGGTCACGGATTACATATTTCGGCCACCAGCAGCCTGTTCGTCGTGCTCGGGGTTCTGGCACTCGGTATCATCGCCAGCTTTATGTTCCCGGAAAAAACGGAAAATGCGGATAAGTAATTATCCGCCACCCGTCACTGATTTAACTAAGGAGTAAGTGAAATGAGCGTTTCTCTTTCTAAAGGTGGTAATGTGTCGCTGAGTAAAACAGCCCCTTCAATGAAAAACGTCCTGATAGGCTTAGGCTGGGATGTTCGTTCCACAGATGGTCAGGATTTTGACCTTGATGCCTCCGCGTTCCTGCTGACAGCAGCCGGTAAAGTGCGCGGTGATGCAGACTTTATTTTCTATAACAACCTGCGTTCGACTGACGGCTCTGTCACCCATACCGGCGACAACCGTACCGGCCAGGGTGATGGTGATGATGAATCCCTGATTATCAAACTGGATATGATTCCGGCAGAGATCGATAAAATCGTCTTCGTGGTCACCATTCATGATGCGCAGACCCGCCGCCAGAGCTTCGGCCAGGTGTCCGGTGCGTTTATCCGCCTGGTGAATGATGACACCAATACGGAAATCGCCCGTTATGACCTGACGGAAGATGCGTCCACCGAAACCGCTATGCTGTTTGGTGAACTCTACCGTCACGGCACCGAGTGGAAATTCCGTGCCGTCGGGCAGGGCTATGCCGGTGGTCTGTCATCCGTCTGTGCGCAATACGGTATTAATGCGTCCTGATAATTTCTTTCAGCGGGCTGAGAATCAGCCCTCTTTATAATAATCCGCAGCAGGAGTCCGAAAATGGCAGTTTCTCTTACAAAAGGTGGTAACGTCTCCCTGACCAAAGAAGCCCCGTCAATGAGCGTGGCAATGGTTGGTCTGGGCTGGGATGCGCGTGTGACTGATGGTCAGGATTTTGACCTCGACGCATCGGTATTTATGGTCGGTGATGACGGAAAAGTATTATCCGATGGTCATTTCATCTTCTTTAATAACAAAACCAGCCCGTGCGGCGCGGTGGAACACCAGGGCGATAACCGTACCGGTGAAGGCGACGGCGATGATGAGCAGGTGAAAATCAGCCTGAATACTCTCCCGGCAGAGGTGAAAAAACTGGTCTTCTCCGTGACGATTTATGATGCGGAAGGACGTAAACAGAACTTTGGTATGGTCAGCAACAGTTTCATCCGTATCTGCAATAATGATAACGGTACTGAAATTGCCCGCTTTGATCTGTCTGAAGATGCTTCAACAGAAACCGCGATGGTCTTCGGTGAATTATACCGTCACGGCGCAGAGTGGAAATTCAAAGCTGTCGGCCAGGGCTTTGCCGGTGGTCTGGCGGCATTAGCATCACAGCACGGTGTTAATATTTAATTATTAATATCAGCTGGCTGCAGTAAAAAATGCCCTGTCCGTGACGGACAGGGCATACTGCGTTTACAGATCCGGCCGGGAGATTATTCGACTCCTGCTGCCTCTCCGGCCGGACGGCGCACATCATTGGCACCGTATAAATAACCTTCCCGTACCTTACCGGATACGGCGGCATCATTGCCGGAAGAGTCTGCACTGACCCCGGCGGCACCCGGTAATCCCACCATGATCAGCTCGGCAGCACCCCACGGTGTCTGCTCAACCATTTTATAACCCATTTTATCCAGCAGATTCAGTGAGTCTTTTGATACACCGCGCTGCTCGTAATACACCTCATCCGGCAGCCACTGATGGTGAATACGCGGTGCATTTACCGCCTCCTGCGGCGCCATACCGTGATCGATAATATTCAGTGCGGTTTGTAAGGTAATGGAGATAATCCGTGAACCGCCCGGTGAACCCAGTACCAGGAATATGTTGCCGTCTTTGGTGACAATAGTCGGGCTCATGGAAGAAAGCGGGCGCTTGCCCGGGGCAATCGCGTTGCGCTCACCCTGAACCAGGCCGTACATATTCTTCTCGCCGATTTTGGTGGTGAAATCATCCATTTCATCATTGAGGAAGAAACCGGTACCCGGCGGGATCACCACCGCACCAAAACGGCCATTGATGGTATAGGTGGTGGAAACCGCATTGCCTTTGTTATCCACCACGGAATAGTGTGTGGTTTCCGGCTTTTCATGCGGGCCGGTACCCGGCTGCACCTGAGCGGAAGGCGTGGCTTTACCCGGAATGATTTCTTTGCGCAGCTCTTCCGCATAGGCTTTACTGGTCAGTTTTTCGGTCGGATTGTTCACAAACGCCGGGTCACCGAGGAAGGTATTACGATCCATATAAGAGTGGCGCATCGCCTCGGTCAGCGTATGGATATAATCCGCCGAGTTAAAGCCCATCGCTTTCAGATCATAACCTTCCAGAATATTCAGCGTCTGGCAGATGGTGACACCGCCGGAGCTCGGCGGCGGGGCGGAAATAAATTCATACCCGCGATAAGTACAGGTCACCGGTGCGACCTCTGCAATCGTGTAATCCGCAAAATCTTTGGCTGTCAGCTTACCGCCCCCGGCCTGAGATGCTTTTTCCACTAACTGCGGAATCTCACCCTCGTAAAAGGCGGACGGGCCCTCTTTGGCGATACGCTCCAGGGTATTGGCAAGATCGGTCTGAATCAGGCGGTCGCCCGGCTGAAATGCAGAGCCGTCAGGTTTGAGGAAAATCCGGGCTGCTTCCGGGTCCTGCTTAAAGCGGGCTGTGGTGGTATCCATCACATCAGTATCCGCGCGGGTCAGGATAAAGCCGTCGCGGGCCAGCTTAATCGCCGGCGCCATCACCTGCTCCCGCTTCATGGTGCCGTATTTCTCCAGGGCGTAATCCAGCCCTTTAACGGTTCCGGGAACCCCGGCGGCAAGGTAGCCGTACAGGCTGGCATCTTTGATCAGATTCCCGTCTTTATCGAGATACATATCCGCTGAAGCTGAGGCCGGGGCAGTCTCACGGAAATTGATGAAAATGTTTTTACCGTCTGCCAGATGCAGTGTCATAAAACCGCCGCCGCCGATATTACCGCAGCAGGGATTCACCACAGCCTGGGCATAACCGACAGCTACCGCTGCATCCACCGCGTTACCGCCGGCTTTCAGAATGTCTGCACCGGCCTGTGATGCCAGATGCTGGGAAGACACCACCATTCCGTTACGGGCCTCAACGGCAGGTTCGGAAGCGGCATATAATTGCGGGGAAAGCAGCAGAGAGAGCAAAAGAACAGGTGTTCGCCATGGGGTTATCATTATTATCTCCGTCGGTTTTGCAGGTATTTTTATGATGTATTGATTTATTATTTGTTAATTAATGGTTAATTAACGTATAGCAGGGATACAAATATTTGAGAAATGATGTGCGGAAAAATGTGAAACCGGACGGAAAAGCAGGGCGGGGAAATAATAAAAAACCCGGATAGTCCGGGTCCTGAAGAACAGCTTGTCATTACGCAAACATGACGGTAACCGGTGCTGTCTGCACAGCACCGGTTAACACAATCAGGCTGTTTTTTCTTCTTTCATGATTTTATTCAGTTTCGGTACAATCGCCCACATAATCAGGCCGGCAACGGCTGTTGCGATACCGATTTTACCGAATACATCGGTGTAGATACCGAGTGTCTGAAGCGGGTCAGTCACGCCTTCAGGCGGTGCTGTAAAGGTTGCCACATAACCGCCCAGCAGTGTTGCCATTGCCTGAGTCAGGAACCACATCCCGAGAATAAAGCCCATCAGGTGCTGCGGAACGAACGCAGCAACCATCGCCAGACCCAGCGCACTGATCATCAGCTCACCGACTGCCTGGAAGAAATAAACCAGCACGATAAACCACGGTGATGTCAGACCGGTCGCATCCGCAAACCACATACCGGATGCGGCAGCAGTCAGGAAACCGGCGGAGCAGCAGAACATACCGATGGTGAATTTACCCGGCATTGAGAAGTCTTTGCCGCGCGCACCCATTTTACTGTAGAAGTAAGCCAGAACCGGGCTCAGTACGATAATCCAGAACGGGTTCAGCGCCTGGAAACTGACCGGATGCACATCAATACCCATAATGGTGTGATGCACGTTATAGATAGCGAAGAAGTTCAGTGAGGTCGGCATCTGTGCGTACAGCACGTAGAAGATAACGGCTTCCAGCATCAGAACGAACGCGACATACATCTTGTTCCGCTCAACACCTTTCAGTTTGAACGCTTCGCGGAAGAAGAAAAAGATAACCACGGCGGTAACGGCGAGTAACACATAGTTGGCAATGATAACGTTATGCAGTAACCATGCGCACAGGAAGACGGTTGCCACACTGCCGGCGATAACCACCAGCAGGCTGCCGAATTTCATTGGTTTGTGATCCGGCTCGGAACCGATATTGCTCACCATTTTCTGGCAGAACAGGAAGACCGCCAGGGCGATCAGCAGGCCGATACCACAGATATTATAGGTGACGGTATAGCTGTATTTGTCCGCGATAACCGGTGCCAGTGACAGGGAAATCAGGGAGCCGATATTGATCGACATATAGAACAGGGTGAATGCCCCGTCCAGACGCGGGTCTTTCGGTGCATAGCATTTTGACAGCAGGCTGGCCGGGTTAGCTTTGAATAAGCCGTTACCGACAGCAATGGTACCCAGTGCGTAGAAAATCAGATCCGGGTGCATGATAGACAGGCCGGTCATAAAATAACCGACAGCCATCACGATGGCCCCTAAGATGATGGTCCGCTTGGTACCGAGGACATGGTCACCGACGTAACCACCGATAGAGATCAGACCGTATACCAGCGCGGCGAATGCCCCGAAGGTGATAAATGCCTGTTCCTGACTGAATCCCAGTTTCTGAACGAAGTAGACGGCCAGGATGCCTTGCACACCGTAATAGCCGAAGCGTTCCCACAGCTCCACGATAAAAATCATGAAGAATGGCTTAGGTTGGTTAAACAATCCAACCTGCGCGGGTTTACTCATGGTTTAATGCCTCTTATTAATAATTATTCATCACGCAAAAGCCTTCCCGGCATCGCGGAGGCAAAGCTAAAAGATAAACTCTTGCGTAAGGTTGAGTGTTTGCGTATTTGTCAGGGTATTTGCCAAAGGGCTCAGACTAATATATTGCCTGCTGAGCATCTCAAAGGCAGATCACACTTACTACAATAATTAATATCATAATTGAAATAAAATTCATTAGATTGACATCAATAATTACTCTGCAATGGTTTTGTTGATGGCGTATTGAGCAGATTGATGGTTATTTATTCTGCTGTCCGGCGCGGGACGGAATTAAATATGACAATTTGTAACAGTTATTTTTCTTATGAATAATGATTCGTTAACACAATATGTGTTAACGAATCAGGCCGTTGACAAACTTATGATAAGAATGAAAGGGGATCAGGCAACGGCAGCAGCGGGGATATCACCGGTTTCGACAGTACGGAAATCGCGGCGGAAATAAATCAGACCGTGTCCTTCGTCGCGGACACCGATATTACGGATCTCAGCCATAAAGATATTATGTGTGCCGATTTCCTGAACCTGAGTCACCACACCCTCCAGACAGGCGAGAGAACCGTGAAGACAAGGTTGTCCCAGTTCTCCGGATTGCCAGTGATCACCGGCAAAACGCGCATCCATACTCAGGCCGGTCATCCCGGCAAAATCACAGGCCAGTGCCTGATGTTCATGGGTGAGCACATTGACACACAGCCGCCCGTTGGCTCTGAACACCTCACTGAGCGCACTGCTGCGGTTGATGCACACCAGCAGTGTCGGCGGGGTATCGGTGACAGAGCAGACTGCGGTGGCGGTCAGCCCGCCGCGTCCGGCATCGCCGTCGGTGGTGACAATATTGACGGCAGCGGAGAGTGTCGCCATTGCGTCGCGGAATAACAGACGCTGTGAATTATCCAAAGACATACCAACTCCCGGTGGGATAAAAATGTGACGCAATTGTTGCTTATTTGCGAATGATACGCAGTCTAATGATAGCCGGGGAAAAATACAAGGGAGAGTCAGAAAATGCGGCCGCCGGAAGAGGCAGCCGCATGGGGTGGTCAGCGGAGATTAACGGATACCGCCGAAGCAGAGATATTTGATTTCCAGATAGTCATCAATACCGTGACGGGAGCCCTCACGGCCGAGGCCGGATTGCTTGATACCGCCGAACGGTGCCACCTCCGTTGAAATAATCCCTTCATTAATACCGACCATCCCGGCTTCCAGCGCTTCCGCCACGCGGTAGACCCGGCCGATATCGCGGGAATAGAAATAAGCAGCCAGACCGAACTCACTGTTGTTTGCCGCACGGATGGCTTCTTCTTCATCACGGAAACGCACCAGCGGTGCCAGCGGGCCGAAGGTTTCCTCGCGGGTGACCAGCATGTCCGGTGTGACACCGGTCAGTACAGTCGGCTCAAAAAATAATCCGCCCTGTGCCGCCGGTTTACCGCCGCTGAGAACCGTTGCGCCTTTGCTGACCGCATCTGCGATATGCTCACTGACTTTGCGGATTGCCGCTTCATTAATCAGCGGGCCCTGCTGTGCGTTTTCATCCGTGTAAGGTGCGACATGCAGCGCGCTGACCGCCTCTGCCAGTTTGGCGGCAAAAGCGTCATACACACCATCCTGCACATAGAGGCGGTTGGCACAGACACAGGTTTGCCCGCTGTTACGGAATTTGGCGGCCATGGCACCGGCAACCGCGGCATCAAGATCGGCATCATCAAACACAATAAACGGCGCATTACCGCCCAGTTCGAGAGAGAGTTTTTTCACCGTCTCCGCACTCTGTGCCATCAGCAGCTTGCCGACGCGGGTGGAGCCGGTAAAGGAGATTTTGCGCACGACCGGGCTGGTGGTCAGTTCGCCGCCGATAGCTGCCGCATCAAGGCCGGTGACAACATTAAACACCCCGGCCGGAATACCGGCCTGCTCAGCAAGTGCAGCCAGTGCGAGGGCTGAGAGCGGGGTTTCCGCTGCCGGTTTCAGTACCATCGTACAGCCTGCCGCCAGTGCCGGGGCGGCTTTACGGGTGATCATGGCATTCGGGAAATTCCACGGCGTGATTGCACCGACCACCCCGATCGGCTGGCGGATGGTGACAATCCGCTGTCCGCTCTGTGTGGCCGGAATGGTTTCGCCGTACACGCGCTTGCCTTCTTCGGCAAACCATTCGATAAAACTTGCGCCGTAGGCGATTTCCCCGCGTGATTCAGCCAGCGGTTTACCCTGTTCCAGACTCAGGAGCTGTGCCAGTTCCTCCTGATTCTCCATGACAAGATCAAACCAGCGGCGCAGAATCTGCGCACGGGCTTTGGCCGTCAGTGCGCGCCAGCCCGGCAGGGCATTTTTTGCGGCCGCAATGGCAAGCCGGGTTTCGTGTGCGCCGAGGTCGCTGACGCGGGTAATCAGCCCGCCGGTGGCCGGGTTGGTCACATCAAACGTGGCCTTATCCTGTGCATCGGTCCACTGACCATTGATATAGCCGCCGGTGCGCAGCAGGGAAAAGGAAGGATCGGTTAACGATGAGGTGAACATAGAGAGCTCCGTTGCGTTTTCTCAAAAAAGTGATGAGGGCACTGAGATATCAGCAGAAGACCATTGATTTATTGTTAATATAGCGTTAATAAAAGGAGAGTCCTTTGGGTCTTTGTGGCTGATATACTTTTTATTCTAACAGAGGATATCTGATTGCGCATTTTCCCGATAAAATTGCGCCTTTTTTTGATAACGTCGATGTTTATGATGTGAGCACATCGCGGAGAAATTACCCATTATGCATGAATCATTACTTATCGCCCTTTTGCAGGCCCGTGAAGTGGTCCTCGGCTACTTTCGCCCGACCCTGAAAGCACACCGGCTGACAGAGCAGCAGTGGCGGATTATCCGCATACTGGCTAAGACCCCGTCACTCGATTTTCATCTCCTGGCACAGAAAAGCTGTATTCTGCGTCCCAGCCTGACCGGCATTCTGACAAGGATGGAAAAAGCGGGCATTATTCACCGGCTCAAACCCCTCAGTGACCAGCGCAAACTCTATCTCTCCCTGACTGACGAGGGCACGGCGTTGTATCACCGTGTTCAGGCGGAAGTGGAGACCGGCTATCAGGCGCTGGAACTACAGTTCACGCCGGAGAAAGTACGTCAGCTCTATGCGCTGCTGGATGACCTGGTTGCACTGCCGCAGCGTGACGGCGGTGAAGAAGAAGAATAAAAAAAAGCGCCGCTCAGATGAGCGGCGCGGTTTCAGTGACAGATTTATTTCTTGCCGAGCAGATGCAGGAAATGAATATGTTTTTCATACTGGTCAAGGATGTCATGAATGATCTGCTCCTTGTTCCAGCCCATGATGTCATAATCCTGTCCGCCCTCTTTCAGATGAATTTCAGCGCGGTAATAGCGGTGCTCCTCATCTTTTTCCTCATCCGTCATACCGGACAGCGCAAAAGAAGGCTGATTGTAATAGCGCAGGCGGGTTTCATAGATAAAGTTCATATCATCGCCCAGATCGACCTCAAAGGTGATCCTGTCATCACGGCTGCGGTCGATATGGCTCGGGGTGCTCTGTTTTTCCAGCTCCTGCGACACCATCTCCATCGCTTCTGACACCACTTCATCAATAAAGCGCTTAACCAGCGAACGTTTCGGGAAATAGCCGATATTACGCAGGCGGCGCTGCCACGGGATCGGATTGCGGCTTGCGGTCGGTGCAATCGTCGCCAGCTGCTGGCTGTCGCGTTTATGCACATCAATCCGCAGTGCTTTAATCAGTCCGTAAATTGAGAATAACAGTACGACGGCAAACGGCAGAGCACTGGCGATAGTCACGGTTTGCAGGGCAGATAATCCCCCCGCCAGCAGCAGAGTGATGGCTACCACGCCCATCAGTCCGGCCCAGAAAATCCGCTGCCAGACCGGGGTGTGTGTATCCCCGCCGGAGGCGAGGGTGTCCACCACCATCGCGCCGGAGTCAGCGGAAGTCACAAAGAAGACAATCACCATCAGCATGGCAAAGAATGAAAGCACGGTGGAGAACGGGAAATACTCAAGGAACTGGAACAGCGCCAGTGATACATCCTCTTTCACGACTGTTGCAAGTGCAGTGGCACCCTGATTTTTGATCAGATCAATAGCGGTGTTACCGAAGAACGTCATCCACAGCAGGGTAAAGCCCGCCGGGACAAATAACACGCCGAAGACAAATTCACGGATGGTGCGCCCGCGTGAAATCCGCGCAATAAACATCCCGACAAACGGCGACCATGACAGCCACCAGCCCCAGTAAAGCAGCGTCCAGCCACCCAGCCAGTCATCGGATTTCGGCTCATAGGCGAAGAGATTAAAGGTATTACTGACGATTTCAGAAAGATAACCGCCGGTGTTCTCAACAAAGGATTTCAGCAGCAGTACCGTCGGGCCTAACACACCAACCATAATCAGCAGCAGAACCGCCAGACCGAGGTTCAGTTCTGACAGAAAACGGATGCCTTTATCCAGACCGGACACCACTGACAATGTTGCCAGTGAGGTGATCACCACAATCAGCACCACCTGAACGGTTTCGGTCTGCGGCAGGCCGAACAGATGATTCAGCCCGGCATTCACCTGTAACACGCCGAAACCGAGGGAAGTCGCGACCCCGAAGACGGTACCGACCACCGCGAAAATATCCACCGCATGACCGGCTGCACCGTAAATACGATCACCGATAATCGGGTAAAGCGCGGAGCGCAGTGTCAGCGGCAGGCCGTGGCGGTAGCTGAAAAACGCAAGGATCAGCGCCACAACCGCGTAAATAGCCCAGGCGTGTAACCCCCAGTGGAAGAAGGTCAGGCGCATGGCCTCTTTTGCCGCTTCAACCGTTTCCGGTGTGCCGACAGGCGGGGAAAGATAGTGCATCACCGGTTCGGCGACACCAAAGAACATCAGCCCGATCCCCATACCGGCGGAGAACAGCATGGCAAACCAGGATATATAACTGTACGCCGGACGGGCGTGGTCAGGGCCGAGTTTAATATCACCGAAACGGGACAGCCCCATAAAGGTGACGCTCAGTAAAATCAGGGCGACGGCGAGAATATAGAACCAGCTGGCATTTTTAAACAGGCTGGTCTGAAGGGCTTTAAGATGTATATCCGCCGTCTGGGGAAACAGGGCGGCAAAGCCGACAATCAGGAGAATAACCAGGGCCGAAATATAAAAAACCGGCGGATTAATCTTCATTTTTTTTGCGGATTGTTCAGTGTCCTGATGACTCATGAATTATTCCTTTTATCAGTTGCAGATAACGCCGGCAGTAAAAAGGGGTGTACTGCACCAAAGCGTCAGATTTTCCTTCTGAAAACGGTACGCGGCTGCGTAGCGGTAAAATAGAAACCCCGGCAGAATAGTCAGCGGGAGATCAGAAAAAACAGAAATGAATACAGGCTAAACCTGCGGGAAAAAAAACGGTGATATCAGATTTTATTTCCCCTGTTGGTGAAAAAAAGAGGATTATAGTGCCAAAAATGTCACTCTGCGGCAAGTCATCCTGCTTTCCGGCGGAAAACAGAGGTATTTTTATCTGTGAATTTTCGTTGCGGAAGTCTGTAAAGTCTCTGAAATAACGCAATAAAAAAGCCGGAAACACAGATTGTTTCCGGCTGACGGCTGTTTTACAGACAGGTACGGGATATTACGTGTTCAGTCTTTACTGAGCATCCCCGGTTTTTTCTGAGACATCCTGTTTCAGCTCATCAATTTTTTTATCAGCGGCGGCTTTGGCTTCATCCGCTTTTTGTTTCAGCTCTGCGGCTTTTTCTTCCGCGGCTTTTTTGGCGTCTTCGCCTTTATCTTTGGCGTCAGCCAGCAGGGCATCCGCTTCTTTCTTCAGTTCATCCGCTTTGGCATCAGCATTATCACGGATTTCGCCGGCTTTCTCTTTCGCATCAGCCATTACCGCTCCGGCTTTTTCTTTGGCATCACCGGCGGCTTCTGTGGCGTCCTGTTTCAGTTCTGCGGCTTTCTGCTCTGTTTTATCAGCTGCGTCTTTGGCATCCTGCTTCAGTTCATCCGTTTTCTGTTCAGCGGCTTCTTTTATCTGCGCAGCGCCTTCCTGTGCTTTTTGCGCAGCAGGGTCGGTTTTGCTGCTGTCGTCACAGCCGGTGGCCAGTGCGAATACCCCTGCAAGGATGAGTGAACTTAATAATGCTTTCTTCATGATTAACTCCTCTTCAGCAATACTGAGTAAAATAACCGGATAACATCGTGTCCGTGATCATTGAGTATATAATAAAATCAGGCAGTCTGCTGACAGATATAATTTTCTGTCAGCGTTATCCCTTTCAGCATAGAAAATGAAGCACCGGTTGTATAGTGCTGAGGGTAATTTATCCGTAACGCCATAAAATAATATCCCGCTGCATAAAAATATCCGGTAATATCAATACAGAATGTAATCTTATAAGCGTAACATAGTAACGTGTTTTATTTCAGTTGGTTAGCATCGTTTGTCAGTGTAAGGAAATACCATGACATATTATCTTCTGGTTATCGTTAAATTTATCATCGGCTTTGTTATTGTGTTAACGCACATGAATCTCTCCGGTAAAACCCAATTATCACAAATGACACCGGTTGATTTTATCGGAAACTTTGTACTGGGCGGCATTATCGGCGGGGTTATTTACAGTGATACTATTCCGCTGACGCAATATATTATTATACTGCTGATGGGCGTGAGTTTTATCAGCATAATCAATTGGGTCAGTAAGCATATCAATGTCCTGCGGGCGGTAACTATCGGTAACCCGATCCCGATTATTAAGAACGGGGCGTTTATCATGGACAGCATTCATGAGAAGCGCAATAAAATCGATATTCTGAATATCACTTCCCGCATGCATTCACGGGGGATCTATTCATTCCGTGATGTATATTATGCGCAGATAGAGCCGGACGGTCAGCTGACGGTGATTTGTGACCAGTCACAAATGCCGTCTGTCATCGTGATGAAAGACGGCGTGCCGCGCAAACATGAGCTGGAACAGATCGGTCATGATGAGGAGTGGCTGGCAGACCACCTGAAACAGCAGGGCATTGACGATCCTGAGACCGTGTTCCTGGCGGAGTTTTATAACGGCAGCCTCAATGTGGTGATGAAAGACGGGCGGATGACCGGCCATCACCGCGAACCGTCACAGCCGTAAGATTACGGCACGATAACGACTTTTTCCGGATATTTTTCGCGGAATTCGTGTGCTTTCTGCCATTTATCGTCACAGATAATTTTATCGATAACGGCAATTTCCGCGATTTTTAAAATCCCCTGCTGGCCGAATTTACTGGAGTCGGCCAGAATAATTTTCTGCTTACTTTTCTCCAGCATTTTCCGTGCAATCATTCCTTCCTCAACACTTTTGACCAGAATACCTTCATCGCGCACACCGCCCGCGCCGACAAAGGCGAAATCCGCATAGATATGATCAATCTCATGCAGGGTTTTTGCGCCCAGGTTGGCGCGGAATTCATGGCTGTATTCACCACCCAGCACATAGACTTTTGCCAGCGGATTTTGTGAGGTGATTTTATCCGCGATAAGGGCAGAGTTGGTGAAAACGGTAAACGCAATGGCCGGTAACTGCGCGGAAAACAACAGTGTTGTCGAACAGGAATCGATATACAGTGTATCGTGTTCGGAAATCAGTCCGGCGGCATAGCGTGCGAGCGCCATTTTTTCCTCACGGTTCAGTTCCAGCCGCTGCTCAAAGCTGCCTTCGCTGACACTCTTTTTCTTCATTGCCCCGCCGTGGATTTTGATGATCTCGCCCTCTTTCTCCAGAATAGAGAGATCACGGCGGATCGTCTCAGAGGTGACATTCAGCGTATCAGCGAGATCCTGCACACTGACCTCGCCTTTCTGATTCAGCAGATCGAGGATATATTCCTTTCTTTTTATCGGATTCATGACCGTTCTCATCACACTCGTAAACATGAACAATATTAGCGCATTATGCACCGTTGCGAAATGCCGCCCTGTAATGCTGAAGTGCGGCAGCAACGCCATCTTCCCGGCAGTCAGCGGTAATGTATCCGGCGGCCTGCTTCAGTGCCGGAACGGCATTGCCCATCGCCACACGGATATCTGCTGCGGCAAATAAAGAGAGATCATTTTCCTGATCTCCGATGGCCATAATGGTTCCCGGCCGGAGAATACCGCGTGCCACCAGTATATGCAGGATATTTCCTTTGCTGACCGATGCCGGAACCAGTTCAAAATAGTGCTGATCAGTAAAGAACGCACTGATGTCCGCCGGTAACTGCGGCCGCAATACGTCTGCCCGGCAGAGAAGTGTTTCTGCTTCCCCGCACAGGGTGATTTTGATGATATCTGCCCGGCTGAGAATATCGTCAGCAGCCATGGTATGCATTGGCAACCCGAATAATTCAGATTCATGGATTGTGTATTCTGATATTTCTCCGGGCGGACAGAGCAGGGCATCTTCACTGAATGCATGCCAGCCGGCGGTGAGAACATTCCGCAACGGGGATAACATGGCCGGAGACAGGCTCGTCCGGCTCAGGACAGATTGCGTGCGGCAGTCATAAATCACCGCGCCGTTGCAGGCCCCGATAGCCCGGAGTACCGGAAGAAGCCCGGCACTGTTCATCAGAGACAAAATCGCCCGCAGCGGGCGGGCAGAGCAAATCACAATATCTGTTTCCGGCGGCAGCGCCAGCAGTGCCCGGCGGTTAGCCTCTGAAATCATATTGTCCGGGTGCAGCAGGGTGCCGTCGAGATCGATAGCCAGTGTTGTCATAAAAAGCCTCAGCGGGAGCGAAGCCCCCGCCCGGGAATGCCGGTCAGTCGTGATGAATGAAGGATTGAGTGACCTGTGCGGCCGCCTGACACACCACGTTATCAATTGCGGTGCCGACCACCAGAATATTCACGCCGGTTTCTTTAAATGCTTTGGCATTGGCGACGTTAATACCGCCTTCTGCCAGTGTCGGGACACTGACCGCCCCCACCAGCGCTTTCAGGCGGGCTTTAATCTGATCAGGGATTTCACCCGCAGCCACACCCTCGTAGCTCATACCGGTCATCAGGCCGATCATATCCACGCCGATGGCTTCCATTTTCTTCGCCACTTCCGCGACGTCTTCCGGGGTTTCTGCCGGAATACCGAAGGTGTGCAGATCGTCAGGGTGACCAATGTAGGCATCCACGGTCAGGCCGAAGCGGTGCGCAAGATTGACAATATCTGCCAGATCTTCAAAGGTGGATTTATGGGTGTGCAGGCCGTCTGCTCCGGCGCGGGCAATTTGTAAAATGTCTTCTTCAGTCACCGGGACGGGGATGGTTTCGGTGAATCCGCCGGCGATCCCGACAGTAATAAAGACATCATCCGGGATAACATTACGGATACCGTTAACGGCTTCCGCCATCTGTGCGGTGGAGATCTCATGGCGGATCTGCTCGGCGGCGTGCATGTTATTCACGCCTCTGTGCCCGCGTGCCAGTGCCAGCGCCGGATGGTTCGGCTCCAGCATTTTGACCCCGGCATCACACACAGCTTTCGCCAGTCGCGCGTCATCACCGGTGATACCTGTGCTGAGCAGCGTTTGTCCGTTGTGCAGCGCAATCGCATTTCTGACTTTCGCCATCGCCTGTGCACGTTTTTTATTCATATCACCTATAAACATATCAACCTCTTATTACTTTTTTATATTTTGTGTGACGGCACCCGGAGGTGCCGTTTTCATAAAGCCCTGGTGTTGGCGTGTGATATTTTTCACACTTACTATTTGCTGTGTAGTCTTTGCATCAGCCTGCTGCTTTCGCGGTTGTCACGGCACTGAAACGGTTGGCGATGACAGTAATGGTGCAGGTTAAAACCAGAATCACGGTCATGGTCAGCGCCATGTAAAGTGCATTACTGGATAAGAACGGAGAGGCAAACGCTGGTACATACGCCACCCCTTTGACATTAAACATACCGAGCATCATGCCGCCGATCCCGGCGGAAAGAATGGCACCGCCGAACACGATTTTGTTGGCAAACATGAAAGGATATGCCGATTCCACAAAGGTCCCGAATCCCATATTGATCAGCAGTCCCGGTGCGGCAACCGCCGCTTCACTGCGTTCACGCGGGGCAATGACGTTTGCCAGGTTAATCCCTGCTGCCACCATCACCAGCCCGACCATATCCACCGCGCCGAGGAAGCTGACACCGGTTTTTTCCATCTCAAGCAGCACCAGCGGCAGGATCACCGCGTGATAGACACCGCCGAGGATCGCAGGCCAGATAACCAGACCCGCCAGCAGACCCGCCAGTACCGGGCTGAACGCGAGGGTGCTTTCCAGCGCCAGCTTGATGTAGTTACCGGCCAGCAGTGCCAGCGGGCTGAGGAAGTAGAACATGATAAGACCGGCGGCCAGACCGGAAATCCCGCCCGCCACGATGTTCACGGTGGTCATCGGGAATTTCCAGCTGATACACAGCGCAAACAGGTAACGGACAAAAATACCCGCCATGATCCCGCCTGCGATCCCGCCAATCAGCCCGCCCTCGACAGAGAGCACCCCGGCGACGACCCCGGAAACAATAGAGACTTCATCCAGCTCGGAAACCTGTTTGGCTGCAATCACCGCCACAATCACCGGCAGCCCTTTGAGCAGCAGCTGGAAAATCGCATCCAGGCTTTCCAGCCCCGGGATATGACTCAGCGCCAGCACAATCGCCATGGCAATAAAGCCGGGCAGGGCGGGGATCATAATACCGCGGATATTCATCCGCTTAAGCAGGCTCTTATCAGACGGCCCGCCGGCACTGCCTGCACTGCCCAGAACCGGACGGAATTTAATCCCCCAGTGTTTGCACAGCGAGGAGATAAACGAGATGGCCCGGGTTCTGCTGGTGGTACCGGTGGTTCCGGAAGTGGCAATCACATTGGCACCGGCAGCGGCGATATGAGCCATAGAGGTACCGCCGGTCCCGGCGATCGGGACTTTCTTTTCTGCTGCGGCCTGAAGTGCGAGACGGTTGGCGTTGTGCGGATCGCCGCTCATAATAATGATGCCGTCGATATCGCCCTGTTCTATCAGCCGGGCAATCTGTTCATCACTGCCGCGCACTGCATCGTTGACTTCCGCCAGAGTGCCGGAGAACGTGATTGCAGGTACGGCATCTGCGTCTGTCAGGGTGTAGACCGCGGCGGCGGTAGTGGGTTTGGCAACATCCATCGACGCCTGTGCTGCAATAAACTGCACTGCAGCAACAGAAATACCGGCGGACTGACATTGCGTGTAGATTTCGCTCAGAAGTTTTTCAGGATCTGCACCACCGAGGTTGTACAGGTTCCCGCCACTACTGCCCAGTATGACAATTTTTTTCATAATCGGACCTCAGGGGGTTCAGGGTAAGTAACGACTTATTGTTGTTTTTTGTTGATATTGCTTGGTATAACAACGTAAAGCAACACATCTAAATAAGACGTGTTGTTTATTAAATAACCGCTGAATGGATTCGATTAAGGTGAAGTGGTGTTAAACAGGAAATTTTTTAGTGTTACAAACTTAAAACTACGATTTTTGTTTTATTTTATGCTATTTAATTATTAACTAATTATTTTGCTTTATGTTGTTTTGTGTGAGTTTGATCATAATTAACTGGACTTATTACACACGGAAACCACACAAAACAAAAAAGCCACTCCGGAGAGTGGCTTCAGAAGAAAAGTAAAAAAGCGGATCAGGCGGGCAGATTCACCAGCGAATCGCGGGTGATATCGCGGATGGTTTTTGCGCCGGTCAGCGTCATTGCCACGCGCATCTCTTTATCAATCAGATCCAGCAGGTTTTCGACCCCCGCCTGTCCCTGTGCTGCGAGGGCGTAAACAAAGGCACGGCCGAGCAGGACTGAATCTGCTCCCAGCGCCAGCATCCGTACCACATCAAGGCCGTTGCGGATCCCGGAATCACTCAGAATCGTGATATCCGATTTTACCGCATCAGCAATGGCAGGCAGGGCGCGGGCGGTAGAGAGCACACCGTCGAGCTGACGGCCGCCGTGGTTTGACACCACAATACCGTCCGCACCGAAGCGTACCGCGTCTTTTGCATCTTCCGGATCCAGAATTCCTTTGATAATCATCGGGCCTTCCCAGAACTCGCGTATCCATTCCAGATCTTTCCAGGAAATGGACGGATCGAAGTTCGCGCCCAGCCAGCCGATATAATCTTCCAGTTTGGTCGGAGCACCGCGGTAGACAGAGATATTACCCAGATCATGCGGTTTGCCGAGCACGCCGACATCCAGCGCCCAGCGCGGATGAACCATTGCCTGTAACACACGGCGCATGGCGGCATTCGGGCCGCTCATCCCGGAATGAGCATCACGGTAACGCGCTCCCGGCACCGGCATATCAACGGTAAAGACCAGCGTTTTGACCCCGGCAGCTTTGGCGCGCTCAAGGGCATTTTTCATAAAACCGCGATCGCGCAGCACATAGAGCTGGAACCACATCGGGCGCTCAATCGCCGGGGCAACTTCCTCAATCGGACACACGGATACCGTGGACAGGGTAAACGGGACACCTTTATTCGCCGCTGCTTTTGCCGCCTGAACTTCACCGCGCCGGGCGTACATCCCGGTCAGTCCGACCGGTGCCAGCGCAACCGGCATCGCCAGTTTTTCCCCGAACAGTTCTGTTTCCAGACTGAGAGAAGACATATCGCGCAGCACCCGCTGACGCAGGGCGATATCCGCCAGATCCGCCGTATTGCGCTTCAGGGTATGCTCGGCATACGCCCCGCCGTCAATATAGTGAAACAGGAAGGGAGGCAGTCTGGATTCGGCGGCCGCCCGGTAGTCTGTTGAAGCGGAAATAATCATCTTAAATACCTGTATATGTATGTAACAAACTCAGCACTGTGCCCGGTTACAGGGTCAGTATCAGTGCCATCACGGCGGCAATCACGCCGTAGATAAACATCGGAATCACTGTCTTTTTGATAATTGATCCTTCGGCGTTGGTAATGCCGAGGATCGTACAGACAGCGATAATATTATTCAGACACACCATGTTCCCCATCGCACCGCCGACAGACTGGAGCGCCAGGGTTAAATTGACATTCAGCCCGGTGGTTTGCGCAATCGACTGCTGGATACCGCCGAACGTCAGGTTGGATACGGTATTGGAGCCGGAGAAGAACGAGCCGAGTGCGCCGAGGTAAGAGGCGAAGTAGATCCAGCTCTCACCGGTGGCTCCCGCCAGAGAGCGGCCGATAATGTAAACCGGCGCATTTTCGCCGCCCTGCATCATCAGATTGACCATAATCAGCGCACCAAACAGGGCAATAAACGGTTTATTGGTTTGTTGTGCGGTCTGCACAAACATGGTTTTTACCTGTGTCCGTTTCAGGCCGAACAGGAAAATGCCGATAAGCACGACCAGGAAGAACGGGATCAGCGCCGGGACATACAGCGTTTTATAATCTGCCGCCGCCGGAGTACCGAATACGTTGCTCAGACGGACAATCAGGGCATCACTCAGCGTGATATGGCCGAGGAAACCGAGAGTTCCTTCCCAAATCACGTTAGTGCTGTTGAGCAGCCCTTTCAGGCCGAGCTGGTGGATACGGGTGACAATCAGAATACCGATCAGCAGCAGGGTCGGAGTCATCGCTTTGATTACCTGCCCGAACGGGATCACTTTTTTCTCTGTTTTTTGTTCGGTGCGGGTCAGGCCGATACCGGCGCGTGCGGTCACTACGGAGATACCCAGACCGATTGCCCCGCCGAGCAGCGCCGGGAACTCATAGTTGACCTGTGCCAGCAGAAGATACGGCACGGTACAGGCGAGAACACTGATCAGAATAAACACGATATTACGGCGGATATCCTGCCAGCTGACGATAAAACGCAGCGCCAGTAGCGGGATCACAAATGCTGCCACAAAGTGGATCAGTGCGGAGTAGTGGCTTATCTGATAAACACTCTCCTCGCTCAGCCCGAGGTTGGCAAAACCAAACCAGGTCGGGGTGCCGACAGCGCCGAAAGAAACCGGTACGGAGTTCATCACCAGCGTCAGCAGGGCGACACGCATGGCCGGGAAGCCCAGGCCCACCAGGATCGGTGCGGCGATAGCAGCCGGGGTACCGAACCCGCTTGCGCCCTCAATGGTAAAGGCGAATGCCCAGCCGATAATCATCAGCTGTGCCACCGGGTTAGGGCTGATATTTTCCAGCCAGCTGCGTACCACATTTTCCGCGCCGCTCACCTGCATCAGCTTATTGAGCATAATTGCCCCGGCAATGATGGTGATCGGTGTCAGCACAGAAATAAAGGCGGTGACAATATTGGCACTCAGCAGTGTGATATCCGTTTTAAACCAGAGCAGCTGGATACAGAACACGACTGCGGCCGTGAAAGGTAATGCGATGTAGGAAGGGATACTGCGGCGCTTTGTCATCATCCAGATTAACATCACGATAGGTGCAAGACTGAAAAAAATAGCCATAAAGCCCTCTGACATTATTATTGTTGTAGGAATTCTTGTTACATGCAGGATTCGTTAAATTTTCATTACGGAATTATTTTAATCACAACCAAAAGGAATTATCTATGCTGCATTTTTTTAACAATTGAAAACGGACAGGAAATAAGAAAAACGCGGAAAATCAGGTGAAAAAAAGAAATAAAAAGACGTTATTTATCAGTAAATTAATCAGTTAATTTGTATGATGAAAGGACAGGGTCACATTAATTAGGCCACAACGGTCAATAGAGAAATTCCAAAAATCGACTAATCCGGAGCCATAAACAGATAACAATTCTGAATATATCAGCCGAAATAAGGGCGGATTGCCTGATATGACTGCTGAATATGGTCGATCAGCAGACGGATTTTCACCGGCAGATGACGGGTATAAGGATAAACCGCATACACGCCGAGTTTTTTGCCGCTGTAACCCGGCAGGACTTCGGTCAGCAATCCGGCCTCCAGATCCTCATGCACCATACAGCGCGGCACCATAGCGATACCGTGGCCGCTGAGCAGTGCTTTGCGGATGGCGCGGGCGTTATTGAAGGCGATATTGCCGCTCACCTGTAATTCATAGATTTCACCGGTATCCGGACGGCGCATCAGCCAGTTTGAGGTGCCGCTCTGCTGATAGGTGTAAGTCAGGCAGTTGTGTGTCAGTAAATCTTCCGGGTTCTGCGGGGCGGGGTGTTTTTCCAGATAACGGGGGGAGGCGAGGATCACCCAGTGAGAATCAATCAGCGGACGGGCTATCAGGCTGGAGTCCCCCATCATACCGGTACGGATGGCCAGATCGATCCCTTCGTTGACCAGGTCAACAAACCGGTTTTCCAGGTGCATTTCCACTTTCACATTCGGGTATTTTTCGCAGAATTCCGCCACACTGTCACTGAGAACAAGCTCTCCGGAGATAGTGGGTACTGACATACGGATAAGCCCGGTCAGTTCATCACTGTTGGCACTGACCGCCTGTAATGCGCTGTGCACCTGGCCGGTGAGGGATTTTGCGTGCTGATACAGCACACGACCGTTTTCTGTGACAGAGAGGCTGCGGGTGGTGCGGTACAGGAGGCGGGCACCGAGCGCTTTTTCCAGCCGCCCGATCCGCTTACTGAGCACGGAGCCGGTAACACCGGCCATTTCCGCCGCTTTACTGAAGGAGCCGCAATCCACAATCAGCGCAAATAAAATCAGATCATTGGCGTACTCGTGGGCGGGCAGCATAGTAAAACCTCCGGCAGTGAATGAAATAATGAACAGCATCCACTATATCAAAATCTGTGTAACAGTGATAATCACGCCGGAGACACAAGAGTTAAAGCGGGTACACCATATGGTCAAAGGCAAACACGGTAGCCGGGAAGATCGCCTGACACCCGCGAAGTAAACGCTCACAATCTTCTTCATTGTAGCGTCCGCTGAAATGGGTGGCGATCAGCGTGCCGACCCCCGCATCCCGCGCCAGCGTCGCAGTCTGCACGGTGGAAGAGTGCCCGCGGCTGTTGGCTTTTTCAGACATGGTGCCGTCAAGCGTGGCTTCCAGAACAATTACATCAGCACCTTGTGCCAGCTTCAGTGCATTTTCGCACGGCGCGGTGTCCCCGAAAATCACCAGATGGCGTCCGCGCTGCGGTTTACCGAGGTAATCTGCCCCGCAGATCACCCGGCCATCGTCCAGTGTCACTTCGCCGCCCTGTTTCAGTGTCTGCATCCACGGACCGCCGGAGACGCCTTCGGCTTTCAGACGCTGTGCATCCAGCGCGCCGGGTTTATCGTATTCCTCAATGCGATAGCCGTAGCTGACTACCGGGTGCTCAAGTGAGTAAGCGCTGACTTTCAGTTGCCCGTCATCATAAATCACGCCTTCTTCATCTATCTCAATAATCTCCAGCGGAAAGGTCAGATATGAGCCGCTGAGTGTCAGAGCGGTTTCAACAAACTGCGCCAGCCCTTGCGGACCAAAGAGAGTAAGTGGTTCCTCACATCCGCCCATAGAGCGGCTGCATAACAGACCGGGAAGACCGAAAATATGGTCACCGTGCAGATGGGTGATAAAGATTTTTTCCAGTTTCGGGATTTTGACCGGACTTTTCAGAATCTGATGCTGAGTGCCTTCGCCGCAGTCAAACATCCACAGACCGCGCTGTAATGATTTGAGATCCAGTACCAGGCTGCTGACGTTGCGGTCATTCGACGGAACACCGGCACCGGTGCCCAGAAAAATTAACTCCATGTTGTTCCCTGTATTGCAGTTGCTGCCGGACAGAGGCCGGTATTACGGAATACGGCGAAGTTGCGGCGAGCGGGTCATATTTTCCGGTAAGATTAACGGTTCTTCAGCCAGCGGTAAACTCAGACGGGTTTTTCCGGTGATGATAGTGACTCCGGTTGCCTGCCAGGCGTCTGCCGCCAGTTGCGTGCAGTACAAACCGTCCTGCGGGTTGATACTGAAAGGGGTGCCCAGACGCGCAAGAGCATAATCACGTGCGCGCCGGTGGTTTTCACTGTCTGCCTGTACGGCATACCAGGTCACCTGTCCGTTTTTGGCATGCTGAATAAAGAAATCAAGCGGGTCACGATTCACACCGCTGATGCCGCCGGGGTGCTCCTGTGGTGTGGCATGGATCACATAGGTGCCTTCCGGTGTGATATCAACAACACCGACATGGCTGAATCCGCTGCTGTCAATACTTCTGACAATCTCACTGATGGCTTCGCCGCCGTCACGGAAAATCAGGTCACCGCTCTGAATACCGGCCGGGGGCACTGCCGCAGATAACGGCAGTGCGGTCATCAGCAGCGCCGGAAACAGCAGCCCGGCGCGGAGTGTGGCTTTCATCAGCGCAGGATAATTTTCCAGTCGCCGCCGTCTTCCTGTGTCAGCAGGAAACGCTCATCTTTCTGTTTACCGTCTTTGAAATTCACAGTCAGGATCACGGTTGCGCGTTTTTTGCTTTCATCAATATCCACGGATTTCACTTCGGTGCTTTCCACGCCGCCGTTACCTTCAATACGGCGCGCCATATCGCCGACAATCATCTGCACTTTGCCTTTGATTTCCATCTCATTTTTCTGTTTATCTTTTTCCGGGATGGCGAGCAGATCATAGGCTTTATCCGCATCTTTTTTCTCGACGGCACTGTAGAACTGTTTAACAACATCTTCCGGGGAATCACTGCCGCAGGCTGTCAGCATCATACTGCCGGCCAGCAGCATCAGGGAGAGGGCGATTTTTTTAAACATAGTTTTTCCTTTAAGAGATAACAGTGGTTTTTATTATTTTCTGATGAGAATACCGGAAGTATACGGACATCCGTCGGCTTGGCAATCCTGTATATAACGATGACACCGGATTCAGGGAAAAATGGCATTTCCATCATATTGTTTTTGTTGATTTTTAGTGAAATAATTCAATGAATTGAGCAGGAAAGATCATCATTCAATGCGTAACTGAGTGTTGGTAACATTAGATATGTTAATGTGATTTGCTGTGTATCTTTAATATAAAACCAGAGACTGTTTGGTTGTGTATTTCTGTGAAATAAATGCGTTGTTTAATGGGGATATTATAACCATGAGAGAGATTTAATAAATCTGCATTCCCTGTTTTTAAGGTTATCAATAAGGAGAGTGCTTTCTGGTAACCCGGGTCCCGAATGGTAATGCAGAGGTGCTGAATAGCAAGATCAGACTGCTGATAATGATAAAGGCCGGGGGATATCGAAACCGGGGGGATGTTCCGCTGCGGAAAACTGAAAATGAGATAAATTCAGTATCATGACTATACTTAAAGATACAATTTTGATATTTTCCGAAAAGGAAAATAATACTGATCTTCTTATGTAAAGATAAGGTCAGACATATCATTATGATACACAATCTAAAATAAACTATGAAAACATCCTTGTTATCAAACAAAACCACATTAATCGTAATAATAGGATGGTTATTACTTTATTACGTGACAGGTGAAATCTCTGAAATACTTACACCTGAAAATTCTGATATATCTGTTGTCTGGTTTCCTGCCGGAGTCGCAACAACTGCTTTTTTATGTATGCACAAACGCCAATGGCTGCTGCTGCTAATTGGCTTCATCGTGTTAAACATGGTACTGAATGGCTTTGATAGTGAGGAATTTACCCTTTCACTTATATACGCTGTTCTGGCTGTACTTTCTTGTATTGTTATTGCCTGGATTGTCCGCAGGTATGCCCGGAAGGGAGATGACCTGCAAATAATATTGTTATGGCTATCAGCAACAATAATTGTCAGCTTTGCTGATGCAGTTTTATTTTCTGTCCATATGTATTGGTTTGATAATACATCACTTAAAGATATATTCTGGGATGGATTTATTGCTGATATTACCGGTAATATCTTTGCAACAACGGTAATTATGGGGTTAATTAACACCCGTTTCAAATGGATGGCTCCCTCCCTTAAAGTTAATATAATTTGGGGTAGTGCTATTTTGTTTCTTCTTATTACCAGCACTATATTGATATTCAATGACACTGCGATACAGATATACCATTCCTATTTTCATCAGCAACGCAATATTGCCAAATTATCGTTACTCTGCATCCCGGTTTTACTTGCTGTTATGCTGTCTGTGCTGTGGGGAAACCGGGGGGGGATCAATAGCATTGTTAATACTTGCGACGATTACAATCTATTACACCCGCAGCAAGCAGGGACCTTTTTATCTTCATGGTTTGTTTCGTCATGAATCACTGTGGCTGATACAGGGATATTTGACATTAATATCGTTATTAATGGTTTTTTTACGGGTTGTGACCCGAAGTACTCATCGAATTGATAACACTCAAGGGGTTTATAAACCACAGCATCTGGTATATCAACTTAATCTGGATAATGGTGTTATCGAATGGGGAAATACAGATGGTTTATTTCAACAAACTGATTTCACAGCTCTTTCTGACATAAATCAGATTATGGCATCTGTTCATCCTGACGATCGTGAAAAGCTCGCTCGGCATTGGGAACAAAAGCAGGCAAATACCACTCTTCCGGGGATAACCTTTAGTATAAAAGATAAGGAAGGCCGTTGGTGGAATATAGAAGATCGCGGGAGTGTTATTTTCAGTAATAATGATCCGGTAACGATTGTCGGGAACTGGTTTGTTTTAGGTGAAATTTCCTGATATTGATATGGTAATAAAGGACAGGTAATGCTACAGATTACATTATTACTCTTCGGTGCCGAATTTATCAGAGGGAAAGCTCATTACCTCTGGGGGCTGGGCCTCCTCTGGGGTTTGATGGGTATATTTATTTTTATTGATGGTCTTGATGGTATTCTTTTTTTCCCGATACATTTGTTTGGCTTTTTATTATTACTTGAAAGTCTGATTACATTATGTGTCGCTTCAGGCAGTATAGGGACACAAAAAACGATACTTTTCTTTAAAGGCGGTCTGTTTTTATTCTGTGCATTGGTTATCTTAATTAATCAGACATATAGTAATGTATTACTATCGGCAATGTTTGGTTTTATTTTTTTCGTTACCGGGTTATTTGTTGTTGCATCAGCCTGGATTATTCGTTTTCCGGGATGGAAATTAATCCTGTTATGGGGGGGAACAGAAATTCTGTTTGCCTTTTTTCTGTTTACCCATCACCAGGCGACCATTTCCTTTTTTATCGGATTTTTAATGACAGGGAGTGGTTTCGGATGCCTGAAGATAGCATTCCGGGCTCGTCATATTCAGCGGGGAACATCCGTATTTGAATTGATGAGACCTTCACCGGTATCGTTTAAGAAGAAAGGAATAGCTCTGCCAATAACGGATACGGCACAATTACCGTCTTTAAATGCAACAGCAGGGCAAGGTGCTGTTTTAACTGTTCATATCTGGACACCCGAAGGCTCAGCAAACCAGCGTCCTGTGCCACGTCCGATTATTAACCGTTATATTGCGGCGGTTGATTCTGAGGGGGTTATCTCTACAGGACATGCATCACTGGAGCTCCGTCCGCATCTCTATATCAGTTTATACCCGGAAGAAGATATTGATCGTTCTCCGTCAGAGTTTTTCAGGTTATTAAAAGCAACTGCTGATAATAATGTTCCCGGAAGGTTTTTACCCGATTATCAAACTGAAGCATCCGAGTGGTGTGAATCTGACAGACAGATTGTTTTTAATATTTATAATCATGCTTCTTTGCTGAATTTTTGGGAAAAATATCGCCGGCATCCTGTTTATAACCTGACATACCAGAACTGTTCCAGTAGTGTTGCATATGCGCTGGAAGCCGCATTAGATGGCGTTTTGTCCATACAAAAAAGAAGTTATTTTATGGGCGTTTTAAGTGTACTTTGTATGCCGGAGTTGTGGATTGCCGCTCAAATTCGCCGGCGTGCTCTGATGATGGCATGGACCCCCGGATTAATTATGGATTATGCACGTGCTTTACGTGCTATTGTACATCCGGTTCCGGTTCCCTGGTATAAACGCTTGCTAAGGCGTTGAGTTTAATAGTAATTAAAATCCAAAGAAACGAGCGAAAGAGTCATTTTCTGAGATATTTGCCGGATAAGTTAAAGAGGTTTTTATGCTGAAAGTATACGCAATCTTAATGGTGTCTATTATCGCTGAAACAACAGCGACAACCATGATGAAGGCGTCTCATGGATTCACAAAGTTAGTACCCAGCATTATTGTAATAATCGGGTACGCTATTTCTTTTTATGGTTTATCGCAAGTTGTCAAAAGTATGAATATTGGTATCGCCTATGCGATATGGGCCGGAGCAGGGATATTTCTTGTTTCAGCCCTGTCATTTTTTATTTATAAACAAAAACTTGATTTTCCGGCATTAATTGGTCTGGGATGTATTGCACTGGGCATTATTATTATCCAGTTATTCTCTAAATCAATTACTCATTGAGTTCTGGTAGCCCTGAATTACAGGGCTGTCTGTCATTATCCGATATTGACCTCTTCAGTATCCGTCAGGCCTGCAGGAGTCTGAATCTGAGCAGAATAGTTTACCATTATCGTCCGGATACTACGTGTGATGAACCTATTATTGTTGCGTTGCAGGCGATGACAGAGCGGTATCCGCGATAGGGTTTTCCGAAACTTTTCCGGGTTCTGCGGCGGCAGGGATATCCGCTGAATCACAAAAGTATCCACCGTATTTACTGGTTGGCACAGTGACCGGAAGAGCAGGGTGTCGCTAAAGGCAGATGTCAGGGGGGGGGAATCAGGAGGTAAAGCAGCAACATCTGTAGTCAGAATGATCAGATATCTTCTGCCGGAACCCCGGAAAGCAAAAAACCAGCCCGAAGGCTGGTTTCTTTAATTAGTGGTGCCCGGACTCGGAATCGAACCAAGGACACGGGGATTTTCAATCCCCTGCTCTACCGACTGAGCTATCCGGGCAACGAGGCGTATTAAACCCGATTCCGTTCAGGGCGTCAATATTATTTCCCTCAAATTTAATCAAGTGCCGGTTTTTTCTGCAATTTACTGAAATTTTAATCAGTGATATCCGTTTTTACGTCATAACACGTAAAATTACCGGCGGACAATTGCAGATGCTGTCCGCCGGAAAACTTAACGGCGGTAGCCTTTTTGCAGGTCGTTGACTTTACGCAGGTAATTACGGGATTCTCCGGACGGGTGTTTCGTCGTCAGGGTTTCATATACTTTACCCGGTTCCATACCGCTGATAATGCGGGCGGCCTGTTTCTTATCACTGTGGAAGACACGCAGCACACTGCCCGCACCACCGTTATAGGCCGTAATAACCGCATAGCGTCGTGAGGTCGGGTTGCTGATCTCACCAAGATACATATTCTGCAGAATCGCCAGGTATGCGGTCCCTGTGTCGATATTACTTGCCGGGTCAAACAGATAGCTGCGGCTTGGCACACCGGAACGGCCCTGTGACTTAAATACATCCCGCCCGGCCGTGTTCGGCATAATCTGCATCAGCCCCAGTGCATCTGAGCGGCTGACCGCATACGGGTTAAAGCTGGATTCTGTCTGCATAATCGCGAGGATCAGCGACTCTTCCACGCCGTATTTGGCCGATGCCTGACGGATAAGCGGCAGGTATTTATGAGCGCGCTGATCCAGGTGGTTCGGTACCAGTTTCAGCGTGATGTAGGTAATCATCTGTGAGCCGGACTGGCGGCGCTGCAGGCGGTTGGTGACGAGGTAATCCGCAAATTTGGTGGCGCGCCATTCCCAGCGGATCGGCTGCCCGGTATTATCCAGTACCTGACCAAACAGGAACGGCTCCTTACTGATGGTGACATCGTTGGCATCCGAATAGAGGTCAACCGACCCCGGATCTTCCCCCATCAGCAGGGTATTGATAATCGCCTGACGCAGATGAGCTTCCGGTTCAACACCCGCCAGAGTTTCAATCGTAACGGTACCGGCATCAAAGTTGATATGGGATCGGGTGTAGTACTGATCGGTGTATTTGACGTAATCTTTCGGACCGGCGATCAGAACCTCTTTCATACCCCAGATATTTTCAATGTTATGGGCAAACTGGCCCATCAGAATATCAAATCCGTTGGTATCCTTAACATATTCAAGACGGTAATCCGTCTGTTTCTGTGAACCGCTGCAGGAAACCAGCAGCGGCGCAATAATGATCAGTGCAGCAAGTTTTTTCATGGGTATAAATACGGGCAGCCGGGAACAGATACAACATCAGAGCCGGAAAAAGGCTCTGATGACAGGATTATTTTTCAGGCGGAGTATAGCCTTCAATATGGATATCGTGGCCTTCGAACAGGAATTTGATCATCTCCTGTTCGAGCAGTTTGCGATCATCCGGGTTCATGGTGCTGAGTTTTTTCTCGTTGATCAGCATGGTCTGCTTGGACATCCACTGCTGCCAGGCTTCTTTGGAAATTTCATTAAAAATACGTTTGCCTAATTCACCCGGATAAAGCTGGAAATCCTGGCCGTCGGCATCACGCTGAAGAAAGGTGCAAAAAATTGTTCTGCTCATGTAACATCCTCAAAAATAGGGGCTTTACCCGATTTGCTTAAGCAAGGTTTCCACCGGGGCGGCCAGGCCGATCGCCGGCGGATTTTGGCTGTTATACCAAATCCCGTCGCTGTCGTCATGGACTGCTGTGCGATCAGTGACGTTTGCAGCCACGGGCACAATATCCAGATGAAAATGGCTGAATGTGTGACGGAAGGCAATCAGCTGCTGTAAGGGCGAGTGACTGATACGGCGCTGTGCCAGCCAGTTGTGCATCGCATCTTCCGTTTCAAACTGCGGAAAACTGTACAATCCGCCCCAGATCCCTTTCGCCGGCCGTTTTTCCAGCCAGATTTCATTATCATGCTGAATGATAAGAAAGTAAGCTGTTTTTTCCGGAATAGATTGTTTCGGTTTTTTGCCGGGATAGGCTGACGGATTGTGTTCTGCATACGCGACACAGCCGGATTGCAGCGGACACAAATCACACTTGGGTTTGCTGCGCGTGCAGACCATCGCCCCCAGATCCATCATCGCCTGATTAAAATACTGTACGCCGTCCGCGGGTGTGACTTCTTCCGCAATTTTCCAGAGGCGGTTTTCCACCTCTTTTTTACCCGGCCAGCCGCTGATTGCATAACAGCGTGCCAGCACCCGTTTGACATTGCCGTCCAGAATCGGGAAATGCTGATTCTGAGAAAGTGACAGAATTGCACCTGCGGTTGAACGTCCGACACCGGGCAGGGCAACCACATCCTCAAACGTGACCGGAAACTGTCCGCCAAACTCAGAGGCAATTGTCTGCGCTGCTTTGTGCAGATTGCGGGCGCGGGCGTAATAGCCGAGCCCGGTCCATAAATGCAGGACTTCATCCAGCGGCGCGGCGGCCAGATCGGTCACGGCCGGAAACCGTTCAATAAAGCGGTTAAAATAAGGAATAACCGTTGCCACCTGAGTCTGCTGCAACATCACTTCAGAGAGCCAGACATGGTAAGACGTTTTCTCCTGCTGCCAGGGCAGGTTTTTTCTGCCGTAACGGTGATACCACGTCAGAACGGATTGCGAAAATTGCTGTGCTTCCATGAGAATAAAATAATAATTGAATAGTTTTAATTGACGGGAATTCCAGCACACTGTTTTGCGACTGTAAACCAACTTTTACCTGAAATTGTGCGAAAGGGGATGATTAACCGGTGCGAAGTCGGTTGTCTCTTGCTAAACTTGCCGCACTTTGCGTGTGTCAGCGCAGCGCAGCCCGTTGTGCCGGACACATTATGATTTATTTTTGCCGGGATACTGACAGCAAACCTTATGATCAACAATGTAATTTCGCCGGAATTTAATGAAGACGGCAGAGCCATGCGCCGCGTCCGCAGTTTTGTGCGGCGTCAGGGACGGCTGACCAAACGTCAGGAAGATGCCCTGACTGACCTGTGGCCGTCAGCGGGTGTGGATTTTATCCCGGAACGGCTGGATTTTACCGCGCTGTTCGGGCGTGATGCGCCGGTCACACTGGAAATCGGCTTCGGCATGGGCACCTCTCTGGTGGAGATGGCAAAACAGAATCCGGATAAAAATTATCTGGGAATTGAAGTTCATGCCCCGGGTGTCGGTGCCTGTCTGGCAGATGCACAGGAGGCCGGGGTGACGAATCTGCGGGTCATGTGCCATGATGCCATCGAAGTACTGGATAAAATGATCCCGGATAACAGCCTGCATATGGTGCAGCTGTTTTTCCCCGATCCGTGGCATAAGGCCCGTCACAATAAGCGGCGTATTGTTCAGCTGCCGTTTGCGGAAAAATTACGGACAAAACTGGCGCAGGGCGGTATCTTCCATATGGCGACAGACTGGCAGCCGTATGCGGAGCACATGCTTGAGGTAATGACTCAGGCACCGGGTTACCGTAATCTGTCAGCCACACAGGATTATGTACCGCGTCCGGATACCCGGCCGGTCACGAAGTTTGAAAAACGCGGCCATCGCTTAGGCCATGGCGTCTGGGATCTGATGTTTGAGAGGATGGAATAATGGCAACACAACGTAGTCGTCGTTTACGGAAAAAAATGCGTATTGATGAGTTCCGCGAACTCGGTTTTTCCTTCAAATGGGATTTCCCGGAAGGCACTGATGTGGACACTATTGACCGTACGGTTGATCAGCTGGTTGAGGAAGTGATTGAGCCGAACGGCCTGGCGCTTGATGCCAGCGGTTACCTTAGCTGGGAAGCGATGGTCTGCTTACAGAAAATCGGTGAATGTACCGATGAGCACCGCAAGCTGGTGGGTGACTGGCTGAAAGCCAAAGGAATGCAGAACATTCAGATGTCTGAACTGTTCGACATCTGGTGGGACTGAGATTAATTATTTACCACGCTAATTATTAATAAGGGCACCCGTTCAGGTGCCCTTATCTCTCTCCGGCATCCGGGTTTCCGGGCGTCGTGTTTTGGAGTAACGTTTTGGAGTAACAACGTTGACCACACACTTTAGTAATGAACTGCTGGACGATATCTTACACCGTGTCCGGCCGCTGATTGGCTCCGGTAAAGTGGCGGATTATATTCCGGCGCTGGCAGAAGTCTCTCCGGACCGGCTGGGAATAGCGGTCTGTACCGTGGACGGGGAGATTTTTTCCGCCGGCGATGCATATCAGCGTTTTTCAGTGCAGTCCATTTCCAAAGTGCTTAGTCTGACACTCGCGATGACGCGTTATAAAGAATCCGAGATTTGGTCGCGGGTCGGAAAAGAGCCGTCCGGCCTGCCGTTTAACTCGCTGGTTTTACTGGAGATGGAAAAAGGCATTCCGCGCAATCCCTTTATTAATGCAGGGGCGATTATTATCGCGGATATGCTGCAGTCACGCCTCAGCGCGCCGCGCCAGCGGATGCTGGAGTTTGTCCGTAAACTGACCGGCAGTCATGATATTACCTATGATTTGCAGGTGGCACGCTCTGAACTGGAGCACGGCAGCCGCAATGCGGCTATCGCTTTTCTGATGAAATCCTTCGGCAATTTTGAGAATAATGTACTGACTGTGCTGGAGAACTATTTTCACTATTGCGCACTCTCAATGAACTGTGCTGAACTGGCAACCTGTTTTGCTTATCTGGCCAACGGCGGTGTGCCGCTGGGCGGCCGCGAGCCGGTGATCACGCCGTTACAGTCACGGCAGATAAACGCCCTGATGCTGACCTGCGGTATGTACGACGGCTCGGGAGAGTTTGCTTACCGGATAGGTATGCCCGGCAAATCCGGGGTCGGCGGCGGGATTGTGTGTGTGGTACCGAATGAGTTCTCTGTGGTGGTCTGGTCACCGGAACTGGATGATTCAGGGAACTCTTTGGCCGGTTGCGCTGCCTTAGAAATGTTATCTGCAAAAATCGGGCGTTCTATTTTCTGAACCCGCCGGGTTCAGCGCCCTCTGTCTGAGAATCAGGAGTGTTTATGTTACGTAAATGGATTGCCGTTCTGAGTCTGGGTGCCGCATCGCTGGCATCTGCGGAAGGTTATCAGTGCAGTGTCACCCCGCAGGATGATTTGGTTATCACACCGGCCTATGTGCAGGTGATCGGAAAAAGCGGGGACATGAAGATCACCCCTGACGGGCAGATCACCCGCGACGGTAAATCCCTGACACTCAGCGCCGCACAAAGTGCGGATGCAAAACGCTATCAGTCGGGTGTGCGTCAGGATGTGCCGTGGATTAAACAGCAGGCGGTGAACCGGATCGGTAAATCCCGTCAGGCGGTGGACAAAGTGCTGATCAAAGAAATGGGGCAGGACAGCAAACTGCGCGGCCATCTGACAACCCTGGAAGCAGATCTGAATAAACAGGTTGACCGGATTATTGAAACCCGCCCGGATGGTTACGCATTCCATCATCAGGCGATTAAACAGGTGGAGCAGGACGGACGTGCGCAAATTCAGCAGCGTCTCGGTGGTATGCTCCAGGATGCGATTAATGAAATCGGCCGTAAACAACTGCTTGCGGGGCTGACCGGCGATAAAAGCGCTGCCGGTGCGGCACTGAGCGGGCTGGACGGATTACAGAAATCCTTACAGCAGGCTGTGCGCGAACAGGAAGATGATTTTAAACAGTTCAGCAAACAGGTATGCGGTAAAGTGACGACGCTGGAACAGCAGCGTATTCAGCTGGTTAATTCCCTTAAGTAATATAAGGTTACCGGTACATTATGTGCCGGTAACTGTTTTTTTAGCCGATCAGGTTCAAATAAATAGTAATTGTTATGATAATGATTCTTATTTGATTGACTTGTTTCCGCTTCTGCCTAGAATGAACTGCGACGTTAAACGCATTTAATCAGGCAGGAACATGAAAAAGATCATTCCGTTAGTGTTAATTCCGTTTTTAGGCTTTGCCTCCGCTTCCGCGCTGGCTGACTCCGCGCCGAAATATACCCCGAATCATATTGCCGTTGCGGCGGATAAAAGCCCGCAACTGACCATCGAACATCAGTCCGGCTCCGCAAAAGTGGCACAAAAGCCATCGCGCGTGGTGCTGTTTGATTTTGGTGTGTACGACACCATGAATAAACTGGGACTGGCTGATAATGTTGTCGCACTGCCGCTGGGTAATCTGCCGTCATACCTGAAAGGGCAGGTGGACAGCAAAGTTGCTGATGCGGGCGGAATGAAAACCCCGGATCTGGCAAAAATTGCGGAACTGAAACCGGATCTGATTGTGATCACCGGCCGTCAGGGTAAATCATTTGATGAACTGAACAAAATCGCACCGACAGTCAACCTCGGCACCGGCGGTGATGATTATCTGGCAGCGGCAGAGGCCAATATTACTCTGATCGGTCAGCTTTATGATATTGAGAAGAAAGCCGCAGAAGAACTGGCCACGCTGAATAAAACCATCGCTCAGGCTCAGGAGAAAGCGGCAAAATCCGGTAAAAAAGTGCTGGTGATGCTGCACAATGACGGTAAATTATTCCCGAATAAACAGCCGGTTGTTTATCAGGTCGTAAAAGCGGCATCTGTTGATGTGCCGGTTGACCCGAATGCAGAGAAGGGCAAGCGTCCGCTGGTAACGCCGGAAATGGTGGCAGAGCTGAATCCGGACGTGATTCTGGTGATTGACCGCAGTGCGGCGATCGGCGCAGGGCAGTGGGATAAAGCGGCATTTGAAACCGATGGCGTGAAAAAGACCAATGCTTTCAAAAATGACAAAATTATCGTGTTACAGCCGGATCTCTGGTATCTCTCCGGCGGCGGGCTGGACAGTCTGAATCGCCAGGTTCAGGCCGTGGAAAGCGCGCTGTAATTAGCTGATTTATCTGAATAATAAAACCCGGACGTGAAAGCGGCCGGGTTTTTTGTTTTATAAAAACCGTTCCAGCAGGGTATTGAGGAATAACTTACCGTGTTCGGTTATCTGCCAGTGGGTTTCGGTTTCAGAAATCTCTCCGGCGTTGAGTGCCGCCTCAATCTGCGGGCGAACCACGGATTCCGGCAGACCGGTATAATCGGTGAAATCACAGCGCGGCATGGCTTCCAGTAACCGGAACCGGTTCATAAAGAACTCAAACGGCCGGTCTTCTGCCGCCACTTCATTTTGCTGATCAAGATAGCGTCCGGCCATATATCCGCGCGGATGTTTGGTTTTGACTGTCCGCAGAATGCGGCCGTCAGCAAATGAAATTTTGCCGTGCGCACCACAGCCGATCCCGAGGTAATCCCCGAAACGCCAGTAGTTGAGGTTATGCTGACACTGAAATCCCGGTTTGGCATACGCGGAGGTTTCATATTGCACATAACCAGCCTGTGTCAGTAACTGATGACCCTGAGAAAAAATATCCCACAGCAGATCATCATCCGGCAGTACCGGCGGGCGGGAGCCGAAACTGGTGTTCGGCTCAATCGTCAGCTGATACCAGGAAAGGTGCGGCGGCGCGAGTTCAATAGCCTGGCGCAAATCGCTGAGTGCTTCGCCGAGATGCTGTTCCGGCAGCCCGTGCATCAGGTCGAGGTTAAAGCTGCGCAGTCCGAGTGTGGCCGCCAGCCGTGCCGCCCGTTTAGCTTCTCCGGCATCGTGAATACGCCCGAGGCGGATCAGTTTGTCATCGCCGAAGCTCTGCACACCAATGGAAATACGGTTGATACCGGCTTTCTGGTAGCCGCTGAAACGATCGGCTTCCACGGTGCCGGGGTTGGCCTCCATGGTCACTTCCGCATCTGCCGCGACAGGGATACGGGCACGCACACCGTCCATCAGTGTCTGCATGGCTTCCGCACTCAGCAGGCTGGGGGTGCCGCCGCCGATAAAGATAGTGCGGATTTCCCGCCCGGCCACCAGCGGCAGATCGGCATCCAGGTCAGCCAGCAGATGTGCCACATAATCATCATGCGGCACTTCACCTTTCAGCGCGTGAGAGTTGAAATCACAGTAAGGGCACTTCTGAACACACCACGGAATATGAATATACAGACTGAGCGGGGGAAGCTTACCCATTACGCAGGGCTTCCGACAGCAGTGCCAGCGCTTTGCCGCGGTGAGACATGGCCTGTTTTTCTTCCGGGCGCAGTTGTGCGGCGGTTTTGTTCAGTTCAGGTAACCAGAAGACCGGGTCATAACCGAAACCGCCTTCGCCCTGAGCCTGCTCTGCGATCACACCGGCCCAGCGGCCGTGGCAGATGATCGGCGTCGGATCATTTTCGTGACGCATATAAACCAGCACGCAGTTGAAGTGCGCCTGACGCTGTTCCGCCGGAACGCCGTCAAGGGCAGCCAGCAGTTTCACGATATTGCCACCGTCGTTACCGTCAGTACCGGCATAACGGGCGGAGTAGATGCCCGGTGCACCGCCGAGGTAATCCACGGAAATTCCGGAGTCATCAGCAATGGCCGGTAAACCGGTGACTTTCGCTGCGTGACGCGCTTTGATAATGGCATTTTCGACGAATGTCAGGCCGGTTTCTTCAACGGAACCGACCCCCAGTTCCGTCTGTGCCACCACATCCATACCGGCATCGGCCAGCAGTGAGGCCATTTCGCGGACTTTTCCGGCATTACCGGTAGCTAAAACAATTTTTCGGGTCATATCTGAACCTGATTATAAAAATATCCACTGAACAATATCGTTATAGAGATAGCCCAGTGCATAAAGAATAAAAATAACAATCATTGCAGAGAAATCAATGCCGCCCATCGGCGGAATGATACGGCGGAACGGTGACATCAGCGGCTCAGTCAGCTGCATCAGTACATAATCCACCGGGTTGCGGCCCTGGCTGAACCAGCTGAGCAGCGCGCGGGCGAGGATCACCCAGAATACCGTCATCCCTGCAAGATAGAGAAGATTGAAGAAAGCAACTAACAGCATCAGCCCGCCGAGCTGTCCCTGAAAACCAGCCAGGAACCACGGAAAGAGCAGTTTCAGCAGCACAGCGACATAGGCCACCAGCACCGAGGCCGTATCAATCGGGCCGATAGCCGGAATAATACGGCGCAGCGGACGGACAACCGGCTGTGTGGCTTTCACAACAAACTGGGCAAACGGATTATAAAAGTCCGCGCGCGCCCATTGCATCCAGACACGCAGCAGTAAAATCGTGGCATAGGCATGCAGGAGCGTGGTGACAACAAAATTCAGTGTTTGCATCGGTGAAATCCTTAACAGAAAACAAATTAACCGGTTTGTGATAACGCACTAAGGTACAGGAAGGTCATGATACAGAATGATCAGGATACAGAATAGTTACGCGCACCGAAAATTGCAGTACCGATACGCACCATGGTCGATCCGCAGGTGATGGCAGCGTCCATATCGTCAGTCATACCCATCGATAACGTATCCGCCTGCGGGTATTTAACCTGCAGTTCGCGGAAAGTCGTTTCCATCTGACGGAAAACCGCACACTGGCGCTCCGGATCTGTTTCCGGTGCCGGGATTGCCATCAGCCCGCGCAGGCAGACGTTCGGCAGGGCTGCAACCTGTTCTGCCAGTGCCGGTAATTCTGCAAGGGTAATACCGGACTTGCTGTTTTCATCACTGATATTGATCTGGATAAGCACATTCAGCGGCGCTTTGTCTGCCGGGCGCTGGTCACTCAGGCGCTGTGCGATTTTCAGCCGGTCGACAGTGTGGCACCAGTCAAAGTGCTCAGCGACCAGACGACTCTTATTCGATTGTAACGGGCCGATAAAATGCCATTCGAGGCTGGTGTTACCGGAGAAATACTGAATTTTCTCAACACCTTCCTGCACATAATTTTCACCAAAGCGGTTTTGTCCGGCTGCTATCGCTTCTTCGAGCGCGCTCACAGGTTTGGTTTTACTGACGGCAAGTAAGGTCACTGTGTGTGGATCGCGGCCGCATTTTTGCGCCGCAGCGGTTATACGTTCTCTGATTTCTGTCAGATTGTCTTTTATTGGTTTCATGATGATCCGGGAGATAACCTAATGAATATGGATAATTTAATCGCCCTTAGTGTAAAGCATAATGCATCCGATCTGCACCTTTGTGTTGGCCGGGTGCCGGTATTACGGGTGGATGGAGAGCTTTTTTCTCAGACACACTGTGCGACGGTGACGGAAGACGCACTGCGCGACTGGGTAAAGACGATCCTCGACCAGGCAAATTACCACAGATTGATGACAAAAGGGCAGGCCGATCTTGCGTTGTTTATCCGCGATCAACCTTTGCGGGCGAATATTTTTATGGCAGGGGGATTACTGAACGCTGCACTGCGGCTGATCAGTCCGGTTGTTCCTTCTCTGGAGGACATCCTGGCGCCGCCGGTTTTTGCCGGACTGCTGTCAAAGACACAAAGCGGGCTGATCCTGGTTACCGGCGCGACGGGAAGCGGAAAGTCGAGCACGCTGGCGGCGCTGCTCAGCTATATCAATCAGCATTTCCGGCGGCATGTGATTACCCTGGAAGATCCGGTGGAGTTTCGTCACCGCAACAGGCAGTCGCTGATCCGCCAGCGGGAGATCGGTCGTGACTGTGAAAGTTATCAGCAGGGACTGACCGCCGCGCTGCGCCAGGACCCGGATGTGATTATGCTGGGGGAACTGCGGGATGAGGCGGCGATCCGGCTTGCCCTGACAGCGGCGGAAACCGGGCATCTGGTGCTGAGCACACTTCATACGCGCGGCGCTGTTGCGGCGATTGAGCGGCTGACGGATGCGTTCAGCGGTGCAGAGAAAAGCCGTGTGTGCAATCAGCTGGCCGGCAGTCTGGTGGCGGTGCTGAGTCAGCATCTGGTGGCAAAACAAGGGGGCGGGCGCTGTGCATTGTTTGATGTGCTGATTAATACCCCGGCGGTGGCGAGTCTTATCCGTGATAATAAAGCGTATCAGATAGCCACCCATCAGCAGTCAGGCGCGCAGTCCGGGATGATGACAGAAGAGCAGTGCCTGCAATGGCGGCGCAGCAGAGGGGATATTGCCGGAGAAACGGGCGCGATCCCGGCATGGTAAGGAGAACGGCGCGCCCGGCGTGCGGGATAATCAGCCGTAAAGCTGTTCAAACCAGCTTTCGAGGATAATCACGGCAGAGGCGGAGTCCACCTTATCTTTGCCGAGCGCACGGTAACCGCCGTCAGCAAATAAATTAGCGCGGGCTTCCACCGTACTGAGGCGCTCATCATGGAGTTCCGCGCGAATGCCGAAACGGCCGTGCAGGCGGTTGGCAAACTTTTTCGCCTGATTCGTTACCAGCTGCGGCGTGCCGTCCATATTGAGCGGCAGACCGACAACCACATAATCCGGCTGCCATTCACGGAACACCGCCGCTATCAGTTCCCAGTCGGGAATACCCTCACGGGCTTTCAGTGCAGCCAGCGGGCGGGCGGTACCGGTGATGGTCTGACCGACGGCCACACCAATGCTTTTGGTGCCGAAGTCAAAGGCAATAACAGTATTGCTGCTCATTATGCGTGTCCGGCCTGTTGCGCGATGGTGTAAATATTGACGCCGATACCGGCAGCCGCTTCACGCCAGCGGTCGGGCATCGGTGTGCGGAACAGCAGACGCTGACTGGCATCAGCCACCAGCCAGCTGTTTTCCATAATTTCCCGCTCCAGCTGACCGGCTGTCCAGCTTGAGTAACCGAGCGTCATCAGGTAATGCTCCGGCTGCTCTGCGGTTCCCAGCGTTTCCAGCACGTCTTTCGACGTGGTCAGAAACAGATCATCCGTCAGACGGGTGCTGGCGGCATACTTTTTATCACCGGAATGCAGCACGAAACCGTGTTCTTCAGACACCGGGCCACCGACCAGAACCGGCTTTTCCAGCGACTGATTTTCATCACGGATATCCGGCGATATTTTCAGTTTCTGCAGAATTTTACCGACGGAAAGCTGTTCGATGGGTTTGTTGATCACCAGTCCCATCGCCCCGTTTTCATTGTGTTCACACAGATACACAACTGAACGCGCAAAATACGGATCATCCAGTGAAGGCATGGCAATGAGAATATGATGTTGTAAGTTCATAACCTTCTTTTCAGTCTGCCCGCAGAGCGGATAATACCGTCTGCGGGTGTGAGTGTACGGACACAGCGCCTGCTGTTACCGGCCGAGACGTTTTTCAATGGCATCCATCAGCATGCCGGTGACAGAAACATCCGGGTGTGCGGCTTCAATTTCGCGGGCACAGGTCGGGCTGGTTACGTTGATTTCAGTCAGACGGTCGCCGATCACATCCAGACCGACAAAAATCAGACCTTTTTCTTTGAGGACCGGTGCCACGCTGCGGGCAATGGCCCAATCGCTTTCGCTCAGCGGCCGTACTTCACCGTGACCACCGGCAGCGAGGTTACCGCGCGTTTCGCCTTTGGCCGGTATCCGGGCCAGGCAGTAAGGAACCGGCTCACCGTCCACCACGAGGATACGTTTGTCACCGTCTTTAATGGCCGGCAGGAAGTTTTGCGCCATGCAGAAAGTATGGCCGTGATTGGTCAGGGTTTCGATAATCACACCGACGTTAGGATCATCCTGTTTCAGACGGAAAATCGAGGCACCGCCCATACCGTCGAGTGGTTTGAAAATCACATCACCGTGCTTCTGATGGAATTCACGCAGGCGCTGTGCGCTGCGGGTAACAAGGGTGTCCGGGGTCAGGTCTGCAAACCAGGCGGTGAACAGTTTTTCGTTACAGTCACGCAGGCTCTGTGGTTTGTTGACGATCAGGGAACCGGCGCTTTCCGCCCGCTCCAGAATATAAGTGGCGTAAATGAATTCAGTATCAAACGGCGGATCTTTGCGCATCAGGATAACATTCAGCGTTCCCAGGGCGATATCCTGTTCGCTGCCGAACTGATACCAGCCTGCCGGATCTTCTTTTACTGTCAGTGTGCGGGTACGGGCACGGGCAACGCCCTGATGCAGGTAGAGGTCATTCATTTCCATATAATGGATTTCATAACCACGGCGCTGTGCTTCGAGCAGCATCGCGAAACTGGTGTCTTTTTTGATTTTGATGGAATCGATAGGATCCATCACAATACCGAGCTTGATCATTTTTTCTCCTTAACCCAGATCGCCGAAACGCACCTGCAATGCGGTGATTGCAGTGAGCGCGGTAGTTTCTGTGCGTAATACACGCGGCCCTAATAATATGTCGGTAAACTGATGACCGGCAGTCATCGCGATTTCCTCTGCTGACAGCCCGCCTTCCGGACCAATCAGTAACCGCACTTTAGCGGTTTCTGCCGGTAGTGTATTGATACTTTGTGAGGCACGCGGATGTAAATTTATCTTCAGTGCATCATCCGTTTCCGCACACCATGCTTCCAGGGATTGCACCGGGCGGATCTCCGGAATCACATTACGTCCGCACTGCTCGCAGGCGGCGATGGCAATTTTCTGCCACTGCTGCTGTTTTTTCTCCAGCCGTTCACCATCCAGTTTAACACCACAGCGCTCAGAGATCAGGGGGGTAATAATCTGAACACCCAGCTCAACCGATTTCTGGATGGTAAATTCCATTTTTTCACCGCGTGACATCACCTGTCCGAGGTGGATGGCCAGCGGGGATTCACGGTTGTCGTCCTGTTCATCAGCGATACGGACAGTCACACTTTTTTTGCTGATACCGGCAATTTCGGCATTAAAAATCCGGTTGGTGCCGTTAAACAGGATCAGGGAGTAACCGGTTTTCATCCGGAGCACACGGGCAACATGGTTGGCGCCGTCATCGGTCAGTTCAGTCACCATGCCGGGGGTTAAAGTGCCGGGGTGATAAATGCGCGGGATCCGCATGAAAATATCCTTTTCGTTCTGCCGGCACGCCGCCGGTTTATATATATTGCCCCATGATAATAGAGGGGGGAATCTCACTGCAAGCATCAGCCGGGATCAACACCGCCCGCAAAGACTGTCAATATTGCGTGATGACCCGAAAAAAAATGTAATTCAGCTGTAATCAGGGGAAAAAACGTGTCTTTCCCGGGGCGGTCAGGCAGGCTGCGGATATCGCAACAGGGAACGCAGCGGAGGACACATGAATTGGCTGATTATGATTATCTGGGGAGTCGTTTTACCGTTGCCGGTAAAAGCCGGGACGGAATATATTCTGCGGCAGTATTATCAGTATCCGCAACGGTTATCCGGCTGTCGTGTGTATCTGCACTGCCTGTTGTCCGGCATCTTTATTGTATTCTGGTCTGACGGGCAGGGCGTATCTGTTCTGTTTCTGACACTGCTGTTTTTATGCCTGGTGATGCTGTTTCATATCGATAATGCGGTGTTTTATCTGCCGGATAAGCTGGTGTTTCCGGTACTGTGGGCCGGGTTGCTGTTTCAGAATGAGGTACAACTTGTGACGATTTCTTCCGCACTGTACGGAGTGATCGGCGGTTTTTTTCTGCTCTGGTTTGTGGCGGAGGGTTATGCATGGTGCCGTAAAAAAAGCGGGCTGGGCGGCGGGGATATCAAACTGTTTTCAGCAACGGGTGCCTGGGTGGGAGCGGAACAGCTCGCACTGCTGCTGATGCTGGCATGTGTATCCGCGCTGGTGGTGTACGGGCTTCACTATTTCCGTCACCGCTATAATCATCTCCCGCCATGCAGCCCGGGTATTATTGCCTTCGGGCCACATTTAATTGCGGGGATGATTATGGTGATGGGACTGATGTCAGTCAGTCGTTTTCAGTAACGGGATAAGCCTTTCCCAATGTGATTCCGCACCCAGTACCGCCTGGTTAGGAATATGCTGAAATACGCCGTCTTCTTCCAGCAGCAGTGTCGGGAAGCCGCCGGTTGGATTATGGACAAATAACTGACGGCTCTCACTGATATGCTGCTCAGTATTATCAGACTGAATATCGCTGATCCCCAGCTTATCCGCCAGCTTGCGCAGGGTATCGCGGTTAAGTGGCAGCCCGTCCTGATAATACGCTTTCTGGCAGGCATCCAGCATGTCAATGCCTTTACCTGACTGTGCCTGCGCGCTGAGAATGGCGGCAATCGGCGGTACAGAGTCCATCACCCACTCCTGATTTTTCAGCAGGGTGTAAAAGGCATCGGTAAATGGCTGTCCGGTCATCTGAGTGATGCGCTGATTATGGCTGCGGATCATGTCCCGCATACTGTCATCCGCCGGACGGCGTTGTGAACCGGTGATCATCCCGCCGCCGTGCAGGGCGATGGTTACGCCCTGTTTATGTGCGGCCTGAATAAACGGCGCGATACCATAACACCAGCCGCAGAGCGGATCATAAATATAGTGCAGCGTTTTTACTGACATCATGTTTTCCTTAAATCAGATTACTGCGGCCAGCGCATTTCGCCTTTGAGCACTTTGGCGCTCAGTTCCAGGCTGGATTCATCTGCCAGAGCCGGGTAAGCCGCTTTCAGTGTGCTGATCATCTGCTGTGAGTCCCTGCTCTCTTTCAGCGCGGTTTCCGCGCGGGTCAGATAATCTGCGGTAAAGGTAATGGCAGCCGGTGAAAAATGGCTGTTACCGGTGTAATGGCCGGGTACCACGGTGGCCGGTTTTTTGTCCTGCATACTTTTCAGTGACTGCTGCCAGTACTGACGGGATTCCGGGGTCTGGGTATCAGCCAGCCAGACATGGATATTTTCTGACACCAGCACGCCGCCCATCACGGCAGACAGTGACGGTACCCATACATAACTGCGTTCCGGTGCCGGGCTGTCCAGTCCTTCAATCAGGATACTTTCCCCTTCCAGCATAATGCGGTTGCCCTCTAACGGCTCCGGTACAACGATACTCTGCGGGGCATTCTCTTTCAGTACCGGTCCCCAGTAAGACAGTTTGCCGTCTTTGCTCTCTTTGATCAGCGCGACAGTTTGCGGAGTGGCGACAATTTTAGCCTGCGGGAAGGCTTTTTTCAGTTCATCCAGTCCGAAATAGAAATCCGGATCAGAGTGGCTGATATAAATGGTGGTCAGTGTTTTGCCGGTCGCACGGATTTTATCCGCCAGTACCTGAGCATCATCTTTCTGAAACTGAGCATCAATCAGAACCACCTCATTTTTGCCGCTGATGATCTCTGAAGATACCGGGAAGATACTTTTTTCGCCCGGGTTATACACTTCCAGAGAGAGTGGTGCGGCAGCAGTGATAAAAGAAGCACTCATCAGTGCGCTGAATACCAGAGAAGTACGGATTGCAGAAGTCATAGTGTTATCCTTTTTGCAGGTGAATCGTTGAGATGACGCTATAATAAGTTGCATAATCCGCCGGAAAAACCCCATAATCCGGTCTTCATTGTTGCATAAAACGGACAAATAAAATGGACAGGATCACTGCCGCTCAGGTTTTTATCGCCATTACTGAACAGCGCAGCATGAGCAAAGCCGCAGATATGCTGGGTATGTCCCGTGCGATGGTGACACGCTATCTGGCCGAAATGGAAAACTGGGCCGGTGTGCGGTTGCTGAACCGGACAACCCGCAGCCTGACGCTGACTTCCGCCGGTGAAACGGTGCTGATACAAAGCCGGGAGCTGCTGTCACTGGCGACCGCAATTGCCCGCCCGGTGGTGACAGAAGATGAAGCAGTAAGCGGTCTGGTACGGATAACCTGTGCTCAGTCGCTGGCGATGGTGGCACTGTCTAAAGCGCTTGTGCAGTTTCGTGCCCGTTATCCGGCCATTGCCGTGGATGTGCAGGTGACGAATAAGGCGCTCAGTCTGGTGGAGGAGCGGATTGATCTGGGTATCCGTATCACCAACAATCTTGAGCCGAATCTGATTGCAAAGCCGCTTTCCCGCTGTGATTCAGTGGTCTGTGCATCACCGGCCTATCTGGAAAAACATGGTTATCCGACGTCACCCGAATCGCTCAGTGAGCTGACCTGTCTGACTTATAATTTCTACGGCCGCAGCCTGTGGCTGTTTGAACGGGATGATGAGGTCATTTCTGTGCCGGTGAGCGGGGCGCTAAGTGCCAATGAATCCACGTTTCTTCTGGAAGCGACGCTGAATGGGGAAGGCATTGCATTGCAGCCGTATTGCTCGGTGTATGAGTATCTGAAAACCGGGCGTCTGGTGCGCCTGTTCCCGGAATACCGGCTGCCTGCACTCGGTATCTACGGCATTTATACCAGCCGCGAGCATATGGCCAGGCCTCTGCGTCTGCTGCTGGATTTCCTGGCGGAGTGGTTTGCACATTCGCCGGACTGGCTGCCGTATCTGCTGGATGAAAAAACTAACCGCTGACCTGTTTTAATTGCTGCAAAATGACCTGCATATGCTGACGGAGATGTGTAACAAAAATATCCGTCAATACAGAATGCGGCCTGTGCTGCGGGCGGATCAGGCTTACGGTGAACGGAATATCCGCACTGAACGGACGGACACAAATCCCGCTGCAATCCATCGCGGTCAGCGGGTTGACAACAGACACCCCTAATCCCTCTCTGACCATGGCACAGACTGAGGCGGCACTGTGTGTTTCCATAATCATCCGCCGCAGAATTCGCTTTTCACTGAATAATGCATCAATTTTCTGCCGGTAACTGTCCGTAACGGACAGACTGATAAAATTCTGATGTGCAAAATCAGCGGGTGTCAGAACCGCTTTGCTGCACAGCGAGTGCGATTCCGGCAGCACACAGACTTCACTGAGTGTGAGCAGGGTTTCCTGCAGCGTGCCGGGCGGCGTCAGCTGATGTTCGGTGATCCCCAGGTCATAACGCTGGGCGGAGAGCCACTCTTCAAGGAGCGGAGATTCCTGCGGGGCGATTTCAAAATTTACATCCGGGTATTGTGTATGAAACGTGCGACAGACAGCAGGCAGCAAGGACTGAGCAAAGGCGGGCAGGCAGGTGATTGCCAGCTGAGCATGCTGAAACTGGCGGATACTCTCCGCAGCACGGCTGATGCGCTCAAGTCCGTAATATGATCGTTCCACCTCCTCAAATAGCCGCAGTCCCTGTTCAGTCGGGTGCAGACGGCCTTTGATACGGTCAAAAACACGGAATCCCAGGATTTTTTCGAAACGGGCAAGCTCCCGGCTGACAGTCGGCTGGGATGTGTGCAGAAGTTGTGCGGCATCGGTCAGACTTTTTGTTGTCATAACCGCGTGGAATATATCAATGTGACGCCAGGAGTAGTGTTCCATTATCCATCAAATCCATATCAGCAATGAATAGACCTTAGCAAATCAGATATTTTAAATCCCGAAGATTTTTTGTCACGATGGAAAAAAATGAGATCACGATCAAAAAGAGCACAACATCATGACCATCGCAACCAAAACACTCCGCGCCCCGTTTACCCCGGATGCCCTGCGCAGCCTGGCTCAGCAGTACGGTACTCCTCTCTGGTTATATGACAGTGAGGTGATTATCAGCCGTATTGCCCGTCTGAAGCGCTTTGATGTGATCCGTTTTGCGCAGAAAGCCAATTCCAACATTCATATTTTACGCCTGATGCATGAGCATGGTGTGAAAGTGGATTCCGTATCCGCCGGTGAAATTGAACGGGCGCTGAAAGCCGGTTACCGTCCGGATGAGATAGTTTTTACAGCAGATATGATCACGGAAGAAACGCTGGATCGCGTGCTGGAACTGGGTATTGCGGTGAATACCGGCTCGGTGGATATGCTGCGCCAGATTGGCGCCCGCTGTCCGGGGCATCCGGTGTGGCTGCGTATCAATCCGGGTTTTGGTCACGGACACAGCCAGAAAACCAATACCGGCGGCGAGAACAGCAAGCACGGGATCTGGTTTTCCGATCTTGGTGAAGCGCTGGCAGAAATCCGTCAGTATCAGCTGACACTGACCGGCATTCATATGCATATCGGTTCCGGTGTGGACTATGAGCACCTTGCGACGGTCTGTGATGCGATGGCAGAACTGGTGATCACCAATAATCTGGATATCCGTGCGATTTCTGCCGGCGGCGGCTTATCGACCCCTTATCGTGAGGGGGACGAAATTATTGATATCGACAATTATTTCTCACTCTGGGATGCGGCCCGGACACGTATAGCCCGCCATCTCGGCCGGGATATTACTCTGGAAATTGAGCCCGGGCGTTATCTGGTGGCGGAATCCGGTATTCTGCTGGCTCAGGTACGGGCAGTGAAAGGAATGGGAAGCCGTCACTATGTACTGGTGGACAGCGGTTTTAATGACCTGATGCGCCCGGCAATGTACGGCAGTTATCACCATATTTCGGTATTACCGGCAGCGGGAGAGCCGCAAAACAGCACATTGCGGGAAACCATTGTGGCGGGGCCGTTATGTGAATCCGGTGATGTTTTTACTCAGCTGGAGGGCGGAATGGTAGTACCGCGTGCGTTACCGGAAGTCAGTGTGAATGATTTCCTGGTTTTTCACGATACCGGCGCTTACGGTGCATCGATGTCATCGAATTACAACAGCCGGCCATTATTACCGGAAGTTCTGTTTACAGACGGAAAACCAAAACTTATCCGCCGTCGTCAGACCATTGATGAACTGATGGCGCTGGAAATCACTGAATAATAGATTATCTGTTATCGTTTCTGACTGATATTGAAAATCCCCGGGAATCACATCCCGGGGATTTTATTATTAATACTCCCCGGGAGTATATTAATGTTGTTTTTCCATTACATAAAAACAACAACAGAATGATGATTGTTAACGCAATAATCGCATCCGGAGGCTGTATTCCGGCAGAGTGTGACTGGTGTTATAAAACAGATTGCCTGTCATAGAGTCTCTGCACTGTTCCCTTTATTATCCCTTCAGTCATTTTATTATTTATTACCGGTGCAGTTTTTATATAACAGTACCGGTCAGCTTTTTTCCGGGGACGTGCGTATTATGAATTTAATGCAGCCATTTGTATCAGAAAAATTAACGCTTAAAAATAAATTAGTTTATCCGCCTGTCAGAATAAAACGAGCCACTGACGGTTACGCTGATTACTTTCATCTGGCGCATTATATGTCTTTTGCTGTCGGTCAGGTCGGACTGATTATTATGGAAGAGTGTGCGGTTACGGCTGACGGACGTCTGGGCAGTGGTGCACTGGGTTTATATGAGGACGGGCATGTCGCCATGCTGGCTCAGATTGTGACGATGCTGCAAAATGAAGGCAGCAAAGTGGCGATTCAGCTGAACCATGCTGGCAGTAAATCACGGCTGGAATCCGGCAATATTATTCAGGATATTAATGTATTAACAGCAGATGAAATTACAGCATTGTTTGACTGCTATACAAAGGCCGCCGCGCGGGCAAATAAAGCCGGGTTTGATGCACTGGAAATTATGGCATCTCATGAGTTTTTAATTTCTCAGTTTATTGACCGGCGGACAAATCAGCGTACTGATAAATACGCCGATCCGGTTATTTTTCTGACAGAGTTACTGACCGCTGTCCGCCAATCCTGGCCGGAAGAGAAAGCGATTATTCTGCGTATCGGTACGCGGTATTGCGAAGAGGACAGTATTTTATTTACACAAAAAATTCTGCGTAATATTAATCCGCTTATTGATATTGTTCACATATCTAATGGCGGCAGTCAGATGCATGGTACAAATAAAGGTGTTGCTTATCAGCTGGAAGATACCAAAGGTGTTAAAAAAGGCTGTGAAAAACCTGTCATTGTTGTTGGTGGTATTCGTGACCATCAGCTGGCAGACGATATATTAGAGCATCAGTATGCGGATTTAATTGCTGTCGGCCGCGGATTATTACGTAATCCTAACTGGTATCTGGAATATTTACTGAAGCATGATCGTAAATTAATTCCCCGTCCGTATATCCGGGCGTTTCGCTGATAACAGTAAATACAATGACAGGAAGATGTTATGGCAATATCAGCCTTAAAGCGTATTTTCAGTGCCGGTGTTTTATTACTGTGTTTCAGTTGTGCCGGGGCAAAAGAAATCACTGATCTCGCCGGAAACCGGGTCACTATTCCGGATACAGTAGAGCGGATTGCGGTCGTACCTATTCCGTGGATGTCGATGATTTATGTGGTGGATGGCTCGGATGCAAAAATTGCCGGGATGCATCCGTCAGCGAAAGAGGCTTACCGCAATAGTATCCTGAAAACACTGGCACCCGGTATTGAAAAGGTCAACAGCACCTTTGTGAATAAAGATTTCACCATCAACGGTGAGGAACTGGTCAGATTAAATCCGGATCTGGTGATTATCTGGGATTACCAGAAAGAGGAAAAAGAGAAGCTGGATAAACTCGGTATTCCGGCGGTGGCAATCAGATACGGTGATTTGGATGATGTCAAAAACGGAATCAGGTTGCTGGGCGACATTCTGGGCAAAGAGAAGCGTGCCGCAGATTTACTGGCTTTTTTTGACCATCAGATTCAGTCAGTGAACACGGTGACAAGAGACTCAACCCCGGTGACTATTCGTGAGGTGCCGTACGGAAAACCGGGTATTCTGTATGTCAGAGATAAAAACCTGACGGTGGCCGGAAAGACCTCGGTAAACAGCCTGATGATCAACCGGGCCGGGGGCATTAATGTGACAGATGACATGCCGGTTAAACCAAACTGGATCACGGTGTCAGCAGAACAAGTGATTAATCTGGATCCGGACATTATTATTCTGAGCCAGTTTGATTCATTTGTGCCGGAAGATGTCTACCGGAATACGGTTGGCTGGCAGGGGGCAGAAACGATGTCTGCCGTGAAGAACAGACGTGTTTATAAAGCCCCTATCGGTATTTACCGCTGGGATGCGCCGGGAATAGAAACGCCGCTGATGATGAAATGGATTGAAGCCCGCATTATGCGCAAACCGGCTGATGATGCAGCAATGCAGCAGGATATCCGTCAGTTCTTTAAGCAATTCTTCGGTGCCGACCTGACAGAAGCACAAATGCGGGAGATCCTCAGCCTGGATGCCAATATAACCGGTTACAGCAGCACTGACCGGTAAGAAGACAGAGCAGTTATGGCGGAGCAGGGAACGGCTCCGCCATGTTATTTTATGCGCCGGGGTTTTCCCCTTTACGGTAACGATGAGAATTGGCGTGTGACTTCAGGCCGATAATCTCCGGTGCAAACTCATCCACATTGATCGAGCACAGGCGGCTGGCTTCCGCTTTGCGCAGGATATCAGCCTCCTCCGGAGTGACTTTTCCGTCCTCCAGTGCAGTATCCGCCAGTTTATCCAGCTGGGTAAAATCAATATATTTTTCGGCCATACGACTGAGGCGGGCCACCAGCGGTTCGGCGGCCAGAATATCACTGAGTGCGGCATTGAGCAGGCCGTGCGGGTTATTGGGTTCCGGTGCCAGATATTGCCCGCGTCCGATTCTGTCACGGGTGTCAGACGGTTCCTGTAACAGACGGGCGAGTTTGCTGTCCAGTTTATCGGATGGCGGACGGTGATGGCGGCCTGACGGGAAGATAGTCAGACGCAGCAGGGCGGCGACTTTCCGGTCAGGGAAGTTTGTCAGCAGTTCATCCATCGCTTTTTCGGCTTCATACAGACAATCCTGTACTGCCCAGTGTACCAGCGGTAAGTCAGCCTGCGGACGGCCATCCTCATCAAACCGTTTTAAAGTGGCGGATGCGAGGTAAAGCTGGCTGAGTATATCCCCGAGTCTGGCAGAAATCCGCTCACGACGCTTCAGACTGCCGCCGAGTGTCGCCATCGCGATATCTGACAGCAGTGCCAGGTTGGCACTCAGCCGGTTAAGGTGCTGATAATAGCGGCGGGTGGCATCCCGGAATGGTGAAGGACTGAAATATCCGTGTGATAACCCCAGCCAGAAACTGCGGGTGGCGGCAGTTAATACATGGCCGATATGGGCAAACAGCGCGTTATCAAAGTCATTCAGCTGATTATCCGCCGCAGCGGCCATCTCGGTCAGTACATACGGGTGACAGCGGATGGCTCCCTGGCCGAAGATAATCATACTGCGGGTCAGGATATTGGCACCTTCAACAGTAATCGCGATAGGCGCCCCCTGATAGTTGCGGGCGAGGAAATTGGATGGCCCGAGACAGATACCTTTACCGCCTGCAATATCCATCGCATCAATAATGGCACGCTGCCCCCGGTGAGTGCAGTGATATTTTACAATGGCGGACAGAACCGCCGGTTTTTCGCCCAGCATAATACCGGTGGTGATCAGTGTGGCGGCGGCATCCATCAGATAGGCATTCCCGGCAATACGCGCCAGCGGCTCTTCAATCCCTTCCATTTTGCCGATCGGCATCCGGAACTGACGGCGGATATAAGAATAAGCACCAATCGCCATTGCTGCGCTTTTCAGTCCGCCGGTGGCATTAGACGGCAGTGTGATACCGCGCCCGACAGACAGGCATTCCACCAGCATGCGCCAGCCCTGTCCGGCCATTGCCGGACCGCCGATAATATAGTCGAGCGGTACAAAGACATCTTTACCGCGTGTCGGGCCGTTCTGGAACGGGACATTGAGCGGGAAATGACGGGTACCGGTTTCAACCCCCGGCGTATTCACCGGGATCAGTGCGCAGGTGATCCCAAGCGAGGTTTTCTCACCGAGCAATTTATCCGGATCATACAGTTTAAAGGCAAGGCCCAGGACGGTGGCAACCGGTGCCAGCGTGATATAGCGTTTATTCCAGTTCAGGCGCATCCCGATCACCTGTTCACCCTGCCATTCGTCGGTACAGATAATCCCGGTATCCGGGATAGCTCCGGCATCAGAACCGGCTTCCGGGCTGGTCAGGGCAAAGCAGGGGATTTCTTCCCCGGAGGCCAGCCCCGGCAGCCAGCGTTTTTTCTGCTCGTCAGTTCCGTAGTGTTGTAACAACTCGCCCGGCCCCAGTGAATTGGGGACACCAACGGTTATCGCCAGAATACCGGAAACCCCGGCCAGTTTTTGCAGCACCCGCGCCTGGGCATAGGCGGAGAACGCCAGACCGCCATACTCTTTGCGGATAATCATGGCGAAGAATTTATGATCACGCAGGAACTGCCATAATTCCGGCGGCAGATCCGCCAGCTCATGGGTGATCTCAAAATCATTGGCCATCCGGCAGGCTTCTTCTGCCGGGCCGTCAAGAAACGCCTGTTCTTCCGCTGTCAGTTGCGGAGCGGGGTAGTTGTGCAGCTTCTGCCAGTCCGGTTGTCCGCGGAACAGATCGCCTTCCCACCAGGTGGTGCCCGCATCAATCGCTTCTTTTTCTGTCTGTGACATCGGCGGCATCACTTTACGGAACAGCAGCATCAGACGGCTGCTGAACAAAGCCCGGCGGACGGACGTGATCACAAACGGCAGGAAAATCAGTGCCAGAAGAACGGTGACAGCAAACGGCCATAAACGGAAGACATTCATGATGAGACTGAACAGTATCAGTGCTGTTGCACTGTACTTCAGACTGACCCGGTGAAAAGCGAGCAGCCCGGTGGCGGCGATAAATAAAATTATGCTGAGTAGTAACATGATGAACCTCCGTATAGGGGTATTCGTGTCAGTACAATGTGACATCAGAGGTCTGACCTGTTGTGTTCAGATCTAGCGCAACCAAAAAATAACTTCAATGATTTCACATTTTATTTACAACTCAGCTCACAAAATTAGCAGAACAAAACCCTGACGTTGACAAACCCGCAGGGGTTGGCGGCGACCACCAGGGGTTGTAAAAATAAATCAGGAAAATCAATTTATTGATTTTCGGCTGATAACACAAAGCAGGAAAAACCACGTTTTATCCTGCTTTGTCAGCAATCTCTATGTGTCTTATTTGCAGATGCCACGGATTGTGACTTCTTTCACCGGGGCAGATCCGTTACACTCAGAACAGACAAATCCGATTCATTTTCAGGAGCCTATCTCTATGTACCAGGAACTTATCCGCGGTGAACTGACCGAAGCAGCGGCAACCCTCGATAACTTTTTGAAAGATGAGAATAATATTGATGCAATCCGCCGGGCTGCTGTCATGCTGGCTGATTCTTTTAAAGCGGGCGGCAAAGTGATGTCATGCGGTAACGGTGGTTCACACTGTGATGCGATGCATTTTGCGGAAGAACTGACAGGACGTTACCGTGAAAATCGTCCGGGATATCCGGCAATTGCTATTTCTGATGTCAGCCACTTATCCTGCGTAAGTAATGATTTCGGCTATGAATATGTTTTCTCCCGCTTTGTGGAGTCTGTCGGCCGTGAAGGGGATGTGTTACTCGGTATCTCCACATCCGGTAACTCCGGCAACATTATCAAAGCGATTGAAGCGGCACGCGCCAAAGGTATGAAAGTGATCACACTGACCGGTAAAGACGGCGGTAAAATGGCGGGCAGTGCGGATATTGAAATTCGTGTACCACACTTTGGTTATGCGGATCGCATTCAGGAAATCCATATTAAGGTTATTCATATTCTGATCATGCTGATCGAAAAAGAAATGGTGAAATAACCCGGCCCGGCATCTGAAAAAGCACTCCGCTATCCGGCCGGGTGCTTTTTTTTATGCCGTGAGGCAGGACTTATTCATGATAAGCATAAAGTATCTTATATATAACCAAATCATCTAAAAAAATGATATTTCCGTAATTGTGAAACTAACGAATTGCGGGTAACAATAGTCTTCAGTTATCACGAAACCGGGTAAGGGAGAAAGGCAATGTGTGAATTGCTGGGGATGAGCGCGAATGTCCCGACTGATATTCATTTCAGTCTCAGCGGTCTGATCCCGCGCGGAGGGGAAACCGGGCCGCATAAAGACGGGTGGGGAATTACGTTTTATGAAGGAATGGGGTGCCGGACCTTCAAAGACGCGCGTGCCTGCTGTCATTCACCTGTCGCCCGTTTTGTCCGCGATTATCCCGTCAAATCCGAAGCGGTGATTGCACATATCCGCCAGGCAAACCGGGGAGTGGTTTCGCTGGAAAATACCCATCCTTTTACCCGTGAGTTGTGGGGCCGGAACTGGACATATGCCCACAACGGGCAGCTCAGCGGCTATGAACACCTGGCGACCGGTTTTTTTACCCCCGTCGGTCAGACTGACAGCGAACATGCATTCTGCTGGCTGCTGAATCAGCTGAAAGAAAAATACCCGCAGCCGCCGCAGGATCTGCAGGCAGTATTCCGTGATATGAAGCGGCTGGCGGATGAGTTACGGCAGTTCGGCGTCTTTAATATGCTGTTGTCAGACGGCAGCTATGTGCTGGCGTACTGCTCCACCAATCTGCACTGGATCACCCGCCGCGCGCCTTTTGGTAAAGCGCGGCTGGTGGACAGTGATGTGGAGATCGATTTTTCTCAGCACACCAGCCCGGATGATGTGGTCTCGGTTATCGCCACACAACCGCTGACCGGCAATGAGCAGTGGCAGAAAATCCGGCCGGGTGAGGCGGTTCTTTTTTACTACGGCGAGCGTGATGCATCCGTGTTCTGAGTCAGCAGGCCGGCTTCTGCTGCAGGTCCCGGTACGGCCGTGTGTGCGGCGGTGACATAACGGCCGTTAATAACAGCAACCACCGCCGGGATCTGATTCTCGGTAAAGTACTGATAAGCGGGTTGTAACTGCTGCCAGAAGGCCAGATGTGAGGAATTCCGGTGGCGGTTCATATTCTCCGGTGTCATCCGGAAAGGATAAATCGCAATATTCAGATCCGCCTGTCCGCTCAGCAGGGCGCTTTCCACATAGCGGTAAATCTCATCAATATAGGCATCTGTCATGGCGTAGCAGCCGACAGATTTGCAGTCGCCGTGAACCATCAGATAATCCCCGGTATAGCCGTGTGCACGGTCAAATTCATTGGGAAAACCAAGGTTAATAGCTCGGTAAAACCGACTGTTCGGGTTGAGCTGTGACAAACTGATGCGGTAAAAACCTTCAGGACTTTTTAAATCACCGGTCAGCTGTTTGGGTCCCAGACCGCCGGAAAACTGACAAACCGGATAGCGTTTTACCAGTTTAAAACGTCCGTTATTCTCCCGCGTGTATAACTCCAGCTCTTTTTCTTCTTTAAATATCTGTATAAATACCCGGCTGTTACGGACATCACTTACCGGTGCCGTAAGCCATAATGACGGGGATTTTCCCGTCGTTGCCGATGATTGCCCTGCAAAAAACAGCAGGCCGATCATGATAAAAATGATATGTCGCATTCTCAGTATTCAGGATGGCAATAGGTTGGTGAAAAAAGTAACAACAGATTGCCATGATGCAGATAATTTGTGAATGGTTTCCGGTGAGAATAAAATCGTTTGTTACAAACATTATTGTGGTTAAAAAATAAACAGCAGTCGGTAAAGGTGATTAAATTACTCGGTAAAGACGAGTTTTCCGGCTTTTTCTGATCACAATAATCCCATTTGCTTGAGCCAGGTCACTCGTTTCACCGGACAGAATTGTTGTGAAGTGGTAAAATAATGCGGATCTGGTTTAAGCAAAATCGTGACATACATCGGAGAAAACAGCCCGGGGCGACAACAGCGGCCCGGAGTGTTTTTATTGTTGAGTTGTCATACGCTGCTGCGGCAGTAATGACGTGGGTTTAACGAAAACTTGTGCAAATTTTATGATTAAAATTAAAAAAGGACTCGACCTGCCGATCGCAGGATCACCTGCTCAAGTCACAGAAGATGGCCCCTCAGTCCGCCACGTAGCGCTGCTGGGTGAAGAATACATCGGGATGCGTCCGTCTATGCTGGTTCAGGAAGGTGAATCAGTGAAGAAAGGACAGGCTCTTTTTGAAGATAAAAAGAACCCCGGTGTGATTTTTACCAGCCCCGCCTGCGGACAGGTAAAAGCCATCAATCGTGGCGAACGTCGTGTATTACAATCGGTGGTGATTGAAATACAGGGAGACGAGCAATTCACATTTGACAGTTATGACCGCCGGGATCTGCCGTCACTGACCCGTGAACAGGCAGAGAAAAACCTGGTGGCCTCCGGATTGTGGACCGCGCTGCGGACCCGTCCGTTCAGCCGTACCCCCGCACCGGGCTCTGTGCCTGCCGCCATTTTTGTCACCGCGATGGATACCAATCCGCTGGCGGCCGACCCGGTGGTGATTATCCGTCAGGAACAAATCGCGTTTGATGACGGTTTACAGGTACTGAGCTGTCTGACGGAAGGGAAGGTTCATGTCTGCCACGGTACAGCTGACTTCGTAAAAGTTACCGATAACAATCGTGTCAGTTATACACAGTTCAGCGGCCCGCATCCGGCAGGTCTTGCCGGTACGCATATCCATTTCCTGGAGCCGGTCAGCGCAACGAAAACAGTCTGGTCTCTGAATTACCAGGATGTTATCGCTATCGGTAAACTGTTTACGACCGGTTTTCTGTACACCGACCGTATTGTGGCACTCGGCGGCCCGCAGGTGGAAAACCCGCGTCTGCTGAGAACCCGTCTTGGTGCGGATCTGTATGAACTGACCGAAGGGCAGCTGAAAGCCGGTGAAAACCGCATCATTTCCGGTTCTGTCCTGTGGGGTGTGGCCAGTGATGAAGTGCATCACTATCTGGGACGCTTTACCAATCAGGTATCCGTTCTGGAAGAAGGCCGTGAAAAAGAGCTGTTCGGCTGGATCATGCCGGGGACTGACAAATACACCGTTACCCGCACCACTCTGGGTCACTTCTTTAAGAAGAAACTATTCTCATTTACTACATCAATGAATGGCGGCGAACGTTCCATGGTGCCAATCGGCAGTTATGAACGTGTCATGCCGCTCGACATTATGGCGACACATTTCCTGCGCGATCTGCTGGCGGGCGATACTGACAGCGCACAGGCGCTGGGTGCGCTGGAGCTGGATGAGGAAGATCTGGGGCTGTGTACCTATGTCTGTCAGAGTAAATATGAGTACGGACCGGTGCTGCGTGACGTACTGACCAGGATTGAGCAGGAAGGATAATCATGGGTCTGAAAAAATTTCTGGAAAAAATTGAGCCGCATTTTGAACCGGGCGGTAAATTACAGAGATGGTATGCACTGTATGAAGCAGCGGCCACCATCTTCTATACCCCGGGGACAGTTACCCGCGGGCGTTCACATGTCCGTGATTCCATCGACCTTAAGCGTCTGATGATCCTGGTCTGGTTATCCGTTTTCCCGGCAATGTTCTGGGGGATGTATAACGTCGGTAACCAGGCAATGCCGGTGCTGCTGGATATGTACAGCGGTGCGGAGCTTCAGCAGGTGATTGCCGGTGACTGGCATTATCGTCTGGCAGAACTCATCGGCGTGTCCTTTACTCAGGATGCGGGCTGGGTCAGCAAAATGCTGTTCGGTGCCGTTTATTTCCTGCCGATCTACGCAGTCATTTTTATCGTGGGCGGCTTCTGGGAAGTCCTGTTTGCGATGATTCGCGGGCATGAAATCAACGAAGGCTTCTTTATTACCTCCATTCTGCTGGCACTGATTGTTCCGCCGACACTGCCGTTATGGCAGGCTGCGCTGGCTGTCACCTTTGGTGTGGTGGTCGCGAAGGAAATCTTCGGCGGGACAGGACGTAACTTCCTGAACCCGGCGCTGGCCGGTCGTGCTTTCCTGTTCTTTGCCTATCCGGCTCAGATTTCCGGTGACACGGTCTGGACTGCCGCTGACGGCTTCTCCGGCGCAACGCCGCTGTCACAGTGGGCTGTCGGTGGTGAGCATCAGCTGGTCAACACCATGACCAATCAGCCGATTTCATGGATGGATGCTTTTATCGGTAACGTGCCGGGCTCGATTGGTGAAGTATCCACACTGATGATTCTGATCGGTGGTGCCGTCATTCTGTTTGCCCGTATCGCTTCTCTGCGTATTGTGGCCGGTGTGATGATCGGGATGATCGCGATGTCAGCCGTCTTTAATATGATTGGCTCTGACACCAACCCGCTGTTTGCTATGCCGTGGTACTGGCATCTGGTTCTTGGCGGTTTTGCCTTCGGTATGATTTTCATGGCGACGGACCCGGTTTCAGCCTCGTTTACCGATAAAGGTAAATGGGCTTACGGGATACTGATCGGGGTTATGTGTGTCCTGATCCGTGTGGCAAACCCGGCATATCCGGAAGGGATGATGCTGGCTATCCTGTTCGCCAACTTATTCGCCCCGTTATTTGATTATCTGGTGGTTCAGGCAAACATTAAACGGAGAAAAGCACGTGGCTAATGAAAAAACGAAAAACAAGGACAGTGTCGCAAGAACGTTTATCGTAGTCTTCGTCCTTTGCCTTGTGTGTTCGATAGTCGTGGCCGGTTCTGCGGTGGGGCTGAAATCCACGCAGCAGACACAGATTATGCTGGATAAGCAGCGTAACATTCTGGATGTGGCCGGGTTACTCACGCCATCCATGCCGGCGAATGAAATCGACGCAGTCTATAAAAAATTCATCAGAGCAAAAATGGTGGATTTAAAAACCGGTCAGATGACTGACAGTACCGCCAAATACGATCTCAACGATGAACTGCGCAGCGATGAGACCAGTATTGCCTTGTCACCGGAAGAAGATCTGGCGAAAATCCGCCGCCGTGCTAACAGCGCGGAAATCTATCTGGTACAGAATGAGCAGGGTGAAACCAGCAAGATTGTTCTGCCGGTTTACGGCTCCGGTCTGTGGTCGGTGATGTATGCCTTTATCGCGATTGACGTGGACGGTATTACCTCTGAGGGGATCACTTATTACCAGCACGGTGAAACGCCGGGACTGGGTGGTGAAGTGGATAACCCGCAATGGCGTAAACAGTGGATTGGTAAAAAGCTGTTTAATGAAGAAGGTATGCCGGCCATTAAAATTGTCCGCAGCGGCTCAACTGACAGCCCGTACGGCATTGATGGTTTATCCGGTGCGACACTGACCTCAAACGGCATCCAGCATATGTTTGATTTCTGGCTGGGCGACAACGGTTTTGGCCCGTTCCTGAAAACAGTACGCGAAGGAGCGTTGAATCATGGCTGATAGTAAAGAAATTAAACGCGTTCTTCTCGGACCGTTATTAGATAACAACCCGATTGCCCTCCAGGTTCTGGGGTGTGTTCGGCGCTGGCGGTAACCACCAAACTGGAAACCGCACTGGTTATGACCATCGCGGTCACCCTGGTAACAGCATTCTCCAGTATGTTTATCTCAATGATCCGTAATTTCATTCCGGGCAGTGTGCGGATTATTGTTCAGATGGCGATTATCGCCTCGCTGGTTATTCTTGTTGACCAGATTCTGCGGGCTTACGCCTACGGCATCTCCAAACAGCTTTCCGTGTTCGTCGGCCTGATCATTACCAACTGTATTGTCATGGGACGTGCGGAAGCGTATGCGATGAAAGCGCCGCCGCTGGAAAGCTTTATGGATGGTATCGGTAACGGATTAGGTTACGGCGTGATCCTGCTGCTGGTAGGCTTCTTCCGCGAACTGATCGGCTCCGGTAAACTTTTTGGTGTGACTATGCTGGAAACGGTACAGAACGGCGGCTGGTATCTGCCGAACGGTCTGTTCCTGCTGGCTCCGAGCGCATTCTTCATCATCGGGATGCTCATCTGGGGTATTCGTACCCTGAAGCCGTCACAAGTCGAGAAGGATTAAGATATGGAACATTATATCAGTCTCTTTGTGCGGGCTGTATTCATTGAAAACATGGCGCTGGCTTTCTTCCTCGGGATGTGTACTTTCCTGGCGGTGTCCAAAAATGTCAAAACGGCGTTCGGGCTCGGAGTGGCAGTTACCGTGGTGCTGGGGATTTCGGTTCCGGCCAACAACCTGGTTTATAACCTGCTGCTGCGCGACGGCGCACTGATGGACGGTGTGGATTTAAGCTTCCTGAACTTCATTACCTTTATCGGGGTCATTGCGGCACTGGTACAGATTCTGGAGATGATTCTGGATCGCTACTTCCCTGCACTGTATAACGCGCTGGGCATCTTCCTGCCGTTAATCACTGTAAACTGTGCGATTTTTGGTGGTGTGTCCTTTATGGCGCAGCGCGACTACAACTTTACGGAATCTGTGGTTTACGGTTTTGCTTCCGGTATCGGCTGGCTGCTGGCGATTGTGCTGATGGCCGCTATCCGCGAGAAGATGAAATACTCTGACGTCCCGTCCGGCCTGAAAGGGCTGGGGATCACATTCGTGACTACCGGACTGATGGCTCTGGGCTTTATGTCCTTCTCCGGCGTACAGTTATAAGGGTGAAACGCAATTATGGATATCGTTATTTTAGGCGTGGCAATGTTTACCCTGATTGTTCTGGCGCTGACCGCGTTGATTTTGTTCGCAAAATCAAAACTGGTGAACACAGGGGACGTTAAGATTGACGTCAACGGCGATGCGGAAAAAAGCTTCAGCGCACCTGCCGGTGATAAATTACTGAATGTGCTGTCCGGTCAGGGGATTTTTGTCTCTTCTGCCTGTGGCGGCGGCGGAACCTGCGGCCAGTGTCGCGTGAAGATCAAAGAAGGCGGCGGTGATATTCTGCCGACAGAGATGTCGCACATTAACAAGCGCGAAGCGCGTGAAGGCTGCCGTCTGGCGTGCCAGGTGAATGTGAAGCAGGATCTGAAAATTGAGCTGCCGGAAGAGATCTTCGGGGTGAAAAAATGGGAGTGCGAAGTTATCTCCAATGATAACAAAGCAACATTCATTAAAGAGCTGAAACTGAAAATTCCTGATGGTGAAGTTGTACCGTTCCGTGCCGGTGGCTTTATTCAGATTGAATGTCCGCCGCATGTGGTGCGTTATGATGAATTTGATGTACCGCAGGAGTACCGGGAAGACTGGGATAAGTTTAATTTATTCCGCTATGTGTCTGAAGTGAAAGAACCGACCGTCCGCGCATACTCCATGGCAAACTATCCGGAAGAGCACGGGATTATTTTGCTGAACGTGCGTATCGCCACACCGCCTCCGCGTGTGCCGGATGCACCTCCGGGCATTATGTCCTCTTACATCTGGTCATTGAAACCGGGTGATAAAGTGACGATTTCCGGGCCGTTCGGGGAATTCTTCGCGAAAGAAACTGACGCGGAAATGATCTTTATCGGCGGTGGTGCGGGGATGGCGCCGATGCGTTCGCATATCTTCGATCAGCTTAAGCGTCTGCACTCCAAACGTAAGATGTCTTTCTGGTATGGTGCACGTTCAAAACGTGAAATGTTCTATGAAGAAGATTTTGACCAGCTTCAGGCTGAGAATGAAAACTTCACCTGGAACGTGGCACTGTCTGATGCCCTGCCGGAAGATAACTGGGACGGATACACCGGGTTTATTCATAATGTTCTCTATGAGCATTACCTGAAAAACCATCCGGCACCGGAAGATTGTGAGTTCTACATGTGCGGGCCGCCGATGATGAACGCCGCCGTGATCAAGATGCTCAAAGATCTGGGTGTGGAAGACGAAAACATTATGCTGGATGACTTCGGCGGCTGATTTCCGCCCCTGTCATAACGAAACTGCGCCCACTCCTGTGGGCGCAGATGATCTGAAATCAGACTGGATTGTGTATGGTAAAAATAAAACGGGCCTTTCTGCCGCTGGCACTGATGGCATTGTTACTGAGTGCGTGTGGTGATAAAACACCGGAAACACAGCAGGTAACCCTGAACGGCAAAACGATGGGCACCTCTTACGCGGTAAAATATGTGGCTGATCCGAAAAATCCGTCACCGGAATCCGTGCAGAAAGATATTGATGTGGTGCTGGAAGAGGTCAATGATCAGATGTCCACCTACCGGCCGGATTCTGAACTCAGCCGCTTTAATCAGAGCCGCGACGTAAATACACCGTTCCCGGTTTCTGCCGCAACCGCAAAGGTGGTTCGTGAGGCTATCCGTATCAATCAGCTGACAGACGGCGCACTGGATGTCACTGTCGGCCCGCTGGTCAATCTGTGGGGATTTGGCCCGGAAGGACGCGTGACTCATGTGCCGACTGAGCAGGATATCGAAGCCCGCCGTCAGTGGACCGGGATTGATAAACTGAAGGTGGAAGACAATAATCTGATTAAGACCGTACCGGAACTGTATGTGGATCTGTCCTCCATAGCGAAAGGCTACGGGGTGGATGCGGTGGCCGAATATCTGGAATCACAGAATATCCGCAATTATATGGTGGATGTGGGCGGTGAAGTCCGGACTCAGGGCATTAACGGCAAAGGTAAGCCGTGGCGCATTGCGATTGAAAAACCTTCATCAGAAGGATTGAGTCAGTCCGCACAGGAAATCATTGAACCGGGTAATGCATCAGTGGCAACATCCGGAGATTACCGGAATTATTTTGAAGAAAATAATATTCGTTATTCACACACCATTGATCCGAAAACAGCACGTCCGATTAACCACAATCTGGTATCGATTACCGTTATTGCGGATAATTGTATGAGTGCGGATGGCTTTTCTACCGGGCTGAATGTGCTCGGGCCGGAGCGCGGTCTTGAAGTAGCGAATGCACAAAATATCCCTGTCTTTATGATTGTCAAAACAGAGAAGGGATTTGAAGAACGCTACAGTGAGGCATTTAAGCCCTATTTGCAGCAAAAATAAAAGAGGGTGGCTGATATGATGATAAAAGTATTTATCGCAACCTTTATCCTGTTTCTGGTCGCATTTCTGGGGATGTCTCTTGGCTATATTATTAAGCGCAAGAGCATTCAGGGAAGCTGCGGCGGGCTGAGCAGCATTGGTGTTGAGAAAGTCTGTGACTGTCCCGAACCGTGTGATGCCCGGAAAAAGCGGATGGCGCGTGAAGCTGCCCGTGAAGAGAAACTGAATAAAAACCGGATTGTATAGTATTAAATAATATAAAAAGGCGCCTTTGTCAGCAATCTCAAAGGCGCCTGTCAGGCGCCTTTGTTTATTGTTGTTCATTAACCGCAGGTCAGTAATAGCGGATCAGTAATAATGATAACGCGATGTCACAATTGCGGTATTTATCACAATAATATTATTCGTGTTATTCCCTTCAGTCATGCTCTGCCAGAGTGCTTTTTCACAGTTCCCGTAGCTGTCTGTCTGCTGACAAATATAGATTGCTTTTACCCGGCCCAGCGGTGTGTGCTGTGTTTGTGTCTGCCGGATAACCTGACCGTTATCATTATACGCAAATTCATAGTTCATCGGAGGCAGGCCATTCCCCTGTGACGTTATCGAATTTATTTGCCGGTCACTGCGCCAGTCGTAACGGATTTCACCAACGGTATCTGAGGAACCGCCTTTTAACACGGCATGTGCGATTAAACCGTCTTCATAAAAAAAAATCTGTATCCATCCGGAATTTTGGTGTGTTTCCGCCGCTGTTGGAATCTGATTCGGCACGGATGATTTGCTTTTGATTGTTATAAAAAAGATGGCTGCGGGCTTTAATAAGGGTTACCGGCGCTTTTCCGCTGTTGAGCAATTGCGACGTAAATAATAAAGTATAGCCCTGTTCCGTTTTCTGACCTTCGGAATACATCCGGTTTTGCAGACCGGGATAACGTTCAGTCACTTCCAGCGAAAAATCACTCAGTTCACCACAGGGGGTCAGGTTATATCGCCCGTTGATAATAATATTATCGTTCTTACTGTCCGGGGCACGGGTTGTTGTGATGACGGATTTTACCGGCCCGTTAATCATACCGGCACCCAGAATAATAAAGTTACTGCTGCGTGTTTCATCTGAATACAGCCGGCAATCTGCATAAGAATAAAGACTGAATAACAGCAAAAATAATCCCATAAAAACAAGAGGGGATTTTGGGGGTGAATTGAAATCAATAAATAGGTTACTTATCACCGTATGACCTCCCGGATGTTTCTTATAGTTATAACAAAGTTGGCCTGATAAATAAATTACTATAATTAATTAGAGTTGCTGAGATTATAAAATATTATACGGGAGTGACAGGGGTAGTTGCGGGAAGGGACGTAACGTATTAAATAAGAGTGATATTTATAATTTATTAAATGCCACTCTTATTTTTCAGTACCTCAGTATAGATAAGTAATAATACGAAAATTAATTATTTTATTTTCATATTGAGTAATGAATCGACCATCACACCATCTGCTCCTAACTCTGTTGCCAGCTGTAAGTCTGCCGGTGTTTTAATACCGAACAGTACAACCCGGTTTTTATTATTTTTACGGAAGCAGTCCATGGCTGTTTTATCCCATGTCAGTACAGCGGGAGAGCGGGCTTCGCCCAGTGTAAAGGTTTCAACCACATCAACTTTTCGATGCAGCTCGAAGCCATACCAGCGTGGCTGAGGGTTATCCGTCAGGTCACAGGTGTGAGTAATCAGGCTGCCGGCCAGTGCATTACGGGTGGTATCACGGCTTTCAAATACCGGGATTGATTGCGGCAGTGCGGCCAGATAATCCTGGCTGGTCGAATAGACACGAACCCGGTTTTTCGCCTGATGACGGGTCAGTACGGTATCCAGTTGCTGTGCAAAGATGGCAGGTACTGCATCCGGGGATTTGATATCGAGATAGAAAAAAGTCTCCGGATAGCGGCTCAGTACCGTGTCCAGTGACGGGATCGCGGCGTTGATATGGGTGTTATTTTTTTGATTATAGTCACGGGCTGCATCAATTTTTGCCAGCTCTGCGGCCGTGTAACCGGAAACCGGGCCGGTTTTATCGGTCAGGGATTTCAGATCAGACGGGCGGTATAACACCACCTGGTTGTCTTTTGATAACTGAAGCGTGATCCAGACAGCATCCGCTTTGTTGCCCAGTGCTTTATCGATGGCGTACAGGGTGTTTTCAGGCGCATCCGCAGTGGCGGCGCGGTGAGCAATAATTTGCGGTGCTGCGTGGGTTGTCATAACAATACAACTCAGAAAAAGGGCAGAAAGTATTTTTTTCATAATCCGTCCGTCAGAAAGAAAGTGCTCGGGTGTGTGTCACGCGGCTGTTTTACCAAAGCAACATGACAACCGGATGTAATCACAGAAAAAAAACACAAACTTGCAAATTTCAGCCTGCTGATTGATGCAGTGAATAATGAGTGGATTAATCGATTTGAATTGAATTAAGTTTAACTGTATATTTAAACAGTAATATTGGTGAGCGGGAGAGGCGGATGCGTAAAATTATTCATATTGATATGGATTGTTTTTATGCGGCGATTGAAATGCGTGACGATCCCCGTCTGCGCGATATCCCTCTGGCTATCGGCGGCAGTGCCGACCGGCGCGGTGTGATTGCAACCGCCAATTATCCGGCACGGCGTTTCGGGGTGCACAGTGCGATGTCGACGGCAAAAGCATTGCTGTTATGCCCGCACCTGAAAGTGATCCCGGGGCGGATGGAGTTATATAAAACCACCTCCCGCCATCTGCATGCTATTTTTGCCCGTTATACCTCACTGATTGAGCCGCTGTCTCTCGATGAAGCCTATCTTGATGTGACGGACAGTCCGCAGTGCCGGGGCTCCGCCACGCTGATGGCAGAAGAGATCCGCCGGACTATTTTTACTGAGCTGGGACTGACGGCATCTGCCGGGGTGGCACCGGTCAAGTTTCTCGCCAAAATCGCTTCTGATCTGAATAAACCAAACGGGCAGTACATTATCACACCGGAGCAGGTGGCGGATTTTGTCCTGTCTCTGCCGCTGCGTAAAATTCCCGGTGTGGGAAAAGTGACCGCAAAACGGCTGACTGATCTCGGGCTGGAAACGTGCCGGGATGTGCAGCATTATGATCAGATAACATTGCTGAAGCAGTTCGGAAAGTTCGGCCGGATCATCTGGGAGCGCAGTCACGGCACAGATGAGCGTCCGGTTTGTCCGGACAGGGAACGGAAATCGGTCGGTGTTGAGCGGACACTGGCGGAAGATATTGTGTCGTGGGATGAGTGTCAGACCATTATTGATGCGCTGTTTCCGGAGCTGGAGCGCCGTCTGACAAAGGTGTCATCGGATCTGCGGATTGCCCGGCAGGGAATCAAACTCAAGTTTGCGGATTTCCAGCAAACCACACAGGAACATGTTCATCCGGTGCTGGATAAAGCGGATTTACTGAAGACGGCGGAACTGGCCTGGAAAAGCCGCCGGGAAGGGCGGGGTGTCAGGCTGGTGGGGCTGCATGTGACACTGCTGGACCCGCAGCTGGAGCGGCAGTTGCTGCTGGGATTCTGAAGCACATATAAAAACGGCGGAACAGATGTTCCGCCGCTGAACTGAATGATGCTGTTATGCTTTTTCAGGGATCGCTTTTAAGATAGCGGTCAGTAACTGCCAGTACTGTCCGACACTCTTGATATGCACCTGCTCATCCGGAGAGTGAGCACCGGTGATGGTCGGCCCGATGGAAACCATGTCCATGTCCGGATACGGTTTTTTGAATAAACCGCACTCAAGACCGGCGTGGATCACCATGATGTTCGGCGTTTTATCAAACAGCTGCTGATAGGTTTCGCTGACCAGATGCATAACCGGGGAGTCAGCATCCGGCTGCCAGCCCGGATAACCGCCTTCGGCAACAATATCCGCACCGGACAGTGCCGCCAGAGAGGTCAGCATACTGACCACAGAGGATTTGCCGGATTCAATCAGGGAACGCACCAGGCAGATAACCTGCACACGCTCTTCACTCATTTTCACCACACCGACGTTCAGTGAGGTTTCGACCACGCCCGGTACCACGTCACTCATGCGGATCACGCCGTTCGGCATTACGTTGAGCATATTGATAAAACGGGACTGCACATCAGCGGTCAGCACACCCTGAGCGGCAATTGCGGCTTCAAGGGTGACCACCAGGTTTTTCTCTTTCTGTGCCAGTTCTTCTCTGAGCAGAGCTTCAAAGGTCTGTGCCAGTGATTTCAGCTGTGCGGCTTTATCTGCCGGTACTGCCAGGGTGATGTGGCCTTCACGCGGAATCGCGTTGCGCAGTGTACCGCCCTGAAAATCAACCAGACGCGCGCCGAGTTCTGCGGCGTGACCGGCCAGGAAACGGGCCAGTAATTTGTTGGCATTGCCCAGACCCAGGTGAATATCGCCGCCGGAGTGGCCGCCTTTGAGACCTTTCAGGGTCAGGGTAAAGATGCTGTAACCGGCCGGAACGGCTTCACGGCTCAGTGCCAGGGTGGTGGTGACGTCAATACCGCCCGCACAACCCATATAAATCTCACCTTCCTCTTCGGAATCGGTGTTGATCAGAATATCAGCCTGCAACCAGTCCGGCTGAAGACCGAATGCGCCGTCCATCCCGGCTTCTTCGGTCATGGTCAGCAGAACTTCCAGCGGACCATGTTTGACGGAATCATCAGCCAGCACCGCCAGCGCAGATGCCATACCGATACCGTTATCCGCACCTAATGTGGTGCCTTTCGCGGTAACCCAGTCGCCGTCGATATACGGCTGAATCGGATCTTTTTCGAAATCGTGTGCTGTATCATTGTTTTTCTGCGGCACCATATCCAGGTGCGCCTGCAGGACGACCGCTTTACGGTTTTCCAGGCCTTTGCTGGCCGGTTTGCGGATCAGGATATTACCGACGCTGTCGCGTTCAACGTGGAATTCCTTTTCTTTTGCCCATTCAATGATATGTGCGGCCAGTTGCTCTTCGTGGTAGGACGGGTGAGGAATAGAGCAGATTTTGGCAAAAATGTCCCACAGCGGCTGCGGAAATAATTGTGATAGTTCAGACACGTTCGATCTCCTGTTACTGCATTTTTCATTATAAGGGGGAGGATACCTGAAGGCGGCCGGTGACGCTGTTTAAAATGAGCGGTCGCGAATATCCGATGTCCGGAGAATAGCAAATTCTTACACAAAGTGCGTGTGTCATAACAGGGAATTATGATGAATTTGTCAGATACTCTGGTCTTTGGCGGCTCAAGTCACTATAATCTCGCGCAACCTTTTTTCCGCAAAAAAGACTCTTTTCTGTAAATCATCAAGCCGGGATCAATCTGATATGAGCGAAAAATACGTCGTAACGTGGGATATGTTGCAAATGCACGCCCGTAAACTGGCACAGCGTTTAATGCCAACCGAACAATGGAAAGGCATTATTGCCGTAAGCCGCGGTGGTCTGGTGCCGGGAGCTTTACTCGCTCGTGAACTGGGTATCCGTCATGTGGATACTGTCTGCATTTCCAGCTATGATCATGACCATCAGCGCGACATGAAAGTCCTGAAAAAAGCCGACGGTGACGGTGAAGGATTTATCATCGTTGATGATCTGGTGGATACCGGCGGTACTGCCCAGATGATCCGCGATATGTATCCGAAAGCGCATTTCGTCACTATTTTTGCCAAACCGGCCGGACGTCCGCTGGTTGACGATTATGTGGTTGATATCCCGCAGGATACCTGGATCGAGCAGCCGTGGGATATGACCGTCAGTTTTGTTAAACCAATCTGCGATCAGTAAGCGAATGCCATGACACAACAGAACCTGTCAGAGAAACTGTTTAAGCCGAAAATCAAACACCCTGAGACATCCGTGCTGGTGAATTTTACCCGTTCCGGTATGAAACAAGTCAAGGGCAGCGTCCTGAGCGGATGTACGCATCCGGGCTGGTATCGCATGATTAACCGCTTAATGTGGGCCTGGCGGGGGATACCGCCGCTGGAAACCGAAGAGGTTCTCAGCCGTATCGCAGCATCCGATGCCCCCCGCAGTGATGATACACTGCTGGATACGGTAATCGGTTACCGCCGCGGCAACTGGGCTTATGAATGGTCTCAGCAGGCGATGTTGTGGCAGCGTAAAGCGCTGGAATTTGAATCCGGCGACAAAGCCTGTGAAGCCTGGCTGATTGCCGCAAATCTGTACAGTATTGCGGGATATCCTCATCTGAAAGGGGATGAGCTGGCGGATCAGGCTACAGTTCTGGCAAATCAGGCGTATGAAAATTCCGCCCGGTTTGCTGCGTATGAACTGAAAAAAATTGAATTCAAAATGGAGAGCGGCGGCAATGTCTGCGCTTTCCTGCACCTCCCGCCGGGAAAAACCGGTGCTTTTCCGGTCGTGATGATGTGCGGCAGTCTGGATAATCTGCAAAGTGATTATTGCCGCTACTTCCGTGATTATCTGGCACCGCAGGGAATTGCCCTGCTGACACTGGATATGCCGTCAGTCGGTTACTCCGCCAAACAGGTATTAGGCCAGGAAAGCAGTCTGATGCACCAGCAGGTGCTGGATCAGCTGCGCAATGTACCGTGGATCGATCACACCCGTGTGGCTGTGATGGGGCTGCGTTTCGGTGCCAATGTGGCGATGCGTATGGCGTATTTATCCGCACATCAGTTGCGGGGCGCTGTGTTGTTCGGACCGGTGGTGCATGATCTCTTTGTCAGTCCGCAGCGGCAGGATCAGGTTCCTGCCATGTATATGGATGTGCTGGCCAGCCGTGCGGCAGCGCGCTGTACCGACCCTGATACCGTCCGCTCCCGGCTCAGCTGCCTGTCACTGAAAAATCAGGGACTGCTCGGCCGCCGCTGTTCATTGCCGGTACTGAGTATGTGCTGGAAAGAGGATGTGTTCAGCCCGAAAAGTGAATCGGAACTGATTACCCGCTCCAGTGCTGACGGTAAACTGCTGGAATTTGGTCAGACGCCGGTTTTTGACACCTTTCATAAATCGCTGGATGAAGCGACCCGCTGGCTCACCAGAATTTTATCCTGAACAGCATAAAAACCATTGATAATTCCTGTCTGTTTGCTACAACTAAGCCTCCACTGAAAGGAGGCTTGATGATGGCGCTGGTTTCAGATTACACGCGCGGCAGGTTGCTGCGATGTTTTACCGCATTGGGTCCGTATATCCGTGAGCCGCAGTGTCAGGAAGGGCATTATTTTTTTGATTGTCTGGCGGTGTGTGTGAATGCATCAGCCGCACCGGAAAAACGTGAGTTTTATGGCTGGTGGCTGTCACTGATCCCGCAGGAAACCGGGTTCGTCTCTGAATACCATACCGGGGTATTTGATAAAAACGGGCTCTGGCAGAAAAAAACAGTGTCTGATAAAGAAACCTGCGATGCAGTCAGAAAAACGCTGACTGATTTTTATCCCCGTTTACAGGCCGTTCTTCAGGAACTGGATCTGTCTCTGACGCCGTCACCGGAATCACCGCCCCCCGGAAAGCAGCCGGATTAATGTCCGGTTTTGCGTTGTGCCTGTTGGCATGGCGCGCATCACCTGTTAAAACAGGTCATCTTTTCTTATCTCGCAAAATAATGGTAGAACGCAATGAATAGCAGCCAAACGCTGGTTGTCAAACTGGGCACAAGTGTGCTGACCGGCGGATCACGACATTTAAATCAGGCGCGGATCGTTGAACTGGTCCGGCAGTGTGCGCAGCAGTATGAAAAAGGGCATCGTATTATTATTGTGACTTCCGGGGCGATTGCTGCCGGACGTGAACATCTCGGTTACCCTGAACTCCCCGCCACCATTGCGTCCAAACAGCTGCTGGCTGCGGTCGGACAGAGCCGCCTGATCCAGTTGTGGGAACGACTGTTTTCTATTTACGGTATTCATATCGGCCAGATGCTGCTGACCCGCGCGGATATGGAAGACCGCGAGCGTTTCCTGAATGCCCGTGACACACTGACCGCGCTGCTGGATAACGGTATCGTGCCGGTCATTAATGAGAATGATGCGGTTGCCACAGCGGAAATCAAAGTCGGGGATAACGATAACCTCTCCGCGCTGGCCGCTATTCTCGGCGGGGCGGATAAACTCCTGCTGCTGACGGATATTGAGGGGCTGTATACCGCGGATCCGCGCAGCAACCCGGATGCCACTCTGATTGCCGAAGTGCACGATATCAGTGATGAGCTGCGCAGTGTCGCAGGCGACAGCGTATCCGGGCTGGGCACCGGCGGAATGGCGACCAAGCTTCAGGCTGCGACGGTCGCAGGGCGTGCGGGAATTGATGTCATTATTGCTGCCGGTGATCGCGCCGGGGTGATTTGTGATGTCATCGATGATATTCCGGTCGGCACCCGGTTCTTCGGGAAAAAAGCGCCGATGGAAGCGCGTAAGCAGTGGATCTTCGGGGCACCGCCTGCCGGCGAAATCATTGTGGATGACGGCGCGGAGAAAGCGCTGAAAGATAAGGGCAGTTCTCTGCTGCCGAGCGGTATCAGAACCGTGAACGGTAATTTCTCACGCGGTGAGGTTGTCCGCATCCGGGCTCTGAACGGCCGGGATCTGGCACACGGTGTCTGCCGTTATAACAGCGATGCGCTGCGCCTGATTGCCGGACGGCAGTCACAGGAAATCAGCACGGTTTTAGGTTATGAATACGGCGCAGTGGCTGTCCACCGCGACGATATGATTGTCAGTTAAGGATATCAGCATATGTTAGAACAAACAGGTAAAGCGGCCAAAGCCGCCTCCCGGGTACTGGCTCAGCTCTCCGGAAAACAAAAGAACCGGGCACTGGCCCGTATTGCCGATCTGCTGGAGCAAAACAGCGCCCCGATCCTTGCTGCCAATGAACTCGATATTGCCAAAGCCCGTGAGCAGGGGACATCTGAGGCGATGCTTGATCGTCTGTTGCTGACTCAGGCGCGTCTGGAAAGTATTGCTGCTGATGTGCGTAAAGTGTGTCAGCTGGCAGATCCGGTCGGGGAAGTGATTGACGGCGGTGTGCTGGACAGCGGATTGCGTCTTGAGCGCCGCCGTGTCCCGCTGGGCGTGGTCGGTGTGATTTATGAAGCTCGTCCGAATGTCACGGTGGATGTTGCCTCGCTGTGTCTGAAAACCGGGAATGCGGTGATCCTGCGCGGCGGCAAAGAAACACATAATACGAATGTGGCGGTTGTCAGTGTGATCCAGCAGGCGCTCAGTGAATGCGGGCTGCCGCAGGCCGCGATTCAGGCCATTGATAATCCGGATCGCGCACTGGTCAATGAATTACTGAAGATGGATCGCTATGTGGATATTCTTATCCCGCGCGGCGGTGCCGCTCTGCACCGCTTATGCCGCGAGCAGTCCACTATTCCGGTGATCACCGGCGGTATCGGTGTGTGCCATATTTATGTTGATGAGACCGCCGATCTGCATAAAGCACTGCCGGTCATCACGAATGCGAAAGTGCAGCGTCCGGGTGTCTGTAATGCGGTGGAAACACTGCTGGTACATGAAAAAGTCGCGGCGGAATTTCTGCCGCTGCTGAGTGACAAAATGGCTGCTGACAATGTCACCCTGCATGCCGATCCGGCGGCGCTGGCATTGCTGAAAAACGGCCCGGCAAAAGCAGAAGCGGTGACTGATGCGCAGTTGTCAGATGAATGGTTATCTCTCGACCTGAATGTGGTGATTGTGCCTGATATTGACGGTGCGATTGAGCATATCCGTCATTACGGCACACAGCACTCAGAATCGATTCTGACGCAATCTATGTCTCAGGCTGATTATTTCGTATTAAATATTGATTCATCAGCCGTGTATGTTAACGCCAGTACCCGTTTCACCGATGGCGGTCAGTTCGGGCTGGGGGCGGAAGTCGCCGTCAGCACACAGAAACTGCACGCCCGCGGCCCGATGGGGCTGACGGCGCTGACCACGTATAAATGGATTGGTACCGGCGACCACACTATCCGTTCATAACCGGATCATCAGGTATCCGCAGGGCGTTTTTTTGTCAGATGACAACCGTTCTGCGGATCGCACTTTTGCTTTTTATCTGAGTACGCTATGATAGGCTCTCTTAATTTACACCTATGTAAAATATTTTGAACACCTGCGGGGAAGCGGATAGTATGAATCATCAGGATGAAAAACCGGTTATTTATCTTATCGGCGCTCGCGGAGCAGGTAAAACCACTCTGGGCAAACCGCTGGCTCAGGCATTATTGTACGATTTTATTGACACTGATGCCTGCGTGACAGAGCAGTGCAGGATGTCTATCTCTCAGCTGGTGGAACAATCGGGCTGGCGCCGTTTCCGTGAACTGGAAAGTGATGTGCTGCGTCAGGTCAGCAAACCGCTGCATCTGGTGTCAACCGGCGGCGGTATTGTCATGGCGCCGGAAAACCGTGCATTTATGCAATCCGCCGGCAAAGTGGTATATCTGCGGGCCAGTGCCGAAACACTGGCGGAACGCCTGTCACACACTCCGCAGGCGCATCAGCGCCCGAGTCTGACCGGCAAATGCATTGTGGAGGAGATGGCGGAAGTCCTGAGCAAACGCGAACCGCTGTACCTGGAATGCGCGGATATTGTGGTGGATGCCACCTGCCCTGTACCGGAACTTATCAGTCATATCTGTACCCGCCTTCACGCCGCTGTATAATTCTGCGGCTGTTTTATTGTGAACAGTGACACGAATCGAATAAAGATAATGCCGTACTGTTCTGTCAGTTGGTTAATCAATCCGCTGTGTTATTATTGATGCGTCTGCCCGCCAAACCGATTGGCGGAATAATAAATACACAGGGAATTCAGTATGTTGATGAATGTGTTACGTGCACTGCTCCGCGGATTATTCCGCATTCGTGTTACCGGTGACCTGAGTAATCTTAATCAACCGCGAAGTGTTATCACCCCGAACCATGCCTCTTTTATTGATGGTGTTCTGCTGGGATTATTCCTGCCGACCCGGCCGGTGTTCGCGATGTACACTAACTACGCCACACCATTTTTTATCCGCTGCTTAAAACCTATCGCTGATATTATCCCTGTGGATCCGCGCAATCCGCTGGCACTGCGGCATTTGATCCGTGAAGTGGAAAAAGGGCGTCAGATAGTGATCTTCCCGGAAGGGCGGGTGACTATCACGGATTCCCTGATGAAAATCTATGACGGTGCTGCTTTTATTGCCGCCAAAACAGGGGCAAAAGTCATCCCGGTGCGCATTGACGGTGCGGAACTGACGTTTTTCAGCCGGATGCGCAAAGTGATCAAAAGTCACGTTTTCCCGGCCATCACCATTCATGTTCTGCCACCGGAAGTGATCCCGATGCCGGAAGCTCCCCGTGCCGCAGAGCGCCGCCGTCTGGCAGGGGAACATCTGCGCGATATCATGATGAACGCGCGCATGGCATGCCGCCCGTCACTGACGCTGCCGCAGGCGTTTCTCGGCGCGGTAAAACGCTACGGGCGTTTTCAGCGGATCATTGATGATATTAATTTCAGCGAGGACAGTTATCAGGGGCTGCTGAAAAAATCCCTCGGACTGAGCTGCATTATCAGCCACTATACCAAAGAGGGGGAACGTACCGGTTTCCTGCTGCCGAATGCCACGGTGATGGCCGCGGCGATCCTCGGTGCCTCCATGCGCCGCCGTATTCCGGCGCTGCTCAACTACACGGCGGGTGTCGCCGGGTTGCGTAATGCCATGAAAGCGGCCGGTATCACTACCATCATCACCTCACGTCAGTTTCTGGAAAAGGGCAAACTGACACATCTGCCGGAACAACTGACAGAAGCCAACTGGGTTTATCTGGAAGAGGCAAAAGCATCCGTTACCCTGAAAGATAAACTGTGGGTGATGCGCCATCTGATTACGCCGCAGGCGGCACTGCTGCCGCAGAAACCGGAAGATGATGCCATTATTCTCTTTACCTCCGGTTCGGAAGGCACACCAAAAGGCGTGGTACACAGCCACGACTCTCTGCTGGCTAACGTGGAACAGATTAAAACCGTTGCGGATTTCACGCCGAAAGACCGGTTTATGTCAGCACTGCCGCTGTTTCACGCTTTCGGTCTGACCGCCGGACTGTTTACGCCGCTGTTGTGCGGCAGCCGTATCTTCCTCTATCCGAGCCCGCTGCATTACCGCATGGTGCCGGAACTGACCTATGATCAGAACTGTACAGTGATTTTCGGTACTTCCACCTTCCTCGCCAACTATGCCCGCTTTGCGCATCCGTATGATTTTGCCCGTGTCCGCTATGCGGTGGCCGGGGCAGAAAAACTGGCGGAAGGCACCAAACAGGCCTGGCAGGATAAATTTGGCCTGCGCATCCTGGAAGGCTACGGGGTGACAGAGTGTGCACCGGTTATTTCCATCAACGTGCCGATGGCGGCCCGCACCGGCACGGTCGGACGGCTGGTACCGGGAATGGAATCACGTCTTCTGCCGGTCGCCGGGATTGATAATGGCGGACTGTTGCAGGTTCGCGGCCCGAATGTCATGAAAGGGTATCTGCGGGTGGAAAAACCGGGGCATACTGAGCCGCCGTCAGCGGAAAACGCGCAGGGTGAGGCGCAGCCCGGCTGGTATGACACCGGCGATATCGTCACGGTGGATAAAGACGGATTCATTACCATCCGCGGGCGGGTGAAGCGGTTTGCCAAACTGGCCGGTGAAATGATCTCACTGGAGAGCGTTGAACAACTGGCACTGAGTGTCTCGCCGGATAAACTGCATGCGGTGGTGACAAAACCGGATGCAAAACGCGGCGAAGCGCTGGTGATGTTTACCACAGACAGCGAACTGGATCGTGCACAACTGATGGCACAGGCAAAAGCAAAAGGATTGCCGGAACTGGCTGTCCCGCGTGATATCCGTTATATCAGACAACTGCCGGTACTCGGCAGCGGTAAACCGGACTTCGTCACACTGAAGCAGCAGGCATTACAGGAGCCGCAGATATGACAGCATCTGCCCCGTTACTGAACAAAGGCATGAAAGCGGTACTGATTTCGCAGTTTATTACTGCGTTTGCGGATAACGCGATTCTGTTTGCTATCCTTGCTCAGCTCAGCGCCCGGCACTATCCGGAGTGGAGCCAGCCGATGCTGCAAATGGTGTTTGTGCTGACCTTTATTGTACTGGCGCCGTTTGTCGGACAGATTGCTGACAGCTTCCCGAAAGGGCGGGTTATGCTGCTGTCGAACGGCTGTAAGCTGATCGGTGCGGTGGTGATCTGCCTCGGCGCAGACCCGTTCCTGGGATACGGGCTGATAGGGGTGGGTGCTGCCGCGTATTCCCCGGCAAAATACGGGATACTCGGTGAACTGACGACCGGTGAACAGCTGGTAAAAGCCAACGGGCTGATTGAAGCCTCGACCATTGTGGCGATCCTGCTGGGATCAGTAACCGGCGGTTTCCTGTCTGATTACCATATTATGATGGCGCTGATTTTATGCACGGTGATGTACGGACTGGCGGCGCTGACCAATCTCAGTATTCCGCGCCTGCCCCCGGCAAAAACCGGGCTGAGCCGTAACCCGCGCACGATGATGAGCACTTTTTTCCGTGCCACGGTATCGTTGTGGAAAAATCAGGAAAGCCGTTTTTCCCTGACCGGTACCAGTCTGTTCTGGGGAGCGGGGGTGACACTGCGGCTGATGCTGGTATTGTGGGTACCGGCGGCACTGGGGATCACCGGTCAGACCATGCCGACACTCCTTAATGCGATGGTGGCTGTCGGAATTGTGGCCGGAGCCGGTCTGGCGGCCCGCTTTATTACCCTGGAAACGGTACGCCGTTGTATGCCGGCCGGGATTCTGATCGGCGTGATGGTGATTATATTCACCTTTCAGACTTCGGTGATACCGGCCAATATCACGCTGATTCTGCTCGGCGTATTCGGCGGCCTGTTTGTGGTGCCGCTCAATGCGCTGCTGCAAAAGCGCGGCAAAGAGACGGTCGGGGCGGGTAACGCCATTGCGGTACAGAATATGGGGGAAAACGGCGCGATGCTGCTGATGCTGGGGCTGTATTCCCTGGCGGTCAAAGCCGGTGTGCCGGTAGTGGTGATCGGTGCGGCGTTCGGCAGCCTGTTTGCCCTCGCGATCGGCGGGTTATGGCTCTGGGATATCCGCCGCAAAAAACAGATTTCATAACAGGAGTGACAGATGCATGATGAACAGGCTCTGACCCGGCGCAGTACAGAACTGGGGCATTATCTCCTTGAGGCCGGCCTGAGTGTTACAGCGGCAGAATCCTGCACCGGCGGATGGATTGCCAAGGTGATCACGGATATCGCGGGCAGTTCGGCGTATTTTCAGCGCGGGTTTGTCACCTACAGTAATGATGCCAAACACAGTATGATCGGGGTATCAGAACAATCATTATCTGTCTTTGGTGCGGTCAGTGAGGCAGTGGTGCGGGAAATGGCCGCCGGGGCGCTGGATACCGCAGGTGCGGATCTGGCTGTCTCGGTCAGCGGCATTGCCGGGCCGGATGGCGGCAGCGATGAAAAGCCGGTGGGAACCGTCTGGTTCGGCTGGGCGTGGCGGGAAAAAGCAGAGATAAAAACCGCTGCCCGCTGCTGGTGTTTTCCGGGCGATCGCAATGCGGTACGCTGTCAGGCGGTGCTGAAAGGGCTCGGCGGATTAATTGCAATTCTGACAAAAAAATCGCTTGATACTGTATGACTATACAGTATAATCACTTCAACAGATTCAGTTGAAACCATTTTAATAACCCGGGGGCACTGTCTCAGGGGCTGAGAAGGGAGTTTACATGGCTATTGATGAGAACAAACAGAAAGCACTGGCAGCAGCCTTAGGTCAGATCGAGAAGCAGTTCGGTAAAGGTTCAATCATGCGTCTGGGCGAAGACCGTTCCATGGACGTGGAAACCATCTCAACCGGCTCTCTGGCACTGGACGTTGCACTGGGTGCAGGTGGTCTGCCGCTGGGTCGTATTGTTGAAATCTACGGGCCTGAATCTTCCGGTAAAACCACGCTGACGTTACAGGTCATCGCGGCTGCACAGCGTCAGGGTCGTGTGTGTGCGTTTATCGATGCGGAACACGCACTGGATCCGGTCTATGCCAAGAAACTGGGTGTGGATATTGATAACCTGCTGTGCTCCCAGCCGGACACAGGTGAGCAGGCACTGGAAATCTGTGATGCCTTAACCCGCTCCGGTGCGGTTGATGTCATCATTGTTGACTCCGTGGCCGCACTGACACCAAAAGCTGAAATCGAAGGTGAAATCGGTGATTCTCACATGGGTCTGGCAGCACGTATGATGAGCCAGGCAATGCGTAAACTGGCCGGTAACCTGAAAAACTCTAACACCCTGCTGATCTTCATCAACCAGATCCGTATGAAGATTGGTGTGATGTTCGGTAACCCGGAAACTACCACCGGGGGTAACGCACTGAAATTCTATGCGTCTGTTCGTCTGGATATCCGCCGTATCGGCGCAGTGAAAAACGGCGATGAAGTGGTCGGCAGCGAAACCCGCGTGAAAGTGGTGAAAAACAAAGTGGCTGCACCGTTCAAACAGGCTGAGTTCCAGATCATGTACGGTGAAGGTATCAACACCATGGGCGAACTGATTGACCTGGGTGTGAAACATAAACTGGTTGAGAAAGCCGGTGCATGGTACAGCTACAACGGTGAAAAAATCGGTCAGGGTAAGGCAAACGCCACTATCTACCTGAAAGAACATCCGGAAATGGCCGATGAACTGGACAAAAAATTACGTGAGTTATTACTGAACCATTCCGGTGAATTCAGTACCGCAGCAGAAAGTTTCAATGAAGAAAGTGAAACTGAAGATGCAGGCAACGAAGAGTTTTAATTCACAGAATTACACGAATTAAAGAATTTACAGTAATAAAATCATTGAGTTATTTCGAAAGCTGTATCCGTGACGGGTACGGCTTTCTTTTTGTCTGCGTATAACAGCCTGCCTTTGTCTCCCGCTATGTGTTCCTGATACAGAAACTGCGCTCCCGGCCGGATGAGCGTCGTTTGTGCGAACAGACTTTCAGAAAAAGTTTATTCGCTTTACAATGGGTACAGCGAATGGATTTATCTGGGAATTAATGTTCAAGGGAAACCCTTAAATTTCTCTCCGCCTTGATTGATCCGAAGGTTGAATCGGAGCGGCTTCACAGTCTGTTTCGCATTTCATAAATCTTATTATTTCAGCTTGATTTCGGGATAAATATGAGCAAAAGCACCGCTGAGATCCGTCAAGCGTTTCTCGACTTTTTCCATACAAAAGGACATCAGATTGTCCAGAGCAGTTCGCTGGTTCCAAACAACGACCCAACGCTGCTTTTTACTAATGCAGGGATGAACCAATTCAAAGATGTTTTCCTGGGCCTGGATAAACGTCCTTACACCCGTGCCACCACAGCGCAGCGCTGTGTCCGCGCCGGTGGTAAGCACAACGACCTGGAAAACGTCGGCTATACTGCACGTCACCACACCTTCTTTGAAATGCTGGGTAACTTCAGCTTCGGCGATTACTTCAAACACGATGCCATTAATTTCGCCTGGGAACTGCTGACCGGCAAAGAATGGTTTAACCTGCCGAAAGACAAGCTGTGGGTAACCGTCTATGCCACCGATGACGAAGCGTACAACATCTGGAAAGATGAAGTCGGTGTGCCGGCTGAACGCATTATCCGCATCGGTGATAACAAAGGCGCCCAATACGCCTCTGACAACTTCTGGCAGATGGGCGATACCGGCCCGTGCGGTCCGTGTACTGAAATTTTCTTTGACCACGGCGACCACATCTGGGGCGGTCCTCCGGGATCACCGGAAGAAGACGGCGACCGTTATATCGAGATCTGGAACATCGTCTTTATGCAGTTCAACCGTCAGTCTGACGGTACATTAGAGCCGCTGCCGAAGCCATCTGTTGATACCGGTATGGGCCTGGAGCGTATTACAGCTGTTCTCCAGCACGTCAACTCCAACTATGACATCGACCTGTTCCGTAAACTGATCGCTGATGTGGCGAAAGTGACCGGCGCTGAAGACCTGACCAGCAAATCACTGCGGGTGATCGCCGACCATATCCGCTCTTGTGCCTTCCTGATTTGCGACGGTGTTATTCCGTCCAATGAAGGCCGCGGTTACGTGCTGCGCCGTATCATCCGTCGTGCTGTCCGTCATGGTTACATGCTCGGCGCAAAAGACACCTTCTTCTATAAACTGGTTGCTCCGCTGATCGACGTGATGGAGTCTGCCGGTGAAGAGCTGGCCCGCCAGCGTGTGATGGTTGAGAAAGTACTGAAGTCAGAAGAAGAGCAGTTTGCCCGTACGCTGGAACGTGGTCTGCAACTGCTGGATGATGAATTAGCCTCACTGACCGGGGATACCCTGAGCGGTGAAGCCGCATTCCGTCTTTATGACACCTATGGTTTCCCGCTGGATCTGACCGCAGACGTCTGCCGCGAACGTAACCTGAAAGTGGACGAAGCCGGTTTTGAAGCGGCAATGGAAGAACAGCGCCGCCGTGCCCGTGAAAACAGCGGCTTCGGTGCTGACTACAACAGCCTTATCAAAGTCGACAAACGCAGTGATTTCTCCGGTTATGACCACAATGAGCAGACGGCAACGATTGTTGCGCTGTACAAAGAAGGTCAGCCGGTCACAGAGCTGAACGCCGGTGATGAAGGTCTGGTGATCCTGGATAAAACCGCATTTTACGCGGAATCCGGCGGCCAGGTCGGTGATACCGGTGTGCTGTCCGGCAACGATGCTCAGTTCAGCGTTCTGGATACGCAGAAATACGGCCAGGCGATCGGTCATGCCGGTCGTGTGGTGAGCGGTAAACTGACTGTGAACCACAAAATTACGGCGAAAATTGATGAAGAGCGCCGTAACGCCATCCGCCTGAACCACTCGGCAACGCACCTGATGCATGCCGCACTGCGTCAGGTTCTGGGTGAGCATGTGTCACAGAAAGGCTCGCTGGTAAATGATAAATACCTGCGTTTTGACTTCTCTCATTTTGAAGCCATGACACCGGCACAAATCCGGGAAGTGGAAGCACTGGTCAACGCCGAAATCCGTAAAAATGAGCCGGTTGTGACTGAGCTGATGGATCTGGAAGACGCGAAAGCCAAAGGTGCGATGGCACTGTTCGGTGAAAAATACGATGAACGTGTCCGTGTACTGAGCATGGGTGACTTCTCAACCGAGCTGTGCGGCGGTACTCACGCTGCGCGCACCGGTGATATCGGTCTGTTCCGTATTGTCAGCGAATCCGCCACAGCGGCCGGTATCCGCCGTATTGAAGCGGTCACCGGTATCGGCGCACTGGAAAGCGTGAATCAGCAGTCTGATGCACTGACTTCCGTGGCACAGCTGGTGAAAAGTGATGAAGCGGGTGTGAGCGAGAAAGTAAAAGCCGCACTGGATAAAATCCGCAGTCTGGAAAAAGAGTTACAGCAACTCAAAGAACAGCAGGCTGCGCAGGAAAGTTCCTCCATGACCAAAGATGCCGTTTCAGTGAACGGTGTTAAACTTCTGGTGAAACAACTGACTAACGCCGAACCTAAAATGCTGCGGACGATGGTTGATGATCTAAAAAATCAATTAAGCTCTGGAATTATTGTGCTTTCAACTATCAGTGATGATAAAGTTAGTCTCATTGCAGGTGTAACAAAAGATCTGACCGGCAAAGTCAAAGCCGGCGAACTGGTTGCCTTTATTGCTGAACAAATCGGTGGTAAAGGAGGCGGTCGTCCGGATATGGCTCAAGCCGGCGGGACAGATACCGCTGCTTTACCTGCTGCGATGGCAAGCGTTGAAAGCTGGGTGGCATCTCACCTGTAATCGGAGTATATCTGAACAGGGGCGCGCTCCGGCGTGCTCCTGATATTGGTGATAACGTCTTTGTATCACTAACGTTAGGTCGCAATTTTTAACTACACTAAATATTGCAATGTGTATAAAACTACATATAGTTTACAAATAATCATTGCTATACGCTTTCACGGTGTTGGATGGATAATGGCGGGTAAACTCAGTGGCCCGACTCTTTTAATATTTCAAGGAGCAAAGAATGCTTATTCTGACTCGTCGAGTTGGTGAAACACTCATGATAGGCGATGAGGTAACAGTGACTGTACTGGGTGTTAAAGGAAACCAGGTACGAATTGGTGTCAACGCCCCAAAAGAGGTTTCTGTTCACCGTGAAGAAATTTACCAGCGGATCCAGGCTGAAAAATCTCAACCCAATAATAATAACTATTAAGTTGTGAGGCGCGCTCGTTACCGCGACGGGCGCCTTCTTCTTTTCTTCCTGCCGCTATTATCCCGGTTCTTCACTTTTTTTCCTGCAAAAATCGCCCGTCATTCTGTTACTTTCTCTTTTGCTGCCACATTTTTTCTGCACCGCTGCGTGATGCAGACGGGATTCATGCCGCCGGAAAAACGCACGTATCGTTGTGAAAATCAACATAGTGCGCGGTAATTGTGCAAACGATCGTGAGATCTTAAAAAGTTGGGAAAAATTGTTTGACTTCTCAGTGGGGGAAAGTAATATGTGCGCCACACGACGACGAGATGACGGAAACGAAATTCATCGTTGTGTGGTCTGAAACAATGGTGAGATGGCCGAGAGGCTGAAGGCGCTCCCCTGCTAAGGGAGTATGCGGTCAAAAGCTGCATCGAGGGTTCGAATCCCTCTCTCACCGCCATTCAGATTGCACCCGTAGCTCAGCTGGATAGAGTACCCGGCTACGAACCGGGCGGTCAGAGGTTCGAATCCTCTCGGGTGCACCATTTAAACCCCACGATACTGTCATGGGGTTTTTATTTTGGCAAAAGAAAATGCTAAAATAAAAAAATCAGTTCTGAAAAGATGTTTTAAGGTACGCACCCGTAGCTCAGCTGGATAGAGTACCCGGCTACGAACCGGGCGGTCAGAGGTTCGAATCCTCTCGGGTGCACCATCTTATCACTTTATTTCAAAACTGATTTCCGGTAACAGAATTAGTATGCGATGCACCCGTAGCTCAGCTGGATAGAGTACCCGGCTACGAACCGGGCGGTCAGAGGTTCGAATCCTCTCGGGTGCACCATCTTCCTCTCTTATCCCATATTCAGCACCCGTAGCTCAGCTGGATAGAGTACCCGGCTACGAACCGGGCGGTCAGAGGTTCGAATCCTCTCGGGTGCACCATATAAAAACCCCGCTCTTTGAGCGGGGTTTTTTTTTTCCGTTTTTCCCGTCACTGAATCGAATCCGTTTTTACGTCATACTCCTTATCTGAAGTACAGATGCTTCTGAAACTGATCGTACAGCAATGACGTGTAAGAGGGATAATGTATTGTAACGGCAGTTGTTTCTGCTGTTCCGTTTGTGTGGGGCAGGGCTGAATCACAGCGACAATAACCCGGCTTTGCGATAAAGTATCCCCCTTATGAATAATATCCATAATCAGGACGGGAGGTCGATTTGATCCCGGATGTATCTAAAGCGCTCTCATGGTTAGAGACGCACCCCCGGATTTTAAAAGGCATCAACCGCGGTATTGAGCGCGAAACACTGCGTATCACGCCGGATGGTGCACTGGCACGCACCGGTCACCCGGAAGCGCTGGGAAAATCATTAACGCATAAGTGGATCACCACAGACTTTGCAGAGTCACTGCTGGAGTTTATTACTCCGGTGGATTCACGTATTGATTACACCGTGAAATTTCTGCGGGATGTGCACCGTTACACTGCGCGTCACCTGAACAATGAACGGATGTGGCCGCTGAGCATGCCATGCTTCATTGATTCTGAAGAGCATATCGAACTGGCGCAGTTCGGCACATCTAACGCCGGGCGTTTCAAAACGCTGTACCGTGAAGGGCTGAAAAACCGTTATGGTGCGCTGATGCAGACCATTTCCGGTGTCCACTATAACTTCTCTCTGCCGATGGAATTCTGGCAGGCGTGGAGTGGTATCAGTGATGCGCAAAGCGGCAAGGATAAAATCTCTGACGGTTATTTCCGCCTGATCCGTAACTATTACCGTTTCGGCTGGGTGATCCCGTTCCTGTTTGGCGCCTCTCCGGCAATTTGCAGTTCGTTCCTGCGCGGCCGCAAAACCAATCTGCCGTTTGAAAAGCTGCCGACAGGGGCATTATACCTGCCGTATGCCACGTCACTGCGTTTAAGTGACCTTGGCTATACCAGCAAGTCACAAAGTGATCTGAACATCACCTTCAACCATCTGGACACGTATGTCGCCGGACTGAAGAATGCGATTCAGATCCCGTCTGAGGAATTTGCGGCGCTGGGATTAACCAAAGACGGCAAACACCTTCAGATTAACGCCAACGTATTGCAGATTGAAAACGAGTTCTATGCGCCAATCCGTCCGAAGCGTGTGCAGAAAGGTGATGAGTCACCGTCTGACGCCTTACAGCGCGGCGGGGTGGAGTATATCGAGGTCCGTGCCCTGGATATCAACCCGTTCTCTGCCACCGGTGTCGATGAAACACAAATCCGTTTCCTCGACCTGTTCCTCATCTGGTGTGTGCTGGCAGATGCGCCGGAAATGAGCGCGGATGAGCTGGCGTGTGCCCGCCATAACTGGAATCGTGTGATTCTGGAAGGGCGTAAACCGGGACAGGAAATCGGTATCGGCTGCGGTCGTGAAAAACAACCCTTGCAAAAAGTGGGTCACGCACTGTTTAATGATCTCCTGCGTGTTGCCGATGTGTTAGATACCTGTTCAGGCACACAGTATCGCGAAGTGTGCGAAGCACTGAAAGCACAGTTTGATGATCCGGAACTGACGTTCTCGGGCCGGATGCTGGCACTGATAAAAGAAGCAGGTATCGGAAGTTACGGGCTGGCCCTGGCAGATCGGTATCATGAAGAACTGACTCACGAGCCGTATGAGGTGATCAGTGAAGCAGACTTTGCTGAACAATGGCAGGCTTCTGTCGATAAACAAAAAGCGATGGAAGAGAGTGATACGATAAGTTTTGATGAGTATCTGGCGCTGCACGGCGGTCGCTGATTTCTGACAGATAAGAAAATGGCCACAATCAATGTGGCCAAAAAAAATCTCTCAGAGAATAGGGATGATAACAATTTGCGCGTCTTTCAATACATCAGACCAGCGTATTCAGAAAAAGTTTCATTCGTTCGGCATTTTTTATAAAAAAAGAGGAGCGGGAATTATGCCTTTGCTGGATAGTTTTTTAGTTGACCACACACGCATGGCGGCACCTGCGGTACGCGTAGCGAAAACCATGACTACCCCGGGTGGTGATACCATCACTGTTTTCGATCTGCGTTTTTGTGTTCCTAATGAAGAGATTCTGCCGGAAAGAGGAACGCATACACTGGAACATCTGTTCGCCGGTTTCATGCGTAATCATTTAAACGGCAATGGTGTTGAAATCATTGATATCTCGCCGATGGGCTGCCGTACCGGATTCTATATGAGTCTGATTGGTTCACCGTCAGAAACCCGTGTTGCACAGGCATGGAAAGATGCAATGGCGGATATCCTGACTGTCAAAGATCAGGCGAAGATCCCGGAACTGAATCTGTATCAGTGCGGGACATACCAGATGCATTCACTGGATGAAGCACATCAGATTGCGAAAAACATCATTGAGCGCGATGTCCGCGTCAATAAAAATGATGATTTGCTGTTATCTGATGAAGAGCTGGAAAAACTGCATCCGTAATTTTTCAGCCCGGATACAAAAAAACCTGCGGCAGCAATGCACGCAGGTTTTTTTATGGTGACTGTCTGCCGTCAGATATCAGCGGCGATATCGGCACCGGCCGGTTTCAGCGGTAATAATTTCACGGTTTTAATCACGTTCTCACCGATGGCAATGACTTCAAACTGATAATGCCCGATAGTGACCAGGGTATTGAGTGTCGGAATATCGCCGAGTTCTTCCAGCAGAAGACCGTTGATGGTGCGGGCACCTTCTTCCGGCAGGGCGAGGTTCAGGGCTTTATTGATTTCGCGGATATTGGCAGAACCTTCAATCAGCAGTGAGCCGTCAGGCTGCCGGGTGACTTCTTCCGCCAGTGACGGTGACATGGAGGTGGTGAAATCACCGACAATCTCTTCCAGGATATCCTCCACGGAGATAAGCCCCTGAATATCACCGTATTCATCCACGATCAGCCCGACTTTCTCATTATTGCGCTGGAAATTGACCAGTTGCAGGTTCAGCGGTGTGCTGTCCGGCACAAAATAGACTTTATCGGCCGCCTTGATAAGCATTTGCTTGGTGAATTCCTGCTTCTCAATCATCAGGCGGTAAGCCTCACGGACCCGCAGCATACCGATAGCATCATCGAGAGAATCGCGGTAGAGCACAATCCGGCCGTGCGGTGAGTGTGTCAGCTGGCGCAGAATCGATTTCCAGTCATCATTGATATCAATCCCGAAGATTTCGGTACGCGGCACCATAATTTCATCCACACTGACTTTATCCAGATCGAGGATGGAAATCAGCATGTCCTGGTTGCGGCGGGACAGTTTGCCTTTTGACTCATTAACGATGGTTTTCAGTTCTTCTTTTGATACCGCATCACTGCGGATCACCGTACCGCGGATACCGATACAGCGCATCAGAATCAGCGTTATCGCATTAAATGCCCAGACGATCGGCAGACAGATTTTTGCCAGCGGACGCAGCAGGAAGCTGCTCGGAAACGCCACCTGCTGAGGGTAAAGTGCCGCAATAGTTTTCGGCATGACCTCGGCAAAGATAAGGATAACAAAGGTCAGCACACCGGTGGCAATAGCCACGCCGGCATTACCGTACAGACGCATACCGACAATTGTACCCAGTGCGGAGGCAACAATATTGACCAGGTTATTGCCGATAAGAATGAGGCTCAGCAGGCGATCCGGTTTCTCCAGCAGCCGCTCGACACGGCGGGCAGACCGGTTTCCCTGTTTGGCCTGATGGCGCAGCCGGTAGCGGTTGATGGTCATCATCCCGGTTTCGGATGCGGAAAAGTACGCCGAAATTATTACCAGTAAAATAAGAATAATAATCAGCGTGCTTGTTGATACGTGCTCCACAGCGGTGTTCCTTTCTTTTGTGATGAGCGGAAACGGGGGTTACTGATGCGGTTATGCATACAGCATCAGTTCCTGAAACAGGCGGTGCCCGAAAAATGCAAGAGTGAGGATAAAGGCGCCGGCAAAGTTGAACCAGATAACGCGTTTACCGCGCCAGCCTTCGTGATAGTGCCCCCACAGCAGCACAATGTAGACACACCAGGCGACCATCGACAGTAATGATTTATGAATATTATCTTTATCAAAGATGTTATCCATGAACACAATACCGGTGGCGAGTGTCAGTGTCAGCAGAATCACGCCGACCTGCGTGATATGAAACATTTTACGCTCGATAACCATTAATGGCGGCATATCCGGCGTAAACTTAAGACGTTTATTTTTCAGCTGATGATCCATCCAGCCGAGCTGCATGGCGTACAGTGCAGCAATAATCAGTGTCGCGAAACTGAGCAGCGCCAGCCCGATATGCACAAACAGCGGTACGCTGGCCTGCAAATGGGTGATAAACTCGCCCGGCATCAGGGTGGCCAGAATCAGATTGACCATCGAGAAGCTGTATACAATCGGGATAAGGAACCATGCCCGGCCCTGAAAGGCGACAATCGTCATAATGACGGATACCAGCAGGCTGACCACCGACCCGAGATTCAGCAGTGTCAGGTTCTGACCAACGCCCTGAAAAATCTGTGATTTAATCGCCGCGCCATGACATATCAGGGCGATAACCGCGAAGATAAGCGCCAGTTTCCGGTAGCCGCGCTGATAGCGGAGCACGCCCGGCATCAGAAGTACCAGACTTAACAGATAAGCGCTAATTGCAACAACAGAGATTTCAGGCATGGTTTTGTGATTATTCAGTCAGTAAGATGAAACAAAATTCATACGTCAGTATACCGCAGCCCGCAGATCACTCCAATGATTACACGATACTTTACGTAAATCGGTTCGCTGATTTGCTGCCGTGCGTGTTATAATCCCGGTTATCTTTCCTATTTTTAGCTCAGTTTTGGCAGAGTCGATGACATGTTTGATAATTTAACTGACAGACTTTCGCGCACCTTGCGCAATATCAGTGGTCGCGGACGACTGACGGAAGACAATATTAAAGAAACGCTGCGCGAAGTGCGTATGGCGCTTCTGGAAGCCGATGTTGCCCTGCCGGTGGTACGGGATTTCATCAGCCGCGTCAAAGAGCGTGCCGTCGGCCATGAGGTGAACAAAAGCCTGACGCCGGGGCAGGAGTTCGTCAAAATCGTTCAGGGCGAACTGGTTGCGGCGATGGGCGAGGAAAACAACGCCCTTGATCTCTCCGCCCAGCCGCCTGCTGTGGTGCTGATGGCCGGTCTGCAGGGTGCGGGTAAAACCACCAGTGTGGCGAAGCTCGGTAAACTGCTGAAAGAAAAACATAAGAAAAAAGTACTGGTTGTCTCTGCGGACGTTTACCGTCCGGCGGCGATTAAACAGTTACAGACACTGGCAGAGACAGTGGGAATTGAATTCTTCCCGTCTGATGTGTCAGAGAAGCCAATTGATATCGCTAAGAAAGCGCTGAAACATGCGCAACTGCAATTCTTTGATGTCCTGCTGGTGGATACCGCGGGTCGTCTGCATGTCGATGAAGGCATGATGGGTGAAATCAAAGAGCTGCATGCGGCGATTAACCCGGTCGAAACCCTGTTCGTCGTGGATGCCATGACCGGTCAGGATGCGGCAAACACCGCCAAAGCCTTCAACGAAGCCCTGCCGCTGACCGGTGTGGTGCTGACTAAAGTCGATGGTGATGCGCGCGGCGGTGCGGCGCTGTCTATCCGCCATATCACCGGTAAACCGATTAAATTCCTGGGTGTCGGCGAAAAAACCGATGCACTGGAGCCGTTCCATCCGGATCGCGTAGCTTCGCGTATTCTGGGTATGGGCGATGTGCTGTCTCTGATTGAAGAAATCGAGAGCAAAGTTGACCGCGATCAGGCGGAAAAACTGGCCTCAAAACTGAAAAAAGGCGACGGGTTTGATCTCAACGACTTCCTGGAACAGCTGAAGCAGATGCGCAATATGGGCGGTATGGCCGGGATGCTGACCAAACTGCCGGGCATGTCTCAGGTTCCGGATGCGGTGAAATCGCAGATGGATGACAGCGTGCTGACCAAAATGGAAGCGATGATCAATTCCATGACCAAAAAAGAGCGCGTCAAACCGGAAATTATCAAAGGGTCCCGCAAACGCCGTATCGCGGCGGGTTCCGGGACTCAGGTGCAGGATGTCAACCGGCTGCTCAAGCAGTTCGATGATATGCAGCGCATGATGAAAAAGATGAAGAAAGGGGGCCTCGCGAAGATGATGCGGGGCATGAAAGGTATGATGCCGCCGGGTATGATGGGGCGGTAAAACAAAGAAAGTCACAAAGAATAATCACTTTGGATTGATTTTTTCGCCAAAGTGAGTAAACTTTTCGGGCTTTTTCTATGACAACCGGACGCCATTCCTCGATGGGGTCTGGTTGTTTGTCAATTCAATGAGGATGTTATGGTAACAATTCGTTTAGCTCGTGGCGGCGCAAAAAAGCGTCCGTTCTACCAAATCGTCGTAACCGACAGTCGTAATGCACGTGACGGTCGTTTCATCGAACGTATTGGTTTCTTCAACCCTATCGCTGCCGGTAAGGCTGAAACTCTGCGCTTAGATCTGGACCGTGTTGAACACTGGGTTGGTCTGGGTGCTACTGTCTCTGATCGTGTTGCTGTACTGATCAAAGACGCGAAGAAAGCAGCTTAATCTGTCACGGTGGCAACAATGAGCAAGCACACTAATCCGCAAGCCCCTGCTGATCCGATTGTACTCGGCAAACTGGGGTCCTCTTACGGTATTAAAGGGTGGCTCAGAGTGTTTTCTTCCACCGAAAATACTGAAAGTATTTTTGATTATCAACCGTGGTTTATTCAGCGTAACGGCGTGTGGCAACACATTGACCCGGAAGACTGGAAATCCCATAGCCAGGATATGATCGTCAAACTCAAAGGGGTTGACGACAGAGATGCGGCAAATGCGCTGACCAACGCGGAAATCGTGGTGGACAGTTCATTATTACCGGAATTAGACGGCGATGATTACTACTGGAAAGACCTGATGGGCTGCCGTGTAGTGACCACCGGCGGATATGATCTCGGCACCGTAACCGATTTAATGGAAACCGGGTCGAATGATGTTCTGGTGATTAAAGCAAATCTGAAAGATGCCTTCGGCATGAAAGAGCGGTTAGTACCGTATCTTGACGGGCAGGTTATCAGGAAAGTTGATCTCACTGAAAAACTGATTGAAGTTGAGTGGGATCCCGGTTTTTAAACCTCCGGTGATGGTTTTGTCATTAAGTGGGACACGAAAATGTGGATTGGGGTTATCAGCCTGTTTCCTGAAATGTTCCTCTCAATAACCGGGCATGGTGTAACCGGACGGGCAGTAAAAAATGGCCTGATCAGTGTTGATTGCTGGAACCCGCGTGATTTCACGTATGACCGGCACCACACTGTGGATGATCGGCCCTACGGGGGCGGTCCCGGCATGCTGATGATGGTGGAGCCTCTGCGCAAAGCTATCCATGCAGCAAAAGCTGCCGCAGGTGACGATGCGAAAGTGATTTATCTTTCGCCGCAGGGCCGCAAACTCGACCAACAGGGAGTTTGTGAGCTGGCCGCTAACGAGAAGTTAATTCTGGTATGCGGCCGGTATGAAGGTGTAGATGAGCGCATTATCCAGACTGAGATTGATGAAGAATGGTCAGTCGGGGATTATGTGCTCAGTGGTGGTGAATTACCGGCGATGGTACTGATTGATGCAGTATCGCGTTTTGTCCCCGGTGTCCTCGGACATCAGGCGTCAGCAAAAGAAGATTCCTTTGCTGAAGGTTTACTTGACCATCCGCACTATACCCGTCCTGAGGTGCTGGATGGCATGAATGTTCCGCCGGTTTTACTGTCGGGCAATCATGCAGAAATTGATCGCTGGCGTATGAAACAGTCACTCGGTCGCACCTGGCTCAGAAGACCTGAACTTCTGGAAAGCCTAGCTCTGACTGACGAGCAAAGGATGTTGCTGGCTGAGTTCCAACGGGAATATCAGTCCGGAGCAACAAGTTAATCCAGGTATCCTGCGGGATATCTTTTGAAATATCAGTTTACCTAGGGTAAGAGATTTATTATGAGCAACATTATTAAACAACTTGAACAAGAGCAGATGAAACAAGACGTACCTTCATTCCGTCCGGGTGATTCCGTGGAAGTTAAGGTATGGGTCGTTGAAGGTTCTAAAAGACGTCTGCAGGCATTCGAGGGCGTGGTTATCGCTATCCGTAACCGCGGTCTGCACTCTGCATTCACTGTTCGTAAGATTTCTAACGGCGAAGGTGTTGAGCGTGTATTCCAGACTCACTCACCTGTTGTTGACAGCATCAGCGTTAAACGCCGTGGTGCCGTTCGTCGTGCTAAACTGTACTACCTGCGTGAGCGTTCAGGTAAGGCAGCTCGTATTAAAGAGCGTTTGAACGCAAAATAATGCGCAAGCATCCGATATGATAATAAAAGGCCAGCCTCGTGCTGGCCTTTTTTATTGCACTATTTTATGTTTCCTTCCTGTCTGTTTTCCGTTCAATCTGCTGTATTGTTTATATGACATCATTTTATTGATGTAAATATTTATTTACATTCATATCTGTATTACAAGTGCCATTATCTGGGTTTGTTTTTCTTCCTGCCTCTGTTTTATGTCAGTATATTTCTTTATTATCATCATATTACATATTATTTGTAGTTTATTTTACTTATTTTCATTCCTTTGTCAGATGTTGTCATTTTATTTTTGTAATTTAAAATGTACGAAAATATAAATATTTTACGATTTTGGATTGAATTATTTACGAAGAATGTTATGGTGTTTTCTCAGACACTCAACACGTAATTCATTTTTTGTAAAACTCAGCAGGAAAACACTATGATCATGCAAAAAGACGCACTCAATAATGTCCATATCAGTGATGAAATTGTTTTAATCTCACCGGAAGAGCTGAAGCAAAAGTACCCATTGAGTCGCAACGACCAGCATGCCATCGCCGGTGCACGTAAGACGATTGCGGATATTGTCCATCACCGCGATCCGCGTTTACTGGTTGTCTGTGGTCCGTGTTCCGTTCATGACACGGATGCGGCGCTGGAGTACGCCCGTCGTCTGAAAGAATTATCTGCTGAGTTGAGTGACAGTCTGTATATCGTGATGCGTGTCTATTTTGAAAAACCACGGACAACAGTAGGCTGGAAAGGGCTGATCAGTGATCCGTTTATGGATGGCTCTTTCGAGATGGAAAAAGGTCTGCACATTGCCCGCAAACTGATGGTGGATCTGGTTCAGCTCGGCCTGCCGCTGGCCGGTGAGGCACTGGACCCGAATAACCCGCAATACCTCGGCGATCTGTTCAGCTGGTCTGCTATCGGCGCGCGTACCACTGAATCACAGACGCACCGTGAAATGGCATCCGGTCTGTCAATGCCGGTCGGTTTTAAAAATGGTACTGACGGCAGCCTGAGCACCGCAATCAACGCGATGAAAGCCGCTTCCATGCCGCACCGTTTTATGGGTATCAATCAGTCCGGCCAGGTCTGTTTATTACAGACGCAGGGGAACCCGAACGGCCATGTGATCCTGCGCGGCGGAAAACGCCCGAACTACAGTGAGGAAGATATTACGGAATGCGGGGCACAAATGAAGAAAGCCGGTCTGACCCCTTCACTGATGGTAGACTGCAGTCACGGCAACTCGGATAAAGATTTCCGTCGTCAGCCTCTGGTGGTGGACGCTGTGGCAGAACAAATTTGTGCCGGAAATACATCAATTACCGGTATTATGCTGGAAAGCCATATTAATGAAGGCAATCAGTCATCAGAACAGCCGCGCAGCGCCATGAAGTACGGTGTATCAGTGACAGACGCCTGTATCAGCTGGGAAACCACTGAAACAGTTCTGCGTCAGCTGCATCAGCAGATTTCACCGGCGCTGGCAAAGCGTGTGGTTCAGTTACAGCAGGCAGGATAATAAAACAGGCAGGTTGTATGTCCGGTGTATTAACACATTTACGTGATCAAATTGATGAAGTGGATAAATCGCTGCTGTCACTGCTGGCAAAACGCCTGCAGTTAGTGGCGGAAGTCGGGGAAGTGAAAAGTCAGCACGGTCTGCCGGTCTATGCACCGGATCGCGAAGCCGCAATGCTGGCTTCACGGCGGCAGGAGGCGGAATCTCTCGGGGTTCCGCCGGATCTGATAGAAGATGTTCTGCGCCGTATCATGCGGGAATCGTATTCCCGCGAAAATGATAAGGGTTTTAAAAAGCTCAATGCGCAGGCACGCCCGATCGTGATTATCGGCGGTGACGGCAAAATGGGGCAGTTATTCCGGCGGATGCTGGAGTTGTCCGGTTATACCGTGCGTGTCCTTGACAGTGGTGACTGGGCCGATGCGCCTGAATTGCTGTCGGATGCGGGAATGGTGATTGTCAGTGTGCCTATCCATCTGACAGAGCAGGTGATCAAACAATTACCGCCGTTACCGGAAGATTGCATCCTGGCGGATCTCGCGTCGGTCAAAGCGGGGCCGTTACAGGCGATGCTGGCAGTACACAACGGTCCGGTGCTCGGATTGCACCCGATGTTCGGGCCGGATGTTGGCAGTTTTGCCAAGCAGGTGGTGGCATTCTGTGACGGACGTTTTCCGGAGCAGTACCAGTGGTTCCTGGAACAGATCACTGTCTGGGGAGCACATTTGCAGGGCATTAAGGCGCAGGAGCATGATCGCAATATGCGCTATATTCAGGCGCTGCGCCACTTTACCACGTTTGCTTACGGGCGTTATCTGGCAAAAGAGAATGTCGATCTTGCACAGTTGTTATCGCTGTCGTCACCGATTTACCGGCTGGAACTGGTGATGATTGGCCGCCTGTTTGCCCAAGACCCGCAGCTTTATGCCGATATTATTATGGCCTCAGAAGATAATCTGGATGTGATAGAGGATTATCACCGTGAGTTCGGTGACGCCATGGCGCTGCTGGAACGTCGCGATAAGGCTGAATTTATCACACAGTTTTCCGCCGTCAGTGACTGGTTCGGTGAACATGCGCAGCGCTTTATGAAAGAGAGTCGCGGATTGCTGCAACAGGCGAGTGACAGCCGCCGCTGATAAGGCTGGTGCTGATATTATTCAGCACCAGTGATTTCACTCGTTTATTTTACAGGATGAAAAGTTTTAGCTACAGAAGGGTAGGCTTCTGATCCATAAATAATTTTTCTCGGGTCATATTTATTTTTATAGGCACTTTCAACTGAAAAATTGATTCGTTCTATTTGTTGCAGACCACCGCACCGGATTTGCTGATGTGAATAAGCAATGACATCACGACCGGTGGCGTTTGCCAACTCCTGTGCAGCATAACGCTTTCCGTAACAACTGAGCAGATGTATAGGACCCGTATTGCCGGTGAGATCAATCTGGTTACCGGACTCTTTTTTAATATATTCGACCAACTCATCAGCGCGTAGATGGTGTGTTTCTGATGTGTCCAGCTTTGTCACTTCACGGCCATTTTCGATGACTTTGCAGGCCTTTGTGCCGACAGTCAACCGTCCGTCGGTACTGCCATGAAGTATGATGGCATCTTCTCCCTTGCCTCTGAAATTATTTGAATAGCCTTGCAGGATAGTTTTTCCGCTTCTTGCGCCGATATCGTCATCTAAGCTGAACATCACTGCGCTGAAACCGACTGGTTTATGAGTGGTCATTTTAATCTGAGAAACAGAATACAAGGAAGAAAACAGATTCTTAATCGTTGATTTTACAGTCGATTCAAATGTATGAAATTTAGCTGATAAGGTTTCTGATGATACATGCATAACTTATTTTCCATTGATTTATATCGGCAGAATTAGTTCAGCGAAAAATAGCATCTGGCCGGGTAAATCACTTTCAAATAATGAGCTGATTAGTTATGTCAAATAAAAATAAAGGGGGAATAAGGGGAGGTGAATCAGCCATCCGTATAACAGATGGCTGAGAAAATATTATGCCCGATCAACCGGGAACGCGATAACATCGCTGATCCGCTCTGCACCCAGAGCGAGCATAATCAGACGGTCGATCCCCAGAGCCACACCGGCACATTCCGGGAATCCGTGCTCAAGCGCCGCCAGCAGGTTCTCATCAATCGGTTGTTCCGGCAGGCCCATACTTGCCCGTTTGCGGTTATCCCGCTCAAAACGCTGACGCTGCTCAGTGGCATCGGTCAGTTCACGGAAGCCGTTGGCCAGTTCAACCCCTTTGTAATACACCTCAAAGCGCTCAGCCACACGGTGATCTTCAGAACTGATCTCCGCCAGTGAAGCCTGGCTTGCCGGGAAGTGATAAATAAAGGTCGGTTTTTCCAGCCCGATATGCGGTTCAACACCCACCATAAACAGCAGTTGTAAAATGATATCGCGATCTTCCTCAGTATCGGCAATATTGCTGACATCCAGTTTGGCCGCGACTTCGCGCAGTTTATCTTTCTCTGCGGTCAGCGGATCGATATCCAGGTAGCGCAGGAAAGCCTGCTGGTAGGATAACGATTCTGCACTTTCACACTCTAAGGTTTGCTGTAATAAATCATCAACCTCATTTATCAGACGGTACATATCATAATGAGGGCGATACCATTCAAGCATGGTGAACTCCGGATTATGATAACGTCCGGCTTCCTCGTTACGATAGCTGCGGCCCATCTGATAAATGGGGCCGCTGCCCGCTGCCAGCAACCGTTTCATGTGGTACTCCGGGCTGGTCATCAGATAAAGCGTTATTCCCTGTGCGGCACCGGGGCCGGTAAACTGAGTTTCAAAGGCGCGCAGATGGACATCGGTGACGGTCGCCTGACTCATGGTCGGCGTTTCGACTTCTAATACACCTCTGTCTGCAAAAAAATGTCTGATTTCATTAACAATTTTTGCACGTTTTAATAGATTGGCTATCGGGGCAGTCGGCTGCCAGCCCGCAATATCACTCATGCCGTAAGAACTCCGAATAAAAATAAAGGGTGCAGTTTACCTGCAACCTCTGATGGTGACAAACAGATATGCAGAACATGCTACGTGTAAAACCTGACTCTGAACAGGCGTATTGTGCTGAGGCGGGGGGCGGAAGCACCCCTGACAGGAATAATCAGTCGATTAAGGCCGGCGGGACATGCTCCCCCGGATAACTGCCGAGCACTTTCACCGAACGGGCGATTGCCTGTAAGGCTTTGAGTGCCTGCTGCATAGAGACTGAGCGCAGATTGGCATGCACATCAATATAAAACATCTCTTCCCATGGTGTGCCGTGAATAGGGCGGGACTCCAGTTTACTCATCACAATGTCATGCTCTTTGAGGATAATCAGGGCATCGACCAGCGCACCGGCCTGTTGTCCGGTCGCCATCAGCAGTGTGGTTTTTGCCGGAACCTGTTCTGATACATCAATAGGCTGGCGGGCAATGACAATAAAGCGGGTCATATTGGTCTGCTGATTGGCAAGATTCTGTGCAACTGCCTGCAAGCCGTACAGCGCGCCACCCGCTTCACTGCCGAGGGCGGCAACATCTGTCCGGTTGAGAGCGGCGACTTTTTCCATCGCTGCCGCGGTACTTTCACAGTATTCAATTTTACGATCCGGAAACTGGCAGAGGTACTGACTGCACTGCTCAAACGGCTGCGGATGGCTGTACAGGGTGGTAATCCCGGCCATGTCCGCGCCCGGAATAGTCAGCAGACAGTGATTCACCGGCAGGCGCAGTTCGCCGACAATCGAAAGCGGGGTGCTCTGAAGCAAATCATAGACATCATTGATGGCACCGGAACTGGTATTTTCCAGCGGCAGCATTCCGTAGTCTGCCTGACCGTTCTCAACCAGCTCGAAAATATCGCGGAATTTGCGGCAGCTGAATTCGGTCATATGATCAAAATGACGGGCGGAGTACTGACGGGCTGCCACATGTGAGTATGAACCTTTCGGGCCGAGAAAGGCTATCCGGGCGCTGTTATCCGGTGTCTGGTTCAGGTGCTTTTGTAAAATCGCCTGCTGGGTTAAGACCGAATCCTCAATAATCAGCTGAAACAGCCGGGTGATATAAAATCCGTCCAGCCCGTGCGGCTTGCCTTTGCTTATCAGCACATCCAGCAGTTCACGCTCGCGGTTTTTATCGCGGATGGGGCGGTTATCCTGCAGTTTGGTTTGTGCGACAGCCACAGCGAGCTGCCGCCGCTGTGCCAGCAGATCCAGCAATTGTGCATCCAACTCGCTGATTTGTTCCCGTATAGCTAAAAGATCGTTCATATGTTGTCCTCAGACCCTGTTTCCCGGCGATAAAAAAAGCCTCCGCGGCGGGAGGCTTTTCTGTGCGTCTTCGTTTTCTTTCTCACACGACAAAAAGCCTCATTAACAGAAGCGAAAAAAGAAAAAGAAGAAGCGGATCCGGGAATACATGGTCAGTATGCTGTCCGTTGTGTTATCAGATAACAGTTAATAGACCCGATGCAACCGGTTGTGTCAACCAAAAAAAACGCGCCCGGAGGGCGCGCAGAGACAAAACTCAATTTATTATATTTTTTATTCTGCGGATTCTTCATCAGACACAAGGTTAGCTTCTTTGACGCTGTTATCCGCGCGGCGTGCTTCTCCTTTGTGCTGTGCTTTATTCAGTTGCCGTTCCAGTTTCGCCAGTAATTCATTGATGGCGGCATACATATCAGCGTGTTTGGCGCTGGCAACTAAATTTCCATTCGGTGTGCTGATGGTGGCATCAACCACAAAACCCTGCGGATCTTTCGCGAGGATAATGTGCGGGTTAATTAAAGGAACCTGCCACTTACTCAGCTTATCGAGACGGTTTTCAACATGCTCCCGGATTGCCGGGGTGATCTCCATTTGCTTACTGGTGATATTCACATTCATAGTGACCTCTCTTTGTTACATCCGTCTTGTTGATACTCAGAATACGTTGATGGCCGCAAGAAAAAATTGATCGCCGTCACTAATATTTTTTAGTTTTTTCAAAAGGTTATAATTTTGTGACTCAGACTGAGAATACGGAGGATACAACTTGCGGGAAAGGACTGAATCGTGCATTATCGATAAGTTGGCTGACCGCATATTCTCAGAGAAGAGAAGGCTGTCGGCCATTTTTTATGCAATAACACCATGATAAGACAATAAAAAAGCCATCCGGGGATGGCTTTTTTAATCAGATGAGTAAAACGGAACTCAGTCGCGCGGATTGTCAGCAATCAGTTTTGCCACTTTTCCGGCTTCCGCCGTTAATCCCAGTTCATTATAGGCATTTTCCATCAGCGGCAGCGCCTGGCGTGTCGCCAGTGTGTCCGGATAGTCACGCAGCATTAATTCAACCCGGTTAATCACCGCGACATATGCCCCGCGTTTCGTGTAGAATTTCGCAACGGCCAGCTCAAAGGCCGCCAGACGATCTTTGAGGAACACCAGACGTTTCGCTGAGTCTGTTGCATAAATGCTGTTCGGATAATAGCGCAGTAACTGGCTGAAATCCTGGAATGCAACACGTGCGTTCTGAGGATCACGATCTGCACGATCAATACCAAAGAAGCTCTGCAGCATGTTATCATCGAGCGCCTGAGCAGTCAGACCACGCATATACAGAACGTAATCGATGTTCGGATGTGTCGGGTTCAGACGCATGAAACGGTCAATGGAGGCCAGTGCCATCTGTAAATCACCTGCTTTATAGTAGGCGTAAATCAGATCCAGCTGAACCTGCTGTGAATACGGGCCGAAAGGAAAACGGTTATCGAGGGTTTCAAGCTGCGTGATGGCCCCTTTATAGTTACCGTCCTGTAATTTTTCCTGGCCGACAGTATACAGCTCTGACGGTGAGGCATCCGGGAGAATTTCCTTGTTTCCGGAACAGCCGGACAACATGAGGCTTAGCGTGGCTGCGGCCACGAGATATTTCATACGTATCATCACGTGTTGATTATCCTCTGAATATTTTTTAGGGAGCACTCCGTACAGCTCCCGCTGGCGATCACGATACAATACCACATAGTTTAAATGAAACGGTGTTACCGTTCAAAATATAACTTTCTGAAACAGAGACAAACATGGCTCAAGAAATACAACTTACCGCAACTATCAATGAATCACAGCTCGGTCAGCGTTTAGATCAGGCTTTGGCGGAATTGTTCCCTGATTATTCACGATCACGTATAAAAGAATGGATCTTAGATGACAGGGTTCAGGTTAACGGCCGTCTTGTCAACAAACCAAAAGAAAAAATGCTGGGCGGGGAACAGGTCAGTATTGATGCACTGATCGATGAAGACATGCGTTTTGAACCGCAAAACCTGCCGCTCAATATTGTTTATGAAGATGATGATATCCTGGTGATTAATAAACCGCGTGATTTTGTGGTGCATCCGGGCGCGGGTAATCCTGACGGCACCGTCCTTAATGCGCTGCTGTATCACTATCCGGATATTGCCGATGTACCGCGTGCGGGGATTGTTCACCGTCTGGATAAAGACACCACCGGACTGATGGTGGTGGCGAAAACTGTTCCGGCTCAGACCCGGCTGGTGGAATCACTGCAGCTGCGTGAGATCACCCGTGAATATGAAGCGGTGGCCAACGGCCGTATGACGGCAGGCGGCAAAGTGGAAGAGCCTATCTCCCGCCATCCGACCAAGCGCACCCATATGGCCGTTAACCCGATGGGTAAACCGGCAGTGACACATTACCGTGTGATGGAGCATTTCCGTGCCCACACCCGTCTGCGGCTGCGTCTGGAAACCGGCCGTACGCACCAGATTCGTGTCCATATGGCACATATCAACCATCCGCTGGTGGGTGATCAGCTTTACGGCGGTCGTCCGCGTCCGCTGAAAGGCGCAAGTGATGAATTCCGCGATGCACTGCGTGAGTTTGACCGCCAGGCTCTGCATGCCACTATGCTGCGTCTTTATCATCCGATCTCCGGTATTCAGATGGAGTGGCACGCGCCGATTCCGGATGATATGGTGAAACTGATTGAGGTTCTCAAAGCTGATGCACAAGCGCATCAGGATGATATGGACTGGTAAGGAGTCACCATGACCGCACTGATTACCCCGGAATGGCCGCTGCCCGCAGGCGTGAGTGCCTGTAGTTCACTACGTACAGGCGGTGTCAGTCAGCCGCCGTTTGACAGCCTGAATCTGGGGCTGCACACCGGTGATGACCCGGAGGATGTCGCCCGCAACCGGGCGATTCTGGCGGAGGCGGCCGGGTTCCCCGGTACGCCGCTTTGGCTGAATCAGGTACACGGAACGGATGTTGCCATTCTTGATGACAACACACCGCGCGGCCCGCAGGCTGACGCGGTGTATACCCGTACGCCGGGGAAAGTCTGTGCGATCATGACGGCAGATTGTCTGCCGGTGCTGTTCTGCTCCCGTGACGGGCGTGAAGTGGCGGGGGCCCATGCAGGCTGGCGCAGTTTATGCGGCGGCGTGCTGGAAAATACCGTGTCCTGCTTTGCTGCTGCGCCGTCAGATATCATCGCCTGGCTGGGGCCGGCCATCGGCCCGCAGAAATTTGAGGTCGGTGCGGAAGTGCGGGAGGCGTTTATGGCGCACGCCGCAGAAGCGGCCTCGGCATTTATACCTTATGGTGATAAATATCTGGCGGATATTTATCAGCTTGCCCGTCAGCGCCTGGCCGCAGCCGGTGTGACCGCTGTTTCCGGCGGCACCGAATGTACTGTGACGGACAGTGCCCGTTTCTTCTCTTACCGGCGCGATGCCCGGACCGGGCGTATGGCGTCATTTATCTGGATCAACCCTCAGTAAAAGTCATAACCTTCAGGATTACGCATAATATTTAATATTTTTTCAAAATCCGGCTTGAATATTTGACAAAAGTCCTCATTTAGTACTTAGCGAAAATTCAAAGCCATTTTTGGGAGGTGTTATGCGTTTGGATCGTTTCACGAATAAATTCCAGCAAGCGCTCGCCGACGCCCAGTCTCTTGCAGTCGGGCACAGCAATCAGTTTATTGAACCCGTGCATTTACTGTCAGCATTTCTGCATCAGGACGGCGGGTCGGTGCGTCCGTTACTGGCATCAGCCGGGGCGGATATTGCGCAGCTTAATCAGAGGATTGATGACACTATCAATCGTTTACCGCAGGTGGAAGGTTCCGCCGGGGATGTGCAACCCTCGCAGGATTTAATCCGTCACCTGAATATATGTGACCAGATTGCACAAAAACAAAATGATGCTTATATCGCATCCGAAATTTTTGTTCTGGCTGTATTAGAGAGCAACAGCTCATTAGCAGACGTATTAAAAACAGCCGGGATTAATAAACAAACAATTAAGAAGGCTATAGACACTATGCGTGGTGGTGAGAATGTGAATGACCAGGGCGCGGAAGATCAACGCCAGGCCCTGAAGAAATATACAATTGATTTAACTGAGCGCGCCGAATCCGGCAAGCTTGACCCGGTTATCGGCCGTGATGAAGAAATCCGCCGGACTATCCAGGTCTTACAGCGCAGAACCAAAAACAACCCGGTGCTGATCGGGGAACCCGGGGTGGGTAAAACCGCTATCGTGGAAGGACTGGCGCAGCGTATCGTCAACGGCGAAGTGCCGGAAGGACTGAAAAACAAACGCGTGTTGTCACTGGATCTCGGTGCGTTACTGGCCGGTGCCAAATACCGCGGTGATTTCGAAGAGCGTCTGAAAGCGGTTCTGAATGAATTATCCAAAGAAGAGGGGAATGTCATCCTCTTCATTGATGAGTTGCATACGATGGTCGGCGCAGGTAAAGCCGATGGCGCAATGGATGCAGGGAACATGCTGAAACCGGCACTGGCCCGTGGTGAACTGCACTGTGTGGGTGCGACCACACTGGATGAGTATCGCCAGTATATAGAGAAAGATGCGGCATTAGAGCGCCGCTTCCAGAAAGTCTATGTGGCAGAGCCGACAGTGGAAGATACCATCGCGATTCTGCGTGGCCTGAAAGAGCGTTATGAACTGCATCACCATGTGCAGATCACTGACCCGGCCATTGTCGCGGCGGCAACATTATCTCACCGCTATATCACGGATCGTATGTTACCGGATAAAGCGATTGACCTGATTGATGAAGCGGGTGCAAGTCTGCGTATGCAGATGGATTCCAAACCGGAATCCCTCGACAGACTGGATCGCCGTATCATTCAGTTAAAACTGGAACAGCAGGCTCTGAAGAAAGAGTCTGATGATGCCAGTAAAAAACGGCTTGATATGCTGGAGCAGGAATTAAGTGAGAAAGAGCGCGAGTATGCGTCTCTGGAAGAAGAGTGGAAAGCCGAGAAAGCAACATTGTCCGGCACCCAGCATATCAAAGCAGAACTGGAGCAGGCGAAAACCGCACTGGAACAGGCACGCCGTACCGGTGATCTGACCAAAATGTCGGAATTACAGTACGGTAAAATTCCGGAGCTGGAAAAACAGCTGGCGGCAGCGAATGCGGCAGAAGATAAAGATATGAAACTGCTGCGTAATAAAGTAACGGATGTGGAAATCGCTGAAATCCTGGCGCGCTGGACCGGTATTCCGGTATCCCGCATGCTGGAGGGCGAGCGTGAAAAACTGCTGCGTATGGAGCAGGTAATGCACAGTCGTGTGATCGGCCAGGATGAAGCGGTCGATGCGGTGGCGAATGCTATCCGCCGCAGCCGTGCCGGATTATCTGATCCGAATCGTCCGATTGGTTCGTTCCTGTTCCTGGGGCCGACCGGGGTGGGTAAAACCGAGCTGTGTAAAGCACTGGCTGACTTCCTGTTCGACAGCGATGATGCCATGGTGCGTATCGATATGTCCGAGTTTATGGAAAAACACTCCGTGGCACGGCTTATCGGGGCACCTCCGGGATATGTCGGGTATGAAGAGGGCGGTTATCTGACCGAAGCGGTCCGCCGTCGTCCTTATTCCGTCATTCTGCTGGATGAAGTGGAAAAAGCGCATCCGGATGTCTTCAACATCTTATTACAGGTGCTGGATGACGGACGGCTGACAGATGGTCAGGGGCGTACCGTGGATTTCCGTAACACGGTGGTGATTATGACCTCTAACCTGGGTTCTGACCGGATTCAGGAGCACTTTGGTGAACTGAACTACGATGCAATGAAAGGCGCGGTCATGGAAGTGGTTTCTCATCACTTCAGACCGGAATTCATCAACCGTATTGATGAAGTGGTGGTATTCCATCCGCTGGCGAAAGAGCAGATCCACGCGATTGCGAAAATTCAGCTCAAACGTCTGTACAAACGTCTGGAAGAGCACGGCTATCAGGTTACTATCACTGACAGTGCGCTGGATAAACTGGCGGAAGCCGGATTCGACCCGGTATTCGGGGCGCGTCCGCTGAAACGGGCTATTCAGCAGGAGATCGAAAACCCGATGGCGCAGGCGATGCTGTCCGGCAAACTGATTCCGGGCAAAATGATCACCCTGGATTTAGCCGATGGTGTGATTACCGCGAAACAGTAATAACAACAGAAAGCAAAACAGAGGGGCGCGAAAGCGCCCCTCAGGCCGTTGACAAACCCGCAGGGGTTGGCGACGACCGGCAGAGGTTGTAAAAATAAACCAGGAAAATCAATTTATTGATTTTCGGCTGATAACACAAAGCAGGAAAAACCACGTTTTATCCTGCTTTGTCAGCAATCTCAGGGGTGCGAAAGCGCCCCTTTTTTGTGCATCATGCACAGGAAATCAGCGATATCTTGTGTGTTTGCCCGGTTTTTGAGCAAACGGAAAAAAAGTTGAAATAAACACTTGCGTGATCTCAGCGAGTGTCTATAATGCGCCCTCACTGACACGGAGCAACACGCTGAGAAGCGCGCCGGCAGCAGAGAAAAAGCGAAAAAGTTGAAAAACAACGCTTGACTCGAAGGGGCTGAAAACGTAATATACGCAGCCTCGCAACAACGCAGAAGACCGGCAACGGCAGCGAATGTTGCAACTGCTCTTTAACAATTTATCAGACAATCTGTGTGGGCACTCGCAGGACATATCACAAAAAATATTATTTTTGAGAAGTCTTGAAGAGTGACCAATACAGCAGCTTAGAAATAAGCAGCAGTAAACAGTTTAATTCTTTGAGCATCAGACACTTTTAATTGAAGAGTTTGATCATGGCTCAGATTGAACGCTGGCGGCAGGCCTGAACACATGCAAGTCGGGCGGTAACAGGGAGAAGCTTGCTTCTCTGCTGACGAGCGGCGGACGGGTGAGTAATGTATGGGGATCTGCCTGATGGAGGGGGATAACTACTGGAAACGGTAGCTAATACCGCATAATGTCCACGGACCAAAGCGGGGGACCTTCGGGCCTCGCACCATCAGATGAACCCATATGGGATTAGCTGGTAGGTAAGGTAACGGCTTACCTAGGCGACGATCCCTAGCTGGTCTGAGAGGATGATCAGCCACACTGGGACTGAGACACGGCCCAGACTCCTACGGGAGGCAGCAGTGGGGAATATTGCACAATGGGCGCAAGCCTGATGCAGCCATGCCGCGTGTATGAAGAAGGCCTTCGGGTTGTAAAGTACTTTCAGTCGGGAGGAAGGTGTTAAGGTTAATAACCTTGACAATTGACGTTACCGACAGAAGAAGCACCGGCTAACTCCGTGCCAGCAGCCGCGGTAATACGGAGGGTGCAAGCGTTAATCGGAATTACTGGGCGTAAAGCGCACGCAGGCGGTTGATTGAGTCAGATGTGAAATCCCAGGCTTAACCCGGGAATTGCATCTGATACTGGTCAGCTAAGAGTCTTGTAGAGGGGGGTAGAATTCCATGTGTAGCGGTGAAATGCGTAGAGATGTGGAGGAATACCGGTGGCGAAGGCGGCCCCTGGACAAAGACTGACGCTCAGGTGCGAAAGCGTGGGGAGCAAACAGGATTAGATACCCTGGTAGTCCACGCTGTAAACGATGTCGACTTGGAGGTTGTGCCCTTGAGGCGTGGCTTCCGGAGCTAACGCGTTAAGTCGACCGCCTGGGGAGTACGGCCGCAAGGTTAAAACTCAAATGAATTGACGGGGGCCCGCACAAGCGGTGGAGCATGTGGTTTAATTCGATGCAACGCGAAGAACCTTACCTACTCTTGACATCCAGAGAACTTAGCAGAGATGCTTTGGTGCCTTCGGGAACTCTGAGACAGGTGCTGCATGGCTGTCGTCAGCTCGTGTTGTGAAATGTTGGGTTAAGTCCCGCAACGAGCGCAACCCTTATCCTTTGTTGCCAGCGAGTAATGTCGGGAACTCAAAGGAGACTGCCGGTGATAAACCGGAAGAAGGTGGGGATGACGTCAAGTCATCATGGCCCTTACGAGTAGGGCTACACACGTGCTACAATGGCGTATACAAAGGGAAGCGACCCTGCGAAGGCAAGCGGAACTCATAAAGTACGTCGTAGTCCGGATTGGAGTCTGCAACTCGACTCCATGAAGTCGGAATCGCTAGTAATCGTAAATCGGAATGCTACGGTGAATACGTTCCCGGGCCTTGTACACACCGCCCGTCACACCATGGGAGTGGGTTGCAAAAGAAGTAGGTAGCTTAACCTTCGGGAGGGCGCTTACCACTTTGTGATTCATGACTGGGGTGAAGTCGTAACAAGGTAACCGTAGGGGAACCTGCGGTTGGATCACCTCCTTACCTAGTTGATTTGGAATGTGAGTGTTCACACAGATTGTCTGATAGAAAGAAGCAGATACCGGAAATAGGCTTGTAGCTCAGGTGGTTAGAGCGCACCCCTGATAAGGGTGAGGTCGGTGGTTCAAGTCCACTCAGGCCTACCACTTTTCACTGATACTGCGTTGCGGCTCCGCTCGTTTACGTCAGTAAACTTCGCGAACCCACGCCTTGTCTCAGTAAAAAGCACCTTTTGAGGAAGGTGAAGGTGACCCGGAAAAACCAAATAATGGGGCTATAGCTCAGCTGGGAGAGCGCCTGCCTTGCACGCAGGAGGTCAGCGGTTCGATCCCGCTTAGCTCCACCATTATCTGATATCTGAAAAATAATTCAGAGTTTACCGGAAACGGTATGCTGTGAATTATTATGCTCTTTAACAATCCGGAACAAGCTGAAAAATTGAAACAATCAATATTATCACCGAGGTAATATTGATGAGTCTCTCAGCCGAACAACTTTGAACGTGTTCTTCAGTGTAAGACGCGGCGAGCGAAGTGATTTCGCGAAGGCCGGAGCACAGTGAGCGCAGCATACTCAGGTATGTGAGCATCACGAGCACCGCCCGACAAAGAAATCGCAAAGCGCAGTCCGTCGGTTCATATAAGACACCTTCGGGTTGTGAGGTTAAGCGAATAAGCGTACACGGTGGATGCCTAGGCAGTCAGAGGCGATGAAGGACGTGCTAATCTGCGATAAGCGCCGGTAAGGTGATATGAACCGTTATAACCGGCGATTTCCGAATGGGGAAACCCAGTGCAATTCGTTGCACTATCATTACCTGAATACATAGGGTAATGAAGCGAACCGGGAGAACTGAAACATCTAAGTACCCCGAGGAAAAGAAATCAAACGAGATTCCCCCAGTAGCGGCGAGCGAACGGGGAGCAGCCCAGGACCTTAATCAGCATCAGTGTTAAGAGAACAGTCTGGAAAGGCTGGCCACAGCAGGTGATAGCCCTGTATCTGAAAGCACTGGTGTTGTGAGTCCGATGAGTAAGGCGGGACACGTGTTATCCTGTCTGAATATGGGGGGACCATCCTCCAAGGCTAAATACTCCTGACTGACCGATAGTGAACCAGTACCGTGAGGGAAAGGCGAAAAGAACCCCGGCGAGGGGAGTGAAAAAGAACCTGAAACCGTGTACGTACAAGCAGTGGGAGCACCTTTATGGTGTGACTGCGTACCTTTTGTATAATGGGTCAGCGACTTATATTCTGTAGCAAGGTTAACCGAATAGGGGAGCCGCAGGGAAACCGAGTCTTAACTGGGCGTCTTAGTTGCAGGGTATAGACCCGAAACCCGGTGATCTAGCCATGGGCAGGTTGAAGGTTGGGTAACACTAACTGGAGGACCGAACCGACTAATGTTGAAAAATTAGCGGATGACTTGTGGCTGGGGGTGAAAGGCCAATCAAACCGGGAGATAGCTGGTTCTCCCCGAAAAGCTATTTAGGTAGCGCCTCGTGAATTCATCTCCGGGGTAGAGCACTGTTTCGGCTAGGGGGGTCATCCCGACTTACCAACCCGATGCAAACTGCGAATACCGGAGAATGTTATCACGGGAGACACACGGCGGGTGCTAACGTTCGTCGTGAAGAGGGAAACAACCCAGACCGCCGGCTAAGGTCCCAAAGTCATAATTAAGTGGGAAACGAAGTGGGAAGGCTCAGACAGCCAGGATGTTGGCTTAGAAGCAGCCATCATTTAAAGAAAGCGTAATAGCTCACTGGTCGAGTCGGCCTGCGCGGAAGATGTAACGGGGCTAAATTATGCACCGAAGCCGCGGCAGCGATATGTAAATATTGTTGGGTAGGGGAGCGTTCTGTAAGCCTGTGAAGGTGACCTGTGAGGGTTGCTGGAGGTATCAGAAGTGCGAATGCTGACATAAGTAACGATAATGCGGGTGAAAAACCCGCACGCCGGAAGACCAAGGGTTCCTGTCCAACGTTAATCGGGGCAGGGTGAGTCGACCCCTAAGGCGAGGCTGAAAAGCGTAGTCGATGGGCAACGGGTTAATATTCCCGTACTGGTGGTAACTGCGAAGGGGGGACGGAGAAAGCTAAATCATCCGGGCGACGGTTGTCCCGGTTTAAGCGTGCAGGTGGACTGACCAGGCAAATCCGGTCGGTTGTTAACACTGAGGCGTGACGACGAGCCACTACGGTGGTGAAGTGATTGATGCTCTGCTTCCGGGAAAAGCCTCTAAGCTCCAGGTTACCATTAATCGTACCCCAAACCGACACAGGTGGTCAGGTAGAGAATACTCAGGCGCTTGAGAGAACTCGGGTGAAGGAACTAGGCAAAATGGTGCCGTAACTTCGGGAGAAGGCACGCTGGCATTAGGTGAAGTGATTTACTCACGGAGCTGAAGCCAGCCGCAGATACCAGCTGGCTGCAACTGTTTATTAAAAACACAGCACTGTGCAAACACGAAAGTGGACGTATACGGTGTGACGCCTGCCCGGTGCCGGAAGGTTAATTGATGAGGTTAGCGCAAGCGAAGCTTCTGATCGAAGCCCCGGTAAACGGCGGCCGTAACTATAACGGTCCTAAGGTAGCGAAATTCCTTGTCGGGTAAGTTCCGACCTGCACGAATGGCGTAATGATGGCCAGGCTGTCTCCACCCGAGACTCAGTGAAATTGAACTCGCTGTGAAGATGCAGTGTACCCGCGGCAAGACGGAAAGACCCCGTGAACCTTTACTATAGCTTGACACTGAACATTGAGCCTTGATGTGTCAGGATAGGTGGGAGGCAACGAAGTGTGGACGCCAGTCTGCACGGAGCCGACCTTGAAATACCACCCTTTAACGTTTGATGTTCTAACCCAGACCCGTAATCCGGGTTGGGGACCGTGTCTGGTGGGTAGTTTGACTGGGGCGGTCTCCTCCCAAAGAGTAACGGAGGAGCACGAAGGTTGGCTAAGCATGGTCGGACATCATGCGGTTAGTGCAAAGGCATAAGCCAGCTTGACTGCGAGAGTGACGGCTCGAGCAGGTACGAAAGTAGGTCTTGGTGATCCGGTGGTTCTGAATGGAAGGGCCATCGCTCAACGGATAAAAGGTACTCCGGGGATAACAGGCTGATACCGCCCAAGAGTTCATATCGACGGCGGTGTTTGGCACCTCGATGTCGGCTCATCACATCCTGGGGCTGAAGTAGGTCCCAAGGGTATGGCTGTTCGCCATTTAAAGTGGTACGCGAGCTGGGTTTAGAACGTCGTGAGACAGTTCGGTCCCTATCTGCCGTGGGCGCTGGAAGATTGAGAGGGGTTGCTCCTAGTACGAGAGGACCGGAGTGAACGCACCACTGGTGTACGGGTTGTGATGCCAATTGCATTGCCCGGTAGCTAAGTGCGGAAGAGATAACCGCTGAAAGCATCTAAGCGGGAAACTTGCCTCGAGATGAGTCTTCCCTGACCCTTTAAGGGTCCTGAAGGAACGTTTGAGACTAAGACGTTGATAGGCTGGGTGTGTAAGTGCAGCGATGTATTGAGCTAACCAGTACTAATGAACCGAGAGGCTTAACCTGACAACACCGAAGGTGTTTTGAGTTGAGAGACGAAGAGATTTTTCAGCATAGTGAAGAGACAACAGAGTCATTCATTATGAAAAGCTTGTTTTGGATTAAATGAATTTGCCTGGCGGCCGTAGCGCGGTGGTCCCACCTGACCCCATGCCGAACTCAGAAGTGAAACGCCGTAGCGCCGATGGTAGTGTGGGGTCTCCCCATGTGAGAGTAGGGAACCGCCAGGTTATTATTAAGTGAAGAAGCCACCCTTTGGGTGGCTTTTTTGCGTTTGGGCGAAAAGAAAAATAACGCAATGTGTGCTTATTTTCCGGATGAGGAATTATAACAATCAGTAATTTCACATTTAAATGCGTATAATACCCGGTATCGGATTACGGGATTCACCCGGCATCTGTTCTGATAACCAGATCGAAATGAATCAACGGGAGCAACGCTGTGAAAAAACTCACCATCAAAGATATTGCTGCTATCTGTAATGTCGGCAAGTCCACTGTCTCCCGTGTGATTAATAACGAACAGAATGTCAATGAAGAAACCCGTCGTAAAATACTGGCGGTAATTGAACAGAATAACTTTACGCCATCAAAATCAGCACGGGCGATGCGGGGGTTAACAGGCCGGACATTCGGGATTATTGTCACCCGGCTTGATTCTTATTCTGAGAACCAGGCAATCCGCGCGATGCTGCCTGTGTTATATAAAAATAATATTGACCCTATTATTCTGGAAAGCCAGTTTGATCCTGAAAAGGTTGATGAGCATTTGTCCATGCTGGAAAGACGGAAGGTAGATGGTGTTATTCTGTTTGCTTTTACCGGGCTGGATAAAGAACAATTAGTCTCCTGGCAACAGAATATCGTTGTTATTGCCCGTTCTTTCGAAGGCTATACCTGTGTCTGTAATGATGATACCGGAACAGTTAATCATTTAATGGATTATCTGTACAAAGAGAAGAACTTTACAGCTGTCAGCTATATTGGCGTTAATGAACAGGATGAAACAACCGGATTATTACGCCATCAGACTTATAAGCATTATTGCGATAAATATAAGATAACAGCGGACTCAGCATTGGGAGAATTAAACTACGAAAGCGGATATCTGCTTGCGGAAAATATCGTACTGAAACGTCCTCAGGCCATATTATGCGCGACAGAATCACTGGCGTTTGGTGTTAAAAAATATCTCGTTCATCATCAGATTAATACTATTTTTGTTGCCTGTATCGGGCGAAATGACTTATTAACCTTCCTTTTTCCTGATGTGAAAACATGTCGCCTGGGTATTCGTGAAACCGGTCAGACATCAGTCAACTTATTGATTGATATGGTTAATGGCAACTTTTCACCAAAAACACACCTGATCCCATCACCTTCATTTACCTATTGATTTTATTGAGTTAAATAAACTTTAGTGTGACGTTCGTCCCGTAATGGGATCGTTCCCATTGAGTCATTTCCATACTGAACGTATTTTAAAACACAGACGTTTTATACGGGGATGGGGATATGGAATTTAATGTTCACAGTGATGAACTGGATAAGATCATCAAATTTACCGGCGGAAAGGAGAATATCAGTACAGTTTCTCACTGTCTGACACGCTTACGCTTTGTTTTAAATGATCCTGAACTGGCTGATATTGAATCTATTAAGCAAATCCCCGGGGTTAAGGGATGTTTTAATAATGCAGGTCAGTTTCAGATCATTATCGGTATGAATGTTGGTGACTATTACCGGGGTCTGATTGAAAAACTCAATATATCTGAATCAGATAAAGAAAAAACAAAAGTCGCTGCCAGGAAAAATATGAAGTTCTGGGAACGACTGATTGCCAATCTGGCGGAAATCTTTGTTCCGCTGCTGCCGGCGTTGATTTGTGGTGGCTTATTACTGGGATTGAGAAATGTCATCGGTGAAATGCCTGTCCGGGATGATAAACCACTGACGGAGTATTATTCCTGGCTTAAGCCAATATATGATTTCCTGTGGTTACCGTGTGAGGCTATATTCCATTTCCTGCCGGTGGCTATCTGCTGGTCAGCAACCAAAAAAATGGGCGGCTCTCCGATTCTGGGTATTGTGCTGGGTATTACATTAGTATCGCCTCAGCTGATGAATGCTTATGGCATCGGCAGTCAAACACCGGATGTCTGGGATTTCGGCTTATTTGCCATCCAGAAAGTGGGTTATCAGGCTCAGGTGATACCATCTATTCTGGCGGGTTTATTCCTCGGCTGGTTTGAAGTGAAATTACGCCGCCGTATCCCTGAATATTTAACCCTGGTGGTCGTACCTATCATCAGTATTCTGGTTTCTGTCGTGGTGGCTCATGCCATTCTGGGGCCGTTCGGACGTGCTGCCGGTAATCTTATTTCGGATGGCGTCCGTTATTTAATGCTGGGTGATTTTGCGTTACTCGGCTCGATGATATTTGGTTTTTTCTATTCGCCTCTGGTAATCACCGGATTGCACCACACTACATTGGCTATTGATATGCAGCTGACACAAAGCATCGGCGGAACACCTATCTGGCCTATCATCGCATTATCGAATATTGCCCAGGCCTCTGCGGTTGTCGGCATCATTATTATGAGCCGCAAAAAGGATGAACGGGAAATAACGATTCCGGCGGCGATATCTGCCTATCTGGGGGTGACTGAACCGGCGATGTACGGCGTGAACCTGCGTTACCGTTTCCCGATGCTGTGCGCCATGATTGGTGCCGCACTGGCGGGGTTAATTTGCGGTTTTGCCCATGTGTTATCCAATGGTATCGGTGTCGGTGGTATTCCGGGAATCTTGTCTATTCAGCCTGCTTTCTGGGGTATTTACCTTGTTGCCATGATAGTCGCCATTGTTGTTCCAATCTTATTAACAATGATGATGTATCGTTATCAGCAGCGCAAAGGCACCCTGGTAACTTCTCTGTAAATTAATAAAGTGAATTTAATATGTGTTATCTGACTGTGTCTGTAAAAGAAAGTGGTGCTGATATTTTTTCCGGCAGCGATAAATATGATTATGCATTCCGCTGGAGTGACATATCCGTTAAAGCATGTCTGGATATTTTAACGGAGATCAGCCGGGATTTTCCCGGTATTAAAGGTGGTGTCATTACGGGAGAGCGGATACCGGATTATCCTTCATTCTGTGCTGAACTGGCCGGGCATGTCATTATTGATCTGGAAAAATCATTTTCCGAAATCTTTAATGCCCCTTTTGTTGCACAGCAGGGAAAGGCTGTATTCACAGAAGATAAACTGGCGCAGGTATTAAAAGAAAAATATGAGCAGCTCTGCTGGAATATTGATTATTCCGGGTTCACTGCGGGTAAAGACGAATATGCGGCTGAATCATTATTAACCACGGCAAACGGATATTTAGGTGTGCGTGGTACATTGCCGGATATGCAGGCGGGTGATGCAACCTATCCCGCAACCTATCTGGCCGGTTGTTATAACCAGGCTGAGTCAGATATTGCCGGAAAGACGGTATCCAATGAGGATTTCGTTAATGTTCCTGACGCCCGCTCTGTCCGGATAAAGATCGGTGACGGTGAATGGCTGTCACCGGAAAATTGCCGTAATAAAATGCTGTACCGGAACCTGTGTTTAAAAAACGGCATTCTGGATCAGACCTGGATTGCGGAGGATTCCCGCAAACATCTTATTCAGATTAACAGCCGGATGCTGGCGGATATGTCCTGTCCGGAGCGGTTTGCGGTTGAATACAGCTTCACCCCCCTGAATTTTGATGCTGAGATTACGGTTGTTACCTGTATTGACGGTACGACCCGTAATTATGGTGTGGAACGTTACCGGAGCCTGACGTCACACCACTACCGGGTATTATCCCGCGGGGCAGAAGGCAGCTATGCGCAATTAAATGCACGGACACTGCAATCCGGTATCGGTATCGGCGTGACCACAAAAATACGTGGTAATTTTTTTACTGACAGTGATATTCAGATAAAAGAAAACACCGGTAAAGTGCAGCAGTTTATTTCCTGCCATGCACAGAAAGGCAAAACATACCGTCTTGAGAAAAGTATTAATATCCGTCTCTCTTCTGTTTTTCCGGATAGCTGGGCGGATGCGGATAAAACAACACTGGCTGATTTTTCCGTTCAGGCTGAAGCCTCCGGACAGGCATGGAAAAATTTATGGGATAAAGCGGATATTGTCATTGACGGTGATTTAATGGCGCAGAAGTTATTGCGTTTACATATTTGTCATCTGTTGTCATCGTGCTCACCTTACAGTAACGGAAAATATAAACTCGATGTGTCGGTAACGGCCCGCGGATTACACGGAGAGGCATACCGGGGGCATATTTTCTGGGATGAAATCTTTATTCTGCCTTTCTATATCATGCATTTTCCGCAGACGGCCCGTCAGCTGCTGATGTACCGCTATAACCGTTTACCGGCGGCGCGGAAAATTGCACAGGACAGCGGCTGTCAGGGGGCAATGTATCCGTGGCAGTCCGGTCTGGATGGCAGTGAGCAGACACAATCCGTCCACCTGAATCCGCTGAACGGCCACTGGGACCCGGATTACAGCCACCTCCAGCGTCATGTTTCTCTGGCCGTTGCGTATAACATCTGGCTGTACTGGAAAACGACCGGTGACGCGGAATTTATGCGGTTGTATGGCATGGAAATGCTGACAGACATTGCCCGCTTCTGGCTGAGTAAAGCCGAATATAATGAATCAACCGGGCGTTATTCTGTCAGCGGTGTGATGGGGCCGGATGAATTTCATGAGCATATCAGCGGCAGCAGCGCCGCCGGGCTTAAAGATAATGCGTATACCAATTTAATGATCTCCTGGTTATTTTCCGTTCTGACTGAATTGTCTCCGGAATTTAATACCACTGAGGAGGATACTGCATTTATCCGGAAAATCAGCCACACAGGTAAATGTTTATCGCTGGTGATTGAAGATGATGTGATTGCGCAGTTTGGCGGGTATTTTTCCCTGAAAGAGATCGACTGGGAATATTATCAGAATAAATACGGAAATATTTACCGGATGGACAGAATACTGCGTGCTGAAGGTAAAAGTGCCGATGACTATAAGGTGGCCAAACAGGCTGATGCGTTAATGATATTCAATAATTTCTCCCGTGATGATGTTACCGGAATATTGAATAATATGGGCTATCACTTAGATCGTGATTATGCACAGACAAATCTTCATTATTATTTAAAACGGACTTCTCATGGTTCAACATTATCCAGAGTCGTGCATGCCCAATTGGCCTGCAATACCGGATTACATGATTTATCGCGGGAATTATATCAGCAGGCGTTGCGGTCTGATTATGGCGATATTCAGGGCGGAACCACCGCAGAAGGTATTCATACCGGGGTGATGGCCGCAACTATCAATACAGCAGTGATGTCCTATGCAGGTGTGGATATCAGGGGTGATCATTTATCCGTTTCACCGTCATTACCGGCTGAATGGAATCGTATCAGTTTTAATTTGCAGCATCGTGGTGTTCATTACTGCTTTTTGATCTCACAGAAATCGGTATCAGTCACCGCCGACCAAACGGTCTTTATCGATATTCATAATGAAAAACATCAGATTACAGCAGGTATGCCGTTTTCATATACTTATGTGAAGGAATACACATCATGAAATCAGGATTTTTATTTGATTTGGACGGCGTGATTGTTGATACGGCAAAATATCATTATATCGCCTGGCGATATATTGCCAACAAAGCGGGTTTTGATATCAGTGATGAGTTTAATGAAAAACTCAAAGGTATCAGCCGGATGGAGTCATTAGAAAAAATATTAGATTATGGTCATCAGTCTGATATGTACAGCCATGAAGAAAAGATATTACTGGCGGATGAAAAAAATGAGTATTATGTGAAGCTACTCGGGGAGTTATCTGAAAAGGATATTCTTCCCGGTGTTAAGGATTTTATTATCCGGGCAAACAAGCTTAATATACCGTGTGCGGTTGCTTCTGCATCCCGCAATGCACCGTTTATTTTAAAAAAATTAAATATTGATAATTATTTTAACGCTATTGTCGACCCTGCACTATTGAGTAAGGGAAAACCGGATCCTGAAATATTTCTGAAAGCTGCATTATCTGTTGATGTTCTTCCGCAGGATGCCATCGGCTTTGAGGATGCGGAATCAGGTATTACCGCACTGAACAGAGCGGGTATTTTCTCAGTCGGTGTAACAGCAGATCGTTCACTGTTAACCGGTGCTGATCTTATTATTTCTTCATTTGAAGAAATTACACCTGAATCTGTATTAAAAATAAAACAATAATTAAATTACCGATAATAATATTTCTGATAAAGGCACAGCATATTCGTATGCTGCTGCCATCCGATCTTTGTGAACAGAGGTAGATATAATGAAGTTAACTCAATTAGCATTGCTGACAGGATTTGCTATTTCTTTTTCTGCCGGTGCTGAAACATCATTAAGTGATATTGAGGCACGTCTGAACAGTCTTGAAAAAAGAGCGTCTGAAGCTGAAGCAAGAGCAGTGGCAGCAGAAAAAAAAAGCAGAACGTCTGGAAAATTTAATGGCCCGGAATACGGCTCCGGCAGGAAATACCGGCCGGGAGAATACATCCGGTTTCAGTAATATTGTCAGCGCCGATAATGAAAAAGGAACACTGAAATTATACGGTGATGTGGAGTTTAATATTGATGCAGCCAGCCGCAAAGGGCAGATTACATCTATGCAGACTCAGGCCGGACGCGGAGCGGATGATTTCGGTGATAAAGAACGCTGGGATATTAACGGGCGGATCTTAATCGGTCTTGACGGACAACGGAAACTGGATAACGGCAATTATGCCGGTTTCAGTGTTCAGCCGTTAGCCAATATGTCCGGAAATATCGGGCTTGATGATGCTGTATTCTATTTTGGTAAAGAAAATAAATGGAAATATAAAATCGGCCGTTATGAGGCTTATGATATGTTCCCGCTGAATCAGGATACATTTGTCGAACATTCGGGTAACAGCGCCAATGATCTCTATGCTGACGGATTCGGCTATATCTATATGATGAAAGAAGGGCGCGGACGGAGTAACAGCGGCGGTGCTATGAACCTCAGCAGTAATTATGATAACTGGTATTTTGAGGTGAATACACTGGTTGAGGATGGCAGCCGCGTCTTTAAAGATCAGGAATACCATGGCCGTAAATTACAGAACAAAAAGAATGTGATTTATGTCCGTCCGGTAGTGGCATGGAATTATGATAACGTGACGATTGCGGGGGCGGTGGATGCTAACGTGATCAGCAATGCTTACGGCTTTAATAATGCGGACGGAAAGTTTGAGGATCAGTCGCGCCGTACCGGTTATGGCCTGACGATGAAATGGGATACACTGAAAGATGATCCGGAAAATGGCATGGTCGTTAACGTCAGTACTGCGTATCTGGATGCGAAGAATGAAAATGACTTCTCTGCCGGAACTAACGTGTTATGGCGTAAGTTCCAGCTGGGGTATATATATGCTCATAATGATATTAAATCCTACCAGGTTGTAAACTCAGCTGATGACAGCAAATATGATATTTTATATCCGGGAAAATATAATATTCACACGGTGTTTATGTCGTATGAATTACCGGATATATTGGGAATGGATAACTTTAAAACGTACCTCGGTGCATACTACTCTCATATTAACGGGAAGGATGATATGACGATCGTTGACAGTAAAGATAACGACCGTTACGGCGCCCGTATCCGTTTTAAATATTTATTCTGATTGTTTATTATCACAGTAAAAAATACCGGGAAAATCCCGGTATTTTTGTGTCCGGATTATATCTTCGGCATTTTATCAAACATGCTTTTCATCTCTTCCGGGAAGCCGGCGGAGAGTGTTGACCGCAAATCTTTCATGGCCGTGTCGAAGTCTTTCGGCCGTTCTGCCTGCTGCATTTTCTGATGTGCATCCAGATTATCCTGAAGGCCGTCAAACATTTTTCCCATTTCCTTCATCATCTGGTCACAGGATTGATTGACGTTTTTCAGAATGGAACGGGAGGCATCCGAACCGGACATCTTCATATTTTTAACCCCGTCCATAAAGGGTTTCTGTAATTCTGAAGCAGAATCATTTCCTGATTCAGTACTGAATTTCAGTACTGACTGTACATTTTTCGGATCTAACATAATGACTGTCCTTTTCGTTTATCAGATATTACCCGGGCAGGAAAATTGTTTTAATGCCCGTGACCACAACGGATAATCCTTCATTGTTGAATTGAGCTCGACAATAAAGAATCCTTTCACCTGACCCATTGCCATAGTGAGCTGGCGGCTGTTGCTGCTCAGTTGTGCCGGGTTACCGGCGTCATACATCCGGAAGAGTGCCCACGGACCGTCAAAGCTGACCGTTTCCACCTGTCCGTCCTGTGTTTTGAATGTCAGACGCGTATAAATGCCGCCTTTGGGGCCCGGCCAGTTAATTTTGACCGGCTCCTGATAGCCGTGGCTGTAGCGGATTATCTGTCCGTCAATATCCAGCACAGCTTCAAGAACTGAAGGGGATAATGAGATCGGGCGGATAATCATGGACATTGACATCGAACCTGACGGATCAAAGAAGGAATCCCGGATACGGGCGGCATTTTCAAATGATGCCACCGTTCTGGCGGACACCACGCCGCGGCTGCCGGGGTGGATCTGCCATGGGGTCGCACCGGTATTCACATAGGACGCCAGGTTTTCATCAAAGAAACTCTGGATGGCCCCGCCGCGCCCGAACATCCGTGTGAAATCACCGATCCCGACTTCTTCCCGTGCGCCCCGGTTAAACGGATAGCGGCCGCTGATCGTGGTCCGGCAGGAATCAGAAGCAATGGATGATGCACCGCGGCTGAGGTTTTCTTTGCTCTTTTGCAGGCTCTGTTTTTCGCCTGTTGAAAGCAGATCCATCATGACACTGCGTACCGGTTCCGGCTGGCGCAGCATATCATCGCGTAACCGGTTGATTTCACCGTTCTGCGGCAGGATCTGACCAGCCCGCAGTGAGGCGGAGAGGGTGGCCAGTTTGTTGTAAACCTGATCAAAAGCCGAGAACAGCGGATCATTGGCGCCGGCTGTTTCGGCCTGACGCAGACGGTGCAGCGCTTCAAACCGGGCTTCCAGGCTTTTCTCCGGCGTGCTTCCGGCCGCGCGATCATTACTGACCCCGTCCAGCAGTGACCGGCGGGTCTGAGTCAGTTTGTTTTCCTGGCGGGCAAACCATCCGGTGGCATCCTGCTGATTTTCGCGGCTCAGTGTGGTTTCATCGATAGCAAACTGAACCAGACCGGTCAGCGGCGAAGACGGCTCGGTAAACTGACGGGCGAGTTGCGCCGCATCATCGAGGTCACTGATTGGCCGGACACGGATATCTTTCAGGAAACTGTCCCACTGATTGGCATATTCAGACAGGTAGGCTTTCAGCGCTTCATTGGATAATGTCTGAATCGCTTCCTGTGTACCGATATCACCGCGCTTTTCAGTGTTATCACTGAGTACCCAGTTTTCTTCGCTTATCATATCCGTGGCCGCATCCTGTAACTGCGGCAGGAAGACATCCCGGTAACCTGCTTTGGTGTAAAAACCGGAAACGGCGGTATCTGTCACGGTATTGGTGCTCTTGCGGCGCAGCATCAGCGACACGCTGGGACCTGCGGCATCTGCCAGCGAGATATTCTGAATACCGGCAGGCAGCGGTTTGTCTTTGATACGGTTAACCACCCGCAGATGGATCGGGGTTTTCATGGCATTGACACGGGCAATACGTACCAGCTCTGCATTCATTTTAGCCACCGGTGCCGTGGAGGAGGTGTCACTGAATAACTCATGCAGATGATAGCGGAACAGACGGCGATCGTTTTCGGTATAGCCCTGGACCGCGTAGTTTTCCCAGCGGATCATAAACCAGTTTTCCAGCGCCTCCGGCTCCCGGTATGAGGGATAAACCATCATCAGATAGACCTTGAGGGTGTCGTAGGCATCGGTATTACCGCTGAACGCACTCTGTTTCAGTTCGTTGGCGATATAATTTTCCACAGCAGGCCAGAAAATCTTGTAGAGATGACGGCGGTATGTCTTTTCCATCGCACTGCTCAGCAGTTTGTGCTCGAAATACGGTGTCAGCAGCGGCGGTGAACTTTCCAGAAACTGCGTGTTGATATAACCGAGCTGTTCATAAGCGGCGATCAGGTCATCATTAAACTGGCTGGTCACCGGAATATCGCGGACGATCCGCTTGGTTTCCTCAAAGCGGGCGCTGGCATAGGCGATAAAATCCGATTCCCAGAAATAGCGGGAGGAGAGCAGCATCACCGCAGCCAGCAGACCGGCGGTTACTGCGAAATAGCGGGCGGCGGAAAACAGCTTGTTACGCAGCGGACGGTAGCGGGCACTGTGCAGCACGCCCCGCTCGGTGATGGCCTGAGTCAGCGCCGGGAGGTACATTCCGCCGGACTGACGCTCATCAAACAGTCCGTCCGCCTCTGCGTTATACAGGCTCTCGCGGGCTATCAGCGGAATGGTACTGCCCATCCACAGCTGCCGCAGGCATCCGGTGTAGCCGGTGGCCGAGGCCGGAAAAATCTGTTCAAGGAAGGAAAACAGCGGCTTTTGCAGTGCGCCGAGCGATTCAATAAACAGCAGCAGCTGGTGGCGTAATCCGTCATCCGGCACATTGTGCAGGGTTTCAAGAATATAGTTGCTGACCCGGATCTGAAACTGGTGATAGGTATTTTCATCATGAATGAAATTATTACGGTGATCGTCAGTACATTGCAGTTTGATCCCCAGACCGCCTGCGAGCAGGTCGTCATCGGCGATGTTCAGAAATGCCTCACCGCCGGGCAGATGGTCAATATTATTCAGCAGAAGATAGACCGGAATATCAGACTGAAAAAGAGCGGCCATTTCGAGGATGCGGATACGCAGTGTATCTGCCAGTGATTTCCGCTCAGTCAGCGGGGCATACAGCAGTGTGCCGACATCCGCACACAAAATAATCCCGTCGATGCCGGGATAGCGGCGGTGTTTACGGATAAGGGCGTACAATTTCTGACGCGCATTTCCGGCGTCATCACTCTGTCCGTGCATCTGCACCCATTCCCCGGCGGTATCAATATACACAGCCCGCTCTGTCAGCCACCAGTTACAATCCACTGTCGGACCGACATCGGTTGTGCGGGATAATCCGTACTGCTCGGAAAGCAGGAACTGTTCGCCGCTGTCATAAATCACAGAGGTTTTGCCGCATCCGGCAGGCCCCATCACCACAAACCAGGGTTTGTTGTTGATATATTCACGGCTGAGATGGATTTTCATCCGCTCACTGCGGGTTTTTTTACCCGCCAGCGCAATAAATTGCAGCGTCCGGATGGCATCGGTAAAACGGGCAGTCACCCGGTCAAGCTGGATAATCTTCTTTTTCGGTTTCGGCAGCGGGGTGCGGAGAAACCGGAACAGACGGCTGAACAGGAAAGCCACAAACGGCCATAACGCCCAGAAAAGAATAATACCGATAATGATCTGGCGTACCAGCACCCGCGCGAGCGGGTAGAAGTTGCCGATGGCAATCATCGGTCCGACCCACCAGATGATGTAGCTGAGAATCAATGCGATGATAAGGATAATAAATCGTCTGATCATAATACGTCCTTGTATACCGTTACTTCATCCAGGCCGGGAGCACAGGCGGTTCCGCTGAAGTGTTGTTATCATAATTACCTGCCGACGGTGCAGGGGTGCTGTTCAGCACCGCCGGAACATCACCGTCCTGATAGCCCTGCATGGCCTGTTCCGCATCGCGTTTGCCGATTTTCCATAAGATATCAACGCGGCGGTTACGTTTGCGGCCTTCATCTGTGGTGTTATCGGCGATTGGATCGCTTTCACCCCGGCCTGTCGCGGTAATTTCGCGGTTATGGGTCTGATTAATCATGGTATTGGTCCGCAGAATATCGGCGACAACCACGGCGCGGGCTTCCGACAGCTTCAGGTTGTTATTGGCGGAGGTTTTGCGGAACGGGGTGGCATCGGTATGACCGATAACTTCCAGGTCCCCCGGCCACGGCGCAAGGGCGGCACCCAGACGTTCGATGTTGCGTTTGCTGAGGAAATCTTCCGTCAGTTCGGATTTACCGGTCAGGAACGCACCGTCAGAGGTGAAGATCAGCAGCCAGCCGCGCGGATCTTTACGGACTTCCAGCCAGCCCTCGCTTAATATTTGTGTCAGCGGGTTCGGCAGGGTTTCCATGATATTAATTTTGCGCGGCTCCGGCGGAACCCACGCCAGAATATCATTACGGATCTGACGTGCCTGCTCATGAAGATACCAGGCGGAAATACCGTAGGCGATAACGGCCAGGATAAGCCCGGTGATAAGGATACGTAATGCGGTGATAAACCGGCGTTTCGGCGGCTTAACTTTCTCCGCCCTGACATCGGATAAGAACAGGGTGGTATTCTGTGAATAGAGCAGGCCGCTGAGGTGATTGCGCAGATCCATCAGTAATACCGCTCCGCGTTCCAGCATCCGGTATTTTCCCTCAAATCCCATGGACAGGATCAGATAATAGAACTCAAGCACATCACGGTTGTCCTGCGGATTGCTGATGTATTCTTTCAGATGCTCAAAGCAGTTCTCACCGCCCCAGGCATCTTTATGAAATTCCACCAGCAGACTCAGCCCCGTCATCTCCTCTTTCACCATGTCGGTAAAAAGACCGTCTGCATAGGTGCAGATAAGATAAGAGAGGTGATCGATCTCCTCCGGCGGAAAACCCTGTTTACGCAGATCTTTGCGGAAAAACTCCAGTTTTCTGACAATCTGCAGGCGGGCACAGACAAAATCGGTCTCTGGTTCATTACGGAACCACTCAATCTGCAACAGCAGCGGCATCGCGGCGGAAACATACGGGTTATGCCAGAGACCGAACAGTGACGTGTTTTGTCCGGTCGTGCGGGAACTCTGCTGATGCTCCCGCTGCTGTGAGGGGCGCATCGGCGGAAGCGGGTTATGTTTTCCCTGCGTCCGGTTCACAGATGATACCGGCGGATCTTCATTAGCCGCCGTGAATTCCGGCTGGTCGTCATCCTGAGGCTGCGCGTTGCCCATCCCCCGCATCCCGGCCGGAATGATGCCGCCGATGGAGGCGGCAGTGCTTTTGGCCTGCCATATCGGGTTAGTTAATGAGTGCTCGGCCTGTTTCACTCCTGTACGGGCCGCCGATATGGCACTCCTGATCTGGCGTTCGAATTCATTCATCCTACTCTCCCCTGGCGTAAGCCCCATGCCTCAAAACGTAATCCCGGGAAATCACCGACAATACTCAGTGCCGCGGCACTGCCGGCCAGCATATCTCTGTACATCGGATCCGCATTATCCACCTCAAAGTAAACACTGTTCGGGTAATACGGGATGTGGCGCGGCGGTGATGACATCGGAGTGATGCGCACGCCCGGCAATTGCAAATCGATGAGCTGGACAATTTTTTCCACCGGCGCCAGTTTTGTCTGGGCAGGGAAATGACTTCTCATGGTATCGCCCGGCAACTCCGCACTGACGATAAAGATCAGTTTTTCCAGACGTAACTGCGGATCATTCTGGTACAGATAGATATTGTCGCCGCGCTCGATAAACGGCAGGGCGATGGCCGGTGCCTCAATCACCAGTGACAGGGCACGGCGCAGTGCGGCAAACAGCCTGAAATAGGCATCCTGCGGCTCATTGTGTGAATAATGGAAATCCTGGTGCAGCGACGTATTCTCTTTGCCCGGAATGATGCTCAGGCGGCCGAGCAGACCCAGCAGCGTGAAAAACATCCGTTCAGGATGAACCTGAGGCAGTGACAGCAGATGAGCAAGACGCAGATGGTATTCACTCAGTGTCTGTAACAGCAAAAGTTCCAGTAATTCAGTCAGCCCGCCGGTGGTCAGCGGAACATCCGGACGGTAAACACTCTCCAGCCGCTGTACCATCAGACCGAGCAGTTCGGTAACGGCACTTTTCAGCCAGCCGCAGGCGCGGAAATCCAGCATCGGCGGCAGGAATTTATCATCCAGTATCAGGCGGCCGTCGCGGGTTTTTTCGGTGATCCGGGCTACAGGCAGCAGGGATTCCGCATCGCTGATTGCACTCCGGATATTCAGCCGGGTACAGAGATCCCCGAGCTGGAGTGTGGCCATCTGCGGTGTGCCCTCTGAGGCCAGACCGGCGTTGCGGTCACGGACATCGGCGTTAATCACACTGAAGCGGCTCTGTCCTTTGCTTTGTGACAGATCGATAAAGGTATTCCCCGGCATATCCATCAGGACAGAGAGACAAATAATGTGTCCCTGACAGTCCGGTCCCGGATCAAACGGCACCGGCAGCGGGTTGTCACTGCCGAGATCAAACGGGGTGCCGTCAGGAAAAACGCCGCGGGCACGGGTCAGGGCGATTTTTCCCTGATCGAGTAATCCGGTGTCGAGATGTATCTGACGGAAACCCCAGGCCAGAGCATCTGTGCTGCGGATACGCATATCCGTGTAATGTTCGAAATACCGCTCCTGCTGCTGAAAATGCTGAGGTTCCATCAGCATTCCTTCAACCCAGGCAACACGCTGTTTTAACAACATAATTATGTCCTCAGTTCCGTCCTCAAGCGTGGTGTCAGGGCTTATCTGAAACAGGTACTTTCATCTGTGTCAGACTGCGCTCCCTGACCACGACAACAACATTTGAATTTTTATTAACTTCCGTATTGATCAGAACAGTATTTTTATTTTTCCCGGGATTTGAAACTCCGCGGCCACAAGCAGCCAGCGTGTTGCTTCCCGCGGGATCGCAAAGGAATACCGGCGGGATTCACCGGGGGTTAAAATATGCTGCATCTGACGGATCATGACCGGGTCCGGTGCAGCTTCATCGCAGGGGGCGTTCCGGTAGAGACCGGGCGGCTGCCAGTCATCCCTGCTGATTTCAAAGACACAAATCCGGACAGGCAGTGTGTTACCTGCTCTGTCGGTGTTAACCCGGGCCGCCGCATCAATCCGCAGATTGACGGTTCTGTCCGCGGGCAGCGGTTCCGGCGTGTCCGGCCAAATCAGACTGCAACTGCTGAGAAGTGCAATACCCGGCACTGTCAGCAGGCAGCGCAGCCATCTGCGGTAATCAGGCATTGATAAAATACTTCGTCTGGCTCGGCGCAATCTGGGTGCCGGGCGCGTTGCAGTTATTCGTCATACTCGTATCGCCCAGCCGGGTCGCCGGGCAGCCCTGAATAAAATATTTGCCTGAGCCCTGAACGGGCATCATCTGCGCTGAGTTTGCTCCGGTGGCACCGATAACAATGCCGGTGGAAATGGTTGATGCCCGTATCGACATCAGATTCTGCTCGTTACCGCCGCAGCAGAAATAATTGAAGACATTGGGTATACCTGTGGCGTTCGGGGCGATATTAGGTCCCGGGATCGGGATCATCGGCTCGCATCCGGAGAAACTGATACCGCCTGCCCGTGTGTTTGCTGCTGTCATGTGGTCACCCCATATGTACCTGGCCGCCATCAATACGAAGGACGGCACGTGATGTGATAGCGCCGATTTCATTGTCCAGAACCATGCTTTTTTCGGCATGCTGGGCAATGTGACCGGCTTCGGTGGCATCAAGGTTTTCAACCTTTTTGTGGGCATTTTCCGCACTGATAAACAGAGAACCGGCAATCTGCCGCAGTGTTTGTGCGACCCACTTTGAGGTGTGTGATACCAGGGAAAAGCGGGAGGTTTTCATTGTGATGCTCTCTGATGCTTCCAGCGCCAGTGACGGTGCACGGATATGCAGAGGCGTATCCTGCGTGCCGAGTATCAGCGGTGCGGTGGCGGCATGCCGTTCCAGAACGGACAGCACATAGGCACAGTCTCCCTGTACCATGGCGCAGACCAGATCGCCTTTCTCCGGGGCGATCAGGCACCCGGCTGCGGTAGTCACGGCGGAATACGGATGTGACTGCAACAGCAGCTCTCCGTTTTCGCCGGCAATAAGCCGTGTTGCGGCGATAACCGGAGTTTCCGGGGCGGAAAAAAGCGGTCTGCCGGATAAGACCGGTGTATCAGTATGATGTATTGTGTCAAACATAACGGCTGGCTCCTGGGGTTAAACGGGGGGATCCGGTGTCATCTTTCAGGCCGGGCTGATGCCGGGCGTACCATAAATCAACGGATGTCAGCAGCGGTTCATCCGCTTTCTGCCCGCGGTCAGTCAGACCGGTTTCCGCACCGTGCAGGCGTACTTTCTGTACGGCCGCGCTGTGCAGCGGAGTTTGTTTCAGCTGACAGAAACGCATATCGGTGCGGGTTAATTTCGTATCATCCAGAATGCAGTGAGTGAGCACGGCCCGTACCAGAACGGCTGAAATCAGTTGTGCGCCGCTCAGGTCACACTGATACAGTTCAGTATCAGTAAACTGGGCGCAGGTCAGTTGTGTGCCGGTCAGTGTGCAGTCGTGCAGTGATCCTTCATTAAACTGTGCATAGTGCAGATTACTGCCGTCGAGGCGGCACTGTTCCAGCCGGGATTTGGCGAACCCGGCGGAGGTGAGATTCAGTTTCCGCAGGTCAGTCCGTGTCAGCAGGCAGTTCTGCCAGACCAGGATGTCGCATTCATTGCCGGTAAACTGACAATCGGTCAGTTTGCTGTTACCGGAAACCAGGCGGGTAATCTGCGCTCCGGTACAGCGGAATTGTGTCAGAGTGCAGCCGAACCAGTTGCTGTCCTGCACGAGGCCGCCTTCCGTATGCCAGTTGTTTATCTCACAGTCATTCGCCGACCAGTAACTCAGGGAAACCTCTTTCCAGACACTCTCACTGACCTTACCGCCGGAAATCATGCAGCGTTCCGCGAGGCATTTTCCGGCATTCAGTGACTGTATGGTGGTCTGCTGCAAAGAGACACTGAGCAGGCCGCACTCTGTCAGTGTGATAGTGTCTATCTCACACTCAATAAAAGTGCAGGAATTTAACAGGCTTTTACTCAGTGACACGGCAGCGAATTTACAGCGCAGAAAACAGAGCTGATGCGCCTGAACATTCTCCGTGCTGAGATGATCAAAGCGGCAGTCTGTAAAATGCAGATGTGTCATGGTGTCATCTTTCAGCTGCAGCTGACTGAAATGCTTATCGCGGATCAGTTTCACAGCCTGCAAATCCATAATCTGTTTTGCGGTTTCGTTCATTCAGATCTCCTGTCAGGCGGTGAGCCGGAAGCGGCGCGGTAACAGATGTGCGCCGTCCATCAGGCATAAATCAAAGTGAGTGCCGGAATTGCCGTTCATCATGGCCAGGTTTGCCCCGGCGAAATTACACTGCCGGAAAGTACTGTCACGGAGATCGGCGTTATAGAGCATGGCCTGCTGAAGACTGCTTTTGGTCAGTGAGGCATGGATCATTACTGCATCTTTCAGGCGTATTCCGGCCATATCACAGTGACTGAAAACCGCGCCGGTCAGGTTGCTGTCGTCGGCGCAGGTTTCGATCAGCTCACATCCGGAAAAGCGGCAGTGATTTAATCCGGCACTGTTGAAACCGGTTTTGTTCAGATGGCAGCCGGTAAAGCTGCTGCCGGAAAAATCGGTGTACTGACCGGATGTCACACTCTCCAGTGTGGTGTCAGTAAATGTACATGTTTTCCAGTTTCCGCCGATCAGTGAGCTTTTTGTCAGACTGCACCCGGTAAACTGTACGCCGTCAGCCTCTGTTTTATCGGCGATCAGGGATGTCAGCGTGCTCTGCCGGAAACCGGAATGTGTCAGTCCGGACCGGGACAGCATCACGCCGCTGATATCACACTCTGTGAATCCGCTGCGGATGATCTGTGTGTCATTGATCAGACATTTCGCCCAGGTGCAGCGGGTGAATACCCCTTTTTCCAGCAGGCAGTCATCCAGCGTGAGGTTTTCCCAGCGTGTGCCGGTAAATGTACTTCCGCTCAGATTACTGAGCTGAAAGCGGCCGCCGGTCAGTTGTGAATCTGTTATCACCGCCCCGGTAAACAGACATGATGTAAACCGGCAGTGTTCAAAGTGGCATTGCGCCAGCTGTGATTCACTGAAATCACACTGATTAAAATGGCAGTGTTTAAAGGTTTTTCCCTGTAATGTTGTGTTGGCAAAGGAGAGTGAGATAAAGTCCCGGTGTTCGGTTACCGCCCCGCAATCCGGTGCCGGCTGTACTGTTTTCCGGCGCAGCGTATCACTGACCGGCACGGCAGCGTTCTGCTCCGGCGGCGGGGCGAAGTATTGTTGCTGATTCTCTTCATGCAGTGCGATTGCTTTTTCCACGTCCCGGTAAAACGTATCGGTATCCTGCTTTGTCAGCGGGCGGGCATTGTAGCGCAGAGAATCCGGGTGTTCCGCCATATCGCGGATCACATTGAAATGACTGTTTTCCGGCATCAGTTCCCGGTCGCGGAGAAATTCAAAATTGGCGGTATCGGTCCGGCTGCGGCGCTGATACACATCCTGATAATGCGTCAGCGGTCGTTCCGCCCCATCGGTGTCCAGCGCGGCCAGCAGTGTGACAGCCGGGGTGGCAAACAGGTGGGGCAGCGGAATACTGCCGGTGAAAATCGTCAGACAAAGGTCATCATCCGGCAGCAGCCACAGGGTCTTTTTCTCCAGGATTATCTCTTCTGCGGTTGCCGCATCTTTACCGATCGCAAATGCTCTGGCACGGACAGCAGGGAATGTACCGGAAATCACCGCGTTATCCGGCCTGAAGCCGTGCAGTTCAAACGGTACATGGCGCGGCCACTGAGAGGCGGAAAGCTGCTGCTGCGGCGGTGCCATCTGAAAATAACGATAGTCAATGGCCGGCGGCAGCCCGGGAAACCAGCTTTCCATATACTGTTTGTCGGTCATCACGTGAGCGACGGCATCAATGTGTCTGCGGCGGACATGAAAATCCGGCGGCACCGGTGAAGGTGCGGCCAGGTTGATATAAGGGTCTGCGGCTCCGTCGGCGCGGGCCTCTCTCAGCACCGGGCGTGTACCGCTGCGGGCGTTTTTGCCCAGCGGGTTTTCTTTGCAGTCGCTGCCGCCCGGCGCTTCGGTGTGATCCATCGCAACCCGGGTAAACGGCTCCCCCTCAAGACGCCAGGCCCGGCTGAGTGAGCCGACCCGGACGGCAACATCCAGTGCCGTGAGTGTCTGCCCGGTTCCGGCATGACCGGCAAGGATATATTCGGCATGCGGTTTCGGCTCAGCGGTGTCCAACATCCGAAAGGAAAGGGGGGCAGACTTCCATGCCTGCCAAATCTGTGCTTCAGTGACAAAGTGATCAGGGGCGGATAAATAACTGCCCGCGATCACACTGATACCGGACCGGCATTCCCTGCCAATCTGGTAGCTGTTTCTGAGTACAGCAAGTTGCTGAGGACGAATAATACGCATCATGCTTCCTTTTAATTTTTGCTCTGCATACCGACCGTTTTCAGGTCAATCCCGGTATCGGAGTAACTGGCGCCGGTATAGCTGAAAGAAAATCCGGTGACGGACATACTGGAGCCTTTTGCTGAAATATCACTGCCGGTGGTACTGACGGAGCTGCCGGTGGCAGAGACATCACTGCCTTTCACTCCGACACTGCTTCCTGTCGCGGATACGGAAGAGCCGACTGCAGTTACACTGCTTCCGGTGACACTGGTGCTGCTGCCGGTGGTGCTGACACTGACACCGGTGACACTGGTACTGCTGCCGGTGGTACTGACACTGACACCGGTGCTTGAGGTGCTGCTGCCGGTGGTACTGACACTGGTGCCGGTATGGGAAAGGCTTGAGCCGGTGGCACTGTAGCTTTGACCGGTTTTGGAGGCGGAACAGCCGGTCATACTGGTGCTGAAGCCGGTGAGGCTGTGTGAGCTGCCGGTCATGGAACTGCTGGTACCGGTAAACGAGGTACTGCTTCCGGTCCGGGAATTACTGACGCCGGTTGAGGAGTCACTGCTGCCGGTGAATGATGTGGATTGCCCGGTAAACGACGTGCTGATTCCGGTAAAGGAAGTACTCACTCCGGTAAAGGAGGTGCTGACACCGGTGAGTCCGATGCTGGCGCCGGTCATACTGATACTCAGACCGGTCAGGCTGATATTGGTACCGGTGGCACTGAAATTAAATCCGGTAAATGAGAAATTAACGTCCTTATAGGAGACATGATTTTTAAACCAGTCTGTCGCCGTGCGTTTTACCACTTCATAGCGATCCTGGCCGGTGGTGGCAGCAGAGTTACGCTCAACGGTGTGCTGCATATCACGCTCGGCATGGATCATCACCCGCTCATTGTAGCGTTTGTCATCAAAGGTGATCTGGCTGGCGTGTTGCGGCATACCGTGGCGCAGCGAACGGGAGACCAGGCCGGAATAGTTGATATGCTCCGGTAACTGATACGGCGGCGGGTTTTCGCCGTTATAGACAATCCCGGTCACCATCGGTCTGTCCAGATCGCCGTCAATATAGGTTACCAGCACTTCCTGGCCGACACGGGGCATCGCCAGGACACCCCAGCCTTTACCGGCCCAGGCCTGGATCACCCGGATCCAGCAGGAGCTGTCCTCTTCCGTGGTTTTGTAACGATCCCAGTGGAAATGCACGCGGATACGGGCATATTTATCGGTATGAACCTCGGAGTCCGGTGCACCGACCACTGTCGCGCTCTGAATCCCCGGAATTTGCGGGCGGGGTGTCCGGCAGAGCGGACGGTAAACCTCATCGTCGTTCAGTGCGCGGAAACGACAGGAAACCCGCCGTCCGGTGCTGCTGCTGTCCGGGCCGTCCTGGATAAACGTATAATCACAGCCGAGCACTTTAAATCCACGGTTGCGGGTTGAATCCGGGTGCTGATTCAGTTCAAAAGTATGTCCCGGTTTCAGCCCGGTGGCATTGCTTTCGCCCTGCAGGATCTGGTTTTCACAGCGGAATGCCTCCAGGCGTTTGCGGGCAATCACTTCGCCCTGCTGCACGTCATCGTAACCGGCGGCATAGTCATACCATTCCAGCGGAATACCCTGTAAATGAGGACGTTTCTCTTCCGCCTGAGTCTGGAGGGAGTGGCGCGGCTTAAGGAAGTCGAAATCACGCAATACCACCTCACTGGCGTGGATACGGCGGTTGCGGCGGATGCGCTGGATACCTTCACGGATAGCGCGGTGCTCTTCACTGTCCGGCAGGAAGCTCAGAGAATCATAGCCGTCACTCAGCGGTTTGAACTGCTGGTGGTCGGTGATCACCATGACATCCCGGTTATCACTGTGGTCGATGTAATACCAAAGCCCGGCATCTTCCATCAGGCGGCTGACAAAACTGAAATCGCTTTCACCGAACTGGACGCAATACTCTTTATCCGGATAGGTTCCCTCCGTTTCAATGCGGTAATCCGCCACACTGTAACGGGTAAATATCTCCTCGATAATAGTGAGTACGTTGCGGTGCTGGAAGATACGGCAGTTGCGGTTCTGCATCAGAAACCATAACCAGCTGCGCAGTTCCAGCTGATAAACATACTGATCCTGATGCTGCCCCTCATCACCCCCCGCGACCACGCGGGCAGTGAAGGTGCGGCGGCTCTGATCCGGCTGTTCAACAGAGATAAGAGTTTTTTCACCGAGCAGTTCCCCGATATCCAGATCAGGATCCGGGACCTGAAACGTCAGGCGGTAAACCGGATCCTGCGAAAGATGTTCCTGCGCGGTAAAGCTGAGCGGGAAAGCATCGATCCCGTTGAGCTTTTCATTATCAATTTCAATCAGGGGCATAACACTCATCCTTTCATTGCATATCGGGTTAATTGCATCAGGCTGCGGTTGTATACAGGGACTGAATCCGGATTGTGCCGTCCGGTTTCAGCCAGCCGCTGCGGCCCAGTTTTCCGCTGCCGGTGTGACCGGCCATATCAGGGGATGTCCGGATCAGCAGCTTCACATCCAGTACACGGCGGTGTGCGACAAAATCGTTGCAGACCGCCACCAGCACTTTCAGACGTTCACTGCCGCGCTGGAACAGGTGATATTGCTGACTGCCCACCGGGCCTATCTGTACAGACAGGCTGTGTTCGACATCAAAAAAACGTTTTCCGGCGCGGGTTTTGCCGAGGCGTCCCATCCGCTGGCTGGCGGCATTCTGCGGATCATCAATCCACATACCCTGCCTGGCCTGAACAGTGACGGGAACGGCAAAATAGTGTGTCAGCAGTGACTGTAAGTTTTTCAGGATACTGCGCCCGGGCAGATAGCAGCCGGGAAACGCCTGCCGGAGCCGGTGAACATGCTCACCGGCAGAGAGCTGCGGTGAAATGCCGGTCACCTGGTTCATCCGCTGCTGAAATGCATTTTTATTGTTTTTGTCATGTCCGGCCGCGACATGCAGCTGAGTCTGTGCCCGGTAGGAAAACAGCGCCAGACGCTGACTGAGCAGCGATGAAAAGTCCTGAAAAGCATGGCTGCGGCGCGCCAGTAATTCGGTACGGGCATGCTCGGTAATGTGAATCGGCAGCGGACCGTAAGGGGCGAACATCCCGAAATGGCGGCACCAGACAGTAATTTCCGCGGCATTGGTGACCGGATTGGCAGACTGGCGGATATCGGCTACCTCACGCGGGGCAAATCCGGTATCGGCGGTCTGGATTATCCGCAGTCGGGCGGGGCTGCTTCCGCGCACCACGCCGTTTGCCGCGAGATCCGGGCTGACCCGCTCAATGCGGCGCAATACTTCGGCGAAATCCTGTCTGGCACTGAGCCCGTTGATACGGAGCGGTGTTTTATCTGCCATCAATCGGCTCCCATTGTGCAAGTGGTTCACTATCAACATTCAGCTGCATCCTCAGCGTCTGCCCCAGTTCGCAATACTCCGCGAGAGCATGATGAAGAATGCGGGCAAACAGCCATGCACCGCGGTCACTGTGATGATTACCCCGCAAATCGATTGTGATTTCAGCGCCCCGGCTCCAGGCCAGCGGGCCGGGCAGCGGGTTACATTCAAAGCGGTGTGCAATAACGGCGTGCCGCAGACTGTCGATCCGGCGCTGCTGACGGCTGTCATCCGGCGGACAGAACAGGGAAAGCCATTCTCTGAGCAGCTGGCTGTTATCCTGAAAATCCGGCAGGGCGTAGCGCAGCGGGTTGACAGAGAGTAACTGGAGCACTTTCCACGCCTGTGTGCTGCACGGTACGCCCTGCGGGCGGGACGGTGTGCGCAGGATTTCGACCGGACCTACCGGCAGCGCGGTGTCCGGACGGAAGACCGGCTGCTGCAGACGGGAAGGATCAAGATGACGATCACATACCAGTGCTTCAATGCTCAGGGAACGGACACTGTCCGGCGAAAAATTATCGGGACCGGCGGAGAGCGAGATAAACAGGCTGTCTTTCGGCATGGCCGGTGCACTGTCATATTTGTCTTCTGTCACACGGCGGACACGGCGCAGGCTGTAACCGGCGGAAACCGGCGGCTCGTCAAAGCGGGCATAGCCGTGCAGCGGGGAGAAGGGCACATAGCCTTTATCCGCCAGCAGGCCGTCCACCTGTAACAGATGATGGATTTCATACAGACCGGGGTTGAGTTTATCGACAATAACCGGATATTCGGTATGCTCGCCGTTGACCAGCACCGGGCTGCACCGGCGGCGCGATAAATTAATCACCGGGGTGGAAAACAGACGGAAATCATCCTTGCTGACATTACCGGTTAACTTAACCGGCGTTTTATTCAGCACAAAAATCATATTGAATTCCGTGCATTTGTCGCCCGCCTGTAAAAACGGCATCAGGCCGTGCAGTTCAATACTGAAAAAGCGGGACGGGGCGGCAAAGTATTCCCGCAGCAGGCGGCTGCCCGGCAATTCCCCGCTGACCGCCGGTAACAGAGCATCTTCCGCCTGTAACCCGGCCTGGCGGATATTTCCCGGCTCCAGCAGATGCATCTGCGGTGCGTTATTATCCTGTCTGCACCACAGGATCACTCTCAGCGTATCACTCTGAATAGCGGTCAGCAGTTGGTTGGCATGCACGATATCGCCTGCAAATGTCAGTGTCATCGGCGAAAAATTCAGTTCAGATAATGACACTACCCCCTGTGTGTTCATGGTCAGGGAGATATGTGCTCTGCCATCCTGCATGCATTGCAGCACGGACTGCGGAAGTTGTGCTGACGGGGTGGTGGCACATTCGGCATGTGCAATCACCAGCGGCTGAATATTCAGATCACGGCCGGTGGTAAAGGTCGCATTTCGGTGGCCGGGAGCGGTATCGTGAAGCGTCAGTTTACTGCCCCGCGGCAGTGTGACATCCGAATGCCACTGCGGGGACGTCAGATCCGGTTCCACCGCGACAGTGGCGATGGAGGGCAGCGGGGTAAACCAGTAAGGCGCGAGGCGGTTTATCATCTGAATAGCCACTTCCGGCTGTTCATTATTGAGCCGCTCATGCACACGCGCGCTGAGAAAAGCGGTACCTTCCAGCAGGCGTTCAACGAAAGGATCGAGAACGCCGTCCGGCATCATGCCGAGATGCTGCGCCACCTGGGGATTGGCTTTGGCGAACAGCAGCCCTTCCTCCCGCAGGAAACGCAATTCCTCGTTGTACAATGTCAGAAAACGGTCACTCAGCATAAGGGTATCCTGTCGTTAAAGTCAGTGTGCCGGATCAGATGACGCGGACACTGCCGTATGAATAATCCAGCGCGATACGTAAATTCACGGTAAGATCTTCACCCGGCAAATTGGTTTTGGCATAAATGTCGAAAAGCAGTGCCAGGGTCCAGGTTTCATTCTTATTCACAAACGGTGTGACCCGGATTGAGCGCGGGTCCAGTCTCGGTTCAAATGTTGCAATGATTTGCTGTATCTTTTTTGCCAGCACAATCGGGTCTGTATTTACCGGGACTTTTGCACTGAGTGTCGGCAGCCCGTAATTAATCACTGAATTAATACAGTATGTTTTTTTATCTAATGCTAATGAGGCGCTGTGTGCGGCATCATTTAATAACAATTCAATATCGCGTAATAAAACATCACGCCACTGCGGTAAATGTATTCTTCGTCTGTTCAGACTTAATTTATCAAATAACATCGGAGCGGATGATTTCATGTTTTATTTTTCCGTAAAGGGAAAACCATACCGCAATACATTATTTATCCGTCTTACAGATAAATAATAATCGCGACATAGTTTTCCTGTATTACAGCCGGTTAAATACGGGCGTTTGCCTTCAGGTCATAACCTGCTTTAATAATGGCACCCATGGAACCATCATTTTTCTGCTCTTTATATTCCACTTCAATGCGGGCAAAGTTCAGACTGATAACATCTGTCGGCAGTACGGTATCTGTATCCACTTTAGTCTGCGGGTCAAGAGGCATATTACCGACCGTTTTAAAGGTTGAAACCAGACAATTACTGAAGGTAACAGTCATAAAATCCTGCTGACCGTTGCCGGATTTACGGCATACCAGTTTTGCCTGCGGAATATGTTCCCCGGTCGCACACATCAGAAACAGTTTTGGTGATGCTTTGTTACTGACCATGCGGAATTCAAAGTCTTTCATTTCCACTTTACCGGAACCGCCGCCACTGCCGAAACCCCAGCGGCCGGCGTTTTCTTCGGACCATTGCCAGGCCTGAAGCTGGATCCAGCCGCCATATTGCTGATCCGGAGATTCACCCTCAACACCTTCAATTTTTAAAAAATAATCGACTAATGCTGTCATTTAATTCACTCCTGAATTGATATTACGACAATTAAATATATTTCTGATATGAAATATAGATATCATTTTCTCGTCCCTGAGAATGTATCTCCTGATGGTAAAAATACGTATTCATGCTCAGCAATAAATCTTTTATTTATTATTTTCTTTACTGGAAGGTAATTTAGAAACCAGGCGCAATGACACGGTCATTCCTTCCAGCTGATAATGCGGGCGTAAATAAAAATGTGCTTTATAAAAACCCGGGTCATCTTCAACATCTTCCACATGCACTTCGGCAGCGGCTAACGGACGTTTTGCTTTTGTGGCTTCCGTGGAAATAGTCGGATCGCCGTCAACATATTTCATCAGCCAGTCATTCAGCCAGATCTGCATATCATCCCGTGAGCGGAAAGAACCGATTTTGTCGCGCACAATACATTTGAGGTAATGTGCAAACCGGCAGGTGGCAAAAATATAAGGCAGACGGGCGGATAATTTCGCATTCGCAGTGGCATCCGGATCTTCGTAAATCACCGGTTTGTGCAGTGTGCAGGAACCGATAAAGGCAGCAAAGTCAGAATGTTTGCGGTAAACCAGCGGTAAAAATCCGGCATTGGATAATTCATTTTCCCGGCGATCGGAAATGGCAATTTCCGTCGGACAGGTCAGTTCATAACCGCCTTCGTCTGACGGGAATGCATAAGCCGGTAATTCTTCCACCGAACCACCCGATTCAATCCCGCGGATACGTGAGCACCAGCCGTACTCAGCAAAGGCACGGTTGATATTCACCCCCATGGCATAGGCCGCGTTGGTCCAGCTGAAGTCATTGACATCATACGGATTCACGACTTCCTCGAAGGCGAAATCCTCAATCGGATTGGTTTTCTCACCATACGGCAGGCGGGAGAGAAAACGCGGCATCGTCATCACCAGATAACGGGAGTCATTGCTGTCACGCAGACGCCGCCATGTCGCATATTCCGGCGTGGTAAAAATCTTGCCGATATCGCGCGGGTTCCCCAGCTCCTGCCAGTTATTCATCTGCATGATGGATGGTGCGGCGGAGGTAATAAACGGGCAGTGCGCTGCGGCGGCAATTTTGGAAATTTCTGTCAGCAGAGAGACGCTTTTGTTGCTGTGATCAAATTCAAAGTCGCCGATCATGCAGCCGAACGGCTCACCACCAAACTGGCCGTATTCCTGTTCATATACCGCTTTAAAGATCGGGCTCTGATCCCAGGCGGAACCCCGGTAGCGGCGGAGCGTTTTGGACAGCTCATCTTTGCTGATATTTAATACACGGATCTTCAGTGTTTCACTGACATCCGTATTATCAACAAGATAGCTGAGTCCGCGCCAGGAGGATTCCAGTTTCTGATACTCTTTGTTGTGAAGTATCCGGTTCATTTGCGCAGATAATTTATCATCAATCTCCGCGACCATGGATTCAATGGTCAGCACCACATCCCGGCTGACTTTTACTTTGCCGAAATTGGCGTATTCCGCCAGGGTGTTGATGGCACTGCGGACGGCGACAGACGCTTCTGTGGTGCTGGGTCTGAATGAACGCTGTAACAGAATATCTAATTCACTCTGTTCACCGGAGGCAGTCAGTACCGACTGTTCTGTTGCGCCCGTACTCCGGGCTAATTGCTCACTCATTCGTCATTCTCCCCGTTCACATCAGTAATATCGGCTTCGGCAGAAGCGACGGTGCCTTTCGCATCATTTGCCAGGCGGATTAAGAAGTCGGGCTGTTCCAGTAATTGCCGGATTACATCTTCGGCACTGGATTTACCGTCCATATAGGTGATCAGATCCGTCAGATGTGCCCGTGCTTCCAGCAGTTTCTGCATCTGCGGGACCCGGGCAGCAATCGCACCCGGCTCGAAGTCTTCCATCGATTCAAATTCCAGCTCAATATCCATCAGCTCTTCAGGATTGTCGCCGAGCATATTTTCGACATAGAAGGCAAGGCGGGGACGAATTGCCCGCATCCTGGAGTCAAAATTATCCTGGTCAAAGGTGAGGAACTGACGTTCTTCCACCGATGGCAGCGGAGCGGCGCGATGTCCTGATAAATCAGTCATAACGCCGGTAACAAACGGAAGTTCAACTTTCTTTTGCGAACCGTAAATTTCGACGTCATACTCAATCTGCACACGCGGTGCATTATTTCTGCCGATAAATTTCTGAGAGCTGATATCTTTGGCCATCTCACAATCCTCATTGCAATAATGGAAATATTACTTTCCGGTAAATTGTTGTAATGTGCTGACTGACTCCGGAAGGAGTTTTTCAACGATTGAGGCGAAATCCATTCCAATCATTTGTTTGGATCGCTGGATAAATATCGGAACCGGGTGGCTGGGTTCATAACGCTGAAAATAATCAAGTATGCAGTCCAGCATAATTAAGACTTCCTGACGGGAACGTAATGTAATATCCGTAATTCTGACCGGCCCGCCTGGTGATGCGGTTACCGGGGTATCCGGATGATTGCCGTCAGGGAGTAACGCCTGCGGTTCTTCATGATTATCTGCATCAGAGAACGCGGTCAGATGATTAAGGGTACTGATACAGCGCGTCAGGAATTGTTTCAGTACGCTGCAATCGAGAATATAACCGTCAGTATATTGGTTGGCATACTCTTCAATTTTATCAAGCGACTGTATAACCGAGGAAAAATGCCCGGAAATATTACTGATATTAATCTCATCACTGTTTGTCAGAGATGTTAATAATGCACTCAGCGATGTGGCATAATTATCCCGTATTTCACCGCTGTCGATGGAGGCGATATCATTCAGGGTATAATGATGGTCAGTGGTGATTTTTGTCTGCTTCAGTTCTGAAATACATTGTGATGCAGATAACCATCCCAGCGCCGCAGCATGACCGCTGCGGATATTGCCATCCTCTGATTTCGGATATAATGATTCACTGTTATTTTCAACCAGTTCACTCAGATTTTTTATTCCGCTGAATAATGATGAAATTCCGTCAATATACAGATTTGCCCGTAATGACCACAGCAGGACACGCAGATCTTTATACTGATACAATAACTCACTGGTTTTTTCTGAAATAGTAATCCAGTTAATTTGCGGAAGTTCATCTTCTCCTGACAACGGATTTGCTGACTCTTCAGACTGAGTAAGAATAGCTTCAATCTCACTGAAAAGCGGGTCGAATTCCACACCGTAAATATCGTGATCATTTATATTCATTATCACACCCCGAAGCTATTAACGCCCTGTTTTATTTTATCCTAATATCGGAGTCTGTTTTTGAAAAAGGGATAAATTTAAAATTATAATTATCACCTTGTATGATTTACGAGGACAAATCTTAATGTTATTGAGTTTTACAGAAGTGTGAAATACAAGGATTTGTCTTAAAATAAGGGAGTGTAAGTATAAATAAAAACATGGCAATATCATTGATAATCCATCTTTTTCATAAGTTTATTCAGTGTTGTGATGCTAATTGTCATTTCATGTTCTTATACTTCGGCATGATTTTAACATAAAAATAGAATATTGTTGTTTCTGGTTGATTGATATAGCTACATATATTAATTTTGTTTTTAACAATTTAGTTAAAAAAATACAATCATCTTTATATTCAGATAGTATCAGGTCAGCAGAGGTATTGTTATGAGTATCAAAGGAAGTATCGACATTGCATGGGAGTTTCTGCGCAGAATTCCTGAGTATACTGAAGACTGGGAATTACACTGTAATACATCCGGGATACATCACCACGACGGCCCTCAAAGACAAACCGCCGCAGATATGAATGCGGAAACAAAATGGGGTTTATTAAGGTATGTAGACCCTGAGTGTGCAGCAGATGATGTTTTCTGGGCAGAAGGGCTCAGCAGACGCTCATTCAGGGTATTGCTGAGTCATGAGGGTAATTTATCAATAGAAAATATCTTAAAAAAAGAGAATATCGATTACAGAACCATCATTTTAAATAATGGAATATACTGTATTAAGGTCTTCAATAATCATGGTTACTTCCAGTTTTTTGTTAATCCCGGAAGTGATACTGAGGATATATTCAATAGATATATATATATATCACTAGAGTTGAACAGTAAAAAAAAAGAATGTAGACATTATCAATGAGGTGCTTGATAATAAATCTAAATGTTCATCGCTCTCTGAGGATAATAAGTTATTACTAAGAATTATGGATAGCCTGAACAAAGGTTATTCTCAGCGGGAAATTGCATCGCATTTGTTTGGCCAGGAAACGGTTGATAATGAATGGACACAGGACAGTTGGTTACGTTCAAATATTCGTTATCGTATAAAGAAATTAAACGATATTATTCAGCAAGGCTATCTTGATTATATTTGATTTTTTCTTCCTGCATTATCTGTAAAGTGAATGATATATTATTTCTGAGGGTAATATATTTTTCAGGGCATTTATTATTTACTGTAAATGTATCATTAACCAGATGAAAAAAGCTGCCATAAGGCAGCTTTTTTCAGGTTCTGACAATGCATCAGAAGTTATAGCGGATACCGATCTGTCCGTTGATTGGCGAGTAAACCGCATCACCGGCAATATGCTGTAATTCCATGAAAATATTCATGTTGTTATAGCGGGCATTGAAACCGGCACCGAATTTACCGGTGCTGCCGGATAGATCGCTGTTAATGGTGTTGTAACGGTTAAACTCAACTTCATTTCCGTTCTCATACTGATGATTCCACGCTGCTTTTACGTACGGGGAGAACATCAGGCCATTATTGAAGCTGAAATCTTTACCGGCATTCACACCCAGTTCACTGGTGAATGAACGCTGATTTTTGATTTCAGCTTCCATTTCATTGCTCAGTGTGATGTTTTTACTACCCATCTGGTTGTAGGCTAACTGACCGTACGGAGTAATAAAAGTCTGGTTACTGAAGGTAAAGGAATAACCGGTTTCCAGTGCCATCCCCCAGACAGAGGTGGAATAATTATCGCTGCTGACATCATAACCGTTGGTGGACGTTGTCTTCAGTTTATTATCAAAATGGTTATATTTCAGTAATGCATCGGCATACCAGCCATTGGTATTCAGGTAAGTGGCATAGGCACCGAAGGTGTAGCTGTCGATATCGCTGGTACCGGCCCATTCATTTTTGACATCACCTTTATCAAACCCGGTGAATCCGCCCAGAACCAGTTTACTGTCACTGTTTAACGCCAACTGATAATCCGCGCCCAGCTCCAGACCGGCGTGTTTCAGTTTGTACTGAACCTGATCTTTATCCACTTTGGTATTATTGCCGATACCCTGCATCCAGAGGCCGTTCTCAACACTGTCACTGTTACGCAGCATGTGCAGACGGGCGCGCAGATGATCAACTTCGTTGTTGTACATCAGCTGCGGTGCGGAGGACAGTGCAAGTACCGCACGGGCGCTTGGTGTCAGGCGATTTGTCGCAGTGAATGACCATGTGGTGTCATTACCGGCACCGGTACGGGTCTGAATATTGTGGATATAAGTACCGGCATCCATCAGATCCAGAATTTTCCCGTCAGCATCTTTCATGCCAAAGACAGCATTGCTGTCACCGGCCACGTTTTTCACATAGGCAAAATCGGCGGACTGAGGACGGTTCAGAACCGCTTCTTTACCGGTATCCCGCTCAATGATGGTGACATAGTGCTGACCATACGCATTGTCCGTATTGATAAAATCAGAATTACCATTGAGGATATTACTGTTCAGGGTGAAATCTAACGTGGTGTTATCATACTGAGCCGGATCATTGTTACCCAGATTATTGATATTCATCTGAGTATGACCTGCCGGGTTGGTCCGGTGGTCAAAATTCACCGCCGCTTTACCGTTTAAGGTACCGATAGTGACGGCATCGTGCTCCTGAGTACCTTCATAAACAGTGACCGTGCTTTTGCCTTTGGTCTGGCTAAGAGCAAGATCTTCCGCGTACGCACCATTAGTGGTGGCAGCATACAGATCCAGATGGTTTTTACCGTTAAAGATAGTTTTACCGGTGGCTTTACCGTTCGCCTCAACAATCATATTGATGTCGCCGTTGAGGGTATTATTTTTCGCTTCACCGCCATTTTCAACGGTTAAGTGAGAATTGCCGGTCAGGGTATTATCGGTGGCAAGGCCGCCTTTCTTAATCACCTGACTGACATTGTTCAGCTCGTTAGTGGTTGCTGTACCACTGACAATCTGTTCGCCCGGTTTTTTGGCATCAGTATTGTTGATGGTGTTATTAACGGCAGTACCGCCGACATACTGATTACCATCAGTGATGTCATTTTTAACTCCGGCCAGGCCGCCTTTTTTAACTGTCTGATTGGTATTAGTCAGTTTGTTATTATCAGCAGTACCGCTGATAACCTGCTCACCACGTTTATCTGCCTGATTGGTGATGGTATTGTATTCAGCAAAGCCTTCCACAATCTGGCTGCCGTTGGTGATGTTGTTTTTAATGCCGGCAATACCGTTTTTACCGACAAATTGATCCGTTTCGGTCAGAGTATTGTTATTGGCTGTGCCGTTAATAACCTGCTTACCGCGATTACCGTCTTTGTTAGTGATGGTATTGTTTTCGGCAAAACCCTCCACAACCTGGCTGCCGTTGGTGATGCTGTTTTTAACCCCGGCAATACCGTTTTTACCGACAAGTTGATCCGTTTCGGTCAGCGTATTGTTATTGGCTGTGCCGTTAATAACCTGCTTACCGCGATTACCGGCTTTATTAGTGATGGTATTGTTTTCAGCAAAACCGTCCACAAGCTGGCTGCCGTCAGTGATATCGTTTTTAACGGAGGCCCGGCCGTCTTTCTCAACACGCTGATCGGTGTTGGTCAGCGTATTATCAATCGCTTTACCGCGTACTACCTGGATGCCGTGATCAGCACCGGCATTATCGATAACGTTATTTTTTGCGGAACCCTCTTTTTCAATGACCTGACCGGCGTTTTTCAGGGTATTGTCAGTTGCTGTACCACTGACTAACTGAAGACCGTGAGTACCAGTGGTGTTATCAATACTGTTTGTGGTGGCATTGCCGCCGGCACCAATGGTCTGATTACCATTAGTGATACTGTTTTTTTCTGCTGTGCCTTTGACAACCTGATCACCATCTTTGATGGTGTTACCTTTGGCGACACCACCGGTATTGATAGTCTGGTCGGCATAGTCAAATTTTGAATCGATTGCCAGACCATTATCATCTACTGTTTGTCCTGCCCGCTGGCCGGTTGCTTTATCACCGGTGAAGGTCGCATCAAGGGATACTGCTTTTTTACCGGCTTTACCTTTGAGATATTGTGAGCTCTGGCCGTTAAATGTTGCGCCTTGTGACAGTGAACGCTCACCGACATGCTGCTGAGCTTTGCCGTTAAAGGTATCACCGGTGGCAACCAGGTATTCGCCTTTATCAGCCTCTAAGCGATCATCAGTAACGTTGGTGCCTTTGATGGCTAATGTTGCATCACTGTTGTCTGATTTTTTGATATCACCGATGTGTTCGCCATCTAAATATTGTTTGGCTGAATCACTGTAAGTACCGTTTCCGGTGGTGATAGTGACTTCATCATGACGAGTGTTGTTATAGTCGTTACGGTGAGGTGTCAATGATGAGGTAAATTCAGATGGCTTCTCATAGCTGGCGCCACGATAATTTGAGTAAGCATCACTGCCGGTGATAGTGACAACAGAGTCACCGCCAACAGTTAAATTGTTTGCCTTGCCATTGATGCGGACACTGGAATCGGTAATCGCCAGGGTATCGACTTCTACAGGTGAATAAAAATATTTGTAATCATAGTGGACGCCGATAGCTATGGGAGCATCGTTATGATCCTTGCCATAGGAATAATACTGATTGCTTTCTGTTGCCGATTCCCGACCAACAAATGTAATAGTGTTTGGACTATTATTGATGCTGCCCGTATATTTGATGGTATCGTTAGAATACTTATCGCCGGTGATAACCGGACCGGGGGTGTTATTGTTTACTTGAACTGTTTTATCGATAGTAGCCGCCATTCCCGCAGATACGGAAAGCGCACTAACTACCAATACGGTAATTTGTGAAAGTTTGAATGTCATAATAGTAGCCTGTGTTCGGAATATAGGTAAAATGAAAAAGGATGATGGTTATAATTATCAGGCAATTACGGGGTTTTTACTACGAAGGAAATAAGTGGATTCTTATTGCTGTCATCTAACATTGTGAATACGTTATTATTTTATTTTTAATATAGGTGTTTGCACGTAGACATATTATTTTCATTCCGGATTTTTTATTTTGATCATTATTTTTCTTGTTTTTTTAATGATGAAAGTATTATTTTCATATCTGTGTTTTTTACGTTGTATTAATTTTAATTTTCACTATTAAAAAATAAATAGAAATAAATAACACGATTTAAATCGAAAGGTTATTAATTATTTAAATTTTCAGGGGAGATGTTACTGTTTAAAGATAAAAGGTAACAAATAATTTTGTGTGTGATGTTGTTCACAAAATTAACACTGTCCGGTCATCGGATTTTTATTTCAGCGATTGGTACAGACTGTAACCGGCAACAGCACCGGCGATATCCCAGACAAAATCTTTCACACTCCAGCCGGTGCCGCCGGGGCGGCTGTCGTAAAATTCTTTGGCCGCTCCCAGTGCGACAGAAAATCCGATACCGAATTGTGCGCTGTGCCGGTGCTGCCAGTTCTGGTGATCGCCGTAAGCATTAGCGGCAATCGCTGTTGCGGCCGAAAAAGCAAAATGCTGCGCTTTATCGCGGCCGGTCCAGCTGTCATTGGCAAGATGCATCGAGCAACCTGAATTCAGCAGCAGGCTGAAAGACACGATTAAACCGGTACGCAATGTCACGGACATAACCACACTCCGCAGATGAGATAAAAAAATCCCGGCCGGAGCCGGGAGGTGTATATCAGAGGATCCGGCTGATCAGACGGTCAAGGCGGACGCGGCGCAGACGGCGCAGCAGTTTTTTGATTTTGACCGGATAGTCACGGATGTTATCCAACTCGTTGTAGCTGCGGATAATGGTTGTATTAGTGCGGATATTGGCCAGCTCTTCCTGACGCTGTGCATGCAGTTCCTGTTTCGGATCACGGATAAGGATCGCATTTTCCAGATCCAGTCCCCAGGCGCGCGGGTTCAGGTTGTTACCGGTGATAAGCTGCCACTGATCATCCACCCACATCCCTTTCAGGTGATAGGTGTTGTCATCATCTTTCCACAGACGAATGGTCAGTTGCTCATTATCCGAGAACCGGCGGAAACGCTGCATAAAGCGGCGCAGGTTGATTTCATAGAGATAAGGCAGACCACCGATGATTTTGAACGGCTCTTCCGGCGGGATATAGAAATCATTTGCGGTTTTGTCACCGATAATAATTTCAACTTTTTTCCCGTCCCGCAGCAGGCGGCTGATAATACGCACCAGCGTTGACGGCAGGTTGAAATACGGCGTGCAGATAACCACTTTTTCCTGCGCGGAACACATCAGATGCTCAATGGTGTTATTGAGGCGGTTCTTTTTGCCGAGGCCAATCAGTGGCGTAACGGCCAGCTGATCATCGGGAAGTGCCTGAGGTGTGAAATGGTATGCGGCCTGGCGCAGTTTCATGCGGAAATCACGGATCTGGTTTTTGATCTCCGGTGTTTTTACGCGGGTTTCGGTATCCAGTTTCTGCACTGCCTGTTCCGGCAGCAGCATTTCATCAATAAACAGCTTCATCGCCGCAGCCAGTTCCGGATTGCGCAGGAAGTGGTAACGGTCATAACGGTATTTATCATGCTGATACAGATAGACATTATTGACGCTGGCACCGCTGTAAATGACGGTGTCGTCAATAATAAAGCCTTTCAGATGCAACACACCCAGTGCTTCGCGGGTATTTACCGGCACCCCGAAGATCGGGATAAGCAAATCAGGGTGAGATGCCGCGACGGAATGATACCAGTCGGCGTTGGTGGCATTCGCTTCTGCGCCGATACGCCCGCGCTGTGCACGGTGCCAGTCAACAAAGACTTTAATATCCAGTTCCGGATTGGCCTGTTTGGCGGCATATAACGCATCCAGGAAATCCCGGCCTGCATCATCATGCTCAATATATAACGCAGAAATATAAATGGTTTTTTTTGCACCGGCGATTTCTGCTAACAGACGCCCTTTAAAGTCGCGGGTATGGAACAGCGTTTCAACATCATCCGCTGACTGTGCTAACTTCGGCAGTTGTGCAAGGTGCTGTTGGTGTTTCGCGGATTTGAATTTTGACAACATCACAGTGCGAATTATCTCTTTAGTTATAGGCGGCGGTGACAGAATAACCAAAACCGGGCCGGTAATGAAAAGATGAACAGATCAAAAGATTATATCACCAGTTTGTCTGATTGTGCGCAGCAATTCACTTTCTGCTTAAGTGAGCGCTAAGTCTGTGTCATCTATCACGTTGTTCGTTTTTGGCTATTGCGCTGCGGCCATTTCGGAATTCAGATGAAGCGTCAGGTTGACGATACCGTCCTCAAACTGTGTTTCAACGGTAAAACCGAGTTTTTTAGCCAGCCGGATCATATTGCGGTTTTCCGGCATGGTGATGGCCGTCAGCAGGAGGATGCCGCGCGATTTTGTGTAGGCGAGCAGTTTGTGCATCAGCTGATAACCCAGCGTATTACCTTTCATATCTGACCGCACCAGCACGGCAAATTCGGCTTCCCGGTTATCCGGATCGGACATTGCACGGGTCACCCCGATAATCTGACCGCTGCTGTCCACCGCCACAAAGGCCATTTCACGGTCATAATCAATCTGAGTCATTTTTGCCAGGTCGTCGTGGGTAAATTCGCTGATTTCGCTGAAATAACGGTAATAAAGATCTTCTTTGGTGACCCGGTCAATAAAGGCTTTCAGTAACGGTTCATCTTCCGGCAGGATAGGGCGGACATGTACTTCAGCGCCGTCTTTTAACCGGAAATTCTCTTCCAGCTCTGCCGGGTACGGGCGGATAGCCGGGCGCTGACGGCTGTCACCGGAAGCAGGTGCCAGCGTCATGGTGGCATCCAGAATAGTAAAGCCGGAGCCGGACGCGAGCAGCGGGTGTAAATCGAGCTTAACGACCTGCGGGCAATCGGTAATCAGATTGGAAACCTGTACCAGTACCCGGCTCAGTCCCGCGATATCCAGCTGATTAAGCGCACTGCCGGCAGCCAGCTTATTATTTTGAATGGCCTGAATGACCAGATAACGGGCGAGCGCCATATTGAGCGGCGGCAGGGCAACGGCTGCCGGGGATTCGTCATGCCACGGGCGGCTGGCATCCCCCAGCATAATCACCGGGCCGAAAACCGCATCCTGTTCAACGGCAATCCGCAGTTCCTGTGCGCCGGCCCGGTTAGCCATCGACTGAACAATCAGGCCGTCTATCCGGGCATCGGGAAAATTCTGTGTCACGCGATCAATAATGGCGGCTGCCGAGGTGGCGACTTCCTGTTTATCCCGCAGATAAAGCATCACACCCTGTACATCGGATTTATGCACGATATCCGGTGAGCGCAGTTTCAGTGCCACCGGATACCCCAGTGTTTCGGCGATAGTAACGGCATCTTCCGCAGAATGCGCAATCCAGGTCGGCAGAATATTCAGCCCGTAGGCATCCAGCACCGGTTCGACTTCATACGTATCAAGTATGGTGTGCTGACGGCTCAGAGCGCTGTCAATGCAGTGATGTGCCTGCTGCCGGTTAGCGGTAAGTCCTTCAGACAGGGCGGGTGTTTCCGCCAGTTGTTTCTGGTTGCGGCGGAATTCCACCATATGCATAAACGCCGTCACCGCCCCCTCCGGTGTCCGGTAAGTGGGGATACCGGCCTCACCGAACAGGCGGCGCGCTTCCTGCGAGGAGTATTCGCCGCTCCAGTTGGTGAATATTGTCAGCCAGCGGCTGCGCGGATGCTGTGCGACAGCGGCAATAATCCGGGCGGCGGCTTCTTTGCCCGGCGCAACAGCGCTGGGGGAATGCAGGATCAGCAGAGCATCATGATCGTGGCTGTCGAGCAGGATATTCAGGGTGGCGATATAGCGATCCACCGTGGCATCATCGCGCAGATCCAGCGGATTACTGATCACAAAATCATCCGGCAGCACCGCCGCGAGTGCGGCACTGCTTTCGTCGCTGAGACCGGCAATTTTACCGCGGCGGCGGAAGAGTTCATCCAATGCCATGGCTGCCGGTGCCGCACCGTTGCTCATAATGGCCAGGCGTTCGCCGCGCAGCGGCTTCATAAAGGTCAGGGTTTCCACGGCGGAAAACATTTCGTGGGTATCCTGTACCCGCAGCAGACCGGCGCGCTGGATCGCCGCATCATAGGCGATATCCAGACTTGGCGTCTCACCGGTCAGCAACTGCGCACGCTGGGTCCGGCCGCTTTTGACCACCAGAATCGGCTTGTTGCGTGAGGCACTCCGGGCGGCGGACATAAAACGCCGCGCATCATGAATATGTTCGAGATAGAGCAGAATGGCGCTGGTTTTGCTGTCACGGGCAAGAAAATCCAGCATATCGTCGATATCAATATCTGCACTGCTGCCGAGTGAAATAAAGTAAGAAAACCCGGTTTCCCGTTGTTGTGCCCAGTCCAGCACGGTATTGGAAACGGCGGCAGACTGGGAGATAAATGCCAGTTTACCTTTGAGGACCGGTACCGGGGAAAAGCTGGCATTCAGTCCCTGCCAGGGCGCAAGTAATCCCAGGCTGTTCGGGCCGAGCAGGCGGATATTATAGTGCTGGCAGGTCTGTTTCAGTTCAGCGGTTTGTGACGCAGGAGCAGAGAGAATAATCACCGCCCGGCAGCCGAGCTCACCGAGTTCATTCAGCAGGCCGTTATTGCGTTTGGGGTGGGTGCAGATAATGGCCAGATCCGGCACCAGCGGCAGAGCAGCAACAGACGGATATGCCAGCACTCCCTGCACGGAACGGCGTGATGGTGTGACCGGCAGAACCGGCCCGGCAAAACCGCCGCTGAGCAGATTGCTCATCATCCGGGAACCCGCCCGTCCGGGTTTTTCGGATGCACCGATAACCGCAATGGATTGAGGCCGGAGTAATGCTTCAAGGCCGCGCTGACTCATGGTGTTCTCCTCAGACCGGATTCCCGTGTGCTTTAATTTAGCCTAAAAGCAGCTCCTCTGCTCTGATTTGTGCTACAGGAAGATGTGACTTACCCTTCAAATACTGACGGCGGAAGCAGGTGAAGTGATCCAGCAGCTGTTTTCCGGCTGCGGTATCCCCGGCCATCATCAGTGCGGCGGCAGCCACTTCGGCGGTGCAGTGCTGATCTTCCCGGGCGGCGACCCGCAGCAGATAATCTTTCTGAGCCAGATCATTGATGGAGAGCAGCGGGATTTCGTCCAGATACGGGCTTTTGCGGAACATTTTCCGGGCTTCCGGCCAGGTGCCGTCGAGCAGAATAAACAGCGGCGGTTTTGTCTTTTCCGGTACATCACTGAATACCTGACGCGGCGGTGTGGCATACGCCTGCGGGAAAATCAGGTACGGTTGACGGGTGTCATCTTTCAGGAGTGTGAGCAGGGCATCGTCCGGTTCGGTACGCGACCACAGAAAAGCCTGTGTGTCCGGCAGGACATCGGCAATCAGTTTCCCGGTATTGCTGGGTTTCAGCGGCTCTGTATCATACATCAGCAGGCAGAACTGACTGCGTGCATCCCGGGTTTGTATGGTGTCGCACAAACAGTTTTTTTCGGGTAATAAACAGTAATTACAACGGACTACACGGCATCCGCGGGCGCGGAAAACGCGGGTGGATTGTGCAAGACGCCGCTGGCGTAACTGGTAAACAGAATTGGTCTTCATTTTTATCGGCTGGTTTCACAAAAAACAGTATGCATTGTACTGTTAACGCTGCACAATAGCATGATTTTTCGCGGGGGCGCCTGAGTTCAGTGCCTCCGGCGGGGCGGCCGGTGACAGTAACCGGCAGGTCCGGACGATATCGGGTAATCTTCGCCCCCGGAAATGGCGTGGGAGAAACACATGAACGACTCTTTAAATGGTAAAAACGGCAAAGTAAAAGTGATGTATGTCCGCAGTGAGGATAAACCGGACGATCAGAAAAAATCAGACAGACGCGGCGGCCGGGGATCGGATCGCGGCGACCGTAACAGCCGCGGCCCGCGTAATGAACGCACTAACCGTGGCGAACGAAGTGACCGCAGTGACCGCAGTGACCGCAGTGACCGTGGTGATCGCGGCGAACGCAGAGGTCAGGGCAGTTATTCCGATGACGGCCGTTCACCGTGGAAAACGGTGTCCCGCCAGCCGTCAGAAGAGGGAGAAGCACTGCTTCCTGATCACGGTGGTATCAGCGGCAAAAGCCAGATTGATCCTGCCCAGCTGCGCCGTCAGCGCCAGGAAGAGACCCGTATTTACGGGGAAAACGCCTGTCAGGCAATGTTCCGCAGCCGCCCTGAGCGCATTGTGCGGGCCTGGTTTGTTCAGTCCGTCACACCGCGTTTCCGCGATGCCCTGAAATGGCTGGCGGCCAACCGCAAAGCCTATCATGTGGTGGATGAGGAAGAGCTGGCAAAAGCGTCCGGTACAGAACATCACGGCGGCGTTTGTTTCCTGATTAAAAAACGCGGCGGTGTGAGTGCGGAAACCTATCTGGAAACTGCCGGTGAGCAGGATTGCGTGCTGGCGCTGGAAAACGTCGGTAACCCGCATAACCTCGGCGGTATTATGCGCAGTTGTGCTCACTTCGGTGTCAACGGCGTGATCCTCCAGGATGCATCGGTACTGGAATCCGGTGCGGCTGTCCGCACTGCGGAAGGTGGCGCTGAGCATCTGGCTGGGATTGATGCGGATGGTCTGACCGACACGCTGGATTTATTCCGTAAAAAAGGTTACGCCATCGTCACCACCTCCAGCCATAAAGGCAGCACTGATCTGGCGAAAGCCACACTGCCTGCAAAAATGGTACTGGTTCTGGGTGAAGAGAGCGACGGCCTGAGTGACGCGGTCTGGGAAGGCGGGGATATGCGCCTGTCAGTCGGCGGTACCGGCAATGTGGAAAGCCTGAACGTATCAGTTGCAACCGGGATTATCCTGGCGCGCTGGTGGCAGCAGAATAAAGTCAGCTGATATACGTCTGACAGTGATTGATTCAAACCCGGCATTTGCCGGGTTTTTTAATCGATCAGATGCAGTGTCAGCAGGCTTTTGATGGCATCAGAGTCCAGTGCCCGGTAGTACCTTCCTGTATCAGCGGTAAAGGTATCAAAAGGCCGCCAGCTTTTAATCCGTCCGTCATCCAGGGACAGTTTTCCCGCCATCAGAATATCGCTGTTATTATTAATAACATTCATGAATTCTTTTTCTGAAATATGATGATGAAGATTATTCGTTGGTGATAACGGCAGTACACAGTGAACCTGATCAGGATATTCAGAACGAATATAAAAGTAAACATCGCCCTGTAAACACAAATAAATATCTCTCGTAGTATCATGGCGAAAATAATAATGACCATCAAACTTTATCAGATGATAATTCGTAATTATTGTATCCTGATTTTTATGTTTATTACCGGGAAGATAGTTATGAATATCCCATTTCGGAATATTACAGAGATTTATGAATTTATCTAACAATGCGCTCATGGATATCCTGCAGTTTTTCACCTGTCTGTCAGCGCGCCAATCATACCGGCTGTAGCGGAATGACTGCTATTAATAACAGATATTAATATTATAAAAAAACCATGCCGGAGCATGGTGCAAAAATATGCATTAAAAATAAAAATTATGGCAAATCGTATTAATGATGCTAAATCATGGTCACACTCCCTTGTGAATGTTATATAAATAATCATCCGTGATATTAATACCGCAACCAAAAATGTCTTTTTCTGCGGTGAAATAAGAATAGCAATTTAATGATTTTAAGAGCAAGTGATTATTCTGTTAATAAAGTTGTGTTTTATTATTGTTTAATAAATCATAAAATGAATATATCCCATCTTATTATTTAAGTTGGAAATAAAAAGAAAGGCACCGAAGTGCCTTTCAGGCCGTTGACAAACCCGCAGGGGTTGGCGACGACCGGCAGAGGTTGTAAAAATAAACCAGGAAAATCAATTTATTGATTTTCGGCTGATAACACAAAGCAGGAAAAACCACGTTTTATCCTGCTTTGTCAGCAATCTCAAAGGCACCGAAGTGCCTTTCTTTTTTTCTTAATGCGCGCCGCCGCCACCGCCGCCGGCAGTAAACGGAGGTCTGGCAAACCAGACCAGCAGCATCAGTACCAGGAAGACACCGGCTGAAAGCCAGAAAATCTCATTGGCAGAGATAATCAACCCCTGGTCGGTGATCACTTTTGCAATATAAGCCGACGATTGCTGCTGCGACATCCCCATTTCACCCAGCGTGTGATACATCTGCTGTGTATCCGGGCTGAACGGGTTGATATGTTCGGCAAAATTGGCGTGATGCATCGATTCCCGCTGCGTCCACAGTGTGGTGGTGATGGATGTCCCGATAGCCCCCGCCAGCGTCCGCGTAAAGTTTGACAGGCTGGATGCCGACGCCATTTTTTCCGGCGGCAGGCCGGAGAGGGTAATGGTGGTCAGTGGCATAAAGAAACAGGCAATTGCCAGCCCCTGTACAAACTGCGGCCAGGCAGCGGCAGCAAAGTCCATGCCCGGTTCAAATGTATAGGCACGCCAGTAGAAACAGACGGTATACATAATGAAACTGAATGTCACGATGATACGGTAATCCACTTTATGCGCATATTTACCGATAAGCGGCGTGATCAGCAGCGGCAGAATACCGACCGGCGCGGAGGCCAGTCCTGCCCAGGTGGCAGTGTAGCCGAATACCCCCTGTAACAGCTGCGGCAGCAGAACAATGGTGCCGAAATAGAGCATATAGGCAAGACTGAGACTGAGGCAGCCTATCGTGAAGTTCCGGCTTTTAAACAGTGATAAATCCACCACGGGGTGCTCATCCGTCAGCTCCCAGACGATCAGGAAGGCGATGGCGATCACCGCAATCACGGTCAGGACAATAATCTCCGTTGAGTTAAACCAGTCCAGCTCTTTGCCCTGGTCGAGCATAATCTGTAAGCAGCCGACCCCGACCACCAGCAGGATCAGCCCGACGGTATCAATCGGACGAATTTCTGTTTTGGTTTCCCGGCCTTCCAGGGTTTTTGCGGTCAGCATCATGATCACAATCCCGAACGGCACGTTAATAAAGAAAATCCAGCCCCAGTGATAGTTGTCACTGATATAACCGCCGAGGATCGGCCCGCAGATCGGGGCGATAACAATTGTCACCGACCAGAGTGCCAGTGCCATGGTGCGTTTTGCCGGGGGATAGTTATTGAGCAGCAGACTTTGTGATAACGGGATCAGCGGCCCGGCCACCAGACCCTGGATCACGCGGAAAAAGATCAGCATGCCCAGGCTGTTGGAAATACCGCATAACCAGGAAGAGATGGCAAATAATGCCGTCGACCACATAAACAGACGGACTTCGCCGATCCGTTTGGCCAGCCAGCCGGTGATCGGAATGGAGATAGCATTCGCCACCCCGAATGAGGTAATCACCCAGGTTCCCTGAGAGTTAGAAGAACCGAGGTTACCGGCGATCGTCGGGATCGCCACGTTGGCGATGGTGGAGTCGAGCACCTGCATAAAGGTCGCCAGTGACAGGGCGATCGTCATCCAGGCCAGTTTTGCTCCGGTCAGTGGCGCCTGCATAACCCTGACTCCTTACTGACCGGCATTGCGGCTGATTATCTCTGAGATCATCTGATCAGCCGGTTGCATATCAATGCTCAGGGCATTGGTATGATAGGCCGGATCGGTGCGCACACTTTTTGACAGCACCGGGCCGTCAGTATTCTGAGTGTCCACGGTGACATCACCGGAAAGACCGATACGCAGCGGGTATTGCTCCAGCTGTGCCGGGTCCAGTGCGATACGCACCGGCAGACGCTGAACGACCTTAATCCAGTTACCGCTGGCATTCTGTGCCGGAAGCAGTGAGAACGCGCTGCCGGTACCCATATCCAGTCCGGTAACGGTACCGGTGAAGACCACTTTATCGCCGTAGAAATCGGTGATCACTTCAGCCGGCTGTCCGATACGCATAGCACTGAGCTGTGTTTCTTTAAAGTTGGCGTCAATCCACATGCCGGTTGCCGGTACGACCGCCATCAGCGGGGTGGCTGGTGTGATCTGTGCGCCGACCTGCACACTGCGGCGGGAGACATAGCCGTCCACCGGACTGCGGATATCGGTCCGCTCCAGTGCCAGCCAGGCATTGCGCACTTCAGTGGCGGCCTGTTTCACTGCCGGCTGTTCGCCCAGCGGGGTATCGAGAATAACGGCTTTATTGGCATTAAACTGCTCAGTGGCGACATCCAGCTGTGCTTTGGCGCTGACTACTGCTTCGCGGGCATGCTGAAGTTCTTCTTTGCCAATCAGATTTTGCGCACCCAGCACTTCCCGGCGGCGGAGGTCATTTTGCAGACGGGTCAGTTCTGAACGGCGGACTTCAATACCGGCCAGTAACTGGCGGCTGTTGATCATCTGCTGATGTGTCTGGCGGACACTGTTTGCCAGCGCGACCTGTGCTTTTTCCAGCGCCAGTCCGGCATCCCGTTTGTCGAGCTGAACCAGCAGTGTGCCGGCGGTCACGTAGTCGGTATTATCCACACTGACAGTGGTGACACTGCCTGATACCTGTGACATCACAATGACCTGATTACCGGTCACATAGGCGTTATCGGTTGATTCATGGTGGCGGAGTACCATAAACCAGTAAACGGTATAAGCCGCCCCCAGTAATACAAACAGTAACGTCAGCAACATCAGCGCATTACGGCGTTGTCGTTTTTTGTTACGGACAGGGGGCTGTGCAGCCTGAGTTTCCTCACTGACACTCATCAGTTATCTCCGGGTCTTGTTCTTTTTTTAAGGTGTTGTATGACATAACCGCAACAAAGACAGGCTTGCTATTGTCGTCACTGTGGTTAACGACAACTGCAAGCCGGGATGGTCAGCACATCAATTGATGTCAGAAATGTCAGCCTGTGAAGAATAAAGGATCCGGGCCAACAGAAAAGGTTTTTTTACACATACTTATTGAGAAAAGCTCTTATTCATTAACCTTAAACAATAAAAGGTTATTTAGTTGTCGCTCTTATCGAGCTGAATAAGTAATTTTCGCATCAGTTTTTCCAGGTCTTTCTGCTCATTATTGTCCAGCGCTGACCAGATATGACGTAATGCATCATGCTGAGGCGGAAGCAGGCTGTGCAGAAAATCGGAACCTTTTTCTGTCAGGTGCAGATGCAGGCAGCGGCGGTCATTGTGGCTCTCTTTGCGCTCAATCCAGCCGTTTTTCTCCAGTTCATCCGCGATACGGGTCGCATTGGTGCGGGAGGAGCCGAGTGCTGCACTGAGTTCTGAAGGCTGAATGCTGTGAGATTCTTTAGTATCCAGAATCATCAGGGCCATGAATAATGTTTCATTTATCCCCTGAGATTTCAGCATATTGTTACGTTTTTCTAATAATTTACTCTGAACGTGCATTGAAAGCCGGGTCAGTAAAATTTCCTGATACGGCAGATCCGCACCCAGATTATTCTGTTGTGTGATCCGGCTGTTAAGCAACTCTTCTGTCGGTGTAAATGAACTTTCCATTATTGAGATACCTTATTAGTTTCTGTTGGTATGTTAACCCGGCTATGACCCGGCGGGATGGCCGGCCAAAAGATTAATTTAACAATTATAGCAGGTTAATATCACTACATTTTTTCTGATAATGCCAACTGATTCATAAATTTTATGAATGTTAGTCACAAATATCACTTATTATTTAGCAAATCACTTACATTTTCATTACCGAGTGGCTGACTCTGATTATGCGTAATTTTTGCTTCATAAATTACGTCAATTTTTATTAGTGAACCATGATAATGAAGAATATCAAATGACTTTCATTAGCCGTTATGTCAGTGATTATTGCTGTAGTATCTATTTTACGTGGTCAAAAATTATTTTCTTTGATTAACAGTGTTATTTGTAACTTTTTATGAAGGGATAATCCACGGGTGGTAGATTATTATGCGATTTTCGTTTGATTTTTGAGTGTAAAAAGCACCGGAAGGTGCTTTTTACGGAGGAATCAGGTGTGTGAGGGCTGCTGATGCGTGGCTGTTTCGCCGGATTGCGGGACATCATACTTCTTCCCGGCAAGCCAGATCACCAGGCCCAGGGCACTGACGGCAGCACCGCTGTAACAGACGCCATCCCAGCCGTAGTGGCTGTATGCATAGCCGGAAAGCAGTGAACCGAATGCACCGCCGCAGAAATAACAGGTCATATAACCTGCGGTCAGGCGACTGCGTGCCTCCGGCATCATCCGGTAGAGGGTACTCTGATTGGTGACGTGAACAGCCTGTACGGCGAGATCAAGGATCACCACACCGGCCACAAAAGCCGCGACAGAATAACCGCTCAGCGCCAGCGGTATCCAGGAGAGCAGCAGAAGCAGCAGACCGGCGCTGGTGGTCAGACGGCCTTTGCCTTTATCGGCAAAACGTCCGGCGGGACCGGCCATCAGGGCTCCGGCAGCACCGGCGAGGCCGAACAGCCCGATAGTGCTTTCGGAATAGTTAAACGGATCCGATGCCAGCAGGAAGGCCATTGATGTCCAGAGCAGACCGAATGCGGCAAAGACAATGGCACCGAGTGCGGCGCGGACACGCAGAACCGGGGTGCGGATAAACAGTGTCACAATGGAGGCCAGTAACTGACCGTATTTCAGATCAGACACCTGTTTGTACTGCGGCAGACGCAGATACAGGATCAGCGCCAGCAGAACGAGCAGTCCGGAAGCCGCCCAGTAGACTGTCCGCCAGCCGCCGAATTCCGCGAGCACACCAGCCACGGTCCGTGCCAGCAGAATACCGAGCAGCAGGCCGCTCATAATGATCCCGACCGCTTTGCCGCGATGCTGCGGTTTGGCGATAGTCGCCGCCAGCGGGATAAGAATCTGCGCCACCACGGAAAACATCCCGGCCAGTGCGGTACCCAGCAGTAACTGCCAGAGCGTCTGTGACAGGGCGGAGATGACCAGCCCGATAGCGGACAGCAGTGTCATGGTGACAATCAGGTTGCGGCGCTCAAATTTATCCCCGAGCGGTACCAGAAACATCAGACCGGCGGCATAGCTGAGCTGCGCGGTCGTGACGATAAAGCCTGCCATACCGGCAGTCACGCTGAATTGTGCGGCAATCGTCTCCAGTAAAGGCTGTGCATAATAGTTACTTGCGACTAACAACCCGGTTGCTATTGCCATCAGGCAGATAAGCTGAGGTGTCAGAACCGCATCAATGGTTTTCTTTTTCATGATTATTATAAGATTGACTGAGTATGAAATGATTACGGGTACTACGGAGCGGTACTATATAGAAAGCAGACCGGAAAGGGTATCGGTTTTGTGAGATTCATCACGTTTTGTTGAGGAAAAAAAGCGGCCATATTGCTATGGCCGCCCGGGCCGTTGACAAACCCGCAGGGGGGGGCGACGACCGCCAGAGGTTGTAACAATAAACCAGGAAAATCAATTTATTGATTTTCGGCTGATAACACAAAGCAGGAAAAACCACGTTTTATCCTGCTTTGTCAGCAATCTCAGCGGCCATATTGCTATGGCCGCCGGACGGATATGTCAGATCCGGTTATTTATCAGCGGCTTTTCGTGCCTGTTCAATCCAGCCGTCGAACTTAGCCTGATTGGCTTTAATCCAGGCATTGGCGTGACGTTCAATATCCGCCTGTGAATTTTCGCCGTTATGCATGCGCAGGTTCTGGGCGTTAATTGCCGAAACCGGCAGTTTCATGACGGCAAACAGCTCAGCGGCAGCCGGGTTCTGTTCAGCCCAGGCTTTGTTGGCTGCAATATGCATGGTGCTTGGCGGGAAGCCGTAGTTTTTGCCGTTCGGCAGTTTGGTATCGATCTTCTCACCGTCAGGCATGGAGGAGAACGGTACTTCCAGCCAGACAACATCACGGCCCGGTTTCAGGACATCACTGATCCAGTACGGTGTCCAGGTATAGTAGAGAACCGGTTTGCCCTCTTTATAACGGGTGATGGTGTCTGCCATCATCGCGGCATAGTTCCCCTGGTTGTGCTCAACCGTATCTGTCAGCTTATAGGCTTTCATGTGGTTGTTGATGGCGGCCTCACAGCCCCAGCCCGGGTTACAGCCGGTCAGATCCGCTTTACCGTTGCCGTTACTGTCAAACAGTTTGGCAATTTCCGGATCTTTCAGCTGCTCAATGTTGGTGATGTGGTATTTTTCAGCGGTCTTTTTATCAATCAGATACCCCTGGGCGGCATTCACGACATAATCCCCTTTGCGGTAGAATTTGTCGTCGCCCCCGGCGGCTTTGTACTGGGAGTTGTGCAGCGGTACCCAGCTCACTGCCATAAAGGTGGCATCACCGTTGGCGATTGATGCATAGGCCACGTTGTAATCCACTTCCTGGATAGGCTGCACATCATAGCCGAGTTCTTCCAGTGCTTTGTTGACGATAAGGGTCTGAAAGGTTTCTTCAGTAATGGTGCTTTGTACAGGCAGCACTTTGACCCCTTTGCCCGGCTGTGCGGTGTCCGCGAAAGCCTGAGTACCAATGAGTGCCGATAAGGCGATTGCTGCGATTGCTGTCTTACGCATCGTTTTCCCTCTTGTTGTGCCTGCCGCCGGGATAACAGCGGCAGGGTGATAATGAGCGGGAGCGGAAGCTCCCTGTCGCTGCCGCGGATTACGGCGCGCGGCGGAACGGACGGGTGATAAGCCCGGCAGGGCCGGTGTGATACCAGCGGCGGCCGGCTTTGCTGCGGGAATCTTTCCCGAGTGATTGTGTCAGGCGGTCAAGAATAATGGCGAGAATCACAATTCCGGCCCCACCGACTGACGCCAGCCCCATATCCAGACGGCCGATACCGCGCAGTACCATCTGCCCCAGACCACCGACGGCGATCATGGAGGCGATAACCACCATTGACAGTGCCAGCATCAGCGTCTGGTTGATCCCGGCCATGATGGTCGGCATCGCCAGCGGTAACTGCACTTTAAACAGCATCTGGCGCGGATTGGCACCAAAGGACTCTGCCGCTTCCACCAGATCGGCGGGCACCTGACGGATACCGAGGATAGTCAGGCGGATCACCGGCGGCAGGGCGAAGATAATCGTTACCACCACGCCCGGTACGTTACCGATACCGAACAGCATGACAATCGGCACCAGATAGACGAAGGCCGGTGTTGTCTGCATGGCATCAAGCAGCGGACGGATAAATTTTGCAGCGCGTTCATGCCGCGCCAGGGCAATACCCGTTGGTAAGCCGATGATAATACAGAACATCAGGGCGGTCAGAACCAATGATAATGTCACCATTGCCTCGTTCCATGCCCCGATGGCACCGATAAAGGTCAGTGATACCACAGTGGCAATCCCCAGTCCTTTACCGCTCATCTGCCAGGCGAGCAGGGCAAAAATAAGAATCGCGATCGGCGCGGGAATAGCGGTCAGTCCCTGTTCAAAGGTCGTGAGCACAAAGTCGATCGGTACACGGATACCCTGAAAAACCGGGCGGAAGTGCAGCACAATCCAGTTAATGGCATCGGTTACCCAGCTGTCAAACGGGATCAGCGAGTGGTCAAACGGGTTTGCCCAGTCAAAGGCGGGGCCGGTATCAGCCGGTGCGGCATCCAGCCAGTCGCTGCCGCTGTCAGCCGCGCCGCCCCACGGGTCAGCATCCGCACCGCCGGTATCGGCGGCACTTCCCCACGGATCACTGCTGTCTGCGGCATCCGGGGTTGTTTGTGCTGATGAAGTATCCTGTTCTGACGTTGCCGCCCATGGATCAAGTTCTGTATCCTGTTGATTATTCCGGCTCATTCGGCGTCTCCTTATCTAAAGCCTGCAGCAGCATCCCTTTTGAGATAACCCCGGCATAGCGGTTGTTGTTGCCGACCACCGGAACTGCACACGGTGACTGCGCGACAACGGTCAGCAGCTCATTCAGCGGCGTGTCGGCGCTGACCGCCTGCGGCTCACTCAGAATGGCATCTGTGATAGGTTTTTTCGCTTTCAGTGCCGCCTCCAGAGAGGCAACAGAAACAATACCGGCAAATTTTTGTCCGCGTTCAATCAGATAGCCGTACTCACGATCATCATCATTGAGAACTTTCAGTGCCGAACGCGGGCCGAATCCCGGTGCCACATGCAGCAGCGCATCCGCGCGGCGGCGGGCAATATCTTTGGCGCTGAACACATGACTGATATCCACGCCGCGGAAGAACGTGCGGACATAATCATTGGCCGGATTATTAAGGATCTCATCCGGTGTACCGACCTGCACCACAACACCGCCCTGCATAATGGCAATACGGTCGCCGATACGCATAGCTTCGTCGAGGTCATGGGAAATAAAGACGATGGTCCGCTGTTTATCCCCCTGGAGACTCAGCAGCTCATCCTGCATTTCGGTGCGGATCAGCGGGTCAAGGGCGGAGAACGCCTCATCCATCAGCAGGATATCCGGGTCATTTGCCAGCGCGCGGGCAAGCCCGATCCGCTGACGCATCCCGCCGGACAGCTCATCCGGATAGGAATTTGCCCACTGTTCCAGGTTGACCTGTTTCAGCGCATCCAGTGCGCGTTCATGACGTTCCGCTTTGCTCATCCCGGCCAGTTCAAGGCCGAACGCGGTATTATCGATAACCGACATATGCGGCATCAGAGCAAAGGACTGGAACACCATACTGATTTTTTTGCGCCGCACCTCGCGCAGTGCCTGATCAGAAATCACAGCGATATCTTCGCCGTCGATCAGCACCTGGCCGCGGGTCGGTTCTATCAGGCGATTGAGAAGACGAACTAAGGTGGATTTCCCTGAACCGCTCAGTCCCATGATGACGAATATTTCGCCTTCTTCAATGGCCAGATTGGCGTCCTGTACGCCGACGGTAGCACCGGTCTTTTCAAAGATATGTTCTTTGTCCAGGCCCTGTTCTAATAATTCAAATGCCTGTTTCGGGTGCTCACCGAATATTTTATAGAGATTTTTAACTTCGAGTTTTATTGCCATGCAGTATATCCATTCAGAATAACGTGGATGTGAAATGGGTAAATGTGAATCCTCTCCCTGAAAAAAAACGTTATTTACCCTAGCATACGAGATAATGCTGACAACCCCTTGTTTATGAGAATTAATCAAAAACAGCGGATATATTTTTAGTGTAAAATCACTGATATCCGGTAAATATACCGATTTGTTAATATATGAATGACTTGCGGGAAATAAGACAGAGACATCCCCGGAAAGTTAACCAGGCGCTTGTTTTAGCCGCTTTTTATCCGGAATACCTGAAAAGAGAATATGATGATATTTCGCTGCATAATACCGGTGTCAGTAAGTTGTGATGTTTCTCCCGAAAACAGTGAAAAAAAATCACGCCACATTAAACATACTTATTAATAATGATATGTAATTAATGTCGTGATAATGGATATTTAGGTTAAGTTTAAAAATAACTCGATAAAAATACCCCAATAACCGGAAAATAGCTCCGGAAAAATTGATAATTCAGGTTGTTTTATGAGCAAAAAATGCACTGATATAAATATGCTGCAATATCAGTGCATTAATAAAATCGGTGTTTTTCACATGACACTTAAACGGAAATTATTGATTTAAAAATCCCAGTCCTCATCTTCGGTATTCACTGCTTTGCCGATCACATAAGAAGAACCGGAGCCGGAAAAGAAATCGTGATTCTCGTTGGCATCCGGTGACAGCGCCGATAATATTGCCGGGCTGACATCTGTCACACTCTCCGGAAACAGCGCTTCATAGCCTAAATTCATCAGTGCTTTATTTGCGTTGTAATGCAGGAATTTAATCACATCCTCAGACCACCCTGCACCGTCATATAATTTTCGTGTATAACTGACTTCATTTTCGTATAAATCAAATAACAGACTGAACGTAAATTCCTTTATTTCTTTACGGGTTTGTTCGTCATAATTCTGTAATGAACGCTGGAATTTATAACCGATATAATAGCCGTGTACTGCTTCATCACGGATAATCAGGCGGATAAGATCGGCAGTATTCGTCAGTTTGGCGCGGCTTGACCAGTACATCGGCAAATAAAAGCCGGAATAGAATAAGAAGGATTCCAGAAACACACTGGCGACTTTCTTTTTCAGCGGGTGCGGGTCACGATAGTAACCGAGAATAATCGCCGCTTTGTTTTGCAGTGTCGGTTCCTCCTCACTCCAGCGGTAGGCGTCATCGATCTCCTGTGTGGAGCAGAGCGTAGAGAAAACCGAGCTGTAAGAGCGGGCATGCACCGCCTCCATAAAGCTGATGTTGGAGAGTACGGCTTCCTCGTGCGGTGTCAGGGCATCCGGGATAAGGGCAGGGGCGCCAACCGTATTCTGAATGGTATCCAGCAGGGTCAGCCCGGTGAAGACCCGGATAGTCAGTTGCTTCTCTGCCGGGGTCAGCGTCTGCCATGACGGAATGTCATTGGAGAGCGGGACTTTTTCCGGCAGCCAGAAATTGCTGGTCAGACGGTTCCAGACTTCAAGGTCTTTGTCATCCTCAATCCGGTTCCAGTTGATCGCGGAAATGCGGCTTAATGTGGTCATATAATATCTCTTAAAAAATGGGTTATACGGCGCAGGAAACACAGCCCGCCACTTCGGTGCCTTCCAGTGCGGACTGGCGCAGACGGACGTAATAGAGGGTTTTTATCCCTTTGCGCCAGGCGTAAATCTGTGCACGGTTGATATCGCGGGTGGATGCCTCGTCACTGAAAAACAGGGTGAGAGACAAGCCCTGATCAACATGCTGTGTGGCGGCAGCGTAAGTATCGATGATCTTTTCCGGCCCGATTTCATAGGCATCGCGGTAATACTCAAGGTTATCGTTGGTCATATACGCCGCAGGATAATAGACGCGGCCAAGCTTACCTTCTTTGCGGATCTCAATGCGGGCTACAATCGGATGAATGGAGGAGGTCGCGTGATTGATATAGGAAATCGATCCGGTCGGCGCAACAGCCTGTAAATTCTGGTTGTACAACCCGTGCGCCATGACACTCTCTTTCAGCTGCTGCCAGTCAGCCTGCGACGGGACGGTAATTCCGGCATCCGCAAACAGGGCGCGGACTTTTTCTGTCGCCGGTTCCCATTTCTGCGCAATGTATTTGCTGAAGTATTCCCCGCTGGCATAGGCGGACTGTTCAAAATTACGGAATGTCTGCTGCCGTTCAATCGCCAGCTGGTTTGAGGCTTTCAGGGCATAGTAGGCGATGGTTAAGAAATAGATATTGGTGAAATCAATACCTTCTTCCGAACCATAATGGATATGCTCCCGCGCCAGATAGCCGTGCAGGTTCATCTGCCCGAGCCCGATGGCATGAGAGCCGCGGTTGCCGTGATCAATGGACGGCACACTGCGTATTTCACTCATATCCGATACCGCCGTCAGTCCGCGCACGGCGATGTCAACGGAGCGGGCGAAATCCGGGGAATCCATCATTTTCGCAATATTCAGCGAGCCGAGGTTACAGCTGATATCACGGCCGGTGTGGCGGTAGCTCAGGTCGTCGTTGTATTCACTGGCGCTGTTGACCTGGAGGATCTCCGAGCAGAGATTGCTCATATTAATGTAACCGGCAACCGGGTTGGCCCGGTTCACATTATCCTCAAACATGATGTAGGGATAACCGGACTCAAACTGGATCTCCGCCAGGATACGGAAAAATTCACGGGCATTGATTTTGCGCTTACGGATGGCTTTATTGTTGACCATATCAGTATAGTGCTCTGTGATACTCAGCTCTGACATCGGTTTGCCGTACACCCGTGCAACATCGTACGGGGAGAAGAGATACATCGGCTCGTTGTTTTTGGCCAGCTCAAAGGTGATATCCGGGATAACCACACCGAGGGAGAGCGTTTTGATGCGGATTTTTTCATCCGCGTTTTCCCGTTTGGTATCGAGAAACGTGAGGATATCCGGATGGTGTGCATGCAGATACACGGCTCCGGCCCCCTGACGCGCGCCAAGCTGATTGGCGTAAGAAAAGGCATCTTCCAGCATCTTCATCACCGGTACCACGCCGCTGGACTGGTTTTCAATCAGTTTGATCGGTGCGCCGGATTCGCGCAGGTTGGTCAGCAGAAATGCCACACCGCCGCCGCGCTTCGAGAGTTGCAGCGCCGAGTTCACACTGCGCCCGATGGATTCCATATTATCTTCAATGCGCAGCAGGAAGCAGGAGACAAACTCCCCGCGCTGTTTTTTGCCGCAGTTGAGGAACGTCGGGGTGGCGGGCTGGAAACGTCCGCTGATGATCTCTTCCAGCAGATGTTCTGCCAGTTTCGTATCTCCCCGTGCCAGCGTCAGCGCCACCATGCAGACGCGATCTTCAAACCGCTCCAGATAACGCTGGCCGTCAAAGGTTTTCAGGGTATAGCCGGTATAATATTTCAGGGCACCGAGGAAAGTCGCAAAGCGGAATTTTTTACTGTACGCCTGCCGGAACAGATTTTTAATAAATTCAAAATCATATTGTCCGATAACATCAGCTTCGTAATAGTTTTCATTAATCAGAAAATCGAGCTTTTCCCGCAGATTATGGAAAAACACGGTGTTCTGATTAACATGCTGACGGAAGTAGTGGTGTGCGGCCGTCACATCTTTATCAAACTGGATTTTTCCCTCTGTATCATACAGATTGAGCATGGCATTCAGGGCGTGGTAATCCGTGTATTCAGTGGTCATCGTGTTATTCCGGTATCAGATAAGCAGCATTCAGCAGGCGGATTCAGCGGCCTGCTGCTGCCAGAAATGGTGTAAGCCGCGGCGGACGTTATCCACATCCGCCTGCGTGCCGAGCAGTTCAAAGCGGTATAAAAACGGCACCTGACATTTGGCGGAGATAATGTCACCGGCAATGGCATAAGCGCGGCCAAAATTGGTATTACCGGCGGCAATCACGCCGCGCAGCAATGCCCGGTTCTCAGGGCGGTTCAGAAAATGGATCACCGGACGCGGTACCGCACCATTGTGATGGCCGCCGCCGTAGGTCGGCACCAGCAGCACAAAGGGTTGTGTGGCGGCCAGATTCCCGTCTTCCGGCAGCCGGGTGGCCGGAATTCCCAGCTTTTCAGTGAACCGGTGACAGGTTTCTGAACGGGTGGAAAAATAAATCAGTGCCTGTGTGGTCATGGTGCCTCCGGGGATATGCTGCTCAGAGGGCGGCAAGTTTGTCGGGACGGAACCCGGCCCAGTGTTCCTGACCGGCGATCACCACCGGCACCTGCTGATAGCCCAGTGTGCGGACATGCTGATACGCCTGTTCATCCTGAGTGATATCGATGACACTGAACGGAATATTTTTCCGTGTCAGCATCTGATAGGTGGCATTGCACTGTACGCAGTCGGGTTTGCTGTAGATAGTCACTGTCATGGTGGTATCCCGTGGTTATGGCTGCCCGTTATGAGCAGATATCGTGGGTTAGCTGTGTCTCGAATACTATATGTAGATTTTAAATATATCAACCACACTATATATGGTGTTTTTGTAATTTGAATGATTATCACTATTATTAATCCGGATGTGAGTAAATGCACGATGAACTGTCCGTACGGTGAGTATGCGGCGGCGGAAAATCCGCAGCGACAAATGCCGCGGGCAGGCGTACAATAAAAAAATCTGAACTGTCTTTTACAGACAGCTGAATCTATTGGCACCTGAACTGAAATCACACATTTATTATGGAATTAGCCCCGTCTTCCCGAACCATCCGCACACTTCTTGCTTCTGATACTCCGCTGATTGATGTCCGCGCACCGGTCGAATTCAGTCAGGGAGCGATGCCTGCTTCACATAACCTGCCGCTGATGAATGATGAGGAGCGGGCGGCTGTCGGCACCTGCTATAAGCAGCAGGGATCTGAAAAGGCGATTGCGCTGGGGCATCAGCTGGTCAGCGGTGAAATCCGTGAGCAGCGGATGACCGCCTGGCTGGCGGCCTGTGCAGAATATCCGCAGGGGTATCTCTGCTGTGCCCGCGGAGGGCAGCGTTCACATATCGTGCAGCAGTGGCTGCGGGAGGCCGGGACGGAATACCCGCTGATCACCGGGGGTTACAAAGCATTGCGCCAGGCGGTCATTCAGGTGACGGAAGCGCTGGTGGCACGTCCGGTGATCCTGATCGGCGGCTGCACCGGCAGCGGTAAAACCACACTGGTGGGCGAACTGGCTGACGGTATTGACCTTGAAGGGCTGGCGCATCACCGGGGATCGTCTTTCGGCCGCACGCTGGAGGCGCAGTTTGCTCAGGCGACATTTGAAAACCATCTCGCTGCCGCGATGATAAAAAAAGAAGAAACCTGTACCCGCTGGGTGCTGGAAGATGAGGGCCGCGCTATCGGGGCTAACGGTCTGCCGGAGCCGCTGCGGGCACAAATGGCACAGGCGTCGCTGGTGGTGGTGGAAGATCCGTTTGAGCGCCGTCTGGAACGCCTGAAAGAAGAGTATTTTGACCGCATGACCTGTGATTTCACCACCGCATACGGTGAAGAGAAGGGACGTGAGGCATACAGCGAGTATCTGCATCACGGGCTGTCTGCTATCCGGCGGCGGCTCGGCACACAGCGTGCCGCGGAACTGACCGCACTGCTCGATAGTGCCCTCGCGGAGCAATGGCGCAGCGGCAATACCGAAGTGCATTTCTCGTGGCTGTGCCCGCTTCTGGAAGAATATTATGACCCGATGTACCGCTATCAGCTGAGTAAAAAAGCCGATCGCATCCTCTTTCGCGGCACGTATGAGGCCGTCGCCGACTGGCTGAAATAATCAGCTGTCTCATCATTCGTCATAAATCAGTCCGCCGGGATATCATTTTCCGGTGAACTGACTTGCATGAATTCATTTGCCTCGTTATTTTCTCTGTTGTGAGATGAATGACGTAAATGATGTTTGTCTCTTTATCATAATTAGGTTTTGCTATAGCAAAACCAGCACAAAGGGCAAACGTATGGCGACGACTTATATAAAGGCTCCAACCGGATTTCCGCGCCGTTTTATCATTATCAGTGCGGATGAGCAGGGGATCACTGAACTGGGATTTGATGATACTGCACCGGAGCAGACAGACAGTGATAATCCGCATATCAGACAGTGCATTCATGAGCTGGATGAATATTTCGCCGGGAAACGACAGGATTTCAGTGTAAAACTCAATCCGCACGGTACTGAATTCCAGACCAGGGTGTGGGCGCAGTTATCAACGATTCCGTTTGCGGTTACCTGGTCTTATAAAGATCTGGCATTAAAACTGGGATCGGCTAATTATTGCCGTGCGGTCGGTATGGCAAACGGGCGTAACCCGATTTGTCTGATTATTCCGTGTCACCGCGTGATTGCACACGACGGCTCAATGGGCGGCTACAGCAGCGGCCTTGATATCAAGCAGTGGCTGCTGCGCCATGAAGGGATCATCTGAGGGATAAATACAATTGTCCGCTGAAATAACCAGGACAAATCCTCTGGTATATCAGCGAAATATCACTCAGAATACCATTATCCGACGGGTAGTTTAGTATCGAACCAGATTGCCCGGCAGGATCAATACAGTCTGATGATGACTGGCCGGGTACTGATGAAGTACTATCACTTGTAAAAAGGTTTTTTTGAATGTCAAAGCGCAAAGGTAACGTGAAGTGGTTTAACGAAGCAAAAGGTTTCGGTTTTATCACTCCGGAAGACGGCAGCAAAGATGTGTTTGTTCACTTCTCTGCAATTCTGAATGATGGTTTCAAAACACTGGCAGAAGGCCAGAAAGTGGAATTTGAAATCGTTGATGGCGCAAAAGGCCCGTCTGCTGCAAACGTTGTCTCGATTTAAGTTGTAACTCGCTATACCGTAGCCGTTATTTTAATTCGACATTACCGTGACGAAAACCCGTTACTCACCATAGTAACGGGTTTTTTTTATATCAGCGCCGGTTAGCGACCTGACTGAGCCAGACACTGCCGATCACCACGATAACTCCTGCACACTGTAACAGGCTCAATTGCTGATCCAGCACAAACCAGCCCAGCAATACGGCAGTCAGCGGGCTGAGAAAACCGAGCGATGCGACTGAATTCGGTCCGAGGATCGCCAGTCCGCGAAACCAGAACAGATACGTCAGTGCTGCACCAATCAGCCCCAGATACAGCAATCCGCTGATATTGAGCAGTGTCAGCGGCGGCAGTGCCGGTTCGAGCAGCAGAGAGACCGGGAGCAGGAGTAATCCGCCTGCAGTGAGCTGCCACGTGGTAAAGGTCAGCGGTGAGACATCCGGCTGCCAGCGGCGGCTCAGTACCGTACCGGCGGCCATGGAGAAGGCACCGGCTAACCCGGCAATGATACCGATGGTGTCAAGTTTTGCCTGCGGCGTCAGTAACAGCAGTGCCACCCCGCCTATCCCGCACAGTGCGCCGATCACCGCCAGCGGTTTCAGCACATTTCCCAGCACCATACGGGAGAGCAGCAGCACTATCAGCGGCTGAATAGCGCCGACCGTCGCAGCCACGCCGCCCGGCAGACGATAGGCGGATACAAACAGCAGCCACCAGAACACGGCGAAATTCAGCGCGCCGAGCACGAAAATCCGCCCCCACCAGATCCCTTTCGGCAACTGACGGATAAACAGCATCAGCAGCAGACCGGCCGGTAAAGCGCGCAGCATAGCGACAGTCATCGGGTAGCCGGCAGGCAGCATTTCGGTTGTCACCAGGTAAGTACTGCCCCAGACGGCGGGAGCCAGTGCGGTCAGACATAAAACGCCACTACGTTGCATAATTTACTCATTATTAATGTGTTATGGCACGCATCATAATCAGTATCAGTAGCAGTGGGAATAGCGGCAGAGAGGCAGAGCACAAAAGACATACATCATTGAGCTGTTTTCCGGTCAGGTAAAACACCGGTAACGGGCAGGCGAACGAAAAGCGTAAGCGCCATGGATGGCGCGATCCGGGCGCAAAGGATGTGTTTACAGCGACTTTTCGTTTTGCCCGTTACCGGCGTCATCACCGGAGCGGCATAAAAAAACCGCCGTTTTTCAGCGGCGGTTTCCGGTATTCACAGAACGGCGGGAAATTATTTAACTTCTTCGCCTTTGGCCTGCAAATCAGCATGGTAAGAAGAGCGGACAAACGGGCCGCAGGCAGCGTGGGTGAAGCCCATCGCCATGGCTTCGGCTTTCATTTCCTCAAACTCTTCCGGGCTGACATAACGCTGAACCGGCAGGTGGTGGCGGCTCGGCTGGAGATACTGGCCCAGCGTCAACATGGTGACGCCGTGACGGCGCAGGTCGCGCATAACATCCAGGATCTCGTCATTGGTTTCGCCTAAACCGACCATCAGACCGGATTTGGTCGGGATCTCCGGATGCGCTTCTTTAAAGCGTTCCAGCAGTTTCAGTGACCAGTCATAGTTCGCGCCCGGGCGCACCTGGCGGTAAACACGCGGTACGTTTTCCAGGTTGTGGTTGAAAACATCCGGCGGGGTGGCGGTCAGGATTTCCAGTGCTTTATCCATACGGCCGCGGAAGTCCGGCACCAGAGTTTCAATTTTAATGGCCGGGCTGTGATCGCGGATAGCGGTGATACAGTCAGCAAAGTGCTGAGCACCACCGTCACGCAGGTCATCACGATCAACAGAGGTGATCACCACATAGCGCAGTCCCATATCTTTGATGGTCTGACCCAGTTTCTGCGGCTCGTTGGCATCCGGTGCATTCGGGCGGCCGTGGGCAACGTCACAGAACGGGCAGCGGCGGGTACAGATAGCCCCGAGGATCATAAATGTGGCGGTACCGTGGTTAAAGCATTCGCTCAGGTTCGGGCAGGAGGCTTCCTCACAGACAGAATGCAGGCCGTTACGGCGCATTGCATCTTTGATCCCCTTGATTTTATGGGAATCGGCCGGAAGTTTGATTTTCATCCAGCTTGGTTTGCGTAATCGTTCGGTCGTCTCTGATACCAGGTTTTTGACCGGGATAAGCGCCATTTTATCGGCGTCGCGGTACTTGATACCGCGCTCCATCTGAATTGGTTTACTCATGTTTATGTCATTTCCGGTTAGATTCATCGGATTGTGATTGATGAGCGCCGTGGTGACGGCCTGTCTGCTGAATGTAACAATATCATCAATCTTTTAAAAATCTTTTTAAAAATGTTAAAAAAATTATATCACTATTCTGCGGCAAGTTGGAATCCTAATTGCCGGCAGAATTGTGCGGTCAGCACAGGCTGAACATCCGCAAGGGTAATACCGGGAACAAAATCAGCCATTTGCGTCATGGCAAGACCGGCATAACCACAGGGATTAATGCGGTGAAAAGGCTCAAGATCCATATTGATATTGAGCGCCAGCCCGTGGAATGAGCGGCCGTTACGGATACGCAGACCGAGTGAACAGATTTTGTTACCTGCCACATAAACGCCGGGGGCGTCCGGGCGCGGATAAGCATCAATATTCCACTGTTTCAGGGTTTCAACCACGGCATTTTCCAGAGCGGATACCAGTTCGCGCACACCGATTTTGTCACGCTTAAGGTCAATCATCACATACATGACCTGCTGTCCCGGGCCGTGGTACGTCACCTGGCCGCCGCGATCGGATTGGATCACCGGTATATCGCCGGGGGCCAGGACGTGTTCTGCTTTACCGGCCTGTCCCTGGGTAAAAACGCGCTCATGTTCGACCAGCCAGATCTCGTTGCCGGTGTCCGCAGTACGCTGCTCAGTAAATTGGTGCATGGCTTCGGAAACAGGATGATAAGGCCGCAGGCCCAGCTGGCGTAAAATGATGGTGTTATTTTGCAAAATGATATCTTCAGTTCGGTATGCCGGGTCAGCAGTATAACGCGCACGGCAAATACGTACCAGTGACGGGCATAAAATGTTCAGCAGGATAAAAAAAAAGGCCGCCCTGAAAGGCGGCCTGAAATGATGAAGAAATAACGGTATTACAGCACCATTCTGACACGTTCTAACGCGCCTAATTCTTCGTACAGATTCTCGATCTGCTCAATGTGTGTCGCATCAATCGTCACAGAAACGGAATGATAGGTTCCTTTGCTGCTCGGTTTGATTGACGGACTGTAGTCACCCGGCGCGTGGCGCTGAATCACTTCCAGAACATCATTCACTAATTCCGGTTCAGCGGCACCCATCACTTTGTAGGTAAATGAGCAGGGGAACTCTAACAGTTCATCAAGTTTGGTTTTCATGGGTGCTCCTTAATAAAGCAAAACTTCAGATGAATTAAATATGGGGATAGTTCATCTGATTTCAAGTCTTCAGCCAAACCAGCGGTGAAACAGCAGGCGGATATAGTCGATCAGACGACTGAAGAAGTTACCTTCCGGTACCGCTTCAGTGACGACCAGCGGCCGGGTTTCAATAATCTGGTTGTCGAGCTGGAAGTTAATCGTGCCGACCACCTGGTTTTTGGCCAGCGGAGCGTGCAGTTCCGGATTGGTCAGAACAAAACCGGCTTTCAGATCTTTCAGGCGGCCGCGCGGGATAGTGATATAGACATCATTTTCCACGCCTAACTGCACTTTGTCTTTATCCCCGAACCAGACGATTTCCGAGACCAGCGGGTTATCTTTCTGCATCGGTTTGACGGTTTCAAAGAAACGGAAACCCCACGTAAGCAGTTTTTTGCTTTCCGCATTACGGGCTTTGGCTGATTTGGTGCCCATCACAACGGAAATAAGACGCATATCCCCTTCAGTGGCTGACGCTACCAGGTTATAGCCCGCGCCGCTGGTGTGGCCGGTTTTAATCCCGTCCGCATTCAGGCTTTTATCACCCAGCAGGTCGTTACGGTTTTGCTGGGTAATATTATTATAGGTGAATGAGCGCTCTTTATAGATAGCGTATTCATTCGGCACATCACGGATCATGGCCTGACCAATCAGAGCCATATCCCGGGCAGTACTGTACTGACCTTCGGAATCCAGGCCGTGAACGGTTTTAAAATGGGTATTTTTCAGGCCGAGTTGTGACACATAAGCATTCATCTGGCTGACAAAGGTTTCCTGGTCGCCGGCAACAAATTCTGCCATCGCCACACAGGCATCATTACCGGATTGCAGGTTAATGCCGCGGCTCAGGTCGGATACGCTGACGCGTTCGCCCGGTTTGAGGAACATCAGTGAGGAGCCGCGGAACACCGGGTTACCGGTCGCCCAGGCGTTTTCCCCGATAGTGACCATAGTTTCCGGTGTGAATTTTCCGGCATTCATCGCCTGTCCGATGACATAGCTGGTCATCATTTTGGTCAGGCTGGCGGGATCACGACGGATATCGGCATTTTTCTCAGCCAGTATTTTTCCGGAGTGGTAATCCATCAGAATATAGGATTCCGCTTCAATATCCGGTACGGCCGGGATTGTGGTATTCAGATTCGGAACATCAGCGGCAGAAGCTGCGGCGCTCAATGCCAGGGTCAGGCCGAATGCGGCCAGCCGTCCGGCGCGGTGTTGATAAGTCGTTGCGTATTTCATGAGTGTTAAAACAACATTGATGATGCCGGTGAAAAAGAAACGCTATCATAGCAAAGTGCCATGACAGCGCGTAGTGTTATCACAGCCTGTTTTACGGTGCCAGGATAAATGAATTCATATTCAGCTGCTGCTGAAGGCGTCCCTGAACCTCTGCGGCCTGTTCACGGCTGGCAAACGGCCCCAGCTGAACGCGGTAAATATCGCCTGCGGTTTCTGTCATTCCGGGTACGCCCAGTTTGCCGCTGAGTTCTTTCTGCCATTGTGATGCGCGTTCCTCACTGGCCACCGCACCCACCTGGACACGGTAACCACTCACCGTGACCGGTTGCGGTGCGGGAGTGTCTGTGTTTTCAGTTTGTGCATCTGCCGGTGCTGCGGGCTGTTTCACGACCGGGATAAGTGCGGATTCAGGCTGCGGTTGTGCCATAACCGGACGGCTGTTGATCGGCACGACCGGGGTGGTGTTGGTTACCGGTGTACCCAGTGCACTGGTTTTTCCCAGCTCAGGGCGGCCCGGCAGGGCATAGCTCTGTTTGGCGACAACGGTGCCGACAGTCCCGGTTCCGCTCAGAGAGCCGTCTTCCGCGACCACAATCGGGTCAATTTTAATTTTGGTGTTCGGCAGCAGGTTCAGGCGATCTGCCACTGCACGGGAAAGTCCGATTTGTTTGCCCGGCATATACGGGCCGCGATCGTTTATCCGTACCACCATCATGCGGTTATTTGCCATATTAGTCACACGTGCATAGCCCGGGATTGGCAAAGTCGGGTGAGAGGCGGTCAGTTCGGCGCTGTTGACGATTTCGCCGGTGGCTGTCCGGTTGCCGTTCTGCGCCTGGCCGTAAATCCAGGCATAACCCTGCTGACTGAAGTTTTCCGGATCACGGACAATCTGATATTGCTGACCATTACGGACATAATCATTATTCGCGCCCGGATGCAGCGGCTCATAGGCCGGTACGGCGCCGAGAATCTCTTTTGCCGGTCCCGGCGGCGGTGTCTGTTTAACCGGCTGTTGCACTGACGGGCAGCCTGCCAGCAGGGCGGCCATTGCTGTGACCGCAATCCATTGTAAACGCATGAAAACCTCGTAATGTATTATAAGCTTTTTGACAGCATCTTACGGTGTGTATGAATTGACATGACAATACCAAACCCTGCCATTAATACAATCAGAGCGGAGCCGCCGTAACTCATCATCGGCAGCGGTACACCAACCACCGGCAGTATTCCGCTGACCATACCGATATTCACAAACACATAGACAAAGAAGATGAGCATCAGGCCACCGACCATCACCCGCCCGAACGTATTCTGGGCACGGGCGGCAATCATCAGCCCGCGCATAATGATCAGCAGATAGAGTACCAGCAAAAAGATCACGCCGACCAGCCCCAGCTCTTCCGCGAGGACCGCAAAGATAAAGTCAGTATGACGTTCCGGCAGGAATTCCAGCTGGGACTGGGTGCCCAGCATCCAGCCTTTTCCGGCCAGCCCGCCGGAGCCGATGGCAATTTTTGACTGAATAATATGATAACCGGCACCGAGCGGGTCGGTTTCCGGATCGAGCAGCATCATCACGCGGCCGCGCTGGTAATCGTGCATCAGGAAAAACCAGAGCAGCGGAATAAAGGCGGCAAGCAGCAGGAGGGCTATTCCGATAAGGCGCCAGCTCATACCGGCCAGAAACAGCACAAAAATACCGGAAGCCGCCACCAGGATGGATGTCCCGAGATCGGGTTGTGCGGCCACGAGTAATGTCGGTACCACCACCAGCAGCAGGGCGATAGCCGTATTTTTCAGTGTCGGCGGGCACTGGTCGCGGTTCATAAACCGCGCCACCATCAGCGGAACCGCAATTTTGGCAATCTCAGACGGCTGGAAACGGACAATTCCCAGATCAAGCCAGCGCTGTGCGCCTTTACTGATCTGCCCGAACACATCGACAAAGACCAGCAGGATGACACAGACAATATAAAGATGCGGCGCCCAGGTTTCATACACCCGCGGCGGGATCTGCGCCATGATCAGCATAATAATGATACCGGAGAAAATCTGCCCGAGGCGGCGCTCCATCATTTCCGTGTCCAGCCCGCTGGCACTCCACAGTACAAACGCACTGTAAACCAGCAGGATCAGCAGCAGCACCAGCAACGGGAAGTCGATGTGCATGCGGGTCATCAGAGATACTTTGCGCGGATTATCAGTCATGGGCATTACTCAGTTTCACTGCCGGGCGGCGATGGCGGGGCATCAGGCAGCACCGTGTTGTTATCACCCAGCAGGACATGATCAAGGATCTGACGGACCAGGGTACCTACTGCCGGGCCTGCACCGCCGTTTTCCAGAATGATGGTCACTGCCACCGTCGGGTTATCGTAAGGTGCGTAGGCAATCATTAATTTATGGTCGCGCAGACGTTCCGCCAGTTTGCTGGCGTTATAGGTTTCATAGCTGAACACCTGTGCTGTCCCCGACTTGGCGGCGGCTTTGTATGGTGTTCCGGCAAAGAATTTACGGCCGGTGCCGTTCGGCGCGTTAGCCACGCCGTACATGCCGGATTTTGCCAGCTCCCAGTAACCGGAATGAATATCACCGATGGTAATATAGTCTTTCTGCTCATACGGCAGCATGCCGTCACCCTCTTTGGTACCGAGCAGCAGATGCGGCGTTTTTACCACACCATCATTTATCAGGGTATTCAGCGCTTTTGACATCTGGATGGGGGTTGATGTCCAGTATCCCTGGCCGATCCCGACCGGGATGGTATCACCCTGATACCATTGCTTCTTGTAGCGCCGCTGTTTCCATTCGCGGGTCGGCATCACACCGTTGTATTCTTCTATCAGATCAATACCGGAATATTCGCCGTAACCGAAGCGGGTCATCCAGGCGGACAGACGGTCGATCCCCATGTCATACGCCACCTGATAGAAGAAGGTATCCGCAGATTCAATAATCGATTTCACTACGTTCAGATTGCCGTGACCATAGCGTTTCCAGTCGCGGTAACGTTTTTCCGAACCCGGTAACTGCCACCAGCCCGGGTCAAAAATGGTGGTGTTGCGGGTGATCACTTTTTCACTGAGAGCCGCCACCGAGATAAACGGTTTCACCGTGGATGCCGGCGGATAGAGTCCCTGAGTCGTACGGTTAATCAGCGGGCGATCCGGATTATTGAGCAACCCGCGGTAATCCGGGCCGGAAATGCCGTTCACAAACAGGTTCGGGTCATAACTCGGGTTAGACACCAGCGCCAGGATTTCGCCGTTGCGCGGATCACTGACCACGACAGCTGCCCGGCTGGTGGTCAGCAGTTTTTCGATATACATCTGTAATTCAAGATCTATCGTCAGATAGATATCTTTCCCGGCCTGCGGTGCCTGCTCGTGTAACTGGCGGATCACCCGGCCGCGGCTGTTGACTTCCACTTCCTCATAGCCGGTTTTGCCGTGCAGGACGGATTCATAATAGCGCTCAATACCCAGCTTACCGATGTCATGGGTGGCAGCATAGTTCGGTAAAATCCCGTCTTTATCCAGACGTTCGACATCTTTGTCGTTAATTTTGGCCACATAACCAATGACATGGGTCAGGGCGGACCCGTAAGGGTAGAAGCGGCGCTGATAACCTTTGATTTCCAGTCCCGGGAAACGGTACTGATTAACCGAAAACCGCGCCACCTGAATCTGACTGAGCGGGGTTTTCAGCGGAATAGAGGTAAAGCGGCGCGAACGGCGGCGCTCTTTTTCATAATTTGCGATGTCTTCGTCGGACAGGTCAACGATTTCGCGCAGCTCATTCAGGACATCCGGCAGGTCAGTGACCTTCTCCGGTATGATTTCGAGCTGATAAATCGTTCTGTTTTCCGCCAGCAGAGTGCCTCTGCGGTCATAAATCATGCCACGGCTCGGCGGAATAGGAACCAGTTTTATCCGGTTATCATTGGAACGGGTCTGATAATCTTCATGGCGGTTAATCTGGAGATGATAGAGATTCACCACCAGTACGGCAGATAAAATAACAATACCGATAAACGCAACCACCGCACGGCGGATGAACAGGGCGGATTCCGCACTGTAATCGCGGAAATCCATCCGTTGCTTATGTTTTTTCTTATCGCCGTCAGGCGGATTCAGACCGGGCACTGCGGTTATTCCCTGTGATACGGATGATTGGCAGTAATACTCCAGGCGCGGTACAGGCTCTCTGCGACCAGCACTCGCACCAGCGGGTGCGGCAGGGTCAGCGGGGAGAGTGACCAGCTCTGTTCTGCTGCGGCTTTACAGGCAGGCGAAAGGCCTTCCGGGCCGCCGATAAGCAGGCTGATATTGCGTCCGTCCTGCTTCCAGCGTTCCAGCTGACCGGCCAGCTGCGGAGTATCCCAGCGTGCGCCGGGAATATCCAGTGTGACAATCCGGTTACCTTTGCCCGCTGCCGCCAGCATTAATTCGCCTTCTTTTTCCAGGATACGCTTAATATCCGCGTTTTTCCCCCGTTTTCCGGCCGGAATCTCTGTCAGTTCAAACGGCATATCTTTCGGAAAGCGATGGAGATAATCCTGAAATCCGGTTTCGACCCAGTCAGGCATTTTGGTGCCGACGGCAATGAGCTGTAACTTCAACACTCAGCTCCAGAGTTTCTCTAATTCATACATACGGCGGCTTTCGTCCTGCATGACATGCACGATAGCTTCACCGAGATCGACAACAATCCAGTCAGAAATTCCCTGACCTTCCACGCCGAGCGGCATCATACCTGCCTGACGGCAGTCAGTGACGAGGTTATCGGCCACGGATGCCAGATGACGGCTTGATGTGCCGGTACAGATAATCATGTGATCGGTAATACTGGATTTACCGCGTACATCAATAGTAATAATATCCTGCGCTTTTGAGTCTTCGAGTTTATCAATAATAAACTCAAGCAATTCTGTGCCTTGCAAAAGGTTCACCTTATTCCGGATTAATGGATAACAGAAACACATCCCCGTCAGTAGTACCGCCATGCAGTTCAGGCGCGGGGTTGCTGTGTGCCGGGGATCATCGCTATTTTACGTTACACAGGGTAATTTTGCGAGGTTCGCCCTGTGTTGCCGCCGGCACCGCAAGAATAACAGCGAACAGGGGGAATACAAAGCAGTAAAGATTAAAGAAATATAAGGAAATGTACGGGCAGGAAAAACAGAAACAGTGTGTGTTGTACTATAGTCACTCAATAAAAGATGAAAAGGCGGAAAATATGACATATCAGCGGCAGCCGGAAGAAGAACCGGAGGAAATAGTATGGCGGCAGACAGCACAGCAGGCGCTCGCGCAGGTACTGAATCCGCCGCTCAGTGCGGGCAGGCTGATCCGTGAGCATAGCCGTTATAAATATGCGCTGATGGCCTATTCACCACGTATATACAAAAGCAGCGGGCGATTGTTGTCACAGGCGGGAACATTATCGCCGGACGAACTGGCGGAAACCGCCGCGCACTGGCAGCGGGAACTGCTGACCGCATTTTCACAGCCTGCGACCCGTGCCAATATGACCAATGCGCTGATGCATATGCAGGGCTATTTTAAACGCCTGCTGAGCCCGGCAGAAAAGCAGCAGATGAGTGCGGCAATTGAGGCTTACCGCACCGGTGCCTGTCCGGCGGAGGGGGTGAAGCATCTGTTACTCACCACTGCCCGTCATTATCAGATAGATTATTTATGCGATCAGGCAATATTACAGGCGGCAGCACCGGCTCAGTCACACTCCGGGCGCAGCAGTGTGTAGCGATCGCCCATGTTTTCATAGCCCCAGTCACACATCAGCATCAGAATCGGGATCAGTGAGCGGCCTTTATCTGTAATTGTGTATTCCACGCGGGGCGGCACTTCGGCAAAGACCGTCCGGGTAAGTAAACCATCTGCTTCCATCTCGCGTAATTGATTGGTTAATGTTTTTTGTGAAATATTGACAATATAAGCCCGTATTTCACCAAAGCGCTGAACGGTTTTTTCAGATAATAAATTTAATATTAATGGTTTATATTTCCCGCCGATAACCGACAGCGTAACTTCTATTTCACTGACCACTACAATTTTCTTTATTTTATCGTCCATTAGTTACCTTCAGGTTACTTTGTGAAATTAATCTGCCTTCTTGATATATGTAATGCAAGGCATAAAATCATGCAACTTTATTTATATTCTCAAGGCAAATGCAATGAAAAAATTAGTGGTTATTACCGGCGCCAGTTCCGGCATTGGTGAATCTGTGGCAAAACGAATGAGTCAGGCAGGGCATCCGGTATTATTACTGGCACGCCGCAGTCAGATTACAGAAGGGTTTCATCTGCCGGACAGTCTGTGCCGCAGTGTGGATGTAACGGATCTTACTGCCATGAAGGCCGCAATAGCCGAAGCGGAAAGCCTGTACGGCAAAACGGATTTATTAATTAACTGTGCGGGCGTCATGCTGCTGGATAATCCGTATGATCAGGATTATGCAGAATGGCAGCAAATGGTGGATGTGAATATTAATGGTGTTCTGACCGGAATTAATATTGTATTGCACGATATGGTTGAGCGTCAGGAAGGTACCATTATTAATATCAGTTCGATTGCCGGACGAAAAACATTTCCCAGCCATTCCGTGTATTGCGGTACCAAATTTGCGGTTCATGCTATTACGGAAAATATCCGCGAAGAAGTGGCATCCGCAAATGTCCGTTTAATTACTATTGCGCCGGGGGTGGTGGAAACGCCGTTATTAAGTCATACCACCAATGAGGAAATTAAGCAGAATTACCAGACCTGGAAAAAAGAGATTCAGTCAGGTCTGGACCCGGAAAAAATCGCGGATTGTATTCAGTTTGCTTATCAGCAACCGCAGGATGTGTGCATCCGTGAGATTGTGATTGCCAAAACCCGGCAGGCAGGGTGAGTCAGCGGTAAAGTCCCTGTGCCAGAATATAGTCCTGAACGGCGGGCGCCAGCTGATCACGACAGTCTTCTCCGTTTTTCAGCCGTTCTCGGATATTGGTGGCGGAAATCGGAAACAGGGGTGTATCAGCCAGGAAAATATAGCCGGACGGTCTTTTGTGAAGGCTGTCCGGTGTGGTGATCAGGTGCTGAACAAACCAGTCAGCGAGACGTTCAGACGGAAAATCCAGGGTGTACCCCGGCCGTTTGCAGACCAGTATATGGCACAGGGTCAGAATCTTGTCCCATTCATGCCAGGTATCAATCGACAGAAGAGAATCCTGACCAATGATAAAGGCCAGCGGCCGCCGCGAACCAATTTCTGACCGGTACTGACGCAGTGTTTCCACGGTATAGGAGAGCGCGTCACGGTGCAGTTCGCGGTCATCCACCCGGAACAGCGGATCACCGCTGACCGCCAGTCCGGCCATCATCAGCCGCTGTTGTGCATTGGCTTTCGGCTGCGGACGGTGCGGCGGGACATTGTTCGGCAGTAAAATTACCTGTTCCAGACCGGCTTCCGCCGCCATGGCTTTCACGGTATTGATGTGCGCCTGGTGGATCGGGTCAAATGTGCCGCCGTACAGCGCCAGAATCCGGTTATCCGCGTTGTTCGTCATAGAGGATCTGTCCTGTCTGTGCTTTACCGCTCAGAAGCAGTGTCAGTGTCAGTAACTCATCACTGACGGATTGCCCGTAATCCTGCTTGAGACGGATTTCAATACGGGTGATCAGGGATATCGCCACCTGCAGTGTATGCGCATCAAGGCGCCCCAGGGCATCTGTTATCATTCCCCTGCGGTTCTGCCAGATACGGTGCTTGTCAAACAGTGTACGCAGCGGCTGATGACGGCTTTCCCGCTGTAACGTCAGCAGTTGCATCACTTCGCGCTGTGCGGTGCGCAGCAGGATCACCGGCTCGTTATCCTCCGCCAGAAGCTGAGTCAGAATATGACAGGCGCGCTTACTTTTTCCTGCCAGCAGGGCGTCCACCCAGTGATACGGGGTAAAATGTGCCGCATCATTAACGGCCGCTTCCACGCGGGGCAGGGTGAGTTTTCCGTCCGGATAAATCAGGGCAAGGCGGGATAAAGCCTGTGACAGCGCCAGCAGATTGCCCTCGTAGCAATAGCAGAGCAGGCGGACAGCCTGTTCATCCGGCTGAAGCTGTAACAGTGCGGCCCGGGCGGTGACCCATTGCGGCAACCGGTTCAGATCCGGCGTCATACAGGCGATATACACACCATCCTGTGCCAGCGCTTTAAACCAGGCGCTGTTTTCCTGGGATTTGGTCAGTTTATGACCGCGCAGGATCAGCAGAATATCAGGATGCAGTAATCCGGCGAGCCGGAGAAGCTGTTCGCCCATTGCGGCGTTGGGACCGTTTTCCGGCAGATACAGCGAGAGTGTCTGCCGTCCGGCAAACAGACTGAGTGACCGGCAGACAGAAAAAATCGCATCCCAGTCAGTATGTTGTTCAAGTGAAAAGGTAAAGTGCTCGTCAAATCCCTGTTCCTGCGCCGCATGGCGGATGGCATCCCGGGATTCCTGGAGTAATAAGGGTTCGTTCCCCCAGAGGAGGTAACGTTCACGCAGCCCCGAACGGAGCTGCGTGATGAGTTGCTCTGGTGAAACTTTTATCATGCCTTCGGTGCGACAATCTCAGCCGCTTCGGCATTTTCAGCCTGCTTATGCTGTTCTGAAGGCTGGATAATCAGCAGTTTACGGACCAGACGGGCTGCCGCCTGTTCACGCATTTCCTGGCGGACCATGTCTTTTTCCGCATCTTTTGCCAGTGCTTCCAGCGGGTTATCAAAGAATGAGCGCTCAACGCGGACATTGATCGGATACACCGAACCGTTCGGCATAATCACCTGGGCATTCAGGAAATAAACCAGTTCTTTTTCAGCCGCTTTACCGTCCTGGAAAATGGATACCGTCTCTTCCTTACCTTCGGAAGAACCGGTGATTTTCAGTACCGGAACGGAGGCATCACCGCTTTCAATAATCTGTACGTTATTCAGCTGCAGTTGCTGACGGATAGCACGGGTCTGTTCGCCATACGGATCGCCGGTACTGATCTGCATTTTCTGCAGTTCAGGCGGAATTTGTGTGGTGCCGCGCAGATGGAAGCCGCAGCCTGCGGTGACCAGCACCGCAAGCCCGAGCAACAGCGTGATAATGCGATGTCGCACGATATCTCCTTAATTAACCGACGACCAGGTTCAGTAATTTACCCGGCACATAAATAACTTTGCGAACGCTCACACCTTCGAGGTATTTCGCGACATTCGCTTCTTCTGACGCCAGCGCCATGACCGCATCCTGTTCCGCATCTGCGGCAACCGTAATACGGCCGCGGACTTTACCGTTGATCTGGATAACAATCAGTTTGGTATCGTCAACCATTGCTTCTTCACTGGCGACCGGCCACTGTGCATCATCCACATCGGTTTCATGACCCAGTGCTTTCCACAGGGTGAAACCGGCGTGAGGGATAATCGGGGACAGCATACGGATAACGGCATCCAGTGCTTCCTGCATCAGTGCGCGATCCTGTTCTGTTTCCTGAGGTGCACGCTGTAACTCGTTGAGCAGTTCCATAATCGCGGCGATGGCGGTGTTGAACTGCTTACGGCGGCCGGCATCATCGCTGACTTTGGCAATCGTTTTGTGCAGGGAACGGCGCAGATCTTTTTGTGCCGGCGTCAGGCTGCTGATATCCAGCGGTGCGGTTTTGCCTTTCTGAACATGCTCATACACCAGACGCCATACACGGCGGATAAAGCGGTTTGCACCTTCCACGCCGGATTCCTGCCATTCCAGGGTCAGTTCCGGTGGTGCCGCAAACATCATAAACAGACGAACGGTATCCGCGCCGTATTTTTCCACCATAATCTGCGGATCAACGCCGTTGTTCTTCGATTTTGACATTTTGCTCATGCCGGTGTGAACCAGCTCGCGGCCTTCTTTATCTGTTGCCTTGATGATACGGTTTTTATCATCACGCTCAAGAATGGCTTCTTCCGGGGAAACCCACACGCGGTGACCATCGGTATCGGTGTAGTAGAAAGAATCGGCCAGTACCATGCCCTGACACAGCAGATTTTTTGCCGGCTCATTTGAGTTCACCAGGCCTGCATCACGCATCAGTTTGTGGAAGAAGCGGAAATACATCAGGTGCATAATGGCGTGTTCGATACCGCCGATATACTGATCGACCGGCAGCCAGTAGTTGGCTGCAGCCGGGTCCAGCATGCCTTTGTCGTAGTCCGGGCAGCAGTAGCGCGCATAATACCAGGAGGATTCCATGAAGGTATCGAAGGTATCGGTTTCACGCAGGGCAGGCTGTCCGTTGATGGTGGTTTTTGCCCACTCCGGATCGGCTTTAATCGGGCTGGTGATACCGTCCATGACCACATCTTCCGGCAGGATAACCGGTAACTGATCTTCCGGAACCGGTACCACGGTGCCGTCTTCCAGGGTTGCCATCGGGATCGGTGCGCCCCAGTAACGCTGACGGGAAACACCCCAGTCGCGCAGACGGTAATTCACTTTGCGTTCGCCGACGCCGAGTGCCACCAGTTTGTCAGCAATGGCATTGAAACCGGCGGTGTAATCCAGTCCGTCGAACTCACCGGAATTGAACAGCGTATTTTTGCCGGTCATTGCGGCTTCACTGATATCCGGCTCAGAACCGTCTTCATTCAGAATGACAGGTTTGATCGGTAAATCGTATTTGGTGGCAAATTCCCAGTCACGCTGGTCGTGTGCCGGAACCGCCATAACAGCACCGGTGCCGTATTCCATCAGAACGAAGTTGGCAGCCCAGACCTGGATTTTTTCGCCGGTCAGCGGGTGAATAGCAAACATCCCCGTTGCCACGCCTTTTTTCTCCATCGTGGCCATTTCAGCTTCTGCCACTTTGGTGTTACGGCACTCATCGATAAAGGTTTTCAGCTCAGGATTGTTCTGTGCCGCCTGCTGTGCCAGCGGATGACCCGCCGCCACTGCCAGATAAGTAACACCCATAAAGGTATCCGGGCGGGTGGTGTAGACACTCAGTTTTTCGGTGCTGTCAGCAACATCAAAGGTGATTTCCACACCCTCGGAACGGCCGATCCAGTTGCGCTGCATGGTTTTGACCTGCTCCGGCCAGTCTTCCAGCGTATCGAGGTCATTGAGCAGCTCTTCGGCATAAGCGGTGATTTTGATAAACCATTGCGGGATCTCTTTGCGCTCAACCGGGGTATCACAACGCCAGCAGCAGCCGTCGATAACCTGCTCGTTCGCGAGAACGGTCAGGTCATGCGGACACCAGTTCACTGCGGAGGTTTTTTTATACGCCAGACCTTTTTCATACAGTTTGGTGAAGAACCACTGTTCCCAGCGGTAATATTCCGGCGTACAGGTGGTGACTTCGCGATCCCAGTCGTACGCGAAACCCAGCTTTTTCAGCTGCTGTTTCATGTATTCGATATTGGCATAGGTCCACGGTGCCGGTGCGGTGTTGTTTTTCACCGCCGCGCCTTCCGCAGGCAGACCGAATGCATCCCAGCCGATTGGCTGTAAGACGTTTTTACCCAGCATGCGCTGGTAACGTGACATCACATCACCCAGGGTGTAGTTACGCACGTGGCCCATGTGTAGTCGTCCTGAAGGGTATGGCAGCATAGACAGGCAGTAGTATTTTTCTTTACTGTTATCTTCAGTCACTTTAAATGTTTGTTTTTCCTGCCAGTGACTCTGGACTTGTTGCTCTATGTCTTCGGGACGATATTGTTCTTGCATGGCACCGGTATTCCTGTGGTGATGAACTGCCGGACACGGACTGACGACCAGACCGGACGGACAGCATAATAATATATGGTTTTGTTAATATCTGACCCGTAAGCATAGCCGATATGCCCCTGAGGGAACAACAGTTAAGGTCGTAAAGGGATGAAAAAAGCAGGGGAATGATAAAGAGAAGAAGAAAGGCCGGTCTGTAACCGGCCGGTCAGAACATCAGTGCAGAATTTTGGCCAGAAAATCTTTGGCGCGATCGGATTTCGGGTTGGCGAAGAAATCCTCTTTTTTACTGTCCTCGATGATTTTCCCTTCATCCATGAAAATCACGCGGTCGGCCACTTTACGGGCAAAGCCCATTTCGTGGGTCACCACCATCATCGTCATGCCTTCGTGTGCCAGTTCAACCATGACATCCAGCACTTCGTTGATCATTTCCGGGTCTAGGGCGGAGGTCGGTTCGTCGAACAGCATCGCGACGGGGTCCATACACAGGGCGCGGGCGATAGCCACACGCTGCTGCTGTCCGCCGGATAACTGGGACGGAAACTTATCCGCGTGGCCGGATAATCCCACACGTTCCAGCAGTTTCAGCCCTTTTTCTTTGGCGGCGGTTTTACTGCGGCCCAGCACTTTTACCTGTGCCAGAGTCAGGTTTTCCACGATGGAGAGGTGCGGAAACAGCTCAAAGTGCTGGAATACCATGCCGACTTTAGAGCGCAGTTTTGCCAGATCGGTACGTTTATTATTCACCTGTATATCATTGACGAAAATTTCGCCTTCCTGTACCGGCTCCAGGCCGTTAACGGTTTTTATCAGCGTGGATTTACCGGAGCCGGACGGGCCGCACACCACAACCACTTCCCCTTTTTTGACGTCGGTCGAGCAGTCGGTTAAGACACGGAACTGACCGTACCATTTGGAGATATTTTTCAGGGAGATCATGACACAGTCCTTCTCTTAAGATAATTAACCAGCATTGACGCCGCAAAGCTGATAACAAAATAAACCGCACCCGCAAACAGCACCATCTCGATTTGTGTTCCGTCGCGCTCGCCGATATTGCTGGCGGTGCGGAAGAAATCGGTCAGGCTGAGCACATACACCAGCGAGGTATCCTGGAACAGGACAATACCCTGGGTCAGCAGCAGCGGGATCATCGCGCGGAATGCCTGCGGCAGAACCACCAGACGCATGGTCTGCATTTTGGTCATACCGAGGGCGAGTGAGGCGGATGTTTGTCCCCGTGACACACTCTGGATACCGGCGCGGATAATTTCAGCATAATACGCAGCTTCAAACAGGGAAAACGCTACCATAGCTGAGATCAGACGGATATCTGTTTTTGGTGATATACCAAGAACATTTTGGACTAAGTTAGGCACAATCAGATAAAACCACAACAGCACCATCACCAGCGGAACGGAACGGAAGGCGTTCACATAGAGTGCAGCCAGCCAGCTCACGATTTTGATGGATGACAGACGCATCATCGCCAGAATGGTACCCCACAGGATGCCGATAACAATCGACGTAATGGTGATTTTCGCCGTAATAACCAGTCCGTCTAACAGAAACGGCATGCCCGGCATCACCGAACTCCAGTCAAATTCATACATCAGCGGCCTCCTGTCCCGGGCAGACGCACCCGTTTTTCCAGTAAATGCATGGCCAGCATAATAATGACGTTAATGCCGACATAAGCGAGGGTTATCGCTGTAAAGGACTCATAGGCTCTGGCGGAATAATCCAGCAATTTACCGGCCTGAGCGGCCATATCGACCAGGCCGATGGTGGAGGCAATCGCGGAGTTTTTCACCAGGTTGAGCATTTCGGATGTCATCGGCGGAATAATCACGCGGTAAGCATTCGGCAACAGGACATAACGGTAAGTCTGCGGCAGTGTCAGCCCCATCGCCAGCCCGGCCGCTTTCTGGCCGCGCGGCAGTGACTGAATGGCGGCACGAACCTGTTCGGTCATACGGGCTGCGGTAAACAGTCCCAGACAGAGGGTGGAGGAAATAAAGAACTGGATATTCGGGTCGAGATCCATTTTAAACCAGTCGCGCAGAGACGGCGGCAGGAATTCAGGGATCACCAGATACCAGGTGAAAAACTGGACGATCAGCGGCACATTACGGAAAATTTCCACATAAATGGTGCCGAGAGAGGAGAGAAATTTATTCGGCACCGTACGGAGGATACCGAACAGAGATCCCACCAGAAAGGCGATAATCCAGGCACAGATTGACAGCATTACCGTGACCTTCAGGCCGGACAGAATCCAGCCGAGGTAAGTGGTGTTGCCGAAGGGGGCGGGCTGAAAAAATATCCCCCAGTCCCAGTTAGCTGACATAGCGCGGCTCCCGGTAAAAGAACGAACTCCCTGTATAAGACGGATAACCAGTGGTTACCGGACAGATAGAGTATTTACATGCTGCGGACTGCGGCTTATCGTCCGCGCCCGCGTCAGTGGTGAACGCGGGCGCGGCGGTCTTAGTTATATCCTCAGTCCGGGCGGCGCAGCCTGTCCGGCTGTCAGCCGCCGCAGAGGTTATTCAAAGGCTTTGTCGTTCGGTGCTTTGAACAGGCCTTTCATTTCACCGGACAATTCAAAGTTCAGGTTGAGGTTCTTAGGCGGAATCGGCTGTTTGAACCAGCGGTTATAGGATTCTTCAGCGTCACCGGAGGTTTGGGCATCAGAGACAGTTTTATCGATCAGGGCTTTAAACTGCGGATCATCTTTGCGCAGCATACAACCGTAGGCTTCTTCGGACTGCGGTGTGCCGACGATCACCCAGTTATCCGGTTTTTTCGCTTTGGCGCGTTCACCGGCCAGCAGGGCATCATCCATCATAAAGGCGACAGCACGGCCGGACTCCAGAGTACGGAAGGCATCCCCGTGATCTTTGGCGCTGATAATGCGCATCTTCATCTGCTTCTCATCATTGAGTTTGTTGAGCAGCATTTCAGAGGTGGTACCGGAAGTGACCACCACGTTTTTCCCGGCGAGATCGGCAAAGTCTTTAACGCCGGAATCTTTACCGGTCAGCAGACGGGTACCGACCACAAAAATAGTGTTGGAGAAGGCCGCCTGCTGCTGGCGGGCCAGGTTATTGGTGGTGGAGCCGCACTCAAAATCGAATGTGCCGTTCTGTAACAGCGGGATACGGTTCTGAGAGGTCACCGGGATCAGTTTGACCTGCAAGTCCGGCTTATTCAGCGTCTTTTTCACGGCATCAACAATATGGTTGGAGTAATCCTGGGAATACCCGACCACGTTTTGCTGGTTATCATAATAAGAGAAAGGGACGGAGGACTCGCGGTGACCGACGATAATCACGCCGTTATCATTGATTTTTTTCAGTGTACCGGTCAGCTCTTCAGCAGAAACTGCCGCACTGGCAAGCGCGGCTCCGGTGACCAGTACAGACAAAACTAACTTGCGCATAAACAACTCCTTTTCGGGAACGGTATAAGGACGTGTGTTGCTCTTGTGTTTGTATTGTTAAAAATAGAACACTATTGTTAATAAATGGAAGTTAATTTGTTTTAAATCGGGAGGTCCCTCTCACTCTGTCCGATAAAGATGTGCAAGTTACACGTGAAACGCGCATTCACATTAAATCAGGGTATTTTGGTGTGATGTAGTTTTATGTGCTGGTTTTTATTGTTTTATTAACCTGTTAATAGTGTTTTTTACTGTCAGGTGAGAGGCTTTTACGGCAGCGAAATGCCGTCGTGCCATAATCTGCGGTTGTAACAATCCGGCTGTACCGTGTTAACATTCTATTCCGGCTGACTGTGTAAAGTTATGGTTATCCGGTTGTCTGAAATCGCAGGCTGTGTAAGATAGGCGGTAACTATCGGGGAGCGGGCTATGCTGAAGCAACGCAGGCAGGGTTATCTGCTGCTGTTTTTCACATTCTTCTTTATCATGTTGTGTCTGACACAACGGATGTCTGGTGCACCGCGCATCAGTCTGAGCACGTCTGCTGATCTTATCACCCCGGCGTCGTTCAGTGATACGGAAACCGGGAGTACTCAGCCCGGCAGCACCTGTGATATCAGCGCCAAATCGCTGAGTACGGTGCCGCAGTTTCCGGCCGAACCTCTCTTTTTCGCTCTTCTTTTCTTCGTCATGACAGCGGTTATTGTCCCTGTTCGTTACCGTTCGCGTTCATGGCGTCAGCATATCCCGCCGATGCGGCTGCGCAGGCATCTCCATTTTTGTGTCATGAGGGATTAGCAACCGGCAATCTTTATATTGTCGGGTTTTTTGCTTAATTCGGAGATGAAAAATATTATGCGTTTTGTATTAACAGCGTTTGTGCTGTTTTTGTCCGCGCTGACTTCTGTGCATGCAGCTGATACCGGCTGGACTGAGATGCCGCACAATGATCATGCCCGTGTCAGAGTCACATCAGATCAATGGCAGGACGGAAAGTTACGTCTGTTGCTGGCTGTTGAATTACAACCGGGCTGGAAAACCTACTGGCAGTCACCGGGGGAAGGGGGCGTTGCGCCTGAACTGACATGGCAGGAAAAAACGGCTGCCACACAGTGGTTCTGGCCCGCACCTCAGCGTTTTGATGTTGCAGGGCTTTCCACCCAGGGTTACGGCGGCAGTGTGGTATTTCCGCTGGAAGTCACTGCGGATCAGGCACTGCCGTTACTCAGCGGAACGCTGACCTTATCCACATGCAGTAATGTCTGTATCCTGACCGATTATCCGGTCTCACTGGACACCTCAGAACCGGCACCGGACGATTTTGACCGGCAGTATGCGATGGCTATGCAGCAGGTTCCGCAGACCGGTGGTGATATCACCATCGGCAGCAGCCGTGTGAACGGCGGAACACTGACAATGGCGCTGCACCGCCCGGGAGGCTGGCAGCAGCCGCAGTTGTTCTTTAATGCGGATAAGGAAACCATTTTTGCCGCCCCGTCATTCACCCTTTCCGGCGATAACCTTACGGCTACCGTTAAAGTAACGGATGACTGGGGGGAAGTGCCGTCCGATCTGAACGGAAAACCGCTGTCGGTAGTGGTGACAGACGGCCCGGCGGCACAGGCACTGACAACGGTGATCGGCAGCGGTCCGGATATCGCCGCGACATCCGGCAGTGATACATCCTTTATTATGCTGTTGCTGTTTGCCCTGCTCGGCGGGCTTATCCTCAATGTTATGCCGTGTGTTCTGCCGGTACTGGCCATGAAACTCGGCGCTGTGCTGTATGTGGAAAACCGCGAACGGCGGATGATCCGCACACAGTTTCTGGTTTCCTCCTCCGGTATTATGGTCTCTTTCTGGATACTCGCGACACTGGTGTCGGTACTGCGTCTGACGCAAAGTGCTGTCGGCTGGGGAATTCAGTTCCAGAATCCGTGGTTCCTCGGCTTTATGGTGGTGGTGACATTACTGTTCAGCGCCAATTTGTTTGGTGTCTTTTCCATCCGCCTGAGCAGTAACACAACCACAAAACTGGCGACTGCGGGCGGTAAAGGAATGCGCGGCCACTTTATGGAAGGTATGTTCGCCACGCTGCTGGCGACGCCCTGTACCGCACCGTTTCTCGGCACGGCGGTCGCATTTGCCCTGGTGGCGCCGTATTCTCAGTTGTGGATGATCTTTACCGCACTGGGGATCGGAATGAGCCTGCCGTGGCTGCTGATTGCCGCGTTTCCGGGGATCGCAAAAGCACTGCCGAAGCCCGGCCGCTGGATGAACGGCCTGCGTCTGGTACTGGGTGCCATGATGTTTATTACGGCACTGTGGCTGATTAGTCTGCTTATCCCGCACACCGGGCCGGAAACGGCTGCGGTGATGGTGGGGGTTGTGCTGCTGGTGCTTGCCCTGCTGGCTTTCCGCCGCGCCGGCATTAAGCGGGGCGCTGCGGCACTGGTGGCGCTGCTGATAGCGGGTGGTGTCTGGGCCGGTATCAATATGACGGATGACCGGCAGCAGAGCCTGGTCCGTGATCAGGTGGAGTGGCAGCCATTGACGGAAGAGGCGGTGACCACCGCACTTTCGCAGGGGAAACGGGTCTTTGTGGACGTGACCGCCGAATGGTGTGTGACCTGCAAAGCAAACAAATACAATGTATTATTACGCGATGATGTTCAGGATGCCCTCCGTGAACCGGATGTTGTCGCACTGCGCGGGGACTGGACAAAACCGTCGCCGGATATTAATGCGTTTTTACAAAAGCGCGGGCATCTGGCGGTACCGTTTAACCAGATTTACGGCCCTGCTTTACCTGAAGGTGAAATATTGTCACCATTACTGGATAAAGAAACTCTCTTACATCTGTTAAATCAGTCACAAGGAATTGAACCATGAAAAAAACACTCGCGGCTTTAATGATTGCTCCGCTTATCTTTACAGCCACAGCTCATGCGGCCGCTCTCACCGCTGACCAGGAAGCGCAGGTGCGCGTATTGGTTCGTGACACGCTGGTTAAAAATCCGGAAATTCTGGAAGAGGCGATTATGGCGCTTCAGCAGAAACAGACCGAAAAACAGAGCGCACAGATGAAAGATGCCGTGAAAGCCAATGCTGACGCGCTGTTCAATGATAAATATACACCGCGTATCGGCTCAAAATCGCCGAAACTGACCATTGTGTCTTTCACCGATTATAACTGTCCGTACTGCAAACGTTTTGATCCGCAGCTGGAAGCAGTGGTGAAAAAATATCCTGACGTGGCGGTTGTCTTCAAACTGCTGCCGTTCAAAGGGGAAAGCTCCCTGAACGCCAGCCGCGCGGCACTCTCTGTATGGGAAACCAAGCCGGAAGCCTTTGCACCACTGCACAGCCGTCTGATGCAGAAGAAAACCGCACTGACTCAGGATGATATCAACAGCGCGCTGAAAACCGCGAAAGCGGATGATGTGAAAGTCACTGACAACAGTATGAATACCATGCGTATGAATATGATGCTGGCAGAGCAATTAGGTGTTCAGGGAACCCCTGCGACGCTGATTGGTGATGTGATGCTGCCGGGTGCCGTGGATGATGCACAGCTGGAATCTGTCATTAAGGAACAGCTGGCTAAGGTTAAATAATGCGGTTACTGCGCAGATGGGGAAAGGAATTTCTCCTGCTGCTGGTGATTTTATTTATTGCGTCACAGGCGATGGACTACTGGCGCAAACCGGAGGCACCGGATTTAAACACGGTGCCTTCACTGACACTGACTGACGGCACACCGGTGTCCATTGCGCAGATGAGTGCGGAAAAACCGTTACTGGTCTACTTCTGGGCATCCTGGTGCGGGATCTGCAAACTGACCTCGCCATCAGTCAGCGATCTGTCTGAGTCCGGCTACAATGTGGTGACGGTTGCTATCCGCTCCGGTGACGATGACCGGCTGGCGAAAGGGATGGCGGCAAAAGGTTACCATTTTCCGGTGATTAACGACCCGGATGGGCGTATCTCACAGCTCTGGGGTGTGAATGTCACGCCAACCTTTGTGATTTATCACAAAGGGGAGATAGTCAGCTACACCAGTGGCTGGACCAGCCAGTTGGGTATGATGGCCCGGTTGTGGCTGGCGAAATAATCCGTCTGAAATGAAAAATCCCGCCGGTGAGTAATCACGGCGGGATTTTTTTTATCTGCGTAAGTGCTTCGTATCAGCGAAAATGCAAACCGCGCTCGGTGGTCTTTCTGCGTTTTATCAGTGCCAGACAGAGGAAGATAACGGTGGCACCCCAGACCGGCCATGTTCCCATGCGGTAATACGGTGTAAAACCGGATGCAGAGGTAATGGTGGCACTCAGAGTGGCCTGTGTGAATTGCGGTAACTGAGCGGTGACTGAACCGTCCGGCGCAATAATCGCGGTGATGCCGTTATTGGTGGCACGCAGCAGCGGGCGTCCCAGCTCCAGTGCACGCATCCGCGCCATCTGGAAATGCTGCCACGGGCCGATGGAACGGCCGAACCAGGCATCATTGGAGGCGGTCAGCAGTACGCCGGTTTTATCGGTCATATTGCGGCGTACCTGCTCACCCAGGATCACTTCATAGCAGATCTCGGCGGTCAGCGTCATTTTTCCGGCGGTCAGCGGTGGCTGGACATAATCCCCGCGGCTGAAAGCGGACATCGGCAGATTAAAGAACGGCGCCAGCGGGCGCAGCAAATCTGCCAGCGGGACAAATTCCCCGAACGGCACTAAGTGATGTTTGTAATAGCGGTTTTTGTCCCGGCTGTCGTATTCGCTCTTATTACCCAGCACAATCAGTGTGTTGTAAACATCATATTCTTTGCCGTCTGCTTTAGGAACGGCATCCACCACACCGGTAATAAGCTGTGCACCGCTGAGTGTCAGCAGGCCGTTGAGCTGATCCAGGAACGCGGACTGACTGGCGGCAAAATCAGGAATGGCAGATTCAGGCCAGATAATCAGCGTGTCAGGGCGGAAGTAAGGACGGCTCTCCTGAAGATAGATACCCAGCGTTTTATCCAGCATGCCCGGTTCCCATTTCAGGGACTGCGCGATATTTCCCTGCACCAGTGCGACCTGAGTCGGGTCGTTATTCATCTGATACCATTGGTAGTTACGTGCAAGCCACGGCGCAAACAACAGCACCAGTGCGGGAACCAGCGGCCAGGCTCGGCGTCGTGAGAGCGTCAGGGCAATCAGGCCGCTTATCACCATCAGCAGGAAAGTGATGGCATTGACGCCCAGGAGCGGTGCGAGTGCACGCATCGGGCCGTCAATCTGAGTGTAGCCGAACTCCAGCCACGGGAAGCCGGTCAGCACCCAGCCGCGTAAGAATTCAGTGAGCTGCCAGAGGGCCGGGGCGGCAATCACCAGACGCCAGACGGTGGCATGCGGAAAGCATTTGGCCAGCAGACCGGCAAACAGCATCGGATAGAGCGCCAGATAGGCAGCCAGCAATACGACAAGAAACAGGTTGGCAACTTCCGGCATACCGCCGAAATCCGCGATACTGACATATACCCAGTTTACGCCGCTGCCGAATAACCCCAGCCCCCAGGCGAAACCGATAGCACATGCCTGTTTGCCGGTCCGGTTCAGTGTCAGCAGCAGCAGCGCTGTGAGCGCGGGCAGCGCGAAAAACCAGAGATCAAAAGGCGAAAAGGCCAGCGTTCCGCCGGCCCCGAAAATCAGTGCCAGCAGCAGACGCGGCCACTGGCGTAAACCCTGAGGTGATTTCATCATGTCAGATTATCTTCATCCAAAGACGGGATAGGAGCATCGTCCGGAATCTTAACATGTAACTGGATAATTTTACGACTGTCCGCCATCGCAACTTTGAACTGATAGTTGTCAATCTCAATGGTTTCACCCCGGGTCGGCAGATGGCCGAAGGCCTGCATCACCAGCCCGCCGACAGTATCCACCTCTTCATCGCTGAAGCGGGTGCCGAATGCGTCGTTAAAATCTTCTATCTGGGTGAGGGCGCGGACAGAATAGGAGTGCAGACTGAGCTGACGGATATCCACGTCATCCTCATCATCATATTCATCCTCAATTTCACCGACGATTAATTCCAGAATGTCTTCGATAGTGACAAGTCCGGATACGCCGCCGAATTCATCGATCACAATCGCCATGTGGTAGCGTTGGGAGCGGAACTCTTTAAGCAGACGGTCAACACGCTTACTTTCCGGCACAACAACCGCCTGGCGCAGGACTTTATCAATACTGAACTCTTCGGAATCACTGCGCATAAACGGCAGTAAATCTTTTGCCATCAGCAGGCCTTCAATGTGATCTTTATCTTCGCTGATCACCGGAAAGCGGGAGTGGGCAGAGTCAATAATGACATCCAGGCACTCGTCGAGTGTCTGATTGCGCTTGAGTGTCACAATTTGTGACCGCGGGATCATGATGTCACGGACACGCTGATCGGAAATATCCATCACCCCTTCGAGCATGTCGCGGGTGTCAGGATCGATCAGTGCATTTTGTTCGGAATCACGGATGACCTCAACGAGGTCTTCACGGCTTTTTGGCTCGCCGTGGAACAGTTGCTGGCGCAGCAGAGAAAAGAAACCCTTTTTCTGGTTCGGTGTATCACTACCCGATGGATGGTCGTCGCTCATGGCGGTTTTTTTACATTCCCCGATTTAATGAAAGATGCCGTATTATGTAGCATAAAAACGGCATCGCTGACTACGCTTTTTCTGTGATATACGGATCAGAATAGCCTAATTTTTTTAAGATTTCCGTTTCCAGACCTTCCATTTCTTCCGCTTCATCGTCTTCGATGTGGTCATAACCCAGCAAATGCAGGCATCCGTGGACAACCATGTGTGCCCAGTGCTCCTCTTCGGTTTTTTCCTGTTCGGCAGCTTCGCGTTCCACCACCTGGCGGCAGATAATCAGATCACCCAGCAGCGGCAGTTCAATTTCCGGCGGTGCTTCGAACGGGAAGGAGAGCACGTTGGTCGGTTTGTCCATGCCGCGGTAAGTCAGATTCAGCTCATGGCTTTCTGCTTCATCCACCAGGCGGATAGTCACTTCACTCTCTTCCTGAAACATCGGCAGCACGCCGTCAATCCAGCGCTGAAACTGTGCCTCAGAAGGCAGATTGTCTGTGTTTTCACAGACGATTTGTAAATCAAGAACCGGATTACTCATGGGATTGTTCCTGCTGCGCCTGCGCACGTTCGGCATCACGCTGCTGCTTCAGCATTTGTTTGCGTTTCTGTTCTGCGGCTTCCCACGCTTCATAGGCAATCACCACTTTTGCCACGATCGGGTGCCGTACCACATCTTCACTGTGGAAGAAGTTAAAGCTCAGTTCCGGTACATCCGCCAGCACTTCAATGGCGTGACGCAGACCGGATTTGTTGCCGTTCGGCAGGTCAATCTGGGTGATATCCCCGGTGATGACCGCTTTGGAGTTGAAACCGATACGGGTCAGAAACATTTTCATCTGTTCGATGGTGGTGTTCTGGCTTTCATCGAGAATGATAAAGGCGTCGTTCAGTGTCCGGCCGCGCATATAGGCCAGCGGTGCGACTTCAATCACGTTGCGCTCAATCAGCTTTTCCACTTTCTCAAAGCCGAGCATTTCAAACAGCGCGTCATACAGCGGACGCAGATACGGATCGACTTTCTGGCTGAGATCGCCGGGCAGGAATCCGAGCTTCTCACCGGCCTCAACGGCAGGGCGGGTCAGCAGAATGCGGCGGATTTCCTGACGCTCCAGGGCATCAACAGCGGCAGCCACGGCCAGATAGGTCTTCCCGGTCCCGGCAGGGCCGATACCAAAGGTGATATCGTGATCGAGAATGTGAGCGATATACTGCGCCTGGTTTGGCGTACGCGGTTTAACCACACCACGTTTGGTTTTGATATTGACGGACTTGCCGTAATCCGGCACATGATCGTCGCTCTGTTCCAGAACACGGCTCTCTGCCACAGCGAGGTGAACCTGCTCGGGGTCAATATCGCGGATCACACCGCGTACCGGGGCGGTTTCCACATAGAGTTGGCGCAGGATCGCCGCGGCGGCTTTGACACAGTGCGGTTTGCCGGTCAGTCGGAAGCGGTTGTCGCGGCGGCTGATTTCGGTGCCGAGGCGGCGCTCGAGCAGTTTGATGTTATCGTCGAAGGGACCGCAGAGGCTTTGCAGACGCTGATTTTCGGCGGGTTCGAGGAAAATTTCCTGTGTTGCTACCTGTGAAGGTGATGTATAGGTTTCTGTCACTGAATCTCTCTGTGTATGCTCACGCGCAGAGAGATCTGCGCGTGACGGGTTTTAGTTAGTGTACGGTTGGCTGGTAGATGCCGACACCCAGTTCGTCTTCTTTACGGGTGCGGGCAATGACGGATTCCGGGGTTTCGTGAACACGCAGGTTCATCCGATCTTCTGTCCGGATCACGCTGCCGCGCAGTGAGTTGGTATAGACATCGGTAATTTCGACATCCACAAACTTGCCGATCATGTCCGGGGTGCCCTCAAAGTTCACCACGCGGTTATTTTCGGTGCGTCCGGATAACTCCATAACGTCTTTGCGGGACGGGCCCTCTACCAGAATGCGCTGAGTGGTGCCGAGCATCTGACGGCTGTAGCTCATCGCCTGCTGGTTAATCCGCTGCTGTAACAGGTACAGACGCTGTTTTTTCTCGTCTTCGGTCACGTCATCCGGCAGGTCAGCCGCAGGGGTTCCCGGACGCGGGGAGTAGATAAAACTGAAGCTCATATCGAAATTCACATCGGCAATCAGCTGCATGGTTTTTTCGAAGTCGTCATTGGTTTCTCCCGGGAAGCCGACGATAAAGTCAGAGCTTATCAGGATATCCGGACGTGCTTTGCGCAGTTTGCGGATAATGGATTTGTATTCCAGCGCGGTATGAGCACGCTTCATCTGGGTCAGAATGCGGTCAGAGCCGCTCTGTACCGGCAGATGCAGGAAACTGACCAGTTCCGGGGTATCTTCATAAACAGCGATAATATCATCGGTGAATTCAATCGGATGGCTGGTGGTAAAGCGGATGCGGTCGATACCGTCAATCGCGGCCACCAGACGGATCAGTTCGGCAAAACTGCAGATGCTGCCGTCAAACGCCGGGCCGCGGTAAGCATTCACGTTCTGACCGAGCAGGTTCACTTCACGCACGCCCTGTGCGGCTAACTGAGCGATTTCAAACAGGACATCATCACACGGACGGCTGACTTCCTCACCACGGGTATACGGCACCACGCAGAAGGTGCAGTATTTATTGCAGCCTTCCATGATGGAGACAAAGGCGGACGGGCCTTCTGCACGCGGTTCCGGCAGGCGGTCAAATTTCTCGATTTCCGGGAAGCTGATGTCCACAATCGGGCTGCGGTCGCCCCGGAGTTTGTTAATCATCTCCGGCAGGCGGTGCAGTGTCTGCGGGCCGAAGACAATGTCCACGGCTGGTGCGCGGCGGCGGATAAAATCCCCTTCCTGGGAGGCCACACAGCCCCCGACACCGATAATAATGTCCGGATTCACATCCTTGAGGTTTTTCCAGCGGCCGAGCTGGTGAAAGACTTTTTCCTGCGCTTTTTCACGGATAGAACAGGTATTAAGCAGGAGAATATCGGCTTCATCGGCATTGTCTGTTAAAGTGTAGCCGTGGGTGCTTTCCAGCAGGTCAGCCATTTTGGATGAATCGTACTCATTCATCTGACAGCCCCAGGTTTTTATGTACAGTTTTTTACTCGTCGACATTTTCTCAATCCGCTGTTTTCAGTGAAACAATACCCGCAACACGGAAAAGCATTGTGTGTATTCAATCAGTTTTTGATGTAACCAATGGTCGATATTGTAGTCATTTGACACACCAGTGACCAGACCCGGCAGCACGGATCTTCACCTTTCCCGGTGAATTTACGGCAATTGAACAAAAAATCAACGTATTAGAATAGGTATGTCATGGATAACCCGTTAACACATTCTGAAGTCACCGTTATCGGCGGGGGAATGATTGGTGCAGCCACCGCCCTGGGACTGGCTCAGGCCGGTTTCCGCGTCACGGTGGCCGAATTACAGGCACCGGCACCGTTCGATGCTCAGAGCCGCCCTGATGTGCGGATTTCCGCTGTCAGCCGCGCCTCTGTTGAGTTACTGGATAGCCTCGGTGTGTGGGAGCGTGTCCGTGAAATGCGCTGTGTGCCGTACCGCACACTGGAAACCTATGAGGAACCGGGCTCGGAAGTGACCTTTACCGCAGACAGCCTCGGGTTACCTGAGCTGGGGTATATGGTGGAAAATCCGGTACTGCAACGGGCATTATGGGAAAAAATCACGGCTCATGAGCTGATCACCTGTCTGTGTCCGGCACGGTTGCAGACTATGACAAAAGGTGACGGGGAGTGGTTACTGTCGTTTGATAACGGTGATGTGATAAAAACCCGGCTGGTGATCGGCGCGGATGGTGCGAAATCACAGGTCAGAACCCTGGCCGGTACCGGCAGCCGCGGCTGGCAGTATCGCCAGTCCTGTATGCTGATCACCGTGGATACCGGACGTGAACAGCAGGATATCACCTGGCAGCAGTTTTTCCCGTCCGGCCCGCGTGCGTTTCTGCCGTTGTTTGATTCGTATGCTTCGCTGGTCTGGTATGACTCACCGGCGCGGATACGCCAGCTCAGTAAACTGCCGATGCCGCAACTGCAGGCAGAAATCCGCGCATCATTCCCTGAACGCCTCGGCGATGTCACGCCACTTGCCTGCGGCTCTTTCCCGCTGGTGCGGCACCATGCCGCACACTATGTGCAGGACGGGCTGGCACTGATCGGCGATGCGGCGCATACCATCAATCCGCTGGCCGGGCAGGGGGTAAACCTCGGTTACCGCGATGCGGATACATTACTGAATACCCTGATTGCAGCGCGTGAGTGCTGTGAGGACTGGGGCAGCGAATCCGTTCTTAAACGGTATGAGCGCCGCCGCCGTCCGGATAACCTGCTGATGCAGGCCGGGATGGATGCCTTTTATCTGACCTTCAGTAATACCCTGCCGGTGTTACAGCCGCTGCGTAATCTGGCGCTGACAGTGGCACAACGTGCAACACCGCTGAAAAAGCTGGCGCTGAAATATGCACTGGGAGTTTGATTGCTGATTCAGGCAGGGCGGGAGATTCTCTTCGGCTCCCGGGGATGGCGGACAGCAGGCAAAAACGAAAAGCCGCTGTAAACACGTCCGTGTGCGCTCAGGCGCGTCATCCCTGACGCGCATGCTTTTCGTTGTTTTTGCCCGCTGTCGCGCGTTGTACATTGAGTACAAATGAAATCTTTATCCGGATTCAGAAAAGCAAAAAGCCCGTCAGAGACGGGCTTTCAGAATTTGGCTGGGGTACCAGGATTCGAACCTGGGAATGCTGGAATCAGAATCCAGTGCCTTACCGCTTGGCGATACCCCAAAATATACTTATTGCAAAAAAATGGTGGCTACGACGGGATTCGAACCTGTGACCCCAACATTATGAGTGTTGTGCTCTAACCAACTGAGCTACGTAGCCATCTTTTACTGCTTTAACAAAGCCGTTTTTCAGAATATGGCTGGGGTACCAGGATTCGAACCTGGGCATGCCAGGATCAAAACCTGGTGCCTTACCGCTTGGCGATACCCCACCTGAAAAACGAGGCTTATCATACTTCATTTTTCCACTGAGTGGAAGATGGCTGGGGTACCAGGATTCGAACCTGGGAATGCCAGGATCAAAACCTGGTGCCTTACCGCTTGGCGATACCCCATCCGGAAATACAATAAGCAACAACGAATGTCACGAGAAATGGTGCGGGAGGCGAGACTTGAACTCGCACACCTTGCGGCGCCAGAACCTAAATCTGGTGCGTCTACCAATTTCGCCACTCCCGCAAAAAAGATGGTGGCTACGACGGGATTCGAACCTGTGACCCCAACATTATGAGTGTTGTGCTCTAACCAACTGAGCTACGTAGCCATCTTTTTTTTGCGTGACCTTCATCGGCGTTGCGGGGCGCATTATGCGGATTACAGCCAAAAGCGTCAACTGCTTTTTGCAGATATTTTGATGAAATCCGTTTGTTTGCCTGCATAATAATCACTTTGAAGATAAACAGAACAAAAAACAGGATAAAATCACAGAGTTGATGCATTTATCAGGCAGCAGATTATTCTTCCGCATCCGGTTTGTTTTCGAGAACATGCAGCAGCAATTCACCGTACAGCATGGCCCGTTTTATCAGGGCAAATGCACCGATAGCGGAGTTTGGCGGCAGCTGTGAAATCACGACCGGCAGATCCTCGCGGAAATTTTTCAGTGACTGCGTATTTATGCAGCTTTGCAGTGCGGGCAGCAGGACATTTTCAGCAGCGGTTATCTCACCGGCAATCACGACTTTTTGCGGGTTAAACAGGTTTATTGTGATAGCAATGGCTTTTCCGAGAGAATTGCCGACCTGTTTTATCACTTCAGCCGCAAGAGCATCGCCCCGGTTAGCTGCCCGGCAGATAGCACGAATGGAGCAGTTATCCGGTGTTAATTCGCTTTCAAACCCTTGTTCCAGCTGATGTTTTACCCGTGTTTCAATAGCGGCATCCGATGCGACGGTTTCCAGACAACCGAAGTTTCCGCAATGACAGCGCCCGCCGAGCGGATCAATCTGAATATGGCCTATTTCACCGAGATTACCGCGCCGGTTAAGCAGGATCTGATTGTTGATAATGATCCCCGCCCCGGCTCCGCGGTGAATACGTACCAGCAGAGAATCCGCGCAGTCGCGGGTGGCACCGAAATAGTGTTCAGCCAGCGCGAGGCTGCGGATATCATGCCCGGCGTAGCAGGGCAGGTTAAAATGCTGATGGAGATTTTCGGTCAGCGGCCAGTCACTGACGGTAATATGCGGCATATAGCGGACAATGCCGAGATCAGGGTCGACCAGCCCCGGTAAAATCACCGCAATGGCGATCAGCTCACGGATACGGCGCTGTTGTGCCTGCCTGAAATTATCGATCAGTGCGATAAGTTTAGCTTCCGCATCCGCCTGAGAGGTGGCTTCCAGGGGACTGGTTTCCTCTGCAATGGCACGTCCGCTGAGATCAAACAGTGCGATGGTGGCGTCATGGCGGCCGAGACGCACGCCGATGGTCTGGAAAGCGCGGTGCTCGGAAATAATGGAGATAGCGCGGCGTCCGCCGGTGGATGCCTGCTGATCCACCTCTTTTATCAGGCCGCGCTCAAGAAGCTGACGGGTAATTTTGGTGACGCTGGCGGGGGCCAGCTGGCTTTGTTCGGCAATCTGAATGCGTGAAATCGGGCCGGAACGATCTATCAGGCGGTAAACTACCGCCCCGTTCAGCTGTTTGACTAAATCAATATTACCTATCTGCGGAATTCCGTTACCCATCGGCATCTTTTACTCATGATAAATGAACCACATTCCCGTTAACGATTGTCATACAGACAGAAAAATCAGCGGTGAAGGCGGTCAGGTTGGCAATACTGCCGGATTTAATACTTCCCAGTCTGTCCTGAACACCAATTGCCCGTGCCGGATAGAGTGTGGCCATGCGCAGGGTTTCATCCAGCGGGATACCGACATGCTGAACACAGTTTGCCACTGCGCGGATCATGGTGAGCGAAGAACCACTCAGAGTGCCGTTTTCGTCCACACATAAACCATCACGATAATATATCGTTTTGCCGGCAAAGATAAAATGATCCAGCTCGCTGGTTTGCGGATCAAGTCCTGCCGGTGCGGTGGCATCGGTGACCAGAATCAGCTTGTCGCGCTTGAGGGCTTTACTGTTGCGGATATTCGGCCAGGAGACATGCAGGCCGTCAGCAATAATCCCGGCATATATTTCAGAGGTATCATAAATCGCACCGATCAGTCCGGGCTGGCGGCCGGAAATATACGGCATCGCATTAAACAGGTGAGTGGAGAGGGTAATTCCGTTTTCAAATCCGGCACGGGACTCTTCATAGCTCGCATTGGAGTGGCCGGATGAAACCACAATGCCGGCATCCGTCAGTTTGCGGATAACAGCGGGCTCCACCATTTCCGGTGCCAGGGTGAGTTTGGTTATCACATCTGCGTTGTCACACAGGAAATCGATCATCGCGGCATCCGGTTTGCGGATATAAGCCGGGTTGTGCGTGCCTTTTTTCACCGGGTTGATATACGGCCCTTCAAGATGCAGCCCCAGCGCCTGGTTTTTATGTGTTTTCAGATAGTCGCGCATGGTGCTGACACTCAGTTTCATCAGCGAGTCGGGGCTGGTGATCAGTGTCGGCAGGAAGCTGGTGCAGCCGGTACGCTCATTGGCTTTCTGCATAATGTCCAGAGTGCGGACAGTGATATCGTCCTCATTGTCATTAAACTGTACGCCGCCGCAGCCGTTGACCTGCAAATCAATAAATCCCGGGGAGAGGATGGCACCGCCCAGATCACGGGTATCAATTCCGTCCGGTAACTCACTGACCGGACACACGCTGCGGATTAATTCGCCGTCAATAATGACCGCGTGGTTTTCCAGACGATCGTGACCGGTATAAATAATGGCATTGGTTAATGCGTACATAACGCCTCCTGGGGGAGAGAATACTTATTTAAAGATAAGACAACACAACAAAAACCGCCCGGATAAAGGGCGGTCAGCATCGGTTATTCAGCAGAAAATTGTTCGATAATGTCAGATTCAAGGTGACAAAAATACTTCAGGGTTTTCACTTTCAGCTCAAGTGTGGCCGGTTCATCACACACTACAATGGCTTTCGGATGGATCTGCACACAGGTAATCGTCCACATATGGTTCACTGAGCCTTCAACCGCCTGCTGTACCGCCATTGCCTTGTTATGGCCGGTGGCGAGGATCAGCAGCTCTTTGGCATCCATCAGGGTACCGACACCCACAGTGAGTGCATACTTAGGCACTTTATTAATGTCATTATCAAAGAAACGGGAGTTGGCGATACGGGTTTCCGGTGTCAGTGTTTTGACACGGGTGCGAGAGGTCAGTGATGAGCCCGGTTCGTTGAACGCGATATGACCGTCATTACCGACGCCGCCCATAAACAGCTGTACGCCGCCGTACGCTTTTATTTTCGCTTCATAGCGTTCACATTCCGCATCGGTATCCGGGGCATTGCCATTCAGCAGATTGATATTTTCTGCAGGGATATCAATGTGGTTAAAAAAGTTTTCATGCATAAATGAGTGATAGCTCTGAGGATGTGATTCCGGCAGGCCGATGTACTCATCCATATTAAAGGTTACCACATGACGGAAGCTGACTTTTCCGGCCTGATGCAGGGCAATCAGCGCCTTGTAGGTCGCCAGAGGGGTGCCGCCGGTCGGCAGTCCCAGAACAAACGGGCGCTCTGCCGAAGGGCGGAACGCATTGATTTTGTCAGCGATGTACTGTGCGGACCACTGACCGACATCCTGCGCTTTCGCAAGAGGGATTAAACGCATATCGATTCTACCTCATTAAGTTATACCGGATTATCGGCCCGGTACCTGCTGTGCTGTCTCAGGAAGATTATTCCCTTCTCATCTATAACATGAATACCCGGGATTTATTAGTCACGGGGGAGAATACAGCCGCCGGAAAAGATATTTTTTATCTTAAAATAAGTTTTGTGTGACTGCCAGCATTTTAACCAGCCGGTGATGAATATTGGTGACAATAATCACAAATCACAGCTATTTAATTTGCGATGCAAAATAAACTTTTTAGACTGATACGTATAGTTGGCAGTAAAATAAGTGTTACACAATCCGGCGGGTAATCAGGCCGGTTGTTAAATAATCCGGTTGTACACAATAAGGCAGTCAGTCATGACTGTGATAATAATGCAGTAAAACAAAAAGGCCGTTCGTCAGGGCGGCAAGGGGGAGTGAGTGGGTATACTGAACTATCTGCAGCGGATTGGCCGGGCACTGATGGTGCCTGTCGCCACATTACCGGCAGCGGCAATTCTGATGGGGGTCGGCTACTGGATCGACCCGACGGGCTGGGGTGCGGACAACGTGGTTGCCGCGTTCCTGATTAAATCCGGTGCGGCGATCATTGATAACATGTCAATGCTGTTCGCTATCGGTATCGCGTACGGGATGTCAAAAGACAAAGACGGTGCGGCAGCACTGACCGGTTTTGTCAGCTTTATGGTGGTCACCACGCTGTGTTCCACCGCGACAGTCGGTATGATTCAGGGTATCCCGCCGGAAGCGGTTCCGGCGGCATTCAGTAAGATCAACAACCAGTTTATCGGTATTCTGGTCGGTGTTATTTCTGCTGAACTGTATAACCGCTACAGCGGTGTTGAACTGCCGATGGCTCTGTCATTCTTCAGCGGCCGTCGTCTGGTGCCGATCCTGGCATCATTTGTGATGATTCTGGTTGCTGCGGTGCTGATGTATGTCTGGCCGGTCATTTATGATGCACTGGTTTCCTTCGGTAAGAGCATTAAAGACCTGGGCGCATGGGGCGCGGGGATTTACGGCTTCTTTAACCGTCTCCTGATCCCTGTCGGCCTGCACCACGCACTGAACTCAGTATTCTGGTTCAACGTGGCGGATATCAACGATATTCCTAACTTCCTGGCCGGACAGCAATCCATTGATGCAGGTACTGCGGTTGCGGGTATCACAGGCCGTTATCAGGCTGGTTTCTTCCCGATCATGATGTTTGGTATTCCGGGTGCTGCGCTGGCGATTTATCACTGCGCCAAACCGGAAAACAAAGCAAAAGTGGCCGGTATTATGATCGCCGGTGCCTTTGCCGCGTTCTTCACCGGTATCACCGAACCGATTGAATTCTCCTTTATGTTTGTGGCACCGGTGCTGTATGTCATCCATGCTTTCCTGACCGGTATTTCCCTGTTCATCGCCGCAACTATGCAGTGGATCTCCGGTTTCGGCTTCAGTGCGGGGCTGGTGGATATGGCGCTGTCCTCACGCAACCCGCTGGCGACGAACTGGTATATGCTGATTTTACAGGGGCTGGTCTTCTTTGCCCTGTACTATGTGGTGTTCCGCTTTGTTATCACCAAATTCAATCTGTTAACCCCGGGCCGCGAAGCGGCGATGGCAACCAACGATACCGTTGATGGTTACAGCGAGAATGTCAGCAGCAATAAAGATGAGAAAAAATCCATCAGCAGCGAAGCGCGTCAGTATATCGCGGCTGTCGGCGGATCAGATAACCTGACCGGTATTGATGCCTGTATCACCCGTCTGCGTCTGACCGTGAAAGATTCTGCGCAGGTGAATGATGCTTATGCGAAAAACATCGGTGCTTCCGGTGTTATCCGTCTGAACAAAGAGAGTGTGCAGGTAATTGTCGGTACCCGTGCCGAACTGATTGCCAATGCGATGCGTGATGTGCTGAAAGAGGGCCCGGTAGCTCCGGCTCAGGCTGCGGCAGCCGCCCCGGAAGCAGTTAAAGCCAAAGCGCAGAGCGACGGTAACGTGGTACTGACGCTGGTGGCACCATTCGACGGTGAAGTGGTTGATTTATCTGCTGTACCGGATGAAGCATTTGCAAGTCGTGTTGTCGGTGACGGTATCGCTATCAAACCGGAAAGTGACACCGTATATGCGCCGGCAGCAGGTACCGTGGTGAAAATTTTCGATACCAACCATGCGTTCTGTCTGGAAACAGATAATGGTGCGGAAATTATTGTTCACATGGGTATTGATACCGTGAATCTGAACGGTAACGGCTTTACCCGCCTGATTGAAGAGGGTGCACAGGTTGCGGCCGGTGATGCGGTACTGAAACTGGATCTGGCTTATCTGAACGAACACGCCAAATCGATGATAAGCCCGGTAATCATCAGTAATATCGACGATTATGATCGCGTGGAGATTGTTGCCAAAGGTCTGGTTAAGGCAAACGAATCTGAGTTGTATCACGTCATTAAATAAGTGATTGCAGTTATGATAATAACGGGAGGCATCTGCTTCCCGTTTTTTTATCTGTTTTTTGCGCGAAGGCACCTGTCCTGCTGATATTTCCGTGATCAAGTGGTTGTATATGAGCGCATCATATCGGATGATATGGGGTTATTAACGCGCATATTGCATTGAGGAATTATGACAATGAACGAGGCTGATGCCCGCCCGACAAACTTTATTCGTCAGATTATTGACGAAGACCTGGCTTCCGGAAAACATACCACGGTTCACACGCGCTTCCCGCCTGAGCCGAACGGATACCTGCATATTGGTCATGCAAAATCAATCTGCCTGAATTTCGGCATTGCACAAGACTATCAGGGGCAATGCAATCTGCGTTTTGATGATACCAACCCGGTGAAAGAAGACGTGGAATACGTCAATTCCATTGAAAACGATGTCAAATGGCTCGGTTTTCAGTGGAGCGGCAAAGTCTGTTATTCCTCTGACTATTTCGATACGCTGTATAACTACGCTGTTGAGCTGATCAACAAAGGCCTGGCGTATGTCTGCGAATTAAGTCCGGAAGAAATCCGCCAGTACCGCGGTACCCTGAAAGAGCCGGGCAGAAACAGCCCGTACCGTGACCGCACCCCGGAAGAGAACCTCGCGCTGTTTGAAAAAATGCGTGACGGCGGCTTTGAGGAAGGGAAAGCGTGTCTGCGTGCCAAAATTGATATGGCATCCTCCTTTATGGTGATGCGTGACCCGGTTATTTACCGTATTAAATTTGCCACACACCATCAGTCCGGTGATAAATGGTGCATCTATCCGATGTACGATTTCACGCACTGTATTTCTGATGCGCTGGAAGGGATCACTCATTCACTCTGTACCCTGGAATTCCAGGATAACCGCCGTCTGTATGACTGGGTTCTGGATAACATCACTATCGATTGTCATCCGCGTCAGTATGAATTCTCACGTCTGAATCTCGAATACACCGTGATGTCCAAGCGTAAGCTGAATCAGCTGGTGACCGAGAAATTTGTTGAGGGCTGGGACGACCCGCGCATGCTGACCATTTCCGGTCTGCGCCGCCGTGGTTATACTGCTGCCTCTATCCGTGAATTCTGCCGCCGTATCGGCGTTACCAAACAGGATAACAACGTCGAAATGGCGGCGCTGGAATCCTGTATCCGTGACGATCTGAACGAAAGCGCACCGCGTGCGATGGCCGTTATTGATCCGGTGAAAGTCGTGATCGAAAACATGCCGGAAGGCGATGTGATGGTGACCATGCCGAATCATCCGAACAAACCGGAAATGGGCAGCCGTGAAGTGCCGTTCAGCCGTGAAATCTGGATTGATCGTGCTGACTTCCGTGAAGAAGCCAACAAACAGTACAAGCGTCTGGTGCTGAATAAAGAAGTGCGTCTGCGTAACGCGTTTGTGATTAAAGCGGAACGTGCGGATAAAGACAGCGAAGGCAATATCACCACTATCTACTGTACTTATGATCCGGAAACCCTGAACAAAGATCCGGCTGACGGCCGTAAAGTAAAAGGTGTTATTCACTGGGTCAGCGTGAAACACGCAGTACCGGCGGAAATCCGTCTGTATGATCGTCTGTTCAGTGTACCGAACCCGGGTGCGGAAGATGACTTCCTGGCAACACTCAACCCGGATTCTCTGGTGATCCGTCAGGGCTTTGTGGAGCCGTCACTGGTCGCCGCAGACAGCAGCAAGCCGTATCAGTTTGAGCGCGAAGGGTATTTCTGTGCCGATGCCAAATTATCCTCAGCGGATAAATTAGTCTTTAACCGGACTGTCGGCCTGCGTGATACCTGGGCAAAAATGGAAAGTAAATAACAGATAACACATTGTTACTGATATAAAAAAAGCCGTTCATGCGAACGGCTTTTTTGTTTGTGTCTGACGGAAAAAACACAATAAAAAAGGTGCATTATGCACCTTTCATACAATTCGGTTACCGGAGAGAATTATTTTTTCTCGTCGTGGATACCATCATCAGAACGGCAGTCGCCATCCGCACAGTGACCGTACAGGTACAGGCTGTGGTTGGTGAGTTTAATACCGTGGCGTTCCGCGATATTTTTCTGACGTGTCTCAATGGATTCATCACTGAACTCAATGACTTTACCGCAATCCAGGCAGATCAGGTGATCGTGGTGATGTTGCTGGGTCAGTTCGAATACGGATTTACCGCCTTCAAAATTATGGCGGGTGACGATACCGGCATCATCAAACTGATTCAGAACGCGGTAGACAGTTGCGAGTCCAATCTCTTCACCGATATCGATCAGTTTTTTGTAGAGATCTTCCGCACTGACGTGATGGCACTCCGGATCCTGTAACACTTCCAGAATCTTCAGGCGGGGAAGTGTGACTTTCAGTCCTGCATTTTTCAATGCTTTATTGTTATCGGTCATGCGGATTTAGTCCTATATTGTCGCTGGTGAGCGCACTTCAGGGGAACGCTCAACGGCTGAACACAATGCCCGGCTATCAAAAGGCGTCAGGTGCGATTCGCCTGACCGATGCCGGACCGGATAATAATATCATTACATAAATAAGCAGAATTATCATTCGCAATTTACGGGGTAACCCTTAAATTGCCAGAATCTCGTCGAGACTCATTTCTTCACGGATCTGCTCAACCCATTTTGCCACGCGTTCGTTAGTCAGCTCAGGCTGGCGATCTTCATCAATCGCAAGGCCGATAAAGTGACTGTCATCTGCCAGTCCTTTTGACTCTTCAAAGTGGTAGCCTTCTGTCGGCCAGTGACCCACGATGGTGGCGCCGCGCGGCTCAATGATGTCACGGATGGTACCCATGGCGTCACAGAAATACTCTGCGTAATCCTCCTGGTCACCACAACCGAAGATCGCCACAATTTTACCGCTGAAATCAATTTCTTCCAGCGTCGGGAAAAAATCATCCCAGTCACACTGTGCTTCGCCATAATACCAGGTCGGGATACCCAGCAGCAGGAAATCAAACCCTTCGATGTCCTCTTTGCTGCACTTGGCAACATCCCTGACTTCTGCGACATCATCGCCGAGTGATTTCTGAATCATTTTAGCGATATTTTCTGTGTTACCGGTGTCACTACCGAAAAATATACCTGCGATTGCCATAAATAAGCCTCTCAACCGAAAATCTCTGTACCTGCAAAAAGGACGCCGCAGCGACAACAAGCAGAAATTATAACTATTTCATCTTTATAAATACTATTCTGACGAAAACAGTATTTGAAGTCTGTCAAATTTGTGTGGTGTGTCGTCTCACAATTTGGTGCATAAATCTGAACGCTGAAGATAATCAAGCAGAATTTGCTCGATAAGTTCTCCCCGGTTCACGTTTTCTTCGTATGCCAGCTGGTTCAGGGCATCGACAATATCCGCATTCAGTTTGAGCTCAACACGGCGTAATCCGTTAACTTTGTCACGCCGCAGCTGATTGCGTTTGTTAATCCGCAACTGCTCATCACGGGAGAGCGGGTTTGTTTTCGGGCGTCCGGGCCGGCGTTCATCAGCGAACAAATCCAGCGTGGTACGATCCGTTTGTTCTTTGGCCATAATTTTACTACGAAAATGCGGATTACAATGATAAACGCGCAATGATACACCGCCATCCCGCATACCGCCACCGCTTCGCGGTCTGTTGCCGCGGATTTTGTACAGATTGATTAACATCGCACCGCACGGCGGCAGTGTTATCGCGGATGATATGGCGGATTGATGGTTTTTTGATTGCAATTATCATTATGAATATATTAGAAAAAAGAGATCGTTCCCATCAGGATAACGGAGTGTTTTTGACGGCGGGCATTACGTAGTATGTATTTTCGGCAAGGGAATAACAGAGGACGCGTACATGGAACGTATCTCAGAACCAGCACTATCATCGCGTATGTCACACAAAAAGCGTCTGTCCGGCAAAAAAGTAAAACAGATACTGGCCGTATTAAGCGGCCCGCTTCAGTATTTTTGTCTGATTTTATCGGGCTGCTGCCTGCTGGATATCTGCGTTGATTTGCCGGGACAGGATGTCAGACAGCAGGTACGTTCTGTTGTGGCCTGGTGGCAGGAGAGTGACACTGACAATCTGATACTGAGTTTCCGTCAGTGAACAAACGCCGCCGTGACGGCGGCGCCGGTATCAGGCTTTATCCAGGAAACGGCCGATGGCGCGCAGAACCGCGTCCGGTTTTTCGGCGTGTACCCAGTGTCCGCATCCGGCAATCACATGTGCGGTTGCCTGCGGGAACTGCGCCATAATCGCGTCGCGGTACTCCGGTTTCACATAGGATGAATTACCGCCCGGGATAAGCAGCAGCGGAACCTGTTGCGGGGGCAGGGTTTCCCAGCCGATGATGGATTCATACTGCGCTTTGATCACCGGCAGATTGAATTTCCACTCTCCCTGTTTAAAGGATTTCAGCAGAAACGGGATGACGCCATCTTCACGGATGCGCTGCGCCATAATTGCGGCGGCGTCTGTCCGGGTGCTGACACCGGCAGCGGTGACATCTTCCAGTGCCGCGATAATCTCATCGTGACGGCGTACGCCGTAAGCTACCGGTGCCATATCAATAACAATCAGCTTTTCAGTGACATCCGGTGCCAGTGCCGCCAGCGCCATGGCAATTTTTCCGCCCATGGAGTGGCCAATCACAATCGCTTTTTCAATATTCAGGGCACGGATAAGATCAAGCACATCCTGCGCCATTTCCCCGTAAGTCATGGATTGCGCACGTGGTGAATCACCGTGGTTACGGACATCAATCTGTACCACGGTATGCGTTTTCCGCAGTTCACGGCCAAGCACCCCGAGATTATGCAGATCACCGAACAGACCATGGATAAGTACAATGGGTGTGGTGTGATGTGATATTTCAGGCGTGAATATTTCATGATGAAGTAATGCAGGTAATTTCATATTAACAACCGATCCGCAGAGCAAAACAGGCAGCTATGATGACACGGCCGCCTCCGGAAACCAACATGTTAAGCAAATGTTTCTGCACCGGATTATGCGTCAGGAAACGATAACTTACTGATTTATTTTTTAAATGCCGGATGTGGCAAACTGCGGTGATTTTCAGTTTAAGTTATTGAAATTTTACTTGTTTTGTTTTGCGTTTTTCTATCTTATAATAACGTGTTTCGCGTTAACGAATAAAAGAACCGGGTAGAAATGAAAACAATCGATGTAGATGAAGAACTTTATAGTTATATTGCCAGCCACACACAGCACATTGGCGAAAGCGCATCGGTAATTTTACGCCGTATGCTTAATTTAGGCCCGCAGACGCCGGATGCCACCTGCGCACCTGCTGTAACGGACAGCGCAGATAATAACATTCCGCAGGTTACCGCCCGTCCGGTGAAAACCGTTTCTCAGGACCCGGTCCGCGTCATGCGCGAACTGCTGTTATCTGACACCTATTCAGAGAAAAAGAAAACGATCGATCGTTTTATGCTGGTGTTATCCGCACTGTATAACATTGATCCGGACGGGTTCAGTAAAAGCACCGATGAGCTCCACGGCCGCACCCGCGTATATTTTGCCGGTGATGAACACACGCTGCTGGCCAGCGGTAAAACCAGCAAACCGCGCCACATTCCGGGCACACCGTTCTGGGTTATCACCAACACCAATACTCAGCGCAAACAGAGCATGGTAGAACAGATTATGCAGGGAATGGGCTTCCCGGCAAATACTGTCGAGAAAGTCTGCAATACCCTGTAAGGGGTATTTATCTGCCGGTGACGGCGTAATCAGGGGAGAATGACACAGTGGCTCATACGCACCCGCGGGCTGGTCAGCCTGCGCAGCAATCCGATTTAATCAACGTGGCGCAGCTGACCTCTCAGTATTATACCCTTGCACCTGATGCGGCGGACCCGGCACAGCAGGTCAAATTCGGGACTTCCGGCCACCGCGGCAGCGCGGCGCGCGGCAGTTTTAACGAAGCACATATTCTGGCGGTCACTCAGGCTATTGCCGAAATCCGTCAGCAGCAGGGTATTACCGGGCCGTGCTATGTGGGCAAAGATACGCACGCGCTGTCTGAAGCTGCGTTTCAGACTGTATTGTCTGTACTGGCTGCCAATAATGTCCGCGTTATTATTCAGGAAAATAATGGTTTCACCCCGACACCGGCGGTGTCACATGCCATTCTGACTTACAACCGGGCACATACGGATAAAGCTGACGGCATTGTAATCACACCGTCACACAATCCGCCGGAAGATGGCGGTATCAAATATAATCCGCCGACCGGCGGCCCGGCGGATACTGACCTCACCTCTGTTATCGAAAAACGCGCTAACGACCTGCTGGCCGGTCATATGGCACAGGTAAAACAAATGCCGGTGTGTGAGGCGCTGCACAGTCCGCTGGTGAGTGCAGTCAACCTGATTGAGCCGTATGTCAGCTCGCTCAGTGATGTGATCAATATGGATGCTATCCGTAACGCGAAACTCAAAATCGGTGTGGACCCGCTGGGTGGTGCCGGGATTGAGTACTGGAAACGCATCCGTGATTTTTATGATCTCGATATTGAGCTGGTCAATGAACAGGTGGATCAGACATTCCGCTTTATGCCGCTGGACCATGACGGAGTGATCCGCATGGATTGCTCCTCAAAATGGGCAATGGCCGGGCTGCTCAGTATGCGTGACCGCTTTTCACTGGCTTTCGCTAATGATCCCGATTACGACCGCCACGGTATTGTGACGCCGAAAGGGCTGATGAATCCGAACCATTATCTGGCAGTTGCGATTAACTATTTATTTCAGCACCGCCCGGACTGGCCTGCGTCTGTCGGTGTCGGTAAGACGCTGGTGTCCAGCGCAATGATTGATCGCGTGGTAGCTGATTTACAGCGCGATCTGGCGGAAGTCCCTGTCGGGTTTAAGTGGTTTGTTGACGGACTGTATAACGGCACACTGGGCTTCGGCGGTGAAGAGAGCGCCGGTGCTTCTTTCTTGCGTTTTGACGGCACGCCGTGGTCAACCGATAAAGACGGTATTATCCTCTGCCTGCTGGCCGCGGAACTGACTGCCGTGACCGGTAAAAACCCGCAGCAGCATTATGATGAGCTGGCAGAGAAATTCGGGTCGCCGTGCTACAGCCGGATTCAGGCTGCGGCGAGTCATGCGGAGAAATCCCGCTTATCGAAACTGTCCCCGGAAATGGTAACCGCAGATACTCTGGCCGGTGATCCGATCACGGCACGCCTGACCACAGCTCCGGGGAACGGTGCATCGATCGGCGGTCTGAAAGTGATGAGTGAGCAGGGATGGTTTGCCGCGCGTCCTTCCGGTACGGAAGATGCCTATAAAATCTACTGTGAAAGTTTCCGTGGCCCGGAACATCTGGCACAGATAGAAAAAGAAGCGATTGAGATAGTCAATCAGGTGATTGCAGACTGACGCATTCCCGGAAAAAGCGACGCGGAGCGGATCTTCCCCTCCGCGTTTTTTTTACCGGTTTTATCCGAGAGCAACCATAAGTGCGCCAAGCGTGATCAGAGCGACACCGCCTGCGGCAATCAGAGAAATTTTTTCGCCGAACAGAATCACGGCAAAAATCACGGCAAAAACCACACTCAGTTTATCAATCGGGGCAACCTGTGAAACCTGCCCGTTTTTTATCGCCATAAAGTAAAAAAGCCAGGAAAGGGCACCGGCAATCCCGCTCAGCGCAATAAAGAACAGCGCTTTACGATTTTCGATTATTTCACTGATTAAATTCAGTTTTCCCTGAACGACGACTACGCCGGCTAAAAACAACGCCATAATGACTGCGCGGATTGCGGTTGCGGTATTGGCATCCAGATGCTGCAATCCCATTTTCCCGAAGACAGCAACCATTGCGGCACTGATGGCAGACAGCAGGGCATAAACCAGCCAGGCACTCATAATAAATAATTCCCATTATCAATTAGCAACAGGAATATCATAAGGTATTTTCATCACTGTGGTAGCTTAATTTTTTAATGATAAATATGTTAACAAAATGATAAAAAATAACAATTACGTAATTTAATTACCGGGAAAAGGGCGTTTTGTGCGCATTGTGCCGGGTTTAAGTGGTCAGATGAGTGGTAAAGTTTCACCAGCCGGGTTAATATGAAAGTGAAATACATTCGGTGATTATTGCCATTTTGCGATAATCCGTTATTAAGGAGGGTCTCAATGTCAACATTTCAGGAATATCCGTTGCATAAGGTTCTCTTGCGCCGTGCCGGTGCAGTCTCTTTAGGTATCCTGGCGTTCCCGTTCATGTTGTTTTACCGGGATCGCGCCCGCTTCTGGAGTTATCTGTACCGTGTGTGGACCAAGACGAGCGATAAGCCGGTCTGGCTGGCACGTTCAGAGAATGCGATCAGCAGTACACAGCATCACTGATACCGGCATCCGGCAGCAAAAGAGGCGCCCGGCGATATTATCGCGGGGCGTTTTTTTTGTCTGTAAATTGCTATTGGCAGGCCGGAAAGGTATGGTAAAGCGTATCCGCACGGACAGGAAAAAAGTATGAATCACATTGAATTAGAACAGATTATTAATGAAAAACTGGCAGTACAGGAATTTCAGGATTATGCCCCGAACGGTTTACAGGTTGAAGGACGTGAACAGGTTCAGCGGGTGGTAACCGGCGTCACCGCCTGTCAGGCATTGCTGGATGAAGCGGTAAGACTGAATGCCGATGCAGTGCTGGTGCATCACGGTTATTTCTGGAAAAACGAGCCGGTCAGTATCCGCGGAATGAAACAGCGCCGGATCAAAACACTGCTGTGTAATGATATGAATTTATACGGTTATCATCTGCCGCTGGATGCGCATCCGGAACTGGGTAATAACGCGAAACTGGCAGAGCTGATGGGGGTTACGGTGACCGGACAGGTCGACCCGTTACTTCCCTGCGGAGAGTTTGCGCAGCCGGTCAGCGGTGAGGAACTGGCACAGCGTTTACAGCAGGGGCTGGATCGGGAGATTCTGCATTGCGGGGATAATGCGCCTGCTCAGATTAAAAAACTGGGCTGGTGTACCGGTGGTGGTCAGAGCTTTATTCAGGCAGCAGCTGATGCCGGTCTGGATGGTTTTGTGACCGGCGAGGTATCAGAGCAGACAATTCATATCGCCCGTGAATGCGGAATGCACTTCTTTGCAGCGGGCCACCATGCTACCGAACGCGGCGGAATTCGTGTACTGGGTGAGTGGTTACAGGCTGAACACGGTCTCGACGTGATATTTGTGGATATTCCGAATCCGGCATAACACGTAACAAGAAGAAAGCCGGTCATCTGACCGGCTTTTACTATATGGTTATCATGTCTTACTGCGCGGTTTGTGTACTTTGCCGTGCGTTGCGCGGTGCACAGATAAGTGTTCCCGCGGCGCAGATAAACAGTGACATACCGAGATTCTGGCTCAATCCGGCCAGCGCCAGTCCGCCGCCAATCAGCAGGTAATACATCAGACCCAGCAGGGCGCCTGCGGTACCGAGGCGATCGCGGTAATCCTGTAACACACCGGCCAGAATATTCGGAATGGCCAGCCCGTAGGAAACAACAACTCCGGTGACCGGCAGTACGAACAGGACCGAGTCAGATAACAGCCAGACCGCAGAGGCACTGATAATCCCGATCACCGCCGCCAGACGGATCAGTGAATAGGTGTGCCATCCGCGTTTGAGTAACCGCCGGTTAATCAGTGATCCGGCCGCAACACCGAGAGCCAGCAGTAATCCGCTGTAACCGAATTCCTGTTGTGTTAATCCCAGTTCACTGAAATAAAACGGTGCTAACTGGTAATAACTGAACAGACTGATATTCAGAAAGGCAATCAGCAGCACATTACGCAGGATAAATCCGTCTCTCAGCATCTGTCCTGCCGTTTCCGGCAGAGAGATGACGGTAATATGAACCGGTGCTGTTTCCGGCAGCCTGAGTGCAGTCCAGACCAGTAAAACAACGGCCAGTACCGCAAGCCCGGTAAAGACGCCCTGATAACCGGCAAAACCGGTCAGTGCCGCACCGCTGAACATACCCAGTGCCGGACTGACAGCCAGTGCGATCCCCATGACAGAGAACACCTTTGCCAGCTCATCGCCTCTGTAACAATCACGCATGATGGTTTGTGTGCCGACTGAGCCGACCGCCGCCCCGAAAGCAGACAACATCCGCAGGATCAGTAATACACTGAAATCCTTCGTGATAACCGCACCGCAGGATGCGGCCGCGTAAAGTGTGAGCCCGCTCAGCATGGTGCGTCTGCGGCCTGCAATATCACATAAGCGTCCCCAGGTGATCACGCCAAAAGCAAAGGCAAAAAAGTACAGTGACAGTGTCTGCCCTGCCTGTGCCGCACTGACACCAAAGCCTTGTGCAATATCTGTCAGCGCCGGGCTGTAAATGGTTTCCACTATCTGCGGGAACATCATCAGCGCAACGGCGAGCGTTAATGTCGGTTTTTGTATTGTCATTTTTGTCCCCTTTTCTGTAACTGAAATGAACGGGACGAAGATTAGCAAAAGAGAGGATGTCTTATTATAATAATCCGGACATTCTGTTTATCAAAAGGGACAACATGGCGTGGCTGAAACAAAGTGATGAATTTGATGCAGACAGCTATTCCGCACCGCTGATTGGTATTGCCGCAGAGATGGCCGCACAGCATGATTCCGGCTTTCACCGTCATCAGCGCGGACAATTGCTGTTTACTGAACGCGGGGCGATTCAGATCACTCTGACTGATACGTTATCAGTGCTGCCGCCGACGCGGGTGGCGTGGATCCCGCCGCGGATGCTGCATCGTGTGCAGATGTTTGAGGCTGTCGGTTACCGGTCGCTGTATCCGGATGCGCAGCTCAGCGCCTGCCTGCCGGCAACCTGTGTCATTTCCGGGGTATCGCCGCTGCTGCGCGAGATCCTGTTTTTGTTTGCCGGGCTGCCGTTTGACAGTGACTGGACACAACCACGGTTACAGCATCTGTTACCGGTATTTATGGATGAGATGGCACTGGCCGGACGCGAAGATATGCAGTTACCGCTGCCGTCTGACCGGCGGCTGAAAACGCTTGATCCGCAGATTTTGCCGCCGCCGCTGAATGAACTGGCATCGCGCTGTGGTGCGGGGGAAAAAACGATCACACGGATTTTCCGCCGGGAAACCGGCATGAGCTATCAGCAATGGCGGCAGCAGTGGCGACTAATTAAATCTGTTGAACTTTTGGCGAAAAAATACCGCAGCAGTGATATTGCACAGGCACTCGGATTTGCCAGTGACAGCGCCTTTGTCTCTTTCTTCCGCAAGATGACAGGAAAAACCCCCGGTGAATATATGGGGAAATGAATAAGACGTGGATAAAAATGCATAAAAAAACCCTCCGGAGAGGGTTTTATAAGGACGGATGCGGTATTAATACTATGAACAACGTTTAGTGACTTTGGTTTCAAACGAACGTTCAGTGTAACCGGTATAAAGCTGGCGCGGACGGGCAATTTTGAGGCCGTCGTCGTGCATTTCGCTCCAGTGTGCGATCCAGCCGATAGTGCGGCCGATAGCAAAGATCACGGTGAACATATTCGACGGAATACCCAGTGCTTTCAGGATGATACCGGAGTAGAAATCCACGTTCGGGTAGAGTTTCTTCTCGATGAAATACGGGTCGTTCAGCGCGATACGCTCCAGCTCCATCGCCACTTCCAGCAGACTGTCATTCAGGCCCAGCTCGTTGAGCACTTCGTGGCAGGTTTCACGCATCACTTTGGCGCGCGGGTCATGGTTTTTGTACACGCGGTGGCCAAAGCCCATCAGACGGAAAGAGTCATTTTTATCTTTCGCGCGCTCAATAAAGGCCGGGATGTGTTCAACGGTCTGGATCTCTTCCAGCATACGCAGGCAGGCTTCGTTCGCGCCGCCGTGTGCAGGTCCCCACAGGGAGGCAATACCGGCTGCGATACAGGCGAACGGGTTGGCACCGGAAGAACCGGCGGTCCGCACGGTTGAGGTGGATGCGTTCTGTTCGTGATCGGCGTGCAGGATCAGGATTCTGTCCATTGCACGTTCCAGTACCGGATTTACCACATATTCTTCACACGGAGTGGCAAACATCATACGCAGGAAGTTACCGGCGTAGGAAAGATTGTTCTTCGGATAGACAAAAGGCTGTCCGACAGAGTATTTGTAACACATTGCCGCCACGGTCGGCATTTTGGAGAGCAGACGGTAGGCCGCAATTTCGCGGTGGCGCGGATTATTCACATCCAGCGAGTCATGGTAGAACGCTGCCAGTGCACCGGTTACGCCGCAGAGGACGGCCATCGGGTGAGAGTCACGGCGGAACCCGTTGAATAAGCGGGTAATTTGCTCGTGGATCATGGTGTGGCGTTTTACGGTTTCTTTAAACTCGTCATACTCTTTCTGGCCGGGCGCTTCGCCGTAGAGCAGGATATAACACACTTCCAGATAATCAGATTTCATCGCCAGCTCTTCGATAGGGAAGCCGCGATGTAACAGGATACCTTCATCACCGTCGATATACGTGATTTTGGATTCACAGGACGCAGTGGAGGTGAAGCCGGGGTCAAAGGTGTAGTAGCCTTTGCCGCCGAGCGTCCGGACATCGACTACGGGCTGGCCGAGAGTCGGGCTCAGGATATCCAGATCAGTAACCCTGACGCCGTTTAGTGTCAGCTCCGCCTTTATATTAGACATGTAGGTCTCCTTAGCGCATTTATTATTTGTTTTGCAATCTTTTGTGATAACCACGGGTGCGTTACCTGAATGGATACCGTACCTGGTGTTACGTTATCCGGTACGGCGCACTAATGTGTTATCAGATTGTTAGTGAAACTTTGTGTTGCGATAAAAGTTATGTTGTACAGCAAGATATTGTGCATTTTTTGCAAGTTACACTTTTGCATAAGTTTGCACTTACGGGAAGTCTTTCTTGCCGGTAATCGTCAGTTTAATTTTTGTATTTAACCACATAATGTAATTCAATTGTTGTCAAAATGTCACAAGTAATAATAATGGTCGTTTTTATTGTGTGAACCGTGATCTTATTCACTGTTCTGGCTAAATCTGACCAAACATTTTGTATGGGAATTGTAATCATATTGTGAAGTCCATATACTGCCCCAAGGTCTCCGGAATTCCCTGAAGCAGGAGCACCCAGCGTAACTGAATCATTACTTTTGTAAAACAATACGGATGTGGATTTTACTTAAGGATTGTTCTTATTTCCCCAGCGCTGTCTGATTTCCGCCCGGGTCCGGAGGAAGGAAAAATAATAAAGAGCTGTGTGGGCAAAATTGTGAAAAAACAACGACCTGTCAATTTAGACTTGCAGACGATCCACTTTCCGATCCCTGCAATCGCTTCAATTTTACACCGTGTCTCAGGCGTCATTACCTTTGTTGCTGTAGCGATTCTGCTGTGGCTGTTAGGATTGTCGCTGTCCTCACCGGAAGGGTTTGCGCAGGCTGCTGATATCATGAGCGGTTTCTTCGCGAAGTTTATCCTCTGGGGCATCCTCACTGCATTGGCTTATCACATCTGTGGCGGTATCCGTCACATGTTAATGGATTTCGGATTTGTTGATGAAACACTGGCTGCCGGTATTTCATCCGCGAAGATTTCCATGGTTCTGACTGTGATTTTAGCCGTGTTGGCGGGGGTTCTGGTATGGTGAATAATTCAAAAATCAGTGCGACCACGCTCGGCCGTAACGGTATTCAGGATTGGTTAATTCTGCGTGCCAGCGCGATTGTGATTACACTTTATGTACTCTACCTCATCGGCTTTGTAGCCTTTACTTCAGACATCACTTATGACGTCTGGCGTGGCTTCTTTGCCTCTTCATTCACTCAGGTGTTCACCACGCTGACATTGATAGCCATTCTCGCCCACGCCTGGGTCGGGTTATGGCAGGTACTGACGGATTACGTCAAGTGCCTGAGCCTGCGTCTGTTGCTGCAATTTATTGTGATTATTGCACTGGCCGCTTATGTCATTTACGGTTCAATCATTGTGTGGGGTGTCTAAATGAGCTTACCTGTCAGAGAGTTTGACGCAGTTGTTATCGGTGCAGGCGGCGCAGGTATGCGCGCGGCACTCCAGATTTCTCAGTCCGGCCTGTCCTGTGCCCTGTTATCCAAAGTGTTTCCGACCCGCTCTCATACCGTATCCGCCCAGGGTGGTATCACGGTGGCGCTGGGGAATACCCATCCGGATAACTGGGAATGGCATATGTACGACACTGTAAAAGGGTCGGATTACATCGGTGACCAGGACGCGATTGAATACATGTGTAAAACCGGCCCGGAAGCGGTGCTGGAACTGGAACACATGGGATTACCGTTTTCCCGCCTGGATGACGGCAGTATTTATCAGCGCCCGTTCGGCGGACAATCCAAAGATTTCGGGGGCGAGCAGGCTGCACGTACGGCCGCCGCAGCTGACCGCACCGGTCATGCACTGCTGCATACGCTGTATCAGCAGAACCTGAAAAATCACACCACAATTTTCTCCGAATGGTATGCCCTCGATCTGGTGAAAAACCAGGACGGCGCCATTATGGGCACCACCGCTATCTGTATCGAAACCGGTGAAGTGGTCTATTTCAAAGCCAAAGCCACTATTCTGGCAACCGGTGGTGCAGGGCGCATCTATCAGTCCACCACTAACGCCCATATCAACACCGGTGATGGTGTCGGCATGGCCGTTCGTGCCGGTATTCCGTTGCAGGATATGGAAATGTGGCAGTTCCACCCGACCGGGATTGCCGGTGCGGGGGTTCTGGTCACAGAAGGCTGCCGTGGTGAGGGTGGTTATCTGCTCAATAAAGATGGCGAACGCTTTATGGAGCGCTACGCACCGAACGCCAAAGACCTTGCCGGGCGCGACGTGGTTGCCCGTTCCATTATGATCGAAATCCGCGAAGGCCGTGGTTGTGACGGCCCGTGGGGACCGCATGCGAAACTGAAACTCGACCATCTGGGTAAAGAGGTGCTGGAATCCCGTCTGCCGGGTATTCTGGAGCTGTCACGGACATTCGCTCACGTTGACCCGGTCAAAGAACCGATCCCGGTTATCCCGACCTGCCACTATATGATGGGCGGTATCCCGACCAAAGTGACCGGTCAGGTTGTGAGCATGAATGAGCAGGGCGAGGATGTGCTGGTTCCGGGCCTGTTTGCTGTCGGTGAAATTGCCTGTGTATCTGTTCACGGCGCAAACCGCCTCGGCGGTAACTCGCTGCTTGACCTGGTGGTCTTCGGTCGTTCAGCCGGTCTGCATCTGAAAGAGTCCATTCTGGAGCAGGGCGCAATGCGCGATGCCGGTGAATCGGATGTTGATGCGGCGCTGGCGCGTCTGAACCGCTGGAACAACACCCGCAGTGGTGAGGATCCGGTGACTATCCGCAAGGCTCTGCAATCCTGCATGCAGCATAACTTCTCGGTATTCCGTGAAGGGGATGCGATGGCAAAAGGACTGGAAGAGCTGAAAGCCATTAAAGAGCGCCTGCAGTATGCGCGCCTGGATGACACCTCATCAGAATTCAACACTCAGCGTATTGAATGCCTGGAACTGGATAACCTGATGGAAACGGCGTATTCCACTGCAATGGCCGCCAACTTCCGTACTGAAAGCCGTGGTGCGCACAGTCGTTTTGACTACCCGGATCGCGATGATGCGAACTGGCTGTGTCATTCCCTGTACCTGCCGCAATCTGAAACCATGACACGTCGTGCGGTGAACATGCAGCCTAAGCTGCGTGAACCTTTCCCGCCGAAGATTCGTACTTACTGATGTGTGGTGATGAGGCATTTGCGGAGAGAATACTATGAAAGTTGAATTTTCAGTTTATCGCTATAACCCGGATGTGGATAACGCACCTCACATGCAGAACTATCAGCTGGATGTGGAAGAAGGCCGGGACATGATGGTGCTGGATGCATTGATCCAGCTGAAAGAGCAGGACCCTAGCCTGTCATTCCGCCGTTCCTGTCGTGAAGGGGTGTGCGGGTCTGACGGTATTAATATGAACGGCAAAAACGGTCTGGCCTGTATCACACCGCTGTCGGCACTGACGAAAGGCGGCAAAAAGGTGGTGATCCGCCCGCTGCCGGGCTTACCGGTAGTGCGGGATCTGGTCGTGGATATGGGGCAGTTCTACGCGCAGTATGAAAAAATCCGTCCGTATCTGATCAACGACAACAAAAACCCGCCGGCGCGTGAGCATTTACAGTCACCTGCGCAGCGTGAAAAGCTCGATGGTCTGTACGAATGTATCCTGTGTGCCTGCTGCTCGACTTCCTGCCCGTCTTTCTGGTGGAACCCGGATAAATTTATCGGCCCGGCCGGTTTATTAGCGGCGTACCGCTTCCTGACAGACAGCCGTGATACCGAGACAGAATCCCGCCTCGACGATATCAGTGATGCTTTCAGCGTATTCCGCTGTCACGGTATTATGAACTGCGTCAGTGTCTGTCCTAAAGGGCTGAATCCGACAAAGGCAATTGGTCATATTAAATCAATGTTACTGAAACGCAGTGCATAATTGACTTTATTCTGTTTAAGCGATTGATAATAATAAGATGCCTGCAAGGCAGGCATCTTTTACCAACCCGTAACAATAGGCATAATCTATCGCAGTAAGTGTTAGAAGCGACAATAAATGTAGTTAATTGTGATTAAGATGTGAGTTTTTTGGTTCAAATGTAAGTATGGTTATAGACAGCACAGGGATTTTCAGCAACGGTTATTCCGTTGCTAAAGGTTCCTCAGGGATACACAGAACATAAGATGCACAAGCACCACCCGGGAATCCTTTACGCACCGCAATGTATCGCGGTATTAGTTATCACGGCGAAAACTAAACCCGGCCTCATTCAGGTTGCAGGCAGCGGCAGACGGGGTAATCCGCAGAACAGCGTTATTCTGTTTTCCGGACGGACACGCAGCCGGAACACCGCAGCCGGAAAGACAACGGGGATAAAGCTCTAAGCTTAAGGGATCATAATGCAGAACGGCGCACTGAAGGACTGGCTGGATTCCAGCTTTCTGGCTGGAGAAAACCAGGCCTACATAGAAGATATCTATGAAGACTATCTGAACGATCCGGCCTCCGTCGATGAAAGTTGGCGGGAGATTTTCGACTCACTGCCGAAAGCGGATATTACAGAACAACCTCATTCACAGACACGCGACTATTTTCGTCGTCTGGCCAAAGATTCAACACGCTACCATACCTCCGTCAGCGATCCGGCGATGGACTCCAAGCAGGTCAAAGTCCTGCAGCTTATCAACGCATTCCGCTTCCGTGGCCACCAGAGCGCTAATCTTGACCCGCTCGGCCTGTGGAAACAGGAACCGGTTCCGGATCTGGACCCGGCGTTCCATAATCTGACCAAAGCTGATTTTGATGAAACGTTCAACGTCGGTTCTTTTGCCATCGGCCGCGAAACCATGCAGCTGAGCGAGCTGTTTGACGCATTAAAACGTATTTACTGCGGCTCCATCGGTGCCGAGTACATGCATATCACCAATACCGAAGAGAAACGCTGGCTCCAGCAACGTCTGGAATCCGTTGACGTCAGTAAACTGTTCAGTGCTGATGAAAAACGGCGTTTCCTGGCCGACCTGACCGCAGCCGAAGGGCTGGAGCGTTATCTCGGTGCGAAATTCCCGGGCGCAAAACGCTTCTCACTGGAAGGGGGCGATTCCCTCATTCCGATGCTGAAAGACCTGATTCGTCATGCCGGTAAACAGGACACCCGCGAAGTGGTGCTGGGTATGGCACACCGCGGTCGTCTGAACGTACTGGTTAACCTGTTCGGTAAAAAACCGGCGGATCTGTTTGATGAATTTGCCGGTAAACATAAAGATCATCTTGGCACCGGTGACGTGAAATACCACCAGGGCTTCTCGTCCGATTTCGTGACAGAAGGCGCTCAGGTGCATCTGGCGCTTGCCTTTAACCCGTCTCACCTTGAGATCGTCAGCCCGGTGGTGATCGGCTCCGTCCGTGCCCGCCGTGACCGTCTGCCGGAAAACCTGAGCAAAATGGTTCTGCCAATCACTATCCACGGTGACTCAGCGGTAACCGGTCAGGGGATTGTTCAGGAAACCCTGAATATGTCTCAGGCGCGGGGCTATGAAGTGGGCGGGACTGTCCGCATTGTTATCAATAACCAGATTGGTTTCACCACCTCCAACCCGAAAGATACCCGGTCAACGGAATATTGTACTGACATCATGAAGATGGTTCAGGCACCGATCTTCCACGTCAATGCGGATGATCCGGAAGCGGTGGCTTTTGTGACCCGCCTGGCGCTGGATTTCCGTAATACCTTTAACCGCGATGTGATGATTGATCTGGTCTGCTACCGCCGTCACGGCCATAACGAGGCGGATGAGCCGAGTGCAACCCAGCCGATGATGTATCAGAAAATCAAACAGCATCCGACACCACGCAAAATCTACGGCGATAAACTGATTGCCGAAGGGGTGGTGGCCGCCGGTGATGTGACTGAAATGGTCAATATGTACCGTGATGCGATGGATCGCGGTGACTGCGTGGTGGAAGAGTGGCGTGAAATCGGTAAAGCGGCACTCACCTGGGAACCGTACCTGAATCATAACTGGAACGACAGCTACGCCAATAAAGTGGAACTGAAACGCCTCAGTGATCTGGCGCGCCGTATCAGTACTGTTCCGGAAGAAGTGCATATGCACCCGCGTGTCGAAAAAATCTATACCGACCGTGCGGAAATGGCGGAAGGCAACAAACTGCTCGACTGGGGTGCGGCGGAAAATCTGGCCTACGCAACACTGGTGGATGAAGGTGTTCCGGTGCGTCTGTCCGGTGAGGATGCGGGTCGCGGTACCTTCTTCCATCGTCACGCGGTTATCCATAACCAGAGCAACGGCTCCTGCTATGTGCCGCTGATGAATGTCCATAATGCCCAGGGTCGCTTCAATGTGTGGGACTCCGTCCTGTCTGAGGAAGCGGTACTGGCCTTTGAATACGGCTATGCAACGACTGATCCGCGCGGTCTGACTATCTGGGAAGCGCAGTTCGGTGACTTTGCCAACGTAGCGCAGGTGGTGATTGATCAGTTCATCAGCTCCGGCGAACAGAAATGGGGCCGTATGTGCGGGCTGGTAATGTTACTGCCGCATGGCTATGAAGGCCAGGGTCCTGAGCACTCCAGCGCCCGTCTGGAACGTTATCTCCAGCTTTGCGCGGAACAGAACATGCAGGTCTGTGTTCCGTCAACCCCGGCACAGGTTTACCATATGCTGCGCCGTCAGGCACTGCGCGGAATGCGCCGTCCGCTGATTGTAATGTCACCGAAATCACTGCTGCGTCATCCGCTGGCGGTCTCTTCTCTGGAAGAGCTGGCTGAGGGCCGTTTTGAAGCCGTTATCGGTGAAGCGGATGATCTGAATCCGGCAGATGTGAAGCGTGTTGTGCTGTGTTCCGGTAAGGTTTACTACGATTTACTGGAGCAGCGCCGCAAGAATAATCAGACAGATGTGGCGATTATCCGTATTGAACAGCTCTATCCGTTCCCGCATGAAGATATTCATGCGATTCTCGCACCATTCAGCCATGTGAAAGATTTTGTCTGGTGTCAGGAAGAGCCGCTCAACCAGGGCGCCTGGTATTGCTGCCAGCACAATTTCCGTGATGCGGTCCCGGCAGGAGCGTCACTGCGCTATGCGGGTCGTCCGGCATCTGCCTCTCCGGCCGTGGGTTATACGTCTGTTCACCAGCAGCAACAACAAGAGCTGGTTAATGATGCACTGAACGTTGAATAAATTAAGGAAAAGCAATGAGTAGCATAGAAATTCTGGTTCCTGACCTCCCTGAGTCTGTTGCCGATGCCACTGTGGCAACCTGGCACAAAAAGCCGGGTGACAGCGTCGAACGTGATGAAGTGCTGGTAGAAATCGAAACAGACAAAGTTGTGCTGGAAGTGCCTGCCAGCGATTCCGGTGTTCTGGAAGCCGTGCTGGAAGAAGAGGGGGCGACTGTCCTCTCAAAACAGCTTCTCGGACGTATCCGTCTGGGTGACAGCACCGGTCTGCCTGCGGAAGTAAAAGAAAAAGTGCAGTCCACACCGGCGCAGCGTCAGAATGCCGGCCTGGATGAAGAAAGCAATGATGCGCTGAGCCCGGCTGTCCGCCGCCTGATCGCAGAACACGGCCTGAAAGCAGCCGATATTGCCGGCAGTGGTGTCGGCGGACGTCTGACCCGTGAGGATGTTGAGAAACATCTGGCACAGCAGCCGAAAGCACCGGTGAAAGCGGCCGCTGAGCCGGTTTCTCAGGCCGGTTTACCGCACCGCAGTGAAAAACGTGTACCGATGACCCGTCTGCGCAAGCGTGTGGCAGAGCGTCTGCTGGAAGCGAAAAACAACACCGCAATGCTGACCACCTTTAACGAGGTGAGCATGAAGCCGGTGATGGATATGCGCAAACAGTACGGCGAATCATTTGAAAAACGTCACGGTGTGCGCCTCGGTTTCATGTCTTTCTATGTGAAAGCGGTGGTTGAGGCACTGAAACGTTATCCGGAAGTGAACGCCTCTATCGACGGCACCGATGTGGTGTATCACAACTATTTCGATATCAGTATTGCGGTCTCCACGCCGCGCGGTCTGGTGACTCCGGTTCTGCGTGATGCGGATGCGCTGAGCATGGCTGAAATTGAAAAACGCATCAAAGAGCTGGCTGTCAAAGGTCAGGAAGGCAAACTGACAGTCGAAGATCTGACTGGTGGTAATTTCACGATTACTAACGGTGGTGTGTTCGGGTCACTGATGTCCACGCCTATCATTAACCCGCCGCAGAGTGCGATTCTGGGGATGCATGCAATTAAAGAGCGTCCGATGGCGGTAAATGGTCAGGTGGTGATCCTGCCGATGATGTACCTGGCACTCTCTTATGACCACCGTCTGATTGATGGACGTGAATCTGTCGGGTTCCTCGTGACCATTAAAGAGATGTTAGAAGATCCGGCACGTTTACTGCTCGACGTGTAATGCTTTTTGTTTTTTAGTTTGGCTCATCCGGGCGGCATCGCGCTAAAACCGCCCGGCTGAACTCGCGACAGTGAATCTGTGTCCCTGCGCCGGGAAACCGGCGCTATCCAGGCAACAACAATAAGAGAGCCCGCTCTCATCAGACAAATTATGGATAGAACATCATGAATTTACACGAGTATCAGGCAAAACAACTCTTCACCCGGTATGGTTTACCTGCACCGGCAGGCTATGCCTGCTCCACACCCCGTGAAGCGGAAGAAGCAGCATCCAAAATCGGCAGCGGCCCGTGGGTCGTCAAATGCCAGGTTCATGCCGGCGGCCGCGGGAAAGCGGGCGGTGTGAAACTGGTTAAGAGCAAAGATGAAATTCGTGCGTTTGCCGAACAGTGGTTAGGCAAGCGTCTGGTGACCTATCAGACAGATGCACAGGGACAGCCTGTACATCAGGTGCTGGTGGAAGGGGCAACAGATATCGCCAAAGAGCTGTATCTGGGAGCCGTGGTGGATCGCGGTTCGCGCCGTGTGGTCTTTATGGCCTCCACCGAAGGTGGTGTCGAAATTGAAAAAGTGGCACATGAAACACCGGAACTGATTCACAAAGCCGTGATTGACCCGCTGACCGGCCCGATGCCGTATCAGGGGCGTGAGCTGGCGTTTAAACTGGGCTTAACCGGTAAATTAGTCAGTCAGTTCACCAAAATCTTTATGGGACTGGCAACCATGTTCCTGGAGCGTGATCTGGCGATGGCGGAAATCAACCCGCTGGTTATCACCACTCAGGACGAACTTATCTGCCTCGACGGTAAATTAGGTATTGACGGCAACGCCCTGTACCGTCAGCCGGAACTGCGTGAAATGCATGACCCGTCACAGGAAGATGCCCGCGAAGCACAGGCTGCGCAATGGGAACTGAACTATGTGGCGCTGGACGGCAATATCGGTTGTATGGTGAACGGTGCCGGTCTGGCGATGGGCACCATGGATATCGTCAAGCTGCATGGCGGTGAGCCGGCAAACTTCCTGGATGTCGGCGGCGGCGCAACCAAAGAACGCGTTACAGAAGCCTTTAAAATCATTCTGTCCGATGAAAATGTTAAAGCCGTATTCGTCAATATCTTCGGCGGGATCGTCCGTTGTGACCTGATTGCAGACGGGATTATCGGTGCGGTTGAGGAAGTCGGCGTCAGTGTGCCGGTGGTTGTGCGCCTGGAAGGGAACAACGCGGAACTGGGTGCGGAAAAACTGGCGAAAAGTGGTCTGAATATTATTGCGGCAACCAGCCTGACGGATGCTGCGAAACGTGTTGTTGCAGCAGTGGGAGCGAAATAATGTCTATTTTAATCGATAAGAACACCAAAGTTATCTGTCAGGGATTCACAGGTAGCCAGGGGACTTTCCACTCTGAACAGGCGATTGCGTACGGTACCAAAATGGTCGGCGGTGTGACACCGGGCAAAGGCGGTACAACACATTTAGGTTTACCGGTCTTTAACACCGTGCGTGACGCGGTGGAAGCCACCGGTGCTACCGCCTCTGTTATTTATGTTCCGGCACCGTTCTGCAAGGATTCCATCCTGGAAGCGATCGATGCGGGCATCAAGCTGATTATCACCATCACTGAGGGTATTCCGACCCTGGATATGCTGACAGTCAAAGTGAAGCTGGACGAAGCCGGTGTGCGGATGATCGGTCCTAACTGTCCGGGCGTTATCACCCCGGGTGAATGCAAAATCGGGATTATGCCGGGACATATCCACCTGCCGGGCAAAGTGGGGATCGTTTCCCGTTCAGGTACGCTGACCTATGAAGCGGTGAAACAGACCACTGATGCCGGTCTGGGACAATCCACCTGTGTGGGGATCGGCGGTGACCCGATTCCGGGCTCTAACTTTATCGATATCCTGCGTATGTTCCAGAACGACCCGCAGACAGAAGCGATTGTGATGATCGGTGAAATCGGCGGCAGCGCGGAAGAAGAAGCGGCAGCCTTCATCAAAGATCATGTCACCAAACCGGTTGTGGCTTATATCGCAGGTGTGACTGCACCGAAAGGCAAGCGTATGGGTCATGCGGGGGCGATTATCGCGGGCGGAAAAGGTACTGCGGATGAGAAATTTGCAGCACTCGAAGCTGCCGGTGTGAAGACTGTCCGCAGTCTGGCTGACATCGGTGATGCGGTAAAAGCGATCCTGGGTAAATAATTCCGGGCATTTTTATACAGCCGGGGCAGGCCTGATGCTGCTTCCGGCTGTTTTTTGATCTGAACACAATTCAGCTGTATCTGTCATATTGCGTATTTTTACGCAGCTGTTCCCTCCATTGCTGTCCTTTTAATCAATTTTCTGAATTAAGCCAAAACGCTTGCTGTATCGTTTACACAGCAAAAAGTCTCAGGTATAAAAGGGCGTTTTTATCATCTTGATTTATACTTAATTTTTAAGCCGGAAATGATTATTGCTCTGTGTTAATACAAACAGACAATAACAGTTTTAGTGATAATTTATTTATAATTGAATTATCGGGCTCATGAAATTAACCAGAAATGCTGATGAAAATAAAACGTTAATGAAAAGAGCATATATTATTGGTATTTTTCTGTTTGGTTGTGTTTGTGTGCACATTGCATTAACAATAAAGCAACTCAATTACCATATATGCGATTTTAATTAACACGGCGAGGAAAAATTGACGTAAATCAATCTATTGCACTGGAATTATTTCGGTGATTTGTTTAAATTGTGGCAGATCAAAATAGCCGAAAATGACTACGCTGTGCATTATTTGATATATCCTCAGAATTCCAATCTGAATCACGCAAAAGCAGTTTATTGTGTGCAAATATAAGCGTACTATTATTAGGGTGTCTATTTAGGTGTTTTTTTGTTACTAATTTGTTATTGCATTTAGAGGCATTTATTGCTGGTAGTTATGTTGCTTTCTTTCTTCAGGAAAGCTTGGGTTGCCGCATGTCGGTGTCTTCCTGCTAGGAGCAAGGAGTCAAGATGTTTGATATTGTCGAACTGTCGCGATTACAGTTTGCCTTAACAGCGATGTACCACTTCTTATTTGTACCGCTAACATTAGGGATGTCCTTCATGTTAGCGATCATGGAAACGGTATACGTCCTGTCCGGTAAACAAATCTATAAAGATATGACGAAGTTCTGGGGTAAGTTATTTGGTATTAACTTCGCTCTGGGTGTTGCTACCGGTCTGACTATGGAGTTCCAGTTCGGGACAAACTGGTCATACTACTCTCACTATGTCGGTGATATCTTCGGTGCGCCTCTGGCAATCGAAGGTCTGATGGCATTCTTCCTCGAGTCCACCTTCGTGGGTCTGTTCTTCTTCGGCTGGGATCGTCTCAGCAAGAAACAGCACCTGATGGTGACCTGGCTCGTTGCGCTCGGTTCCAACTTCTCTGCACTGTGGATTCTGGTGGCAAACGGCTGGATGCAAAACCCGATTGCTGCTGACTTCAACTTTGAAACCATGCGTATGGAGATGCTGAGCTTCTCCGAACTGGTTCTCAACCCGGTTGCACAGGTTAAATTTGTGCATACAGTAGCGGCCGGTTACTGTACCGGTGCGATCTTCGTACTGTCTATCAGTGCGTGGTATCTGATGAAAGGCCGTGATATCGCATTTGCAAAACGCTCTTTTGCGATTGCAGCAAGCTTTGGTATCGCTGCTGTGTTATCCGTTATCGTGCTGGGTGATGAATCCGGTTATGAAATGGGTGACGTACAGAAAACCAAACTCGCCGCGATTGAAGGTGAATGGCATACTCAGCCTGCACCTGCATCATTTAACGTGATTGCGTTCCCGAATCAGGAAAAAATGGAAAACAGTTTTGCGATTGAAATTCCGTACCTGATGGGGATTATCACCACCCGTTCTATCGATACTCCGGTTCTCGGCCTGCGCGACCTGATGGTGCAGCACGAAGCCCGTATCCGTAACGGTATGGTGGCGTATGATCTGTTACAGCAGCTGCGTGGCGGTAATACCGACCCGGCAATTCGTGATGCCTTTAATCAGAGCAAACAAGACCTTGGTTACGGCTTACTGCTGAAGCGCTATACCGACAACGTCGGTCAGGCAACTGAAGAGCAGATTCAGGCAGCAACCAAAGACTCTATCCCGCGTGTTGCACCGCTGTTCTGGGCATTCCGCCTGATGGTGGCAGCCGGTGGTCTGATGCTGATCGTTCTGGGTCTGTCATTCCTGAGTGTACTGCGCAACCGTATCGGCAAATCAAAATGGCTGCTGCGTGCTGCTTTCCTCAGCCTGCCGTTACCGTGGATTGGTGTTGAAGCGGGCTGGTTCGTTGCTGAATATGGCCGTCAGCCATGGGCAGTCGGTGAAGTATTACCGACAGCATATGCAACGTCACATCTGGCAGCCGGAGACATTCTGTTCTCTATGGCGCTGATTTGCGGCCTGTATACCTTATTCCTGATTGCTGAAATGTTCCTGATGTTCAAATTTGCACGTCTTGGTCCAAGCAGCTTAAAAACCGGCCGTTATCATTTCGAAACGTCCCCGGCACAAGACGCTAAGTAAACAGGAGCCCACTTATGTTTGATTATGAAATATTACGGTTTGTATGGTGGATCCTGATTGGCGTACTGCTGATTGGCTTCACTGTAACTGATGGCTTTGATATGGGCGTTGGTGTTCTGCTGCGTGTTATCGGCAGAAGTGATACTGAACGCCGTATCATGATTAACGCAATCGCACCGCACTGGGATGGTAACCAGGTATGGCTTATCACCGCAGGTGGTGCACTGTTCGCAGCATGGCCGATGGTCTATGCGGCGGCATTCTCCGGTTTCTATATCGCTATGATTCTGGTACTGGCGGCATTATTCTTCCGTCCGGTCGGTTTTGACTACCGTTCAAAACTGGAATCACCAAAATGGCGTGGTATGTGGGACTGGGGTATCTTTATCGGCAGTTTCGTACCGTCATTAGTGATCGGTGTGGCATTCGGTAACCTGTTACAGGGTGTGCCGGTAGAAGTTAACTCTCAGCTGCAGGTGTCTTATGCAGGGAGTTTCTTCGGTCTGCTGAACCCGTACGGTCTGTTAGCCGGTTTAATCAGCCTGATGATGATCGTGGCGCACGGCGGGACTTACCTGCAGATGCGTACCACCGGTGATCTGCATGCGCGTGTGCGTAAAGCTACCAGTGTTACTGCTCTGCTGACATTTGTTCTGTTCGCAGTTGCCGGTGCATGGCTGATGTGGGGCGGTATTGAAGGCTTCCGTGTCGTGTCTGACATTGACCACTTCGGTGCTTCTAACCCGGTGACCAAAGAAGTGGTACAGGAAGCAGGCGCATGGATGGCAAACTTCAATGCTTATCCGATCCTGTGGATCCTGCCTGCTATTGGTCTGGCGTCTCCGCTGCTGGTTGTGATGTTCACTGCAATGGATAAAGGTGCATGGGCATTCCTGTTCTCTGCACTGACAATTGCCGGTGTGATCCTGACCTGCGGTACAGCGATGTTCCCGTTCGTTATGCCTTCAAGCATCGACCCGAACGTCAGTCTGACCATGTGGGATGCGACTTCCAGCCTGTTTACACTTCAGGTAATGACGGTTGTTGCGATTATCTTCGTTCCGACAGTTCTCCTGTACACCATCTGGTGTTACGTGAAGATGGCAGGGCGTCTTGATAAGTCCTTCATCGAAGATAACAAACATAGCTTGTACTAAGGAGCAGACGAATATGTGGTATTTTGCATGGATCCTCGGAACGCTCCTGGCCTGCAGCATTGCTGTTATTGCAGCACTGGCTATTGAGCATCACGAAGATAAAGCCGCGTCAGGCGAGTAAGACTGATGCTGAATAAGTCTTACCAACTACTGGATAAGGGTCCCTTACGGGCCCTTGTCCTTGTAATGGCGTTGGGGCTGGCATTGTGTGTGATCTGGGACCCGTCGCGTTTTGCGGCAAACACCAGTTCATTACAGATCTGGCAGGGACTGCTGATGATCTGGGCAGTATGCAGCGGTGCAATTTTCGGTACGGCATTCCGTCCGGAGCGCACAATCTGGAAGATTATTTTCCATCCGCTTCCGGCGGTGGTGATTCTGGGTTACGGCCTTTATCATTTTTTCAGCTGATATAAACGTTTATGACAACAAGCCGTTCATCTGAACGGCTTTTTTCTTTTCTGTTTTCGCCCCGGTTCACGGATAGCGCAGTAATGCGGTATTACCGGCAAAAAAGCGGGCAAAATAATCAATAAATACCCTGGTCTTTTGCGGCAGATGCGCTGCGGGCGGAAACACCATATTAATGCTCTGATCCGGTAACGGCTGGTGTGTGAATACCGGAACAAGTTTTTCCTCAGTCAGTTGCTCCCGGATATACCAGACCGGCAGCAGACTGTAACCCTGATGTGCCAGTGTCATAGTACGGATCGCCTGAATTGAGTTAGAGATAAACACCCGGTTATCCGGGGCAGGAAGATGCGGACGACGGCTGAAACGGGCGGTGAGATTACTGTTGGCGATAAAGGGCAGGGCGGCGGGATCGCTGTTTTCCGTTATCCGGTGCTGCCGGATAAATTCAGGCGTTGCCACATAACAGACCGGAAAATCAGCCAGTTTGCGGAACCGCAGACCGCTGTCACTCAGCGTGCCCAGCCGGAAGACCACATCCAGTTTCAGGGCAATCAAATCACTCAGACTGTGATCGACACGGTAATCCGCCCTGATCAGCGGATAGCGTTGTATAAAGGCGGGTAACTGCGGAAGCAGAAACTGACCGCCGAATTCGGCGGCGGCACTGAAACTCAGCGGGCCCTGAGGTTGCATCGTCCCTGTTCTGACCGCATCCATCGCACTGTCAAACTGCTGTAACAACGGTTTGAATTGCTGATACAGCGCCTGACCGGATTCTGTCAGGGTAAATTGCCGGGTGGTCCGGTGCAGCAGCGTGGTGCTGAGTTCGGATTCCAGCGCTTTGATATGCAGGCTGACCACCGATTTGCTCAGATTCAGGCGTGCAGCAGCCCGGGTAAAGGAACCGGTATCCACAACATAGATAAAGGTATTGATCTTCTCAACGGATGTCAGCATAGGATTGTTTCGTTTTTTCAAACAGTATTGTCTATTTTGATGCATAGACGGCTGTGGTCAACTGCTTTTACACTGCTGGCCGGAGGAAACCATGACTTATCGTTACCGTATCGCCCTGATTTTTTTACTGGGCTTTTTTATTGATTGTATCAATATCTTTATGTCCGCCATCACACTGCCTGCGATTGCAGAGGCCATGCAGGTTACATCCCTGTCAGTGACCTGGGTGGCAAACAGTTATATTCTCGGGCTGACACTGATTATCCCGCTCAGCCCGCGGCTGGCGGCGCGTTTCGGGATCAGGGAACTGATGACGGCCTCTATGCTGCTGTTTGCGGCGGCAGCCGTGCTGGCAGGCAGTGCGGAATCTTTTGCTTCGCTGATTTTCTGGCGTTTTTTACAGGGCGTGGCTGGCGGATTGCTGATCCCGGCCGGGCAGTCACTGACCTTTCAGTATTTTCAGGGGCGTGAGCGAAGCAAAATCTCCACCATTATTATGATGATTGCGCTGATTGCGCCGGCACTTTCCCCGATGGCAGGGGGAATTATTGTTGATCTGGCCGGATGGCGGCCTGTTTTTTACGTCAACGCGCCGGTGGCACTCTTCACCGCACTACTGGCCTGGTGCTGGATACGTGAACCGAAAACAAACGCCGGAGACGCACCGGATCTCAAAGGGCTGCTTCTGGTCAGCCTGACACTGGCGTCACTCCTGATAGCCCTCTCTTTATACGGGGAATATCACAATATTGCCGGAGCGCTGGCACTTGGTGCGCTGATGCTGCTCAGTGCCCTGGGATACTACCGTCACTACCGGCAGACACCTCAGGCTATTATTGATTTATCCCTGCTGAAAAATACCCGGTTGTGGCTCTCTGTCGCCGTGTATTACGCGGTGCCCGGCGTATTTACCGGTGCGAATATCCTTGCCATTTTTTATCTGACCACGGTTCTCGGCCTGACAACAGCGGTTACCGGGTCGTTTATGCTGCTGTATGCGGCAGGTGCGATGGTAGCGATGCTGATCAGCGGTGCGGTGTATAACCGGATCGGCGCCGGACGACTGTTTATTATCAGCCTGCTGCTGCACAGCGGTGGTATCGCACTGTTCGCACTGACTGACAGTCATACGCCGCTGTATCTGATCGGTCTGATTTATCTGCTGACCGGCACCGGCGGCGGTATTGCGGCAAATTGTGCACAAACTACCGCGTTGTATGACTTTCAGGGCGCGCAACTGAATAAAGCCAGTGTGATCTGGAATATCAACCGCCAGGTGGTGTTCAGCATCGGGGCGGCTGTCATGATGACGTTATATCAGACGCTGAACACCATTTTCCCGGACAGGCATTTGCGCTGACATTTCTGGGGGGCGCACTGGCCGGGCTTATCCCCCTGATTTTTCTGTTCCGCCCGCAGTACCGCACATCACTTAAACCCGCAAAGGAGATTATCCGTGACTAACAGTATGTTTCAGCAGGCCTGTGACGAGATTCATCGTGTTCATGATCTTATTTTTAAGACATTTACGGTTTCCGGGGCAGAAGGGCAGTCGGCACTGTCTGAGCTGCTGACCCACTTCACACCTGAGTTTTCCATGACCGGGATCAGCGGGGCGGTAATCGACCTCGCGGCGGTGACAGAGATGTTTACCCGTATACAGGGTAAGAGGCAGGGAGCACCGATTGAAACGGCAGAATATCAGTGTATCAGCCTGACAGAAAACACCATATCAGTGCGTTATCAGGAGACGCAGCACTTTGCCGGAAGCACCACATCGCGGCGCTCACTGGTTATTCTGCGCCGGGGAGATAACAATAACTGGCTGTGGCATTATTTACATGAAACGCCATTGTCCGCAGAAAACACCACAGATAAGTAAAAGCGGGTTTTCAGCCGGTAAATCCGGACGGAAAACCTGTTTTCATAAAATAAAGATAAGGCGATTTAATTTATGGAATTACAATAAGTTAGAGTATGTTGTAAATAAATCGGTAGCACAAAAATCCGGATAATTCCGGATTTTTGCATATTCATGAGGAAAAATGTCTTTTAATAAGTGTTTAATGATAGCTTTAGAAGCAAAAAATAACGCCTCTAAGGTATTGTAATACGTAACAAAATATTTTTTCATCCCGAGCCCTTCAGGGGCTTGCGTGTTGGATAAAGGCGAGTATGATTAGCGCGCGGACAAACGGGCTTTTCTTATCTTTACGAACTAAGCATTTTCAATACGTTTGCTCTTCACGTATAGTTTGCAAAGCATGTTGTCTGATAAAGGTAAGTTGCGGGATATTCAATGTTCAGTTGGCCAATACGGGTTTATTACGAAGATACCGATGCTGGTGGTGTGGTATACCACGGGCAGTATCTGGCATTTCTTGAGCGTGCCAGAACCGAAATGTTACGGGAACGGGGCTTTCACCAGCAGCGTCTGCTGGAAGAGCAGCTCGGCTTTGTGGTCCGCAAATTAACTATCGATTACCACCATCCGGCAAGGTTAGACGATCTGTTAGAGGTACGCAGTGAGATCACGGACATCCGTCGTGCGTCTCTGACATTTACGCAGACACTTATGCATAAAAACGGAACTCTTTTATGTCGCGCAGAGGTACTGGTCGCCTGCGTGAATATTTCTTTAATGAAGCCGGTAGCGCTTCCTGAGTCTATTGTCGCGGAGTTTAAGCAGTGACTGACATGAATATCTGGGATTTATTCCTGAAAGCAAGTTACCTCGTGCAATTTATCATGCTGGTATTGCTGGGCTTTTCTGTTGCCTCGTGGGCCATTATTATTCAGCGCACCAAAGTTCTGAATGCCGCCACCCGTGAAGCAGAAGCGTTTGAAGACAAATTCTGGTCAGGAATCGAACTGTCCCGCCTGTATAAAGAAAGCCAGGCGCGCCGTGATGAACTGAGCGGCACAGAGCAGATTTTCTACTCCGGTTTCAAGGAATTTGCCCGCCTGCATCAGGCGAATGTACACTCTCCGCAGGCGGTGGAAACCGGCGCGGCACGTGCTATGCGCATCTCCATGAACCGTGAGATGGAAAGCCTGGAAAACCATATTCCGTTCCTCGGAACTGTCGGTTCGATCAGCCCGTACATCGGTCTGTTCGGTACTGTCTGGGGGATCATGCATGCCTTTATCGCACTGGGTGCGGTAAAACAGGCAACGTTACAGATGGTGGCGCCGGGTATCGCGGAAGCATTGATTGCAACGGCAATCGGTCTGTTTGCGGCGATTCCTGCTGTTATGGCATACAACCGTCTTAATCAGCGCGTGAATAAATTAGAACAGAACTACGACAACTTCAGCGAAGAATTTCTGGCGATTTTACACCGTCAGGCCTTTGCTACTGCTGATAAGAAATAAGGCAGGAGATTATCATGGCACGTCATCGCGGACGCCGGCGGGAGCTGAAATCCGAAATTAACATCGTTCCTTTACTGGACGTGTTACTCGTGTTGCTGCTGATCTTCATGGCAACAGCGCCGATCATCAGTCAGAGCGTGGAAGTGGATCTGCCGGATGCCTCCGATTCTCAGTCCGTTTCCACTAATGATAATCCGCCGGTGATTCTGGAAGTCTCCGGTGTCGGCCGTTACACCCTGGTGGTGAAGCAGGATCGTCTGGAACTGCTGCCGGAAGAGCAGATCATTGCTGCGGCAAAACAGTATCTGGCTGAAGATCCGAAGACTATTTTCTTGGTCGGCGGTGCCAAAGATGTGCCTTACGAAGAGATTATTAATGGCCTGAATATTCTGAAACAGGCCGGAGTGAAATCTGTGGGCCTGATGACGAAGCCGATGTAAGGTTTGTTATGCAGATGTTTTCACTCAGAAGGTTAGGGAATTAAGCGTGGGAAAGCTGAAAGAGCGTAAAGATAAATTAAATCGTTCTGTCATCACCTCTGTGGTGTTGCATCTTTTGCTGATTGCGCTTGTGATCTGGGGATCGTTTGTAACCAAATCAGGGCTGACCGGCGGCGGTGAAGGCGGTCAGGTGATCGATGCGATTATGGTTGATCCGAACGCCATGGTTGAGAACTTTAACCAGCAGCAACAGCAGCAGGCCAATGCAAAACAGGCTCAGGCGCAGCGCGAGAAAAAAGCGAAGCAGCAGGAAGAAGAATTACGTCAGAAAGAACTGCGTGAGCAGGAGCGCTTAAAAGCTATCGAAGAAGAGCGCCTGAAAACTGAACAAAAAGTTGAAGATCAGAAAAAACAGGCTGAAGAGCAGCAAAAACAAGCTCAGGAAGCCGTGAAGAAAGCCAAAGAAGAGCAGAAGCTGGCGGAAGAAGCCGCAGCCAAAGCTCAGGCTGAAAAAGAAAAAGTGATTAAAGAGCAGGCGCTGGCGAAGAAACAGGCTGACGAAAAAGCCGCCGCACAGAAAGCCGCTGAAGAAGAAAAAGCCAAAGCAGAAAAAGCGGCTCAGGAAAAGGCCGCCAAGGCCGAAGCAGCTAAAGCAGAAGCCGCCAAAGCAGAAGCCGCTAAAGCTGAAAAAGCCGCCAAAGAAAAAGCGGCTAAAGAAAAAGCAGCCAAAGCCGCAGCGAAAAAACAGGCCAGTGAAGTGGATGATCTCCTCGGCGGACTGGCATCCAACGCACCGGGCACAGAAAGCGGCGGTGCATCCGCGGCTGGTCAGGGCGGTGGCAAGAAAAGCGGAACAAATTCGGATGGCGATATGAACGGTTATATCGCGCAGGTCCGGTTAGCGATTCAGGCGAAGTTTTATAATGCGGATATGTACCGCGGTAAAACCTGTACGCTGGAAATTAATATCACTGATAAGGGAACACTTATCAGTGTGAATGCGGTCGGTGGTGATGACGGTTTATGTCAGGCAGCTCTCGCGGCGGCCAAACAGGCTCGTATTCCTGCTCCGCCGAGTAAATCGGTCTGGCAGCAGTTTAAAAATACTAAACTGGACTTTAAACCGGAATAAATGGCAAAACAGCGTCAGTAACCTGTTATATCCTGTGATAGTTTTTAACAGGGTATCTGGTTTTGGTTATGAACGTTTGTTAAAATATGGGTTTGATGCGGGCATTGGTGCAACGAGGGAGAGAGAATGAAGCAGGCAGTGAAATACATGCTCGGTTTTCTGATGCTGTGGGCGACGGTTGCTCAGGCTGAAGTTCGTATCGAGATTACTCAGGGCGTTGATTCAGCACGTCCTATCGGAATCGTGCCTTTCCAGGTCGCCGGCGGCGGTACTGTGCCGGAAGAAGTCGGTGCAATTATTGCAGCGGATCTGCGTAACAGCGGAAAATTTAATCCTATCGATCCTAACCGTATGCCGCAGTTACCGGGCACCGCGTCTGAAGTGGTTCCTGAATCCTGGACCGCGTTAGGTATTGATGCAGTTGTTGTCGGCCAGGTTCAGCCGGGTGCTGACGGCAATTATCTGGTGAGTTATCAGCTGGTGGACACCTCAGGTGCTCCGGGCAGCGTACTCGCACAGAACCAGTTTAAAGTCACCAAACAGTGGCTGCGCTATGCCGCACACACTGCCAGTGATGAAGTTTTTGAAAAATTAACCGGTATCCGTGGTGCATTCCGCACACGTATCGCTTATGTGGTGGTTAAGAACAGCGGTGACTATCGTCACGAGCTGCGTGTGTCTGACTATGACGGCTATAACCAGTTCACCGTTCACCGTTCACCGGAGCCGCTGATGTCCCCGGCGTGGTCACCGGATGGTGAGAAACTGGCTTATGTTACTTTTGAGAGCGGAAGTTCAGCTCTGGTTATCCAGAATCTGTCCAGCGGACAGGTGCGCCAGGTTGCTTCATTCCCGCGTCACAATGGTGCACCGGCATTTTCACCGGACGGAACCAAACTGGCATTTGCGTTATCAAAAACCGGTAGTCTGAATCTGTATGTGATGGATCTCGGCTCAGGCCAGATGCGTCAGGTAACAGATGGTCGCAGTAATAACACCGAACCTGCATGGTTCCCGGACAGCCAGACGTTAGCGTTCACGTCTGACCAGGCTGGTCGTCCGCAGATCTATAAGGTTGGGATTAATGGCGGTGCGCCTGAGCGCCTGACGTGGGATGGGACTCAGAACCAGAATGGTGACGTCAGTGCTGACGGCAGTTTCCTGGTAATGGTCAGTTCAGGCGGCGGGAAACAGCATATCGCCAAACAAGATCTAGTAGCGAACAATTTCCAGATTTTAACGGATACGTTCCTAGATGAAACGCCAAGTATCGCACCTAACGGCACTATGGTTATTTATAGCTCCTCACAAGGTATGGGAACTATATTGCAGCTGGTTTCGACCGACGGGCGTTTCAAAGCGCGTCTTCCGGCGACTGACGGACAGGTAAAATTCCCTGCCTGGTCGCCGTATCTGTGATGCATTAAAAATATGTATGGCAAATTATAAAAGGATCAAAGAGATGCAACTTAACAAAGTGCTTAAAGGGCTGATGTTAGCTTTACCTGTTCTGGCTGTTGCTGCGTGTAGTTCTAACAAAAACGACCAGACTGATGCGGGCACTGTCGACAATGGCGCAAACGCTGGTATGTCTGCGGAAGAACTGGCACGTCAGCAGCTGCAGGAACTTCAGAACAACAATATCGTATACTTCGGTTTCGACAAATACGATATCTCTCCTGAATTCCAGCAAATGCTGGATGCACACGCTGCATTCCTGCGTAACAACCCGTCTTACAAAGTGACTGTAGAAGGTCATGCTGACGAACGTGGTACTCCTGAGTACAACATCGCGCTGGGCGAGCGTCGTGCTAACGCAGCTAAAATGTACCTGCAGGGTAAAGGCGTGAACGGCGAACAAATCTCTATCGTTTCTTACGGTAAAGAGAAGCCGGCAGTTCTGGGTCACACCGAAGCTGACTACGCTAAAAACCGTCGTGCAGTCATCGTATACTAAGAGATATACATGAAAAGTAACTTCAGACGCCTGATGGTGAGTCTGTCGTTATTGATAGGTGTAGCGGCCCCCTGGGCCGCTATTGCTCAGGCACCCATCATCAATATCGGCTCAGGCTCCACTGATGACCGCCTTACGCAGCTCGAGCGTATTTCTAACGCTCATGGTCAGTTATTAACCCAACTTCAGCAACAAGTCATGGATAACCAGCGCGATATCGATATGCTGCGCGGGCAAATCCAGGAAAGTCAGTACCAGCTGAATCAATTGACAGAACGCCAGCGCGAACTTTTCTCACAGTTGGATTCGCTCAGCGGCGGCGGCAGCGCATCAACAGATAATACGTCCGCAGCATCCGGCAGTACGGGTTCTGCGGATAATACATCTGCGCCGGCCACTGCAGGTAAGGGCAATGAGAAAGATGACTATAACGCTGCAGTAAACCTGGCGATGAACACCAAAGATTACGATGGTGCAATCAGCGCATTTCAGAGTTTTATCCAAAGCTATCCGAAGTCCGGTTATCTTCCTAATGCCAATTACTGGTTAGGTCAGCTGAACTACAACAAAGGCAAAAAAGATGACGCTGCGGCGTATTTTGCTTCTGTGGTAAAAAACTGGCCGAAATCCCAGAAAGCAGGAGAGTCCTTCTATAAAGTCGGGCTGATCATGCAGGAGAAAGGGGATAAAGCGAAAGCTAAAGCGATTTATCAGCAGGTTGTTGCAAAATACCCGGGGTCTTCCGGTGCAAAACTGGCTGAGAAAAAACTGGCTGGTTTATAACAGCCGGTTTATTTTTTTGCTCAGAGTATAGCCCCGACCGGTGGTTTTTTTACCAAACCGGGGCTAAGTGAGTGAATTATAAGCGTTTGAATAAGTTAATTTGAAAAAATCGTTGCACCGGCCGGATAAATCAGTATTATATCGTGCCGTTGGCAAGAGAGTACGGGTCGTTAGCTCAGTTGGTAGAGCAGTTGACTTTTAATCAATTGGTCACAGGTTCGAATCCTGTACGACCCACCATTCTCTTTTGCCCGAAATCTGAAACGGGTCGTTAGCTCAGTTGGTAGAGCAGTTGACTTTTAATCAATTGGTCACAGGTTCGAATCCTGTACGACCCACCATTTCAGACCTCCTCCGCAGTATGCAGTATTACGATGGGTCGTTAGCTCAGTTGGTAGAGCAGTTGACTTTTAATCAATTGGTCACAGGTTCGAATCCTGTACGACCCACCATCGTATCTTTCCCTCTGAGTTTTATTCTCCCCGGTCTCATACCGGAGATTATCTGCCGGTTACGATTTATTTTCCTGCGTCAGCAAATCAGCGGTATTTAACCGGTCAGTGACCAGTGCAATAATTTTATCTGCCAACGTTATATCAATATCAAATTTCTGTGCATCAATTACGCGGATCGCCACATTGCGGTAGAGCGTCAGCATCGCCATGTAAGCCCGTGCGGCACGGACACGATCACGGTTATCAAGTGTCGCCATAAAACGGCCGTACAGGGCCGGTGGCAGCCAGGTGCTCAGATGGCGTCCGGCATACCAGATATCCTGTGTGCCGTCACTGCGGAGCAGTACATGCCACTCCAGCAGGGTGATCAGCCACTGTTTCATGGCGACATCGCGCAGACGGGCTGTCCAGGTTTCATTACGCAGATAATAAACCGGCACTTGTGATGCCTCCAGCCAGAAATTTTGCCAGTTTTCCAGGAATGTCTGCTGATCCGGCGGGGTAAGTAAAGACGCAGGATCGGCATACTCCGGTAATCCGGCAGTCACACCGGTTTTATCCAGCAAAACGGCATAACCCCGCTGATAGATGTTATCCAGCCCGTGTTCAGCCATCCGTGTAATACGCTCACGTCCTGCCAGCATAAAACCGGCTTTACGGCCTTTCTCATACAGCACCTGACAACATGGCCGGCGGACACCATCGCTTTCATGGGAAAGCGCTTTACGGATAATCAGCGGCACACCAAACCGGTTCAGCCAGCGGCTGTCGTGAAACAGTTCATCAGGGTTGCTGCCAATCAGTTCGGTATTAATATCAGAAAAACGCTCTGCCTGGTCCTGACGCGCCGCAGGGCCGGTGATAATGACCGCATCAATACGGGGATCTAATAGGGCAAAAGAAATTATAGTGTTTATAATTTGCTCAATTGATTCCATTTCACATCTCATTCATATAATTAATAACTGGCCAGATAGTACGTCATAATCAAAAATAGCGGGAGTGCTCAGGTTAAAAAAACGTTATTATGTTTAGTGTATTAAACAAAATTTGTTACCATGGGATGATTTCACTGAAAACGGCAGAGTGAAACACACTACAATAAACATGCGGCAGATAATTATCTGTGAACTTCGGTAAATTTACTTAGCGCGGGTGGCGGAATGGAATTTTTTGATATCAATAATATTCTCGTGGTGATCCCTTACTGGAAAGAGGGGTCCTATGCTCTGTCCTGGATTGAAGCTGTGGGGGCGACCGCCGGGTTGTTGTGTATCTGGCTGGCAAGTCTGGAAAAAACAATCAACTATCTGTTTGGTCTGATTAATGTCACGCTGTTTGCGGTGATTTTCTTTCAGATTCAGCTTTATGCCAATCTTCTGCTGCAGATTTTCTTTTTCGCGGCCAATATCTACGGCTGGTATGCCTGGACCAGACAAAATGAGAAAGCAGAAGCGGAGCTGAAAATCCGCTGGATGCCGCTGCGGCAGACCGCAGTGATTGCCGCTGTCTCACTGGCGGCGATTTTACTGCTGGCACGTTTTATCGACCCGGTCTTTACGTGGCTGGCGCAGAGTATGGTCAGTATACTGAATGTCGCAGGGGCTGATCTGGCGATGCCGGTATTGCTGCCTGATGCCTTCCCGTTCTGGGATGCGGCAATGACCGTGCTGTCTGTGGTGGCGATGATTCTGATGACCCGTAAGCTGGTGGAAAACTGGCTGCTGTGGGTGGTGATTAATATCATCAGTATTGTTATCTATGCCCTCCAGGGTGTGTATGCGCTGTCACTGGAATATATCATTCTGCTGGGTGTGGCACTCAACGGCTCGCGGATGTGGATAAAAGCAGCGAAGCAGTCGTAAAACTATTTTCCGTACAATAGTCCGGTGATTATAATGAGAGTCTGATAACAATCAGATTCTCATTAATCAGCAACAAAAGGAAATTCCTGTGGCCGGTGGCAGCTTACTCGCACTACTCGATGATATCGCAACTGTACTGGATGATGTCTCTGTGATGACCAAAATGGCCGCCAAAAAGACGTCCGGGGTGCTGGGGGATGACCTGGCGCTGAATGCGCAGCAGGTGGCCGGGGTTCGTGCAGAACGTGAGATCCCTGTGGTCTGGGCGGTGGCGAAAGGCTCTTTTCTCAATAAGCTGATTCTGGTGCCGCTGGCACTGCTGATCAATGCCTTTGCCCCCTGGGCGGTCACTCCGCTGCTGATGGTCGGCGGGGCGTTTCTCTGTTTTGAAGGTGCTGAAAAACTGGCACATAAATTTCTGCATAAAACAGACGGAGAATCCGGTGAAACGGCACCGGCGGAAGATCTTCAGACGCCGGAAGAACTGGCCGCGTTTGAAAAGCGCAAAGTCAAAGGGGCTATCCGCACTGATTTTGTATTATCAGCGGAAATTATTGCGATCACACTCGGAATTGTTGCCACGTCTCCTTTTATCAATCAGCTGGTGGTACTGTCACTGATTGCAGTGGTTATGACTATCGGGGTATACGGTCTGGTGGCCGGTATTGTTAAACTTGATGACCTGGGATTTTACCTGCAAAAGAAATCAGCGGCGCTGCTGAAAAAGCTGGGTGACGGCCTGATCCACGCCACGCCGTATCTAATGAAAACCTTGTCAGTGGTGGGGACTGCCGCCATGTTTATGGTCGGTGGCGGTATCCTGACACACGGTATTCCGCTGATCCATAATCTGATTGAGAACCTGGCTCAGCAGAGTGCGCTGGTACCGGCATTTGGCGGCGTACTGCATTTTATGACACCGCCGGTTGCTAATCTGTTGTTTGGTCTCGTTGCCGGTCTGGTGATTGTCCTCCTGTTTACCGTGATTAAACGTATTAAAACGGGATTAACGGCATAAACACCCCTCTCACAGGCAGCGGCTGATGAAGCCGCTGTTTTCCATCTGATTCATAACAATTTGTCCTGCTGATCTGAATATTTTCGGGGCGAAAAATTAATTTCAATTCCGGTGACAGCTAATTGTTTACAGCTTGTTGACAAGCAGTTAGATTAAAATAACGACAATAACGAAACAGGACACCGGAAGAGACGGGTTATGAACTATCAGAACGATGATGTAAAAATAAAAGAAATTCGGGAATTATTACCACCAGTGGCGTTATTAGAGTCGTTTCCCGCGACTGAAACTGCCGCAGACACCGTTCGCCGCACCCGTCATGCAATCCACGAAATCCTGGAAGGCCGGGATGACCGCCTGCTGGTCGTTATCGGGCCGTGCTCAATTCACGATCCGAAAGCAGCGGTTGAATATGCTGATCGCCTGCTGGCACTGCGCAACACACTGAAAGGTGAGCTGGAAATCGTTATGCGCGTCTATTTTGAAAAACCGCGCACCACGGTCGGCTGGAAAGGGCTGATTAACGACCCGCACCTTGACCACTCCTTCGCTATCAATGATGGTCTGCGTATTGCGCGTAAACTGCTGCTGGATATCAATGATAAAGGTCTGCCGGCTGCCGGCGAGTTTCTGGATATGATCACACCGCAGTATCTGGCGGATCTGATGAGCTGGGGCGCTATCGGCGCACGTACTACCGAATCCCAGGTACACCGCGAGCTGGCCTCCGGGTTGTCCTGTCCGGTCGGGTTTAAAAACGGCACAGACGGTACTATCAAAGTGGCGATTGATGCCATTAATGCTGCGGGATCACCGCACTGTTTTCTGTCCGTGACCAAGTGGGGACACTCGGCCATTGTGAATACGACCGGTAACGGTGATTGCCATATTATTCTGCGCGGCGGTAAAAAGCCGAACTACAGCGCGGAAGATGTTAGTGCGGTAAAAGACGGGCTGGCACAGGCCGGTCTGGCACCACGCATCATGATAGATTTCAGCCACGCCAACAGCAGCAAACAGTACAAGCGTCAGATGGATGTGAGTACCGATGTGGCACAGCAGATCGCCGGTGGTGAAAAATCCATTATGGGCGTGATGGTGGAAAGCCATCTGGAGGAAGGAAATCAGAATCTGGAAGGCGATGCACCATTAGTGTACGGCAAGAGCGTGACAGATGCCTGCATCGGCTGGGAAGATACGGAGACACTGCTGCGTCAGCTCTCCGATGCGGTAAAAGCCCGCCGCAGCTGATAACACCGGTAACCCGGATGACAGAAAATAAAAAACCCTGACAATGTCAGGGTTTCAGGCCGTTGACAAACCCGCAGGGGTTGGCGGCGACCGACAGAGGTTGTAAAAATAAACCAGGAAAATCAATTTATTGATTTTCGGCTGATAACACAAAGCAGGAAAAACCACGTTTTATCCTGCTTTGTCAGCAATCTCAACCCTGACGATGTCAGGGTTTTTTTTCACCGGAAAAAGCGGATTACTTCGCTTTACCCTGGTTGGCAACCGCAGCGGCTTTGGCAGCAATCGCATCCTGGTCACCCAGGTAGTAGCGGCGCAGTGGTTTCATGTTTTCATCAAACTCATACACCAGCGGCACAGCGGTCGGGATATTCAGTTCGAGGATCTCATCCTCACCCATGTTATCCAGGTATTTTACCAGTGCACGCAGGGAGTTACCGTGTGCGGCGATGATCACTTTCTCGCCGGAAGCAACGCGTGGTTTGATAACATCAGTCCAGTAAGGAACAACGCGGTCGATGGTGATCGCCAGGCTTTCAGTTGCAGGCAGTTCACTTTCAGCCAGTTTTGCATAACGCGGGTCGTGGCCCGGGAAACGCTCATCACTTTTTTCCAGTGCCGGCGGGGTGACAGCAAAACCACGACGCCACAGTTTGACCTGCTCGTCACCGTATTTTGCTGCGGTTTCTGCTTTATCCAGACCCTGGAGCGCACCGTAATGACGCTCGTTCAGTTTCCAGCTTTTTTCAACCGGCAGCCACTGCTGGTTTACCTGATCCAGGATATTCCACAGCGTGTGAATAGCGCGTTTCAGTACAGAGGTATAGGCGAAATCAAAAGAGAAGCCTTCTTTTTTGAGTAACTGACCAGCCTCTTGTGCTTCAGCACGGCCTTTTTCAGATAACTCAACATCAGTCCAGCCGGTAAAGCGGTTCTCTTTGTTCCACTCACTTTCACCGTGACGTACAAGCACCAGTTTAGTTACTGCCATAGCGTAAACTCCTGTTGTGTTTCAGATAGGGGGTTTCAGAATTGAAACAGACCCGGCACATTGCCCATTATATTGGTCACCGGCGCCTTTCGGCAAACTTTCCGTACAGGTATTTCCGCCCGGGCGTGTGCGTAAAGCATCAATTCCGTCCTGTTTACCGGATAGTGTACACTAAAACTGAATCGATTCCGCTATAAATGTTTATGCAAAGTCTGATACACAGAAAAAAACAGTTTTTTACGCCACCTTAAACGGCCAGGTAAAAAACAGCAGATGACAAAGGTTCAGACCGAAGTGAAACGCGGTTGCGACCCACAACCGGCCGCTCCACATCCAGGCAAGCCCGTAGATAATACCTGCCAGACCGGCAAATACCACCAGCAGCGGCCCCCCGGCAAGATGCGCCAGTCCGAAAACTGCGGCGGTGATCAGCAGGGCGGCATAAGGCGGCAGATAACGAGAAAGTACCTGCTGGATAGTCCCGCGGAACAGGGCTTCCTCCGCCAGCGAAACAAACAACAGATTCGTCATGATAAACACCGGCAGCCACTCAGGCAGATGCGGCTCAAATCCCAGCCCGCCAAGGGCCGTTGCCAGTAACAGTAAGGCAGGGACAGCAAGAACCAGCAGCAGCCAGCGCAGACGGGTCGCCGGACGCAGCGGGGCGGTGACGAATAACTGCGGAATGATAATCAGCAGAACAAACGGAAGCAGGGCTTTATCAGCATTCAGCCAGAATGAATACGGCGGACTGTGCGGCCCGGCGGCTTCCGGCGGCATCCAGCGCAGGTTATGAAATCCCGGCAGCAGATGAAAAGCCAGTCCCAGTGCAACGGTGAGCACCATGAGTGTCACCAGCGCGCGCGGCCATGAGCGCGGTGCGGTATAAGGCCGGGCAACAGCCAGCAGGATCACAAACCACAGTGTGAGCAGGGCGTGCCAGTCCATCACGCCTGTGAACAGAGCACTGATGGTGGCGGTCAGAAGCACTGCCAGTGACAGCGTCCGGTGAAATTGTAACAACAGCAGAGATAATGCAAGTAAAAGCCAGGTCATGGGATCGTGTCAGAAAATCAGAAAAGGAGGACGCAGGGTAAAAGAGAAGTGCGCGATGCACCAGTAAAAAAAGCGGGCAGATAATAATGGATAATAAGATTATTCTTAATAACAAACTGAATACATTCAGAAAATAACGGCTGTTCCCGGTGAAATAAAAAAGTAAAACAGCCGTTTGATAATCCGGTTACAACTCATTGATTTCGTAACGATAACTACCGTTATCAGGAATAAACGCCAGACGCCGGTTGATACAGGCCGGGGTATCTTCACTGTGATGACTGACAAACAGCAACTGCGTATCACCGCGACTTATCATAATATCGATAAAACGCAGTACCAGCAGGCGGTTGAGTGTATCCAGCCCCTGTAACGGCTCATCAAGGATCAGAAGCGCAGGATGTTTCACCAGCGCTCTGGCAATCAGTATCAGCCGCTGCTGTCCCCATGACAGGCTGTGAAACGGCGCGTCACGGTAAGCTTTAAGGCCGAGCAGTGCCAGCCATTCATCCGCCAGTTTTATCTGCCGGTCGGAGGGTTTCTGATAAAGTCCGACAGAATCAAAAAAACCGGAAATCAGCGTGTTACGCACGCTGATATTCACACGGTAACTGAGGTGGATGCTGTTGCTGACATACCCGATATGCCGTTTGATATCCCACACGGTTTCACCACTGCCGCGGCGGCGGCCGAACAGTGTCAGGTCGTTACTGTAGCCCTGCGGATGGTCACCGGTGATAAGACTGAGCAGTGTGGATTTTCCTGCGCCGTTTTCACCGGTGATTTGCCAGTGCTCGCCGGGCAGCACCCGCCAGGTCAGATCATGCAGAATAGGTTTGTCGTTATAACTGACGCAACCGTGATTGAGGATCACCCGCGGAATATCCGGGGCAAGGCGTTCTGCGGCCGGGTCATCCCGCTCCGGCAGTGTCAGATTTTCTGTCTGCTCACTGCGGGCCAGTTGTGCCTGTAACAGCGCGGACAAGGTGTCCGCCGGTGCCAGCACACATTCTGTCAGCAGCCCGGCGCGGGTGATAAAGTCCGGAATATCACTGAAACGGTTGAGGATCAGAATAACGGTCAGTCCGTCTGCCGCAAGTTCTGCCAGCATCTCACTGAGCATGCGGCGGGAGTCAGTATCCAGTCCGTCATAAGGCTCATCCAGTACCAGCAGATCCGGCTCTGTCATCAGTGCCTGACACAGCAGGGCTTTGCGGGTTTCGCCGGTGGAAAGGTATTTAAAACGGCGTGACAGGCGATCAGAAATACCGAACTGCGCCGCCAGTTGCAGGCAGCGCTCATTATCACGGTATTCTGCCTGAATAATATCAGCGGTAGTGCGGCCGTTGTCGGTGTCATCGCCGTCAATCAGATCGGTATTATTGAGGTTCCATTCTTCATCAATCAGCGCCTGCAATTTTTCAAACGCGACCAGAACCGGACGGCGGAAAGTGGTGCTCATCTCCCCGGAAAGCAGCGGAAGTTCCTGCACCAGTGCGCGGGCAAGGGCGGATTTCCCGCTGCCGTTGGTGCCGATAAAGGCATGATGCTGCCCGGTGTCCAGCTGTAATGACGGAACAGACAGTTGTTTATCCGCGCTTAACCGGAAAATCCCTTGTGTGATATGCAGATGTGCCATAGTGAACAGCCTTATTATTAGTTTAATTATTCCCCAGAAATAAGCGGAACCGGCAGCGATGTCAAGATATGGCTCCGGTGTTACATTCCGTATCATGAAAAGAAGATCTGCTTCACAGAAACGTCATTATTCAGTCTGCTGTTTTTGTTATACTTTTTATTAACGCTATTACGGAATTATGGAAATTATATGAAAGGGATGTGCTGATGAAAAAAAAGATGATTGCAATCCCCGCACTGTTGGTTATTGCGGCGGGAATGGCATACTGGTTTTTCGGGTATGAGGAGAAATTACCGGAGCCGTCACAGAAAACTCTGGACTATATAACAAAAGAGTTTAATGACCTGACGCCGGAAGAAGCGGTAACAAAAATACAGGCACAGAAAGAGCAGTTTGATTTTATTCTCGGGATAGGAGGAAAAGATGACCTCTATAGCCAGCGGAAGACGGTGTCATCTGAAGATGAAGAATACGAAAATGTATTTTCTGTTCTTACACCAGAAGAATATAAAAACAAATTTAATAAAGCACTTAAAGAAATAACGTTTGTTCAGAATATAGAACATGGCTATTCCACTTTTGATTTTGACATTCCTGTCATGCCGGCAGAAAAACAACTTGTGGTGAAAATTAAAAAAATTACCTACATGGATGGTAGTGAAGAAATAAGCGATATAAAAGTTACCAAAGCAGATAATAATATAAAATTAAATACACAGAAAACCGTAAAAAGTATTGATGCCAATGTGACATTTCGCTACATCAGTGACCTTGGCCGTTATCATCTCACCCCGGATAAACCGGAGATTTCACAAGGTAACTATAAATTAACGCTGGTAAAAAAAAGATAAAAATTACCTGAAATATTCGCTGGATGGTGAACTGAATATTGTCAGCGAAAACGTTACGGATAAAAAGGGTAAAATATTATCAGCATCTGCCTGTTCAAGAGGGGAAATCGGCCATATTGAAAAAATAGAGCGATTTATTAATGGCACAGGAAAAGCGGCTGAAAAATACGGTAAAAATAAAGACGAGTTAATAAAACGAGTTGCCGGCTATTATGAACGCCTTGAACAAGAAACCAACGAGCCTGCAACTTACCTGGTGGAATGTATCTACCATGGTACGCCGGAATCGGTGACCGTATACGCTGCAAATAAGCAGGAGCGTGAAGAACAAAATATTATACTGACACCTGGTTATACCAGTCTCTATCCGGTCATTGAAGATGAGAAGACACAAACCTTTTATATTATTGATCAAAACGGTAATGAGATGATTAATCATGGTAAAGAGGGTGTGTACAGTGTGGGGAACGGTTATTTCTTTACCCGCCATACTGAGAGTAAAAAAGATGAAAATGACGGCGAAGAGTATGAATCAACGTACTATCAGATTCATAAACTGGATGCAGTAAATAAAAAGCTGGATTATATTATGCACGCTAATCGCGTATACAGTTTATCTGATGATGCGTTTGTTGTCTCCGATGGTAATAACATCCTGATATTTAATGTTAATTATGCTGATCCGATAGTCATTTCCGGTAAAAATACGGAAGCGGACATCGTTAACAGCTATTATGGCAGTTTTGAGTTTTTCTATTATGAAGACAACAAAGGGACACATGTTCTGAATGATAAAGGTGAGGAGATCCTTCCTGTATCTAAGTACTGGTTGGAAAAAGGCGGAGATAATACAGTCAGAGTCATCAGCCGTGTTTTTATGGATGACATAGCAACAAAAGATAAAAAAATTTATTTTCTCAATGAGGATGCAACAATCCGCCTGACATTAAAAGGCTATGATAAAGCCGGTGAAATCAGCAATGAGATGATAAAGGCAGAGAGAGATAATTTATATGGGTTTGTTGACGTAAAAGGAAATGAAGTGGTTGCTCCTGATTATCAGGAAGCCCGTGATTTTGATAACGGTTATGCGCTGGTGAGAAAAAGTGATCACTGGGGCGTGATTAATAAACAGGGCGACGTGGTTATTCCGTTTAAATACAGTCATCATAATTCCATGTCATCCATGAACGGGCTGATATCTTACAGTATTGATGATAAGTACTACACCATGCAGGAATTACTGGACGCAAATGGTGTGAAAACAGACAAAATAACAGCAGCAGAACATTAAACGGAAGAGGGTGTTATGGTGAGAACAGGATTAAAATATTCGGTACTGGCATTACTGATCAGCGGAACGGTCAATGCCGCGACAGTCGATCTGCGGGTGATGGAAACCTCGGATATTCACAGTAACTTAATTGATTTTGATTATTTCAAAGATAAACCGACAGATCAGTTCGGTTTAGTCCGCACTGCCGCGTTAATTAAAGCGGCGAAAGGTGAAGTCACCAATGCGGTATTAGTGGATAACGGGGATTTAATTCAGGGCAGCCCGCTGGCCGATTATATGGTCAGCAAAGGACTGAATGACGGCGAGGCGCATCCGGCACATAAATTAATGAATACCATGGGCTATACCGTTGGTAATTTCGGTAACCATGAATTTAACTTTGGCCTGGATTATCTGAAAAAAGCCATTGCCGGTGCGGATTTTCCGTATATAAACGCCAATATTATTGATGAAAAAACCGGTAAGAATCTGTTTACGCCTTATATTATCGTCGATACTCCGGTAAAAGATCGCGACGGTAAAGAGCATGTGATTAAAATCGGCTATATCGGTTTTGTACCGCCGCAAATCCTTATCTGGGATAAAGCCAATCTGGAAGGAAAAGTCCGCGTTAATGATATTACGGAAACCGCGAAAAAATTTGTACCGCAAATGAAAGCAGAAGGTGCTGATTTAATTGTCGCTATTCCGCACTCCGGTTTTTCTCAGGAGCCGTATAAAGCGATGGCAGAGAACTCGGTATATTATCTCAGCGAAGTCCCGGGGATTAATGCCATTATGTTCGGCCACTCGCACGGCGTATTTCCGGGCAAAGATTTCGCGGATATCAAAGGTGTTAATATAGAACAGGGAACCGTTAATGGTATTCCGGCGGTGATGCCGGGCCAGTGGGGTGATCACCTCGGTGTGGTAGATCTGGTACTGAACAATGATGACGGCGCATGGAAAGTGACGGATGCCAAATCACAGGCACGTCCGGTTTATGACAAGGTCAATAAAAAGCCGCTGGTGGCGCGGGATGACAAGCTGGCTTCCGTGATTGATGAGCAGCACAATGCGACCCGGGCCTTTGTCGGTAAACTGATTGGTAAATCACCGGATAACATGTACAGCTATCTCGCCCTGTTGCAGAGCGACCCGACAGTGCAGATTGTTAATAACGCGCAGACAGATTATACCCGCCGCTTTATTCAGGGTGATCCGGATCTGGCGGATTTGCCGGTATTATCAGCCGCCGCGCCGTTTAAAGTGGGCGGACGCAAAAATGCCCCGGCAGATTTTGTCGAGGTGGAAAAAGGGGATATGACATTCCGCAACGCGGCCGATCTCTATCTCTACCCAAATACGCTGGTGGTGGTAAAAGCGACCGGTGCGGAAGTCACCGAATGGCTGGAGTGCTCCGCCGGGATGTTTAATCAGATTGACCCGCAGTCTGAGGCACCGCAGAGCCTGGTTAACTGGGATGGTTTCAGAACCTATAATTTTGATACTATTTCCGGGGTCAATTACCAGATAGACCTGACCCAACCGGCAAAATATGATGTGGACTGCCAGACCGTCAATCCGCAGGCCAACCGCATCAAAAATGTGACTTATCAGGGTAAACCGATTGATCCGAAAGCGGTCTTCCTGGTTGCCACCAATAACTACCGTGCTTACAGCGGAAAATTTGCCGGTACCGGCGATAAACATATTGCGTTTGCCTCACCGGATGAAAACCGCAGTGTGCTGGCAGGCTATATCGCGGCAGAAACCAAAGAGAAAGGCGGGGTATCGGCCCGGGCAGAGCAGAACTGGACATTTGTGCCGGTGAAAACGGATAAAAAATTAGATATCCGCTTTGAAACCTCCCCGGGTGAAAAAGCCACGCAGTTTATTAAAGAAAATGCACGTTATCCGATGACGCGGGTTGGCACTGATGATGTGGGCTTTGCGGTTTATCAGGTTGATTTAACAGCGAAGTAAGCAGTTACTGACGTAAAGCCGCCGTCGGTTCAGTCCGCGGCGGCTTTTATTTGCGTCTTTTATTATCAGCACAACGTCGCAATAATTACCTGGTCGGCATTAAACAGCGCGGTGACTTCATCACCGTCTTTCAGCTGCTGATTATCAGCATCCTGATTATCCACCGTTGCGCATAACTGTGCGCCGCCGGTCAGCGTCACCATCACCTCACTGTTTTCCGCACCTCTGGCTACGGAACAGATGCGTCCGCTCAGGCAGTTGTCATAATCAGCGCTGTTTTCTGCGGATTTACTGATTTTCACCCACGGCGCTTTAATCAGAGTGAGTACTTCTTTACCTATGGATAACCCCAGCCGGTTGGCGCTTTGCTCGGTCAGTGCGACAGCCAGTTCCGTTTTTTTATCTGCCAGCAGAACGTTAACATGCTGCTGCACGTGGGTATGGTTGCGCGACATGATAGTACCGAAGAACTGGTTACGGGCACTGGTCTGTAATGAGAAGCGGGAGATAGCTGCCAGCAGGCTGTCGAGCGGCAGTGAATCCTCTTTGAGGACATCAAACGCTTTCTGCTGGATTTGTGCCAGCAAATCATAAAGCTGAAGTAAGCGCTCACCATAGCGCGTCAGTGTTGCGCCGCCGCCGCCTTTGCCGCCGGTCGCCCGGTCAACTATAGTTTCCTCGGCAAGCTGGTTCATTTCATTGATGGCATCCCACGCGCTTTTATAGCTGATACCGGCAAGTTTTGCCCCCTGACTGATGGAGCCGGTAGCTTTGACCTGCTTGAGTAAGGAAATCCGCCGCGGATCGGCAAATAAATGACCTTCTGATTTCAGTGTTAATAAAATATCCAACGGAAAATACCCCGTATATTAATCAGACAGAATCACCGGCGCAGTTTCTCCGCCCGGTGCGGCGTTACTTTCCGGTTAGTGTAGCAAACTGCGGTTTTTTTTCATCTGCCAATATGGCGGTTACATTTCACTTAATAATTTGTGAGCCGGATAAAAACAGGTATGGTATAGCTATTAATTATCAGCCAGAGATTATTTCATGCAGAATGTATTATTCCGTCTTCATCAGGCAGTCAAGGATTCCCCGGAACCGGAAGGGGAAGGTACTGAAACAGAAGCATTTGCCCGCATGCTGGCAGAGCAGGCATTCTGGGCTGAATCTCAGGATCAGGAAAGTGGCGGACAAATTGGCCTGGCGTTCACGCAGGGCGAAGATGATGAAGAGCCGTTGCTGCTTGTTTATATGCGTGATGACGGCGGTCATGAAGCTCCGGCAAAAGTTGCGGAAGAGATCGCTTCCGGTGAGCGGGAGTATACCTGGCTGCCGGGTGCTTTTTTACTGGGACTGAGCAGAAAAATTGATTTTACACTGTGCATCATTGGTGAGGATGGTCAGACCCTGCCACTGAACAGTCAGTTTATGAAAACGATGTTTCTCTATATTCAGGAGCTTTACCGCGAAGATGATGAGGGTGAAACACCGGCACAATCTTCGTCCGCGCCTGTCTCACCGCGCAGTGGTGATATTGTGGAAAAACCGGGTGGTGCCGGAAAGGTGGTCGGTTTTCTTATCCTGGCAGCAGTGATTGTGGCTGTTGTTTATTTTATGCAGACCTGACCGCACGAATCGCTATGCTTCCGGCTGCGTGATTTATATAGAATAGCGGGCAATATGACGCTATTATTGTCATGCTGAATATTCTTTCGCCTGATATAAAGAGATGAAGTGCTATGTTTGAGTTAATTAAAAGTTTAGGTTTTGCACTGTTAATGGTTCCTGTTGTCATGGCAGGCCTGGCGGCTCTGATCTGGGGATTAGGTGAAATTTTCAACCTGATTTCAAAAGGCGATCGCCACGAAAAACAGCACTGATTATCCTGTATTCAGGATCACCTGCCTGTGCAGGTGATCCGCCTTTGTTTTTGTTTTCCCGCTCACTCCTGATGTAATTCCCCCATTTTATAGTGTTTTCCGCTTAACTGACGATAGTGGGATAAACCTCCTTTCATTTTTCGCTGTATCTTGTTATATACAACGGGTTAATCCTAATCTATCCTGGTGGAAAAAATGAAAAAACAGTTCAGTAAGTTATTGGCCGGTGTTGTTATCTCTGCTGCTGTCATGGGTCAGGCATGGGCCGCTGAAAAAGTGACCGTATTTGCAGCGGCATCGCTGACAAATGCCGTTGATGAAATCTCGGCAAAATATAAGCAGGAGAAAAAGGGGGAAGTTGTTGCGTCTTATGCCTCTTCTTCCACGCTGGCCCGCCAGATTGAAAATGGCGCCCCGGCAGATATCTTTATCTCTGCTGACCAGAAATGGATGGATTATGCTCAGGAAAAAAATCTGATCATCAATGACACCCGTAAAACCCTGCTGGGTAATGAGCTGGTGCTGATTGCCGCGAAAGACAGCAAGATTGATAAAGTCGATATTAATAAGCAGACTGACTGGGTTAAATTACTGGATGGCGGCCGTCTGGCTGTCGGCGATCCTGATCATGTGCCGGTCGGTATTTATGCACAGGAAGCCCTGGAAAACCTGGGCGCCTGGAAAGTGGTTGATCCGATGCTGGCCCGTACTAATAATGTGCGCAGCGGCATGGCGCTGGTGGAGCGCGGTGAAGCGCCGCTGGGTATCGTGTACGGCTCTGACGCGGTTGCCAGTGATAAAGTGAAAGTGGTCGGTATTTTCCCGGCGGATACCCATAAACCGGTTGAATACCCGATTGCTATCCTGAAAGATCGCAATAATGCCGATGTTAAAGGTTTCTATGATTATCTGCAGACACCGGAAGCAAAAGAAATCTTCAAACGTTACGGTTTCAGCCCTCTGTAATAAGTAAGGACTAACAGACAGCGATGTTGAATGAGTATGAATGGCAGGCGGTCATCCTCAGCCTGAAAGTATCAACGGTCGCCGTGGCAGTCAGTCTGCCGTTCGGCATACTGATGGCATGGGTACTGGTGCGCTGCCGTTTTCCGGGCAAGTCGCTGCTGGACAGTCTTATCCACTTACCGCTGGTGTTACCACCGGTGGTAGTGGGTTATCTGCTGCTGATCAGCATGGGCCGCAAAGGTATTATCGGTGAGTGGCTCTATAACTGGTTCGGCTTCAGTTTTACCTTCAGCTGGCGCGGTGCCGCGCTGGCTGCGGCAGTGGTGGCATTTCCGCTGATGGTGCGGGCGATCCGCCTGGCACTGGAGGCGGTGGATATGCGGCTGGAGCAGGCGGCACGGACACTTGGTGCCTCTCCGTTGCGGGTCTTTTTCACCATCACACTCCCGTTGTCTCTGCCGGGAATTATTGTCGGCACCGTGCTGGCATTTGCCCGCTCACTGGGCGAATTCGGCGCGACAATCACCTTTGTCTCTAATATCCCGGGGGAAACCCGGACTATCCCGCTGGCCATGTACTCCCTGCTTGAAACACCGGGGGCGGAAATGGACGCGGCACGGCTTTGTATTATCGCTATTATTCTGGCACTGGCCTCACTGCTGGCCTCGGAATGGCTGACCCGCTGGGGGCGTAAACGTCTGGGGGTCACCGTATGTTAGTGCTTGATTTCGAACAGCAGCTCGGTGATTTATCGATGGTCATCAACACCGAACTGGCCAGTGATCGTATTACCGCGGTCTTCGGGCTCTCAGGGGCCGGGAAAACCTCCTTTATTAATGTGATCGGCGGGCTGACAAAGCCGCAGAAAGGGCGGATTGAGCTTAACGGTCACACACTGGTTAATATTGAAAAACGTATCTGTCTGCCGCCGGAAAAACGCAAAATCGGCTATGTCTTCCAGGATGCGCGTCTGTTTCCTCATTACCGGATAAGAGGCAATCTGCGCTATGGCATGGCGCGGGAAATGGAAGATCAGTTTGATAGCATTGTGGAACTGCTGGGTATCGGGCATCTGCTGAACCGCCTGCCGATAACCCTCTCCGGCGGGGAAAAACAACGGGTGGCGATTGGCCGTGCATTGCTGACCGCACCGGATATTCTGCTGATGGATGAACCGCTGGCGTCTCTGGATCTGCCGCGCAAACGCGAACTGTTGCCGTATCTGGAAAAGATGGCGCAGGATATCAGTATTCCGATCCTTTATGTCAGTCACAGTCTGGATGAAATCCTGCGGCTGGCGGAAGATGTGGTGATTCTGGAGAAAGGCCGTATTCTGGCACAAGGGCCGCTGGAAGAGGTGTGGGCAGGCGCGGCGCTGCGTCCGTGGCTCACACAGGAAAGCCTCTCAAGTGTATTAAGTGTTACGGTGCTTGAGCACCATGACCGCTATGCGATGACTGCTGCCGCTATCGGTGACCAGGTGCTGTGGGTGCCGCGTATCGCCGGTGAGCGTGACACGCCGGTGCGGGTACGGGTTAGTGCGGATGATGTGTCAATCGCGCTGGAAAAACCGAAAAGCAGCAGTATCCGCAATATATTACGGGCAAAAATCACGGAAATGTATGATGGTGACAACGGTCAGACCGATGTGAGACTGGCGGTCGGCAATCATTTCCTCTGGGCGCGGATTACCGGCTGGGCGCGGGATGATTTACAGCTTAAACCCGGACAATGGGTGTATGCACAGGTAAAAAGTGTGTCACTGAGCCGCGAATTATAACCTGTCTGAATATACGTACTTTTCATTAATAAAAGGGGCATTCATATTATTCTGATTGCCCTTCCGCTGCACCGGCGATATATATTATCGCCGGTTCATCACTGACCCCGCATTATCATATAATATTCTCCGCACACGGAAATAAGTGTAAGACGTGCGTTATTGCATAAAAACCACTGAGTCAGAGGGATACAATGAAAAAAGCACTTCTCTTTTTATTACTGGGTATTTTCTCCGGCGGTCAGGCGCTGGCCGCAAATCAGGTGATGTGTTACACCTATCTGAAAAAAGTGAAAGATGTTGAAATCGAAAACTTAAAAGTCTGGTGTATCGGTACCACTGATGGCTCACAGGGCGGAATGCGCATCCCGGAGCTGCTCAGTATGGGATATAAAGTGGTGGCGACAGAAAGTTTTCCGTATCAGTATGCGGAGGGTGGTTATACTTATGACGGCTCTAAATTACTGCTGATTGTTGAAAATGATAAATTCCCGAATCAGAACCCGGCAGAAAAACCAAAAAATAACTGGAGTTTTGATAAGTATAAATAACTACTTTATATGTTAAGATCGGCAGAAACATAAATACGAAAAAATGCCTATTATTAAGGGGCGTTTTTTATTTTTATAAAATTGTATTTATCAACTGAGAATATGACGGTGGATTTTCGGGCAGATACTCAATGTGGTTTCATCGTAAAGATGTTTTGTTGTGTTAAATTATTGTCATCGTTTTGTGTCTCAAAACGTTAATATATGCTAACGTCCTGTGTTGATAACTATCCGATTTTTCATTAAAGGGACTTTTATGGCACATCCGATCTATTTGACGTTAAGAGGTAAGAATCAGGGGCTGATTTCTGCGGGATGTTCATCAGTTGATTCGATAGGAAACCGCTATCAGGCCGGACATGAAGATGACATACAGGTACTGAATTTAACAGTCGGTGCATTCCGGGCACAAAATGCGGCCTATAAAGAACTTGTATTCACAAAACCAATGGATAAAGCATTTCCTCTGCTTTTCTCTTCTATTGATAATAATGAGGTTCTGGAAGCAACCTTTAAATGCTACAGAACAAGTCAGCACGGACAGCTTGAAGTTTACGCCATATATAAACTTACCGGTGTATCACTGGTTGATGTCGATGATGTTCACGCGAACTTAATCAGTGACAGCGGCGAAGACCCTTACCAGCGTGTCAAAATGAGATATGTATCTATCTCAAGAGAACATGTAAAAGCGAGTACATCAACATACAGCATTAACAGCGAGTTGGTTTAAGATACAGCGATAAAGGGTATGGGCTATTTGCACATATCCTTTGAAATAACATATTTAGTTGGTGCATGGATTGATGTTTTATGGCATTTGACATAGCCATTCGATGTTAAGTCATACTCAACATAAAATGAGAAAAAAAACTAAAAACAATACCAAACATTGCTATTACCGCAAGGTAATTAGTTATTTTATTATTTACTTTTAGTTTTCTTTTGTGATGCGCTACCATGAATATTAAATATGATAACCACGAGAGAAAGGGAAAGCAAAAAATAATAAAACCTACTACAAATGAAAATGAAATAATATCGGTTTTTAAAAAATACTCGACATAACTACTTGCTGAACCATATACGCCAATTACTACAAAAAAAATCAAAATAGCAGAAGCAAGATACATTTTGACAGGTTTTATCTCATTCACGGCACATATCCTTTGATATAACATATTCAGTTGGTGCCAGTATGGATTTTTTATAACATTTTACATAGCCGCGTGACGTTAAATTATACTCGATATAAAATGAAAAAATAAGACTAAAAATAATTCCTGATATAGCAATAACACTAAATAAACCAGAGAGTTTCTGGTTTACATGTTGCGTTTTTTTTTGATATCCACACATAAATGTAATAAATGAGAAGCTAAGAAGTAAAGGCCAACCTAATATAAAAGATGCATAGGGGAATGAAAAACTAACAATGTTACCCATCAGAAAATAACTTCTATAGGCCATTATAGATATATATAATCCAAAAATTGAAATAATAAAAAAAACTAATGAAATAAAATACATTTTAACTGGTTTGATTTCATCCACGGGTGTACCTATTGAAGTTGGTGAAAAAATTATCAGCATGGTATCGACCATCTCCATCGGATCTTGGTTTGCTATTTTTTTTTCAGCTCTCTGATAATAGATTCACTTATTCCGAAATAATCATCAAGAGTATATAAAATAATTCCTATACCAAGACCAACGAAAAATATGCCTATTGATATGGCTATAACACTAGCACCTGAAAAACCTGTGGCTGTCATCAACCCACCGACAGCCATAGCACCCAGCTTCATACTTACAGCCAGCTTTGCCATATCCATCGTCACATTCACAAAAAAATTCGTCAGCGTATATTCATCTTTAAATATCAGTTCGACCACACGGTAAGCGAGAGAATACACAATTGAAAACCGGGTGGCGCCGACTGAAACGGCATTTTGCCCCTGAGTACCGACGCCCATATACAGTATTTTCGGATTATCGGCTAAATACCGGGTCGCGTTCAGGAAAGCTCTTACTCCGGCATGGCCGGATAACCGGATATAAACCTTACCATTTTTACCGGTATATTCTGTTGCTTTAATACCGAGGTCTTTAAACTCATTAATAATCCGGAAAATCCGGCCTGATTCGTAAACGCTTCCCGAATAATTGGAAACGAAATCACCGATACCAAATAAAGTCTCTTTTGCTGACTGAAAGGGATTTGACGTATTTGTATTTTTTAAAACATACTCAGCTTCCTCAATCGTAATCAGCGCAGCGACATTCGCATCATCGGTTGTATCACTCAGTATTGATTTTATTTTCAGCAATGTTGCCTGATGATTTAATTCATCATAATCGGGCCGTTTTTCAAAACTATACGGTGTGTCTGATGAAATGACGGTTTTCCGTACCGGGTCATATTTATATCCCATGCGCGCTCCATGCTCTCCGTGCTCCCTGGTCATTCAGTTCAGAGTACAAGATGAAACAGCGATGTTCAACTCTGTCTGATGGCTCAGACCCGGGGGTTGGAGGAGGTATATGGCTGAATAATTACTTATTCAGCCATATAAACGGCATTTATCAGCTGAGAATATGACGGCGGATCGCCTGTGCAATACCCGGCTGGGTATTATCCGGGATAATCAGGTCGGCATGTGCTTTGACTTCGTCTGCCGCATTGCCCATTGCCACTCCGAGGCCGGCAGAAGAAAGCATGCTGATATCATTGTGGTTATCACCAAATGCCATCACATCTTTCATCGACATTCCCTGAGATTCCACCCATTCCTGCAAACGGCGGCCTTTGCTGTTACCTTTGCGGGCAATATCAACCTGGTTTACCCACGACCACTCGCAGGACAGCCCCATATCCGCTTCCACGGCATCGGTAAATTCGCGCAGTTTGTTCAGATCGTCTGAGCAGGTGGCGAATTTCCAGATAGTGTCAGCGCGATCAACTTCATCAAGGAAGTTATCCACTTTACGCATCACCGGGCGCTGGTGTTCGGGCAGGGAGGCAGACCAGTTCAGTGTCCGCTCAATGGTGCTGCTGTCAGTGTGATACAGCATGGCATCAGAGATATACATCAGATGTTCGATATCCGTCTGTGCCAGACGTTCCAGCAACTGACGGGATTCACTGATACTCATCGGATCGGCGGAAAGTACTTTTTTCCCCGGATAGTCGTACAGATAGGTGCCGTTACAGCAGATAGCCGGTGTATCCAGCTGCAATGTCTGATAAAACGGATGGATAGCAACGTGATGACGGCCGGTGACAATCAGCACCTGTACCCCGGCACGGCGGGCTTCGCGGATGGCATCCAGCGACTCCTGTAAAATATGTTTATCCGGATCGAGAAGTGTACCATCGAGATCAAATGCGAGGACGCGGTAAGACATAACAGGAAGCCCCTTGTATGAGTGTCAGAACCGGAATAAAAACGGGCATCAGGGAATATTATTGCACCCTGACGGCATCCTGAATGATTCCGGGCGGCGATAACTGGTAATATAGCATGTTAATTGTTTCGCGATAAACGCTAAGTGCGGTATTATTATACAGAAATGCTTACATTACCTGTTAAAAATCAAACGGGTAAGTGATGATATTAAGGAGCGCGAATGAAGCAGGTGGTTTATGTTGCCAGTACGGAAAGTCATCAGATTCATGTCTGGCAGATGAATGAACGCGGTGAGATGTCACTGTTACAGACAGTATCAACGCCTGATCAGGTGCAGCCGCTGATCACCGCGCCGGATGGCCGTCATCTTTATGCTGCGGTAAAACCGGGCAATGCGGTGGTTACGTATGAAATTGCCGCAGACGGCAAGCTGACACAAACCGGTCTGACGCCGCTCCCGGGCACTGCCGCGTATATCACCCTTGATAATGCCGGGCGTACACTGTATGCCGCGTCTTATCATCAGGGTAATCTGGCGGTGCTGCCGATCCGCGATAACGGTCTTCCCGCCCGTGCTGTACAGGTGATTGAGGGATTAAAAAATCCGCATTCCGCCAATATTGCACAGGATGGCCGCACACTGTTTGTACCGTGCCTCGGGGAAGATCATATCCGTGCTTATACTATCGGTGACGACGGGCACTTAACTGAACGCCATGCCGATATGCTGAGCGTTGCTGCCGGTGCCGGGCCGCGCCATATGGCGTTTCATCCGGAAAAACATGTGGCGTATTGCCTGAATGAATTAAATGCGACCATTAATGTTTACCGCGAATGGGTGAAAGTCCGTGAAATTCAGTCTGTCGATATGATGGCGGATGATTATTCAGGGCGCCGCTGGGCGGCCGATATTCATATCACACCGGACGGGCATCACCTCTATGCCTGCGAGCGGGCATCAAGTGTGATTAATCACTACCGGGTGTCTGATGACGGCGGCCATCTGCAACTGGCAGGACGTTATCCGACAGAAACTCAGCCGCGCGGTTTTGCGGTGGATAACAGCGGACGTTTTCTGATCTCAACCGGACAGCTTTCTCATCATGTTGCGGTTTCCCGTATTGATGCGATTACCGGCGAACTGCACTTTATCAACCGCTATCCGGCAGGACAGGGGCCGATGTGGGTGGCGGTGCTGACACTGAAATAATTCATTTTTTCAATACAGAGTTTACCGGTCAGGTAATAAGTGATAACGGGCAGGCGAAACGAAAAGCATGCGCGTCAGGGATGACGCGCCTGAGCGTACAGGGAGGTATTCACAGCGGCTTTTCGTTTTTGCCCGTTATCAGCGCTTCTCCGGTGCTGATGCTATCACCTGCTTTTTCATCCTGTCGTCACCTTATCGATCGCCTGTGTCAGTTTTTCCAGTTGCGCACCGGTAATAATGTATGGCGGCATAATATAAATCAGTCGTCCGAACGGGCGTATCCATACGCCTGCGTCAACAAAACGGCGCTGCAATTCTGCCATATTCACCGGCTCTTCCGTTTCAATAACACCAATGGTGCCGAGCACCCGGGCATCCCGGACGCTGCGGCGGGATTTCAGCGGCAGCAGGGCGGTTTTCAGTTGTGTTTCGATGTTTTTAACGCGCGCTGCCCAGTCTCCGGATAACAGCAGATCAATACTGGCCACGGCGGTGGCACAGGCCAGCGGGTTCCCCATAAAGGTCGGGCCGTGCATAAAGCAGCCGGCGTCCCCCTGACTGATGGTGTCCGCAATATGACGGGTGGTGAGCGTGGCCGAGAGGGTCATATAACCGCCGGTAATCGCTTTTCCGAGACACATGATATCCGGTGATATTTCTGCGTGTTCGCAGGCAAATAACTTACCGGTACGACCGAATCCGGTAGCGATCTCATCGCAAATCAGCAGGACATTGTAGTGATCGCACAGCGATCTTACCCCTTTCAGATATTCAGGATGGTAAAAGCGCATTCCGCCTGCACCCTGAACAACCGGTTCCAGGATCACGGCTGCGACTTCATGATGATGCTGTTCCAGCAGCGTTTCCACGGAGCGGAGATCATCCGGCCGCCATTCCTCATCAAATCCGCACTGCGGCGCATCCGCAAACAGGTGATCCGGCAGATAGCCCTGCCAGAGAGAGTGCATGGAGTTTTGCGGATCACATACTGACATCGCACCGAATGTATCGCCGTGGTAGCCGTGACGCGGCGTGATGATCCGGTGACGCTTCTCACCGCGGGCCTGCCAGTACTGCAGCGCCATTTTCAGTGCAACTTCCACCGCCACAGAGCCGGAATCGGCAAGAAACACACACTCCAGCGGGGCCGGGGTGATTGTTACCAGGCGGCGGCACAGTGCAACAGCTGACGGATGAGTGATGCCGCCGAACATCACATGTGACATCTGCGACAGCTGCTTTGTGACTGCGGCATTCAGTACCGGATGATTGTAGCCGTGGATGGCCGCCCACCAGGAGGACATACCGTCAACCAGTTCGCGGCCGTCAGCGAGTGTCAGGACAGCCCCCTGAGCGGAGACGACCGGATAGACCGGAAGTGGCTGAGTCATTGATGTATAAGGATGCCAGATGTGGCGGCGGTCAAAATCCGCATCATCAGCCGAAAAGGTGTGACCTGAAATATTCCCTGAAAAAGCCATTATGTAAACCATTTCAATGCAAATAAAGTTGACATGATAATGCTGATATTTAAACTGGCAACACTTTTTTATCGGGAGTTACAGTTATGAGTCAAGGTCGTCAGTGGACATTAAAAGAAGCCAACACATTGTTTGAAAAACCTTTTTTTTGAACTTTTGTTTGAAGCTCAGACCATACATCGCCAGCATTTTGACCCGCAGCAGGTGCAAATCAGCACGCTGCTTTCTATCAAAACCGGTGCGTGTCCGGAAGATTGTAAATACTGTGCACAGAGTGCGCGATACAAGACCGGGCTGGAAAAAGAGCGTCTGATGGAAGTTCAGCAGGTGGTGGAGACGGCGCGTAAGGCGCGGGCGGCTGGTTCGACCCGGTTCTGTATGGGAGCGGCGTGGAAGAATCCGCATGAGCGCGATATGCCGTATCTGGAAACCATGGTGAAAGAAGTACGGGCGCTGGGTATGGAAACCTGCATGACACTCGGTATGCTGAACAGTTCACAGGCGGAACGTCTTGCCAAAGCGGGTCTGGATTATTACAACCACAACCTCGATACTTCGCCGGAATTTTACGGCTCGATTGTGACCACCCGGACCTATCAGGACAGGCTCGATACCCTCGATAATGTGCGTGATGCGGGGATCAAAGTGTGTTCCGGCGGAATTTTAGGGCTGGGTGAAGCGGTGCGCGATCGTGCGGCGATGCTGGTACAGCTGGCGAATCTGCCGAAAGCTCCGGAAAGTGTGCCGATCAACATGCTGGCGAAAATCAAAGGCACGCCGTTTGAGGATAATGAGGAAGTCGATCCGTTTGATTTTGTCCGCACCATTGCGGTGGCCCGCATTATGATGCCAACGTCTCATGTGCGCCTCTCCGCCGGGCGTGAAATGATGAATGAACAGACCCAGGCGCTTTGCTTTATGGCGGGTGCGAACTCCATTTTTTATGGCTGCAAACTGCTCACCACCACTAACCCGGAAGAAAATACCGATATCGCACTGTTTAAAAAACTGGGAATCAAACGTGAAGCGATCCACGTTACCCAAGGGGATAATGAGCAGACAGATTATTTGCTGGATGCCATCAGCCACAGCGATGACGAAAAATTCTATAACGCAGCCCTGTGAGCCGGACCATGTGGCAGACTTTTCTTTCTGAGCGCCTGAAACAGGCGCAGGAGCAGGATGCTGTGCGCCGCCGTGACGCCAATGACGGCGCGGACGGACGTACTCTCCTGATTAACGGCAGACGCGCCGTGAATTTCTCCGGCAATGATTATCTCGGCCTCAGCCGCCATCCGGCGGTGATCCGCGCCTGGTGTGACGGCACTGAACAATACGGTGTGGGCAGCGGCGGCTCCGGCCATGTCACCGGTTACACTTCAGCTCACCGGGATCTGGAACAGATGCTGGCAGAGTGGCTCGGGTTTGATCGCGCGATCTTATTTGTTTCCGGTTTCAGTGCTAATCAGGCGGTGATCACGGCACTGATGCAGCGCGGTGATCATCTTATCTGCGATAAACTCGCTCACGCCTCCATTATGGAAGCGGCGATACATTCACCTGCTGAATTCAGCCGTTTTCATCATAACGATACTGCTCATCTGAGCACTCGTCTGAGCCGGACTGAAAACAGCACCGGCAAAACCCTGGTGGTCACCGAGGGGATCTTCAGTATGGACGGTGATGCCGCGCCGCTGGCGGCGATCCTGCCGCTCACCCGGCAGCATAACGCCCGGCTGATGGCGGATGATGCGCACGGCATTGGTGTCTGCGGCCGTGAGGGGCGGGGCAGCTGTGATGCGGCGGGAATACACCCGGATATTCAGGTTGTCACCTTCGGCAAAGCGGCCGGAGTCAGCGGTGCGGCAGTGCTGTGCGATGCACAGACGGCGGATTACCTGACGCAATATGCCCGTCATCTTATCTACAGCACCACATTCCCGGCCGCGCAGGCGTGTGCCATTCAGGCTGCGGTACAGGCAATCCGCAATGGTGACGGACTGCGTGACAAACTGGCGGAGAATATCCGTCTCTTCCGTCAGCAGGTGGCGCATCTGCCGCTGCAATTACTGCCGTCCGCCTCGGCGATCCAGCCGCTGATCGCAGGGGATAACCGTACTGCGCTGGCGCTGTCGCACTATTTACAGGAGCGCGGCCTGTGGGTGAAAGCGATCCGCCCGCCGACCGTGCCGCCGAATACCGCCCGTCTGCGTATCACGCTGACCAGCGCACATCACCGCGACGATATCACACAGCTTACGGAGGCGCTGGATGCATTCTGCCGTCACTACCGCCCCGGTGAATAAAGCTGCCGTTGCTGCCGCTTTCGGGCGTGCCGCAGGGCAATATGACTCAGTTGCACATCTTCAGCAGAAAACCGGCCATCATCTGCGTCAGCTGACCACTCAGGCACTCTCCGGACAAATCGTGTCTGAACTGCACGGGCTGGATGCCGGATGCGGTACCGGGTTCTTCAGTGAACAATGGAAAGCGGAATGCCGCAGTGTGACGGCCTTTGATCTCTCTCCGGCAATGCTGGCGCATGCAGCGGAACAGCAGCGGGCGACCCGCTATGTGCAGGGGGATATCGAACAACTGCCTTTTGCGGATAGTCAGTTTGATTTTTGTTTCAGCAATCTGGCGGTACAGTGGTGTGATTCCCTGGCGGCCGCTCTGGCCGGATTGGTGCGGGTGACCCGGCCCGGTGGTGTGGTGGCGTTCTCCACGTTGCTCAGCGGGTCTCTGGATGAACTGAATCAGGCTTTTTCCCGGGTGGACAGCAACCGTCATGCCAACGGTTTTCTCAGCCGGGAGGCCGTTTCTGCCGCTTGTCAGCCTTACCGGCACGTGTTGTCGGAGGTCTGTTACCGGCTCTCTTTCGACTCACTGCCCGCGCTGCTGCACTCCCTTAAGGGGATCGGCGCCACCCATGTTCATCAGGGGCGTGCTGCCGGGCTGATGACACGCAATAAACTCATTCAGCTGGCAGATCATTACCCCGCCGAAAACGGGCGGTTTCCGCTCAGCTATCTTATTCAGTACGGAGTCATTCATGTTGAAAAATAACTGGTTTTTAACCGGCACCGATACGGATGCCGGTAAAACCGTGGTCAGTTGCGCCCTGTTGCAGACCGCCCGCAACGCCGGTTTCCGTTGTGCCGGATATAAACCGGTGGCCTCGGGCAGTGAGATGACAGAGGACGGCCTGCGCAACAGCGATGCACTGGCACTGTGGCGGTATACGGTGCCGCCGGTCAGTTACGCACAGATCAATCCGTATACCTTTGCCGAACCGACCTCGCCGCACATTGTCAGCGAACTGACACAAACCCCGCTGGAATTTGAAGTGATGACTGACGGGCTGCATGCGCTGAATCAGCAGGCTGACTGGGTGCTGACCGAGGGAGCGGGCGGATGGTTTACCCCGCTGTCGGCCACACAAACCTATGCGGACTGGGCAGCACACATGGGGATGCCGGTGATCCTGGTCGTTGGTGTGAAGCTCGGCTGTATTAATCACGCGCTGCTGACGGTGATGGCGATACAGCAGGCCGGGTTGCCGCTGGCGGGCTGGGTGGCTAATGAGGTCACGCCGCCGGGACTGCGGCAGCAGGCGTATCTGGCGACACTCAGTAATCTGATCCCGGCACCGTGCCTGGGTGTGCTTCCCCATCTGCCGGATCCGCTGAATCAGGACTTATCCGGCTATCTTTCTCTGCCGGTTTCCGCACACTGATCCTGCTCCCGGCCGTGGTGTGAAGCCCGGCTGCATTAATCACGCTCTGCTGACGGTGATGGCGATACAGCAGGCCGGGTTGCTGCTGGCGGGCTGGGTGGCTAATGAGGTCACGCCGCCGGGACTGCGGCAGCAGGCGTATCTGGCGACACTCAGCAATCTGATCCCGGCACTGTGCCCGGGTGTGCTTCCCCATCTGCCGGATCCGCTGAATCAGGACTTATCCGGTTATCTTTCTCTGCCGGTTTCCGCGCACTGATCCTGCCCCCGGCCGTGGTGTGAAGCCCGATGAGGTCACGCCGCCGGGACTGCGGCAGCAGGCGTATCTGGCGACACTCAGTAATCTGATCCCGGCACCGTGTATGGGTGTACTTCCCCATCTGCCGGATCCGCTGAATCAGGACTTATCCGGTTATCTTTCTCTGCCGGTTTCCGCACACTGATCCTGCTCCCGGCAGGATCGTGCCGGGATCACGGCAAATCTTCCGGCCGGGTGTTTTTTATCAGGAAAAAATCCTGAATTATTTTTTCTCTTTGTGCTGAAAGTGACAATTTTATGGCTGCACAATGTCACGCAACCATGCACCGGCAAACGACTTTATTAAGTTATCCACTATTCCTGTGGATAACCTTGTGTATTAACTTTAGAAAACTCACGCCATCCTTGCAGATACGGGGCTTTCACTGACATTGTTGTAAAATCGGGCTTTTATTATTTATCTATAAATAACAAGTAGATAAATAAAATCAAGAGTCCTCCGGCGTGAAAAATAGCAATTGGTCAGAGGCGCATCAGATTTCAGCATAATTTAAAATTGCAAGTGCTTTTTTTTGGGGATAACTGTGGAAAGGCAATAAAATTTTCCCCGGTTTTGCAAGCAAAAAATCACAAAATAACGGATTTTTTCTGCCGGGGGTTGAAGCTGGTTTTTTATCCAGTATCATAGTGACCCTATTCGCGCAGGGGGGCCCATGAGCAAACTATTTAAACTGCATTCTGACTTTAAACCGGCCGGTGACCAGCCGCAGGCTATTGCAAAACTGGTTGAGGGCCTGGAAGACGGGCTGGCGCATCAGACGCTGCTGGGGGTAACCGGCTCGGGGAAAACGTTCACCATTGCCAATGTTATCGCCACGCTGAACCGTCCGACCATGATTATGGCGCCTAACAAAACCCTTGCCGCGCAGCTCTACAGTGAGATTAAAGATTTCTTTCCCGAAAACGCGGTGGAATATTTTGTCTCCTACTATGACTATTACCAGCCGGAAGCCTATGTACCGAGCTCAGACACCTTTATCGAAAAGGATGCCTCGGTTAACGAACATATTGAGCAGATGCGCCTCTCCGCCACCAAAGCCCTGCTGGAACGGCGGGATGTGGTAGTGGTGGCATCGGTTTCCGCTATCTACGGTCTGGGTGATCCGGACAGTTACCTGAAAATGATGCTGCATCTGACGGAAGGGATGATCATCGATCAGCGTTCGATCCTGCACCGGCTTTCCGATCTCCAGTACACCCGCAACGACCAGGCTTTTCAGCGCGGCACATTCCGTGTGCGCGGTGAAGTGGTGGATATTTTCCCTGCGGAATCGGATGATTACGCGCTGCGCGTCGAACTGTTTGATGATGAAGTTGAGCGCCTGTCACTGTTTGATCCGCTGACCGGGCACATCCATTATCAGGTGCCGCGTTTTACCGTTTACCCGAAAACCCACTATGTAACGCCGCGTGAGCGCATCATTGAGGCGATGGAAGGGATTAAAACCGAGCTGGCGGAGCGGCGCAAATTCCTGATCGACAATAACAAGCTGGTGGAAGAGCAGCGCCTTGCCCAGCGCACCCAGTTTGATCTGGAAATGATGAATGAACTGGGTTACTGCTCGGGGATCGAAAACTACTCGCGCTATCTCTCCGGACGTAAATCCGGCGAATCCCCGCCGACCCTGTTTGATTACCTGCCGGCAGATGGTCTGCTGGTGATCGATGAATCCCACGTCACGATTCCGCAAATCGGCGGGATGTACAAAGGCGACCGTTCACGCAAAGAAACCCTGGTGGAATACGGCTTCCGTCTGCCGTCCGCACTGGATAACCGCCCGCTGCGTTTCGAGGAATTTGAATCCCTCGCCCCGCAGAGTATTTATGTGTCTGCCACGCCGGGTAAATATGAAATGGAGAAATCCGGCTCTGATGTGGTTGAACAGGTTGTGCGGCCGACCGGGCTGCTCGATCCGGAAGTGGAAGTACGGCCGGTCACCACGCAGGTGGATGATCTGCTGTCTGAAATCCGTATCCGCGCGCAGAAAAATGAGCGTGTGCTGGTCACCACACTGACCAAACGGATGGCGGAAGATCTTACTGAATATCTGGAAGAACACGGTGAGCGGGTGCGTTATCTGCACTCGGATATCGATACCGTGGAGCGCGTGGAAATTATCCGTGACCTGCGCCTCGGGGAGTTTGATGTGCTGGTGGGCATCAACTTACTGCGTGAGGGGCTGGATATGCCGGAAGTATCGCTGGTGGCTATCCTGGATGCGGACAAAGAAGGTTTCCTGCGTTCCGAACGTTCCCTGATCCAGACCATCGGCCGTGCTGCCCGTAACCTGCACGGTAAAGCGATTCTCTACGGCGATAAAATTACGGCCTCAATGGCGAAAGCGATTGAGGAAACCGAACGCCGCAGAGAGAAGCAGATGGCGTTTAACGAAGCACACGGTATTGTGCCGAAAGGGCTGAACAAAAAGATTGGCGATATCCTGAAAATCGGCCAGCCGTCTGCGGGAGCGAAAAACAAAGGCAAAGGAAAAGCGGCTGCGAAAAGCAGCGATTACCAGCGTATGTCGCCGAAAGAGCTGGAAGTTAAGATTCAGGAACTGGAAGCGCAGATGTACCGCCACGCACAGGATCTGGAATTTGAACAGGCGGCAGCGGTACGGGATGAATTACAGGGATTACGTGAGCAGTTTATTGCCAACTCCTGACCGTATCAGGGCAGCAGGCCGATTGTTTTATCCAGCGCACTCAGCAGCAGGTTGCGATCATGGCGGTACGGGACATCCTGTGCCTCCAGGACCTCTCTGACAATCAGACGGTCGCCGAGATCGCCGGTATTGATATGCGGTGCGCATACCACTGCATCTATCCGTTTGCGGCCGATGCGTTTTTCCAGCACGGCTATTTTTTCACTCAGGCTGAGTGACGCGGCCGCCGGGCTCAGCTCTTTGCCGAGATTTTCAATGTAGATCATCGGCGCCTGATTGAAATTAATGGCTTTGGTGAAATCGGGCAGCAGCATCAGCGGCATCAGGCTGGTGAAGAAACTGCCGGGACCGATAATGATCAGCTCTGCACGGCAGATAGCGTCCAGCGCTTCTTTGGTGGTTTTCACCGGCGGTGAGAGCTGTAACTCCTGCGGCGGGCAGGTCAGCTGATCCACATTGACTTCGCCGTACACCTCGTGGCCGTCGCTGTCGATAGCCATCAGATCAACCGGCGTTTCCGACATCGGGATTAACTTCGCTTTCACTTTCAGCATATTGCGGATCAGATTGATCGCATCCAGCGGACGCACACTCATATGATCCAGCGCCTTGAGCATCAGATTCCCCAGGTTATGGCCTGCCAGCTCACCATTGCCGCTGAAACGGTATTCAAACATGGTGGAGGCAATCGACGGCTCGGTGATCATCTGATTGAGGCAGTTGCGCATATCCCCCCAGGCAATGCCGCCCTCCGCCCGGCGGATCCGGCCGGTGGAGCCGCCGTTATCCGTGGTGGTGACCACGCCGGTCAGCCGCGATCCCAGACCGTTCAGGCAGGACATCACCCGTCCCAGCCCGTGGCCTCCGCCTAAAGCAACAACATGTTCCAGCGACGTGAGTGTGCGGTTTCCCATAGTGTTTATGCATTCCCTGAGTTTTCATATTTATTTGCGCGCTAATCTATCATAAAAACCAATTTTTCGCGTCACGATACTGAGATTTATCAAACTCTGCTCAATCATAAAGATAAATTATCTTTTTACTGCGTACTATTACGCGTAATTCGGTGGTGGCAGGCGCAGGAAAGTCATGGTATGAGTGGATGTGATGACTGAAAGCATCATAAATAAACATCAATAACTAAAATCAATAAATGACAGGAAGAACATCATGAATGACCTGACGTACACCATTCCGGTGCTGGAAACTGAACGCCTGATCCTGAGCGCTCACCGCAGAGAGGATCACGCGGCAGTCGCTGACATGTGGTCGGATACCGCGGTAACGCATCATATCATGGCCGGGCAAATCTCCACGCCCCGCGACAGCTGGATGCGGATGCTGGCGTATCTCGGATTGTGGCCGCTGCTGGGGTATGGTTACTGGGCGGTCAGGGAAAAAAGTACCGGAGAGTATATCGGCGATATCGGTTTTGCGGATTTTTACCGTGAAATGGAAAAAGACATCAGCCGCTATCCGGAAGCGGGCTGGGTATTTGCAGAGCGGGCGCACGGCAAGGGCTATGCCGGTGAAGCATTGGGAGCCATACTGACCTGGCTGAAAGAGGTGCGCGGCATTAATGAATGCGTGTGTATTATCGCTCCTGAGAATAAACCTTCTGCCCGGCTGGCAGAGCGTCACGGGTTCCGTCCGCAGGAGACACTGATGATGAATTATAAATCCGTTATTTTCTATCACCTTACACTGGACTGACCGGGCCGGATATACGGGTGTCAGATCAAGAAAGTGGTAAATAATTTTCCCGGCAAACCGCCGTATTTCCGGCGGTTTGTTGGTTGTTATTTGTTCGGAAACCTATAATTTATTTGCTAATTAATTGAAAAATGGTGTGAAATTTTCGTTATCCCGCGTGTAAGTCTTTTTCTCCGGAGTCCCGGTAACTCGTTGTATAATAAGATATATAACGTATTTGTCATGGTAATTCCCGCAGGGCGACGCTAGAATCAATTCACTTAGCGTGGTTATTAACAGTATTAATGACAACGATTAACTCCTAGCCTTCACACCTACGTTTCAGTCAGAACCGGAAATAGGGTGAGCTGGCCGTGGCACTCCAGAGTGTCACCAGGGTGCAGGATAGAAATGTCCGCATCTCCCGTATTTGGAAAGGTGTTATGACTGAACAACTGACAGATCCCTTTGCGCGCAAGTTTTATTATCTGCGCCTCTCCGTGACAGACGTTTGCAATTTCCGTTGCAACTATTGTCTGCCTGATGGTTATAAACCAAACGGACACAAATCCTTTCTTTCGCTCGGTGAAATCCGCCGGGTGACCCGCGCGTTTGCTCAGCTGGGCACGGAAAAAATCCGTCTGACCGGCGGAGAGCCGACGATGCGCCGCGATTTTACCGATATTGTTGCCGCTATCCGCGAAAATGAGAATATCCGCACCATCGCCGTGACCACCAACGGTTACCGCATGGCACGGGATATCCGCGACTGGCGTGACGCCGGGCTGAGCGCCGTGAATGTCAGTGTTGACAGTCTCGACCCGCGCCAGTTTCACGCTATCACCGGGCAGGATAAATTCATGCAGGTGATGAACGGTATCGATGCCGCGTTTGAGGCCGGTTTTGAGAAGGTCAAAGTGAATGTGGTGCTGATGAAGAATGTCAATGACATCCATCTGCCCGCGTTTCTGAACTGGATCAAAGACCGCCCGATTCAGCTGCGTTTTATTGAACTGATGGAAACCGGCGACGGCAGTGATGTGTTCCGCCGTTTTCATATCTCCGGCAATGTTATCCGTGCCCGTCTGTTACAGGCAGGCTGGCAGCAGGTGGCGCGTGCCCGCAGTGACGGCCCGGCGCAGGTGTTCAGTCATCCGGATTATCAGGGCGAAATCGGCCTGATCATGCCGTATGAAAAAGACTTCTGTCAGAGCTGTAACCGCCTGCGGGTGTCTGCGGTCGGTAACCTGCATCTGTGCCTGTTCGGTGAGCAGGGGATCACGCTGCGTGACCTGCTGGCAGAAGACGGACACGACGCCGAACTGAAAGCACGGCTTCAGCGGGCATTGCAGCACAAACGCGAAACCCATTTCCTCCATCAGGGGGACAGCGGTATTACCCCGAATTTATCCGTTATCGGCGGCTGATCCGCCGGTCATATCAGGAGTTTACATGTCTCAACTCACCCATATTAATGCGGCGGGCGAAGCCAACATGGTGGATGTGTCCGGAAAACAGGAAACGGTCCGCGAAGCGCGCGCCGAAGCCTTTATCACCATGGATGCCAAAACCTTACAGATGATTATTGACGGCAACCATCACAAAGGGGATGTCTTTGCGACAGCCCGTATCGCCGGTATTCAGGCCGCCAAACGGACCTGGGATCTGATCCCGCTGTGTCATCCGCTGATGCTGAGCAAAGTCGAAGTTCAGCTGAGTGCGGAGCCGGAAACGTCCCGTGTGCGTATTGAATCCTGCTGCCGTCTGACCGGTAAAACCGGGGTGGAGATGGAAGCTCTGACCGCCGCTTCTGTGGCCGCGCTGACTATCTATGATATGTGCAAAGCGGTGCAGAAAGACATGGTTATCGGGCCGGTGCGTTTACTGGAAAAAAGCGGCGGGAAATCAGGACATTTTAAGGCGGACGCATGATTAAGGTACTGTTTTTTGCGCAGGTGCGCGAGTTGGTGAATACTGACGAACTTTCTCTGCCGTGTGATTACGCTACTGCGGAAGATTTACGGGCGGCGTTATGTGAGCGCGGTGAGCGCTGGGCGCTGGCGCTGGAATCCGGCAAACTGCTGTGTGCGGTAAATCAGTCTTTTGTGCCGCTGTCACAGCCACTGACAGATGGTGACGAGGTCGCATTCTTCCCGCCGGTCACCGGAGGCTGAGCTATGAATAATACCCGGATTGCTGTTCAGACGGATAATTTCAGTGTTGGTGAGGAATATCAGTGGCTGGCCGGTTGTGCGGATGACGGCGCGGTGGTGACCTTTACCGGCAAAGTCCGTAATCATAACCTGGGTGATAATGTGGCGGCGCTGACGCTGGAGCATTATCCGGGCATGACTGAAAAAGCCCTGACAGATATAGTCACACAGGCGCGCGGACGCTGGGAATTACAGCGCGTGACGCTGATCCACCGGGTCGGCAGTTTATACCCGAATGATGAAATCGTATTTGTCGGTGTCAGTGCCGCGCATCGCGGCATGGCATTTGAAGCGGCTGAATTCCTTATGGATTACTTAAAAACCCGTGCGCCGTTCTGGAAAAAAGAGACACTGCCGGAAGGCGGCACCCGCTGGGTGGATGCCAGAGAAAGCGACCAAAAAGCCGCAGATCGCTGGTAATTTACCGCCAATCCCCGCCTGATCGCCGGATTTTTTCCGGCGCCTGCATATCAGGTTAAAAATATTCCCTGTTTGTAAAGAAAAGGGGAGAATTCCTGACAGTTTGCCTGCTGGCAACACCCTTTTTATGTGATAATCTATAGGCCTTGGTCGTTTATCATCCGATAAACAATTTGATACAGATGAAAGGGTTATCCATCATGGACCGATTTCCTCGTTCTAACGGCTCGATAGTTTCACAGGCGGGCTCCGGTATTCAGGCTTATATGGCCCAGGTTTACGGCTGGATGGCATGCGGTCTGCTGCTGACTGCTTTTGTCGCCTGGTATTCGTCTAACTCCATGGCGATTATGAGCTTTGTTTTCTCCAGCAAAATCACCTTTTTCGGTCTGATTATTGCTCAGCTGGCACTGGTCTGGGTTATCTCCGGTATGGTTGAGCGCCTGAGTGCTTCTGTGGCGACCGGGCTGTTTATGCTGTATTCCGCACTGACGGGTCTGACACTCGCCAGTATCTTTATCGTGTATACCGAAGCGTCTATCGTCAGCACCTTCTTTATCACGGCAGGGATGTTCGGTGCGCTGAGCATTTACGGCTACACCACCAAACGCAGTCTGTCCGGGATGGGTAACTTCCTGTTTATGGGGCTGATTGGTATTATCATCGCGTCACTGGTCAATATCTGGCTGAAAAGCGAAGGTATGACACTGATCATCACCTATATCGGTGTGATTGTGTTTGCCGGTCTGACCGCGTATGACACGCAGAAACTGCGTGAACTGGGTGAGCAGATTGACAGCAACAACAAAGACACCATGCGCCGCTATGCGATCGTGGGTGCGCTGTCTCTGTACCTGGACTTCATCAACCTGTTCCTGATGCTGCTGCGCCTGCTGGGCGACCGCCGCTAATCACAGACAGAATAATGTGTAACAATGAAAGGCCGGTGAAAACCGGCCTTTTTTGCGTTTACTGCCCGGCCTCCGTCACATTGGTATTCTGCGGGGCTGCACTGACAATCAGTGCCTTCCACAGCGCCCAGGCCATTGCTCTTGCACGGGTTCCGGCGTCACATTGCAGCCGTTTAAAGAAGATGTTACGGCTTTCCCTGTCAAAGAAGGTCCGGGCGATTACCAGATCACTGGCCGGGTCACCGGTACCAAGTTGCCCGAAGTCAATCACGGCACTCAGACGGCCGTCAGCAGTGATAAGATTGCCCGCACTGATATCACCGTGAACCCGGACAGGTTCAGTCGTCCGCGGTGATTGCAGAGCGTTTTCCCATATCCGCAGAAACAGCGGAATACAGGTTTTATCTTTCAGATTCGCCAGCGCCTGACGGGTTTCACTGTCATAAACTGCTAAATTACCGCCACGGTGAAAATTCTGCTCACCGGCTGCCGGGCCGTCAGTTGCATCGATACTCTGAAATGCCGTCAGAAAATCTGCGAGGTCACGGGCAAACACGGCTTTATCAGCCGGCGGGTGTGCCGCAACCGTTTCTCCCGGGATCCAGCGGTACACAGACCACGGCAGCGGAAATCTTTCTGATGGTTTACCCGTACCGAGCGGGACCGGGATCTGAATCTTCAGTCCTGTTGCCAGACGAGGCAATCACAGCTGTTCTTTCAGCACCTGACCGGCATAATCCGGTGAAGACGGCAGGCGGATCAGCATCTCTTCACCCAGATGAAATGTCCGGTTATCCCAGCCACTGGTCGCGACCGGTGTCACCGGCAGATGTGCCCACTGCGGGAATTGTTCCGCTATCAGCGCTGTGGCAAGGCGTGTATCGGGTATCACAATAGTTAATATTCCTTTTTACCGGACGTTATCACGCAATCTTGCGCCGGAACAACGCATAGGCAGCCGAGCCGGTGGTGACCGCGATCACCAGAAGCGGCCAGAGGCTCTGGCGGATAACACTGAAATCCGCATCTTTGAGGTAAATCTGTTTGGTGATTTCATTGAAATGGCGGATAGGATTGACCCAGGTAATATGTTGCAGCCAGACCGGCATATTCTCCACCGGAGCAATATAACCGGACAGCAGCACGGCGGGCATCATAAAGACAAACACGCCGATAAAGGCCTGCTGCTGAGTGGCGGAAAGGGCGGAGATTAACAGGCCGAACCCGACCAGCGACAGCCCGTATATCACCATAGTGAAATAAAACAGGAGCAGTGAGCCGGAGAAAGGGATGTGGTAAGCGAAAATACCGATCACCAGCACGATACTGGCCTGTACCGTTGCCACAATCAGCGCAGGGACGGCTTTGCCGACAAAGATCTCACCGGTAGTCAGCGGCGAAACCAGCAACTGATCCAGCGTGCCCTGTTCCCGTTCACGGGCAACAGAGAGTGAGGTCACAATCATCACGCCGATGGTGGTGATCAGCGCCACCAGCGAGGGCACGATAAACCATTTGTAATCCAGATTCGGGTTATACCAGTTGCGCACCACCAGCTCACTGGTGACCGCCTGCGGCATCCGTTCCTGCTGATAATGCGCGGTAATTTGCTGAACATAATTGGCGGCTATCTGCGCACTGTTGGAATTCCGCCCGTCGAGCAGAATTTGCAGCTGTGCCGGTTTGTGTCCGGCAAGCTGCGCACTGAAATTCTGCGGGAAATGTACCAGCAGCAGCGCTTTGCGGTTATCAATCACATCCTGTACGTCATGCCGGTTTTGGATCAGCAGTACGTCTGAAAAGGCACTGGCTTTGGCAAATTGCTGGGTCAGTTCAATGGATGCGGGGCCTTTGTCCTCATCGTAAATCGCGATAGTCGCGTTGGTGACTTCCAGCGTTGCCGCCAGCGGGAACAAAATCATCTGAAAAATTACCGGTACGATCAGGATCGTCCGGGTCTGCCGCTCCCGCAGAAGCAATTGCAGCTCTTTAATAATTAAGGTGAATATCCGGTGGAACATGCGCTTCTCCTTAATCAAGCCGGCGGCGGGTTTTCAGGGCGGTCAGGCCGATAAACACAATCGCTGACAGGATCAGCAGCACCAGATTGCTGATAATCACCGGCATAATATTGCCCGCCAGAAACAGGGTTTGCAGGCTTTCCACAAAGTAGCGCGCCGGGATCACATAGGTCACCACCTGTATCGCCACCGGCATACTGTCGATTTCAAACACAAATCCGGACAGCATAATCGCGGGCAGAAATGCGGCATTCAGGGAGATCATCGCGGCATTAAACTGATTGCGGGTTACCGTGGAAATCAGCAGCCCCATGCCGAGTGCAGTGGCAAGATAAAGGGAGGTCACCAGTGCCAGCAGCCACAGCGAACCGCGATACGGCACATCCAGCACATACACCGTTACCACCATACAGAGCACCATCACAAAACTGCCGAGCACCTGATAGGGCAGCAGTTTGGAGAGCAGCAGTTCCGTTTTGGTCACCTGTGTGGAAAGCAGCGCTTCCATGGTACCGCGCTCCCATTCCCGCGCCACCACCAGTGAGGTGAGGATCGCACCGACCACGGTAATAATGATGCTGATAGCGCCCGGGATAATAAAATGCTGGCTGACAGCGGCCGGGTTAAACCAGTAGCGCAGCCGGACATCAATGAGCGGTTCACTGCTGATCCCCTTATCCTGTGCGCGCTGCTGCTGCCAGATTTGCCAGATACCGCTGGCATAGCCCTGCACAAAATTGGCGGTATTAGGCTCGCTGCCGTCCGTAATCACCTGTATCGGTGCGATATCACCCTTACGGGCAAGGCGTTTGTCAAAATCGGCCGGGATCACCACAATACCGCGGATATGTCCCGCCTGAAGTTTATCGATTAATTCATGGCGGTTATCGCTGAGAGTGGCATCAATAAACGGAGAACCGGTAAACGTGCTGATCAGCTCCCGTGCCGGTTCACTCTGCTGATTAACCAGAATCCCGAGGCGCAGTTTTGATGAGTCCAGATTGATGCCGTAGCCGAAAATAAATAATAAAATCAGCGGGATCACAATCGCGATCAGAGCACTCGACGGGTCGCGGACAATCTGTTTGCTCTCTTTGATGCACAGCGCCCGCAGACGACGCCATGAAAAACCGGAAGGTGTGCTCATGATGCAGCCTCCTGTGCGCTTTCTTTGTCATATTCTTCAACCAGCCCGATAAAGGCATCTTCCATCGATGGGTCAGGATGGGTGTCATCCGCGACAGAGGCTTTAAGTTCATCCGGCGTACCGGCGGCAATGATTTTACCGTGATAGACCAGCCCGATACGGTCACAATATTCCGCCTCATCCATAAAGTGAGTGGTCACCATCACGGTTACGCCTTTATCCACCATGCCGTTAATATGCAGCCAGAACTCGCGGCGGGTCAGCGGATCAACGCCGGAAGTCGGTTCGTCGAGAAAAAGAATATCCGGCTCATGCATCAGGGCGCAGGCCAGCGCCAGCCGCTGTTTGAAACCGAGCGGTAAATCTTCGGTGGTCTGGCGCAGGATCGGGGTGAAATTAAAGGCATTCACCATATCGTCGATTTTCTGCTGCTGCGCTTTGCCGCGCAGCCCGTAAACACCGGAGAAAAATGTCAGGTTCTGGGCGACGGTCAGATTACCGTAGAGGGAAAATTTTTGTGCCATATAACCCAGGCGGCTGCGGGCTTTGGCTGAGCTGGTTTTCAGATCCAGCCCCAGCACCAGGGCGCGGCCGCTGCTGGGGATCATAAGGCCGCACATCATTTTGAAAGTGGTGGATTTGCCCGCACCGTTCGGGCCGAGCAGGCCGAAAATCTCGCCGCGCTTAACCTGAAAATCCACATGATCGGTTGCGGCAAAATCACCGAATTTTTTGGTCAGACTGACGGCTTCAATTACGGTTTCATCCGGTGCCGCCGGGATCTGCGGCATAATCTGCGCCAGCTGCGAGCGGTGTGACGGGCCGCCGCCGAGCAGATCAATAAACGCATCCTCAAAACGGGGTTTGGCGGGCAGCAGTTCCGCATCCGGGGAATTCAGCGCACTGAGCAGGGCGCGGGTATCCGCCTGTGGTTTCACAATCAGCCGGACATAACGCCCCTGAATAACACCATCTGTCACCTGTGGCTGAATCAATGCTTCCTGTAAGATACGGCGGCGCTCACCGGGTTCTGCGGACAGCAGGAAAGAGCGGCCCTCCATGGTTTCTGTCAGTTGTGCCGGTTTGCCTTCATAGATCACTTTTCCCTGATTGAGCAGCAGCACATCGCGGCACTGTTCCGCTTCATCCAGATAAGAGGTACTCCAGAGGATCAGCATGCCGTCATCGGCGAGAGAGTGCACCATCCGCCACAACTCGCGGCGGGCGATAGGATCGACCCCCACACCCGGCTCATCGAGCAGCAGCACCTGCGGCTGCCCGAGCAGTGTGCAGGCCAGGCCCAGCTTCTGTTTCATACCGCCGGAGAGTTTGCCCGCCATACGGCCGGTAAAGCGGGTCAGATCGGTAAAGGTCAGCAGGCGGTCAAAAACCGCCTGTTGTTCGTGGTGTGGCAGGCCGCGCAGTTCGGCATATAAACGGAGGTTTTCCATCACCGACAGATCTTCATACAGCCCGAATTTCTGCGGCATATAACCGAGCTGTGCGCGCAAAGCGACACTGTCCTCAATCGGATCAAATCCGGCGACGCGGATCTCTCCGCTGTCCGGTTTCAGCAGCCCGGCCAGCATGCGGATCAGTGTGGTTTTTCCGGCACCGTCAGGCCCAGCAAGCCCGGTCACACCACCGCCCTGAATCGTGGTGGTCAGCCGGTCAACGGCCGGATTATCAAGGCCGGGAAAGTGCTTTTCGACCGCACTGAGGGAGATAGTGATGTCTGACATCGTCTCTCCTTACGACTGCGGCTCTTCGTTATCAAAGCGGATGGTGACCGGCATCCCCTGACGCAGCAGCGGGTCGGCATCAGTCACGACAATACGCAGACGGTAGACCAGATCGGTCCTCAGCGCCGGGGTTTCAACGGATTTCGGGGTAAATTCGGCGGTCGGGGAAACAAATCCCACATGACCGTGATACGGTTTGCCCGGGCGGCTGTCGGTTTCCAGCAGGACTTTGCGTCCGGGTTGTGCCTGTCCCAGTTCATTTTCACTGACATATGCCCGCACCCACACCGGGTTGGTCAGTGTCAGCGTGAACACCGTGCTGCCCGCCGGTAAAATTGTGCCGGGTTCAATGGCACGGGTCAGAATAGTCCCTTCTGCCGGTGCGGTCAGCCGGGTATCGGCCAGATCAAGCTTCGCCTGCTCCACCGCGGCTTCAGCCTGTTTCAGTTGTCCGCGTGCTTCGGCAATCTCTTCTTTGCGGTAACCGTTTTCCAGCTGATTGAGTTTATCCTGTGAGGCTTTCAGTGCCGCATCCGCCTGATTGCGCTGATTCCGGGCATTTTCCAGATCATTGGCGGAGATGGCACGGCTTTTCATCAGTCCGGCCTGGCGCTGATAAAACTGACGGGCGAATTCTGCCGCCGCGGTATTGCGGGCAACATCCGCTTTTGCCTGCGCGATTTCTTCCGGACGGTAGCCGGTTTCCATCAGTAATAATGCAGCCTGCGCACTGTCCCGTACCCCCTCTGCTTTCAGCAGGGCGTGGCGGTACGGTGTATCATCCAGCATACCGAGTAACTCTCCGGGCTGCACAGCTGCACCTTCATCCGCATTCAGGGATTGCAGTTTGCCGCCGACACGAAAACCAAGATTCACTGTCCGGATATCCACATTACCGTACAGCAGGGCGGGCCCCGACGGGCGTGACTCCCACCAGTACCATCCGCCGGCACCCGCCAGCAGAATCAGAATAATGATAAATATCCCGGTTTTTTTCATTGGTTTCATGAATTGGTTTCCAGTGAGTTATCAGAGACAGTGGTGTATCAGTTCCGGTAATGCTGCTGTAATCCGCTGAGCAGCAGGCGGATATGTTCACGCAGCACATTATTGATCATGTCATACTCTTTCGGACCGATATTGTCCCAGCCGGTCTGGCGCAGCAGGTTTTCCCGTGCCAGACGGAAAGACAATATTTCACCCATCAGGGCGTGAGTATGGATCAATGTGTTGATATGCCCGTCCGGCAGGCCGGTATAGCGGGCAACTAACCTGGCCTGACGGGTAAAAATAACAGACAGCGCCTGTTCATGGATAAGCGTGTAAGCTTTGGTCGGAATTAATTGCTCACGTGACATAATCCGGCTGATATTAATATTACCCTTCTTCAGTACCAGTTCATTGTAGGCGAGAAAACTCTGCTCAATCAGTTGCAAACAGCGGGATTCATCCTGCCCGTCCGTACCGTTTGCCAGAAACAAATCAATTTCTTCAATGACAGGACGGAATTCATCACGGATAATGTCGGCAATATGCTGTGCCACGGCCAGATACAACCCGTCTTTTGAGCCGAAATAATAAGCAATAGCTGCGATATTTTGATCCGCACGTTGTGCAATCTGGCGAGTAGTGGCACTATTTGGGCCGTTCAGTCCGAAAATCTCAATAGCGGCTTCCAGTAAAGCGAGTTTGGCTTGTTCGCCTCGCGGCGTATTAGTCGTATTGACTGACATGGCGTATATCCTTATAGGTGTGTCGGCATAAACGAGAGATCAATCATATGATTAACTGTATGCTCATCAGTATCTGTTGTAAATGAGCAGTAAGCAACGGATTGATCACAGACGTATTTTATCGATATTTCTTCCGGAGTGACGGATTAATTTTCGACATTCAATTATCAGCAGGCCCCGCAGACAACAGACCGGGGCGGAGTCTTAACAATTCATGAGTTTTTCATCATTACCATTATGCCCGGAAATTCAGAAGGCCGTCGCAGAGATGGGCTACGAGCAGCCGACCCCGATTCAGATGCAGGCCATTCCTCAGGTGCTTGCCGGACATGACTTATTAGCCAGCGCACAAACCGGTACAGGAAAAACCGCCGGTTTTACCTTACCTATCCTGCAATATTTACAGGATAATCCGCGCAAAGGCGGCGGGCGTCCGGTACGCGCGCTGATCCTGTCCCCGACCCGCGAACTGGCAGCACAGATCGGCGAAAACGTCCGTGAGTACAGCCGTCACCTGCGTACCCGCTCTCTGGTTGTCTTCGGCGGAGTGAGCATCAATCCGCAGATGATGAAACTGCGCAGCGGCGTGGATATCCTGATTGCCACCCCGGGGCGTCTGCTGGATCTGGAACATCAGAATGCGGTGGATTTATCCAAAGTTGAAATTCTGGTGCTGGATGAAGCTGACCGCATGCTGGATATGGGCTTTATCCATGATATCCGTCGTGTTATCAAAAAATTACCGGTAAAACGTCAGAATCTGCTGTTTTCCGCGACATTCTCCAACGGCATCAAATCACTGGCGAATACCATCCTGAATAATCCGGTGACGGTGGAAGTTTCCCCGCGCAACAGCGCCTCGCAGCAGGTCTCACAGTTTGTTCACCTGGTGGATAAAAAACGCAAAGCCGAACTGCTGGCACACCTGATTGGCCGTGATAACTGGGAGCAGGTGCTGATTTTCACCCGCACCAAACACGGTGCCAACCGTCTGGCGGAATTCCTCAACGGCAGCGGCATTAAAGCGGCAGCTATTCACGGCAACAAATCCCAGGGCGCACGTACCCGTGCACTGGCGGATTTCAAAAGCGGTGCGATCCGCGCACTGGTCGCGACAGATATCGCGGCACGCGGCCTGGATATCGAACAGCTGCCGTATGTCGTGAACTATGAACTGCCGAATGTGGCGGAAGATTACGTTCACCGTATCGGCCGTACCGGGCGTGCGGAGGCTACCGGCCTGGCATTATCACTGGTATGTGTCGATGAGCATGATTTATTACGCGACATTGAAAAACTGCTGAAAAAGCAAATCGAACGGATGGCTGAACCGGGCTACGATCCGGACCCGTCTATCAAAGCCGAACCTATCCAGAAAGCGAAGCAGGGTCGCGGCGGTAACGGCCGTTCCGGCGGCGGACGTCAGGGCGGACAGGGACGCAGCACCGAAGGCCGCAGTAACAGCGGTGGCGGCGACAAACGTCCGCCGCGTCCGCGTCAGCACAAACCGCGTTCCGGTAACAGCGACTCCGGCAGCCCGTGGGGTAACCGGGGTAAATAACGGTACCGGCTCATGCGTGTTCTTTTAGCACCGATGCAGGGGGTCCTTGACCCCCTTGTCCGCCATCTGCTGACGGCGGAGAATGATTATGATCTCTGTATTACCGAGTTTGTCCGCGTGGTGGATATGCTGCTGCCGGAGAAGCTGTTTTTCCGTCTCTGCCCGGAGCTGGAACACGGCGGTCTGACCGAATCCGGAACACCGGTGCGGGTTCAGCTGCTGGGGCAGTTCCCGCAGTGGCTGGCGGAAAATGCCGCACGGGCGGCGGAGCTCGGCTCGCACGGGGTGGATCTCAACTGCGGCTGTCCGTCCAAAACCGTGAACGGCAGCGGCGGCGGGGCGACTCTGCTGAAAGACCCGGAACTGATTTATCAGGGCACCAAAGCTATCCGTGAGGCGGTTCCCGCGCATCTGCCGGTATCTGTGAAAGTGCGGCTCGGCTGGAGCAGCAATGCCCATCAGTTTGAAATCGCCGATGCGGTGGCGCAGGGCGGGGCGACCGAGATCACCGTGCACGGGCGCACCAAAGAGGCGGGCTATCGCGCGGATCTGATTGACTGGCCGGCGATTGCCGCTATCCGTCAGCGGCTGCCCATTCCGGTGATTGCCAACGGTGAGATCCGCGACCGGCAGAGTGCTCTGCAATGTCTGGCTGTCACCGGATGTGATGCCGTAATGCTCGGACGCGGGGCACTCAATGTGCCCAACCTGAGCCGTGTGGTCAAACACGATGCGCCTTTTATGCCGTGGCCGGATGTTGTGGCATTACTGCACCGTTATACGCAGCTGGAAAAACAGGGTGATACCGGGCTGTATCATGTGGCGCGTATCAAACAGTGGTTCAGTTATCTGCATAAAGCGTATCCGCAGGAAGCGGATGAGCTCTTTGCTGTTATCCGTCCGCTGAAAGATTCCGCATCGATTGCACAGGCCATTTCCCGGGCTCAGAGCGCATAAAATTTGCTTTTTTTGTCATATGACACTTTAATTGACAGGTGAACCGGATTTTTTCTTAACCCGTTAATACAGCAGGAGGCAGTAATGAATTTTCTTTCCTGGATTATTTTTGGTTTGATTGCAGGTGTGCTGGCGAAGTGGATTATGCCCGGAACCTACAGTATCGGATTTATTATGACCATTGTATTAGGGGTCGTCGGTGCTGTTGTCGGGGGATATATCAGTGTTTTCTTCGGCAAAGGCCGGGTTGACGGGTTTAATTTCGGTAGTTTTGTTGTGGCCGTTATCGGTGCGATGGTTGTGCTGTTTCTTGCCGGGAAGTTTGCGGGCTGACAGCCATATAACAGATTAAAAAATGCCGGAGTCACTGATGTGCTCCGGCATTTTTTTATGGTTCGATCGGCAGGGTATCTGAACCGCCCCATTCCGCCCATGAACCGTCATACAGACGGACATTCTGATGGCCGGTAAGTGTCAGCGCCAGCAGCAGCACCGCAGCGGTCATGCCGGAGCCGCAGGACACCACAAGGTATTTGCTTAAATCCACACCCGCATCACGGAACAGTTGCTGAATTTGTGTCGGGGATTTGAAGATCCCGTTTTCCACCAGCGTATTCCACGGCACATTGCAACTGCCCGGAATATGGCCGGAACGCACGCCGGGACGCGGGTCCGGAGCCAGTGCCTGAAAACGGTCGGCAGAGCGGGCATCAACAATCTGAATTTCCGGGTCAGTAATCGCCAGCAGCACATCATCTTTATTCACGGCATTATGGCGCTGAAACTCAGGCACAAACGTTTTTGCCTGCGGCAGCGGGATCTCACCGCTTTCGGTGTTATAACCGGCATTGATCCAGGCGTGCAGTCCGCCCTGTAAAATACGCAGATTTTTCACACCGAAGGTTTTCAGTGTCCACCAGGCGCGCGGGGCGGAGAACAGGTTACCCTGATCATAAATAATCACCATGGTGTCATTATCAATCCCCAGCTCACCGGCGGCCTGCGCGAACACTTCCGGTGACGGCAGCATATGCGGCAGCGGGGAGGCGCGATCAGCGACTTTATCCTGATCAAAATAGTGTGCGCCGGGAATATGGCGCTCAAGCCACAACTGACGGCAATCTGCGGGCTGAACGGGTGGTGCTTTGCTGACATCGAGCACGACAAGATTTTCATCATTCAGGTGCGTGTGCAGCCAGTCTGCTGTCACAAAATAGTCTCGGTACATCGCAATAACCTCGTTAGCAGGACGCAGAGTATTACCGGGTTTCTCCGGTGGTCGTTTCCTGCGCCGTGGATGGAGTCTCAGGGGCAACCGAACGATTATACATGTTCATTCCGGCAAGAAAAACGCCGCCGAGAGAGCCGAAAGCAAAAATAAAAATGAAAATAATCAATAATTTCTTCATAGATGTATTCTGATCTTATCTGATATAGCCTGTCTGCCGGATAAATCCGGAGTGATGTTGATTAATTGTAACAAACTATTGAAAGAACCGTATGCAGAAAATGAGCGGTAACGGCCCGGACATGCTGATTTTTTTTCTGTAGTGTGAAACAATAGCGCCCTGTTTATTTATCCATAGGTTTTTCTGATGCCCCTTTCCGCCACCGTCAAACAACAAATCAGCGCCTGGTACAAAGCCCTGCCGGAGCAGATTGACGGCTTTGTTCCGCGCGCGCCGCAGCGGGAGATGATTGCGGAAGTCGCCCGGACCATGGCGGGGGATGAGGGACGGCATCTGGTGATTGAAGCCCCGACCGGAGTAGGGAAAACCCTCTCTTATCTGATCCCCGGGATTGCAGTGGCGCGTGAGCAGCAAAAACTGCTGGTGATCAGCACCGCTAACGTCGCATTACAGGATCAGATCTACAGCAAAGATCTGCCGCTGCTGGCAAAAATTATTCCTGATCTGCGTTTTACCGGTGCATTCGGGCGCGGACGCTATGTCTGTCCGCGCAATATGGCGGTGATCGGTGCGGCGGAAGGCGAACAGATAGACCTGATGCTGCTGCTGGAAGATAAAGCCGATGTGGCAACGGCGTCTGAACGTGACACGGTGCGGCAGCTGCAGAATGATTTTACCTCTTTCGGCTGGGACGGCCTGCGCGACCACCATAAAACATCCATTCCGGACAGTCTGTGGCGTAAAATCAGCACCGACAAACTCAGCTGCCTCGGCCGCAACTGCCAGTATTATTCGCGCTGTCCGTTTTTCCTCGCGCGGCGTGAAATTGAAAGTGTGGATGTGGTGGTTGCCAACCATGCGCTGGTGATGGCGGCAATGGAAAATGAATCTGTTCTGCCGGAAAGCAAAAAATTGCTGCTGGTACTGGATGAGGGGCACCATATTGCCGATGTGGCCCGTGACTCCCTGGAAGTGGAGGGGGATATCACCCTGGTATCACTTCAGGCACAACTGGATAATCTTTCCCGCTTTGTCACTCAGTATCTGCAACAGTTTCGTCCGGTAAAACCGCCGAAACTGGCGGACAGTGCGCGTCTGCAAAAACATCTGGAAGCGATGTCGGACGTGTACCGTGATGTGGCAATGTATACACAGGCGCTGCTGCCGGAGCAGGCAGCAGATCCGCACTATCTCTTTCCGCTCGGGGAACTGCCGGAACCGCTGACCGCAGCCGCTCAGCAGCTGTCGAAACAGACGGACGCCCTGCACAGCATGGTGGAGGGGATTCTAAGTGACCTGAACGAACAGACCGCAAAGCAGGATATTGTCCGGCTGCATAAGGCCATACTCACCGCCGGTAAGTTTCTCGGCGCACTGGAAAGCAGTGCCAAACTATGGCGTCTGGCGGCACTCTCTGAAATCTCACATGCGCCGGTTTCAAAATGGCTCAGCCGCCGCTATGAAAAGAATCAGTCTCACCTCTGGTTCCACTGCGCGGGTATCCGCGTCAGTGAACAGCTCGGGCATCTGTTATGGCGCAATGTGCCGAATATCGTGGTGACCTCAGCGACACTGCGTTCACTCAACAGTTTCAGCCGGTTACAGGAAATGACCGGACTGAGTGAAAAGGCGGATGACCGCTTTGTGGCACTCGGTTCCCCGTTTGATCACTGCCGCCAGGGGCGTCTGGTGATCCCGAAAATGCATTATGAGCCGACGCCGGCGGATGAAGCCGCACATATCGGTGAAATGGCGCGTTACTTCCGCTCACAGCTGGCATCCGGTGAACACCGCGGTATGCTGGTACTGTTTAACAGTCAGCGGGCGATGGATCTTTTTCTTACCCATGTGACGGACCTGCGGCTGCAACTGCTGGTGCAGGGTGATCAGCCCCGTTACCGGCTGGTGGAAACCCACTGTCAGCGGATACGGGACGGGCAGACCAGTGTGCTGATTGGTCTGCACTCTTTTGCGGAGGGGCTTGATCTGAAAGGCGATTACCTGACGCAGGTTCATATCCATAAAATCGCATTTCCGCCGGTCACTAATCCGGTGATTATCACGGAAAACGACTGGCTGAAATCCCTGAACCGCTATCCGTTTGAAGTCCAGAGCCTGCCGGGCGCGTCATTTACCCTGATCCAGCAGGTCGGACGGCTGATCCGCAGTCATCAGTGTCACGGTGATGTGGTGATTTATGACCAGCGCCTGCTGACCAAACGGTACGGCAGCAGGCTGCTTAATGCATTACCGGTGTTTCCGATTATACGGCCGGATATTGAACCGGAAAAATAATATAAACGGATAACGGTTATTCTGCCGTAGCGGTAAAGGTCACATTACCGCCATAATCATTGATATTACTGACAGTCAGATGGTCACCACGTGTAACCGCTCTTTTTACTGCAATTTCCGAACGGCTTTTCGGTGTCAGCATAAACGATTTATGTAATATCTGTTTTTTATCCGCCAGCGTTATTTCCGTAATGGTAATGTGGTACGGCGAATTATTATTTATCAGGATTGAATGAGTGCCGGACTGAAATGTAACCTGCTGTGTGGCGGTATTTCTGTCACTTAACCCGGCGGGACGGTAAAACATTTTAAACCGGGAACGAACGGCCAGTTGTACGGAGTTTTTTGCTTCCGCTGAAGGCGTTTTGCTGACCGGCGGAATATCCAGAACATTCAGCCACCACAGGCTTTCTCTGTCGGCCGGTATTGTGCTTTTATCCATCAGCCGGATGCGCAGTGTCTGACTTGAGCCGGGATTAATACGCGAGATTGGCGGCGTCAGCTCAAACGGTGTGACAGGCAATTTTGCGGTCAGCTCTTCAGAATCACCGGGGTCAAGCCAGTACTGAACAAATGCCGCATTGGCGGATTCATTACTTATCAGGGCCGTAATATCATGTGCATCTTCCGGATAAATATACCGTGTACTGTCCGGACTGATACCGTCAGCAAAAGAAAAGGCACTGATAAAATACATGACTAATAACAGATATAATTTCATTTTATTTCCCCGCTATGCCCAAAGGAATATATAAGCAGGTATTATTACTGAGATAATTATCTGCTATAATTACGTGTTAACGTATTCCTCTTATCTCATTTAATTTTATGGTTTTTTTCTGTTTTTGAAATACGTATTTCTTCGGGATTTTGTTTATTGCTGAGTAAGGAAGACATCATCAATGAAATGAGAGCGTTTATCCATCACGGGATACGGTAAGAGAATATGCTATTCTTAAAATATCTGCCGGAGAATTTTCTTTTTCGTTAATTTATTTTTTCTTTTAATATCAATGCAATGGTTGTATGTGCACTATCTTTGTTATTATAAATGAATACCCGCTATTAATCGGTGAGCGGGTATTTATCTTCATTCTATCTCTGATGAATGAAGTTATTTAAGGTCACTTATTGTCACTAAAAATGCTGTATAGCCAGCCGCTTCATCATCTTTAATATTCTCAATTGCCAGCGTATTATTTTCAGTAAGCTTTGATTTATAGTCATTGGGTTTATTATATGTCCACGATGCACTACCATCAGGTCTGAACCCGGGATTAAACCAGTGACCTCCATCTATACCTGAAATCCATAAACTTCGCTTGGCAGCTTCCCGGCAAACCTCAATTGCTGCTTTTGGTGATAATTTCATTGAAGCATTTCCTTTTAATTTAAAGAAATCTTCACCATTGTTATATAGTACACCGTGATCAAATAATTTTTCTTCCATTATTTTCCTTCCCATTGAATTCGAGAGTCATCGATCCATTTAGGATCTGTTTTGTCACTGACCTGAACTACTTCGCCGGTGCGATCGTTAACTACAACATATTCACCCGGTTTACCGTACACGGTAGCCGTGTCATTACGTCCGAGGTGATCAGGCGGCGTCTTTTTCGGACTACGTCTATCAAAAGTTTTCCCTTTCGTACCTTTAGCTACCGAATCTTTGACATCTTGTTCGGTCCAACCCCGGCCAATCATCTGATCTTTAATTTTTGTATCAAATTTGAGTTCAGGAGTTTTTCCTTTTTTGTCTTTTTCTTCTTCAACCTTACCTTCAGCAGCTTTTTTCCTGCCTTCCGTATTTTTCCTGTTTTCAACAGCTATTGCCAGTGCATCTTTTGCCTGAGTATATTTTTGGATAGTGTCTTCGATGTGCCCCATCTGTGCTTTATATGCACCAGCTTCGTTGGTGGCATTACGGGCTTCAAAATACGCAAACCCCTTTTGGGCTTTGGTCAGTTCTTCTCTTAGCTTGTTTACATCCGTATTTTTTACCGTATCGTAATTTTTCTGTGCTGTTTCCTGGTCAGAAACAGCTTTTGCCAGATTGCTGTTCGCAACATCCAGGTGTTCCAGTGCAGCCTCCAGCGGATATAAAGCAGCACGGTCTTTTTTAGCCTGTTCAGCCTGTTTTTTCTCTTCTTCCGGTTTTATCTGTTTCGTGACAGAAATATAAACCGGAGCATGGCCACCACCGAAGTCGATAATTGCATGATGTGAAACGTTTTCTTTTTTTTCCGGCGCCGGCAGGTATTGTTTTATCTCCGGAGTAGTATTCAGTCCCCGTGAAGCAGTGTTTGGTTTTACCGGTTCGGTATTATTCACACTGATACGTATTGGTTTCATGCCGGGTACCACCTGAGCAGTATACACATTTGGTTTATTTGTCTTTTGTGCTTTGACAACCGGTACCAGAGTAGGGTTTACCGCTGTGATGGCAACAGGCCGCGTTTCAGCCAGCTCATCAATCACTGCCTGTGCAATCACGCTGGCCGGAACACTTGTCTTGTCGGGGATATCTTCCGGCGGAACAGAAGTTACCACTCCGGCAGGCAGCATGGCAGCATTGTAGGGATTATCAATATCGAAATCTTTAACGTAAATATTCACTTTCGGGTCAGGTGCTATCTGAGAGGGATAGAATAATCCCAGAATTCCCAGAACCCGGCCTGCAATAACTGCGGAAGTTGTTAAGAATGCTTTTAATGCAGCAAGCTGAGCCTCATTTAGTGAGGCGTAATAAGCCGACAGAGCAGAGCTGAACGTTAATCCGATAGTATCTGCGGAAACATAGACTGTTTTCGGTGCTCCCGATATATCAATATAATTCAGAGATTCAGGAGTATTATTCAAATCTGTATAGCTATTATTGTCACTATTGTTATCACGGTGACCCCCGAATTTATCCGGGTCATAATGATGAATATTTCTTCCGTCCGGTAGTTGTGTTGTTCCCCAACCACTGCCGGAACCTGCGCCACCACTTGTTGAACCGCCGTTACCACCGATACCTGTTGGTCCGCCGTTGATATTGCCACCGGTATCATGAGCCCCGCTGTTATAACCATTGCCGTCTCCGCCACTCATCGTAGATTTCCTTTTGGGTTTAAGATTTACCCAAAAACTGTGTTTTTGCACAGCTTCTGGTGGTGTAAATTCCACATCCCAAAATATCAAAACATACCATGGCGATAATTTTTAAATAAAATCAATTGATTGTGTTTTTTTGAAAAAGGCAGGCATTGTGGTAACGGACTCGTTATAAGGAAAATCACCGAAATGGTTTTTCTGTATGACAGAGACAGTTCTTCGTTTCAAACGGAATCAGCACGCAAAAAAATACCGCCCGGAGGCGGTATAAAGGGTAGGATTGACTCACAAGGTCTTACTGTTTTTATTTTTTACGACACATACTCACACATGAGATGTTTATTTCAGCCCGCAACCCGCCGGTTACGGTGCTGTATTTCTGATCATTATTCGATATTGGCTTCGATAAACCACAGGTACTGGTCGAGGTCGCGGGAGGCGGCAGTAAACATATCTGCGGTATTTTCATCTTCAACGCGGCTGACGGCACGGCGGATATCGTTGGCGACAATCGCATAACGGTCGGCCAGTGCTTTCAGGTGATCCTGCACGCTGTGGATGTCGGTCGGATAAGCCGGTAAAGCGGTGGCCTTACTGATAGCCTGTGAGGTACCGAGTGCCACACCACCGAGCTGAACAGCGCGTTCGGCAAAGGTATCGAGGTGGCTGTTCAGGCTGTCGCGGAAGCCGTCCAGCATTTCATGTATGGCAATGAAGTTGCGGCCGCGCAGATTCCAGTGCGCCTGTTTGGTCATCAGAGACAGGTCGATAAACTGCAGAACCTGATGATTCAGTTCATCAATGGTTTCTTGTTTAATATCATCAGTAACATCGTTACGGGTGTACACTAAGTGAGAAGCGGTGGTTTTCACTAATTTTGCGGTGCTCATTATTGTTCCCCTTATTTATTCCGTTAAACATTATTCAGTTAAACATTTCTGTTTCGATGGGGTTACTATAGGGCAGCACAGATAATAGTTAAATTCGATTAAATCTATAGAATCGATAGGCAAACCGGCGCAAGGCCGGTTTCAGTATGGCAGGTGATTACTCAACAGATTTGATTTTTGACTTCGGTTTGATGGTCAGAGCCGCGCCCATGGAGGCTACCACAATACAGCTCAGCGCCAGCCATTGTGCGAATGACAGATGCTCATGCAGGAAAATAATCCCGACCATTGCACCAATGACCGGCTCCAGACTCATCAGGATGCCAAATGTCCGTGTCGGCAGGCGGGTCAGCGCCACCATCTCCAGCGAATACGGAAAGGCGGTTGATAAGATTGCCACTGCCACACCAACCGGCAGTACCGCCCAGCTGAACATCACACTGAGATCACTGTGATATGCCCCGACAGGGAAGAAAATCAGTGCGGCGATAAGCGAGCCGACGGAAACTGTGGCTGCGCCGTAAAAGCGTCCGGCCCGCTGGCCGAAAATAATATAGAGCGCCCAGCCCGCACCGGCACCCAGGGCATACAGCATCCCGATCGGGTCCAGTTGCTCAAGATCTCCTATCTGCTCACCGAGCGGCAGCAAAAAGGCCAGACCGGCGATCACCAGAATAATCCAGAGATAATCTGTTATTTTCCGCGCACCGAACATGGCCACGGCCAGCGGCCCGGTAAATTCCAGCGCCACCGCGATCCCGAGCGGGATTGTGGTCAGGGCCAGGTAGAACAGATAGTTCATCACCCCGAGAGACAGGCCGTATCCCAGCATCGGCAGCAGTGACGCACGGGTAAAACGCAGCCGCCAGGGCTTAAAAATCACCAGCAGAATAGCCGTACCCAGAAGCAGACGCAGGGCAGTCACCCCCGGTGCGCCGATAACCGGGAACAGGGTTTTCGCCAGTGAGGCACCGCTCTGAATAGAGATCATCGACAGCAGCAATAAGCCGATCGGTAACCACGGAGAACCATTTTGCTGGCGGGGAGACGCGGACATGAAGAACCTCGGGAGCAATAAAAATGCGGTGAGACAATTAGTTATGTGGAATTACATGCAAAAGGCAGAACTCGTTATGCAATCTTAGCGGGGCTGATGACGGATAGCAATTACTGATTTAAGAGGATATTAATCCGCCGGCAGAGGTTGCGGGATAACATAGCAAAATCTGACGAGTGCTATCTTCAGACCGCTTGCGTATACTGGCTCCCGGTTTTTCAATTCATCACGATAAGGACAGGGCAGATATGCGGGATATTAAACGAATAGCAGTCTATTGCGGGTCAGCAGCGGGTGCATCAGAGATTTACCGCCATGAAGCCGTGAAATTTGCCCGGGTTTTGGTTGAGCAGGGGATTACCCTGGTTTACGGCGGTGCCAGTGTGGGGATCATGGGAACGGTGGCGGATACCGTGCTGCGCGAGGGCGGACAGGCTATCGGTGTGATCCCGGCCTTGCTGGAGGGGCGTGAAATTGCCCATAAAAATCTGACCGAACTTCACCGTGTCAGCACCATGCATGAACGCAAAAGCAAAATGATTGAACTGGCAGACGGATTTGTCGCGCTGCCGGGCGGCTTCGGCACTCTGGAAGAGTTTGCGGAAGTCTTTACCTGGAGCCAGATCGGGCTGCATCAGAAGCCGGTCGGGCTGATGAATATCAATAACTATTATGATCCGCTGCTGTCACTGATCAACAAAATGACCGATGAACAGTTTATGCAGGAAAAATACCGTCATATGGCGATCACCGAAACTGACGGTAACGCACTTATCCGCCGTTTCCGTGACTATGAGGCGCCGGCGGTCAAAACCTACGATTAACAGGAGAACACCATGATAATCCGCCCCGCAACACTGAATGATACTGATCGTATTGCTGAGCTTTATCAGCAGTTATTTGTTCTGATGGCGGAATATCAGCCCGATCGCTGGCGTCCGGCGCAGCAGGATCGCGGATTTATCGAAAATGCCGTTGCAGATGAGACATTTTGTCTGCTGGTCGCGGAAACGGAAGACGGTATCGCCGGATTTGCCTTTGCTCAGACACAGGATACCTCGCCTTACACCTGCGTGGTGCCACGCCGTTTCGGTTATATCTTTGATATTGTGGTTGATCCGGCAGTACGCGGGCAGGGCACCGGTAAAAAACTGCTGGATGCTGTCAAAACCTGGTCAAAAGAGCAGGGACATACACATCTGGAGTTATCGGTGCTGCCGGAAAACACCGGCGCACTGCGGTTATATGAGCGCGAAGGTTATCAGCCGGTGATCCACACGCTGGCAATTAAGCACTGACATAAAAAAAACCTCATCATGGATGAGGTTTCAGTTTTTCAGACGGCCGGTTACGGTCAGTTGGTCAGATGAACGGTTTTACCGCCGACAATCGTGCGCAGCACTTTCACATTGGCGATATCATCCGCAGGGATCTGGAACACATTGCGATCCAGCACAATCATATCCGCCAGTTTACCCGGTTCCAGTGAGCCGAGAATATCTTCCCGGTGCTGGGCATAAGCAGAATCGATAGTGGCGGCACGCAGTACTTCCGTGATGGTCAGGTCGCGGTCAGTATCCAGACGCTGTGCAGGCTGGCCGTTAACCGGATGACCACGGCGGGTAGCCGCCACTTTCAGATCATACCATTCATCAAAATCATCAATCGGCCAGTCACTGCCGAACGCGACCACCGCCCCGGCATCAATAAACTTGGCGATAGGTTCCAGCTGCTGATAACGGGTTTCACCGATCATATTGCGGGTGAATTCCGCCAGTTCCGCAGTCGGTGCCGCCCACTGGAAAGAGAGGCAGGCGATGGTGCCGAGCCGGGCGAAGCGCGCGTAATCTTTGGCATCCACCAGCTCATTGTGAGCCAGTCCCGGACGGATATCTTTCCCGGGATGCGCGGCACGCATTTTTTCGATACCGTTGAGCACCATATCAACCGCGCCTTCACCGACGGTGTGCAGATGCGGATCATACCCGGCCGCTGCAATACGTTCGAGCAGGGCATCGATCACCTCTGAAGTGAAGTAGAGATCACCGTAGTTATCTGTCTCACGCCAGTCCGGTTGTGCCGGAGTACCGTGATTGATGCGGTACGGTTTCAGCAGGGAGGCGGTCATTGTCGGGAACTGAAGCACACCATCGACAAACATTTTGATGTTTTTCACCGCAATGCCCGGCTCAGGGCCCCATTCCGGCTGATGATAGCGCTCTGCAAAGGCAACCGCGTTTTTCACGGCCTGCGGAACAGAAGCCACGTCCGGCGCATCATCCGGGGTGATTTCACGGGCAGCCTGAATACGCAGTGTCAGTTCACCCTGTTCCTGCAATGTACGGAACGCATCCAGCTGCAATTCTGCCACGCGGGCATCCATCACCATGGTGACGCCCTGTTCATTGAGGACTTTTTGTACCAGGCGCGCAACATCCGGCGCGCGGTCGGCCTGAATGGACGGAATGCTGTCAGCCGCACGCATGGCCGGGGCATCCTCGAGAATACCGTTCAGTTCACCGTCAGCGTGTTTGCCGATTTTACCGTCACTCGGTGCCGGGGTCTCTTTGGTGATGCCGAACAGTTCCAGCGCACGGCTGTTGGCGAGCAGGGTATGGCAGTCATTGGAGAACAGCACGACAGGGCGGCGGGTATTGAGTTTGTCCATATCTTCGCGGTACATATCAATACCGGCCGGTAACATCCCCTGACGCAGCCAGGCGGTGACTTTCAGCCAGTCGTTTTCGCCGGTGCGCGGATCATTATCCAGATGCGCCTGTACGCGGGCGAGGATCTCGTCAATGGTCAGGGATTCATAATTCAGATGGCAGCCGAACAGCTGAATACCACCCCAGAACGGGTGCATATGACCGTCAATAATTCCCGGCATCATCATTTTGCCGTCAAGATCGATAAACTGTGTATGCTCACCACGGAATGCTGCCATGTCATCATTATCACCACAGGCAAGAATACTGCCATCAGCAATGGCGATGGCTCCGGCGACGCGGTTTTCCGCATCCGCAGTATAGATGTAACCGTTGTGATAAATAATATCAGCGGCAGTCATTTTCATTATGCTCTCCAGTCCTCATCAACAGAGTTAATTGATAATTAAGTGAGTTTCTTCTTCTGTAATTGACGGCGGACGGCGGGTAAAGAACCGGGTGATCACACCGAGGTATACCACACCGATCCCCAGCCAGATCAGGCCGACAGTCAGTGCCTGGGCATCCAGACTGGTCCACAGCCACAGGGTCAGCAGAACCCCGATCGCCGGTACCACCAGGCAGCGCAGGATCACGGCAGCCGTCAGCGGTTCCTTCCGGTCAATAATAAAGTGTTTGATAACACACAGGTTTACAAAGGTAAATGCAATCAGTGCGCCGAAGCTTATCATGGACGCCACCAGGCTCAGGGAGAGCACCAGTGCCATCAGAGAGGCGAGGGCGACAAACAGGATCGACAGCACCGGAGTGTTGAATCTGGCATGCAGACGGGCAAACACAGAGCGCGGCAGCACCCCTTCACGGCCCATGGCATAGAAAATCCGCACAATACTGGCCTGGGATGTCATCGCGGAGGCAAACACGCCGATCACATAAGCCGTGATAAAGGAGGACGCCATCAGGGCGCCGCCGACTTTTTCCATCACCTGAATACTGGCGATGTCGGTGTTCGGCAGGAAATCACGCCACGCCGGATAGCTCAGATGTGCGCCGTAAGAGATAACGATGAATAACGTACCGGCGATAAACACGGTATAGAGAATCGCTTTCGGCAGCGCGCGTTTGGCATCTTTGGTCTCTTCCGCCATGGTGGAGATGGCATCAAACCCGAGGAACGCGAGACACAGTACCGCAGCACCGGCAAACAGCCCGGATACCTGATCAGACATCACCGTCAGCGGGGCGAGCAGCGCCTCTTTATCCAGGGTGAACGCCGAACTGAAGCTGAAGTACAGGAACAGTGCGATAAAGATCAACTGCATCACAATAATCAGCATATTCATCGACGTGACCAGTTTTATCCCGAGAATATTCAGCAGGGAAACAATCACAATCGTGGAGACAATAATCAGCTCCATCGGCACCGACGGCAGGGCTTCATGCACAAAAATACCGATGGCGATATAGTTGATAATCGGCAGAAACAGATAATCCAGCAATTGCGCCCAGCCGACCAGAAACCCGGTATTTCCGCCGAAGATTTTCTGGACATAAGAATACGCAGAGCCGGCCAGCGGCAGTGTGCTGGTCATTTTACAATAGCTGAGTGCGGTAAACAGGACGGCTGTCAGAGTAATAATATAAGCAACCGGTAAATGGCCTTCACTGAGGACGGTGACCTGTCCGTAAGTCGTGAAGATACCAAGGGGCACCATATAGGCAAGCCCGAAGAAAACCAACGCGGGGGTATTTAATACGCGTTTCATCTGCACAGTATTCTGTTGCATTTTTACAGCCCTTCCCAATAGCCTGAAACATGCCGCGGACATGGCGTCCCGGCACAGCACTTATTTTCCGGCCGTCAGCGGATGACGGTCAGTCTGCATTTATTTTCAATAAACCTCGCACCTTGCGTCTGCATCGTGCGCACTTTACTGAAACGTCAGTGATAAACGGGCCATCACCACACGCTGGGGTAAATGCAGGCGGCGTACAATATATGAGTTATCTGTATTTGGCAATAAAAGTTGAACAGGATAATGACAATGAATATAGCGTATTTTCCCGGAAATTCCGCAAAATGATGACCAGGTAACTATAAGGATAAAACATCCTTACCGGTGATCGTTTTCCGGGGAATTGAACGGGGTAGTGAAAACCGCAGAGGAAGTTGTTTTTTATAATAAAATCATTGGAATATCGATTTTCATTAATAAGTTAATATAGAAATTGATACATTAAGCAGAATAACGTAATTACCGGTGCTGTTTATTTTCAGGCAGGGATAGTGATTTATCCGCTTGCTGCTTTTTTTTCACTGCCGGACGGATAAAAAACGATAAGTAACGATAAAGTGATAACAGACCGGAAAAGGCCGGTAAAAAAATAACGTCATCCACCCGGGAATATCCGGGGACACAACCGGTATGCCGGAACCGAAATAAGTTATTGTGAGATTCAGCGTTATATCCCTGATGTAATGTAAGGCTTACCGTTACATTCTGTGGTATCCGGTAATAAAAAAGTAATAAATTGATTTTTATCCGTTTTTTCATTTATGAAAACATCTTCAGGCAGATATTAATCATATCATGTTCATTTACCGGCCGCAGATACCGGTGTTCCGGCAGACAATAACAGGTGCGGTAATCAGGTATTATTTCCGGTTTTTTCCCTGTTGTTTTTTGCGTCAGGATAATTTTCAGCCGGAATATCATGTATGCGTTAATTCTCTTTAAGTGTGAACGAAATCGTTTGCTTTTGTTTTTTGCGGCTATAGAATTCGTCAGATTTTTTTGGCCTGAGAAAAGCAACAGGAGGCAATTGTGTCCGGGGATAAAAATTACAGTCATGGGCCTGTGCCCATATCCGCGCGGAAAGGCGGGCTGGCATTAACCTTTGTAATGCTGGGTTTAACCTTCTTTTCCGCCAGTATGTGGACCGGAGGTGCTCTCGGTACCGGTCTCAGTTTTAATGATTTCTTCCTCGCAGTTCTTATCGGTAATCTTCTTCTTGGTGTCTACACCGCTTTTCTTGGTTTCATTGGTTCCAAAACCGGCTTAACAACTCACCTTCTCGCGCGTTACTCCTTCGGTATCAAAGGCTCCTGGCTCCCTTCATTCTTACTCGGCGGTACACAAGTCGGCTGGTTCGGTGTCGGTGTGGCCATGTTTGCCATTCCGGTCGGTAAAGCGACAGGGTGGGATATCAACTGGCTGATCGGTATCTCCGGGGTGCTGATGACGGTGACGGTTTTCTTCGGCATCTCGGCACTGACCGTACTTTCTGTGATTGCGGTACCGGCGATTGCCATTCTCGGCAGTTACTCGGTTTACCTCGCGGTAACCGGTATGGGCGGGATGAGTGCACTGCGTGAAGTGATTCCGGCTCAGCCGATTGATTTTAATCTGGCGCTTGCCATGGTGGTCGGTTCATTTGTCAGTGCGGGCACGCTGACGGCGGATTTTGTCCGCTTCGGCCGCAAACCGAAAATTGCGGTGCTGGTGGCGATTATCGCTTTCTTCCTCGGTAACTCACTGATGTTTATCTTTGGTGCTGCCGGGGCGGCGTCTCTCGGTATGGCGGATATCTCTGATGTGATGATTGCCCAGGGGCTGTTATTACCGGCAATTATTGTGCTCGGGCTGAATATCTGGACCACCAATGATAACGCGCTCTATGCGTCCGGCCTGGGGTTTGCCAATATCACCGGGCTTTCCAGCAAAACCTTATCTATCATCAACGGGCTTATCGGCACACTGTGCGCCCTGTGGCTCTATAATAATTTTGTCGGCTGGCTGACCTTCTTATCCGCCGCTATTCCGCCAATCGGGGGAATTATCATCGCGGATTATCTGATGTACCGTCACCGCTATGAAACCTTTGACCGCAGTAAAATGCGTGATGTGAATATCAGCGCACTGCTGGCGGTGGCGGCAGGTGTGATTGCCGGACACTGGCTGCCGGGGATTGTGCCGGTGAACGCAGTTCTCGGCGGTGCATTAAGCTATGCTGTCCTCAATCCGTTACTTAACCGCCGTCGCACAACCAACCCGGAGATGACCCGTGCTTAATCAAACCGTAAAACATATTTTTAATGCCCGTCTGCCGGATCGTGATGGTCTGTGGCGTATCGACATTGATCATCAGCGCATTACCGCGATTGTGCAGCAGCCTGCCGGTGAAGTGCCGCCGGAGAGCCTGGACGCCGAAGGCGGTCTGGTCACGGCACCGTTCGTCGAACCGCATATTCATCTTGATACCACTCAGACTGCCGGGGAACCGGCGTGGAACCAGTCCGGTACGCTGTTTGAAGGTATCGAACGCTGGGCAGAACGCAAAGCGCTGCTGACACATGACGATGTGAAAACCCGTGCCTGGCAGACCCTGAAATGGCAGATTGCCAACGGTATTCAGCATGTCCGTACACACGTTGATGTCTCCGATGCCACACTGACCGCACTGAAAGCGATGCTGGAAGTGAAGCAGGAAGTTGCGCCGTGGGTGGACTTACAGATTGTCGCGTTCCCGCAGGAAGGGATTATGTCCTATCCGGACGGTGAGGCACTGCTGGAAGAGGCACTGCGCCTGGGCGCGGATGTGGCCGGTGCTATCCCTCACTTTGAATTTACCCGTGAATACGGGGTGGAATCCCTGCACAAAACCTTTGCGCTGGCTCAGAAATATGATCGTCTGATCGACGTGCATTGTGATGAAATCGATGATGAGCAGTCGCGTTTTGTTGAAACGGTTGCCGCGCTGGCACACCGCGAAGGCATGGGCGCGCGCGTTACCGCAAGCCATACGACGGCGATGCACTCTTATAACGGGGCCTATACCTCCCGTCTGTTCCGTCTGCTGAAAATGTCAGGCATTAACTTTGTGGCGAATCCGCTGGTGAACATTCACTTACAGGGGCGTTTTGATACGTATCCTAAGCGCCGCGGGATCACCCGTGTCAAAGAGATGCTGGCGGCAGATATTAATGTCTGCTTCGGTCACGATGACGTGTTTGACCCGTGGTATCCGCTGGGCACCGCCAATATGCTCCAGGTGTTGCATATGGGGCTGCATGTCTGTCAGCTGATGGGATATGGTCAGATTAATGACGGGCTGAAACTGATCACGGAATACAGCGCGCGCACCCTGAATTTACAGGATTACGGTGTGGCGGAAGGCAAACGTGCCAGCCTGCTGATCCTGCCGGTGGAAAACGGGTTTGATGCTGTCCGCCGTCAGGTACCGGTGCGTTACTCTGTCCGTGACGGCCGTGTGATAGCCGAAACACAGCCTGCCGTCACACAGATCCATCTGGATAAACCGGAGACTATCCGTTACAGCCGCACACTTCGCACTGAGGATCAGGCTTAAGATTAATGGTGCGGAACTGCATGTGCATGGCATCAAACAGCACCACTTTTCCGCTGCTCACCTGCCCGTAGCCGGTGAGCAGTTTGATGCACTCCATCGCCTCCAGGGTGCCGATGGTGCCGACCAGCGGTGCCATTACACCCGCTTCCACACAGGTCAGACTGTTCTCCCCGAATAACCGGCTCAGGCAGCGGTAACAGGGTTCGCCCTCCTGCCAGGTAAAGACAGAAATCTGTCCTTCCATACGGATAGCGGCACCGGATACCAGCGGGATCTTCATCTGATGACACGCGCGGTTAAGCTGTTCGCGGACAGCCACATTATCGGTACAATCCAGCACCACATGATGAGACTGAATCAGGGCGGCCAGCTCATCATCATCCAGCTGTTTGGTGACCGTTTCGGTATGACAGTGCGGATTGACTGCTTTCAGCGCAATGGCGGCGGATTCTGTTTTTGCCATCCCGATGCGGGCATCAGTATGCAGGATCTGACGCTGCAAATTGGAGAGCGAGACGGTATCAAAATCCAGCAGCGTAAGATGACCAACCCCTGCGGCAGCGAGATACTGCGCCGCCGCACAGCCCAGCCCGCCGAGACCGGTGATCAGCACCCGCCCGGCTTTCAGGGCTTCCTGACCATCAAAATCAAAGCCGCGCAGTACTATCTGACGGTTATAACGCAGCGCTTCTTCATCACTGAGTTCAATATGTCCGGGTTCAGTCGCCATCAGTCATTCTTCAGTAAATGATTAAAAAATTCGATTTCAACGGTGTCACCGGCGGCAACCGCACCGCGTTCACGCTCCAGCACAATAAAGCAGTTAGCGAGGCTGAAAGAACTGAAAATATGTGAGCCCTGATCGCCGGTGGTTCTGACCACCATCTGACCCTGTTCATTCACCCCGGCAATACCGCGCTGGAAGTCCAGACGACCGGCAGATTTCTTCAGCGGCGTGGTGGCGACGGCTTTAAAGCGCACCGGCGGCTGCCACTGGCTGAAACCGGACAGACGGGCAATCAGCGGCTGCACCAGCTCATAGAACGTCACGGTGGTGGAAACCGGGTTACCCGGCAGGCCGCAGAACCAGGCGTTGTTCAGTTTACCGAAAGCAAACGGTTTGCCCGGTTTGATCGCCAGTTTCCAGAAATTAATTTTACCGATCTCATCGAGGATCTGTTTGGTGTAATCCGCTTCCCCGACAGACACGCCGCCGCTGCTGATCACCAGATCGGCCAGTGCATCGGCCTTTTCAAAGGTGGCGCGCAGAATCTCCGGGTTATCCGGGATCACACCGAGGTCAATTACGTCACAACCGAGTTTTTCCAGCATCAGACGAACCGCAAACCGGTTAGTATCATAAATCTGTCCGTCACCCAGCGGCTGGCCGACAGCCTGCAATTCATCGCCGGTGGAGAATACCGCTACTTTCAGTTTGCGTACCACAGATAATTCTGCCAGACCGAGGGAGGCGATCAGCGGAAGCTGGGCGGCAGCCAGTTTGGCGCCTGCCGGTAAAACTTCGCTGTGCTGCGCGATATCCTCACCGATGCGGCGGATATTCTGCCCGGCGGTAATGCCGGCAGTAAAGGTGATACCGGCATCTGACACTTCTGCTTCTTCCTGCATCACCACGGTATCCACACCCGCCGGTACCGGGGCACCGGTCATAATACGGACACATTGTCCTGCCGGTAATGCGCCGTTAAACGGTACACCGGCCAGTGCCCGGCCAGCCACCGGCAGCGGGGTTTTTCCGTCCCAATCCGCCAGGCGCAGCCCGTAACCATCCATTGCGGAATTATCAAATGGCGGTACATTGATCGGCGAAATAACGGGTGCGGCAGTGATCCGCCCGGCAGCATCCGTCAGCGCGATCGTTTCCGTACCGGTGATCGCGGCCGGGGTCGCGAGCAGCTTATCCAGTGCTTCCTGTAAAGAGATTAACGAAGAGGTGTGACTTTCTGTCGGATTAGCCATGATGCTGTTTCACTCCCGGTGCCCGCAGGGCGCAGATAAAACGGATAATAAAGAGAAAGACATTATGGCAGACTTACTGGTCAAGTTGAATGATATGGCACAAAAGCGTGAGCTACAGATATGATTTCGGAAGTGATTATTGCATTTTAAAGTCTTCTTTTGGTATAACGATATTACAAATTATTAACATATTGTATTTCATATGACGACATCTCACTCCGCCCGTCAGACAACGGCGCTTCATATTGCAGTCAGTGGTTTTCTTGCGCTGGTGGTCGCCATGGGAATAGGGCGCTTTGCCTTTACCCCGCAGGTGCCGCTGATGATTGACGAGCATCAGCTTGATCTGACAACCGCCGGTATTGTCGCTGCCTGGAATTACCTCGGTTATCTTGCCGGGTCCTTTGATGCCATGCGGGCAAAACGCGGCATTGAGCTGCGGTTGTGGACCGGGTTATGGGGCGCGGTGATTATCACACTGCTGTCAGCGGTGATTTCCGGCGCGGTGCTGCACAGTATCGCACGTTTTTTTTTCGGCTGGGCGAGCGGCTGGACACTGGTACTCGCCGCTGCCTGGACCAATGATGCGCTGGCAAAACTCAACCGGCCGGCACTGAGTGTTGCGGTTTACGGCGGAACCGGTACCGGGATTCTGCTGTGCGGACTGGCGGCCATCGGCATTCAGGGTTTATCACTGACCGCCTCGCAGGGCTGGTGGATCTATGGTGCCGCGGCGCTGGTGTTCAGTCTGTATGTCAGCCGCTATCTGCCGCGTCCGGGAGAACTGAGTACCGGCGCCTCCCCGCACAGCAAGCCGGTGATGACGCCGAAAATCCGTCGTTTATTGTGGAGCTATGCTCTGGCCGGGTTCGGCTATATCCTGCCCGCCACGTTTTTATCGCAGATGGCAGCGGCACGTTTTCCCGGCAGCCTGTTTGCTCAGTTTGTCTGGCCGGTATTTGGTATCGCAGCTGTTGCCGGTATCGCTGCCGCAATTGCCGCGCGGCATTTTTTCACGCCGCAGCGGCGGCTGGCAATCACCCTCTGGGCACAGGCAGCGGGTATTCTGGCGGCGGAAGTGATGCCGGGTATCAGTGGTCTGGCAGTCAGTGCCTTTCTGGTCGGCGGCGGCCTGATGGCGGCAGTGCAGCTGGCATTCCAGTGCGGACGCGAACTGGCTCCGGAGCACGGCCGCTATATGGCCGGGCTGCTGACCACCTGGTATGCCGTCGGACAGCTCGGCGGCCCGCTGGTATCCTCGGTTTCCGCATATTTTACCGGTAAACTGGAACCGGCACTGTGGGTCGCCTTTGCGGCACTGATTATCGGTGGATTGCTGGTGTTCCGTGATCGCAGTGATATAAACGAATAATTATCTCATGGATAACAGGTTTATTATTTATTAATCCTGTTATCTTTTTAATTAATTAAAAATAAAAAACAGAGAACTAAAAAAACGGGTTTATCACTTAACCGGTTTATGCTTTATTTAATTTTCAGGGCATAAAGTCATCATAATGAAAAATAACCGGTAATCATTCCTGATGAGAAAGAAAAATATTCTTAAGAAGGTAATTAATGATCTGAAAGATACACGCTTGCTGTCCATGAATGTCAGTATGGTACTGACGCCACTGATGGTCACGCACTCATCACTGCGCATTGTCAGGCCGGATAATGTGATGACTGATGTCTTTCTTACACCGGTGATTTATGTGGGATTCTATGTTCTGACAAAAAAGATACTGTATTTTATATTTGAATAATTGAGAGGTTAATTATGAAAGAATTAAATCAGGAACAATTATTGTCTGTTTCAGGTGCAGGGTTTATTTCTGCAGGTGTGATTTTCGCCGGTATTGCATTTGATGTCAGTGCTGCAATGATTTCAAATATCACCCGGAGCAGCGAAGAAATTGTTTTTGCTGATCATAAGGATATTTCCCGTCTCCGTTATGAGGTTATATAACACATCTGTTATCCGGCATTTTTCCGGTAAATGTTTTCGTTATTTTTTTCCGGCTGATATCCGTAGTATTAACAGGGATTTCCGGTGCAAACTTTTCATCACCAAAACCACAAAATGGATTAACAAAACGGCGTATTGCTCTAAAATAGCAGGGCGGCGGGTATTGACCGGCCGCCGGGTGCAACACAGCACCGGGAGTCACCTGAAAAATAGTCGGAGAAGGTATGTCATCATTAAGCCGGGAAGCAGAACTTGTCCACGCCGCGCTGATCGCACGCGGGCTGGAGACACCATTGCGGGAGCAGACACTGCCGCCGGAAACCCGTAAGGTTCAGATTGAAGCGCACATGACAGAAATTATGAAGCTGCTCAATCTCGACCTGAGCGACGACAGTCTGGCAGATACCCCGAAACGTATCGCGAAGATGTATGTGGATGAAATTTTTTCAGGGCTGGATTATCACAATTTCCCGAAAATCACCCTGATTGAAAATAAAATGAAAGTGGATGAGATGGTGACGGTCCGTGATATCACGCTGACCAGCACCTGTGAACATCACTTTGTCACTATCGACGGTAAAGCCACGGTGGCGTATATCCCGAAAGACACGGTTATCGGGTTATCGAAGATTAACCGGATTGTGCAGTTTTTTGCTCAGCGTCCGCAGGTGCAGGAGCGTCTGACACAGCAGATTTTACTGGCGCTTCAGACGCTGCTCGGAACCACCAACGTGGCGGTATCCATTGATGCGGTGCATTATTGTGTCAAAGCCCGCGGTATCCGCGATGCGACCAGTACCACCACCACCACCTCACTGGGCGGATTATTTAAATCCAGCCAGAACACCCGCCAGGAATTCCTGCGCGCAGCCCGTCATATTTAACCGATGACATTGTCTGCCACTCCCGCCTCTGCACGTATTGATGTTCTCGATATGGTGCGGGGGCTGGCCGTTCTCGGTATTTTTATCCTCAACATCAGCGGGTTCGCCCTGCCGTCCGCAGCCTATCTGAACCCGGTCTATATTCCGTCAGCGTCAGGAACGGATGTCACGACCTGGGCGGTACTGAGCGTACTGGTGCAGGGTAAATTCCTCGGTATGTTTGCGCTGCTGTTTGGTGCGACACTGATGATGCTCAGCCGCTACAGTCAGTCATGGAATATGGGGCGGTTGCTGGTGCTGGGGGTTATCGGTCTGCTGCATACGGCGCTGCTCTGGAGCGGGGATATCCTGCTGATGTACAGCCTGACCGGCGTGGCCGCCTGCTGGATCATCCATAATGTTTCCTCCCGCTGGTGGCTGAAGCTGGTACCGGTGCTGGTCCTGACCGGATTGTTTTTATTGTTTTTCCTGTTATCGGAAGACGGTGAGCTGAAACTGCTGTACTGGCAGCCGTCGCAGGAAATGCTGGATTATGAAGTGCTGATCGCCAACACTGGTGGCATTGCAGGTATGCTGGACAGAATCAGCACCATCAGCGGCATGCTGATGATGATGGTGGTTCAGTATGGCTGGCAATTACTGGCGATGATGTTGCTGGGAGCCGTGCTGATGAAAAATGGCTGGCTGAAAGGGGCATTTCCGCTGTCTCACTACCGGCGGCTGGCGGCATTGCTGCTGATCCCGTCACTGCTGTTACAGGCTGTTGTTGTGTGGATGGAATACCTGAACGGCTGGAGCGTCTTCTGGTTAGGCACTGTCGGGTATCCGCTCGCCGATATTTTACAGCCGGTGCAGGCCACCGGGCTTATCGCACTGTTTTACGGTTTGCAGCCGCAGTTAAAACCGGTTTCGGCCTGTTTACAGCGGGTCGGGCGTACAGCCCTGAGCAGTTATCTGCTGCAATCGGTGTGCGGGGTGATAGTGTTTGAGTACTTCGGTTATTTCGGTCAGTTTGATCGCCTGACGCTGCTGGCGTTTGTGCCGCTGATGTGGATGATTAACATTTTATTCTCCACTCTGTGGCTGCGTTACTTTTCTCAGGGACCGGCGGAGTGGTTATGGCGGAAAGCAGCCGGTAAACTGGCTGCCCGCTGAAGTGATACTACGGTGCAGCCGGTGCCGGTTGTCCGGTTCCGGTTTCTGCCGGTTTTTCTGCGGTGGCTGGCGGCTCCGGATAAAGCACATTCAGCTCTTCCGGGGTCACTGCCGGGTATGACGGCACATTTGCAGGCAGCGTCTGCGGCGCCGGGATAGACTCCTGCGGACCGAGGAAACGCGGCTCACGATTGAGAATATATAAGTCGGCCAGCGCCCCCAGCCGGGCAATCACTTCCCGCGCCCGGACAGTAAACATATTCTTCGGAGAAGAAACGGCATAACAGCGTGCCTCAATTCCTTTCTCCATCGCGATATACAGTGCCCGTTCGCAATGAAAACGCTGGGTAATAATGGTAAACCCATTGGTATCAAAGACTTTTCTTGTCCGTACCACTGAATCCAGCGTACGGAATCCGGCAAAATCGAGCACAATTTTACTGGCCGGTATCCCGGCATTCACCAGATCTTTCCGCATCGTACTCGGCTCATTGTAGCTGTGCTGCGCGTTATCACCGCTCAACAGCAGATATTTCACTTTGCCGCTGTTATACGCATTGACCGCACCCTGAATACGATAGAGGTAATACTGGTTAATTGTCCCGTTTCTGTAGTACTTGGCTGTACCGAGTACCATACCGACTTCAGCCGGCGGCAGGTCATTGATATTTTCATAAATATAGGGCGCGGTTTTCCAGCTTATCCAGCGATCTGCCGCAATAGCCACCACTGCCGCCAGGATAATACCTGCCAGCAGCCACAGAATGATCCGTTTCCATATCCGGGCTTTTCCCATTATTCCTGAGACCTTTATCACTATATAGTTACCATAAGGCTAAGATTACTTGAGCGGGGAAAAGCTGGCAAGGGTGAAAAAAAGAATAAAACCCGCACAGAGGCGGGTTTTCAGTGACAGTTCACCGGCTATTCGTCAGAAAGATGTCCGGCGGTAAACACGATATTCCGGATGCCAGAAGTTGCGTTCGATAGCTTCATCGAGAGCGCCGTCAGAGGTGACGGTGGCAACACCCTGGATCTGTGCTTCCTTGGCAACCTGTTTGGCGATGATACGGGACACTTTTTTGATATCCTCGATATCCGGCAGTAACGAACCTTCGCCGTTGATAACCATCGGCGAACAATCAGCCAGTGCACGGCTTGCGGTCATCATCATACCGTCAGTCACACGTTTGGCACCGGCAGCCAGCACTCCCAGACCAATCCCCGGGAAGATAAAGGAGTTGTTGCACTGAGAGATAGGATAGGTTTTATCCTTATAAATCACCGGATTGAACGGACTGCCGGTCGCAACCAGTGCATGGCCGTCTGTCCAGGCGATAATATCTTCCGGACGCGCTTCCACGCGGGAGGTCGGGTTAGACAGCGGCATGACCACCGGACGCTCACAGTTTTTGTGCATTTCACGGATAATCTCTTCCGTAAACAGCCCCGGCTGACCGGAAACCCCGATAAGCACCGTCGGTTTGGCGTTACGGACCACATCTTCAAGCGAAATGGCATCATTCTGCACATCCCAGTCCGCAATAATGTCACTTTTGGTGATCAGTTTGCTCTGGAAGTTCAGCAGGTTCGGCAGTTTATCGGTCAGCAGACCGAATCTGTCCACCATAAAGATACGGGCACGCGCCTGCTCTTCACTCAGACCTTCGGATTTCATCTGCGCGATGATCTGCTCAGCGATACCACATCCGGCAGAGCCTGCTCCCAGGAAAGCAACGGTCTGATCTTTCAGCTGTCCGCCCGCAGCACGGCTGGCGGCGATCAGGCTGCCGAGGGTGACTGACGCGGTTCCCTGAATATCATCATTGAAGCAGCACAGCTGATCGCGGTAGCGTTCCAGCAGCGGCATCGCATTTTTCTGGGCGAAATCTTCAAACTGTAACAACACATCCGGCCAGCGGCGTTTAACGGCATTGATAAATTCATCAACAAATTCATCATACTCTTCGCCGGTAATCCGCGGATGACGCCAGCCCATATAGAGCGGGTCGTTCAGGCGCTGCTGATTATTGGTACCGACATCCAGCACGATAGGCAGGGTATACGCCGGGCTGATACCGCCGCAGGCAGTATACAGGGAGAGTTTACCAATCGGGATACCCATCCCGCCGATCCCCTGGTCACCCAGACCGAGGATCCGCTCACCATCGGTGACCACGATGACTTTTACATTCTGCTTGGTGGCATTCTGCAGCATGTCATCAATGTAAGCGCGGTTCGGATAAGAGATAAACAGCCCGCGCGCACGGCGGTAACTGTCTGAGAAATGCTCACAGGCCGCCCCGACTGTCGGGGTGTAAATGATAGGCATCATTTCTTTGAGGTGAGCATTGAGCAGACGGTAGAACAGCGTTTCATTCGTATCCTGAATGTTACGCAGGTAGATATGTTTATCCGTATCGTTTTTAAAATCAGAATACTGACGATAGGCGCGTTCAGTCTGCTCTTCGATGGTCTCCACCGCTTCAGGCAGCAGGCCGTGGAGGTTGAAATTACTGCGCTCTTCTTCGGAGAAGGCGCTTCCCTTGTTCAGCAGCGGGAACTCTAACAGGATAGGGCCCGCATACGGGATATATAATGCACGTTTGCTTTCGTATTCCAGTTCCATGTATGACTACTCTTTGCCAATTGACATTTTTAAGACAGGACGCACTGATCCTAAGTTATCTGAAAAATATGTACAGTAATTGTTACGAAATTAGTGATACCGATGTGTGAAAGTGAGAGGCGGGATAGATTTATATTGAGTAATCACGTAAAGGTTGATGCCCGGAACCGGTGAGCACCAACCTCAGAGGGAGAGGATCAATAACTGAACAGAGCGATATCCTGACAGCCCAGGGCATTCAGTGTGGCAGAGGTGCTTTCCCATTGTGACAGTGTGGCATTACTGCCTTCCACCAGTACAGCGCGGTGGATATCGTGCAGGTCGCCGCCCGCCATATTCATAAAGATCAATGCGGCCTGTAACGGCGGCAGCCCCGGGTTAAAGGCAGCATTTTCAATATAAGCACCGCTGTAGATGCGTCCGCGGCTGTCCTGAAGAGCCACACCGCTGTGGGAATGAGAGTACGGCGCATGGCTGCGGTTAGCCGCCTCGAGCGCTTTTCCGACCACCGCATTAGTGGCAAGGAAATGATAACCATGATGCACCTGGTCAAACAGACGGGTTTCAATCCCCAGATCCACCGGGCCGAAAGCATGCGGCAGCAGGGTTTTCAGCGGCATAGCGGCCAGTTCCGGTAACTGAATCAGCAGTTCTGTGCCGCTGTTCAGTTCATTCATAAACTGACGGCAATGGCCGCACGGTGTGTAATTGACGGTGACTTTGCGCAAACCGTTTTCGCCGCGCAGCCAGGCGTGGGTGATCGCGCTCTGTTCCGCGTGTACCGTTTGCTGTAACGGCACATGGCAGAACTCCATATTGGCACCGAAATAGAGGTTTCCGCTCAGTCCGTGTGCAACCGCACCCACATTAAACCGGGATACCGGTGTCACAGCACAGGCTGCCGCCAGCGGCAACATGGCCAGCGCGAGTGCATCCTCATCAGTACCTGCGGCGTTGCAGAGTGCAGTGACCTGTTTGGCGGATAAATATCCGGGGAATGTATCAGCGCACACAATATCTGTCAGCAGTGTCTGTAACGGGGAAGGGAGTGTGTTCAGGGCTGCATGAAAGCGGTTTTGCATAAAATGACCTCCATTATCAATAAGATCATTTTAGCGGGGAGTTGCACATAATGAACGTGATTTTTATCACGTTCATTATGAAACGAATGAAACAAATGCTGAATTTGCGAGATGGAACTCAAATTTTCAGGTTATCCGAACACAGCCAGCAGAACCGGAAAGATAAACGGCGCCATCAGAGAAGTAATAATCCCGCAGGTCATTAATGCCAGTGAGCTGTAAGCACCTTCCACATAATCGTCTTCCGCACAGCGGGCAGTACCGAGGGCGTGAGAGGCTGTCCCCATTGCCAGGCCGCGTGAGGCTTTCGTGGTGACTTTCAGTCGTTTGAACAGGGTATGGCCGAAGATAGCGCCGAGTATCCCGACGAAAATCACACAGACTGCACTGATTGCCGCGACACCGCCGATGGAATCAGAAACAGCGATCGCAATCGGAGTGGTGACTGATTTCGGCAGAATAGAGGCGGCGATTTCCGGTGTTGCGCCCATCATAAAGGCAATGGCGGTGCCGGTGACCATCGCAATCACACTCCCGGCAAAGCAGATAGTGATAATGGATTTCCACTGTGCACGGATTTGATGCAATTGCTCATACAGCGGAAACGCCAGCGCCACCACCGCGGGTTGCAGCAGGTCGTTAAGGATACGGCTGCCCTCGAAATAGTGGTTGTATGAGATTCCGGTGAATATCAGCAGCGGAATAATAATCACGATGGATATCAGCAGCGGGTTTAATACCGGCAGCTTAAATTTAATATAGATAGCTCTGGCGAGAAAATAGACGCCGATGGTAAGCGGGAGCGACCACCAGATATGCGTTAACATTTGCGTTTCTCTTGTTGTTCGGTTTTTTCAGTTACTGCGGCAACCGCATCGGCTTCCTGTTGTTCCGGAACCGGCACATGACGGCGGTGAATAAATTCAGAACTCAGTGCAACAGCACACATGGCAATAAAAGTACTGACGACACAGGCAACCAGGATCGGAAGCAGCTGGGCGCTGAGGGTATCGTAATAGTTCATCACACCGATGCCGATCGGCAGAAATAACATTGTCATGTTTTTCATTAATAAGGTGCAGCCGGGCTGAACCCAGTGCGCCGGAACAATCTGCAGTGCGAGCAGCACAAAAAGCAGCAGCATGCCCACGATGCTGCCCGGGACGGAAAACGGCAGTAACACCGCGATAATATTGCCGGCAAACAGGCACAGATACAGGATCAGAAATGCCCGGAGATAGCGCCAGCCGGTTTCCGCTATCTGTTTTGGTTTCATGATAATGTTCCTTCTTGGATGAACTCATTCATCATACAATTAACTTTTTATTTGTGCTACAGGTCACGAAAAAAATAGTATAACGGTGTGGTTGTCTTGATCGTTTTTTATACATTTATAGCCGCTAAATATTGATTGTAACGGACGTCGGGTGAAATATCAGATACAATAGTATCCAATTTTTAGTCAAATTATCATTTTTGGATATTATAATGTCCAAAGGAGGTCTGATGCTATCCCGGCTGTTATTAACTGATGCGGATGTCAGCAAAGCATTTGCCGTCTGGCTGCGTAAAAAACGCGAAAGCCGGAAATGGTCGCGTGATGCTCTGGCTGCCCGCAGTCTGGTTCCCGCATCTACCATAAAAAAATTCGAGCTGACCGGGCGCATATCATTCCGTCAGCTTTTAACATTATGGCAATGCCTGGATGATATCGGTGTACTTTATGATGTTGTCGATCCGAAAAAACGCACTGAGGTGAAGATACCACAGACAATAGAAGAGGTATTGAAAGATGAATTTTAAGCCTGTTCAGAAACTGACGGTAGTACGGACACTGTCTGCGGGGGAAACAACAGAAGCCGGAACGCTGGTACAGAACCGAACCGGCGTTTTTTTTCAGTATCACCGTGATTATCTCCGGCGTTTCGGCAACAGTTCGCCTCTGACACTGGAGACCAGCACTGAGCTTCAGCCCGCACCAGCCAATCCGCACGGTGGTTTGCACGGTCTTTTTGCGGACAGCCTGCCGGATGGCTGGGGACGTTTGCTGCAGGATAGAGTATTCCGGCGGCAGGGCATTCCGCTGCATAATATTACTGCAATGGACAGGCTGGCATTTGTCGGACACCGCGGTATGGGGGCATTTTCCTATTATCCGGAATCAGACTATCAGCCGGAAGAAGAGGGATATGCAGATCTGGTTACACTGGGAAGAGATGCTCAGGCGGTGTTTGAGGGGGCATCCGCCGGGAAATAGAAAGCACACTGACACAGCGGCGGCAAAGCAATCAGCATTTATTATCTGTATAAAAAACGGCAGCGGATCTGAATGATGCGCTGCCGTTATTTTTACTGCTGATTTACAGGACTTACTTCACCTGCTGGCCTGGCTGTGCACCGGAATCCGGGCTGAGCAGGAAAATATCTTTTCCGCCGGGACCTGCGGCCATGACCATGCCTTCAGAGATCCCGAACCGCATTTTGCGCGGTGCCAGGTTGGCAACCATCACCGTCAGACGGCCTTCCAGCGCTTTCGGGTCCGGATAAGCCTGACGGATACCGGAGAAGACCTGACGGGTTTCGCCGCCGAGATCCAATACCAGTTTCAGCAGTTTGTCAGAGCCGTCAACGAAATCAGCAGACACTATCTGTGCGATACGCATATCCACTTTGGCAAAATCATCAAAACTGATGGTATCCGCAATCGGATCATCTGCCAGCGGGCCGCTGACCGGTTTGGCGGACATGGCTTTGATATCTTCTTTGGAGGCTTCAATCATCGCATCCACTTTTGCCATTTCAATACGGCTGAACAGCGCTTTGAAGTCCGCAATCTGATGATCCAGCAGCGGTTTTGCAATGCCGTCCAGTGTCAGTTCCTGATTCAGGAACGCTTCACTGCGTGCCGCCAGTTCCGGCATAACCGGTTTCAGGTAGGTCATCAGTGCGCGGAACAGGTTGATTCCCACGGTACAGATAGCGTGCAGTTCGTCATCTTTACCTTCCTGTTTCGCCACGACCCACGGTGCTTTCTCATCAATATAACGGTTGGCCACATCGGCCAGCGCCATGATTTCGCGGATAGCTTTGCCGAATTCACGGCCGGTATACTCTTCGCTGATAGTTTTCTCAGCATCAATAAACTGCTGATATAACTCAGGTTCAGCCAGTGTTGCGCTCAGGCGGCCGTTAAAGCGTTTTTTGATAAAGCCCGCCGTACGGGATGCCAGGTTAACCACTTTGTTGACGATGTCACTGTTAACGCGCTGTACGAAATCTTCCAGGTTAAGGTCGATATCATCAATGCGTGAAGAGAGTTTCGCCGCATAGTAGTAACGCAGGCTGTCAGCATCCAGGTGATTCAGATAAGTGCGTGCCTGAATAAAGGTGCCGCGTGATTTGGACATCTTCGCGCCGTTAACGGTCACATAGCCGTGGACAAACAGGTTGGTCGGCTTGCGGTAACCGCTGCCTTCCAGCATGGCCGGCCAGAACAGGCTGTGGAAGTACACGATATCTTTACCGATAAAGTGGTACAGATCCGCATCAGAATCTTTTTTCCAGAACTCATCGAAATCGAGATTGCCGCGCTTGTCACACAGGTTTTTAAATGAACCCATATAGCCGATAGGCGCATCCAGCCAGACATAGAAGTATTTACCCGGCGCGCCCGGAATTTCAAACCCGAAATACGGCGCATCACGGCTGATATCCCACTGTTGCAGACCGGAATCAAACCACTCCTGCATTTTATTGGCGACCTGCTCCTGGAGCGCGCCGCTGCGGGTCCATGCCTGTAACATGTCAGCGAAAGCCGGCAGATCAAAGAAGTAGTGCTCACTTTCACGCAGTACCGGTGTGGCACCGGAAACCACGGAGCGCGGGTTAATCAGCTCGGTCGGGCTGTAGGTCGCGCTGCACACTTCACAGTTGTCGCCGTACTGGTCTTCCGCTTTACATTTCGGGCAGGTGCCTTTCACAAAGCGGTCCGGCAGGAACATGCCTTTTTCCGGATCGTACAACTGGGAAATGGTCCGGGTTTCAATATGGCCGTTCTTTTTCAGCGCCAGATAGATATTCTCTGATAATACCCGGTTCTCTTCGCTGTGCGTGGAGTGGTAGTTATCAAAGCTGATGGCGAAATCGGCAAAATCTTTCTGATGCTCGACGCTCATTTTGGCGATCATTTCTTCAGGGGAGATCCCCTGCTGCTGTGCCTTGAGCATAATCGGTGTGCCGTGAGCATCGTCGGCGCAGATGAAGTGAACCTCTTTGCCGCGCATTCGCTGAAAACGGACCCAAATATCAGCCTGGATATGTTCCAGCATATGACCGAGATGGATTGAACCGTTTGCATATGGTAACGCACAGGTTACCAAAATTTTATTAGCGATCTGAGACATAGAGTATTTCACTTCCTCAAATAATAAAGGGTCTTTGATGTTAACCGATCCCGTCCACCCCTGCCAGCAGTAATCCGGCTTTGTGTGTGGTTTTCCGGACTTTTTTCTGCGGTGAGTATCCGGTGATAACCCTGTCGGTTGCAGGGGATTTGTTTTGTGCGGGTTTGCGCGGAATGACTAAATTAATCAGTTGGCTTCTGCTATCATTGATGCCGATAGTTACAGGCAATAAAAATGATAAATCTAAGGAGCCGGGATGAATGCGAAATCCCCCGGGGAGATGAACCCTGAATTGCTGAACGAACAGGTCGCACAGGTACTGGCGACATTTGAGCATCCGACACTCAAACGCAATCTGATTGCCATCAAAGCGCTGAATCACTGCGCGATGCTGGATGATGTGCTGCATGTTGAGCTGGTGATGCCGTTTGTCTGGAAGCGTCCGTTTGAAGCACTGATTGAAGCAAAAACCAAAGAATTACGTAAAGTGACCGGTGCGGCGGCGGTGGACTGGAAACTGCGCCATGATATCGCGACGCTGCGCCGCGCCAATGATCTGCCGGGTATTAACGGTGTCCGCAATATTCTGGCGGTCAGCTCCGGCAAAGGCGGTGTGGGTAAATCCAGCACCGCGGTGAACCTCGCGCTGGCACTGGCAGCGGAAGGGGCAAAAGTCGGTATCCTCGATGCGGATATTTACGGCCCGTCCATCCCGAACATGCTGGGTACCACCAAAGAGCGTCCGACGTCACCGGACGGCCAGCATATGGCTCCGATCATGGCCTACGGTCTGGCTTCCAACTCTATCGGTTATCTGGTCACTGATGATAACGCCATGGTCTGGCGCGGCCCGATGGCCAGTAAAGCCCTGATGCAGATGTTACAGGACACCCTGTGGCCGGATCTGGATTATCTGGTCATCGATATGCCGCCGGGCACCGGGGATATCCAGCTGACACTCTCGCAGAACATTCCTGTCACCGGTGCGGTGGTGGTGACCACTCCGCAGGATATCGCGCTGGTGGATGCGATGAAAGGTATCGTCATGTTCAAGAAAGTGAACGTGCCGGTTCTGGGCATTGTGGAGAATATGAGTGCGCACATCTGCAGTAACTGCGGTCATGTCGAGCCGATCTTCGGCACCGGCGGGGCGGAGAAACTGGCGGAACGCTATCACACCAAACTGCTGGGACAGGTGCCGCTGCATATTTCGCTGCGTGAAGACCTCGACCGCGGCCAGCCGACAGTGATGCGTGACCCGGACGGCGAATTTGCGGATATCTACCGTGAGATCGCGGTCAATGTGACGGCAGAAATGTTCTGGGAAGGGGATAAGATCCCGACAGAAATCGCTTTCCGCGCAGTATAAGCGGGGTTTATGTCAGCTCCGGCACATCCGGAAAGTAAAAAAGGCCCGCACAGTAATGTGCCGGTCTTTTTTTATGGCAGCAGTAAGAGCGGTTACCCCGAAATAATGAGGCCGGATGCCCGATTCTGCTGGAATCTCGCGCCGTTACTCCCTATAATTCAGCGCCGGGCAGACACGTTTTGTTACTCCCGGCCGGATAAGCACCAAAAAAGGCCGCAGCAGATCGTTTCGGTTTTTTTCTCTCCTATTTTCAAACCGGGTTATTTCTATTATGGCTGACACAGCACAGCAGCAGTGCACTATCATCGGTATCACCGGCGCATCCGCGTCAGGAAAAAGTCTGATTGCCAATACGCTTTATCATGAGTTACGTGCTCAGGTGGGCGATCACAATATCGGTGTGATTCCGGAAGACTGCTACTACAAAGATCAGAGCGATGTGCCGATGGAAGAGCGCATCAAGGTCAACTATGACCATCCGGGCTCTATGGATCACGAACTGCTGTTACAGCATCTGAAAGCACTGAAATCAGGTAAGTCTATTCAGTTACCGCAGTATGATTATGCAGAACATACCCGCAAGCCGGAATCTGTTCTGTTCAGCCCGAAACGGGTGATTATTCTTGAAGGCATTCTGCTGCTGACAGACAAACGTCTGCGCGAACAGATGGACTTCTCCATTTTCGTCGATACCCCGCTGGATATCTGCCTGATGCGCCGCATCCGCCGCGATGTGAATGAGCGCGGACGCACGCTGGATTCCGTTATTGCACAGTACAATAAAACTGTACGTCCGATGTACCTGCAATTTATTGAACCAACAAAACAATATGCTGATATCATAGTGCCGCGGGGCGGTAAAAACCGCGTGGCGATTGATATTCTGAAAGCTAAAATCAGTCAGTTCTGCGAGTAAGCCGCCGACAACGAATTAACCCGCGTTTATCCGCCGGTGATAAACGCTGAGTTTAAGAAGGATGATACCATGCGACTTTGTGACCGTGACATTATTCAGTGGCTTGATGACGGCAGACTGACCATTTCCCCGCGTCCGCCGGTTGAGCGGATTAACGGGGCGACTGCGGATGTCCGTCTCGGACATCAGTTCCGGGTATTCCGGGGCCATACGGCAGCGTATATTGATCTCAGCGGCCCGAAAGAAGAAGTGAATGCGGCGCTGGAGAATGTCATGAGTGATGAAATCACCCTGACAGAAGATGAAGTGTTTTACCTGCATCCGGGAGAACTGGCACTGGCGGTAACACTGGAATCTGTCACGCTGCCGGATAACATGGTCGGCTGGCTGGACGGGCGTTCATCACTGGCACGTCTCGGTCTGATGGTGCACGTCACCGCACACCGGATCGATCCGGGCTGGCACGGGCAAATCGTGCTGGAATTTTATAACTCAGGTAAGTTACCTCTGGCATTACGTCCGGGCATGGTGATCGGCGCCCTGAGTTTTGAGCCGTTATCCGGCTCCGCTGACCGGCCGTATAACCGCCGCAGCGATGCGAAATATAAAAATCAGCAGGGAGCTGTGGGCAGCCGTATCAGCGAAGATTAAACGGCGGACAGAGAACTGTCCGTCAGCGGGTTCAACAGAGAATGGGAAAGGAACAGGGATTATGAAACGATTTTTCACCACGCTGATTATTCTGCTTGTCGTTGTGGCGGCGGGCCTTGCGGCCTTAATCCTGCTGGTGAACCCGAATGATTTTCGCGATTATATCGTTAACAAGGTGAAGGAAGACACCGGTTACGAACTGGTAATGAAAGATGATATGCGCTGGCATGTCTGGCCGAAACTGAGCATCATCACCGGTAAAATGACACTGACCGCACCGGATGCCGCTGAACCGGTGGTGACGGCAGAAAATATGCGTCTTGATGTTGAGCTCTGGCCGCTGTTATCACACCAGTTATCGGTCCGTGAAGTGATGCTTGACGGCGCACTGCTGAAAATCCTGCCTGAAACCGAATCACAGGAGAAGAAAAGTGTCCCTGTGGCCCCGGGTAACCAGAAAGCCAGACCGGTACCGGTTGAGCAGGGAAACAAATGGTCGTTTGATGTGGATCGCATCCGTATTGCCAACAGTCTGCTGGTCTGGCAGGCTCAGGACGGTACGCAGATTAACATGCGTGACATTAACTTCTCTCTCGAACGCAATACCCCTGAACGCTATGTGATAGCGCTGAACAGCAATATTCTGCGTAATCAGCAGGAGCTCTCTTTCAGCCTGAGTTCTGATATCGACCTTTCCCAGTATCCGGTACAGGTCAGCGGCAATATTAACCGTCTGAATTACCGCCTGTCCGGTGCCGGTCTGTATGCCAACGGCATCAACGGTAATGGTACGACGACCTATACCTGGCACGAAGCGGTCGGTCAGGCGCCTCAGTCCCTGATTCTGGAAAACCTGAAACTGAGCGCGAACGAAAGTCAGCTCAGCGGCACAATCGAAGCGGCGCTTGGTGAAACCCCGCGTTATGACATCCAGCTGGCCTCCTCAAAACTGAATCTGGATAACCTGCTCGGTTATGAGCGTGCCGTGCATTCAGAAAACGGGGAAAAACCGGTTGCCACCAAACCGGCCGTGATCACGACCGGCAGTAACGCGGATAAATATGACCTGACCTTTATGAATCACTTCAATGCCACGCTGGCGCTGAATGTGGATTCCCTGATTTATCAGGGGATGGAGATCGGGCAGCTGACGGTGAAAGCAGAGAACCGGGGCAGTATCACTGAAATCTCCAAAATGACCGGTAACGTATTCGGCGGCCGTTTCTCACTGCCGATGACGATTTATTCCGAAAAGGTCCCGGCGCAGCTGCGTATTAAACCATTGCTGCAGAATATTGATGTAAAACCGCTGCTGACGGCGTTTAAAATGCCGGAAAAATTCACCGGACGTCTGAGCTTTGACGGTGATCTGCGCGGTACCGGTTATGACCAGGACGCGGTATTAAACAACTGGCGCGGTGATGTGGCACTGACAATTACCGATGTTAAGCTGCTTGGTCTGAATATTCCGTATCTGATCCAGCAGTCACTTTCCCAGGCAACTGACAAAGTGGCTCAGCCGCAATCCATGGATGCCATGACCGAAGCGAAAAAACTGGAAGCTATCGGTACGCTGAATAACGGTGAAGTGAAAATCAGTAAAATTCTGGCGGTATCCGATGCCTTTAATATTACCGGCAGCGGGCGGACCAATCTGGTGAAACAGAATCTGGATGTGAACCTGGGTGTTCAGATCTTAAAAGGCTGGGGGAAAACCAACGATCTGGTGACCTGGCTGCAATCCATCCGTATTCCGGTTGTGCTGTTCGGTGACTGGGATAATATTCAGTATAAATTTGAAGTGGAAACCCTGCTGCGTAATCAGTTACAGCAGCGGGTAAAACAGGCAGCCGGAGAGTTGCTGAATGAAAAAACCGGGCGGGATCTCAACGCTGTGGAATCCTTAATTAACCGGTTATAAATTCGCGGACAATTTATACAAACAGAGCAGTGACGATAATTTATATTGTCACTGCTTTTTTAATGCAGAAGGCCGGAATACATAAATGATACGGGTAATAACCAAGGTTCATTGATACATATCATTTAATCTCACTCCGGTTTTCGGCACAGTGCATTAATCATTTTTATAAATAAAAATACCAGACAGGAGCAGAAATGTTAGACCTTCTCATTGGTGCTGTCGTCGCCGTCGGCGTCGGGCGCTATATTATTAAAGGGTATTCAGCAACAGGGGTGCTGATGGTCGGGGGCTTACTGCTTCTGATCATCAGTGTCATGATGGGAAAAAATATCCTGCCGTCCGCCGCCGCCTCCACTGGCTGGGGACCGACAAACATTATTGAGTATGTGAAGTACCTGCTGATGAACCGCGGCGGCGACCTCGGTATGATGATCATGGTACTGTGCGGTTTTGCGGCTTATATGACCCATATCGGTGCCAACGATGTCGTCATCAAAATGGTCTCCAAACCGCTGAAGGTCGTGAACTCTCCGTATCTGCTGATGATTGTTGCCTACTTTATTGCCTGTCTGATGTCTCTGGCGGTGTCTTCGGCTACCGGTCTGGGCGTGTTACTGATGGCAACCCTGTTCCCGGTCATGGTGAACGTGGGGATCAGCCGTGGTGCGGCTGCGGCTATCTGTGCGTCTCCGGCGGCGATTATCCTGGCACCGACCTCCGGTGACGTGGTGATTGCGGCGGAAGCCTCGATGATTCCGCTGAAAGAGTTCGCTTTCAGCCTGACACTGCCGATTTCTATCGTGGCGATTGTGTCTATGGCGATTGCCCACTATTTCTGGCAGCGTTTCCTGGATCGCAAAGAAGATATCAAATCTGAAATCCTGGATGTCAAAGAAATTACCACCAATGCACCTAAGTTCTACGCCATTCTGCCGTTTATGCCGATCATCGGTGTTCTGCTGTTTGATGGTAAGCCGTTCAGCATCGGTTTCCTGAGCCACATCGTGCTGCCTGAATTACATATCATCACGATTATTGTCGGCTGTATTATCCTTTCTGCCATTATTGAATTTGTCCGTGGTTTTGACGGCAAAAAAGTGTATGCAGGACTGGATGTCTGCTACCGCGGTATGGCTGATGCCTTTGCAACCGTGGTTATGCTGCTGGTTGCGGCAGGTGTGTTCGCCCAGGGTCTGAGCACCGTCGGCTTTATTTCCGGTCTTATCGACCTGGCGCAGTCTTTCGGTTCAGGTGCTATCGTGATGATGATTGCACTGGTGATTATTACTATGCTGGCGGCGATGACCACCGGTTCCGGTAACGCACCATTCTACGCATTTGTCGAGCTGATCCCGCGTCTGGCACAGCAGATGGGTATCAACCCGGCCTACCTGGTGATCCCGATGTTACAGGCGTCCAACCTGGGCCGTACGATGTCACCGGTTTCCGGTGTGGTGGTTGCGGTTGCCGGTATGGCGAAAATTTCACCATTTGAAGTGGTGAAACGGACATCGGTTCCGGTGCTCGTCGGCCTGCTGGTCGTGATTGCCGCCACTGAGTTCCTGGTGCCGGTTACACTGTAAAACGCGATAAGCCGCACCGGTTATCCGCTGCGGTTTTTTTGTATCAATACGGAAAGTGTGAGGTTGGCTTTGGATAAGATTTTTACCGGGGTTGTGCAGGGCACGGCACTGATTTTAAAAATTGAAGAAAACAATGATCATCTGATTCATATTGTGCAGTTTCCTGCAGAATTATTACCGGGACTGACGATTGGTGATTCCGTGTCGTATAACGGCTGCTGTCTGACGGTGGCGGCAATTGATAACAGCCATGTCGGTTTTTATCTTTTCACTGATACACTGCTGAAAACGGCTCTCGGGCGATTAGCAATCGGCGATAAGGTCAATATCGAAAAAGTGGCGGTATAAAAGCAGTAAAAAAAACCCCGTATCTGACGGGGTTTCGCTTTATAAGGGGGAGTTAATTACACGCGGTTAAATGCAATAATGCGGACTGAACGCAGGTCGGCCTGTGACTCGTCGGCGATTTTCTGAGTGGCTTCTTCTAATGCATCCCGGGGTGACACACCGGCTTCAGTTTCTGTGATCTGATGTCCCTGTAAAGTGTCTCCGTTACGGGCGCGCACTTTGTACGATACAAACCAATAATCCATATCATCACCTGCTTATGTCATTAATCGTTTAATCACCATAGCGATTTAACGGTGAGATTAATGTGACCAGAATCAATCATTTCACTCTCTTTTCGCCGCATATATTTTAAATTTGTTTCTGTTCACAGTTCTGAATTATTCCGCCGTCAATCCGGCGGAAGATTCATTATTCATTTCCTGTAATATAAATGCCCGTTCATTTATCAGGCGCGGATTATCGGAAAACGAAACCGCTCTGATAACAAAAACAAGCAGTAAAATTACCGATACTGAGATACAGAGTGAATAAATCCGCTTACCTGCCGGGGTTTTCGCCGTAAATACCAGGTATGCCAGCGCCAGTACCACGCCGGTAGCCGCACCGCTGAGGTGCGCGATATTGTCAGTCCCCGCCTGCATTCCGTTAACCAGTGTCAGCACGATCATAGCACCGACAGACAACCGGTTACGTGAGTACAATGCGCGGACATCTGCCGGCAGCGCCGGGTTAAATCCCTCTTTAATCAGAAATATCACTGTTGCGGCTGCAATGCCCATAATGGCGCCGGATGCACCGACACTGACGGTGATATACACCGTGTGTGCGTATAAATAAAATGATTGTTCCGTATTAAATTCTGTTGATTGCCAAAGGGCGCTGAATAATGAGGCACTGATACCGGAAACCACATAAATAACCAGCATTCTGAATTTACCGAACAGCGCTTCGCAGTTAATACCAATAACAAACAGCGCCAGGCAATTGAGTACCAGATGAAATATATCGGCGTGAAGGATCATACTGATCGGATAACGCCACCAGTCACCGGTCAGTGACAGTTGATAAACATTGGCACCAAACAGTAAAAGATTACTTTCCCGCGACGGCAGCGGTGAGACATAAAGTTCCTGATAAAAATAAATGCCGGTATTGAGCAGCACTAACAGCAGGGTAAGCAGCATAGCAGACAGCCGGAAGGTCTGTTTGGCGGGGAGAATGACCTTTCCCCACGGATTATTATCCTGTTGTTTTAATTCAGTCATACCGAACCTCTGATAGTTAAAAACCGCGCAGACCGGTCTGGTCTGTGCGGTTTTTCAGATCATAATAAAGATCAGGAATTAGTTATTATCTAACCATTCCGTGTGGAACACGCCGTCTTTGTCGGTACGTTTATAAGTATGTGCACCGAAATAGTCACGCTGTGCCTGGATCAGGTTCGCCGGCAGTACCGCACTGCGGTAGCTGTCATAATAGGCGATAGCGGCAGAGAAGGTTGGTGTCGGAATACCGTGCTGAACACCGTAGCAGACCACGTCACGCAGCGCCTGCTGATACTCATCGGCAATCTGTGTGAAGTAAGGGGCCAGCAGCAGGTTAGCCAGTGCCTGGTTTTCCGCATAAGCGTCAGTGATCTTCTGCAGGAACTGGGCGCGGATGATACAACCGGCGCGGAAGATTTTCGCAATTTCGCCGTAGTTCAGATCCCAGTTATATTCGTCAGAAGCAACGCGCAGCTGTGAGAAGCCCTGTGCGTAAGAGACGATTTTCCCCAGATACAGGGCACGGCGGACTTTCTCGATAAATTCTGCTTTATCGCCGCTGAATGCTGCTGTTTTTGGTCCTTTCAGCACTTTGGATGCCGCAACGCGCTGGTCTTTCAGGAAGGAGATATAACGGGCAAACACGGATTCAGTGATCAGCGTCAGCGGCACACCGAGGTCGAGTGCACTCTGGCTGGTCCATTTACCGGTGCCTTTGTTAGCGGCTTCATCGAGGATCACATCGACCAGGTAGTTGCCGTCTTCATCTTTCTTACGGAAGATATCTTTTGTGATATCAATCAGGTAGCTGCTCAGTTCGCCGTTATTCCACTCGCTGAATACCGATGCCAGTTCATCATTGCTGATGCCGAGGGCATTTTTCATCACAGAATACGCTTCGGCAATCAGCTGCATATCGCCGTATTCGATACCGTTGTGCACCATTTTGACATAATGACCGGCACCGTCAGCACCGATATAAGTGACACACGGCTCACCGTCAGCCTGCGCGGCAATCTGTTTCAGGATCGGGGCAACCAGTTCGTAAGCTTCTTTTTGTCCGCCCGGCATAATGGACGGCCCTTTCAGTGCACCTTCCTCACCACCGGAAACACCGGTGCCGATAAAGTTAAAGCCCTGCGCGGACAGTTCTTTATTACGGCGGATGGTGTCCTGAAAGAAGGTATTACCGCCGTCGATCAGAATGTCACCTTTATCGAGATGCGGGGTGAGGGACGCGATGGTTTTATCGGTGGCTTCACCGGCTTTGACCATCAGCAGGATACGGCGGGGTTTTTCCAGGGAGTCAACAAACTCTTCAATGCTGTAGCTGGGAACCAGTTTTTTCCCCGGGTTTTCAGCAATCACTTCGTCAGTTTTATCAGAAGAGCGGTTAAAAACAGAAACAGAATAACCGCGGCTTTCGATATTCAGTGCGAGGTTACGGCCCATAACGGCCATACCGACAACACCAATTTGTTGTTTGGACATGAAGACTCCTTCAGGAATTGACCCGTGACTAACGACGATTTCGTTAGCTGACTGTTAATTTCGTCACAGTTTAACGCATGTAAAGCCCGCGTGGTAGCGATTGATGCAAACGGTATCGTCATTGCGCACAACAGGAACAGCGGCAAAGTGCGGAATTTTTTATTGCTATTTGGCCGGACAATCCGCATTATTTCGTGTGCAGCATAAGCTGTGTGAATAAAAGGTAAAACTAACCGTATGGAATGGATCGCTGATCCGTCGATTTGGGCCGGCCTGGCCACACTAATCGTACTCGAAATTGTTCTTGGTATTGATAACCTCGTTTTCATTGCCATTCTTGCCGATAAACTTCCGCCTGCGCTGCGTGACAAAGCCCGTATAACCGGTCTGCTGTGTGCGCTGATCATGCGTATTATTCTGCTGTTCAGTCTCTCCTGGCTTATCACGCTGACCAAACCGATGTTCACGATGTTCGGGCATGCATTCAGTGCGCGTGACTTAATTATGCTGATCGGGGGACTGTTCCTGCTTTTCAAAGCCACGATGGAGCTTAACGAACGGCTGGAAGGCGGTGAGCATAATGACGGACAGCAGCGGAAAACCTCGAAATTCTGGGCGGTGGTGGCACAGATTATCGTGCTGGATGCAGTCTTCTCTCTGGATTCCGTGATCACGGCAGTCGGGATGGTGGATCATATCGGTGTTATGGTCACTGCGGTGGTTATTGCAATGCTGCTGATGATCTGGGGCAGCCGTCCGCTGACCCGCTTTGTCAATGAACACCCGACCATCGTTATCCTGTGTCTCAGCTTCCTGCTGATGATCGGTTTCAGCCTGGTGGCGGAAGGGTTCGGCTATCACATTCCGAAAGGTTACCTCTACGCGGCGATCGGTTTCTCCATCATGATTGAAATGCTCAATCAGGTGGCGATGTTTAACCGCCGTAAGTTTCTGCGCGGGCGGAATTCCCTGCGTCAGCGTACAGCGGAAGCAGTACTGCGTATTCTGAGCGGTAAACGTGAATCATCGGAGCTGGATAACCGCACTGCAGATTTGATTTCGGATAACCAGGATATTTTTGATCCGGAAGAGCGGCAGATGATTGTCCGCGTACTGGGGCTGTCTCAGCGTAACGTCAACAGTATTATGACCTCGCGTCATGATGTGGAAATGCTGCGGATTGATGCCACCAGTGATGAAATCGCCGCATTGCTGATCAAAAACCCGCATACCCGGGTGGTGATTAAAGGCTCGGGGGATGATGATGAACTGCTGGGAGTGGTGCATGTGATTGATTTGCTGCATCAGCGTTTACAGCAGGATACGCTGGATCTGCATGCACTGATCAAGCAGCCGCTGGTGTTCCCGGAGCAGTTGTCATTACTGAAAGCGCTGGAGCAGTTCCGCCAGGCGCAGACTCACTTTGCCTTTGTGGCGGATGAGTTCGGTTATGTTGAAGGGGTGGTGACACTGACGGACGTGATGGAAACCATCGCCGGAAATCTGCCGGTCAGCGGTATTGAAAATGATGCCCGTCATGATATTCAGTTTACGGATGATAACAGCTGGATAACCAACGGTTTTATGCCGCTGGAAGATCTGATCAATTATATTCCGCTGACACTGGACGAAAAACGGGAATATGAAACCGTGGCCGGATTGCTGATGGAACATTTACAGCGTCTGCCGAAAGTGGGTGAGCAGATCAGTATTGACGGTTGTCTGTTTGAACCGCTGGAAATTCAGAATCACCGGATTAACCGTGTGAAAATCACGCTGCCGGAAAATCCGGAAGACAGTGACGACTAACTGTTAAATAATAACGCCGCCGGAAACAGCGGCGTTATCATCATATCGTGCAGGTTATTCAACCGGGGCACATTCAAAATCACTGAAGATTTTCTGACTGTTTTTGGCGCGGGGCTTAAACTTCCCGGCCGGTTTGTTATTCACATACACTTCAAATTCAGATGCCCGGGTAATGGCTGAGGTGAAACTGACCCAGGCATTAGCACCACTGCGGGTCGTGGTGTTTTCAGGAATATAATAGGCTTCATCATCAATCAGGAAAGAGACGTCACCGTCAAGGCTCTGGTCATTACTGTAAACAGACACGCTGTTGTCATAGCCTTCCCCCGCACCTTCGTTGCAGGCGATAATGACGGCATTACCGGCTCCGTTACTGATACCGTATTCAGTAAATCCCTGAGCAGTCCCCATTGACCAGGTATCAGGGACAGCATAAGCAGAGGCAGAGCAGGCGGCAATCACACCGGCCAGCAGTATTTTTTTCATCAATAAGATATCCGTTGCAGTCATATATTATGATTAATATCGGCGGACTATTCAGAACCCTGATAAAAAAGATGTTCAGCCGTCAGCGATAAATCAGGGTAAATCCGGCAGTAGTCTGAATCAGTCCCTCACGAATCTGAGGCTCTGTCTGATAATAACGTCCGCTGACCGCAAAATGATAGACACCTTTGATAATTCCGCCGCCTTTTACCACATCCCACTGAGTTTCATCATCAATATAGGCCGGCATATCGGTACCGAGCGGCCTGGCATTATTATCGATCAGTACCTGAACCCCCACGCCCTTCGCGGCATTCTGTCCGGTCAGGTTATTCAGCAGCACCCCCTGACGGCGCAGCGCGGCGGAGGCTTCATTACCGCCGGCGCCTTCAAAAACGGAGGCACGGATATTCTGAATAAAGTTAGTGCCGCCGCAGTCGATATACACATCCACGGTTTGCGGGCCGTTTTGCCCGTAGGCGGTACTGCCGGGACCGGAAAACTGACCGGAAGACACTTTACCGAGGCTGATAATCTGCTCGCGGTTGGAAAAGCGGTACTGACAGGACTCTTTCAGGTATTTAACCGCGATGTTACTGGTTTTTTTCAGCGGAATTGACCATCTTCCGTCCAGCACCAGGTTTCCGGCCGGGTCATAAACTGAAATAGCCACCGGATAAGGTGATGCTATATGTACCGGTAAAAACGTAAGCCCCTGGCTGTCATCCGGTTGTTCATCGGTTCTGACCAGCGTGACTTTGACACCCAGTGCAAACTGGCTTTGTGATGTGCAGGGAAGATCGATATCGGTTGATCCATTTACGCCTATTTTACTGTAGCGGGTAATTGAGGGGTTAACATAGTTTCCGGAAATTTCCCCGCCGATATCCAGCCGGTAACCCACGCCGGGTATATTGGATTTAAGCACGGCATATCCGTCTTTTTCGCCCAGAATGATTCCGATACCTTCAGTTGTGACAGCCGCACGATAGGTTTCACCCCGGGTGCAGCGGAAGCGGGGGGATGAATAACTTAAGTGAAAATGCGGGACATACTCAGTTTCAATCAGCTGTCCGCTGGTATTCCGGATAGGTTCCCCAAAGCGGTAGCTGCCTGAGTTAAAGACACCTATCGTGGCTTTGATATCTTTTGCACCCCGCCAGACGGGGGCAACGTGGCCTTTAATGTCCGTTACTGTACTGAAAGCGGACACCTGCGTGCTGACTATCATGGCGAAGAAAAAAAGCAGTGATTTAATTCTCATCATTAATTATCCCGCAGGTCGCTGTCACGACCGACACTTTATCATTCATCAGGTATTTGTGATTAATCTCAGTCAGGTCAATCACGCATTGCTGCCCGTCGGCGGCGCTGGTATCCACGCGGATCGTTGTCATTTTTTCATTCAGATTCAGGAAGATTTTTCCGCCCTGGCCGACAAACGTCAGCGGCTCGTTATCCGGTCCGTACACGGTTGCACCCAGCGGTAACATATTTCCCTGAGAATCCCGGGTTTTCAGTACCACCGGAGCACCGATACGGGTATCGAGTTCGATAAATATTGCACTGCCGGAACGCGGAATAATCGTGCGTTTTGATTCTTCCACGGTGTAATTCTGCCCCAGGTCACGGGTTTCGATACCGACCAGATTTTTGCGGTAAGGCACGAGATTAGGCTGAATGGCATAACCGGCGCTGTTTGTGTGCGTATCTGCTCCCAGCACCTGCGCATTTTCAATGCCTTCCGCTTTTATAATGGCAAAGGAGTTACCCAGCCTGTTGGCAAAAAGTAATCCGCCGCTGTGGCCGACAATCGCACCAGAGGCGCTTACATTTAATGTTTTTGAGTCAGGATAATGGCTGTAATCCGCCGAGAAATCCGCAATACCGGTTTTATAACGGCCGCCGGCTGTGGCGTAACGGCTGGTTTCATCTTCATATTGATCCTGTCCGGCGGATAATGAGTAATCAAGATCGTCGCTGAGACTGCCGCTGACACCGGCACCGATATTCCGGTTATTGCCGGCATTGAGATAATTGGCGGTCAGATAGGTGTTATTTCCGGCAGACAGCGGAATGCTCAGCGATAATGAAAAGAGCGTGTCGTTGTTATACTGATTATCGGTTTTCCGGAGAGAGGCGATCACCCCTGCGCTGTACACGCTCGTGGTATAAGACATAGTATATTGCTTACTGGTTTTGCTGCTGTTCCAGTAATCTGCCGTTGAACCGCTGACACTGACACTGCCTGCGTTATACGGCAGGCGCTGACTCATAGACAGGGTGTACTGGGTTTTCAGTTTATAGGCATTATTCTGCTGCTGTTCATCATACTGAAAATAGCCGTGATTCATCTGCATCGCGTTATAAACGCTGACATAGTTTTTGGTATCAAACTGAATGGAAGAGAGGTTGATATAGGTTTCCGTTGACGGAAATGTTTTGCTGTAACTGAGTTTATAAGAATTCCCTTCAAGGGTTTTATCATTATTTTTCAGTGTCGCTTTGGCGTGGATCACTTCGCCGTTAAAGGCGCCCACCGGGGTATTGATGGTCATTCCGGCGGCGCCGGACAGATAATCGTTACTGAATACCGTTCCCAGTGAGGCAGAAATCCGGTTGCTGACACCATAGCGTAATGAGGCATCGGTTACCGGGTCACCGAATACGGTATTACGGTAGCGCAGTTTGCCCACGCCGATATCGAAATCGAGTTTACCGGGACGGGTAAAGGATAAACCGCTCTGCACCGGAATCTGCATTTTCTGAACGCTGCCGTCGGCTTCAATAATATCGACCAGCAGATCCCCGGAATAATAGACCGGCAGGAGATCACTGATTTCGAACGGCCCGGCCGGTACAACCGTGTTGTAAATTTCTGTTCCGGAATCCGCAAGATACACTTTTACCTGTGCCTGAGTCTTGGCGATCCCCTGAATCACCGGGGCATATCCGGTTTCCCGGCTTGATAACATGCTGTTATCATTACGTAAACGAACACCCCGTAATGAACTGCCGTTGGAAAAAACAGAGCCGGAATAAAAATCCCCGAGTGTCAGTTTGCTTTTTACCGAATCAATATCCCGTTCAAGCCAGGTCATGACCGCCGTATATTTATCATTATTTATCTGGCTGTCATTACGGAAACGCCATTTTAAAATATTAATACCGGAATTAAGCGTTAATGAATCGGTGGTATTGGAATAGCCTTCTGAGCGGGTGGTATAGCGATTATAAAAATAATTGGTAAATATAACAGACTTACCTTCATCCCAGTTAAGCGGATTGCTTTCCGGCGGAACCGGTTTCAGTAAATCCCGCTGCGGGACAGAAAGATGCAGTTGTTGTTTACTGAAAATAAATTCAAATGCGGATTCAGGGATCAGATCAGATAAATAAAAGCAGTCGTTTTCATCCTGTTTTTCTGTCTGTTCATGAAAGGTATCAACGAGAGAATTGATTAATCCCATTGAATTAACCAATTCCGGAGTTAAACAGACCTGCAATTTTCCGGACTTATTATTCTCCAGCTTAATCAGGAATTTCCCGGTATTCTGATCATTGACATAAACATCAGTACGGTATAATCCCGGCATCTGGTCATTATCGGTGGTCAGGCGGCGTAAATCGACATCTCCGCTGACGGCATAGTTTTTAATAAAGGCCGGGTTAAATTCGTAATCGTCGTCGTCATCAGCAAAGGCCACACTAAACGGCAGTGTGGCGGAAAAAATAATAGCAGAGAGATAAACAGGCCATTGCATATGTTTCTTCGGGCAACCTTAATTTACGGTTTTTTCGGCGTCTGAACTGCCGCCGGAATCATTGACATAGCTGAATTTAATGACAGCGGATGACGGAACTGCCGTTAACCGGTTTATTTTTGCCTGTGTGGTGCCGCCGAAAGGCGCCATCATGGCAAGCCCGGGCTGAACATCATATTCCTGTTGATTAACAATGACTTTTGCTTTGTCCGGTGTGATATAAAATGCACTGTTATTTTTGGCGGACAGCCAGATATCCGCGCCTTGTTTTGTTATTGTCCAGTCCGTTTTATCAGCGGCGGAGCTGTAATCGCCGGCAATTGCAGAAGGGCGGTAAAAGAGTTTGAATTTTGATAAGACAGAAATCTGCAGGTTATTTTCAACGGCTTTGCTTTTCGGCGGAACATCCAGAATATTAAGGGTAAAAATTGTTTCACGATCAGCAGGAAGCGGTTCACCGGTATACAGAATACGGACGGTCTGCACATTTCCCGGTTTAATTTTAAATAACGGCGGCAGAACGACAAAAGGGGTATCTTCAATATCTGCTTTGGTGACCTCTTTACCGGAACGTTTTTCGGAAAAACCGGTTGTCAGCCAGACCTGACTCAGCGCTGTTTTTTCACCGCTGTTTTCAATATTAACGGATATTTCTTTATCATCGGAAGGATATACAAAACGGGTTCCGGTCACCACAATAGCAGCGCTTGCCGGAATAGCCACCAACGACAGAAAGACAGCTATCATCTTTTTAATCATATTCGCTCTTATATACTCTTATTTTGATGAGTGGAATAAAGAAAAGGAAACAGGGTGATTAGAACAAATTCATCACCCTATTTCCATTATATTTTATAATATAAGATTATTTATAAATAATTTCGAAATCAACGTTAGATTCCACTACGCCCGGCTCAGAAGCGCCTACGGCATAATACTTAGCAATATAGTTTAACTGAACATTACCTTCCGCTAATTTGGTAAAACCGACATTCTGGTTGTCTTTATCCATACCCAGTTTAATAAACTGGTCATTCTGGTTATACAGCGCAATATTGACATTTTTAGCCGTTGTTGCACCAATACCTTTGGTATTCAGTGTTTTTGTTGTCAGATCAATGTTAGGGCCGACAAAACTTAAACCCACGTCAGTCACACTCTCTGCCGCCGCACACTTGGATAATTCGATTGTGAATGGAGTAGTACCGGTGGTATCACCGACATTCTGTAATGCGTTTGCACTGACTTTTGGTAATGTTACTGTTTTATCTTTATTTGCACCTTCAACTACACAGCTTTGTTTTACCACTTCACCTTTAAATGTAATTTTACCATCAGCGGCAACAGCGCCTGCGGAAATAGCAGTAAACAGGATAGCAGTAATTAAATTAATCTTTTTCATGGAATTCTTTCTCGTCGTCGTAATAATGAATTTGGTTATATTTTTGGGTAAGTAACTTAACTTGGAAATACTCTAACACACTCCCTTACACCCTTAGAATTGATCTGGCGCAAGTTTCCAATTGGTAATTTTTTTATCTAAAAAAGTGCATTGTTATAGAGTTTAAATCCTGACTGAATCGCTTCAAATGGTTTAAATGACTGAATTGAGTCTATAGTGGCGCTACAAAACAAACATAGATGCGGATCGGCGAGAAAACTTTATGTTCACGGGAATGTGATAATGTGTAACTCATTGATAACAAAAGGTTGCTAAAAAAATAACACCAGTTAATGTTAACTATACATGTACTAATACCACGTCTTATTTTGTTTATTTAGAATATGGCTAAGTATTAATAACCAATATTTAACACGCAATTGATTGCCTGCGTTTAAATAAAATAATAACAATATGTTTCCGGATAAGACCGGAAGGTTTGTTTTTCATTGCCGGATTTTCTGATGTTTTTGCAGCAGGGTTTTAATCGTCATTACTGAATAGTTAATTTATCTGATATTTGTTACCGGCCATTCCGGTTATTTTAATTATCCGGAATGAATAATCATTTTTTAAAAAAGAATATTTATTTTTTTATTACAAAAGATAATAGCTAACATGTTGTTAAAATGATGGTTTTACTTATCTTATGCGTTAATTATGCAATGAGGATGTTCAGGAAGCGCAGGTGATCAGATTTTGACACACAATAATTTTACATTCCCCGCTTTCTCTGCTTTATTTTTACTGTCAATCGTATACCCTGCAAACCCTGAATTGTGGTTATGTATCAGATTTCTGTAAGGATAAAAAACCGCCTATGTCTGTCGTTACACTGATCCTCGTTTTTCTGCTGGCCGTGATTGCCAGCGTGTTTATCTCCCGCCTGCTGCGGGATAAAATCCCGTTACCTTTCATCCAGATTGCTATTGGGGCAGGGTTATCACTTTTTGGTTTTGATGTGGCGTTTGAGCCGCACCTGTTCCTGTTTCTTTTTATCCCGCCGCTGCTGTTTCTTGACGGCTGGCGTATTCCGAAGGAAGCGCTGTTCAGTGATATCAAACCTATTTTCTCGCTGGCTATCGGTCTGGTGTTCTTCACGGTTGTCGGTATGGGGCTGTTTATCCACTGGCTGATCCCGGCGGTTTCCCTTGCAGTTGCCTTTGCACTGGCGGCGATTCTGTCACCGACTGACCCGGTGTCTGTGGCGGCAATGACGGTCAATGCACCGCTGCCGTCCCGTATGGCACATATTCTGGAAGGGGAGTCCCTCTTTAATGATGCCAGCGGTCTGGTGTGTTTCAGCTTTGCGGTAACAGCTGCACTGACCGGGACATTCTCTCTGCCGTCAGCTGCCGGGAAGTTTATGGTGGTGGCGCTGGGCGGAATTATGGTCGGTTTGCTGATTGCCATGTTTATCGGGAAAGTGAACCAGTTCCTGGTGCAGCGTACCGGGGAAGACCCGGCAATCCAGATTATGATCAGCCTGCTGATCCCGTTTGTCTCTTATCTGGCGGCGGAGCACCTGGGAGTCTCCGGTATTCTGGCCGCGGTGGCTGCCGGTATTGCGATGCACTATGAGCGTATTGTCGGCCGTATGCAGTCCGCAACCCGCATGCAGAGCAAAGCGGTCTGGGATACCGTGCAGGTCGCACTGAACGGAATGATCTTTATTCTGCTGGGGGAACAATTACCCGGAATGTGGCGTGCAGTGCCGCAGGTGGCGGCGGATGCCGGGGCTTCTGCACCGTGGGTATTACTGCTGTATGTGGTGATTATCACCTTCGGTCTGGCGGTTCTGCGTTTTGCCTGGGTATGGATTGCTATGACACTGACAGTTTTCCGTCAGCGCCGCAAAGGTAAACAGTCCGACATGCCGCATCTGCGCCTGATGGCGATTATGGCAACAGCCGGTGTGCGCGGGGCGATTACGCTCGCCGGTATTCTGACTCTGCCGATGCTGATGAATGATGGTTCACCGTTCCCGCACCGGGATCTGGCTATCTTCCTGGCGATGGGAGTTATTCTGTTTTCGCTGGTGATTGCCGCGGTTGCCCTGCCGGTACTGACGAAAGGGCTGAATACTGACTTACCGCATGATAATGAAGAGCTGAATGCCCGTTTCACCCTGAATGAAGCTGCGATGAACAATCTGCGGGTGCAGATGGCGGAGCCGCTGGAAGACATTGATGAAATGACACTGCGGACAGAAGTGGGAACTCATCTGCTGGAGATCTACGGCCGTCATCTTGACAGTAACAGTGATGATCAGACCGCCGGGTTTGACTGGCTGAATGTCATCCGTGTGGAACGGCGGATGTCACTGAACGCCCTTCAGGCAGAGCGGGATGCGCTGAAACAGCTGCGTAAGAGTAAGAATATCAGTGAGCACACCTATACACGGCTGGTGCATGAACTGGATCTGAAAGAAGAGGCACTGAAACTGGCACTGCGCTGATCGCCGCAGAAAAAAGATCAGAAGACCCGCTGCATGCGGGTCTTCAGGCTGTTGACTAACATAATAACAGCAATCCGGACACCGGATGAATACAGTAACAAGACGGACATATTGGCTTCGCCTTGACAGGAAATTTAACTTAAGGTTAAGTTCATGTTTTCTGACTAAGGACGTTGTTATGGCACATCCGATTTATTTGACGTTAACCGGTAAAATTCAGGGACTGATTTCTGCAGGATGTTCATCTGTTGATTCAATAGGTAACCGTTATCAGGCCGGACATGAAAATGAAATTCTGATACTTAATTTAAGCGCAGGGGCGTTCCGGGCGCAAAATGCCGCCTATAAAGAGCTGATATTCACGAAACCGATAGATAAAGCATTTCCTCTGCTTTACTCCTGTGTCGATAATAATGAGATTCTGGAAGCAACCTTCAAATGCTACCGGACAAGTCAGCACGGACAGCTTGAGGTCTGCGCCACATATAAACTTACCGGCGTATCACTGGTTGATGTTGATGATGTTCATGCGAACTTAATCAGTGAGGGCAGCGAAGACCCCTATCAGCGCGTCAAAATGAGATATATCTCTATCTCAAGAGAACATACAAAAGCCAGCACCTCAACATACAGCATTAACAGTGAAATGATTTAACAGACAACGATAAGCTAAAGGATATGTGCTATTTGCACATATCCTTTGAAATAACATATTCAGTTGGCGCTAACATAGATTTTTTATAACATTTTACATAGCCGCGTGATGTTAAATCATACTCAACATAAAATGAAAAAATAAAACTAAAAACAATACCAAATATCATTATCGCGACACATGCGTTATTTATTTTATTATTTGCTTTTTGTTTTGTTTTACGATAACCGCAAATAAAAAGGAAATATGCACCCCGGGCAAGAAAAGGAACGCCAAAAATAATAACACCAACCTGAAATGAAAATGACACAGTCTCACTTTTAAGAAAGTATTCAATATAACTTGTTATAGAACCATATGCGCCAAGTGCAACAAAAAAAAGCAGTATAGTTGCAACAAAATACATTTTTACTGGTTTAATTTCATCCACGACTGTTCCTGCCAAAGTTCATGAAAAAATTATCAGCATGGTATCGGCTTTCACCATCAGATCTTGGTTTTCGCTGCTTTCTCAGCTCTCTGATAATAGATTCACTTATTCCAAAGTAATCATCAAGTTTATATAAACCATAAGAAATAACAAGACCTGCAAAAAATATTCCCAGAGATATAACAATAACACTACCGCTGGCGATATATCCTGCCGTCACAAAGTAACCAACTACGACTCCGCCTACTTTCATACTTACCGCAAGCTTTGCCATATCCATCGTCACATTCACAAAAAAATCCGTCAGCGTATATTCATCCTTAAATATCAGTTCAACGACACGGTAAGCCAGAGAATATACAATTGAAAACCGGGTAGCTCCTGCAGAAACAGCATTCTGGCCTTGAGTCCCCACGCCCATATACAATATTTTCGGATTATCAGCTAAATACCGCGTTGCATTCAGGAAAGCTCTTACCCCTGCATGACCGGACAGACGGATATAAACATTACCATTTTTCCCGACGTATTCAGTGGCTTTAATACCGATATCTTTGAACTCATTAATAATCCGGAAAACGCGGCCTGACTCATAAACACTTCCTGAAAAATTGGAAACAACATCAGCGACACCAAACAATGCCTCTTTCGCTGACTGAAAAGGATTCGATGTATTCGTGTTTTTTAAAACATACTCCGCTTCCGCAACAGTAATCAGCGCGGCAACATTCTCATCATCCGTAGTATCACCCAGTATTGATTTTATTTTAAGCAGATTAGCCTGATGATGTAATTCATCATAATCGGGTCTTTCCTCAAAACCATACGGTGTCTCTGATGAAATGACGGTTCCGCGTACGGGGTCGTATTTATATCCCATGTAACTCTCCCTGTTCATTTCACTTAGGTTATATCATGAGCTGATTATGTACAATAAAACACGTCAAAAATCGCCCTGACAATCCGTTTTTCACAATGAAGCACCCTGCGATACCTTAAGTGATATAGCCGATAAATAAATGTTTTATAAAAAAGGAACCTTATGGTTTCTCAGACCCGCCGCGTTGCGGGTCTTTTTTACATCACAATATTGCTGCGGGTATGTGCCTGCAACACCCGGGATGCGATTTGCGTCATGGTGTCATTAATTTCATCAAGCCAGTGGTGAACCTGTTCTGCGGATAACCGGAGTGACGGGCAGTCCCGGTCTTTCTGATTATTCTCTTCCAGCAGCAGAACCAGCTCACTATCCAGCAGAGACTGGAGCATATCAATCCACAGACCGATTTGATGATTCAGCGGTTTTCCGGCCGGCGGGGTAATGCAGTAGCGGCTGAGTAACTCACCGGCGGTATACTGAAAATCATCCCGCAGTGCCAGCCGTTCTGCCAGCGTGGCGGTTGCCGGGGCGGGCAGCGGTGTGCCGAAACAGGTAAATTCATAACTGTCTTCCCGGCTGAACAGGCTGTCATTCAGCCGGATCTGTTTTTCTTCATAATGTATCAGCACTTCGCGCAGCAGCGCGCTGACCGCAAAAAAGTGATCCGTTTTATGAAACTGACTGCCGTTAAGATACGGCGCACTTAGCTGCTGACGCAGAGATTGCTCATCCTCCTCGGGAGAGGAGACAAAACGCCTGCGGGATTTCTGTGTTCTGAACCAGCGGCGCCAGCGGTGTCGCGACATATACAGCAGCAGGCTGAGTAACAGCAGATAATAAAGAGAGTCTAAGAGTTCGTCCTGCATAAGCGCCTTCCCAAGCAAAAATCAGAGTTTACGGCGGACAAACGATACTGTTTCAGGATCGGCAATCCGCTGGTAGTCCTTTGTGTTCAGAATGATCGAACATTCCAGGCTGCCGGCATTAAAAGCCAGTTCGCTGAAACGCTCAAATAACATCGGATCGGCAACGAGACGGAGATCGGGGTGGAAACTGAACGGCGGGATAGCACCGAACACACATTGTGTCAGTTCAGCCGTCTCTGCCGGGCTGGCGAGAGAGGCACGGGTACCGCCGGTTTTTTTTGCCAGTGTCTGTAAATCCGCCTGCTGATCAGAAGGCAGAATCGCGAGGACATACTGACGGACACCGTTTCCTTTGACATGACAAACCAGTGCTTTGGCACCCTGACCGTGGTGTGTGCCGCGCACTCTGGCGACTTCTTCGGTTTTCCCGGCGGAGGCATGGTGCACTACGCGGTAGCGGGCATTATGTTCATCCAGCCGGGCGGTCAGTTTCTCAAAAATCGGGTTCATATCACTCACAGTCTCTGCATTTGTTGCCAATATCCTGACCATTATAGAATGTTACGGCAACAAAAACAGCGGGCAAAAAAGGATTTGCCCGGCTTTCGGATTAACGGTGACGGGAGCGGAGTTTTGCGATTACAGTGGCTAAATCCAGATCAGCATCCTGAAGCAGGACCAGCAGGTGATAGAGCAGATCGGCGGATTCAGAGGTCAGTTCCGCCTTATCGCGGACAGTCGCTGCCAGTGCGGTTTCCACACCTTCTTCACCGACTTTTTGTGCGATCCGTTTGGTCCCGGCGGCATAGAGTTGCGCGGTGTAAGAACTGTCCGGATCGGCGTTTTTGCGGGATTTAATCACAGATTCCAGTTCATACAGGAAACCCTGGGCAGTTTGTGCCGGTGCAAAACAGCTATTGGTACCCTGATGACAGGTCGGGCCGACCGGTAAAACCAGGGCGAGCAGCGTGTCATTATCACAGTCTTTAAACAGGTCGGTCAGATTCAGAAAATGCCCGGAGGATTCCCCTTTGGTCCACAGCCGCTGTTTGGTGCGGGAATAAAACGTCACGCGTTTTTCGCTGATCGTTTTGTCCAGTGCGTCGCGGTTCATGTAGCCCAGCATCAGTACATCGCCGGAGACAGCGTGCTGAACAATAACCGGCAGCAGGCCGCCGGTTTTCTGCCAGTCCAGTTGTGCAATTTCCTGTTCCGTGAGCATTGTGTGTTACTCCTGTATTCTGACAACGATCCCGTCGCGGGCAAGTCCGCGTTTCAGTTCGCCGATATTAATAATTTGTTTGTGGAAGACGGAGGCGGCAAGCGCGCCGTCAACACCGGCCTGTAAAAACGCATCGCGGAAGTGATCCGGATGACCGGCACCCCCGGAGGCAATCAGCGGTACGTGACATACTTCACGGACTTTTTTCAGCTGTTCTAAGTCATAGCCGTTACGCACACCGTCCTGGTTCATCATATTAAGGACGATTTCCCCGGCACCGCGCTGCTGCACTTCCTGCACCCAGTCGAGGGTATTACGCGAGGTGGCGATAGTGCGTTTTTCATCACCGGTAAACTGATAGACCTGATAGTTACCGGTTTCCGTATCGTGCCAGGTATCGATTCCGATGACAATACACTGCACGCCGAAGCGGTCAGCCAGCCGGGTGATCAGTGACGGATCACTCAGCGCCGGCGAGTTTACGGAGATTTTATCCGCCCCGAAACTGAGGATCGCCGCCGCATCTTCTGTGCTGCGGATACCACCGGCAACGCAGAACGGAATATCAATCACTTCCGCGACTTTGGCAACCCAGCTTTTATCCACCACACGGCCGTCAGAGGATGCCGTGATATCATAAAATACCAGTTCATCCGCGCCTTCTTCAGCATAACGGCGGGCGAGGGGAACAATATCACCGATGATTTCGTGATTACGGAACTGCACCCCTTTGACAACCTGTCCGTCACGGACGTCCAGGCAGGGAATTATGCGTTTTGCCAGCATGCGATAGCCTCCGGTAATGTCATTTTGCCGTCGAGCAGAGCCCGGCCGACGATCACACCCGCCACGCCGGTGGCAGGCAGCGGGGCGATATCACTCAGCCCGCCGATACCGCCGGACGCCTGGAAAGCAATCTCCGGGAACGCCGCACAGATTTCCCGGTAGAGCGCCACATTAGAGCCCGCCAGGGTACCGTCTTTCGAGATATCGGTACATAACACGTGGCGCAGCCCGGCAGAGGCAAAATCGCGGATCACGTCTTCGATGGTCTGCTCTGAATCTTCCTGCCAGCCGCTGACCGCGACCCGTTTTTTGCCGTCTGCACCGATACGCACATCCAGTGCGAGGACAATGCGTTCCGCACCCCAGCGGGCAAACCAGCGTTTTACTTCTTCCGGGGATTTGATCGCCGTGGAGCCGACCACCACACGGGCAGCGCCGGCTTCAATCAGAGCGGCCACATCTTCTTCAGTGCGGATACCGCCGCCGATCTGTACCGGTACGCTGACACCTGCCAGTAAGGTTTTCAGCAATGCGATCTGGCGTTTGGCCGGATCTTTGGCGCCCGTTAAATCCACAAGGTGCAGCAGTTCCGCCCCTTCGCGCTCATAGGCCAGCAAACGGCTGAGCGGATCAGCGCCGTAATCGCGCTGTTTTGCATAATCGCCCTGGTGAAGGCGCACTACCTGTCCGTCAATTAAATCCAGTGCGGGAATGATCATGACGATTTCATCTCCAGAAAATTTTTAATCAGAGTGATGCCGGTTTTACCTGAACGCTCCGGGTGGAACTGTACGCCGTAAAAATTATCGCGGCAGAGAGCACTGCTGAAAGCCTCACCGTACGTGGTGGTGGCCGCCGTGGCGTCACTGACCGGACAGGCGTAACTGTGGACAAAGTAAAAATAGCTCTGCGGTGCGATATCACGGAACAGCGGCAGATCGGCAGTAAATTCAACGGTATTCCAGCCCATATGCGGCACCGGCAGACCGTCCGGCGTCATTTTTTGTACGGGGGTATCAATCAGGCCGAGCAGCTCAATATTACCCTCTTCGCTGGTGGTACCGAGCAGCTGCATGCCGAGACAAATCCCCAGCACCGGCTGGCTCAGGGAACGGATGGTGCTTACCAGTCCGCGCTCTGTCAGCTTTTCCATCGCCGCACCTGCGGTGCCGACCCCCGGCAGAAACACTTTATCTGCCTGACGGATAAGGTCAGGGTCGGCGGTGACCAGCGGCTGATAACCCAGACGCTCCACCGCGTAGCGGACGGAGGCGATATTGGCGCAGCCGGTATCGGTGATCACTATGCGCATCACAACACCCCTTTTGAACTCGGCAGAACATTACCTTCCACGCGGATGGCCTGTCGCAGTGTCCGTCCGAACACTTTAAACAGGCTTTCGGCTCTGTGGTGATCGTTCTTCCCTTTGGTTTTCAGGTGTAATGTGCAGCCCATCGTGTAGGAGAGCGAGCGGAAGAAGTGCTCGATCATCTCGGTGCTGAGGTCGCCGACACGCTGATATTTAAAATCGGCTTTGTATTCCAGGTGCGGGCGGCCGGATATATCCAGTGCACAGCGGGCAAGGCATTCATCCATCGGCAGGGTAAAGCCGAAACGGGTGATGCCGCGTTTGTCGCCGAGCGCCAGTCTCAGGGCTTCACCCAGTGCCAGCCCGGTATCTTCGACGGAGTGGTGATCATCAATCACCAGATCACCGCTGACCTGAATATTGAGACGAAAACCGCCGTGGGTGGCTATCTGATCCAGCATGTGGTCAAAAAAGCCGACGCCGGTGCTGATGGTACTGCCGCCCTCACGGTCGAGCCACACTTCGGTGAGAATATCGGTTTCTTTGGTTTTGCGCTCCACGCGGCTGTAACGATCACGGCGGGTCAGTTGTTCTGCGATGCTGTTCCAGTCAGCGCCCGGCTGTCCGTAACGCAGACCGGTAATTCCCATATTTTGCGCAAGCTGAATATCGGTTTCACGATCGCCGATCACATAGCTGTTTTGCGTGTCGATCACACCCGGCAGCAGATATTTCTCCACCAGGGTGGTTTTCGGTTTACGGCAGTTGCAGTTATCTGCCGGTTTGTGCGGACAAATCAGAACCTCATCAAAGATAATGCCCTGAGAGGTAAAAACCTGCATCATCAGCTGGTGCGGAGCCTCGAAGTCGGCCTGCGGGAAGCTGTCAGTACCGAGTCCGTCCTGGTTGGTGACCATCACAAAGCGGTATCCGGCGTCTTTCAGTTTCAGCAGCGCGGGGATCACATCCGGCTCAAATGCCAGTTTGTCTAATCTGTCCACCTGGAAATCCACCGGGGGTTCGGTGATCAGGGTTCCGTCGCGGTCAATAAATAAAACGTTCTGTGTCATGATATCCGTTGTCCTCAGATTATGGCATTTCAAGCGCGGCGATGGCGGCGATCACCCGCAGGCATTCTGCCCGGGTGCCGACAGTAATACGCAGGCAGTTTTCCAGTCCGCGTTGTTTACGCTGGTCACGTAAAATAATTCCCTCATCCCACAGACTGCGGAAAACCCGCTCCGCATCACGGAAACGCACCAGAATGTAGTTGGTTTCACTCGGGAAAACGGTTTCTGTCAGCGGCAGTTTGGCCAGCTCATCACACAGCATCTGCCGGTTGCTGCGGATTTCGCTGACGCGAGCCTGCATGACGGCAATGCCCTCCGGCAGCAGCGCTTCGGCGGCAATGGCGGCCACCGGCGATGACAGCGGATAGGGCGCGATCACTTTCATCAGTACATTAATAATCTCCGCAGAGGCCAGTGTGAAGCCGCAGCGCAGCCCGGCGAGTGCAAATGCTTTGGAGAGCGTGCGCAGGATCACCAGGTTCGGGTATTCTTTCAGCCACGATGCCACACTGAACTCCGGGCAAAACTCGATATAGGCTTCATCAACCACAATCAGTGCACGGTTATCGACAATATCAAACAGATAACGCAGATCCTGTTCACGGATCGGGTTACCGGTCGGGTTGTTCGGGTGGCAGACATACAGCACTTTGACGTTATCAAGGCTGGTGGCAATGCTGTCGAGATCTAATTGCCAGCCATCCAGAGCCGGCACCACTTTCTGTGCGACACCAAACGTTTCTGCGCTGACGCTGTACATACCGTATGTCGGCGGGCAGAACAGTACGGCATCTTTTCCCGGCTCACAGAAAGCGCGGATCAGTAATTCAATGCTTTCATCCGCGCCGCGCCCCGCGATAACCTGCTCCGGACTGACACCGGCGTAAGCTGCATAACGGTTGATCACATTGGCAGGCTGACACTCCGGATAGCGGTTCAGATTGCGATCCGTAAAGGTAAAATCCGGTGCCTGCGGGTATTCGTTGGCGTTCAGCCAGACATCCCCGTTACCGCCGAGGCGGCGTGCCGACTGATACGGCGTCAGTAACTGCACATTTTCGCGGGCCAGTGCCATCGCGCTGAATGGTTTGTTCATCCGTTATTCTCCTCTGCTTTCAGGGCATTCATCCGCAGTGTCACGGCATTTTTGTGCGCGGTAAGCAGTTCCGCCGCCGCCAGGGTTTCAATCGCGTCTGCCAGCCCGGATAACCCGGCCGGGGTCAGTTTCTGTACGGTCATCCGTTTCATAAAATCCGCCAGTCCGAGGCTGGAGTATGTTGAGGTGTAGCCGTAAGTCGGCAGGACGTGGTTAGTCCCTGAAGCATAATCTCCGGCGGATTCCGGCGACCAGTCACCGAGGAAGACAGAACCGGCACTGTTAATCGCGGGCAGCAGGGCGTCCGGGTCACGGGTCTGGATAATTAAGTGTTCCGGGCCGTACTGATTACTGATGGCCACACAGGTGTCCAGGTCGCGGGCAATAATAATGCGGCTGGCGGACAGCGCCTGACGGGCAATCTCTTTGCGTGATAATAATTCGAGCTGAGAGTTGGTTTCTGCCACCACACGTTGTGCCATCTCTTCATCCGGGGTGACCAGCACCACCTGAGAATCCGGGCCGTGTTCCGCCTGGGAGAGCAGGTCGGCAGCGACAAAGGCCGGGTTTGCCCCACTGTCAGCGATCACCAGCACTTCAGAAGGCCCTGCCGGCATATCAATCGCTGCGCCGCCGATAGTCTGGCTGACCTGACGTTTTGCTTCTGTCACATAAGCATTGCCCGGCCCGAAAATTTTGTCAGTGGCGGGGATGGTCTCTGTACCGAATGCCATGGCGGCAATCGCCTGAGCACCACCAACCTGATAAATCGTTTCCACACCGCAAAGTTGCGCGGCATATAAAATTTCATCCGCGACCGGCGGCGGTGAGCAAAGAATAATCTGACGGCAACCGGCGATTTTTGCCGGGACGGCCAGCATCAGGACAGTGGAAATCAGCGGTGCGGTACCGCCGGGGATATACAATCCGACACTGTCCACCGGACGGGTGACCAGCTGACAACTGACGCCGGGCTGTGTTTCCACATCAATCACATCCGGGATCTGCGCTTCGTGAAAGCGGGTGATATTCGCTTTTGCTGTCGCCATCGCGGACTTCAGTGAGTCCGGCAGGCGGTCAGCGGCAGCGGCAATCTCTGCGGCGCTGATTTGCAGCGTTGTTACCTGTGTTTTGTCAAAGCGCGCACTCAGGGCACGCAGGGCGTTATCGCCGTTTTCGCGCACATCACGGATGATGTCACTGACCACACGGCTGATATCACCGGATGCAGCCATCGCCGGACGCATCAGGGCGTCCGCCTGCTGTTGTGCATCAAGGTTTTCCCAGCGGATCAGAGTATTAAAGGTCATTGCGGTCATTGTCATCACTCCATCATTTTTTCAATCGGCAGAACCAGAATGGAGCTGCAACCCAGGGCTTTCAGTTTTTCCATGGTTTCCCAGAACAGGGTTTCGCTGCTGACCATGTGCATCGCCACCAGATCCGGCTCACCGGCCAGCGGCAGCAGGGTAGGACGTTCCGCACCCGGCAGCAGGGCGATTACTTCATCCAGGCGCTCAGACGGGGCGTGCATCATGATGTATTTGGATTCACGCGCCTGGATCACGCCCTGAATACGGGTCATCATTCTGTCGATAAGCTGCTGTTTGGCCGGCGGCATTTCACCGTCACGCTGAATCAGACAGGCTTTGGAGCGGTAAATCACTTCCACTTCGCGCAGACCGTTGGCTTCCAGTGTGGCGCCGGTGGAGACCAGGTCACAGATGGCATCAGCCAGTCCGGCGCGCGGTGCCACTTCCACCGAGCCGTTAAGCAGACAGGATTTAAAACGGATACCTTTCTGATCAAGATAGCGCTTGAGCAGGAACGGGTAGGAGGTCGCGATACGGCTGTCCTGAAGACACTCCGCACCGTTGTAGCTGAAATCCACCGGAGCAGCCAGCGAGAGGCGGCAGGAGCCGAAATCCAGGCGGCGCAGAGTGAAGTAGCGCGGGTTTTGTCCCTGTGCCTGACGGCTTAATAATTCTTCTTCCAGCACGTTTTCGCCGATAATACCGAGGTCAACCACACCGTCCATCACCAGCCCCGGAATATCGTCATCACGCACCCGCAGGATATCGATCGGCATATTCTCTGCGTAGGCAATCAGGCGCTGCTGTTGTAAGTTGATTTTTATGCCGCAGCGCGCGAGTAATTCGCGGGAATCTTCACTTAAGCGACCTGACTTCTGAATGGCTATCCGTAAGCGCGTTTTATCTAACATTTTGATTATCCTTTAATTTTATAATTTTTTAGGTATAAAAAAACCCCCGGAAAAAAGATTCTTCCGGGGGTTCTCTATTACACGCATGCCACCGGAAGCTCTGGACGTCTTCCGGCACCAATCGCCTGAAAGACTAGTCAGGGTGATGGTGGTGGTGATGGCTGAACTGGATGCGTGTCATGATAATCTCTCGTTGTTTATCTGCTTGTTGCTATCACGGATAATGTTGTCATGATGGTGATAACGATATTTATAAATTCAATGTATATAAATTGCTTGTCTTTCAACCTATAGAACTCACCCGGACTTTGCAACCCCTTTTTTGCAAAGAAAACAGAAATTAAGATAATTTACTGAAATAAAAAGAAAAATAAGCCACACAGAGAGGTCGATCACGATGAAAACAGTTTCTATCGCGGGGCTGGGCTGGCTGGGAATGCCGCTGGCACTGCATCTTGCGGATATCGGTATCCGCGTTAAGGGCACCAAAACCACGCCGGACGGCACAGAGGCGGCAAGGATGTGCGGTATTGAGTGTTATATGCTGAATCTGACGCCGGAACCAGAGTGTGATGCTGATGATCTGGATGAATTTTTGCAGACAGATATTCTGGTGATCACGCTGCCTGCATCCAGAACCGCGGGCGGCGGTTACCTGTATGTGAAAGCGGTGCAGAACCTGGTGGATCTGGCGGCGGCGCGCGGCGTGTCACGGGTGATTTTTACCGGTTCAACCGCCGTTTACGGTAATCAGACCGGGAAGCTGACGGAGAATTCGCCGGTCGATCCGGTGACAGAATCGGCCAAAGCAATCGCAGAGATTGAACATTGGCTGAATGAGTTGCCGGGCGTGTCAGCGGATATTCTGCGTCTGGCCGGGCTGGTAGGGGAATCCCGTCATGCGGGGCGTTTCCTGGCCGGAAAAACAGCGGTGAAAGGCGCGAATCAGCCGGTTAATCTGGTACATCAGGATGATGTGATTGCGGCAATCCGCCTGCTTATCCAGCGCCCGCACGGCGGCCATCTGTACAACCTGTGTGCGCCGCAGCACCCGTCACGGGCTGAATTTTATCCTGATATGTCCCGTCAGATTAATTTACTGCCGCCGGTCTTCAGAGAAGAAGATATCTCTGAGGGAAAAGAGATTGACGGCAGCCGCATCTGCCGGGAACTGGGGTTTGAGTATCAGTACCCTGATCCCGGCCGGATGCCGATGACGGAGTAAGTATTAACTGACCGGCAGTGCCACGATATCGCGGTACGCCGGACGGGTTTCAATCCGTGCAAACCAGCGCTCAATGTGCGGGAAGTCCGGTCTGTCGTGACACACTTCCCGCCACGGATAGAGCAGCGGTGCCAGTGCCATATCTGCGATACTGAACGTATCACCGGCGATATAATCACGCTGTGCAAGGTCGTCGTTGAGCATGGCAATCAGGTTATTCAGCGACTGTTTCAGTTCCGCAACACGTGCCGGGTCACGCTGCTCTGCCGGGGTTCTGACCAGCAGTCCCATCATCGCTTTGATATACGGGAACAGGCTGCCGTCTGACCAGTACATCCACTGCGCTGCCCGCGCGCGGAATTCCGCATTATGCGGCAGCAGTGTGCCGTCATCATATTTATCCGCCAGATAGCTGAGAATGGCATTGGATTCCCAGAGAATAAACTCACCGTCCTGATACGTCGGGATGGTTTTATTCGGGTTCATGGTGAGGTATTCGGGGGTATCGAGGCCGCCGAACGGCCCGCCCGCATCTTTCTGCTGATAAGTCAGCCCCAGCTCAGTCAGACACCATAAGACTTTCTTGACGTTAGACGAGTTTTTTCTGCCCCAGACGGTTATCATAGTGACTCCTGTTGATAGAAATGCGATGACGTGTGCGTATTGTCGGTTATTTTATGTCATGAAGTGTAAATTTTTACACGAAATGCCCGTAACAGGAAGAATCGCGTTAAAGTGTCATTGGCTTACCATTCATGAAATGAATATAGTATTCATTATCACAGAGTTATCACTCTTATTTTTGTCACGATGTACCGGGTTTAAAGAGGGAAGAGTAATGCAGACAGTAATCAGTTCACGGGTAACCGGTTTAATCGGCGGGCTTGCTTTCGGATTTTTAAGCATCGGCCACGCGTTTGCGGAGGAAACACCGGTTGCACCGCAGGTGGATGCAAAAGCGTATGTGCTGATGGACTACAACAGCGGGAAAATCCTGGCATCCGCCAATGCGGATGAGCGCCTTGACCCGGCGTCACTGACAAAAATTATGAGCAGTTATGTGGTCGGACAGGCCATTAAAGCCGGAAAAGTAACACCGGATGACATCGTGACTGTCGGTATCAATGCCTGGGCCACCGGTAACCCGGTGCTGAAAGGCTCTTCCCTGATGTTCCTCAAGCCCGATGATCGCGTAAAATTAATCGACCTTAACAAAGGGATGGTTATACAGTCCGGCAATGACGCCAGTATTGCGCTGGCGGAATATGTGGCAGGCAGTCAGGAAACGTTTGTTTCCCAGATGAACAGTTACGCCAAACAAATTGGCCTGACAAATACCCATTTTAAAACCGTTCACGGACTGGATTCCGAAGGGCAGTACAGTACCGCCAAAGATATGGCGCTGCTGACCCAGGCGCTGATCACCGATGTGCCGGATGAATATGTAATCCATAAAGAGAAAGAATTTACCTTCAATAAGATCCGCCAGCCGAACCGCAACCGTCTGTTGTGGAGCACCAATCTGAATGTGGACGGTGTAAAAACCGGTCACACCAGCGGAGCGGGGCATAACCTGGTGGCTTCCGCAACCGACGGCCCGATGCGTCTGATTTCTGTGGTGCTCGGCGCACCGAGTGATCGCGTCCGTTTTGCCGAAAGTGAAAAAATCCTCTCCTGGGGCTTCCGTTTCTTTGAAACGGTCGCACCGGTGAAAGCCGATACACCGCTGACCACCGAGCGCGTCTGGTTCGGGGATATCTCAGAAGTGCCGCTGGGTGCGGAAAAAGACATTTATGTCACCATCCCGAAAGGCAAACTCAAAGATCTGAAAGCAACTTTCGAGCTGGACAGCACGACCCTGGAAGCACCGCTGGCAAAAAATCAGGTAGTCGGAAAAATTAACTTTATCCTCGACGACAAAGTGGTTGAACAGCGTCCGCTGGTGGTTCAGCAGCAGGTTGAGGAAGCCGGTTTCTTCGGCCGTATCTGGGATTATATTGTCCGCTTCTTTGCCGGACTGTGGCATTCCGTCTTTGGTTAATCACAACAGCCTGCCGGTTATCTGACCGGCAGGTTTTCCTGCTTATTACTGGTAATTCCGGACAAACTGCGTGATGGTATCACCGGCCGCCGCCTGTTTTTCCGCAACCGCATCCGGTGCCTGTGCCACACCATCAATACCGATCACATCCACATCCTGTATGCCGATAAAATCCAGTATTACTTTCAGATACGGCACTCCGAAATCATTCACGCCATTTTCATAAATACCGCCACTGCTGCTCAGAATGACCGCTTTTTTACCGGTTACCAGCCCGGTTCTGCCCTGCGGGGTATAACTGAAGGTCAGCCCGGCACGGATTAATAAATCAAAATAGTTTTTCAGCTGCCCGGGAATGGTGAAGTTGTACATCGGCGCGGCCATAACGATAACATCGTGTGCTTTTATCTCGGCAATCAGTGCATCAGAAACGGCAATTGCTGCTTTTTGCTCAGTGGTCATTTGTTCCGGTGGTACCGCGTAATAAGCGGAGTAGAGCTGCTCATCCAGGACAGGCAGAGCATCAGCCACCAGATCCCTGACGGTAATATCGTTCTCAGAGAAACGGGTTTTCCATGCATCATAAAAATGGGTGATCAGTTGGCTGGTTTGGGATTGTTGTCCGTTAACAGATGATTTTAACAGCAAAAGGCGGCTCATTGTGGCTCCGATTATGACAGATGCAGACAGGCTGCGGATATACGGAAGCATAAAAGAGAGTGGTGCAGCGGACAATCCGGTGAAGCGCGGGATTTAATCTGAATTAAGGAAGAAAAACACGGAATGCACCATGCGGAGCGGCTATTTTTTATCAGCCCGGTAATACTGTTCAGGCAGATAAAAACCGGTAACAACAGGAGAGGCGATGATTCGTTTATGTCCGGTGAGTAAAGATAACTGGGAAGCCTGTATTGATTTAGAGGTGCGGGAGGATCAGGAAGATTTTGTGGCATCCAATGTGTATTCGCTGGCACAGCTTCAGTTTGTCAATAATTTCAGTGCCGATGTGATTTATGATGATGACGTTATGATTGGCTTTGCCATGTACGGCATTGATGATGATGATGGCATGTTCTGGATCTGGCGCTTTATGCTGGATGCAAAATTTCAGGGAAAAGGGCTGGGAAAAGCAGCATTTACGGCGCTGCTGGAAAAAATTACCGCGATGAATAACACCCGGGAGCAGCCTCTGCCCTGGTTGCGGTTAAGTTATGAGCCGGAGAACGAATACGCGAAACACTTTTATCAGCGTTTTGGCTTTAATGCGGTGCAGATGATGGATTTTGGTGAGGAAATGGCGCAATTACCGCTATCTTAATAAGGTTATTCCCCTTTCAGGCGGTAATTTATCATGCTGTCTGCTGAATTACCCTGTTGAAATCCGTATAAGATCCGATATTACATCCTGATATCGGATTTTTTTATAAAAAAGGACCGGTATTTTTACACACCGGTCAATAAAGGATTAAAGATATGGGGACAATTGTGTTTATCGCGCTGGTCATTGCGGTGGCCGGAATCGTATGGGTCCGGCGGGTATATCTCCGGATTAACGACCTTCAGGCACCACTCACGGAGGCTTATGCGGCGGTTGACGGCATGTTACATCAGCGGGCGGAGAGGATAGGCCAGCTGGTGGATATGACGGAAAAAGCAGGCATTCAGGATGCAACGCTGTTTTATTCCTGGCAGGATGCGTATCCGCGTTATACAGAGGCGGCGACACTGGATGAGAGTGTCAGTGCCGCAAATGATATCAGCAGTGTTTTTTATCATATTATGACGCTGACAGAGACCTTCCCGGTGCTGATTGCAGACCCGCAGTTTGTCCGTATTCAGCTGGCGGTCTGTGATGTGGAGGACGCGCTGAATCCCGGTATCCGGGCATTTAACGAGGCTGTGATTCAGTACAATATTGCGGTTCAGCACTACCCTGACACGCTGGTGGCCGGATTGTTCGGCTTCAGACCCAAAACCCTGCTGCTGATGTCCTGATATGAAAAACCCCCGCAATCTGTATTGCGGGGGTTTTTGCAGTTATGAAACGGAGACTAATCAGTCACACGGGATCACTTTGATTGCCAGACCGCCCTGTGAGGTTTCGCGGTATTTGGCATTCATATCTTTACCGGTTTCATACATGGTTTCGATAACTTTATCGAGGCAAACGCGCGGTTCACTGACACGGCGCAGCGCCATACGGGCGGCGTTGACAGACTGAACAGCAGCAATGGCGTTACGCTCGATGCACGGCACCTGCACCTGCCCGGCAACCGGGTCACATGTCAGGCCGAGGTTATGCTCCATCGCGATTTCCGCTGCGATAAAGACCTGCATCGGGCTGCCGCCCAGCAGTTCGGTCAGACCGGCAGCAGCCATGGAACAGGCGACACCGACTTCACCCTGACAACCCACTTCCGCACCGGAGATAGACGCATTCATTTTGTACAGTGAACCGATCACGCTGGATACCAGGAAATAACGGGTATACGCATTTTCATTCACAGGACGGATGAATTTATCGTAATACGACAGCACCGCAGGGATGATCCCGCAGGCACCGTTGGTCGGTGCGGTAACCACACGGCCGCCGGCGGCGTTTTCTTCGTTAACCGCGAGGGCGAACATATTGATCCAGTCGACAACCTGCATCGGGTCAGTGGAGGTGTTATCACTGGTAACCAGCTGACGGCGCAGTGCCGCGGCACGGCGTGGTACACGCAGCGGCCCCGGCAGCAGACCTTCGGTGTTCACACCGCGCTCAATACCGGCCTTCATCACATCCCAGACTGCCGCGAGGTGAGCGGAAAGCTCTTCTTTACTGCGCAGAGCCAGTTCGTTCTGCATCACCAGCGCTGACAGAGACAGCCCGGTTTCGTTACAGTGTTTTTGCAGATCAGCGGCATACTGATACGGATAAGGCACTTTGGTTTCGCTGTCCGCAGCCTGACCAAAATGCTCCTCATCCACGATAAAGCCGCCGCCGACGGAGTAATAGGTTTTCTTGTACAGTAATTCATCACCGCTGAATGCGCTGATTGACATGCCGTTTTCATGCAGCGGCAGGTTTTCTTTATGGAAATTCATCCCGTTATCGCGCGGGAAATCCACTTCATGGCGTTGGTTTGCCAGCAAAAGGCGTTCACGTTCTTCAACATCCCTGATAAAGCCCGGTATCGCATCAATATCAACAGAATCCGGCAGATTACCCGCAAGACCCATAATGATAGCGATATCTGTTGCGTGACCTTTCCCTGTCAGAGACAGAGAGCCGTACACATCAACCTGAATGCGGGTGGTTTTTTCCAGCAGTCCGGCCGCGATAAGGTCATCAGCGAACTGTTTGCCTGCTTTCATCGGACCGACCGTGTGGGAACTCGACGGACCAATACCAATTTTGAAGATGTCAAATACACTGACCATATTGCTCGCCCCCTATGTTAAGGCGTGGATTAATAGTGTCGTGAAAATTCACGAAGCCGTTACTTTTCAGTTCCGGCTGATTATTGTTGTTGCTGTTGCCCGCCGGAGAGGGCAACAGTCATTTATTTTTTAACCAAAAAACAGCTGATACAGATTGTAGAACACCGCTGAAATTGCAATGAGACCCATCACAACCACAAACAGATTACTCAGGTGACCGGCATATTTACGCATCGCAGGCACCTTGCGGATAGCGTACATCGGCATGATAAACAGCAGCATAGCGATGATCGGGCCGCCCAGGGTTTCAATCATTCCCAGAATGCTCGGGTCTAATGTGGCAACAATCCAGGTGGTTACCAGCATAAACAGTGCAGTCAGTTTATTCAGTTTAGACGGCGCAATGCTTTTACCTTTGGCGCGTAATGCTTTGTTAACCAGACCGTTAAAACCTTCACGGGCACCGAGGTAGTGACCCAGGAATGATTTGGTGATAGCAATAAACGCGATGAATGGTGCGATATAGGCGATCATCGGGTTTTGGAAGTGGTTTGCCAGGTAAGACAGAATGGAGATGTTCTGATCTTTTGCTTCCTGCAGATTCTGCGGGGAGAGGCTCAGCACACAGCTGAACACAAAGAACATCACGGTCAGTACCATCATAATGTGAGCGTATGCCAGAATGCGGGAGCATTTTTTCTCCGCATTCTCACCGTACTCTTCACGCTTGGCGACAGCAAAGGCGGAGATAATCGGGGAATGGTTAAAGGAGAACACCATCACCGGAATCGCCAGCCACAGCGTTATCAGCAGACCGTGACCGGTTACACTGACCGTATTGCTGTCGAAAGTGAGAGTTTTGAAGACATCAGTGCTCCAGTGCGGGATCAGATACAGCGCCAGCACCATCAGAACCGCCACAAACGGGAATACCAGCACGCTCATTGCTTTGACAATCGCGGCTTCACCGAAGCGGATAATACACATAATCCCGATAATCAGTACCAGTGACAGAATAATGCGCGGCGGAGCCGTCATATGCATCTGGTGAATGATAAAGCTTTCCACGGTGTTGGTGATAGCCACACTGTAGACCAGCAGGATCGGATAGATAGCGAAGAAATAGAGCAGGGTGATAAGGCCGCCGGCTTTGGCACCGAAATGCTCTTCAACCACTTCAGTAATATCTTCGCCCGGATTTTTACCGGACAGCACGAAGCGGCACATACCGCGGTGTGCAAAAAAGGTCATCGGGAAGGCCAGCACGGCCATGATGATAAGCGGGATCAGCCCGCCGATACCGGCGTTAATCGGCAGAAACAGTACGCCCGCACCGATAGCTGTTCCGTACAGTCCGAGCATCCAGACGGTATCGGATTTACGCCATTTGCGATAATCATTGCTGGTGTCAGTCTTGCTGACCACAACCTGCGGTTGTGTTGTATCCATAGAAGTCTCCAAAATGTACAACAATAACAACAATTAAAATTTTGCACGCTGACCTGTGCATTTATTCGTCTCTGAAATAGGGTCTATGTACGTAACCAGATAAAAAATAAGTAAAGCTAAAAAGTCACCTGTAATTGCTTACCGGTAAAAATAATAAACAGCAGCGACCTGATATCTGTAATGGATAAATAAAGGTCTCTGCATTAATTCATATTCAAAAGTACCTGAAATTGATAACTCTCTTTCTGATGGTGAAAATATACTGTTTTTCAGTGGAAAACACCGTGATCGTAGTCTCAAATGCTATAAATCTCAGTAAAATAGGCTCTGTTGCAAGATTTGATAAAATTGTTAATCCGTGTTTACGGAATAGAGTATGCCGAAACGGCATATGAAATGACCTGTTTCGTAATAATGTCATTTTTGCCTGTATTCTATTTAATTAAATTAATTTATTCATATATTAATAAATATATCACCTGCACACTATCTCATTATTTTAAAATAGTAAAAAGCATATTTTCACAGGATAAAAACCACTTAACTACTAGGGTTTTTGTTTTTATCTTTTTGTTTTTTATGATGAAAATGTTCACTAATTTAGTCTGTGATAATACTGGCCGTGTGCAGGTGAGCGGACAGTATAAAATATGGCATTATATAATGATGGCCGGGGATATCCCGGATGATTAAAATAATTATTTTAATCACGAATTAAGTAACCAGAGTGATACAGGTGTCAGACAGAACAGAAATGTTAAATAAATAGCAGAATAATATTCTGTGAACAAAAATAATACTGTCGGCAGTGAAAAATGTGGTTTAAAAAAGATCAGCAGCAGCGGGAGCAATTAAACGCGGATAAAAAAATACCGGCGTGCGGGCCGGTATTCTCTGACTCATACTTCATGATGTTGGTTTGCCTGCTTTCATCAGACCAACCGTAAGGGAACCCGGCTGATGATTGTTACTGCTGTTACCCGCCGGAGGGGGCAACAGTCATGTATTTATTAACCAAAAAACAGCTGATACAGATTGTAGAACACCGCAGAAATGGCGATAAGACCGATGACAACCACAAACAGATTACTCAGGTGACCGGCATATTTACGCATCGCAGGCACTTTGCGGATAGCGTACATCGGCATGATAAACAGCAGCATAGCGATGATCGGACCGCCCAGGGTTTCAATCATTCCCAGAATGCTCGGGTCCAGTGTGGCAACAATCCAGGAGGTTACCAGCATAAACAGGGCAGTCAGTTTATTCAGCTTAGACGGTGCAATACTTTTGCCTCTGGCACGTAATGCTTTGTTGACCAGACCGTTAAAGCCTTCACGGGCACCCATGTAGTGTCCCAGGAATGCGTTGGTGATAGCAATAAACGCGACTAATGGTGCGATATACGCAATCATCGGATTATGGAAGTAGTTCGCCAGGTAGGACAGAATGGAGATATTCTGATCTTTTGCTTCCTGTAAATTGACTGGTGACAGGCTCAGTACACAACTGAACACAAAGAACATCACGGTCAGTACCATCATAATGTGGGCGCATGCCAGAATACGCGAGCATTTTTTCTCCGCATTTTCGCCGTATTCCTGACGTTTCGCGACACTGAATGCTGAAATAATCGGGGAATGGTTAAACGAGAATACCATCACCGGAATCGCCAGCCACAGCGTTACCATCAGACCACGACCGGTGTCACCTGCAGAGTGACTGCTGAAAGATAGCGTATCAAATATCGCCGTATTCCAGTGCGGGATCAGATACAGTGCCAATACCATCAGAACGGCCACAAACGGGAATACCAGCACGCTCATTGCTTTGACAATCGCGGCTTCACCGAAGCGGATAATACACATAATCCCGATAATCAGTACCAGTGACAGAATAATGCGCGGCGGAGCTGTCATATGCATCTGGTTAACGATAAAGCTTTCCACGGTGTTGGTGATAGCCACACTGTAAACCAGCAGGATCGGGTAAATCGCAAAGAAATAGAGCAGGGTGATCAGGTTCCCTGCTTTGGCACCGAAATGTTCTTCAACCACTTCGGTAATATCTTCACCCGGATTTTTACCGGACAATATAAAGCGGCACATGCCACGGTGCGCGAAAAAGGTCATCGGGAAGGCCAGCAGGGCCATAATGATCAGCGGGAGCAGCCCGCCGATACCGGCATTAATCGGCAGAAACAGGATACCGGCACCAATGGCCGTACCGTACAGTCCGAGCATCCAGACGGTATCGGATTTACGCCATTTGCGGTAATCATTACGGGTATCAGTCTGACTGACCACGACCTGTGGTTGTGTTGTTTCCATAGATGTCTCCAAAATTTGCAACAATAACAGCGAAAAAATGCACGGTGAGCTGTGCACAAAATGTGTTTCTGAAGCAGGGTCTATGTACGCAACCGGATAAAAATAAATAAAACGGGAAAATTACCGGTAATTGCTTGCCGGTAAAAATAATAAACAGCAGAGGCCTGATATCTGCAACGGATAAATAAAAGCCTCTGCATTAATTCATATTCAAAAGAATCTGAGATTGGTGACTGTCTTTTTGTAGTGAAAATGTACTATTTATTAGTGAAAAACACTGTGATCTTCATCTCATTTGCTATAAATAACATTAAAACTGGTCGTGTTGCAACATTTAATAATGTTGTTAATCCGTTTTTGCAGAATGGGGCATGCCGAAACGGCATAGGAGGTCAGATATTTTGCAATAATGCCATTTTTATCTGTTTTTTATTTAAACAAATTTATTGGTTCAGGTGTTAATTAGTATATGCGCTGAACAATATCGTATTATTACAAAATAAGGATAAGCGGGATTATTACCGGATGAGAATTATTTGAAAATCTTGTTATTTGTTGTTTTTAAACAAAAATTAATCTGTCATTGAGTTTGTTTTGATTCGGGAAGTATGCAGGGAACCAGGTAGTGTAAAACAGAGGATGATATAATAGACACATTGTATATCCCGGATAATTAAAATAATTATTTGAATCGCGAATTAAGTGGCCGGGTGATACTGATGCCAGACTGAACTGAAATGTTAAATAAATGGCAGGGTAATATTCTGTGAACAAAAATAATACTGTCAGCAATCTCATACCGGCACACCGGCCGGTATTATCGGATTTATGTTTATACCGTTATTCCTGCACCCAGCCTTTACGGATAGGCATAGCAAAACAGAGGCGGTAGAGCGTTTGCAACCGGTTTTGCAGTGCCGGGCCGAACAGACTCCAGAGCAGCTCTGTCAGCGCACAGGCAATCAGCACGGTGATAAAGGCACCCAGCATATCCACCGGCCAGTGAACGCCGAGGAAAACCCGCGACCAGACGATAATCAGTGCCGGGATCATCAGCAGCAATCCTGCGCGGACATTACACCAGAACAGGCAGCCCAGCGCGAAGGTAAATACAATAATACCGTGATTGCTCGGGAACGAGGCGGTTGGTGCGTGTTCCAGAAAACTGTGTCCGAACGGTTCGGCAAACGGGCGGGCGTGCGGCCAGAGTGTGCCGATAATCCAGGAGGCGGCGAAGCCAATCAGCAGGGCAATGGCACTTTTGGAGACTGCACGGCGCTGGCGGACCATATTCTCCGGTGTTCCCCGCAACCAGAGTCCTGCGGCAACGACCGGAAACAGCAGAACCAGATATTTTGCCGCGAAAGTGGCTGCAATTATCATGGCATGAGATGTTTCCGGCGTGGCATTGATCAGGAGAAAAAGCGAATGATTCAGATTTTCCAGCACATCGGACTCCTTAAAAACACACCTGTGTATATCCGGCAATAAAATGACGGGTCAGGGTAGCCGTCTTGTGCATCAAGGTAAAGTAAAAATATCTTGGTTAATCGTGCTATTACGTAACATTGCAAAAAATTGACAAAATCTGAAGCAATAACAGGCGGGATAAACAGCAGGCAATAAAAAACCCGATAGTTAAAACCAAATTGGTGACTATCGGGCTTCCTCAATCTTGGGGATATTCAAAGAAAAGCAGTGGCACTTATTCAGACTGCGTCCCGGCAGGAAAGTTCGGAAAAAGATTCAAAAAAATGAAAATAATTTTTTGATGTTGAAAATCAGCAGGATAGAAGAAGAAAAACAAGCCGTTTCCCGGGCGGGAAACGGCAGTATAGCTTAGCTGAACAGGCCGAGATTGGCTTTTGCGTAAGCTTCGAAATCAGTGCAGCCGCCGATGTGCTTTTCATCGATAAAAATCTGAGGAACAGTTTCGACCGGTTTACCGACAGTGACAGATAAATCTTCTTTGCTGATACCTTCAGCGTGAATATCAATATAGCGGTAATCGAAGTCATCACGTTCATTTTTCAGTTTTTCTGCGAGTTCTTTCGCACGAACGCAATAAGGGCAACCCGGACGGCCAAAAATAACGGTATACATGAAAAGCTCCTTCATTCATCAGTAACACCGGAAGTGGTGCTTTAATGAGATAAATTATGCCTGTATCATAGCGGTTAGGAAAGAATGTTGTGACGATTTGTGCGGTAGTCCGCATCAATGGTTCAGAGAGTATCCGCAGTGCGGAAAGCAAAGCACAATCGCAGAGGATAAAATGACAAATAAACAGCCGCGACAAATGCGTTCATTAGGAGACATGCCGCGCCCGGTGATTATCTGTGAAGTTATCGGTGTGATATTACTGCTGCTGGTTTATCTGGCAGTGAATGATTTTATCGCGCTGCCGGGGTTTATGAGCAGTAAAAATGCACTGATGATAATGGCGTTTGCCGGCCTGGGGTGTCTGGTACCGGCGGCAATCAATATTGTCTGGCGGGCAATCAGCGCGATGCCGTCCGTCGGGATTGACAGCAAAAGCGGGGCCGCTAAAAAGACCCGGCAGAATAAAAATGAAAAAAAGCAATAAAACGTTATTCCCCTTCACGTTTTTCAGCTAAGATCCGTTATTGGTCTGCGGGTGACATTTTTCCCCGCTGTACTTTTGTTTTTCCGGTTAAAAGGCTTCAGGTTCATGATCATTCCCGATCTCACGATATTACGCACATGGCTGGATCAGCTGCAACTCTCCTGTTTTGAGTGTGATTCCTGCCAGGCACTGCATCTGCCGCATATGCAAAATGTGGACGGTGTGTTTGATGCCAAAATTGATATCCTTGACGATATGCTGGTGTTCTCGGCGCTGGCGGAAGTCCGCCCGACCGCGATTGTCCCGCTGATTGCCAACCTGAGCCAGATCAACGCCAGTTCGCTGCTGGTCAAAACGTTTATGGATATTCAGGATTCCACCATGCCGAAACTGGTGGTCTGTTACTCGCTGCCGCTCAGTGCCGGGCTGACATTTGAGCAGTTCTCTCTCTCCCTGCAACTGATGGAAGAACAGGTTGGTGCGGTGGTATTTGAGCTGTTCAGTAACAATATGCTGTTTGATCCGAATGATGCGGAGCCGGAAGATGAAGAAAGTTTCCGCGCTGATTCCGTTCCTTCTCCGGTGATCCACTGATTATCCGTACCACTTTCGATATCCGGGACACCTGTCATGCATTGCCCCCAGTATTCATCCGGCCGCTGCCGTTCCTGTCAGTGGCTTGAAAAACCCTATATCCAGCAGATTGATGATAAAGAGCAGGATCTCCGTGCTCTGTTATCTCCGTTCGCGGTACAAACGTGGCTGCCGCCGGTCCTCAGTGCGGAAACTGCGTTCAGAAATAAAGCGAAGATGGTGGTCAGCGGCAGTGTTGAGCGCCCGGTGTTCGGGATTGTCACGGATAACGAACCGGTGGATTTATCAGACTGCCCGCTTTATCCGCCGCATTTTGCACCGGTATTTGCTGCGCTGAAACCCTTTATCGCCCGCGCCGGACTCACGCCCTACAATGTGGAACGCCGCCGCGGTGAGCTGAAATTTCTGCTGCTGACCGAAAGCCGTGCCACCGGTAAAATGATGCTGCGTTTTGTGCTGCGCTCAGAGAAAAAAGTGGCGCAGTTACAGGCCGCACTGCCGTTTCTGCAGGCACAATTACCGCAGTTATCGGTGATTTCCGCTAATATCCAGCCGGTCGCAATGGCGATTCTGGAAGGGGAGCAGGAAATTATCTTTACCCCGGATGAGGTACTGGAAGAAACCTTCAACGGTATTCCGCTCTATATCCGTCCGCACAGTTTTTTCCAGACCAATCCGGATGTTGCCGCACAGCTGTATCATACTGCCGGGCAATGGGTGCGTGAGCGGGGTATCACCCGCTTATGGGATCTGTTTTGCGGCGCGGGGGGGATTCGGTCTGCACTGTGCGGATAAATCCACCCAACTGACCGGGATTGAAATCAGTCCGGAGGCCATCGCCTGCGCCACCCGTTCAGCGGAAAAAATGGGGCTGGAGAATGTCACGTTTCAGGCACTGGATTCCGCGCAGTTTGCTCTCGCTAAATCTGCCGTGCCGGAACTGGTACTGGTTAATCCGCCGCGCAGAGGGATCGGGAAAGCCCTGTGTGATTACCTGAACACCATGGCGCCGGACACGATTATCTATTCCAGCTGTAATGCACAGAGTCTGGCACAGGACCTGGCGCATCTCACACAGTATCAGCCGCAGCGCGTGCAGTTATTTGATATGTTCCCGCATACCGCACATTATGAAGTGCTGGTACTGCTGACCAGAAAATAAATCGCCGGAATAAAAAAAACGGGGCTGCGTTCAGACGTCAGCCCCGTTTTTTTATGAGCGGATCAGTTGCGGTGTTCGAATGCCAGCGCCCGGCGTTCAATCAGACGCATCGCCAGCGTCAGCAGGCTGTTGACAACCAGATAGATAATCCCGGCGGCAATAAAGACATTCAGGTCATAATCCTGACCAAACAGGCGGCGGCTGTAACCCATCACTTCAAGTAATGAAATCGTCGTGGCCAGAGAGGTACTTTTGAAGATCAGCACCACTTCGTTGGAATAGGATGATAATGCACGTTTAAAGGCATACGGCAGGATAATCCGCATCGTCTGTTTCTGTGACATCCCCAGCGCCTGGCAGGATTGCCACTGACCCTGAGGGATCGCTTTCACCGCACCGTAGAACAACAGCGTTGAATAGGCGGCACTGTTCAGCGCCAGAGTCACCATAGCGCAGAGCCACGGGGATGACATCAGTTCCCACAGATGCGGATACGCTTTTAATCCCTCAAACTGCGCCGGTCCGAAATAAATCAGGAAAAACTGGACCAGCAGCGGTGTCCCGGTAAACAGGGTGATATACCCTTTGACCAGCTGAGTCAGAATCCGGGGTTTGAGAGAGAGTATCAGTGTAAACAGTACTGACAGCAGAAACGCCGTAACCAGGGCGGCAAAGGTCAGTGACAGACTGACCGGCAGGCCCGGTAATACAGCAATAATATAATCAAATATGCTCACTGGCCGCTCCGTTCAAAACGTGTGGTACGTAATTCGATACGTTTGAGGATGTACTGACTGACCAGCGTAATGGCGAGATAGATAAGCGCCACGATGCTGTACCAGGTGAAAGGCTCTTCAGTACGGCGGGCAATGCTTTGTGTCTGCAGCATCAGTTCATTAATACCAATCAGATACACCAGCGCGGTATCTTTCAGCAGAACCAGCCACTGGTTACCCAGGCCCGGCAGAGCATGACGCCACATCTGCGGCATGATAAAGCGGAGGAAAATAGTGGTACGGCTCAGTCCTAGTGCCTGACCGGCTTCGCGCTGACCGTCCGGGACGGCTTTCAGCGCACCGCGCAGGGTCTGTGACGCATAGGCGGCATAGAGCAGGGAAAGGGCGGTGATACCGCTGAAGATCGGCACATACGGGCCGTTATCGATCTCAAGCGTCAGGGTAAAGAAGCCCAGATCGATACCGTCACTCAGCCGGATAATTACTTCCTGAGTACCGTAATACACAAACAGAACCACCAGCAGCTCAGGTAAACCACGGATGAGTGTGACCAGACAGGTTCCGGCAAAGGCGACAGGTTTCCAGCGTACGTTTTCCCAGAGGGTAAACAGCATCGCGAGCACAAGACCAATCAGGAGTGCAGAAACAGCAAGGCCGACGGTTACCCCGGCGGCACTTGTTAAAGAAAGAAAATCGTTCATTAATTTTTTATGTTATTACTCAAACCATTTCTTATAGAGGGTATCGTAAGTACCGTCCGCTTTGACCTCACCAAGCGCCTTGTTGAGTTTGTCTTTCAGCTCACTGTTGCCCTTACGGACCGCAATAGCCAGGCCGGTGCCGAAATATTCCGGATCGGTGACACGCTCACCCACGGTTTTCAGATTGTCATTGCTCTTCAGCCATTCATTGATAACAGCTGTGTCACCGAAGACAGCGTCAATACGTCCGCCTTTCAGATCCAGTACCGCATTCTGGTAGCTTTCATAAGGAACAATTTTCATGTCCTTAAACTGTTCCATCAGGTATTTCTGATGCGTAGTACCGTTCTGGATGCCAATCTGTTTCCCTTTGAGGCTGTCAATGCTATCAAATTTGCCCGCGACTGCAACGAAAACAGCAGAGTTATCATAATAAGTATTGGTGAAATCAACCTGCTTCTGACGCTCCGGTGTTACGTCGATACCGGCCATCAGCGCATCAAAACGCTTGTATTTCAGGCTCGGGATCAGGCTGTCAAAGGCCTGGTTGGTAAAGGTACATTCCGCGTCGATTTTGGCACACATCGCCTGAGCCAGATCCACATCAAAACCGACGATTTCGTTTTTCTCATTCACGGTTTCAAAAGGGGCATAACTCGCTTCTGTCGCGAAACGGATTTTTTCTTTTTCTGCCGCCGCTGCGGAGAAAGCAAACGCGCCGATTAATGCGGCAATAACCAGTTTTTTCATAGCAACATCCTATTTTAGTGTTCAGTGGCAGAAAATAATCAGTGTGACAGATAACCGGCAAATGCCTCTGTCTGCGGCGTGGTAAAGCATTGCGCGCCGCCCTGTTCAACGATACGGCCGTTTTCCATATACACCACTTTACTGGCGGTTTTACGGGCGATATCCACTTCGTGAGTCACAATCACCTGGGTAATCCCGGTCTGCGACAGTTCTTTAATAATATCGACGACCTGAGAGGTAATCTCCGGGTCCAGTGCTGCGGTCGGTTCATCGAATAACAGCACCTGCGGTTCCATCATCAGGGCGCGGGCAATCGCCACACGCTGCTGCTGTCCGCCGGATAAATGCAGCGGGAAGCGGTTTGCAAAGTCAGTCAGACGCAGACGTGCCAGCAGCTTTTCCGCTTTTGCCTGAGCGGCTTCTCTGGTCAGACCCAGTACCCGGACCGGCGCTTCCGTCAGGTTATCCATGACGGTCAGATGCGGCCACAGGTTATACTGCTGGAATACCATCCCGACATTCTGACGCAGCGCACGGATCTCACCGGCAGACGGCGTGGTGGCAAAATTAAAATGGTGATCCGCAATGGTCAGTTCACCGGAACGCGGCATTTCAAGCAGATTCAGTGCCCGCAGCAGCGAACTTTTACCGGCACCGCTCGGCCCGAGCAGTACCATGGTTTCACCTGCACCACATTCCAGGTTGATATCAAACAGCGCCTGATGCTGTCCGTAAAAGCAATTGATGTTTTTTAATTGAATACTCATGCTGTAATTCTGCATACTCAGTGACGTTGAGTGAATATTAACGCCGTAAGAATAAATATGCAATTATTTCTGCATAAAAAACTACTAAAAAAGCAAACTAATAACTTTTACTGAGTGATTATGTCTTCTCTGATGCTGAGAGGGCGTATGCTGCCGCCCGTTTGACGATAGTTTTCGCCATGCCTTTAAAGATGAATAAATGAGCGGGCATCATAGCGAACCAGTAGAGCAGCCCGCTGAATCCTGCAGGATGCCACCAGGCGCGGACATCCAGCGTCCGCTGATGGCCGTGGTCGCGGATGGTAAACGTCAGCCGTCCCAGTCCCGGAGCTTTCATGCCGAACAGGAGAGAGAGTTGCTGCCGGGGTTTAACGGTGATCACTTTCCAGCCGTCGATTTTATCCCCGGGTTCGAGGGTATCGCGATCCGGGCGGCCGTAAGTGATTTTATTGCCGCACAGGTCATCCAGCCGTGCGCGGACAGACCACAGAATATTGGCGTAGAAATAACCGTCTTTACCGCCGATTTGCTGCACGACATGCCACAGCGCATCAGCGGAGGCGGAGGTGTTCAGGGTAAAACCGGCCTGTTTGGGATAGAAGCCGAAACCCGGCCGCCAGCGGGCGCGGACTTCGGGGTCATAACCCCAGTCCTCATTATCCACGGCATCCGCTTCATCCTTCAGGGTCTTGCGTACGGCATCATCAAAACTGAGCAGCGTCTGCGGGATCAGTGCCTGAAGCGGCTTTCCGTCGCCCGGCAGATCATATTTCAGCCCCATAATCAGCTCTTTGGCGATGCCTTCCGGCACCGTGGTGATAAGCCGCAGAAAGTGAACTGAAATCAGCCGCAGCGGAATAGGCAGCGGGATCATCAGCCGTTTTTTACCGCTGATGGTAATAAAATGCCGGAACATCTCCAGATAGCTGAGGTAATCCGGCCCTGTGGCATCAAAGCGGCGGTTGCCGTCAGCAGGATGCGCGAGCAGACCGGTCAGATAATTCAGCAGGTTTTCCAGCGCCACCGGCGAGGATTTTGAGCGCGCCCAGCGCGGCGGGGTGAGGATGGGCAGGTTGTACACCATGTCCCGCATGATTTCAAAAGCTGCCGAGCCGGGACCGACAATAATTGCCGCGCGGATCTCGGTGACCGGCACACGGCTGTCCGCAAGAATTTCGCCGGTCAGCCTGCGGGCGGCGAGATGCGGGGAGTCGCTGTCTCTGTGCTGCATCGCGCTCAGGTAAATCACTTCCCGTACAGCAGAGTTATTCAGCACCGCCTGCACGTTTTCCGCTGCCAGACGCTCGCGCGCCAGTAAGTCCGCCTCATCCGTCATGCTGTGGACGAGGTAGTACACCACATCGATATCCTGAAAAAGGGTTTCCAGGGTGGATTTATCATACAGATCCGCATAGCAGCAGCGGGTATTTTCCCAGCCCTGTGCCTGCATCCACTCCACCCGGCGGGCGGCGGCGGTGACCTGATGACCGGCGGCGATCAGTTGCGGGATAAGATTCTGTCCGACATAACCGCTGGCGCCCAGTACTAAAATCCGCTGAGGCAAAATCCGTTGTTGTGGCATACATTTTCACTCTTCAGGTAAACAGGGCTATCAGTACCGGTGCAAACAGACTGAGGACAAAGCCGTGCACAATCGCGGCCGGGACAATCGATACACCGCCGCTGCGCTGCAATACCGGCAGGGTAAAGTCCATCGTGGTGGCACCGCCGAGGCCGAGAGCGGCTGCACGGTGGCGGTTGATCAGCAGCGGGATCAGCATAATCGCGGCAATTTCCCGCGCCAGGTCGTTAAAGAAGCCGACACTGCCGAGTACCGGACCGAATGCGTCGGTCAGCAGAATACCGGACAGCGAATACCAGCCGAAGCCGGAAGAGAGCGCCATCCCGGTTTTGACCGGCAGCCCGGCAATCAGTGCCGCGAGCGCGCCGCCGAGCAGTGAGGTGGCTGCCACAATCAGGGAAACCAGCATACCGCGGCGGTTAATCAGGATCTGGCGCAGCGTCATACCGCTGTTGCGCAGCTGGATACCGACCAGGAACAGCAGAAAAATCAGGGCATATTCACTGGCGGCACCGGCAAAAGAGAGAAATGACCAGCCGAATAACCCGGTGGCAAAGCCAGCCAGCAGCACACCGCACAGTTGCAGTGACTCCAGCACCATATGCAGGCGGGAAGGCGGTTTTTGCTGTTTGTGAGCCGGGACCTGCCACGGGTATTTTTTGCCGTATAAAAACAATCCGGCAAGGTTACAGCCGAGTACCACCACCGAGAATGTCAGCGTGTACTGCACTATCACCAGCAGATTGGCGCCGAGGTTTTCCACCAGCGCCAGACTGATCCCCATCAGAAACAGTATCACATACACCATCGCGCTCAGACCGCGGCCGATGATTTTTTTCAGTGCCGTGTTGCTGACCGGGATGAGATAACCCGCAATAAGCGGTGCGAGAATAATTAATAACCCTGAGTACATGTGTGTTGTTTCCGTAAAATAATGCCGTCTTTCTTGTGTTCGTGTTAGTGTCTGATTAAAAAGCAGACGATTATAGCGGCATTCCCACCAGAATTGCTACGTATCCCTCTGTTTTCATGTTTAGTATAAGTCAAAACCGTTTTTATTTATTACATTGTGATAATACTTTATTGTGATCATTATTGTCATAACACAGGCGGTATCCGGCAAACAGTGAGGGAACTATGATTCTGGAAAGAGTGGAAATTCTGGGTTTTCGCGGTATAAACCGGCTGTCATTACCATTGACCGGCAATACGGTACTGATTGGTGAAAACGCGTGGGGGAAATCCAGTCTGCTGGATGCCCTGACCCTGACACTGTCACCGCAGGCACTGAATGCAAAATTTATCCTGAGCGACTTTTATCACGCCGCTGACAGTGAATCAGGACCTGTCCGTCACTTACAGATTGTTCTGATATTCCGTGAAACCCGGCCCGGACGTTACCGCTCCCGCCGTTTCCGTGAACTGGCGCCGCTGTGGCGCAGCAACGGGGATGAATATCAGCGGATCAACTACCGTGTCAGTGCCGATCTGGCGGATGACAACACGATTACCAGTCAGCGCACGTTTCTGGATGAAGCCGGTGAGCCGCTTCTGCCGGAAAAAACAGATACCTTTATCAGTGAAATTATCCGTCTTTATCCGGTGCTGCGTCTGCGTGATGCCCGCTTTATGCATGGCCTGAGAAAAGGAATGCCTGAATGTGAGGAGGAGGAGTGTGATCTCCGCATGCAGACAGAAACCTTTAATAACCGGATGGCGGATCTGACCCGCGCTCTGGTCAGCAATCCGCAAACACTCTCCAATGATGATTTGCAGGATGGCCTGGAAGCCATGAAACAGCTGCTCAGCCACTACTTTGCCGAACAGGGGGAGTATCTGCTGGATCGCCGTAAGGCGCGGCGGCTGAATATTGAGCCGCGCCAGCGGGCATGGCAGGCGCTGGAAGGAATTAACCGCGTGGTGGCCGGTCCCAATCAGCGTAATGTGCGGCTGATTATCCTCGGTATGTTTGCCGCGCTGCTTCAGTCCAACAGCGGGTTGAAACTCGATCCGTATGCCCGGCCGATCATCATCGTGGAAGATCCGGAAACCCGGCTGCATCCGATTATGCTGTCGGTGGCGTGGGGGCTGCTCAATCTGTTTTCTTTACAGCGTATTACCACCACCAACTCCGGTGAACTGCTTTCGCTGGTGCCTATTCATGATATCTGCCGCCTGGTGCGGGAATCCACACGTGTCGCTGCTTACCGGCTGGGGGAAAATCATCTGTCGCCGGAAGAACTGCGGCGTATCTCATTCCATATCCGCTTTAACCGTCCGTCCGCACTGTTTGCCCGCTGCTGGCTGCTGGTGGAGGGGGAAACGGAAATCTGGCTGATGAACGACCTGGCAAAACAGTGTAATTACTACTTTGAGACAGAAGGGATCAAGGTGATTGAGTTTGCCCAGTGCGGTCTTAAACCTTTGTTAAAGTTTGCCAACAAAATGGGTATAGAATGGCATACGCTGGTTGACGGCGATGAAGCCGGTAAGAAATACGCGGCCACCGCCGCACACTTCTCATCGGGGCTCAATGATGTTGAGCAGGACAGACTGACCCGTCTGCCCGCGCCGGACATGGAGCATTTTTTATATCGTGAGGGGTTCAGCCGCCTGTATCACAAGGTTGCGGATATCCCCGAGAATATTAAAATGCCGGCCCGCCGGGTGATTACCAAAGCGATTCACCGCACCTCGAAACCGGATCTGGCGATTGCGATTGCCAATAATGCCGCAGGCAGGGGTGTGGACTCTATCCCGCTGTTGCTGCGCCGGATGTTCTCCCGCGTGGCATGGCTCGCCAGAGGGCGGGCTAACTGAGGAAACAGGAATTCATGAGAGCAGTTTCAAAGAAAAAAAAAACTGACCGCCGGCATTCTGATCATTCTGATCGCCGGCGGTTTCTGGTTTTTTAACCGTGAAGATGCACCGGTCAGTTATATGACGGAGGATGTGCAGCGCGGGACACTGGAAAAAAAAAGTGATGGCCACCGGCAAACTGGATGCCTTGCAGAAGGTGGATGTCGGGGCGCAGGTTAACGGACAGTTGCAGACCCTGAATGTCAAAGAGGGAGATTTTGTTAAGAAGGGGGATCTGCTGGCCGTTATCGACCCGGTCAAAGCACAGAACGTGGTGATTGAGGCGGAGCAGACGGTCAGTGAAATCAGAGCACGGCTGAAGCAGGCAGAGGCGGAGTATGCTTTTGCACAAGCGACGTATCAGCGGCGGCTGGCGCTGTCAAAAACACAGGTTATTTCAAAGCAGGATGTGGATGAGGCACGGCGCAATATGGAAGTGCAGCGCGCGGCGATTGATACCAGTAAAGCCCAGCTGGCACGTAATCAGGCCACTCTGGATACCGCCCGTAATGATTTGCAGTACACCAATATCCGTGCACCGATGGACGGTGTGGTGACAGAGCTGAAAACATTACAGGGGCAGACGGTGATCGCGATGCAGCAGGCGCCGACCATTCTCTCCCTGGCGGATCTCGATACGATGCTGGTGAATGCGGAAGTCTCCGAGGCGGATGTGGTTTATCTGAAACCCGGCCAGAAAGCGACGTTCAGTGTACTGGGTGCGCCGGATAAATCCTTCAGCGGCGTGATCACCGATATCCTGCCGAAACCGCAGAAAATTAATGACGCCATTTTCTATTATGCGCGCTTTGAAGTACCCAATCCGCAGCACGTGCTGAAACTGGACATGACTGCCCAGGTGACCATTGCACTGGAAAACCGCGAAAATGTGCTGAAAATTCCGCTGGCGGCGCTGGGTAAAGAGATTTCCCCGACCGAATATGAAGTACAGGTACTGGTGAATGGTCAGCCGGAAACCCGGCAGGTGACACTCGGCACCCGTAATGATGTGGAAGCTGAGGTGGTAAAAGGTCTGTCGGAGCATGAGAAAGTGGTGACCGGCATTGATGACACCACAGCAGGATAATTCATGAGCGCATTATTAGAACTGCGGAATATTTACCGCCGTTATCCTTCCGGTGACAGCAGTGTCACGGTACTGGATGATGTCTCACTGACGATCAGTGCCGGTGAAATGGTGGCGATTGTCGGTCAGTCCGGCTCGGGGAAATCCACGCTGATGAATATCCTCGGCTGTCTGGACACGCCGAGTGACGGCCAGTATTTTGTCGCCGGAAAGAACACGGCAGAACTGAGCGGTGATGAGCTGGCGGCACTGCGCCGTGAGCATTTCGGCTTTATTTTCCAGCGCTATCATCTGTTATCCCACCTCAGTGCGGAACAGAATGTGGAAATGCCGGCCATTTATGCCGGACTGAGCGCCCGCGAGCGCCGCGAACGGGCAGCAGAGCTGTTGCAGCGTCTGGGGCTGGGTGAGCGGCTGATTTACCGGCCGGGGCAGCTTTCCGGCGGGCAGCAGCAGCGTGTCAGTATTGCCCGCGCGCTGATGAACGGCGGTGAAGTGATCCTCGCGGATGAACCGACCGGCGCGCTCGACAGCCAGTCGGGCAAAGAAGTGATGGCGATCCTCCACCAGCTCTGTGAGCAGGGGCATACGGTGATTATTGTCACCCATGACCCGGTCATTGCCGCACAGGCCGCGCGGATCATTGAAATCAAAGACGGGCATATTCTCAGTGACAGCGGGGCGGCAATCAATCCGCAGGCGAAAACCCCGGCGGCAAAACCCCGCCTGAAAAGCAGTGCGTTCAGCCGTTTCTTCGGCCGCTTTAATGAAGCGCTGCTGATGGCGTGGCGGGCGATGGTCGTCAACAAGATGCGGACACTGCTCACGATGCTGGGCATTATTATCGGGATTGCCTCCGTGGTGACCATTCTGGTGATTGGTGATGCCGCCAAAGCCCTCGTGCTGTCTGATATCAAATCCATCGGCACCAACACCATTTTTATCTATCCCGGCAAAGACTTCGGCAGTGATCCGGGACAGGATCTGCAATCCCTCAAACCCGGCGATGTGGATGTGATCCGCCGGCAGCCGTATGTCTATGCGGCTTCTGCGGAAATCGGGAGTAATGCGCGTCTGCGCCGCGGAAATATCGACTCCGCGGCCCGCATCACCGGGATCGGGCCGGACTTTTTCACGGTGTATGATATGCGTTTCGGCGAAGGGCGTGCATTCCCGCCTGAGATGTATGAACGCCGCTCTCAGGTTGTTATCATCGACATGAATACCAAACGCAAACTCTTTCCTCATCAGAAGAATGTGGTCGGGGAAACGCTGCTGGTGGGTAATATGCCCGCAACGGTGGTCGGCGTGATTGCGGATCGCAAGTCCATGTTCGGTAACTCGCAAACCTTACAGGTCTGGATGCCGTACACCACCCTGACCGGGCGGCTGATGCAGCGTAATTATCTGGATATGATCTCCGTGCGTATCCGTGACGGTTACAACACCAATAATACGGAAGAGCAACTGGTCCGGCTGATGACACTGCGCCACGGCAAACAGGATACCTTCACGTATAACCTCGACAGCATTGTGAAAACCGTGGATAAAACCACAACCACGATGCAGCTTTTCCTGACGCTGGTGGCGGTAATCTCACTGGTGGTCGGGGGGATTGGCGTGATGAATATCATGCTGGTGAGCGTGACAGAGCGTACCCGCGAAATCGGTATCCGTATGGCGGTCGGTGCACGGGCGGGGGATGTGATGCAGCAGTTTCTGATCGAGGCGGTGCTGGTGTGTCTGATGGGCGGCGCCATCGGCCTGGGACTCTCTTACTCCATTGCTTTTGCAGCTCAAATGGCACTGCCGGACTGGGAATTTGTCTTCCGGCCTGCGGCGATTGTCAGTGCGGTGCTTTGTTCAACCGCGATTGGGGTTATCTTTGGTTTCCTGCCGGCCAGGAATGCGGCCAAACTTGATCCTATCGATGCACTGGCGCGGGAATAGCCGCACACCGGCTGAAAATACGAATACGTCGCGGAATGACGATTGACATTACCGCGACGATCCGCATAATTTTGTAAAATACATGATTTTGTAAAATACAATGATTTGTAAAATACAGCGTTACGGCGCTGCGGTGTCGTCATCTTCAGTAACCGGAATAATCACACTGACGTGATGCCCTTTTGGTCCCTGAATGGTGTCATAATTCACTTTCTGACCCGCTTTCAGCGTGCGGTAGCCGTCCATCTGTATCGTCGAATAGTGGACAAAAATATCGTCACCACCGTCCGACGGACAGATAAACCCGAAACCCTTGGCGTTGTTGAACCACTTAACAGTACCTGTTTCCATACTGTTATCACCCTCATCTGTCAAACGATTGAAAAATGCTGCACAATGCGCCATATGATCCATAATACTCATAATGAAGTATCAGTATTACGCAGATATACTGGTTGCCTTGTACATTATTTATACTCTATTGAATTAGAGGGTGACGTCAAGCCTTTGTTGACGGCAAAACAGTATGGGTCTGTAAAGTCTGATAAAAATAACGCTGAGTATTGATACGCCTGCTGCGGCGTACGTTTTCTATAACCGGAATAGCAATGAGTCACTATCAATCTGAATCACAAACGGATGTCACGCTCAGGGAAAAAGAGCTGCAGAAGATACAGCCGCCTTCAATGTATAAGGTGGTTTTAAACAACGACGACTATACCCCTATGGACTTTGTGGTTGAAGTTTTGCAAAAGTTCTTTTCTTATAATGTTGATCGTGCGACGCAGATTATGCTCGACATCCATTACCAGGGAAAAGGGATCTGCGGGGTATTTACCGCTGAAATTGCGGAAATGAAAACAATATTGGTCAATACGTACGCGAAAGATAACGATCATCCGTTGCTGTGTACACTCGAGAAGGTATAAGAATACACTTTATTTCTCAGAATGGAGGTGCCTATGCTCAATCAAGAATTAGAGCTCAGTCTGAATATCGCCTTTGCCAAAGCAAGGGACAACCGGCATGAATTTATGACCGTAGAGCACCTGCTGCTGGCGTTGTTAGGTAACAAATCAGCCCGTGAGGCGCTGGAAGCCTGCCGTGTTAACCTGGCTGTTCTGCGTCAGGAACTCGAAAATTTTATTGAACAGACCACGCCGCTGCTGCCGGAAGGGGACGATCGCGAAACCCAGCCGACACTCAGTTTCCAGCGTGTCTTGCAGCGCGCCGTCTTCCATGTCCAGTCATCCGGCCGTAATGAAGTCAACGGCGCAAATGTGCTGGTGGCCATCTTCAGTGAGCAGGAGTCCCAGGGGGCGTATCTGCTGCGCAAGCATGATGTCAGTCGTCTGGATATTGTTAATTTCATCTCTCACGGCACCACCAAAGGTGAGGATGATAATGACAGCGGCCCGTCTTTTGATGAGCCGTCCCAGTCTGCCGCCGAAGAGAGCGGCAGCGGAGAGGACAGCCTGGATAACTTCACCTCCAACCTTAACGAACTGGCACGTAAAGGCCAGATTGATCCGCTGATCGGCCGTCAGGCAGAGCTGGAGCGCACGATTCAGGTGCTGTGCCGCCGCCGCAAGAACAACCCGCTGTTTGTCGGGGAGTCCGGCGTGGGTAAAACCGCGATTGCGGAAGGGCTCGCCTGGCGTATCGAACAGGATGACGTACCGGAAGTCATCAAAGGCTATACCATTTTCTCTCTGGATATCGGCTCACTGCTGGCAGGTACCAAATACCGCGGTGATTTCGAGAAACGCTTTAAAGCGCTGCTGAAAGTGCTGGAGAAAAACGAAAAAAGCATCCTGTTTATTGATGAGATCCACACCATCATTGGTGCCGGTGCGGCATCGGGCGGACAGGTGGATGCGGCTAACCTGATTAAACCGTTATTATCCAACGGGAAAATCCGGGTGATAGGCTCCACGACTTATCAGGAATTCAGCAATATCTTTGATAAAGATAAAGCGCTGACCCGCCGTTTCCAGAAAATTGATATCAACGAACCGACGGCTGATGAAACCGTACGCATCATCAACGGTCTGAAAGCCAAATATGAAGCGCACCACGATGTGCGTTACACCGCGAAAGCCGTTCAGGCGGCGGTGGATTTATCAGTGAAATACATCACTGACCGCCATCTGCCGGATAAAGCGATTGATGTTATCGATGAAGCCGGGGCAAGAACCCGTCTGATGCCGCTGAGCCGCCGTAAGAAAACCATCGGTGTCGGCGAAATCGAGGCGATTGTGGCGCGGATTGCGCGTATCCCGGAAAAAACCGTGTCCAGCAGTGATAAAGATCTGCTGCGCAACCTCGACAGCCGCCTGAAAATGCTGGTCTTCGGCCAGGACCCGGCGATTGATGCTCTGGCGGAATCCATCAAAATGAGCCGTGCGGGGCTGGGTAACGAGCATAAACCGATTGGTGCGTTCCTGCTGGCCGGTCCGACCGGGGTCGGTAAAACTGAAGTGACCGTACAGTTATCCAAAGCGATGGGGATCAAGCTGCTGCGTTTTGATATGTCCGAGTACATGGAGCGTCATACCGTCAGTCGTCTGATTGGTGCGCCTCCGGGATATGTCGGGTTTGATCAGGGCGGGCTGCTGACAGATGCGGTTATCAAGCATCCGTATTCGGTGGTTCTGCTGGATGAAATCGAAAAAGCGCATCCGGATGTCTTTAACCTGTTGTTACAGGTGATGGATAACGGGACGCTGACGGACAACAACGGGCGCAAAGCGGATTTCCGTAATGTGATCCTGGTGATGACCACCAACGCCGGTGTGCGTGAAACCCAGCGTAAAGCCATCGGCTTTACCGAGCAGGACAACAGCACTGACGCGATGGCGGAAATCAAGCGGGTCTTCACACCGGAGTTCCGTAACCGTCTGGACGGCATTGTCTGGTTTAATGCACTGTCGCAGCCGATTATCGCCCAGGTGGTCGACAAATTTATTGTTGAACTCCAGGCGCAGCTGGATGCGAAAGGCGTTTCCATTGAAGTGTCTGCCCGTGCCCGCTCATGGCTGGCAGAAAAAGGGTATGACCCGGCAATGGGCGCACGTCCGATGGCCCGTGTGATCCAGGATAAACTGAAAAAACCGCTGGCAAACGAATTACTGTTCGGTGAGCTGGTGAACGGCGGTTCGGTGATTATCGATCTTGATAAGAAGAAAGATGATCTGACTTACCGTTTCAGTGCCCTGAAAGAGAAATCCGGTGACCCGGTAGCCTGATGGCAGAGCAGTACTGAGACAAACAGTACAGACATAAAAACGATCACCACAGGACGCGCACTTCGGTGCGTTGCCTGTGGTGTCTTTTTATGAGGCGTGGCCTGCAGGGATCAGCGGCTACGGAAGACGATACGGCCTTTGCTCAGGTCATATGGGGTCAGTTCTACTGTAACCTTGTCGCCTGTCAGGATGCGGATATAGTTTTTACGCATTTTACCGGAGATATGTGCAGTCACAACGTGTCCGTTTTCCAGTTCCACACGGAACATCGTGTTCGGCAGTGTATCTAACACAGTGCCTTGCATTTCAATATTGTCTTCTTTGGCCATCTAATCCTCTAATGTTAATAACCAGTATTTTCAAACCGCAAGATAATGCCGAAAAACCGGGATTATGTAAAGGAATGATATTTTTTAAGCACCGTGTCTGAAACATAAAACGGGCTGAAACATACCATTTCCTGTTGCTTTGCAGCGATTTTATAAAAAAGGCGGCAGTTGTGACGGCACCGGACGTGCTAATGTCTGCGGCTGCCAGCATGACTGCGGTAAATGATTATCGCGCAGCTGATACAGCTGACGGATAAACGTCTGCCGCGGGATCTCCCGCGCACCCAGTGATCCGGTGTAATGATTCAGTATCTGACAATCAAACATCGCGCCGCCGTGGCCGGTAAAATGGGCGAAAAATGTCATAAAAGCAATTTTTGACCCGTTGCTGACACGGCTGAACATCGACTCTCCGCAGAACAGCGATCCGGTGTTCAGACCATACAGCCCGCCGACCAGCGCGTCATCATCCCACACTTCGGCGGAATGAGCACGTCCTGCCTGATGCAGTCGTATATAAGCGGCAACAATATCCTCACCTATCCAGGTACCTTCATCCCGCTCTGTACAGGCGCGGATGACCTGGTCAAAGGCATGATTGAGCGTGACCCGGTAAGGGTGTTTTTTCAGAATTTTGTGCAGTGAACGGCTGACATGCAGCTCTTCCGGGTACAATACCGCACGCGGGTCCGGTGACCACCACAAAATGGGCTCACCGGGCGAATACCACGGAAAAATACCTTCCCGGTATGCCAGCAGCAACCGGGCGGGGGAGAGATCCCCGCCGGTGGCCAGCAATCCGTCCGGATCGGTCAGCGCGTGCTCAACCGGCGGAAAGAGAAGTTCCTCATTCAGCTGATAGAATGGCATCTGATTCCCCGGTCATGGCCGGCATACGGTTCACAAACTGATAATAACGGCCTCTGCGCGCCAGCAGCGCGTCGTGAGTGCCTTGTTCGGCTATCTGCCCGCCATCCATCACGCACAGCGTGTCCATGTGTTCCAGGCCCTGTAAACGGTGGGTGATAATAAGCATCGTCCGGTCGCGGCCGATTTCCCGCAGCAGAGCGAGAATATGCTGCTCAGTATCCGCATCAAGCCCTTCTGTCGGTTCATCGAGCAGCAGGAACGGCGCATTGTGGAGCAGGGCACGGGCGATCCCGAGACGACGCTGCTCACCGCCGGAGAGCAGACGCCCGCCTTCACCGATCCAGGCATTCAGTCCCTGGTCGTTATCCAGCAGGTTTTCCAGTCCGACCTGGGCCAGTACCGCATTCAGCTGCGCATCTGCTGCTTCATTATCCCCGATCCGCAGATTGCCGCGCAGTGTGTTATTGAACACATGAATACGTTGCGGAACGACGGCCATCAGCGACCGGAGTGTATTTTCATCATAAGCGGCAATCGGCTGGTCATTCAGGCGGATTTCACCCTCACTGACATCCCATGCACGGGTCAGCAACTGCAACAGGGTGGATTTCCCGCAGCCGGTTTTGCCGAGCAGAGCGAGATGTTCCCCGGCGCGGAGAGTCAGGGAGATATCTTTCAGCACCGGCAGCGGTTGTCCCGGATAGGTAAAACCAACGCCGCTGAGGCTGACACTGACCTGTGCGGATGCCGCCGGACCGGTGGCCGGGAAGGTGACTTCCGGTTTGGTGTCAACAATCTGCGAGACGCGCTCAGCAGAGGTCATTACCTGGCCGAGATGCTGGAACGCGACCGCAACCGGGCCTAATGCTTCAAATGCCGCCAGCGCACAGAATACAAACAGAGCGATAATGGCTCCGCCCTCACGGTACGGCCAGCTGACCCCGGAGGCCATCCACAGCATCAGTGCAACAGCAAACCCGGTTGCCAGAATAATCACCGCCTGGGAAAGCCCTGTCAGCCCGGCCTGGCGCTGCTGCTGTATCAGCCAGCGCTGTTCGGTCTCTGCCAGTTGCTCACGGAAACGGGACTGCGCGCCAAAAATGGTCAGTTCAGCCTGTCCCTGCAATGCACTGGTCAGCAGGGTGCGGTATTGCGCCCGCAGTGTTGTCAGCTGTATGCCTATTGGCTTACCGGCAGAGTAGAACACCACCGGCAGGGCAAACAGCAGGAAGGTCATAAACCCGCCCAGTGCATATGCGAGAGTCAGATCGAGAAAACCCAGTCCGAATGTCAGGACCGCAATCACCACCAGCGCGGCAACAATCGGAGAAATGACCCGCAGATAGAGATGATCCAGCGTTTCCACATCCCCGACCAGCCGGTTGAGCAATTCTCCCTGACGGAATCGGGCGATGCCGCCCGGTGTCAGCGGCAGGATTTTTTCAAAGGCAAACACCCGCAGATGTTTCAGCACACGGAACGTGGCATTGTGGCTGACCAGCCGTTCCGCATAGCGTCCGGCAGTACGGGAGATAGCCGCACCGCGCACCCCGGCGGCAGGCAGCATATAGTTAAAAAAGGCAATCCCCGGCACACCGGCAATCGCCGTTCCGGCCAGGAACCAGCCGGACAGCGTCAGCAGGCCGATACTGGCGAGCAGGGTGGCAATCGCCAGCAGTATCCCGAGCGTCAGCAGGAACCAGTGGCGGCGGTAGAGGGCTAAAAACGGCAGTAAAACACGCATAATTACAGATCCCCCGTCCGGTGTGACAACAGCTGTGCAAAGGCACCCTGCTGCTGTTGCAGGGCGGCATAGCTTCCCTGTTCAGTAATCAGACCTTTATCCATCACCCAGACTTCATCGTAGTCACGGGTCTCTTCCAGCAGATGCGTCACCAGCAGGGTTGTCTGCTGACGGGCGGCATCATTCAGGGCATGCATCACACGCTCCTCACTGTGCGCGTCCAGGCTGGCGGACGGCTCATCCAGCAGCAGCAGATGACACGGATTGAGCAGGGCACGCGCCACGGCAATCCGTTGCGCCTGGCCGACAGAGAGCCGGGCGGCATTATCCCCGACCACGGTATTCACACCGTCAGGCAGGGAACCGATAAAGTCGGTCACATAGGCTTTTTCCATCACCGCATTGATTTCTTCCTGAGCGGCATCCGGACGGCTCAGGCGGATATTGTCCAGAATGGTTTGTTCCGGCAGATGCGGGTTTTGTCCCACCCAGCTCAGTTGCGCCCGCCAGCTTTCCGGGCGGATGTCACGCAGTTCCTGCTGATTAATCCGGATACTGCCTTCATACGGCAGAAAACCGAGCAGCAGATTGAGTAGTGAGCTTTTTCCTGCACCACTCTGGCCGACAAGCGCGATACGCTGCCCGGCATTCAGGGTGAAGGTCAGCGGCCCGGCCAGTTTTTCCCCGGACGGGGCAAAAATCACCAGATCGGTTGCCGTGACAGAAATCTGCTCTGCCGGTGCCAGCGGTTCGGTGCCCGGTAATTCATCCGCATTATTCTCCGCAGATAACAGGGTTACCAGCGATTCCGCGGCTCCGACGGCCTGTGCTTTGGCGTGGTAGTAGGTGCCGAGGTCGCGCAGCGGCTGGAAAAACTCCGGCGCCAGGATCAGGGCGATAAACCCGGCAAACAGCGTGACGCCCACGCCGTAACTGCCGAAATTCAGTTCGCCGAGATAGGAGAAACCAAAATAGACCGCGACCACCGCAATCGAAATCGCCGCGAAAAACTCCAGTACGGCGGAGGAAAGGAACGCCATGCGCAGCACTTCCATGGTGCGCGAACGGAAATCTTCGGTAGCGTCATCAATCTGTTTCACTTCCTCACGGCCGCGGTGGAAAAAGCGGATGGTTTCCAGCCCGCGCAGACGGTCGAGAAAATCGCCGCTCAGACGGCTCAGTGCCAGGAAGTTACGGCGGTTGGCATCGGCGGCCCCTAAGCCGACCAGTGCCATAAAGACGGGGATCAGCGGTGCCGTTACCAGCAGAATCAGCGCTGCAACCCAGTTGATCGGGAACAGGGTGATCAGAATCATCAGCGGAATGATGGCGGACAGCGTCATCTGCGGCAGATAGCGGGAATAGTAATCCTGCATATCGTCAATCTGTTCGAGAATAATGGTCGCCCAGCTGCCTGCCGGTTTGCCTTTTACCCGGACCGGGCCGAGTTGTTCCAGTTTATCCAGCACAGTACGGCGGATCTCACGTCTTACCACCTGCCCGCAGATAAACCCGACCCGTTCGCGGATCGCAGCGACAACTGCGCGGGCAATAAACAGTATGATTAGTACAGTGAACGGAGTGAGGAGCTGTTCGCGGGGCGTATGCTCCATGATGAGGGACTGAAGGAGAACAGCGAGGCACCAGGCCTGGCCGATAATCAGTAAACCGCTGAGTACACCCAGCAACATCGAGAGGCGCAACCATCGCCGTGCCGGTGCCGCCTGATGCTTTAACCAGCGGACGAGTTCTGACTGTCTTGATTTATCCATTTTTTCTGTATGCAGGTGATAAGTAAAAATTTGGCTGAAATCAGCAGGATAATGCCATGGTACACGAAAAGGCGCTACAGATATAGCGCCCTGATAATGCAGGATTATTTGTCAGCGAGGCTGTCAAGATAGCGCTCGGCATCCAGTGCGGCCATGCACCCGGTTCCCGCGGAGGTAATCGCCTGGCGGTAGACATGATCCATCACGTCACCGGCGGCAAACACACCCGGCACAGATGTCTGAGTAGCATTGCCGTGTGTGCCGGACTGAACACGGATATAGCCGTTTTCCAGATCCAGATGTCCTTCAAAAATACCGGTATTCGGGCTGTGGCCGATAGCGATAAAGCAGCCCATCACCGGCAGCTCTTCCGTTGCATCACTTTGGGTATCACGCAGACGGACAGCGGTCACGCCCATCTGGTCACCGAGCACTTCATCCAGTGTGCGGTCAGTATGCAGAACGATATTTCCGTTCTCCACTTTGTCCATCAGACGGCTGATCAGGATTTTTTCCGCACGGAAGCTGTCACGGCGGTGGATCAGATGCACTTCTGACGCGATATTGGAGAGATACAGCGCCTCTTCCACAGCGGTGTTTCCGCCGCCGACAACCGCCACTTTCTGGTTACGGTAGAAAAAGCCGTCACAGGTGGCGCAGGCAGACACACCACGGCCTTTGAAAGCGTCTTCTGACGGCAGGCCGATATAACGGGCGGATGCGCCTGTGGCGATAATCAGTGCGTCACAGGTGTAGGTATTTTCCCCGGTCAGGGTAAACGGACGTTTGCTGAAATCCACTTCCGTGATGTAATCGTTGATGATTTCAGTCTCAAATTTTTCAGCATGCGCCTGCATACGTTCCATCAGACCCGGTCCGGTCAGACCTTCCGGGTCTCCCGGCCAGTTTTCCACATCAGTGGTGGTGGTTAACTGGCCGCCGACTTCAACCCCGGTAATCAGCACCGGTTTTAAATTCGCCCGTGCCGCATAAACGGCAGCGGTATATCCGGCAGGGCCGGAACCCAGAATAATTAATTTACTGTGTCGGGTTGCGTTCATGAACACCTCATTAACAAAATGGCAAAAAAGCGTGTACAGGATTGTAGGAGAAACGGGGGGTTAAAAAAAGGAATAAAAACGGCAGAGCACAAAATCGAAATGAGCCGGAAATGAGTCGGTTTTCAGGTTATTGTACGAAAAAATGATTATTCAGAAGATTCCTAAGTTGTTTGAATATCACACCAAAAGCACGCTGTATTTGTCAGCGAAACGTTTTTCTGCCATTTTCTTCAACAGGTTGTTCTGATTTTTGTTCATTTGCTTTGACAATCGGCTGCGCATTTGCGAAAACATCAGTGTAAGAGATTTTTATCCGTCAGGTTAATACATCCTGTTACACCGGCGATGTGTTTGTCCTGATGACGAAGCGTGGTAATTTCAGCTTACGACTACAGCGATAATAATCTGAATGTTCCGGTAAACTGGCGCCGGTTGCGTATTCTTATAATCAGAAATGCAAAGATTAGCCTGAAAACATGTTTTCCGATGCTGATTTTGTTCTGTCAGGTAAGGGAAGTGTTATGGGTGTGGGAAAATAGTAAATAAGAGAGATAACGAGATGATTGATAACAAAAAGCGTCCGGGTAAAGATCTTGACAGAATCGACAGGAATATTCTTAACGAATTGCAGAAAGATGGCCGTATCTCTAACGTCGAACTCTCCAAACGTGTGGGTCTGTCACCGACTCCGTGTCTGGAACGTGTCCGTCGTTTAGAGCGTCAGGGCTTTATCACCGGGTATACCGCACTGCTGAATCCGCACTATCTGGATGCATCCCTGCTGGTATTCGTGGAAATTACCCTTAACCGCGGCGCTCCGGATGTCTTTGAGCAATTCAACACTGCAGTTCAGAAGCTGGAAGAGATTCAGGAATGTCACCTGGTTTCCGGTGATTTTGACTACCTGTTGAAAACTCGTGTGCCGGACATGTCCGCTTACCGCAAACTGCTGGGTGAAACTCTTCTGCGTCTGCCGGGCGTGAATGACACCCGCACCTATGTGGTGATGGAAGAGGTCAAACAAAGTAACCGTCTGGTCATCAAGACCCGTTAATTTGTTTCCTGCGTCATGTGCAAAACGGGATAAATCAGGTACACTCCTGTTTATGCATACAGTTTCAACGCTGAGCTACCCTCAGCGTTGTTCCGTTTTACTGACAGGAAAAACCGGACGTTGCGTCAGGAAATGAGATGAGCCAGGAATATACAGAAGACAAACACATTAAATTCAGAAAAATCAGCAGCGGCCGCCGGTTGCTGGAAGCCGTCCTTATTGTGATCGGGTTGTGCGCCGTCTTTCTGCTGGTTGCCCTTTTATCGTTTAATCCGTCAGACCCGAGCTGGTCCCAGACAAACTGGCATGAGCCGGTGAAAAATCTGGCCGGCAGTATCGGTGCCTGGTTTGCGGATATTCTTTTTTCCGCCTTTGGCATACTGGCTTACACCGTTCCCCCGCTGATGATTCTGGGGTGCTGGTCGGCCTTCCGCAGTAATGAAAATAAAGATTACGTAGACTTTTTCTCACTCTCGATGCGTATCATCGGGGGACTGACCCTTATCCTCTCATCCTGTGCACTCGCCTCCCTGAATGTGGATGATATGCAGAACTTTGCTGCGGGCGGGGTGATAGGCAGTTTATTCAGTTCGGCACTGATGCCGTGGTTTAATGCACTCGGTGCGACACTCGCGCTGCTCAGTCTGTGGGCGGTTGGCCTGATGCTGCTGACCGGCTGGTCGTGGATCACTATCGCCGAGAAAACCGGCGCGGCCGTTCTTTCACCGATTACCTTCCTCACCAATCATTCCCGTGACCGTTATGACGACCAGTATGACGATCAATATTACGACGACCGTGAGTATGAGGATGATGACGAATACGATGATGACGAAGACGCTGATGAGCAAAAAGCGCACAGCAGCGTACCGCAAACAGCGGCTGCCGCTGCGGCACTGACTGCCGTTGCGCCTGACAGTGATGCACAGACTCAGACCGCACAGTACCGTGAATACGATGATGAGGATGATGTGTTGTTTTCCGCGCCGAATGCGGCGGAACTGGCTAAGCAGACTCATTATGATGATCCCGCTGAAAGCACAGACCCGCTGCTGACACCGGAACACCCTGTTTCTGCATTCCCGGAAACCGTGAATGAACCGGTGGTGCCCGCAGTACAGCATATCCCCGCACAGGAACCGGCAACAGCGGAACCTGAAAGACAGGAACACACTGAGTCTGCTGCGGATGACGCTGAACACTACCGTTTTGATGTTCCGGACGCTTACCGGACAACGTTTGATCCGAATACGCCGATTCACGTGCCGGATGTTCAGCCTGAACCTGAACCGGCACCGCCGCAATGGGAAAACCCGTATGCAGAAAGCGGCCGCACTGAACCGGTCTTTACGTTCGGTTTACCCGATTCTGCGGATTTGGATGATAACAGCAGCGCGCATCTGAGTTCCGCGGCTGCCGCCGCGGCAGCTTTTGGTGCGGCACAGATCAAACAGGGGCTGGGCCCTGAACTGCCGCGTCCGAACCCGGTGCGTCTTCCGACCCGGCGTGAACTTTACGGCATCCGTATTCCGTCTCAGCGTGATGCGGAACTTGAGCGTCTGCGCCGTGAGCAGGATGAATTTGCGCAGCAGCATCAGCCGGAACAACCGGCAGCACAGACAGAGCCGGATGAAGACGACCTATTACAGGCGCGTCTGCGTGATGAGTTTATGACGCAGCAGCGCAGCCGCTATGGTGATGATGATGCGGATATGCCGCCGGCAGCAGAGCCGGCAGCGAGCGCACCGGAAATCACCGCAGGGACCTCCTCTGCCTTTATCCCTGCGTCGTCCGCTTATCAGACTCCGGTTAATCATCACTCTTTTGCCTCTGTATCACCGGTGGCGGATGTTCACACTGTGACAACAGAAGACGATGAAGACGAGCAGGAATCTGAGCGCCTTCAGGCTCAGTTTATGCAGATGCAGCAACAACGTTACAGCGGGCAGGCTGATGCGATTTTATCAGACCTGGCCGAACTGAAGGCATTCTCCCCGGTGGACGATCTGGTCAACCCGGAACCGGCAGAGCCGCTGTTTATCCCGACACCGGTCACCGCGCCTGTTGCTGAACCGGCTCCGGTTTATCAGGCACCACAGACGCCGGTACAGAGCGCTGAGCCTGTTGCCGCACCGCAGCAGAATCCGGCACCGGTCAGTTCACAGGAAACACAGTTACAAAAACAGATGGAAGAGAGCCTGTTCCATCCGTTCCTGATCCGCAATGATCAGCCGCTGCCGAAATCCACCACGCCGATGCCGTCTCTTGATTTACTGGCCTCACCGCCGGATACCATTGAGCCGGTGGATGAATTCGCTATGGAACAGACTGCACGCCTGATCGAAGCGCGTCTGAATGATTTCCGTATCAAAGCCCGCGTGGTCGGTTATGAACCGGGGCCGGTGATCACCCGTTTTGAACTGGATCTGGCACCGGGCGTGAAAGCCTCGCGTATTTCTAACCTGTCCCGTGACCTTGCGCGTTCACTCTCCACTGTTGCGGTTCGTGTGGTGGAAGTGATTCCGGGTAAGCCGTATGTGGGCCTGGAACTGCCGAACGAAAAACGTCAGACCGTCTATCTGCGTGAAGTGCTGGATTGTGACGAATTCCGTGACACGCCGTCACCGCTCTCGGTGGTGCTGGGGAAAGATATCTCCGGTCAGCCGGTGGTGGCGGATCTGGGTAAGATGCCGCATCTGCTGGTTGCCGGTACAACGGGCTCCGGTAAATCAGTCGGCGTAAACGCCATGATTATCAGTATTCTGTATAAAGCGAAACCGGAAGACGTCCGCTTTATCATGATCGACCCGAAAATGCTGGAACTCTCTGTTTATGAAGGTATTCCGCACCTGCTGACCCAGGTGGTAACCGACATGAAAGATGCCGCCAATGCTCTCGGCTGGTGTGTGGCGGAAATGGAGCGTCGCTATAAACTGATGTCAGCGCTCGGGGTGCGTAACCTCGCGGGTTATAACGAAAAAATTCTGATGGCGGAATCCATGGGACGGCCGATTCCGGACCCGTTCTGGAAACCGACAGACAGCATGGAAATGACGCACCCGGTTCTGAAAAAAGAGCCGTATATCGTGGTCATGGTGGATGAATTTGCTGACCTGATGATGACCGCCGGTAAAAAAGTGGAAGAACACATTGCCCGCCTGGCGCAGAAAGCTCGTGCAGCAGGTATCCACCTGGTACTGGCGACGCAGCGTCCGTCTGTGGATGTGATCACCGGCCTGATTAAAGCCAACATCCCGACCCGTATTGCCTTTACTGTATCCAGTAAAATTGACTCCCGGACTATCCTCGACCAGGGCGGTGCGGAATCGCTGCTGGGGAACGGGGATATGCTCTATCTGCCGCAGGGGGCTAATGCGCCGCTGCGTGTTCACGGCGCATTTGTCCGTGACCAGGAAGTTCATGATGTGGTGAATGACTGGAAAGCCCGCGGGCGTCCGGAATATATCGATAACATCACCCGTGGCGGTGAGGACGGCGAAGGCGGCAGTTCTGTCAGCGGGGAAGATCTGGATCCGCTGTTCGATCAGGCGGTACAATTCGTCACAGAAAAACAGCGGGTGTCCATTTCCGGTGTCCAGCGTCAGTTCCGGATCGGTTATAACCGGGCGGCACGGATTGTGGAAGAAATGGAAGAACAGGGCATTGTCAGTGAACCGGGCCATAACGGCAACCGTGAAGTCCTGGCACCGTCCTCAAATAACTTTTAATGACACCGCTGCCTGAAAAGGCGGCGTCTGATTTATCCGAACGCATCATCAGGAATGCATACATGAAAAAGGTGTTTATCACAGCCTGCCTGCTGGCAGGTGCCGCAGTCAGTGCAGCACATGCAGATACCCGCAGTGACCTTCAGTCGCGTCTGGGAAAAGTGAACAGCTTCCATGCGAATTTCGCGCAGACCGTCACTGATGCTGACGGCGCACTGGTTCAGGAAGGAACAGGGGATTTATGGGTAAAACGCCCGAACCTGTTTAACTGGCAGATGAGCGCCCCGGATGAAAGCGTACTGGTTTCTGACGGCAAAACACTGTGGTTCTATAACCCGTTTGTTGAGCAGGTCACCGCCACCTGGCTGAAAGATGCCACACAAAATACGCCGTTTATGCTGATCACCCGCAATGATCCGGCAGACTGGCAGCAGTACATGGTGAGTCAGCGTGGTGACAGCTTTGAGCTGAAACCGAAAACCAACAACGGCAATCTGAAATTATTTACTATCACTGTAACTCCGGACGGTATTATTCAGCAGTTTGCCGCCGTTGAGCAGGATGGCCAGAAAAGCAGCTATCAGCTCAAAGGTCAGCAGAGTACTGATGTGAATATGAATAAATTCACCTTTACACCGCCGAAGGGGGTTACGCTGGACGATCAGCGTCAATGAGGCGTCAGTGACTAACTTTTCTCTCGATTTCTCGCAAAACGATTATCAGCCTCTGGCCGCCAGAATGCGGCCGGGGACGCTGGAACAGTACATCGGACAAACTCACCTGCTGGCAGAGGGCAAACCACTGCCGCGGGCTATCCGCGCCGGACAGCTCCACTCCATGATCCTGTGGGGACCGCCCGGCACCGGAAAAACCACCCTGGCGGAAGTGATTGGTCACTATGCGGATGCGGATATTGAACGCCTGTCAGCGGTGACTTCCGGGGTCAAAGAGATCCGCGAAGCTATCGAACGGGCGCGTCAGAACCGTAATCTGGGGCGCCGTACCATTCTGTTTGTTGATGAGGTGCACCGCTTCAATAAAAGTCAGCAGGACGCGTTTCTGCCGCATATTGAGGACGGTACGGTTACCTTTATCGGTGCCACCACCGAAAATCCGTCGTTTGAGCTCAACTCCGCACTGTTATCCCGCGCCCGTGTTTATCTGCTTAAATCTCTGTCTCCGGAAGATATCGAAGCGGTTCTGATTCAGGCGCTGAATGATACTGAACGCGGCCTGGGCGGACAAAATATCGTCCTGCCGGATGAAACCCGCAAACTGCTGGCTGAACTGGTCGCCGGTGACGCCCGCCGTTCGCTGAATGTGCTGGAAATGATGGCGGATATGGCCGAAACCGGGGCTGACGGCAAACGTGTGCTGACCACTGAACTGCTGAAAGAAGTCAGCGGTGAGCGCAGTGCCCGTTTTGATAACAAAGGCGACCGCTACTACGACCTGATCTCCGCGCTGCACAAATCAGTGCGCGGCTCGGCACCGGATGCGGCACTTTACTGGTACGCCCGGATTATCACCGCAGGCGGTGATCCGCTCTATGTTGCCCGCCGTCTGCTGGCGATAGCATCGGAAGATGTCGGTAATGCCGATCCGCGCGCTATGCAGGTCGCGATTTCGGCCTGGGACTGCTTTACCCGCGTGGGACCGGCAGAAGGTGAACGGGCGATAGCCCAGGCGATTGTTTATCTTGCCTGCGCACCGAAAAGCAACGCCGTTTATACCGCATTCAAAGCCGCCATGCGTGACGCAAAAGAAGGGCGGGATTACGATGTGCCGGAACATCTGCGCAATGCGCCGACCAAACTGATGAAAGAAATGGGGCTCGGCAAAGAGTACCGTTACGCGCATGATGAAACGAACGCGTATGCCGCCGGAGAAGTCTATTTTCCGCCTGAAATGCGTGATACCCGCTACTATTTTCCGGCAAACCGGGGAATGGAAGGCAAAATCGGCGAGAAACTCGCCTGGCTTGCTGAGCAGGATCAAAATAGCCCGATAAAACGCTACCGTTAATGCCGCTGTTGCGGTAAGGTGTGAAATGTAAGAATAGGTAAATGGCTTAAAACACTCAGAATGTTCATCCTGCATACAGTGCGGGTTTCCGGGCGGATTAAGGCGTTTCACAGTTGCGTTAATAACAGCCGCACTGCCGGAAAGCAGGAAAACACTTTTCGCCGGTTGCATCTCCGTTACTGACACTCACGTTATAACAACAAGCACAGGAATAGCATGCTCGATCCAAATTTACTGCGTAATGAGCTGGACGCGGTTGCCGAAAAACTGGCTCGCAGGGGTTTTACCCTGGATGTGGACACGCTGCGCACTCTCGAAGAGCGCCGCAAGGTTTTACAAGTTGAAACTGAAACTCTGCAGGCTGAACGCAACTCCCGATCGAAGTCCATTGGTGAAGCGAAAGCCCGCGGTGAAGACATTGAAGCAGTGCGCAGTGAAGTGAATCTGTTAGGGGATAAACTGGATGCTGCCAAATCTGCGCTGGATGAAGTGCAGGCTGAGTTACGCACCATTGCTCTGAATATTCCTAACCTGCCGGCAGACGAAGTGCCGTTTGGTAAAGATGACAGCGATAACCCTGAAGTCAGCCGCTGGGGTACACCTAAGCAGTATGATTTCGAAGTGCGCGATCACGTTTCACTGGGTGAAATGACCGATGGTCTGGATTTCCCGGCTGCCGTCAAACTGACCGGTGCGCGTTTTGTTGTGATGAAAGGCCAGATTGCCCGCCTGCATCGCGCTATCGCACAGTTCATGCTGGATCTGCACACGGAACAGCACGGTTATCAGGAAATTTATGTTCCGTATCTGGTCAATCAGGATACGCTGTATGGCACGGGGCAGTTACCGAAATTTGCCGGTGATCTGTTCCATACCAAACCACTGGAAGAAGAAGCGGAAACCAGCAGCTATGCGCTGATCCCGACAGCAGAAGTGCCTGTCACCAACCTGGTCCGTGACGAGATCCTGGATGAGGCTGATTTGCCGCTGCGTATGACTGCACATACCCCGTGCTTCCGCTCCGAAGCCGGTTCTTATGGCCGTGATACCCGTGGTCTGATCCGTATGCACCAGTTTGATAAAGTTGAGCTGGTTCAGATTGTTCATCCGGAAAAATCCATGGAAGCCCTGGAAGAACTGACCGGTCACGCCGAGAAAGTCTTACAGCTGCTGAACCTGCCATACCGTAAAGTGCTGCTGTGCACCGGTGATATGGGCTTCGGTTCCCGTAAAACCTATGACCTCGAAGTCTGGGTTCCGGCGCAGAACACTTACCGTGAAATCTCATCCTGCTCTAACTGCTGGGATTTCCAGGCGCGTCGTATGCAGGCACGCTTCCGCGGTAAAGATGATAAAAAACCACAGCTGGTTCATACTCTGAACGGCTCCGGTCTGGCTGTAGGCCGTACCCTGGTGGCTATCATGGAAAACTATCAGCAGGCTGATGGCCGTATCGAAATTCCGGAAGTATTACGTCCGTATATGAGAGGTCTGACACATATCGGCTGATGGCCGGTGAGTTGTCACTGATCTGATAAAAATCCCGCCGGTGAAAACCAGCGGGATTTTTTATGCCGGCAAACAATCACAATGTATTAAACACCTTTCTGGCAGCTTCAAAGCTTTCCCGGCGCAATGACGGGATCTCATTACCCCACTGCGGGTTATGCGGTACCATAAAACCACTATGTTCAAGCGTTCGGATCACGGTCCGCAGGCCATTAATATCTTCTGCCAGCAGTATTTGCGGTAACTCGCCCAGTGGCTCCGGCAGGAAAAAGGTAACAGGGAAATTAGCACTCATCTCGGAAAAAGGGTTAGTGGCATCCATACTGTGATGTACGACTTCTCTGCCGTCCTCACAAAATAAAGCCGAATTAATCAGCGGGATCAGAGCGGCGATTCTCGGTGTGTTATTACCGAGGCGGGGATCTTCTCTCTCCAGTAATTCTTGGTGGATAATCTCTTTTGTCGACCCGCGGCGCAACAGATAAGATCGTTTTTTCGCAAATGCGTCTGCGCTGACATCCGGGTTATGCGGAATGTCCAGACTGCCGAAATCTTCAGTGCGGGGTGCAACAATCATCAGGTCATAGTCGGCCGTCAGTGGTTTATTTAGCTGCGGGGAACAGAGAACACGTACTTGTGTATCATCTTTCTGTACATAAATGGCATAGGTATCATCTGCGGCCGGTTTGGCTGTGAACAGATGCGGGTGACCATGAGGCGACTTAGCTTCGAGCGTGATAAATCCGTTTTTATCCGGCTGATGGCGGGTAAGTAATCCCATATGAACCAGTTCGTTAATACGTGAATCGGTTATTTGCAGAATATTTTCGCTGGCGTGACCATCCCGCAGGCATTCTGCAACCTTTTTGTCCATCAGTTCAGTTTTATGTTTCTCACCGCATAGTTTGCTGTAAAACTGATTAACCGGAATAAATCCGGCCATTGGTCCCCAGTTGGCGCTTTTCCCCTTGATAGTAAAATTCTTTGTCGGATAACCGGCACTGATAAGACCGGTTGCGGTTGTCTCGACCGGACGGAAGCTGATCACCAGTTGCTGTTCTTCAGCTAATGCCTGAAGCGGGGCAAGATGTTCTGTGGCAATGCCGGTCTGAGAAATAACAGCCTGCCGTTCTGTTATCAGCCCGGGGAATGCGGCTGTGGTACCGGAAGGCCGGGGAGATGGTATATCCGGCGTACTGACAGATGCGGATAAGGAAGGTGAGCCTGTGATTCTGAACATGTGTTAATTATCCATTGTGATCAAAACGTTCAGGATAAAAAACTGGCAGGAAAAAAGTGTCAAAAAATAACCGGAAACCTACATAAATAAGATCATTATCTGACTTTATTTTCTGTGTCCGGTATCACTCTGTGATTATTTATAAACAATATTCAGATCTAATGTCGCATTTGCCGTTCCGGGCGCAATTTCGGCGGCAGTCTGGCGATAATACCCTCTGAAATTTAAGGTCAGGATACCGTCATTCTTCACTGTGCTGACAATCGTGTTTGTTTTATTCAGTTCTAATACCCGCCATACGCCGTCAGCCGCTTTATATTCCGTTTCAATACCGACTCCTGATGCGGCATCTGCTGCCGGAGCAATCGCCAGTAAGTTGCTTTTTCCGGATACCGTGGTACCGGCCGGATTAATTATCACAGGAATATCTGACGGGCATTCCAGAACAATATTCCAGTCAACCTTATCACTGACTGAATCCGGTTTGCTTCCCAGTCCGGTATTACTCAGATAAACATCATTCAGCTTCACATTAACGACGGAAGAGGATAGCAGCGTGCAGGTGCCGGGCTGAATACGACCTGAGATCTTATAAATTGCGTCATAAGCTGCGGCATTGAAAGACAGACACAGAACCGCAAAAAGACAGGCTGATTGTTTAATTATTGCTGACATCACTCATTCCTTATTTATTTTCCACAACGAATGTCACGGATGCATTTGCTTTTCCGGTCGTGGCCTTTGCGGCCAACTGCTTATAACGGGCCCGGAATTTCAGATTGTTTGTCCCGGCCTGAGTCTGTTTCATGGCAAGAAACTGATTGATTTTATTGGCGTCAGCCGGCTCCCAGCGGTTAGTTTGTACGGAAAAATACTCAATCTGGATTGCCATGCCGGTGGCTGCACCGGTGATCTTATCCAATTCAAATAATCTGTTATCTGACGCCGCGCTTCCCTGAAGTGAACCGGCGATCCGGCTCATACTGCTGTGGCAGTTAAAAATAAGTTCAAATTCAGTCCAGTCAGTGGTGCTGCCGGCGGGAAAATTACTGCCGTTACCGGTTAATAACCACGTTCCCAGCTCAACATTGGTATTATGGGTTGTAATATCACATGCCGGTATTTTAATGGAACCGCTGTAATTCACTTTTACATTCGTATCCGCCGCGGAATATGACGATAAAAACAGCAGGTATAAAAAAACAGAGCGTATTATTTTCATTATTTTTACCTGTTATTTATAGATAAGAGTAATTGTTGCCTGCGCATTCCCTTCAGTGGCTTTGACATCTTCCGATAATTTTACATATTTAAAATCCAGATATTTTGTGATGGTCTCTGAGGTACTGTTGCCGGTTTTATAAAAGGGATACTGATGTGCCGAACCGGTTTTTTTATCACCACCTAATTTATAGGGCTCTGATTTTTCCGGTTCGAATATCTGTACCGCAAATCCCGGATTGGTATTGTGATTTTCAAGAAAGAGGGTATCAGTATTGATGTTTCCGGAATGCAGGTGATCACCGAGTGTAAAATAGACATTCATCCCCGCGTCACATTTCACGGTAAGCCCGGCACGGGCATGGCCAAAATTCTGACCCACTTTTAATTTTCTGACCGCCGTCAGCTCATGAGTACCGAGATCAACCGACTGGGTTTTATTGGTGACATTACAGGTTTCTGCTTTCTGTGTGGCTCCGTTACTGCGTACGGATAATTCTATCGGCATGCTTACGGATGAGTTGTAAAACATACAGGAGATCTTCACCAGACTGACCTCCTGTGAAACTTTTGTCGGCACTAATGTTTTTTGGGTCTTCACATAAATGCCTTTTACTTCAAATACTATATTACTGTCTGATTTATTCAGTGAAACGCTTGTCTGGTTTTCAGTGACAGGATGCCAGGCTGATGTGCCTTTTTCACGTACAGCGAGTGCCACGCCGACACCTTCAAGGTATGTCTTAAACACCGGATAGCGTTTTCCGTCGTCAGACAGTGTCACGCCGGTTGTGGTATAGCCGTTATTGCTGAAGCGGTAAGTATCCGGCGCTATGCCCGAATCACAATTTATTGATGAACTTAAATCCTGCCAGTTACCGAGCATTGTTCCGACGGGCTGTTGTTGTGCGGGGCTGTCAATGGTGACACTGACCATATGAGCAATGTCGTAATAGGCACCAGCCTGAAAGGAAAGCAACCCTGCACACAGACCGGAAAATAAGTATTTTGTATAGTTCATCGTTATATCTCTCAATGACAGGTAACAGGGACAACCGGCAGATGCTGCTCAGTCTGTGATTGGGTCAGCTGATAGGCGGCACGGCACTGTTTGTCCGGGCTGTTGCCCCACTGAATATTTATCCGGCCTTTTTCCGGCATACCGCTGAGGTAGACATCACCGTTCTCATCAGCAATACCGGTGCTGTTGTCGTTGCCGTCATTCTGCTCTGACGATGCAACGGCACCAAACGGCACAGGAGAACCGTCTTTGGTGACCGTAAAGAGGATGCGGTAGCCCACATGTGTCTGATAATTGATTACGACGGCAGCACCTTTGGTCGGCACAACACTGACAGTGTTTGATTTCAGTTCCACATTGGCCGGCAGACTGCTGACATCCAGGGCGATTTCATTTTTTGTATAGGCATTCAGGTAAGGTACGATCGCATAGCCGCGCCGGTCAGTAGATACACCGCTGCGGTTGGTCACGGCGACATTTTCCGCACCCGGTGCACGGACGATGGCAAATGCGTCATAGACCGGCTGTGATAATGTGACGCCGTAAGGATGAGCGATAACTGCTCCGGTTAAGCCGTAATTCAGACGCTGTGAGTTTTTGTCATAGCTGTACCCGGCATTGGCGACACCGTAACTGCCCCGGTAAGAGGCTGAGGCATTACCGCCCGCGCCGGTACCTTTATTGGCATAGGATTGCTGTATGGAATAACTGAAACGGTTATCGCCGGATAAGTTGCCGCTGATACCTGCCATCATATCGCTGCGTCCGCTGTTATCTGTTGTTACCGAGGTATTAAAGCTGGCATTGCTGCCTGCTGCCGTAGTTAACGGAATACTCACGGAAAATGAAAATTGGTTATCTGCTTTATGCTGATAAGCATTATCTGAATAGCTGTAGCTGAGGTTATAACTGATCCCCTCATAGCTGTTGTTGTATCCGGCACCGGCAGAACGCTCTTTACCGGCACGATTCCGGTAATCCTGCTGATAGGCACTCAGGTAAACGCTGCCGTATTCATCCAGCGACTGGCTGATTGTTACCTGTAAGCGGTTCTTTTTACTGTCACGGTACAGCTCTGCGCGGTTCTTATTGGCCTCTTCAAAGGAATAGTAACCGTCTGTGGAATAGCGGTAATTTGCCAGGGTAACGGATGTGCCTGTGGTCATCATATTCTTTGAATACTGAACACGGTAAGAGCGGCCGCTGTCACGGGATTCACTGCCGCGTAACTGACGGGTGCCGGCATGGGTGACATCGGCGGAAAACGCCCCGAAATTCCCCATATTGATACCCGCTCCGGCAGCTAGGGACTGATAGTTATCCGCCAGAATTGTGCCGGTATAGGCGGTGACGCCTTTCGGCAGGCCATAAATCAGGGTACCCTGAAAAAAATCCGGCTCTTTGCCGTCACCCGCAGCTCTGAATTTACCGCCGGTCAGGGAATAACGTAACTGTCCCTCACGCTGCATAATGGCAACGGACGAGAAAGGTACGATACTGGTACGTTCTGTACCGTCAGCTTCTTTGATAACCAGGGTTAAATCACCGTTGGTACCTGTCGGGTGGAGATCGTTTATTTCAAATGCACCCGGTGCAACATACGTCTGATAGATAACATAACCGTTCTGTCTGACGGTCACTTCTGCATTTGACTGAGCAATACCACGAATCACGGGGGCAAAGCCTTTCATGGCATCGGGCATCATGGATTCATCACTTTGCAGTTGTAATCCGCGGAACTGAAAGCCGTCAAAAATATCGCCGGGGGTGGATGAATCGCCGATAATCAGCCGTGATTTTATGAAGTTGATACCACGTTCCAGGCTGGTATCAATATTCTGCCATTTCTTTTCACCGGCGCTGACTGAATACGCTGAATAATTGTTTATGCGCCATGCCCCGAGATTCAGGCCGCTGCGTAAATTAAGATAATGGGCATCGGTATCCGGAGTATGGTTATTGTGATTATTTGAACCGCTGTAATAGTAATTCAGGATAAATGCGGTGACCCCGTTTTCCCATTGTGCTTCGGGAATACCACCGGCAACGGTATTATTCATAGCTATCTGCGGAACAGAGATCAGCAGACGCTGATGGTTAATTTCCGGTGTAACCGATGCATCCGGAATATAGCGGCTGACAGCGGTGATTTCCTGCTCCGGCGGCAGTGCGGCCAGCTCAGGGAGAGCCTCAGTATTAATGCCCCATAATGCCAGATCGGCTTTGGTCAGAACCGGTGTCAGGCCATTGTTGTTGCTATTTTTGGTAAAGGTAATTGTGCGGGCATCAGTAACAACACCGTTAACAATAATATCCACATGATAATCGCCCGGCAATTGTCCGCCCGGTGCCGCAAATTGATCCAGACTCTGAAGATCTGCGATATTCTGCCCTTCAGTCATGCTGAGTGAATTAACGCTGAAATAGTCTCCGGCAAAAGAAATACTGCTGCCGGCACTGAAAACCAGCGCGGTAACGGTAACAGCAATTCTGTTTAACCGAAAACGGTATCCGGCATTATCAGCATTCCGATAAGGCATTTCACAGGTGAACTTCATTGTTTTAATCTCTGTGGCGTGATGAATAATAAATAACTATCCGGCGATTAATTTAATGACTGAGTTTTATTTTCTGTTATTGACCCGTAATCATTAACGGCATTCCAGGTCACACTGTTTACCTGAATACCATTTATATTCCATGATGCGGTTCCTTTCGGCGGTACCATTCCGGAATGCTCAATTTCCTGATTGCCGGCTTTTAATTCACCAAATGACACATAATAAGGTGTCGGGTTTGTGGCCTGTAATACATTGCCTTTCTTTTCAAAATGCAGCTGTGTATAGGCAGTTGCCGCATCTGCGGACGGTAATCCGGCCGGGCGGTAAATCAGCTTTATTTTGTTATTGACTGAAATAGTCAGATTATTTGTCGCCGCAGGATCTGACGGCGGAATAGATTTTACATTCAGCCAGTAAACAGATTCTCTGTCTTCCGGAAGTCCCGGTGACGTTAATACAACCCGTACGGCATTCGCTGATTCCGGCTCAATTCTGAACAGCGGCGGTGTCACGGAAAAAGGTGGTTTAGCCGTATTATTATCATCGAAGTTATTTATCCATGACTGAACAAGATAGGGTGTTTTTTCATCGTTTCTGACGGTAATGGAGGCTTCTTTTTTATTACCTTCATAAATAACGCGGGTTCCGCCCAGAACAACGCTTGCATTAGCCGCAGAAACTGCGGTGCTCAGAAGAAATAACGTAATCAGTGATTTTTTCATAATGAACTCCGGTAAAAAGAGGGAGCAGGCGCCCCCTTCAAAAGTAATTACTGGTTGTACTGGACGGTAACGGTAACATCAGCATTTGCGGTGCCGGGTGTTACTGTATCTGCGGTTGTCATATAACGGGCGTAATAGGTTTTCTGGCCTCTGTTATCTTTACCCAGCGTAATACCGTCGGCTTCGGTGTTCGGGCGGTAAAAGGTTTCGCTGGTGGCACTGCCGGTAATACCGATGCCGACGCCGGTTGCGTTATCGACTTTATACAGGTCGGCATTATCTGCATGCTCTGTGCCGCCAAACGTAACGCGGGCTTTACCCAGGGTTGCCGGGCATCCGCTCAGACCGATAGTGAACGGGGTGGCCTCTGTTTTTTCACCGCTCTTTGAGAATGCCTGCGTCATCCAGGTACCTAACTGCACAGTGCCTTCGGTTTTATTCTCATTATTGGTTTCCACCTGGCAGGTGGAATCAATAAACTGGCCTTTAAAGTGGATCATACCGGTTGTATTGACATTCTCTGCGGCAAAGACATTACCGGAAAATGAAGTTGCAACGACAGATGCAATTAACAGAGTTTTTTTTAACGCTCATTGAAAACCTCGGTAGTATTTAAAGTAAATTTGATTATCAGTCGGTTATTTAATTAAGGTGTCACGATGTGCATATCATGCCTTTCGTTTAACTCGTAATAATTGTATTGAGCTTTATTGATCAGATCTATTTGAGCGGCGATGTGCTTTAGTTTTTGTTTAGATTGCGGATTAAATTACCCCGGGTACTGTGAAATGATGCGTCTTGTGAATTAATAAACTAAAATTACGACATTTATCAGATTTAAACTCTGATTTATTGTTTGTTTTCAGTCCTTGGTGTTGTCTGATAACTGAAACAAAGGATAAACGAGTTGTTCAGGAGAGCTGCTGCAACAGTGAAGTTTTCGGAAAAAAGACCATTCACTCTTCAGATAGCATTACGGGAAATAACGTGGTTTAAAAAAGAAGGGTGGAAAACCGGCAGAAAATATGTAAGAAATGGTTACAACCAGGCGGGGTGACAGAATATATTTTTGTTTTACGGTATTTTTACAGAAAGGGACAATCGCGAAATGATGAATGGAATAAGTTTTGAAATTAATGCTGTTTCAGAAAATAATAATAGAGTTGAATTATTAAAATCATTAATTGAATTTACAGAGACACTTAATCCGTTATTTTATACGGTAAATACAGAAATTGGTATGATGCCTCAGGCGGCGACATTTGATACCTGTATGGTACTGAAACAATATACAGGCAAAAAAATCATTCCGCATATTGCGATAAATAATAAAGATGAGTGTGAGCTTGACTGTATTCTCAGCAGATATATAAATGCGGGGATAAGCAGTTTCTTTCTTATCAGGGGGGATAAACATATTCCCGGTGCGGAAAAATCATTTAACTATGCAATTGACCTGATACGGTATTGCCGTGAGAATTTCAGAGAGGCGGAAATAAGAGCGGCGATTTATCCGGACTTTCATAAAGAAACGGTATCACCGGCAGAAGAGCGGTATTGGATTAAGGAAAAAGCCGGGTTTGGTATCCGGGAGTTTATTTGCCAGTTTTGTCTGAACAGTGATGCCATTTCTCATCTTAAACAGACCGCCGGTCATGATATCCGGATCGTTCCGTCGCTCTTTCCGCTGGCTAATTTCAGCTTTATTGAAAAGTTCACAAAAGCAAACGGCATCGGTTATCCGTCATGGATCAGAAACGTGATTTCTGACCCGTCGCTTCACTCAGTGGCTGACGAGGGCGTTGCGTTAACCCGTTTCTTTATCCGCTCTGCATTATCAGAATCAGGACGTTTGCATCTTTTCACACTGAATAATCCTGAGCTGCTGAAAACAATATTCAGTGAAGCAGAGTGAACCCGGTTTCCGGCGGCGCAAACAAAAACAGCACACCTGGGTGTGCTGTCAGCAATAACAGTGAAATAACTTAATACATCACTTTATGACCATAGCTTTCCAGGATGGATTTCACTTTTTCCATGGTCTCTTTTGACGGCGGCTTAACACCATCAAGTTTGTATTCTTCATTCATTGCCGTCCACTTATGCTTTCCTAACTCATGATAAGGCAGCAGTTCAATTTTCTCGATATTCTTCATATCTTTGGTGAAATCACCGAGAAGGTGGGCGGAATGCTCATCATCAGACCAGCCCGGCACGACAACATAGCGTACCCAGGTTTTCTGATTCCGTTCAGCGAGATAACGGGCAAACTGTAATGTACGGTGATTGGACACACCGACTAAATTCTGGTGGATGCTGTCATCGAGTTGTTTTAAATCCAGCATAACCAAATCCGTCACTTCCATCAGCTCATCGATGACCGGGTCATAACGACGGACAAAACCATTGGTATCCAGGCAGGTGTGAATACCTTCTTTTTTACATTCACGGAACCAGTCACGCACGAACTCAGCCTGCAGTATCGCTTCACCACCGGATGCTGTCACACCACCGCCGGATGCATTCATAAAGTGACGGTAAGTGACCGCTTCTTTCATTAACTCGTCGACAGTGACTTCCTGACCGTCATGCAGATCCCATGTATCGCGGTTATGGCAATACAGGCAACGCATCAGACAGCCCTGGAAAAAGACGATAAAACGAATACCCGGACCATCAACGGTCCCGCAGGATTCAAATGAGTGAATACGACCTAATACTGACATGACAGGATTACTCCAAAACTGACCAGTTATAATAAAGGCCCCGAAACAGAGGGGCCTTTTAGTTTAAGTTATTTTAATAAGACAGCAAATGGTTACCGCACAAATTACATGGATTTTGTGAATGTACGGGTAATAACGTCTTTCTGCTGTTCTTTAGTCAGTGAGTTGAAACGAACTGCGTAACCAGAAACACGGATAGTCAGCTGAGGATATTTCTCAGGATTTTCCATTGCTTCTAACAGCATTTCGCGGTTCATTACGTTCACGTTCAGATGCTGACCACCTTCGATGCTTGATTCGTGGTGGAAGTAACCATCCATCAGGCCTGCCAGGTTAGTACGACGAACATCGTCATCTTTACCTAACGCGTTTGGTACGATAGAGAAGGTGTAAGAAATACCATCTTTCGCGTAAGCAAACGGCAGTTTGGCAACGGAAGTCAGAGAGGCAACAGCACCTTTCTGGTCACGGCCGTGCATAGGGTTAGCACCTGGTCCGAACGGAGCGCCTGCGCGACGGCCGTCAGGAGTGTTACCGGTTTTCTTACCATACACAACGTTAGAAGTGATGGTCAGAATTGACTGTGTAGGTACTGCGTTACGGTACATGTGGTGTTTCTGAATTTTCTTCATGAAACGTTCAACGATGTCACATGCGATGTCATCAACACGGGAGTCGTTGTTACCGAACTGCGGATATTCACCTTCGATTTTGAAGTCAATGGCCAGGCCGCTTTCGTCAATAATCGGGCTTACTTTCGCATATTTGATAGCAGACAGGGAGTCAGCTGCAACAGACAGACCTGCGATACCACATGCCATAGTACGATATACGTCACGGTCATGCAGAGCCATCAGAGCTGCTTCGTAGCTGTACTTGTCGTGCATATAGTGGATGCAGTTCAGTGCAGTTACATAGTTAGTTGCCAGCCAGTCCATGAACTCGTCCAGACGAGCCATAACAACGTCGTAATCCAGAACATCTGAGTGAATTGGTTCGTGTTTAGGACCAACCTGGATTTTCAGTTTTTCGTCAACACCGCCGTTGATTGCATACAGCAGGGTTTTAGCCATGTTTGCACGGGCACCGAAGAACTGCATTTGTTTACCGACGATCATCGGGCTCACGCAGCATGCGATTGCGTAGTCATCGTTATCAAAGTCAGGACGCATCAGGTCATCGTTCTCATACTGTACAGAAGAGGTATCGATAGACACTTTAGCTGCATAACGTTTGAAGTTCAGAGGCAGTTTTTCAGACCACAGGATGGTCATGTTTGGTTCCGGTGAAGGACCCATGGTGTACAGGGTGTTCAGGAAACGGAAGCTGTTTTTGGTTACCAGAGTACGGCCGTCGGTACCCATACCTGCCAGAGATTCTGTTGCCCAGATTGGGTCACCGGAGAACAGTTCATCATACTCAGGGGTACGCAGGAAGCGGACCATACGCAGTTTCATGATCAGGTGGTCAACGATTTCCTGAGCTTCAACTTCAGTGATTTTGCCTTGTTCCAGGTCACGCTGAATGTAAACATCCAGGAAAGTAGAAACACGGCCGAAGGACATTGCAGCACCGTTCTGAGACTTAACAGCAGCCAGGTAGCCGAAGTAAGTCCACTGTGCAGCTTCCTGAGCGTTAGCAGCAGGACGGGAGATATCCAGACCGTATTTGGCAGCCATTTCTTTCATCTGGCCTAATGCACGGTGCTGTTCTGCGATTTCTTCACGCAGCTGGATAGTTTCACGCAGATCTTCACCGCTTTCTAATTTAGCCTGCAGAGAAGTGAACTGTGCGAATTTGTCTTTCATCAGGAAGTCGATACCGTACAGTGCAACACGACGGTAGTCACCGATGATACGACCACGGCCGTATGCGTCAGGCAGACCGGTCAGAACACCGGATTTACGGCAGCGGATGATGTCCGGAGTATAAACGTCGAACACACCCTGGTTGTGAGTTTTACGGTAATCGGTGAAGATTTTTTCGATTTCCGGGTTCATTTCGCGGCCGTAAGCTTTGCATGAACCTTCGATCATACGGATACCACCGAACGGCAGCATTGCACGTTTCAGAGGTTTTTCAGTCTGCAGACCAACAACTTTTTCTAAATCTTTGTTGATGTAACCGGCATCGTGAGAAGTGATAGTAGACGGCAGATCAGTGTCAAAATCGACAGGAGCATGGGTGCTGTTTTCGATTTTGATGCCTTCCATGACAGTAGTCCACAGTGCGGTTGTTGCATCTGTAGCGCCTGCTAAGAAAGACTCATCGCCTTCATATGGGGTGTAGTTTTTCTGGATAAAGTCACGGACGTTAACTTCCTGTGACCAGTCACCCAGATTAAAGCCTTGCCATGCTGAAGCGAATTTTTCATTTAATTCTGACATGATACTTTACCTTTTAACAATGGAACTTAGAAATTCAGTCGTGATAAACAGAGATTAATGCTTCTGGTCACCGCGTAAATGAATCAGCCAATAAGTCAGACCTACTAAAACTGCACCACCAATGATGTTACCGATGGTGACCGGAATCAGGTTGTTAATCACAAAATCAGAAACTGTCAGGGACGGAAACTGTTCAGGCGACGAACCAACCATAGTCCAGAATTCAGGAGGTGCAAAATTTTTAATCACAATCCCCATCGGGATCATAAACATATTGGCGATACTGTGCTCAAATCCGCTGGCAACAAACATACCGATAGGTAAGACTAAAGCTAAAAGTTTATCGGTCAGACTACGGCCTGCGTAGCTCATCCATACCGCCAGACAAACCATTAAGTTTGCCAGAATCCCGAGACAGACGGCTTCAATAAAGGTGTGATGAAGCTTATGATCCGCTGTTTGCAGGATATTTAATCCCCACAGCCCGTTGGCTGCCATTGATTGTCCGGCGTACCAGATGAGGGCGACAAAGAAGAGGGCGCCGACCAGGTTACCGAAATACACGCGGGTCCAGTTTGCAAACATCTGTCCCCAGGTGATGCGCCCGGTGGCTTTTGCCACGCTGGTTAATACGGTGGAGGTGAATAAGTCAGCCCCGCAAACCACAACCAGCATCAGACCGAGCGAGAAACATAAACCACCGATAAGTTTTGCGATACCAAAAGGCACTATGCCTGCGGTACCGGTGGTGGCTGTAATATAAAAGACAAAACCTACTGAGATGAAAATTCCTGCCATAAATGCAGATAAGTATGTGATGTGAGGGGATTTCGTTGCTTTATAGACACCCACATCGTCTGCAACATGTGCCATAGCGGCAGGAGATAATAAATTAAAAAGTGCGTCAGTTTTCATAATGCTAACTGTCTCTTGATTCCAAATAATTATAGCACGCAATGATAGTAACAAAGGGTGAAAAAATTAAACTTGATGTGGATCATAAAGGCGTTCAAGAGAATCGTCAAATATCCCTGAAAAAGTTGAAAAATCAACATAAGTTGATGTATATAAAGAAAAAACAATTTTTTAAAAATTGTAATATATTTTTATTTTTTATTTTTTATTTAATTAAAGTAAAAAATCAGGTTAACTTGTCGTTTTTGTGTTACTTAAAACGAACAAATTAACCTAATATTTACGTTTATTGCTATTTACGACGATTAAATTGCATTTTTATCGTTTGGCCAAAAATGCGCTTTTGCTTTTTGCAGTTTTTCATAAGCTGCCAGCAGTGCCTGATGAGCAGGAAATGCGGTTAAGTTATTATCAGATGCACATAATCCGAAGAAACAGTTTTTGCCGTTCAGGGCATTTAAGGCCGCATCCAGTGTTTCCTGACCGTACATGCGTGCAAACGCAGGAAGGTATTGTTCCGCGTCACGATCCGGCTCCTGCGTCAGTAATAACAGGGTATGCAGACAGCGGTAATAGTTTGCCCGCGCAGCACTGAGGACACTGGCGTTGAAGTCCTGTGTCCACTCGACCCAGGCCAGCGCCTGATCAGTATCACCACCCGCCAGAGCCAGCATGGATTTCAGCTCACCGATACGCAGGGTGGACCAGCCGTTATCTTTACCGGCGGCAATGCCCAGTAACTCACGGACACGGGTGAAATCGTCATGACCTTCCTCATCCAGCTGTGCCAGCAGAGAGAGATAATCTTCCGGGCTGTAACGGCTTTCCGGCAGGGCGAGGATCGTTTCACGCAGGTGAATACCCATGGCGTTATTGGCCATATGCAAATCTTCCGCCGGATAAATATCGGACATCCCCGGTACCAGGATACGGCAGGCATACACACCCAGATGTTCATAATCGGCGATATACACTTCGTGGCCGGATGCCGCGAACTGCGCCATCAGTGTGGCAAATTCTTCTTCTGTGGTACCGCGGAACTGCCAGTCTGCGAAATCATAATCCGCATCCTGTTTAAACAGATCCCAGCTGATCAGGCCGCTTGAATCGATAAAATGTGTTTCCAGGTTGGTCTGATCCGCCACTTCCTCATCATCAAATGTCGGCGGAGTGAAGACATCCAGGTCTTTCAGGCTGCGTCCCTGTAACAGCTCAGTGACAGTCCGCTCCAGTGCAACACCGAAATCAGGATGAGCGCCGAAAGAGGCAAAGCAAGTGCCGTTGGCCGGGTTAAACAGTACCACGCAGATCACCGGGTACTGACCGCCGAGAGAGGCATCAAAACAGAAGATCGGGAAACCTTCATTTTCCAGGGTGCGGATTGACTCAACAACCTGAGGATAACGCGCCAGCACCGCTTCCGGGATTGCCGGTAAGCTGATGCGCTCAGCAATAATGCGGTTTTTCACATAACGTTCAAAGACTTCCGATAACCCCTGAACCCGTGCTTCATTGCGGGTGTTCCCGGCAGACATGCCGTTGGACACATACAGGTTGGCGACGATATTCATCGGAATATAGACCGTTTTGCCGTCAGACTGACGGGTAAACGGCAGGGCGCAGATACCGCGCTCTTCATTGGACGATTGCAGATCAATTAACTGACTGCCCTGCAAATCATTTTCCGGATCATAATAGTCGCGCAGATACTGATCGAGAATACCTTCCGGCAGAGAATCATCGTCTGTCAGCGGGAACCATTTCTCATCCGGATAGTGAACAAATTCCCCGTTGGCAATGGTTTCACCCAGCCAGAAATCGGCAAAAAAGTAGTTGGTGGACAGACGCTCAAAATACTCGCCCAGCGCGGAGGCCAGTGCGGCTTTTTTCGTGGCCCCTTTACCGTTGGTAAAACAGAGCGGGCAGTCAGTATCACGGATATGCACGGACCAGACGTTCGGCACCGGGTTGAGCCACGAGGCTTCTTCAATATTGAAACCCAGCTGTTGTAATTTCTGCTGAAAGCGGCTGATGGAATCTTCAAGGGCGGCATCTTTGCCGGGAATAAAAGTATGTGTTTGCGTCATGGGATCCACAATTGCTGTAACGGCCCGCTGCATGCGGGCTCAGGAATACCGGGGAAGAAAGGCGCACATAATACGGATTTTTCGTGTCAGCGGCTACCTTTGTGAATGTAAAGTTACCACCGCGTTATTCCGCTGTATTTCCGCCGTGCGTCATGTATCTCCGGCAATACATTATATAATATCCCAATCTGATGGTCAGAGGCAGTCAGATATTCTGCCGGGCGATAAAAAGGGTTTGCCGCCCATCATGCAATAAGCGTTGCAGCGAAGGATGGGGAGTGATAAAACCGAGAGACAGGGCGTATTCATATGATGGATATACAGGGCGTTAATTTACAGATAGGGTGAGGTCAATGAGTCAGGTATACAATTTTAGTGCCGGTCCGGCTATGCTGCCGGTTGAAGTACTGCGCCGTGCTGAGCAGGAACTGTGCAACTGGCGCGGGCTCGGCACCTCAGTCATGGAAATCAGCCACCGCAGCAAAGAATTTATGTCCGTGGCGAAGGAAGCGGAAAATAATCTGCGTCAGATCCTCGCTGTGCCGGATAACTATAAAGTACTGTTCTGTCACGGTGGTGCACGCGGCCATTTTGCCGCACTGCCGATGAACCTGCTGGGTGAGAAAACCAAAGCGGATTATGTGGTGGGCGGATACTGGGCGGAATGTGCGGCAGAAGAAGCAAAAAAATATTGCACACCGAACATTATTAACGTCAGAACCGAATCGGAAGACGGTATCGGTGTGAAGCCGATGAGCGAATGGCAGCTCAGTGATGACGCAGCCTATGTGCACTACTGCCCGAACGAAACTATTGATGGTATTGCTATTCACGAAGAGCCGGACTTCGGCGATAAAATCGTGATCGCAGATTACTCGTCCGCTATCCTGTCAAAACCGCTGGATGTCAGCCGTTTCGGGGTGATTTATGCGGGTGCACAGAAAAATATCGGCCCGGCGGGGCTGACCCTGGTGATTATCCGTGAGGATCTGCTGGGCAAAGCACGCAGAGAAACCCCGTCCATCCTCGATTATACCGTTCTGAGCGGATGCGATTCCATGTTCAACACGCCGCCGACCTTTGCCTGGTATCTCTCCGGTATGGTCTTTAAGTGGCTGATTGAGCAGGGCGGATTACAGGAAATTGCCCGGATCAACTATGACAAAGCACAACTGCTCTATTCAGCAGTCGATCACAGTGATTTCTATATTAACCGTGTGGAGGCAGCCAACCGTTCTCTGATGAACGTACCGTTCCAGATGTCTGATCCGTCACTGGACAGCAAATTCCTCGCCGAAGCACAGGCCGCAGGGCTGGTTTCCCTGAAAGGGCATAAAGTGGCCGGCGGTATGCGCGCTTCCATTTATAACGCAATGCCGTATGAAGGCGTGCGCGCACTGGCTGAATTTATGGCGGAGTTTGAAAGCCGTCACAGCTGATTTTTTGCAGACATTTTTCCGGGACCGGATTGATATCCGGCCCCGTTTTTCGTTTTTATGTTATACACCGGAGAATAATTTCGTATGGATTCCCTGACGTTACAACCCATCGCCCGCATTAACGGAACGATTAACCTGCCCGGCTCCAAGAGTGTCTCTAACCGGGCACTGCTGCTGGCGGCACAGGCAGCGGGCACCACACGCCTTATCAACCTGCTCGACAGTGATGATATCCGCCATATGCTCAGTGCACTGCGGGAACTGGGGATACGTTATCAGCTTTCTGACGACAAAACCGAATGCATCGTGGAAGGTCAGGGCAAACCGATCAGCGGATTTAAAGGTATTGAATTGTTCCTGGGCAATGCCGGGACGGCGATGCGCCCGCTGACGGCAGCACTGTGTCTGGGGGATAATGACATTACGCTGACCGGCGAACCGCGGATGAAAGAGCGTCCGATCGGCCATCTGACTGATGCGCTGCGTCAGGGCGGCGCACAGATTGATTTCCCGGAAAATGACGGTTACCCGCCGCTGCGTATCCGCGGCGGCTTTACCGGCGGCCGTATCAGTGTGGACGGTTCGGTATCCAGCCAGTTCCTGACCGCGCTGCTGATGGCTGCACCACCGGCAGAGAATGACACGGAAATCACCATCACCGGTGAGCTGGTGTCCAAACCGTATATTGATATCACACTGGCGATGATGTCCGTGTTTGGTATTACGGTGGTGAATGAAGATTACCGCCGTTTCCTGATCAAAGGAAAACAGCAGTATCAGTCCCCGGGGCAGTACCTGGTGGAGGGGGATGCCTCATCCGCTTCTTATTTCCTTGCAGCGGCGGCGATTAAAGGCGGCACGGTGCGGGTTACCGGTATCGGGCGCAACAGTTTGCAGGGGGACACGCAATTTGCGTCAGTACTGGAAAAGATGGGTGCGAAGGTCACGTTTGCGGACACGTACATCGAATGCACCCGTGATACCCTGCACGGTATCGATATGGACATGAACGCCATTCCGGATGCGGCGATGACTATTGCCACCACCGCGCTGTTTGCGGAGGGGACAACCACTATCCGCAATATCTATAACTGGCGGGTGAAAGAGACAGACCGCCTCAGTGCGATGGCGGCGGAACTGCGCAAAGTCGGTGCACAGGTGGAAGAGGGGCATGATTACATTCAGGTGACCCCGCCGGCAAAACTTCAGCACGCGGAAATTGAAACCTATAACGATCACCGGATCGCCATGTGTTTCTCGCTGGTGGCACTGTCAGACACCCCGGTCACGATTCTCGATCCGGGCTGCACGGCAAAAACCTTCCCCGGCTACTTCAGTGAACTGGCGGCGCTGTCAGAATAAAAAAGCGCTGTTCCGCGCACAGGACGTTTCCTCTGTTGTCACAGATGCGTATAATACCGGCATCTTTTTTCAGGCGGCCGTTGTGACGGCCGCCGGACTGCGACAGGAGAGCGCGCATGGCAGTATATGTTCCGGTTATCACCATTGACGGCCCGAGCGGCGCGGGCAAAGGGACACTTTGTCACGCACTGGCAAACGAAATGGGATGGCACTTACTGGACTCCGGCGCAATTTACCGCGTTCTGGCGCTGGCGGCACTGCATCATCATGTGGATATCACCTCAGAAGATGCACTGGTTCCGCTGGCTGCCAATCTGGATGTGAAATTCCTGGCAAAAGAATCCGGCCTTGAGATTATTCTGGAAGGTGAGGATGTCAGCCGGGGTATCCGTCAGGAAGAGGTGGGCATGACTGCCTCACAAATCGCGGCATTCCCGCGTGTCCGTGAAGCGCTGCTGCGCCGTCAGCGTGCATTCCGTGTGGCACCGGGCCTGATTGCCGACGGCCGTGACATGGGTACTGTCGTGTTCCCGGATGCACCGGTGAAAATTTTCCTCGATGCCAGTGCGCAGGAGCGCGCCCACCGCCGGATGAAGCAGTTGCAGGATAAAGGCTTTAGTGTTAATTTTGACCGCCTTCTTGCTGAGATAGAAGAGCGCGATTACCGCGACCGCAACCGTGCGGTTGCCCCGCTGGTCGCTGCCGGCGATGCGCTGATTCTGGACTCAACAACCATGTCAATTGACGACGTTATTGCCGAAGCCCTCCGTTATACGAAGGCAAAACTGGCAGAAACGGCGGAATGATAAACAAAATTTGCGGGAAATCTGACTGAAAACGTGTTTTTTAGTAGGTTTCTGTATTCGTTTTTGTTTATAATGTTAAGTTGAAGTTTTTTACCGGCAGAGAACAAGGCAAAGAAGCAGTTTTCTGCCACCCCTTTGTGACAAGGAATGTTGCAAGGTATGTGAAACAACCCCATTCGGCCGGATGCTAAATGGACGTTAATACTTAAACACTTGAAGATCAAACATGACTGAATCTTTTGCTCAACTCTTTGAAGAATCCCTGCAGGCTATCGAAACTCGTCCGGGCGCTATCGTCCGTGGTACCGTTGTTGCTATCGATAAAGACGTTGTTCTGGTTGACGCAGGTCTGAAATCAGAATCTGCTATTCCGGTAGAACAGTTCAAAAATGCTCAGGGCGAGCTGGAAATCCAGGTTGGCGACGAAGTTGATGTTGCTCTGGACGCAGTAGAAGACGGTTTCGGTGAAACTGTTCTGTCCCGCGAGAAAGCAAAACGCCACGAAGCGTGGCTGATGCTGGAAAAAGCATACGAAGAAGCTGAAACTGTTACCGGTGTTATCAACGGTAAAGTGAAAGGCGGTTTCACTGTCGAACTGAACGGCATCCGTGCGTTCCTGCCGGGTTCACTGGTTGACGTGCGTCCTGTTCGTGACACCACGCATCTGGAAGGCAAAGAGCTTGAGTTCAAAGTAATCAAGCTGGATCAGAAACGCAACAACGTGGTTGTTTCCCGTCGTGCAGTTATCGAATCAGAAAACAGCGCAGAGCGCGATCAGCTGCTGGAAAACCTGCAGGAAGGCATGGAAGTTAAAGGTATCGTTAAGAACCTCACTGACTACGGTGCATTCGTTGATCTGGGCGGCGTTGATGGTCTGCTGCATATCACTGATATGGCGTGGAAACGTGTTAAACATCCAAGCGAAATCGTGAATGTCGGCGACGAAATCACTGTTAAAGTGCTGAAATTCGACCGTGAACGTACCCGCGTATCTCTGGGCCTGAAACAGCTGGGCGAAGATCCTTGGGTCGCAATCGCTAAGCGTTACCCTGAGAACACCCGTCTGACCGGTCGCGTGACCAACCTGACTGACTACGGCTGCTTCGTTGAAATCGAAGAAGGCGTTGAAGGTCTGGTACACGTTTCTGAAATGGACTGGACCAACAAAAACATCCACCCATCTAAAGTTGTTAATGTGGGCGACGTTGTTGAAGTTATGGTTCTGGACATCGACGAAGAACGTCGTCGTATCTCCCTCGGCCTGAAACAGTGCAAATCTAACCCATGGCAGCAGTTCGCGGAAACTCACAACAAAGGTGACCGCGTTGAAGGTAAAATCAAGTCAATCACTGACTTCGGTATCTTCATTGGTTTAGATGGCGGCATCGACGGTCTGGTTCACCTGTCTGACATCTCCTGGAACGTTGCAGGCGAAGAAGCAGTACGTGAATACAAAAAAGGCGACGAAATCGCAGCTGTTGTTCTGCAGGTTGATGCAGAGCGCGAGCGTATCTCTCTGGGCGTTAAGCAGTTAGCTGAAGATCCGTTCAACAACTACACCGCTGTTACCAAGAAAGGTGCTATCGTCACCGGTAAAGTAACTGCAGTAGACGCTAAAGGCGCAACTGTTGAGCTGATGGATGGCGTTGAAGGTTACCTGCGTGCATCAGAAGCTTCACGCGACCGCGTTGAAGATGCTACTCTGGTTCTGAGTGTTGGTGATGAAGTTGAAGCTAAATACACCGGTGTTGATCGTAAAAACCGTGTAATCAACCTGTCTGTACGTGCAAAAGACGAAGCGGATGAAAAAGACGCTATCGCTACTGTAAACAAACAGGAAGAAGCTGGTTTCTCTAACAACGCAATGGCAGAAGCTTTCAAAGCAGCTAAAGGCGAGTAATTAAGCAGCGGCAGGCCGCGCAAGCGGTCTGCTTTTATGATAATCAGGGTAGTCCAGGAGGTTATATGACCAAATCTGAACTGATTGAGAAGCTGGCAGGCCAACAATCTCATCTTCCGGCTAAAGTTGTTGAAGAGGCAGTAAAAGAGATCCTTGAGCATATGGCAAATACGCTTGCTGACGGCGAACGTATTGAAATCCGTGGATTCGGCAGTTTTTCTCTGCACTACCGTGCACCGCGGGTAGGTCGTAACCCGAAAACCGGCGAACAGGTGGAACTGGAAGGTAAACACGTTCCTCACTTCAAACCGGGCAAAGAGTTACGCGACCGCGCAAATATCTATGCTTGATTCTTGACAGAGATAATAAAAATGACGCCGCCGGCGTCATTTTTTTTACAAAAAAAAAATCAGAATATTATTATTGTAAAAATGTTAATGATTTATTAATAATATAGAGTTTTATAAGGTTCTGGTGTTGGCAATGTTTAATGTATTTAATAACAGGCTGCCGGAGCTATAATATTCAGTTCATCATAAAATACTATTAAAAAGTGGACTGTCTTTATAATGAAACAAATAATTGTGAGTTAACTCGCATAAAATAATTGATTATTTGTATGATTGAAATATAAATTCGTGACAACTCTCATTTTTCTTTTATCGTAATAAAACGCAATACCATTAATTACATAATACCGGTCTGTTTACCTTCCGGATAAGTAATATGCAAGTCATGGTTGTGCTGAAATATCTGTTTCCCCGCCCGCTGTCACTGTGGCTGGTTGCGGCAGCGGTAGTGGCCGGAAACCTGCCGTTACTGCTGATACCACGCCTGTTGTCACCGGCAGAAAATCTTTTGTTATCCGGCTGTGTCTGCGTATTGTTTCTTATCCGGACGCGGCTGAGTTTTTTTATTCGTATTGTTGCAGGAACTTTCTTAGCAGTTAATATTCATCTCAGTAATACGCTGTCACTCTTTTCTGCAGAACAACCGGAATATATTGATATCATAACCCGCGATATTATGATCAATCCATCTGATTATTATTCAGTCAGGGGTCGTGTTATTAATATAAATAATAAAATCTATAATGATACGGCTTTTATTAATATAAAAATAAAAGGGGCATTTAAACCGGTGTGTGCCGGAGAGATGTGGCGCATATACCGCCCTGTATTACGGCCGGTACATGGTCAGTTAAATGAAGGACAATCAAACCGGCAGCAATATTTACTGTCCGAACGGGTTCTGTTTTCCCTGACGCCCGGGCGCAGCGAAAAATTATCTTCAGGTTGCAATCTGCGCCAGAGGATGATCGCGCGATATCTTCCCCGGATGGATAACCTGCCGCACAGCGGCCTGATGGCGGCGCTCCTGTTTGGTGAACGACGCGGTATCACACCGGAGCAGCGCAGACTGGTGCAGGAAACCGGTGTGGCACACGTGGTGGCCATCTCCGGACTGCATATCGGACTGGCAGCATTATGGGGCTGGTGGGCCGGGCGGTTACTGTTACTGCTGTTACCGCAGCGTGTCATGTCATATGGTATTCCGGTGGTGCTGTCAGTCTGTGCCGCCATTGTCTATGTCTGGCTGGCCGGATTTGCCGTTCCCGCCTGCCGCGCGCTGGCTGCGTTGTTGTTGTGGCACCTGCTGCGCTGGCGGCATTACCATCTGCCGGCGTATCAGTTTGTTATGATAAGCGCCGCACTGCTGTTGCTGGCTGATCCGCTGACGATTCTGTCCGCCGGATTCTGGTTGTCTTATACGGCGGTGGCCGCATTACTGTTCTGGCATCATACCGGCGTTTTATCCCGCCGGCCTGCTGTTATCCCTGGAACACGCGTTACCCGTCTGCGGCGCAATATCCGGCTGTTTCTCTCTTATCAGAGCGGATTGTTTCTGCTGTTGCTGCCGGTTCAGGGATTTTTCTTCGGTGGTGTCAATGTGTTGTCGTTCCTCAGTAACCTGTGGGTTGTACCGGTGATCTCTTTTCTGACCGTGCCGTTACTGTTTGCCGGATTACTGACAACGCCTGCACTGCAGCTGGCGGATTATTCTCTGGCACTGGCATTATGGCCGCTGCCGTTTCTGGCGCAGGGTTGGCTGGTTACCGGACACATCGCCCTGATATGGATGCCGCTTATGTGGATTGCTGTTTATATCATCCGGCTGGATATGTGGCGTCAGCATCCGCTGTTGTTGCCGGGGATGGTGCTCAGTTGTTGTCTGTATCTGCGGAAAACCCCGCCGCCGGAATGGTCGGTCACATTGCTGGATATCGGGCACGGACTGGCGGCGGTTGTCATAAAGGATGGCAGAGCTGTGCTGTATGACACCGGCAACCGTTTCGGATCCCGGGATGACGGGCTGCGCACGGTGCTGCCTTATCTGCGTTATCACCGGCTGGTTCCTGACCGGATTATTATCAGCCATGATCACCGCGATCACACCGGCGGTCTGGATTCACTACGCCGCGCTTATCCTGCCGCAGTGGTCAAAGGCAACATCCCGCAGGCAGATACACCCTGCCGTCGCGGGGAGCGCTGGGTATGGCAGTCATTGTACTTTGAGGTGTTATGGCCGGATGAAAAATATCAGCTGAGTAAAAATGACGGCTCCTGTGTTATCCGTATCAGTGACGGGAAATATCAGGTTTTGCTGACCGGTGACATTGAAAGACAAGCAGAAATACAGCTGATGAAGTATAACGATGAACTGTCGGCCACCGTACTGCAAGTTCCGCACCATGGCAGCAAAACCTCATCATCAGAATTTTTTATTCGTGCGGTAAATCCCGCTTTCGCACTGGTTTCTGTTGCACGCTATAGCCCGTGGCGTCTGCCTTCTGATAAAGTACGCCGTCGTTATCATCATCTCGGCGTGCAGTGGCATGACACCGCGCACAGCGGCCAGATTACGGTCCGTTTTTTTGCCGGAAAGATATCCGTTGTGACATACCGTTTTCACCTCTCTGCCCGCTGGTTCAGCGCATGGTTTGGAGATCAGGCGGTAAACGGGTAATATAGGCAGCTAATTTTTGGTATTGGTAAACGCAATAATGAAAGATATTGATATTTCAACCCGGCAAACATTCCGCCGGTTATGGCCGACAATCGCTCCGTTTAAAACAGGTATCATCGTGGCGGCTATTGCGTTAGTCATCAATGCGGGCGGTGATGCGTTTATGCTGTCGCTGCTGAAACCGTTGCTTGATGACGGTTTCGGTAAAGCCGAGAGTGATTTTCTCCGTATTATGCCGCTGATTATCCTGGGGCTGATGCTGCTGCGCGGTATCTCCAGTTTTGTCTCCAGCTACTGCCTCTCCTGGGTTTCCGGTAAAGTGGTTATGACCATGCGCCGTAACCTGTTCCGCCATATGATGGGGATGCCGGTTTCTTTCTTTGATCAGCAATCCACCGGGACTCTGCTTTCCCGTATCACTTACGATTCTGAACAGGTGGCTTCCTCTTCCTCCGGCGCACTGGTAACCGTTGTCCGTGAAGGCTCGTATATTATCGCGCTGTTCGGCATTATGTTTTTTAACAGCTGGCAGTTGTCACTGATTCTGATTGTCATCGCCCCGATCGTGGCCTTTGTTATCCGCAGAGTGTCTGTACGTTTCCGTGAGATCAGCAAAAACATGCAGAGCGGTATGGGGCAGGTTACCGCCAGTGCCGAGCAGATGCTGAAAGGCCATAAAGAAGTCCTGATTTTCGGCGGTCAGAAAGTGGAAAATGATCGCTTTGATAAAGTCAGCAACCATATGCGCCGCCAGGGAATGAAACTGGTTACCGCCTCTTCTGTTGCTGATCCGATTATCCAGGTTATCGCTTCATTTGCGCTGGCATTTGTCCTGTTTGCCGCCAGTTTCCCTGAAATTAAAGATGCACTGACACCCGGTTCCATCACGCTGGTCTTCTCCTCAATGATTGCCCTGATGCGTCCGCTGAAATCCCTCACTAACGTGAATGCCCAGTTTCAGCGCGGGATGGCTGCGTGTCAGACACTGTTTGTTCTGCTTGATATGGAGCAGGAAAAGGATACCGGTACTAAAGTACTGAAAGATGCCAAAGGTGATGTGGCGTTTGAGAATGTAACGTTCCGTTATCAGGGGAAAGAGAATCCGGCGCTGAAAAATGTGTCGTTTACTATCCCGTCAGGTAAAACCGTGGCACTGGTCGGCCGCTCCGGCTCCGGGAAGTCCACCATTGCTAATCTGATCACCCGTTTCTATGAAATCGAAAGCGGGCATATTACGATCGACGGCAATGATATCCGCGACTACACACTGGCATCGCTGCGCAGTCAGGTGGCGCTGGTATCGCAGAATGTACACCTCTTCAATGATACGGTTGCGAACAACATCGCGTATGCCACAGAAGGGAAGTACACCCGCGAACAGATTGAAAAAGCCGCTGAAATGGCGTACGCCATGGACTTTATCAACAAAATGGACAAAGGGCTGGATACTGAAATCGGTGAAAACGGCGTTCTGCTTTCCGGTGGTCAGCGTCAGCGTATTGCGATTGCCCGCGCACTGCTGCGCGATGCACCGATCCTGATACTCGACGAAGCAACGTCGGCACTGGATACCGAATCTGAACGTGCGATTCAGGCCGCGCTGGATGAGTTACAAAAAAACCGTACCTGTCTGGTGATCGCGCACCGCTTATCCACGATTGAGAAAGCCGATGAGATCCTCGTGGTGCAGGATGGTGAAGTACAGGAGCGCGGTACGCATGATGAACTGGTGAAACAGCCGGGGATCTATGCACAGCTCTATAATATGCAGTTTGGTCACTAAGCGGCTCTGCTGATGATTGAAAAGATTTGGTCCGGCCGCTCAAAGCTTTATCTGCTGCTTTTACCGCTCTCATTTCTGTATGGCGCGGTGAGTGGTCTGCGGCGCTGGTTATTCCGCTCAGGGCTGAAAAAATCCCGCCGGATGCCGGTACCGGTGGTGGTGGTCGGTAATCTGACCGCCGGTGGTAACGGCAAAACCCCGGTGGTTATCTGGCTGACAGAGCAACTGCTGGCCCGGGGCTATCGTCCCGGGGTGGTTTCCCGCGGTTACGGCGGTAAATCGGATCATTATCCGCTGCTTATCACCGGAGAAACCACGACGGCACAGGCCGGTGATGAGCCGGTGCTGATTGCCCGCCGTACCGGTGTGCCGGTTGCGGTTGCCCCGGATCGTGCCGCCGCAGTGGACGCTATTTTGCAGCACTCGCCGGTGGATGTGATTATCACTGATGATGGTTTGCAGCATTACGCACTGGAACGCGATATGGAAATCGTGGTGATTGACGGCGAACGCCGTTTCGGTAACGGCTGGTGGCTGCCCGCCGGGCCGATGCGGGAACGGGCCGGACGTCTGAAACAGGTGGATGCGGTGATCGTCAACGGTGGTACGGCACAACCCGGTGAAACCGTGATGCAGCTGGTGCCGGGTGAGGCCGTTAATCTGTCAGACGGCAGACGCAAACCGGTGACGGAGCTCGGTGAGTGTGTGGCAATGGCCGGTATCGGACACCCGCCGCGCTTTTTTGCCACTCTGAATTCACTGGGTGTGACGCCGGTACACTGTGTTGCGTTTCCTGATCACCAGTCTTACAGCCCGGAGCAGCTTTCCGCACTGATAAAGCCGGGTCAGTCGCTGCTGATGACAGAGAAAGATGCAGTGAAATGTTTTGCCTTTTCTGAAACTGACTGGTGGTATTTACCGGTCAGCGCCGCGGTTTCTGCAGAATCCGCCAATTTAATTCTGGATAAAGTCATATTCCTCATAAAAAATGCATAAAGGGGCTTGTGCTTTTTATCTGAATGTGGCTTAATCAAAAAGTTGTATTTCTGTGATGTATTTCATATCTCACTGTGCAACCAATCCGCGTGTCACTCATAATTCTGATCCCGCTGTCATAATTTTTTCACACCACCTTGTTAATCTTGTGGTGCGGATGACCGGATCCCGCGGATAAACGGTATGTTTTGCAGAAGGTGTCTGACCGGCTGCAAATCAGGATAAAAAATAATAACTATAATGTTTTGCTCGTTACCGGGTGGCTGTTCGCAAAGAGAGTACCCGTGTTACCCGGCCGGAGCAGACATAACCCGTGATGGGGTGTATTCCATTACCGGTGATATAAAAGGAGTTAATACTATGTCTAAACAATTACAACTTGGCCGCGTTAAATGGTATGACGCGAAAGAAGGTTACGGTTTCATCTCCCCGGTTAACGGCGGCGACGATATTTGGGTAACCCGTAACGGGATAGCCAATTCCCGTAACAAATTACTGTGCGAAGGGCAGGAAGTGGAATTTTCACTGACCCGCGGCAGTTATGGTATTGCAGCGAACGATGTGATCGCGCTGTAAGCAGTAAAAAACGCGATTATCTCAGTGATATCGCAACAACAGAGTTAACGGTGAGACCGGGCTTATGTTATTCTGAGCCAACGTTTTTATCTCATTGGGGGACGTATGGATCACCGTTTACTCGAAATCGTGGCCTGCCCGGTTTGCCACGGCAAACTCAGCTACGACAAGCAAAATCTTGAACTCATCTGCAAAGGCTGCCGTCTGGCCTATCCCGTCCGCGACGATATCCCTGTCTTATTAGAGAATGAAGCCCGCGAATTACCGGCCTCAGAAGGATAATCTCCATGTTTACCGTTATCATTCCCGCGCGCTATGCGTCCACGCGTCTGCCCGGTAAGCCGCTGGCCGATATCTGCGGCAAGCCGATGATTGTCCGTGTGATGGAGCAGGCAAAACGTTCCGGTGCCGCAAGAGTCATTGTCGCCACAGATACTCAGGCCGTATTTGATGCCGTAATCGCAGAGGGCGGCGAAGCCTGTATGACGCGCGAAGATCATCAGTCCGGGACAGAGCGCCTGGCGGAAGTGATTGATCACTATCAGTTTGCTGATGATGAGATTATCGTGAATGTTCAGGGCGATGAACCGTTAATCCCTGACAGTATTATTGCGCAGGTTGCTGAAAATCTGGCAGCCAGCGAAGCCGGTATGGCTACCCTGGCGGTAAAAATCACCACCGCGGAAGAAGCGTTTAACCCGAATGCGGTTAAAGTGGTGATGGATAAACAGGGTTATGCACTCTATTTCTCCCGCGCCACTATTCCGTGGGATCGCGAGCGCTTTATGCACAGCCGTGACAGTGCAGGTGATAATTTCCTGCGTCATATCGGCATTTACGCTTACCGTGCCGGGTTTATCCGCCGTTATATTCAGTGGGAAACCAGCCCGCTGGAGAAAATCGAGATGCTCGAGCAGCTGCGTGTGCTCTGGTACGGCGAAAAGATCCATGTCGCGGAGGCATCAGAAGCGCCGGGCACCGGTGTTGATACCCCGGAAGATCTTGAAACCGTGCGCAGATTGTTTGCCGCCCGCTGAGCGATATCAGTTATAAACAAAACGCGGGTCACTTCACTGAACCCGCGTTTTTGTTGTCTTCTATTCCTGTTCGTCATTATCTGACGTTTTCACCGCCTGCCAGATACGCCCGAGCCCCTCATACCAGACCCGTTCGCTGTGTGATAAATAATACGCGGATGGAATCGTCTTTTCCCAGCTGTGAAGCGGTGTGGTGATAGCCAGCTGATTGGCCGGAGCCGGAACCGGATGCAGGCCGCGTGCCTCAAAGAAAGCTTTGGCGCGGGTCATATGACTGGCGGAAGTCACCAGCAGGAACGGCGCGTTACCCACGATTTTTTCCACTTCTTCCGCTTCTTCTTCGGTATCTTTCGGCAGTACCAGCGGCAGTGTACGTTCAGCCGGAATTCCCAGTGACTGTGCAACCTCTGCCGCGACTTCCGCGCTGCTGATACTGTTTGCACCCGGCCCGCCGGTGAAAATCAGCGTTGCCTGCGGGTAGCGCAGTGCAAGGCGCACACCTTCCGCCACGCGCGGCAGGCTGTTGCTGATCAGATTGGCGGATGGCGCCCATTCCGGGTTATAGGTAAAGCCGCCGCCGAGTACCACGATATAGCGCAGATCCTGCTGCTGAACCTCCGCCGGGGTGATGAGCTCATAGCGTTTATCATACGGTTTTTCTGCTGTCAGCAGCAGAGCATCTGCCACCGGTTGCAGGCTGAGCAGCACCAGCCCGAGCCAGCTCACGGTGATCAGGGTTTTGCCGGTTTTCTGCCGGCGGGAAAACCACAGCAGCAATAATCCGGCAAGCATCAGCAGGAGCATAAACGGCAGCGGCAACAAAAAACCGCCGAGGTATTTTTTCAGGGCAAACAGCATGAGCGTACCTTAAATATGATTGATTTATCACCGGTTAACGGCAGGAGCCTGCACAAATCGGGTGACATTAAACACGTCTGTGACACAATAGTTACCGACTTTGCATATTGCACTGCTCTGCCCGGCAATACAATTGAAGATAGCCGGATCGCGCGGGAAACCGCCGCAAACTGACCCGAAATATCCCCCGGAACTGATACAGGTTTTCATGGTTGATCGTAATTTTGACGATATCGCGGAAAAATTCACCCGCAATATCTATGGCACAACAAAAGGGCAAATCCGCGAAGCTGTGGTCTGGCAGGATCTGGACGCCTTACTGACACGGCTGAAGCCGGGTCCGCTGCGCATTCTCGATGCAGGCGGCGGTGACGGCTTTTTCTCCCGCCGTCTGGCTGCGCTGGGGCATCAGGTGGTATTGTGCGACCTGTCAGAAGAGATGATTGCCCGTGCACAACAGGCCGCGCAGGATGATGGTGTGGCAGAAAATATGTCCTTTATTCATTGTGCGGCACAGGATATCGCACTTCACACTGAGGGGGCGTTTGATCTGGTATTATTTCATGCCGTTTTGGAGTGGATCACAGATCAAAAAGGTGCAATTGAAGCACTGACCGCTATAATAGCGGGCGGTGGTGCATTATCGTTAATGTTTTACAATGCGAACGGACTTGTGATGCGAAATGCGATATTAGGCAATTTTCATCTGGCAACTCCGGAAATTCAGCGCCGCCGCAAGCGTTCGTTATCGCCGCAGAATCCCCTTGTGCCGGAACAGGTTTATCAGTGGCTGGATGATTGCTGTCTGACTATTGAGGCAAAAACCGGTGTGCGGGTTTTCCATGATTATCTGCAGAGCCGCCAGTTACAAAACCGTGATTTCCCGGCGCTGCTGGCACTGGAGCAACGCTATTGCCGTCAGGAGCCTTATATCAGCTTAGGCCGTTATATTCACGTTATGGCACGAAAACCGATCAGAAGGATGGACAATGAGTGAGTTTACCCAAACAGTCCCGGAGCTCGTGGCATGGGCGCGAAAGAATGATTTCTCTATCGCACTGCCGCCGGAACGGCTGGCTTTTTTACTGTCTGTTGCCGTGCTCAACAGTGAGCGCATCGACGGTGAAATGAGCGAAGGGGAACTGGTGGATGCCTTCCGTGAAGTCTGCAAAGGCTTTGAACAGACCACCGAATCTGTCGCGGTGCGTGCAAACAATGCCATCAATGATATGGTACGCCAGAAAATATTTAACCGTTTTACCAGCGATTTATTTGAAGGTAATGCGATTTACCGTCTGACCCCGCTCGGGATCGGCATCAGTGATTATTATATCCGTCAGCGTGAGTTTTCCTCACTGCGTTTATCCATGCAGCTTTCCATTGTGGCCGGTGAACTGAGCCGCGCGGCAGATGCCGCCGAAGAGGGCGGGGATGAATATCACTGGCACCGTAATGTGTTTGCCCCGCTGAAATATTCAGTGGCGGAAATTTTTGACAGTATTGATATGTCGCAGCGCATTATGGATGAACAGCAAAACGGCGTGAAAGACGATATCGCCAAACTCCTGAACCAGGACTGGCAGGCCGCGATTGCCAACTGTGAGCAGCTGTTATCCGAAACCTCTCTGACGCTGCGGGAATTGCAGGATACCCTCGAAGCCGCCGGTGACAAATTGCAGGCAAACCTGCTGCGCATCCAGGACGCCAATATGAATACCACCACCGGATCTGAGCTGGTGGATAAACTGATTTTTGATTTGCAGGCCAAGCTTGACCGTATTATCAGCTGGGGCCAGCAGTCTATCGATTTATGGATCGGCTATGACCGCCATGTCCATAAATTTATCCGTACCGCCATCGATATGGATAAAAACCGTATTTTCTCGCAGCGTCTGCGCCACTCTGTTCAGCACTATTTTGATTCGCCGTGGGCACTGAATGTCGCCAATGCGGATCGCCTGCTGGATATGCGTGATGAGGAGATGGCACTGCGTGATGACGAAGTGACCGGGGAATTACCGCCGGATCTGGAATATGAAGAGTTCAGCGAGGTCAACGAGGAACTGGCGGCCATGATGGAAAGCGCGCTGGCGGTGTATAAAGCACAGGCGAAACCGCTGGATCTGGGTGCGGTTCTGCGTGATTACCTCGCGAAATATCCGCGGAGCCGTCAGTTTGATGTGGCACGGATTATCGTGGATCAGGCCGTCCGCCTCGGGGTCGCCGATGCCGATTTCTCGGGCATTCCGGCGGAATGGTCAGCAATTAATGAATACGGAGCAAAGGTGCAGGCACATGTCATCGACACATATTGAACAATTTATGTCAGCAAAGCTGGCTCAGGCACTTGCCAACAACCTTTTTCCGGAACTTGACAGCCAGTTACGCGCCGGCCGCCATATCGGCGTGGATGATCTGGATAATCACGCCTTTCTGATGGATTTCCAGGATGAACTGGAAGGTTTTTACGCCCGCTATAATGTGGAACTGGTTCGTGCACCGGAAGGGTTCTTCTATCTGCGTCCGCGTTCCACTACGCTGATCCCGCGCTCTGTCTTATCCGAACTGGAAATGCTGGTCGGGAAAGTGTTGTGCTATCTGTATCTCAGCCCGGAGCGCCTGGCCAACCAGGGTATTTTCTCCACAGCAGAACTCTATGAGGAACTGCTGTCACTGGCGGATGAAGCCAAATTGCTGAAAGTGGTGAATAACCGCTCCACCGGGTCTGACCTGGACAAACAAAAATTACTGGAAAAAACCCGTGGTGCGCTGAACCGTCTGCGCCGCCTGGGTATGATCACATTTGTTGCTGCGGATAACAGCCAGTTTGTGATTGCCGAGTCGGTTTTCCGCTTCGGTGCGGATGTCCGCAGCGGGGATGATCCGCGTGAGGCACAACTGCGTCTTATCCGTGACGGTGAGGCTCAGTCTCTTGCGGAAGAAGAAAAACATCCGCGCCCTGAGGATCAGGACGATGATAATGAAGAATCTGAAAATGACAACGCGACGGATGAAGCGGAGGATGAAGAATGATTGAACGTGGTAAATTCCGCTCGCTCACGTTAGTCAACTGGAACGGCTTTTTTGCGCGCACTTTTGATCTGGATGAGCTGGTCACCACCTTATCCGGCGGTAACGGTGCCGGTAAATCCACCACCATGGCGGCGTTTATTACCGCTATGATCCCGGATTTAACCCTGCTGCACTTCCGTAACACCACCGAAGCCGGGGCAACATCCGGTTCCCGTGATAAAGGTCTGCACGGTAAACTGCGTCCGGGCGTGTGTTATGCCATGCTGGATGTGGTGAACTCCCGCCATCAGCGTGTGCTGGTGGGTGTGCGACTTCAGCAGATTGCCGGACGTGATAAAAAAGTCGATATCAAATCCTTTATGATTCAGGGATTGCCGACACAATACTCCCCGACACAGATTGTCAGCGAACAACTGGCTGAACGTCAGGTGCGGGTACTGCCGCTGAATGATCTGAAAGCACGCCTTGAGGATATCGAAGGTGTGCAATTCAAACAGTTTAACTCGATTACGGATTACCACTCGGTTCTGTTTGAACTGGGGGTTATCCCGAAACGCCTGCGTTCTGCGGGTGACCGCAGCAAATTCTACCGCCTGATTGAGGCCTCTCTGTACGGCGGTATCTCCAGTGCCATTACCCGTTCTCTGCGCGACTATTTACTGCCGGAGAACAGCGGAGTGCGTAAAGCGTTCCAGGATATGGAGGGGGCACTGCGCGAAAACCGTATCACACTGGAAGCTATCCGCGTTACGCAGTCTGACCGCGACCTGTTCAAACACCTGATCACCGAAGCGACCGCGTATGTTTCCGCGGACTATATGCGTCACGCCAATGAGCGCCGTGTGCATATCGATCAGGCACTGAATGTGCGCCGTGAACTGCTCGGCAGCCGTAAACAGCTGATCAGCGAACAGTTCCGCCAGGTGGAAATGTCCCGCGAACTGGCAGAGCAGACAGCGTCATCGGCTGATCTGGAAACCGATTACCAGGCGGCGAGTGATCACCTGTCTCTGGTACAGACAGCGATGCGTCAGCAGGAAAAAATTGACCGCTATCAGGCCGATGTGGAAGAGCTGACATTCCGTCTGGAAGAACAGACTGAAGTGGCGGAAGAAGCGGCAGAACAGCTGGCAGAATATGAAGAACGCAACCATGTTGCGGAAGAGGAAGTGGATGAACTGAAAAGCCAGCTGGCCGATTACCAGCAGGCACTGGACGTTCAGCAGACCCGCGCCATTCAGTATCAGCAGGCATTACAGGCACTGGAACGCGCCAAAGCCGTGTGTCAGCTGCCGCAGCTGGATATTGATTCACTGGATGAATGGCTGGAAACCTTCCGCGCCCGCGAAGAGCAGGCAACCGAATCCCTGTTAGGGCTTGAGCAGAAAATGAGTGTGGCACAGGCTGCACACAGTCAGTTCTCTCAGGCGTATGAGCTGGTGAAATCCGTTGTGGGTGAAGTCAGCCGCAGCGAAGCATACCAGACTGCCCGTGAATTACTGCGCGACCTGCCGTCACAGCAGATGATGGCTGACCGTGTACAACCGCTGCGTCAGCAGTTATCAGAACTCGAACAGCGCCTGCACAGTCAGCACAATGCACAGAAATCGCTGGATGATTTCTGCAAGCGCATCGGGCAGCAGATTGAGGCGGACGGGCTGGATGACATGCTGATGACCCTTGAGGCGCAGCAGGAAAGCCTGAGTGTCAGTGTCAGTGAAAGCGGTGAGCGCCGCATGGAAATGCGCCAGCAGGCAGAACAGCTGAAGCAGCAGATCCAGTCGCTGACCGTCAAAGCGCCGGCCTGGCTGGCGGCACAGGAAGCACTGACACAACTGTGTGAACAGTCACATGAAACGTTCACCAGCACCAATGATGTTACCGAATATATGCAGCAGTTGCTGGAGCGTGAGCGCGAAGTCACTGTTGAGCGTGATGAAATCGCGCTGAAAAAAGCACAGCTGGAAAAAGATATTGAGCGGCTCAGTCAGCCGAGCGGTGCGGAAGACGGCCGTATGCTGGGACTGGCGGAGCGTTTCGGCGGTATATTACTGTCCGAAATCTATGATGACATCACCATTGATGACGCACCGTATTTCTCGGCCCTGTACGGTCCGGCACGCCATGCGATTGTGGTACCTGACCTCAGTGCTGTGCGCCCGATGCTGGATGCGCTCGATGATTGCCCGGAAGATCTCTATCTGATTGAAGGGGACCCGCAATCCTTTGATGACAGTGTCTTCACCACCGAAGAGCTGGAACGTGCCGTGCTGGTACGCAGCACCGATCGCCAGTGGCGTTATTCCCGCTTCCCGTCAGTGCCGCTGTTCGGCCGTGCGGCGCGGGAAAATCAGCTGGCGGTGCTGGAGCATGAACGGGATGAGCTGGCAGAACGTCTGGCAACGCTCTCCTTTGATGTCCAGAAAATGCAGCGTGCCCACCAGGCATTCAGCCGTTTCGTCGGTAAAAATATCTCTGTGGCCTTTGAGGCTGATCCGGAAGCGGAAATCCGCACACTGAATCAGCGCCGTAATGAGCTGGAGCGGGAACTGGCGCAGTTTGAGGATCAGACTGCCGTTGCCCGTCAGCAGTACGCGCAGGTCAAAGAAAATCTGAGCATCCTGAACCGCCTGATCCCGAATACGGCTCTGCTGCTTGATGAAACACTGGCGGATCGTGCGGATGAGATCCGCGATGCACTGACCGATGCACAGGAGTCTGCCCGCCATATCCAGCAGTACGGCACGGCACTGCGTAAGCTGGAACCGATGGTTGCTGTTCTCCAGAGTGATCCGGAGCAGCACGAAGCGCTGATCCGCGATTATGAAAACGCGAAACAGGTTCAGCAGCAGGCACGTCAGCAGGCGTTTGCCCTGGAAGAGGTCGCACAGCGCCGTCAGCACTTTAATTACGGCGAATCTGCCGGCATGCTGACAGAAAATGCTGATCTCAACGACAAACTGCGTCAGCGTCTGGAACATGCGGAATCTGATCGTACCCGCAGCCGTGAAATGCTGCGCCAGCAGCAGACCAAATGTGCGGAGTTCAACCAGGTACTGGCCTCACTGCGCAGTTCGTATGAAACTAAATCAGACATGCTGCGCGAACTTGAGCGTGAAATGAGCGAGATTGGTGTTCAGGCGGATGCCAATGCGGAAGAGCGTGCCCGCGTACGTCGTGATGAACTGTACAATCAGGTCAGCCATAACCGTGCCCGTATCAATCAGCTGGAAAAACAGCTGGGGATCGGGGAATCGGAAATGGACAACCTGCAAAAACGCCTGCGTAAAGCGGAACGTGATTACCAGCAAATCCGTGAACAGGTGGTTACCGCCAAAGCGGGCTGGTGTGCCGTGATGCGGATGGTGAAAGAGAGTGGTGTTGAGCGCCGCCTCCACCGCCGTGAACTGGCCTATGAAGATGCCGATACACTGCGTTCTATGTCGGATAAAGCGCTCGGGGCACTGCGCCAGGCGGTGGCGGATAACGAGCATCTGCGTGATGCGCTGCGTCTGTCCGAAGATCCGAAGCGTCCGGAACGCAAAGTACAGTTCTTTATTGAAGTGTACCGCCACCTGCGCGAACGTATCCGTCAGGATATTATCAAAACGGATGATCCGATCGACGCCATCGAACAGATGGAAATCGAGCTGGCCCGTCTGACTGACGAACTGACCGCCCGTGAACAGAAACTGGCGATCAGCTCGAAAAGTGTGGCCAATATCATCCGCAAAACCATTCAGCGTGAACAGAACCGTATCCGCATGCTCAACCAGGGGTTGCAGGCTGTGGCATTCGGTCAGGTCAAAGGTGTGCGTCTGAATGTCAATATCCGTGAAAGTCACGCAATACTGCTGGATGTCTTATCTGAAGAGCACGAGCAGCATCAGGACTTGTTCGCCAGCCAGCGCCTGACTTTCTCGGAAGCGATGGCGAAACTCTATCAGCGCCTGAACCCGCAGGTGGATATGGGGCAGCGTCTGCCGCAGACCATCGGTGAGGAACTGCTGGATTACCGTAACTACCTTGAGCTGGAAGTGGAAGTCAACCGTGGTTCAGATGGCTGGCTGAAAGCCGAGAGCGGGGCGTTATCCACCGGTGAGGCGATTGGTACCGGTATGTCGATTCTGGTGATGGTGGTGCAGAGCTGGGAAGAAGAATCCCGCCGTCTGCGCAGCAAAGATATTTCACCGTGCCGTCTGCTGTTCCTGGATGAAGCAGCACGTCTGGATGCAAAATCTATCGCCACGCTGTTTGAACTGTGTGATCGCTTACAGATGCAGCTGATCATTGCGGCCCCGGAAAATATCAGTCCGGAAAAAGGCACGACGTACAAACTGGTGCGTAAAGTCTTCAACAATCAGGAACATGTGCATGTGGTGGGACTGCGCGGCTTCGGCCAGCCGGAACCAACGCTGGCATTACCTGAACCGGTGACAGAAGATGAGAACGACGGGGAAAACGGGGAAGAAGAGCAGGATTAATTCTTTCCTCCGGGGTTTTCTCTGAAACGGATGAGCGTATTACTGCGCTCATCCGTTTTTTTATATCAGCGCTGTGAATCTAAAATCTCGTTGTTATTCACAACATCCTGCGCTTTGGTATAGCTCTCAATCAGTAACTGATAGGCCGGGAAAATCTGCGTGTACGCCTGTGCCCATTCTGCCGCATCGGCGCGGTTCCAGGTTTTTTGCAGTTCAGAGGCGACCGCGGCGGTATCCATCGGTACAACACCCGCCTGGACAACGCGTGCCAGCGTAATTTCCTGCGCCATTTTGGTATAGGTGCCGGAAGCATCAATCACCGCAAATACCTGATAGCCGTCGGCTACGGCACTGATAGCCGGGAATGCCATACAAACGCTGGTGATTGTACCGGCAATAATTAACTGTTTTTTACCCGATGCTTTCACTGCGGCCACAAATTCCGGGTTATCCCAGGCATTAATTTCACCTTTACGCGCAATATACTGAGCATGCGGCGCATTCTGATGAATTTCCGGGATCAGCGGGCCATTCGGACCCTGCGGAACGGAGGCGGTGGTGATCACCGGGATATTGGCGAGTGTTGCCATTTTTGCCAGTACGGCGGCTCTGGCGCGTAATTCCGTCATCGGCATATCGCCGACAGTCTGGAACAGTCCGCTCTGATGATCGATTAACAGCATCAGTGCATCATCAGGATTAATAACAGGACGCTGACCATTAAAGTTTGCCGGAATACTCATTTTAAGACCCTCGTTTATGATAATTTGAACATTATTTTTGTTTAAACAGGGTGTTTATCAGAAACACTCTGTTGTGCGGATTAAAATTAATGCATAAGCGAAAGTCTGAGTAGTGCGGATATTGATAAACAATGTTCTGAATTCAGAACAATCAGGCGGGGATCTGATGCTATCAGGAGGCAGTATTCCTCACAGTGTGATCTGAATAACGTTAATATGAAACAGGAATAGTTAGATTTTCACTCCGCGTGATCGACACAGAAAATTAAGGATACACAATGCGTAAACTGACCCTCACCCTGAGTGCTCTGGCACTCGCTCTGAGCCTCAACAGTGTGGCTGATGCCAAAGTATACATGCCGGAAAAAGTCAGTGACGGCGTGACAGCGGCTCAGCTGGCACAGCAGCATGCCATTCACTGGATTTCGGTTGAACAAATTGAAGAGAGTCTGAAAGGGCAGCCGCCGATGGCGGTGGGCTTTGATATTGATGACACCGTCTTATTTTCAAGCCCGGGTTTTTACCGCGGTAAACTGGAATACTCCCCGAACGATTTCAGTTATCTGAAAAACCCGGAATTCTGGGAAAAAATGAATAATGAGTGGGATAAATTCAGCATGCCGAAAAAATCCGGTATGGATCTGGTGCAAATGCATCTGAAACGTGGCGACACCGTGTATTTCATCACCGGACGCAGCAAAACCAAAACAGAAACAGTGACTAAATACGTGCAGGAAGGGCTGCGCATCCCGGCGGATAAAATGAATCCGGTTATTTTTGCCGGTGATGAGGAAGGGCAGAATAATAAAGTCAGCTGGATGCGTGATCACAAACTGAAAATTTATTACGGTGATGCGGATGCGGATATTGCCGCGGCCCGTGAACTGAACATCCGGGGGATCCGGGTATTACGTGCATCAAATTCCTCTTATCAGCCACTGCCGAAAGCCGGTCAGTTCGGCGAAGAAGTGGTTATTAATTCCGAATATTAATTATCATCTGCCGGTCATCTAACAACGCCGCCGGGGTGCGGCGTTGTTTGTCTCTTTTTATCTGTGCAAAAACAGCGAATGAGATGTATTTCAGATATCCTGCAACGGCTGTTTATGTAAATAGTACAGTGTATTCATCTTAAAAAGGCGTATTTGCGCCTTTTTTCTACGATTTTTTCGTTATCCTATTTTCAATTATTCTCTGACAGGTAAAATCAGCAGGGAAGTCATTTACACGATGTATTTACTATACTGATCATAAGTATTAACAATTGTCCGGAACAGACATAATAAAAAAATAAGAGAGGGATGTTATGGTGACGGGAGTTAAAAAAGTTGTTCCCATTTCCGCCATGATAGGAACACTGTTACTGACGCCGGTTTCGTGGGCTTCAACAGCTCCGGTAACGCATCTGACAGAAGCAGATGCCAAAGTGGAAAACCTGAAAGTATTTTCACAATCGCCTGAAAATACAGAAACGCAGCCCGCAGAACCGGTGGCCGGTGTGACTGCACTGCCCCTGAACGATGTCGCTGACAGTATCCGCCGTGAAGTCCCGGCGGCAACACCATTACTTTATACCGATACACTGACAAACATTTATGCGGAACATCAGCTGAAGCCGCTGTGGACCGATGAAAAAGCACGTCTGTCTCTGGAAAATCAGCTGGCGGAAGCCGCACTTGCCGGATTTCAGCCGCAGTTTACTGCCTGGCTGAATGCACTGGCACAGCCGGATCTGACCCCGCTGGCACGGGATATGATTTTAACCGATGCTGCGCTGGGTTATCTCTATTACCTGGACAATGTCGGCACCAAAGGCGATAAATGGCTGTACGGCGCCCGTCCGTTCACATTTTCGGCTGTCAGTGAACCATCACTGGCGCGGCTGAATACGGCGGCACATAACGGCACGCTGGCCGCATTTACCGATACGCTGCTGCCGGCGAATAAGATGTATCAGCCGATGCGTAAAGCGATGCTGACGCAACTGGCCGACACCGCGCCGTGGCCGGAAATGGTGATTAACCGGACACTGCGCCCGGGAGAAAGTCATGAATCTGTCGGCGCACTGCGGGAAATCCTGCACCGTTTTAATCTGATCTCAGCCAATGACATGATGAGCGCCGGTGCAGCGTATGATAAAACGCTGGTGGCGGCGGTTAAGGAGTTTCAGTTACAGCACGGGCTGGAAGCCGATGGTGTCATCGGTAAACAGACCCGCGAATGGCTGAATAAAACACCACAGATGCGGGCGGCCATAATGGCGGTGAATATTCAGCGTCTGCGTATCACGCCTGACAATCAGCCGACAGCTATCCTGGTGAATATTCCGGATTTCTCACTGTATTTCTATGTGGATAATAACCTGATTCTGGAATCCAGAACGATTGTCGGCCGTTCGGAACGCAAAACGCCGATTATGTCCAGCGCGTTGAATAATGTGGTGATCAACCCGCCGTGGACAGTACCGCCGACCATGAGCCGTCAGGATATTGTGCCGCGCGGCAGGGCTGATCCAAGCTATTTCAGCAGCCGGGGTTATACTATTTATAACGGATGGAGTAATAATGCGTCGGTGATCGACCCGTACAGTATTGACTGGAGTGTTATTACACCGTCAAACTTCCCGTACCGGATCACTCAGGCACCGGGGCCGTCCAACTCACTGGGCCGTTATAAATTCAATATGCCGAACTCAGAGGCAATTTATCTGCACGATACACCGAATCACAGCCTGTTTAATAAAAATATGCGGGCTATCAGTTCCGGTTGCGTCCGGGTGAATAAAGCCAAAGATCTCGCGGCGATCCTCCTTGGTGATGCCGGATGGAACGAAACCCGTGTGGATGGTGCACTGAAAGCGGGCAGTACCCGTTATGTCTCTATCCCGAACCGGATTCCGGTTTATCTCTATTATCAGACTGCCTGGGTCAATGCGGAGAATATCCCGCAATATCGCGCGGATATTTACCGCTACGATGACAGCAGTCTGAAAGGTATTGATAAATTAACGGATATCACACCGTTCCTGATAAAAAGCTGAACATATTAAGCCGCTTGTTTATTATCAATAAGCGGCTTTTTTCTTATATTAATATAATTAAAAATTAATGATTATTCGGTTTAAATAATTTCATGTATAACGTTGTACCTCCCATACTATTAATTAACTGAAAGTGATGACAGGGCATCGCCCGGCAAAGGCTTGCTGCGTGTGACATGGCGGATGTACACCTCTGATGTTCATAAATGTCGTCCGGATTTACTTTCTGAGTAAAAATATGCTTTTTTATTTGACTCCGGCGGTATGAATCGGTAAAAAATAGATGGTCAGTTTTGTTTATTGCTGTTTTTTCCCATTTCGACATAAATATTGAAATAACCTGACGGAAATTTACAGAAATAGACAAAACCGATCCGCTGCGGGTCTGAACGGTGAACACAATTATCGCTGTCCGGCCATGTTATATTTAATCAGATAAAGAGTGATTACCGTCAATGGATATAATTGATAACGACCGCCGTAAATGGCTGGGATTTGGTGCGGCGGCGCTGGGGCTGGCTTTATTACCGAATCACGCTTTTGCATCCCTGACTACACCCCGGCCGAAGATTTTACGTTTTGAAAACCTCAATACCGGTGAATTTTTAAAAGCAGAATTTTTTGACGGTAAACGTTATAACCGCTCTGAACTGGCCCGCCTGAACAAACTGTTCCGCGATCACCGCAGCAATAAAGTCAAAACCATTGATCCGCACCTGTTTGACCAGATGTATCTGTTACAGGTCATGATGAACATTAATAAACCAATCCAGCTGGTTTCCGGGTATCGCTCACTGGTGACCAATAACCAGTTGCGTAAAACCACCTCCGGTGTGGCGAAGAAAAGCTATCACACCCGCGGCCAGGCGATGGATTTCCGTATTCCCGGTATTCAGTTAAGTCAGGTCCGCAAAGCGGCTATGAAAATGCGGGCAGGCGGTGTGGGATATTATCCGTCCAGTAATTTTGTTCATATGGATACAGGACCGGTCAGAACGTGGTAATCTGTTGTTATTACCCGCATTAACCGGAGTTTTGTGTCATGCAATATCATATTATTCCTGTCACCGGCTTTATGCAGAATTGCACCCTGATTTGGTGCGATGAAACAAAAGCCGCTGCCATTGTCGATCCCGGCGGTGAAGCACCGCGTCTTATCCGTGAAATTGAACAACGCGGCCTTAAACTGGAAAAAATTCTCCTGACGCACGGTCATTTTGATCATGTCGGTGCAACCGCAGATGTGGCAGAGCACTTTAATGTGCCGATCGTCGGCCCGCAAAAGGAAGATGCATTCTGGATCGACGGGCTGACTCAGCAGAGTCAGATGTTTGGTGTGGAACCATGCCGTGCATTTACACCGGATCAGTGGCTGGAAGAGGGCGATAAAGTCACTGTCGGTAATATTGAACTGGATGTGCTGCATTGTCCCGGCCATACTCCCGGCCACGTGGTCTTTGTTGATAAGCAGGATAAACTGATTTCAATGGGGGATGTGCTGTTCAGAGGCGGTGTCGGCCGCAGTGACTTCCCGCGTGGTAACCATCAGGATCTGATCAGTTCGATTAAAGACAAAATTCTGCCGCTGGGCGATGAATACCGCTTTATTCCCGGTCACGGGCCGATGTCCACACTCGGGGAAGAGCGTCGTACCAATCCGTTCTTACAGGACGAACCGCCGGTCTGGTGAGTGACATCTGGTGAGTTACACCATGGTGAAAGGTGCCTGACGTTGTCAGGCATTTTTTATGATCCGGGTTTCAGATAGTCATCAAAATATGCGGCTGCTTTTTCAGTATCAATGCTGAGATTACCTTTCCAGCCCGCCCAGGGCATTTCCATATCCGAGCGGCCTTTTGTATTCTTCAGCTGATTCTCTGCGATAGTAATATCACCGAAGTCAGTCCATTGACTGAGAGACAATGCCAGGAACTGATTCGGGATCACACCTGTTAATGCCAGTGACTGTAAGATCCCCCGCAGGGTATGGCGATCACCGGCTATCAGTTTCGATGTTTTAAGCCGCTTTTCGAACTGGCCGGGCGTTTCATCCTCCGGTGCGCTGTGCAGCATATCCAGTAACTGTCTGAATACCGCTTTATCCTGCTCTGTCGGCATGACCGGCTCTGTGGTCAGCAGATGACTCAGATTCAGATAAGCATACAGTGCGGTACTGCTGTATGCGTTTCCGTAATACAGGCAATACTGGAAATAGCTGTCATTAATGTATTTGGCAGTATCGTGATCACTGCAAACCCAGCAACAGGCATATTGTGGTTTTTCCAGGTAAGCATGTGCGGGCAGGGTATGCAGCTTATGAAAAGCACTTAATACTGAGCGCCCCCGCAGATAACTGCCGCCGACACCGGCAATAAACGCGGAGATACACCGCTCCCGGGTTAATGCCGTGTTGTTTTTCAGGCTGTGCAGACGGGCGATAATGTCATCATGGCTGCTGAAACTGACGATATTGTTCGCCTGCCAGCCGGATTGTGATAAAAGTGTCTGATCTTTTTCAGATAATGTCTGTGTATCATAAACAGAAACCTGTCGTTTGCCGTCATAACGGCCATTGTCATATTTATACAGCTTGCGTAAAACCCGCATTATTTTCTGCACAGGCAACCTTATATTATCAGGAACAGATAAAACAAAGCCCCCGGCCGGAAGCCGGGGGCTTTATCAGAAGCAGAATGTCTGCTGAGAAATTACAGTACCGCGACGATGGCTTCGCACAGCGGAACCATATTTTCCAGAGTCAGACCGGCAACGTTGATACGACCGGAGCTGACGGCATACACCGCATATTCATCACGCAGGCGCGCAACCTGTTCTTTGGTCAGGCCGCTGAAAGAGAACATACCGTTCTGGCGGATAATAAAGCTGAAGTCCTGCTTCGCGCCTTTTTCCTGAAGTGTGTTCACAAAGAGCTGACGCATACGCTTGATACGCTCGCGCATGGTAGTCAGTTCCTGAATCCACTCTTCTTTCAGCTCCGGATCAGACAACACGGTTGTCACAACGGCACCACCGTGTGACGGCGGGTTAGAGTAGTTGGTACGGATCACAATTTTGATCTGGCTGAACGCGCGATCGGCGGTATCCGGATCAGCCGCAACCAGGGTGCAGGCACCGACACGCTCATTGTACATGCCGAAGTTTTTAGAATAAGAGCTGGCGACCAGCATCTCAGGGTGGGATTCAGCGAAAATACGCAGCCCCTGAGCATCTTCATCCAGACCGGCCGCAAAGCCCTGATAAGCAAAGTCGAAGACCGGCAGCAGACCTTTTTCTTTTACCAGAACAGATAACTGAGCCCATTGTTCAGCAGTCGGGTCAATACCGGTCGGGTTATGGCAGCAGCCGTGCAGCAGGATCACATCACCGGCCTGTGCCGCTTCGAGGCTTGCCAGCATGCCACCGAAATCAAGCGCATGATTTTCGGCGTCATAGTAATTGTAACTGCAGATTTCCAGACCGGCACCGGCAAAGATACCGTTGTGGTTAGGCCAGGTCGGGTTGCTGATCCAGACACGTTTTGCGCTGGTTTGCTTAGCAATAAAATCAGCCGCGATACGCAGTGCACCTGTACCACCCGGTGCCTGTGCGGTACGGGCGCGTTTGGCGGTGATAATGTCACTGTTATCACCAAACAGCAGTGCCTGAGTCACCGTACCGAATTCAGGTATCCCGGTGATAGGCAGGTAGTTTTTTGTGGTTTCATTATCCAGCAGATACTTTTCCGCTTTTTTAACACAGCTCAGTACCGGTGTTTTACCGGTTTCATCTTTATAAACACCAATACCTAAATTGATTTTGTTTTCACGTGGGTCCTGACGGAAGCTGTCAGCCAGACCTAAGATCGGGTCGGCAGGCGCGGCAGTAATATTCTCAAACATAGTTGTTGATCCCAATAGTATCTGATAGTGCGGATAAGAGGACTGTCACAAGGTTATCAGGTTAACTCCCTGTAAATCATTTGCCAACTGTTTACAGAAAAAAGACGAAGATCTTGTGAAGTGGGTGACGTCCTGTTGAGGTTTGCATGAAAATGCATCACAAAACGCGTTAAACAGATAACAAAAAACCCACGGCAAGCCGTGGGTTTCGGTATTCATATTCAGCGTAAAGCTAAATCAGAACTGGTAAGTCAGACCTAAACCAACAACATCACCGGTGTTGATTTTGTTGCTGCGGGTGAAGTCATCGTTGTCCAGCAGGTTGATTTTATAATCAATGACTGCAGACATGTTTTTGTTGAAGTAGTAGTAAGCACCCAGGTCGATGTATTTAACCAGGTCTTCGCTGCCTTTTGAACCGTTTTCCAGGTCTTTACCTTTAGACTGCAGGTAAGCGATGGATGGACGCAGACCGAAGTCGAACTGGTACTGTGCTACTAATTCGAAGTTCTGAGTTTTGTTAGCGATGGTGTTTGCTTCGCCGTATTTGGTCATGTTACGGGTTTCACCGTACAGAGCGGCCAGGTATACGTTGTTAGCGTCGTATTTAGCACCGAAATCCCATGCTTCAGCACGTTTACCTTCAGCACCGAACAGGCCTTGCTGCTGTGGAATAGTACGTGCAGAGTTAGAGTAACCACCACCCAGAGTCACGCCCCAGCCCAGGTCGTAAGCGGTAGAGAAACCGTAACCGTCGCCGTTAGATTTAGCACCTTTCTGTGCTTCGATTGAGTTTTCGTCGTTAGCACCCTGGTACTGCAGAGCGAAGCTCAGGCCATCAACGTAACCGAACATATCGCTGTTGCGGTAAGTCAGCAGGTTGTGGTTACGACCGGTCATGAATACGTCGGTCTGTGCCATGGTGTCGCCACCGAACAGTGGCAGGACGTCGGTCCATGCTGCAGTGTCATATACCACACCGTAGTTACGGCCGTAGTCGATTGAACCGAATTCAGCGAATTTGAAACCAGCGTAAGCTAAACGAACTTTATTAGGGTTCTCGCCTTCAACGTTGTTGGTTTTGATTTCATTTTCGAAACGACCGAAACCGGTCAGCTGGTCAGTGATCTGAGTTTCACCTTTGATGCCGAAACGAACGCGTGAATCGTCGCCATCTTCTTTAGAGCCGTTGTCATCAGACTTAGCGAACATGTGACGAACGTCAACTTTACCGTACAGGTCTACTTTGTTGCCGTCTTTGTTGTAGATTTCAGCTGCGTTTGCTGCACCAGCAACTAACAGAGCCGGGATAACCACTGCAAGAATATTGCGTTTCATTATTATTACCCTCATTGGTGTTATTCGGACACCTGCCACTGCCAGAAATAGTTCTGAAAAAAATTTGGAACTATTTATGAGAGTTTAGTGTCGTCTGTGTCGGCGACCAGTGTTCCATTGGTAAAATATTTTATCTACCCTGAAAGTGCTACAAAAACGAAGAATCTGTAACAAATGGCAAAAAAGTATTTCAAAATGTAAATAATTGGGAGCTTTTTGAACAGTCAGAACCACAGGCATAAAAAAAGCCGACCTGATGGCCGGCTTTTTACATTCAATATTTTTGATGGAAATCAGAATGTGGCGCTGCGCGGGGTCCGCGGGAACGGGATGGTTTCACGGATATTTGAGACGCCCGTCACATATGACACCAGACGCTCAAAACCCAGACCGAAACCGGCGTGCGGCACAGTGCCGTAGCGGCGCAGATCACGGTACCACCAGTAATCTTCTTTGTTCATACCCAGTTCATCAAAGCGGGCATCGAGTTTGTCCAGTCGCTCTTCACGCTGTGAACCCCCGATAATTTCACCGATTCCCGGTGCCAGGACGTCCATCGCGGCCACGGTTTTGCCATCTTCGTTTTCGCGCATATAGAATGCTTTGATCGCTTTAGGGTAGTTTTTAACGACCACAGGCGCTTTGAAGTGCTCTTCCGCCAGGTAGCGCTCGTGCTCAGAGGACATATCCACGCCCCAGTACACGTCGTTTTCAAAGGTTTTGCCGCAGTTTTCCAGGATTTTGATCGCGTCGGTGTAATCAACCTGTGCAAAATCGGAAGTGACAAAACGCTCCAGGCGTTCGATGGCTTCTTTATTAATACGCTCAGCAAAGAATTCGAGATCATCGCGGCGTTCTTCCAGAACGGCTTTGAAGACAAATTTCAGCATGGCTTCGGCCAGACCGGCCACGTCATCCAGATTTGCAAACGCCACTTCCGGCTCAACCATCCAGAATTCCGCCAGGTGGCGGCTGGTGTTGGAATTTTCCGCACGGAACGTCGGGCCGAAGGTGTAGATTTTGCTCAGCGCAGAGGCATAAGCTTCACCGTTCAGCTGACCGGATACGGTCAGGAATGCTTCCTGGCCGAAAAAGTCTTCACTGAAATCCACTTCGCCTTTATCGTTGCGCGGCAGATTGTGGAAATCCAGCGTGGAGACACGGAACATTTCACCGGCACCTTCGGTGTCAGAGGTGGTGATAAGCGGGGTGGATACCCAGAAGAAACCCTGCTCGTCGAAGAAACGGTGTAATGCCTGGGATAAAGTATGACGGACACGGGTAACCGCGCCAATCAGGTTGGTGCGCGGACGCAGGTGCGCCACTTCACGCAGATACTCGACAGAGTGGCGTTTTGCCGCCATCGGGTAGGTATCCGGATCATCAACCATACCGACAACACGAACCTGTGTGGCATGGATTTCAAAACTTTGTCCCTGACCCGGGGAAGCAACCACTTTCCCGGTAACTTCAACAGAACAGCCCGCCGTTAAATGAAGCACTTCATCATTATAATTAGGTAAATTATTTTCGATGACGGCCTGTACCGGATTAAAGCAGGAACCGTCGTAGACGGCGAGGAATGAGATCCCGGCTTTTGAATCTCTCCTTGTACGGACCCAACCCTGTACTGTGACTTCGCTGTCAACAGGTACACGGCCTTGCAGTACATCGACCACAGGCGCTATGCTCATAGTTGAAACTCTCTCTTCTTATATATAGGTCTGTTACACGCGTTACCCGCCATCTTCTGAGATGTGAGTAACAGAATAGTCATCAGTTGCCGTCAAACGGGCAATCTCACTATGTTACTTGCTCACTGTCAGGAAACAAGCAGAAATTGGGGGTCAGCAGCCCGAAAAACAGAAAAAATAACCGTCTTTTTCTGTTCTCCGGGGGTATCTGTATAAAAGAGAGGATCAGCAGGCGCGCTGAACGTGGGGAATATCAAAAGCGCGGCGCAGTTTATCGACAAATTCATCATCTTCACAGATGGTTTTGCCGGGGCTGTCGGAGAGTTTGGCGACCGGTTTCCCGTTACATTCCACCAGCTTGATAACAATATTCAGCGGCTCGACATCCGGGATGTTGCAGGTCAGGCGGGTGCCGATACCGAACACCAGGTTGATCCGGTCACAGAAATGGGCATAGAGCGCGAGGGCTTTGCGGAAATCCAGGTTATCGGAGAAGACCAGCGTTTTGCTCATCGGGTCGATACCCAGCTTTTCATAGTGAGCAATCGCTTTTTCACCCCATTCAACCGGATCCCCGGAATCGTGGCGCAGACCCTGATAAGCACGGGCAAACGGGACATCGAAATCGCGCAGGAAGGCATCCATGGTGATGCAGTCTGTCAGCGCAACACCCAGCTGATCCGGATATTCATCAAGCCAGGTCTGGAGAGCGGCGCGCTGGCTGTTGGCCAGTTCCGCACTGATCTGCTGATGTGCCTGGAACCATTCGTGTGCCTGGGTGCCGACCGGCTCCAGATCGAGTTTTTCTGCCAGCAGGTAATTACTGGTGCCGACCAGATACGGGAAATGCTGCTTCAGTTCCGTGACAATCGCTTTCTGGACATCATAAGAGAAACGGCGGCGGGTGCCGAAGTCCATCAGTTTAAAGCGGCTGAGGTCGATCCCTGCCTGTTCCGCATCCTGATAAAAGCGTGTCACCAGTTCGCGCAGACGGATAACGGCATCTTCCGGCGTTACCTGCGGTGATTCATGGCGGTGAACGAGTTCACTGATCAGCGCCAGCAGCGGGACTTCCCACAGGATAACTTCCACCCACGGGCCGCTGATACGGATAGCCAGCTGACCGTTGCTGTCACAGCGGATATTTACCTGTGACGGATCAAACCGGAACTGACGGAACCAGGCGAGGTAATCTGCCGAAAAGAACGGCAGGCGGGCCAGATAGTTGTACTCGTCATCACTGACTGACAGCTCTGCCATCATTGCCACCCGCCGGCGCAGTTCATCTGCGTACTGTCCCAGCAGTTTGTTGCTCCGGCAGCGGAATTCCGCGACGACCGGAATTGAGCGGTAATGATGGAACACTGCCTGCTGCATGTGCAGCTTATACGCATCGGTATCCAGCAGTGATGTGATAATTGGGGTTGCTTCTGAATTCATGGCGCTTTCAGCATCCTCACGGAGCAATCAACCTAAACAGGTTATAGCTTACTATTATCTGCGTATAGTAACACGTTATTTCCCCTGTGCGCGATGTTCAGCGGGGAATCACATTATTTGTTAACATTTTATTCATATTTGAGGTTGTACCACACCGCGGGGAAATAAGGGCGTATCACAAACTGCTAAAATTTCGTTTACCACGGCGCCAGAATTATGAGAGCCTAAGAACAGCGTAATTGTAATCATTTAATAAAACAGTGAAGAGAAAACCATGACACAACAGCGGCAGGCGAAGTATCGTCAGGACTATCAGGCTCCTGACTATACCATTACCCATATTGATCTTGATTTTGCGCTCGACCCGCAGACGACAGTGGTGACTGCCGTCAGTCAGGTGAAGCGCCTGAATGATAGTGCCTCAGAGCTGGTTCTTGCCGGTGAGGGGCTGACACTGAAGCAGCTGACCATTGACGGCAAAGTCTGGTCAGATTACCGCGAAGCGTCCGGTTCGCTGCACATTCAGAATGTGCCTGAACAATTTACTCTGCAAATCATTAATGAAATCAGCCCGGCGGAAAATACCGCTCTTGAAGGGCTGTATGTATCCGGTGACGCACTCTGCACGCAGTGTGAGGCGGAAGGTTTCCGTCATATTACGTATTACCTTGACCGTCCGGATGTGCTGGCGCGTTACACCACCCGTATCACGGCGGATAAAGCCCGCTATCCGTATCTGTTATCCAACGGTAACCGGATTGATGCCGGGGAATCCGGGGATAAACACTGGGTAAAATGGGAAGATCCGTTCCCGAAACCAAGCTATCTGTTCGCACTGGTGGCCGGTGATTTTGACGTGCTGCGCGATACCTTTATCACCCGCAGCGGCCGTGATGTGGCGCTGGAACTGTTTGTCGATAAAGGCAACCTTGATCGCGCCGGCTGGGCGATGACCTCCCTGAAAAATGCCATGAAATGGGACGAGGAGCGCTTTGGTTTCGAGTATGACCTCGATATCTATATGATTGTGGCTGTCGATTTCTTTAATATGGGCGCAATGGAGAACAAAGGGCTGAACGTCTTTAACTCCAAATATGTGCTGGCGAAGAATGAAACGGCGACAGACAAAGACTATCTCGGGATTGAATCTGTTATCGGTCATGAATATTTCCATAACTGGACCGGTAACCGTATCACCTGCCGTGACTGGTTCCAGCTCAGCCTGAAAGAGGGGCTGACCGTTTTCCGTGATCAGGAGTTCAGTTCTGACCTCGGCTCGCGTCCGGTTAACCGGATCAATAATGTCCGTGTTATGCGCGCGGCGCAGTTTGCCGAGGATGCCGGTCCGATGGCGCACCCGATCCGTCCGGATAAAGTCATTGAGATGAATAACTTCTATACACTGACCGTGTATGAGAAGGGTTCTGAAGTGATCCGCATGATCCACACCCTGCTCGGCGAAGAGCAGTTCCAGGCCGGGATGCAGCTTTATGTCCACCGTCATGACGGCAGCGCCGCGACCTGCGATGATTTTGTGCAGGCGATGGAAGATGCATCGAATGTCGATCTCACTCTGTTCCGCCGCTGGTACAGCCAGTCCGGCACACCTCTGGTGACTGTACGTGACAGTTATGATGCGGATAAAAAACAGTATCAGCTGCATGTGACCCAGATGACCCCGCCGACACCGGATCAGCAGGACAAACAGCCGCTGCACATTCCGTTTGATATTGAACTGTACGGCAGTAACGGTGATGTGATCCCGCTTCGCCATGAAGGGGAGCCTGTTCATTCAGTACTGAATATTACCCGTGATGAACAAACCTTCACGTTTGATGATGTCAGTGAAAAACCGGTGCCGTCGCTGTTCCGCGAATTCTCCGCGCCGGTGAAAGTGGATTATCCGTATACGGATGCACAACTGGCGTTCCTGATGCAGCATGCCCGCAATGAATTTGCCCGCTGGGATGCCGCACAGTCTCTGCTGGCATTACATATAAAGGAAAACATCCGCCGTTATCAGGCCGGTGAAGACTTACAGTTACCGGAAGCGGTGACAGATGCTTTCCGCGCGGTACTGCTGGATGAACAGATTGATCCGGCACTGGCGGCTCAGATTCTGACACTGCCGTCAGAAACCGAGGTTGCGGAGTGGTTCCCGGTTGCGGACCCGGATGCGGTCAATGCCGTCATGACCTTTATCGCAGATACATTTGCCCGTGAACTGGCAGACGAGCTGTATGCGGTGTATGTCAGCATGAAAACCGGGGCATACAAAATCGATCATGCGGATATTGCAAAACGCGATCTGCGTAATGTCTGCCTGGGCTATCTGGCGCTGGATGAAGACACCGCGCAGGCGGATAAGCTTGTGTCACAGCAGTATACGCAGGCCGATAATATGACCGATTCCCTGGCGGCACTGACGGCAGCGGTGAAGGCGGCGCTGCCGTGCCGCGATAAACTGCTGGCGGATTATGACAACAAATGGCACCGGGATGGTCTGGTGATGGATAAGTGGTTTATTCTTCAGGCCACCCGTCCGGATGCGGATGTGCTGGCTAATGTGAAATCACTGCTCAGCCACCGTTCCTTTACCATGGCGAACCCGAACCGGGTGCGTTCACTGGTCGGTGCGTTTGTGATGAATAACCCGAAAGCGTTCCATGATAAGTCCGGTAAAGGCTATGAGTTCCTGGCGGAGATCCTCTGTGATCTGAACAGCCGTAACCCGCAGGTGGCATCACGTCTGATCGAGCCGCTGATCCGCCTGAAACGTTATGACGATAACCGTCAGAGCAAAATGCGTGATGCACTGCTGCGTCTGAAAGGACTGGACAATCTGTCCGGTGATCTGTTTGAGAAAATCACCAAAGCACTGGGTGAGAACTGATCATTTTTTGCGGATAAAGGAGCGATAGCGGGCAGAAAAACGAAAAGCATGCGCGTCATGGATGACGCGCCTGAGCGTACAGGGATGTATTTACAGCGACTTTTCGTTTTGCCCGCTGTCAGCGACTTCTCTGAAGCTGATACAGACAAAACACCTCTCAGGAGGTGTTGAGATTGCTGACAAAGCAGGATAAAACGTGGTTTTTCCTGCTTTGTGTTATCAGCCGAAAATCAATAAATTGATTTTCCTGGTTTATTTTTACAACCTCTGTCGGTCGTCGCCAATCCCTGCGGGTTTGTCAACGGCCTGAACACCTCTCCGGAGGTGTTTTTTTTGCACTGCAATACATTGTCACAGTAACAGAGCGTTATTTTTAACCATATACGGTAAACTCAGATTAATTGACGACCTGTATATAAAAGAAAGGATTTCGGGATGAGAAATAACATAAACCGGTTCAGTGGCTGGTTGCAGGGAGTATTCTCCCTGTTTTTGTTGCTTTTTGCGGTAACAGCGGTTGCTCAGACGGAGACATTTCCCCGTATGCAGGGCGCGGTCACTGATACCGCCGGGTTGCTTACTGCCGGTGAACGCAGCGGCATTGAACAGAAACTGAATTCCCTGCGGGAACGGACCGGTGCTCAGATTGCAGTACTGACCGTGAAGACGACCGGATCACGTGATATTGAAAGCTACGCAGAGAAAGTCTTTAACCAGTGGCGGCTGGGGCGTATCAGTATTGATGATGGTATTTTATTGCTGGTGGCTGCGGATGATCGCGCGATGCGGATTGAGGTCGGGTACGGGCTGGAAGGGGCGGTCAGTGATGCGGCGGCAAACCGTATCCTTAATGATTATTTCATTCCGAATTTTAAAATGGGAAATTATGCCGGTGGTATTAATGATACCGTCGATGCCCTGATTGCCAAAGTCCGTAATGAACCGCTGCCACCAGTCACCACTCCGGCATTCTTTATCGCCAAACAGGCAGAGCCCATCGGCTGGATTGATATTGTCCTCGGTGTGGTACTGGCGGCGAGTGCGTATTTGTGGGTGGCTTTTCTGTATGGCATGGTGAAGCGTTTTAAACTGAAAGCGGCGATCCCGATCGCTATTATTCTTTATCTGACCTGGTACGCCGGCGGTTTTAATAACCCGGCCGGAAACGGTATCCATTTCGGGGAAGATTTTCTCTACACGGAATTACCGCGCTGGAGTCAGTTCCTGTTCCTGAAAATTCTACCGTTCTGGCTGGTTATCGTCCTCACCTTTACGATGTTTATCGCAGTCGTTTTCCTGTTTCTGCTCTGTCTGGGCGGGGCAATCTGGCTGATCGGAAAAGTGGTGAAAACACCGAAAATGCGTATGGCCATCGGCTTCGGTGCTTTTGGGACGCTTTTCGGGTTTATTTTCGGTTTGTCGTTCGGCGGAAGCCTGATTTTTGCGCTGTTGTGCGGGGGCGGATTAGGTCTGTTTATGGGCATCGGCAACTATCTCGGCATTGTTAAATCCGGTGGCGGTGGCGGAGGTGGTCGTGGTGGTCGCGGCGGGGGAAGCAGCGGCGGCGGTTACAGCGGCGGCAGCCGGAGCAGCAGCCGATCCTCATCCGGTGGCGGCGGACGCAGCGGCGGCGGCGGGGCATCCGGCCGCTGGTAATCTGAGAATCAATGACGCACAGAAAATGTGCGTCATTTACTGCGTAAAAAAGCCGTGCAGAACGGACGCATTTCACCTATTATAGCCGCCTGAGATAGGCTCCCGCTGTTTCAGCTATGATTCACGACCTATTTTGTTACAGAGAAATTGCCCGGTACGGCGTGTTGTGCCGAAAACACATATCTATAGCAAAAGGTATTTAAGATGTATTATCCGCTAGTCAGGAAGGCCCTGTTCCGCCTTGATCCGGAACGCGCCCACGAATTCACCTTTCATCAGCTTAAACGTCTTTCCCGCTCTCCTTTCCGTTTTCTTATTCAGCAGCATGTCGCCACCAAACCCGTTCAGTGCATGGGACTCTCATTTAAAAACCCGCTCGGATTAGCCGCCGGTCTTGATAAAGACGGTGAATGTATCGAAGCGTTTGATGCAATGGGTTTTGGTTTTGTTGAGGTCGGTACGGTCACACCAAAACCACAGCCGGGGAATGATAAACCACGTCTGTTCCGTATTGTGGAAGCAGAGGGGTTAATTAACCGGATGGGATTTAATAATCTCGGGGTTGATAACCTGGTTGAGAATATTAAACAGGCCCGTTTCGGGGGCATCCTGGGCATTAATATCGGCAAAAATAAAGATACGCCGGTTGAGCAGGGTAAAGATGACTATCTGATTTGTATGGATAAAGTATATACCCACGCCGGGTATATCGCTGTTAATATCTCATCACCGAATACACCGGGATTACGGACACTGCAATACGGCGATATGCTGGATGATCTGTTGTCAGCAATAAAAATAAAGCAGCAGGAGTTGCATCAGAAGCACGGAAAATATGTGCCGGTCGCGGTAAAAATTGCCCCTGATTTAACAGAAGAAGAATTAATTCAGGTTGCTGACAGCCTGGTTCGTCATAATATTGATGGTGTGATTGCCACGAATACCACATTGGATCGCTCATTAGTGCAGGGATTAAATCACTGTAATGAAACCGGCGGATTAAGCGGTCGTCCGGTACAGAATAAGAGCACCGAAATTATTCGTTTATTATCGAAAGAGCTTAACGGTAAATTACCGGTTATCGGTGTCGGCGGAATTGATTCCCTCGTTGCTGCCCGGGAAAAAATGGAAGCGGGTGCATCATTAATCCAAATCTATTCAGGATTTATCTACCACGGGCCCAAATTAATTAAAAATATTGTAAATTACCTGTAATTTTCACTATTATTCCTGTCAGGGGGTTTATTTTTCCCCCTGTTTCTTCTATATTTTCAGATGTTGCCTGAGAAATTGTCACCGGCAGGCAATGCACGTTAAAGCAAACAATCATTTTTAATTATTTTATTTAATGTGTAGTGAAAATATGAATCGCTAATCAGGTATTAGCCGGGAATGTGATCAGATGAAAATAAAACCTGACGATCAATGGCAGTGGTATTACGATGATACGCATGAGCGTATTATGCTGGATCTTGCCAACGGAATGGTATTCCGCTCCCATTTTGCACCACGCCTGCTGGCACCGTATGCCCGGTGTCACAGCCCGTTTTCTGTTGATGATGCCGCGTTATTTTTTATCTTTGAAGAACAGATTAAAAAATTAAATATTCCGGCACAGCAGTGTGCTGAATTAACACTGAATGCGTTAATTGCGTCGCGTTTTTTAAAGCCGCAAATGCCGAAGAGCTGGTATTTTTCATTGTTCTGCGCAATGACGAAACCGGAGCAGGGGCAGCTGGTTGAAGTGGTGGCGGATAACAACCGTCAGCGCAGTAACTTTATTGTGGCGGAAGCAGGGGACAGTGCCAGTTTATGTCTGCTGGTTGATCCGGTACTTGAATTACACGATCGGAACATGTGTTTTTGTGATCCGATAAAGATCATGAATGATCGTTTATTACCGAGAACCCCGGTAACACGGAGTTTATTAATGGGCAGAGCAGTTTGATCCTGCCACGTTAAATGATCCTTATCAGGATCGGTTAACGTTATATAACTCCCGGATGATCCTTATTATTAATACGTGATCGATTCAGTCACCGGACGTTATAAACAGATTACGCCAAAAAAATACCCCCGGTGGTTTATCTGCCGGGGGTATTTTTTACCGGTTATCTGTGACGGCCGGTTATCCGTGACGGTCGGTTATCCATGACGAATAGTAATATTGGTTTTCGGAATACAACTGCACGCCAGAATATCCCCGTTCTCTTTTACCGCTCCTGCTTTCAGCGGCGTAACCTCACCGGAGACCAGCGTGACCCTGCAGCAGCCGCAGACACCGGCACGGCAGGAATAAGGGATACTGACCTGATGACCTTCGAGCTGTTCCAGCAGGACATGCTGATTATTCACCGGATATAATTTTCCGTTAAACGTCAGTTCAAGCTCAGCTTCAGGCTGTGCGGGAGCGGCCTGTACTTTCTCAACGTCCTGTTCCTGATACTGCCGCGGTTCCCGTGTTTCCAGGATGGTTACCGTATCACCTGTCTGAATCACCCCGGTATTGCGGGCAATGGCATTCATACCGAAATCGACATCATCATTATCTGCGGCCTTCCGGAAGGTTTGCAGGGTATGGAACGGTTCCATTTCCGGATGTTTAATCCCTTTATCGGTACTGACGGTAGTGAGAATGCAGCGGCTGCACGGTTTTTTCAGATCAAATACCACATCGCCGACCTGAATGGTTTTCCAGCGATCTTCCGCAAACGCTTCTGCGCCGGTGACAATAATGTTGCCGCGGAACTGCTCAATTTTAATACCGGCACCGCAGCGGCGCTGTACCTCGCGGAAAGAGGCTTCGTTAACCACCAGGTAAGGATAACCGTCGGCAAACGACACCGCCGTATCCGGGAATTTTTTCACCCGGCGGGTGGACTGCGGACTGAGCCAGCGCAGCTGTACCGGGATATCAAAGAACTGACACAGCCACTGATTGATTTTTTCCGGCGCAAGCAGCGAAGTGAAATGGTTTCCCCAGACTTCGCACGGCAGGTGATCGGGACGGAAATCCTCAAACAAAATAGTGGCACTGCTGCCGTCAGGGCTGCGCAGGCAAATCCCGTTACTCAGCAGTACCGGGGTAAACAGTACCATCTGCGGATAACGGCGGGCGGTGATAAATTTTCCGGTCTCATCCGTTACCATAAAATTGCGGTCAAAGCTCAGACCGGTTTCCCCGGCATGGCTTTGTGACTGGCGGATGCCCTTCATTGACTTCACAGGAAAGGTATATAAACGGGAAAGTGTGATAGGTGTTGTCGTCATTGTTATCCGTTCTTTTCGTTATTATCAGTAATACCACAATGGCATCCCGGTTTATCCGGAAAAAGGTGAGCGTCAATTTTATGATTTACCGCCCGGATCCGCTATAATGCGCTCCAATTTTTTATTTCAACGGTAAACCATGATGAACGCGTATTTTGCCAGCACCGCCCGCGGGCTCGAAGAACTCTTAAAAAATGAATTAGCGACACTGGGCGCTGAGGATCTCAGTATTACGCAGGGTGGCGTTCACTTCCGGGCGCAGCCGCGTACAATGTATACGTGTCTGATGTGGAGTCGTCTGGCATCCCGTATTTTATTACCGCTGAATGAGTTTAATGTCTATAGTGACATGGATCTTTATCTCGCGGTGCAATCCATTGACTGGCCGTCGGTGTTCTCTGCTGACAAGACATTTGCCGTGCATTTCAACGGGACTAATGATGAGATCCGTAACAGCCAGTACGGCGCACTGAAAGTCAAAGATGCTATCGTTGACAGCTTTACCCGCAAGACCGGCACACGTCCGGATGTGGCAAAACAGCAGCCGGATATCCGCATCAATGTCTATCTCAATAAGGAAAAAGCCTCGCTGGCGATCGACCTGAGCGGGGATTCCCTGCATATCCGCGGTTACCGCGAACTCGCCGGTCAGGCGCCGCTGAAAGAGAATCTGGCGGCAGCGATTATTCTGCGCTCCGGCTGGCAGAAAGAGACGCCGATGGTTGATCCGATGTGCGGCTCAGGAACCCTGCTGATTGAGGCGGCAATGATTGCCTCCGATTGTGCGCCGGGCCTGAACCGTCACCACTGGGGCTTTGAAGCCTGGGGCAGCCATGACAGAGCGGTCTGGGAATCTGTCCGTGCCGAAGCGCGTGAACGCGCTAATGCCGGCCTGGTCAGTGCAACCGCCCGTTTCTTCGGCTCTGATACTGATAAACGTGTGCTGGATATGGCCCGCGCCAACGCCCGACGCGCCGGTGTCGATAAACTGATCACTTTCCAGCAGAAAGATGCCACCAAACTGGAAAATCCGCTGCCGGACGGCCCGAAAGGCACCATTATCTCCAACCCGCCGTACGGCGAGCGGCTGGAAAGCGAACCGGCTCTGATTGCCCTGCACAGCGTGTTCGGTCGTGTGGTAAAAACCCGTTTCCCGGGCTGGCGCCTGTCATTATTCAGTGCATCACCGGAGCTTCTCAGCAGCCTGCAATTGCGTGCGGAACGTGAATTTAAGGCGAAAAACGGCCCGCTGGACTGTGTGCAGAAAAACTATCAGTTAAGTGAAACACCACCGGCAACAGCGCAGGATATCGGGGCGGATTTCGCTAACCGTCTGCGCAAGAACGAAAAGAAATTAGCAAAATGGGCGAAGCAGGAAGGCGTTGACTGTTATCGCCTGTATGATGCGGACCTGCCTGAGTATAATGTCGCGGTTGACCGTTATGCGGATTATGTGGTGGTGCAGGAATATGCTCCGCCGAAAACGGTTGATCCGAACAAAGCACGCCAGCGCCTGTTTGATGTGATCAGCGCGACACTGGCTGTGCTGGAGTTACCGACGCACAAGCTGATCCTGAAAACCCGTCAGCGCCAGAAAGGCAAACAGCAGTACGAAAAACTGGCGGAGAAACAGAACAGCTTCCTGGTGAAAGAGTATAACGCACAGTTATGGGTTAACCTGACTGATTACCTGGATACCGGTCTGTTTCTTGATCACCGTATTGCCCGCAAAATGCTGGGGCAGATGAGCAAAGGCAAAGACTTCCTCAATCTGTTTGCCTACACCGGCTCGGCAACGGTTCACGCCGGTCTCGGCGGCGCACGCAGCACCACATCCGTGGATATGTCACGCACCTATCTGGAGTGGGCGGAACGCAATCTTCAGAGCAACGGCCTGAGCGGCAGACAGCACCGCTTAATTCAGGCAGATTGCCTGAGCTGGCTGGCACAGACACCGGAACAGTTTGATCTGATCTTTATCGATCCGCCGACGTTCTCCAACTCCAAACGGATGGAGGACACCTTTGATGTCCAGCGTGATCACATCGACCTGATGAAACATCTGAAACGTATGCTGCGCCGCGGCGGCACCCTGATGTTCTCCAACAACAAACGCGGCTTTAAATTAGATCAGGACGGTATGGATGCACTGGGGCTGGTTGCTCAGGAAATCACTGCCAAAACACAGTCACAGGATTTTGCCCGTAACCGTCAGATCCATAACTGCTGGCTTATCCGCCATGCAGGCGAGGAATAACAGAAATTATGTCGTTGATTAATATGGCGGGCGCCTGGCTCGCATTCAGTGATGCTCCGCTGCTGGAAAATGCGGAGATGCATATCGAAGAAAATGAGCGTGTCTGTCTGGTCGGCCGCAACGGTGCGGGGAAATCCACGCTGATGCGGGTACTGACCAAAGAACAGCCGCTGGATGATGGTACGGTTATTTATGAGCAGGATCTGATTGTTGCCCGTCTGCAGCAGGACCCGCCGCGTGACGTGGAAGGCACCGTGTTTGACTTTGTCGCCGAAGGGGTGGCAGAGCAGGCTCAGCATATCAAAGCATATCATCAGATCTCAAAACTGGTGGAAAGTGATCCGAGTGATAAAAATCTGTCAAAAATGGCAGAATTACAGGAGATCCTGGACACACAAAACTTATGGCTGCTCGACAGCCGGATCGCCGATGTGATTGCCCATCTGGAATTACCGGCGGATGAAAAACTGTCCGCACTTTCCGGCGGCTGGCTGCGTAAGGCTGCACTCGGACGCGCACTGGTCAGCGGGCCGAAAGTGCTGTTTCTGGATGAACCGACCAACCACCTGGATATCGAAACTATCCAGTGGCTGGAAGGCTTTCTGAAAAATTTCAGCGGCAGTATCGTCTTTATTTCCCATGACCGTTCATTCATCCGCAATATGGCGACACGGATTATCGATCTGGATCGCGGAAAATTAGCCTCCTGGCCGGGCAGCTATGATGATTATCTGGTGGCCAAAGAGGAAGCGCTGCGCGTCGAAGAGATGCAGAACGCGGAATTCGACCGTAAACTGGCACAGGAAGAAGTATGGATACGTCAGGGTATCAAAGCCCGCCGTACCCGCAACGAAGGACGTGTCCGCGCCCTGAAAGCACTGCGCAATGAACGTGCGGAACGCCGCGAAGTGATGGGCAAAGCGAAAATGCAGGTGGAAGAGGCGACCCGCTCCGGCAAAATCGTCTTTGAAATTGATGATATCAGCTATGGTATTGACGGCAAAAATCTGGTCAGCCATTTCAGTGCTCAGGTGAACCGGGGAGACAAAATTGCTCTCGTCGGCCCGAACGGCTGCGGTAAAACCACACTGCTGAAACTGATGCTCGGCGATTTACAGCCGGACGACGGCAGTGTGCATATCGGTACCAAACTGGAAGTTGCCTATTTCGATCAGCACCGTGCGGCGCTGGATCCGGACAAAACGGTGATGGATAACCTGGCGGAAGGTAAACAGGAAGTGCTGGTCAACGGCAAACCGCGCCATGTACTCGGCTATCTGCAGGAGTTCCTGTTCCACCCGAAACGCGCGAGAACCCCGGTGCGGGCACTGTCCGGCGGGGAGCGTAACCGTCTGCTGCTGGCCAGATTGTTCCTGAAACCGAGCAACCTGCTGATCCTCGATGAACCGACCAACGACCTTGATGTCGAAACACTGGAACTGCTGGAAGAGCTGGTGGATAACTATCAGGGCACTGTTCTGCTGGTCAGCCATGACCGTCAGTTTGTTGATAACTGTGTGACCGAATGCTGGATTTTTGAAGGCGACGGTAACATCGGACGTTATGTCGGCGGCTACTTTGATGCACAGCAGCAGCGCGCACAGGTTCAGTCGCTGAAAGCGCCGGCGGAAAAAGCGGTAAAACCGCAGGCGGCGGAAGAAAAACGTAAAGATAACATTAAAAAAGCAAATACATCTGCAAAATTAAGTTATAAATTACAGCGGGAACTTGAACAATTACCGTCATTGCTGGAATCCCTCGATGAGGACATTCAGCAACTGCAAAGTCAGGTCAGTGCGCCTGATTTCTTTAATCAGCCGCATGATGAAACAGACCGCGTACTGAAACAGCTGGCAGAAAAAGAGCATGCGCTGGAAGAGGCGTTTGAGCGCTGGCAGACGCTGGAAGCAATGCAGAGCGGGAACTGATCCCGCCTGTGATTTTGGAGAAATAACGAAACAGTGTGCGCTCATCATTCACATGATTCAGTCACGGTGCTGTGTCCGCAGTGCGACCTCGTAGTGGAAATTCCTGAGCTGGAACGGGGAACCAAAGCGGAGTGTCCGCGCTGTCATACACACCTGGCCGCCCGCTGGCGTGAACCGCGCCGCCAGCCGCTGATGTATGCACTCAGCGGCCTGGTGATGTTTGTGCTCGCCGGGATGTTTCCGTTTGTCTCGATGAAAGTGGCGGGTATCGAAAGCGAAATCACGCTTTATCAGATACCGTCGGTGATGTTCGGGGATAACTACGGCGAACTGGCACTGTTTTTTATGGGGTTTGTGCTGGCGGTTCCGGCATTCTGCCTGTTTGCCATTACATTACTGTGCAGTGGTATCCGCCTGCCGCGCCAGCTGGCCATTCCGGTCACACGGTTGCTGTTCCGGCTGCGGGCCTGGTGTATGGCGGAGATTTTTCTTGCCGGTGTGCTGGTCAGTTTTGTCAAACTGATGGCTTACGGGGATATCGGGCTGGGTGTCAGTTTCTTACCATACTGTCTGTTCTGTGTGATGCAGGTGCGGGCATTCCAGTGCCTGGATAAACACTGGGTCTGGCAGCGCATTGCACCGCGTCCGCCGCTGCCGGTTGCGCTGGAAGCCGGAAAAGGCGGATTGTGCCAGGGCGTGCGGTTGTGCGGCACCTGCCAGGCGATTCTGCCGGCAGATATGCATCAGTGCCCGCGCTGCAGCAGCCGGGGTCATGCCCGGCGGCCAAACAGCTTACAATTGACCCTGGCGCTGCTGTTTACCTCCGTGATTTTATATATCCCGGCAAATCTGCTGCCTATCATGATCACCGAATCGCTCGGCAGTGATTTCGGCTCAACCATTATGGCCGGGGTGATTCTCCTGTGGGGGGATGGTTCTTATCCGGTGGCGATGGTGATTTTTATCGCCAGTATTATGGTGCCGAGCCTGAAAATGCTGGCCATCGGCTGGCTGTGTCTGGATGCCAAAGGTCACGGCTGGCGTGATCCCGGCCGGATGCACTTTATTTATGAAATCGTGGAATTTGTCGGACGCTGGTCCATGATTGATGTGTTTGTGATAGCCGTACTGGCAGCACTGGTGCGGATGGGGCGTCTGATGAGCATCTATCCGGATATTGGTGTGATTTTATTTGCGATGGTGGTCATTCTGACAATGATTGCCGCCGAAATGTTCGACCCGCGTCTGACGTGGGATCGGCTTGAAAAAAAACGGGCGGAGAGTGCTAAGGAGCCTCAGGTTGAACGATAAAACTGATGATTTGACAGAAGCGAAGGTCAGCAAACTGAAAAGCTGGTCACCGGTCTGGATAATTCCCATCGTCACGGTACTGATTGGTGCCTGGATTCTTATCAGCCACTTTCGCGGACAGGGACCGGAAATTACCCTGATCACCTATAACGCCGAAGGGGTCGAAGCCGGTAAAACCAAAATTAAAAGCCGCAGCGTGGATGTCGGTGTGGTCGAAAGCGTTATGCTGGATCAGAGCTACAGCCGCGTGATTATTAAGGCCCGTCTGAATGCCGAAATGAAAGATGTTCTGCGTAAAGATACGGTTTTCTGGGTGGTGAAACCGACAGTCGGCCGTGAAGGTGTTTCCGGACTGGGCACACTGCTGTCAGGGGCTTATATTCAGGTACAGCCTGCTAATACCGGCGGCGAACGTCATGAATTTGAATTGCTCGACTCACCGCCGCTGGCCTCTCCGGATGCCAAAGGTATCCGCGTGATATTAACCAGTCAGCAGGCCGGGCAGCTGAATCCGGGTGATGCGGTGCTGTTCCGCGGCTACCGTGTCGGTTCCGTGGAAACGGCAGAGTTTAATCTTGATGAACGCGAGATGCAGTATGAACTCTTTATCAACGCGCCTTATGACAAACTGGTGACCACTAACGCCCGCTTCTGGAAAGACAGCGGCATTGCCTTTGATATGTCCTCACAGGGCGTGAGTGTCCAGGTCGGCTCGCTCTCCACGCTGTTCAGCGGCGGTGTCAGTTTTGACGTACCGGAAGGCTGGCAGCCGGGTGAGGAAGTGAATCCGAAAACCCTGTTTAAGCTGTTTGATAATCAGAAGAGCACACAAAACTCACTGTATACCCAGTATAAAAGTTATCTGCTGTTCTTCTCTGACTCCGTACGCGGCCTGTCTCCGGGCGCGCCGGTAGAGTTCCGGGGAATCCGTCTCGGGACAGTGGCACAGGTGCCGTTTTATGCCAAAGGGCTGGGACAGTCATTTGATCAGGATTTCCGTATCCCTGTACTGATCCATATCGAACCTGAGCGTTTCGAGAAAGACGTGGGTAAAAACTTCAAACTGGCACAGGAACTGGAAACAGCATTACAGCAGGGTCTGCGTGCTTCACTGAAATCCGGCAATTTACTGACCGGGGCACTGTATGTCGACCTGGATTTCTATCCTGATCAACCAGCCTGGAAAGCGCCGATGACGGTTGCGGATTATGAAGTCCTGCCGACCACCAGCGGCGGTCTGGTGCAGTTGCAGCAGAAAGTGCTGGCAGCGCTGGATAAAATCAACGGTATGCCGATTGAACCGATGATGAAACAGGCGACGGAAACACTGCGCGCCAGCGAAAAAACCATCGCGGAAGCACAGAAAACGCTGTCTGAGCTGAATGTGCTGCTCGGCAGTAAAGAGTTCAAAGCGCTGCCGAAAGATATGCAGGCAACACTGCGTGAACTGAACCGCAGCATGCAGGGCATCCAGCCGGGCTCACCGGCGTACAATAAACTGGTGGATGATATGCAGCGCCTGGATCAGGTTCTGCGTGAGTTGCAGCCGGTATTGCGTACCCTGAATAATAAGAGCAACGCACTGGTCTTTGAAGCCGCGCCGCAGGCGGACCCGCAACCTAAGAAGGCGAAGAATTAAGATGAAAAAACTGACAAAAGCACTGGCATTTCTGGGCGTTTTTGTACTGGCGGGGTGCAGCAGCACCCCGGTAAAACAGTATTATCAGTTGCCGGTGGCGGCGGCTGCTGACAGCAGCAGTACGCAGACGGGCTTCCGCAGCACCGGCAGTGACAACCGCCATCCGCAGTTATGGATTCAGCGCATCACGCTCGGGGACGTTCTGGGGAATGCAGGAATTGTCTATCAGACCAGTGATGTGGAATACAACATCGGCAGCACCAACCTGTGGGCCGGGCCGCTGGAACAGCAGTTGCTGGAGGCGATGACAGCGCAGCTCAGTCAGGCACTGCCGGACCGGCTGGTCTCCGTACAGCCGCTGGAAACCAAACCGGATACCCTGACCGTTACGGTGACCGGGTTCCACGGCCGTTATGACGGCAAAGTGATTGTGGCGGGCAGCTGGATTTATACCCACGGGGATGCGGTGATCCGCCATCCGTTTAATCTGGTACTGGAACAGGCCGAAAACGGCTATCCGGCGCTGGTACGTACGCTGGGTGAGGGCTGGGCACAGGTGTCACAGTCTGTGGCTGACGAACTGCGTAAGTAATTTGTCATTCACTCTCTGCACAGGGCGTGCAGAGAGTGAATTATCATCAAAATGACAAATTTGTGAAACAGGCCACATTACTCCGGTTAATCTGCTGATCGCAAAAATGATTTTTCTCCCGCCTGATATATCCTTCTGACCGCCTTTACTGTCCGCAGAAAACTAATAATCTGATTACGCAGGTAAAATAACAGCCCTGTTTTTATTGTGTATTTTTATGCAAAGCGGGACTGACATGCCCTGAATCTTCTTTACTTGCAAACTCTGCCCCGAAAGCGTATTCCTATTATGGGTTGAATGAAAATCAACCTGTTTACAGCACTGAATAACATGAGGGAAGTAACGGCATGAAAAGACAAAAGCGTGATCGTTTAGCCAGAGCATTAACCAAAGGTTATCAGGCGGGTATTTTAGGACGTTCTAAAGAGAGTTGCCCGTATCTTAAAATTGACGAACGTTCTCATTGGTTGGGAGGCTGGCGCGAGGCCATCGATAAAAGGGCGGTCATTGCGTAACCCGGTTTGAAGGATAAAAAACTGCATCGGTTACGATGCAGTTTCAGGTCGTTGACAAACCCGCATGGGTTGGTGACGACCGACAGAGGTTGTAAAAATAAACCAGGAAAATCAATTTATTGATTTTCGGCTGATAACACAAAGCAGGAAAAACCACGTTTTATCCTGCTTTGTCAGCAATCTCAAACCTCCGCATGCGGAGGTTTTTTACGGATAACACCACGGAAAGAAAGATTAAAACGCGCTGGTGTCTTTGAAAAGACCCACTTTCAATTCTGATGCGGTGTAAATCAGTTTATCATCAACAAAGACTTCACCGTCACCGATACCCATGATCAGCTTACGGTTGATCACACGCTTGAGGTGGATGCGGTAGGTGACCTTTTTCGAGGTCGGCAGAACCTGGCCGGTAAATTTCACTTCACCCACGCCCAGTGCACGGCCTTTGCCTTCACCGCCCAGCCAGCCGAGATAGAAACCGACTAACTGCCACATGGCATCGAGACCCAGACAGCCCGGCATTACCGGGTCGTTGACGAAATGGCAACCGAAAAACCACAGCTCAGGTTTGATATCCAGCTCAGCTTCGATATAGCCTTTATCAAAATGACCACCGGTTTCGCTCATTTTAATGACGCGATCCATCATCAGCATATTGCCGGACGGCAGTGGTGGTCCGTTTTCACCAAAGAGTTCACCCCGTCCTGAGGCTTCAAGTTCTTGCTTTGTGTAGGATTCTTGTTTTGCGACCATAACTCAATCTTTGCCTTGTTTAACAGATAGGCTACACAATAGCTTACACTTGTACGCTGAACAAGTCCGATCAGATAAAAAATATGCTATTTCCACCAGCGGGAAAACCACGAACTTCTCGGTTTATCCTGATTATTTGCCAGGAAAATCCGATCCTGAATTATAGCTAACAAGTGTTCTCCGGACGGATTACTTTCTTCTTCATAATACGGCATATTCATCAGGTGTGAGGCTGCCTGTGAGACATGCGCTGCCGTCCATATGTGGAATTCACCCTGACGTACCGCATTAACCACATCATCTGCCAGCACCAGATGACGCTCATTTGAGGACGGGATAATCACACCCTGCTTACCGGTCAGCCCTCTGGCCTGACACAGACGGAAGAAGCCTTCGATTTTCTCATTCACGCCGCCGATAGCCTGCACAAACCCGAACTGATCGACAGAGCCGGTTACTGCAATCTGCTGGTCAACCGGCTGCCAGGAGAGGGCACTGATCAATGCACACAGTTCCGCCAGTGAGGCGCTGTCACCATCCACTTCGCCGTAGGATTGTTCAAACACCACGGAGGTGGAGAACGGGAACGGCTGCTCCAGTTTGAGTTCGGCAATCAGATAAGCCTGCATAATCATCATGCCTTTGGCGTGAATATTGCCGCCAAGTTCTGATTTGCGTTCGACATCAACAAACTCACCATCACCGATATGTGCCACACAAGTGATACGCGAAGGTTCACCGGTCGCGTCCGGGTGTCCCGGATACTGGAGAACGGATAAACCGTTGATCTGGCCGACAGTACTGCCCTGGGTCTGGATATAAACCTGACCCTGAAGAATTTCATCCAGCCCGCGGTCGGCAAGATAGCCGTGCCGCCAGCTGCGGTTATCTTTAATTTTGCGCAGCGCTTCCGCGGTGATGGTCTCTGCGGGCAGCAGAGTAGCGGCATCGCGCAGCAGAGTCGTCAGCCATGTCAGGTCGAGCGGCAGGGCTTTTTTATCTTCCTGAAAACGCATGCCCTGACAGAGCAGCTCATACCAGCCGTCAGCACTGAGCGGCGGCAGCTGATTCTGTTTCAGCAGGCCGTTGATAAACTGACACCAGGTGGTCAGCTGATCCGTTTCTTCCAGCTGATAATCAAATTCATATTCGCCGTACAGGGCTTCTTCGCTCAGTTCCGGTTCGGACAGCATAAACTCATCCAGGCTCAGGCGGTCACCAACCACGATGACACGCAGGTCGAGGGGCATACTGTCAGCCGGGAACGGCAGCGGATGTTGTTCTGAGTGTGCAAGCCAGTCAAAACGCTGTGCGCAGACCATCTGCTTTAAGCGCAGCCACATCAGCGGCTGTGCGAGCAGACTGCGCAGTGACATGATCAGAAAGCCGCCATTGACCTGGTGAATAATACCGGGCTGCAACTGAACGTGCTGGTGATGAGTATAAACCTGGCCGAACAATTGCTCAGGCTCTGTCCAGTCACAGACAGCGAACGGCTGTACGGCACTGAAATGGCCGTTATCCGCAGGGGTAAAGACAAACCTGTGATTATCAAAGTGGTATTCACCGCCCATGGTGTGTTTCTGCCGGACTTTGACTTCCGGCGGCAGTAACTGCGCTATCGTATCCAGATAGCACTCACTTTCGTCACTTTTCACCAGCATAAAACGGCGTTTTGCCGCCGGATGACTGAAAAGTGACAAACTTTCCTGTAAGCGCGGCTGCACGATATCCGCCTGCCGGGCAGGCAGTTCAGATGCGGTTTCCAGGAGGGTGCGGTAACTGTTTTCATCAGGCAGTAATGCCTGCCAGGTCAACTGTTTAATATTCACTCGGTATTGTCTGCTTTTTGATAATGTCGGATTTAATTGTTGCGGCAGGATCTGGTGCTCTCCGCAGTGTGCGGTTATCAGCACCGCCTTTGAATAGTAACGAAAATAGCGGGACATTGTAGCGCGTAAGCAGGCCGGATAGCTATCCTCGCGGCGTTTATTTTTACCCGTGCTGACAGGAAAGAATTGTGCAGGGGGGCGGTTTTTTACAGGGAATATTGCTATGCTTATGTCAGTGTTACCCTGTCACTGAGAAAAATCATGAAATATCAGCAACTAGAGAATCTTGAATGTGGCTGGAAGTGGGCTTATCTGGTCAAAAAACACCGTGAAGGTGAGGCGATTACCCGTTATACGGAAAAAAGCCGGGAAGAAGAGGTGGTGGCGCAGTTACTGAAACTGGAATCACATCCGGCGAAAGTCACCGGCTGGATACAAAAGCATATGTCTCCGGCACTGGTGAACAGAATGAGCCAGACTATCCGCGCGCGGCGCAAGCGTCATTTTAATGCTGAACAGCAGCATACCCGTAAAAAATCGGTTGATCTGGAATTTCTGGTCTGGCAGCGGTTGTCTGCCTTATCACAGCGGCGGGGCAGTACGCTGTCGGAAACGATTGTGCAGTTACTGGAAGATGCGGAGCGCAAAGAAAAGTACGCGACGAAGATGACATCGCTGAAAGAAGATTTGCAAAGCCTGCTGGGAACGGACAAAAAATAAACCCCATCCGGAGATGGGGTTTATATAATTCATTGCATTGTGCAACCGAATCGCATCATGCAACCGAATCAGAACTTACTGAGCAGGCTGAGAAACTTGTTCAGTTACACCCTGGATTTCGATTTCAACACGACGGTCTGGTGCCAGACATTCGATCAGAGCAGCGCGCTGTTTGATGTTGTCACATTTGTTGCCAGTGACAGGATCTTCTTTACCGCGGCCTTCTGCACGGATGCTGCCGGCAGGGATGCCTTTAGCTACCAGGTAATCTACAACGCTCTGTGCACGTTTCTGAGACAGTGGCAGGTTGTAGTTCTGTGAACCGATGCGGTCAGTGTAACCGATAACCAGGACGTTGCCCTGAGTCGGATCGATTGATGCCAGTTCGTTGAACAGCTGGTTCAGAGCTTCCTGACCTTCAGCTTTCAGAGTAGATTTGTTGAAGTTGAACAGAACGTCTGAACGCAGGGTGAAACGTTTGTTCTCAACAACTGGTGCAACAACCGGAGCTGGTTCTGCAACTGGTGCAGCAACTTCATCCTGGCCGAAACGGTAAGCAACACCAACGCTCAGCATGCCGTTATCCGGACGTGCGCCAACGGTGTCTTTATCGCCGATGTTGTTGATCCACTGATACTCTAAACGAGCTGCGATATCACGGGTGATTGCATACTCAGTACCCAGTGCGAACAGCGGGGAAACACCAGTGTCGTTCTCTTTGTAACGCTTACCATCGATAGATGCGGTAGCGTCTGCACGCCATACCATTGCACCCAGACGGGTATAAACGTCTAAGTCATCCATTACCGGATAGCTCAGTTTGGTAGTCAGCTGAACACCCTGTGCTTTGAATGCACCGTTGTCGCCGTCACCTTTGTAAGGCATACGACCTAACCAGTCATAACCTAATTCAAAGCCCATGTACTGGTTGTGCTGAAAACCAACATAAGCACCAGCGCCGAGCTGATCTTTATGAGTAGGACCGGTGTTTTCCAGAACACTACCGGTGTTCTGATACTGAGACCAACCTAATTTACCACCGGTATACCAGGTATTGTCTTTTGGAGCTGCCTGCGCAACGCTTGCGAAAGCTGCCACTGCCACTGCTACTGCGATAGCTGTCTTTTTCATTTTACGCCTCGTTATCATCCAAATTGGCTCTGGCTTAAATAGCCTTATTTTTGCCTTTGGTTTTTAAAAATAGTCAGGGATTATGTGCACTATTTAGTAAATAGCTCCCAACAGGGAATTTTAAGCACTACCTTAACGGTGTAAAGTCTACAGCGAACTTTAAAAGTTACAAGCCTGTCCGGTAGAATTCGACTAAAAAAATGTAAAAAACTGTACTGATTCATAAACATACAAAATAGTCAATTTCTTTGGATATTTGGCTTAACGCGTTGAAATAGTGCAATTTTATTAATGAAGCAGAGCAAATGATACGGGCTTGTAAAAAAGTCTGAGAATATTCTTAATTTTCCTCAATGATAAGGGAAAGAATGAATTTGTAAGGTATTCAGTTGTCGTGCGACAGGGGTATTCGCATGATGCCATTCCCGGGGACGCATAATAAAACCGAGACAACTGCCCTGTTCCGCAGCGCGCTGTAACCGGATATTTTCCTGCTCAGTCAGCACCGGCAGCCAGCCCAGAACCACACTGTAATTACCGCTGGCCAGTGCTTTCTCCATCGCGGCAACACTGTTGATTTCAGGAATACGGGACAGCTGCATTACTTTATCACCCGGCAGATGGTTCTGCGATAACCAGCTGCGGTTAAGTTTTGCCCCCGGTGAGAGCCATAACAGCCAGCGGGACTCCCCGGCAAGCTGACGTAATAAAGGAAGCAGAATATGAGTCAGAACGATATCATTATTGCGATAAACCAGTTCGCTGACCATTCCGTCCTGACGGCTTTCCCCCGCAGGAGCGGGTGACACAGATGCCGGTGTTACAGGGAAGTATTCCCGGGTTGCCTGCTGGCGCATAGTTAACCTCACATAGTGATACTGTATATGTATACAGTATAATTCAATTTCGCTCAGATCAAGTAAATTTTTTCCATACAACTCGCAAAATTCAGGTTTGCCGGATACAAATACGAATTTATCGTTGGCAATCGGGGAAACATTCCTTATTTTGTGGCGACAGCTGAGCTCAGTCAGGGAATGACACAACGATACGTTTAACCTGCTTTCAAAGGACTGATAATATGAAGGATTATTTGAAATTGTCAGATGTTCAGTTTGATCGTCTTCAACACAGCACACAACCGTTCGGCCGGATACGTCTGAAATCACAATTCGGGTGTATGGGATTATCCATCGACCGGGTCACTTTCGCGCTGATAGCCAACAGTCAGCTCTGGCTGAAAAGTACAGAAGCCACCCGGGAATTATTCTGCCGGCTGGAGCTGAGTGACCGGTTCACTTATCCCAAGCGGATCCTGCCGATGCGGATTAATTATTACCGTGTACCGGATGCGGTATGGCAGCGCCCCCAGCAGTGTGAGTTTCTTTTTTACCAGACCTACCTGCATGCGAGGGCGCATGCACAGTCACGGCAGCAGTTGCCGTCACGGATTAAAGATCTGCCTAATGTGGACAGGGCCCTGGAACGCCGCTTGTGGCAGGCGGGTATCCGCCGGGTGGATGACCTCTATCTGCTGGGGGCCAAAGCCAGTTTCCTGAAGGTCAAAGCCCGGCCGCAGAATGAGCTGAAATTACTGTTCGCTATCGCGGGGGCGATTGAGGGGTGTCACAGTGCGGTATTGCCGAAGGCACTGCGTGAGGATCTTATCCACTGGCACGGCAGGCTGAATTAACCGGTATGGCCATCCCGGGGAATGTTACCGTCCCCGGGCCGGGATTATCCGTTTTGCGCATCATCCGCCGCAATGGTTTTTTTGCGGCGGAACCGTCCGGCGGCCGGCGGCAGGGGACGTTCTTTGTCATTTATCTGCCGGATAAGCCCGGTAATGTCCGGTGTCAGACCGAGTAACAGACGGATTTGCTCCAGTACCAGTTGCTCGGTACTGTGATTATCACAGGTACATTTATCCAGACGCTGTGCCAGTGCATCCGCAATCGCCTGAACCTGCAACTCTTCCCTGTGTCCTTTTTGCAGAGCAGTCTCGATATAACGGATGGCGTCGTTCAGCAGACGCAGAATAGTGTCATCCGTGAGTTTGGTCCGGTGGGCACCGAGAGCGGAAATATAACTGAGCAGCGTGTGGTTCAGGCAGAGCAGGCGGAATGCTTCATCCTGTGATGTGCGGTAACTGCTCGGCTCTGAGGATATATTGGCCACAACAGAGGCAAATTCCCCGTCGCTGATATGCGCATCGCGGCGGGCAACCCGGTATTCCAGGCTGTCACTTTTGCCGTTGTAATACTGTTGCAGTATTTGTTCCAGATAGCGGCCGTTTGCCTGCATGGTACGGTCAATGACCAGCGGGAGCTGACGATATTTCCAGTCCGGCCAGATATAACTGACCGCAAACCAGGCGAGCCCGCAACCGATTATGGTATCAATAATGCGGTGAATCGCGATATCAAACCCCTCGCCCAGCAGGTTGAAACTGAACAGCACCAGCAGGGTGATAAATATTGTTGCCTGGGCATACTGACTGGTACGGAACACAAAGAACATCAGTCCGGACAGTACCATCAGAATAAGCTGTCCCTCATAAGAAGGTACAAAATACATGACCGGCAGGCCGATCAGTATCCCTGCCAGTGTCCCGGTGATACGCAGCATCAGGCGGCGTCGTGTGGCGCTGTAGTTAGGCTGGCAGACAAACAGACTGGTCAGCATAATCCAGTAACCGCGGGTTAAATCAAAGGTCAGAATGATAGCGTAACCGGCACACAGCAGCAGTGACATCCGGATGGCATGGCGGAACAGGGCCGATCGCGGTGTCAGGTTCTGCCGGACACGTGCCCAGATATCACGCAGCCCCTGTAAGTTTTCGTTGGACAGCCGCGCATCTTCCTGCATCTTTTCAGCCGGCAGCTGAGTCTGCTCCGCAGTCAGGCCTTTCAGCTGGGAATCGACCCCGCGCAGGTTGGTCAGCAGATGGCGCAGTGCCATGACACTGCTGTTGCCGGGTTTTTGCTGTTCCAGCAAATTCAGGGAGTTTTCCAGATAAGAGAATGTCCGTTCAAAGCGGGGATTATGATGATATTTCCGGCGCTGTAAAATGGCCTGCGCCACCGCAGCGCAGGCGTGGCCCTGCATTGTCATCAGCCGCTGGAAACGGAACATGATATCGCTGTAGCGCAGTTCGTTACTTAAATTCTGATACTGAATATGGGACGAACTGGCCCGCTCATGAATATCCTGGGCGACAAAGTAATAATGAAGTGCATGGCGGGTACTGCGCTGACCACGATCGCCTTTGAGGCGGGAGAACAGCGTGGTTTTCGCCTGATGCATGGCGTCGGTCAGCGCACTGTTTGCCATAGCCAGTTCAAAAACAGATTGCTGGTAATCCTCTTCGATATCCGGATCAAACAGGTTGGCTTTTGCCTCCAGATAACCGGAGAGCTGCATATAATAGCGGGCAAGGTTATCCTGAAGGGGGCGGACAGGAAAAAACAGATGTCCGGTCAGGGTCAGCAGGTTGTACCAGACCGCCCCTGTCAGCAGTAACAGCGGTTGCTGATACCAGTCATCAAACAGGTTTTTACCCAGCATCGTGTAAATGGCGATCAGCAGTGCCCCGAAAGCAATGGTGGCGTAACGCTGACCGAGCGCTCCCAGCAGAATAAATCCGCTGGTTGATACGGCCAGCCCGGCCATAAACAGGAGATGGTGGTCATACAGCAGTTCAATTGACGCAGAGGCGACAAAGAAAGAGATCAGCGTGATAAACAGATTACGCAGGCGTCCGGCAAGCCGGTCATCGAGGTCTGTCAGTGCGGCTGCCACCATCCCGAGCGTCAGGGCGATAGTGACTTTCGGCGGCATGTGCAGCAGCCACGGCACCAGAGTGGTACCGGTCAGCGCAATCAGAATGCGGAAATAGTAAAGAAAATTACTGTTATAAATATACCGGCTGAAGCCGGAAAACGCTGCAAGCACAATAACCTCAATGAGTCAGAATACCCTTAACGGGAATTTGGCAGTAAACTAATGACATCTTTACTGTAATATGGCAATGGTATGGCGCTGGCATACGTTTTACCACATCTGGTTTTATCACATATTGATTTCAATCTTGTAACGGTGCGGAACACATGGAATTAAAATCAACACAAATGGGGCAGACACTGGCCCGGCATCCTTACAACCGCGTGCGGTTACTCAACGCAGGTATCGAAGTCAGCGGGGCAAAACACCGGTATGTTATTCCTTTCAATGAGTTAATCAATATCCAATGTAAACGCGGCATTGTCTGGGGCGAACTGGAGTTTGAGCTGCCGGATGAGCAGGTTGTGCGTCTGCATGGTACTCAATGGCAGGAAACTCAGGCGTTTTATCAGTATGTTACTGATATCTGGTCACGCTGGAGTGACGAAATGAGTGTGGTCAGCGCAGGTGTGCTGGATAAACAGGTCAGTGAAATTAACGCGGTTATTCAGGCTGATCGCTGGCTGACACAGCCGGAAAGTCAGAAACTGCATGACAGTATTCTGCGTACCTTTGCGGCACTGCCGCTGCCCCGTGCCCGTCTGACCGGTTTTGATAACTGCGCGCCGTCATATCAGTTTTGTCTGGACTGGCTCACTCATACAGATGAAAAGCGCCGTCAGCGCAACCGTGAATGGACAGAACAATGCCTCGAAACCTATGCGGATTTCTTTGCCAATATTGAATCCTCCCCGCTGAATACCTCGCAGAGTGAGGCGGTAGTCAACGGTGAACCGTCCGTGCTGGTGCTGGCCGGAGCAGGGAGCGGCAAAACATCGGTGCTGGTGGCGCGGGCGGGCTGGCTGCTGCGCCGTCAGCAGGCGTTGCCGGAACAGATCCTGATGCTGGCTTTCGGGCGGCAGGCGGCGGATGAAATGAATGAGCGTATTCAGCGCTGTCTGCATACGGAAGATATCCGCAGCAAAACGTTTCATGCTCTCGCGCTGCATATTATCCGCGAGGCATCCAATAAATCGCCGGTGATCAGTGAGCTGGAAAGCGATACGGCTGCCCGTCATGAACTGATTAAATCGGTCTGGCAGACTCAGTGCCGTGAGAAAAAAGCGCAGGCAAAAGGCTGGCGTGAACTTATCACCGGCAGTATGAACTGGCGGGTGGATGAGGGCGAATACTGGGAAGATGATACTCTGTGCCGCCGCATAGTGCCGAGAATTGATCGCTGGCTGAGCCTGATGCGCATGAACGGCGGCAGCCAGAAAGTGATGATTGAATCCGCACCGCCGGATATCGCTGCAGAATTCACAAAACAAATCAAACTGATGGCTCCGTTTTTAAAAGCCTGGAAAACGGCTCTGAAAGAAGAGGGGGCGACAGACTTCTCCGGGCTTATTCATCAGGCGGTGAATCTGATTGAGAAAGGGCGGTTTATTTCGCCGTGGAAAGCGGTGCTGGTGGATGAATTCCAGGATATCTCTCCGCTGCGGGCAAAACTGATCCACGCGTTGCGGGCCCAGAACCCGCAAACCACATTATTTGCTGTCGGTGATGACTGGCAGGCAATTTACCGTTTCAGTGGTGCGGAACTGACGCTGACCACCGATTTCAGTGCTGTTTTCGGTGATGGCGGTCAGTGTGCGCTGGATACCACATACCGGTTTAACAGCCGTATCGGTGAAATCGCCAACGGCTTTATTCAGCGCAATCCGCAACAGCTGAATAAACCGCTCAACAGCCTGATGAAAGGGGACAAGAAAGCCGTTTTGTTACTGCCGGACAACCAGCTGGAAGCACTGCTGAATAAAATGAGCGGCTATGTGACAGAAGCGGAAACGATCCTGATTCTGGCGCGTTATCACCATCTGAAACCGGACATTCTGTCGCTGGCTGCAACCCGCTGGCCGCATCTGACTATCCGCTTTATGACCATGCATGCTTCAAAAGGGCAGCAGGCGGATTATGTCATTATTACCGGGCTGACGGATGAGCGGGACGGTTTCCCCGCAGCTGCCCGGGAATCGGTGATTGAACAGGGATTGCTGCCGCGGGAAGAGGAATTTATGCACGCCGAGGAGCGCCGCCTGATGTATGTGGCACTGACGAGGGCGAAAAAACAGGTCTGGCTGCTGTATGACAAGGACTCGCCGTCCTGTTTTGCAGAAGAACTGGCGGATATGGGTGTCAGCCGGGTGAAAAAGCCCTGAACGGGGAAAATGCGGCGGGGAAGGTTCACCGCCGCAGCACGCGGTTACTGAGTCCGCTCACTTAAATAGCGGTTGTAATCCGGAATAACAATATCCACATCATTATCGAAATCCGGCGAGTGAATAATAAAATCGGCAGTGGACATATTGGTCGCCACCGGGATATTCCAGACGGTCGCCAGGCGCAGCAGGGCTTTTACATCCGGATCATGCGGCACCGCATTGAGCGGGTCCCAGAAGAAAATCAGCACATCAATTTTCCCTTCCGCAATCATTGACCCTATCTGCTGATCCCCGCCCATCGGGCCGCTCAGCATACCGGTGATTTCAAGCCCCGTTTCACGGCTGATAAGCTTGCCGGTCGTTCCGGTGGCGAACAGTTCGTGGCTCTCTAATTTAGCCTGATTGCGCTTAACCCAGTCCAGTAATTTGGATTTATAGTGATCATGTGCCACAAGGGCGATTTTTTTATGCCTGGTCAGTACTCGGGTGGTTGATTCCATAACGCTCTCTTTTCCGGCGAATAAAATGTTATTCAATAACATAAGCGAAAAAAAAAGGTTCCGCCAACAGGTGATTTTCAATTCAGTATGCTATAACTCAGATTGTTGTGCAGGATGACAAAAGAGGCTTATATGAATGACGCATTTCTGACCGGTATTCTTCAGCAGGTAAAAACAATTGCCGTGGCCGGTGCGAGTGATAAACCGGATCGCCCTGTTTATCATGTGATGGAATATCTGCTGGGACAGGGATACCGGGTGATTCCGGTGAATCCGAAACTGGCGGGAAAAACGCTGATTGGTCAGCTGGTCTATGCCACGCTGGCTGATATTCCTGAACCGGTGGATATGGTGGATGTTTTCCGTAACGCAGATGCGGCGCCGGGTATTGCAGAGGAAGCGATCGCGGTGAAAGCAAAAGTGCTGTGGCTGCAGCAGGGAATCGTCAGCAGTGAGGCGAAAACACTGGCGGAAAACGCCGGGCTGCTGTTCGTTGAGGATCGTTGTCCGAAAATTGAGATCCCGCGTCTGGGGCTGGAAAAATAAGCAAAAATAAAGCCCCGGCATGTGAGTGGCGGGGCTCTTCGTGTATTAATTGCGCAACCGGGGAGACTGTAACTGGTTGCGGATGGACTCAGCCAGCTCATCCATAGTGATGTTATCAGGGTGGTCTTCATCCATCTCATAAGTGATCTGGGCTTCTGCCAGATAGCTATGGATAGGTTCACCGTTATCGTCTTCCATCACGACGTGGTACCAGGGCGCAGAGCGCAGGTTCATATTGGATGCGATATCGTCCTCTTCCGGCTGATCCAGTGAGTATTCAGCATCAATATCAACAATCACGCCCAGGTAGCCAAGCAGCTTATGGCGGACTTGTTGTCCGATACCGAACTTACTTGAAATCATCATAATCACCTCCGAAGAAACTTGCTCTGTTACTAATATGGGGGGTACTGATGACAGATTCAATCCCTTAACAGATTGTTGTTTCCTATCACTGCAATCAGCAACAGCTGACAATTTCAGGTTATCGGGGTGCAGGGAAAATTACAACCGGCGGACAGCGATACAGATTAAAATAGTGCTATTTTCAGAAAAAGGAGCGATATCATGAAGACAGGACGACATTTTGCCGTATACGGACGCGTTCAGGGCGTGGGTTTTCGCTATCAAACGTTTTATTGGGCAAAACGCCACGATGTGACCGGTTTTGTCCGTAACCGTCAGGACGGCAGCGTGGAAATTGAAGCATATGGCGATGAAAGTGTGCTTGACGCGATGACCGCGTGGCTGGAAGCAGGCGGGCCGCCGGGGGCGAAAGTTACGGATATTATCGCAACCCCCTGTGATTACAGGGAAGTTGCGGTATTTCGTGTCCGCCACGAATAAACGGCTGTCAGATACACTTCACCGGTTTCGGCAGTCCGGCCAGTTTTGTTGCCTGTTTGGCGGGGCCTTTCGGAAACAGACGGTACAGATAACGGCTGTTCCCGCGCTCCTCGCCATACTTCTGTGTAATCGCTTTTACCAGCATACGGATAGCCGGTGAGGTATTAAATTCCAGATAAAAATCCCGCACAAAGCGGATAACTTCCCAGTGCTGTTCTGTCAGGATAATCTCTTCCTGTTCAGCCAGCAGCGGCACCATCGACTCCTGCCAGTCCTGCACATTGAGTAAATAGCCGTGGGGATCAGTGGCGATTTCACGCCCTTCAAACACAAACATAATCTGAACCTGCTGAAAATGAGAATGAAAATGTAGCAAAAATCTGCGGGTATCCCAAGCATCAGAAGAAAGAAACCGGCGGTTGTGATGATAAAATCAGCTAACACATTGAGAAATGACTAAATTTCCGTCATTCGGACTATCCGGGACTTTACAAGGCGCCGGGAGGAGACTATAGTGCTCGTCATTGCGGAGGGGTGGCCGAGCGGCTTAAGGCAGCGGTCTTGAAAACCGCCGACGGGAAACCGTCCGAGAGTTCGAATCTCTCCTCCTCCGCCATCTTCACTTTCTGTAATCCCCCCTGAGTCTTTTAATCCCTGATAAATCAAGCCTTACAGCAAAATATCCTTCTGCCGAAGTCTGCTGTCATCTTTCTGAATCTCTGTAATTTCCGCGATAAAATATTGATGATTTATGAAGGCTTATCAGATTAAAGCCCCGGAACCCGTTCCGGGGGTTAAAAATAATAGTTGAGTGATAACTGCCAGCGCTGTTCCGGCGTGATTTCATACCCTTTTTTTTCATTCAGTGAATAGGTTTTCTGCCACTGCAAAGCGACATCTGCCGGTCCCATATGATGGCGGACTTCAGCGAAACCTATATTTTTACTTTTCTGCAAATCCCGTTGCAGGATCAGATTAAGATCATATTGGTCAATGATATCTTTATGATAAGCCTGAAATAATACCGATCGTTTTGATGCCATCACATCCTGCATATTACCGCTCAGGCCGGATTGTGCGATCGCCGCCGGAGGCAGGCGGGAGAGCTTTTGAGATGCCTTTTCATTATCTGCGCTGCCGTCATAATGTCCTTCCAGACGCAGTGTCAGATTACTGTCAGAACTCCAGGTTATACCGGCGGCTGTGCGATTACGCCATTTATCTTCCTGCTGACCGTCCGGTAATGCATTTTGCCATGTCAGCGGCTGCCGCCCGCCGGCCCACTCGGCGTATACCAGTGTTGAGCGGCTGAGGACGCGGGAAATATTCAGGCCGAACTGTGGTGAGCGTCCGGATTCCTGAAAATATAAAATCTGCGGATTAAAATTTTCCCCGAATTTGTAGCTTGCGGATAACAGCAAGCGATCCCGCGGGTTACCGGCGGCCCAGTCCGGGCTGAAAGCGGCATTATTTGGCTTATCTCCCAGTTTCGGGGCAATGATAGCGGTGACAGATGCTTTATCCCAGCCTTGCTGGAGGCGTATCATGACGTTACCCAGTCTGTTTGTCCGCAGACTTTCAGGATCAGCGGAAACGACAGAACGTACGGTGTTTTTACCCAGAAAATCAGTCGGGTTATACCCCAGAGCAACCCCGTAGCGGGTATTGATACGACCGGTTTCCACAATGGTATCTGAGGCTGCTTTGTAGCTGATATAGGCTTCACGAAGCGTATTTACATTACCGCTATGGCCCAGTGCACCATAAAAGCGGGCATCAGTCCGGTTGGATACGACAACCCTGGCCTTATCTGAAAAGACCGGGGTATCCAGACGCATATCCAGTGACAGGCGCTGAATATTTTTACCTGCTTCATTGATGGTTCCGGCTATTTCAGCCGCCATGGACAGTGTATGGCTTTTGACTTCCTCAAATACCGTATTGTCAGCGATTTCCAGTGCCTGAAGGACGGAGTCTTCCATGGCGGCGGCCGGACTGGTCCGTAACAGACTATATCCGGCCAGGCAGAATATACCGGCAATTCTGCAAGCAGAGCGGTTCAGCATGAATCAGTTATCCCGGATATGAGGTAAAAAATCACGCTGGAACCAGGATGCAGGAACATCACTCCATTCAAATTGCTGGTTGCGGATCACGGTCACCAGCTGTGAATTAATACCGTCAATAATCACCGCTTCAGTCGGTCTTTCCCCGTCTAATACCGCATCATAACGGCGATAATATGTGGTTTTCAGCAGACTTCCGTTTAAGGCGTAAAATTCGGCTTTATGGCTTTTAAAGCTGGTTTTATCTACCCATAATTCCATGGCAGGATAAGCAGCGTCCGGGTTTGTTGCCGTTAAATGAAGACGGTAGCAGTCACGATCCTGTTTATCACCATCTTTGATGGTTTCCTCCGCAACCAGAGACGCACTATAATCCGCAGCCCAGTTTGCCGTCACCACATCACCGTTAGAGGCCTGACCCAATAATCTCTGCTGCGGGGAAATAGGAACACTGGCCTTACTGTTAGGATCATACATCCACAGGTCACGTCCGCTTTTTAATGTTAATTTTCCGGCATCACGCTGCGGGCTGATAAAACGTAATAAGCTGTGATACTGTCCGCCGTTTTCATCCGGACGTGAATACAGTTTCAGCTCACTTTTTTCATGCTGCTGGCCGTTTTTATAACTGATCAGCGTCGTCACCAGACTGAACGCGCGGGGCGGATTCCGGACATCGTCACTTTTTTTCAAAATATCCTGAGCATTTATTTCAGCCATTGCCGGGGCTGTCACTGATAATATGCATAACGCACACAGCGATATTAACCATGTTTTTTTAACTGTCATTTTTAGTTACGTCCTGTTAGCTGATTTATGATGGCGGTTATATGTATCGTAATGCCTCAACAATTGAGACATTGGCGGCTCTCCGTGACGGCCACCAGGAAGATACGACGGCGGCCACCATCAGTGTTCCCACCACACTGGCTATCATGACGAATTCTCCCCATATTTTTATCCGGACAGGAATAGGCGCTATAACCCCCGGCGGCTGCCATGTCAGGCCGGAAATATTGATAACAGCAGCCACGAGCAGTGCAGAAGCCACACCCGCCACTGAGCCGATAACCCCCAGCAATATTCCTTCATTAAGAAAAAGATTCCGGATATCACGCTGTTTTAACCCGACGGCTCTCAGAGTGCCGATTTCAGTTGTTCTTTCGAGTACCGCCATACTCATGGTATTTCCGATAGTAAATAACGTAATACAGAGAATAATGACGAGCAGAAAATTGAATAACTTTCCGAACATAGCCAGAATCTGGTTATACAGCGGCTGTAACTGCATGAAGTCGAGTATGGCCAGCGGTACATCCGCAGATGTGAGTGCCGGTAATTGCTGTAATCGTTCCCTGGCTTCATCCATCTGATCAGAATGGTTCAGTTGCAGAACAATGGCTGTCACACCGTGGTCGCCGTTACCGTATAAAAGCTGCTGTGCCTGATTTAAATGCACATTCACATAATTATCGTCCAGTTCACGGGCTGCCTGCGGCTGAATACCGGTGACTTTCATCCTCACGATATTCGGGGCTCCGCCTGCGGATGCCGCCAGTAACTCGATATATTTTCCGGAATCCGGTTTACGTTCTGACCGGGTATCCTGTACCAGCTGAGCGAGGTCATCCGGCAGTGATTCCGCTTCGTTATTCTCCCGGCTGTTATCTGCGGATACGGTATCTTCCGGTTCATTCAGTTTCAGCAGGCGGCTTAGTCCCTTTCCTGTTAATCCTGCATCCGGCACTGATTTATCCGGAATATTACGGATATTGATACCTTTACCTAATTGGTACTCATCCCACTGACCTAATATTTTCTGGCTGTCAGACTCTGTTCCGTATATTAAAACAGGTCTTGATGTTCCGGCAGAATAATTACTGGCAATACCATTTATCAGAAGAATGGGCGCACTGATGTTAATCATTTTGCTTAACTCAGGATCAGCGGAAATGGCATCAATAATTTCCTGATAATTATGAATACTGTATTTTTGAGGATTCGCCATTCCCTCACTGAAATAATCTCTGTGCTGAATCTGAAGATGACCGATATCACGGACAAAGGTCGTTCTCAGGCTATATTCAATAGAATGATTATAGCCCCCGAATAACAGAATACTGATTGCACCAATAATAATGGCACACAATGTGGAACAGGTTCGCCGCCGGTTACGGAGAAGATTACGCAAAGCAAGTTTGAATGTTTGCATCAGCCGCTGACTCCCGGCTTGCAGGTGACTATTCCGTCACTGATCAGAAAAATATCATCGGCCTGCTCAATGACCATCGGGTCGTGAGAGGAAAAAACAACGGATGTTTTATATTCTGTCTGTAATGTTCTCAGTAACTGCAAAACTGACTCGCTTGTTTTACTGTCCAGGTTTGCTGTCGGTTCATCGGCAAGAACCAGTTTCGGCTGATGAATCAGTGCCCGCGCAATTGCCACGCGCTGGCGCTGACCGCCGGAAAGCTGGTTGGGCAATGAATTTAATTTACTGTCCATTCCGATACATTCCAGCATATGTGTTACTTCACGGCGGCGTTGTGCCGGTGGCATACGGCGGAGGATCAACGGAATTTCAATATTTTCATACGCTGTTAATACAGGAATTAGGTTAAAATTCTGAAAAATAAACCCCAGATTTTGCTGTCTGAATGTACTTCTCTGATTATCATTCATATTATTCATTTTTTGTCCGGAGATGATAATTTCTCCGTTATCCGGTGTATCCAGCCCGCCGATAAGATTCAGCAATGTGGTTTTTCCGCTGCCTGATTTTCCGGACAAAACAGTAAAACATTGTGGTGATATATTAATGTTAATATCTCTGAGGGCAGTTTCACGAATTTTTCCCAGGTAATAACTTTTATTAACATCTTTTATTTTTACTGCGTACATTTACAAATATCCCTGTAATATCAAAATGTAAAATTTAATCTGCGATAAGGTATCTCACATTATAAATACCAAATACTGGAATGTTCTTATAATGAACCACGTAGCAATACGTAGTAATAGTGATAAGATAAAAATACGATATATAAAATAATATATTGGTATATTTTACTATATGCAGGATTAATTAAATAAACCTGAACAAATGATGTTATAAGCCACCAGGTTCAGCAGATAGCTTTTGAGAAAACCATATATTTGTTTCTGTTATTCAGCCGGAATAGCGTTAAGCAGAAATTATCCGGTCTCCGGTGTCATCCGGATTTTCCTGCGTGCTATGAAGGCGTAACCGGCACCGGTCCGGCTTACAGGCTGCGGCCTTATGTAACGTGAGAGTCAATACACGATTTTTTTGTTTTGTTGCGCCTGTTTTGCCGGCAGGTACACGTACAGTATTGTACCGGTTCCGTATAATAATGAGATTCAAATAAAAACAGCAGGAGTCAGTTTTGGTTACCGGACCTTTTATTAATGCCGCCGCGGTACTGATTGGCGGAATTGCCGGCGCGGGGTTAAGCCACCGGCTGCCGGAACGTATCCGGACATCGATGCCGTCAGTATTCGGGCTGGCATCACTCGGGATTGGGGTTTTACTGATTATCAAATGTGCCAATATGCCGGTGATGGTGTTGTCGGTGCTGCTCGGGGCGGTTATCGGTGAACTGTGTTGCCTGGAAAATAAAATCAATACCGTCGCCGGTAAAGTAAAAATGTGGCTTCCGGCGCGGGGCGGAGCGCAGGAAAGTTTTATTGAAAACTATGTGGTGCTGATTTTTCTGTTCTGTGTCAGCGGTACCGGAATTTTCGGGGCGATGCATGAAGGAATGACCGGTGACCCGACCGTGTTGCTGACCAAAGCCTTTATGGACTTTTTCACAGCGATGATATTTGCCTGTTCACTGGGCATTGCGGTGTCGGTTATTGCTGCGCCGATGCTGATTATTCAGCTTATGCTGGCGGGCGGGGGCGTATTATTAATGCCGTTTACCACACCGGCAATGATGGCGGATTTCACTGCGGCGGGCGGAGTATTATTAATTGCGACCGGGCTTCGGATCTGCGGTATTAAACTGTTTGCGGTGATTAATCTGCTTCCGGCACTGGTATTGGTGATGCCAATGTCGCTGCTCTGGTCATATTTCTGAATAATGTGATAAATCAGCCGGATCGGAACAGCGGGTAACCGCATACTGTCATGCGGGGTTATTATTTGGTCATTCATCCCGCAGGATGACGTCCGGCTGAAAAAAATATCCGAAAATACAGGATTGGATATATTTATCTGCTTTATTTGAGATAATCCGAGAAATTGAATTACTTCTGAAGTATCAGGGTTATAATCCGGAAAACCTATTCCGTTATTTTCTGTATTCATTTCATGGATGTTATCAGTATTATCATTTCAGCGGGTAAAGCATCCGTTGATGTCGCGCTTTATACCTTATTACCGATTATGGTCGTCATGCTGATCATAATGAAATATCTCTCTGTCAGGGGCGTACTGGATGTGATTGTCCGCTGGCTGGCACCGCTGCTTAAACCCTTCGGCTTAACCGGGATGAGTGCATTTGCACTGATCCAGATAAATTTTGTCAGTTTTGCCGCGCCGCTGGCGACACTCGCGATTATGGATAAACGGGGTGTATCTGATCGCCATATGGCCGCAACGCTGGCGATGTGTTTTGCCATGGGGCAGGGGAATGTGTTTTATCCGCTGATGCCGTTCGGTCTGCACTGGACAACCTCTATTATTATTTCGATTGCCGGAGGATTGTGTGCGGCAGCGTTTACCTGGTATGTCACCGGGCGGCGTTTATCAGCGGCAGAGACTGCCGGTTCAGAACCGCTGCCGGATGCGGAGCAGAATAATCAGGGGATTCTGGCAGTGATCAACAGCGCGGGAGCGGATGCTATCCGTCTGGCACTCGGTGCCATTCCGATGCTGATCCTGTCATTATCTATTGTCGGATTAATGCAGGCCGCCGGGATTATTGAATGGCTGCATCATATTCTGATGCCGGTGCTCAATATTCTGCATATTCCGGACAGCTTTGTCCTGCCTGCCCTGGTGAAATGTGTGGCCGGGGGAACTGCGTATTTCGGGGTGATTTCTGACCTGGTGCAACAGGGGGCTGTGACGGCCGGTCAGATTAATGCGTCTGCCGGATTACTGATCCAGACATTTGATTTACCGGGTATCGGGATTTTTCTCGGTATCAGTTCGCGGTTTGTCCGCTTATTTCGTTATGTGATCCCGGCAGCATTGATCGGTATTCTCATCCGCTCGGTTTTGCATATAGTATTATTTTAAGCCGGAGGAGATAAGTGATGGATATTCGTGAAGATGAAACCAGTTTTTATATTCTTTCTGAGGACGGTAAACGCCGGATAGCGGAAATTACCTTTGTGTATACCGGAGATAATCTGGCGATTATTGACCATACCATGGTCGATGACAGTCTGCGCGGGCAGAAAGTCGGTAATAAACTGGTCGCGGCAGTGGTTGAGAAAATGCGCCGTGAAAACCGGAAAATTATTCCGCTTTGTCCGTTTGCCAAAAGTGTGTTTGATAAAACCAGAGAGTATGACGATATCCGCCACGCCGGGTAATACGCTCTTCGTGAGGGGAAACCGCTTTCCCCTCACAGAGCGGATAAACGCTTACCATCCGCAGATATTGGTTTCTTCATCCATATCATAGCCGCGGATGATATTAATCAGATCTTTGACGATTTGCGCTGCATTTTCCGGGTCAGCCAGCGCCGCGGCGGAATCCACGTCTTTATCCACTGAAACGCCATTATTGCTATTGGTCATGGTGACCATCAGTGCCGCATCATTAATCTTTTCTTTACCGTCTAATTCACTGACCAGCAATGCAATTTCTTCTGCTGCAATCTCAGGAATATATAATTTTTTCGGATTAAGAAAGCGTTTTTCCGCTGTCAGATGATTACGTTCATTGCTCAGTGTTAATAAAAAGCCTTTGTTTTCGTCGTTCATGATTGTGTTACTCCTCGGTCAGAATCTCTGGGGCGACATAAAAATCGACATTAAACACAGTATCGTCAGTAGCCGCTTCTATCCGGTGCCAGGTTTCCGGCGGAAAGACACCGAACTGTCCGGCTTCGATCACCAGGGTATCGGTCGGCTCAGGGCTGGTTTCATCCGCATAGGAATAGTAAATAATCGTGCCCTGCATAACAGAGAGTTTAGGGTAAACGCCCTGACGTGTTCCTTTATCGAGATGCCTTTGCCAGATAGACTTCGGTGCTGTTTCTTTGGTCCAGAGCGGGGTGCTCCGGACATGGATGTAGTTTGTCGGGATAATGATGCGATCCATCTGTGCTCTCCTGAAACCAAACAAATGATTAAGATATAATCTTAAAATATTTTTCAAATTTTAAAAGGTATTTTAGATGCAACTTTGATAAAAAGCACAAATTACCCGTTGGCGATAAAAAATCCGGCAGGGAACTATGTCAGTGAATACTATGTCAGTGAATACTATGTCGGCGAATACTATGTCAGCCAATGTCATGTCCGCCAATGCCATACCTGCCAATACCGTGCCGTAATACCATACCTGTTAATTACACATGTTTATTACATGGTTATTCGTGCGTTTACATCCCGGCCCCGGAATGGTGGCATGGGAATAATACATATTAGCGGTGCAGATAAATTTTACGTTGTATTAGCATTATTAATTATTAAAACAATATGAATCATATTGGTTAATTATTGTGATGCTATTGAGTGAAAAAGAAAAAAGTATAAATCTGCGTGATGAGACTTATTCTTAATTAAAGCGCGATTATATTTTACGCAAAAACAGATATATTACTCAATATCTAATCTCACCCGGACAAAATAACAACAATAAAGGATATAATTACATATTATGAATAAATAGATAGAAAAATATCAGTGTGAATAATATTTTATGTTGCGTATCGGTTATCGCATGGTTTTATTTATCTAATTTAAATCAAGATCAAACAATATTGAAATAATTAATTGTTAATTGCTGTTTTTCAGGATGTAAAATCTGTTATCTCTTAAATTTATAGTTTTAACACTTGTAACTAAATGTTTCAATTTGTATGCGGGGTGTTTTTGTAACCATATGATATGTAGTGATTAATTATGTCTTTATTGATTTTAAATAATTATTAGTTATTGGATTAATACAATTCAATAGGCAGAATCTATCATTAATGAACGTTAAAGGCGTAAATAACTATTGGATTAAAATGTTTGAATCTCAGTATTATTAGTCTCAGGTAAATAAACAAATGCATCATCGCATTTACTAACATGAGTATTTACAGAATTTATATTATCTAAAGCACAAGGTATTTTTATGCAATCATTAGACACTGTGCGATTTTTTGTCGAATATGACGCCAACCGGTATTTGGGGGCTTTGTTACGACTGAGAAGGAAAGAATTAGGCATAAGCGGACAGGAATTATCCGCAACACTCAATATCAGTCAACAGCAAATATCACGTTATGAGAACGGATTAACAAACTTTAACATCGTTATCCTTTTTCGATTTTTTTCTTCACTAAAAATGAGTCCGGAAGAAGTTGTCAGGATATTTAATGAACTGGGATTGTTTTACTCTGATTTGAATATGAGTAAATACCACCGATTAAAAACAAAGGAGGAAGGCCGGTAATATAACAATATGGAGCAAATAATTCTTTTGCAGGCTAAGTCACCTGCCTGTCGTCAATAATAATATTTTAATAGTAAATAAAATTAACAATGAGGAATAAAGCGTATGTTGAATAAACAACGTTTAGTTATGTCTGTGGTTGCTCTCACCGTTTTATCAGCAAGTCAGTTCAGCATGGCGGCGACAACGGTTACCGGCGGCACTGTTCACTTTACCGGACGAATTGTGAACGCGGCATGTGCTGTCAGCGCTGACTCTACCGATCAGACGGTCAATATGGGACAGTACCGCACTGCATTTTTTGATGCCAAGGGGAAAAAATCCGGTAATGTGCCGTTTTCTATTAAATTAGAAGACTGTGATACCAAAGTATCCACCAAAGCATCCGTTTCATTTTCAGGGTTAACGTCTCCGGATGATCCGACCGCACTTTCGACCAGTAATATCGGCGGAGGTTCTGCCGGGGCAGCCAAAGGTGTTGGTATTCAGATCGCAGACCATCTGGGACAAGTGCTGAAACCGGACGGTTCTGCTTTCTCAACGGCACAAAGTTTAGTGGATGGTGTCAATGTCCTGAATTTCTCCGCAAACTATATTTCAACGCAGGCCTCAGTAACACCGGGTGGCGCGGATGCGGATGCGACCTTCACAATGCAGTACCAATAAAACCGCCTTTTATTGCCGAACCCGTTAGCGCGTTATCAGTGGCCCGGGTGACCGGGTCACTGTTTGCCGATTGGAGTGAGATAAATGCATAAATTAATCAGCACGATATTTTTATTGTGCGGTTTTTCTGCCGGTACTTATGCCGGAAATAACACCCATACCATTATTGACGGGGGAATGGTGCATTTAAGAGGCGGGTTAGTGGAAGCCGGATGTACCCTTTCAACAAACAGCGAAAATGATGTTATTGATATGGGTGAATTCAGAACCAATCAGTTTAAGGGAGCCGGCAGTTATTCAGGCAATATTCCGTTTAAACTGATAATAACCAATTGCAGCACTGCGGTAAGCAGCAAAGTGGGGCTTTCTGTCTTTGGTTATATTAATGAACAAGATCCGCAAATAATTAAACTTGAAGATAGTGATGAAACGGCCAAAGGCGTGGGGATAGCTATTCTGGATAGTGACGGGGATATTATCATTCCTGACAATATGCCATCAAAATGGATCAACTTTCACGAAGGTGAAAATGTATTACATTTTAATGCCAGATACAGAGCAACGGATATGCAGGTAACCGGCGGAAAAGCCAGTGCATCAATATGGTTTCATTTAACATATAAATAATAATTAAATACTCTCTGCGGGGATTTCAATAATGTACAGGTCAGCATTCAATATGAGAAAAATATTATTTTCTTTTATCATCGCATTACTTTTTCCGGCGGTGGCATCGGCAGGCGGAATTGCACTGGGTGCAACCCGGATTATTTATCCGATGGAGGCAAAACAGGTGTCTCTGGCCGTCACGAATACCGATGAGAAAAACCGGTTTTTGATTCAGTCCTGGATAGATGATGCCTCTGATCAAAAAACAAAGGAATTTACGGTTACACCTCCTTTATTTGTCAGTAAACCAAAAAGTGAAAATACGATAAAAATTATTAATACAGGCGCAAATTTACCCAAAGACAGAGAGAGTTTATTCTGGCTGAACAGTAAAGCGATCCCGTCCGTTGATCGCGAACAGATAGCAGATAAAAACGTACTTCAGATAGCCGTTCTGGCCAGGATAAAAATGTTTGTCCGCCCTGAAGGTCTGCCGGTAAAGGTGGGTGATGCATATAAAATGCTTAAGTTTAATAAGGTCAGCGGGGGTATAAATATCACTAACCCGTCACCCTATTATCTGACGGTGGTAAATATGAAAGCGGCTGATCAAAAAATAGAGAGTTTTATGATCGCACCGTTCGCTGAAAAAATAATTAACACAGAAAAACCGGTTGCCGGCGGGATATCGTATCAGACCATTAATGACTATGGTGCTAATACACCGGTAATCAGCGTTAATTCATATTAACCATTATTATCTTATTTTATACGGAGCGCATTTTATGCAGAAGTTAACTCTGCTGAAAGGATTGCCATGCTTTAAATTTAACAAGATAATGTTAATGCTTTCATGTGCAATGATAACAGGCAATATAGCCATTATTAAAAACAGCTATGCCGGTGAGTTTTTTAACCCTGCATTCTTGTCTGATAATGGTAATGAGGTTGCTGATCTGAGCCGTTTTGATAAAGGTCTGGGACAGGCTGCGGGTGACTACCGGGTTGAGGTTTTTCTCAATGGTGAGTATGTGGTAACGCAGGATATCTTATTTGTCAGTACTGAAAAAGACGGAAAAGTCAAACCGGGCAGTGATGATACCGGCTTAATACCCTGTTTAACCACTGACTGGTTTAAAAAATACAATATTGATATCAGTAATGCCATATTACTGAATGACAGTTGTGTGGATTTTCAATCAACATATGATAAATCACAGGCCCGTTTTGATTTTGAAGATCAGAAACTGTATATAGAAATCCCGCAGGCATCGTTTATCAATAATATCCGGGGATATATTCCGCCGTCAGAATGGCAGAACGGTATTAATGCTCTGTTACTGAACTATGGTTTTACCGGCAGCCACAGTAAAGATACAAAAAATGATGAGAGATATAATAACTATTTTTTAAATCTGGACAGCGGCGTTAACCTTGGCTCCTGGCAACTGAGAAACGCCAGTACCTGGAATTACACATCTGACCGGCGCACAGATAACAGTCAGTGGAATAACATCCGTACTTATGTGCAGAAAGCAATCATTCCGCTGAAAAGTCAGCTGACAATCGGTGACAGCTTTACGGAAAATGATATTTTCGACAGTGTGGGTTTCAGAGGGGTAAAACTGGCGTCTGACGATAATATGCTGCCGGACAGCATGCGGGGTTTTGCACCGACAGTCAGAGGCGTTGCCAACAGTAATGCACAGGTCACGATCCGTCAGAATGGCTATGTTATATACCAGTCATATGTTTCACCCGGTGCGTTCGAAATAAAAGATCTGTATGCAACGTCCAGCAGCGGTAATTTAGATGTCACAGTTAAAGAAAATAACGGCACAATCACGCAGTTTACCGTGCCGTATTCTGCTGTACCGATGTTACAGCGTGAAGGCCGGACAAAATATGAAGTAACAGCCGGGGAATTCCGTTCCGGTTCATCAATGCAAAACAGTCCGGATTTCTGGCAGGGAACGATCAGCCACGGTTTATCCGAAGGTGTGACCGTTTATGGCGGAACGCAGTTATCTGATAATTACCGGGCTTTCTCTGCGGGGGCCGGGAAAAACCTGGGGGAATGGGGGGCTATTTCAGCGGATATTACTCAGGCAAACAGCCGGTTACCTAATGGTGAGCATAAACAGGGACAGTCCGTCCGCTTTTTATATGCCAAATCGCTGAACGAACTGGGGACAAACTTTCAGCTGATGGGGTACCGTTATTCTACCAAAGGTTATTATACATTAAGTGAAACCAGCTACAGGCAGATGAGCGGATATAATATCAGAACCCAGGATGGTGCTGAATATAAAGATGCCGAGATTATTGATTATCATAACCTCTATTATACCAAGCAGGGACAGTATCAGGTTAATATCAGTCAGCAGTTTGACGGTTACGGATCAGTTTATATTACCGGCAGCCACCAGACATACTGGGGAACAAATGAAACTGATCAGTCACTTCAGTTTGGTTATAACGGTAACTGGGAAGATATAACCTATGGTATGAACTGGTCACAAAATAAATCTGCCGGGTTATCGGATAAAGATAAACGGATTGCATTTAATGTTTCAGTGCCATTAAGCCGCTGGTTTGGCAGCGGGGATGCCGCAGATATTACCGCATCCCGGAATAATATCTATTCCACCTATACGCTGACAAGAGATGATAACAACAAAGTCTCTCAGCAGCTGGGTATTTCAGGCACATTACTTGAGGACAATAATCTTAATTATAATATTCAGCAGGGATATGCGAATAAAGGTGAGAGTGCATCCGGCAGTGCGTCTGTGAATTATCAGGGCGGCTATGGTGAGGCGGGAGCCGGTTATAACTACGGAAAGAACTGGCAGCAGGTGACTTATACCGTTCGTGGTGGTGTTCTGGCACATCAGAATGGTATTACCTTAAGTCAGCCGCTCGGGCAGACCAATATATTAGTTGAAGCGCCGGGTGTTAAGGATACGTCTGTTGAAAATGAAACCGGTGTTTTCACCGACTGGCGCGGCTATGCCGTTATTCCGAATGCCACCGCTTACCGGAATAACCGTGTTGCGCTGGATATCACCACATTGCCGGATAATGCAGAACTGGATAATGCTGTTGATTATGTGGTTCCGGTTCAGGGCGCTATTGTGAAAGCGAATTTCAAATCCCGTATTGGTCTGAAAGCCATGGTGACGCTGTTGCAGAAAAACGGAAAAGCTGTGCCGTTCGGGGCGATTGTTACTGATGAGCATACCGGTAAAGCCAATATTGTCGGTGACGATGGTGTCGCATTTATGTCAGGTCTGCCGGAAACAGGAAAACTGAATATTGTCTGGGGAAATAGTGCAGATTCACAATGCACGGCTGAATATCATTTAACGGCCGGAAGTAATACCCCGATCAGCAATATCAGTGCCCGCTGTTTATAACATTAATCTGGTAAAGTGAGTTTTAATTATGCGTAAAATAATGTTATCAGGTTTACTTCTGTTTTGTGCAAACAGCTATGCGGTAACCTGTACTTCAGGATGTAATGATGTCTATCTTAAAATAGAACAAAATCTGGCATCAAATGAAAATAATACCGGTGCACAGATTAACAGTAACACAATAACATCGCCTGATGTTCACATGAAGGCAACACATAATGGTTATCTTATGCAATGGGCGAAATTTAATGGTGATACAATTCCGTCACCGCAGTCTCATGCAACTAACTGGCAATTCAAACGGGTTGATGATTATATTTCTGTGGCACTGGGGCGGGATTCTCCCTGTATCGGAAGCACCGGGAAAATCTATGTGCCTTTTAATGAACGGGTTTACGGTAACGGAAACTGTACGCCGGTAGATTATAATAATGGCGGGAACATTACTATATTTGCCCGTGATTGGCAGAGCCGAATCCGCATTGACAGGAAAATTGTCAGTGGTACCTATTCAAAAAATATTCTGATTGGTCAGTTCGGTTTTTGCCAGCCGGATAACTGTGCTTCACCCCAGGTAGTGCAGAATATTTATTTATCTCTGAATATTACCGTTCCGCAGACATGCTCAATTAATGCCGGACAAACCGTAATGGTGGATTTTGGTAATGTGTCAACCGGTGCATTTAAAGCGGCGGGTGCAAGGGCTCAGGGCGTGAATCCGAAGGAAAGCACGTTATCGGTGACCTGCGATAATATCGCTGCCGGAACAAACCTGAATATGCGTTTGCAGGCGAATAACGTCGCCGGGAATATTGTGATTTCCAACAACAGTGATGTCGGGTTTATTGTTACTGACAGCAGTGATAAAGAACTGACACCAAATAATCTGTCGAGTTTTATTCCTTTTTATCTTGACGGAAATACACGGGCGAATGCACGCATCCGGGTGTATCCGGCCAGTGTTACAGGTGTCAGGCCTGATGAAGGCCCGGTAACATCGCAGGCTTATTTGCGGATTGATTTCCCGTAATTCTCCGGAGGATACTGATGATGAAAAGTACAGATAATAATTTTTCCGGAGCCGGGCGCAGAAAAGGAATTCTGGCTGTTTTACTGGCGGCCATATTCAGTCCTGCTGCTGTTTCGGATATCGGCAGTATTAACTTAATTATGAAAGCCAATCTGGTTTCCAATGCCTGTACCATTACGCCGGGCACAATGAATCAGACAGTTGACCTGGGAACGTGGGCAGTAAAGCAATTTCAGGAAACGCCGCGGGGCGTGCCGCCAAAGCGGTTTACGATAAACCTGATTGATTGCGGGCCTTTGGCAGCAGGGGTAAAAGTGACGTTTTCAGGTACGGCGGATTCTGTAAATAATACGCTGTTTAAACTTGATGCCGGCAGTACAGCCACAAATCTCGGGATTTCTGTTCTTGACAGAAATAAGAATACTGTAAAACCCAATACAGAAACCATCGTGTATCCGCTTTATCCGGATGCAACAAATATTCCGCTGGAATTTTATGCACAATATGTTGCCACCGGTAACCCGGTCGGTGCGGGCACTGCAAATTCTCAGGCAACCTTTACGCTGGAATATCTCTGATATTTAATTTTCAGGAACACTATAAATGATAAAGAGTAAATTACTGACAGGCGGTCTGCTGGTTCTGGCTTCCGCACACGCATTTTCCGCATCACAACCGGGTTTTTATATTTCAGCCAAAGCCGGGGCCGGGCTATTAAAAACAACGGATAATTCATTACAGGGTTCCGGCATGACGGCGGGGGCTCTGTCCTATAATATTGAAAAAGAAAATCTGAAAAATATAACGGAGACAGTTTTTTCTCCGGGGATCGCGGTCGGGTATCAGTTCACCGGTGATACTTATCAGCCTGTCCGTGTTGAACTCGCATTTCAGCATTACGGGAAGCAGGATGATAATATGTCTTTTTCACCTTCCGTTTCCGGATACTGGCATAATCAGAAAAATAATACCTTTCCGCTGCCGTCAAAGTCTTCGCTGTATATGAAAACGAAAGCGGATACGCTGATGGTGAATGTGTATTATGACATTCCGGTCAATAATGAGATCAGTGCTTATCTGATGGCCGGTGCCGGTGCGGCATTTATCCGCAATGAGGTTTCCTGGGATACTAATGTGGCAGGGCAGGCACTCAGTGCCGGGGCATCAAAAAGTGTGACTAATCTGGCCTGGTCTGCGGGGGCGGGAATTTCGTGGAATATTAATGACAATATTTCACTGGATACCGGTTATTCCTATACGGATGCCGGCTCGGCGGAAAACAGAATTACGGCACATAACGGTCTTAATACCGCAACAGGGTATACCAATACAGATGTGAAATTACATTTGCTGTACGCCGGTATCCGGTATCATTTTTAATCCGTTGTCCGTCTCTGCGGTTGTTTTGCAGAGACGGAACCCCGGGGAATATATTCTGATTAGTCGTAGGTAATCATAAAAGTGGCGTCCGCATCGGCAATGCCGGGTGTCGGGCGGTCAGCGGTGGCGATATAATTGGCATAAAATTGTGCCTGACCGTTACCGTTAATATCCATGGCGATTTTCGGGCTTTTGGTCTCCATGGGAATCCGCTTTTTCTGACTGTCGAGAATTTCGACCGCCACAGATCCCGCCGCACTCGCACCTTCATTTATGGCCAGCAATGAGCTGTCCGTTTTATCTTTCTTACCGCTGAAAACAAAAGTGACAGCAGAAGAGGGCGGGCAATTCTGTAACTGAAAACTGAACGGCATTGATTGTGTTTTATCTCCGGCGGCACGGAAATTCTTCAGTGCCCAGCGTCCCAGCTCCACTTTTTTATTTGCCTGAGAGACTTCGACCCCGCAGCTGTAAGCCACAATTTCACCGGACAGCTCAATATTCACCCGGCCAAGTTCATAGGCGGCGGCGGAATGGATCAGCAGCCAGCCGGACAGCAGGGGAAACAGAGCCTGTGATATTCTTTTTTTCATTGCCGTGCCTGTTATTCGTAGTCTACGCGTAAATATCCGCGGGATTGGAAAACACCTTCTTTCGGTTTATTTCCTGTCACACTGACAGGCCAGGCGGTAATTGCAGTACGGGCCGATCCGGCACCATCAAGCTGGAACGGAATAACACTGCCGATATTATTCGGTGTTAATGCGTTGCCGTCTTTATCACCAACCATAAAACCGACATCCGGGTTATCAGAGACAATCATATTGCCGCTGACTTTTTCGGCTTCGATACGCAGTGTCAGATAAGCTTTGGCTTCTACGTTGGTACACTGTATTGCGATATTTTCGAGCTTTTTATTCACCGTGGCGGGTTTATTTCCGGCACCGGCCTGGCTGAATAACTGTGAGCCGATTTTACCGAAGTTAATGACCACAATATCATTAACGCCGACTTTGCATTGCTGCGGCACATTAATCACGCCGCTGTAGCTGATGGTATAAACCGGTGTGCTTAACGGGTCGTTATTCGCCGTGGTGACATATACGGTAAACAGTGTTTTTTTCGGGATCACCACCTGGTCAACAAAACGCCGGGTAACTTTCAGACGGAACGTAAAATTACTGTCCATGATGCCGAACGGCTTGCCCTTGGTAACGTTAGGGTGTGTTCCCATCAGAACATAGTCCTGAGGCGGATAAAAAGTACCGGCGGAGCTGTCAATAATACTCATCGCTCCGCGCAGGTAATCATTCAGCTGGAGGTATTTATAAGCTCCTTCCGTTTCCACCACCGGCATATTGGCGACATAGCTTCGCATTGTCCGGTTATTACCGGAGTGGACAGGGCAGATCCCTTCAACCCGTTCACTGAAGTTTTTGGTTAATACTTTTACCTGACCCACCTGGTTATTGGCGGACGTAAAGCTGTCCGTCAGATCATAATACACTTCACTGACCCCGCCGGAGGCATTACTGCACACCACTGCCAGCGCCGGAAGAGGTAAAAATGCCATTAATAACGGGATTGCATATCTCTTTTTCATCATTAACTCTCTATTTACATTCAAGCGCGGTCCGCAGTAACGGTCCTTTGATTTCCTGACGGGTAAAATCGTAGTCGGTTGTACACTGGTCACCCGGCTGATTTCCCCACTGCACCAGTAATTTTCCGGTCAGCGGCAGGCCGGTTAAATATACACGCCCGTCATCATCAGCGATGCTGCTGATCTGCGAGCCGGTTTCCTGCACCATACTGCCGAAGCGGATCGGTTTACCGTTGTGTGTCAGGGTGAGCAGCGCCCGGATACCGATACTGGTATCAAACGTGGCACGGGCGACCGCACCGCTGATCGGCACTACGTTCTGTACGTTATTTTTTATTTCCGTATTGTCATTAAATGAGTCCGGATTCAGTGCGATACGGTTGTTCCGGTAGGCGGAGGCATAAGGAATAATGGCGTAACCGCGCCAGTCCGTTTTCACACCGGTATAGTTTTCCACCGCCACACCAGCGGCACCCGGTGCTTTGACCAGCACGGTGGTGTCATTGATTGACTGGCCGAATGTAAATCCGTTTTCATGCAGCAGCACCGCCCCGGAAGCCCGGTAGTTCAGCTGATTCTGATCCGGATCGTAGTTATAACTGATCCCGAAATCACCGTAAGTCCCCTGATAATCCAGCCCCGCAGAGCCGTTATAGCCCTGCTGGCTGACATGACCCTGTGATACGGAATAGCTCAGGTTTCTGTCTTCCAGCAATGTACCGTTCACACCGACGCGGTAAGCATCCCGGCCGCCGGAGTTACTGGTGGCGGAGAACGTGGCATACGCGTTATTAAAGGCATCATTACTGCGCGCGTTACGCGACGAGAATGATGAGAACGGCACGGACACATTCACCGACAGCATGTTATCGCGCTCTTTGAGTTCCAGAGCCTTGGTGGTACTCAGGGAAACGGAATAGTTTATCCCGTTCCGGCTGTTGGAATACCCGGCCTGATACCATTCATCCTTACCGCTGCGGTTCCAGTAAGACTGCTGGTTACCGGATAAATAGAGCGAACCGTACTGATCAAATGACTGCGAAATATTGACCTGGAAACGCCCTTTTTTGTTATAGAGCAGATTGTGATAATTAATAATGATCGGTTTGCTGCTATCACCATCTTCACCGTCCGGGGCATATTCATACCCGGACATCTGCTTGTAGGCGACATCATTTAAGGTATAGAAGCCTTTGGTTGAGTAACGGTAACCTAATAACTGGAACGTGGTTCCGGTGGTGTTCAGGGATTTCGCATACAGGAAACGGAATGACTGCCCGCTGTGGTTTGAACCGTCCGCCAGTTCACTGTTTGCATGGGTGATATCGAAGGAGAACGCACCAAAACGGCCGATATTCTGACCGACACCCACCAGTACAGATTTATATTTGTCCGCCAGCTGAGTCCCGGTATAAACAGAGATATCCCGTGTCAGACCGGCGAGCAGCGTCGCCTGGACAAACTTCGGTTTATCCTGGTTACTGTTACCGCTGCGGAATTCACCGGCCATCACATCATATTTCACGCGGCCCTCACGCTGGAGTACCGGCAGTGTGGAGTAGGGCACAACATACTGCTGCTGAGTACCGTCTTTCTCCTCGATGGTAACCTGTAAGTCACCACTGGAAGTGGCCGGGTTTAAGTCATTAATGACAAACGGACCCGGCGGGACATACACCTGATAAATGACATAACCGTTCTGGCGGATAACCACTTTGGCATCGGTTTTCGCCATACCGCGTACGGTCGGGGCATAACCCTGCTGGCTGTCCGGATACATATTATCGACAGAAAACAGCCGCACACCACGGAACCCGGCAGAGTCAAACACGCTGCCGTCCGAGTTGCCGTCACCGATAACCAGCTGACTTTTCAGGGCAATGATCGGCCGCTGAACATAGTTCATCAGGCTGCGCCACTGGCTGTTGCTGGAATTTTTACTTTTGTTGTAATTCCAGGAGCTGGACTGACGGAACTGCCATGCACCGAGGTTAAACCCTGAGTTCATGCTCACGTAGTAGCTGCTGGTATTATCCGAGTTATTATTCCCTGACGCGAAATAGTTCATAAACAGCGCCGGGATACCGGATTCCCATCTGTCCGGCGGAATATAACCGCGGGCCTGCCCGGAAAGGCTGGCCTGAGGGAAGCTGAGCATCAGCCGCTGTTTCTGAAAATCAAAGTGATATTCGGAACCGGGAATTTTTTCGGTAAACGGGAAGCACTGTTTATCCTGAGCGGTTAATTCTTCAGGCCGGGCGATATTCACCCCGAAACCCATAATGGTCTCCGCACTGAAGCAGGGGAATAAATAAGGCTCACCCTCTTTATTTTTCAGTTCGGTAAAGGTGATTTCAGAAGAGGAGACAAAATCATTATTAACGGACAGTTCAACCAGGTAATTACCGGGCGGCTGATAACCGCCCGATTCAAAGCGGGATAAATCAGAGACATCCGCATCAGACAGGTCGTCGGTTAAAAACGCGGCGTTAAAGGAAGGTTTCGCACCGGCGGTTCCCGCAGGCAAAAAACACGTCACGGCCGCAAGCACAGCAAAATAAACCGGCGTATGTGTGAAAACCTTTTTGATGTTACTCATTTCACCCTGTTCCCTGCATGACAACAATAAAATAATGAATGCCTTAATTCAGATTCACTTCGCGCTGTTTGCGCAGTCCGCCGTAATCATTAATTGTCTGATAGGTCAGTTTACGGCCGCTTTTACCGGCAATCTGATGGGTACTGAATGGTGCAACCATGACATTATCAAGCGGACGCCCGTCTAAAATGAGATTGACGAAAGTGGTGTAATACGGTGTCGGGTTATCAATCGTAATCGCGCCGCTTTTCTGCGTGATGATAATTTTTTCGGCCGCATCTTCTGTCTGGATCGGTAAATTCACCGGTCTGACAAATAACTTAATCCGCGAAAGAATCGCCAGCTGGAGAACGTTTTTTCCTTCCAGCGAGTTTTTATCCACAGACGGAATGGCTTTTACGTTCAGCCAGAAAATGGATTCTCTGTCTTTCGGTAAATCCTGAGCCAGGTTAACAATCCGCAGAATATTTTCGCTGGCAGGCTCCATTACAAATAACGGTGGCGTGATAACAAAATCTTTCTCTTTGCCATTTTCGTTATCAACCCATGAGTTGATAAGAAAACGTTCTTTCAGGCTGTGGTTAATCACAGACAGTGAGGTTTGTTTGGCATCCTGAGGATAAATAATCCGGGTGGCACCCAGAGCAATTCCTGAGTTTTGATTTGATGCTGAATAAGCAAACCCTGACATCAGTGTGAAAAACAATATCAATGCACTATTTTTAAAATAATCAGAAATCACAAAAGTACCTCTTAATATTCTCTGTCAGAAATAACGCATAGAGTATGGTATTTCATTTTCCGGGGTGGCTTATAATACAGGTAGTGATATATAAAACTTTCTCTGCTCCCTGTTACAGGCACAATCCATCGTCAGAATTAAGAGAAAATAATTCTGTACAGAGAAAGTTTTTATTTATTTAATTAATTACGTTCAGTAATTGATTATTCGTATTTAACAACGAAAGTGGCATCAGCATTTGCCTGACCCGGAGTGGTTGCACCTTTGGCAACATAACGGGCAGAGAAATCTAATACGTTAGTACCTTCATTCAGTGTTTTAGCTGCTGAGAATTTGCTGCCGTTTGGTGATAAAATCGCAGAGGTGCTGTCAGAAATCTGAATACCGACATTCTGTGCAGCCGGTGCGTTTGTACCTGAACTTACTGCTAATAAGGTTGCATCACCATCCATGCTCTGACCGGCGAAGGCAACAGCTGCAGTTGCAGATACAGCCGGGTCACAGTCAACCAGTTTGATTTTGAACGGAACCGGAGTAGTCATGTCGCCTGAAGCGGCTAATTTAGCCGTACGGTACTGACCTAATTCCACAGTCTGATTGCTGCTTTCGGTGCTGACTGCACATGCTGCGTTAACCAGTTCCCCGGTAAAATGAACATTACCGCCGTTTACAATAACCGGATCTGCAGCAGAAGCAGCAGCGGAGAATAATAAAGCGGATACAACAGATGCACCAATGATATTTAATTTCATAATACTGAATTCCTAAAAAATAAACGCCATCTTCAAATTTTACTATCTTAAAAGAATAGTAAACCACTACATCTGAAGAATGTAACCTTCAGACACAATTTAAGTGTTGTGTGTATCAGAAATGAAAAAAAGAAAAAACGAAAAAATAATAAAAATTAATATATGTAATCCCGGTTTTTATCCAGATCACCGAATAGCTTTACAAAAGGAACTTCCAGAACCAGTGAAATAGTAAACAGCATATCAAGCGGAATGTTGCATTCCCCGCGCTCATAGCGCGAAACCTGTTGCTGACTTAATTTTAATTTATCACCTAATTCTGAACCGGATAATCCCTGTTCTTTTCTGCGTGCTCTGATTTGTTCTCCAACAATTTTATTTATATTCATCATGAGTCGTACTCAAAAATTACCGGGTTTCTTATGGGAATAATATGCAAGGTATTCTGAATAACTAATCAGATAATACAGACACAGATTCTGTCGTTATAAAATATGGCAGAAAGGTGTGGTTGCATTTCGCGATTAAGTATTAGCGCTTACAGATTTTAAGTAAAGTTAGTTATAACGATCAAAGATCTGTTATTGAAAGGCAAAGACTATCAATAACGATTTTTTGATCGTTGTAATCTTTTTAAAATATTAACAATTTTTATAATATTTAAAAACATATATCTTTATTTTTGAGGTTGCTTTTAATTCATTGATAATTAAAGAGATTGAATTCAGTTGTTACTTTTACTTGTTTAATAAGTATAAGTTACCACGTTGTATTCTGCAATACTATCTATTTATCATTAAATTATATGTAACATGTTGATACTTAATGATTAAAAAATCAATTCAATATTTAATCAAAAATGTCTCATTGTAAAAAAATAACGCAAACGATGATTATTTAAAACTAATAAACCAGTATATTGTAAATATATAGATTTAAATTCCATTTTAATGGTTGGTGTTTTAACAAAAATGAAGTGTTTACATAAAAAATGAGTTGTAATGGTTAAAACTATAGGTTTTCGTGCGTTTGTAAACATAAAATAAACACAATAAAAACATGTATTTCATAATGTAAAATTAAAAAAATCATTATACTTCATTGTGTTATAATGATTTAAATGCGAAGAGACTGAAATATTACAAATTATTGCCACAATATGCCTGTTCACAAGTTTAAAGTGTAAATGCAAAATAACACATATTGTGAGTAAATTTAGGCTGAATAATAATTTATCCGATAAAAAAGACAGAATATATTGCCATACATAAAAATATGATGTTAATCATGGCGTTGTCTGGTGTGATGTAATGGAGATAGAGGTTATTATCGGCTGTTATCCGGAAGACTTTAGTTTTTTCGGTGGCTACGTTATAAAAACAGGCTCTGATGAGAGCCATCATTTTCATTCTGACAGGGGAAAAATGCATGATACCGGACTATACAGAAAGCAATTTTGCCGGTATTGAACACGGCAGCGGTGTTGCGGTGATCCGTTTTCATGCACCGTGGTGTGAACCGTGCCGCCGGAGTGAGAATCAGTTTGATGAGGCTGCAACACATTTTCCCGCTGCAGTCCGGGCCGGAAAAATCAATGTAATGCAGGCTCCGGTACTGGCAGCCAAATACGCGGTATGGGGATTACCGGTTGTTCTGATCTTTAAGGATGGTCAGGAATTTGCCCGTATTTCCGGGCCGCAGCCGGCTTCCGTATTCGGGGAAGCCGTACATAATGCATTGTTATAACATGACCGGGATGTAGTAATTAATCTCTTCCACATACTGCATGCCATTGGCAATAAAATCGTCATGGCGGTCTGCGGACAGCAGTTTATAGTGCTCAATATCCGGGCCGCGTCTGCGGAGCAGGTTCATTTCGGCCAGTGTGCCGGAATAGGCGGCATGAATGATGTTGTGGTAATCAGCGGGCAGCTCTTTCAGTGTGGCCGGGTCAATGGTGATTCGCAGATAAGACCCGCCCGGTAAGGTCACCGGGATCAGTGAAGCCCTGCGGAGCCCTTCAGGTGATAATACTGACGGAATAACTGCGGTCGTATAGGCATAACTGATATCGTCTGCGGTGGATTCATACGGGGCATGTACAGCATATAAATCTGCCGGGATAATATCCACTTCCTTAAAAAACAGCGTCCAGAATTCCCGCCGGAACTGCCGGTTTTCTGTCTGCCAGTCTGACAGGTTTTTCCGGTGATAATGGTGTGAGCCTGCTAATTGTATTTCCGGTAATTCGGTCAGTTCAGCCTCAAAAGCAATCCGGTTCTCAGCCTGTAACGGGAAACAAAACCCGTTGCTGTCCCAGCCCGTTTTTTTGCGGTAGGCGGATGGCGTGGTATTAAACTGTGATTTAAAGGCGCGGCAGAATGTCTGTTGTGAGTCAAAACGGTATTTCACGGAAATATCAAGAATACTGCTGCTGGTGATCCGCAATGCTTTCGCCGCACAGGATAAGCGGCGGGCACGGATATATTTGCCGATAACCACCCCGGTATGCTCTTTAAATAAACGCTGTAAATGCCATTTGGAATAACCCGCCCGTGCAGCAATGATATCCAGCGATAAATCAGATTCCAGATTTTGCTCAATCCACAAAACCAGACTCTGGATAATGCTTCCGCGAAGCCCGTCTATGTTCATTCTTCTTATTACCGGTCAGGAGTGATATCGCTCAGTTATCGGGCGATACAAAAGTTAACTTCATAATATTAAATGAATTTACCTTTTATATCCGCAAGGAGTGTAAATATCTGTATGTTTCGTGCGGCGGTTTGTATTTTTTTATCAGTAATTGTCTTTTTTTTTGTGATTTTGAGACATACAAACAGAAAAATATCTTGAAACGGCAAAAATCGCGTAGCTATTAATCTGAAAAACAACAAAATTTTAAAAAATAACAAAAAATTATAACTTTTGGTTTTTTTGCCGATAACTGTATTCGTATGGCTTCGTCATACCATTTGTCGCCCCTTAAAGGAAACTGTATGCAGTTACTTCGAAACTTATCCATCCGGTTCGTCATGCTGTCGATACTCGGTATTTTGTGTCTGACACTCGGATGTGTCAGTTTTTACAGTGACTGGTCACTGTCGAGAGTATCTGACGGCAATACGACCGATCGTCAGTTAGTCCGGCAGCTGACAGTACTGAATCAGGGAAATGACCAGTATTTTCGTTTTATCTCCCGGCTGAACCGTGAGATGCAGAAAAAAGCGGAAGGTGAAGTACCGGATTTCAAACCGTCTGCGGAAGCGATGGAGAACATGGGGCTGCATCTGGCAGAGATGAAACGTATTTCTCCGGGACCGATGGATGTGCAGATGTCAGAAAGGGTGATCGCCCGCTGGCAGGCGCTCTATGATGAGGGGGTCAAAATTCAGATGCAGCTGGCAGAGCAGGGGGATCAGGCGGGTTACCGTAAACAGTCCCACGATGTCACGCCGCAGCTGAGCAAAGAGTTCGGTACTGTCAGTCTGGCGTTCACGCAGGTGGCGGAAGCGCAGATTGAACAGACCCGCATACTGGTGGACGGCCTGATGACGACCACACGGATCGTGATTATCAGCGGCGCACTGTTTGGTCTGCTGATCCTGATTTTTGCGGATCGTTATCTGGTCACCATGATGCAGCGCCCGCTGAACAATGTTCGTCAGCATTTCCGGCGTATTGCCGCCGGTGATCTGAGTCAGCCGGTGGAAAATGATGCAGCCGGACGTAACTGTGTCGGTAAATTATTCCCGTTACTCAGTGAAATGCAGGGCAGCCTGCGGGATGCGGTCAGTTCTATCCGTGAAGGCAGTGATACCCTGCGCGCAAGTGCCTCGGAGATTGCGCGCGGTAATACGGATCTCTCTTCCCGTACTGAGCAGCAGGCCGCCGCGCTGGAAGAAACCGCCGCCAGTATGGAAGAGATCACCGCGACGGTGAAACTGAATGCGGATCATGCGCATCATGCCAGCGAACTGGCGGAAGTGACTTCCTCAACCGCACATCAGGGGCATGAGATGATCGCCTCTGTTATCCGCACAATGGACGAAATTTCTGATAGTTCACGGAAAATCGCGGAGATCACCAATGTGATCAACAGCATTGCATTCCAGACCAATATTCTGGCGCTGAATGCGTCGATTGAAGCGGCACGGGCCGGAGTTCACGGACGCGGCTTTATGGTGGTGGCCGGTGAGGTGCGGACACTGGCCAGCAACAGTGCGGATGCGGCCAAAGAGATTGAACGGCTGATAGCCAATGCGGTCTCCCGCGTCGATCAGGGCATTAAACAGGTGGCCGGCGGCGGGGAAACGATGGAGGAGATTGTCCGCGCTTCCGGTGAAGTGACCGCTATCATGAAAGAAATTGCCATCGCGTCAGAAGAGCAGACCAAAGGTATCTTACAGGTCGGTACGGCGATTACTCAGATGGATACGGTTACCCAGCAGAATGCCTCGCTGGTCAGCAGTGTTTCTGAAACCGCCGCCGGACTGGAGTTGCAGACACAGGGACTGCAACGCTCAGTACAAAAATTCCGGCTGAGTGCCGCAGACTGATATCACTCAGATGACTGCCGTGGTGAGTAAATCACGGTAGTAATCTATTTTTTTCTCCAGGTGCTGAAAATGATCGTTCAGCACCGCTATTTGCTGCTGTAATACCCCGCTGTGCGCCAGCAGTAAATCCATACGTGCCTGCGCCGTTTCCTCTCCCTGAGCCCGTAAATCCGCATAATGTTTAATCGATTTCAGCGGCATCCCGGTTTCTTTCAGTCGTGTGATAAAGGTGACCCACTCTGCATCGCGGTCGGAGTAACTGCGGTGATTATTTGCCCGGCGCTGCGGGATCAGAATACCTTCTTTTTCATAAAACCGCAGGGTATGGATACTGAAACCGGTTAAGGCAGAAAACGCACTGATGGAATAATGCATACAAGAAACCTCTTGACCTCGAGTGAACTCTATCTTTTACGCTCCGCAGACTAATGTCAAAGGAGGTTTGTATGAACAGTCAGAATTATGTGGTGATCACCGGGGCCAGTTCCGGAATAGGACGGGCTATTGCGGCTGCTTTTGTGCGCCGGGGTAACAATGTGGTGCTGGTGGCCAGGCGTGAAACGGTATTACTGGCGCTGAAAGCGGAGCTGATGCAACTGAACCCGGATATCACCGCAGAAATCCGTGTGTGTGATTTGTCAGTGCCCGGCAATGCGGCGGCACTGTATCACTCGTTGTCCGCACTGAATATTATTGCATGGATTAATAATGCCGGTTTTGGCTATTACGGTCCGGTGGCAGATCAGCCGGTGGCGGAAGCGGAGAAAATGCTGGCTCTGAATGTGAATGCCCTGATGGTGTTATCCGCCCTGTATGTGCAGGATTATCAGCATACGGAAGGCGCGCAGCTGATCAACATCAGTTCGGCGGGCGGATATACGATTGTTCCCTCGGCGGTGACTTACTGCGCGACGAAGTTTTTTGTCAGTGCCTATACGGAAGGACTGGCGCGTGAGCTTATCCGCAGCGGGGCAAAATTGCGGGCAAAAGTGCTGGCACCGGCGGCCACACAGACCGAATTTGGTCAGGTGGCGAATAATACGGATTCTTATGATTATGATCGTGCTTTTGCGCGTTATCACACCAGTGAGGAAATGGCGGAATTCGCGCTTGCGCTGTATGACGCTGACAGTATCACCGGCATGATTGATCGCGATGACTTCCGCTTTCAGCTGGCCGATACCCGGTTTCCGCATGCGGAAAACAGCCGGTCAAATCAGAATATTACGCCATAGGAGCAGCGGTGTGCCGGGATGATTGCTGTCCCCCGGTTTTGCTGATAGTGTGAGGTAACTCTTATTTTTCAGGCTGGATACCTTTTTATGCTGCAATTACTTCCGGTTACCTCACCGGCTGACCCGGTTCTTGATGATATTCGTCCGCTGTATGAATCCGCTTTCCCGCTGCATGAACAACGCACGCGGGCAGGGCGGGATAAACTGTTTTCACAGCCCGGATATCATCTGTATCAGATAAGGGATAATGACCGCTTTGCCGGATTTACCGGATGCTGGCAGATTGGCACACTGTTTTATATTGAGCACATTGCCATTGCACCGGAAATGCGCGGCAGTGGTGTCGGGCAGCGTGCGCTGTCACTTTTTTGTCAGGAGAAACAGCGGGTTGTTCTGGAAATAGACCCGCTGACGGATGAGGTGGCCCGCCGCCGTCTGCGTTTTTATCAGCACTGCGGTTTTGCCGTTAATGATTACGTTCACCATCATCCGGCTTACCGCCCGGAATTCCCGCCGCACGAACTGGTGATCCTGAGTTATCCGCAGGTTATTAATCCGGAAGAATATCAGCAATTTAACGACTTTCTTATCCGCCGGATTATGCCGGAAAATCTGTTGTAGCGCCTGACTCCCCGCATGTTATGATGGCCGCTTTTCCGGCGGTCTGTCCGCCGGTCTCCGTACTGTACTCTGCTGACAGCGATTGTCTGCGGAGACTGACTTTGCAGGGTTGTCATGAACAAGAAAAAATGTGCTGTCAGCGCGCCGCTCTGCGGTATGACTGATCTCCCGTTCGAAACAGTTCCTCTCAGTGAATGTGATTTCGCTGCGGTGTCTGTGTGTCTGGTGACACCGGAGGATGCCGGCAACGGACAGCCGGCACGGATCCGGCAGCAGGGGTTCGGTCAGCCGGTTTTTATGGTGATCCGCGACGGTGAAACTGCGGCGCTGCCTGACGGTATCAGCGGGATTATCGATCTCAGCCGTGATGACAGCCGCACAGTCTGTGACACACTTCTGCGCGCAGTGCAGGCTTATGAAGAGAGCCTGCTGCCGCCGTTTTTCGGGCGCTTAAAACAGTATACGGAACAGCAGAACATCTCCTTCGCCTGTCCCGGGCACCAGGGCGGTGAGTTTTTCCGCCGTCATCCGGCCGGACAGCAATTTACGGATTATTTCGGTGATGCCCTGTTCCGGGCTGACCTCTGCAATGCGGACACCGCACTGGGTGATCTCCTGATCCACGAGGGAGCCGCACTGGCCGCACAGCAGCACGCGGCAAACGTTTTTCATGCCGACAAAACCTGGTTTGTTCTCAACGGCACATCCTCATCCAACAAAGTGGTACTGAATGCGCTGCTGACACCGGGAGATCTGGTGTTATTCGATCGCAATAATCACAAATCCAACCACCACGGCGCACTGATCCAGGCCGGTGCCACGCCGGTTTATCTGGAAGCGGCACGTAACCCGTCCGGGTTTATCGGCGGTATTGACGCACACTGTTTTGATGAGGACTATCTGCGGGCACTGGCGGCAGAAGCCGCACCGGAGAAAGCTGGGGATAAACGTCCGTTCCGGCTGGCGGTGATCCAGCTGGGAACGTATGACGGTACGGTGTATAACGCCCGTCAGGTGGTGGACAGTATTGGTCCGCTGTGTGATTACATTTTGTTTGATTCCGCCTGGGTCGGCTATGAGCAGTTTATTCCGGTGATGCAGATGTGCTCGCCGATGCTGCTTGAACTGAATGAAAACGATCCCGGCATTCTGGTGACGCAGTCAGTTCACAAACAGATGGCCGGTTTCTCTCAGGCTTCTCAGATCCATAAAAAAGATAAACATATCAAAGGGCAGGATCGCTATGTTTCCTTCCGGCAGATGAATAATGCTTTTATGATGCATGCCTCCACCAGCCCGTTTTATCCGCTGTTTGCCGCACTGGATGTGAATGCAAAAATGCATGAGGGCGAATCCGGGAGGCGTCTGTGGGCTGAATGTGTCAGAACCGGGATTGACGCCCGTAAACTGCTGCTGAAAACCTGTCAGCATATCCGGCCCTTTATCCCGGATACCGTGGACGGCCGTCCGTGGGCAGAAGCGGAAACGGAGGTGATCGCTTCAGACCGGCGCTTTTTCAACTTTGTGCCGGGAGAGCGCTGGCACGGTTTTGAGGGCTATGCGGACGATCAGTATTTTGTCGATCCCTGCAAATTATTGCTGACCACACCGGGGGTGGATGTCAGCAGCGGGGAATATGAAGATTTCGGCGTTCCGGCAACGATTCTGGCGTATTACCTGCGCGAAAATCAGATTGTCGCGGAAAAATGCGATCTGAACTCGATCCTGTTTTTACTGACGCCGGCAGAAACCCCGGAAAAAATGCAGAGGCTGATCCGGCAGATTGCCCGGTTTGAGCAACTGCTGGACAGCGACGCAGCACTGGAAACCGTTTTACCGTCACTGTGCCGTACGTATCCGGCACGTTATGCGGGATATACACTGCGGCAGCTGTGTCAGGAAATGCATGACCTGTTTGTGAAACACAACGTCAAACAGCGCCAGAAAGAGATGTTCCGCCGCCGCTGTTTCCCAGCGGTGCGGATGTCACCGAAAGCGGCACATACCGAATTTGTCCGCGGCAATACGGAACGGGTCGCGGTGTCGGAGATTGCCGGACGTATCGCGGCGGAAGGGGCACTGCCGTATCCGCCGGGCGTATTGTGTGTGGTACCGGGTGAAGTCTGGGAAGCCCCGGTTCAGCGCTATTTCCTCGCGCTGGAAGAGACCGCCGATCGCTTTCCGGGCTTCGTGCCGGAATTGCAGGGGGCGTATATTGAACAGGATGACAGCGGACACCAGCGTGTGTATGCCTGCGTTATCCGCCATCAGCAGGGAGAAGGACAATGACAGCAGAACAGTTTCATCAGCGTATATGGGAAATTCTGGAAGATCTCAACAGCGACTATTTTCAGGTGGTTGCCGCCCCGGCACCGGAACCGCAGGCTATCGCAGCAGCAGAGACACTGACCGGTGTGCCGGTACCGGAGTATTACTCTGCATTCTGTCAGCGCACCAACGGTCTGTGCTTGATGGCACGGGAGGAATTCTGGCCGGAAGCGGAACTCTATTCTGTGGGACCTGCATGGACGTTCTGGCGCGGTGTGGTATTGCTCGGATTTGATACCCCCGATCTGCCGGAGTGGGCATCCGTCACGGCGGCCTGTGAGCGGCTGGCGGATTACGAAGTCACCGGTGTGCTGCCGCTGATGAAAGTGGCCGGTGACGGCAATATTATCTGGGGTCTGGATAAATCAGGCACCCCGGTTGAGGTGGCGGAAGGTGAAATTACCCGGCTGCCTGCGGACTTTACCGCATGCTATGAGGAACAAATCCGTGGTCTGGCAGAACGTCAGGCGGAGATGATGGAGCGGATCGCGGAGCAGAAACGCCCGGCAGCTGAATAAATCCTCACTTTCCATTCCTGTTGGTTATCGGACGAATCAGATAACTCATTATACGGACTCTCTGTGCTGTGGTGTGATAGCGGCAGAGAGTTCAATCTGATGAGGACATGATGATGCCTGTTAACACGCCTTCCGCACTGCGGGTCGCCACTGTGCAGTTTCAGCACCGCCCCGGCGACAAAGAATACAACCTTGCCTGTATCGATCAGTTTATTGAGCGCGCCCGCACGGAGCAGGTACAGATTCTGGTGCTGCCGGAAATGTGCATCACCGGCTACTGGCATGTGACAAAACTGCCGGATGAGGATGTCCGTGCACTCAGCGAGCCGCTGGCGGACAGTCCGTCACTGCGGTATCTCTGCACCCGCGCCCGGGAAACCGGTATGATTATCGGGGCGGGGCTGATTGAAGACGGTGGTGACGGCTATTGCTATAACACCTATGTGGCCTGTATGCCGGATAGCACTTATCATGCGCACCGCAAACTGCATGCCTTTGAACATCCGGTTATCCGCAGCGGTAATCAATACACCGTATTTGATACACCGTGGGGTGTCAAAGCCGCCATTCTTATCTGCTGGGACAATAATCTGACAGAAAACCCGCGTGCCTGCGCACTGATGGGGGCTGATATTATTCTGGCTCCGCACCAGACCGGCGGCACCTGTTCACGCAGCCCGTACGGAATGAAACCGGTTCCGCTGACATTGTGGGAAGAACGGGATAAACATCCGGAAGCGTTACGTACGGCTTTTCAGGGAGAGCACGGGCGCGGCTGGCTGATGCGCTGGCTGCCGGCAAGGGCGCATGATAACGGGGTATTTTATCTGTTCAGTAACGGCGTGGGACAGGATGATGATGAAGTCCGCACCGGTAATGCCATGGTGATTGATCCTTACGGACGGATTGTGGCGGAAAGTCAGGCTGTTGAGGATGATATGGTGGTGGCTGATCTCGACCTGACTCTGCTGCCGTTATCCACCGGGCGGCGCTGGATAACCGGCCGCCGTCCGGAGCTGTATCAGATCCTGACACAGCGTCAGGGTTATGAACGGGATGCGCGGACAGTCCGGTTTTCGGAAGACGCTGTGGCGGTCGTACCGCCGGAACTCCGGCCGAAAGGATGATTGCCCGGTGATGCCGGTCAGGTTATGCTCATGACCGGCATCTCAGACAGGATAATCAGCATGGATCTGCGTTTACTGCGGGCATTTGTGACTCTGGCCGGTTGCGGACATTATCATGAGGCGGCATCTGCCCTTTGTATTACCCAGCCCGCACTGACCAAACAGATAAAACTGCTGGAGAACAGACTCGGGCTGATACTGTTTGTGCGCGGACGACAAGGTGCTCAACTGACGGCGGAGGGCGCTGAATTATTGCCCGCGGCCACGGCACTGGTGCTACAGAGCCGGGAGTTTATGCATTATGCGGCCCGGCTGAGCCGTCAGTTACCGGCGCGGCTGAATACCGGGTTTGGTATTTCGGCATTTAAAGAAGCGGCTGAATTTGTCAGCCGGCTGCAGAAAATACTGCCGGATGTGCAGGTGTCTCTGGATGACTTCCCCTCTCAGATAATGACTGAAAAATTACTTTCCGGTGAACTGGATATCGCCTTTATGCGTCTGCCTCTGCCGAAGAATACAGTTCACCGGCTGGAAGCCGTTACCTTTAAGCAGGAAACATTATCACTTGCGGTACCTGCCGGAACGGTGGTGCAGTCCGGTCAGGAATTGTCACTGCTCACCCGTAATCCGCTGCTGACATTGCATGAAAACCGGGGGGCCGGGCTGTATCACCAGATAACGGCATTTCTGGATGCTAATCATGTTACCCCGCAGGCCGTGCACTACAGCAACGATATCCGGACTCTGATTGCCCTGGTCGCGGCCGGTGCCGGTATTGCACTGCTGCCCGGCGGAGCCGGTGATCCGGGGCATCCGGATGTCACGTTTTACCCGCTGACCGGCTTTGCACAAGCCTCCTGGAAAATGGGTATGATCTGGCGGCGTGAGTTACCGCTTCTCTGGCAGCAGCAGTGGCGCGAGTGGCTGACAGTAAAAGATCATCCGTTCGGTTCCGGTAAACCCGGGCGTCCGGTGTAACAACTGCGGCGCGGTGTTATCCGGTGAGGTATCTCATTATTTATTCTCCGCAGTGTGAGCAAATGCATGACAAAACCAGTCACTGACGGCGCTGATCATCGCCTGATCGGTGCTGTGGCGGTTATGCAGCAGATAAAATCCTTTCCCCGAATGCAGTGTCAGTGCCGGGAACAGCGGAATAAGCGTCTGTTGTGTCAGTTCGTGTTCCAGCAGAAAATCATTGGCAATCAGAATACCCTGCTGATGTACCGCCGCATCAATCGCCAGTAAAAACTGATCAAAATGCAACCCGGCGGCGGGCAGTGTGCTGCCGGGCGCTATCCCCGCATACTGTTCCAGCCAGGCATCCCAGTATGGATAGAGCGTGGTATGCAGCAGCACGGCGTTTTTCAGATCTGCCGGGTGGTGAAGTGACTGCTGCTCAGCATAAGCGGGGTGACAGAACAGACGGCAGGGAGCATCGGATAACAGTACCCGGGACGGTTGCGCACGGGACAAATCCGTATAGCGGACGGCCAGATCCACATTATCTTTTTCCAGCGAGATCAGTGCCGCCGTGGCATTCAGGTGGAGATCCAGCCCCGGAAAGGTGCGGACAAAGTCACTCATCCTGGGGGAAAACCACTTGGATGCCAGCCCGGGCGGCATGGAAAGGGTCAGCGTATGGTGTGCCGCATAGCGGATCGCCTCACCGGCAGCCCGGATTTGTGCCAGCGCAGGCTGAATTAAGCGATAGTATTTCTGTCCTGTCTCTGTCACCGTCAGTTTGCGGATCTCCCGCAAAAACAGCATCACCCCCAATTCCTCCTCCAGCTTTTTTATCTGCTGACTGACCGCTCCCGGCGTGACATGCAGAGACTCTGCGGCTTTGATAAAGCTCCCCAGCCGGACACTGGCTTCAAAGGCCAGAAGGGCTTTTATCGGCGGATAACGATCCATGAAATAGTTTTTCTCTTTCATAAGGTAATTTAAATCGGTTGTAGCACAGCCCCGGATTCAGAACAATAGCCCCATCAGAAAAAAGGGGTATCAATAGTATGAACAGTAAAACGGCAGCAGCGTTTGCGTTCCTCGGGATTATCTGGGGCACCAACTTTATTTTTATGCGCCAGGCGAGTGAGTGGATCTCACCGGTGCAGATTGTCTTTTTACGGGTGTTATGCGGTTTTGTGCCGATCGCGGTGATGGCGTGGATGCAGAAAGCCGTGCGCCGCGAACACCTGAAATATACCGGGCATTTTCTGGTCATGGCACTGCTGGCAACGGTGATTTATTACTGGGCATTTGCCTCCGGGACTTCACTGCTGCTCTCCGGCGTGTCCGGTGTGCTCAGCGGCGCGATTCCGTTGTTCTCGTTTATTGTTGCGGCAATTTTTCTGCGGCAGGAAAAAATCACGCTGGTACGTCTGTGCGGGCTGATGCTCGGTTTTGCCGGTGTGATTCTGATCGCCAAACCCTGGCAGGTCAGCGGAGAGAGTATCAGCCTCGCCGGGGTGGGTTATATGATCATGGGGTCACTGAGTGTGGGGATTTCATTTGTGTATGCCAAAAAATTCCTGGCCGACAAACAGATAGCCCCGCTGGCACTGACGACTTATCAGATTGGTCTTGCGCTGCTGATCCTGGCCTGTATCACGCCGTTTACCGGGATTACCGCGATTGCGCAGGACAGCACTGCCAGTCTCGGACTGATCATCGGGCTGGGATTGCTCGGCACCGGGGTGGCCTATCTGACATATTACTACCTGATCCTGAACCTGGGGGCAGTGGTGGCATCCTCTGTAACCTATATTCCGCCGGTAGTGGCTCTGATTGTCGGATTCCTCGCGGCCAATGAGCAGCTTGGCGTGACAGAGATTCTGTCGATGGTGCTGATTATGAGCGGAGTATTCTTATTACAGCGACCTTCGCGCCGCCCGGAAGCGGAGAAGGAAGCTGACGCTGTGCAGTAATATTCCGGGATACCAAACCTATCTTTTTATTGTCTGTTCGATTTGAGTTGCATTTCCTGCCCCGCCGTCACTGTCGCGGGCTTTTTTTTCACCCGCAAACTGCATCACCAGGACACCTGCCACCACCAGACCGATACCGGCGAGTTTTGCTATCTGAACCGGCTGCTTTGGCATTCCGAACAGACCGAAGTGTTCAATCAGTGCGGAAATGACCAGCTGACCGGCAATCACCATAACGAAAAAAGTAATACTGCCGATTTTCGGTACCAGGATCAGGGCAGACGTCAGGTACAGCATCCCGGCAATACCGCCGAGCCAAATCCAGAACGGCTGATGAAGCAAATCAGCACTCAGTACCGGCTTAGGAACTTTAAAAATAAATAATAACGGTGCTAAAACAATAATACTGATTAATAATGATACAAGACTGGCCCATAACGGATGACCCAGATGGCGTGCTAATACCGCATTACTGACCGCCTGTACCGGTACAATAGCACCGGCAAAAAAAGCACAAACAATCAATGCAATAGCAGATAATGATAAGGTTGACATAGTGACCTCCCCGGTTAACGTTTTATTAACATCAATCATAGGTGATTTCCGGAAGAACAGGAAATGAACAATTTTATAGAGCACTATTCGTATGATGAATAATATAAAGAAACTGGATTTAAATCAGCTGGTTACTCTGCATGCGTTGCTGCGTGAACGCCATGTCAGCCGGGCGGCGACGGCGCTGCACCGCAGTCAGCCCGCGGTCAGCCATACGCTGAATCAGTTGCGGGATTTATTTCAGGATCCGCTGCTTATCCGCAGGCAGGGGCGCTATCACCTGTCCGGCAAAGCGGAAGCGCTGTATGCACCGCTGACACAGGCGCTGGGCCAGCTTGATGACCTGATAGCACAACAGGATTTCCGTCCGGAAAACTGCAACCGGCGTTTTAATATTGCGATGTCCGATTACGGAGCGGCTATTTTCAGTGCAAAATTAATCCGTTATCTGCGCAATGCGGCTCCGCAGGTTGATCTGCAAATCTGGCAGGGCAGCCGTGAAGAGATGCAGGGAAAATTACAGGAAGGCAGTCTTGACCTGGCGTTCGGGGTGTTTAATGCCACGGATTACACTCTGCGGACGAAGACCGTATTTACGGATACCATGGTCAGTGTTGCGGATAAACAGTACTGCACCAACGGCACGATGCCGATGGCGGACTGGCTCTCACACCCGCATATTCTGGCGAGTATGAAACCGTATGAAGCCAATGAGATTGACCGGCAGTTACAGTTGCTGAATTACCGGCGGCGTATTGCGGTTTCTGTGCCTTACTGGCAGATAGCCTCACAGCTGCCGGAAGGAACTGACCTGATCCTGACAGTGGCACAACGGGCACTGCCGGAAATACTCAGCCCGTCATTACAGGTGTTTGAACCGCCGCTGACTATCGCACCGCTCAGTTTTCAGATGTTATGGCACCAGCGCAGTGAGGGTGACCCGGCATTAGGCTGGCTGCGGGAAGCGGTAATGCAGGTGTGTGACTGACGGGCGGCTCAGTGTGCTGTCCGGCGGCAGTTTTGCAGTTCCAGCAGAAAAGAGCCGTTATTGCCGCCGCCGCGTTTGTTCAGTCCGAAGACAAATCGCTGTTTTGACGGGGTGAAATAGGCCAGCCCGTTACTGATCCCGGCATAAACCAGCGTATCTTCGCCGATCTCCTGCAAATCCTGCTTTGACATGGTGGCAAACTGCGTAATCGGTGTCAGCACCGGAGAGTGGTAAGGGGTTGGTTTCGTATCAAGCACTGTAAAACGGTCATCGTGAAACAAAACGACAGCCTTGCGCTGTTTATCCGGAAAATAAAAATCACGCATCGCGCCCTGTTTTCGCTGATAACTGGCGGATGGAATATCGCAATTGTAATAACCGTTCAGTGCTCCTCCGGCGGCGTAGCCGGATATGCAGAACGATGATGATAATAAGAAAGTTAATAAACGCATAAACACGATAATGGTTTCTACAAATATTAAGTGTAAACGGATGCAGTTATCCGCACAATCAGTTCAGTTCAATCTTCCGGAAATCAGCGGAAAGAATAAAGGGCTGAATACGCGTAAAATTCAAATTTTATAAGCAGATGACGAGAAATTCAGTTTCTGAAACTATTATCCGGATCATATATCCGTTTATCTGATACAGGCGTAAAATAGCGGCCGATATCATTTTCTTACTGACGGACACCCCATGCTGGCGAAGTTTCTCCCGATTTTTCTGCTTGTTATCTCGAATATTTTTATGATGTTTGCCTGGTACGGACACCTGAAATTTACCGGTAAACCGCTTATTGCGGTTATTTTTTTTCAGCTGGCTGATTGCCCTGGCGGAATATTGTCTGGCGGTACCGGCTAACCGGCTGGGACATCAGTATTACAGTGCGGCTGAACTGAAAACGATGCAGGAAGTGATCACTCTGTGTGTTTTTATGGTGTTCTCAGTGGCTTACCTCGGTGAGAGTATCACGCTGAATCACCTTATCGGTTTCGGGTTTATTGCTGCCGGTGCGTTCTTTATTTTTAAGGGACCGTTTTAACCGGCATCACACAATGTCGATAACGATACTGTAAATTTATCCATAACATAACGGCATGACTGGTTATATCACCAGGTATTATTCCCGGTGTCCGGGAGACACGTTTTCACTTCTGACAAAGGCAGGTCCGTTATGTCATTACTTCGTTTATCTTATCCGAAACTCAGTCCGGCGGCGTATGCGGGACTGATTGCCTGTAAAAATGCATTGGAAACCAGTTCATTATCATCTGAACTGGTTGAGCTGGTTTATCTGAGAACATCACAGATTAACGGCTGTGCATTTTGTCTGGAAATGCACTCGGCAGCGCTGCGTAAGCGGGGAACGGCTCAGGAAAAACTCGACGCACTGGCAGGCTGGCGTGTGAGTGAGCGCTTCAGCGATCGTGAACGGGCGGCGCTGGAATGGACAGAGTCCGTCACGTTATTATCTGCACAAAATACGGATGATGCTGTCTGGCAGCGTGTGAAGGCACATTTTTCCGATGAGGAAATGAGTGACCTGACTATCGCTGCCGGCCTGATGAATGCGTTTAACCGGGTTGCTGTCAGTCTGCGTCAGTAGCGGATAACGGCAACCCCGGCACCGGCGGTTATTCGCCGGTGTTATCCCGCAGCCATGGCGTGATAGTCAGCCCGACAAGTAAACCCTCCGGGCTGAGCAGACGGGTGACGGACTGCCCCCACGGCTCGGTTCTGTTTGCCACCAGCAGCGGATAGCCCCGTGACTGTAAAAATTCCGTGGCCGCTGCCAGGTCGTTCACTTCAAATTCGACCCAGGCCTGCGGCACCGGATGTGACGACGGCCAGGTGTCCTGCCCGAAACAGGAGACGGCTGCCTGGCTGAGCGGCCAGAGTGCGAAGTGCTTCACACCGTGCAGACTGTGATCCGCTGTCAGGTAATCGGGCGCGCCTTCAGATTCAGTGAGCGGCAGGCCGACAGTATCTGCAAAAAAGTGTTTGCTGCGGGCGGGCTCGCGGGTCACCGGACCAAAACCGGCGACAAACAGCACACCGGGAACGGCAGGATAATCAGACATAGCAGTATCTCCGTAAGATAAGGTTTTCCCCATCTTACACATTTATCTGCCCGGATGGCGGAAATATCATCTCTTCATACGGAGCCTCGCGGCAGGCATTCAGCCGCTGCGTTATCCCGCCGGAATGCGCTTCCAGCTGGTGGCCGTCTGGGTCGAGAAAATAGACGGAATCCCCCTCACTGCGGTTATGTTTCCAGAGCGTTATCTGATGAGAGGCCAGAAGTGCGCGAAAGGCCGGGAACCGTTCAGGAGGAAGCGTAAAAGCGTAATGGGTATAACCCTGATGAACGGGGCGGTGAATGATTTCAGGGTCTGCGGATAAACAGATCCACAGCTCCCCGCAGGTCAGGTACGCTCCGTATTTCCAGCGGGCATGCAGAGTCATTTCCAGAATGCCGTGATAAAAATGCAGGCTGCGATCCAAATCGGCGACCGCGAGGGTCAGATGATTTATTCCGGTTAACATTATCGGGAAGCTCTCAGGGAAAAGTATCAGTCAGGTTTATGATTACCCTGAAGCTTACTGACTGACAACGCAGGGTGCCAGATAATTCCGTTGCCGGGCGTTGTGATTTAAGATCACGTTAATTTAGTTCCGTCAGGGATATTCACCCTGAATATGATTTACCTCAATTATCCTTATTATTAATAGGTCTACTCTGGCGCCACACTTTAATAATGATAATGGTAGGTCTACTTATGTCATTAGTCACAGAACTTCCGTCGATCTTTTCTGATTTCTCCGATGCCCGCCAACAGGGCTTTCTCACTGTTATGGAACTGAAAGAGCAGGGTATCCCACTGGTGGGAACCTATTGCACCTTTATGCCGCAGGAAATTGCCATGGCTGCCGGTGCCGCGGTTGTCTCTCTCTGTTCAACCAGTGATGAAACCATTGAAGAAGCGGAAAAAACCTTACCCCGCAACTTATGTCCCCTGATCAAAAGCAGCTACGGATTCGGTAAAACCGATAAATGCCCCTACTTCTATTTTTCTGACATCGTGGTCGGTGAAACCACCTGCGACGGCAAAAAGAAAATGTATGAATACATGGCGGAATTCAAACCTGTCCATGTGATGCAGTTACCGAATAACAGTGAAAGTGCGGAATCTGTCGCACTCTGGCGTTCGGAAATTATCCGTTTTCAGAAACGGCTGGAAGAACAGTTCGGTTGTGAAATCACGGAGCAGGGGATACGCGATGCTATCGATCTGCGTAACCGCGAACGCCGTGCATTGACGGAATTCTACCGCCTCGGGCAGCTCAATCCACCTGCAATGACCGGCCGTGAAATTCTGAGTGTGGTGTATGGCGCTACCTTCAAATTTGATAAACGCGCGCTGATTGGCGAACTGGAAACACTGACCGCCAAAGTACGGGCGGAATATGCCGCAGGTAAACGGCTTGACCCGCGTCCGCGTATTTTGATCACCGGCTGTCCGATTGGCGGTGCGGCGGAAAAAGTGGTGCGGATTATCGAAGAAAACGGCGGTTGGGTTGTCGGTTATGAAAACTGCACCGGTGCGAAAGCAACCGAGCAGTGTGTGGATGAAAATCCGCAGGCCGATGTTTATGACGCCCTGACCGAAAAATACCTCGCTATCGGTTGTTCCTGTATTTCACCGAACACACAGCGCCTGAATATGCTCAGTGAGATGGTGCAGGACTATCAGGTGGACGGGGTGATTGATGTGATCCTCCAGGCCTGTCACACCTATGCGGTGGAATCGCTGCTGATAAACCGGCACATCCGTGAAAAACACGATATTCCGTATATGGCTATTGAGACAGATTATTCCACGTCTGACACCGGTCAGCTTGCGACCCGCATTGCCGCCTTTATTGAGATGTTATAAGGAGGCGTCATGCTGAGTATTGGTATTGACTCCGGCTCGACTGCCACCAAAGGGGTTTTATTCAGTGATGAAGACGGCGGCGTGATCCTGCGCCGCTTTCTGATCCCGACACCGTTCCGGCCGCAATCGGCGATTCTGGAAGCTTGGGAAACCCTCTGCGGTGAATGTGACACCAAACCGTATCTGACTCTCACCGGCTATGGCCGCAAACTGGCGGATTTTGCTGACAAACAGGTCACAGAAATCTCCTGTCACGGTATCGGGGCGCGCTGGCTGCATCCGCAGACCCGCACAGTGATTGATATCGGCGGCCAGGACAGTAAGGTGATCCGGCTCGATGAGCAGGGACATCTCACGGATTTTCTGATGAATGACAAATGTGCCGCCGGAACTGGTCGTTTTCTGGATGTGATCAGCCGGACACTCGGTACCGACATCACTGCGGTGGATAACACCATCCGCGGGATTGAGCCGCATGCTATCTCCAGCATGTGTACCGTTTTTGCTGAATCTGAAGTGATCAGCCTGCGTTCCGCCGGGGTGGAGCCTGAGTCAATTCTGTCGGGAATTGTTAATTCCATGGCACAACGTACTGCCGGTTTTGCCAAGCGGCTGAGCACTGTACCGTCAGTACTGTTCAGCGGCGGAGTCAGCCGCAGTCAGGTATTCTGTGAGCGGCTGTCGCAGCATCTGGGAACTGAGGTGATCACGCATCCGGACGGACAGTTTGCCGGTGCTATCGGCGCGGCCATTTACGGTATCCGTCAGTTACAGAAACAGGCAGCGGTACCGGCAGGGATCTCCGTTTATGAATGACTATCTGATTTTATTTGAAAATATGCTCGGTGTGGTGGCGATGCGCAAACATCTCACGGCAGCCGGGCAGCCTTTTACGGTGACGGATATCCCGCCGTCACTCGGTAAAGCCTGTGGTCTGGGGATACGGCTCAGTGTCAGTGATGATCGCCTTCCGGCACTGCGGGGATGCCCGCAGGTCAGTGAAATATACCGCTGTGAGGCGGAAGACTATGTGCTGACAGTGACACAGTAAACGCGCCTTACACACGTATAACAAACCACAATCACGATAATCCGGCATTTTTTATTCTGCTATGTTGTAAAAAATAATAAAAAATGCAGGGTCTTATTGTGAGCAAAAAAATACATAGCATGATCACCACTGATGCGAATCAGGCGGTGGCCCGGATGGCGTATCAGCTGAATGAAGTGATCGCCATCTATCCTATTACCCCGAGCTCCGGCATGGCTGAATATGCCGATCACTGGTCCGCAACCGGGGAACCGAATTTGTGGGGCGACGTGCCGCGCATGATGGAAATGCAGTCGGAGGGCGGGGCCATCGCCACTGTCCACGGTGCACTTCAGACCGGTGCACTGTCCACCACGTTCACATCGTCCCAGGGATTGCTGCTGATGATCCCGTCGCTGTATAAAATCGCCGGACAGCTGATCCCGTTTGTCCTGCATGTGGCGGCGCGGACAGTCGCGACCCACGCGCTCTCTATTTTCGGTGATCACTCGGATGTGATGGCGGTGCGTCAGACCGGCTGTGCACTGCTGTGCGCCAACAGCGTCCAGCAGGCTCAGGACTTTGCTGTGATTTCACAGATAGCCACGCTGAACAGCCGCGTGCCGTTTATTCATTTCTTTGATGGTTTCCGTACTTCCCATGAGATGAACAAGATCATCTCGGTCAGCCGTGCCGAACTGAGTAAACTGATCCCTGCGGAGGCGATCCGCGCTCACCGTGACAGAGCACTGTCGCCGGAACATCCGGTGATACGCGGTACATCCGCAAATCCGGACACCTATTTCCAGTCCCGCGAAGCCACGAATCCGTGGTATGACGCGGTTTATCAGCATGTCACTGATGCCATGGCGGCGTTTGGTGATGTTACTGGCCGTTATTATCAGCCGTTTACGTATTACGGACATCCGCAGGCAGAGCGCTTGATTATCCTGATGGGATCGGCCGCTGGCCCGGCAGAGGAAGTGGCGGACAAACTGATGGCGCAGGGCGAAAAAGTCGGCGTGCTGGAAGTGCATCTCTACCGGCCGTTCTCCGCACAGCATTTCCTTGATGCTATTCCGGAAAGCGTGCAGCACATTGCTGTGCTTGACCGCACCAAAGAAGCGGGTGCGCAGGCGGAGCCGCTGTATCTGGACGTGATGACTGCCTTTGCCGAAGCGTATCAGAACGGTGAGCGGGCACAACTGCCGCGCATTATCGGCGGACGCTACGGGCTGTCATCCAAAGAATTCGATCCGGATTGCGTGATGGCTATTTTCCGTGAACTGACACTAACATCGCCGAAACGGCGCTTTACTGCCGGGATTATTGACGATGTTACCGGGCTTTCCCTGACACCGGTTCCGGCGGAACTGCCGGTCACACATCGTCTCACTGCACTGTTTTACGGGCTGGGCAGCGACGGTACCGTTTCGGCGGCCAAAAATGCTATTCAGATCCTCGGAAGTCATACGGATAACTATGCTCAGGGCTTTTTTGTTTATGACTCGAAAAAAGCGGGCGGCCTGACCGTTTCTCATCTGCGCATCAGTGAACAGCCGATCCGCGCCACGTATCTGATCAGGCAGGCGGATTTTATTGCCTGTCATCAGTGGCAGTTCCTCGATAAATATGAAATGGCGGAAAAACTGGCGCCGGGCGGGATTTTCCTGCTGAACAGTCCGTATCCGGCGGATGAGGTCTGGCACCATATTCCGCAGGATGTTCAGGCGATTCTGGCAGAGAAACAGGCTCAGTTGTATGTCATCAACGCGTACCGTATTGCCCGTGCATGCCGCCTCGGTGCGCGGATTAACACGGTGATGCAGATGGCCTTTTTCCATCTGACGGCACTGCTGCCGGCGGCTGAAATTCAGTCTTATTTACAGCAGGCGATTATCCGCAGCTACAGTAAAAAAGGGGAAAGTGTCGTTCAGGATAACCTGATGGCGATAGCCCGTACCCCGGAAGCCCTGCATCGCGTGCCGTTGCAGGCAGTCGATCCGCAAAGCCTGCCGCGTCCGCCGGTCGTGCCGGATAACGCGCCGGACTTTGTCAAAACTGTCACTGCCATGATGCTGGCCGGACGCGGCGATGCTCTGCCGGTATCGGCATTCCCGCCGGACGGTACCTGGCCTTCCGGCACCACCCGCTGGGAAAAACGCAATATCGCGGAGATGATCCCCGTCTGGAAACCGTCCCTCTGTACCCAGTGCAACTACTGTGTCGCGGCCTGTCCTCACGCGGCTATCCGTGCCAAAGTGGCTGATCCCGCCGATTTCAGCGGCGCGCCGGACACATTGCAGCGCCTGCCGGTCAAAGCCCGCGATATGAAAGGGATGGATTATGTCCTTCAGGTCGCCCCGGAGGATTGTACCGGCTGTAATCTCTGTTATGAGGTCTGTCCGGCGAAAGACCGGGAAGACCCGGCTGTCCGCGCGATAAATATGCAGCCGCGGCTGGCACATCTGGCAGAGGAAAAAGCCAACTTTGATTTCTTCCTGCAACTGCCGGACCTCCCGGCATCGCAGCTTGAGCGCATTGATATCCGGACATCACAACTTATCACACCACTGTTTGAATTCTCCGGCGCCTGTGCGGGCTGCGGGGAAACACCGTATATCAAACTGCTGACCCAGCTGTACGGTGAGCAGTTACTGATCGCCAATGCCACCGGGTGTTCTTCTATATACGGCGGTAACCTGCCGACCACGCCGTACACCACCACCAAAGAGGGACGCGGCCCGGCCTGGGCGAACTCGCTGTTCGAGGATAATGCTGAATTCGGTCTGGGATTCCGCCTGATGGCAGATCAGCATAAAAAACGGGTACGGCGGCTGCTGATGACGTTTGCCACTCAGCTGCCGGATGAATTACAGCAGCGGCTGGCGGATGAGGCGCTGTCCGCGGATGAGAAACGTGCGGCCATCACTGAATTGCGGGCGTTACTGGCGGATAATCCTGACCCGCGTGCACGTGAGTTGTCAGAGGACGCACATTATCTGCTGCCGAAATCCGTCTGGCTGATTGGCGGTGACGGCTGGGCTTATGATATCGGCTTCGGCGGGCTGGATCATGTACTGAGCAGCGGTGAGAATGTGAATGTACTGGTACTCGATACCCAATGCTACTCCAACACCGGCGGCCAGCAGTCAAAAGCCACGCCGATGGGGGCGGTCACCAAATTCGGTGAGGAGGGTAAAGGCAAATCCCGCAAGGATCTGGGCGTATCCATGATGATGTACGGCAACGTGTATGTGGCACAAATTGCGATTGGTGCACAGATGAATCAGACGGTAAAAGCGATTCAGGAGGCAGAATCCTATCCCGGTCCGTCCCTGATTATTGCCTACAGCCCGTGTGAGGAGCATGGTTATGACCTTGCATTCAGCTATGATCAGATGAAAGCCCTGACCGCCAGCGGATTCTGGCCGCTGTACCGGTTTGACCCGCGCAGGGAAGGAACCGGCAAAGCACCGCTGGTACTGGATTCCCGTCCGCCGTCACAATCACTGGCAGAAGTGATGAATCAGGAGCAGCGGTTTAACCGGCTGAACAGCAGTGACCCTGCGAGAGCTGCCATTCTGGCAGAAAAAGCAGAACAGCGGACGGTAAAACAGTATGCGCTGCTGGAACTGCTGGCTTCACAAAAGCAGGAGCAGGAAAAAACAGATACCGCAGCGGAGAACAGCTGAAAATCATCATGACACATAACAGAACTGCCGGGGCTGTTGTCCCGGCAACAGAACAGGATCTTGCGCAGCTGATCGCCCTTGACACTATTGCAGCACGGGAGTCGCAGCGTCGTGAGGCAATCGGCGGCTGGATTGAACAGAACGTTTGTTTTGTGACACGGCATGAAGGGAAAATTGCCGGTTATGGCGTGCTGCATTATCACTTTTTCGGCTGCGGATTTATTGAGTTACTGATGGTCGATCCCGCACTGCGCGGGCTGGGGATCGGCAGCTCATTACTGGCGGCATTGCAGCAGCAGTGCCGGACAGAAAAACTGTTTACCTCGGTGAATGCCTCGAATACCGGTATGCAGGCGCTGTTGTTGCGTCAGGGGTTTGTGCTCAGCGGTCAGGTGGATAACCTCGATGACGATGATCCGGAATTATTTTATTTCCTCAGGCTGAACAGAGAAAATGACTAATCATCAATGATATTAATTATTATTGATGTGTAAACTATTTCACCGTATATATTATCCTCTTTATGGTAATGCTAATTAAGAGAAAACTGATAGTCCGCAAAATTGTTAATGATTACATTACAGGCTCAATAACAATGGATTAAAGGGATTTTTAATGAAAAAGTTAATTATGGCTGCCGGGTTATTATCACTTTCTTCAGTTGCATTTTCTGCTCAGTTATCTTCCGCCTGTGAAGATTACTTTAAACAGGTTGATGAGTATGTTGACCTGTTATCCAAAAATGATGCAATGAAAGGTCAGATTGATACCATGAAACAGCAGTATGCTGATTCTAAAAAACAGTTTATGCAATTACCTGCGGATGCTCAGGATACAGCCTGTAAGCAGGGTCTTGATGCGTTAGCGCAGGCTAAGACAATGATGGAACAGCAAATGGCAAAATAACAGCCGCTGTTATTTTTGACGGGCTGTATGATACAGCCCGTTTTTGCTTTCAGCGGGATGAAAACTGTTTGCGGCGTTTTTCATATTTCGCCGGATTGCGGTGAAAATGACGCCAGTGAGGCTCTCCGGCGGCATACAGCAATTCATAATCCCCGCGTGAATCCCCCCAGGCCCGCATATGGTAGGCAGATAAATCACCGTAAACCTGTTGCAGCCGGGCAATTTTCTGTCCGCAACGGCAGTTATTGCCGTTGATTTTCCCGGTCAGAATGCCGTCTTTCTCTTCCAGCTGAGTACCGATAAGTTTGATCCCCAACCGTTCAGTAAACGGCCGCAGCACCAGCTCAGGTGATGCGGAACAAAGAGTGACTTCCGCACCCGATGCAATCTCTGCCGCCACCGCCTGCAAACCTTCCGGACGCATCATCTTATGCCAGTAACGCTCACAAAATTCCTGTGCTTTCTTTTCCACCCAGCGGGCATCAGTACCGGTCAGAAAGGTGGTGATCAGCACTTCTTTCAGTTCATCGCGGGTCAGTTTGCGTGAAAAGCAACGCAGCGTCGGCAGCACCAGACGCAGCATCCGCAGGGAAAACACACGTTTCCCGAACGCAAAACGCAGGAAAGGAACAAAGCTGTCCCGGCGGGTCAGTGTGCCGTCAAAATCAAAAACGGATAAGACCGGTTTTTCTGACGGGGATGGTGCGTGCATAACGGGGTATACTCCGGTTAAATAGGTGATCGTGCAGAGTTTAGCATTTTTTCAGGCAAAAGGAGATATCTGCCCGGCTTGTTCCGTTTTCATAAATTATTTACTATCAGGTGATTGATTATCACTATCTGAATTATACCGGTAACCTCTGAGAGAGCACGATGATTGCAATCAGTGCCTGCCTGGCAGGTGAAGCCGTCCGTTACGACGGCAGCCATAAATTATATGCCCCGCTGAAAGCCCTGCAGAACAGCGGCATGGCCGTTCCGGTATGCCCGGAAATCCTCGGCGGCCTGCCGGTACCCCGCGCTCCGGCGGAAATCACCGGCGGTGAGGGTTGTGATGTCTGGGCGGGGACCGCCCGGGTTACCGGCAGCGACGGCGAAGATGTCACTGATGCCTTTAAGCAGGGGGCACTGCGGGCGCTTGAGTATCTGAAACAGCGGAATATCACGCATGTGATTCTGAAAGCTGACAGTCCGTCCTGCGGCAGCGGCCGGATCTACAGTGGTGCATTTGACGGCTCACTGAAATCCGGTAACGGTGTGGCAACCGCACTGTTTGAGGCAAACGGGATCACCGTCTGGCATGAAGACCACCCGGCGCTGTCCGGACTGATCGGACAACTGCTGCAGAACGGTAATAACGGATGATAACCCTGACGCCCGCCAGCGTGTTAATTCACGTTCCGGATGTGGCCGCAGGGCTGGCCTGGTATCAGCTGGCTTTTCCTCAGGCAGAGGTTCGCTACCTGCCGGAATTTGATTTCACCCTGTTATGCCTGCCCGGTTTTAACCTCGAAATTGTACAGGCAGATGACAAAGTCAGTAACGGGAAGAGGGGCTCGGTACTGTACTGGCAGACAGACTCCCTCACACAGGCGCTGTCGCATTTTGAATCCCTTGGTGCCCGCTTATACCGGGGGCCGATAAGCATTGAGAGCGGATTACGGATGTGTCAGGTTGAAGATCCGTTTCAGAATCTGATAGGGTTAAGAGGCGTTTAGCCGCAGAAAAGGAGAGCAGAGTGATATATCCGGTTGATTTACATGCCCATACAGTTGCCAGTACTCATGCTTACAGTACCGTGCGTGAATATTTTACGGAAGCCGCGGAAAAAGGCATAACCCTGTTTGCGATCACCGATCACGGCCCTGACATGGCTGACGGGCCGCATCCGTGGCATTTTTCCAATATGCCGGTTCTGCCGCGTATGATTAACGGTGCCGGGCTGCTGTACGGTATTGAGGCTAATATTAAAAATCAGGCCGGAGAAACTGACTGCACAGATAAAATGGCGCAGCAGCTGGATATTATTCTCGCCGGTTTTCACGAACCGGTCTTGCCGCCGCAGGGACAGGCGGCCAATACCGAAGCCATGATTGCCACTATCCGCAGCGGAAAAGTGCAGATTATCACCCACCCGGGAAACCCGAAATACCCGCTGGATATTCAGGCAGTGGTGCAGGCAGCGAAAGAGTGTAATGTGGCACTGGAGATGAATAACTCCTCATTTCTGCACTCACGGGCGGGCAGTGAGAAAAATTGCCGCGCGATTGCCGAAGCGGTGCGTGACCACGGCGGCCGGATTTCTCTGGGATCGGATTCCCACTACGCCGGATATCTGGGTAACTTTGAGCGGGTGGTGACTATGCTGCGGGAAATTGAGTTTCCGGAAGCGCGTATCCTGAATGTCACACCGCGCCGGGTGCTGGATTTCCTGGAATCACACGGACGCCCGCCGATCCCTGAATTTGCCGGACTCTGAAAAACGCCCCGCATTGCGGGGCTTTTTACTGTTTACTTAGCGCGTAAATCGTAATTCCAGTTGGTTTTTTCCAGCGCTTCAATGCTTTCCACGACCAGGTCGGTCAGTGCATTCAGCATTTTTTCACCTTTCTCAATACTGGCGTAAGTCGGGTCGCCGGTGGCACCGGTGACAGAAACCTCTGTAATATCCCACATAATCTGCACGTTATCACCGTGGCGGATACTGTCTTCCGGCATCTGGCGCACGGCTTTGCTCAGATCACACAGATCAGGACACACGGCGGCGGTAATCGAGGATTCGCCCTCACCACCGTGTCCCAGGCCGTTCCATTCACGGAAGAAATTCTCCCCGAGACGGCTGCCGAGCACTGACCACCAGGCCGGCAGGAATGCAAAGACCACATCTTTATGACGCGCTTTGACATTCCGCTGCGCGATATCCAGTGACGGAATGTTTCCGTCATGACCATTGAAGACAAAAATATGTTTGATGCCGTACTGAATCAGACTTTCAAACATATCTTCCGCAATGGCAATCACCGTTTCAAAGCGGATATTAATCGCCATCGGCGTGCCGTTATAGTGTGCAGAGGTGCCGAACGGCACACCCGGCACCACAATAGTGCGGGACAGCCGCTGTGCCGCCCGGCGGGCAACGGCTTCCGGCACAAACAGATCCGGCCCGAGCGGCAGGTGTGGTCCGTGGCTCTCGCAGCTGCCGAAAATCGTAATGGCGCTGTCAATCCCGCCCTTATCAAACAGATTTTTCAGCTCTTCGGTGGTGAATTCATTCAGATAGACTTTTTTCATTATGATCTCCCTGTTGCCGGTGAGGTGGCTTTTGCCGCCAGCAGCGGATGCAATATCAGATAAATAATAACGGTAAGAACTAATGCCAGCAGACCGGTCGGCCAGTCAGACAGAATATTATTCAGTGCCATGATCAGACCGGACGCCATCCCGGCCAGCGCACTGATCACCCCGGCATAGTTGTATTTCGGCTGATGGTTGATCTGCGTGATATCGTAGCGGCATCTGCGGGTGATGTAGTAATCCGCCAGTAACGGCCCGGCCAGCGGTGGCGCCATAATGCCGAGATAGTTAATAAAATCAGCAAAGAAGATCTGATAGAAACCGATAGCGCCGAGAATAGTACCGATAATCCCGGTAGTCAGAATAAGGACGTTTTTGTTGACTTTTATACCCGCGGAATCCAGCACCGGTCCGGTATAGAGTGAGTTACAGTAGAGTTCCGCATCATTGGTGGTCCACAGTGACAGAGTCCAGGTGATCACGCCGAGCAGAGCCAGCAGGAAACTTTTCTCAATCATCCAGGTAATATAGTTCGGCATTCCGACCGTCATGGTGCCGATATAACCGACCACGTTGAGCAGCGGATTGGTAAAGATAAAACAGGCGGCCGATCCCCAGAATACCGCAGAGATACTTTTATTAAAGCGGAACAGATCCACGCCCATCACCGCCCCGGCAATCCAGCTGCCGACGACCATGGTGATGGCCGTGGACAACATCAGCCCTTCATTACGGTTAGAGTTTTCGATAAAAACAGATAACCCGCCGCCTTCCTGCAACATGGCATAACCGGTGATCACGGCGATGATCATAATAATCGGGGAAACCGGAATGGCGATAATTTCCAGTCCTTTCATGCCGTGCAATGAGGTGTAAGTAAACAGCAGACCGGCGACGACACAGGAAAGGAATACTTCCAGGGTGATCGGCACACCGTTATAGCCGTGTTCTGCCGGGTTAAACACGATGATCCCGCTGGGATTTCCCAGGAACGTTCCCCAGATATCTCCGACCATACCGGTGATCGCGGCAAACCAGCCGAGCGTCAGCAGTCCCATCGCTATCATCGGCAGGTTCGCACCGAATCGGCCATAAGAAAACCGGCTGATCAGCGCCAGGCTCAGCCCCGTGCGCTGCGCCATAATGCCGAGCAGCGAGGTGAGAATAAACAGCAATCCCATACCAATGGCGATAGCCAGCAGTGCCATCGGGAATGACATTCCCGGCCCGCCGTTGGCACCGGCCAGTGCGCCGCCGATAAATAATCCTGTTGCCACATAACCGAAGCCTATCCAGACAAGTACCTGTTTCCAGGTCTCGCGGCGGTGTGTCATCGGTATGGGCGTAAACATAAAATCATGGTCATGCGCCGGTGGCGCGGATGACGTTTCGTGTTTGCTCATGGTATTTCCCCTGTCTTGCGTGGTGTTGGCAGTTGCCGCTGAATGTATTATTAAAATAAAAGGCCATGCTCTTGTTATGATTTATTATTAGCCTGATAAAGTAATTATTGGCAACTAAATTAATGAAAATAAAAGGAAAAGAAATTTTAATATAACGGACAGGTTGACGGCAAAAACGGGGAAGAAAATCATATAAACGGGAGGGTGAACAAAAAAACGACGAAAAATGCTGTCACCGGAAGTGATGACAGCAGGATATAAAATAAGCGGTGTGGTAATTATTCCGGCAGCGGCACCATACAAACGGCACTGCCGAAGCTGCCGTGACTGCACTCGACACGGAATTTTCCGTAACGGCTGAGAAACCCGAGCAGGCTGTCGCCGGAGTTAAACGTGACAATCCCGGTCACCGGCTGCCCGTCAGTGGACATGTGCGGCATCAGACTGTCCGCCAGTGCCCGTTTGACCAGGCCGGCTTCGGCGGAAGAGCCGATATAGAATTCTGATTTCAGCCAGTTTACCCCGGCAGAAAACGAATTCACGCCCGGAGAGCGGGCGGCGGCAAACACCATCAGCACCCAGCCGTTGGAGTTCTGGCTGTCGGTTGCAAACGGATGTGCCACCATATTGTAATCCGGATTATGCAGGGCTTTGCGCAGTTCCGGATCACGCAGAACTTTCAGCAGCTGCGATTGCAATGCAGGCGGAAAATGCAGGGTGGCGATGGTATTTCCGGCGAGATCATCATCAATAAACTGATAAAGCCCCTGGATCCACAGTTCAGACTGTGCGGTACCACAGGTGTTGAGATTATGATACACCCGCCAGGTACCATTTCTTTCCCGTACGGCATAACCGGCATGGGAAAAACTCAGCCCGTAGTCACTCAGCGCCTGACCCTGACGAACCAGCAGGACGACCCGGTCGCCCTGTTTCTCCAGCCAGTCATTCAGCACTTTAGCTTGTGCGGTACGTTGTGCGGCTTCCTGCGGCGAGGGCGGGGATTTATCCGCACAGTTCTGACTGCCGCTGTATGCAAGGCCGGACGCAGTAAGCAGGGCAGCTGCAAAAACGGTTTTCAGCAGTCGCATATTAAGGCATCTTCTCCTGATGGGTTAATTCACGATCGTCCTGTGTCACCATATGGGAAATAATCTTCCCGTCCTTTTTCAGATAAGCCCCCGGGCCTTTTTCCGCCGGTTCCAGAGTCAGCTTATCACCCGGATTCACCGGGTTTTTCTCCAGTTTTTCGGTGGCGACCAGCAGGGCGACATCTTCATTTTTATCAGTTTTACCGGTGATTGTGGTGACTTTTTCTTTCTTATTATTTTCCACAGACTCCGCACTCAGCTGAGCCGGTAAAATGATCGGTGATAAAATTGCACCGCTTATCATCACCGAACTGTAGACACTGCCCGCACTACTGAGCACCGCAGTCGATAAATAAGGATTATCCGGCAATTTGCCTGCATTGGCAGGCAGTGTAACCAGCGTGGCGGCACATAATATGGCCGGAAAAATAAACTTATTCATGCTGTTTCCTTTAATTTAATGAATAAAGGTTCTTTTGACCCGCTCAGATACCAGGAAATACGAGATCCAGATGATAGCGTAAATGACCAATCTTATCAGCGGATAATAGAGAGTGAAGTCCACATTAACATCCAGCAGATTAACCAGCACTATTTCCTGAATGGCTTCCGAGGCGATAGCAAAAAGAATAAAGGCAATAAACAGCTTCGGCAGATAACGGGAGAGCCTGAAGAAATAATACAGCGTTGTCAGTATCAGCAGCATGGTCAGTATGGTAAAAGCAATATTAATATACATGACCTGCAATACGCGGTCAGGAATAAACCCCGCATTTTGCTGATATAAATCATACCACTCACTCAGCGAGTAACCACCTGCACCCAGTGATAAAAATAGGGTGATTAACGGCAGCCACAGCCAGCCGCCGATCCGCGACATCCGTTTTTCCGCGCACTCATCACAATATTCCGCGTACTGCGGTATCTCTTTTTCCCCGCACTGAATACAAACCCATTTTTGTTCCATAACGTATTTCCGTTTTAATCTTTCCGGGTTACCCGGTTATTTGGGCTGATTGTTTATCCTGCTCATCAGAACCGCATCCACATAACGTCCGTCGCGGAATGCATAATCACGGGCAATGCCTTCGCGCTGAAAACCGAATTTTTCATACAAAGACAGACCGTCAGGATTATTGGCAAATACCTCTAATTCAATACGGCGGATACCCAGCCAGTTATCGCAGTAATCAATCATCGCCTGCATTAATGCACTGCCGACCCCCTGGCGCCGGTAGCTTTTATCTACCGTAATACCAAAATTCACCACATGGCGGCGGCGGGGATTACTGTTCTGATTAATGACCAGCAGCCCGGCTACGGCACCGTCAATAATCGCCACCAAACGGGTCGCGGACTGATCACTCTGACTCATTCGTTGTTCCCAGAATTTCCGTGAGGTATACGGCATCTGTAAGGTATTGGCATACGCTGTAAAATCCTGATGCATATCAAACAGTACTGCGGCATCCGACGGCTCGGCTAAACGGATGGTGATTTGACGCATAAATAATATCCCTTGTGTAATACGATTATATTTCCTTATTAATGGCACCGATACAGTGTATCCGTCAACGTGACAAAAAGCCTGAGCGGGAAAGCGAAAATGAAGTCACCGTGTTTTTCCCTGTTATTTTCTTTTTCACGGATCAAACTGACTGAGAATGAAAGACGGCGGTAAAACAGGCGGGGTAACATACTGACATAAGACGGAAAGTACGGTTTCTCTGAAAAGTAAAAATTTACGCAAAAAAGTAGGCTAACCGCCGGCGGGCGATTACACTTAATCTTTCCGGAAACAAAAGGGATTGTCATGGACAACCGGTTTCTTAAATCCGTGTTCCGTAAATCAGGTATCAGCCGGATGACTCATTCAGTACAGACACTGGTTTTTCTGCGTCACGGCGAAAAACCGGATAATGACAGCGGCCAGTTAACCGGCAAAGGATTAAACCGCGCGCTGGCTCTGGCGGATCTTCTTATTTCCCGTTACGGCAGGGCGGATGCGCTGTACGCCGCGGCACCAAAACAAAGTAAGCTTGGTCATTCCCTGCGTTCTCTTCAGACCATCACGCCGGTGGCTATCCGCTTATCTCTGCCGGTTCACCTGGAATTTCACGCCAAAGAAACCAAAGCACTGCGCGATGCATTGCTGGATAAAACACATCACCGGCATACGGTGTTTGTGGTCTGGGAACATGACAATCTGGTGAAGGTGGTAAGGGATATTCTGAAAGAAACCGGCGGAGATTATTCCGGTATGCCGGCCTGGCCGCGTGATGATTTTGACAGCCTGTGGGTACTGAATATTGTCAGAGGGGAAAAGGAAATCAGTGTTGCGTTTTCTCAGGAGAAACAAGGGTTGAACAATCTGAAAGATTATTATTCCTGAGTCTTGCGGTTCACTTTCCTGCCTTCCCGTAAATATTAATGAAGGTTGTTTTTTTCTGTCAGATAAGAGGGCTAAAAGAACCGGTCCGGAGATGGAGATATTACGATGAAAAATTACGTATTTATTATGAACTGACGACTTAATGATGATTTTTCTTTGGGTGAGATAAATCTTAATAATGGATGTGGTTTTTCTGTATTTTACAATGTGTTCACGAAACTGTCTGATACAGAGAATATCCCGGCGATTATTATCCGGACAAGATGAAATTAAATGTAATGAATTAAGCCCATTCCTATTTTATGGCTATTAATGTTCATTTCAATTTTTTATGTGATTTTTAATTATTATCACGTTCGATTTACGGGTTGTTTATCGTCATAAATCTAATGGTGTAATGCATTTTGCTTTATTAATCACGGCATTATCGCGTTTATTTCTGCCTGGTAAGTGTGTTTGATTGTATCTTATTTAATAAAAACTCATGTATTAATAATAAACAGCATTCTGTCTTGTTATATGTGTCCCACATTAAATTAATTTAACATTGGTTAAATGGCAAAGTATGAATACTGATTTGATATTACCGCTGAAATTATTCTGGACTGAAACGGAAAATAGATGATAGTGTTCATTTTTCTCAGGTGGTCAGTGCTTTTATAATAGGGTTGTATCCGGAGTGAAAGAATCAACAACGTAAAATAAAATTTGAATAAATATAAAAAATGGTTATTTGATGTTATCAGGTAATATATGCCTGATGTTAATATTCCTATGCGCATAGCTAATGATTAGTTTGCGGCGGTTAGCCGGAATTAAAAATGGAGTTGTAAATTACTACTGTTAATTTCTATAAAAGGAAGTATTATGAAACTGAAACATGCTGTTTTACCAACTGCGCTTGCTTTATTATTCAGTGCTGCATCATTCGCTGACAATACAGGTACCATTTTCTTTAAAGGAAAGATTAATGCATCGACCTGTAAAGTGAATAATGGTGCCAGAAATATTTATGTTAATATGGGTACTCACGATGCAAGTGAATTTGCGAATGCCGGCGACTCAAGTATAGGGCCGGAATTCGAACTGAAACTGACAGAATGTACCGGTAAGAATGCAAACGTATCATTACTGGCTCAGAATCTTGTTGCCGGTGCTGAAGACCAGATTGGCTTAAAAGTAACACCAACTTCTGCCACTGGCCTGGTTATTGTTTTAAATGACAAGTCATCAAATCAGGTTCGTAAGGTAGATGGTACGGAAATCTCAACACAACGGATTACCGGTGGTGAAACAACATTTAAATATGTACCACGTCTGCTCAGAACTGCAGATCCGTTACAACCTGGTACAATTAATGCGGCAGTAGATTATACCATTACGTATAACTAATAAATATATGTATAACAGGGCAGGTTCGTCTGCCCTGTTAATTATTGTCAGGTGGGGTCATGATTAAATTTATTAAGATAATTATATTTATATTTTCATGTATTTTTATAAGTCATAGTGTTGCCGAGACATACCTGGGAGCAACCCGGGTTGTTATCAGTGACGATAAAAATGAAGGTAGTACAAGTATACATAATAAGGATAAGTTAAATTATCTTATCCAAAGCTGGGTACTGGATGAAAATGATCAGGAAACCAATGATGTTGTAATAACCCCCCCGTTATTCAAGCTTGAGGGTAATACATCGAGCAGCATCCGGGTGGTGATGGTCGGCGAACCACCTGCGGATCGCGAATCTCTGTATTGGCTGAATGTGAAATTTATTCCGTCAACGGATAAAAATCTGAAAATAAACAAGCTTACTTTTGCGGTTAACAACAGAATTAAAATAATTTACAGACCAAAATCGTTATCTTTTACAGATCCTGTGGATATTTTTAAAAAAGTAAGCATCCGGTATGTTGACGGAAAAATAGAGTTTAAAAACCCGACAAAATATTTCATTAATATTAGTGAGGTTAAGGTGAATGATGATGTTTTGAAATCACCAAGCTATATAAAACCTGAATCATCGGAATTTATTTTGTTAAAGAATAATAAAAAACCATCAACGGTAAACTATGCATTTATTGATGATTTAGGGAAGCTGAATCTATTTAAGGCTGATTTGTGATTTTTAAATAAAATTTTCTTTTCATGATAGGGATTTTCATGGAGATATTATTATGAAATCATCAGAAAGAACATTGTGTTACAGTTCAATTCTGATAGCTGCATTATCAGGTATCAGCACGGCAGGTGCTGATGACTATTTTGATCCTGATTTTCTTACCAGCCCGTCTGGTAAAGCGCTTAATATCGATTTAACCGCATTTGAAAAATCATCTTTTATACCCGGGACTTACCGGGTTGATATCTATCTGAATGATAAGTATGTCAATACACAGGAAATTTTGTTCTACACGGACAAAAATACCCATAAATTGCGGCCTTGCTTTACAGATACAGAGTTAGCGGACTACGGTATAAAACCGGAATATTATTCATTATTAGATAAATCCGGGAATTGCGTCAATTTAAGCGGAATTCAGGGGGCTGATGCTGAATTTAAAGGGAATCAGAACCGGTTATATCTCAGTATGCCGCAGGTGACGTTTGATCAGAAAGCGCTGGATGCGCGGCAGGAGTTACTGTGGGATGACGGTATTCCTTCTGTTTTTACTGATTATAGTTTTTCAGGCCTGCATCTTGTTGACAGCAAAAATAATCATACCGACGATTCCTTTTATCTGAATCTGCGTTCCGGTGTGAATCTCGGCAGCTGGCGTTACCGTAACAACAGTACCTGGAACAGAAGTTCGGATGGTCAGCAAAAATGGGAAAGTCAGCTGAATTATATTGAACGTCCTCTGCGGTCAATTAAAAGTAACTTTTTAGTTGGCGATAATTTTTCTGATTCTGATATTTTTGATAACGTCGCATTTCGCGGAATAAAACTATGGTCAGATGATCAGATGTATCCGCAATATGCCAGTTTATATGCTCCTGTTATCAGTGGCGTGGCCACAACAGACTCCACTATTGAGATATATCAGAACGGTTATGTTATTTACCGGACTAATGTCCCCGCCGGGCCTTATGAATTAACCGATGTTATTCCGCTGAACAGCGGGGAAAATTTATACGTTGTCCGTAAAGGCATTGATGGCAGTGAGTTCCGTTCTGTTGTTCCTTTTTCATCTCTTAATTTCATGCAGCGCAAGGATCGCTATAAATACAGTATTACAGCTGGTCAATACAGAATGAATGATTACGGATCTTCAGAGAATACCGGTAATAAAACAAAATTTGTTCAGGCAGATACATTTTACGGATTAACCGGTAATACCACTATCTTCGGTGGTGTTCAGGTTGCATCCCGCTATCAGGCCTATGACGCCGGTATCGGTATCAATATTCCGGTTGTTGGTGCGATAGCAACGGATATTATGTTCACCCGGGCGCAACCGGATTCTTTTAATGATATGAATGGCAGGGCATTTCGTCTCCGCTACTCCAAGTCACTGGAAGAGACGGGTACGAGTATCAGCTTTGCCGGGTATCGCTATATGAGTGGTGATTATCTCACCATGACCGATATGTTTGATTATTACAGCGGACGGGCGGATACATCGGCTTATCTGATGCGTAAAGGTCAGCTTGATTTATCAATGACCCAGAGTTTACCGGATGGACTGGGGATATTAAATGCGTCGGTATCCCGTCAGATGTACAACACCTATTATAATAATGAAGAAAAAAGTACTGAATCCTATAATATCGGCTATAGCAATGTATTTTACGGGGCAACGATGAGTGTCAACTATGCTTATTATAAAAATTCACTCAACCGGAAAAATAATTCATCTGAACTTTTTGATACAGACCGTAATAATGACCATGTTATTTCCCTGAATATCAGTATTCCCTTACAGGGTCGCTTTAAAGACCAGTGGGTAACCTACGGGGCCTCTTATAATAAGGACGGTAACTTTGATAATTACGCCGGGGTCGGCGGCCTCCTTCTGGATGAAAAAAATCTCACGTGGAACGTTCAGCAGGGATATGGCAACAAGGGAAATGGCTACTACGGTAGCGCATACGGTAAATATAAAGGGCAGTACGGCGATGTGAATGCCGGGTATTCTTATAAGAAAGATAACCACCAGCTTTCTTATGGTCTGAACGGTTCCCTGGTTGCCAGCGGTTACGGCGTTACACTGGCACGACCGCTCGGTAATACTAACGGACTGATATACACGCCGGGCGCTGAAGGTATCCATATTCTTAATAGTCCCGGTGTGGCAACGGATGGTTCCGGCCTGGCTATCGTGTCTAATCTTATTCCTTACCGTAATAACAGTGTCCGGATTAATGACCTGACGCTTCCGGAAAATGCGGAAATTGGCGCCACGATAAAAGAAATATACCCGACCCGCGGTGCCATTGTGTTAATTGATTACGCCACAACGATCGGAACAAAAATTCTGGTTACACTGCGCGGAAAAGATGGCCAGCTGATCCCGTTTGGTGCGTATGCGGAAACCGGCGGTGACGGTGAACAGGAACGTGTGTATGTCAGTAATCACGGGCGGCTTTATCTCACCGGGGCAAAAGATAAAGATACTGTCAGGATCACCTGGGGAGACGAAAATCAATATCAGTGCAGTTTTTCTTACGACATTGACGGAAAACGGAAAGTAAACGGATTTTATCTTTTCGATGCAGCTTGTCACTGACCGGCATATTACCCTATCGGCGGAGGCAGCCGGTAATTAGCATTTAGTGGGGTTATCATGATACTGAAGAGTCAAAATAAATGGCTGATGCTGACATTACTCATGTTTTCAATACCGGCGGCAGCAGCGGATTGCGGTAAAAGTACAGCAGTGCTGAAAACAGCAGAATCACATCTTCTGGCACGTGTTGAGGGTAAAATCAGCGCCGGTACGTTGATGGCGACGGATATATTACAGGTTGATGATATTTCCGCCTGTAGTAACAGTGTGTATGAGGAGTTATTACTGGTAGCGACGCAGCGGAACAGTGATGCATCCCCTGATTTTTTCAGGATGATAAACGGGGCGCCTGCCTATTACCTTAACAAGGATTATGCTTATTCTGTCCGTCTGGACGGCGTACAGCCTTCTTCATCAAAGGGTATTCCGTTCTCTGCGGAAAACCGGAATGGCGTGATGTACATTCCCCGTGTCACTATTTCCGTTTATGCGGCAAAAGATAATCCGGAGCCGCTGAGATTATCCTCATCACAGGTCGGGTTGATAAAGAATGACCGGTACGAAACAGTCGCAAGGCTTAAATTATCAGCCAATATTGATACTGTTGAAACCTGTACCATTGATGTCCCTCAGATAGTTTATAATTTCGGTAATCTGGAGCTTGCTGATTTTCCTGAAGAAACAGGCAAAACAACAATTCACGCCACGAATGTGCTTTCAGTCAGCTGCACGAATGCTCAAACCACCAAAAGCGTTTCGATCACACTGAGCGGGGCAACCCGTTTCGCGCATGCAGATAAAGCGGTTATCGCCTCAACGAATCCGTCTATCGGGTTTGTGCTTTATCATGATAATGAACAGATTACCGCGAAGAATAAGACGTATATCGGCGATATGCAAAAACAGTTAAGTGCGTCTGTAACCGCCTACATTTATAAACTGAAAAGTCAGGTTGAACCGGGAGCGTTCTCGGGAACAGCGGAATATATTATCCGCTTTGACTGATATAGTGGCAGCGGGTATTTGTATTGCCTCCCGGCGTGATTTACCCGGGAGGTATGCAATCAGCCTTCTTTCTTTTTGCGGCTGGCGTCTTCTGCCCGTTTGCGGCGCATTTCTTTCGGGTCAGCGATCAGCGGACGGTATATTTCCACGCGATCACCATCACTGACAATATCGGTCAGTTTCGCCGGGCGGCTGAAAATCCCGACTTTATTCTTTGTTAAATCCACATCATCCCGTAACGACAAAATACCGGAGGCAAGAATAACGGCCTCCACGGTGGCACCTTCACGTATTTTTACCGGGATCAGAAACTGTTTATCCGGCAGGGCATAACAGACTTCAGCGGAAATATCAGACACGGTAAACCTCTTTTGCCCGTTTGGTAAATGCCATCACCATATTACCGGCCAGCTCTTTAAATATACGGCCGAAAGCCAGTTCAACCAGCTTATTGGTGAATTCAAAATCCAGATTCAGCTCAACTTTGCACGCATCCCGGCTCAGCGGAATAAACGACCAGCCGCCCATCAGTTTACGGAACGGACCTTCCACTAACTGCATACGGATATGCTCATTACTGGTCAGCTGATTACGGGTCACAAAGGTTTTACTGATACCGGCTTTGGACACATCCACGGACGCGGTCATTTCATCCTGATCGAGGCTGATAATACGGCTTCCCACGCAACCGGGTAAAAACTCCGGATACGCACGGACATCATTCACAAGGTTGTACATCTGTTCCACACTGAACGGAACCAGTGCGGAGCGGCTAATTTGCGGCATAACATATCCTGCGGTCAAAAATCACGAAACGGCGGAAATTATCGCCGCCTGTCAAATCCTATTATACTGTGCTCCGGCGCGGAGATAAATGCACAATACGGCGTGTGCTGATGACAGAATGTATCTTAATGACAACAAAGATGTTTGTCACAAAAAGCACTTGCCAAATCCCGCTGACATGTTAAAAACAGCGTACAGGGACAGAAAACCCGTAACGGCGCTTAAAATATCAGCATTTACTGTGCGACGGATAAATAAGCAATTTATTTCGGGTGTGCATAACGTATAATAGTGAACATTATGACAAAGAAAAAAGCTCACAAACCAGGCTCTGCCACCATCGCGCTGAACAAACGCGCCCGCCACGACTACTTTATCGAAGAAGAGATAGAGGCCGGTCTGGCGCTGCAGGGCTGGGAAGTCAAATCATTACGCGCAGGTAAAGCCAACCTGGGGGACAGCTACGTCATCCTCCGTGACGGCGAAGCTTTCCTGTTTGGTGCCAACTTCACACCGCTCAGCGTGGCATCATCCCACGTTGTTTGCGACCCGACCCGGACACGCAAATTGCTGCTCAACCAGCGTGAACTGGACAGTCTGTACGGCAAAATCAACCGTGACGGACACACCGTGGTCGCACTGTCGCTGTACTGGAAAAACGCCTGGTGTAAAGTCAAAATCGGCATTGCCAAAGGTAAGAAAGAACACGACAAACGCGATGACATCCGCGAACGTGAGTGGAAATTAGACAAAGCAAGAATTATGAAGCACGCAGGGCGTTAAGTACTGGTATTCCGTACTGATTTTCTGATATACTGTGCTTCACAACTTGGGGCTGATTCTGGATTCGACGGGATTTGCGAAACCCAAGGTGCATGCCGTGGGGCGGTTGGCCACGATAAAAGCCGCAAAAAAATAGTCGCAAACGACGAAAACTACGCTTTAGCAGCTTAATAACCTGCTCAGAGCCCTCTCTCCCTAGCCTCCGCTCTTAGGACGGGGATCAAGAGAGGTCAAACCCAAAAGAGATCGTGTGGACTTCCTGCCCGGGGAGAAAGCATTAAAACGAATCGGGCTAGTTTGTTAGTGGCGTGTCTGTCCGCAGCTGGCAAGCGAATGTAAAGACCAGACTAAGCATGTAGTACCGAAGGTGTAGAAATTTCGGACGCGGGTTCAACTCCCGCCAGCTCCACCAAATAAAACAAGGGGTTACGCGAAAGCGTAGCCCCTTTGTCTTTTCTGATGTCCACTTATCGTCCACTGCATATTATTTGGTCACTTTATTCTTTAGCTTGCTGTGTTGGTTCTGATCAGGGCTGTTTCAGATAAGGGGAAGTGGACAATGGCGGATGGCCTCCGGAATGATTACAATGGTTTCATTTCCTTCTGAACAGGATTCCCCATGACACCAAATAACCGAAAATTACCTGTTTTTAAATATCATCCCGACCCACTTGGAACCGGTGCTTTTTCAGCAGATAAGGCAGTCAAGTGTGATTGCTGTCAGCAAGCTACTGATATTTTTTATGAAAGCCCGTTTTATTCTGTCGCTGATATCGATGCTTTGTGCCCGTGGTGTATTGCGGATGGTTCTGCCAGCCTGAAATTTGAGGGTGAGTTCCAGGATAGTGCCAGCGTGGAAGGAATGGACTGTGAATATGATGGCGATGGTGAATTTTCACATACCATCAACCCGTATCCGGATGAAATGCTGGATGAATTGGTTAAGCGTACACCCGGTTACCGCGGATGGCAGCAGGAAGTGTGGTTGGCACACTGTAATGAACCCTGCGAATTTATCGGGTATGTTTGCTGGGATGATATAAAAGACCGGCTGGATGAATTTGTTTCTCTGGAAGATGATATTCAGGAATATGGTTTTTCTGTTGAGGAGCTATCCGGCCTGTTACATAAGGATAGCGATGCTCAGGGATATTTATTCCGCTGTTTGCATTGTAAAAAATTACGCCTGCATTTTGATTTTAGTTAAAGGCTGCAGAGCGGAGCAATTCAGCTCCGCTTCCAATTAAAAAACGCCGTGAATGAAGTGACTCCCGATAGCCGGATAACCGGTTATCGGGGGGGGGTTGTGTCAAAATACAGATGTACTTTAAAAATTATCATCGCTAAGCGATTTTTGTCAGGAGAATCGTCCCCGGCACTTTCAGCAGAATATTCAATACCAGCCAGCACCTCAGTTGCGTTATACAGAAGCCCGGTTTCAGGTGCTAAAGTTTAGTGTACTTCTTTGCAGAACCAAAACAGGCTTCAACAGGGTATTTTTTATCGTTAGCGTCGAGTTTTTTATATGCAGCTTCGAGGATGTTGATATTTAACTTATCTGAAAGTTGCAGGAGGTATAACAAAACATCAGCTACTTCTTGTTCGGTCTCTGTTAACTGTTCAGAGTTGAGATTCTTACTCTCTTCCTCAGTCAGCCACTGGAATATTTCGAGTAATTCGCTGGCTTCAACAGATAAAGCTATTGAAAGATTCTTTGGTGAATGGAATTGATCCCAGTTTCTGGCTCCTGCAAAGTCAGCCAGTCTCTTTTGCAGGTCTTCAAGACTTTTGATTTTCATAAATTGCCTTCAGATCATCAAGTGTCAGCCACGGGCGTTTTCTGTGAAGCATCCGATGGCAATTCGGACAGACAATTGCCAGATCACAAAGATCTGTTTCTTCGTTTTTGTCCCGAAGAGCCAGGGGGCTTTTGTGATGACATTCAGCAAAACCGTGGCCGAGTATTCCGTATGTTTCTTCAAAATCCATTGAGCAGATTTCACACTCAAGTTTACCTGTTTCCTTAAGTACCTGTTCTTTCTTCTGCTTAATGATTTTGGGATCTCTTTCCCGGGACTGGTGTAACCTCATGATGGGCTTACCTTCATAACCGGAGACGACAGCAGGTGACGTTTCATCAGCTTGCTCATCCACATCACGGTTAATGTCTGCCAATAGTGTTATCGTGTCAGCCTGAGTAACCGAACCCTGTGTACAGGCAGAATAACGTACAGCTTCAACGAATGCTTCATTGAAAAACTCTGTACCAAAGTAGATATCTTCACCATAATCCTGAATAATTTTGAAGTCGAAGCGATGCGGATAAATCTCATCGTCAGGCCAAACTTTCGTAAAAGCAGTATAATAGGCTCTTGTTACCTGACCAATTATAATTTTTTTCACCAATCCGCGGAAATTTTGCAGCTGTTCTTTACCCACACGGGAGAAGCCTGAAGGGGCGGCTCCCTCTGCTTTTAGCCAGGAAATAGAGTAGACAAAGGCAACCAGATCATCTTTTTTTATATTCTGAACAGTACCTTTCTTTGCCTCCTTTACTCCCCAAACACCTTGATTCATACCAATCGGAAAATTAATTTTCGAATGAGGCTTATCTGATATATATACTGTCCACATCACGTTATAACCTTACGATACCATAATTTTTATTTATCTTATCTCTATCTGGCTTTAGAAGATACACCAAAAATGGTATCTGACAGGCACTTAGTAAAACAGCGATCACTGAACAGTCATTTATTGCCGGAGAAAAAATACTATAATGCGTGTACATATAATGAAATTTGGATTCAAACGAAAGGGGAATATGGTTTTAAGGTAAAGTAAATAGTGTAATTCATTGGTATAAGCCGTCAATATTCAGAGGTGTTTTTTTTACGGCGTATTGCTTTTTTCTTTATCAAATCGCTCTCACCTTTTCGCCCATTAAATACATAATGTACTTCACAACAGACTCTGTACTGAGAGAAAAACTTTGTAAGCAGAAAATGTAACTCACATGCCCATGAAAGACGTTCAACTTCCGGATCAAAAAAATGGTAAGCAAATTTAGTATCTTCCCTGAGATGAAAAATATTATTTCTGAATATACGAAGTGGATCCGAGTTTTCTTTCATCAACTTTCCGATGCTATCCGAAATTGGTAATAAGTCTTTAAAGCTGGCAGGGCGATCTTTATCAAGTAAGACTCGTATATTTAATTTTCGAAATCCCTCGCAGACCACACCTAAAAAACCTAACCATGCAGAAAGATAAATTCTTGTATCAGATTTTTCCCGCTGGCTCAGATGGCCATTTTTTTTCATTTTCTGATTGAGTTTATTGTAATTTTTAAACATGAGTTCAGCTGTTTCGAAGTAATGAACCTGAAGTGTGAGTATGCGATCGTGATTACGGCATGGAAGCATATCCCCCGGCTCTCTGCAGTCTATGTCTGTAGCGTAGGTATATGGAACGTTAGCAATATAGCAAAGATCATGATCCGGGCAAATCAGTTCTCCGTCACTTAACGCTTTGTTCAGATGCTCAGTAACGTCATCATAATTTCTGAAACCGTAAGCTGTTATATTTTTTCCTGCAAAGCAGGTTAACCACCAGGAATTAAAACCGCCTGCTTCTCCCCGCTCCCCAAAATCAAAATCTATATACCCTGAATTTAGTTTTACGAGGCATCCGGCGCCATGTTTATAATATTTAATGCCACCATCTAATTCACCAGAATCGGGTATACTATATTGAATCCATTCACAGCGACTTGACGGCATTTTAATGCCTGACCGATACATGAGCTTTAAAGCAGCCCGGACATTATTTTGAAACTCAGCAATCAAGCGATAAAGATTTTTATTCATATCACAAGCTCACATTATCCTGTTTGAAAAATGATATAATCACAAAATCCCCGGAACTAAAACCTCCCGCCTTCCGTCTGAAAATGGTTCGCTGATGATTCCCGACTCTTCCATTTCCTCAACAATTTTGGCTGCGCGATTGTAACCAATGCGGAATTCCCGCTGAATGGCAGATATCGAAACCTGTTGTTTTTTTGCGACAAACTGAACAGCCAGGTCAAACAGAGGATCCAAATCACAGGTGTCCTGTACAACTGTTTTTCCGGTATTAATATAACTGACATTCCCCCATTTTTTGCAGTAATCAACGGCATTATGTATATCACTATCGCTGATATGCGCTCCCTGAATGCGCTGAGGCTCTGCAGAGTCAGCGGTGATAAGCAACATATCACCATTTCCGGATAATATTTCAGTGCCATGTTGCCCGATAATAAAATGAGAGTCCGCTTTGGAAGTCACCGTCATTGCAATGCGGGCAGGGATATAAAATTTAAGTTGCTGGTTTATTTTTGTCGGCAGCGGACTGCGTGTTGTGAGCAATAAATGAATACCGGTCATTGCTCCCTGTTGCAGCAGAGGCAATATTAAATCTTCAATATTACGGTGATCATTAATCAGCTGAACGGCATTTTCGATACAAATCACAATGGCGGGTTTATGGCCCAAACAGGGATGTTCAGTCATATAGTCTTCCGGCTTCGAAAATGGATCCGGAATGGGTCTTCCGAATGATTCTGCCAGGGCAATTTTTTCATTATAACGCCGGAGGTCGGGAGCATTTATTGCGGAAAAGAGTTTGCGTCGTATTTCGGCTTCTGTGGTCAGAAAATGCAGAGCTTCGGTTATTTTAGTGCTGTCAGACAGAACAGGAAAAAGTAAATGTGGCGTATCACGGTAAAGACTGAGTTCAGGGTGGTGAGCATCACAGAGTACCAGCCGGACATTCGCAGGAGATGTCCGGTACAACAGGCTCAGTATCAGGGAATGCATCAGCATGGATTTGCCCGAACCGGTTGTTCCGGCGATCAACAGGTGCGGTAATTGTGTTAAATCCAGACTGACAGGCTCTCCGGTTATATTTTCTCCCGCCATCACCGAAAGTTGCGGCAGCGATATATTTTCTGTCCATTTATTGAAACAGTGGCTGAAGGAGATGATTTTCCGGAACTTATTTTTTACAAGCAATCCTATATACGGTGTTCCGGGGATAAAATCAATCAACCGGATTTCGGTTACATTCAGAGAGCGGCATAATTCAGGAATGAGGGCGGAAATTTGTGAACTGCGTATCCCGGGGGAAGGTGCAAGCCGAAAGAGTGTAAACATCGATCCTTCTGAATAATTCACCACTGCCGATTTAAGACGATATTTTAATAAGCAGGATGCGATTAGCGCTGCGGTATTTTCTGCAACAGCCGGTAATTGTGTCACCGTTTATCCTTAATCAGAGAGAATATTCACTTACAGTGATGGTTCCATTCTTTTTGGGGAAAGGCAAGACACTATATCTGAGAGAATAATTAAGGTGAAAAGTGGTACTACAGGGGATGGGTATATCGTTACATTTCAGAATTTGACGGTAAAACGATATACAGAGATATAAAAAAACGGGGAACTTTCCCCGTTTTTTATTGCTGCGCTTCGTATCAGATATAGCTGTCAGACATAAAACTTCATGGATTTTCTGCCGAGGCAAAAACTGATAAACAGTCCGAGGGCGCAGAGGAACAGAATATAATAAGCGATAAACATCGGGTTAACGTGTTCGGCGATAACCGGTACGGTAAATGTGGTCAGTCCGGCGAACAGGGCGTTACCGATGTTATAGGAGAACCCGATGCCGCTTAAGCGGATATTGGCCGGGAACAACTTGATAATAATAATCGGCACGCAGGCAACCAGTCCTAAGAACAGGGCGGCGAGGGAATATAAGAAACCGATAGTGGTGTGGTCACCACTGCTCAGGGAATTAAAGAAGGCGTAGCTGGTGGCAGCGAGCAGGATACTGTATATCACCACGGTTTTGCGGATGCCGAGTTTGTCGGACACAATCCCTGCGATAATACTGCCGACCATGTTCATCACGGTGGCGAGGATCGCGATTTTACTGACAAATTCCGGGTCGATTTTAAAGATATCGGATTTCATCAGGTTCGGCGCCAGAACGACCAGAACCACACCGGTGGTCAGCAGCCACGTGGCAAGAATGGAGATCATGGTTGCGGGTTTATAGCTTTTCAGCACCTCTTTGATTGGCATATCAATCAGTTCTTTACGCTTTTTCATTTCCAGAAATACCGGCGTTTCGCGCAGGTAGCGGCGTAAATACACGGCAATCAGACCTAAAACACCACCGCAGATAAACGGATAACGCCATGCAAAACTTAAGATCTGATCATGGCTGAAGTTGGTGTAAATCAGGTAGGCCGCGAAGTGGCCTATCACCACACCGAATGTCAGGCCGCTGGCAATCATACTGTTTGCCAGGCCGAGACGGTTTTGCGGGACATGTTCGGTGACAAAGACGTGGGCGCTGGGAACTTCCCCGCCTAATGCGATCCCCTGTAACAGACGCATAATCAGCAGTAATACCGGTGCGGCATAGCCAATCTGCTCATAGGTCGGCAGAAGGCCGATCAGCAGAGTCGGGATAGCCATCAGGAACAGGGAGAGCATAAACATTTTCTTGCGGCCGATCAGGTCGCCGAAGTGAGCCATTACCACGCCGCTGAGCGGGCGGACAAAATAAGCGACCGCGTAGGTCAGATAGGTCATGATGCTCGAAAGCAGCGGTGAGTCACTCGGAAAGAAAAGTGTCTGCAAAAAGGGAGCGAAGGTGAGAAATACGATAAAGTCGTAAAATTCCAGCGCACCACCCAAAGACGCAAGAGTCAGCGTTTTTCCGTCCTGTAGCTTTAAGCGATTAGACATGCCATTAACCTTACTTATTAAACATGCGTGAAAATGAAATAATCGTGAATACTAGCACGATACTATCGGTCAGTGAGATATTTCTGAAAAGTTAATTATACTAATGATTTATATCCATTTTTTTAATGTGGCTATACTGAATGACACGCTATTTGCCGCTAATTTACGGAAATATAAGCAAAGTAATGTTTGAGTATCATTATAAATATCAGGGCCGGATACGGATAATTGCGGAGAGTGATAAATCATGGTTATGAATAATTATTCGTTATAAATTCAATGAATGGATTATGTGCCGCAGGGGACGATACAACAGTAAACCGGGATAGCTGAAATAAACAAAACCCGCAGATCCACGATGTGTCCCGGCGGGTTTTTTGTTACTTACCACACGTTGTTTCAGCGTGACTGCTGACAATCAGTCAGTGACAGTCTCGCTGGCGATTTCACTTGCTGTTTCGTCACCGCCGTCCGGTTTGTAATTGGTGTTCGTGATTTGGCTCAGTGTGCCGGCGGAGTCAAAGACCAGCGTCAGTGTTTCCTGTTTAACCGGCTCATGGCCAGGTTCACGGCGGAAGACATAGTACCAGGTCTGTGTTCCGAACGGGTCACGCAACATCGGGGTACCGAGTGTGTAGGCGACTTGCTGTTGGGTCATCCCTTTCTGGATCTTCGCCACGTCTGCCGGTGTCAGGTAGTTACCCTGGTTGATATCCGGGCGGTAAACAACACGCTCCAGGGTGGAACATCCGGCAGTTAACAGCAACAAAGATGTCGTTGCGGCAATCAGCAATTTACAACGCATGGTGATTTCATTCCTTTAGGATTCTTTGTGACGATGATAATCGACAATAATCAAATTGAAAACCTTTACATTTTTCTATGACCGCAGGATCGCATAAAAGTTAGATGAAATCAGCTTGTTTGTCATGCTGCCAGCAATTCTTTTGCGCTGGCGAGGGTATTTTTGGTGACTGAAGTACCGGCAAGTAACCGGGCCAGTTCCTGTACCCGCGCTTTTTTATCCAGCAGTTGCATGGCGGTTTCGGTTTCCGTGCCGTTGGTGTGTTTGCTGACAAAATAGTGCTGATGTCCGCAGCCCGCAACCTGTGGCAGGTGAGTCACACACATAACCTGAGTGGATTCACCCAGTTCACGCAGCAGTTTTCCTACGATGGCGGCAGTCGGGCCGCTGATCCCCACGTCTACTTCATCGAAAATCAGCGCCGGTGTATCGGTTTTTTTCGCGGTGATCACCTGAATTGCCAGTGCAATACGGGATAATTCCCCGCCGGAGGCCACTTTCGCCAGTGCCTGATGAGGCTGTCCCGGGTTGGTGGTGACATTAAATTCAACTTTGCTGGCACCGTCCATACTCAGCTGTTCCGGGGTAAAAATGACATCTGCGGTAAAACGGCCGTGCGGCATAGATAAATGGTGCATGCTCTGTGTGATAAGTTCACTCAGTTCTGCGGCATAGTGTTCCCTGACCATGTGCAGTTGCTGTGCGATCGTCAGTGCCTGCTGATAATATTGTTCCGCTTCGCGGCTCAGTTCTTCACTGTGCTGTTCACTTTCCTGCTGCATTTGCTGCTCTTCCTGCAACTGAGCATACAGGACATATAACTCTTCCGGTGTGGTGTGATGTTTGCGGCTGAGACTGATGTAACGGGAGATGCGTTGTTCCAGTTCATAGAGCCGGTTCGGATCCAGATCCACACGGTTACTGTAGTGACGCAGTTCATTACTGGCTTCGTCGACCTGAATAGCGGCGTCTTCCAGCATGGTCAGTAACGGAGACAGGCTTTCATCCAGTGAAATCAGTTCGCTGAGTTCATGGCGGGCATGATTGAGCATACTGATAATGTTGTTCTCATCATTTTCACTGAGAATGTTTAATGTGCTCTGGCTCAGGCTCAGAAACTGACCTGAGTTTGCAAGGCGCTTATATTCAGTATCAATTTCCGGATACTCTCCTTCACGGGGTTCAAATTCACCGAGTTCTTTCAGATGGTATTCAACCAGCTGCTGACGGGCTTCCCGTTCCAGCGCCTGTTGCTGACAGAGCGCCAGTGCCTGGCAGGCATTGTGCCACTGCTGCCAGGCTTTTTTCATTTCACCGAGCAGTAAGCCCTGATTGGCATAGGTATCCAGCAGAATTTTCTGGTGGCTGTTGTCCAGCAGATGCTGATGGGCATGCTGCCCGTGGATCTGGATCAGCCGTGTGCCGAGTTCACGCAGTTGCGACAGCGGTACGGCAGTACCGTTGATAAAGCCCCGTGAGCGTCCGTCGTTGTTGATGGTGCGGCGTAACAGGCACTCCTGATTATCGTCCAGCTGATGCTCTTCCAGCCAGAGGCGGGCAGCCGGAGTATCTTTCAGGGAGAAGCGGGCGCAGATATCAGCGCGGCTGGCGCCGGGGCGCACCATATTGGCATCGGCACGGTTACCGAGACATAAGCCCAGTGCATCAATCGCAATGGATTTACCGGCACCGGTTTCGCCGGTAATAGCAGACATACCGGCGCGGAAGTCGATTTCTAACTCGCGGACAATGGCAAACTGACTGATGGTGAGCTGGGTTAACATGCCGCCTCTCCTGTGGATATACACATACCTGTTTTTACATACAGTATAATCAGGATTTGCATCCGGTAAAGAGGCGGAATGAAAAAAATCAGAACATTTTTTTTAGACCAGCCGAGTTTTGTGCTTAACGTATTGAAATAGTTATAGTCAACCGGGTGTATGAGATCGAGCGTTTTACTGCTGCGTTTGATCCTGACCACATCCCCTTCCTGTATCGGCAAGGCTATCTGGCTGTCACAGCTGACCTCATAATCAATATTGGTCTGCGGGAATTTCAGGGTAATGGTACTGTGGCTGCTGATCACCAGCGGCCGTGAGGAGAGGGTGTGCGGGAACATCGGCACAAGGGCGATAGCATCCAGATTCGGCGTCAGAATCGGTCCGCCTGCGGAAAGTGAGTAGGCGGTGGAGCCGGTCGGTGTGGAGATAATCAGGCCGTCGGAACGCTGGGAGAATGCAAAGCGCTCATCAATATAGACTTCAAAATCTATCATATGGGCGACTTTTCCCGGGTGCAGTACCACTTCGTTGAGCGCGGTGCTGCGGCGCAGTTTGCCGTTGGGGCTGAGCACTCCGGCATCCAGCAGAAACCGTTTTTCGACGTGATATTCCCCGGTGAGCACGCGATCAAGCTGCTGAAGCGCATTGTCCGGTGCGAGATCAGTCAGGAAACCGAGATTACCCCGGTTCACGCCTATCACATCCGCACCATAGCGGGAGAGGACACGGGCGGCCCCCAGCATATTGCCGTCGCCGCCGATTACAATGACCAGGTCGGCCTGCTGCCCGATATCCGGCAGAGTGCCGGTGACCGCATCGGTCAGCCGCATTTCAGCGGCAACATCACTTTCCACAATTACGCGCAGGCCTTTCTTCAGCAGCCAGTGATAAAGTTGTTCGTGTGTTGCCAGCGCTTCAGGATGGCGCGGATGGCCGACAATTCCGATACAGCGGAACGATTTATTTTTTACGGTATTGTCCGTCAGCATGTGCGTTTTAGCCTCACTTAATCGCCAATCCCTTGAATCTCTGAGTTTGATCCCCATAATAAACAAGAATCAGGATTATTGCGAAATACGCGGAGATTTTATGAGTAGTCACGAACAAAAAACGCACGAAGAGCCTGTTGCAGATGCAGCGGAGACCCTGAACACAGCGGCGGAACAGCCGGAAGCGGAGCAGGCGGATGCCGCCGCAGCGGCGCAGATCCGTATCGCGGAGCTGGAGCATGAACTGGAAGAGTCCCGTAAAACGGAACGTGAAGCCATGCTGCGCGCCAAAGCGGAGATTGAGAACAACCGCCGCCGTATGGAACAGGATGTTGAAAAAGCCCATAAGTTTGCATTAGAACGTTTTTCTAATGAATTATTACCTGTGATTGATAACCTGGAGCGCGCGCTGAGTGCGGTTAATCCGGAAGATGAAGCACAGAAAAATATGCTGGAAGGGCTGGAACTGACACTGAAATCCTTCCTGGATGCGGTGAAAAAATTTGGTATTGAAGTGGTTGAAGAGACGAAAGTGCCATTCAACCCGGATGTGCACCAGGCCATCAGTATGGTGGATGCTGCTGATCATGAATCCAATCATGTGGTGACTGTGATGCAGAAAGGCTACACCTTAAACGGCCGTCTGTTACGTCCGGCAATGGTGATGGTCTCCAAATAAGGATTTTTATCCTGTTTTGTCAGTAATCACATGCCGCCGCAAGGGCGGCATTTTTGTACCTGTATTTTGTACCGTATTATGCGCCGGGCTGAAGTTCTGCCGGGATCACCGGCTGCCAGTCGACAGGAGACTGGCCGCGCTCTGTCAGTATCGCATTGGTTTTTGAAAAGTGGCGGCAGCCCAGGAATCCGCGGTGTGCAGACAGCGGGGACGGATGCGGAGCTTTCAGTATCACATGCTTTTGCTGATCAATATACTGACCTTTCCGCTGGGCATGTGCGCCCCAGAGCAGGAAAATCACACCGTCACAGTGGGTGTTCACAGCGGCAATCACATTATCGGTAAAAGTTTCCCAGCCAAGTTTGGCGTGGGAATGTGCCTGGCCGCGCTCAACAGTCAGCACGGTATTCAGCAGTAATACCCCCTGTTGCGCCCAGCTGACGAGACAGCCGTGGTCCGGCCGCGTAAATCCGGGTATGTCTGCTTCCAGTTCCTTATACATATTGACGAGCGACGGCGGCGGCTGAATGCCCGGCAGAACAGAAAAAGAGAGGCCGTGTGCCTGATTTGGTCCGTGGTACGGGTCCTGTCCCAGAATCACCACCCGCACATCAGACAGCTCAGTATAGCGGAATGCATTGAAGACATCTTTCTGTGGTGGGTAAATGGTCTTACCAATTTCTCGTTCGTGGGCAACAGCACGAAGAGTTTCAATAAAATAGGGCTGGGTCTTTTCATGGCCGATGACATCATGCCAGGTCAGAGATGCAGACATCGTGTCGTTATCCTTCATTTATTACAAGAGTTGCCGTCAGCTTACCTGACTTATCCGCTGTTAGGAAACAGGAAGGAATTTTTTTGCGGACCGGGTTCTGATAACGGCGGCAGCAGGGAGAAAATGACTGATTTTTTACAAAAAAACCTGAAAACAGCAAAAATGAAATTTTGATTTAAAACAGTCTTTTATCATGATGGCTAAAAATTGATATGATTTTTATTGATATATATCAAAGAATCAGCCCTGTATTCTTGGTATATAAGATACAGAGACATTGGTTAGACCAATATTCCAAGTTAAATGGCAATCAATAAATTGATAACGAATCACCCGGAGGTCATCATGGTTACTGGTATTCAAATTACTAAATCCGACAACGCTGCACTGGTTAACTCTTTCTGGCTGCTGGATGACAGCAAAGACGAAGTACGCTGCATCTGTGCAAAAGAACAATATGCAGACGGTGATGTTGTTTCCCGTTCCGCATTAGGTCCTTTCGAGTACCGTGAAGTGAATTTACAGGTTCAGCCTACCGTCCGTGTTGAAGGTGGTCAGCACCTGAACGTGAACGTTCTGCGTCGTGAAACTCTGGAAGATGCTGTTAACCATCCGGAAAAATATCCGCAGTTAACTATCCGTGTTTCCGGTTATGCAGTGCGTTTCAACTCACTGACTCCTGAACAGCAGCGCGACGTTATTGCCCGTACTTTTACTGCCAGCCTGTAATCGTTCCGGCAACAGTCCTTGTTCCGAAAACCACGCTCCGGCGTGGTTTTTTTATGTTTGACGGATAAGAATCCCGGTAACTTACTGATAAAAAATGATATTGTTGCTGGTCAGAGAATAGCGTTAAGTGAAGCCTTCAGTGTCCACGGAGGCGTACTTATGTTGATCGAACACTATTTTTCGCAGTTACTGGCTTTCTCATCCACGCCGCATTGTCAGGCGCTTTTGCAGCGGCAGCAGGTCACCGCAGCGGATTTATTGCTGTCTGCATCCGCCGGACACCGGCAGGATGGTTTCCCTGATGATATAACACTGGCGCGGCTGTGTTCTGACAGTTACCGGCCCGGTCAGCGTGATATCGGCGAAGTCTGCCGTTCTGATACTCAGACACTGGCCTCTCTCTCGCTGACGGAAGATCAGTTAAGCAGCCCGTCCGGCCTGCAAAGTATGATTTATCATTACCGCAATACCGGTATTCTGGCGTTTGCGGGCAGTAATGATATGTCAGATATGATGACCAACATCCGCCAGGGCCGCGGATTACCGGCAAGACAGTATCAGGAGGCGGTATCACTGGCAGCACATCTGTTGTCGCAGTCGGTGTGTCCGTGGTTATTTGTCGGGCACTCTCTCGGGGGCGGGCTGGCCTCATTTTGTGCTGTGGTGCTTCAGCAGCCGGCGGTTATCTTTAATGCGGCGGGACTGGCGGAGAATACGCTGGCGGAAGAGGGGGTGTCTCTGCTGACCGCGCGGGAGCGCGGGGACGAACTTATCCGCCATTATGTGCTGGAGCATGACTGGCTCACTCATATTCAGGACGGGCTTGATCTTCCGCAGGCGCTCGGGCAGCGGATAGCGCTGGATTATTATCCGCCGCAGCATGCACATTCCGCATTGCAGAAGCTGGTTCTCGGTGTGAAAGCACACACCCTGTCGCAGGTGGTTACTGCGATGGAACAGATGGATGAGACCCGGGAGTAAGCATAAAAAAACGGACTGTGACAGTCCGTTTTCTTTTATCAGAGAGAAGGAGTTCCGTTTATTCCTGTGGTTCGCCGGCCGCAGGAGTCTGTTCCGCGTGTTCTGCGCCTGGCTTGCGTCGTTTTCCGATATTTTTACTGACGCGGTGGCGGATTTTGGTTTTTTTCTTCTTCTCAGTCTCAGCGGCTTTTTGCTCTTTGCGCTTGGCGAGTACTTTCTTCGACGGCTTGTGCGTCGCTTTCTCCGATGGCGCACGGGTTTTCGGCCGTAACTCATCGATTACCCGCATTTTGATCGGTTCTTCAATATAGCGGATAATTTTGCCGAGCAGCGGCTGGTCATGGGATTCGACAAGTGAAATGGCCACCCCTTTGCGTCCGGCACGGGCGGTACGTCCGATACGGTGCAGGTAGACATCCGCAGTGCGCGGCAGATCAAAGTTAAAGACATGGCTGATATCTTCGATGTCGATCCCGCGGGAAGCCACATCGGTTGCGATAAGCACAGTGGCACGGCCGTCGGTCATACGGCTGATGGCTTCATTGCGTTTCGCCTGTACCATTTCGCCTTCGAGATAGCAGGAAACGATATCCTGTGTGCGCAGCCAGTCAGACAGTTCGCGCACGCGCTCACGTTTACGGACAAATACCACAGTTTTGGTGACATCAGGCTGTTTCAGCAGATGCGCCAGCAGCGCTTTTTTGTGCTCCAGGTCATCGGCACGCAGATAGAATTGCTGGATTTTCTTCCGTTCACGGCGTGACGGATCGGCTTCGATCTCAACCGGTTCGTTCAGGATACGTTTGGCGAAATCGCGGATGGCCTGTCCTTCGAGTGTGGCGGAGAACAGCATGGTTTGCGTCCGCCAGCGGGTTTCACCGGCGATGGTTTCGATATCGTTGGCAAAGCCCATGTCCAGCATGCGGTCAGCTTCGTCGAGGATCAGGATCTCAACCGCACGGCAGTCAAAATTTTCTTCTTTTATATATTGCAGCAGACGCCCGGTGGTGGCGACAACGATGTCCTGGTTCTCACTGAACACTTCGGCGTGGTTCATATAGGCCACACCGCCGGTGATTGTGGCGACATCGTGATGGGTGAACTGACAGAATTCTCTGGCCTGATCCGCCACCTGCATGGCCAGTTCGCGGGTCGGGGTCAGGATAAGCACGCGCGGCGGCCCGGATTTTTTACGCGGGAAATCGGACAGGTGCTGAATGGCCGGCAGCAGATAAGCGGCAGTTTTGCCGGTGCCGGTCGGGGCTGAACCCAGAATATCACGATTATCCAGCGCGGCCGGAATAGTGGCTTCCTGGATGACGGTCGGGCGCTCATAGCCCTTGGCATCCAGTGCACGGAGCAGTTCATCGTTCAGTTCGAGTTCAGAAAAAGTAGTTGCAGTCATTATATACCTCTGTTTGGACCGCTGATTATAAACGGCTTGGACAGGATCTTCATCAAAAATAGTTGCCGGTGTACGGGACTTTCTTCTGCGGGCAGAAGTCCGTATCCTGTCGCCGGGATTTATTTATTTTAACAGACAAACAGTTCAGTGATGATGACAAACGAAAAACAGCCCGCCCGCCGCCGTGGTTTTGCCTGCAAACAATTTTTTGTGGCCCACGACCGCTGCGCCATGAAAGTCGGAACCGACGGGGTGCTGCTCGGCGGCTGGGCACCGTGCGAAAACGCCCGCCATATTCTGGATATCGGTACCGGCAGCGGGCTGGTGGCACTGATGCTGGCACAGCGTTCGCAGCCGGATACGCGGATTGATGCGGTGGATATTGACGCAGACGCTGCGGCTCAGGCCGCGGAGAACTTCCTCGCATCACCGTGGGAAGCGCGGATGCGCGTGTTTCATCAGGATATCGGTGAGTTTATCCGTACCGCCCCGGAGGTGCGTTATGATCTTATTGTCAGCAATCCGCCGTATTTCGCCCCGGCGGTTGCCTGCCGTGACAGCGCCCGGGAAACCGCCCGCTATACCACGTCACTGGATCACCCTCAGTTGCTGCAACATGCGGCGCAGCTTATCACGCCTGATGGTTTGCTTTGTGTGGTGCTGCCGTACACCACCGGGCAGGATTTTATCGTTGCCGCCGGTGAGCAGAACTGGTTTCTGCATACACAGATTGCAGTATCAGATAAACCGGATACCCCTTTTCACCGGATATTAATCGCGTTATCCCGCCGTCCGTGCAGTGCGCAGCACAGAGCAATGAGTATTAAAACGGAAGAGGGGAATTACAGTGCTGATTTTAAATCATTTATTACCGGTTTTTATCTGAAATACTGAATCGTGCCATGGTCATGGTTATGACGGTGTTTTTTCAGTCAAAAGCAGATTTTACAGGATTTTTACACTGTCCTGAGGCAATTTTCCGTGATTATCAGAGGGATTGCCGGTAAAAACGTGGTAATCTGTAACGTTAATCGCCGGAAAAATGGTCTGCGGGTAATTACGCAGGAATTATCCGCAAAATGTGTAATAAGGATCACAAAAAGGATCCTTTTTTGTAATTTTTTTAAAAGGAAAAATGAACTTCGCTATTTTAGCTGACTCAAAGTATCGCTTGCTCATCATGAAGTGAAGCGAAACAGGAAAGAGAATGGTGAAGCTGAGCTTCGGGAGATAACACTGCGAATGAGCGAGCAGTTAACGGATCAAATGCTGGTTGATCGGGTACAGAAAGGGGATCAGAAAGCCTTTAATATGCTGGTGGTTCGTTATCAGCACAAAGTGGCGAGTCTGGTATCCCGCTATGTTCCGCAGAGTGATGTTCCGGATGTGGCGCAGGAATCCTTTATCAAGGCTTACCGCGCAGTCGGGTCGTTTCGCGGTGACAGTGCATTTTATACCTGGCTGTACCGTATTGCGGTCAATACAGCAAAGAATTACCTGGTTGCTCAGGGGCGCCGCCCGCCATCCAGTGATGTGGATGCCGGGGATGCTGAGAATTTTGAATCCTCAGGGGCGTTAAAAGAAATTTCGAACCCTGAGAACTTAATGTTGTCTGAAGAATTAAGAGCGGTGGTTTTCCGCACGATCGATTCCTTACCCGAGGATTTGAAAACGGCGATTACATTGCGTGAGCTCGATGGTCTGAGCTATGAAGAAATAGCTGAGATTATGGACTGCCCGGTCGGCACGGTTCGTTCCCGTATCTTCCGCGCACGTGAAGCCATCGATAATAAAGTTCAGCCACTGATACAAAATCAGTGAGCACTTAAATCACACTGAAGGGAACGTAGGCATGCAAAAAGAGACACTTTCCGCACTGATGGACGGAGAAACTCTTGACAGTGAACTGGTTACCGCACTGACACAGGATGCAGATCTGCAGGCAGAGTGGGCCGGTTATCATCTTATCCGTGATACGATGCGCGGCGAGCTGCCGGACGTTATGCATTTTGATATTGCGTCACGGGTAGCTGAAGCACTGGCGCAGGAGCCGGTTTATATCGCACCTCAGGCGGTCCCTGAGTCCCAGCCTGAACCGAAAACATGGCGTGATTACGGATTTGTGGCAAAACTGCGTCCGTGGGCCAGTCAGCTGACTCAGGTCGGTATGGCAGCCTGTGTATCACTGGCCGTGATTGTCGGTGTTCAGCACTATAATACGGACGGCACAGAGAGTGTTGTAAACGGTGATGCTTCCGCATTTAATACCGTACCTTTTATGGGCAGTGCATCTCCTGTCAGTCTGGATCTGAAAAATGGTGCCGGTCTTGCCCCGCAGACCCGCTTTGATCAGGAACGCGGTGCGCGCCTGAATGCGATTTTCCAGCAGTATGAACTGGATCGCCGTGTACACACGGATGGTCAGCCTGAAGTTAAACAGACAGCCACCCCGGAACAGGGTCGCGTGTCTTCACAACCACAGCAGTAGTAATGAAACGAATCTGGTTATCCGTTGCTTTTTTGACGGGCAGCCTGTTACTCGCAGCACCCGCCTCAGCACAACAAAGTGCTGAGGCGTTGCTGCAGAATATGGGTAACGCTTCCCGCACTCTCAGTTATGAACTCTCTTTTATTACCATTTCCCCGAAAGGTATCACTCCTGTCCGTTACCGCTATGCGGTTATGGATGGTCAGCCGGTCGCCCAGATTATGCAGATGGACAGCTCCCGGCGGGAAATCGTCCAGCGCGGGCAGGAAATCAGCTATTATGAGCCGGGGCTGGACTCATTCAGCCTGAGTGGTAATCACATTGTTGATTATCTGCCGTCGATTATTTTCGCGGACTTCAATGCCCTGAAAGCCTATTATAATTTTATTGATGTCGGACGGATTCATATCGGTGATCACCCGGGCCGGGTGGTGCGTATCACCTCGAAAGATAATTCACGTTACAATTATATTGTGGTCGCGGATGAAGAAACCGGCCTGCCATTGCAGGTGGATCTGCTGGATCAGAACAATGTCTCACTTGAGCAGTTCCGTGTGGTGTCCGCTTCCGTGGATAACGGTAGTGTGACTGAGGCGCTGAAAGCCGTACAGTCCGTCACGATGCCGCCGGTACTGGCTATCCCTCAGCCGGAAAAGGTCAAATTTGACTGGGATGTAATGCGTCTCCCGAACGGGTTTAAAGAAATGACCCGCAACCGCCGCCAGGTGGGCGAACAGGAATGGGTTGAAACCGTCATGTTCAGCGACGGCCTGTTTTCTTTTTCAGTGAATGTCGCCAAAGCGGTGAAGACACCAGAAAATCAACAGACAATGCGTCAGGGTTCGCGTACGCTGTACACCATACGTAAAGGTGATAATGAGATCACCGTCTTTGGTGAACTGCCCCCGGCGACAGCCCGGCAGATAGCTGACGGTGTGACATTCAGCGGAGGTTAATATGGTCAAAGAGTGGGCAACCGTGGTGCGCTGGCAGAACGGGCGCGCGGTGCTGCGTTACGGCTCGTCTGCCGGATGCGGCAGTTGCAAAGCCCGCGCGGCATGCGGCTCTTATCTGCTGAATAAACTGGGACCGGAAGCAGAGCACCAGCTCGAAATTCCGGTCAGCGAACCGCTGGTAACCGGTCAGAAAGTGGAAGTCGGCATCCCGGAAGGCAGTCTGCTGCGTTCGGCGATGCTGGTGTATCTGACACCGCTTCTGGGATTATTTGCCGGTGCGGGTCTGGTACAGGCACTGGCGGAAAGCCAGTCTGTGGTTCTCGCCGGGGGGATTCTCGGCGGTGCAGCCGGGTTCCTGCTGGCGCGTAAAATTGCCCGCCACTGGAGCGGCTCTGAGGATTATGAACCGGTGATTCTGCAAATCGGTCTGCCGCCGTCAGCGCTTAGTGTTGATATGTGTGAATCCTGATTTATTCAGCTCCCCCGTTATAAAGTATGCCGGTCATGATTTGACCGGCATTTTTTTTACCGCGAGAATGTCTTGTGATTTTACCCGCAGGACACCATGCAGGAAAGCCACCCGTCTGTAGTACGAATAAAAAAATAACAGCCTGAATGACCGGCTGTTATTTATCACTGCGGGTTGTTTTTATTGATGACAATCTGATGCCCGCAACTTGTTGCCAGGATAAAAGTTAACAAATGGTGTAACGGATATGGATGATGATATCGGTCAGGCTGAGCAGCAGTGGTTTCTGCTTCTCACCGATTGCATCCGGGAAGCTCAGGGTCAGGCTGTTATTATCATCCACCGGAATACCTTCAAACGGCAGCCAGTAGCCGTCATTGAAGTCAAGCCGGAACTGGCCGTTATCATTGATACCGTGGGATAGCGCGATGGCTTTGCAGCCGGCCGGCAACGAGTTGCCGCCGTAACTGAATATAGCACGCATATCCTGATACGGACCAACCAGCGCCGGTAAGGTTACACTGATTTGTTTGATACGGCGTGTATTGCCCAGGCTGGCAGGATAGTCTGCCTCAATACCCAGTTTTTGCAGGTTGAACGCGGCATGCAGTTGTTTATCCTCCGTCATTGAAAGCCCGGTTGATGCTGGTGTATTCCCGCTGCCACTACCTTTCAGGAGGTCAGCAATTTTCTCTGCCAGAATGACATTGTCAGTACGGTACACTTCTGCCAGAGAAACAGTACGGGTGACCTCCAGTGAGCGACTATCCCGTTTCAGCCATGCCTGTTCCATCTCTGCCAGGTTCAGCAGCAAAGATTCCCCGGCCATCAGCCCGGCATTACTGCTCTGCCATGCACCCGGCTTGATATAGCGGGTTGCAGTATCGTTGGTTTGCCATGCGTAAGCTTTTTCCGCCATCATACAGCGGGTTGCTGTCAGGTCGTAGAAGCGGTAATAGATGGATGCCAGACGGCCGTGCAGCCAGCTATAAAGTGCTTTATTGCTGAATTGACGCTGCATTAACTCCAGTTGTGTCTGAGTCTGTGCCTGCTGGAGTTCCAGATGTTTGTACTGCATTTCTGTTGCGGTACGGCGGACAGCCAGGGCTTCCAGTTGTGCATCAATCTGTTTTACTTCAGATTCGGCATTATTTTTCTGGATTTCCCATTCCTGACGGCGGCGGCGCCATGCTTCAGACTGGCTGATGTTATCGGCAGTAGTTTTGGTGGCAGACGCCGCCAGGCTCATACCTGAACCAATTGCGTTCGGGACACCGCCCCAGCGGCTGCCCCCCGTGGCTACGCCGAAGATGTTCGGAGCCATATCGGCAACGGCGGCAGCCATATCCAGTGCTTCAACGGATGTACTCAGTACAGAAGAAGATAAATACAGATCCATGGTCCGTTTTTCTTCCGCACTGACATTTTCATCATACAGGACGCGGTAGCTGTCAACGCGGGATTGTGCCCCGGCACGGCTCTGTTCCAGTGTTTTCTTCTCGGCATCCAGTTCGGTGAGAGCCTGTTCCTGCATTCGCAGGGAAGAGAGTATCAGTTCACCGGCCTGGTTTTGCAGCAGTTCACTCATCGCTTCCGCATCCCGGCGCTCAATCAGCCCCTGGAGGGTGGAACCGAACTGCATCAGCTGCCCGGTCAGCGAGCGGGCACTTTCCAGCGCCTGCGGGAAGCGCATTGCCGGGATGTCAGCAGACGGTAAAGATTTGCTGCCTCCGGATGCTGCGGCGGCGGCACTGAGCAGTGCGGCCGGGTCTGCCGGTGCGGCAAAGATTGGCAAAGATAATGGCTGACCATCAATGGAGAGATTATTACGCAGATTAAACAGGCGCATTTCCAGCGTTTGCCAGTAGCCGAGCAGTTTTTCGTTTTGCTGCGGCCGGAACAATCCGGTCAGGGTATTGGCAGTGCGGACATCCGGCAGCAGGCCGCCGCTGCGGATACGGCTGATTTCGTCATGGAACTGTTTTGCCTGAGTTTTATCTGCCGCATTACTTAGTGACGGATTTTCCCAACCATTGTTGAGAATGCTGACAGGTTTATCCCCGAGCAGCCCCAGAGCCTGCATATACCACATTTTCGCTTCATTGAGGGTATCGCGTTCCGGTATGCGGTAAGCTTTGTCACCACGGGCAATCAGCAAATCCAGTAATTTCATCAGGGTGCTGACTTTGTAATGCATCGGATCATTCTGGGCGACCGCATCGGGATCAACCGAATCCAGCGGGTCGGCGTTCCAGGATGTGTCTTCTTTCAGCGGACGTACCCGCCAGTCATCGGCTCCATTTGTGGCAGGACACCAGATATAGCTTAACCAGTGGTCAGCTTCGGTAAAGTTCTGCTCCTGCAACAGACGCGTTGCTACCATCATCGGGGTGTAATAGAACAATTCCCAGAAATAGAGGGCATTGGCACCGCTGAAATCCATCGGTTCACCGGATTGTAATAAACCGGAGACCCCGTCTTCTGCCAGGCCGGCGAAGGTGCCCTTGTTAACGCTTTTATCCAATGTCCAGCCTTCAGGATTATTTTTATCAGCCTCGGTGCGGTACAGACAGATCTGGTTTGTTGCTCCTGTCTGGTATTTCGCATTAAGATATAAAGTATCCGACTTCGTATCAGCAGACTGACTCGCGGCGTTTTTAATCAGCGGAATAAATAATTTTACTTCCGTATTACCGGCAATACTGAGTGAGCCACTGTAAACAGAAAATTTGCCGGAGCCCGTGTCAACATTGCTGTAATAAATCGTAAATGCCCGGTCAGTGCCATGGATAGCCGTGTCATACGGGTTCAGTGTCAGTGTGACATAGGTGCCCTGTCCCGGTTTCGGTTCAGGCAGATACTGGGTTTCAGGAGATAATATTGCGTCAATTCCGTTATTGGCACGCTCAATTAACTGGCGGGTGAAGAGAGTGTTTAACCGGGTACGGTAACCATCCCATTCCATATATTGAGCGCCCTCCGGCGTGGTGTACAGGGATATGGATCTTGGATCTAAAACAGCATTCTTTATAACCAACTTATAAGTGGCAGTAGCTGCAAGAACATCTGTATTTTTGAAACTAACTGTTACTGTGATCTCCAGATTATTAATATCTGTATTGTCGGGAAGAGCTATTTTCTGTTCCCCAAACGGAAATTTCAGTATTTTTTCTGAATTAAGCGGGTAAGTCGGAGGGGTGATCCCGGCGTCATGACCGTTTATTTTTTTTTAGTTCACTCTCCTTGAGTTTAAACGTAATTTCGATATTATTTTCATGGATAGGTTTGGCTTGAGCTTTCATGGCGCCCAAGAGGAGTGTACCTGTATTTGCTGCGTCAGTATAAATAGAATAGTTTTCACTATTCGTCGCTAATTCTTCTTCAAGCGTACTATTAAATATAAAACATGACCCTGATTTTTCGTTTAGACCCAGAGTGAAACTCCGTTTTGTTGTGTTACTTGTCAGAATAATGCTATCAACTTCCGGCGTAAGATTACAGATGGAAAGAGCTATCTCACTTGCCGATTCTTTTGGCTTGATACCAGCTACGGCAAGCTTGTTAATAGAGCCGGACATCTTATCACCGTTAGGCTTTATTTCCATTGATTCCGGTTTATAAATTGTAGCTCCAGTAATGTTAACTATACTAATATATCTTCTCCGCAAAGGTTCGGGAATATAATCAAATGTTTTATTGGGATCGATGGTAATATAAGCATCAGGATTCAGTATCAGTGTGTTTTTATTATTTTCATTCCTGATGAAATAGTCACCAGGGGATAGGGTAAGATTCAGTGCCGGATTTCCGTCTTGTGATTTCGGGGTAAATTCGTAAGCGAATTTACTATTCAGAAGGGTATTTACTCTGACGGTAGTTTCTGTATCTAATTGATAGGAAATTTTATTTAATATATTTTTTATATTGTCTTCTTCTTCTTTTTCTTGGCTCATATCCGGAAGAATATTGAATCCGAAGGCTCCGTCCGGTACTGTGTTATTTTTTGTTATTTTTTTATAGCAGGCAATAAGCAGTGAGTTATCTTCCTGGTTGGCGGCACAGTACAGACCATTTTTTTCTCCGCCGGTTATGAAGTCATCAGTCACATGATAACTGAACGGCGAAGCCCAACTGCCGTCATATTTAATATGTGTCAGCTTCAGAGTAAAAGATGCCGTATCTTTACCGGTGTTATCTTTCTGTACTTGTTTTTCAATCCATAACAGATAAAGACGTGAATGAAAAATTACCGGACGCACCATATCTCCGTACGGATTCACCGCACAGGTAATTTCTTTCCAGTCACTCCAGGCATTGGCGGCAAAACGGCCGTTCTGACATTTACTGTGATCCGCTTTACGCCAGTAATATTTTTTCGGCTCAGTCTGGCTGGTACCGATAAACCAGGTGTTACCCTGATTAATATTAACAGTATCATGATAACCGCTGACCACTTTCAGGTTAGCGACCTGCTCAAAGGCGGTCAGGTACTGGCGGAAGCCGTTTTCCAGGGTATCTTTGCTGAGTTCACTTTGTGAAAGCTGCTCCAGCATGGTGTTCATCATCCCGGTCTGACCGATACGGAGGGTCGGGTCAACGAAGTTTTCAGGGTAATAGACTAACTGAGACACACCCGCCCAGGTACTGTAGCGTTTATTACAGGCATCCCAGTCTTTAAAGAACTGACGCTCAAGAGCGTCACTGTTTGCACCCGGCTCATCACCGGCAATAGTGCGGTTAATATAGAGCTGAATACCGGCGATGGCATCCGCCAGCAGGGTGGTGGTTATTTCAGCACTGACTTTTCCGTCCACCAGCAGATTACGCCAGATATCATCACGGTTTGCCACCGGATTATTCATGATCAGAGAGCGGTACTCTCCGCTGAGGGCTTCACTGCGGCGCGGTTCAGACTGATTTTGCAGTTGTTTGGTCTGTTGTTCGTTCAGACCGGCCTGTAACAATCCTGTCAGTGCGGAGAGATCTGCATAAGAAGCTTTCACATTCTCAGACACTGTCAGCAGAGTGGTGATATCTTTCGGAGTGATATGCAGGGTATTTGCCAAATCCAGCCGTGGCGGCAATGTCGCCAGCTGTGGCCATGTGGTCAGTTCCGGTTTTTGTCCGGCCTGTGTCAGTGCCTGAGTAATCACATCTTCTGACAGATTCAGTGCCTGTGCCAGAATTTTAACTGTCAGTGTCTTGCTTTGCAGTGCATCCAGTACCGTACCGGCCTGTTCACCGCAGCGGTTAATCAGGTTATGGAAATCACAGATATTATACAGGTCAGTAATGATGCCGGCCGGTGCACCTTGTGACAATGTCTGAAGTTCGGCATTACTGAGTGCAAAGGTGCGAATTACCAATACACGCTGTGCCAGTGCCTGGCACCAGGCCGCCAGTTTTTTCTTGTCGCCGGCCGTCTGATCTTTTTTGATAATAAGCGCCCGGGCTTCGGTGGTAGCGGGTATCTCTGCGGGATGATTTTTATCCAGCCAGCGCAGCAGTGCTTCCCCTGATTCCGTGACGTCCAGTTGCATAGCCGCAGTAATCACCGGTGCCATGGTGGTATACAGTTCTGTATCGGTTTTATCAATACCACCGTTACGCAGGAGATCCAGCAGGACCTGCATCTCTTTGGTCGGTACCGCCGGAGATTCTTTACTCAGCAGCAGCATCAGCTGTTCAACAGTGATATTTTGTGTATTCAGCCATTGGGTGATCCGGGACAGAAAAGAGAGCATTTTCTGGCGTGTTTTGCCATCTAAATTGTAAACGTCCATTGAGCTGTAAGGGGACATCCGCAACAGGGCATCCAGTTGTGTTACTGTCAGGTTGTGCACATCCGCCAGCAGACGAACAAATAACAGGCCACGAAGTTTTTCTGTCTTGTTTTCGATAGCTTTGGATTTGTTTTTACGATTTGTGATAACAAATAGTTGCCACAAACCGGTATTATCTACCCGGAAAGCGCGTTTCAGGACTTCACGACGCGGGTCTTTGGCATCCGGTTCCATCGGAATGTCGTCACCACCTAACGTGTAAGTTACACCATTCAGCGGCGGATTATTAAACAGACGGTCAAAATGGCTGAGCTGCCCGTCATAGCGGACTTTGCTGATACCGGCGTTACACAGCATTAATGCTGTTTCAGTATCAATGCCATAACGTTTACGGTAAAGCAGCGTTTCGGTGAAACGGCGTAATTCGTATTCGTCTGAATCATTTCTTTCGTGGATTAATGCATGTTGTGTTTCGCGTGGGGTCATACCGCTGACTTTTGCCAGACGCAGTGTTTTATTGAGTCTGAGGAGCCATGTACCCGGTTTCGCATCGGGACGGATGGTGAAGGTGGTTGAGGTGTAATAGTTCCCGTCGCTGGCTGGTTCAGGTTTTTTTCTGGTGATTCCGATTTTAGTTTTTGCTTCTAAAAGCTTAGCATCCAGTGTGACGGGGATACTGTAGTGCTCCCCGGCCAGAGGAATAAACCCCTTTTTATCTGCCAGATTATTAAACGATTCATTATAGCCTATACTAAAATGCGTCGCGTCTTTCAGGGTTTCCGTTACACTAAAATTAACTAAAAACTGATTACCACCCTGCGGAATTAAATCAATATAGATTGCCTGTTTTTTATCATCCGGTGTTTTGGCCAGTTCACTGAATGTCATTTTTCCGCCGGTGCTTATTGCCGGTATTACCAGTTTATAATCGTCGTCATACATATCCGGTGTTGATAACAGGCCTGTTATTTCGGCGGCAATAAGGGCCTGAATTTCATCTGCCGGAAGCTCATAATAATTGGCCAGCGCATCCAGAGTCATAAGGTCTTTAATCTTAATCATCGGGAAGTTTTTTTTCAGAGATTTTTTCAGATCGGAACCGGTTAATGACTCTGTATCCTCTGTCAGTATGGCATACAACTTTGGTGAGATACCGGCGTTGTATGCCGCCAGTATGGCAAACTTCGCAGGGGTGCTGAGAATATTATCCGGCAGAACAAAATTCCGCTGCGCCAGGGCGTTATGCATTCCCTCAAACGGCAGGTTATACGGCGTTACACCACTGTTGCAGGACGTTGCCAGTGCGTCATAGTATGTGCTTTTGTCTGTCTGGGCGGCTTGTGTCATCAGAGCCGTTTCCAGTTGCTCATTCGCCAGTGACAGAGCAGAGATTTCGTTATCCAGATTGTCCTGAGAGAGCACCAGTTTTGCCAGGTCCGGACGGCGCTTATCCAGATTATGGTCACTGTCTTTTGGATGCAGTCCCCGGGCTTCACGGTACAGCTCAGTCAAATAACCGGCGGGGGAAAACATGGAAGAGACAGCGCCCGGGGCGGCAAACTCATCGGCACGCGGCACAATCATATCATCATAGCTATAAGGCATGGCACCGTGATAACGGGCCCGGCCCATCTCGTTGCGCAGCAGCGGGTTGGCGCGGGTCAGTGCCCGTGCAGTATAGAGCAGGTTGTTTTGTTTTTCTTTTTGCGCTGCACGGAACAGTAACCGTGCTTCATCCCGTGAAAGCTGACTCGTATTACGGATTTCGGCAAGGGAAAGTGGCATAAAATCGGTCAGGGTGAGAGGCTGGTCGGTACGTCCCTGATTCAGCTTTTCAAGGACTCTGGTTATTTTTTCCATTAATGATTGCCTCATAAATGTTAAAGTATCTGATGTAAGTGATTTATCCGGTAAAATATTCTTATGATTTACTTTATGTTCCTATCTATGGCTAAACTAAATCCATCTGTAAGTAAAAGTCACTATAAATAATCATTATCGCCAATGATTCTTTAGTCAAATAAACGGGTTGTCATAAGATGCTTGTTTTTTGGTAACCATTATAATTATCTGATTAATAATCATATTTACGTATTATTATTTTTTATTTAATTATCATTAAATTTTATAAATGCAGTTATATTTATATAATCAGATGATTGGTTTAACAGATTCGGATGACTACACCCGGTGCAGAATGATTGGCCGGTTAATTGGGAAAACGGGTTTTTTCCCCGCAAAATGAACGTTTCTTTGAGTTGAGTGTCTGTAGCATGTAGAATGCTGGCAATAAGTCTGTTAACCAGCAATATAGAGTGTTGGCTTTGAGTCCTTACAGGTGTCCAAAGCTAGTTTTATAGGGCATTACAAAGAAGAATTTTATCTTGAAAATCAACCATATCCGAAATTTTTCCATTATTGCTCATATCGATCATGGCAAATCGACCTTATCTGATCGCATTATTCAGATTTGCGGCGGCTTATCCGACCGTGAAATGGCCGCACAGGTTCTGGACTCAATGGATCTGGAACGCGAACGCGGCATTACCATCAAAGCACAGAGCGTAACGCTGGATTACACCGCACAGAATGGTGAAACCTACCAGCTCAATTTCATCGATACCCCGGGCCACGTTGACTTCTCTTATGAGGTTTCCCGTTCACTGGCGGCGTGTGAAGGCGCATTACTGGTGGTTGATGCCGGGCAGGGTGTGGAAGCGCAGACTCTGGCGAACTGCTATACGGCGATGGAAATGAACCTGGAAGTTGTTCCGGTTCTTAACAAAATTGACCTGCCTGCTGCCGACCCGGAGCGGGTGGCGGAAGAGATTGAAGATATCGTCGGGATTGAAGCGGCCGATGCGGTGCGCTGCTCGGCGAAAACCGGTGTGGGCGTCAACGATGTGATCGAACGCCTGGTACGCGATATTCCGCCGCCGGAAGGTGATCCTGATGCGCCGTTACAGGCACTGATTATTGACTCCTGGTTTGATAACTATTTAGGTGTTGTGTCTCTGATCCGGATTAAAAACGGCACACTGCGCAAAGGCGATAAAATTAAAGTGATGAGCACCGGCCAGGTGTATAACGCTGACCGTCTGGGGATCTTCACACCGAAACAGGTGGATAAAGATGTCCTCAGATGCGGTGAAGCCGGCTGGGTGGTCTGTGCCATTAAAGATATTCTCGGGGCGCCGGTCGGGGATACCCTGACAGGGGCCCGTCAGCCTGCCGAAAAAGCATTACCGGGCTTTAAGAAAGTGAAGCCGCAGGTATATGCCGGTCTGTTCCCGGTCAGTTCTGATGACTATGAAGCGTTCCGTGATGCGCTGGGTAAACTCAGCCTCAACGATGCCTCATTATTCTACGAACCGGAAAGTTCCACTGCGCTGGGCTTCGGTTTCCGCTGCGGCTTCCTCGGTCTTCTGCATATGGAGATTATCCAGGAGCGTCTGGAACGTGAATATGATCTCGATCTGATCACCACCGCGCCGACGGTTGTCTATGAAGTGGAAACCACCGGCGGCGAAATCGTGTATGTTGACAGTCCGTCCAAGCTGCCGCCGCTCAACAATATTGAAGAGCTGCGCGAACCGATTGCGGAATGTCATATGCTGCTGCCGCAGCAGTATCTCGGTAACGTGATTACGCTGTGTATTGAGAAACGCGGCGTGCAGACCAACATGGTCTATCACGGTAATCAGGTTGCACTGACCTATGAAATTCCGATGGCGGAAGTGGTGCTCGATTTCTTCGACCGCCTGAAATCCACCTCACGCGGTTATGCATCACTGGATTACAACTTTAAACGTTTCCAGGCGTCTGACATGGTGCGTGTTGATATCCTTATCAACAGCGAGCGGGTTGACGCACTGGCACTGATTACACACCGTGATAATTCCATGTACCGCGGCCGTGAACTGGTTGAGAAGATGAAAGAGCTGATCCCGCGCCAGCAGTTTGATATCGCGATTCAGGCTGCCATCGGTATGCATATTATTGCGCGTTCAACAGTGAAACAGCTGCGTAAAAACGTCCTGGCGAAATGCTACGGCGGTGACGTCAGCCGTAAGAAAAAGCTGTTGCAGAAACAGAAAGACGGTAAGAAACGCATGAAGCAGGTTGGTAACGTTGAGTTACCGCAGGAAGCGTTTTTAGCCATTCTCCATGTCGGCAAAGATTAAACATTCAGCAGGTTGTAAGGAGACATAATGGCGAACACCTTTGCGCTGATCCTGACCCTGGCAACATTGGTTACCGGGATCATCTGGGCGGTGAATAAATTTAAAATTCAGCCGGCCCGTAAGAAAAAACTGGCGCGCATGGCAGAGCTGACCGAAGGAACCATGGATCAGGCTCATCTGGCTGAAACTGTGGCCAAACCGGGCTGGGTGGAAGGTACTGCATCCCTGTTCCCGGTACTGGCGATTGTTCTGATTGTACGCTCATTTATTTATGAGCCATTCCAGATCCCGTCCGGCTCCATGATGCCGACACTGTTAATCGGCGATTTTATGCTGGTGGAGAAATACGCTTACGGGTTAAAAGACCCGATCACGCAGACCACCCTGATTAAAACCGGGGAGCCGAAGCGTGGTGATATAGCGGTATTTAAATATCCGGATGATCCGCGTGTCGATTATGTCAAACGCGTGATTGGTCTGCCGGGTGATAAAGTGGTGTATGACCCGTATGCCAAAGAATTACAGGTCTATCCGGGCTGTACCAAAGACCAGAGCAGTTGTGAAACCCTGCCGGTCACCTATGGTCAGGAATATGAAAGCGAGTGGGCTATCCGCTGGGAAAAATCACCGCTGGGCGGCTCCTTTATGAGCGGCGGCGCACATCAGTTCCCGATCGAGGATGATATGGAAGTCGGTTACCGCCGTCAGGCGGAACGGATTGAAAACCTGGGGCCGGTTGCACACCATATTCTGACCGTACCGGAAATCACACCGGACAGCATCAGCGGGCAGCGTCTGTTCCGTCAGCCGGGATTACCGGAGTACACCTGGATAGTGCCGGAAGGGCATTACTTTATGATGGGTGATAACCGTGATAACAGTTCGGACAGCCGCGTCTGGGGATTTGTGCCTGAACAAAACCTGGTCGGTCGTGCCAGTTTTATCTGGTTAAGCCTTGAAAAACAGGAAGGTGAATGGCCTACCGGTCTGCGCCTGAGCCGTTTCGGACGGATAGAATAGAAAAAACAGAATTTGCTGAGCATTACATGTAATCACAGTGTAGAATATGCCCGGCAAAATGATTGGCTCCCCGGTAGCGGGGAGCCAGTGCAAACGCAACAGTTTTGTATCGCGGTTTTCGCGGCTACAGGTCTGTTGCGTGTGCGTTTTATAAACATCATAATTTTTGGTCGCACATGAACCCGATAGTGATAAACCAGCTGCAGCGAAAACTCGGCTATACTTTTACCCGTCAGGACTTATTAATGCAGGCACTCACTCACCGCAGTGCCAGCAGCAAACATAATGAACGCCTGGAATTTCTCGGCGATTCTATTTTAAGTTTTGTTATTGCCAATGATTTATATCACCGCTTCCCGAAAGTGGATGAAGGGGATATGAGCCGGATGCGTGCCACACTGGTGCGCGGAAATACCCTGGCGGAACTGGCCCGCGAATTTAACCTCGGCGAATGTCTGCGCCTGGGGCCGGGGGAACTGAAAAGCGGCGGCAGCCGCCGTGAATCGATCCTTGCGGACACCGTCGAAGCCCTGATTGGCGGGATTTTTCTCGACAGTGATATTCAGACAATTGAGCGGATCATCCTCAGCTGGTACGAATCCAGACTGAACGAAATTTCGCCCGGGGATAAACAAAAAGACCCGAAAACCCGGTTACAGGAATACCTTCAGGGGCGGCATCTGCCTCTGCCGAACTACCTGGTTGTTCAGGTAAAAGGTGAAGCTCACGATCAGGAGTTCACCATTCACTGCCAAATCAGCGGTGTTGAACAGCCGGTAAAAGGAACCGGTTCCAGCCGCCGGAAAGCCGAACAGGCCGCGGCGGAACAAGCATTAATTTTGTTGGAGCTTGAATGAGCGAAGAAAACACCTATTGCGGCTTCGTCGCGATAGTCGGACGTCCCAATGTGGGCAAATCCACCTTACTGAACCAGTTACTGGGGCAGAAAGTTTCTATTACCTCGCGGAAACCGCAGACCACGCGCCACCGCATTATGGGGATCGATACACAGGATAATTACCAGATTATTTATGTGGATACCCCGGGGCTGCATATTGAGGAAAAACGGGCAATCAACCGCCTGATGAACCGTGCGGCCAGCAGCTCCATCGGTGATGTTGAGCTGGTGATTTTTATGGTTGAAGGCACTAACTGGACGCCGGATGATGAGATGGTACTGAATAAAGTCCGCTCGCTGCGCTGCCCGGTTCTGCTTGCTATCAACAAAGTGGATAACGTGGAAGACAAAACCAAACTGCTGCCGCATATTGCGTTCCTCAGTCAGCAGATGGACTTCCTCGACGTGGTGCCACTGAGTGCCGAGAAGAAAATGAACGTCGATACCATCGCGAACATCGTGCGTCAGCACATTCCGCAGGCGCCGTTCCACTTCCCGGAAGATTACATTACTGACCGTTCACAGCGCTTTATGGCCTCTGAAATCATCCGTGAAAAACTGATGCGTTTCCTCGGCGATGAACTGCCGTACTCGGTAACAGTGGAAATCGAACAGTTTGTTGTGCAGGACAACGGTGTATTTCAGATCAACGGTCTGATCCTTGTTGAACGCGAAGGCCAGAAAAAAATGGTTATCGGCAACAAAGGCAGCCGTATCAAAACTATCGGGACGGAATCCCGTATTGATATGGAACGCCTGTTTGATGCCCGCGTTCACCTCGAACTGTGGGTGAAAGTCAAAGCCGGCTGGGCAGATGATGAACGTGCACTGCGCAGCCTGGGTTATGTTGACGACCTGAAGTAACACACCGATGGACGGCTGGCAGCGCGCATTTGTACTCCATAGTCGCCCTTACAGTGAAACCAGCCTGATGCTGGATGTGTTCACTGAACAGGAAGGGCGGCAGCGCCTGCTGGCGAAAGGGGCACGCCGCCGCCGTTCCGGTCTCAAAGGGGCATTACAGCCCTTTACACCACTTCTGATCCGCTGGGGCGGGCGCGGGGAACTGAAAACCCTGCGCGATGCTGACCCTATCTCCCTCGCATTACCCCTGAGTGGCACTGTTCTTTACAGCGGCCTGTATATCAATGAGTTGCTTTCCCGTGTGCTGGCTAACGGTGTCACGTATTCCGCGCTGTTTTTTGATTATCTGCGTTGTCTTCAGTATCTTGCGGCCAGCGAAACCACGCCGGAACAGGCTCTGCGTCAGTTTGAACTGGCGCTGCTGCACCATATCGGTTACGGCGTGGATTTTCTTCACTGCGCGGGCAGCGGTCAGGAAGTCTCTGACACCATGACGTACCGCTACCGCGAAGAAAAAGGCTTTATCGCCAGCCTGGTGGTGGATAACAGCAGCTTTACCGGCCGTGAACTGAAAGCCCTTGCCGCCCGGGAATTCCCTGATGCGGAAACTTTACGTGCCGCCAAACGTTTCACCCGTATCGCTTTAAAACCTTATCTCGGCGGAAAGCCATTGAAAAGCCGCGAATTATTTCGTCAATTTGTGCGCCCGCCGTTGGTTTCAAAAGAAAATAGTCGTGATGGTTCCTCTTCGTCTGAAAAAGGTTAAACTGAACAATATAAGTTACCCGGAGGATGAAAAAATGAGTGAAGTTTTATTGGGTGTAAACATTGACCACATTGCAACTGTCCGTAACGCACGCGGCACCAACTATCCGGACCCGGTTCAGGCGGCATTTGTCGCAGAGCAGGCGGGAGCGGAAGGTATTACCGTGCATCTGCGCGAAGACCGCCGTCATATTACGGATCGCGATGTGGAACTGCTGAGACAAACCATTCAGACCCGTATGAATCTGGAAATGGCCGTCACCGATGAGATGGTGGAGATCGCCTGCCGTATCAAACCGGCGTTCTGTTGCCTGGTCCCGGAAAAACGTCAGGAAGTAACAACAGAAGGCGGGCTGGATGTCGCCGGTCAGAAAGAAAAAATTGCCCGTGCGGTTAAACGTCTGACCGAAGCCGGTATTAAAGTCTCTCTGTTTATCGATCCTGACCATACCCAGATTGACGCGGCAGATGATGTCGGCGCACCGTTTATTGAAATCCATACCGGTGCCTATGCGGATGCGGAAACATCTCAGGAAGAAGATAAAGAATTTGTCCGTATCAAAGATGCGGTTGCCTATGCGGCAGGCAAAGGCCTGAAAGTGAATGCGGGACACGGCCTGAACTATCATAATGTTCAGCGCGTGGCAGCACTGCCTGCTATTTATGAGCTGAATATCGGTCACGCTATTATTGGCCGGGCAGTCTTCAGCGGACTGGCTGCGGCTGTCGCGGATATGAAAACCCTGCTGCGGGAAGCCCGTCGTTAATGGCTATTGTCGGTATCGGTACGGATATTGTTGAAATAAGTCGTATTGAAGCGGTTATCGGGCGTTCCGGTGACCGCTTTGCAAAACGGATCCTCAGTGAGGCGGAGTGGGACGTTTACCGGCAGCATAAACAGCCGGTACGTTTTCTGGCAAAGCGGTTTGCTGTCAAAGAAGCCGCATCCAAAGCACTGGGAACAGGGATACGTCAGGGGCTGGCATTTAATCAGTTTGAAGTCAGTAATGATTCACTCGGAAAACCCAATCTGACTTTCCTCGGCTATGCCGGAGAACTGGCTGCCGCCCGTGAAGTCACACACTACCATGTCTCGATTGCCGACGAGCGTCATTACGCCTGTGCCACGGTTATTCTCGAAACAAATACCTGACAGTTGCGCCCGGTTGCGGGCGTCTCTGTCTGTTCAGATCTTATCGGCGTGATGTATCAGCACAAACTTATCCCACAGCATCTCCTGTGTTTCGGTATGCGCAGGGTCGATAATAATCGTGTTGTTAATCGGACAGACAGACTGACAAGTCGGTTTATCATAATGGCCGACACACTCAGTACATAAATCAGGGTTAATTTCATAGATGGAATCCCCCATCGAAATTGCTTCGTTAGGGCATTCGGGTTCGCACATATCACAATTTATGCAACGTGCAGTAATCAGTAACGCCATAGTCGCTATCACCATATAAATTATTTAAAATTCAGTAACTTATATCTTGCACTTATACGTTACTCTCTGCCGCTTCCGGCAGTATTCCCGGAACTGATTATAGCGGCTTTTACCGGCCGGGAACACCCGGTAAGGCCGTTACTGATGACAGTATACGCAAAAAATTCCTGTATGCAGAGAATATGGCCTTAAAAGATTAAAAGTGAACGGAAATAAATATAATATACATATGTACTGATTCAGGGCATAATTTTCATCATAGATTTATGTTTTCAGGGAAAGTAGACATGGATGAACTGGTGATAAAAAAAGATAATATAGCGTTCGGGGTATTATTGCTGATTATGCTATCTGCTGTTTATATATGGTTGTCATCAATTTATTTTCTGGACTATATAAATAGAAAAGACATCATCAAAATTCATTTTAGTCAATTCTTTATCCTATTTGCGCCGTTGTTACTTTATTTCTCATTCATTGGTATCATGGTTTTATTGAATAAAGAGAAAGTGTTGAGAAAATATAAATTGTTCAGGGTGTTAGTTTACTTTTTTCTTGCTTTGGCTTTTTCTTCTTTTGTCTTTTTAATCATTGGATCGATATATATGGATAAAGAACTTATGTCAGAGGGGTATATTAGATGCCCGAAGTCTTCATTCAGGTCATCAACGATTTATGTTTTTGATGCTGCTTTATGCAAAAAATAACAGAGAGTATATTCCCTGTTATTTTTTATCGTGCATGGTTATTTATTAATCAATGTTTGTGGTGTCAGTCGCGCAGACTCTAAGACGATGGCCGTCGGGGTCGGTTACCACGAAGGTATAGCCGAAATCCAGCATCGCGGGTTTCATAATAATCTCCACGCCCAGTTCACTCCATTTGCGGAAAATATCATCAACTTCCCGGTTACTGACATCAGACATGCATATTTCCGTACCACCAATGTGCGGTTGTGGTGCAGGATCGATGCCGGACTTTGCCTGAAGCCCTAATATCATATCGTCCGATAAGGCAAAAACAGAGAATTCACTGTATTGTTCAACAGGCTCTGCATTGAGTAATCTGGTGTAAAAACGGGTGCTTTTCTCAACATCACTGACGTACAGAATAATACTGTTTGGCTTAAACATGCTGCCTCCTGTGGTTTTTCATATCATAGTCCTGTTGAGTGACGGAAATTGTCAGCAGTGATGAATCCGGATGACGTTCCGGGAAAAAATTAACCGTCTTTATTTCTGATTTTCGTTTCGTTTTAGTTAAATCAGCGATTTATACCCATTCAGCAAATAAGGCGCTAAATGCCAGACCGTATCATTGTCGGTAAATTGCACATTCATTTTCAGCAGCATATTTTCAGACAGGCAGAACGGGAAAAAATGATATAAGTGCATCACAAACATAAAGGCATCGCCGGGATTGTCATATATATGCGGGTCCAGTGTCATTGTCAGATCCAGACAGCGATAAGGTTTTCCGCGGACAAGACGGTCGTCCAGTACCGAGTCAACCGCGTGAATGCCGCTCAGCAGCTGACTTATCTGTTTGCAGCGCTGCCGGTCTGTATCCTGATACAGTATATAATCACGGATAAGCTGTTTTACCGAATCGACAGACGACAGCATAAAACTGTTGGCACTGTAGTGTGACAGCAGATTCCAGTAAGCGTGATTATCTGTTATCGGCGGATAGCACGGCGTGCATTGTGTGACACCGGTGGCTTCCAGCAGATCCGGCAGCAGCGGGCTGAGATGGCAGATATCCTCAGCACGGCTTTGCGGTGTACTGATAATACAACGGTAAGTACAGCGGAAGTGCGGCCCGGGCGGGGTGGTGAGCGCTTTGCCGTGATTATCATAAAAGTGGATAGAGTAATGATTCCGGCCGGTGATGGTTTTATCGATACTGAGTGCGTAGAACCAGGCATCCTGATATTGCGGCAGCAGGCGGGAAGCGGGCGCCAGGTGAGTCACCGGATAGAAATCCGCAATAATACCCCTGAATTCCTCATGAGGTTCAAAAGCCAGCTGAATATGCTTCAGTTCGGTAATATAGTGGCTGTCATCCACCGGCAGACGATAAACAGCCTCATTTTCATGAAAATCCAGAATAACTTCATTTTGTTCTTCCTGATTTACCACGGCTGCACAATTAAGACGAAAGCTCTCTGTCAGTTGATCATTACGCAGCGGCAGCTGCTTGCTGAAATAAATATTCAGCGTGAAAGTGTCTGATAATGCCCAGTCCAGTTCCGGTACAATGGCCGGAATATCGATATCGATAAAATGATGGACATGATCGATATATAACCCTTCCAGCAACTTTTGCGGCCAGTTCGGTTTTTCATCAGCACCGGATAATACTGAATTATTTTTTCCGATCTGCGGAATAAAACTGAACCGGGTTTCATCACCGTGATACAGGTTATCCGCGTGCGCCAGTTCGATGTGATCAAAATACTGGCTCAGCCATAATAATAAAATCCCGGCGCAGGAGACTGACGGATCAAGAAAACAGGATAATAATGCGGTTTCCGGCTCTTTGTGATTGCCGCGGTATTTAAATTCCAGTGACAGGCAGCTTTTTGACGGATGGTGAGTCACATAACGGCGCAATAATGTATAAGGCTGCAGCACGACCGGGTTACAGGTTGTGAATATTTCCTCTGCGGTGCCTTTCACCACGGTTCCGGCGGGGATATCCAGCGGGAAGCCAATTCGTTCCTGTGAATCAAAACGGACAACCGCAGTCGCCGGAATACCTTTTATTGCCCGGGATTGCAGGCGCTGTAACAGCGGCAGGGTAATTTCAGGAAATGCATCATCCACCTTTTCCTGCAACCGTGCGCTGAGAAACGCAAATCCCTCCAGCAGGCTGCCGCTCTGCTCATCATGCGGGTCGAGAATATCCGCAAGGTGCGGATAATCGCGGATAAACTCGCGGCTGAGCTGCTGTAAATAGTGTTGTTCCTGTAAAAATTTAATTTCGCTCATGAATGACTCTGCGGTTGCCGGTAATCAGTATTTATCGTACAGAATAATTAACACGTACTTTCTTCCCAGCAGCAATAACCGGATGTTCCCGCCATGACATGCTGGAAAATAATATCCTTGTATTTCACACTAACCGTTTCTTCCGGCTGTGCGTCATTGTTATCCGCAGAGTGCGGATAATGGCTGTTGATACTGACAATGGATGCCTGACGCAGTGTGACAATAAAATATTTTTCCTGAGAGCCGTTTTGTGATGTCCGGTAAAAAGTGAATACCATCTCCATCACTTCATTATTGGCGATGGCATTTGCCAGCAGCGGGGTCGATTTATCCAGCAGTTTGACAAAATTTACCGGACTGAACGTCAGGTTCTGTGCACGGTTAAACATATTATTCAGATGGAGCACAAAGATTTCATTTTCATGACCTGACTGATATTTATTGCCGATGGAATCAGGCGTGCAGCAACCCTGTGAAATATTGCCCTGCTGATTACCGTTGAGACTCAAATAGATCATATTCGCCATAATTGTCTTCCTTATTCCTGTTTGCCGTTGCCGGGTTTCAGCCCTGCCTGTTCAGCCTGTTTTTGCAGATCAGCATAAAGCGCGATCAGGCCGTTGAGCTGCTGGTCAATGCGGTGCAGTTGTGCTGCCGAAACCGGTTTACCGTTGCGGATATCGTCGGACAGCACACGCAGATATTCCTCTGCCGGGGTCGTTTTTGAGTGAGCCTGCTGAATGTTGTGGATTTCCGTTTTCAGATAGGACAGGGTAAAACTGCCGCGATCTTTTTCTCTGGCAACAATGGTGTCCGTCAGTGCCTGTAACCGCTTGCCGGTGAGATACCAGCTGTCCGTTTGGGATGCATCCGCAATCCGTGTCTGTAATACATCCTGCCAGCGGCGGGTGGCATACGCCTGATCCGGATCATTCGGCCAGCGCTGACGGGCAGTTTCTGTCATTTTCTCCGTCAGAAGCAGTGCGGCAGCCGGAGATTGCTGTTCCTCACTGGTCAGTAATTGCCCGTAAGTCGCCAACTGCGGATCGGCAAACCACATGACCCGTGCGCTGCCGGGCTGGGCGGCGAATGTATCCAGTTCATCTTTCACCGGCTTATAAACCGTGAAGAATAACACGGCGATCAGAATGAGCCCGGTGAGCAGTCCGGCTGCAAAACCGGCGAACGGGAAGGTTTTGCGTGGTGCCGGGGGCGTTTCTGCCGCAATCTGCACAAAGCGGACGGTGCTGTGCCCCGCACCGCCTGCCGGAGCCGTGTCTGTTCCGGAAACGGCCGGGCTTTCTTCCGCGATATACACCAGCGGGGCAAGGGTGACCGGCGGCAGCTCGCTTTCCGCCGCAGGCGTGGGTTGCTCTATCTCTGTGGCGGCATTGCGGAAGTAAAATTGCAGATTGTCCGTGGTCAGCGTTTTGCCGGACGGCGTTTGTGTCAGCCGTTCTGTGATCAGCTGTAATGCCCGCTCAGCCCGGTAGAGCAGGCGCAAATCGTCACGGCTGAAAGTAAGGCGGCGTACCACCGCCATCGCCCGCGTGATAAACCAGTTGAGAATATCAATGCGGTGATTGATTTGCGGCGGCCACAGCGTCTCCCGGTCATGAACCACCATCATGGCGATCAGCTCACAACCTTCGGTCAGCCCGGCCAGACCGCTGCGGTGCAGGCGGGCGAGGGTGTAGTAGACCGCGGTCTGCAAATCCACGCCGTTTTGTCTGAACAGTGACAGGGATTTCGCTTCCACCCGCGACCAGCTGATCTCCGGTTGCGATGGGTGGCTGAGTTTATTTATCTCTTCACGGATTTCCGCGAATTCCGGGTAATCCAGCGGAGAAGCACCGGTCCGGATAATAATGCCGTCCATATTCCGCTCCGTCATCAGTACAGTGTTTCAGGCAGGCTGAAACGGGAGAACAGATTGCCGGAGAACGGATTATCCGACTCATCAATATAGATGCGGTATGTCATTTCCCCGTCATCCACCGCGAAACGGACATCGAAACTGTTGGTGTTTACGTTGGTCAGTTTTCCGGACTGAATCAGTCTGATTTGCGCCCACGGGCCGTTGCGGACAATCGCACGCGGTGATTTACCGGCAGTACCGGAAACCAGCGTCAGCTTGCTCTCTCCGCCGGAACGCATCGAGTTCGGCCAGATCATATGAGCGGTGTTGCTGCGTCCGTGAGCATAATCGAGGATCTGCCCGTCGAGATTCAGCACACTGCGCCGTTTGTTACCGGACAGCTGTACCGGTTCAATCGCAAACTGCGTTTCGAGGTTGCCCTGCGGTGTAAAGAAGGTGTTGCGGATACGGTTGGCCGTTTCAATCTGCTCCAGCACATCCGGGCGGATCAGCGACTGTCCGTCTTCATTAACCAGCAGGTTGTTCTCGGCAAACGGCCGCAGATTTTGCTGCCAGAAAGCGTCCAGTGTTCCGCCCGGTTTGAAGAAGCGTTCAAACTCACTCAGCGGCACATCACGGTTTGATTTCGGGTCAAACGGATAACGGCCTGCGATATAGCTGTTGTATTGTTTGACCACGGACTCATTCCATTCCACCTCGAGATAACGGATAGCCTCTTTCTGCACCACAATCCAGGCCTGATCCGCGAGTTCGCCAATCCAGCGGCCGAGTGGTTCCGGCATGGTTTTCGCCATCTGGCTGACTTCAAAAATGGCGTCGCGGTTATTTTCTTCCAGACGCAGGAAAACGGCTTTCAGTGCGGCTTTCCCCGGTACGGGGGCATTTTCGATACTGAGCAGGTAACGATGCAGTTCATTCAGTTTCTGGTTAACATTTTGCAGGTTCTCACCGTTGTTACTGACCAGAATGTCCGTCTGCGGGGAAAATTCGCGGCTGATCCGGCTGAGTAACCGGTATTGGCTCTCCGCCATAACGGCCTGTTTTTCTTTCTCCGTCAGATTGCTGTCCACTGCGGGCAGGCTGGTGTTATCGCGCAGTATTTGCAGCGCGCGGCGTAATGGTTGTTCGCCGCTGATAATTTGCTCCAGCGCACTGATTTCATCCTGAATAGTTTCAAACTCACGGATTTCCAGATTACTCATGGCCGCCCGCCAGTTCGCGGCATAATCACCAAGATACTGTTCGCTGATCTGGTGCTGTATTTCCCGGCGGTCGCTTTCACTGTAACGGACGTTTTGTGACAGGTTCAGTACCCAGGCATCCAGTGCCGTCAGATCCACCAGCTCTTCATTCTGCCGGATAAAGTAATTGATCATTCCGTTGCGGGTCAGAAACTGCGGTACTTCCAGTTTTTCATCATCGAGTGAGACGAAAACATGGCTGAAGCCCGGCCCGATCATATGGCGCAGATCCAGCGGTGATGACAGCTCATTAAAACCTTTCAGGCGCAGTGTCTGGTAGACCCGCTGATAGAGTGAGAGCTGGCTCAGTTCTTTCTGGGCGTCACGGATAACCGCAGAGAACGGCTTAAAGGCCTGACTGGCCACGATATCCCCGCGATTGCGGTCTGCCGCCCAGTCAGTATGCTCAAGGGCATAATCCAGGTGCGTCATCAGCTGTGACTGAATTTCGTTTTGCCCGGTAAACTCACGGCTCCAGCGTTTGCGGAGGTAATTTTTGACAATCGCATCATTGCGGCCGCTTTTATCTTCCAGCATGCGCATCACACGCAGAATAGCGAGTTTTTCCTCACTGTTCTCCGGAGCCTGCGCCAGATCCTGCTGTAATCCGGCCATAATGGCGGGCAGGAAACGCTCGATCAGCAGTTGCAGATAACTTTTTTCCACATACGGGCCGATTTTTTTACCCTGATAGAGACCGAGATCGGTCAGAACGCCGTTCTTCTCACGGTAATTACCGTAAGCCAGCGTTGCTTCCGACAACGGATTGAGGATAGGCAACTGGCGTACACCGGTGGTGTCCTGCTGGTTATCCGCGGTCACACTGCTGAAAGCACTGACTTCGGAGAGCACATTTTTACCGGCCTGATAGTTTTGATCATAGTAATGATGCCAGCCGCTCCAGAGGGCAATGATTCCCGCTGCGGTGACAACGGAGGCAAAAAAGAGGTTGTAATGATGACGGCGTAACCAGAAACGGTTTTCTGCCGCCAGGTTCGGCTCTGAAAACAGGACATCACGGAACAGCTGGCCGGTAAACCAGGTCTGGTTTTCGCTGACAGGCCAGGTATGAGTCGGTGCCGGCGGCAGGTTGTACTGCACGGCGGCGCTCTGGGTAAAGATATCGTCAATCTGACCGCGTTGTGCGGAGGAGGTCAGATAGATACCGCGGATCAGCGGAATTTCGGCGTCGTTGCTGCCGATAAGTTGTTCTGTCAGTTCTGTTACCCGGTTTTGCAGCCCGACCATCTGGCGGATAAAGCTGAACAGCTCGCTGCGCTGACTGTCATCCACCCGGTTCAGCATCATCTCCGGCAGGGCTGCGTTAAGCCGGGTGATCCATTTTTCCCAGAAGGTGGTGAGTTCGCTGACCATATTGTGCGGGTTGTCACGGGTAAAGGTCACGCCGAGAACAGATTCCTGCTCGGCCACATCCAGTGACTGGAACATCGCGCTGAATCCCTGTAACAGATCCAGTTTGGTCAGCACGATATACACCGGCGGACGGGTGTTAAAGGCCAGGCGGATCTCCTGCAAACGCATATGAATATCCGTGAAATAACGGCTGCCCGCTTCTTTATCTTCTGTCATCAGCCGTGCGGTGTCGATGGCCAGGATAATACCGTTCAGCGGCTGGCGGGTGCGCTCTGTCACCATGCGTTCCAGCAGGCTGTTCCACAGGCGGTGGTACAACTGCGGTTTTTCGCTGTCCTCGTGCGGCTGGGTGATCAGGTGTCCGCGCGGCATCAGGAGGACGGCTTTATCGGTCAGCGAGCAGCGGACATGCAGACCGATACCCTCTTCTGAGATGATCCTGTCCTGCGGTATCAGGTCAAGCAGGCCGAGGTTAGCTGAAAACAGGGTATGTTTCCCGCTGTTTTCCGCCCCGAGCACCAGATACCACGGGCGCTGATAAAGAGACTGGCCGTTGTCGCCGAGATGCCGGCGCAGCTCACTGAGCCAGCGGCTGAGATAGCGGTTCTGGAATTCAATATCTTTGCGGACCGGATCTGCCACGGCCAGTTCAACATCCAGTTTCAGCTTTTCCAGTTCGCGGACACGCCGCCGGGCGGTGTATCCAATCCAGCCGATAACAATCAGGAATAACCCGAGCGTTGCCAGCCAGCGGGCGCTGACCGGCCGCAGCGGATAATCATCGCGGAAGCGGAAATCCGCACCCCAGATCCAAATCCAGAGAAGGATCAGCGCAGGAACGATGGCCAGAAAAATGGCCCATGCCGATTTGAGTTTTGGTTTGTCGGCTTTAAACCATTTTCTGATCAGACCCTGTGCATTCACGGATGATAAGGATGGTTTTTTCATTAAACGTTATTCCTTTTTAAATCGGACTCCGGCAGTTTTCCGGTAAGCTGTTGCAGTAAAGCGGGTTCCCACTGCGTTACTGTGCTGCGTGACACGATGTCATGCAGTTGCTGATACTGTGCCCGGGCAATCCCGGTCATGCCTGACTGTTCGAACAGCGATGCGGCCAGAAATTGCAGACAGACACGGTCACGTAACTGTTCAGCACGCTGCATGGCGTCATCAATTTTTTGCAGTGCGGCATCCAGACCGTTTTCCTGATAGCAGCGGGTGATCTCATCGTGTTCCCCGGCGGTAGTGACAGCGGTTGCGGGGGCAGATTCTGTGGTGCTCAGCCAGGCCAGAGTGTCCGCATCCGCGTACGGGGTTTTATCGGCGAAACTCAGGGTGGTCAGTTGCGGCAGACGGGCGGTAAACTCCGCCGCACAGCGGCGGATGGCCTGTGCAACGGCGTCCAGTCCCAGTTGCTGTGCTGCCTGCGCGGCCAGATAATGGCCATCCAGCCAGTAAGGGGCGAGACTGAGGCTCTGTTCAATATCAGCCAGCAATACCGGGTCGGCCTGTGTCAGTTGCTTGCGGTAGGCCGTGACCCGGTCGGCGGATACGGCGGCCAGTGGTGTTTTACCGGTGGCATCGGCTGACGGTACTGACTGAATGGTATGCCAGACAGCATAGCGGCGTAACTGATAGCCGATAGCATTTTCCGGGGCACGGCGGCAGAGCGCATCTGCGGCACTCAGCAGAGCTGATTTGCGGGTGCGATCATTTCCGCTGTCAATCTCTTCGGCCGGAAAGTCTGTCTCGGTTCCGGCGGGGGTATCCTGTGGTACAGATGCTGCGGACGGTGCGGTTCCGGTCGTGTCTTCTGCCGGACGGACGGCGGATGCGGTCTCTTCCGGTACGCAGTTTTCAATACGGCGGTAACCGCGGCTCAGCTCATCCAGCGTTTGTGACAATGCAGGGTGATCGTCATTCCAGAATTGCGCCAGCCCGGCAAAATCTCCTAAAACATCATCCCGCTGTGCCGCAGCAGCCTGCCGGATGAAGTTATCCTGTGCCAGCTCAAAGCGCTGCAAAACCTGCTGCGTCAGGCGGACTTTCAGTCTGATATTTTCCGGATAACAGTTGTGCCAGAACTGACGGCAGAACAGGGCAAACAGGTGCGCACCGAGTGTGACTTCACCGGCGTTTCCGGCATGTTGCAGGGTGCGCAGCAAATGGACCACCAGACGGAAATCTTTTGTGGTGGTGGCCAGCAGAGTCAGTATCCGTGACTGAATGGCCTCAGTATCCAGAGAAGCATGCGTCAGGGAGCCGAATTTAACCATTTCGCTGTCGATATATTCCCAGTCCGGGTGACTGTCACTGACCGCACTGCTGACCTGCTCCGGCTCAAGCGGGGCAAGCAGTTGTTCAGACCAGTTAAAACGTGTTGCTATCATGCTATTCACCAGCGGCAGGCCGCACGTAAAGGTTTGATACTTTCTGTCAGCTGAGACAGATCAAAAGTTACCGGTTCCCCGTTTTCAGGGGTGATAGTCAGCTTATCGCCGGTCATAATGCGTTTGATTTCATCAATGCCGGCCAGACCCCGGCTGGATTCCAGCACATAGCCGTTTTCGCGGATAAACCAGTCACTGCTGAATGTGGTCTGCGGGGTGGATAAACGGATGCTGCGTGTTGTTACCGGCGAATTCATTACCAGCTGCATGCGGGTGATGTTATCCACACAACTGAGCATCAGAACCGGGCGGGGTGGTTGCGTACCGATCGCCGGGGCGGTCATGACCACAGGCCAGGTACCTTCGCGGGGCTGGGTGGTAATGAAGGTGACGGTATGTGCTGTCCGTTTTTCTTCATTGGCTGCTGCCCGGAGCCGGATCTCACCTTTTACCGTCTGGTCAGCCGGCGGCACAGCGTTCTCCCGTCCGATGTTGTCATAGCAGTCCAGCCGTATCAGCGGTGACGGCTCTTTGCGGCAGGTGTCCAGCAGCGCTGAGATTTCCCCGGAAAGTGCGGGGACAGATTGTGCCGGACTCCACAGCGGCGTCAGTATCAGCAGGGTGAACACGCTCTGAAGCATCCTTTTGGTCATGATAGGTATCCGTATTTTTTTAATTTATACACAAGTGCACGTTTGGACATATTCAGCTTTGTGGCGACTTCTTTCAGGTCGTCGTTGTCCGCCTGCATCCGGTAGGTCAGAATGTCAGATTCATACCGGTCGAGCGCTTCGGTCAGATCGCTGATCCCGGACAGATCCGGCGCGGATACCTGCGAAAGTGCCGGAGTCACCATGGTGTGTGTCATCATGGCTTCCAGCCGCCGCTCCTTTTCCTGTGCCAGCTGCAGCAGTTTGTGCAGTTGCTGGTTTTGCGTCCGGACCTGCATCCGGCGGGTCAGCGTGCCGTAGTGATGACAGAAGATCCGGTAATAAATTGCTGTCATTCCTTTTTCGTGTTCTTTGTGGCTCAGATCGGTGCCGAGGCGGCAGATAGCCCCGGCGGGTTTACCCTCGTGATCGCAGAACGGGAACCCGTGTATACCGGTATTTGCAGGCAGCCCGCGAATAAATGTCTTCAGGCTGCTGTCTTCGAGATGGCTGCCCTGTGACAGGTTTTCCCAGCAGGTGGGTGTCCGGCTGAATGTCACCTGAACCAGCGGCTGGCGGATATCCGATGCATCTGTATCCAGCAGGCCGGTGGTGACCTGCGGTTGTGCATAGTCGACAGAGTAACTGAGCAGCCGGTTATCCCGCGGGCTGAGCACCATCACAGCAAGAGCACTCAGGGAACTGCGGGAAAAACAGTGCGGCAGAAACTGCGATATCAGCGATTCGGTGGTCTGGCAGTCCATCAGTGACAGCGCATTTTTCAGTCGGTTCCTCATTATTCCGTATCCACCTCAGCCGTGAATTCATCACCGGTTGCAGACAGGGTGATATGGCGGATCGTTTTTCCGTCTGCCGTGTGTTTCAGCAGCAACAGGGAAAGCGGCGGCAGTAAGTGGCCGTCAATCACCGATTCCAGGATACGGGCACCGTTTTCAGCCCGGTTGGCGCGCTGAATAATGGCCTGATAAACAGAATCATGAATGGTGACCTGAGCACCGAAACGCTGTACCAGCCGTGTTTCCAGCTGGCTGAGTTTGAAACGGATGATCCGTGTCAGTGTTTCGTCACTGAGCGGCAGGAACGGGATCACTTCCATCCTTGCAAGCAGTGCCGGTCTGAAGAAAGTGGTCAGCTCCGGATAAAGCGCATCCAACAGCTCATCAGGCCGGTTTTCATACGCAACAATGGTGCTGTCACCCAGGTTTGAGGTCAGGAAAAAAGCAACGTTTTTACAGTCAATCACGCGGCCCTCACCATCTGCCACTTCCCCTTTATCAAAAGCCTGATAAAAGAGATTCAGCACGTCCGGATGGGCTTTTTCCACTTCATCCAGTAACACGACTGAGTAAGGTTTGCGGCGGATGGCCTCTGTCAGCACACCGCCCTCGCCATAACCGACATATCCCGGCGGGGACCCGATCAGACGGGAAATCGTGTGTTTCTCCTGAAACTCGGACATATTAATGGTGGTGAGATATTGTGTGCCGCCGAACATCAGCTGAGCGATTTGTAATACCGTTTCGGTTTTTCCCACACCGCTCGGGCCGACCAGCAGGAATGCTCCCAGCGGGCGGCCGGGACGCCGCAGATCAGCACGGGCGGTCAGCAGGTGTTTATGCAGATGAGCAATCGCCAGATCCTGGCCTTTGATGGATTCCTCCAGGTAAGCCGGTAATTCAGTGACGACAGCGAGGGCATCCTGTGACAGACGGTTGAGCGGAACACCGGTCCATTCGGCGATGACTTCAGCAATCTGTGTTTTGCCGACATGCGGAGACACCAGGGAAGACTGTTCCCGGCGGGTTTCCAGCTCTGCATTCAGTACCTGTAACTGTTCGCGGATACTCTCCGGCGTTTCCGTTTCTGCGGTTTCTTCTGTCTCTGCTGATTTTTCTGTCTCTGCGGATTCAGCCGCTGATTCAGCACTGTTCAGCAATGCAGCCCGCAGGCGGATGATATCGCGGACTAATGTCAGCTGCGCCTGCCAGTCAGTCTGTAACTGTTCCAGTGACTGTTGTAACTGTGCGGACTGCTGATGCAGCGCGGCCAGACGGTCAGTGTGATCGGTCAGTCCGAGCAAATCTTCCCGCGCCAGCACATCGCACTCCATACCAATCTGGTGTAACTGTGTTTTCAGGGCTGAAATCTGTTTCGGCGGTGAGGTCAGGTTAATTGCGGTACGTGCACAGGCGGTATCCAGCACATCAATGGCTTTATCCGGCAGCTGACGGCCGGAGAGATAGCGGTCACTCAGCTCAGCCGAGGCACGCAGGGCATCATCATCAATAAAGACCTGATGAGCGGATTCATAAGCTGTGCGCAGGCCGCGCATGATGATCACGGCTTCAGCGGCCGTCGGTTCTTTAACCTGAACTAACTGAAAACGCCGCGCCAGTGCTGCATCTTTCTCAAAATATTTTTTGTACTCACTCCAGGTGGTCGCCGCAATAGTGCAGAGCTCACCCCGTGCCAGCACCGGTTTGAGGAGGTTGGCGACATCGGTGCCGCCCTGCTGGTTACCGGCACCGATAAGGGTGTGAGCCTCATCAATAAACAGGATAACCGGGGTGGCCGAGCTGATGATCTCCTGAATCAGCCCTTTGAACCGCTTTTCAAATTCACCTTTGACGGCGGCACCGGCCTGGATTGCGCCGAGATCAAGCACGTGCAGCTGGCATCCGCGCAGTTTTTCCGGCACGTCACCGGCCTCAATACGCAGTGCAAGGCCTTCAATCAGCGCACTTTTCCCGACACCGGGTTCTCCGACAACCACCGGGTTACTTTTACGGCGGCGGCAGAGAATATCGATCATCAGATCAATTTCGTTATCACGGCACAGAACCGGGTCCAGCTTATTTTGCCGTGCCAGTTCAGACATATTCTGTGTGAAACGGGCAAGAAGACTGTCGGCGGCCGGTGTACTGCCGCCTGCTGACGGACTGCTGAGATCACCGGACGGGCTTTCCGCCGAACCGGCAGTCCACTCATCAAACTGTTGTTTTAACTGTTCACGGTTGATATTGCTGAGCAGCTTACAGGCCTGCTGCGGCAGATAGCGCTGCGGCATTTGCAGCAGCACCAGCAGCACAATACCGGATCGCAGCGTGGTATGGTGATATTCGGCGGAGGCGACCAGCCAGCTGTCTTTCAGCAGTTCAGTCAGCAGTGGTGAAAAGCCCGGATAACCCTGAGTCAGTGCCTGATGCGGGGGGGTCAGTTCTGTCGTCATATCCGCCAGTTCAGTGTTATCAATACCGGCACGCTGGCAGATCACCCGCACATCGGTTAACGGTGTTTCCAGCAGGCTGCTGAAAAACAGTGCGGTGGTGATTTCCGGCTGCTGTTCGCTGACACTGCGGGCGGCAGCATTTTCCAGTGCATGTCTGGCAACAGGATCGAGACGGTTAACTAACGTTGAGAGATCGACATTTATCATCAGTGTATACCCTGATTCAGTAACGGAGTGAGTTGCTCCAGAATATGTTGTGTCTGATTATTCAGCTGTGACAGATACAGGCCGTAAATACCGGCGGCCAGCAGCAGGCCGGCGATAACGATATATTTGAGCCGCAGGCGTTTCCCCAGCCGGTAGCGGTGCGGGTCAGAGATCGTATCCTCATACAGCACAACAGAACCCTGTTCAGGGCGCAGCTGACGGATCTGTTTTTGCAGGCGGCGTAACAGGCGGTTAAATTCATCGTTATGGCCCTGCGTCACTTTATAGCGGCCCCGGTAACCCAGGCACAGGCACAGCCAGATAAACTCAATCAGATCCAGATAGCGCTTCGGCTCACCGAGCAGACGTTCAATAAGAATGAACACCTTTTCCCCGCCCCAGGATTCATTATGGAAATGCACCAGCAGTGATTTTTTCACCCAGCCGTTATCTGTGTTCCAGCCGAGGCCCAGTGCGGTTTCATCAATAAAGGTACAGAGCACATAACGGAACGAAACAATCGCGCCCGGCTCATAACCCTGAGACTGTAATTGCTGCTCAATCGCCTGAATATCGGTCACCACCTGCTGATAAAGCTTATCCGGCAGCGGTGAGCCGGACATTGTATGCATCCGCATAACCATGCCGAGCAGCGGGGTGGCCGCGTCAATCATCGGGTTAATATTTTCCCCGCGCAGCGGGATCCGGTATTGCTTGTGCATCCGCTGATGCAGATAACCGGTATCGCCGGACAGATCATCAGACAGGCTGCCGGTCAGTAAATCATCGGTCATAAATCGCCCCCGTTACGGATGGCCCAGAACTGAATATCCAGTTCCGGGAAATTACCGGAAACGTGGAAAGCGACGGAGCCGTTTTGCTGAATTTCCTGCCATGCGGTACCCTGGCGGTCCAGACGGAAATAGGTGTAACCCGCGTGATACGGCAACTGGCGCGGTGCGGCAGACAGGGAAATCAGTGGTACGCCCGGCAACTGGACACTGACGAGGTCGCGGATGCGGTTGATGGATGTAACTTTGGTTTGCTGGGTGAACTGGCGGCGCAGCTGCTCCTGAGGCATCTGAGCGCGGATTGCCACGATAAATTCGGCCTGCTGCAACAGTTGCTGATCCTGAATCGTTGCCACGCGGATACCGTGTTCCTGCTCCTGAAGATGAATCGCAATAGCACGCGGTGTCAGTACTACGCTTAATGCCAGGCGCAGCGCCCGCATCAGTGGCGGATAGCACTCTGTCAGTGCCTGATGGTTATATTTCGGCAGTTGTCCGGCCAGCCGGGACTGATCAGTAAAGGTATGCAGTTCCCCGCATAATGAGCGGAGCTCGCAGAATAACGGCTCCGGATGCAGCACATCCTGTGCGGCAAAGTGGGCAAAACGCGGTGATGCCCGGTTCAGAAGCTGTAACATCATAAATTCCGCCACATCGGCGATACCCTGCTGTCCCGGTGAGCCGATCCGACCGGCCAGTTGGCGGGCGCGCTCAGCCAGTGTGCCGCTCAGTTCATCCAGAAATCCGGTCAGGGAGGGGGATAAGCGCACATTCAGGCAGGACGGGATAAACGTATCATCGAGGATCAGTCCGCCATCTGCTGTTTGTTCGCTGATACGGCAGACCGGTACTGACACATACGCATTCAGCTCGGCAGTGCCCTGTTTCAGCACCGGGCTGAGTCTTGCCACATTCAGCATACTGACATCACCGGCTTCGGTGTGCAGATCGCGGACATCCAGACTGAATTCTTTATAGCGCGCCGTCAGATGATTGTTATGCCCGGCTGCAATTTCATTGACCGTGGCACTGTGCAGCGGCAGGGCAAGATAAATAATGTTGTTGCCGGTATCATTTAGCGGAGTGATATCAATCGGCGGCGGCAGCTCATCCTGTGACGGCAGGGAAAACAGCGTGCCGTCCGGCATGATACCGGTCGCCTCTGAAATGCCGACCCGGCCCAGCCGCAGAATATCTTCGTTGATCACCAGAGAGGTAAACCCGGAATAGTGACCGGAGAACGCAGAGAGCAGGCTTTCTGTCACATAGTCCTGGTGGCGCTGCTGCTGCTGAAAATGCTGGGGTTTGATAAACAAACCTTCGCGCCAGATAACCCGGTTTTTCATCGACATATTATTCTTCTTCCTCTTTGCGCAATTCCACTTCATTTTCCCTGACATGAACCAGGATGTAATACTGTCGTCCGATTCCGCTTAACTTGATGATTTTCTTCCATTCGGTAACGTTAGGGGACGAATAGCGGACAATGACACCCAGATAGCGGTTTTCGCCGGTGGTCCGCAGCAGAGCCAGCGGTTTGTACTGATCCGGTGTCAGTGTGTAATCCTGGTGGTCGATATAGTTTTTACCGAGTACATCCGGCAGCGGCTTCTCATCCAGCTGGTCAAAATCCATCGACTCAAAACGGGAGTCCTCGCTGAGATACACCAGCTGCATCTCCACCGGAGACGGCTCACCGTCCGGGTTCGGGTTGATATCCGGCTCTGCCAGGAGTGTGATCGCAATTTCAGATGGCTGCTGGTTCGCTTTACCCACCGGAATATCGGGGTCCCACAGCACCTTGCCGACTTTTTTGGTTGCCTCCCAGGATTTGCTGCATCCGGTGAGTACCAGTACCAGCAGCAACAATCCGTATCGCAGTTTCACACTCATGATGGATGTCCCTTATAAGCCTTTACGTAACGCCCGGTCATAGGCATGGGTGTAAACTTCATAAAAGAGTTTTTCAAATCCCTGCTGACGGCAGGATTTCAGCTCACGGTAGTAACTGACATACATCTGCCACGCCCAGGCCGGATCTGAACTGCTCTCTTCACCGGCCCGCTGATACTGTGCAAAACGTGCCAGCAGCCGTTCCGGTGAAAACGCGTCAAGCATGGTCTCCAGCGCGACGGAAATAGCTTCCAGATTGGCGCGGTAATGGAGCTGCATATTGGTCAGACTTTCGCTGACCGCCGCCGTCGGTGACAGGTGCACCGGGCTGCGTTCGTCGCCGAACAGCAGATGCAGGGCTTCCTGATAATCCACATTCAGACGCAGCGGGTTATCCTCAATCGGGCGTAATTGCTTGTCGCGCAGGTTATCCTGAGTTTTTTGTAATGCGAGAAGACCTTCAATGGCGGCTTTGAGCGTCCGGCCGACCTCGGTCAGAAAATCATTGGCCTGGCGGGAGTTATGCAGCGGAAGATGTGCTTCCAGCCCGTGCATCAGCGGGTTTACCGCAATATGATCCGCATCGGTGACCGGCCGCAGATCATCCGCGTGATCGGTGGCGGACAGTTTGGGCAGATCCATATATTCCTGCACAATGGTATTCCCTCTGTTATCGGAGAGTGGCACAGCGGCGGATGCCGCCGTATGGTGGTCGGCCAGCAGGCCGGAGGCGTCATGTTCTGCCGGTGAACTGCCGGTGGTCAGGCTCTCATTTTCCAGAGCCTGTAACGGATCGCGGGTACGGGAACCGCGGACGGTCGGTGCGGTATCATCTCCCTGATACGGGGGATTGTCCGGTGCAGTCTGGTTATCCATCAGGCTATCCAGCGGGTTGCTGCCGGCGGACACAATATCCTGAGGTGCCACTGCCATCGGATCACGGTAGGGTTCACCGGTTATGGTCAGATGCACTTTAAACTGCAACTCACCGATCTCAATAATATCGCCCTGTGACAGACGCACGGCACCGGCGTGGCGGGGAATGGCGGTCTGATTAAGACGAACCGGCTCGGTCAGGGTTTTCAGGCAGAATGTCTGATCCTGACGGATAATGCGGCACTGAACCCCGGCGATTTTGCCGAGGCTGTCCTGGAGTGACCAGGTGCAGTCGGCATTACTGCCGATGGTACCGCCCTGTGAGGTAAACTGGGCAGCAGCAGCCCGGCCGCTTTCCAGCCGGTTACTGTTCACCAAATGAAAATTAAGTTGTGGTTTATCCATTATGTTATTCCAATACTGAGATCGTCACAAAAGGCTTCAGTTCCGGTTGCCCGATGAAACTCCGCCAGCCCAGCTGATTGTTATCTTTCTCACCGAGAACCATCCCGCCGACCTGTTTTTCCGCCATTCTCAGCCGCAGATCCCAGGCCAGCTGTTCGTGCATGATGTAAGACACAAACGCGACCAGCGGCAGGTAGTCAGGGCCGTTCGGTAAAAAACGCATATAACGGGTCAGTGATAATTCACTGATTTCGATGGTGCATTTGCCGTTACAGTCTTCAATGCGTGCGCCCAGACTGAAATTTTCCCCCAGCAGGGAGCGCGGTTGCGCGGTGCGGCTCGCGCTGTACAAGGTTTCCCCCAGCCGGTTTTGCTGATCATCGGCAATTGCCACCCGGCGGGTTTCCCAGCCGGATAAATTCACATTGTCCAGATCAAAACAGTGGGAAATCAGACTGCACACCACATCCGGTGAACGTCCGGGACTGGCCAGTAACCCGGCATAGGCCAGCATTTTGTTGTGATTGATCCGGATCCGGCTGCGGTTACTTTCACTGCCCAGCCCGAGCAGCGTGAACATATAGCGGGAAAACGGATCGCGGCCGTCCGGCTCAAACGAGATGTAATAGCGGTATTTCCGCCAGATCCGGTGCAGCAGCGTGACAAAGCGGTGATTAAACAGATTAAGAAAGTCCGTAACGCTTTCCGTCTGCTGTGCTTCTTCCCACGCCAGGCTGTCGAGGTAATACCCGGGCAGCGGGGACTGACTGCCGTGCAGACCCAAAAATGCCACTTTGACGTCATAACTGCCGTCCTCACGGCGGGTTACACCGGTGACATCCCGTGTCGGAAATGCGATCCCGGCACTTGCCGAAAAACGGATATTCTCCTGTGCGGACTTTCCGGCGGCTGTCACGGATTTATTCAGCAACTCTGCCAGCTGATAAAAGTCATACTCTGTCATGGCGGCGGTGCCGTCGCTGACAGAGGTTGTCAGCGCAGAACGGTGCGATTGATTTTCGCCGGCCATAAATACACTTCCCGGTTATCCATATTGATCACTTCCAGCTCATGAAAGGTATTCACACTGGTATAGAGCCCGAAAAAATGAGCAATAACGGAACAGAACAAATAGAGTCCGCCCTCGGATGAGAACGCACTCTGGTAAACAGATAAGGTGGATTTCAGCCCGCGCACCGGTAATCCGCGGTACAGATATTCGACGGGCTGTGTGGTCATGCTGACCAGCGCATCGAGACATTTCTGTGCCTGGCGGGCGGTCTGCTGGTGGAAAACAGATGTCAGATCATAAAGCTGCAACAGTTCCCGCAACGCTTCCAGGCTCAGCAGTGACTGATAGTTCAGGGACAGATTCGTCAGCACTGACCAGTGCAGCGAGTGATCGAGCAGCGGCCGCAGTGTTTGTGTCGGCTTCATGATATTGCGGACAGCACTGATATCCGGCAGTTGCTCTGTACAGCGGGTAACAGAGCCGGTCCGCAGATAGCCGGCCACATCCCGGTTGGTGCACAGCAGAGAAACAGAAACCGTTTCATCACAGCCGGTCAGTGCCGGCTCATTACTGCGGACAAAGGAAATCCGGTGACGGAATCCGCTGTCATCCGGTGACGGCAGTGTGCGCAGGCGATAATACTGCTCTTCATCGCCTTTATTGACCGGGTCCTGATGATGGAAACTTTCAAACTGCGTGTAATGTGTCATTTTTGCCGGCTGGTTACCGCAGCGGCGTAATCCGTCCACCCGGGTGACAGAAAAAATATCGTAACCTGCCGGATGAGCAAAACCGGGACTCAGCGGGTACTCGCTTTGTCTGCCGTTCAGTTCCACCGCTTCACTTTCCATCGGGAACAGGTTGGCTGCCGGCACACAGTTGATCCGGATGCTGTCATCGTTAATATCCGCCGCCGGCGGCAGCGGACGGGAGAAATGAATGGTCAGGGAGAAGTGATCTCCGGACATCACGGCCGGAATATCATCAAGCCCTTCAATATTCAGAAACAAAAAGGCGCGCGGAAAACTGAAATATTCCTGTAACAGCCGGTGCCCTTCATAGCTGTTTCTGGGATAGGGCAGAAGGGCATCCTCACGGCTGAATCCCGCCGGTGACACGGCAAAGTTTTCCGGCTGATACGTGTGTTTATCCGTTGTCAGTGTTGCTCCGGACACCGCGTGATTCAGCAGAAAATAGAGTTCATGAGCGGTATAATCGTCCCCGCCGAGATAAAACTGTAACGCTGTCAGACCGGTATCCGATAACCGGGCTGGTTGCGAAAGTGCAAAGGAAATCGTCACTGACTGCGGGCCGGCGGTGACCGACGTGACGGTAAACGGCATCACCCTGAGATCACGGCTTTGCGTGAAATGACAGGTCATCTGATGCAGAACATCGTCTTCCGCATCGCTTTCATCCAGTGTGATTTGCTGACTCTCAAACAGCGTTCCCTCCGGCACAAAAACGGGAAGCCGCAGAGAGGGGGATGGCGTAAACTGCATGACGGTCATTGACGGAAACGGCCGGGCATAGCTGGGCCACAGCATTGTGACCAGACTGTTGGTCAGTTCCGGGAACTGACGTTCAATCTGACTGCGTAAAGAGGCAGACAGATAAGCAAACCCCTCCAGCAGCCGCAGCACATCCGGGTCCGTGCTCTTTTCTGCCAGAAAATTAACCAGATGCGGCTTGTGGCGCGCAACGGTATCTTCCAGCAGTTGCAGGTACTCAAGTTCATCAGAAAAACGGGAATTACGGGGCATACTGTCAGGCCTGTTTCAGTCTGTAATGCCGGTGACTGTCCATCTGCATATTAAATTCAATTACCTGAGACTGATTTTCCAGTAATACCAGTGCAGTGATCCGAAACTCCAGAAGCAGCGGATTATGCTCATCAATCACACCTTCCACCGCGACATCACTGATCCGCGGCTCATAGCGCAGAATGCATTCGCGGATGGCCGTTTCCAGACTGGCACGAAAATCTACTGCGGTTGCGGTGGCGTCATTGAGATCGGTCACACCCAGTTCACGGCTGCTCTGACAGGTTTCCGGCCGGGTATTCAGTACCAGCGTCAGATGTGATTTGACCGAATTAATCAGGGCAGCGGTGCGGGACTGACGGGAAGCACCGGCGTGCTTCCCTCTTATCCGTTCAAAAAGGCGTACAGGTTGTGACGAGTGACGATGATAATACGCCCCCATTCCGGTTACTCCTTATCGAGCCGGCCAACCAGTGACAGTTCGAAACTGGCACCCATATATTTGAAGTGCGGACGCACCTGGATAGCGACCTGATACCAGCCCGGATCGCCCTCGACATCCAGTACCTGAATCTGTGCGGAGCGAAGGGGACGCTTGCTGCGGACATCTGACGGCGGGTTTTCCTGATCGGCGATATACTGTTTCAGCCAGATATTCAGTTCACGTTCCAGATCCTGGCGCTCTTTCCATGCACCGATCTGCTCGCGCTGTAACACTTTGATGTAGTGTGCCAGGCGGTTGATAATGAACATGTACGGCAGCTGAGTACCCAGTTTATAGTTGGTTTCCGCCATCTTACCTTCACGTGTGTTCGGGTAATGCTTTGGTTTCTGCACGGAGTTGGCGGAGAAAAATGCTGCATTATCACTGCCTTTGCGCATCGTCAGGGTAATAAAGCCTTCTTCTGCCAGCTCAAATTCACGACGGTCAGTGATAAGCACTTCAGTCGGGATTTTAGTCTGCAGTTCGCCCATCGCCTCAAAGCAATGAACCGGCAGATCGCTGACAGAACCGCCGCTCTGAGGCCCGATGATATTCGGACACCAGCGGTAATTGGCGAAACTGTTATTGATACCGGCAGCCAGCAGGAATGCCGTGTTACCCCACAGATAGTGGTCATGGTTTTGTTTAACACTTTCACGGTAGTTGAAGTTTTTAATCGGGTTTTCAACCATATCGTAAGGGAGACGCAGCAAAAAGCGCGGGGCGGTCAGGCCGAGGTAGCGGGAGTCTTCCGCTTCACGTAAGGCGCGCCATTTGGTGTGCGCCGGGCCTTCAAAGACGGATTTCAGATCCTTGATTGCCGGTAATTCGGTATAGCTGCTTACACCAAAAAAGTCAGGGGAAACGGATGACAGGAAAGGCGCATGTGCCATGGCGCCGACAGCGCTGACATACTGAAGCAGTTTCATATCCGGTGTGGTATTGCTGAAGGCATAGTTCCCGACCACAGCGGCAACCGGTTCACCACCGAACTGACCATAACCGGCGGAATAGACATGCTTATAGAAACCGGACTGGACAATTTCAGGCGAAAATTCAAAGTCTTCCAGCAATTCGGATTTGGTGGCATGAATAATATTAATCTTAATATTTTCACGGAAATCAGTGCGATCCACGAGTAACTTCAGGGAACGCCAGGAGGACTCCACTTCCTGAAAGTTGTCGTTATGCAGAATTTCATCCATCTGCGCACTCAGCTTTTTATCCAGCTCCACCAGCATTTTATCGATCAGTAACTTATTGATCGGTTCTTCTTTGGAATCACTGGCCAGGATGTTACTGATGAAAGCTGCCACACCCTGTCTGGCGATATCGTATGCTTCGGTTTCCGGGGTCATCCGGGACTGTGACATAATTTCATCAAGCAGTGATGTTCCGGCAGGGATTTGGCCTGCTTCCTGTTTTACACTTTCTGTTGCTGTAGACATAACACGATTCCCATCAATTATTTATTGCTGACGATATCCAGCTCTTTTAACAGTTGTTCACGGGTGGATTCATTATCCAGCAGTGCCTGAAGCTGTTTACGAAATGCAGGAATATTTCCCAGAGGACCTTTCAGTGCGACTAATGCTTCCCGCAATTCAAGTAACTTATTTAATTCCGGAACATTTTTAGCAATATTGTCAGGAGAGAAATCACGGAGAGATTTAATATCAAGATTGACAGGGATGTCGGAATCACTTTCTTCCTCAAGATGGTTTTTAACAGCAAATGTCAGATTAATACCTGCATTTTCCATCACGGAATTAAAATTGTTCTGATCAATCGAAACCGTTTTTCGTTCTTCAATCGGGGTATCTTCTTCTTTATTTTTGAAATCACCAATAACCAGAAGATTATGAGGTAATTCAATTTCTGCCTGGCTTCCGCCATCATGCGGAGTGTATTTGATATTAATGCGTTCTTTCGGCGCAACGCTGCCAAGACCATTCTTACTCATTGATTATCCTTATGGATTAAGTTTGGGGAATTCATTTCCCCGTATATATACATAAGATAAGCGATTGCCTTATCCGGGTTTGGCTATCATGCAAATACGCGTAAGCTACGTAATTCATTGTATTGAGTGTCAATTAAAATATTTAGCTTAAGGTAAATTAAAAATTACATTAATGCAAAATTTATCTTCTCCTGCATGCGGGTGTCAATCAGTAAAATTATTTTACCAATAACATGCGTATGTTAGTCAACTGATAGGTGGGTGTTAAAATAATTATTTCTTTAATTAGTGATGTGTTTTACAGATTAGCCGTATAAGTGGTAATTATTCCATGATGTATTGAAAATAAAGAAAAATAATGAAAAGAGCAGAGGGACAGGGAAGCATATTGATGGTAACTGTGACATATCTATATCAGGCATAGATTGATATGTACTGATTCAGGGGAAATGTAAATTTTATTTTTGAAATATTATTTTACATCTGTTGATAAAGATACAAATATCGAAGTGCTGATTTTTAAAATGCATCAACAAGAACAAGAGGGATTTCGGTATCCGGTTACGTATTTTTCATCAGATGTATTTTTTAATAAACGGCAACATTTTTGATAGCTGAAAGTATTTTTCGGGTGAATATCATGGGTGGGGGATATAGCTGTTACTCTTATTATAAGTATTAATGAATATTATTATCCCATGGTCAATACTTTATTTTGTATATTAAAAAATAACAGTGCAATAAAATTGAGGCATTATCACTCCATGTATAGCGTAGTTTATATGAATGTATTTTTATCTATAAATATCATTACCTTATGAGAAATAATATCTTGTTATAAACTTTATTTTTCTGATCATAACCTGAAATGTTTGTAATTCATTGTTTTATTAATGTTTTATCTGCTTTCATGGTTTTTTTGTTAAATTTCCGATCGCAGATTTCTGGTTTTTAATTTCAATTACATATTTCTATTTTAGTTATTTAAGTTTTATATCCTGTTTTTGCATGGATTTTAACTTAAGATGATTATCCCGGGAGATACAGAGGGTAATTTGAACACCAGAAGGCTTTACATAGATATTAGTTAAATTTATGCTTTCTGCATTATCACCATGCGCATTGGCTGATGACGAAGTCACTCGTCCGGTAACGACTTGTTACCTGTTAATAAATAAGGAATTTTATCATGCCAACTCCATGCTATATCTCTATCGAAGGCAAAACGCAGGGCAATATCACTGCCGGTGCATTTACTGCTGAGTCTGTCGGCAACATCTACGTGCAGGGTCATGAAGATGAAATGCTGGTACAGCAGTTTGACCATGTTGTGACTGTCCCGACTGACCCGCAATCAGGCCAGCCATCCGGCCAGCGTGCACACCGTCCGTTTAAATTTACTGTGGCACTGAACAAAGCAGTTCCGCTGCTGTACAACGCCCTGGCGGCCGGTGAAATGCTGCCGAAAGTGCAGCTGAAATGGTATCGCACCTCGGTTGAAGGTAAGCAGGAGCATTTCTTCACCACCTCGCTGGAAGATGCGACCATCGTGAATATCGACTGCAAAATGCCGCATTGCCAGGACCCGGAAAAAACGGATTACACCCAACTGATCGAAGTGTCACTCTCTTACCGCAAAATCGACTGGGAACACACCGTCGCAGGCACCTCCGGTGCTGACGACTGGCGTGCGCCAATCGAAGCGTAATGTGGTCACTGACACCACAAATTCCTCCGGGGATTTGTGGTGTTCCTGCTTTACCGCAGTGATCCTCCGTCCCCCGGCGGGTCATCCGCCTGATCAGTTCCGGAGCCGGTATGTTTGCTGAAGATCCCAAAAAAAAGGTCATTGACCCGGCAGCGCTGAAAGACAGTGCCGCAAAATATGCTGAGGATGCTGTTGCATCAAAAGTCAGCAAAAAAATGTCAGAACCGGCGCAAAAAGCCGTCTCCGCCGTACAACAGGTACAAAAAACCGCCGCGCAGGTTCCTTCTGCGGCAGCTCTTATTCCCGGTGGTGGTATTGCCGGTGGTCTCAGCAGTATCCCGAAACTTCCCGGTGCTGCCGGCAGTCTGGCGGGCGCGCTTACCGGACGTTCACCTTCCGGTCTTGTTTTTACCTGTAAAATCGGCGGATTGCCGGAACAGACTTTTCAGGTAACCGAATTCTCACTCAGTGAAGGGCTTTCTTCGCTGTTTTCGTTGTCGATCAGTGCCGTCAGCACGCTGCCGTCAATCACATTTGATGAACATCTGGGAAAAGCCTCTTCTCTGACGGTGACCCGCGACGGCGTCAAAGTCCGCACTGTGCAGGGGCTGCTGGCGTCTGCTGAACAAGGCAATACTGACGGCAACAAAACCTGGTATTACTTCTTGATCCGCCCTGAAATGTGGATCATGACCCTTAACCAGGACAGCCGCATCTTCCAGAAACAATCCGTTCCGGAAGTGCTGGCGACACTCCTGGACGAAGCGCACGTCAAAAACGACCTGAAATTCTATCAGGACGAATTACACCAAAAGCGGGATTACATCACCCAGAAACGTGAATCAGCCTATGATTTCTGGTGTCGTCTGGCCGCCGAGGAGGGGATTAACTTCTGGTTCGAGGAAGGCCCGAAACTGTTTTACAGTGATAACCACCTCGGTATGACCGCCGGAATTAATCTGACCTATAATCCGCAGGCAGATACCGATATCAGTGACAGCACCGCGTTTTCCTGGCGTTACGCCGAACAGTTGTGCAGCGATGTCATTATCCAGAAAGATTACAATCCCGATCGCCCGTCTTATCCGTTTAAACACGAGGTTACCGGCGACGTTCACAAACAGCACCCTGTCTATGAAAGTTATGGCCGTTACCGTGACGATGAGACCGGTAAACCGTTCACCCAACTGCGCTACGAACAATCTCAGAACCAGCGCCAGACCGGTACCGCAGGTACCAACTGCTTTGCGCTGATGCCGGGCAAAATTTTTACCCTGAAAAACCATCCGTCTGACAGTATGAATAAAGCCTGGCAAGTGACTATGGTCAATCACCACGGTATCCAGCCGCTGGCGGATAACGGCGGCGGAGAGGGAACCAAATTCAGCAACACTGTGCAGTTTATCCCCGGCACCCGCGAATGGCGGCCGCCGTACCGCTTCCGCCCGCAGGCCGACGGCGACGAACTGGCAACGATTGTCGGGCCGGAAGGGGAAGAGATTTACACCAACGAGCAGGGCGCAGTGAAAGTCTATTTCCACTGGGATCGCTACGGTAAACCTGACCACAGCGCCTCCTGCTGGGTACGGGTGGCGATGGGCTGGAACGGCGGCGGCTATGGTTTCTCTGCCGTGCCGCGCATCGGCCAGGAAGTGATCGTCTCTTATCTTAACGGCGATATCGACCGCCCGATTGTCACCGGCTGTACCTACAACGGCCGTAACGGCCCGCCATCCTCTTTCCCCGGCAGCAAAACTCAGACTGCGTTCCGCACACAGACCCACAAAGGCGATGGTTTCAACGAACTGCGCTTTGAGGATGAAAACGGGAAGCAGGAAGTCTTTATGCATGCTCAGAAAGACATGAATACGGTGGTGCAGAATGACCGCAGTACGTCAGTAGTGGCAAATCACACGGAAACTGTCGGGCAGAATCAGAAAGTCACAGTCGCCGGTAAGCAGACGACTGCGGTTCAGATGGATCAGCTGAATTATATTTTTGGCGGACAACTGACGAATGTGGAAGGTGTTTGTCTCCTGGCATCAGCAACGGGGATTAAGTTGGTCAGCGGTAAATCAGCGATAGAAATGACCGCTTCCGGCGCTGTGAATATTACTTGTGAAAATTTCAATATCTCAGCGAAAAATGACGGACAGATTAATACCGGCCATGTGCTTGACCTGAATATGGAAGGCGGCGGACCGGCTGAAGATAAAATCGAACCGGATACAGGCACAATAAGCAGTCAAAAAGGCAATTTCTTTGCGGGAAAATAAGGAATAACAATGAAGTATGTATGTCAGGAAGGTGCCATAACGCTGCCTTCATCAGACTACCGGGATAACAGCCTGCATATTATTAAGTTTCCGGAAAAAAAAGCCAGTTTATCGCTGACCCGTGATGATTTGGCTGACGGACAGACAGCGGAACACTATCTGGTGTCACAAATTGCGGTGATTCGCAAAGGGGTAAAACTATTTGCGATGACTGACCCGGTTGCGTTTACAACAGAGTCCGGTGTGAACGGGTGGGCTTTCTACTGTGAACCGGAACAAAAAGGGACACATTTATATCAGTACATTGCAGGTTATGAACTGGATGACTCAATTCTGGTGATGACGTATTGCCTGCTGCACCCGTTTACTGATGCTGACTTACAGGACTGGCAAACGCTGAAATTGCGTTTTGCCCGTACAGTCTGATTTCGGTTATTTAAAAAGGAACCTGCATCATGGGAAATGAATTTCATGCAGCCAAACTCGGAGATGAGTTGTTTCATCAGTCCATGATTGCAGATTTTGTTAATGGTGTTGTCAAAGGTGCTGCGTACGTTGGTCTGTTTGTTGCTGCGGGCGCACTGACCGCAGGAACCGGCGGGCTTGCTGCACCATTACTTGCTATTGCCGGTGGCTTTGTTCTCGGTGATGTTATTGATGAAGTGGCCGATACTGTTTCAGGATGGGTTGATGATGCGCTGAATTTTTGCGGTTTCGGACGGGGTGCGGACGGTACAATTATCAGCGGTTCCCTGAATGTCAAAACAAAAGATCAGCCCGCAGCACGTGCAGCTGGTATTATCCCGCATGAAAAATTGATCGAGTCTATTATAGCGGACACGCAAAATCCGCCGAAAGGAAAAGCCCGTTCACTTGCTGAAGGTGTTTTGCAAAAAGCCTATATGCTGACACCTATGGGTATGGGTTCAGCAGTAAATAATTTAGTTTCTTCAGTGTTCAATCCGGCTGAGCCGGTTGAAAATGATCCGTTCCCGAAATATCCCTCACCAGAGCGTGGCTTTTTTGAAGGATTTTTTTCACCCACCGTTGCAAATAAAAACCTTTATGCCGCACCTGTCGATAATGATCAGATTACCTGTGAGAAATGGCATATTGCCTCAGCACCGTATTATCTGGCTGAAGGATCAAAAAAAGTTCAGATAAACAGCCAGCCTGCCTGCCGGAATGGTGACCGCAGCACCTGCGAGGCAAAAATTGATCACACACAGGAATCCCGTGTTGTCCGTATCGGCGGTAACAAAGAAGTGGTGCGGGATATTATCAGCGGTCGTAATCCGTTTTGTACTTTTGTTGGTGAAGCTGTCGGCGCGGTACTGGGCGGCTGGGCCAGTATCATCCGGAAAGGCGGGATGGCAGCTGTTCGTCAGTGCCTGAGTAAAGCCGGTTGTAGCCTGGTGATGGAACTGGCCGGGAATATCGGTATGGGACTGGTAATCAGCGGATTAACCCGCTCTTTTAATGCCGTCACCCGTCCTGTTCACGCAGCCACCGGCAGTAAAGTCCTCAGTGGCGATGATGATTTGGATTTTGTATTGGAAGGCCGTTATCCGCTGGCCTGGCACCGTATCTATCAGAGCAGCAATACCCGTGAAAGCCGTCTGGGAACAGGCTGGGCACTGCCGTTTGATGTCAGTATTGAAATCGATTACACAGGCGGCTCTATTGAAGATGCACCGCTGTATTATCATGATATGTCCGGCCGCCGCCTGTCTCTGGGGGAACTGGCGCTGGGACAGGACGCATTCTATGTGGATGAGGGGTTTCGCGTCTACCGCAGTCTGCAAAATATCTTTTTGCTGGAGTCCGATACCGGTGATTATCAGCTGTTTGAAACAGACCCGCAGCGCAATGGCTGGTTACGTCTTGCTCAGTCACATGATCGCCACGGTAATACCCTGTTTTACCGCTACAGCCCGGAAGGTCAGCTCTGCACCATTCAGGATAACAGCGGACTGATTAACGTTCAGCTGCATTATACGGATGACGGGCAACGCCTGCTCTCGGTATCACAATCTGATCCGGATGATGAGCGAACGCTGGTCAGCTATCAGTATGATGAACATCAGTTTCTTGTTGCCGTCATGGGTGCTGACGGGAAAATTACCCGCCGTTTTGCCCGGGATGATGACACCGGGTTGATGAATATGCATGTCAATGCTGCCGGGTTACAGAGTCACTACCGGTGGGCACAGTTTGATAATGAAACAGATGATGAACAGCGACCGGTATACCGCGTGGCGGAACACTGGTTGCAGACTCCGGACGGCGGACGGCCTGAACACACATTACTGCACTATTCTCCGGCGGAGAGAACCCTGCGCACGGAGTCAGCCGGACTGGGTGAAACGTTCCGTCGCTGGAATGAACAACATCAGATCACCGAATTTACAGATGAAAGCGGCGCCACCTGGTTTTTTGACTGGGATCAGAGCCGTAAACTGAAAAAAGCCACAGATCCTCTGGGTCACACCTCGCAGTACACCTACGATGAACGCGGTAACCTGACCGCTGAAACAGATCCGAACGGCGACTGTACCACTATTGAGTGGGATAAAGACTTTGCGTTTCCGCTGATTCAGGTAATGCCGAATGGTGCGGCACATCACTGGTTTTATAATGCCAAAGGGGATATCCATCTGTATATGGACCCGCTGGGGCATGCTACCCGGCTGGTCTGGGATGAACAGGGGGACTGTCTTCAGCAGACTGACCCGGGCGGCAGTATCACCCGTTACCGCTACAATACCCGGGGGCAACTGACCCGCTATACCGACTGCTCCGGTTATCACACCACACTGTCCTATGATGATCGCGGGCAACTGGTCACTATCACCGATGCACTGAGCCAGACCACCCGCTATCACTGGTCGGAGGGTGGACAGCTGCTGCGGGAGGAATTACCGGACGGCAGGGATAACCGCTATTCCTATGACGATGCCGGGCGTGTCACCGGGTTTACTGACAGCGGTGACAAGAAAATCACCTTCGCCCGTAATATCTTCGGGCAAATCACAGAGCGTACCGACCCGGCGGGACACCGTCTCGGCTTTCGTTACGACCGCTTCGGGCGGCTGAAAGCGCTGGTCAATGAAAAGGAAGAATCTTACCGGTTTGAATATGATGCACTGCACCGCCTGACCCGTGAGCAGGATCTGATCGGCCAGCAAAAACAGTATCAGTATGATGCGGGCGGTAATCTTATCCGCCGCGAGGAAATTCCCGCACAGGCGGGAGAAGAACCGGTTATCACACAGTATCAGTATGATCCGGCAGGCCGTCTGATCACACGGGAAAACCGCGATTACCGAACCGGGTATCAGTACGGTAAAACGGCACTGACACTGCGGCGAATCCCGGCGGCGGTCTGGTCAGCGGCGCAGCTCAGCGGGGAGGATGTGCCGTGGCAGGATATCCTGGAATTTGAGTATGACCTGAACGGTCAGATGCTGTTCGAGCAGAACAGTGCCGGGGTATACCGTCACAGCTACGATGACAACGGCAACCTCAGCAGCACGGAACTGCCGGACGGGCAGTCCCTGAGTTATCTGTATTACGGCTCCGGACACCTTCAGCAGATGAACTGGCGGGAGCGTGGTAAACAGATGGCACTGGCGGAATACAGCCGAGACCGGTTGCACCGTGAAACTAACCGGCTTTCCGGCGGACTTGATCAGCGAACGGAGTATGACAGCAGCGGGCGTATCACCGCACAGATAGCCAGGCTGGCGAACAGTACGCGGGTCACGGCGGCAACCATTGATAAACGTTATACCTGGGACAAACACAATAACCTGACGGAGCGCAGTGTCAGTTACGGACAGGCCGATTCGCCGTTAACACAAGGTCACTGGCAGTATGAAACCTACCGGTATGACCCGCTTGGGCAGCTGACACGGCGTCTGAACGGGTTCAGTGAAGAGCTGTTTTTGTATGACGAAGCGGCGAACCTGCTGGGGCATCAGCGGCAGGTGGCATTTAATAACCAGGTCACCGCCAGTGAGGAATACGATTACACGTATGACGGCTTCGGCCGCATGGCGCAGCGCCGGGTGCGTGACAGCGCGGTATGCCAGCATTATCACTATGATGCGGAGCACCGTATTACCGCGGTGACCTTTGAACATGACCCGCAGGGGCACCAGCGGGCGGAATATGATTACGACATTCTCGGGCGCAGAACCGGGAAGCGGGTCTGGCAGTCCGCACAGGCACAGCGGCTGAAGCAGCCCCCGGAAAACCGGGCACCGGAAGAAACGGTGCAGTTCTGCTGGAACGGCCTGCGGCTGGCGGCGGAGAAAAGCAGTAAATCCGCGCATCTGACCTTACATTACGTTTATAACAGCGGCAGTTATAACCCGCTGGCACGGATAGAAAGCTTTGACCATCCGGAAAAACAGACAACGGATATCAGTTATTACCACGTTGCACTGAACGGCTTGCCGGAAGAACTGACGGACAGTCAGGGACGGATTATCTGGCACGGCGACTACAGCCTGTGGGGCAAATTAAAACGGGAACAACACCCGGCACCGGGATTCCGGGGTCAGCAAAATCTGCGTTTTCAGGGGCAATATTTCGACAGGGAAACCGGACTGCACTATAATACTTTCCGGTACTACGCCCCGGACACGGGACGATTTACTCAGCAGGACCCCATTGGCCTGGCTGGCGGGTTAAATCTGTACCAGTATGCGCCGAATCCGGTGGTGTGGGTTGATCCGTGGGGGTTGAGTTGCTTTAGTGCTAGAGTTGGGGCATTTGGCGAAAAAAGAGTTATGCAGTATTTATCGAAAACAGGCTATAAAAAAGTGTTTTCAATACAAAATAATTCAGGCCATGGCTTGGATATAGTTGCGTTAAGACCAGATGGTAAATTTGATATATTTGAAGTGAAGAGTTCAACAATAGGTGATTTTTCTCTATCAACTCGCCAAGCTAAAGGTAATGATTTTGCAAAAACAGTTCTTTTAAATGATGTTAAAAAAGGAGGGTATAATATTATTGATGTAAATGGAAATGCAAAAGCAATTACAAGTAAGCAGGCTAGAGATATTTATAATAATATTGGAAGTACCGAGTGGGCTAAGGTAAATGTAGGCCGGAATCCTAAGTTTCATGACCAAAATATAACTTTTGAAGGGTGGTGAGATGAACGTGATTAAAGAGTATTATAGTGAGCTAGAGTCTGCGATTAATTTCATTTTAGATGATGATGATTATTATAAATATATCAAAGATGCTATAGATGATTATATAGAAAATGGCACGGAAATTTTCATTTATAAATGGTATGATGATTTTTTTGAAAAAGATTGCGAAATAAAATTTGACATTGGCAAGCTATTGAGTGAAGCAAGCAGACTATCAGTTTTCCCTCTGAGGGATTTCTTGATAAAAGAAAATAATAATTACGATGGCCTGATTAATTCTCTTTATTTATCTGTCTTGGAATGTTGCAGTAATGAGTTGTTTTCGACTGAGAAAGAGAAAAGTATAAATGAACAGTCCTGTATTTTTTTTATTTCATTATCTTATTTTTCTTCGCTTGAGCAATCCTTGGTTCTTAATGGGTTAATTAAAAGTATCAAAGGTAAAGGTGATCTAATTAATGAGGATGCTTATGAGACATTAATACCTCTTGTTTTCTATCTTTCAAAGAATTATATGAAGGTGGGTAGTGAAACTTTACGTGATGATATTGAATGGGGGTTGAATAAGTTTAAGTTTAATTCAATGTATGAATCCATTGTCAATGGTTTATTGAGAAATGAAGATGTAAGATCATTGATGCGTGAAATATGTGATTATCATATATTTCGAAGTTATTCTGATGATGAAGTAAATGCAGATTTTGAAAATGTAATATACAAGCTGATTCCTTTTGAAATTATAGTGTTACTTCGTATTAGAAGCTTAAATGGCTTATCTAATGAGAATATTAACCATCCATTATTGAATAGATTTAAGTTATTTATAAACAATAATGTACCATTAAATAATTTTAATATTTCATTAAAGACATCTATTTTTCGTAAAAAGAACTTATAGTAATTATTTTATTATGACAAATACTTGTCTAAATCAGTGAGGAATACGACTACACGTATGACGGCTTCGGCCGCATGGCGCAGCGCAGGGTGCGGGACAGCGCGGTGTGTCAGCATTATCACTATGATGCGGAGCACCGCATTACCGCAGTGACCTTTGAGCATGACCCGCAGGGGAACCAGCGGGCGGAATATGATTACGACATCCTCGGGCGCAGAACCGGGAAGCGGGTCTGGCAGTCCGCGCAGGCACAGCGGCTGAAGCAGAACTCGGAAAACCGGGCACCGGAAGAAACGGTGCAGTTCTGCTGGAACGGCCTGCGGCTGGCGGCGGAGAAAAGCAGTAAATCCGCGCATCTGATCTTACATTACGTCTATAGCAGCGGCAGCTACAACCCGTTGGCACGGATAGAAAGCTTTGACCATCCGGAAAAACAGACAACGGATATCAGCTATTACCACGTTGCACTGAATGGCTTGCCGGAAGAACTGACGGACAGTCAGGGACGGATTATCTGGCACGGCGACTACAGCCTGTGGGGCAAATTAAAACGGGAACAACACCCGGTAGCGGGATTCCGGGGTCAGCAGAACCTGCGTTTTCAGGGTCAATATTTTGACAGAGACAAATTTGTCGGGAACAAATTTGAGCAGCGCTTGCGCTGACCCGTAGGGCGAGTATCAGGATGATACGAGTATTCCGGACTGCACTATAATACTTTCCGGTACTATGCCCCGGATACGGGACGATTCACCCAGCAGGATCCGATAGGGCTGGCTGGCGGGTTAAATCTGTACCAGTATGCACCGAATCCGGTGGTGTGGGTTGATCCTTGGGGGTTGATGGTTTTGTATCGAGGCATGAGCCTTGATGAATTTGCAAGTTTAGAAAAGGAAGGATGGAAAGCTGGGAAAGGTACTATGGAAGGTAAATGGTTTGCTGAATCTTATAAAGACGCTGTGACTTGGGGTAATAAAATGGGACATGGTGGCGATACATTTAAAATAGTACAGATAAATATACCAGATAACATAGCGAATAAAATGCATATGGATTCTCATTTGGATGGAATAGGCCCTGCTAGATACGCTGATGTTGTAGATTTGAACAACCATTCCAAAGTGACGTGGAGCCAGGAAATTAAAACTAAACCAAGATGTTAAACTAGCATTGGAGTATCCTATGTTTCCTGTGAAAATTAAATGGATTCCTTTTGATGAAGGAGGACGTAAAACAATCCCTCCGGAAGGTAAGTATTACTCTGTGGCTCGCTTTTCTGAAGATATTAAATGGCAAAATAATGCTTGGAGTGTGGTTTTCGATCTTGAAAAGCAGAAAAAAGAAGGTGACAGGATAGTATCTTTTGGTACTGTTAATTTTCTTATGGAAACAGCACCAAAAGATCGGATGGAAAAAAATGATCAGTTTGAAATATATGAAGGTCCCAAAAAAGTAGCTAATGTATTTTTGTGTCGCGATTAATGTGATCTAATTTATATAGTTGACTGCTTTGATCACAACCCCACACCAAAGCAGGTAAATCACTACCACATCACTCCCCGATCAGCGCCTTAACTTTAAGTTTAAATGCGGCGATCTGGGCTTGCTGCTGCTGATTTTGCTGCTTAATTGCCCGGATATCCTCGCTGTCCGGGATTAATACCAAACAGCCGTTTAAAATCTTCACCGTAAATGTGAAACCGGTCTCAAAACCTGCCGCTTTCAGCCAGTGCCCTTTTAAGGTAATCGCGAACGAGCAAAGCCATCTTCATTAAACATTATTTTAAAATCTATAAATATTTTGATAAATAGCAAGCCTGCGGGGCGGATGCCATGCTACGGTCGGATAAATACTGACCAAACGGGGAGCGGGATATGCCTTATTTATTCTTGACGCTGGCGGCGTGTTTCTGGGGCGGGAACTATGTTGTCGGGCATCTTTTGGTATCAGAGGCCGACCCGGTTATTTTATCGCAACTTCGCTGGCTGGTGACCGCTGTTTTACTGATGACGCTGTATTTCAGTCAGGTGAAACAGCAGTGGGCATTTATGAAAAAGGCGAAAGGGATTATTTTGTTTCTGTCGCTATGCGGACAGGTTTTATTCCCGGTCACACTGTATATCGGCCTGCAATATACTACGGCACTTAATGCCGCCATTTATATGTCTGCAACACCATCCATTGTTTTACTGATAAATGCGCTGATATTTAAAGAAAAAATTCAGGGTAAAAATTATATTGGCGTATTACTGAGTACGCTTGGTGTGATTTATCTGATATTTAAAGGTGACCTGAATTTCGCAAAAGTCATCAGTCATCTGAATAAAGGGGATTTGTGGGCGCTGGGATCAGCCATCAGCTGGGCGTTATATTGTGCTTTTTTAAGACTGAAACCCCGTGAGGTGAACGGTAATGCCTTTGTAGCTATCAGTTCGGTGACCGGCAGCCTGATGATGTTGCCGATACTGATTATTTATCTGTTTTCACATGATTTTCAGATCAGTAATGTGGGGAATTATGCGTCACCACTGTTTATATCCGGGCTTGCTTATCTGGTTATTTTTCCGTCATGGCTCTCATATCTGTTGTGGAATAAAGGCATACTGACTATAGGCGCAACAAGAGGGGAGATTTTCTCTCATCTGATCCCGCTGAGTGGTGGTTTCTTTGGCGTGCTTTTCCTCAGTGAAAAATTACACAGTTATCATTTTTTAAGCGGAGTCTTAATTATATCCGGGATTTACTTTTGCTCTTCTGCGAGGAAATAAATAGATATATTGAAACGCGCCCCTTCATCTGTATAAATAGTACGCGATGTCATAATACCGGTAAGAAAACCGGTATTATGACCGGTCAGGGTAATTCACGCTGAACCTGTTTCAGGCTGCGTACCCAGGGCTTATTGTTATAAAAGGCTGGTGGCAGTGAGTGTAATGCTGATTTTGCCGATGACAAATCAGGATAATCACCGTAAACCAGCACATACCATTGGCGGCCATGGCGGACAGTTTCATACACCAGATAATTTGATAATTTATGACGGCGGGCTGACTGATACAGGCCGTCAGGTGTTGCGGCACTGCTGAGTTGTAATGTGTAGTGATGTGCCGGAGCGGTACGCAGAACCTGGCCGGTATTGCGTGATGCCGGGCGTACATTTTTGTTCTCTCTGCGCGGAGCTGCGTGGCTATCCGGTACAGAGGGATTGATAAGACTATCCGGAATAACTGTTTCAGACGGATGAATGGTGACGACCGGCGGTTCCGGGGGGATAACCGGTGTCGTGGTTTTCTGTTCTGTTTTAACCGGCTGAATAATCGTAATGGTAATTTCATCCGTTACCGGCGGTGCGGAGAGTTCAGACCAGAGCGGCGGGAACCGTGTGACCAGTAAGTCTGTCAGATGGTCTGACAGCCGGGTAAACTGTTTCATCCGGGCCAGAAAAGGCGGAGTAACCGGAAGGGCTTCTGCGGTGGAAACAATCTGCTGTACAGCCTGAACCGCCATTTTTGCAGCGGCGCGCTCCGGTAATTTTTCACAACGGGCAATATCCGTCGGCTGAGTCAGTAATATATGCTCAGCAGGATTGTCCGTTATTTCCTGATAAATATCGGCCAGTACCTGCTGTGCCATAATATTAATATCACCACCGGCAAGTGCGGATTTTCCCAGCCACCAGCGGGCACAGGCGGTATTTTTGTCACCGCCTTCCCCGGTATAAAATAAAATCCCCAGATGATATTGCGCCAGCGGAAAATGCAGAAGGGCGGCGCGGTGAATATGATAACGCCCTTTTTCTGCATCGGCGGGGAGACCATCGCCGTTAATATACTGAACACCGAGATCATGTATTGTTCCGGCGTTATTGTCAGCGGCACCGGAAACTGCCGGTAATACAGCCAGCGATAATATGGCTGCAGCTATACAATGGCATAGCCCGGCCGGGACAAGCGGAGAATATACAGGCATCACGATTAATCCCAACTGACAACCATTTTAGCGGAACCGGTGGCTTTGCCGGTTTTATATGCACCGGTACTGCACAGTACCCAGTTGTATTTATATGACCCCGGTTTGAACGGCATTTTTTCCAGTCCGGCATTCGGAATGAAATAAACGATGCCGGTATATCCGTTAAGACGGCCATTACATTCACCGCCAAGCGGGATATCAGAACCGATAAATCCGCGGACTTCGGCCGGTGCATTTGTGCCGTCAGTCATGGTCAGTGCCATGGTATCGGTATACCGTCCTTTGAGTCCCTGCATTTCCACCGTAACAGGGGCATTGGTTGTATCGTCACAGGTAATAGTAAAGTTACCTGCTTTATTTGCCAGTGCTTTTGCGTTGACAGCATCTGTAATATCCACCGCCGGGAAGGTGATGGTGTTGTCTGTACTGACTGTACACTTACGTAAAGGCTTTTCCACAAGAATAGTATTGTTAAAAACCTGAGTATTTTTATTCTGAAAATCACCGGTTACCAGAATTAATGATACGGGATAACTTCCCGGCTGAGCTTTAGGGCCTGCATAAGCAATAAGATTGCCACTGACTCTGGCTGTTCCTGTACCATCGACATTCAGTTGACCGACTTCGTATCCTCCCCAGCTATTCAGACTGCATGCTTTTGCCGCACCACCGTAAGTTGTTTTTCCGGTAGATGCATTAACAGCCCACTCTCCGTATATTGTGTTCCCGTTGCCTCTGTATGTGTATGGGCTGTTGTAACCGGTTCCGGAAAAACCAAGGATGACATCATCAGCCAAAACAAGTCCGTATATTTTATTATCGCTTGACCAGCCAAATGAATATCCGGCTGGTTTTTCACATCCGGGAATTGTGCCGGTTGCCGGTACTATAGCTCCCCACATAGGGCCATTCATTTGCCCCCCCAGGCCTCCGGGATAATTTCTGTTATTCTGGACGACATTAACCGGTATCTGAATCTGGCTCCCCGGCCTGATGGTATAGGCACCAAAGCAGGTTACTGATGCTAATAAGAATGAAACTCCGGCAATGATTGGTATGTTCTTATGATTAAGCAGATTAATAAAACGAAAATTTTTATTCATTTTCATATGGTTGTTGTCCGTAAATTAAATAGTGGGTAGTTTTGACAGCCGTCAGGTTACTGCGTTTGTAACCAACGTGATTTCACAGGTATCTCTGCTGAGGGTATTTTTGCCGGTTCACTGTCAGCGGAGACAGGTGTTTCCATAATGTGTTCACCCTCCGCACCTCCGCCCGCACACTGATACGTCACCTGACGGACAGGCATATCGTCGCTGGTGGTCAGATGACGCAGGTCGAAACTGATCTGACATTGCTGTGCCGCTGTCTCTCCCCACTTCACCTGTAATTTCCCTGTTTCCGGCAGGCCGGTGAGATACACCTGACCGGCATCACCGGTAATGCCGCTGATCGCCTCGCCGGAATGGCTGTCGATCAGGGTGGCAATGGCACCGAACGGGACACTTTTGGTACCCTGTTTCAGCGTCATTAATACCTGGTAGCCCACACGGGTGGCAAAATCAGCTTTCACCACGGCCCCCTGAGTCGGGTAAACGTTGACGTTGGATTGCACCAGATCCACATTTTCCGGCAGCGTTGCCGGATCCAGTCCGATACTGTTTTTGTTGTAATCAGACAAATAAGGTGCGACTGCATAACCCCGGCTGTCGGTGACGGCACTGCCGCCGTTCACACTGACACCCTCTGCACCCGGTGCACTGACCAGTGCCACGGAATCCCCCATTGAACGGCTGAACGTTATCCCTTCCGGATGTACAAGCACACCACCGGAGGCATTCATATTCAGGGCCTGTGTTGAATCACTGTAGCTGTAACCGGCACTGATACTGCCTTTGTCACCCTGCCAGCCGGTATTGAGGCTGGTGTTGGCAACCTGATTTTTATTTCCCCAATTCTGTGATGCACCGTATGAGAACCGGCCGTCCGCCAGGCTGCCGCTCAGGCCGGTGTTGTTCTGAGTTCTGCCGGTATTGTCATGAGTGACCGAATAGGTGGCGTACATGGACTGCATATTCTGCCCGTAACTGAACAGACTGAACGGCACGCTGACACTCAGGGATAACTGACGGTTTTCCGGCCAGTGATTGTTATTATCTTTTACCCGGTCGATGTTGTAGTTCACGCCGTAACTGACGCCTTTAATGCTGTTACTGTAGCCCAGCGATAACCCGGTCAGTGTGCGGTCACTTCCCCAGTAATCATCCCGGTTGGCGCGAAAGTGCAGGGAACCATACTGTCCCATCTGCTGACTGAGCTGAGTCTGGAAACTGGTACGGCGGCGCTGTAAGGTCCACGGACTGACACCTTCCTCAAGACGGTATCCCTGGCTGTTGAATTCACTGAAGTTATAGAAGTGTTCAGTTGAATAGCGCAGCGCCGTTAAATCCACCGATGTGCCGGTTGACATCATACTTTTCGAGTAACGGATACGGTATGACTGGCCGGTTTTTCGTTCATCATTCTGATGATTTTCACTGGTAAATTTCGCGGTTGAATGGGTGACATCTGCGGATACCGCCCCGAAATCACCGATTGAAATCCCGCTGCCCGCATTCAGTGCCTGATAATCTTTTGCCAGCAATGCACCGCCGAAGAGCGTGACATTATTGTGCAGCCCGTAAATCAGGGTACCGGTGATAAAATCAGAACGGCGTGAGCTGGTGGTGATGTTGCCGTCATAGCGTCCGGCCGCCACCTCATATTTCCATCCGCCGGGGCGTAACATGACCGGCAGGGAAGAGTAAGGCACCACGAACTGGCGCTTTGTGCCGTCTGCTTCGGTTACCGTGACATCATAGTCACCGGATAACCCTGCCTGCTGGATATCATTGATATAAAACGCCCCCGGTGCGACATAGGTTTCATAAATAATGTTACCGTTCTGGCGGACAGTGACACGGGCGTTACTGTTCGCCACACCGCTGACTGCCGGGGCATAGCCGCGCATCTGACCTGGCAGCATCTGTTCATTGGAACTGAGTTTCAGACCACGGAAGGAAAAGCCGTCAAACACATCACTGCCGGTGCTGGTTTCCCCGAGTTGTAACGAGGAACGCAGCGGCCGGATATCCCGCATCAGATAGGTATTGGTAAAGGTGGTCCGGCTCTGGCTGCCGGCGGATTCATTACGCCCGCCGCTGTATTCAAAACGGGTATGCGTGATGGTGCTGCGCAGACGCCACGGTCCGGCGTTGGCACCGGCGCGGACAGAGGCAAACAGGTTATCGTTGCGGGTTTTCAGACCTTCGTTATAGCTGTTGGTTGTCCGTCCGGCACTGAGGTTGTAGTTCATCATCAGTGCAGGGATACCGTTATCCCATAATGCGGGGTCGGCATTGCGGCTGAGAGCGGGCTGCATGACAACCTGAGGAATACTGAGATCCAGACGCAGGCGCCCGAGCTCAAGGCGTGCGGATGCATCCGGGATCAGCGTGCCTAAATCGGTCAGCGGCAGATCTTTCGGCAGATGTTTTAATTCCGGAACCTGCGGAACATTCACTCCCCAGGTTTCCAGCTGAGCAGGGGTTATCTCCGGTGCAATCTGCCCCTGTGCATTTTTAACGAAATTAAGTGTGTACTGCCCGGTATCCTGCTGGTTAACAAAAACGGAAACCGTATATTCACCTTCCGCCACACTGCCGGCCTGAGAAAATGCAGATAAATCAACATCTGAATTATCTCCGGCAATATTCAGAAAACCGGGGTCAAAATAGTCGTCCGCCATCACGGGTGTTGTGGCTGCAAGCAGCAGCCATGCCAGCGGGCGGTAACGGAAAAACGGGCGCTGTGATGTTATGTTATTCATATTATGAGGTATTTTCATCGACTTCCTCTGGCCTGCGGATGCAGGACTCCTCCCGTTTCACCAGAAACGGGGTTATCATCTGTTTTTATTGTTGTGTGTGGTCAGCCGGCAGGGCGGGTGACAATTTCGCCGGGCCTTCCGTCATCTGTTATCAGCTGCCAGCGGAGATCACCGGCGGCACCGGCAGGTAACGGCCATGACTGTTCTGAAAAAGGCGCGACCATCCGGGCATTACGCAGGTCAATATCCGTGTTTCCGGCTGACAGAGAACTGAACGTGATATAAAACGGTGACGGGTTTTTCACTGTCAGCGTATTACCGCTGCGCCGGAATGCCGGCTGCTCCGCAAGTACGGCTTCATCCGCCGGCGGCAGACCGGCAGGGCGGTAAAACAGCTTCAGATTGTTTTGGGTGCTCATGATCAGCCGGGTTTGCTCACCGGTTTCTGTTTGTGCCGGAATGGCATTCAGTGCCAGTGTAAATACGGATTCCCGATCCTGCGGTAATGCATTCTGAGTCAGGCGGATACGCAAGGTCAGTGCAGTATCCGGTTCAAAACGGGTTAACGGCGGCAGCACAATAAAGGGCATTTTTTCCGCTTCCTGGGTCTCATCTTCCGGTGTGCTGTCACCGTACGGCAGTACCCGGGATTGCAGCAGATACGGGCGTGGTGTGTTATTAGTCAGTGTGTAAGTGATACCGTTACGGGCATCGCCCGGATAGATAACCCGCGTATTGCTGAGCGTGATCCCGTCCTGTCCCTGCGACAGGTTTCCTGCCTGTGCGGCAGTCACGGCAAACAGCAATGCGGCAGTATTCAGAAGGCAGCGGCGGATCATCATTACTCTCCTGCACTGACAGCGGCAGTGTGTATTTGTCCTATATCACCGTAATCGGTGATCACCGCCCACTGAGCCTGTGATACTGCTCCTTCTGCCGGGAAAACCGCGGAAGAAAACGGCGCTATCATCGGATTGTGATCCTGAAAACTGACATTTTTGCCATTGAATGACAGTGCCGCCAGTGTCAGGTAATAAGGGGTGGGATTATTCACCGAGACACTGCGGCCCTCACGGCGGAATGTCAGCTTTTCCTGTGCCTGTTCAAAAGAAGGGGAGAGCCCGGCAGGACGGTAAAACAACTTAATCACATTGCGGATACCGACAGACACCTGTGCGCTGGTCATATTATCCGGCGTCTCACCATTTTTGCTGACAGCGGGGATGGCGAGAAAGCTCAGCCAGAAGACGGATTCTCTGTCTGCCGGTAATTGTGCGGTGCCGTTACGGACAACCAGGGCGGTGCTCTGGCTCTCTTTTTCCAGACGATACATCGGTGGTGTCACCATAAACGGTGCGGCGGGTAATGCCGGGTTATTGCCTTCCGGAGTATTCATCACACCGGCTTTGATCAGATAAACCTGCTGACTGTTGTTTTTGATAACAGCAGCGGCATTTTTGTTGTCCGCATTAAAAACAACGCGGGTTTGCGCCAGACGCAGACCACCTTCTGCTGCCTGTGCTGCAGAGAGCAGTGACAGCAGAATACATGCAGCCACCGGTAAAAATGTGCGGGATAAAAGTGAATGTTGCATAGCCGCTCCGGGATCAGTTATATAAAAAAGTGAATGTCACTGTGGCTTTGAGCTCGCCACCCTGTAATCCGGCGCCGGGTGTGCAGGCCCCGCAGGAGAGATAGCCTCTGAATTCCAGCGGGCCGTTTAACGACGTGACGTTGTTACTGCCGTCTGCCGGCCAGTTTTTGGCACTGATAGTACCGGTGACTGCGGCATTACTGTTGGCGTTAAAGCGGGTATTGCCGTCTGTCGCCAGGCGCACGCCGTAACCTTTTGAGGTACTGGTTGCATCGGCAAATAATTTCACACCGTCGCTGGTGGTAATGGTATTGCCGGTAACAGCGATTTTGGGTGCCATAAAGTAGCCCTGACAACCGGCCAGTGTGATGCTGAACTGGCGGTAACGCTGATCCCCGGTAATCAGGTCATCCGGAAGCGGGTTACCGTTGTTATAAGGCAACTGAGCCGGCGCGGTAATTTCACAGCTGCCGCCGTAAAATGTGGCATTAAAATTAATCGTCTGTGTGAGGCCGCCGGCCTCCGCTGTCTGAAAAACCGCCGGAAACAGTACTGTTGCCAGGGCTAATGCTTTGTACAGAGTATTTATTTTCATTGTTAACCCGTGGTTTCAGGAAAAACTGATGCGCAGCGGCGGTCAGTTATAAGCAAATTTAAAGGTGACATTAGCTTTCAGTTCACCGCCCTGAATATCTGCATCTGCTGCACAACTGCCGCAGCTGACAGCGGCGTTTAACGGAATGTCGCCGTTCAGCACGGATGCCATCGTGGTTGACCAGGTTTTATTGGCAGCCGCCAGCTTCAGGTCGGCGGCAAGGTTGGTACTGGCTTTGAAATTGCTGTTACCGGCAAAGGTCAGCAAAATACCGTAGCCTTTGGTGCTGCTGGTATTGGTCAGGAACAGCGGCATGCCGGAAGTGTTATCCACATCCCCTTCAAGGGTGATTTCCGGTGTCAGACCATAGCCTTTGCAGCCGGTCAGTCTCAGGTTGAAGGGTTCCGCCGGGCTGTTACCGGCAATAATATCTTCTGACGGGATCACCGCCCCTTTATTCACTGATATGGTGGCCGGAACGGTGATATCACAGGCCCCGCCGACAATGGTCGCTTTGAATTCGGTGGATGCGGAAGTGGCCGCCACCGCTCCGTTTGCGGCTGTCATACTCATCATCACCGGCAGTAAAAAGGCAAAAACAGGTTTTCTGATAAATAACATAGTGTGAACCTTCAAAATTTACTGAAAAATAAGATTAAAAATCAGGGCTGCCGAAAATTCTCCCGGGGTCGCCGGGCCGTCCACCGGGCCGACCAGTCCGACCAGGAATGTCTCCTCTGTCCGGAAATGGTTTCCCGCATTCAGCGGTGTCAGAGCGATTTGTTTACCCCGGGCGATTGCCTTTCCGGTGTCGTAAAAATCATTCAGAGACGGTTGTGAACCGTCATACAAACGCAGCATAAAACCGGCACTGTTGGGCGCACCGTCAAGAAAAAGGGTATCTGCGCTGTAGGGGGTGTTGCCCTGTAATGTAATTTTCGGTGTCAGTTTTCCTGTCTTATCCGCACAGCTGAATACAGCCTGTAATCTCTTGATTTCATGGGTTTTCAGTACGCCCTGAAAATCCGTGGTGCGCTGAGGGGTGAACTGCAATACGGACGGAATGCTCATCCCGCAGCCGATATCATCGGTAATAACGGCGGAAAGTTCGGTTGTTCCGGCCCGGAGCGCCGGAGACAGGCAGTACAGTGCCAGGCACAGCCCCGGTAACCAGTTAACGGATCTGCCCATGAAAGACCTCCGTGCCCCCGTAATCATTAATTGCCTTCCATTCCACGCGGCCCTGATGTGGTGCGCCGGGATAGATATTGCTGCTCATCGGGGCGATCATGGTATTGCCTGCTTTAATACTCAGCGGGACTTTGCGTCCGCCGGCCGTCAGGGACTTCAGGGTGACGTGATACGGGGACGGATTTGTGACCTGTAATCCGTTCCCGGCGGCAGAAAACTGCAGTGACTGCATGGCCTGCTGTGGTTTCATTTTCAGCCCGGAAGGACGGTAAAATAATTTGATAATATTGCCGGATGAAACCTGTACGGTGCCGCCGATATGGTTTTCCTGCTGTGCATTGTTTTTTTCACCCGCCGGTGTCGCAATGGCACGCAGATAAAATACCGATTCTTTGTCCTGCGGCAGTGCGGTATTTTTTTTCATAATCCGGACTTGATTGGTACTGCCGGGCTCAAGACGGAACAGTGACGGCGTGACGAGAAACGGGGTATCCGCCTGCTCACCGGCCGGTGTTTTCAGGATCTGTGTTTTGATCAGATACGGCGTCAGTGAGCCGGATGAACTGGTGATACCGACACTTTTGCCGGTGGTATCATCAGCCGCCTGAAAAATAATACGGGTGCTGTCGATGGCTATCCCGGCAACGGAGGTCGCGGAGAGCAATACCAGGCTGCTGACTGCGTGTCTGAGTAGGGTAAATTTTTCCATGCGTTTTCCGTCAGATAATTAATGGGATAAGGCAGCGCGGTGAAGCGCGCTGCCGTGGCTGACTGCTATCAGTCAACGATATAAGCAACCAGGATCGGTGCGCTGTAAGAACCGGCAGCCGGGGTGGCGTTGGTGGTCGCCATACCGACTTTGAAGGTGTACTGTGCGCTGGTCTCTTCCGCATCCAGGGCAACAGCAGCGCCTTTGCCGTTAGTGACGGTCTTACCGCTGCTGTCCTGAATCATAAAGCCGACAGTCTGGGTATCCTGGGCAACAAACACGCTCTGCTCATTGTTACCGACAGAGGTGATACCCTGGATGATCAGGTCACCGGCTTCACCTTTGGCACACCCGGTCAGGGTAACCGGCATGTCCGCCTGCTGTGTGGTGATGGCATTGGCTGCGGTGAATCCGGCATCCGCACCACCGACTTTGGTGTTGAACACGCCAACATTCAGGACAGATTTGCCGCCGTTGATGGTCACATCACAGGTGGTATCCGTCAGAATTCCCTGTAAGGTCACTTCTGCTGACGGTGCCGCCAGTGCATTCATGCTGGTGGCAGACAGGCCGGCGATCAGGGCAGCGGAAAGTAATTTTGTTTTGAACGTCATATTGAATTCCTATCGAATAGTAATAAAAAATAAAAGAGTATCCGTGACAAAATATTCATCAGTTATTCTTAATGAATAAAATGATATTATTGTCATCGTTTTTTGTTTAATTATATTGAAGCTTTTATACAACAAATATAATGTTACTGATATTCAGCGATAAATATCAGCTGTGGAATATAGTGTCATCATCATTAAACGATGAATTAAAACTATGTTCCTTTCTGAATACTGACAGCATGTTCTTACTGTCAGTAAAGCCGCAATGAATATTCATCTGATACAAAAATTCGTCCAGTGTCGTATCCAGAGCAAGTAATATCTCAATGAGCAGATTCAGTGTCAGATGGTTGCTGCCGCGCTCATAGCGGGAGATCTGCTGCTGGCTTAACCCGGTTAAACAACCTAAGTCATAGCCTGATAAATTTCTTTCTTTCCGTAATGAACGAATAACAGCACCGGCTGCCTGATTAATGGCAGCAGAATTTCGTTTGTTATTAACGGGCATAAATAAGTGCCTTATAAGCAGATAAACAATGTTATCCGGGAATAATAATAAAAGTAATTTAATTAGTATGCCGTACCTGACCAATATAAATAATCTGTGTGGCGACGATGTTTATTTTACTCACGGTAATTGTTAATGCAATAGTCGTAATATGTGTAAAATAAGAATGGAAGAAATGTGAATAAACAGGTCATATATTGGTAAAATAGTAAATAAGCGTTACTATTCATGGTGTTCAGCATTTTTCTTTGATCTGTATCAAAAAATCACTCATTTATTGTATTAGTTTATTACACTGTTTTTGTGCATATAGGGTGGTAAAGACAGATATAAATGCTAAAAATACTCCGTGTTAATAAAATATCATATAACAGCAATGAAAGTCAGACTAAATGTATCGGAATGTTACTATGCGGAGGCGGATGCGGGTATTGTCTGTACGCGTATGACAGGCCTTTGGGCTTTATTACATATAACGAGTAATTTACTGTTCCTGAAATAAAGCGGCAGCATATTAACGTAATGCGCTGTTCAGAATAACCACAAATATGTTTCAGATTTAATGGTTAATTAATGATAATTATTCTTAGTTAAGAAACATGCCAGCCGGGATAAGAGAAAAGACCACAGATTATTTAACGCAAATAATGATATATACTGACAAATGTTTGTTTTTCATGACATAAAGAAGAATTGCTTGATTAAGGCTGAAAGAGAGCAGACTATAGATAATGACATATCGTAATATTTATCTGTAAATCCGGTATGTCATCATGCGATTTCATTTCATTGATAAGGATATCCGTATGAAAGAATTATCTGTTCGTGAATGTGAAGCTGTCAGCGGCAGCGGGTTAGCCGGTTTATTTCGTCCGGGCACCGGTAATGTATCCCCGCCGGTAACACCGGTAACTCCGGTAAAACCCGGTGGTACATTGATTATCGGCGGCGGGATTGGTCTGGGCTTCGGAATTTTTCCGTTTATAATCGGGAAGTTTATTGGCGGAATGATTAAAATCCCGTTCTGATACAGAATAATACATAAGGTCACTGCGGTGGCCTTTTTTTATGCGGACAGAAAAGAAAAATAAAAAAAAGGCCGGACACATAGTGTGACCAGGCGGAAAGGATATAGGTATGATAATCATGAACAGAATGGAAAGTTCATGTATGTATAATAAGGGCAGCAGTCTAAACAAAAAGACAACACAAGGCCGTTACAGAGAAACCAGATGAACAGCGTGTTGTTTTATACGACGTCACGATAAAATCAGAGGCATAAAGAAATGGGGAATTCAGCAGCAATTGAGTTGCAATCGACACTGCGGTGTCCGGCTTGTGGTGCGGAAAAAACAGAAACGATGCCGGTAAACGCCTGTCAGTGGTTTTATGAATGTGAGCACTGCCATACATTATTAAAACCGCTTCCGGGTGACTGTTGTGTATTCTGTTCATACGGAACCGTTGCCTGCCCGCCGGTACAGGAAGCTGCGTTAACCGGAAAAAAATCCTGTTGTTGCCCGTCATCCTGAGAATAAAAAAATACCCGCACAAATGGGGTGCGGGTAAATCATATCAGAAATAGTGCCTGAAAGGTCAGGATCAGGCCAGTAATGTGAATATCAATTAATTAAAACTGCTTATCAATATAGCCATTGATCCGGAGAAGTACAGCACAAAAACATCTTTGCTGCTATTTGCAGTATTTGCACGTAGTTGTTTTTATCAGGTCATTAAGAGATGTGTGCATGATATTTTCTTTTTATATACAATATGTTGTCAGGGTCTTGCGGTGCTTTTTCCCGGAGAAATAAAAAAGCCTCTGAACAAACGAAACCGGTTCAGAGGCGTCAGGTGTTACTTTCAGCGTGGTAACATTTTAAGAATAGTTAAGCTGTGCGAATTAGTCAAAAAATGATCCGTCAAAAAGTGTGTCATAATGTGAGGGAGAAGGAGAACGGCGTAGTGAGCAGCAGTATCAATAAAAACGCCTTTCAGTATTGATATATTCCTGAAAGGCGTTCAGAGAGACAATAAGTCTGTGTTCATTTAATCATCCCATTTCGGGCTCATAACCGTGGCAAACAGACAGGATAAGATAATAAATCCGAGTGTCAGTAAAAACATATATTCTCCTTAACGTAACTTTAATCTGGTCCGATAAACATTCTCCGGAAGAGGTGATAAATCATAATGTGTTTTCATTGACTGATTCTACCGGATAAAGACGGTAACTCAATGAAAGAAAACTGATTTATTGTCATGATTTGTCATTTTTACCCCGCTTGTGCTGACAAAGAATAAAGTATGTAAATAAAAACAGCAGAAATGAAAATATCCGTCGCGGAGAGAAAAAGAGTGGCAATAAGCGATAAAGGTTGTACATTATGGGCATGATGAATAATAAAACAGCAGTCTGTTTATCACACAATACTTGCTGGTGGCGCACAACGTGCGGCGCCGTTTTTGTTATTCAGTTTTAATTTCAAAAATCGCCGCCGGAGTGCGGCGATTTTATTTCAGATATATTGCATTCACCCCGGCGGCCTCTTATCACTTTATAAAGAGGAATTCGTATGTCTGCTCATCACACCCGATCCGTTATTCTGACCGGCGACCGTATTACCGGGCCATTACACCTCGGGCACTATACCGGCTCGCTGCAACAGCGGGTCACTCTCCAGCACACAGCAACACAATATATTCTGATGGCCGATATGCAGGGACTGACGGATAACGGTGCGCAGCCGGAAAAGGTAAACCGTTATTTTTATGATGTAGCGGCGGATTATCTGGCGGCAGGAATTGATCCCGGTCTTTCTGTGATTTGTCTGCAATCCGCGCTGCCTGCACTGGCAGAGCTGACGCTGCTGTATCTCAATCTGGTGACCGTTTCCCGGCTGGAGCGCAATCCGACCGTTAAACAGGAAATTATTCAGAAGCAGTTTTCCCGCACACTGCCCGCCGGGTTTCTGATCTATCCGGTCAGTCAGGCGGCAGATATCACCGCGTTTAAAGCTGATTTGGTGCCGGTCGGGGAAGACCAGTTACCGATGATTGAACAAACCAATGAGATTGTCAGTAAAGTGAATAACATCACAGGGGAGGAATTACTGGTTCACTGCCGTGCGAAAACCGGTAAAACCGGCCGTCTGCCGGGAATTGACGGTAACGGCAAAATGTCAAAATCACTGGGCAATGCCATTAACCTCTCCGTCAGTCCGGACGACCTGACCCGTGCGGTCAATGCTATGTTTACGGATCCGCAGCATCTGCGGGTGTCCGATCCCGGCCGGATTGAGGGCAATGTGGTGTTTGCTTACCTTGATGCCTTTCATCCGGATACGGCCCGCGTGGCTGAGATGAAAATCCGCTATCAGGCAGGCGGATTAGGTGACAGAGAGTGCAAGGCGGTACTGAATGAGTGTCTGCAGGCGCTGCTGGCACCTGTCCGCGAAGAGCGGGCACGTCTGATGGCGGATAAGCCTTATCTGCTCTCAGTCATCCGCAGCGGAACAGAAAAAGCGCGGGAAGTGACACAGCAGACATTGGATCAGGTAAAACGGGGGATGGGGTTACTGCTCTTCTGATTGACAGAATATGCTGATTCGGCAGGATGCGATTGATTCCCGTTTGCGTGAGGTCTATTATACGAACCATATCTGTTTTATATATGGTTTATCAGTTAAGGATTTCACGTGGGTATTGTTAAAATCTCCGATGAACTGCATGAATATCTGCGCCGGGCGAGTACAGTCATGTCCCGCTCTATCAACGCACAGGCAGAATTCTGGATCAAAATCGGAATGCAGGCTGAAATGAATCCGGATAAAACCTTCACAATGCTTGTCAGCGAAATGCTGGAAAAAGAATCTGTCAGCCGGAAAGGAGAACAGCATGAGTAGTATCGTTATAAAAACACCTGAAGAAATTGAGCTGATGCGGGAATCAGGCCGTCTGCTGGCAAGCGTTTTTGCCATGCTGGATGATTTCATTAAGCCGGGTGTTTCCACGCTGGCGATTAATGACAAAGTTGAAGATTATATTGTGAATACCCTTCAGTCACGTCCTGCCAGTAAAGGACAGTACGGGTTTGAGTATGTGCTGAATACCTCGCTGAACGAAGTGGTGTGCCACGGTGTCCCGAAAGCGGATGAGATCGTAAAAGACAAAGATATCATTAATGTGGATATCACGCTGGAAAAGAACGGCTTTATTGCGGATTCCAGCAAGATGTATGTGATGCCGGAAGCTTCACCGCTGGCACGCAAACTGGTGAAAGCGACCTATGAAGCGATGTGGGAAGGTATTCAGCAGGTGAAACCGGGTGCGACGCTGGGTGATATCGGTTCTGCCATTCAGCATTATGCGGAGTCACGCGGCTACAGTGTGGTACGCGAGTATTGCGGTCACGGTATCGGCCGTGAGATGCATGAATCCCCGCAGGTGCTGCACTATGGTGTGCGCGGTAAAGGAACGGAACTGAAAGAGGGGATGACCTTCACCATCGAGCCGATGATTAACCAGGGCGGAGCTAAAATCAAAACCAAAAAAGATGGCTGGACTGTGGTCACACGGGATAAAAAATTATCCGCGCAGTCCGAACATACTATTCTGGTCACCGCAACGGGTTATGAAGTATTAACGCTGCGTGCGGATGAAACATTGCGCTGATTTTTATCAGTATAAACAACAGAGTGTAAAAAGCCCGGCTGCGACCGGGCTCTTTTTTTATCAGAGCCGGTCAGGCTTTGACAAAGCGGAGAAACTGTTCATACAGTACGCCGCCCAGTGTCTGTACGGTGTAGAGATCGGATTGCGGCAGGGTATCCACGGCGGCATGCATGCCGTGATAAATAATCATCGCGGTGATATCCGGATGTGCTGCACGCCAGTGACTGTGTTGCTCACCTTCAGCGATCAGAGCCAGCAACTGATTAAGAACCGCATTTTCGTGATCATTTCCCTGCTGGTGAAACCCCTGATGAAACAGGACATCATGCAGTTCCTGTTTCTCAGTATAAGCGGTGACAGAGCGATCACACCAGGCCGCCAGTTTGGCATCCGCATCACCCGCAGCACAGGCATCCATCGCCTGCTGCGTCTGCGACAGAAACCAGTCCATATAACGGTGGCGCAGGGCCTCGTAAATATCCGGTTTGGCGGCAAAATAGTGGTAATAGGTTCCTTTCGCGACACCGGCCCGCGCCACAATGTCACTGACGGTGGTGGCATCAAATCCCTTTTCGAGAAACAGCGATTCGGCGGCATCCATCAGTTCATTGATCCGGACATCGGCAGGTTTAAAACGGGGCTTGTGTTCTGCTGACTGAGTCATAAATGCGCCTTTTATAACGGAAAAACCTGATTATGCCATTTCCCGGTTGTTAAGGCGAAAAAAACACGCAAATGGAATGTGTTCTCATTTCGATTGACCGGCGGTCGGTCGATGTGTATTCTGCCTGTGAGAAAGGAGAACATCATGAACCGACTTCGTTATTTTGCCGTTACCACCGCGATTTGCCTGGGTACCTTTATGGCAACGCTGGATATCAGTATTGTGAATGTGGCACTCCCGGCCATTCAGCATGATTTACAGGCACCGATGGTGTCACTGCAATGGCTGATAGATGCTTATGCCCTGTGTTTATCTGCACTTATTCTGTCAGCCGGGCCGCTGAGCGACCGTTACGGACGTAAAAAAATGTGGCTGGCAGGCGTGCTGATTTTTACTCTGGGCTCACTGCTCTGTGCAATGGCAGGGACATTGCCGCTGCTGCTGGCGGGACGGGTTGTACAGGGGATTGCGGCGGCGTTACTGATCCCCGGCGCATTGTCGCTGATTACGCATACCTTTGCGGATAACCAGCAGCGTATCCGTGTGATTGGTATCTGGTCGTCCGTCAGTGCGCTGTCGCTGATTACCGGGCCGATCCTCGGTGGCGTGCTGGTGCATACTACCGGCTGGCAGGGGATATTTCTTATCAATATTCCGATCGGTATTATCACGTTTCTGCTCGGGCAGTACGGCATCAGTGAAAGTGCGGACCCGGAAAAAGCAGCGTTTGATCCTGCCGGGCAACTGCTGAGCATTGCGGCGCTGGGTTGCGTGACGTACGGACTGACGGAAGCGGGTACTCATGGCTGGCTGCATCCGCTGACACTGTTAACTGTCATAGGCGGAATTATTTTTCTTCTGTTGTTTCTGTACACCGAAAACCGGGTGGCAAAACCACTTCTGCCGCTGGCGGATTTCAGACGCCGCGAGTATCTGCACTACAATCTGGCCTCGTTTGTGATTGGTTTTGCGGCTTACACCAATGTGTTTTTTATCGCACTGTTTTTGCAGAAAGCGCAGGGCTGGAATGCACTGGAGGCGGGCTGGCGGATGTCGCCGGAGTTTATCGCCATGGCGCTGTTTGCATTTTCATTCGGACGGATCGCCCGCAGGCTGAGTATCCGTCTGATCCTCGGCACCGGTCTGCTGCTGACAGCGGCAGCGTGCGGATTGATGACACTGCTGACACCTGATACACCGTATCTGCTGACGGGACTGATGTTATTTATGCTCGGCACCGGTATGGGGTTATCGATTCCCGCCACCGGCGCACTGATTATGCACGCGGCTGACCCGGCCCGTTCCGGTGTGGCCTCAGCGACACTGAATATGATGCGCCAGACCGGTATGACACTGGGAGTAGCGCTGCTCGGAACACTGATGATTCAGCGGGCGGTCACTATTGCACAGCATCGCAAGTTACCGGATGCAGAGCAGATGATCACCGGCGCACAGTCCGGGGAACTGACGTCAGCCGTGCAGCATACGGTTTATGAGGCATTTGCGGGCGGATTTAATCTGGCCATGGCGGGCGCAGCATTATCGGCAGTATGGGTGTTTATCCTGATATTTTACCCCCGCCACCGCAAAATGCCGCAGGAAAAAGGGAAAATAACCTCATAACAGAGAAGGTCTGTTCGTGGTGCTTATTTTGTGTTTAATTAACCTGAACACAAAATAATAAAAGACAGCAGTAAACTTGCACACACCACGGAGGCGTTATGTTTGAAAATCTGGGCATACTGAATATCGGTACTTATATTATCGGCGTTATCTTTATTATTCTTGTGCCGGGGCCGAACTCGCTGTATGTCCTGAAATCCAGTGCGACATTCGGGTATAAAAAAGGTTACCAGGCCGCACTGGGGGTATTCACCGGCGATGCGGTACTGATTATCCTGTCATTTCTGGGGGTGGCATCGGTTATTAAAGCCTCTCCGGCATTATTTACCGCGGTACGTTATCTCGGTGCGGCGTATTTATTGTATCTGGGACTGAAAATTCTCTATGCCACGTTTATGCAAAAACAGGGGCATCATGAGGATAAACCGCTGAAAGCGGAAAATGCGTTTAATAAAGCGCTGATTCTGAGCCTGACAAACCCGAAAGCGATCCTGTTTTATGTCTCTTTCTTTATCCAGTTTATTGATTTTAATTATGCTCATCCTGCGGTGAGTTACGGCGTGCTGGCACTGATACTGGAAACGGTCAGCTTTCTGTATCTCTCCTTCTTAATTTACAGCGGTACTAAATTATCGCAGTTTTTCCGCCATAAAAAGCAGGCGGCGAAAGTGGGTAACAGCACCATCGGACTGTTTTTTATGGGATTTGCCGCGAAACTGGCACTGTTTACTGCGTAAAGAAACTGCCTGCCCGGTAAAAGTGACGTTATACTGTGCCTGATTTTACACAAGCAGGTATTAACGTGACTGATAGTACAACACCTTATAATAATGATGAATTCTGGATGAGACAGGCGCTGGCGCTGGCGGAAGAGGCTGCGCTGGCCGGGGAAATCCCGGTCGGGGCGGTACTGGTAAAAGATAACCAGCGTATTGCCGGCGGTTTCAATCAGCCGATCCTCAGTCATGATCCGACAGCTCATGCCGAAATTATCACGCTGCGCGGGGCGGGAGAGGTGCTGGAAAATTACCGCCTGACGGATGCCACTCTGTATGTCACCCTCGAGCCGTGCATGATGTGTGCCGGAGCGCTGATCCACAGCCGGATAAAACGTCTGGTTTACGGCGCGGCAGAGCCCAAAACCGGCGCAGCAGGGTCATTTATTGATTTACTGACCTTACCGCGGCTGAATCACTATATGGAAGTCACAGGGGGCGTACTGGCAGAGGAGTGTTCGGTGATGCTCAGTGAATTTTTCCGCCGCCGCCGGGCGGAGAAAAAAGCCCTGAAAAAACAGAATGCGGACAGTCAGCAGACAGAGGGTGAGTGATCAGTCTGGTGCGGCAGAGGTCAGAACCTCTGCCGTTTCTTCTTCCGGCTGCTGTAAGCGCAGCTCTTCCTGATGTAAATCGAGATAGCCCTGTAAACTGAGCTGATAGCGGCGTACCCCCTCCACATAGCGGTAAGCTTCATAGCCGCGCGCATAGCCGTACGGCAGTGACTGGTAATAGGCTTTTTTGCTCAGCAGCGGCAGACGGGATTTCACATCCAGCCAGCTGTCCGGGTCCGCCCCCTGCATTTCGGTCAGTTTACGGACATCCAGCATATGGCCGTAACCCATATTATAAGCCGCCAGCGCAAACCAGATTTTTTCATCTTCCGGGATGGAATCCGGCAGTTTATCCATCAGATAATTAATGTAAGTTCCGCCGCCTTTGATGCTCTGCTCGGGGTCGAGCCGATCTTCAATACCGAAGAAATCCGCCGTCGGCCGTGTCAGCATCATGATACCGCGCACACCAGTCGGTGAGGTGGCGGTCGGGTTCCAGTGTGATTCCTGCCAGGCAATCGCCGCCAGTACCTGCCAGTCCATTTTTCCCGCGTATTTTTCAAATAACGGGCGGTAAGTGGCCAGCTGGGTATTGATAGCATTGATAAAGGTTTTGGTATCCACATAGTTAAACTGATTCATGTGGCTGAAATATTTTTCTTCCAGACGTGCCAGGGTGTCGGTTTCCCGTGTCTGGTTAAAGAAATCGAGCAGGGCGGCGTGCAGGCTGCTGTCTTCACTGCGCTTCAGATACCACGTCAGCGGCTGGTTTTCCGTAATTTCAAAGGCGACAGTAACATTCGGGTGAATATGCTGCTCTTGTGCCACGCTGACAGAATCGCTGATGACATAGTCAATCTCGCCTTTTGCCAGGCGCTGAAGAAGATGATTGCTGTTTTTATCTGCAACCTCGCGGATCTCCAGAGCCGGGTATTTTTCCGCTTTGAGCTGGCGGAGCAGGCGGGCATGCGAACTGCCGGCGGTGACCCAGACCGGTGAGCCGAGATCACCCAAATCCCGCGGACGTTTGTTACCCATGCGGTAGATAAGCTGCTGCGCGACAGTGTAGTAAGCCGGGCCGGTCAGGGCGGTTTCCAGGCGGTCTTCATTGTAGATAAGCCCGGCAGCGAGCAGATCGGCATCGTTACTGGCAAGATCGCTGAACAGGTCGTTAACGCTGTCGCGCTCCTGCACCACCAGTTTCACACCGAGGTAGTCGGCGAAACGCTGCGCCAGCTCGTAATCAAAACCGCTGGCCTGTCCCTGCTTATTAAAGCTGATAAGCGGCGAAGTGATCGCGCTGACACGCAGTTCTCCCCGCGCAAGAATACGGTTGAGCTGCGGCTGCTGGGACGGCCAGCTGATATTGATGGCGATCAGCGCCGCAGCGAACAGCGCGACGACGACGATAACGACATAATTTAGCTTTTTATGTACCAAAGGCGCATCTCACCGGTTACACAAAAGAGTTCATTCAGAGGCATAAATTACCATGGTTATATTTCCAGTAATCGGACATTTTGCTCAACATTTTGTCACGGTGCAACTTTATTCCGCTTTTCCGGGCTGAAATCCGGAAAAATTCCCTCCCGGAAAAAACGTCACGCAAACGGTTTCGTCGGCGTCAGTATTGCTCTATAATGTGCCCGTTTCCCCTCCGGGCCGATGGCTCTGCGTGTTAAAAAGAGAGAACTGACAATTATGGAAATTTTGCGTGGCTCACCTGTGTTATCTGCGTTTCGCGTATCAAAATTTATCAGCGCGTTCACTGAACACCACCTGCCGGTGACCAACATCTATGCGGAATATGTGCATTTTGCTGATCTTTCCGCACCTCTGACCGACGATGAGCACACCAAATTACAGCAGTTGCTCCGTTACGGCCCGTCACTGGCGGAACATGCACCGGAAGGGGTTCTGTTTCTTGTCACACCGCGTCCGGGGACATTATCGCCCTGGTCGTCAAAAGCCACCGATATTGCGCACAACTGCGGTCTGTCAGCCGTTACCCGGCTGGAGCGGGGAATTGCCTACTATATTACTACCACAGGGCTGACTGAGAATGAACATCAGCAATTGAGTACACTGCTGCATGACCGTATGACAGAAACTGTTTTCAGTGAGCTGTCGCAGGCTCAGGCGCTGTTTGCCCGTCATGAACCGGCACCGCTGACCGTGATTGATCTGTCCGGACAGGGGCGTGCGGCACTGGAAAAAGCCAATATTTCGCTGGGGCTGGCGCTGGCGGAAGATGAAATTGATTATCTGGCTGATGCGTTTACCGCGCTCGGCCGCAACCCGTCTGATGCGGAACTCTATATGTTTGCTCAGGCAAACTCTGAACACTGCCGCCACAAGATTTTTAATGCAGACTGGGTGATTGACGGCGAAGAACAGCCGAAATCCCTGTTCAAAATGATTAAAAACACCTTTGAAAAGACCCCGGATCATGTGCTGTCCGCCTATAAAGATAACGCGGCAGTGATGGAAGGCTCGTCCGCCGGGCGCTTCTTCCCGGAAGGGGATGATCGCAGCTATCAGTATCATCAGGAAGAAACACATATCCTGATGAAAGTGGAAACCCATAACCACCCGACCGCCATTTCCCCGTGGCCGGGGGCGGCAACCGGCTCCGGCGGTGAAATCCGTGATGAAGGCGCGACCGGGCGCGGTGCCAAACCGAAAGCGGGATTGACCGGATTTTCGGTTTCCAACCTGCGCATTCCGGGCTTTACCCAGCCGTGGGAGCAGGATTTCGGCAGACCGGACCGTATTGTCAGCGCGTATGACATCATGACCGAAGGCCCGCTCGGCGGCGCGGCATTTAATAACGAATTCGGCCGTCCGGCACTGCTCGGGTATTTCCGTACGTATGAAGAGAAAGTCAGCAGCCACAACGGCGAAGAACTGCGCGGCTACCATAAACCGATTATGCTGGCGGGCGGTATCGGCAACATCCGTGCTGACCACGTGCAGAAAGGGGAGATCCCGCCGGGCGCGAAACTGATTGTATTAGGCGGCCCGTCGATGAATATCGGCCTGGGCGGCGGTGCTGCATCCTCTATGACATCCGGTCAGTCAGATGCGGATCTGGATTTTGCGTCCGTGCAGCGCGATAACCCGGAAATGGAACGCCGTTGTCAGGAAGTGATCGACGCCTGCTGGCAACTGGGTGATAACAACCCGATTTTGTTTATCCACGATGTGGGCGCGGGCGGTCTGTCCAACGCCATGCCGGAACTGGTCAGTGACGGTGGCCGCGGCGGGCGTTTTGAGCTGCGCGATATCCTCAGCGATGAGCCGGGCATGAGCCCGCTGGAAATCTGGTGTAATGAATCCCAGGAACGTTATGTGCTGGCGGTGTCGCCGGAGCAGCTGCCGCTGTTTGAGGCACTGTGTCAGCGTGAACGCGCACCGTATGCGGTAATTGGCGAGGCGACAGAAAAACGTGATCTGATCCTGAATGACAGCCATTTTGATAATCAGCCGATTGATATGCCGCTGGATATCCTGCTGGGAAAAACCCCGAAAATGCGCCGAGATGTTACGACACTGACCGCAGAAGGCACACCGATTGATCGTCGTGATATCAATCTGCATGAAGCGGTAAAACGTGTGATGCACTTACCGGCGGTTGCGGAAAAAACCTTCCTGATCACCATCGGTGACCGTACGGTGACCGGTATGGTTTCCCGGGATCAGATGGTCGGCCCGTGGCAGATCCCGGTGGCGGACTGTGCAGTGACGACCGCCAGCCTCGACAGCTACTATGGCGAGGCGATGTCAATCGGTGAGCGTGCGCCTGTTGCTTTACTGGATTTTGCCGCTTCTGCGCGGATGGCCGTGGCGGAAGCGCTGCTGAATATCGCCGGTGTGCAGATCGGTGATATCAAACGCATTAAATTGTCCGCTAACTGGATGGCGGCAGCCGGACATCCGGGGGAAGATGCCGGGTTATATGCGGCCGTGAAAGCCGTGGGTGAGGAGTTATGTCCTGCGCTCGGCCTGACTATCCCGGTCGGTAAAGATTCAATGTCGATGAAAACCCGCTGGAATGAGCAGGGTGAAGAGCGCGAAATGACCTCGCCGCTGTCGCTGGTGATCACGGCATTTGCCCGCGTGGATGATGTGCGCCGGACGGTGACTCCGCAACTGCGTGCGGATGTGCCGAACCGTCTGCTGCTGGTGGATCTGGGCGAGGGCCGTAATACCCTCGGTGCGACTGCGCTGGCTCAGGTGTACCGTCAACTGGGGCAGAAAGGGGCAGATCTCCGCAATCCTCAGGCGCTGCGTGCATTCTTTGACACCATGCAGACGCTGGTGCGGGATGAAAAACTGCTGGCGTATCATGACCGCTCGGACGGCGGTCTGTTTGTCACCCTGGCGGAAATGGCGTTTGCCGGACACTGTGGTGTGAATGCGGATATCAGTGCGTTTGATGAAGATATTCTCGGCGCGCTGTTTACCGAAGAACCGGGGGCGGTGCTTCAGGTGCGTGAAGCCGATCTGAATGCGGTTGTTCAGGCCTTTACCGATGCCGGGCTGGCTGACATGCTGCATGTTCTCGGTGAAGCCGTGCCGGGGGATGATTTCATTGTCCGCAGCCACAATACCGAAGTCTATCACCAGTCCTGCCGTGAACTGCGGATCATGTGGGCGGAAACCACCTGGCAGATGCAGCGTCAGCGTGATAACCCGGCCTGTGCCGATGAAGAGCATGAAGCGAAACAGGATCCGGCAGACCCGGGTCTCAACGTGGTACTGACGTTTGATCAGAATGAGGATATCGCCGCCCCTTATATTGCAAAAGGTGTGCGTCCGCGGGTTGCGGTACTGCGTGAGCAGGGTGTTAACTCCCATGTGGAAATGGCGGCTGCGTTCCATCGTGCCGGTTTTGATGCTATCGATGTGCATATGAGTGACCTGCTGAACGGCCATCTTCCGCTGAACCGTTTTCAGGCGCTGGTCGCCTGCGGCGGCTTCTCGTACGGGGATGTGCTGGGGGCCGGTGAGGGCTGGGCGAAATCGATTCTGTTTAATCCGCAGGTGCGGGATGAATTCGCGCAGTTCTTTGCGCGTCCGGACACCTTATCTCTCGGGGTATGTAACGGCTGTCAGATGATGTCAAATCTGCGTGACCTGATTCCGGGAGCCGGTTTATGGCCGCGTTTTACCCGTAACCGCTCTGAGCGTTTTGAAGCACGTTTCAGTCTGGTTGAAGTGGCAGAAAGCCCGTCACTGCTGCTGAGCGGTATGGCCGGTTCACGGATGCCGATTGCGGTTTCTCACGGCGAAGGGCTGGCAGAATTCCGTGATGAGGCGCATCAGCATGCACTGATGCAGCGCGGCCTGGTGGCACTGCAATATGTGGATAACTACGGTCAGGTCACTGAACGCTATCCGGCTAACCCGAACGGCTCACCGGCCGGTATCACGGCGGTGACCACCGATGACGGACGTGCCACCATTATGATGCCGCATCCTGAGCGGGTCTTCCGGACTGTCAGTAACTCATGGCATCCGGAAAACTGGGGCGAGGACGGTCCGTGGCTGCGGATCTTCCGTAATGCCCGTAAACAATTAGGCTGATAAACAGGCGGGTATGACTTTTCAGTTTTACCCGCTTTTTTTTACTAACCACAATAATATTACTGCAATAATAAATCCTCTCTGCTTCTGTCAGTTGCGAAACAGCATTGATAATCGTTATTTATTAGTTCCCGCCTGAATACAAACATAAATAATAAGATAATTTATTTAAAAATAGCATTTTAGCCAGTTTTAAATTTCACTGTATCGATATTGCCATCCAATTATATTCAATAATGATTTTATCAGTAATGTGATGAAACATAGTTTCATTATCATTTTTTTCGTTGAATACGTAGTTTCACCATGTTAGCATTCGCAAACAATAATGATAATGCGAATAACTATCATTTGCTTTCAAATAAAGTTAACCCAATGAAAAATACAGATAAATTACTTATTGCAGCTATTACAGGCAGTTCATTTTGTAGTTTTTATACACATGCAGCTCAATATAACCCCGATAACCATATTAAGGTTGCGGTTAAATCGGATGCGCACGCAGAGACAGATGATCCTTTATCGTCTCAAACGATAACAGAGCAGGAAATAAAGGATTCACCATCGTCTAATAGTAACCTAAGTGATTATTTGAAAGCCGTCCCCGGTGCCCGTGTGGAGAGTAAATCAGAAACAGGATTTACCAATGGTGAGATTAAACCGCTCTCTGTTTCCATTAACGGTGCGCCTTCAGAACAGACGGCGTATATGATAGACGGGGTGAATATTAATAACGATATCGACCCGGCATCCTCCTTATTTGATGGCACCATGGGCGTCAATCCGAATAAGAGTTCAGAGCAGGCTTATTTCTTTGATGCGAAACTGCTTTCGGGAATAACGGTTTACAGTAATAACGTTCCGGCAAACCTGGGCGGATTTACCGGCGGGGCAGTTGTGGCGGAAACCCGGCAGTACAGCGGAGAAAATCACGCATCAGTCAGTTACCGTACCACCCGGTCTTCCTGGGCATCATTAAAAGCGGATGAGGCGGTAAAAGAAGCGCTGGATAAAAAAGTCCCCAACGGAATGAATGCAGAATTTCAGCCCGTTTATAAAAAAGAATTCTTTAATCTGACGGCGGAATACGGATTAACGGAGAATACCGGTATGGTATTCGGATTCAGCCGCCGTGATTCTGATATCCGTCAGACCCGGATGCTGAATTCGAAAGGAGAGACGGATAACCGTAATCACACCCGCCGTTCCGATAATATGCTGGTCAATTTTAACTGGACACCGGATACCGGCCGGACGCTGGAAGCCGGGTTCCGTATGTCAGATTATAAAGAGGGTAAATTTTACGCCAATAATATTGATAATAACGTCAATGATACCCATCAGGCTTACGGTACGACGATCCGGTATATTCAGTCTGTGCCGGGCGGTAAACTGACATCAACGGCAGCGTATGACAAGTTTTCCGATAAACGCCGTTCCAACAGTACCGAAGCCAGTGTGGTGACTGACCTGGATACCGGTCTTGATTTTGAGGAAGGCGGATATGGTAACAGTCAGCTGACGCAGGAAAATATCAATTTAATTCTGGATTATAATACTGACCCCGTATTCTTCGGACATACAGAGCACGTTTTCAATACCGGAGCCGATTACCGTCATACGGCATATGCGTTTAAGCGGGATGAAGATGTTCACTCAACGGTATCATTTATTGACAGTACCGGCCGGGATGTTCTTTTAAGTGAACTGACCGCGTCAAAAGGAACCGTAAATACCTCTCACCAGAATTATGCGCTTTATGCTCAGGACACGATTAAAACCGGTGATTTCACATTCCGTCCCGGTTTACGTCTGGAACGGGATAATTATTTAAGTAACACAAATATCGCTCCCCGTTTTACGGCTTACTGGCAGGCATTACCGGATACCCGGTTTAAGTTCGGACTTAACCGTTATTACGGACGTTCATTTGCCACGATGAAGTTATCCGGGAAAATACTGGAACTGAATCAGGATCGTACCCGGGATTACCGTTCACTGACACACTTAAGTACACCGCATTCAGATGAATTGAACTTCGGGATTAATCAGGACTGGAATAACTGGCGTATTTCCGCGGATTATACATACAGAAAGTATAAGCAGCGGATTGTGGTTAAGCGCAGTACTCAGGATGATAAGAAAGTTGATTCATTCACCAACGGCGATGATTTCAATGCTCAGATTTATACGCTGCAAATAACCAATAAAACACCGTGGACTCTTGGTGCGACAGAGTGGAATACCACATTAGGTGCTGACTGGCTGAATACCGGCAGAGCCGATCTTGAGAAAACATTAGATCCGGATGAGGCGGTTATTCTTGATGGTCGTCTGATGTCCCGTGCTCAGATGGAAAAAGAAGTCAATAATAATGAAGAGGAGTGGATGGTCCGTCTGGGTGTTGATATGAAGATCCCGGATAATAATATAACCTGGTCGAATAAATTTTATATTAAAGCACCGGTCCATTCTTATGCAGAAACCAACAGTACGGATGATATCACTGTTTATAAAACGCAGAACTTCGGAACACATACTCAATGGGATACCAGCCTGAGCTGGCAGCCGGCTATTTATGGTTCACATCAGCTCTATTTCCGTGCCGAAGTACTCAATGTGCTGAACCAGGTCAGGAAAATGGAAAATAAAGGCTACAGTTCAAATGAATACGGAATTTACACTCCGGGACGTGAATTCTGGCTTGAAGTCGGTTATGAATTTTAATTGAGACATAAGCAACTGCCGGCGGAAAATTCTGTTTTCTGCCGGCAGGCCCATGGCAAATCATTGTATGAATAGCAAATCCGAATTAAATAAAAATAAATTTATCAAACAGGTCTGGAGCCTGGCCTGTCCGTACTGGAAAAGCCGGGAATGGAAAATAGCCTGGCCGCTGATTATTTCTGTTATTGCACTTAATTATATTGTTGTTGAAATTGCGGTGAAATACAGCGACTGGAACCGTGATTTTTTTAATCTGATGCAGAATAAGGACTGGGATAATTTCTGGCCGATGCTGAGTCAGTTTGTTCTGATCATGGCGGTTTATTCTTCTGTCGATCTTATTGAAGAATATTTGCGCCGGACATTACGTATCCGCTGGCGGGGCTGGCTGACAGAGCGGTTTCTTACGCAGTGGCTGAGCCATAAGCGTATTTACCGGCATCAGCTTTTATATAAAGAGAGTGATAACCCGGATCAGCGTATTGCTCAGGATATAAAAGAATTTTGCGACCAGACATTGCAGCTGGGACTGGGATTACTGCGGACTGTCACCAGTCTGGTGTCTTTTACCGTTATTTTATGGAATCTTTCCGGAACACTGACATTTGAACTGGGCGGAATGACATGGGTAATACCGGGATATATGGTGTGGGTGGCAATACTGTATTCCGTTATCGGTACATGGCTCACCCATAAAATTACCAGAAAACTAATCCCGCTGACATTTCAGCAGGAAAAATGCGAAGCTGATTTCCGTTTTCATCTGATGCGGGTAAAGGAATATGCGGAATCGATCAGTTTTCTGCGCGGTGAAAAGGCGGAATTATCCTCATCAAAACGGTTATTCGGGAAAATATGGCAGAACTGGCAATATCTGACCGGAATGAAAATGAAATATCAGGCCTTTAACAGCGGATATAATGAGGTCGCCCGTATTTTCCCGTATCTGGTGGCATCGCCGCGGCTGATGAGCGGCAGTCTGCAACTCGGGGATATGATGCAGACCGCAACCGGATTTTACCGGGTACAGGAAGCATTCAGCTGGTTTGTCGATTCTTATGAGTCAGTGGCAAACTGGCGGGCAGTCACCGGGCGTCTGGTGACATTCAGCTCACAGCTCGATTCTATTACCGCCACCGGCACAATCCGTCAGTCTGATTCTCCCGAATGGTCTGAGTTATCGGTATTTTTACCGGATAACCGTCCGGTTCAGGAAAATATGTCCGGCGCCTTTCCGGACAGCAGCGCAATTACAGGTCCGTCGGGATGCGGGAAAAGTACATTCCTGCGCACACTCGCCGGATTATGGCCGCATTATAAAGGTTCATTATCCATGCCCCCGGATAATTACTGCATGTTTATTCCTCAGAAACCGTATTTACCGGAAGCCACATTGCGGGAAATTTTAATATATCCCCATATTCACGGGGAATATGACGATGCATTGCTGGCCGGTGCATTAACGGATGTGGGACTCAGCCATTTTATTCCTGAACTGGATACCGGGAAAAACTGGCAGCACACATTATCCGGCGGAGAACTCCAGAAAATAATGCTGGCGCGGTGCCTGATACAAAAACCGGCCTGGCTGTTTCTTGATGAGGCCTTATCTGCACTCGATGAGGAAAATTATAAAACACTGAGCCGGTTACTCAGGGAAAAACTGGCTCACAGTCATATTATCGAAATATCTCACAGGGAAGACGTGAGAAATGATAAGCCCGGGTTGATTTTATGAAAAGAATACTACTGATAACCGGTATGTTATTTATTCTGGCCGCCTGTTCCGGTCAGCAGACACAGGTTAATGACCTGCTGAAAATGAAAACTCTCCGGTATGACCCGGCAATAGAAACCGGCACGCTGAATAACGGATTCCGTTATTTTCTGGCGGAAAACAGCACACCGGAGAAAAAAGTGTATATCCGGCTGGTTGTTAATGCCGGGTCAATGAATGAGGATGATGACCAGAGAGGCGTTGCACATATTGTCGAACATATGGCATTTAACGGAACAACGCATTTCCCCGGTAATAAGCTGATCCGTGACCTGGAAAAAGCGGGATTAAAATTCGGTATTGATATTAATGCATTCACGGATTTTGAAAATACGGTCTATACATTAAATCTGCCGGACAATGACCCGGCAAAAATTAACCTTGCGCTGGATATTGTTGCTGACTGGGCAGGGCGGGTAACCATAAATCAGGCGGACCTGGATGCAGAAAGGGGCGTTGTTCTGGAAGAGTGGCGTGCCAGACTGGGCGCCATGCTGCGGCTGGGGGATAAAAAGAGCGCCATTGAGATGGCGGGGTCGCGCTATGCATTACGTGACCCTATCGGTGATGCGGAAACAATACAGCATGTCAGCCGTAAACGGGTGGCTGATTTTTATTATCGCTGGTACAGACCGGATAATATGTCTCTGGTCGCCGCCGGGGATATTAATAAACAACACATCCTGTCTCTGCTGAAAACAAAATTAACAACGCTTCCGGTCAGAACAGATCCGCCTGAGATGATTGATTATTCTGTACCGTTGCCGGAACACTGGCGTGCGGCTTTTGTTCATGAGGATGAAATCCGGACACCGGCGGTGGAAATCAGTTTTTTCAGTCCTTATCAGGAGGATTATTCACTGGCCCGTTATAAGGATGACCTGGTTAATCAGATTATGACCCGGCTGATAAATATCCGGTTACAGCATCTGGAAAAAGAGAATGATGAGTTTATCAGTACCGCGAATTATTACTCTTCAGCGACCGGAAGGGAAACCATACAATCTGTATTTTCCCTGCAATTATCAGATGAAAAATATGATGAAGCCACACTGAGTATTTTTAATTTTCTTGCCGCTGTTGAGCAGCAGGGTTTTACACAGGCTGAGCTGGATGAAGAGCTTGAGCGGTTAACCCGGCTTAATGAAAAACAGAAAGATAAAACCATTTACAGTATCGATCTTGCGGCGGATATGATGACGGCGGCAGCCAGCCATCAGCTGCTTGCAGGGCAGAACGATAAATTTCTTCTCAATCGCTATTATCTGAAAAATATCACCTTAGCGGATGTGAACAGCGCATTTCATACTATGACAGCCGTGAAATCCCGGCTGGTGATGATCACGCATCCGGAGAAAATACAGCCGCAGGCCATGGATGCGGCAGCACTGGAAAAAAGCTGGATTGAAAGCCACCGGTTACCACAGAAAAAATGGGACCCGGCCGCAGAACAAATAACGGAACTACCGGATATTAATGTCACGGCCGGTAGTGTGAAACTTATCAGAACGGTTGAAGAATATAATATCAGGGAATATCAGCTGAGTAACGGCAGCCGGTTAATCTATCAGTACAATAATGATAATCCGGGGAAAGTGTTCTTTAAGGCGCTGACACCCGGCGGATTACGGTCAGTACCGGATGACGATTATCATGCGCTGCGGATTGCCGTCAGCCTGACGGATGAAACCGGTTTTGGCCGTTATCCGCTATCCGCATTACAGGCTGTTTTTAATAAAAGTCCGGTGGTGATGTCAACATTACTGGATGAACATCAGCAGGGGTTTTCCGGCTGGGCAGAGACGGATAATCTTGAAAAAATTCTGACACTTTTTCATCTGAAATTAAATGAAAGCCGGGTAACGGAAAAAGTATGGCGTAAATATAAATCAGAAACGGATAAACAGCTGGCGGAGAATAATAAAGACAGTCAGCATCTCTTTATGCAGAAAATATCATCACTGCGTTATCCGGGAAAACATACCATATATGATGCCACACAGCAGGATCTTGACGCACTGAGTGCGGAAAAACTGACGCAGTTGTATGAACGCTATATCAGTAATAAAACCGATTTTACGTATTTTATTACCGGTGATATTCAGCCCCGCGATGCGGAAAAGATTGCAGGAAAATATCTGGCATCCGTGGGTGTAAAAAAGGATGGCAGAGAACCCGTTGCGATTGAAGCCGGAACACCGGCAACACCATTAATTGTCAGGGGATTGCAGGAGCCGCGGGCGGAAGTGGAGATCTATCTTGTCCGCAAAAATGGCTGGCGGCCGGATAATGCCTATTATCTGGAGATCGGCGGCGAGCTGATTCAGGAAAAACTGCGGGAAAAATTACGTGAGGAAGCATCGGGTGTCTACAGTGTCACCGCATGGTTCTGGCACAACCCGTCTGAAATACAGGATGAGGGACGGATCATGTTCACCTGTGCACCGGAACGGGTGGATGAACTGATTGCCCTGAGTGAACGCGTGCTGACAGAATTTAAGCATAACGGGATTGATCGGCAGGTATTCAGAAATAAAATCATACAGAGCCGCGATATTCTTGAGCGAACCCGTCATTCGGTGACCGGCATACTGGAAGATATTGAACGCAGTTATATGCTGACCGGCGGCCCGTTATTAATCGGTGCTTCACTGCGGGCAAATGAAAAGGCATCTCCGGAAGAGACTGAAATGGTTTTACAGGACTTTTTACGTCATGCCGGAAAATTCCATGCGGTATTACTGCCTGCGGAGTAATCAATGAATCGCTGCAAACTGGCCGGTTTATTCTTTTCTCTGTGTCTTCACGGCGGACTGCTTATTTTTTTATTCTGTATCAGCCGGGCTGATTATGCGGAGAACGGCAATATCCGTGCGGATAACCGCAGTGCCATGTTATTGCTGCCTGCGCCGGAAAAGGCGGAGAAACACTCTCCGGATATCCCGGAACAGAGCGCGGAAAGTCCGTTGCCGGTGATAAGCCCGGCAGCGGATAAAAAATCAGAATGGCAGGCGGAAAAAAACAGAAAAAAACGTGAGAATAAACCGCGGCAGAAAATTAAAAAGCCGGTTACTGCACCGCGGCATGATAAAGATGTGCATAAACCGGCAGAGGTTCCGGATACAGGTTTACAGTCATCTCTGTCGGCCGGAAATCATAACCTGACAACAGCCGATACCGTTGCCGGACAGCAGAGTGACGACGACCTGTGGTTATACCGGGAAAAAATGCGCAGAGAGATCCTGCGGTATATTTATTATCCAGCCAGAATCAGAAAGGTCAGCGCAGCCGTTGATATTAATGTCAGTATTTCCGGAACCGGCGCGCTTTCTGACCCCGTGGTGATCAGAAGTTCGGGTAACCGGATACTGGATAAAATTGCCCTCGGTGCGGTCAGTCAATATCAGCCGGTGGGGATCCCTCCGCCGGGGTTAGACAAAAGCATTGTCCTGACGGTGGATTTTATTAAGTAAACTGCGTGTTTGTTTGCATGTCCGGTATAAAAAATCATCTGTGTCATAAAATAACGACATTCATCATTTTTAATGTCTCCAAAAGGAGACATCTAATGCATTGATATTTAAAGAGGTAAAAAAGAGCAAAAAAGACTGTCGCAAATCAGAGACGTTTTTTCACAAAACAACGGGAAAACCGGGAAATAATTCGGTTGTGGCAGTATCCGTAAAATATCAGAAGGATGATATTAAATATTTTTCCTTTAATAACATGGTGTTAATTTTTAACTTTGAAAATTGGCACGGCAGTTGCAATATCTTCTTCAGTTGCTCATTCAATTTTTTATGTCGGCCCGCAATATGGCGGAAACATGCCACATAAGCCCGGGAATGATGCCAGAGTAAGGTGCCTACCGTCCGTTAATACCGATAATTGCGCAAGCTTTATCAGACACAGGGCGACACGTTGAGTGAGGCACCACCTTAATCTCACTGGCGGGACGGCAGGAAACTGTCGTCCCGTCATCATTTTATACCTTCCCTGCATTCTTTCTGTTCTCTTTTTCTCACTGATGCACGCTGATCCTTTTCTCTTATCCCGGAACCGGTTAGCATCATGGACATGACAACAGGTTAAGAGATGATAATCTTGAAAAAATGGCGATTATTTCCGCGTTCGCTGCGTCAGCTGGTTGTGGTGGCATTCTGTCTGGTTCTGCTGCCGTTGCTGGGACTGGCCTGGCAGGCGTATCAGAGTTTTGATGAGCTGAGTAATCAGGCGGCGCAAATCAGTATTTCAACAGTACAGGATGCGCGGCGCAGTGAGGAAATGTCGAGCCTGGCGCTGGAAATGGAGCGCAGCTACCGCCAGTACTGTGTGCTGGGAAATGAAACCCTGAAAAATGTCTGGCATAAACAGTATCTCAGCTATGAGAACTATCTCACCCGCCAGAAACAATCCACGCCTGATCCGCGCTATACTGATGACATCGCCGCCAGTCTCGGACAGTTGTCCGTCCTGCAATGTGAAAACGGTGAGCCGGTAGCGGCTATGATGACCCATCTCGAAGCCTTTGCCCGCAGTAATGCCGACCTGGTGCAGGCTATCCGCGAGGCCAATTTCCGGCGCGGTGAAGAACTTCAGAATGCCATCGCCCGCAAAGGGCAATCGTTCGGCTGGCAGAGCCTGCTGGTGTTTGTCCTGAGTACCGGGCTTATCATTCTGTTTACCCGGATGATTATCGGGCCGGTAAAAGTTATCGAGCGGATGGTTAACCGGCTGGGAGAAGGCCGTAATCTGATACAGCGTCTTGATCATTTTAACGGCCCGAGAGAGCTGCGTTCACTGGCACTGCGGATTGTCTGGCTGAGTGAACGTCTTGACTGGCTGGAATCCCAGCGCCATGAATTTCTGCGTCATATTTCTCATGAACTGAAAACACCGCTGGCCAGTATGCGTGAAGGTACTGAACTGCTGGCTGATGAAGTGGCGGGGCCGCTGACAACTGACCAGAAAGATGTCGTCTCTATCCTGAGTGAAAGCAGCCGTCATTTACAGGTTCTGATTGAACAGTTGCTGGAGTATAACCGCACTCTGGTGGACAGCCCGACAGAAGCCAAATGGGTTAACCTGGATACGGTAGTGCATGGGGTCGTTAATGCACACAGCTTACCGGCGAGAAGCAAAGAAATCACTACGGAAGTCGGGCTGGATGAGACAAGTGTCTGGGCAGAGCCTGTCTTATTAACACGTGTACTCGATAATCTCTATTCAAATGCGGTACACTATGGCGCTGAATCGGGTAAGATCCGGATAACCAGCCGGAAAGCCGGTCAGCATATACAGATTGATGTCGCCAATACCGGTACGCCGATCCCGGAGGAAGAACAGGAAATGATCTTCGAACCGTTCTACCAGGGATCGCTTCAGCGCAAAGGTGCTGTCAAAGGCAGCGGGCTGGGACTGAGTATCGCCCGGGATTGTATTAACCGGATGGGCGGCGAACTGATATTAGTCGGTTCTGAAGGTGCGGATGTGTGCTTCCGTGTTCAGCTTCCGTTCCACACCTTACTGGAATAACAGGTCAGCATTAACTTGAAAATGACATTTAAGTCCCTGATTGCCGCCGTCCCGCTGTTGCTGGCCGGCTGCGTAAAAACCGCAACACCGCCGGATCTCTCTGCACTGGCTTCTGTCGTTCTGCCGCAGGAGCGGACGACGGATTACCGGATTGCGGATTGTCACGCTATCTGGGAACTCAACTCCGCAGCGGCAACAGAAAACGGCCTTTACTGGCTGCGGATGATTGACTGCGCTGATCTGCTCAGCAGTGACACGGCCCGTATTATGGCGGGGAAAATAACACCCGACAGCTGGGATACCGCATTCCGCCAGAGTATTTTACTGAATAATACCGGCTCGTCAGCGAATGATAAACGCAGGGTGCTCGATACCCTGAATACCTACAGCGCCGGGTTCCCGGTGTCACTGCGCCCGCTGATGACCCTGTGGCGTGACCAGCTGAAACAGGCGATAGCCCTGAGTGATGAACGCCAGCGCTACCGCCGTTTGCAGAGTGATACTGACGGTAAAATTGATCAGTTGCGTGCGGTAAATGCCCGTCTGCAGTTTGAATTACAAAATACCACCCGCAAGCTCGATAACCTGAGCAACATTGAGCGCCAGCTGGCCGGCCGCAAACAGCCGACCAAAGCAGAGGCGGAACTGGAAAACACCCTTGAAGAGCGTCGTGAAGCCTTAGAGGAAGCTGCAGGTACGGCAGAGCAGAAACCGGAGGAAGTCAAACCGGAGCAGGCAAAACCGGCTGATGATGTTAAACCGGCCGATGGAGTTAAGCCGGCCGATGGTGTTAAACCAGCCGATAGTGTTAAACCAGTCGATAGTGTTAAACCGGCAGAACCGAAAACCGCCGGAAAACAACCGGCACAGGATAAAAAGGAGTAACCCCGGCATGACAGCACGCCGCAGCGCAAACTTATTACTGGTTGATGACGATCCGGGTTTACTGAAACTGCTGGGAATGCGCCTGAGCAGTGAAGGTTTCCGGGTATCAACGGCAGAAAGCGGCCCTGAAGCGCTGAAGGTTCTCAGCAAAGAAAAGATTGATCTGGTCATCAGTGACCTGCGGATGGATGAAATGGACGGTATGGCGCTGTTTGCCGAGATCCAGAAAACCCATTCCGGGATGCCGGTGATTATCCTCACTGCCCACGGCTCTATCCCTGATGCGGTGGCGGCCACCCGTGAGGGCGTTTTCAGCTTCCTGACCAAACCGGTGGATCGCGATGCCTTATATAAAGCTATCGATGATGCACTGGCGCTTTCCACCACCACGGTCAGTGATGAATCCTGGTGTGAGAGTATTGTTACCCGCAGCCCGCTGATGCTGCGTCTGCTGGAACAGGCGCGCATGGTGGCGCAATCCGATGTCAGTGTTCTGATCAACGGCCAGAGTGGTACCGGGAAAGAGGTACTGGCACAGGCCATCCACAAAGCCAGCCCGAGAGCGAAAAAACCGTTTATTGCCATTAACTGCGGCGCATTGCCGGAGCAGTTACTGGAATCTGAATTGTTCGGCCATGCCAAAGGTGCCTTTACCGGTGCCGTCAGCAGCCGGGAAGGGCTGTTCCAGGCGGCGGAAAGCGGTACGCTGTTTCTCGATGAAATCGGGGATATGCCGATGCCGTTGCAGGTCAAACTGCTGCGTGTTTTGCAGGAGCGCAAAGTGCGCCCGCTCGGCAGCAACCGCGACATTGATATTGATGTCCGCGTGATTTCCGCGACACACCGCGATTTACCCAAGGCGATGGAAAAACACGAATTTCGTGAAGATCTTTATTACCGCCTCAATGTGGTTAACCTGAAAATTCCGACACTCCATGAGCGGGCAGAAGATATCCCGCTGCTGGCCAATCATATTCTGCGTGAAGCGGCGAAAAAACATAAGCCGTTTGTCCGCAGTTTCTCCCCGGATGCCATGAAATGTCTGATGGGCGCAAGCTGGCCGGGTAACGTGCGTCAGTTACTTAACGTTATCGAGCAATGTGTGGCGCTGTCCACCGTGCCGGTGATCAGTGAGGCGCTGGTGACACAGGCTCTGGAAGGCGAAAATACCGCATTGCCGACTTTTGCGGAAGCCCGTAATCAGTTTGAGCTCAATTACTTACGCAAACTTCTCCAGATGACCAAAGGTAACGTGACCAATGCCGCACGGCTGGCGGGGCGTAACCGGACAGAATTTTATAAATTGCTGTCCCGTCATGAGCTGGATGCGGCCGACTTTAAAGAATAAGCAAAGAATCGGCTCTGGCCGGCACATTTTGCTATCATCTTCATTATTAGCTGTTTTATTATTAATTTTTACATACGGTGAGACTCATCCCGGGAGAGCAGGATTTTATGCGTCGTACACTTAATATCGCCCTGGCCCAGCTGAATTTTCTGGTCGGAGATATCGAAGGCAATGGTGAACGTATTCTGAAAACCATGGCGGAACAACAGGCAGCCGGAGCTGACCTGGTCATGTTTTCCGAACTGGCATTGTCCGGATATTCGCCGGAAGACCTGGTTTTTCGTCCCGATTTTCATCAGCGGATAGTACAGAGCCTTACCCGGATACAACAGGCCAGCGGTGACTGCGCTGTGCTGGCGGGGCACCCGTGGCAGGAAAACGGCCGCATTTATAATGCTCTCTCTTTGTTTGAGAAAGGGGAACTCCGCGCCCGTTATTTCAAACAGGAACTGCCGAACTACGGTGTGTTTGATGAAAAACGCTGGTTTACAGCGGGTACTGAAAGCTGTGTGATCGATTTCCGTGGTTACCGTCTCGGGTTACTCATTTGTGAGGATATCTGGACTGACGGCCCTGTTGATGCGCTGAAGGCCGCCGGGGCTGAAATCATCCTTACGCTGAATGCATCACCGTATTCCACTGATAAAATTGATACCCGGGATGTGCTGATACAGGCACATTGCCGCCGTACCGGGCTGCCGCTGGTCTATCTCAATCAGGTCGGCGGCCAGGATGAACTGATTTTTGATGGTGATTCTGCTGTTTTCGCCGCGGATGGCAGCGTAACGCATCGTCTTGCTGCATTTTCAGAGCAAATCGCACAGTGTCAGTTTACGGATTTAACCATCACACCGATGGCGGATCCGGCACCGTCGTTATCTGTCCTTGCGCAGGTTTATCAGGGGCTGGTGCTGGCGACACGGGATTATGTCCGCAAAAATGGTTTTCAGGGGGCATTGCTGGGCTTGTCCGGCGGGATAGACTCCGGCCTGACCGTTGCGATTGCCGCCGATGCACTGGGCAGAGATAAAGTGCAGGCGGTGATGATGCCGTTCCGCTACACCTCCGATATCAGCATCCACGATGCCCGTGAGCAGGCAGAGCTGCTGGGGGTGGAATTTGATGTGGTGTCGATTGAGCCGATGTTTGACGCCTTTATGCACGAACTGGCGCCGAAATTCGCCGGAACACAGGCCGATACTACCGAAGAGAATTTACAGGCCCGCTGCCGTGCTGTGATCCTGATGGCAATGTCTAATAAGCGCCGCCGCATTGTGCTGACCACCAGTAATAAAAGTGAATGTGCTGTCGGTTACTCCACACTGTACGGGGATATGGCCGGGGGCTTTAACGTCCTGAAAGATGTGCCGAAAACCATGGTGTTTGAGCTGGCGAGATACCGCAATACGCTGTCACCGGCAATTCCGGAGCGGGTTATCACCCGTCCGCCGTCTGCGGAGCTGGCACCGGGTCAGCTGGATCAGGACAGCCTGCCGCCGTATGACATCCTGGATGCATTGCTGGCCGGGTATGTTGAAAAAGACATGTCCGCAGATGAGCTGATTGCTGCCGGGTTTGATGAGGCGGTAGTCCGCAAGGTTATCCGGCTGGTGGATATCAATGAATACAAACGCCGCCAGTCACCGGTGGGGCCGCGCATTACCGCCCGGAACTTTGGCAAAGATCGCCGTTACCCGATTACATCCGGGTTTGGCCGCAAAAATTGGTAACAGGATCTGACAATGAAAAAGATTGAGGCAATTATTAAGCCGTTTAAACTCGATGATGTCCGCGAAGCACTGGCTGAAGTCGGGATCACCGGGATGACAGTGACAGAAGTGAAAGGGTTCGGCCGCCAGAAAGGGCATACCGAACTGTATCGCGGTGCGGAATATATGGTGGATTTCCTGCCGAAGGTAAAAATCGAAATTGTTGTCGCCGATGACATTCTCGATACCTGTGTGGAAACCATTATGCAGACGGCGCAGACCGGTAAAATCGGTGACGGTAAAATCTTTGTGTTCGATGTGGCACAGGTGGTGCGGATACGTACCGGTGAACAGGATGAAGATGCTATCTGAATTCTGCTGATCATATCGGTCAATCATATTCATCCGGCGGCTGTTATTTCTGACACCGCCGGATTTTTTTATCTGTCAGCAAAAGGAGAAAGCAGTGCGGACAATACATGTACGGGTAATACAATGGATCGTTGCGGTATGTGCGGTGGTTATTATGCTGGTGATGGCCGGGGTGATTATTGTGCAGTTTGCACTGAAAGATCCCGGTCAGCATGAATTACCGGCGCTGTTTGCGCAGGTTTCCGGAATGAATTTAAATAAAGAGGAAAGCGAAGAGCTGGAAACATGCATTCAGTCGGCCAAAGTGATGTATTTTTCACAGGCAGTAAAAAAGTGTGTGAACCGGGCGCGGTATAAAAACTGAAAAAATAAGAACTAAAAAAAAGAACCAAAAAAAAGAGTAACAGTGAACCGGGCGAAAGGATGGGGTAGATATAAATTCGGCGGTTATGTTACTGTCACTCGTATGTGATGTATTTTAAACACATACGCTGAATATCCGGCGTGTTGCTATTGTTGTTCTGTCGCGGTTATAAAGTTTTGTGCAGAATAAAACTCATAAACAAACAATAATATTCCGAAAAGTAACGAATGTTCTTTGAAAGATATTTATTTTTTCTCTGGAAGGGTATATAGAGTCCGGTAAAATATTTATGCTGTGAAAATACAGCCGGAAAGTTAATAAATAGTGTAATGTCACACTATTGTTAATCAACTTTCCCTCATCAAAGATATCACCTGTCAAATTGCAGTTATTTATTCAACCCTGCCTGCCTGAATAATGTCTTCATTTCTCTGCTATCCGCATACTTTTAATTTAAATATTTAATTTTAATCCAAACTTAATTGATTGATTTATATGGCTATAGTTATTGTCAGCGAATGGCGGTGACGTCTTCGAAATATCTGATTTATTATTACAAAACGGGTAAGGTGATGACTTTTTATAAAAGCACGGGTATCGTAATTGCAACAATCTTATTATCTGTGTGCTCAGGGGTAACTGCACAACATAAAATGAAAGTACCCGCGACAAACATGCCTGCATTGACGGGTTTATTTTTCTCAGAGGCATAAATCAGGGGCTGTTTAACACTTGTTCCCGGAATTACAGCAATATCAGTCGCAATTACACATTACATAATATTAACAACATAATATTAACAATACAATATTAAAAAAATCATGAATGGCTATTTCTGATGAACTACTATCAATGACCCTCAATAAGAAGCCTGGTGTGCTGAAGTACAGTACACCGCCTTTGTTTGGGTGAAATATAATTTCAGGACATTAACGAATATTTAACCTGCTCCTCCTCTGGTATTAATAACGGCACCGTAAGGGATGATATTTTCTGTCGTCCTTTGCGATGCTTGTGCATAGGAAATATATAATGAACAAACGTATTCGCCGTTTCCCCCGACTTAACCGTCAGGTGGTTACTGCGTGGCTGGTGATCCTCACCCAGCTGTTCACTCCGCTCATGTTATCCCTCCCGGCCCGTGCAGCTTTCCGCACGTCTGCTGCTGATGATCAGGCGGTCCGTGAGACCATTGAGGGCATGAATGCGATGATGATGCCCGGGCAGGATGGCTTCTTCTCTTCCGGCAGCAGTGCAGCGGTAACCGCACACGACATCCCGGCTCATGACAACACCGTCCGCCGGGATGACATCTTCAGTGCCCTGCCGGATCTGGGCAGCCCGAAAACCACGGATGCAGACGGTAAAAAAGACTACCTGACGTCCGGCGATGACAACCGGTCCGGCAGTGGTGCCGCCCGGGTGGCGCAGGGCGTCAGTCAGGTGGGCAGCATGCTCTCACAGGAGAACACGAACGCCCTCGATGCCTCTGTCGGCTACGCCCGGAGCATGGGTGAGAACCTCATTAACCAGCAGGTCACCGACTGGCTGAACCAGTTCGGTCACGCCAGGGTGCAGTTCGGCTCTGACCGCACCGGAGATGCGGACCTGCTGATCCCTTTGCATGAAACACCGGACAGTCTGCTTTTCTCTCAGGCCGGCATCCGTGCTAACGAAGACCGCACCACGGCGAATGCCGGGGTCGGCTATCGTCATATGCAGGATGAATGGATGTGGGGCGTCAATACCTTCTGGGACCACGACATGACCGGGAACAACTCCCGTCTGGGTGTCGGGGGAGAGCTGTGGGCTGACTACCTGAAAGTGTCTGCCAACGGCTACTTTCGCCTGACAAACTGGCATCAGTCTGCGCCGGACGCGATGCGCGACTACGACGAACGTCCGGCTAACGGATTTGACATCCGCACCGAAGCTTATCTGCCGTCTTACCCGCAACTCGGCGCTTTTGCCCGCTATGAACAGTATTTTGGTGACGGTATTGATCCGGGCTACAGCACGACGCCGGGTGATCTGAAAAACAATCCGTCTGCCACTACCCTGGGGCTGACCTATACCCCGGTACCGCTGGTGACCTTCCGGGGGCAGACCGCGTTCGGTGATGACAACGACAGCAGTATCGGCATGGACATCACCTACCGGTTTGGCGTGCCGCTCTCCCGTCAGCTTGACAGTGAGAACGTCGATCTGATGCGCAGTCTGGCCGGGAACCGCTACGACTTTGTTGACCGTAACTACAACATCGTCATGCAGTACCGTAAGCAGGAACTGCTGTCCATCTCTCTGCCGGCGCGTATGGATGGTGAAGCCGCCGGGGTTCTGAGCGTGCCGCTGACCGTGAATAAAGCGAAGTACGGCCTGAAGTCCGTAGACTGGTCCGCACCGGAGCTGACCTCACAGGGCGGACGACTGGTGATGACTTCTCTGACCACCGCCAGCCTGACTTTGCCTGCATACGTATTTACCCGCAGCAATGAACCACAGATCTACCGCGTCTCCGCCACCGGGACTGACACTGAAGGCAATGTCTCCAATACTGCCGTGATGTGGGTGGGGGTTCGTCCGTCTCAGGAAACTATTACCAGTCTGACTGTCACCCCGGGAACCCCGGTGATGGCCGACAACAAAAATACCTTTACCGCCGCGGCAGTGGTGCTGGATGAGAAAAATGTCCCGCTGGCCGGACGTGAAATTACCTTCACCACAGCAGGCTTCCGGGACAACACCGCCGTGACACTGCTGGATAACAGCGGTCACGCGGACAGCAGCCAGACCGTGGTAACCGACAGCCAGGGTCGTGCCACTGTGAAGGTGCGCAGTAAGGTCTCCGGCAGCGGCAACGTGAAAGCTGCCATGAAAAACGGCAACAGCCTGGCGGAAGAGCTGACTTTTGCCGCCGATATTACCTCCGCGCAGATACGTACTCTGACCCTGACGCACGACAAGGCGCTGGCCAACGGCAAGGCCATGAATGAAGCCCTGGCGACAGTTCAGGATCAGTTCGGTAACCCGGTGGAAAACTTCACCCTGAGTGCGGATGCATCCAACGGGGCACAGATGCAAACCCCGTCGCAGGTCACTGATGCTGCCGGACAGATCACTGCCCGCTTCAGCAACAACATAGCCGGCCAGTCCGTTCTGACAGTCAGCGGTACCGGCACACAGAAAAGCGTCAGCGCGCAGTTTATGGTGGATATCAGCCATGCGCAGATAGATACTCTGAAGGTTGAAAAAGATAATGCTTACGCTAACGACCAGGCGCAGGACAGCGTGCGGCTGACGGTCACGGATGATAATCACAACGTGCTGCCGGGTCTGCCGGTCACCATCACCGTTCCGGCCGGGGCGCACTACACCACCCGGCCTGCCGGTAACCTGACGGACAGTCAGGGCCAGCTGCTGGTGAACATCACCAGTCATAAAGTGGGCACCGACACCTACCGGTTTGGCATTAACGGCAATAACAAAGACACCCCGCTGAGCTTTGTGGCGGATCCGTCCACGGCAGCCATTACCCGGGGCAACCTGACGGTCACGAAAGATAATGCCGTGGCCAACGGCAGCGACACCAACGAAGTGATGGCCAAAGTCACCGATGCGAACGGCTACCCGGTCACAAACATGGCGGTCACCTTCAGTGCGGGTAACGGCGCGAAAATTACCGCCACCGGTACCACCGGGGCAGACGGTACCGTGAAGGTCACCCTGACGAATCTCAAATCCGGCACCGCACCGGTGACGGCCTCGGTCAACAACAGCACCCGGCAGGTGAGCACCACCTTTACTGTGGATGAGGGCACCGTCACCATCAGCAAGGGCAACCTGACCGTCACAAAAGATAACGCGACAGCCAACGGCACCGATACCAACGAAGTCATGGCGAAAGTCACGGACGCTTCAGGCAATCCGGCCCCCGGCATCATGGTTAACTTCAGTGCGGACAATGGCGCGACGATTGCGGCGACCGGCAAAACGGGTACAGACGGCACGGTCAAAGTGACCCTGACCAGCCTGAAGGCCGGAACCATTGCCGTGAAAGCGACCCTGAAAAACGGCAATAATCAGCAGGTGAACACTACCTTTGTGGCTGACAGCAGCACTGCCGCCATCACCAAAGGCAACCTGACTGTTACCCGGGATGGTGCGAAAGCCGACGACACTGATACCAACGAAGTGATGGCTAAAGTCACTGACACCAACGGTAACCCGGTGGCCAACGTCAGCGTAGACTTCAGTGCGAATAACAGCGCAAAAATCACCGCCACCGGCAAAACGGCTGCGGACGGTACCGTGAAGGTCACGCTGACCAGCCTGAAAGCGGGCGTTGCTGCGGTGACCGCGAAAGTGAACACCAACAGCCAGTCTGTGAACACCACCTTTAAGGCTGACTCAACCACGGCAACACTGACCAAAAGCAACCTGACGGTGACCGCTGACGGCGCAATTGCCAATGGCAAGGCCACCAACGAAGTGATGGCGAAGGTCACCGATGCGGGCGGAAATATCCTGTCCGGTATTCAGGTGGACTTCAGCGCGAACAACAGTGCGAAAATTATTGCCTCCGGCACGACAGGGGCAGACGGAACGGTAAAAGTTACGCTGACCAGCACGGTTGCAGGTATTGCCGTAGTTACGGCGACCGTGAACACAACCAGTCAGACGGTGAACACCACCTTTGTGCCTGATACGTCCACTGCCGGCATCATTAAAGGTAACCTGACGGTCACCAAAGATGATGCGATTGCAGACGGTAAAGCCACCAACGAAGTGATGGCCAAAGTTACCGATGCGGGCGGCAACGTGCTGGCCGGTATTAAAGTGGACTTCAGTGCGGATAACGGCGCGAAAATCGCGGCAACCGGCACCACCGGTGCTGACGGTACGGTAAAAGTCACCCTGACCAGCACCACCGCAGGTACGGCTGTTGTGACCGCGAAAACCGGCACCAGCGGCAGCCAGTCCGTCAACACCACCTTTAAGGCGGATACCGGTACGGCGACCATCACTCAGGGCAACCTGACGGTGACCCGGGATGATGCGATTGCCGACGGTAACGCCACCAACGAAGTGATGGCCAAAGTCACTGACGCCAACGGTAACGTCCTGTCCGGTATTCAGGTGGACTTCAGCGCCAACAACGGTGCGAAAATTGCCGCAACCGGCACTACCGGGGCTGACGGTACGGTAAAAGTCACCCTGACCAACATCACCGCAGGTACCACCGCCGTGACCGCGAAAGCGGGTACCAGCGGCAGTCAGACAGTCAACACCAACTTTAAGGCTGACCCGTCCACGGCAACGCTGGCGAAAGGCGACCTGGTCGTGACGCAGGATAACGCTGTTGCTGACGGCAGCGCCACTAACGAAGTGCAGGCCAAAGTCACCGACGCCAACGGCAACCTGCTGTCCGGTATCAAAGTAGACCTCACTGCGGCGAACGGCGCGAAAATCGTGGCGACAGGCACTACCGGTGCAGACGGCACGGTCAAAGCGACGCTGACGAACACCACTGCGGGCAAGACCCCGGTTACGGCCACCATCAGCAGCACCGGCAGTACCCGGACGGTGAACACCACCTTTGATGCGAATGCCGGCACGGCCACCATCATCAAGGGTAACCTGACGGTCACCGTGGATGACGCAACAGCGGATGGTAAAGCTACCAACGAAGTGATGGCCAAAGTCACCGATGCAGGCGGCAATGTGCTGTCCGGTATCACGGTCGGCTTCACGGCGGACAATAACGCCACCATTATTGCCGGCGGCAAAACCGGCACCGACGGTACCGTGAAAGTGACCCTGACCAGCCTGAAGGCCGGAGTGGTGAACGTCACGGCGACGGTGAACAAAAACAGTCAGACGGTGAAAACCACCTTTAAGGCTGACAGCAGCACTGCAAACATCACTCAGGGTAACCTGACTGTAACCAAAGATGATGCAACGGCTGACGGTAAAGCCACTAACGAAGTCATGGCGAAAGTCACTGACGCGAACGGTAACCTGGTGTCCGGTGTGACGGTGAACTTCACTGCCACCAATGGTGCATCCGTTATCGGAAGCGGGACCACAGCAGCGGACGGTACGGTGAAGGTCACCCTGACTAACCTTCACGCCGGTAAGGCTATCGTCACCGCGAAAGTGAACACCAGCAGTCAGTCTGTTGATACTCACTTTACGGCAGATAGCGGGACAGCCGTCCTGACCAAAGGAAATCTGACCGTTACGGCAGACGATGCCATTGCAGACGGTAAGGCAACCAACGAAGTCATGGCGAAAGTCACTGACGCCAACGGTAACCTGCTGTCCGGCGTTCAGGTTGATTTCACGGCGACCAACAGCGCGAAAATCATCGCCAGCGGCACCACCGGTGCAGACGGTACCGTCAAGGTGACCCTGACCAGCCTGAAAGCAGGCCCGGCAGACGTGACGGCGACGGTGAATAAAACCAGCCAGACGGTTACCACGACCTTTAACGCTGACCCGTCCACAGCGACCATCACCAAAGGTAACCTGACAGTCACGCAGGATAACGCCATTGCCAACGGCACCGACACTAACGAAGTGATGGCGACAGTCACGGATGCGAACGGCAACCTGCTGTCCGGTATCGATGCCGGCTTTACGGCAGACAACGGTGCTGTTATTACCGCTACCGGCAAAACTGCCGCAGACGGCACGGTGAAGGTGACGCTGACCAGCAACAAAGGCGGCATCGTCATTGTCACTGCGACGGTGGACGGTACCAGCAACAGTCAGTCGGTGAATACCACATTCGCCTACGATGTTGATGCCGCTGCGTTTGACCTGTCAACGGGTGCAGATAACGCGATAGCTGACGGGAAAGCGTTTGATGAAGCGGTCATGGAAGTGGTGGAAATTAGCACTGGCGCCCCGATTTCGGGGGTGAAAATTGACTTTGAGGGTGACAATGCCCCAGGCAAACAGACCAGTGTAACAACAGGCGCTAACGGGAAAGCAGTGCTGCCAGTCACGAGTCTTAAAGCTGGTACCATCACGATGACAGGCAGCTACAATGGGACCCTGAAAGGGGAGACTTACCTCAACTTTATCGGTGATGCCGGAACGGCAACCATCATCAACGGTGACCTGACTGTCACAAAAGACAACGCGGTTGCAGACGGTAAAGCCACCAACGAAGTCCGGGCAAAAGTCACCGATGCCAACGGCAACGTGGTTCCGGATGTGGATGTGGCCTTCAGCGCAGATAACGGCGCAATTATTGCGGCGACGGGCAAAACTGACCGGGACGGTCTCGTGAAAGTGACCCTGACCAGCCAGACCGCCGGTGTGGCAAATGTCACAGCCACGGTGAACAAAGTCAGCCAGAAAGTCGCAACCACGTTCAAGGTTGATGAAACCAAACTGGTTTTCATTGTCGGGAAATTTGCTGGCGCGAACTGCGTTGTTAGTGATAAATGGCAGAAATCTTGCAATGCAATTGTTCAGATCGGAGACCAAAATGGTAAGCCTGTCGATGGAGTTAAGGTCAGCTTTACGGCAGAGAATGGTGTGACTATCGGTCGCGTTGGGGATGCCGATAAAGAAAGTGACGTAACGATTCCTGACAATATGGTCGCTTCGAGTAGCGATAATCACGGGTGGTTAAGAGTATATCCTGTCAACACAACAGTAATGGATGATGTGGTCATTACAGCAACGCTGCCAAATGGTGTCAGTAAGAAGATACACGGTAGTTTTGTTGCAGACAAGGGAACAGCAACCCTCGTGAAGGGCAATCTGACCGTTACGAAGGACAATGCTCTGGCTGACAATAAAGATACTAACGAAGTGCAGGCAAAAGTTACTGACAAGTTTGGTAACGTTGTTCCGAATTATACCGTGAGCTTTGACGCCCCAGCCTCACAGGCCAATCTATCAAATAGATCTATGGCAACAGGCGATGATGGCATCGCTAAAGTAACACTGACAGCGCAGGCGGGTGGTCAGGTAGTTGTTACGGCTGAGGCTGGTCTGCACACAGAGCAAGTCACCATCACCTTTACGCCTGATGAAAGCAAGGCGAACATTGCCGATGGCGACCTGACGGTTACGCAGGATAACGCGGTTGCAGATGGTAAGGCCACCAATGAAGTGCAGGCGAAAGTCACCCATGCAAATGGTAAACCGTTCGCTGGTATCAATGTCGACTTCACTGCTGATAACGGTGCTGTGATTGTGGCATCGGGTGTCTCGGGTACGGATGGTACAGTGAAAGCCACCCTGACCAGTACCAAGGCAGGTCCGGCTAACGTGACGGCCATGCTGAAAAACGGTGTCAGTCAGACGGTTGCGCCGACATTTGTGGGGGACCCTGCAACAGCGCTGATTGAGCAGGGTAATCTGATTGTGACGAAAGACAAAGCTCTGGCAGACGGAAAGGATACCGGTGAGGTTGAGGCGACAGTCACTGATGCCAATGGTAACCTTGTACCAGATACTGAAGTATCGTTTAGTGCGGATAATAAGGTGTTCTTCACAGGTAAAACTCGCGCTGGCGGGACGATAAGCGCTTCTCTGACTCATACCACTGAGGGTTCTGTTGATGTCACAGCTGCGTTGAATAATGGTGCCAATGCGTCAGTATCCGTTAATTTTATGAAGGTTAGTAAAATTACAGGTGCGATTATTCATGCTGCAGGTAAAAATGACGCCAGGCCCCGGGGGGTGACAAAAGGTTTTCCCGGCGCCGGGTTTAAAGGTGCAGTCTTTCAGCTCCAGATAGATGGCTTAACGACGTCAAACAGTGATTATCAGTGGAGCAGCAGTTCATCATCGGCTGATGTTGACCAGACAGGTACTGTAACCCTTAATTCAGGGGGAGCTGTAACAATAACTGCTGCGCCAAAAGACGGGGGTGCACCGCTTAAATATGATTTTAACGTGAAAAAGTGGTTTACTTTTATAACAACAGCGAGTTCTGTTGCAGATATATCAACCGCTTGCCAGCCCTATGGCGAATGGGCGCATGAAGCTGATGTCATGCCGTCATCGGTTAATAGTATGAATCAATGGCCATATACATACTTTTTGGCTGGTTTTGTGCCCGGTGCTGTAAATAATTACTGGGTGTTAGAGGATAGTTTAATTAACCACTATTTCAATCTGACGGATGGTTATATGATGGAGAATGCAACCGCAATATCAAATGGCAGGGCAATATGTGTAAGGAATTTCTGATCTGATAAAAAGGCCTCACCTGAAACTCAGGTGAGGCTGTATTTCAATATGGGGGAAGTATATCTGAAAGTACATAAAAATATTCTTTAAAATAATATATTAGTAATAAAGAGATAATTTCAGCTGCAAATATCTTTCAGTAACCAGACCTCTCATTAATTTTGTATTTGTTCTGTTCCCTGATATCAGCCTGTTATTTTCAGGCAGTAAAAATTCTGTGATCTTATTTCATCCGGAGTACTATATGGCATGCCTCTTGTAAGAGCGGAAAACCCGGTCTGTGGCCGCCTGTATCAGGCGGGGGATAATATACAGATAAGTTGTGAGCCGGAAAAAAACACGCCCGGTTAAAGGCGTGTGAGGGGCGCGGAGACACAGAATAACCTAATTATATTCCACACACATCGAATAGGCTGAATAAGGTGTACTGAGAATATAGCTGTTATGAAGTTTTTGTATATGAAGTTCTTTTTCTGTTTCGGAGAGGTCGTAAATCATACTATTAAAAAGCGGGTCAGGGAAAGAATCGCTGGCACCCTTCACAAGCCGGATATTCCTCATAGCAACTGTCTCTCCGTTTACGACCTGGTAAGTAAAGAGAATTGATCTGGACAGAAGGTATTCAGTTTCCTTATTTTCAATTATTCCCGATAAGTGAATCCGGCCCTTTTTGCCTTCGCCAAGAATCAGTGTCATTGTGTCATTAAGCCTGTAGCCTCCGGGTAATTTAACCCAGTTATTTGTTGCGGAACATTCCAGCGTAATATCCGGGTTATTTTTATCGTAATAAATTACACCGGTAACGGCCGCTGTAAACACCATTAAAAGTAAAGTCACAATGTGACCGGACTTCTTAATAGTTGCGTACATAAACAACCTCACATCCTGAAAGTTTTTTATCCGTATTCTGCTGATATGCACATCTCGAAACGAAGGCTCGTCCTTTTGATTCAAAAACAAAGAGGTCTTCGGAATCAAAGATATAAAAGTTATCTTTTACACAAGGAAGCACTTCATGGGTCATGCTTTTTACCAGGTTTATTTTGGTTTCTTTGAATGATTCAGAACCGGGATAAATAGTAAACACCGGACAAGTCCCGATTCGGCCAATGTCATAAAGTGAAACAGATTTGAACTCAAATTTGTCCCGGCGCGTCATATCTGCCGAGTAAGCAATAAGGAGTATGATGAGCGATAAATTGAAGCATGTGATTAATGCTTTGAATTTTGGCAATGTTCTCCCGTCAGTTTTTTTCGGAGGAGAAACAACGGGTGATGGAAATAAATCAGTATCTGTATCCTGATCAAAAACCGTAATGTCAGCGTTAAACGAAAATCCATATTTAGGTACGGTTTTAATAATTTGACTGAAACCATATGCTGTAAAATATTTACGTAAAATAGTTATATACTGAGACAGGCTGTTTCCCGAGCCTGAAAAACCAAATTTTCCCCAGACTTCTTCAATAATTTTTTCTTTGCCAAGTACAATGTTCGGATTTTGAACCAGATAGTGTAGTAACCGGCATGCAGTCTCAGAAACAGAAATAGCTTCATCAGGTACTGATTTGTGATAAAGAGAACGTCCATCGTTATCGAAAATTATTTCATCATCGATTATGTATAGCATAGAACAAATCCAGTAGTGAGCTGAAAGGGATATTATACATTAATAAATTATATGAGTACGTTATCCTGCAAGTTTACAGATGTTATTAATCACTTATTCTACAGACTCCCGGGGGAAGTGAAAACAGATCAAAATACCAGCCAGGATAAAAAATCATAACCTGACTTTTATTTGGTATAAAATCACATAAAGCAATCATGTTTTTATAAAATATACCGCGCAGGGTAAGTTTGGAGTTAAAATTGCGTCTGGTATAAAAAACAATTATCAACTGAGTGCGGTACGAGCCTTATCAATGACGGGAGCCATTTTCAGCAAAGGTAAGAAATTGCATTGTACGTGCAGTTATAAACTACCTGGGATAACAGATGGGCATGTCTTATCACCAGCCGGGCCATATCATCGGCTTATATTTATCAGAATATATATCTATATCGACTGGTGTTTTTAATATATTAATTTATAAAACATGGTTTATTCAATAAATTGTACCGCGCTGGTTTTCTGCGCATTACAATCCTCAGCACCAGAGTTTTTCCGTATCACCCTATGTCCCGATGGATGTATGGCCTCTCGTGTAATAAGAGTAGCCCGGTGCCGGAACAACAGGAACATACGGCGGCAAAACCGTTTGACTATATTGTAAAACTATCCGGAGAATTAAAATGACTCACGCTCAGAGTGTTGATGTTGTTTTATTGTCAAAAAACATATTCCTTGCTGAAGGGGTGACATCGAAAACAGGGCAACACAGTTGTGCAACCCCCGTCGTTCTTATAGATCTGGAAAGCTATAATAAAATTGAGGAGGTTATCCGGGATATTAGCATGTTCAGCCATGACCAGAGGGCAACGCTAATCTTTGCTGATAATATCGTATCCTGCATGTTAAGTAATATAGCAGGCATACGTATAGAAAGCGCATTATCCGCCTGGACTAACACCAAAATTATTAAAAACTCAATGAAAGTTAATGTCCTTCTGGAAAAATTACTTAAAATAGCTCACATGGATATTTTTACTCCGACTGAGCGTGAAGTCATACAGTCATTTAAACATTACGAAAATATGGGCCTGGCTGCAAAATCTATCAATATGTGTATTACCACATTTTATGCTCATTCGATATCTGTTGCTAAAAAGCATAATGTAAAAACAACAAGCCATGTTCATCATTACTACAGTTCAAACAAAGATTTTGGGACGTTTAATTGCCATATATGAGATCAATAATGTATTTTGATTTCGATATTATAAGCTGAATTAATTTACCGGATACTTATGTGGTCTGTTTTTTATTTGATTACATCTTCTGAAAAGAGGGTTGTCTGACGGGTATAAAAATTAATACAGAAAATTCAGCATCACACCATTTTCTTGCGGCCGGGCGCCAGTGTAAATGATATAAGCTCCGGACCATTATTCATCCGCATTTTTACCGGATATCCGCGTATTACAACTATTCAGTCCAATACACGGATATCTGCGGGTTACAACTGTTTTGTCCGATACCCGGACAGTGTGTTGTTATTGTTATTCTGTCGCGATTATAAAATTTTGTGCGGACCGAAACATTCATAATGGATCTGGTCTGCATTGACGCCCATTGCAGTCAGCTGACGCGCAATATGCTGCATAAAGGCCACCGGGCCGCACAGGTAATAGTGGCGTATTTTACTGAGCAGGACATCCTGCTGAGCGGTTAAATCCATCAGCCCGGTCAGGTGAGGGTGAGCTTCATCAGCACGCGGTTCTCTGTACCAGACAGTCTGACTGAACGCCGGTAACTGAGCACCGGTGCGGTTTACTTCATCCGCAAAGGCATGCACACCACCGTGCTCTGCCGCATGCAGCCAGGTCACATCCGCCGGATGTTGCTGTGCAGCCAGTGTCTGTAACATCGCCATCATTGGTGTCAGGCCGACACCGGCTGAAATCAGAACGACCGGTGTCTCTTTTTCAGCGTCGAGGAAAAAATCACCCAGCGGCGGCGTCAGTTTTACCACATCGCCTTCCTGTACATTAGCGTGCAGCCAGCCGGAAATCGTACCTTTGTCCTCACGTTTAACCGCAATCCGGTAGGTTTTACCGTCCGGTGCCTGCGTCAGGGAGTACTGGCGGATTTCCTGATTATCCAGCGCGTCATCATTGATATAGACACTGATATACTGACCCGGCCGGTAATCCGCGACGGGCTTACCATCAACCGGCGCCAGTTCAAAACTGGTGATCAGCTCACTCTGCGGCTGTTTGCGGATCACACGGAATTCACGCAGACCTTCCCATCCGCCCTGTGACGCCGCTTTTTCCTGATATAACCCGGCTTCGCGCTGAATAAAGATATCTGCCAGTACGCCGTAAGCTTTACCCCAGGCGGTCAGCACTTCTTCACCCGGATTGAGTAACTCTTCAATGGTGGCAAGCAGGTTTTCCCCGACAATCGGGTAATGTTCCGGTCTGATCATCAGACTGGCGTGTTTGTTGGCAATTTTTTCGACTGCCGCGCCCAGTGCGCCGAGGTTATCAATATTCATGGCATAGGCGCAGACCGCATTAAACAAGGCTTCACGCTGTGCACCATTCTGCTGGTGACTCATGGTGAAGATATCTTTTAATTCCGGATGCTGACGAAACATGCGGTCATAAAAATGCGCGGTCAGTTTCGGGCCGGTGGCGGCAATCAGCGGGGCAGTGGATTTTACGGTGGCGATAGTTTGTGCATCGAGCATAGCAGGGCTCCTGAAAAAGCATCACATCAGTGTGAAATTTATAACATGTATTTTTAATGCAACTTATAATACAGGGCAGAATTTGTAAAGCGCAAATTTTTCTGCTGTTTCTGAAAATCCGCTGAAAATAGCGAAATTGATCAGTGAGCGGGGGCAGGAGGGGATCACAAATCCGGTATTGCGTCCGATGAACAGGATATTCTTATGAAATAATAAGTGCGGTAATTACCTGATTTTACCACTATGCAATCGTTTGCGTATTTTTTGTTTCAGGGGCTATCTCAATTCAGAAAAAGGGTTTACACTGTAGGGCATTCGTCCCCGGAAAGGGGTGTTTTTTTATCGGCATCAGGCGAGTCAGGAGAAGCTAATGTTAAAGCGTGAAATGAATATTGCAGATTACGACCCACAACTCTGGCAGGCGATGAAAGACGAAGATCGTCGTCAGGAAGAGCATATTGAATTAATTGCCTCTGAGAACTACACCAGCCCGCGCGTTATGGAAGCTCAGGGCTCCCAGCTCACCAACAAATATGCGGAAGGGTATCCGGGCAAACGCTATTACGGCGGCTGCGAATATGTGGATATCGTGGAACAACTGGCGATTGACCGTGCAAAAGAACTGTTCGGTGCAGATTATGCCAACGTTCAGCCGCATTCCGGCTCCCAGGCTAACGTTGCAGTGTACTCCGCACTGCTTTCACCGGGCGATACAGTATTAGGGATGAATTTAGCGGAAGGCGGTCACCTGACTCACGGCTCTCCGGTAAACTTTTCCGGTAAACTGTACAATATCGTCCCTTATGGTATCGATTCTGCCGGTAAAATCGATTATGACGATGTCGCCGAACAGGCGAAAAAACATCAGCCGAAAATGATCATCGGCGGCTTCTCTGCTTATTCCGGTGTGGTTGACTGGGCGAAAATGCGCGAAATCGCGGACAGCATCGGTGCTTACCTGTTTGTTGATATGGCACACGTTGCCGGTCTGGTTGCTGCGGGTGTTTATCCTAACCCGGTTCCGCATGCGCATGTTGTCACCACCACTACGCACAAAACCCTGGCGGGTCCGCGCGGCGGGATGATCCTGGCGAAAGGCGGTGATGAAGATCTGTACAAAAAACTGAACTCAGCCGTGTTCCCGGGCAACCAGGGCGGTCCGCTGATGCACGTTATCGCCGGTAAAGCAGTGGCGTTAAAAGAAGCAATGGAGCCTGAATTTAAAGCAAATCAGGTCCAGGTTGTGAAAAATGCCAAAGCAATGGTTGAAGTCTTCCTGAACCGTGGTTATAAAGTGGTGTCCGGTGGTACTGAGAACCATCTGTTCCTGGTGGATCTGGTCGATAAAGACATCACCGGTAAAGATGCCGATGCTGCACTGGGCCGTGCTAACATCACTGTGAACAAAAACAGTGTGCCGAACGATCCGAAGAGCCCGTTTGTGACCTCCGGTATCCGTGTCGGTTCCCCGGCAATTACCCGCCGCGGCTTCAAAGAAGCAGAAGCCCGTGAACTGGCCGGCTGGATGTGTGACGTGTTAGATAACCTCAATGATGAAGCGACCATTGAAGCTGTGAAACAAAAAGTTCTGGCTATCTGCGCGAAATACCCGGTTTACGCATAATCGCGTTACCAATCTGATGTAACCAAAACCCGCTTCGTTCGCCGCAAGCGGGTTTTTTGTATTTCTGAAAAGGAGAGGCAGATGTTTGTTCCGTCATCGCTTTGGCTGGCGCTTGATTATTTTACGTATTTTTTTTTCCTACGGGATTTTTCTTCCCTACTGGGGCGCATGGCTGAAAGGTGAAGGGCATGATGTGGCAACGGTCGGTATGTTGCTCAGTGTGGGGCTGGTGGCGCGTTTTATCGGCAGTCTGTTTATTACGCCGTTGTTTAAAGATCCGTCACGGCTGATTTTTGCGTTGCGCCTGATGGCACTCTGCGCTTTTCTGTTTGCGCTGGCGTTTTATTTCGGCTCGCACTGGCTCTGGCTCTTTTTTGTGATGGCCGGGTTCAACCTCTTTTTCTCACCGATGATCCCGCTGGGGGATTCCCTCGCCGCGACCTGGCAAAAACAGTTTCCGATGGATTACGGCTCGATCCGTGTCTGGGGTTCAGTGGCCTTTATCATTGCCACTTCTGTCACCGGCATGCTGATGGATATCTGGAAGCATGAGGTGATTCTGGCGGCGCTGGTGGTCAGTACCGGAACTCTGCTGCTGACGTCGCTGCTGCGTCCGCGCATTATGCCGTCCGGGGAAATGAAGCAGCGCGGGCCACAGGTGAAGTTCAGTGTTCTGCTGAAAGATAGTGCGGTTGTCCGCTTTCTGCTGTGCGTCAGTTTATTGCAGGGGGCGCATGCCGCCTATTACGGCTTCAGTGTGATTTACTGGCAGAAGGTCGGGTATTCGGATGCTGCGATTGGCTATCTCTGGTCGCTGGGCGTGGTGGCGGAAGTGATCGTCTTTACGTTCAGTAATAAGCTGTTCCGGCGCTGGAGCGCGGCAAACCTGCTGCTGCTTTCCGGTATCTGCGGTATTCTGCGCTGGTCGCTGCTGGGCATGTCGGCCGCATTGCCGGTGCTGATTGTGGCGCAGATCCTGCACAGCGGTACCTATACTGTGTGTCACCTGGCGGCAATGCGCTTTATCGGCGCCCGCAAATCCACCGAAATCATTCCGTTGCAGGCGGCGTATTCCGCGCTGGCCATGGGCGGGGCAATTGCGGTGATGACACTGGTGGCGGGGTATCTGTATGAAGATATCCACGGCGGGATATTTTATCTGATGGCATTGACGGTGGTTCCTGCGCTGTTCCTGCGGCCTAAAATCCGCCCTCAGACCCCGGAAAATGCATAACAAAAAAGGGTTATGACTCTCGTCATAACCCTTTTTCACATCTGGCGGAGCAAAATCAGCGTTTCAGTGACTCAGTCAGTTCATCACGCATTTCTGCCAGCAGTGCACGTACCACACGCGGGCTGCCGGCAACGATATTGCCGCTGTCGATATAACGGTGGTCACCGGTGAAGTCAGTAACGATACCGCCCGCTTCACGGACCAGCAGTTCACCGCCCAGGAAATCCCATGGCTTCAGACCGATCTCAAAGAAACCGTCCACACGGCCGGCAGCGAGATAAGCCAGGTCCAGTGCGGCAGAGCCGGTACGGCGGAAATCTGCACAGCGGGTGAACAGTTTACCGAGCATTTTGATATAAGTATCAGCATGCTGTTTTGCTTTGAACGGGAAGCCGGTTGCCAGTACTGCGCCGTCGAGATCACGGGCAGTGGCACCGCGCAGACGGTAACCGTTTAACTGTGCGCCCTGACCACGGACCGCAGAGAATAATTCGTTACGCATCGGATCGTAGACAACCGCCACTTCAGTGCGGCCTTTGATACAAAATGCGATAGAAACAGCGAAATGCGGGAGACGTTTAACGAAGTTGGTGGTGCCATCCAGGGGATCAATAACCCATTTCATGTCGCTTTCTTCGCCGGCTGACAGGCCGCACTCTTCAGAAACAATGGTATGTGCCGGATAAGATTTGCGGATGATTTCGATAATCATCTGCTCAGCTTCGCGATCGATGTTCGTCACAAAGTCATTGGCACCTTTCTGAGTTGTCTCAACAGTGTCAGGCATTTCATAGTGTTTGGCAATCAGGTTGCCGGCCTTACGTGCAGCACGTATGGCGATGGTAAGCATCGGATGCATGGGGTTGTCCACCGGGATGTTAAAGAACGAAAATAATCGCGGCAGAGTATAACAGGTGATCGTCAATCTGACTATTCTTGTGTTAAGATATTGCGATAATTTCTCAAATAAAGTGTGTTATGTCCGAAAATATCCGAATCGTCCTGGTGGAAACCTCACATACAGGCAATATGGGCTCCGCAGCGCGGGCTATGAAAACGATGGGGTTATCCAACCTTTATCTGGTCAATCCTCAGGTACAACCGGACTCTCACGCCATCGCGCTGTCCGCCGGTGCCAGTGATGTTATCGGCAATGCAAAGATTGTCAGCACGCTGGATGAGGCGATTGCCGGATGTGAACTGGTGATCGGTACAAGTGCGCGTTCGCGCACGCTGCCGTGGCCGATGGTTGAACCGCGTGAATGCGGGGAAAAAAGTGTTAAAACCGCACAGACTGCGCCGGTCGCTATTATTTTCGGCCGTGAACGTGTCGGGCTGACCAACGATGAATTACAGAAATGTAATTATCATCTTTATATTCCGACCAATCCGGAATACGGCTCGCTGAATCTGGCGATGGCAGTGCAACTGGTCAGTTATGAGATCCGGATGGCATTTCTTGCCTCTCAGAATGAGAGCGAACCGGCAAATAATGATGACACAGATGAGGTACACTATCCGCCGGCAGATGATATGGAGCGGTTTTATTCGCATCTGGAATCGGTTCTCAATGAATCCGGTTTTATCCGTAAGGCACATCCGGGCCAGATTATGAACCGTCTGCGCCGCTTGTTTACCCGCGCGCATCCGGAAGTTCAGGAGCTGAATATTCTGCGCGGTATCCTGACTTCTGTTGAAAAATGGGCGAAAAAATAGTTGAGTAAATTACTGGGTTAAATAGTTGACTAAATTACTCAGGAATGACACAATTTCTTCACCATTTATCACGGGGATCCGGTTATGAGACTGACATCAAAAGGGCGCTATGCGGTAACCGCTATGCTCGACGTAGCGCTGCACTCCCATGAGGGGCCCGTACCACTGGCTGACATTTCTGAACGTCAGGGTATCTCCCTCTCTTATCTTGAGCAACTCTTCTCCCGTCTGCGTAAAAACGAGCTGGTTTCCAGTGTCCGCGGGCCGGGTGGCGGGTATCTGCTGGCACGCGGTGCCGGTGAGATTTTCATTGCTCAGGTCATCTCGGCCGTCGATGAATCCGTTGATGCGACACGCTGTCAGGGAACTCAGGAAGGTTGTCAGGGCGGTGACCGCTGTCTGACACACGCGCTGTGGCGTGACCTGAGTGACCGTATTACTGATTTCTTAAGCAGTATCAGTCTTGAAGAGTTAGTAAATCATAAAGAAGTGATTGATGTTGCTGATCGGCAGGATGATAAACGTCGTACACATAGTCTGGCAATTAACGAAACAATTATCAATCTGCAAGCATAAGCAGAAACCTGCGTTAATAACGCAACCGTAGTTCATGGAGCAATTGAGCGATGAAATTACCGATTTATTTAGATTATTCAGCAACCACCCCGGTTGATCCGCGTGTTGCTGAAAAGATGATGCAATACCTCACAATGGACGGCGTCTTCGGTAACCCGGCGTCCCGTTCCCACCGCTTTGGCTGGCAGGCCGAAGAGGCCGTCGATATTGCCCGTAACCAGATAGCAGACCTGGTCGGTGCGGACCCGCGTGAAATTGTTTTCACCTCCGGTGCCACTGAGTCTGACAACCTGGCGATTAAAGGTGCGGCCAATTTCTACGGTAAAAAAGGCAAACACATCATTACCAGCAAAACCGAACATAAAGCGGTGCTGGATACCTGCCGTCAGTTAGAGCGCGAAGGGTTTGAAGTGACCTATCTTGCGCCGCAGCGTAATGGTCTGATCGACCTGGCTGAGCTGGAAGCGGCAATGCGTGAGGACACCATTTTAGTCTCCATCATGCACGTCAATAATGAAATTGGTGTGATTCAGGATATCGAAGCAATTGGTGAGCTGTGCCGCAGCAAAGGGATTATTTTCCATGTGGATGCTACCCAGAGCGTTGGCAAAGTACCGGTTGATTTAAGCAAGCTGAAAGTGGATCTGATGTCCTTCTCCGGCCATAAAATTTACGGTCCGATGGGTATCGGCGCGCTGTATGTCCGCCGCAAACCGCGTATCCGTATCGAAGCACAGATGCACGGTGGTGGTCACGAGCGCGGTATGCGTTCCGGTACACTGGCAGTGCATCAGATCGTCGGTATGGGTGAAGCTTACCGTATCGCCAAAGAAGAGATGGCAGCGGAATCTGAGCGTTTGTCCGCACTGCGTCTGCGTCTGTGGAACGGCATCAAAGATATCGAAGAAACCTATCTGAATGGTTGCCCGGAGCACTCGGCACCGAACATTCTTAACGTCAGTTTCAACTATGTTGAAGGTGAATCCCTGATGATGGCGCTGAAAGATCTTGCGGTATCATCCGGTTCTGCCTGTACGTCCGCCAGCCTGGAGCCGTCTTATGTTCTGCGCGCCCTGGGAATGACTGACGAACTGGCGCACAGCTCAATCCGCTTCTCTCTGGGTCGTTTCACGACTGAGGAAGAGATTGACTATGCGATTAAACTTATCCATAGCGCAATTGGCCGCCTGCGTGATCTTTCCCCTCTGTGGGAGATGCACAAGCAAGGTGTTGATATTAACAGCATTGAATGGTCACACCATTAATCAGACGGTTTCAGGAGTATAAACAATGGCTTATAGCGATAAAGTAATCGATCACTACGAAAACCCGCGCAACGTCGGTTCATTCGACAACGAAGACCCGACTGTCGGCAGCGGCATGGTGGGTGCACCGGCCTGTGGCGACGTAATGAAGTTACAGATCAAAGTTGACAATAACGGCGTGATTGAAGACGCGCGTTTCAAAACTTACGGTTGCGGCTCGGCGATTGCATCAAGCTCACTGGTGACTGAGTGGATGAAAGGGAAAACCCTGGATGAAGCAGAAGCCATCAAAAATACAGCGATTGCGGAAGAACTGGAATTACCGCCGGTGAAAATTCACTGCTCGATTCTGGCTGAAGATGCAATCAAAGCAGCAATTGCGGATTACAAAAGTAAACGCCGGGGCAACTAATAGCCCGCCGCTGCCGGTGTGCAGCAGGTAAAACAATAAAATAATGGCGGATACTGATCTCATCGGTCATCCGCCATACTGGTTTATAGAGCGAGGTGTGTAATGTCCGTTTCTCTTACAGAAAGTGCGGCAAACCGGGTCACCAGTTTTCTGGCAAACCGCGGTAAAGGAGTAGGTCTGCGGTTAGGCGTGAGAACCTCCGGTTGCTCTGGTATGGCTTACGTACTTGAATTTGCCGATGTCATTAATGATGATGACGTTGTGTTTGAAGATCACGGCGTAAAAGTGATCATCGACGGAAAAAGTATTGTTTATCTTGACGGAACTGAAGTGGATTTCGTGAAGGAAGGGTTAAACGAAGGGTTTAAATTTAATAACCCGAACGTCGGCAGCGAATGCGGCTGCGGCGAGAGTTTTCACGTTTAACCGATCCACTTATCCGCGAAGAGTAAACTATGAACTATTTTTCCCTGTTCAGCCTGCCTGTGCGTTATGATCTTGACACACAGGCACTTGCCGGTCGTTATCAGGATTTGCAGCGTCAGTATCACCCGGACAGATTTGCCGCCGGTGATGCAAAAGAGCAGGCGCAGGCACTGACGATGGCCGCAACCATCAATGATGCATACCAGTCCCTGAAACATCCCCTCAAACGTGCGGAATATATGCTGCTGTTACATGATATTGATATCAATAATGAACAGCACACAATGCATGACACCGCATTTCTGATGGAGCAGCTGGAGCTGCGCGAAGCCCTCGATATCATCGAACAGAAACAGGACAGTGATGCACTGGCCGGTTTTGCTGCCAATATCACTAAAATGACAAAAACCCGGATGGCAGAGATGGTTCGTCAGCTTGATGGCGAAGAGTGGGCCGCTGCGGCGGACAGCGTGCGTAAATTACGATTTTTGAGTAAACTGACGCAACAAATTGAAAATCTTGAAGAACGTCTGCTCGACAGTTTCTAGGGGAAAAATATGGCACTGTTACAAATCAGCGAGCCGGGACAGGCTCCCGCCCCGCATCAGCGCCGCCTTGCCGCGGGTATTGATTTAGGCACCACCCATTCACTGGTCGCAACGGTGCGCAGCGGGGAAACCGACGTGCTGCCCGATCACGAAGGGCGTTATTTACTGCCATCCGTGGTGCAGTACAGCGCGGACAGCCGCCTGGTCGGCTGGGATGCCCGTGCAAATGCAGCGGCAGATCCTCAGAATACCATTATCTCAGTCAAACGTATGATGGGACGCTCACTGACGGATATCACGCAGCGCTACCCTGATTTACCGTATCAGTTACAGGCGGGTGAAAACGGTTTGCCGATCATCCGTACCGCAGCCGGACTGACTGATCCTGTCCGTGTCTCAGCGGATATCTTATCGGTGCTGGCACAGCGCGCACAGGAAACTCTCGGCGGTGAACTGGATGGCGTGGTGATCACCGTTCCCGCGTATTTCGATGACGCCCAGCGTCAGGGCACCAAAGATGCTGCCCGTCTTGCCGGATTACACGTGTTACGTCTTCTGAATGAACCGACCGCTGCGGCGATCGCCTACGGGCTGGATTCCGGTCAGGAAGGCGTGATTGCGGTTTATGATCTCGGCGGCGGCACCTTTGATATCTCAGTGCTGCGTCTGAGCCGTGGTGTGTTTGAAGTTCTGGCGACCGGTGGTGATACCGCGCTCGGCGGCGATGATTTCGATAACCTGATCGCCGACTGGGTTTATGCGCAGCGCGGCATTCAGCCGCAGGGGCATTCGCAGCACCGCGAAGTATTAAACGCGGCGGCGGAAGCGAAAATTGCACTGTCCGGTGCCGCACAAACCACGATTACACTGGATGGCTGGCAGGGCGTACTGACCCGTGACATGTTTGAGGAACTCATCCGTCCGCTGGTCAGAAAAACCCTGATGACCTGCCGCCGTGCGCTGAAAGATGCCGGAACGGATCAGGATGAAGTCCGCGAAGTGGTGATGGTCGGTGGTTCAACCCGTGTGCCGCTGGTGCGTGAACTGGTCGGCGAATTCTTCAGCAAAGAGCCGCTGACCTCGATTGACCCGGACAAAGTGGTTGCTGTCGGTGCGGCCATTCAGGCGGATATTCTGGCCGGTAACAAACCGGACAGCGACATGCTGCTGCTGGATGTTATCCCGCTCTCGCTGGGGCTGGAAACCATGGGCGGCCTGGTGGAAAAAGTTATTCCGCGCAATACCACCATCCCGGCGGCACGTGCTCAGGAATTCACCACCTTTAAAGATGGTCAGACCGCAATGAGCATTCATGTGTTACAGGGTGAGCGGGAAATGGTCAGTGATTGTCGTTCGCTGGCGCGTTTCACACTGCGCGGTATCCCGCCGATGGCCGCCGGTAATGCCCATATCCGTGTCACTTTTCAGGTGGATGCGGACGGACTGCTGAGTGTCAGTGCACTGGAAAAATCCACCGGTGTGCAGGCCTCTGTCCAGATCAAACCGTCTTACGGCCTGAGCGATACCGATATCGCCGGGATGATCAAAGATTCACTCGAAAACGCAGAAAATGATTTATCCACCCGCCGTCTGGCGGAACAAAAAGTGGAAGCCGCCCGCCTGCTGGAGAGCCTGACTCAGGCACTTTCAGAGGATGGCAATTTACTGAGCGACGACGAAAATGCCGCTATTGATGCGGCAGTCGGCGTGCTTATTGAGAGCGTTGAAGGCGACTCTCCTGTCGCGATTGAAAACGCAATTAAACAACTGGACAAGCAAACACAGGTATTCGCGGCACGCCGGATGGACAATTCTGTCCGCAAGGCACTCGCGGGTCACTCTGTGGATGAGATATAACGGGAAGATTATGCCTAAGATTGTTTTTTTACCGCATGAGTCATTATGCCCTGAAGGTGCGGTATACGACGCAAATGAAGGTGAGTCAATTCTGGATGTTGCCCTGCGTAACGGTATCGAAATTGAACATGCCTGTGAGAAATCATGTGCCTGCACCACCTGCCACTGTATCGTCCGCGAAGGGTTTGACTCCCTCGAAGAGAGCAGTGAGCTGGAAGATGACATGCTGGACAAAGCCTGGGGACTGGAACCGGAAAGCCGTCTGAGCTGCCAGGCGAAAGTCGCGGATGAAGATCTGGTGGTGGAAATCCCGAAATACACCATCAACCATGCACGTGAGCACTGATAAAGGAGCCTGAAAATGGGACTGAAATGGCAGGACAGCCGTGAAATCGGTGAAGCGCTGTATGATCTGTACCCGGACACGGACCCGAAAACGGTGCGTTTCACCGATATGCACCAGTGGATTTGCGAACTGGATGATTTCGACGATGCACCGGAAAAATCTAACGAAAAAGTATTAGAAGCAATTTTGTTAGTCTGGCTCGACGAATTCGAATGATGTCTTTTGTTACGCGCATCAGGCCGCACAATTGTGTTAGCGTGCGGTCTCTGATGCGCGTATGCTGTTACCGCCTCCTGTGCAGACCGGCACGCCGTGCATTCCTCAAATAAAATCTGACTGTTACGGCAGTCTAAAAGTCAAAAGAGAGAACGAAATGACGCAACTCATCATGCCTGTAACCTTATCGTATGAACCTGCTTCTCCGGCGTGGGGAGAAAAAGCCCTGGTCAGCGCGACTGACAAAGGAATGACCGTTCATTTAAGCCGCAAAGGGATGCTGTGCGCCGTGCAGAGCGCAGGCCGCAAAATTGACGGTCAGGGTATCCGCAATGTGGTCCTGAGCGGCAGCAACTGGGATCTGGAAACCAGCTGGGCATTCTGGCAGGGCTTCCGCGGTCCGAAAGGCGCACGCTCTATTGAATGGCCGGAATTGCCGGAAGCGGATAAAACCGAACTGGAACACCGTATCCGCATCATTGACTGGGTACGTGATGTTATCAACACTCCTGCGGAAGAGCAGAGCCCGGAACAGCTGGCGCAGCGTGCGATTGATCTGCTGTGCGGTGTTTCCTGTGATTCTGTCGGCTACCGTATCATCAAAGGTGATGACCTGCGTGACCAGGGTTACATGGGTATCCACACTGTCGGGCGCGGCTCGGTACGCCCGCCGGTACTGCTGGCACTGGATTTCAACCCGGGCAAGCAGGAAAACACACCTGTCTTCGCCAGCCTGGTCGGTAAAGGGATCACCTTTGACTCAGGCGGCTACAGCCTGAAACCGTCTTCCTCTATGGATTCCATGAAATCGGATATGGGCGGCGCGGCCACACTGACCGGCGCACTGGCGATGGCAGTCTGCCGTGGTCTGAAAAAACGCGTCAAACTGTATCTGTGCATCGCGGATAACCTGGTAAGCGGCAATGCGTTCAAACTGGGTGATATCATCCGTTACAGCAACGGCAAATCCGTTGAAATCATGAATACCGATGCGGAAGGGCGTCTGGTGCTGGCGGATGGTCTGATTGAAGCGGACAAAGATAACGCCGGGTTTATTATTGATGCGGCGACACTGACCGGTGCGGCAAAAACTGCCGTCGGTAACGACTATCACTCTGTGATGAGTTTTGATGACGCACTGTACAATGAACTGATGTCAGCCGCTGATCAGGAAAAAGAGATGTTCTGGCGCCTGCCGCTGGCGGAATTCCACCGCCGTCAGATGCCGTCCTCTTTCGCTGATCTGAGCAACACCGGTGCACCGAATACCGCCGGGGCAAGCACCGCAGCGGCATTCCTGTCCCACTTTGTGGAAGATTACCGCAAAAGCTGGCTGCACATTGACTGCTCAGCGACTTACCGCAAAGCGCCGTCTGAATTATGGTCAGCGGGTGCTACCGGGTATGGTGTGCGCACCGTGGCGGCACTGCTGCTGAAAAAAGCCGGACAATAACCGGACAGTGCAATACTGATTCTGCTGTAAAACGGTCACACATACGTGTGGCCGTTTTTCTGTAACGTTTAAAAAAACAGACACTGAAATACAGAAGCTGAAATAAGGAGATCTGTGATGGCGGATATACTCCCGGTACAGGAAGTCATGATTGAGCAGGGTACAGCACTGCTGCTCAGCGTGCCGGAAAATAAACCGGACGCAGTGCTTGATGCACTGACCGGTGTGTTTAAACAGCATAAACCGGTACGCCGTGCATTTTGGGTAATGGCAGCCGAAAAAAATACGACGGCCCCGGATGAGGCGGCATTACTGATTGTGCTGGAACTCAGCGAAGAAGAAGAGGCGGATACGGTGATCCGGCAGGCGGCAGAGGCTGCCATGGAGCATCTCGCTGACGGGGAACACATTGATTTTTGTCTGTTAAATCCGGATGAAAATGACGGACTGACACACTTTCTGACGCAACATATACAGGCATTCTATCAGCGCCGTCTCGGTGGCTGGCTGCGTAATGCGATTCCGGTAACAGAGGCGTAACAATAATTTATCCGGATGGTGAATATGTATGGTGCATATATTCAGAATAATGCACTATACGCTTGTTTAGGCTTTGTTTACACTTCGTGAAATAATACCGAACAAGTGCCCGTTTTCCGGGCTCACCAGAAAGGATTGATTATGCGTTCTCCGATTGCAGGACAGGGTCCCGGCAAAAAGCGCTGCATTGCAGTGCTGCTTGCTTCAGCGCTCGCACTCACGGGTTGTGATGATACCGGCAGTAACACCACGGCGGCGGGCAGTAATGACAGCGCGCCGGCCAATAATAAACAAAATTCGTCTTCCTCATCTGCTTCCCCTCAGTCTCCGAAAAAAACACATGACGCCGCATCACTGGCAGAGCTGGCCAAACGTTATGCCGGGAAAGATGTGACGATCATCGATGCCTCTGAGATTCAGCTCGACGGTGCGAATGCGATGGTGGTGACGTTCTCTGTTCCGCTGGACCCGAACCAGGATTTCAGTCAGTTTGCCCGTCTGGTGGATGTGAAAAACGGAAAACTGGAAGGCGCGTGGGAGCTGTCGGATAACCTGACGGAACTGCGCATGCGTCATCTGCCGCCGTCGCGGGAATTACAGCTGAGTATCGACCGCGGCGTGCGCGGTATTAACGAACGCACACTGGTTAACGGTTATGATTTAAAACTGACCACAGCTGATGTGGTTCCGAGTGTCGGCTTTGCCAGCCGTGGTTCACTGTTCCCGTCGGATGTCCTGCAGGGACTGCCGGTATTTGCACTGAACGTGGACAGTATTGATGTTAACTTTTACCGCATCAAACCGGATTCCCTGGCCTCTTTCCTCGCAAGCTGGCAGTACGGTAACAATCTCCAGTACTGGAATTCTGATGACCTGCTGAATAACACCGATCTGGTCTATACCGGGCGTTTTGATCTGAATCCGCAGAAAAACACCCGCGAAAATATGCAGATCCCGCTCAAAGATATCAAGCAGTTACAGGAAGAGGGCGTGTACCTGGCGGTTATGCAGCAGGCCGGGCGCTACAGCTACACCATGCCTGCCACACTCTTTACCCTGAGTGATATCGGCGTTTCCATGCACAGCTATCTGAATGAGCTGGATGTGTTCACACAGTCGCTGGCGAAAGGCAGCGCCCTGAAAGGGGTGGAAATCCGTCTGCTCGACAGCAAAGGTCAGCTTCTGAGTAAAGCCGAAACCGACAGCAGTGGTCATGCAAAACTGGATCGCGGGGCGGATGCCGCGCTGTTGCTGGCTATTCAGAACGGCCAGACCAGTATGATCGACCTGAAAAACCCGGCACTCGACCTGGCGGAATTTGATATCGCCGGTCCGCAGGGCTATGCAAAACAGTTCTTCGTCTTTGGTCCGCGTGATCTGTACCGTCCGGGGGAAACCCTGGTTATCAACGGTCTGCTGCGTGACGGCGATGGACGTCCGGTCAAAGATCAGCCGGTCAAAGTGGATGTACTGAAAAATGACGGCCAGGTGGCCTCCACCTTCGTCTGGCAGCCGGAAAACGGCCTTTACCAGTATCAGTACGCTATCCCGGAAAATATCGAAACCGGTAAACTGACACTGCGTTTTGACCTCGGGGACAACACGCCGCGCTTCTACAGCGTCAATGTGGAAGATTTCATGCCGGAACGCATGGCGATGGAAATCAAAACCGACAAGCAGCCGATCACCACACAGCAGTCCGCCGATTTTGAGATTGAAGGCCATTATCTTTACGGTGCACCGGCAGCCGGTAACCAGCTGACCGGGCAGCTATTTATGCGTCCGGATCGCGAAATCTCCGCCAGACTGCCGGGTTTTGAATTCGGTAATATTCAGGAAGAAAACCTGACCCGTACCTTGGACGAATTCGATGAAACCATGAATGACAGCGGAGAGCTGGCATTTACCATCAGTAATGATTACTGGAAAGAGGTTAAATCGCCGTTCAAACTGATCCTCCAGGCAAGCCTGATGGAAACCGGCGGTCGTCCGGTGACGCGCCGTGCAGATGTCGCGGTATGGCCTGCAGCGAAAATGGCCGGTATTCGTCCGATCTTCGCCAAAAAAGAGGTGTATGACTACCGTACAGACAAATATGTATCTCAGTACAGTATGGATGAAGATTCACTGGCTGAATTTGAAATTGTCTATACCGACCGTCAGGGGAATAAGTTACAGGCCGATGATCTGAATGCGCGTCTGATTTATGAGCGCCGCGACTATTACTGGCGCTGGTCTGATTCCGAAGGCTGGTCATCCGGTTATGACCAGAAAGACCTGGTGATGTCCGATGACAAAATCACCATCGCCAAAGACGGCACGGCAAAAGTGACCGTTCCGGTTTCGTGGGGGGCATACCGCCTGGAGGTGGTGGACCCGTCCACCGGGCTGACCAGCAGTGTGCGTTTCTGGGCGGGATATTCCTGGCAGGATAACACCGGCGGCACCGGTGCGGTTCGCCCGGATCAGGTGAAACTGAAACTGGATAAACCAAATTATCACGCCGGTGATAAAGTGAAACTGAATGTCACCGCGCCGCAGGCCGGTAAAGGCTATGTGCTGCTGGAATCCAGTGACGGCCCGCTGTGGTGGCAGGAAGTGGATGTACCGGAAGGCGGCACCGATGTGGAAGTACCGCTGAACAAAGAGTGGACGCGCCATGATCTGTACGCGACTGCCGTGGTTGTCCGTCCGGGGGACAGTTCCCGCCAGGCGACTGTCAAACGCGCGGTCGGTATTCTGCATATTCCGATGGCCGATCCGGCCCGTAAGATTGATGTGGCGCTGGATACCCCGGCCCGTATCCGTCCGAATCAGGATCTGACTGTCAAAATCAAAGCAAAAGCGCAGGACGGCAAACCGGCACCGGAAAAAGTCAATGTACTGATTTCTGCCGTGGACACCGGTGTGCTCAATATTACCGACTATAAAACACCTGATCCGTACGATGCCTTCTTCGGCCGCAAACGCTACAGTGTTGATCAGTATGATGTCTATGGTCAGCTGATTGAGGGCGGCGGTCGTCTTGGTACGCTGCGGTTTGGTGGTGACGGCGGCGATGACCTTGATCGCGGCGGCCTGAAACCGCTGACCGAAGTACAGATTATCGCGCAGCAGGCGGCACCGGTGGAACTGAATGCGCAGGGCGAAGGTACCGTTACCCTGGCGATTCCGGATTTCAACGGCGAACTGCGTCTGATGGCGCAGGCGTGGACAGATGAGGATTTCGGCCACGCACAAAATAAAGTGATTGTTGCCGCGCCGGTAATCAGCCAGATGGCGCTGCCGCGCTTTATGGCCGGCGGTGACCGCTCGCAGCTGACACTCGATCTGACCAACCTGACTGATGAAACACAGAACCTGACCGTTAATTTCAGCGCGGACGGCATGGTGCATCTCAAAGGTGCGGCAGAGAAAGAAATCACGCTGGCGAAAGGCCAGCGCACATCCGTGAATGTTCCGGTTGAAGCCGCAAACGGCTTTGGTCAGGGCGAGGTGTTTATGACCGTCAAAGGGCTGAAACTGCCTGATGAAAGCAGCAACACCTATAAAAACAGCTGGAAAATCGGTGTCCGTCCGGCGTATCCGGCAGAAACGGTGTCTTACTCCATGTCACTCGGCAATAGCGCGGAATGGGCATTACCGGCTGACCAGCTTGGTTATCTGGACGGCAATACGGTGTCCGGTGAAATGATGCTGACCAGTCGTCCGCCGCTGGATATCTCGCGTTACATCCGTGAGCTCTATGCCTATCCGTACGGCTGTCTGGAACAGACCGTGAGCGGGCTGTATCCGTCCCTGTACTCATCTGAAGCAGAACTGAAAAAACTGGGCATCAAAACCCAGACTGACGCCGGACGCCGCCAGGCGGTGATGACCGGTATCCCGCATCTGCTCGGTATGCAGCGCAGCGACGGCAGTTTCTCCCTGTGGGACAACAGTGGTGCGGAAGAGCCGTGGCTGACGGCTTACGCGACCGATTTCCTGTTCCGTGCCGGACAGCGCGGCTTTGAGGTTCCGGCAGATGCCCTGAGCAACGCCAATAACCGCCTGCTGCGCTATCTGCAGGATCGCTCGGTGATCAGCAGCAGCTATTACGGCAACAGTGACCAGATGCGCTTTGCAGTACAGGCGTATGCCGGTTATGTGCTGGCACAGCAGCAGAAAGCACCGCTCGGTGCACTGCGTCAGGTGTATCAGCGCCGTGACGATGCCGCAAGTGGTCTGGCGCTGGTGCAGCTCGGTATTGCCCTGAAGAAAATGGGCGATGCGGATCGCGGTAATGAAGCCATCCGTCTGGGTGTGATGAAAAACCGTGACAGCGTCTATACCGGCGATTACGGCAGTACCATCCGTGATGATGCGATGATTATTGCACTGCTCAGTGAGGCGGATTCGAATGCGGATCAGCGTTACGGCAAGTTGCAGGCGCTTTCTGCGGAGATACAGAATAACCGTTACTTCTCCACTCAGGAGAGCAACGCGCTGTACCTGGCAGGTCGTCAGTACATTAATCAGAGTGAAAAACCGTGGTCGGCACTGATCAACGGGCAGGCCCCGGCAGTCAGCCGTGACAGTGCGCTGCGTGAAACCCTCACTGCCGCACAGCTGAATAACGGTATCAGTGTGGCAAACCGGGGTGATACGGAGCTGTTCGGTCGTGTCAATATCACCGGTTATCCGCTGCAGGCACCGGCTCCGTCTTCTGAAGTGCTGAAGATCAAACGGACGTATATGGATCTGAACGGTAATCCGATCAGTATTGACCGTCTGAGCAGCGGCGATCTCGTGGCTGTCCGCCTGGATATTCAGGCTGACCGCAACGTGCCGGATGCGCTGGTGGTGGATCTGTTACCGGCCGGTCTGGAGCTGGAAAACCAGAATCTGGCGGCGGCAAGTGCCAGCCTGGCTGACAGCGCGCCGAATCTGGCGGAAGCAATCCAGGATATGCAGCAGGCCAATATCCGCCATACCGAGTACCGTGATGACCGCTTTGTTTCCCAGGTGGCGGTGGAAGAGTACCGTCCGGTGACGCTGGTCTATCTGGCCCGTGCGGTCACACCGGGTAAATACAGTGTTCCGGCTCCGCAGGTGGAATCGATGTATATTCCGTCCTGGCGCGCCACCGGTGTGACACCGGCAACACTGGAAGTGGTTCGTTAACAGCACGATTGTTGTCCGCAGCCTGTCCGGGCTGCGGCAGCAAACACAGGTCTTATGCCTTAATAACAAACATATCCTTATAACGAACATGCCCTTATAACGAACTATAAGGGCATTTTTATCTCAGAAATTCTGATAATGCGGTTTGATACATGAAAGTGTGGTTTAAACGTCTTGCGCTCACCGGTCTGATAACAATTGTTCTGACGCCGCCGCTGCTCTGGCTGGCCGATAAAATCTGGCCGTTACCGCTGGATGAGGTGGTGATGGCGCGAACGGTCACGGCTGAGGACGGATCACCGCTGTGGCGTTTTGCCGACAGCAACGGTGTGTGGCGCTACCCGGTCACGCTGAAGGATGTATCACCGGAATTTATTGAAGCGCTTCTGACATACGAAGACCGCTATTTCTATCAGCACCCGGGGATTAACCCGGTGGCTATCGGCCGCGCGGCATTACAGGATCTGACCTCCGGACGCATTGTCTCCGGCGGCAGTACACTCTCCATGCAGGTCGCCCGCCTGATTGACCCCCATGATCGTACTCTGACCGGCAAACTGAAGCAGGTTTTCCGGACTATTCAGCTGGAATGGCACTATTCCAAAGATGAAATTCTGGAGATGTATCTCAACCGCGCGCCGTACGGCGGGACGGTTGAGGGGATCGGGGCGGCGAGCTGGATGTATCTCGGTAAACCGCCGTCAGAACTGACCGCCGGGGAAGCGGCGCTGCTGGCGGTTCTGCCGCAGGCACCGAGCCGTCTGCGCCCGGATCGCTATCCGCAGCGGGCGGAAGCGGCACGGAATAAAGTACTCGACCGGCTGGCGGAGTTTCAGGTGTGGCCGCAGGCAAAAGTGAATGACTTAAAACAGGAGAGCATCTGGCTGGCACCCCGCCAGGTACCGCACTCCGCACCGCTGCTGGCACGGCGCGTGGCGTCGGGCGTGAAAGACCCGGTGATCCGCACCACCATCAACCCTGCCATTCAGCGTCAGCTGGAGGAGATGGCCCGCAACCGCAAATATCAGCTGCCGGAAAAAACCTCCCTCGGCATTATGGTGGTGGATAACCGCGACATGAGTGTGAAGGGCTATGTCGGCTCCATTGATTTCTCTGATGACACCCGTTTCGGTCATGTGGATGTGAACAGCGCCTGGCGTTCGCCCGGCTCAACCCTGAAGCCGTTTTTATATGCCCTGGCGATGGATGAAGGGCTGATCCACAGCGAATCCCTGTTACAGGATGTACCGCGCCGTTTTAATGATTACCGTCCGGGTAACTTTGATACCGGATTCAGCGGGCCGGTGAGTGTCAGCGAGGCACTGCGCCGCTCTCTGAACCTGCCGGTGGTTCAGTTGCTGGATGTCTACGGTCCGAAACGTTTCAGTGCCAAACTGCGTAACGTCGGCCTGGAACTGCGTTTCCCGATTGGCAGTGATCCGAACCTGTCGCTGATTCTGGGCGGTACCGGGGCGCGGATGGATCAGCTGATTGCCGCGTACAGTGCATTTGCCCGGCAGGGTAAAGTGGCACCGGTACGTTTCCGGCCGGACGATCCGCTGGCTGAACGTCAGCTTATCTCCTCGGGGGCGGCGTGGATCACCCGGCGGGTTATGGCAGGGGAAACACGGCCGCTGGCAGATGACCGTCTGGCTCAGGACGTGCCGCTGGCATGGAAAACCGGCACCAGTTACGGCTACCGCGACGCCTGGGCGCTGGGCGTGAATAACCGCTACACCATCGGGGTGTGGGTCGGGCGTCCGGACGGGACACCGGTGGCCGGACAGGCCGGGTTTGCGACCGCGATTCCGATCCTGTATCAGGTTGACAGCTATCTGCGCACACGCGGCGGCAAAAAATTACCGGATCCGAAACCCGTCAGTGTCAGCAGTAAAATGATTTGCTGGCCGTCAGGACTGGCTGCTGACAAGCAGGACCCGAACTGCCGCCAGCAGCGGATAGCGCTGGTGCTGGATAATACCGTACCGCCGACACTGCCGTCAGCAGGACAGGAGAGTCTGTCCGGCACCAATGCGGTGATCTGGGTGAACGGGCAGGGGGAACGGGTGTCTCCGGATTGTCCGGATGCACAGGAGAAAACCGTGGCACTGTGGCCGATTGCGCTGGAGAGCTGGCTGCCGCCGGGGGAGCGCCGCAGTCATCGCCTGCCGCCGGTGAGCAAAACCTGCCCGCCGCTGCGGGTGGAAGCTGCCCCTCTGCTGATTTCCGGTATCCGTGAAGGGGATGTGCTGCGGCGTCTGCCGCTGGCGAAAACCCTTGATTTGCGGGTGGTGACTCAGGGCGGCGAAGGCACACAGTGGTGGTTTCTTAACGGTGATCAGGCCGGCAGCACCGAATCCGGTGATCCGCTGTTGCTGACACTGGATACCCCCGGGCGTTATCAGCTGACGGTACTGGATCTCAGCGGCCAGGTCAGTTCAGTCAGTTTTACCCTGAAATAACAGAAACGACAGGAAGTTCAGCGGAAAAAGTGTGATACAGACGGAAAATCTGTGATCTGTTATCAGGAATACTTTGCAAAAATGTTGCGTAACTGTAGGCGAAACAGCGGTGAGCCCGTATAATCATCACCTTACCACAAGGTGTGGACCGGTCTGCCGTCAGCCGCAAATAACAATGACAACAGCGCACATGCGCACATTTGAGGTCAATTAAATGTCTGTACAACGCACATTTTCTATCATTAAGCCAAATGCCGTAAAGAAAAATGCTATCGGGGCTATTTATCACCGTTTTGAAAGTGCCGGTTTCCGTATTATTGCCGCCAAAATGCTGCACCTGAGCCGCGAACAGGCTGAAGGATTCTATGCTGAGCACAAAGGCCGCCCGTTCTTTGATGGTCTGGTGGAATTCATGACTTCCGGGCCGATTATGGTACAGGTGCTGGAAGGGGAAAATGCCGTACAGCGTCACCGTGACCTGATGGGCGCCACCAATCCGGATAACGCACTGGCCGGCACACTGCGTGCTGATTACGCGGACAGTTTCACTGAAAACGCGGTACACGGCTCTGATGCGGAAGAATCCGCCGCGCGTGAAATCGCCTATTTCTTCACTGAAGATGAAATCTGCCCGCGCTGATAACACAAAGCAGGAAAAACCCTGTGTTATCCTGCTTTATCAGTGAATTCAGTCTCAAAAGCCCGGTCATCCGGGCTTTTGCTTTTTTACCGGACAACAAGGACAGAGATAGTGGCATAATGGATCAGTGCCGATGCGGTGGAGCCGAGAAAACGGCTTTTCATGGTCGGGTTTTTGGAACCGATAACAATCAGGTCGGCGTTAATTCTTTCTGCATTTTCAAGAATGGCTTCTGCCGCACTTCCGATAAGAACACCGGTGGATATCTGACTTTTCTGTACGGCAAATTTTTCTGTCACCGCGTCGAGTTTCTCCAGCAGCATTTTGATGCGCTGGTCTTCTGATTTTGCATTTTCGGTCATGACAGGGAAGGTCAGGCCATAGTCAAACAGCTGCTCAGACGGGAGGATAACGGTAACAAAATGAAACTTCACATTTTTATCTTTAGCATAGTCGTTAATTTCAGTAATGACATTTTGAGATAACGCACCGGCATTCAGATCGATCGGGACAAGTATAATTTTATGCATAACAACTCCTTTGTTTCAGATTTAATTACCTGTAAAAGGTGAGTGTTAATATCATTAATATCTAAAAAAACGATTTAAACAAGTATTATTATTTAATAAATCGATTTACATTTACGTGTTTTAATTTGCCATATCACCGCGAATGTTTGTACAATGCCGCGCCCCGTCATGATACGGGGCTTTTATGTTTCCGCCGTATCCGTGACGCAGTCCGTTTCAGCGGCTATTCTTATTCCTGTATCTGTGATGCGCGCCGCGTGTCACCGCCGAAAGTGTAACAACGAGGCAATGTTAACAATGTCAGAACTGACCACACAAGACGCCTGTGTAACAGGCTCCGCTCCGATTGCTCCTGAAAAAATCAACGGAAAAATTAATTTACTCGATCTGACCCGCAAAGAAATGCGCCAGTTTTTCGCCGATATGGGCGAGAAGCCTTTTCGTGCTGACCAGGTAATGAAGTGGATTTACCACTATTGCTATGATGATTTCGATCTGATGACCGATATCAACAAAGTACTGCGCACCAAACTGAAAGCGGTGGCGGAAATCCGCGCGCCGGAAGTCTCGGAAGAACAACGTTCTGCGGACGGCACCATCAAGTGGGCTATCCGTGTCGGTGATCAGGAAGTGGAAACCGTCTATATCCCGGAAGAAGACCGCGCCACACTGTGCGTTTCTTCCCAGGTCGGTTGTGCGCTGGAATGTAAATTCTGCTCAACCGCACAGCAGGGTTTTAACCGCAATCTGCGGGTCTCCGAAATTATCGGCCAGGTCTGGCGTGCCGCGAAAATTATCGGCTCCCTGAAATCCAGCGGCCGCCGCCCGATTACCAATGTGGTTATGATGGGAATGGGTGAACCGCTGCTGAACCTGACCCATGTTGTTCCGGCCATGGAAATCATGCTGGATGACTTCGGTTTCGGGCTGTCCAAACGCCGCGTGACTATCTCAACCTCCGGTGTGGTACCTGCACTGGATAAACTCGGTGATATGATCGATGTGGCGCTGGCGATTTCCCTGCACGCCCCGACGGATGATGTTCGTGACGAAATCGTTCCGATCAACAAGAAATATAACATTGAGACATTCCTGGCATCTGTGCGCCGTTATCTCGGAAAATCCAATGCGAACGGCGGGCGTGTCACCGTGGAATACGTCATGCTGGATCACATCAATGACAGCACTGATCAGGCACATCAGCTGGCGGCCTGTCTGAAGGATACACCGAGTAAAATCAACCTGATCCCGTGGAACCCGTTCCCGGGCGCACCTTACGGACGCAGCTCCAACAGCCGGATTGACCGCTTTGCCAAAGTGCTGATGGAATACGGATTTACCACTATTGTCCGCAAGACACGCGGTGATGATATTGACGCCGCCTGCGGACAGCTGGCCGGTGATGTCATCGACCGGACCAAACGGACACTGAAAAAACGCATGGCCGGTGAACCAATTTCTGTCAAAACAGTCTGACAGTAATATTAAGTAACATTCCCGGGTGACACTTTACGTTAATATACCTGCCTTACAGACAAGGAGGCAGTATGATAAGGACGTATTCCCCGGGATTAATTGCAGTCATGCTGCTGGCAGGATGCCGGACAGCACCCGTGACACAGACAGTACCGGCGGCGACCGGTACCCGTCTTGCATTGGGTGAGGCTTATCTTCAGGCCGGCCGGTATGATGCCGCACGCTATCATTTTGACCGGGTACTGAAAGCACAGCCGCAGCATACCGGTGCGCTGGCAGGCGCGGCGCTGAGTGCGAAATGCGATCAGCAGCCTGAAATTGCGGAAAAATACCTGAATTTAGCCGTGAATTCCCCGTCAGGCAGTGATAGTGTGGTACAGTACATTTTGGCTTATGAGTGTCCGCCGGATAACAGTCTGTAAAACAATATAAAAGTGATGTTGTTTTCAGGATTATTTTTATCATCACAGGTGGCATGCTGTATGCCGGAATACGGAACTTCGGTGCGCGGAAGGGCAGATCTCCGCGCTTTCTCGTAACCAGAACTGTTTGTGTCCTGAAACTCATGAATAACTCTCAATCTCAAGATAATTTCCAACTCACTCTTGGCCAGCTTTTAACACAACGTAGGGAACAACTTCAGTTATCACGGGAAACAGTCGCCGACAGACTTTGTCTTAAACTGACAACAGTGCGTGAAATCGAAGAAGATGCACTGAAAGAAGCCAACCCGACGTTTATCCGCGGTTATATCCGTGCCTATGCCCGTTTGCTGCAGATCCCCGAACCGGAGATCATGCCTTATCTTGATAAAATCGCTCCCGCACAGATGACCAAAGTCCAGCCGATGAAAAGTGTGACGCTGGGGCGTCAGCGTAAAAAACGCGAAGGCTGGCTGATGAAATTTACCTGGCTGGTCCTGTTAGTGGTACTGGCCCTGGTGGGCGTATGGTGGTGGCAGCAGTATCAGGCACAGCAGGCCGATATAGCTTCACTGGCACAACAGAATGATGTCACGGTCAATGCCCCGGCAGATGTTCCGGGAACCGATCCGGCAGACAGTACCGCACCTCAGGTACTGAATACCCCGGCAGGAACACCGGATTCAGCACCGGCAGGTAATACCAATACCGCTGCACTGGAATTATCAGCGGCCACTCCGCAGGATCAGGAAATTGACAGCAGTAAAATCGTACCGCTGCCGGGCAGTGACCGCATACCACCGGTTGTTAACCGTGCCGTGGACAGCGAAGGCGGAACGCTGCCGACGACCACGCAGACACAGGATGGTCTGGTGCTGACGTTCAAAAATACCTGCTGGCTGGAAGTGACTGATAATAAAGGAACAAAAATTTTCAGCGGCACCAAACAGAAAGGGGATACCCTGGAATTTGCGGGCGCAGAACCTTACCGTCTGAAAATCGGCGCTCCGGCTGCCGTCGATGTACAGTTCAAAGGTCAGAGCGTTGACCTGAGCCGTTTCATCAAAGCAAACACAGTGGCAAAACTGAGTGTGCCGAAAGCCGGTGAATAATTGATTTATAAATTAAATCTTTACTACATAATAAACACAGCAATGATTAAGGGCACAAGGATGTTCCGGAGAAAGACATATGCATAATGAATCCCCGATAAAAAGACGCAAATCCACCCGTATTTATGTGGGGAATGTGCCGGTCGGTGATGGTGCACCTATCGCAGTGCAATCAATGACAAACACCCGGACAACGGATGTTGAGGCGACCGTCAGACAAATAAAATCCCTTGAGCGCGTCGGCGTGGACATTGTCCGCGTGTCAGTACCGACGATGGATGCGGCGGAAGCCTTTAAACTGATTAAACAACAGGTATCAGTACCGCTGGTGGCAGATATTCACTTTGACTACCGTATCGCGCTGAAAGTGGCGGAATACGGTGTGGATTGTCTGCGTATCAACCCGGGCAATATCGGCAGTGAGGATCGCATCCGTCAGGTGGTGGATTGCGCGCGTCACTATAATATTCCTATCCGTATCGGGGTGAACGGCGGCTCACTGGAAAAAGATATCCAGGAGAAATACGGCGAACCGACACCGGAAGCGCTGCTCGAATCTGCCATGCGTCATGTGGATATTCTCGATCGTCTGAACTTTGATCAATTCAAGGTCAGTGTAAAAGCGTCTGACGTTTTCCTGGCGGTCGGTGCATACCGTCTGCTCGCGAAGAAGATTGATCAGCCGCTGCACCTGGGGATTACCGAAGCGGGCGGTGCACGTGCCGGTTCGGTGAAATCCGCGATCGGATTAGGTATGCTGCTGTCGGAGGGTATCGGTGATACTCTGCGTATCTCGCTGGCGGCCGATCCGGTGGAAGAGGTGAAAGTCGGGTTTGATATCCTGAAATCCCTGCGTATCCGCTCACGCGGCATCAACTTTATCGCCTGTCCGACCTGCTCCCGTCAGGAGTTCGACGTGATTGGCACGGTGAATGCCCTGGAACAGCGTCTGGAAGATATCATCACACCGATGGATGTATCGATTATCGGTTGTGTGGTCAACGGCCCGGGCGAGGCGGAAGTCTCCACGCTGGGCGTGACCGGTGCGAAAACCCGCAGCGGATTCTACGAAGACGGCGTCCGTCAGAAAGAGCGTCTGGATAACACGGATATGATTGATCAGCTGGAAGCGAAAATCCGTGCCAAGGCGGCTATGCTGGATAAAAACAACCGGATTGATATCAGTCTGGTTGATAAAGAGTAATCGCGGACCGGCTCATGACTGATGAGCCGGTTTTGTCTGTTTTGGCAGAGATACGGTTTTAAGACGATATATCCGCCTCCCGATATTGCGCCCGCACAGGGTCGCTTTTATAATCGGAAACATATTTCATTGAGTTAAGAGAATTAACGTGGCGACAAAAATCCAATCTGTTCGTGGTATGAATGATTATCTGCCTGCTGATACTGCGGTATGGCAGCGTATTGAAAACACGCTTAAACGCATTCTGACAAGCTACGGGATCAGTGAAATCCGTACGCCGATCGTCGAGCATACCCCCCTGTTTCAGCGCGCCATCGGTGAAGTGACTGATGTTGTTGAAAAGGAAATGTACTCTTTTCAGGACCGCGAAGAAAATGTGAGTTTAACACTGCGGCCGGAAGGAACAGCGGGCTGTGTTCGTGCCGGGATTGAAAAGGGTCTGCTGTATAATCAGGAACAGCGTCTCTGGTATATCGGGCCGATGTTCCGCCATGAGCGTCCGCAGAAAGGCCGTTATCGTCAGTTCCATCAGCTGGGTGCGGAAATTTTCGGCCTGAGCGGCCCGGATATTGACGCCGAGCTGATTATGATGACCGCCCGCTGGTGGCGTGAACTGGGCATTGCGGAGCATGTCACCCTGGAACTGAATTCAATCGGTTCATTGCAGGCGCGTGCAAACTACCGCGAAGCGCTGGTCGCGTTCCTGGAACAGCACAAAGACAAGCTGGATGAAGACTGCAAACGCCGGATGTACACCAACCCGCTGCGTGTGCTGGATTCCAAAGACAAAGTTGTTCAGGAGCTCCTGAACGATGCACCGGCACTGTTTGATTATCTTGATGAAGAATCCAAAACTCACTTTGACGGCCTGTGCGCGATTCTGGATGCTGCCGGTATTCAGTACCGCATCAATCAGCGTCTGGTCCGTGGTCTGGATTACTACAACCGTACCGTGTTTGAGTGGGTAACCACCGCACTGGGCTCGCAGGGGACTGTCTGCGCGGGCGGCCGTTACGACGGGCTGGTAGAGCAGCTCGGCGGTCATAATACCCCGGCGGTTGGTTTTGCGATGGGTCTGGAGCGCATGGTACTGCTGGTGCAGGCTGTGAATCCTGATTTTGTGAGCGAAACAGCGGTGACCGATATTTATCTGGCGTCTTTCGGTGAAGGCAGCCAGGTGGCAGCGATGATGCTGGCGGAACAGATCCGCGACAGCCTGCCGGATGTGCGTATCATGACCAACTACGGCGGCGGCAACTTTAAAAGACAGCTGAGCCGTGCGGATAAAAATGGTGCGCGTATCGCCCTGATTTTAGGTGAGGATGAAATTGCCAACGGGACAGTCACTGTCAAAGAACTGGCCACCGGTGAGCAGCAGACGCTGGCACAGAGCGGGCTTTCCGCTCGTCTGAGCGAACTTTTAGGTTAAGGAGAGACGTGTGGAAGTCTATACCACAGACAATGAACAGGTATCAGCGCTGAAGAATTTCTTTGTTGAAAACGGCAAAGCAATTGCAGCAGGATTGATCATCGGTATCGGCGGTATCGCCGGCTGGAACTATTATCAGTCTCACCAGGTTAGCAAATTACAGGACGCGGCTATTGCCTATGAAACGGCGATCGCGGCAAAAGGCTCTCCGGAGGAGCAGGCTGCCCGTCTGCAGGCCTTTGCGAAGGATGCCAACAATAACTATGGTGCCATCGCCGGTCTTGATCTGGCGATGAAAGCGGTTGACAGCAACGACCTCCCTGCGGCGGAAAATGCCCTGAGTCAGGCGCTGACAAAAACCGATAATGAAGATTTGAAAGATCTGATTAATGCACGTCTGGCCCGCGTACAACTGGGACAGAAAAAACCGGATGCCGCGCTGGCAACCGTTGCGGCAGTAAAAGGGAAAGGCTGGGCGGCTTACGCACAGGATATCCGCGGTGACGCCCTGTTACAGAAAGGGGATGTAAAAGGCGCGCAGGAAGCCTATACCGCCGGTATTCAGAGTGAAGGCGCCGGGACTATCAAATCCGTTATGACATTCAAACTCGATAACTTAGCCGGGTGAGGGGACTATCGATAATGCAACTGCGTAAAACACTGCTGGTGGGATTAGTCGCTTCTGTGCTGCTGGCCGGCTGTTCAAGTGAACAGGATACTATCGTGATGTCACCACTGCCGGAAGTGACAAACCAGTTCACACCGGAAACGGTGTGGGATAAATCCGTCGGTGACGGTATCGGTAAATACTATTCTCACCTTTCCCCTGCATGGGAAGGCAGCAGTATCTATGCCGCAGATCGCAATGGCCTGGTCAAAGCGCTGGATGCTGATTCCGGCGTTGAAATCTGGTCAGTGAACCTGGCAGAAAAAACCGGTTTCTTATCTGCCAGTATCCCGGCGATGTTATCCGGCGGTCTGACCGTTTCCGGTGAACACCTTTATGTGGGTACTGAACGCGGTACGCTGATCGCCCTGAACGCAAATGACGGTGAAATAGCCTGGACGGCAAACGCCGGCGGCGAAGTGCTGTCCCGTCCGGAAGTCAGTGAGGGACTGGTGCTGGTGCATACCGGTAATGGTCTGCTGCAGGCATTCGATACCGCTACCGGCGAACAGCGCTGGAGCCTGAACCTGGATACCCCGAGCCTGTCGGTCCGTGGTGAATCCGCACCTGCCGTGGCAATGGGCGCCGCGTTTGTCGGCGGTGATAACGGCCGTGTCAGTGCGGTTATGCTGGGTCAGGGGCAGCTTATCTGGCAGCAGCGTATTTCGCAGGCTACCGGGACCACCGAAATCAGCCGTCTGAATGACGTGGATATGACGCCGGTTGTTGCTGACGGCCGTGTTTATGCTATCGCTTATAACGGTAATCTGGTGGCGATGGATATGCGCAGCGGGCAGATCCTGTGGAAACGTGATTTCGGCTCAGTGAATGAACTGGTGCTGGATGGCGAATCGCTCTATGTCGTTGATCAGAATGATAACGTCTATGGCCTGCGGGCTGCTGATGGCGTCACTATGTGGTCACAGGATAAATTACTGCACCGTAATCTTTCCGCACCGGAACTCTTTAACGGGTACCTGGTGGTGGGTGATGGTGAAGGTTATCTCCACTGGCTGGATACGTCCAACGGGCAGTTCGTGGCACAGAATAAACTGAGCAGTTCAGGTATTCTCAGCCGTCCGTCAGTTGCCGGTGATAAACTGATGGTACAGGCCCGTGACGGACGCCTGTATTTACTCCGCCGCTGACAGTAAACCGCTGTTTCCGGCATCACTCCGGCAGGGTAACTGACTGCGGAGTGGTTTCATTGACGGCTCCTGAATGACAGGGGCCGTTTCGTCTTTAATCTCCTGTATGGTGCAGGGGATTTTTTCAGTGTTATGAGGCAGTAAAAGCATGATACCTGTCGTTGCTCTGGTCGGGCGTCCCAATGTCGGGAAGTCCACATTATTCAACCGCTTAACGCGTACGCGCGATGCGTTGGTTGCTGATTTCCCCGGCCTGACGCGGGATCGTAAGTACGGTCGTGCAGAGGTTGAGGGACAGGAATTTATTATTATCGATACCGGGGGTATTGACGGTACGGAAGAGGGTGTTGAAACCCACATGGCCGCACAGTCACTGCTGGCGATTGAAGAAGCCGATATCGTGCTGTTTATGGTGGATGCCCGTTCCGGTCTGATGCCTGCGGACAGCGGTATCGCCAAACATCTGCGCAGCCGCGATAACAAAACCACGTTTGTGGTGGCGAACAAAATCGATGGTATCGATCAGGATCTGGCGCTGGGCGAGTTCTATAGCCTGGGTCTGGGCGAAGTGGTGCCTATCGCGGCATCACACGGACGCGGCGTGAGTCAGCTGATCACCCGTGCTCTGGTGCCGTTCTACGGCGAGCCGGAAAGTGAGGATGATGATCGCGAGTTAACCGAAGAAGAAGCTAACGCCGCTTACTGGGAAGAGCAGGAAGCGCTGGCTCAGGCCGCAGAAACGGAAGACGGTGAAGAGGAAGATGATTTCAACCCGATTGATCAGCCGATTAAAATGGCGATTGTCGGGCGTCCGAATGTCGGGAAATCCACACTGACCAACCGTATCCTCGGCGAAGAGCGCGTGGTGGTTTACGATATGCCGGGTACGACCCGCGACAGTATCTATATCCCGATGGAACGTGACGGACGCGAATATATCATTATCGATACAGCGGGTGTGCGTAAGCGCGGGAAAGTCACTGAAACGGTTGAAAAATTCTCGGTCATCAAGACATTGCAGGCCATTGAGGATGCTAACGTGGTGCTGCTGGTTATTGATGCCCGTGAGGGAATCTCAGACCAGGATCTGTCACTGCTGGGCTTTATTCTTAATGCCGGGCGCTCTCTGGTTATCGCCATCAATAAATGGGATGGTATGACCGCAGACGACCGTGATCATGTCAAAGATATGCTGGAACTGCGCCTCGGCTTTGTTGATTTTGCCCGTATCCACTTTATCTCTGCGCTGCACGGCAGTGGCGTCGGTAATCTGTTTGATTCTGTGCAGGAAGCGTATGACTGCGCGACCCGTCGTGTCAGTACCGCACTGGTCACCCGCATTATGAAAATGGCAGCCGACGATCATCAGCCGCCACTGGTGCGCGGTCGCCGTGTCAAACTGAAATATGCGCATGCAGGGGGTTATAACCCGCCGATTATTGTTATCCACGGTAACCAGGTATCGGATTTACCGGATGGCTATAAACGCTACCTGATGAACTATTTCCGTCAGTCACTGAAAGTGATGGGTACGCCTATCCGTATCCAGTTTAAAGAGGGTGAAAACCCGTTTGCGGATAAGAAAAACGTCCTGACAGCGACTCAGTTGCGTAAACGTAAACGCCTGATGTCTCATATTAAGAAAGGGCGTTAACAAAGAAAACCCGCATTTTAATGCGGGTTTTTTATATCTGAATATTATCACGGCTCCAGCCCGACGGCGTGCCAGGCACTCATCAGTACCGCTGCAACTTCCTCATCATAATTATCGCCGGCGACGGTCATGGTCTCGCGGGCAAAAGTCCGGAAATCACACTCCGGCGGCAGATTACCTCTGCGCAGGGTATCAAACCAGATTTGGCCTGCCACTTCCCAGCTGTACCCGCCGAGAGCGGAAGCGAAATGATAAAATGCATGATTCGGGATACCGGAGTAGCAATGCACTCCGCCGTTATCATTTTCCGGGTCATCCGGCAGCTCAACATAATCGCGCATATGTGCCACTTGTTTATCCTTACCAATCACCGGATGGTTATAGGCATTTCCCGGTGAAGATAGTGAACGTAATGCTTTTATGCCGCTCTGTTTATTAAATAATGTTCTGCCGATATGCCAGTCCCCTTGGTGGCTCGCGTGGCGGCGGTGATAATGGCCCAGCATGATGGTAAACACATCACAGACGGATTCATTCAGGGCACCGGACTGATGGCTGTAAGTCAGCGGAGAAAGGTGGTCAATGACGGCATGGGAAAACTCGTGTGTGGCGATATCCAGCTGAGCAAAACTCAGGAACAGCGGGGATTCACTCAGCGGGGCATCACCGGCACCAAAAACGAGGTGAGCACCGTTCCAGAACGCATTGCAATAGCCGCGCCCGTAATGTGTCATGGCAGAGATAGTGGCATTGCTGTCATTGAACGATTTGTAATCAAAAACATCGTCGAAAAAACCGTAAATAATATTAAGGTATTCAAACATATTGTCCGTGTCCGTATCACTGAGAACGGCCGGATAGTGCTGTGTGTTTTTTGCTTTTCTGTCTTCCCGGTAATACAGCGCAGGAACGGTAGTCAGGTTTTTCAGATGCATAACACGGCGGTGTACCGGTAAATGGCATCCGGTTTCTGTCAGAGAGGCATAATTGCACGGCGTGGTGTCTGTGCCGGGCTGGTGGTTGTAACCTAAAAGCTGGTGTATATGCTGATAGCATAACAGCGCTTCTTCATTATTTTCTTCATGAAGCAGCCGTTTCTTCAGAATCCAGGGCGGTAAAAATGAATAGCGCGGGGCGTGTGCTGACATAAGCGGTTCTCCTCTGGTTGGAACCGCTATTTTTACGGGGAAAATACTTACCGCAGCAGACTATCAGCCTGCTTTTCAGTCAGCACACTGTGAATTGATATCAGACCCAGTCCCGCGGGATCAGGAAATCGTCCAGCGCGGCTTCAGGGGAACCGGCCTGCGGCTGGTAATCATATTCCCAGCGCACCAGCGGCGGCATTGACATCAGGATAGATTCTGTCCGGCCGCCGCTCTGTAAGCCGAACAGGGTTCCGCGATCCCACACCAGATTGAACTCAACGTAGCGGCCGCGCCGGTAGAGCTGGAACTGCCGCTCGCGCTCACCATAAGGGACGGAACGGCGTTTCTCCGCGATGGGCAGATAAGCGCGGGTAAAGCCGTTGCCGACAGCCTGAGTAAAGGCAAAGCATTCCTCAAAACCGGGTTTATTCAGGTCATCAAAGAACAGACCGCCGATACCACGGGCTTCATTACGGTGTTTCAGATAAAAATAGTCATCGCACCATTTTTTATAACGCGGCCAGGCATCCTCACCCAGTGGCCGGCAGATATCCCGCGCCACGGTATGCCAGTGTACGGCATCTTCGGCAAACGGATAAAAAGGTGTCAGATCAAAACCGCCACCGAACCACCAGACCGGCTCACATCCGGCTTTTTCAGCCATAAAAAAGCGGACATTAGCGTGCGCGGCTGGCACATACGGATTATGCGGATGCAGCACCAGAGAGACACCCATGGCCTGATAGTGACACCCGGCCAGTTCCGGCCGGTGTGCGGTGGCAGATGGCGGCAGATTATCCCCGCTGACGTGTGAAAAATTGACACCGGCCTGCTCAAACAGTGCGCCGGATTTCAGTACCCGGCTGCGTCCGCCGCCGCCGGACTCCCGCTGCCATTTATCTTCAGTAAACGCCGCACCGCCGTCACTGGCGGCCAGTTGTCCGCAAAGGGAGTCCTGCAATTGAAGGAAAAAATCTTTAACACTGTCACTATCAGGGATATTCATTACATCACGACCATTGAGCTGCGGATAAACTTTAGTATATCATTTTGTTTTTATAAGATATCACACCCGTTCCGTCACGGACACGGGCAGACAACCGGCAGACAGGTAACGGTATGGACATTCGCACATTTCAGCAAGGTGATTTTGAAGAGGTTGTTGCGCTCTGGGAACGCTGTGATCTGGTCACCCCTCCGGATGACCCGGAAACCGTGATCGAGCGGAAAATGGCACATGATCCGGCACTGTTTCTGGTGGCAGAGGTCAACGGTGAAGTGGTGGGTACGCTGCTGGGCGGCTATGACGGATACCGGGGTTATGCCTATTACCTGGCCGTGCATCCGGAGTTTCAGGGGCGGGGAATTGCAAACGCCATGGTGGTGAGACTGGAGAAAAAGCTGCTGGCGCGGGGATGTCCGCAACTGCTGCTGGTGATCCCGGATGACAATACCGCCACGCTGAGTATGTTTGACAAACTGGCTTACGACGAATGTCAGCAGGACAGCCTGACCTACACGAAACGCCTGCTCACCGATCCGGAATATTAACTGCCCGGATTCACCACACTGAGCGCATCGGCAGTCACCACAATCTCATGGCGGTCTTTTTCCATTCCGCCTTCAATACGGATAATATCGTTAGTCGTGATAATCTTTTTTCCCCACAAATCTGCCGGGATTTTTACTTCGACAATACCGCTGTAATCCCCCAGCAGATAGTGTTCCGCTGAAATCTGAGACTGAATATTACCTTCCAGGATCACACGGCTGTTATCCTGCAGATAGGGCAGTTGTTTGATGACAAAACGCTGCGGCGTTTCACATTTGACAGTACTCTGATGATATTCATACGCGGAAAATGACGGCAAAGCAGCAGCAGGCTGAAACCCTGATATACCTGTCAGAACAACTGCTGAAAACAGGTAAAAAGACGATGATGTGAATGTCATTTCAGCCATAGCTTACGACGCCGGTAAATGAGAATGTCGGTGATATGCCGGGACATATCTTATCGGAAACGTTAATTTACTGAATTCGTAAATATACTTATTTCATTAAAGTTATTTGATGTAATAATTCAGAATGAATGTTTTGTCAATTCCGGAGTCTGATATCTGAACCGAATGAAAGGAGCAATGAATGAAGTGTTATCAGGCAATTAAACTGGCCGCCGTGGCCGGTACCGTACTGATGCTGAACGGGTGCAGTTCGTTTTCATGGTCATCATTATCGCCGGTAAGCTGGTTCAGCAGCAGTGCAATGACGATGACGGCACAGGGGGTCGGTGATGTGAATAATCAGACCGCCATGACAGAAAGTGCAATCAGTCAGGGTCTGGACGACAAATACACGCTGCGCGGTGGTATGCAGACAGAGCAGGGTGAGATCGTTAAGATTTTTGAGGGCCGGAAGGATGATAAAACCGTTATCCGGCTGTCCGGGCCGGAAAACGGAACTGTGCAGCGTATTGTCGTCAATGATGCGGATATCCGCACTGAGTGGGATACCGGAACCGGAACACGGTTTTCTGATATCTATCCGCAGGCAGCTGCCGGTGCCTGTACGCTGACATCTGAATTTGACAATGTTGCACAGGTTATCTGTCGTTCACCACAGACCCCGCGTATTTCCTATGTTTTCCGCGGAATCTGGTTTGGTCCTGAAACACTGATGCCGTCAGATGATATTCTGAAAAACTGGACAGTCAGTTATATCGTCTGGGCAAATAAATAACCCGCAATGACAGATGAACTTGCGGAATAGCAATGTAATTCCGTGTCAGTGATTTATGATAAGGCCATTTCCTGATCAGACTGACGATGCAAAGGGAGCAATATGTCACAAGCACAAAGCGGTATTCTGCCGGAACACTGCCGTTTCGGTATTTTTATTGAAGCAAACACGAAAGATGATTTACCGGCAATCCGGCGCGGTTGTCAGATTTTCCTGGCGGCACTGAAAAAATTACAGGCACAATTTGCCTCTGATCAGCTGAGTGCGACAGTGGCATTCGGTCATGATCTGTGGCGTCAGCTGGGCAGTGAGAGCAGTGCGCCGGAACTGAAAAACTTCCGTGAACTGGGGCGCGGTCTGGCACCGGCCACTCAGTATGATTTACTGATCCACATTCATTCTCAGCGTCATGATATCAACTTCTCGCTGGCACAGGCGGCGGTGGCGGCATTTGCCGGTGCGGTTGATATTCAGGGTGAAACACACGGTTTCCGCTGGACAGAAGAGCGCGACCTGAGCGGTTTCATTGACGGTACTGAAAACCCGGAAGGGGAAGAGCGTCCGGATGTGGCACTGATCGCGGATGGAGAAGATGCGGGCGGCAGTTATATCCTCACACAGCGCTGGGCGCACAGCCTGAATAAATGGACGCGTTTTTCTGAAGAACAGCAGGAAAAGATGATTGGCCGCACCAAAGCGGACAGTACCGAGCTGGATGAGAATGTGCGTAATGTAACGTCTCATGTGTCGCGTGTGGTCATTGAGGAGGAGGGCGAAGAACTTTCCATTCTGCGCCAGAGCCTGCCGTACGGTACTGCCAGTGGTGAGCACGGACTGTTCTTTATCGCGTACTGTGGTCGCCTGCACAATATTGAGCAGCAACTGCTGAGTATGTTCGGTGAAACTGACGGCAAATTTGATGATCTGCTGCGTTTCAGTAAACCGAAAACAGGTGCTTACTATTATGCGCCGTCGCTGGAACAGCTGAGCGCGCTGTAAGCGGATGTCACTTTAAGTCCGGAACCGGCTGATAACGGGCAAAAACGAAAAGTCGCTGTGAATACATCCCTGTAAGCTCAGGCGCGCCATCCATGGCGCGCATGCTTTTCGTTTCCTTTGCCCGTTATCACCGTTGTACCTGCTCCGTGGTGCTGCACATTTTCACACCTGTCTTTATCCTTACAAAAACAAAGGCTAAATGACACTATTCCGCTGTACCTTCCCCTGAGGGCACCCCCTATCCTGCAGGTATCAACCACACAGGAGGTTCCCCATGTACGAATTTTTCAGAGAAAACTGGTTTCTGCTGATGTTACTGATTTGCCCGCTGATGCACTTCTTTATGCACAGAGGACACGGTTCACACGGCAGTTGTGATCACAATCAGCATAATGAAAAAGCATCAGCAAAGCAGGAAGAAAAGAAACATATCGATGCATAATATCCGGAAGGAAATAATCACTATATATAATTCCATAATGGTATAAGTAAATGGCTTGTATCACTTTACTGATATATGCACACTGACCGGAGTTCCCTGAAACGCATCATCATAATGAGGTTCTCCGCCGTGAAACTGTCTGCCAACGCTGTATTACCTGCCGGTCTGCTGCTCCTCTCTGCGGTATGGAGTGGCGCCGCCGGTGCTGCTCAGCTGCTGAACAGCTCCTATGATATTGCCCGTGAGTTGTTCACGGACATTAACCCGTTGTTTGAAAAACAGTGGAATGCGGAACACCCGGATGATCCGCTGACTATCCGCCAGTCGCACGGCGGCTCCTCAAAACAGGCCCTGGCGATATTACAGGGACTGCGGGCAGATGTGGTCACTTATAACCAGGTAACAGATGTGCAGATTCTGCATGATAAAGGAAACCTGCTGGCGGCTGACTGGCAGGCCCGTCTGCCGAATAACAGTTCTCCGTATTATTCCACCATGGCTTTTCTGGTACGCAAAGGAAACCCGAAACAGATAAAAGACTGGGATTCCCTGCTGCGTGATGATGTGAAAATCGTCTTCCCGAATCCGAAAACCTCCGGTAACGGCCGCTATACTTACCTGGCTGCGGAGGGTTTCTGGCAGCAGAAAAACGGTAAAAACAGTGCTAAAACGCAGGAGCAGATGAAAAAATTCCTCAGTAATGTCGCGGTATTTGATACCGGCGGCCGCGGAGCCACCACGTCATTTATCGACCGCGGGCTGGGAGATGTGCTGATCAGTTTTGAATCAGAAGTGAATAATATCCGCAATGAATATGGCGCTGATGATTACGATGTTATCGTTCCGGCATCGAATATTCTGGCGGAATTTCCGGTGGCGCGGGTGGATAAAAACACGGAAAAAAATGGCACTCAGGCCGTTGCTGATGCGTATCTGACTTTCCTGTACAGCCCGGCTGCGCAGGCAAAAATGACTCAGTTTAATTACCGTGTTACCGACCCGGATGTAATGGCGGCGACCAAAGGACAATTTCCGCCGGTCACGCTGTTTAAAGTGGAAGATCAGTTTGGTTCATGGTCTGAAGTGATGAAAAGTCGTTTTAATTCAGGCGGTGAATTTGACACTCTGATGGCTCAGGGACGCTGATATGGTAAGGCGGGTATTGCCGGGATTCGGCCTATCCCTCGGGTTTACCCTGCTTTACAGCGGGCTGATCCTGCTGCTGCCCCTCACCGCGCTGGTATTACAGCTGTCACAGATGAGCTGGGCGCAGTACTGGCAGGTGATCACCGGTCCGCAGGTGGTTGCCGCCTATAAAGTCACGCTGCTCGCTGCGCTGGCCGCCAGTCTGTTCAATGCTGTTTTTGGTGTGCTGATGGCCTGGATTCTGACCCGCTACCGCTTTCCCGGCCGCCGTATTCTCGACGGCCTGATGGATCTGCCCTTTGCACTGCCCACCGCGGTAGCGGGGCTGACACTCGCCACACTGTTTGCCCCCAACGGCTGGTACGGCCGTTTTTTTGACTCATTTAATATCACGGTGGTGAATACCTGGATTGGTATTGCTGTCGCGATGATGTTTACCAGTATTCCGTTTGTTGTCCGCACGGTACAGCCGGTGCTGGAAACCCTGAAACCGGAATATGAGGAAGCGGCAGAAACGCTGGGTGCTTCGCGTTTTCAGATATTCTGCCGTGTGATCTGGCCGGAAATTGCGCCTGCCGCCCTGGCGGGCACCGTTTTATCGTTTACCCGCAGTCTCGGTGAGTTCGGCGCGGTGATTTTTATCGCCGGTAATCTGGCGTGGCAGACGGAAGTGGTATCGTTCCTGATTTTTGTCCGTTTGCAGGAATTTGAATATCCGGCAGCAGCAGCTATTGCCTCTGTGGTGCTGATGACATCACTGGTGCTGCTGCTGGCGGTGAATATCATCCAGAGCCGCGCCGGGTTGCGCACAGGCAGGTCACATGGCTGATTCATTGCGCCGCAGGCGTTTCCCGTGGCAGAAATGGCTGCTGATTGGCGCCGGTCTGCTGCTGACGTTTGTGATCCTGATTGTTCCGCTGATATGGATTTTTGTCACCGCGTTATCTGACGGTATCGGTGGTGTGGTCCGGGCGCTGGCGGAGGCGGATATGCTGCATGCTATCTGGCTGACGCTGATTGTGGCGCTGATCACCGTACCGGTGAATCTGATTTTCGGCACACTGCTGGCGTGGCTGGTGACACGGTTCCGTTTTCCCGGCCGTCAGTTACTGCTGACACTGGCGGATCTGCCGTTTGCGGTATCGCCGGTGATTGCCGGGCTGCTTTACCTGCTGCTGTACGGCTCGAACAGCTGGCTTGGCGGTTTTCTGGAAAGCTCGCTGGATACCCAAATCATGTTTGCGCTGCCGGGGATTGTGCTGGTGACTATTTTTGTGACCTGTCCCTATGTGGTCAGAGAACTGGTGCCGGTGATGCTCAGTCAGGGCGCGCAGGAGGAAGAGGCTGCTGTGCTGCTGGGAGCCCGTGCGTGGCAGATTTGGTGGCGGGTGACGCTGCCGAATATCCGCTGGCCGTTGTTTTACGGTGTGATACTGACCAATGCCCGTGCTATCGGGGAGTTTGGTGCGGTCTCGGTGGTTTCCGGGGCGATTCGCGGGGAAACGTTCACTTTGCCGCTGCAGGTGGAATTATTGCATCAGGATTATCAGACGGTGGCGGCGTTTACCGCATCCGGGCTGCTGGCGCTGATGGCTGTTGTGACCTTATGCATTCGTCACGGCGTGATGGCATATCAGGGATACCGGAGGAAATATGAGCATTGAGATCCGTCATCTGACACATCATTTCGGCGCAGAGCCGGTATTGCAGGATATCTCGCTGTCGGTGGCGGACGGTGAAATGGTGGCGTTACTGGGGCCGTCCGGCTCCGGAAAAACCACACTGCTGCGCATTATTGCCGGACTGACGCCTCACACCGCCGGTGAACTGTATATCAGCGGTGAGGAAGTCTCCGGGATGGCCGCCGGTGAGCGCCGTGCCGGGTTTGTATTCCAGCACTATGCGTTGTTCCGGCATATGACGGTGTTTGACAATATCGCGTTCGGGCTGACCGTTCTGCCGCGTAAAACACGGCCGTCAAAAACGCAGATCCGCGATAAAGTGATGTCACTGCTGGAAAAAATTCAGATGCCGCACCTGGCGGATCGGTATCCGGCGCAGCTTTCCGGAGGGCAGCAGCAGCGGGTGGCACTGGCCAGAGCGCTGGCGGCGGAGCCGCGTATCCTGCTGCTGGATGAGCCGTTCGGTGCACTGGATGCCGGGGTGAGAACCGAACTGCGCCGCTGGCTGCGTCAGCTGCATCAGTCGCTGGGATTCACCGCTGTGTTTGTGACACACGATCAGGAAGAAGCACTGGAAGTGGCCGATCGTATCGTGGTAATGCGCAGCGGGCATATAGAGCAGGTCGCGGCACCGGAAAGCCTCGGCAATGATGATAGTAACCGTTTTGTGACGGAATTTCTTGGTCAGATAAATATTTTCCGCGGTGATATCGGTACTGACGGTGTGGTACGGGTCGGCGGTGTGCATCAGCCGGTTACCGCGCTGACGGCCGGTTCCGGGCCGGTGGCCGTATTTGTGCGCCCGTGGTCGCTGACACTGAAACATACGTTTTCAGCAGATGCGGTTGCCGCACGGATAGTGACGCTCCGTTCACACGGTCACTACCGTACTGCGGTGGTGACCACGGAAGCCGCAGAAGATGAAGTGACGGTGATATTACCGCCGGACACCCGCGCTGCTGCCGGTGATTCTGTCTGGCTGACTATCAGAGAGCTGCGGCTGTTCCGCGGTGAACACGAACTGGCACTGCTGCCGCAGGCGCAGTGCGCATGAACATGAGAATAAATCCGGTTGCATATTGCCTTGCTGCGGCGGTATGGTTTCAGTTTACGGCTCAGGAGGCTGAATAACGTGGCATCTATCAGTAATGGTATCGGTAATACCCCGCTTTTCCGGCTTGCCCGGCTGGGGGAAGAGTACGGTGCGGAAATCTGGATCAAACCGGAAGGCAATAACCCCGGCGGCTCGGTAAAAGATCGTGCGGCGAAAAGTATGATTGAAGGCGCTGAACAGCGCGGGGAAATTCGTCCCGGCGACACGCTGATTGAAGCCACCAGCGGCAATACCGGTATTGCACTGGCGATGATTTCCGCCATACGCGGATACAAATTAAAACTGCTGATGCCGGAAAATATGAGTGCCGAACGTCAGGCCGCCATGAAGGCGTACGGTGCGGAACTGGTGCTGGTCAGCCGGGCGCAGGGCATGGAAGGTGCACGGGATCTGGCGCGGCAGATGGCAGCGGACGGGGAGGGCTATGTGCTCGATCAGTTTAATAACCCCGATAATCCGCTGGCCCACTACCGGACAACCGGTCCGGAGATCTGGCAGCAGACCGGTGGCCGTATCACACATTTTGTTTCCGCGATGGGCACCACCGGCACCATCACCGGGGTGGCGCGTTACCTGAAAGAGGTCGCGCCGCAGGTGAATATCACCGGTCTGCAACCGGCGGAAAACAGCCAGATTCCGGGGATACGGCGCTGGTCACCGGGGTATCTGCCGGGTATTTTTCAGCCGCAGCTGGTGGATGATATTCTGGATATCACCCAGCAGGACGCGGAGAACACCATGCGTCAGCTTGCACAGCAGGAAGGTATTTTCTGCGGGGTCAGCTCCGGCGGGGCGGTGGCCGGTGCGCTGAGGATTGCGAAAGAAAAACCGGGAGCGGTGATTGTGGTTGTTATTTGCGATCGCGGTGACCGTTATCTCTCAACCGGTGTCTTCGGCTGAGACATCATCCCGCTGTTTTGCCGGTATATTTCATGTGCAGCAGCGGGAACGGGTTTCCCTCACCATCCAGTTCAGAACGGCCTGTCTGTATAAAGCCCATATGGCGGTAAAAACCGGCGCCCTGCGGGTTTTGTTCATTCACATCCAGCTCATCGGCCTGTAACTGCTCAATTGCATAATTCAGCAGGAATTTACCGGTGCCTTTGCCGCGAATTGCCGCATCCGCAAACAGCATCTCAATCCGGTTTCCGTCTGTGCCGAGGAAGCCGTGAATCTCTCCGTTTTCATCCTGAGCCATCACCACATTCAGGTTCGGCAGATAGGTATTCAGCAGCAGCGGACGCAGCTTTTCAATATCAGCCTCACCTAAAAAATCATGTGTGGCGCGGACGGATGATTCCCAGATAGCCACAAGGCGCGGAAAATAAGCCGGTTTTGCAGGAATGACAGTTAACATAATAACCTGTAAATCAGAGGTATTGAGATGGCAGGTGTCCCGGTATGGAGGGACACCTGCGTATGATCAGTTATTGGTATGACGTCTTTTAGGGGTACAGATATACACCCACGCCGGCGGAACGTTAAACATCACACGCTCTTTGCGGAAATGGAAATAGCGGTGCAGGTATTTCTCAAACTTGGTGGTGTACTGAAACAGAATAAACTGTCCGTTACTGATTTCAAGATTGTCACGTACTGCTTTCAGAATACGCAGCCCGACCCGGCGGTCAATAGACAGGAACGGCAGGCCGGAAAAAATCACATTATACGGGTGGTTCAGTTTTTCCGCCGAGTCCGAAAAAATCCCCAGACGGCTGTCCTGAAATTTATTCAGCAGACTGACAAAATACGGATCAATCTCGTAGGCATCCAGTTTTGCCTGCGGATTCATCTGATCCAGAATCTGACGGGTGATAACCCCGGTACCGGCACCCAGTTCAGCAAAATGCTGAACACCGTTCCAGTCGACGTGGCGGACCATTGCACGACACAGCCAGCGTGATGAGGGGGTAATGGTTCCCATGGTTGCCGGAGACGCAATAAATTTTTTAATGTACGCGTAATAGCTCAGTAGCGGTGAATAGTTTGATACTTCCATAATAAGCATTCCTTACAAACCCGGCAGATGTTCAGCAAAACAGAACACAACATACAACGCACGTTTAAATGGTCACGTCGGTGAAACATATTCAATATCATATGCTGATTATTCCCTTTCCTCTATAGATAAATAAGGTATTTTTTAGCAGAGAATAAAATGATAAATTTCATAAAACTGTAATATAAAACAATAATATACTGTGTCTTATTTTCGGTTTTTAATTAATGGGCAGATAAGATTGATTTGTTATAAATAATAATCAGATGAATGAATAAGGTAGCTGACAGGAAAAGAATAGCGGATTAAGCGGCCGTTAGTACAGGGATGACAGCGATTTTTGCAAAAGCTGACATTAACGGAATAAACATGACACTCCGCACCGGCATATTATGCTGAATAAAAGCCGGTACGGAATAAGAATTAACTAGTGATGTATTTTTCCGTGATCCATTATCGCCTGACGGAGGCGTTGCTGTAACTCATAACGCTGTTCATACGGCAGCGGGTTACTGTCACCCAGGCTGACCATCAGTTCATTCATTTCAGTGATACTGTTGCTCTCAATGGCTTTTTCCACATCAGCAACACTTTGTGCATAATCGCTCATACGGCTGTCCTTATTCAGTCTGATTTTAATGCTGCTATCCTACCTGAACAGCCGTAAAAACGTTAGTGCAAAACGGCGGTGCTCAGGCGGCGTGATCATTATGCCGGGATGGCGGTTCCAGCGGAGGCAGGCCGTGTGCGGCTCTTGCCCGGTCACAGGCGGCATTGTGCACACCGCTGACCCATGACTGATCAAATTCACGGCAGGGGGACGGACGCTGTGTGTAGATACTGCATGCCACACACTGACCGACTTCCCCCTGAAGATTGATACAGCGCGGGGATTTCTGATCTGTACCTTTCATACAGGCCATAAAATCATTCACTTTTTCTGTCATCTCTGCCGGTACCACACCGCCCGTGATATCCATTTCTCCGTGATAAAATGAGACCCGGAAATAGGCACAGCATGCCCCGCACTGCATACAGGGATTGGTGTCCGCATCAGTAAACGCAATTACATTACTCATGATAGTTAGCCACATTATGCAAACGCGGTGATAATTTCACCGCCGACCGAGTTTTGTCCTGAATAAATCTTCAGGGCGGATTATTGTTTTTATTTTACCGCTGAAATTCATCAAAAATAAACAGCAACAGATCACAAAATAATGGGTAAAGCTAAAATAATAAGTCTGCTAATAAAGGATGATCAGGATTATTATCTGATATTTAAGCTAATTTTCTGTTTTTAAAAGATAAAGTAAATTCAGTGCCGACGGTGTTCTCCTGCACAATCTGCTGCCGCAGTCTGGCGCAAAGCTAAAAAAATCAATGAAGTTGCTGACAGTGGTAATCCTTTCAATATGGTTTACTTTCCGCATCGGAAAACAGGCTCGGAAAGTAAAGGGAAAGGTATGCCATTGTCTCAGGATGAGCAGAAAGCACTGTGGTTGCCCGTCTGTGAAACACAGCCGCAGGGGGAGTATTTAAAAGCAGACAGTGCCCGTTACCGGCCGCTGCGTAATCTGTTCAATATCGCCCAGTCTTCACTGCGCCGCCTGTTACAGCAAACCGATGAGGACAGCAGGGTGCAGCACCGGCAGCAGATGCTTGCCGATCAGACCGCACTGGCGGATGCGCTGTTTCCGGTTCTGGCAGATACTGCCCGTGATATCAGTCTTTCCGGCTGGTATCTCTGGTGTCAGATTTTACAGGACCCGTCTCTCTGCGCCCTTGAGCAGTCTCTTGCCTGGTTCTCTGTCCAGATGACAGAGCGCTGGGAACACCTGCCGCCGCAACATACGGAAGACCCGCAGGCAGAGCAGATAAAATTACAGGAACTGAGTCTGATTTTGGGCACCGGTACCGAAAATTGTTTGTTTTACAGTGCGGTATTACTGTTGCCGGTGGCGGATGACATCCCCTATTACCATTATCTGCAATGTCAGCACCGCGGAGCGCTGCCGGATCTCCCGGCGCGCTCTGAAGAAGCCCGGACAGATGCCCGTCAGCGCATTGATATGCTGACACAGTGCCTGGCGCACTTACAGCCGCTGGCTGCATTTTTTGCGGCACGAAGCGCTGCCGGCACAGTACATCCCGCCTTTTTTACCGAATTACTGACCGGTTACCGCAGCGCTGTGATGGCTGTCAGCGGTCTGCCGTTGTCAGCACCACCGGTAACGGATGTACAGCCGGAATCTCCGCCGCAAAAACCGGTATCGCCGGCAGCGGGACAGACCGCCCGCCCGGATTTTCCGGCACTCAGTCAGCGTAATCATCATAACCGTGATACGGCACTGCGGCAGTTGCGCGAAATTTCACGCTATTTCAGAGACAGCGAACCTCACAGCCCGATCTCCTACCTGCTGGAAAAAGCCATCCGCTGGGGACAGATGTCTCTGGCCGGGCTGTGGCAGGAAATATTACTGGAAGACAACAGTACACTGCTGGACCGGATTTTTTCACTGACCGGTCTGAATGACATGCAGATGACGGAATTGCCGGAGCCGGAAAGCGGTATATCCGGTACGGCATCCGCAGATGAAAACCCGACCTTACCGGCAGAGCGCGGTAATACCGCACTGCGCTGGTAATTATTACACACACATAATAAGGATAGTTATGGCAAGTATTTATATGCGAATTGATGGCGTTGATATTAAAGGCGGCGCAACAGTTATCGGCCTGGACGGCACAAACTGGTTTGCGGTGGATTCTTACAGCTGGGGAGGTTCCCGCAATGTGGCGATGGATATCGGTAACGGCAATAACGCCGATTCCGGTATGGTCGCGATTCAGCCGGTCAGTGTGGCAAAACAGATTGATGGTGCATCGGAAGATCTGCTTTCTTTCCTGTTTAATCCGGGTAAAGAAGGTAAAACGGTGGAAATCGCCTTTACCAAACCGGAAGCTGACGGTTCCGGCGCATCGGTGTATTTCCAGATCAAACTTTCTCATGCCCGCCTGACCGGTTACAACGTCAGCGGTTATGACGGCGCACAGCCGCATGAAATGATCACGTTCTCCTATGTGGAGATTTCACAGAAACATTCCTATGAACTGGAAGGCGGTGAGCTGAAAGAGGGCGGTATTGTTACCTACAACCTGCCGCAGGGCAAACTGCTGTCCGGCGCGAAATAATACTGAACGGGAAGCCTGAGGGCTTCCCGTTTTCTTGATAACCGCAGGAAAATTGTTATGGCAATGAATGCACAGCACAAGCGGGTAAATAAAAACCGCGTCAGTATTACGTATGATGTTGAAGTAAACGGGGAATCAGAAAACCGGGAGCTGCCGTTTGTCGTCGGGGTGGTCGGTGATTTCTCCGGCCACAAACCGGCGGATAAAAAATGTGCGCCGGAAGACCGGGAATTTACCGGTATTGATAACGACAATTTTAATGATGTGATGGCGCAGGTAAACCCGGAACTGACCTTTAATGTCACCAATACACTCAGTGATGACGGCAGTGAATTTCCGGTTGAACTCTCTTTTACCTCGATGGCGGATTTCCATCCGGAAAATCTGGTTAATCAGATTGCACCGCTTAAATCGCTGGTTGAAACCCGTAATCAGTTGAAAACGCTGCTCAGCAAAGCAGACCGCTCCCGTGATCTGGAGCAGTTGCTCAAAGAAATCCTGCAAAACACTGAAGCGCTGAGTTCGCTTTCCTCCGAGCTGGCTGTACAGGAGGAACGCTGATGAGCGACACCCTGCAGCAACAGGCGGCAGCATCACAGAGCACGGCGGAACTCAGTTTTCTGGATCGCGCAGTGCAGGCCACCGTGCAGACGCCGCCGGATACCACCCGTGATCTGATGACCGCGCTGACCCGTCAGGCCATGGCGGGCACCGTGAGCTGGGACAAAAACCTGACGCTCACGCTGCGTAAAGCTATCGCTATGATTGATAAACAGATTTCAGCACAATTATCCGAAGTGATGACCGCTCCGGATTTCCGGCGGCTGGAGGGCAGCTGGCTGGGGCTGCATAAGCTGGTCAGGGAAAGTGACCCCGGCGCTGATCTGAAAATCCGTATGGCGGATTACACCAAAACCGAGCTGCTGCAACAGTTTGAGAATGCACCGGCGATTGATCGCAGCCCGTTTTTTAACTGTGTTTATCAGGCGGAGTTTGGTACCGCGGGCGGTCAGCCGTACGGGGTGCTGCTCGGGGATTTTGAATTTGGCTACGGTGATGAGGATGTGGCGCTGCTGCGTTACATCGGCGAAGTGGCCAGTGCCTCACATGCGCCGTTTGTGGCGGCGGCGGGGCAGTCGATGTTTGATTTTCAGTCAGTGACCCAATTTGCAGACGGCAAACCGGTGGCCGCCGGGTTTGATGCTCCCGCGTATGCCTCGTGGAATGCATTCCGCTCCTCCGATGAATCCCGTTATGTGGCACTGACACTGCCGAAAACCCTGGCGCGTCAGCCTTACGGCACCGGCGGAAAAAGTATCAGCGGATTTGAGTTTGAGGAATTACCGCAGCGGGCGGACGGCTCCGCTCACGTGTCGTCACAGGATCAGTTTGTCTGGAGCAATGCAGCCTATGCTTACGGGTTGCTGCTGACACAGGCTTACCGCCGCTTCGGCTGGTGTACTGCGGTGCGCGGGGCGGAGAATGGCGGCAAAGTGGATAATCTGCCGAATTATATTTACCGCAATGATGCCCGTGACGCCGTTCAGCTTTGCCCGGCACAGGTGAATCTCACCGATGAGCGGGAAAAAGAGCTCAGTGACCTCGGCTTTCTGCCGCTTGTGCATTACAAAAATGCTGCACACGGCGTATTTATGGGCGCGCAGACGGTACATAAACCGAAAATCTATACTGATCCGGCGGCGACAGCTAATGCGGCAATTTCAGCCAGACTGCCTTACGTCATGGCAAGCAGCCGTATCGCACAGTATCTGAAGGTGATTGGCCGTGACCGTGTCGGTTCAAATCTTTCGGCGGCGGATGTGGAAAAATCCCTCGATCGCTGGCTGCATCAGTATGTTAATCCCAATGCTATCGGTAATGAAGCCAAAGCCACGCATCCGCTGGCGGAAGCCAAAGTCACCGTGACAGATTTACCCGGCCGTCCCGGTATGTATGCGGCGGTGGCGTGGATCAGACCGTGGTTGCAGATGGAAGCGCTTACGGCTTCGCTGCGGATGGTGGCGGATATTCCGGGCGGGTAATACAGGATGTCACGGATGACGGATTTTCAGACTGCGCTGCATCAGGCGGCGGCCCGGCAGGATCACAGTCAGTTTTGTGCGCTGATACAGCACGCTGTTCACGGTATCGACCGGTTGTGCACCACTCAGCTGCAACAGGTGCTGCATCACCCGGATTTCTGCGCGCTGGAAGCCCGCTGGCGCAGTCTGCGTCATCTGACCGCCCTGGTCTCATCCCCCCGGCGGGTGGTTATCCGCCTGCTGGATCTCTCCTGGCCGCTGCTGGCCCGGGAGCTGAACACCGCCTTTGATATCCGTCATACCCTGTTATACCGCCTGCTGTATCAGCGTGAACTGAATACGGCGGGGGGATTGCCGTTCGGGCTGCTGCTGGTGGATCACCAGATGGTATTTACCGGCGGTGGTGAGTATGACGAGCTGTATACCGCCACCCGGCTGGCTGAGCTGGGAGAAGTGTCATTATGTCCGGTGATCACCGGTACTGACCCGCATTTTACCGGAGATGACCTGCACTGGTTCTCCGCGGATCACGACAGAATTTCCCGTATTCTGAACAGCCCGGATTACTGCCTGTGGCAAAAGTTACGTTGTCACGAACAAGCGCGCTTTCTTTATCTCGCGCTGCCGCGTTTTCTGCTGCGTTATCCACATAAAACACCCCGCTGCGGCTTTGTTTATCAGCCGGATAATCCGCATGGCGGGGAATTATGGGGCAATGCTGCCTGGCTGGTGGTGATGAATGTTATCCGTGAGTTTGAGCGGATCAGCTGGTTTGGCTTTTTGCGCAGTTATGACAGCGGCGGCACGCAGGGGGCGATAGTGGCTCCGCTGACAGGAGGAGATGCGCTTACGCCGCCGGAGATAGTCACGGAAACCGATCTGGCCTGCGAACAGGATAATTTCTGGGCAGAACAGGGGCTGACCGCCTGTACTTCACTGTATCTCAGCGGGCAGTACGGTTTTTTCAGTTATTACAGTGTCTGGCTGCCGCCGGAGCCCCGCTGGCGGCAACTGACCATGCTGCCGGTGAATCTGATGGCATGCCGGTTTGCGCATGCCATCCGGACGCAGATTCGCGACAAAATCGGCAATTTTGATTCCCCGGCTGCGTGTCAGCGTGCAGTGGAAAAATGGCTGAAACGTTATGTCAGCGATGTTGATTACGGCGAGGATGTCATTATGGCCGATTATCCGCTGCGCCGTGCGTCTGTCATCATGAGTGCGGATCCGGCGGACCCGGCGCGTTATCAGTGCCGTATCTGCCTGCAGCCGCAGTATCAGTACGATATCAGCGAGGCGAATGTGGATCTCACACTCTGGTTTTCCCGGCCGCAGGGAGAGGTGTTGTTATGAGCCTGCTCGAACGGCTGTGCCACGAAGCGGATGAGCCGCCGTATCAGCCCTGTACGGAACGGGCGGTTACGGCGCATCTGTACCGGATCATCAACGCCAGAGCACCGATCTGGCAGGACGGCAGGAAAGGCAGCGGTATCGCCGGGTTTGGTCAGAGCCATCTGCTGCGGGCGCAGGGAAAATTCCATCTCACGGCAATCACACAGGAAATCGAAAGTCTTATCCGCTGCTATGAGCCGCGCTTACAGCAGGTGAGTGTCAGCATCGTGCCGCATTCATACCGGCAGCATCAGATTCATTTTGAGATCACCGCACTGTACGGCGGCCGGGAAGTGTGTCTGCCGGTCTGTCTGGATTTTAATGCCGGACAACTGATAAACACGGAGGCCGCCGGTGCGTGACAACACACTATATTATTTTGAACAGCAGCGGCAGCAGCTGCTGGAGGGGCTGGATGCTTTCTGTCGTCAGCATCCGCATCAGGCGCAGTTGCTGGGGATCAGCAGACAGACGATTACCGATCCGCAACTGCGTGCGCTTCTCGATGGCGTGGCGTATCTGACGGGTCTGACGGCGCAGCAGCTGGATCTGACTGCGCCGCAGCTGACAGAAACACTTGTCCGTACTGTGTTTCCGGACTACCTGCGCCCGGTGCCTGCGCTGCTGCCGGTGGTATTCACACCGCAGGCGGCGGCACAGGTGCAGACGCTGGCGGCGGATACACCGTTCACCACCCTGAATGCCGCCGGGGATACCATACACTGGCGGACACAGCAGCCGCTGACGCTGACGCCGCTGGCAATAACCGGACACCGGTTTATTCCGCAGGCGGTGATCTATCCGGAGCAGGGGGAGAGCCGTACCGCAGCCTGTTCCCTGCAACTGACTTTTTCGGTGACCGTGCCGGGGCTCCCGGTATCAGAACTGAATCTGACCTCTCTGACGCTGCATTTTACCGGCGACGGCGAGCTTCCCTGGCTGATTGATGATGCTGTTCACCGTCAGTGTGCCGCCATCCGGCTGAATGCCGGGGAAACAGAGATGTTTTTACCGCCGCAGGCGTGTCAGCGATTACCGCTGACTCAGCGTACGGAAGCGGAAGATAATGTGCAGGCACTGTTATATGACGCGCTGTGGTATCCGGAACAGGCGGCAGGCACGGTGATATCACCGGCGGATTCACTGCAGCAGTGCAGCGGGCAGGAGTTCACACTGACATTTATTTTCCGCGACATGCTGCCGGAACCGGCACGCTTTGCCCGCAATGACAGCATCGTGCTGTTCCGTGCTGTGCTGATAAACTGCTTTGAACATCAGAGTGAGCCGTTACGGGTATCGCCGGACACCAATCCGCATCCGCTGTGTGCAGATACCCGGGCGGATGTGCTTTTGTATTCAGCGGACGCGGTGACGGATATCACCACACTGCCTGCCCGGCCGGTGCCGCAGCTGTACCATCAGCCGGTTACACAGCACTCTGCCTGCTGCTGGCAGCCGGTGTGCGGTGCGGCAGGAGATGTGACACATCTTAACTGCCTGTTATCTGATGAAGACAGCGGGGAGGGGCATGCACGGCTCTGGGTTGTGCGCGGACGCGGGACTCAGGGAGCGCTGGCAGAGACAGCGGCCGGAGAACCGGTCACACCGCAGCAGGCTGATCCGCTGACCTATCACGTTGTTGCCGCTCAGCGGGCAATGCAGCTTCCTCTGCCGGTGCAGCCGGATCCGTGCGCGCTCTTTTTACGGCTCCGGCAGACCCGGCTGACGGATCTTACTGATTCACCGCACGGTGCCGCACCACTCAAAGCCCTGTTGTCGCTGTATGACCGGCAGAATTCACCGGTGATCACCGCGCTGATTGCCGCCATTGAAGAGGTCACATCCTCACCCGGCGTGACTGTCCGTTTTTATCATCACCTTCCGCTGACGATTCCGGGGCGGCATATTACCGTCACACTGGCACACAACACGCCCGTGTCAGGAACGGCCTTCTTTGCCGCACTGCTGGAAGCACTTTTCTCCGCACTGAGTCATGACCATGAATTTATTCAGCTCATACTGCGCCGCCGTAATGACCGTGGTGCGGCATATCACGGCCCGGTAAGGATCGCTGATGAGCCGTTCTGATCCCCCCGGCCTGCTCGGTACCGGTGGTGTGCTGCCGCGTTATATTACCGGCCCGGTGGCGGAATATGCACAGGCTCACCAGCAGACCGCCCCGCAGGATTTTTTTCTGGTTTTTGATGCGGTCTGCCGCCGGTTACAGCAGACGGCAGACCGGCAGCACGGCGGACAATCCGCTGCTGCGGAATTACCGCTGACAACGCTGATACAGACATTGCTGCCGGAAGCGGCTGTCTGTTACCCGGCAGCGGCGCAGGTATGGGGCGGCAATACCCGGCTGCGGGCACTGAACAGGACAGTATCGGCTTTTTTTGCCTGCCGCACAGAATTTCAGTACGCCCCGCCTGTCCGTATGCCGTATCACCCGCCTGCCGGTACCGGAAACCGCCTCGGCGGCGGTGCGCTGGCAGGCACGCACTGCTATCTGCGGAATGCGCATCTGCAGGTACATGTATTTACTGATCCGCTGCAACCCCGCGACAGCTGGCAGACCGGCGGAGAATATCACCATTATCTCGGATTATTTATCCGTACCTTTTTCCGCCGTCCGCTGACGTTTGACGTTATTTTCCGGACAGATAACACACAGATGATGCCTGCACAACTTGCTGCTGCCGCATTACGGCTGGGACGAAATACCCGGCTCTGACAAGGAACCGCTATGCTGACTATCGATTTACATCAACTTATCCGGCGGTTATCGCCGCCGCTGGTGACGGCACTGGAGGATGCGGCGCAGGAGTGTGTCCGCCGTCATCACCGGGCGGTCACACCGCTGCACTGGCTGCTGATGATCGCCGCCTGCCGTGATCTGAACTGGTGTGAGGCACCGGCAGATAATGCGGCACTGCAATACAGCCTGAATGATGCACTGGCGCTGCTGCCGCAGGCGGCGGATGCGTCCCCGGTGTTTGCCCCGGAACTGACAGAACTGATGAAACAGCTCTGGCTGCATGTCTCGCTGAATCAGGGCGGGCAGCAGATCAGTGATATTCATCTGTTACAACTGCTGCGGCAGACAGCGTGCAGCGGTATTCCGCCTGCGGTGACGGCATGGGCACAATCCGTGGACGCACAGTGGCTGGCGCGGCAGATAACGGCATTGCCGCCGGGCGCCGTTCCGGTGGCACAGGACAGCCACGGAACAACACTGCTGGAGACGTACGCCCGCGATCTGACGGCTTTGGCGCGGGCGGGAAAACTCGACCCGGTGATTGGCCGTGACAGTGAAATCCGTCAGATTCTGGATATTTTCTGCCGCCGCCGTCAGAACAGCCCGATTATGGTCGGCGAGGCAGGTGTGGGAAAAACCGCCATTGCGGAAGGCCTGGCGCAGCAGATCAGTGACGGCAATGTGCCGGAGCGTCTGCGCGGCTGCGAAGTCTGGGAGCTGGATCTGACAGCATTACAGGCGGGTGCCGCTATGAAAGGGGAATTTGAGCAGCGGCTGAAAAACCTGCTGGCGGAGATCCGCACCGGCAGCACAGAAAAAATCATTTTTATTGATGAAGCCCATACCCTGATCGGTGCAGGCGGCACAGCGGGTCAGGGGGATGCGGCCAACATCCTCAAACCGGCGCTGGCACGCGGTGAATTCAGAGCGCTGGCTGCAACCACCTGGTCCGAATACAAACAGTTTATTGAGCCGGATCCCGCGCTGACGCGGCGTTTCCAGCCGGTAAAAATCGCTCCGCCGGATGAGGCCACCACGCTGACCATCCTCAATACCCTGAAACCGGTACTGGAACAGCATCATGGCCTGCCGGTGACGGAAGCTGCCTGTGAAGCGGCGGTACGGCTTTCTGTCCGTTATCTGCCGGAGCGGCAACTGCCCGATAAAGCGATCAGTCTGCTGGATACCGCCTGCGCCGGGTTATCGGTTGCACGCTCCGTCACTCCGGAAAGTGCGGCAGATGCCGTGAATGACCATCATATTGCGGAGGTTATTGCGCTGTGGACGGGCATTCCGGCCGGGCATCTGGCCGCGGATGACATTTCCCGGCTGAGCCGCCTGGAAGAAAAAGTGGCGGAACGGGTGATCGGCCAGACCGCGCCGGTTGCGGCGGTGGCACAGGCTATCCGCATTGCCCGCAGTGGTCTGAATAACCCGCTGCGGCCGCAGGGGGTATTTCTGATGTGCGGCCCGGGCGGTACCGGCAAAACCGAAACTGCTCTGGCACTCTGTGAGGCGCTCTGCGGCGACGAACGGCGGATGGTCACACTGAATATGACGGAGTTTAAAGAGCCGCACAAAGTCTCCATGCTGCTGGGTGCCCCGGCGGGCTATACCGGCTACGGCAAAGGCGGTGTGCTGACCGAAGCCGTGCGCCGTAATCCGTACACTATCCTGCTGCTTGATGAGATGGAAAAAGCGCATCCGGCCATTCATGACGTGTTTTATCAGATTTTCGACAAAGGCCGTATCGCTGACAGTGAAGGGCGGGAAATCGATTTTCGTCACACGATCATCATTATGACCAGCAATGCGGCGGAAGAAGAGATTGCGGCGCACTGCCGTGATGAGCGTCCGGGTACAGCCGGACTGGTGCAGTTGATCTTCCCGGCACTGCTGCGTCATTTCCGGCCGTCGTTTCTCGGCCGCACCACCATTATCCCGTACTACCCGCTCAATGACACGGAAATGGCGGCGATTGCCCGGCTGTCACTGGAACGGGTGGGTAAACGCATTCAGGAAACCTATCAGTGCGCGTTTGATTATTCAGATGAATTAGTCACTTATCTGTTGTCACTGCCTTATTCAGCAGAAACCGGCGCAAGAGCGGTTGAGCAGGGGATTACGGGTAAACTTCTGCCGCAGATTGCCGAAGCCTGTATTGAAAAACGCAGACAGCAGACTGCCATTACCCGGGTTTCATTATCAGTGACTGATAATAACCCCGTTGTTTCTATTGATTAACATCAGGATCACCGCTATGTCATTGACGATTCGGATAGTCAGCGCGCCGGAGAATAACCCTCTGTCACAATACTGTTTTGACGGCAGAGACGGCACTATCGGGCGTGATGCTCAGGCCGATATTGTGCTGGATGACCCGCATTCCCGTATTGAGGATATTCACGCCACACTCCGCTGCACTGCCGCCGGTTATATTCTGACCGATACCAGCCGTGACGGCGTGTTTATCAATAACCGGCACGATGCGCTGGGTCATGGCACGGACTATCTGTTACAGGACGGCGACATGCTGGGGATCGGCGCTTTCCGGCTGCTGGTATCCTGTTTTTCCCCGCTGAGCCGGACACCGGAGCCGCTGAATACACAGGGCGAAGAAAATGCCCTGCGCAGCCTGTTCTCTCCGGCAGATGATAACACCTGTTTTGATGATGACCCGTTCCTCGGCACCGCGCCGGTGAAAAAACCGGCACCGCATGATATCCGTTACCATTTTTCAGCGGTGGCCAGACCGTACGGCAGCCCTGCACCGGTTGCAGAACCCGTACCGGAACCGGCGAGTGTTTCTGAACCGGCCGGTGTGCCTGTTCCTGAACCCGTTCCTGTGTTTACGGCGCCGCCGGAAGCTGTTTTGCCGCCGGTACTGGCCGGCGACAAACTGGTGCTGCTGCAATCACTGCTGCCGGAAATCAGCCGGGCACTGGACCTGGCGGCGGAAAAAATAATCCGTGATATTTCCCCTCAGCAGTTGGAAGCACTGCACCGTGACCAGAAAATTGCCGGAAAAATCGATTACTGGCAGACCTACAAGCGCTTCTTCAGCCAGCAGATCGCGGATGACCATCTGAAAACCAAACTGACAGATTATTTCCGCAGTGAATTTTACACCCAAATTATTCAGTCATCATGAAACGACGTATCTATCTGTTTATTTTTATTTTTTTATTTTTCGGTCCGGTGTCCTGCCGCTTCGGGACACCGCCGGATACCGGTCTGTTACGTGTGGTGATCCGGGCGCATGAAAACAGTAACCCGAATGCGGATAACCGCCCGGCGCCGGTTGTGCTGCGGATCTACCAGCTCAGCAGCGATGAAATCTTTCAGCGTGAACGCTTTATGCCGCTGTGGCAGCAGGATCAGAGGTTACTCAAAGAACAGCTGCTGGCCAGAAAGGTGACGGCGCCGGTCTATCCCGGCGGTCTGGAAACGCTGTTGCTGCAATTGCAGCCCGGTGTGACACATATCGGTGTGCTTGCCGGTTTCTCGGCGGCAGAGGCAGGTAACAAGCAGGTGATTGCGGTTCTTCCGCTGCCGGTGATGCAGATATCGCTGTTTCTGGATGGGCAGACATTGTCACTCTCAGCAGGGGGCAATGATGATTAATGAAACGGCCGGTATCTGGTGGCAGGAGGGGTTATTTCTCCAGCCGGAGCATTTTATCCAGGAAAGTCGTCTGCACAGCCATTGTCTGCGTGATGTGACACAACAGCTGAGCGGCGGTCTTGCCGGTTTTTCCCGGCTGGTGACAGATGAGTCCCTGACAGGGGCGGGAAAACTGACGCTGTTACAGGCACACGGTGTGATGCCGGACGGTACGCCGTTTATCACAGACACGCCGCTGAGTGTCAGTCTGGACGGACTGGCGGGGGATATGACGTTTCTGCTGACTCTGCCGCTGAGCAGTGCGCCGGATCGTTTTACCGCAAAACCGCTCAGCGTCAGTGAAAACCGGGAACCGCAGATGCGTGAACCGGTGATGACCAGTACCGCGCATCTGAATCTTCAGCTTAAATGTGCCTCACAGTGCCGTGAGGATGAAACCGGACTGACGGTTGCCCGGCTGCACTGCCGGGAGGGAGCCGGACACCCGCTGCCGGAGGCGGAATTTTGTGCGCCGTATCTGTTTGTGCAGGATAACCCGTGGCTGAGCCGCAGGGCAGAGGATATCCGGCTGCTGCTGGTACAGCGGCTTCAGCGGCTTTATAACGCTCCGGCCGGGGAAACGGCTTGTCTTCATTTACAACCGCTGCTGACACAACTGCAAAGTCTGGCGGCGGACGATCGTATCTTCTGCCGGGATTTTTACCGTTTCTGTCTGCATCTGCAATCCGTTTTATATGCGCTGGCCGCGACACCACCGCCTGAACCGCAACCGTGGCGGAATGACGATCACGCCGGGCTGTTTACGCCCTGTATTCAGTCACTGAAGCACTTTCTTGCCTCGCAGACCCGGCAGCATATACAGCCGCTGAACTGGGATACCCGGCTGCTGACAACCCGGCGTTTACTGCGGCTTGCGCTGCCGGAATCCGCCTTTGCGGAGCAAAGCCGCCTGATCGTGGAATATGCGGATGACAGCGGCAGGCCGCCGGATGCAGGCCGGACAGCACGCCTGCTGAAACTGGCCGGAAACCGTCAGATAGCGGCCTGTGTGAATAACGGGCTGACCGGTATTCCGCTGCTGCATCTGAACAGCGTTCCGGAGGGGATCACAACACATCCGGGCGCAATTTATTTTGAACCGGATATCCGCAGCCCGCTGTGGGCGCAGATGGCACAGGACGACCCGGTTCTGGCGCTGCACATTGACGGCCAGCTGCCGCATGCCCGGCTGAATGCCATCCTGATAACCCGGAGGTAATACGTCATGGAGACAGGTTCCGTAACAACCGCAGAAGCCGGACATCCGGACACCGGACAAAATGTGCTGATCAGCGCAGGACAACCGCTGCTTCAGGCATTGATTATGCTGGTGCAGGGCGGGACTCCGCCGGATCTGACACTGTTCCGGCAGCAGATGTTACAGGGCGTGAGCCGGTTTTACCGGATTTGCGCCGCCCGTCAGCTGCATCCTTCCCTGATCGGAAAAAGTGCCTTTGTCTGGTGTGCCGCGCTGGATGAAGCGGTGCTGAGCACGTCGTGGGGAGCGGAATCGGTCTGGCAGGAACATACGCTGACCGGGGCGGTGTTTCAGAACCGGCGCGGCGGAGAGGACTTTTTCCGCTATCTGCACCTTGCGGTGCATAACCCCGTTCCGCTGCGGGATTTTCTCGAATTACAGTTTTATCTGTTATCACTCGGATTCCGCGGGGAATACCGCGCACGACCGGAAGCTCTGGCCGCCTGTTACAGCCGGTTGCGCCATATTCTGATCAGCAGCCGTCAGGACTCGCTGTCTGCGCCGCCGGGACGCTGTACCGTCCGGAACCGGCCTGCGAAATGTATTCTTCTGCCGCTGATTTTTTCCTGTTCACTGCTGCTGTGCGCAGCATTCCGGGCGGCGGCGGATTTCAGTTATCAGCAGTTATTACAGCAAGTGAGTGATGCGCTGACAGCCTTGTTCTGAACAACGGAGATTGGTGATGAAAATCAGAACCGCAATAATGTATGCGCTGGTGATCCTGCTGCTTACCGGACTGACCGCAACGGCCTGGTATTACTGGCTGACAGAGGGCGGCAGTGCACTTTTGCCGGTATTTGTGTCGCTGCTGAGTTTGTGTCTTGCGGTTTACGGACTGTTCAAAACTTCATGGCGGGCAGAGCCGGATGTGAAGCAGTTACAGCGGCAGCAACAGCGCCGTGAGCTGCGCCGGTACCTGTATCAGACACGCCGCCGTCTGCGCCGCAGCGGCGGGGCACCCCGGTGGGACAGGCGCCGCATCAGCACTTACTGGCTGCTGTGTGACGATCTGCCGCAGGCACAGGCGTTTATGCGTCAGCACGGGTTTACCCCGCTGGCGGAAGAGCAGGTGCCTTTCTGTTATCAGGCGGGTAATACCGTGATCCGTATCAGCACACCGGCGTGGCTCACCGGAGACGGCGGGCAGGAGAGTGCCCGGCACCTGGTGCGTCTGAATCCGTCTCAGCCGCTGCACGGTTTTATCTTATTGTCTCCGGCACCGGTACTTGCGGCGCTCAGTGATGAACAGGTGATTCAGTCCGGGCGGCAGCACCATGAAGCCTGTATCACATTTTCAGTTTTACTCGGATGCCGCCCGCCATTGCATCTGATGTTCCCGGGGCTCGGCAGTGTGCCTGCTCTGCGGCGCGGATTTGCCGATCCGCAGCGGGCACAGTTTTGTCACAGCACGGATTTCAGCCGTGAGCGGAAAGCGCTGCCCGATGCCCCGTTTGTACAGTTTACGGCGGATTTAATATTGTCATTACAACGGGAGCAATTCACCGGGCTGACAGACGGGCAGCCGGAACAGAATGCGGCCGTGCTGTCGTTCCCCGCACAACTGGAGGCACACCTTAACAGACAGACACAGTATGTGGCGGCCCTGCAGCACCAGCACACGGCGGGCACACGTCTGGTGATGTCATCGGCACTGTTGTGCGCGGCGGAATGCGGGGAACAGCATATCGCTACACCATTATTTGAACGGGTTATTCATGGCCGTGATGAAGTTATCTGTCCGGGGCGGGAACGGCGCAGACTGACGGGGTATTGTCTGGCGGTCAGCGTGTGTCTGGCGGGCACGGCCGCCGCCGGTGTGATGCAATGGCACCATTTTCAGGTACAGCAGGAGACTCTCAGCGAACACCTTGAATATCTGTCACGCATTGCACCGGCACCGGCCGGAGAACGGGTTCACCACCTGCATCTTTTACAGCCGGTGGTCACAGCGATCCGCCATGAGTATGAGCAGCGCTGGTTTTCATCCCCGTTTCTGCCGCTGTACCGCGATTATCAGCAGCAGATCCGCACGGTGTTATTTCCGCTGCTGGCTGCTGAGCGGGAGCAGCGTCTGCAACAGGCGGTGATATCATCTTCACCGCAGTTGTTACAGATTACCGGCGATTACCGGCAGTTGTTTGCGGATGACCACCGCGGAACAGATATCAGTGATGCTGACAGCGGTGACGATATTCTTTCTCTGCTGGATGATTATCCGGTTCAGCCGCTGACCCAAGAGGAACGCCGTTTATACAACGCCGCACTGGTGGCGCAGGCACGGCAGAAAGTGGCAGCATCTGATCCCGCGCAATGGATCTACCCGGTGCTGCGGGAGCAGTTTCTCCGGGAACATGGCACGGTGCCGCTGAACACCCTGTTTCCGGCGGATATCACACCACTGTTTCAGCCGGAACACCGGTTTTTATCGGTCCCGTATAACATGACCAAAGCCGGTTACACCGCCTGGCAGGCACAGTGGGAAGACCCGGATTTTCAGTCCCGGTTTGCGGATCTCCTGCAACAGTGGGCGGAGAATACACCGGTTGCACCGGAGAGTATCATCGCGCAAATCAGCCGTCAGTATGATGAGGAATATATCCGCTACTGGCAGCAGTTTTTGTTATCGCTGGCACCGCGTCATACCGGTTCACCGGAAGCACTGATCACGGCACTGCGGCTGACAGAACAACCGTTCAGTGACCCGGTGACGGCGCTGGTGCAGGGGATCAGCCGCAACACCACGTTTGCGGCGGCAAAACCCGGTACCGCACCGGATCTGAAATCCGGACAGCAGACTGCCTCATTACTGGGGATGAGCAAGCTCAGCAGTAAGCTGAGAAAAGCAGGGCGGCTGCAATCCGCATTCAGTCAATATAAAAAAACAGATGAACCGGCGGGGGGCAATATCAGCCGCGCGTTTTCCGCATGGCACGTATTACTGACCCCGGAGGGTATGCCGTCACCGGCGCTGGCTGCCCTGCAGCAATCGTCGGTATCTCTCCGGCAGTACTGGGAGCAGGGAATGGCCGGAGATGATCCGCAGGCATGGGGCTATCAGCAGGTAATGAAGAGCACGGAGCTGCCGGAGGCCGGGCCGGGAAATGTGCCGCCGGTACTGGAGACTTTGCTGCGGCAGTGGCAGCAGACGTCTGCACAGTTACAGTCCGGTCTGGCGGCACACTATCTTGACAGACAATGGCAGACCACCGTCTACCCGTTCTGGCGTGACCGGCTCGCCCCGTACTACCCGTTCAGCCACAATGCACAGGGCGTGAAACCGGATGATCTGCATACTTTTCTGACCCCCGGCGGAGTGATGGACACTTTTATGCAGTTATTGCCGCCGGATCACCACAACAATCCGCTGTATGCGGCACTGAAAAAGCCGGAAGCACAGACCGGACAGTTACGTCAGTTATTCTATGCGGATGCCCCCGCGGCGCTGAATATGCGGATCTCATTACGTCCGGTGGCGCTGACACCGCAATTATCGGGCATCCGGCTGGCACAGGGAAATGACACACTGCTCTACCAGCACGGCCCGTCGTTATGGCAGGATTTTTACTGGCCGCCTGCCGCAGATGCAGAGCCGCTGACAGCGGACTATTTCCGTCACGGCAAAGTCGTGTATTCCGCCTCTTATCCGGGGGAATGGGGACTGTTGCGCTGGCTGCTGACGGCACAGTCTCAGGGGCTTGCCGCATCACCGGAGAGTGTGGTCACGGAAAACGGTTATATGTTCCGGTTCCGCAGCCGGATCAACGGCAGAGCGGTATCGTCAGCCGCCGGACTGTTTGCGGATTATCATCTGCCGCCGTCACTGTTCAGCAGCGGTAATTCCGCTGAAAATCCACAAAATCCCGCTGACAGGTGAGGGCAGAACGCCGCCGTACTGTGGCACTCTGTGTACTCTGTCAGGCTGAATGATGAGTATTATGTTATGGAAAACTATGCCGGTCAGCCCCGTCCGCTTACCGTAACGCTGGATAACAGTGCACCGTATGTGGCGACCCGTCTGCATGCAAAGGAGTCGTTATCAGACGGCACATGGCTGGAAGTACATCTTCTGAGCCCGTCACCGCCGGATGAAGGGCTGCCGGGAAAAATGGCTGTGGTCACCTGTCGTGAACGGACATTTGCCGGATTGATACAACAAATTGAATGTGACGGTTTTCATCCGGATAAACAGCTCTATTTTTACCGTATTATTGCGGTTGATCCGCTGACCTTTCTCCGTCACGGACGTCAGCGGCGCTTATTTCAGAATCAGAACAGCAAAGGGCAGATCAGCACACTGCTCAATCTGCATCAGCTGACGGCATTTGTCCGTTTTTCTCTCAGCGGGGAGGGGGAGACCCGTCCCTGCGTGTGTCAGATGGATGAAAGTGACAGCGCCATGATCCGCCGGATAATGGCGGGGCAAGGCTGGTTCTGCCTGCGCAATCCCGGCAATATCACGCAGTGGACAATCACGGACGGATTACAGCATGTGCCGTCAGCCGGGGCGATTTCCGCCCGTCTTATCACACCGTTCCGCGACTGCCGCCGGGTCAGCAGCGGGGTATTCTCCGCAGAAAGCTGGTCACAGGAGCAGCATCACAGCCGCACTGACCGGCAGACACTCACCGGCAGCGGTACCACGCAACAGACACACTATTATGACGGCCAGCCTGCTGCGGCACGGTTTGCCTGTGAAGCTGCCGCCGCGGCCGCGCATTATTATGAGGCCGGGTCGGCGGTGATGACATTGTGTGCCGGTATGCGCTTCCGGATGAGTGACCATCCGGCGGGGGAATACAACGGCGAATATTATGTCAGCGATATCACGCACACCCTTGATTGCAGTGAAAGCAGCTGAAACCCGGTGTACAGCAATACATTCCGCTGTCATCAGGTCTGCACACCGTTCCGGCTGCCGCCGGTTTCCGCGCCCCGTTATGACGGTATTCAGGCGGCAACCGTCGTTGCCCGTGAAGGAGACGAAACCTGTTATGACGCTCAGGGGCGTGTCAAAGTCCGCTTTCACTGGGAAAGTAACGATCAGGACAGCGGATTATCTCAGGCCTGGCTGCCGGTACTTTCGCACAGCGCGGGTGCCGGGGCGGGGATTCAGTTTCTGCCGCGCGCCGGGGATGCGGTGGTGGTGCAGTTTCTCAACGGTGATCCGGATAAACCGGTGGTCACAGGCGCACTCTGGCATCAGAATCATGCCCGTCCTTTTTCCGGGCCGCTGACCGGCGGCATATACAGCCGCTCATCTCCGGCGGGTGCCGGGGGCGACGGCAATCAGCTGCGCTTTGAGGACAAACGGGATGAGGAGTGCCTGGCGCTGGCGGCACAGAAGGATTTACAGCTGACAGCCAACAATGACTGGACCAGTCTGATTAAAGGCAACATCCGCTGTGAAACAGAAAAAAAACCTGACCATCAGCAGCAAAGAAAATTCGCATCATCAGAGCGATAAACAATGGCAGCTGAAAGCGGCTGAGGGGATAACCCAGAACAGCGGAAAAAACCTGACATTACAGGCTGACAGCACCCTTTCGGGGGATGCAAAAACGATCACCTTATCCGCATCTCAGACCCTGACGCTGACGGCGGGCGGCAGCAAAATTGAGCTTTCCGCTTCCGGCATTACCATACAGGCTCCTCAGATTACCCTGAAAGGGAACGGCAAAATTGCACTCGACAGTGCGGTGCTGACTATGGCGGCACAGGCAAAAGCACAACTGAGCGGTGCGCTGGTGGAAATCAATGGTTCGGCAATGACAGAAGTCAAAGCCGGGGCAATGGTGCAAATCAGTGGTGCACTGACAAAAATTAATTAAGGAGCGGCGATGCTGAACAAAATGCCATACAGCAGCGTAATACCGGTGATGGAACACTATACCCCCTCCGGTGAGGCAACCGCGCTGGCAGCGCAATATCCTGATCCGGCTGATTTTCTGGGTGCGGCGCAACAGCAGGGACATTACGGTGATGCCGTCCTTTTTCTGGCACACGGCCTGCCGCTGAAAGAAGCACTCTGGTGGGGATACTGCTGTACACAGCAACTGACGGAGTGGAGCGAACCGGAGCGTGTTGTGCTGGACAGTGTCAGGCACTGGATCACCCGTTCCGGTGAATCAGAGCGTCGTGCCTGCGGTGAGGCGGCACAGCGGCAGGGATTATCCGCCGCCGCCGGCTGGCTGGCACAGGCAGTTTTCTGGAGTACCGGCAGCATGCTGGATGCAGAACAGCCGCCGTTACCGGCACCGCCGTTTTTATATGCACAGGCGCTGAGCGGTGCGGTAAACCTGATGGCGGTGATGCCTGATGGCGCGCACCTTGCGGAACGTTACCGGATCTTTCTGGCACACGGGCTGGCGATTGCCCGCGGAGATAAACAATGAAACCGGCGGCCAGAAGCGGCGATATGCATCTGTGCCCGGCACAAACACCTCCGGTACCGGTTCCGCATGTCGGCGGCCCGGTACTGCCCGCACCGGCGACCGTACTGACCGGAGGCTTACCGGCGGCGACGCTGGGACAGATGTGTCTCTGTATTGGCGTGCCTGACAGTATCATCACCGGCAGCATGACCGTTCTTATTAACAATAAACCTGCCGCCCGTCTGGGTGACAGTACGGCACACGGCGGCATCATTGTCTCCGGAATGCCGTCAGTACTGATCGGCGGCTAGTCTGACTCCAACAATAAAAAGGGAATTTTATGGCAATATCGGCAGCAGATATCAATACGGGTCTCGGATATACCAATACGGTACTGGGATACGCATCATCAGTGACGGCGATACCGCTCACTGCACTGGATGAAAAAATCATGGCCGCAGAGCGCACCAAAATTGCGCAATCGGTGAAGAAAATGTATGCGACCTATATTTCTCAGGCACTGAGCATCAGAACGCATACCGCAGTGATGGTCGGTACGGACAGCACACAACGCACACACCTCGACAGAGACGTGATCGGCGGAAAAAGTCTGCTGGAGGAAACGGCGGATTACTATGAAAAAGGCCGCAGTCAGAGCACTTACCGGATTATGCGTAAAATGGCGGATATGGGACGTGATAAGCTGAAAAAAAATCTGACCTCCGGGCTGACCGCGCCGCTGGCCTTTATCCCTGACGGCGGGATCAGTAAAATGGTCGCATCCTGTGCACTGACTGTAATGGCGCAGGGAAAAGCGATCCGCCGTGGCCGCAAAATGAAACATTATCTGCATGACAAGAAGGGCGTTGCAGCGGAAATCGGCGAAACTGAAGCACAACGTAAATCCGCCAAATGGAGCTGCAAAACCCTCAGCGGTCTCGGCGGTGATTTACAGCGCAATCTCTATAAGCTGAAACAGTCGGTAGTGGTGCTGCAAAACCGCGGACAAAGTACTCAGCAGCGGATTGAACTGCTGAACAGCCACAGTCACAACCATCTCGGCAGTCATGATTTATCCGTGATCCGCGGAGAACTGACAGACCTGGCGATGAGTTTTCATGAAAGCCTGCATTATGTCGAAAAAGTCACCAATATGTGTACATTGCTGGATGCCGCGAGTTGTGAAATCAAAGCGCATATGGCGAATATGCTGGAATTACTGGAAGCGACAGAATCCACTCTGATGTCGCAGGGGGATAATTTCTTCCGCTGAATCTGACAACCGGCGCTGTAGTGTAAAAGACAGTACGGCGCCGGTATTTTCCGTTATGCTGTAACCGTCTTAATTACTGTCTGAGAGTGTAATGGAAACGGATGATCGCCTGCGCTGTCTGAAAGCGAGGTTACAGTTCCACACCGCAGAGCGCTGCGGCGGGTGGGATACGGATGTTCCGGGGCTGGCACTGTGCCGGTGGACCGCGCCGGCGGAGGCGCAAACCTGGACTTACGAACCGGGTATCGCACTCGCGGTTCAGGGGGCAAAACGGATCACGCTCGGGGATCACACCTATTGTTACCGTGCCGGGGATGTGCTGCTGACATCCGTGGATATCCCTGCTATCGCGCAGGTCTGTGAGGCATCAGAACAGGCACCGTTTCTGGCGCTGCTGGTCAGCCTTAATCTCAGCGATCTTCCTGCACTGTTGCAGGAAAGCGGCTTCCGGCTGCTCTCCTCAGCATCTGCCGTGCCGCAGGCAGTCTGTCCGGTCACAGAAGACCTGCTCAGTGCGGTCTGCCGCCTGGTGGCACTGCTGGAAAAACCGGATGATATTCCGGTAATGGCGCCGCTGATCCACAAAGAAATTCTCTATTACCTGCTGAAAAGCGGCCAGGGGGCGCGGCTTCAGCTGATGGCTTCCCATAATAAACAGTGCCGTCAGATAAGCAGCGTACTGAACTACCTGAAAGCGCATTTTGATCAGCCGGTATCGGTTGAAATGCTCTGCCGACATGCACAGATGAGTGAATCCTCCTTTCACCGCCACTTCCGCCGGGTGACCCGGATGAGTCCGCTGCAATACCAGAAATGGCTGAGGCTCAATGAAGCCCGGCGTCTGCTGCTGGTGGAATCTGCGGATGCATCAGAAGCGGCTTTCCGCGTCGGGTATGAAAGCGCCTCACAGTTTAACCGTGAATATCGCCGGTTGTTCGGGCTGCCGCCGGGTCAGGATAAAAAACGGGTTCTGATCTGATTTGCGTATGGATTTTGCGCAAAATGACAGGATCAGGCAAATATCAGAGCGGACAGGCTAACGTATTTGCAGAGTGAGCCGGTTAGGATAACGATATTAACGGCATCATTACTGAGCAGGTAACACAATGAAAAATATCTTTATTATTAATGGTTCAAAAGAGTTCGGTGGTTCTGACGGCAAACTGAATGATCACATGACAGACATCGCCCGCCGCCATCTGACAGAAAAAGGCATGAATGTCCGCGTCACCCGTATTGATGATGGTTATGATGACGAGCAGGAAGTGCTGAACTACCTGTGGGCGGATGTGATTATTTACCAGATGCCGGCCTGGTGGATGGAAGGGCCGTGGATTGTGAAAAAATATATCGATGAGGTCTTTACACAATCTGATGACCGTTTTCATATTAATGACGGGCGCAGCCGCCGTGACAGCAGTAAAAAATACGGTTCCGGCGGTGTGCTGACAGATAAAAAGTATATGTTATCGGTGACCTGGAACGCACCGCAGGACGCGTTTGAGGATGAAAATCAGTTTTTTGAGGGGCGGGGTATCGACAGTGTGTATTTCCCGTTGCATAAAACCAATCAGTTTACCGGGATGACATCACTGCCGACATTTGCCTGTTTCGACGTGGTTAAAGATCCGCATATTGATGAGGATATCCGCCGCTATCTCGCCCATCTGGATGCGAATATCGCGGCCTGAATCCTCAGCGTGCCACTGATGCCAGACGCAGCCCGAGCGCAATAAAGGTGGTGCCGACCAGACGGTCAATCCAGTAATGTGCTTTCGGGCTGCCGGAAATCCGCGCGGCCAGTGTTCCGGCAATCAGAGCCAGTATGGTATCGGTGCAGAACCCGAGCAGGGCATAGGTTGCACCGAGCAGCAGAAAAGATTCTGCATAGTAACCTCCGCCAACCGCAATAAACTGCGGGAAAAAGGCAATAAAAAACAGCAGTACTTTCGGGTTGGTCAGCGTGGTGATAAATCCGCGGATCAGAATCGATTTTGCTGCTGCTTTCTGAATCACCACGTCTTTATCTTCATCCGCAGATTGCCCGCGTTTTCTGAGTGTGCCGAGGATCATTTTGACACCGAGAAATGCCAGGTAAAGCGCACCGAGATACTTAATCACCGTAAACAGTGTCGGCGACGCGGCAATAATCGCCCCCAGCCCGACCGCCCCTGCAATCGCATGCACGCTGCTGCCGAGCATCACACCCAGTGCGGACAAAATACCGGCTTTGCGGCCGTTAGCCAGACTTTGTCCCAAAACATAGGCAATATCCGGTCCCGGGGTTACTGCAAAGATAAACACAGACAGTAAAAACAGCGGGTAATGGATAATATCCAGCATGCGACAGCCCTCCGGGGTCAGAGAAAACGTTATATTATGGAAGATATAATGCCATTAAGTATGATCCTCTGGCAAATGACATTTTTGCCGGTTTTTTGTATGCATTTATTGATAAGCTGAATCATATAAACTTGTTTAATATTTATAATGAATTACTCACTTTATTATCAACCCGGTACAAAAGACAGGCGGAAAAAGAGTACGCATCAAAAGAGTGTTTCCGGATGGCAGATAGTGTAACAAAACGTAAAAGCACGGCTTTACATCAGACAAAGTGTATTATACTCAGCTGCACTAATGGAATCGAATCATCGATTAATTAGCTGAATTAAAAGATGATATTTTGATTTTTACCTTATTTTTGTTGTGGATATCACCAGATATCTGCGAGCTTATTTTTCTTTGTAAATGATAATTATCTGATATTCATCACTGTACGCGGTTTCTGCGGATAATTAACAATAACAGTCTGACACCCGCAGTTTTTGACAATAACGGCAGTGATTAATCGGAATTTCTTATCAACAGGCAACCGGAACAATCCGGCAGCCGGACGCTATATGTGACGCCGGAAAAAACAGATTCCGGGGATTACAATCCGCAGGAGAATGCAGTTGAAACGCCTATTTTTCAGACAACGGCGACGCCGTTTACTCATTACATTACTTATCTTCCTGATTATCATGGCAGGTTACGGAATATACAATGCCATCAGGATGAAAGCTGACGGTGTGGAGGAACATTACACACACCGGGGAGAGATTAAACAATACGCCCTCCGGGACGGCAGCCAGCTGAAGCTGGATACCGAGTCACGTGCTGTGGTGGCCTATGATAACAGCAGCCGTGTGGTAAAACTGCTGTCCGGCCGTGCGCGTTTTGCTGTCAGCGAAAATAATGAGGAGCAGCGCCCGTTCCGGGTCTCTGCCAATGGTGTCCGTGTGGAGTCCGGCAACGGTAACTTTGTGGTGGATATTGCGGATAACAAAGTCTCTGTCTGCCCGCTGGATAAAACGGTCACTACCTTTTTTAACGGCAAAACTGAAACTGTGGGGCCGGGACAACGTCTGGAAATTCTGCCGGAAGGCCGGGCTAAAGTATTTCAGCGTAAATATACCGATATTGACTGGTTATCCGGTTCACTGGTGCTGAATAAGATTCCGCTGTCAGAAGCGATTGAAATGATTAACAGCTATCGCGCGGTGCCGGTGGTACTGCTGGATAATGATAAGCAGAATATTGTTGTTGACCGTGTCCTGGATCTCAGCCGTCTGGATGAGGAAGTGGAGGAAATGATGCTCTCTCTCGGTCTGACCCGTGAATCACTGCCGGGTTCAGAGGCTTACCGCTGAGTTGCCTGTCCGGCGATAAGATTTGACTGTCCGGCAACAGCAGCGGTAGTGTATCACCGTTATAATGAGGTGAAAGATTCTCATTATTAACCGTTGTACAGCAGACAGAGAGCGCTATGACATCAGCAGAAATTGAATGGGCCGATTTTGAAAAAGTGGAACTGCGGGTCGGTGTGATACTGACCGCAGAATTAAACCCGAAAGCCCGTAAGCCTGCCTTTATCTTCACCGTGGACTTCGGTGAGTTCGGTGTGAAAACCTCCAGCGCACAGGTAACTGTGTTATATAAACCGGAAGAATTAATCGGACGTCAGGTATTATGCGTATGCAATTTTGCCCCGAAACGGGTGGCAGGCGTAAAATCTGAAGTGCTGATCACCGGTGCCGCCAATGCGGACGGGGATATCGTTATTGCGGAATTTTCCCTGCCTGTACCGGCGGGTCACCGGCTGATGTAATACACTGCCGTCTGTCGTTTTCCGCAAGCCGGGCTCAATATCCCATGAAACGACCTGTTATTGCATTACGTACTTATCAGCACGAGATCCTGGAACACAGTCATGATGATATGTGGCAGCTGGTGCTCGGCGGCAGCGGCGCAATGGAACTGACGGTCGGCAATGACAGCGGTTCGGTGGAGAAGGGACGGATGGCGGCGATCCCGCCGGGATATCATCATCGTTTCTGCGGTACCGGTCATAACCGGCAGGTGGTGCTCGAACTGCCTGCTGACAGCTTTTCCTTCGAAAACCTTGATTCTCTGTGGTCAGTCCTGCCTGATGCCACCCGTGCTTATGTGGACTGGCTTATCTGTTATCCGTCCATGATTGAGCAGCATCCGGAAAGTGCACGCATCCTGCTGGCAGAACAGCTCGTGTCTCAGTTACAGCCGGACGGGCAGGATCGGCGCTGGCTGCAAAAACTGACGCAACGGCTGACAGCCCGCCCGGATTATCCGTGGACGGTCAGTGAAATGGCTTCGTGCTGTGCGCTGTCGGCCAGTACACTGCAACGCCGCATGCTGACAGCAACCGGGAAGACACCGGCCGTTTTTCTGACAGAAATCCGCCTGCGCCGGGCACACCATCTTATCTGCCATACGTCGCTGGCTCTGCCGGAAATTGCGCTGCGTTGCGGCTACAGTACCCAATCCTCCCTGACCAGTGCGTTCCGCCGTTTTTACGGTGACACGCCGGGCAGTCTGCGCATAAAAAAAGGGTGAGCTTCGGCTCACCCTTTCTGTCTTTATATACTATCGCTGTCAGGCAGATTTGTTGTCTGCGCTTTGCAGCATTTTCCGCACCGGAACAATCAGCACACACAGTACCGCGGCACAGATAAGCAGGGCAACAGAAACGTGTGAGAAGAAGCCCGGCAGGTTCATCAGCTGATCCGGACGCACATTACCGCCCATGATACCGGCTGCGAGGTTACCCAGCGCACTGGCACAGAACCACAGACCCATCACCTGGCCGCGCATTTTCATCGGCGCCAGTAATGTCATGGTCGCCAGCCCAATCGGGCTCAGGCACAGTTCACCCAGCGTCAGCAGCAGGATACTGAAGGTCAGCCACATCGGTGACACACCGGCGCTGGTTTCAATTACACGCTCAGACGCCATCATCATCACAGCAAAACCACCCGCCGCAAACAGCACACCAAACATAAACTTGGTGATACTGCTCAGGTTCATATTACGGCGCGCCAGGGCAGGCCATAACCAGCTGAACACCGGAGCCAGCAGAATGATAAACAGGGCGTTGATGGACTGGAACCAGACTGTCGGGATCTCAAAACCGAACAGGTTGCGGTCAGTGTAATCTTTCGCGAACAGGTTGAATGACGTCGGTTTCTGTTCAAACGCAGACCAGAACAGGGCGGCGGTGACTAACAGAATAAAACAGACAAACAACCGGATGCGCTCACTGCTTTCCAGACCGGCAAACACAAACAGGTAGATGAAGTAGAGAATAACCATCCCGGAGATGAGGTAAACCATGTTGGTGGCAACCAGCATCGGGTTGAACGGGATAACACCGGTAGCGATCAGTGCTGTGACAACCGCGATAACCGCCGCTGCCAGACCGACCCACATACCGACATTTTTGCGCACGACAGTCGGGCGATCCCAGCTGGAATCCAGACCCACTTCACCGTCATACTGACGCATCAGCGGTACAGCATAGAAGCGGAAGACCAGCAGTGCCACTAACATACCCAGACCACCGATACCGAAGCCCCAGTGCCAGCCGAAGTTAGGTACTAACCAGCCGGTCGCCAGCGGCGCGATAAAGGAGCCCATGTTAATCCCCATATAGAACAGGGAAAAACCGCCGTCACGGCGTGTATCGTCCTGTTTGTACAGCGTACCGACCATCACCGTCACACAGGTTTTAAATAACCCGGTACCGATAACGATAAACAGCAGACCGACAAAGAACAGCTTTGGTGACCAGATTGCCGACAGGGCAATCGAGAGGTGACCCAGTGCAATGATAATGGAGCCGTACCAGACCGCCATGCGCTGTCCCAGCCAGTTATCCGCCAGCCAGCCGCCCGGCAGGGAGGTCAGGTAAATCGCACCGGCAAAAATACCGACGATAGCGGACGCCTGTTCACGCGGAATATCCATCCCGCCTTCATAGACGGTGGCTGCCATAAACAGGATAAGTAACGGACGAATACCGTAGAAGGAGAAGCGTTCCCACATCTCGGTAAAGAACAGAGAGCTCAGCGGGTAAGGGTGCCCGAAGAAAGTACGTTTTTTGTTTGTTGTTGATTGCATCTGTAATTTCCCAAAGGCTTATTCAGGGGAATAAGCCTGAAAATGGTAAGGATAAACAGTTCCTGTTAACAAAATGATACTTTTGCGTATCAATAAACATCCTGTCTTATTAAAGTATTATTAACATACTTATCGTGAATCGTATTCACTTAAAGCACGTTTTCTATTTTATAAACCATTTTTTAGATGAAATGTCGACAAAAATCTCATTTCACAAGACTTATTTATACAAAATGTGACAAGGTCTCTTGACAGAAGATGTGGATTATGAGGCTTTCGTATAATTATAAAATTATTTTAAAACAACAAGTTAAAGTTGACGGGTAACGGAAAGATGAAACTTCGGTAACAAATTGCTGACAGTGAAAAGTAAGCGGATGAAAACCGGCGATATCTATCCGATATCGGCCGGTTTAATTTCCGGTGTGCTCTGCGATTTTATGCACCGCCACGAATAAAACAGATTGAACAGTACAACGGCGGCGGTGAAATAAAAGACAGAAGCAAAGCCGAAATGTGCGGCAACCCAGGCGCCCATTAACGGTCCCGTAACATTACCGGCATCGCGCAGTGCCTGGTTATAGCTGAAAATCCGTCCGGCGATTTCATGGGTGATATGATAAATAATCAGCGTCTGTACCGCGGGCAGTAAGGCGGCATTAACGGCACCGAGCAGAAAACGCAGGGCACCCAACTGCCAGTAATGGGTTACCCAGGCCATCGGCAGGATGACAAAAACAGAGACAGCCAGCATGGCAATCAGTACTTTATCCGGCCCTATCCGGTCACTCAGCTTCCCGAGGCGCGGGGCACTGATAAGTGCTGCCAGTCCCGGTACGGAGGCAATCAGTCCGCTGATAAAGGCAAGGTTTTCAGTATGTCCGCCCAGCTCCCGGATATAGAGGGTGATAACAGGGCTGACCGATCCCGCGGCTATCTGAATACACATCGTGGTAAAGAACAGACAGATCACCAGGCGCGGATTTTTTATCGCTGCAAAGACCTGCTTTGTGCTGAGGGCATCTTTACGTGATACCGGGGTGAAGTTTTCGCGGACAAAAAACAGGGTGACAAAAAAGCAGATAAACAGCACGGTGGCGGTAATATAGAAGACCGGGCGCAACCCGGTGTGATCCGCCAGAAAACCGCCGATAAGCGGGCCGATAAGTGCACCACTGACGGCCCCGGTGGAGAGTGTGCCCAGCGCCCAGCCGGTGCGTTTAACCGGCACCTGAGTGGCAATCAGGGCATTGGCATTCGGTACAAAACCGCCCAGCAGCCCGAGCAGAGCGCGGAGAAACAGCAACTGCCAGACATTCTGCGCAAAGCCCATCAGCAGCATGACGATAGCCATACCGAGCGCCGAGCGCAGCAGCATCAGTTTACGGCCTTTGCGGTCAGAGAGTTTGCCCCAGAAAGGTGCAGCGATAGCAGAAAACAGGAAAGTAATACTGAATGCCGCTCCCGTCCATAAATTGAGTTCTTCGTGGTCTGTCACCCCGAGCTCTTCCACATAGAGCGGGAGAAAGGGCATGATCAGGCTGAAGGCGGCGCCGGTCAGAAAACAGCCGAACCACACAACATAAAGATTTCGTTTCCAGTTACGGTTGGGGGCTTTGTTCTGCATTAGTGTAGTGATTTCATTCCTTTGTCAGAGCGGTAAAACAAACACGGCTGTTTCAGATGAAACAGCCGTGAGCGGATTAATGGACGTTATCCCGGTTATGATAGAGGGACGGTTCGCCTTCCGGCCGTGTTTTGAAGCGCCGGTGCAGCCACATATACTGCTCCGGGGCGCGCAAAATTTCAGTTTCCACAATATGGTTCATAAACGTTGCCGCGGCAATATCATCATTCTCCGGGAAGTTTTCCGCCGGCGGCTGAACCAGTAATTCATAGCCTTTACCGTCCGGTAAGCGGCGGGGGGTAAAAGGCACCAGAACAGCACGGCCTGCTTTAACCAGTATAGAGGTACCGGTAATGGTGGCGGCTTTCTCCACTGCAAAGAATGGCGCAAAAACACTTTTATGCGGGCCGTAGTCATGATCCGGCGCGTACCAGAGGATCTCACCGTCACGCAGGGCGCGGATCATCCCTTTGACATCTTTACGGTCAATCATGGATTTATTGGAGCGCATACGGCCGATTGTCTGTACCCAGTCCATGACCGGGTTATCATTCGGACGGTAAACACCGATTCCGGGGCTCATGATCCCGATAATCCGCGCGCCCAGTTCCAGCGTCAGGAAATGGATACCGACAACAATGATGCCTTTACGCTCTTTCTGTATTTCATAGATGTGCTCAAAGCCATCAGTACGAAACCAGCGTTTTATCCGCCAGTCCGGCCAGAACCAGGCCATACCGGTTTCAAACAGCCCCATACCGACGGATTCAAAGTTTGCCACCACCATCGCTTTGCGTTTTTCATCCGGCATATCCGGAAAACACAATTGCAGATTGCGATCAGCAATTTCCGCACGGCGTTTGAGAAAGCGCATGGACAGGCGGCCCAGCCGGGTGCCAAGCCAATAAATCACCGGATACGGCAGCAACACCAGCACATACAGCACGCCCAGGCCAAGCCAGGTCAGCCAGTAGCGGGGATGCAGAAACGAGCGTTGAAATTCAGGAGCTGTAATCATAGTCAGACATCGTTGTTATCAGAAGCATCAGCAGATGCGGGTTCATGTAAATGATATAACACTAAATTATACGTTGTATCGGCGGCAGATGTCAGTATTCCGCAGTGCTGTTTTCAGGAGCGGTAATACTGTTGAGTTGCGTGACCAGCTCAGCAAGACTGCCGGCCGCCATTTTTTCCATCACTTTGGCGCGGTGCACTTCGACGGTTCTTACCGCAACGTGGGCGATATCGGCGATTTCCCGGTTCATCAGCCCCCGCGCCACAAAACCGGCGATCTGACGCTCTTTGGGTGTCAGGGTCTGAAAACGTTCGCGGATTTGTGCGCAGGTCACTGCTTTGGCAGTCGCCGCCTCCGCCAGAGTCAGCGCCGCCTGTAACGGCTGTGTGGCAACCGGTTTCTGCAGGAAATCCACCGCACCGAGTTTCATCTGTTCAACCGCCATCGGCAGATCACCGTGGCCGGTCAGGAAAATAACCGCCAGTGTGCTGTGCTGCTCCAGAAGGATCTGATGCACCCGGCAGCCGTCCATATACGGCATGCGCATATCCAGTAATACAATACCGTAAGTGTGCAGCGGTGCCTGTGCAATAAATGTCCGGCTGTCATTCCAGACACAGACGTCATAACCGAGGCTCTCCAGTAAAAACTGACACGCCTGTGTCACAGCAATATCATCATCAACCAGGTGGATCACGGGCATGGGGGCTCCTCTGTCGGTTCACTGAAGATAAGGGTAACACATAAGCCGGGCTGTTCGTCCGGACCGGTGCAATTTTCCATATGAATATCACCGCCCTGGCTGCGCATCAGGCGCTGGCAGATCACCAGTCCGAGCCCGAGCCCTTCCGCACGGGTAGACCGGAACGGTGAGAAAGGCTGTATCAGCTGCGTTTCATCCATCCCGCCGCCGTTATCCTGTACCACCACTATCTGCCCGCCGGGAGTGTGGTGATGCGTTACCCGGATGCAGTCCGCCCCGGCCTGAAGACTGTTGCTGAACAGATTGGAAAGCACCTGATCGAGCAGTGCCGGAGGTAAGTGTAATACGGCATCATGAGCAACGGTGTTATATAAAACCGCAGCAGGATATCGTTCCGTAACCCGCAGCAGTTTCCAGACCAGATCCGGCACCGCGGCCACATTTTGCGGCACCGGTGCGCCTTCCGGTGAGGACGGGCTGTTTCCCGCCCACAGCCGCAGATTACGGATAATACTGGCGCCGCGTTCGGCCTGGCTGTCAATCTGCGACATAACCGGCAGCAGCGGATGTGCGGGATCTTCCCGTTCCAGCCGGATTTGCGAGCCCTGGGCATAATGACGGATAGCGGACAGCGGCTGATTCAGTTCATGAGCAAAGCCGGAGGCCATCTCCCCGAGCACACTGAGTTGCTGGGCTTTTTCCAGATCCTGCTGCTGGCGCTGTAACTGAGAATGCGCGGCTTCCAGCTGGCGGGTGCGGCGGCGTACCCGGAAAGCAATCCAGACATGATTAATGCCGAGCAGCAGAAAGACCAGGGCAACCGAGCCTAACAGCCAGCTGTTTTTCCGGCTCCAGCTGATAATCTCCTGCCAGAACTGACGCTGCTGCGGGTGCTGATTGACCTCGCGCAGCAGGTTTTCCACCTGACGGGTGGATGACGGCGCACCCCAGCGCATCGCCTTTTCACCGTGACTGTTGAGCAGGACGCGGGTGACTTCATCTGCCAGTTCATCCGGGACATCACTGCCTGCGGCAAATGACCAGTTCGGGTATAACTCACTGCTCGTCCAGCAGGGAATGGTGCTGTCGTGCCGGATCAGCGGGCGGAAATCATCCTGATGAATGAGCCCCTCTTTATCCATGGATTCAATCAGACATGCCGGGACAATCGCGCCGGAAATTGCGTTATCCCGTAACAGATAGAGCAGGGCATCAGCCGGAAAACCGGAGAACTGAAGATGGAAATCACGCGGCGGGTTGATACCTGCATCGCGTAATGCTTTATAGCCTAATAAATAGCCGCCGAAGGCATCGGGTGCGACCGCGCCGACTTTTTTACCGGTCAGATCCGCCGGTGTCTGATAAGGGCTCTCTTTGCGCACCAGCAGGACACTGCCGATCACATTCCGGGTGGCGTTATCCGGCTCATAAGCCGAACGAAGGGAAACCAGCCAGCGCAGGGGAAAATTACTGTCCAGCTGAATAAATTGTGCCGGATTGGTGAGGACAAACTGCACTTTATTACTGTGCAGGGCTTCCCGCATCTGATCCAGCGTCAGCGGCAGCAGCGTGAAGTGTTCACCGGGCAGCGCGCGGTTGAGTTGTTCTGTCAGCGGCTCCCAGTAATGACGTGTCGGTGCATCCCCCCGCAGAGCCAGCACACCGATAGTCCATTGTGCGGCAAACGAATAGGAGGTGAATAATAACAGTATGGTCAGCAACCCTGTGCGTACGGCCATCTTACATATGTTCCGGGTTCAGTGCGTCCTGAGTCAGTTTTCCGGGAAAAATCTGTTGTTTTAGATCAACGTATTCCCCGTTATGTGGTTAACCACAATAGGGGAAGTCTCCGGCAATTTTTACAATCCCCATAATGACATATCCCTTTACTCAACAACATGTTTATTCCTTTTTGGTTGAGTTTGAATACGACGAGCAATGAAGTTCCAAATACACCGGAGAGCAGTATGGATCTTGGCAAACGAAAATTTCTGCAAAACCTGGGCGTCCTGACAGCAGGTACGGCTCTGGTTCCGATGGCGGAGGCCGGTCTGCATTTTTCGCCGACCCGCCGTGAAGGTGACCCGTCAAAGCGCTACGGTATGCTGATTGATTTACGCCGCTGTGTCGGCTGTCAGTCCTGTACCGTCAGCTGTTCTGTTGAAAATCAGAGCCCGCAGGGGCAGTTCCGCACCAGTGTCAGTCAGTATCAGATTCAGATCCGTAATGAAGAGGCAACAACCAACGTGCTGCTGCCGCGTCTGTGCAACCATTGTGATAATCCGCCGTGTGTGCCGGTTTGTCCGGTACAGGCCACCTTCCAGCGGGAAGACGGTATCGTGGTGGTGGATAACACCCGCTGTGTCGGCTGCGCCTATTGTGTGCAGGCCTGTCCGTATGACGCCCGCTTTATTAACCACAGCACACAAACCGCAGATAAATGCACATTCTGTGCCCACCGCCTGGAAGCCGGGTTATTACCGGCCTGTGTTGAATCCTGTGTCGGCGGCGCGCGTATTATCGGTGACCTGAAAGATCCGTCCAGTACCATCAGCAAAATGCTCAGAGAGCACGAAGCGGCGATTAAGGTACTGAAACCGGAAAACGGCACACTGCCGCAGGTGTTCTATCTGGGACTGGATGAGGCTTTTGTTCATCCTCTGGAAAACCGCGGACAGCCCGCATTATGGCAGGAGATCCACTGATGACTGAACAAGTGATGTTAATTCAGGAAGTGCTGGTCCGGCCGCAGGAAATTACCTGGCTGCCGTGGGCGGTACAATACTTCTTTATGATCGGGATAGCCGCCTGTGCCGCCCTGTATGCCTGCTGGCAGCGCTGGCGCGGAGATAAACGGGATGCCCGTCTGGAGATGCTCGCGGTCTTTATCAGTATCACGCTCGGGATCGCTGCTCCGCTGGCACTGACGGCGGATCTGCATCAGACCGCCCGCGTCTGGCACTTCTACGCCTATCCGACACCGTGGTCATGGATGCCGTGGGGAGCTGTGTTCCTGCCGGCGTTTACCGGTTGTATTGGTCTCTATTTTCTGGCGCTGGTGGCGGACAAAATCTGGCATAAGCAATTTAAACTGACCCGCTGGGTGGCGCTCGGCAGTGCCGCATTCGCCATCGGCCTGTTGCTGTATACCGGCCGTGAGGTTTCTGTGGTGCGTGCGCATCCTATCTGGTTCAGTTACTGGATACCTGTGCTGCTCTTTTTCAGTGCATTGCAGGCTCTGCCTGCCCTGATGATGCTGGGTGCCCGCCGTGAGCCGCAGTACCAGGCACAACTGGCGCGTTTACAGGTGGTTTCCTTACTGCTGCTGGCAGTGTGCATGGGGTTCTGGATCGCCGGTGATACCATTTCCGGTGCGGCTATCCGTGAACAGCTCCGTTTCGGCACAACCGGATGGACGCTGGCTATGGGGGAAATTGTTCTGTGGATTGCATTGATGGTGCTGGCGGTTCGTCTGCTGACACATCGTGGTTCAGTGGCGTATGTCACCATTCACACGCTGCTGACGCTGTTCCTGACCTGGTCGCTGCGCTGGCTGCTTCTGATGCAGGTACAGACGTTACCGAAATACAATGTCATGCACAATCCGTACAGCCTGCCGATGGGGACGGATGGTATTCAGGCCATTATCGGTACGATCGGTTTATGGATAGCTCTCGTGATTATATTCCGTGAAGGTATCCGCTGGGTTAATAACAAAGTACAGAATCAACAGAAAGTCGCGCAGGACGGGGGTGTACAACATGGCTAAGTCAACAAGACGTCAGTGGTTAAAAGCAGGTTTGGCGATCGGCGGACTGGCAGCGTTCGGTTACAGTTACCGCGATGTGGCGAAACGCGCCGTCGACGGGCTGATGAACGGTACCTCCGGAAAAGTGACTCTGCATCGTATTAACGGCAACTCGCTGATCCCGGAAGGGAACGCGGTGAAGGGCTGGCAGGCGGAAAGCACACAGGCGGTCTCGATGACGCAGTGTTTCGGCTGCTGGACGCAGTGCGGTATCCGCGCCCGTGTTGACCGTGAAACCAATCAGGTGATCCGCATTGCCGGTAACCCGTATCATCCGCTCTCACACGACCGCCATATCGCCTATAACACGCCGCTGGCGGAAGCCCTGAAAAATATGGGCGGCGAAAGCGGTCTGGAGGGACGATCCACTGCCTGCGCCCGCGGTGCGACCCTGATGGAAGGCCTGCACAGCCCGCTGCGTATCCTTGAGCCGATGAAGCGCGCCGGTAAACGCGGCGAAGGCAAGTGGCAGCGCATCAGCTTTGAACAACTGATAAAAGAAGTGACGGAAGGCGGGGATCTGTTCGGTGAAGGTCATGTGGACGGTCTGCGTGCTATCCGTGACCTCAATACGCTGATTGACCCGGCACAGCCGGCACTCGGACCGGTGGCAAACCAGCTACTGGTGACCAACGCCGGGGATGACGGGCGCGATACCTTTATCCGCCGTTTTGCCCTGAATGCGTTCGGCAGCAAAAACTTTGGTGCGCACGGCTCGTACTGCGGGCTGGCTTACCGTGCCGGTTCCGGGGCGCTGATGAACGATCTCGACAAAAACGCCCACGTCAAACCGGACTGGGATTATGTGAAGTTTGCTCTGTTCCTCGGCACCTCTCCGGCGCAGTCCGGTAACCCGTTCAAACGACAGGGGCGCCAGCTGGCCAATGCACGGATCCGGGACAGTTTTAACTATGCGGTTGTCTCTCCGGCACTGCCGCTGACCACCACACTCGCCAATGATCACGGACACTGGGTTCCGATCACGCCCGGTACTGATTCCGCGCTGGTGATGGGGATGATCCGCTGGATGATTGAGAACAACCGCTGCAACAGGGAGTATCTTGCGGTTCCGGGTGAAGTGTCAATGAAACGTACGGGGGAGTGCAGCTGGACAAATGCCTCGCACCTCGTGATCACCGATGATGCCCATCCGCTGGCCGGTCAGCATCTGACAGCGGAAGCGCTGAACGGACAGACATCTGAAGAACCGGTGTATATCGTGCTGACAGAGCAGGGTGAGCTGGTGCCTGCGGATAACTGTGACCGTGCGGTACTGGAAGTCAGTCAGCCGGTCACGTTGGCAGATGGCACCACTGTAAATCTGAAGAGCAGCTTCCTGCTGCTGAAAGAGTCCGCGCAGCGCTTTACCCCGGCAGAATACAGCGCCCGCTGTGGTGTGCCGGAAGAAACAATTGCCGCACTGGCGAAAACACTGACGTCGTACGGCCGCCAGGCAGCCGTAATTTCCCATGGCGGTATGATGTCCGGTAACGGTTTTTATAATGCCTGGGCGGTGATTATGCTGAACGCACTGATTGGCAACATGAACCTGAAAGGTGGTGTGTCTGTCGGCGGTGGTAAGTTCAACGGCGCCAATGACGGGCCGTGCTACAAAATGGACAGCTTCCCGGGCAAAGTGAAACCGAAAGGCATGAACCTGGCGCGCAGTAAGTCAGTTTATGAAAAGTCCGATGAGTACAAAAACAAAGTGTCTGCCGGTCAGAACCCGTATCCGGCCAAAGCACCGTGGTATCCGCTGGCAGCCGGTCAGCTGACAGAACAACTCGGCTCCGCGCTTGAGGGGTATCCGCACAAGCTGAAAGCCTGGATCACCAATATGACCAACCCGCTGTACGGTATTGCGGGAATGCGTCAGGTGATGGAAGCGAAACTGAAAGATCCGGCACATCTGCCGCTGATTATCGGCATTGATGCCTTTATGAATGAAACCACCGCACTGGCAGACTACATTGTCCCGGATACCCATAACTTTGAAAGCTGGGGATTCAGTGCGCCGTGGTCCGGTGTGCAGACCAAAGCCACCACTGCCCGCTGGCCGGTTGTTGAGCCGCGTGTGGCAAAAACAGCGGATGGTCAGCCGGTTGCTATGGAATCCTTCTGTATTGCGGTGGCAAAAGCCCTGGATCTGCCGGGATTCGGCGACGATGCTATCGCAGACAATGACGGCAACACGTACCCGCTGAACACGGCAGAGGACTATTATCTGCGTGTGGCCGCGAATACCGCCTTTATGGGCGAGAAACCGGGGCCGGAAGCCAAAGAGGCGGATATCCGTCTTTCCGGAGTGGATCGCATCATGCCAGCCATGCAGCAGGTACTGAAAGCGGATGAAATCAGCCGGGTGGCATATCTCTACAGCCGCGGCGGTCGTTTTGCACCGTATGAAAAGGGCTGGGACGGAGAGAAAACCGGGCCGCAATGGAAACAGCCGCTGCAGATCTGGAATGCGGATGTGGCGCAGAACCGCCATGCCATCACCGGTGAGCGTTTCAGCGGATGTCCGGCCTATTATCCGCCGCGCCTGTCTGACGGCAGTGATATTGACCGTGTTTATCCGGCAGAAAACTGGCCGCTGAAACTGATGTCCTTTAAATCCCATGTGATGAGCAGCTCAACCACCATGATAGAGCGTCTGCACCATGTAAAACCGTCAAATCTGGTGGCAATTAACCCGGCCGACGGCGAAAAATTCGGTGTGCAGCACGGGGATCTGGTACGTATCACCACACCTGGCGGCAGCGTCGAAGCGCAAATCAGCCTGCTGAGCGGTGTGATGCCGGGTGTAGTGGCGATTGAACACGGTTACGGACATCACGAAATGGGTGCACGCCAGCATTATCTTGACGGTGAAGCGCTGGCGACGGATAAGCGCATCGCGTCCGGTATTAATATTAACGACCTGGGCTTCGCTGACCCGACCCGTCAGGTGGCGAACACCTGGCTGGACTGGGTAACCGGTGCTTCTGTACGGCAGGGACTGCCGGCGAGAGTGGAACGGATTTCCGCGGCCTGATTACATTATCTGCCTCAACCCATCATCCGACAATTATTATAAAGCTGTAATGCAATACCTCTGACCACCTCCGGGTGGTCTTTTTTTGCCGCAGAAAACACAAAGGACACCAAATGGTGTCCCTCTTGTGCAGTCTTTACCGGTCAGTGTCTGATATTGTCTGACTGATTATAATATTCACCGGATTCAATTTTATCGATACCGGCCTGAAGTATATCAATTAACTGACGGGCGACATCTGTCGTCAGCCACATGGTTTTATCCACTTCTGCATGTTCGGGAGACTGGGACTGATCCTGCAGATAATGCAGGCGCAGCATCATAGCGTCGTAACTGTCGACGGTACTGATGTCCCATCCGATGACCGGATGAGTCTGAATGACGGCTTTTTTATCGTTCATTGAACCTCCTAATCATACTGCAAGATGGTTAATATCTCTGACTAAGAGCTGACATCCCGTTAACAACGGGTAGTATCAGTATAAGGTCTTTTTGCAAAGTAAAAAGGGGGGGATAAGACTTTTATTATGCAAAAAACGGGAAAATTGTCTTCTCTGAACATAAAAACTGAGCAATAAGACGTTTTTCATCTTATTGCTCTGAAGGACTGCGTATTTATACCCGGTCAGTATTACTTAACGGCAGGTTTTTACATCCCAGCGGGCATCGGTTCCGGCCAGGAAAGGAACTAATATATCCTCTGCACCGTTAATAGTTTCCGGTGTGATAACTTCCCGGCGGGTTAATTCGACAAAACCATCATTGACCGGAAGGCCATAAAACGCCGGGCCGTTCAGTGAGCAGAACGCCTCAAAGTGTGCCAGCGCATTCATCTCCTCAAAGACAGTGGCATAAGCAGCCAGTGCAGTCGGGGCATTAAACACCCCGGCACAGCCGCAGGCAGACTCTTTGCGGTGGCGCGCATGAGGTGCACTGTCTGTGCCGAGGAAGAAACGTTTACAGCCGCCCGCCACTGCCTGACGCAGTGCTTCCTGATGCACATTGCGTTTCAGTACCGGCAGACAGAACAGATGCGGGCGCACACCGCCGGCCAGCATATGGTTGCGGTTAAACATCAGATGCTGTGGTGTCAGTGTGGCGGCGATATTATCATCCCCGCCGAGTACATACTGCGCGGCATCTTTGGTGGTGATATGTTCAAAAACCACTTTCAGTGCCGGAAAATCACGGCGCAGCGGGATCATCACATCATCGATAAAGCGGGCTTCGCGATCGAAAATATCAATATCGGCGTGAGTCACTTCGCCGTGCACCAGCAGCGGCATGCCGTTGCGGGACATCATCTCCAGCACCGGATAAATATTGCGGATATCCGACACGCCGTGAGCGGAGTTGGTGGTCGCATTTGCCGGATACAGTTTGCAGGCGGTAAACACACCTTCACGGAAACCGCGCTCAATCTCTGCCGCATCTGCGTTATCGGTCAGATAACAGGTCATCAGCGGGGTAAAGTTGTGTCCCCGCGGCACTGCGGCCAGAATGCGATCGCGGTACGCTATTGCGGCATCAGTAGTGGTAACCGGCGGAACCAGGTTCGGCATCACAATAGCGCGCCCGAAAAATTCACTGGTAAAAGGCACAACAGTACTGAGCATCGCACCATCACGGAAATGGATATGCCAGTCGTCAGGGCGGCGGATTTTCAGGGAAGTAACAGGATGAGTCATTGAACCGGCTCCGAAATAAGTAAAGGATAACCTGATGGCGGGTGCCATAAGCCGGAAAAGAATGATAGAACGATTCGCCGGTAAATACCATGTTAATTTGCGTTTCTGCGTGACCGGCGGAAAAACGGCGGTGTTGTTACAGAAACAGACGGGGGAATACTGAAGGTGTACCGGGATTAGCGGGATCATTGATCGGTTGTTTTTGGTGTCTGTTGTAAAATCCGCACTATTGCTTTGCACCTATATAGCATCTGATCTATATTATAAGGACATAACGTGTGGAAGATAATTACAACAGATAATTTTGCAGCGTGGTTTGCTGAGCAGGATGACGGGGATCGTACAGCAATACTGGCGGCGATGCTGGTATTGGAGAAGACCGGACCCGGTTTATCAAGACCGTATGCGGATACTGTGAAAGGTTCGCGTTATACGAATATGAAAGAGTTACGTATACAAAGCAGGGGGCAGCCGATAAGGGCATTTTTTGCATTCGACCCTGAACGGAGAGGTGTTTTGCTGTGCGCGGGATATAAAACCGGCAAAGAAAAACGTTTTTATATGCAGATGATCCCGCAGGCTGACCGTGAGTATACAGAATGGCTGAACAGGCCGGAAAACAGGAGTTAACAATGGGAAAGTCACTCAGACAACTGCTGGCTGAGGAAAAGCCGGAAGTTGCGGCAGCAGCACGGGTTCAGGCGGACGAGATCCTGCTGAATATCCATCTGGCGGAACTGCGGGAAAAAGTGAACAAAACACAGGTGGAAATGGCACAAGCGCTGGGAATCAAACAGCCGACGGTCGCCGGGATGGAAAAACCGGGGCGTGATGTCAAATTATCCACGCTGAGACGCTATGTGGACGCTATCGGCGGAAAACTGAATATTGATGTTGAGCTGCCGGACGGCACGCATTATATGTTCAGGGTCTGATACGGGATACGGCGGATAAAACAGAGAAATAAACAGGAGAGGTAAACGTTGGCTCCTCCAGCTGGACTCGAACCAGCGACATACGGATTAACAGTCCGCCGTTCTACCGACTGAACTATGGAGGAATATCTTCAACGCGGGGTGCATAGTAGTGCGGTGGTGCGGGTTTGTCAAAATGAAAAATAACTTTTTGAATCGTTCGCTTTGTTTATGATCACTTTGCGGAAAATAACAGCGTGAAACGGAATTTTTTGCCTGTAAATCAGTCAGTCACAGGAAATAAAAACAGATAAATAAAAACAGCTAAATAAAAGATGGCGGCGTGTCAGAAAGCAAAAAGCCCGCTCAGTGAGCGGGCTCTTAAATCTGGCTCCTCCAGCTGGACTCGAACCAGCGACATACGGATTAACAGTCCGCCGTTCTACCGACTGAACTATGGAGGAAGCGTGTTCTCTGTGAGAACGGGGTGCATAGTAATGCGGTCAGTACGGATTGTCAAAGCGAAAATCAGGGAATGTGATCTGTTTGCTGTACTTATGAGCATTCAGGCGGAATAATCATCAAAATCACAGGGTTAACAGGTATAAATCCGGGTTTTTAATTGACGGAGATAACAGGAAAGGCGATAAGGGAGACCGATGATCAGCAGAAATGAAAAAAGCCCGCTCAGTGAGCAGGCTTTTAAATTTGGCTCCTCCAGCTGGACTCGAACCAGCGACATACGGATTAACAGTCCGCCGTTCTACCGACTGAACTATGGAGGAATTGCGTTCTCGCGAGAACGGGGTGAATCATAGCTATCCTGCGGCAGCTTGTAAAGGGCAAAATGCAAAAAAATGACTGAGTGGCTAAGGCTTGAGCAATTGCAGATAAGCAGGGGCAGAAATGCAAAAAGCCCGCTCAGTGAGCGGGCTCTTAAATCTGGCTCCTCCAGCTGGACTCGAACCAGCGACATACGGATTAACAGTCCGCCGTTCTACCGACTGAACTATGGAGGAAGCGTGTTCCCTTGGGAACGAGGCGCATATTAACGGGGTGACCCGGTTGTGTCAACGGGAAAAAAACAATTTTATACCGTTTGCTCAGCAAGTAACCCGGGTGAATAAAAAACAGGCATAAACAGAGGGTTAAGCCGCACCTTTCATCCAGTGAGAGCGTGGTTTTTCCGGGTGTTCTTCCGGATAGGCCATCAGATGCAGGTCATAAAACGACATTGTACCTTTTGTCTCTGTCATATGACGGATATCCTGCTTCAGTGTATCGCTGACCTGAGGGTGACTCAGTATAGCGGCCAGTGTTTCCTGCGGTACGGCTTCGCTGACAAACCATTCGCCGTTGTAGCACACCCGTAAATCCAGTACGCCGATATCGGAAAAACGGTAAACGGGCTTAACTTCAAAAAGTAAAACCGCGGCCATTACCAGGAACAGGGCGCTGAAACCGAGCAGCCAGTAAAAACCGAAGTAGGGTGCATAATAAATAAGAACACCCAGCACGAGATAGGATACGACCATCGCCAGACATAAATAAGGATAGGTGCGGATAAAATGACTGCTGAAGCGGGGTTTCCCGTCCCGCTTCTCACGCTGGTTGATATTATCAAGAGCGCCGGTAATTAGTGTTCTGACGACATCCATAGAATGACCTCCGGAGGTCTGCTGCTGTTCTGATACATTATATTAACATGTCCGGAACACAACCGCGCAGAACAGTTACGGCGTTTGTGAGGAATAACTGTTATGTTGTAAGGATTATTAAGAATAGTCTTACTGCTGTTAAATCAGGTGCGTCCGGCAGCTCAATTTGCTGAATTCGCAGACAATTAGCCGGATAAAAGTTAATAAATATGAGCTCTTTCACTTTTTTTAAAATTCACGGCAATAAATCAGTTGCTATTCATCCCCACTCATGAGTTAATGTTTGCGGCCCTAAAAAGAGCAGCTTTATGTATGACAACTGAGTTTGAGCGTTTAAGTTGAGTGTTATCCAGGATAGCCTTTGACCGTTTCATATGCTGTGTGCCTCCATTTAGTTTTTGCTTCCGGCCAGTACCTGCCAAAATGGCAATGCATTTATTTATATATAGGAAAGTCACATGTCTGACAAAATGAAAGGTCAAGTTAAGTGGTTCAACGAATCTAAAGGCTTTGGTTTCATCACTCCAGCTGATGGCAGCAAAGATGTTTTCGTTCACTTCTCTGCCATTCAAGGCGCAGGTTTCAAAACCCTGGGCGAAGGCCAACAAGTAGAATTCACCATCGAGAATGGTGCTAAAGGCCCGGCTGCAGCTAACGTAACTCCGCTGTAAGATATAGCCAAACCGAATTCCAAGCCTGCCGCGTAAGTGGCAGGCTTTTTTTATATCTTTTTTTTATATCTATCACCTTATTATGATCACCGGGAGCCGGATTATGCAGATTAACGACACCGTTTATGTCAAAACGGATGCGGATGAGCCCCGCGAAGGCCGGATATTACTGATCGAACCTTTTAGTGAAGGTGTGATGTATCTGGTGGCTCTGCCGGAATATCCGGACGGCATCTGGTTCTTCAATGAAAAGGAGGGCGGGGATGGTGTATTCATCACGCCGAAAAATAATTTCTGACTTTACATATTTTTGCGGACACCCTATACTCCGCGCATCTTTTCTGAACAGAGGACCCGGATTTGGACAGTCACAGTTATCACTCAATTAATAACTGATCCGGCACACCTTTCTTTTCTGAAACTGTCTGCCGGTACGATGATGGCGGGCAGCACCTCTCTGCGGTACTGCACTTTTTATAATTACAGATGATCTGCCGGTTCCCGGTTGTATCACTGCGACAGGTATGCAGTATGTTTATCGTTTCTCACGCACTCTTTCCTCCTGGTTACTGAGCAGAATTCTTTCGTTATTTTTACATTTTCTGCTGTTAACACCTGACGCTGTTGCGTCTTTCGGGTGGAGGTTACTATGTTTGCAATTCCTTATTTACTCAATTTACTGGCTGCGCTGGCACTTGGCGCGCTGATTGGTGCGGAGCGCCAGTGGCGTCAGCGGATGGCCGGTCTGCGGACCAATGCTTTGGTGGCAGTAGGTGCCGCTGTATTTATCTTAAGTTCTGTCACGACATCACCGGATAGTCCGGGCCGGATAGCCGCACAGGTGGTTTCCGGGATCGGTTTTCTGGGTGCCGGGGTGATTATGCGTGAAGGTATGAATATCCGCGGACTGAACACGGCCGCCACATTATGGTGCTCTGCCGGTATTGGCGTGCTGTGCGGACTGGGGGAGTTTGGTCCGGCGTTGACAGCTGCACTGGTGATCTTATGCGCTAATATTTTGCTGCGGGAAGCTGCGCAGCGTATCAATGCACGGCCGGTTATTCACGCCACAGATCTCGTACAGGACTACAAAATCCGGGTTATCTGTCATGAAAAAGATGAAATTCTGGTCAGAACGGTGATCCTTCAGGCGCTGAATGGTTCACATGTCCGGCTGCACTCACTCAGCAGTGCAGATACAACCGGCGGCAAACTGGAGGTTTGTGCCGAAGTTCGTGCGACACCGGCAGAGCAAAAAGAGATTGAAGGCATTGTCTGCCGGGTCAGTCTGGAAAGAAGTGTCAGTGCAGTAAACTGGATGATTGCATCTGAACTGCCGGTTTGATACTTTTTGTGCGCTATACAGTGACTACCGTGATTATTTTAATAAATTCTTAAGATTAAGCCGGGGGTAAATCCACCGGCTTTATTCTGTGTATCAACAGAATATTCATATTTAGCGATAATTTTTGATAGGGATGCAGAGTGTTTTTTACTTATTTTAAGAATAAAGAACTAAATCCTCAGCTGTCCGGCGGATAGAAATCACCTGATCAGTGTCACACTACAGCTGATTTTTCGTGGGGGTGAAGCGGGATCCCGGGATGAAAAACACGATTTTCATCATAACGGTCTGCCCGGATTTAAGAAAGTTTTCAGAAAAATGGTGATAAATCGTGATGGTAATCACAAGGTGGTACTTTTTCCCCGGCAATCTGTCGCTGACATAAAAAGCAAAAAACTGAAAATTTTGATCTGCTTACTTATTCCGGGTGTGACAGAAAAAATGTATCTCCGTACCGGGCGGAACAGGATGAAATGTTTATCCAAAATCCGGGGACAACCGTAATACTACTCTAATTTGTAAAAAAAAAAAGTATATAGTAACCATTGGTTACTATATTGAAGGTGATTACTTCAGGCTTATCTGACGGTATCTATGCTACATTTAATTAACGACTTTGCTAATAGGAAAATACCGGGATTGTGATGACGTAATGACATTTCTGTGACAAACGGGTGGTAATGTACCTTTCAGAAGCAAAGGCAGATAATCGGAGAGGCGGTTTAGTTTATAAAAGTATCATCTGAACGTATATACATAACCTTATACGCTCCGAAAAGACAAATAAGTGAGCATATAAAAAGAAAAAGGCATTATTCTTTTAAAAGAAATAAAGCACATCCGGAATAGAAAACCTCAAGAATGAATTAAATTCATTTAATCTTTAATTGCTTCTCTGCTAAATAAAGAACCCTCATTAACATAAGATAATTTTATGTTTAATGTCATAAACAGCCCATTTTTTGTTAAAAATTACTAAACATTGATCTGCGCAGGGTATCTGAAATGTTCATGGTTACACTTTGTTATAACGTGGTCATAAACCAGGTAAAAATGAACTAAAGCGTACGATATATCACCATACCGGTTAAAAATAAGTATTTTACACCGCCATTTTTGCCAAGTATTCCCCGCGGCTATGGCATAAAGCAGACTTTCCTAATAAGACCATTTGATCTGTATCAATATATCTGTATTCATTATATGCATGGTGCAAAGGACTTAGCCGACACGTATTTTGAGTCATATTTACCTAAAGATTACTGGCATTTGACTTAGGGGAGTGATAAGTGCGGTGGGTATTTGAGATATGTTGAGACAAAATATAATTAATAGTAAAATTGTACTAATGCATGGTGGGATATTTATCTTTCTGAGATAAAAACAAACATCAGTGGCTTGAATAGTTAATTTTGTGGTGCATAATAAATAACGTCTATAAATGATATAAGATGATTCAGACATTAAATAAGCTGGTGCTGATTTTAATCGTTACTTTTATTGTTTACAGGTATTCCTGATGTGTATTTAATTTAAGTTTACTTTTGTGTGTTTCGCACGCATGCCGGATATTTATATGGATTGGCAGTAAACAATGGAATGAGCTCCTCCGGTATTTATAACATTACGTAAAACAGGATCTCCGGTATCACACAGCGCCGGAGATAGTTTCTGCTGTACTTTGATGCTGCTGATATTCGGATAGGATAAAAAATGAGCCAGACGACTGATTTTCTGAAGCATATTTATGATATTAACCTCTCATACCTGCTGTTAGCCCAAAAACTTATTGCTCAGGAAAAAGCTTCTGCCATGTTCCGCTTAGGCATTAACGATGCAATGGCAACTACGTTAGCAAACCTTACGCTCTCTCAATTGGTCAAACTGGCAGAAACCAACCAGCTAATCTGTCAGTTCAGATTTGAGAGCAGCGAAACCATTGAAAAACTCACACGTGATTCCCGCGTGGATGAATTACAACAGGTTCATACCGGAATTTTACTGTCAACCCGCCTGCTGCAAACGCACGGCGCGGCTGGCACTGACTCACACGCAAGAAAAAGATAAGTATCATGGCCGAAAAAAGTATCATCAAAGAGGCTCAGGATATCCGTCTCGCGATGGAATTAATCTCTCTGGGTGCTCGTCTTCAGATGTTGGAAAGTGAAACTCAAATCAGTCGCGGACGTCTTATCCGCCTGTACAAAGAGCTGCGCGGATGTCCTCCCCCGAAAGGGATGCTGCCGTTTTCCACAGACTGGTTTATGACATGGGAACAGAATATTCACGCCTCCATGTTTTATAATGCTTATGAGTTCCTGATGAACAGCGGACAGTGCTCCGGTGTTGATGTGATAGTAAAGGCGTACCGGCTGTACCTGGAGCAGTGTCCGCCGGCTCCCGGTGAAGAGCCGCTGCTGGCACTGACCCGTGCCTGGACACTGGTGCGGTTTGTGGAGAGCGGAATGCTGCAGCGTTCTGTCTGCCGCTGCTGCAGCGGGTCATTTGTCACCTACGCTCACATCCCTGAAAACAGCTTTACCTGCAGTTTATGCCAGCCGCCTTCACGGGCAATAAAAAAACGTAAACTTTCCTCACTTCCCGCCGATATTACGCTATATCGAGAGGATGGCATTGCCAAAGCGGTAATGTGACTGGATTGATTTGGTAAACAGGCAAATTCGTTTTGCCTGTCCTTCCTGAAAGTGCCCTTTGACAGCCATCCGATACTTAACTGAGTTAAAGGGAATAGCGTGTTAATACTCATCGGATACATCATTGTTACGGGCACGGTCATCGGCGGCTATCTGATGGTTGGCGGCCACATGGGCGCACTTTATCAACCCGCTGAATTTGTTATTATTTTAGGTGCCGGATTTGGCGCATTTGTCGTCGGTAACAGCGGAAAATCCATTGTTGCCCTGGGTAAAGTGCTGCCGCGTCTGTTCCGCCGCTCCTCCTACAACAAAGCGATGTCAATGGATTTGATGGCGCTGTTGTTCCAGCTTCTTAATAAATCCCGCCAGCAGGGGCTGCTGGCCCTGGAAAAAGATATCGAGAATCCGCAGGAGAGCGATATTTTTTCCCAGTACCCGCGCATTCTTAAAGATCAGGCCGCACTGATGTTTCTGGTGGATTATCTGCGCCTGATGATCACCAGTAACCTGCAAAGTCATGAAATTGAAGCACTGATGGATGAAGAGCTGGAAACATTCCGTCAGGAGAGCGAAGTGCCTGCTTCCGGCCTGAATATGGTCGGGGATTCCATGCCTGCATTCGGTATTGTTGCCGCCGTCCTCGGCGTGGTGAACGCACTGGGTTCTGCCGACCGTCCGGCCGGTGAACTGGGGGCGCTGATTGCGCATGCAATGGTCGGGACATTCCTCGGTATTCTCGTTGCGTATGGCTTTATTCTGCCGCTGGCGTCACTGATCCGCCTGCGCAGTGGTGAACAGCTGAAAATGCTGGAATGCATCAAAGTGACTTTCCTTTCTTCCTTACAGGGTTACCCGCCGCAAATCGCCGTTGAATTCGGCCGTAAAGTGCTGTTCAGCGCAGATCGTCCGTCCTTTACCGAACTGGAAGATAAAGTCCGTGAGGTAAAAGTCAGCCACCGTACCGAAGCGCAGGACGGGGAGTAAACGGACGATGAAACCGGGCAATACGCATATTATCCGCGTCAAAAAGCGGGGCAGTCACGGGCACGGCGGCGGACACGGCGGGTCATGGAAGATTGCTTACGCTGACTTTATGACCGCCATGATGGCGTTCTTCCTGGTGATGTGGCTGATTTCTATCTCCAGCCCGCAGGAACTGACTCAGATTGCGGAATACTTCCGCACGCCGCTGAAAACGGCCATCAACCCGGGAACAAAAACCGGGGATGCGACCAATCCGATTCCGGGCGGCGGCAAAGACATTATTTATAAAGAGGGTGACACTCTGCCGGACCCTGACAGCATGCAGGATCAGCAGGGACAGGATGACGACGGTCGTTTTGAGAAACTGAAACAGGATCTGGAACAGGCCATTCTTAAAGACCCGCGGCTGAATGAACTGAAACCGCATCTGCTGATTGATACCACGGATGACGGGTTGCGGATCCAGATTGTGGACAGTGCCAACCGTCCGATGTTTATGGTCGGCTCCACCCATGTTGAACCGTATATGCGGGATATTCTGCGGGCGATTGCGCCGATTCTGAATGACGTACCGAATCGTATCAGTATTTCCGGTCACACCGATGACCTGCCGTACGCCAACGGCGGCAACTACAGTAACTGGGAACTGTCTGCCGAGCGAGCCAATGCTTCCCGCCGTGAACTGGTCCGCGGTGGTATGGCTGAGAACAAAATTCTGCGGGTGGTCGGGATGGCATCCTCTATTCACCTGGATAAAAACGACGGGCTTGCGCCGGTGAACCGCCGTATCAGCATCATCGTTCTGAATGAAGCGGAGATGGAAAATATCCTCCATGAATATGAAGGGGCCGTTCCCGTTACGGATATACAGCAGCTGAAGCAGTTGCCGCCGCGCAGCGAAACACCGGAACCGCCGGAGATCCCGCCGGTTCCGGGGCCGGAACCGGTCGCTCCGGATCAGACGCCGCCGCAGAACAGTGCCGCAGCGGCGGATACCACACAATAAACAGGATGGACAGGTACTGCCGGATTTCCGGCAGTACCTGTCAGCCGTAACACAAGAAAAAATTGGATAACCGCGATGGATATAACCGAGTTTTATCAAACATTCTTCGATGAAGCCGATGAGCTGCTCCGGGATATGGAACAGCACCTGCTGGAACTTGATCCCCTGGAACCGGACAATGAACAGCTCAATGCTATCTTCCGCAGCGCACACTCCATTAAAGGTGGTGCGGCAACATTCGGCTTCACGCTGTTGCAGAAAACCACACACACCCTGGAAAACCTGCTCGATAAAGCCCGCCATGATGAACTGACGCTGACGCCGGATATTATTGACGTTTTCCTCGATACCAAAGATGTGATGGGCTCACAGCTGGATGCCTATAAGAGCGACACACTGCCGGATGAAGAGAGCTTTAACCGGATCTGTGAAGTGCTCGGGCATGTGGAACAGAGTGTGGCCGATGCTGTGGCTGTCACTGAAACTGCCGCACCGGAAGCTGTCAGCAAAGCCGCAGAGGATACCCCGGCTGCGGAAGATACCGGCACTGTAACGGAAACCGGTTTTTCACATCATTTCACTTTCACACTCAGTAAGCTGAAAGAAAGTGAAGTCGCTTTACTGGCGGATGAATTATCACTGTTCGGCACGGTATACAAAACCGAACAGGGCACCGATACCCTGAAAGTCTGGCTGGGCACCAATACCGCAATTGATGACATCAGCGGAGTACTCTGTTTTGTGGTGGATGATTCACAGATTGCTTATGAAGAAACTCCGGCAGCGGAATTAGCCGCCATTCTGGCCGCAGACAGCACTCCGGCAGAGCCGGAAGCGGAAACAGTCAGCGCACCGGCTGCCGCGGCGGTACCGGCGGTATCATCTGCTGCACCGGCAGCCCGTAAAGCACCGGCTGCGGCTGCAAAAAACAAAGGTGACAGCGGCAGTATCCGTGTGGCGGTGGAGAAAGTGGATCAGCTGATCAACCTCGTCGGTGAGCTGGTGATTATCCAGTCCATGCTGACCCAGCACAGCCAGCAGGTGGATCAGGCTGAATATGCGGATCTGCTCAGTTCTATTGTGCAACTGGAACGCAACTCACGTGCACTTCAGGAATCCGTTATGTCCATCCGTATGATGCCGATGGATTATGTCTTCAGCCGCTTCCCGCGCATGGTGCGCGATATCGCCTCAAAACTGAATAAGAAAATCGAACTGAAAGTGGAGGGCAGTTCCACCGAACTCGATAAGAGCCTGATTGAGCGGATTATCGATCCGCTGACACATCTTGTGCGTAACAGTCTCGACCACGGTATTGAAAAACCGGAAGTCCGTGCGGCCAACGGCAAACCGGAAGCCGGCACGCTGACCCTGGCGGCGGAACATCAGAGCGGCAATATCTGCATTGAAGTGCGGGATGACGGTGCCGGCCTGAACCGGGAACGCATCCTGGCCAAAGCCCGCCAGCAGGGTATGGATGTGCACGACAACATGACCAACGATGAAATCGCGATGCTGATTATGGCGCCGGGTTTCTCCACTGCTGAAGTCATCACCGATGTGTCCGGCCGTGGTGTGGGCATGGATGTGGTGAAACGGAACATCCAGGATATGGGCGGCCGTATTCAGATTGGTTTCACCGAGGGCCGCGGTACCGTGACCCGGATTCTGCTGCCGCTGACACTGGCTATTCTCGACGGCATGTCCGTCAAAGTGGCTGATGATGTCTTTATTGTACCGCTCAGCGCCATTATCAGCACACTTCAGCCGCGTCAGGAAGATATTTACCGCCTTGCCGGTGAGGAAAAAATGCTGCTGGTTCGCGGTGAATATCTGCCGCTGGTCGAAATGCACAAGGTCTTCGGCATTAAAGAGGCTGAGCATGATCTGGCAAAAAGTATCGCCCTGATTGTTCAGAACGCCGGTAACCGTTACGCGCTGCTGGTGGACAGACTGATCGGACAGCAGCAGGTGGTGGTGAAAAATGTTGAAAGTAATTACCGCAAAATTCCGGGGATCTCCGCGGCCACTATCATGGGCGACGGTTCCGTTGCACTGATTATTGATGTGGCGGAATTGCAGAGAATGAACAACGAAATTTTGTGCAAAAAGAAACTGAACACGTCACACGTCGTGATGCAATAAACAAAGGTAAATAACCATGTCGATGATGGATGAAGATTTAAACAAACTCGATGAAGAGAAAAACGGCGAAGGGTATCTGATTTTTACGCTGGGTGAAGAAGAGTATGGCATTGAGATCCTGAAAGTACAGGAAATCCGTGGTTATGAGCAGGTCACCCGTATTGCGAATACCCCGGATTTTATTAAGGGTGTCACTAACTTACGCGGCGTGATCATTCCGATTATTGATCTGCGGGTGAAGTTCTCCCATCAGAACGTCACTTATAACGACAACACCGTGGTGATTGTGGTCAATCTGAAAGATCGCGTGGTCGGTATTGTGGTGGACGGCGTGTCTGACGTGCTGGTGCTTAAAGATGAACAGATTGCACCGGCTCCGGATTTTGCGGTCACTTTATCGACACAGTATCTGACCGGTCTGGGCACGATCGGTGAGCGGATGCTGATTCTGGTTGATATCGAAAAGCTGCTTTCCAGCGAGGAAATGGCACTGATCGACAGCATGGCTGAATGATAATTCAGCCATATAGTTTTGGTTAATCCATCACTAAAGTTTTTTGTCGTGTGACCGATATCAAAAATACAATAACACTATGCCAGTAGAAAATTATGTATAGCAGAATTAAAATTGTATCAGGGCTTTTATCCGTTATTCTTATATTCGTACTGTTGCAGCTGGCATCCAGCGGACTGATGTTCAGCAAACTGGGTGAAAACCGCGACAGTATTCACTTTTTGGATTCACTTCAGAGCCAGAGACAGGTACTTACCCAGAGTTGGGTTAACCTGATCCAGGCCCGCGCCAATTTAAACCGGGCTGCAAACGGTTTTCTGCTCAGAGAGCACACTTTTAAAGACGATGCCACCCCGGACGAGCTGATCAAACAAGCCACCCGTCAGTTAGCAGATGCGGATGCCGCGTATGCCCGCTATATGAAAATGATGGAAGGCACCAGTTACGACAAGGCCAAGTTTGAAAAACTGCTTTCCACCTATGAAACCTACCGTAATGCGCTGACCCGGCTGATGTCTTACGTCCGTGAAGATCAGCTGGAACAGTTCTACACCTATGCCACATCCGGCTATCAGATGAAATTCGAAGAGCAGTTTAATTCGTATTTCGACAGCATTTCGGTGGCATTCCGGGGTGAAGTGCAGAATGCGGAAGATAACTTCAGTGAATCACTGTATATGCTGATTGCACTGGCGGTTATCCTCGCGCTGATCGGTATCATCAGTTATCGCTATGTACAGCGCGGGATCATTCATCCTCTTAATGGCCTGGTTGATCGTATCAAAGTGTTTGCTGCCGGTGACCTGACTCCGACAGTGCCTGTCAACGGCCATAATGAAATCGCTGATCTCGGCCGCGGTGTGCAGCACATGCAGCAGGAGCTGATTAATACGGTGCGCGGTGTGCGTGACGGCAGTGAAAACATCTATCAGGGAACCAGCGAAATCGCCGCCGGTAACAATGATTTGTCCGCCCGTACCCAGGAGCAGGTTGCCTGTCTGGAAGAGACAGCCGCCAGTATGGAAGAACTGACCGCAACGGTGAAACAGAACACCGAATATGCCCATCAGGCCAGTGAGTTCGCCGGTCAGGCGTCCGAGATTGCCCGTGAAGGCGGCAAAGTGGTGTCCAACGTGGTCAATACCATGCTGAATATCGCTGACAGTTCCCAGAAAATTTCCGATATCACCGCTGTTATCGACAGCATTGCGTTCCAGACCAATATCCTGGCACTGAACGCGGCGGTTGAAGCCGCCCGTGCCGGTGAACACGGCCGTGGTTTTGCGGTGGTGGCGGATGAAGTCCGTAACCTGGCGCAGCGCAGCGCGGATGCGGCGAAAGAGATCAAAATCCTCATCGAAGATTCGGTATCCCGTACCGGAACCGGTGCCCGTCAGGCAGAAGATGCCGGTAAAACCATGACCCGGATTGTGGAATCCGTCACCCGGGTCACCGATATTATGGCGCATATCGCCACCGCATCCGATGAGCAGAGTAAAGGTATTTCACAGGTCAGTATTGCAGTTGCCGAAATGGACAAAGTGACGCAGCAGAACGCCTCACTGGTTGAGCAATCTGCGGTGGCGGCAAATGTGCTGGAAGAACAGGTGGCAAAACTGTCACAACTGATAGCCATTTTCCGTTTACCGGCCCTGAAACACAAGGACGATAAACATACTGAACCGGCGGCAAGAACGATTTCGAATGTCGTGAAAACCCCGGATCTCAGCAAAATATCATCGAAGAATCACCAAGATGATGACAATTGGGAAACTTTTTAACGACGCGTCTGTGCTTTGCGCTGTCAGGGAAACCTGACGGCGCTTTTGTGCATCACAGCGATAATAATAATTGAAGCAGGTGAGCCCGGCCGGACGCAGTGGGGATAGCATTATGTTTGGTAAGAGAATACGGATTTCTGTCAGTTTATATCTGTTGCTTATTTTCTTTTGCGGTATGCAGATAGTGTCCAGCGGATTATCGCTGGGGATTGTTTCATCAGAATTATCATCACTGGAACGGGTCGATCTCGGCTCAAAAAAACGGGCTTTGCTGGTGTCTTCTTATGAAGATCTGATGCAGGCCCGTAACCTGCTTACCCAGGTTGTTGTGCATATCAAAGTCGGCTCTGAGGAGAGCGATATCCGCCAGGTTAAAGCGGCGTTTGATTTACTGCTGGAGAAAGCAGCGGAAGATTACAATAACTTCAAATCCCAGCCGGTTCTCAGTGAGAAAGAGGATTTTGCCGGCATTGAGGAGCAGTACCAGTCTTACCTCAGTGTCATCAAAGAACTGCGTGGTTACATTGATAACGCCAATATCCCGGCGTATGTGGAACATCCGACTCAGATGTATCAGGATAAAATGGGTGCTGTGGTCAATGATTATCTGGCTCTGCTGGATGAGGAAAGCCGCAGTGCGATTGAGTCCGGCACCTTCTATAACCGTCTGGCGTGGATCATGTTCTTTTGCGTCACCGCCACCATTCTGCTGATTTCCGGCCTGGCCCATTTCTGGATGCGTCACAAAGTGATTAACCCGCTGACCAGCATGAGCGAGCATTTTATGCAGGTTGCTCAGGGCAAACTGAACCAGAAAATAGAAGTGACCACCCGCGATGAAATCGGAGTGGTATTCGGCCAGCTTAAACTGATGCAGGAATCACTGGCAGAATCTGTCTCAAACGTTCGTCTGAATACAGACCAAATGTATACCGGAATTCGCGAGATTGCGCTGGGCAATAATAATTTATCATCGCGTACAGAACAGCAGGCTGCATCGCTGGAAGAAACCGCCGCCAGTATGGAAGAGCTGACCGCGACGGTGAAACAGAACGCCGACAACGCCCGTCAGGCCAGTGAACTTGCGGTCACGGCATCGAAAACCGCCAGCCGCGGTGGCCAGATCACGGACAGCGTGATCGAAACCATGACCTCGATTGCCAACAGTTCGCAGAAAATCAGCGCCATTATCAGCGTGATCGACGGCATTGCCTTCCAGACCAACATCCTTGCCCTGAACGCTGCCGTGGAAGCGGCCCGTGCCGGTGAGCAGGGACGCGGATTCTCCGTGGTCGCCGGTGAGGTTCGTGCGCTGGCACAGCGCAGTGCGGAAGCGGCAAAAGAGATTAAGTCCCTGATTGATGAATCTGTTGACCGTGTCGGTCAGGGAACCCAGCTGGTGGACAGCGCCGGCAAGACAATGGAAGAACTGGTCACTGCCGTGAACCAGGTGACGGAACTGATGAGCGAAATCGCGTCTGCCTCCAACGAGCAGAGCCGCGGTATCGAACAGGTGGCAACCGCCGTCAGCCAGATGGATCTGGTGACCCAGCAGAACGCCGCACTGGTTGAGCAGTCAACAGGTGCGACAGCCGCACTGGAGGATCAGGCGAATAACCTGGTCGATACGGTCGCTTTCTTTGAGCTGCCGGAGAACAAGGGCATACAGTCCGGCTTTGCCGGCTGACGGTTCTGCTGATCCCCGCCCGCCCCGGTTCGTATCGCAGACCCGCGGCGGGCGGTAACTGATTGGTTTGTATTGAAACTGTCACTGAATCGTTTTTACCGAAAGGACAACAAGTACGATGCTTTTTGCGCCACAGATAGAACCACTCACAGATGATGAGTTTGGTCGGGTGTGCCGGTTTATTCATAAAAAGTCAGGCATCGTCCTTAGCATGAATAAAAAGAATATGGTCTACAACCGCCTGTTAAAGCGGCTCAGAGACTGCAATATGAGCACATTCGCCGAGTATCTGCGTTTGCTGGAACGGGAGCCGCTGCACCCGGAATGGCAGGCTTTTATTAATGCTATGACCACCAATTTAACCGCATTTTTCCGGGAGCCTCATCACTTTCAGACACTGACTGATTTTATCCGTCCCCGCCGTAACCAGCCGATCTCTATCTGGTGTGCGGCCGCATCGACAGGGGAAGAACCGTATTCGATCGCCATGACACTCAGTGATGTTCTCGGTGCGAACGCCATGAATGCCAAAGTGATCGCCAGTGATATCGATACCGAAGTTCTGGATAAGGCCCGCAAGGGTGTCTACCGTATCGAAGAGCTGAAAAACCTCAACGCCCTTCAGCGTCAGCGCCATTTTATGAAAGGGGTCGGGGAATATGAAGGCTATGCCCGGGTTAAACCGGCGCTCGGCCGGATGATTGATTTCCGTTATCTGAATCTGACGGACAACGACTGGCAGTTTCAGGGGCAGTTTGATGCCATATTTTGTCGTAATGTCATGATTTATTTTGATAAGGACATGCAGAAACAACTACTGGAACGTTTTGTTCCGTTACTGAAGCCTGACGGGCTGCTGTTTATCGGACACTCGGAGAACTTATCACAGCTCTCTTCGCGTTATGTCATCAGAGGACAGACCGTTTACAGCATTCAGGCTGCCGGGAGAAGTGATGAAAAAAATAAAAGTGCTTTGCGTTGATGACTCGGCGCTGATGCGTCAGTTAATGCGTGAAATTATTAACAGTCATCCGGATATGACCGTGGTGGACGTGGCACCTGATCCGTACGTCGCGCGTGATCTGATTAAACAGCATGAACCGGATGTGGTGACACTGGATGTGGAAATGCCGCGGATGGACGGCATCGATTTTCTGGAAAAACTGATGCGCCTGCACCCGGTGCCGGTGGTGATGGTGTCCACGCTGACCTCCAAAGGCTCGGAAGTGACCCTGAAAGCCCTGGAACTGGGCGCGGTGGATTTTGTCACCAAACCGCAAATCGGAATTCGTGAAACCATGATGAGCTACCGCGATCTTATCGGTGAAAAAATCCGTGCGGCGGCGATGTCAAAAATCACGCAGGGTAACCGCTTCCGCCGTCAGGAAAAAGTGACAGCAGCACCGGCGGTGATAAGCAAACCGCTGTCATCGTATGTCTGCCACAACCGCCTGATTGCGGTAGGCGCGTCAACCGGCGGTACCGAAGCTATCCGTCAGTTCCTGGAGATGCTGCCGCCGGAGTGTCCGCCGGTGGTGATCACCCAGCATATGCCGGCCGGTTTTACCCGCTCATTTGCCGAGCGCCTGAACAAGCTCTGTGCGCTGACAGTAAAAGAGGCGGAACACGGTGATGTGCTGCTCAAAGGGCATGCCTATATTGCCCCGGGGGATGCGCATATGCTGATCGCGGATAAAGGCCACGGATACCAGGTGGTGCTTCAGCAGACTCCGCCGGTGAACCGTCACCGTCCGTCCGTGGATGTGCTGTTTGATTCAGTGGCTGAATGTGCCGCACGCAAATGTATCGCGGTACTGCTGACCGGTATGGGTATGGATGGTGCGCGCGGTATGCTGAATCTGCGGCAGAAAGGGGCGGTCACTTACGCCCAGGATGAGCGCAGCTGTGTGGTATTCGGCATGCCGAGAGCGGCGATTGAACTGAATGCAGTCGATGAAATTCAGGATCTCGTCAAAATTGCCCCCAGTGTGCTGGGCAGACTTGCTGCCGTTTCCGCCTGACGGAACCGGTAATTATTCATTGTATTTATTCATTGTATTATTGCAGGAGTGGTTATGGCCGCTAAAGATTTGAATTTTCTGGTAGTTGATGATTTTTCCACTATGCGCCGTATCGTGCGTAACCTCTTAAAAGAGTTGGGATACAACAAAATTGAAGAGGCGGAAGACGGTGTGGATGCCCTGGAGAAAATCCGGGCGGGTCAGATTGATTTCGTGGTGGCGGACTGGAACATGCCGAACATGGACGGACTGGAGCTGCTGAAAACCATCCGTGCGGATGATGCGCTCAAACACATCCCGGTCATGATGGTGACTGCCGAAGCGAAAAAAGAAAACATTATTGCCGCCGCTCAGGCCGGTGCCAGCGGTTATGTTGTCAAGCCGTTCACCGCCGCGATCCTCGAGGAAAAACTGAATAAAGTTTTCGAAAAGATGGGTCTGAACTGAGAGGAATCAGCAGAAGGAAAGCAGGATGACGGAAAATAAATCAACGGACAGAAACAAAAACAGTGATGATGACTTAAAACAGATCATCACCAGAGTCGGTTTTTTAACGAGGATGTTAAGAGAAAGCATGCGTGAACTGGGATTAGAAAAGGGCGTGCAGCAGGCGGTCGCGACAATTCCGGACGGAAAAGACAGACTGCGTTACATCGCTCAGATGACCGCACAGGCGGCGGAAAAAACGCTCAACGGCATCGATACCATCAAGCCGTTACAGGTAAAAATGCACGAGGATGCCCTGGATTTGCAGGCGCGCTGGCAGTCCTGCCCGTCTGCGGAGGTTGATCCGGCATTGCAGGAATCCACCCTGGCCTTTATCCGCCGGGTGATTGACGGCAGTGCGGTAACCAAAAGTGAGCTGCTGGAAATTATGATGGCACAGGATTTCCAGGATCTGACAGGTCAGGTCGTGAAAAAAATGATGGAAGTGGTGGAAGAAACGGAGAAACAGTTGCTGTTTCTGCTGATGGAAAACACTCCGGCAGACATCCGCGCCAAACATCCGGTCGACAGCCTGAAAAACGGGCCGCAGATTGATCCGAAAGGGACAAACGTGATGGCATCTCAGTCACAGGTTGATGACCTGCTGGATGAGCTTGGTTTCTGACATAAAAAACCGCAGCAGGGATGCCGCGGTTCAGATCTGTCAGTCCGTCAGAACGGAAATCAGATACCCATAGCCTGTTTGACCTGGGCCATTGCTTCGCTGCCGGCTTTACATGCGGCATCCTGCTGGTCAGCAGGCAGTGCGGCGATCTGTTTTTTCGCATCGTCGTACTGTTTCATCATTGGTTCTAACTGAGCTTTAACCGCTTCGTTATCACCTGCTTTGTCAGTCGCTTTCTTCATTAAATCATCGACTTCAGCGAAGTATTTGTTACAGGTTTCAGTGGCACCCGGAACGGATGATGCTGATTTTTCTTCGCCGGAACACGCAGTCAGAGCCAGAGCCATTAAACCCAGAGAACAGGCTAAAATTGTTTTTTTCATTCGTGAGTACCTTGTGATTATCGTGGAATAAAACAGTGGCAAATTATAAAGTACCGGTAATAAGTGCCTATCGGAATTGTTCCTAATTTCACGAATTGTCCGAAATACGGACTTTCATCAGGTTCCGCAGCTGAAATTGGTTATTTTACGTGGCCGGCCACTGCCTCCGGGCGTCACTGAGTGATTTTCTGCTGATAAAACCGCCACTCCTGCTTTAATCAGGGAATTGCACCGTTAAGTTCGGTCATTTTCCACCATTGAATTTGCCGCACTCTGTCATGCTATAGCCATAAGCAAAATCCCGGCAGACGGCGGAGGCGTGTGTGTCTGATGAAAGTGATGTAGAAAAAACAGAAGAACCCACCCCCCATAAAAAACAGAAAGCCAAAGAAGACGGACAGATTGTCCGCTCGAAAGAACTCAGTTCACTGATGATGATGCTGGCGGGTATCAGCCTGCTGTGGTTAAGCGGCGGCCATCTGGCGGGACAGCTGCGGGATATTTTTCGTCAGGGATTTATCTTCGATAACTTTTATCTGCAGAACCCGGGGCTGATGCTGCGTTTTCTCGGAAAGGTGATTGGTGAAGCCTTGTTTGCGCTGCTGCCGGTTGTCGGTGGTCTGGCTCTGGTCGGTATTTCCGCCTCGGCGCTGGTCGGCGGTCTGGCGTTTAACACCAAATCCATCAAATTTGACCTGACAAAACTCAGCCTGCTGAAGGGACTGAAACGCCTTTTTTCCATGAATGCGCTGGCCGAATTATTCAAGGCGATTCTCAAATCCCTGCTGATTGGCTTGGGTGCGTGGATTTTTTTATGGCAGGCATGGCCGTCATTACTGCATCTGGCGATGGAATCCCCGTCAACAGCGATGGCAAACGCGATGCAAAAAGTACTTTTTGCCGGTTACCTCATCATTTTTATGCTGATCCCGATGGTGGCATTCGATGTGTTCTGGCAGTTCCGTTCGCACCTGAAAAAGCTGCGGATGAGCCGCCAGGAAATCAAGGATGAATTTAAACAGCAGGAGGGTGACCCGCAGATAAAAGCGAAAATCCGTCAGCAGCAGCGTGCGATGGCACGTAACCGCATGATGGCGGATGTGCCGCAGGCGGATGTGATTGTGACGAACCCGACACACTACGCCGTTGCTCTGAAATATGACGAGAAAAAAATGACCGCGCCGCGGGTTCTGGCCAAAGGTGCCGGTGTGCTGGCACAGCGGATCAAAGAGATTGGTGCGGAGAACCGCATTTTACTGCTGGAGGCTCCGCCGCTGGCGCGGGCACTTTACCGTCATGCTGAAGTGGGGCAGTCGATCCCGGCGGCACTGTATGCCGCAGTGGCGGAAGTGCTGGCATGGGTGTTTCAGCTGCGCCGCTGGCGTCGCGAGGGCGGCCTGAAACCGAAAAAACCGAAGAATTTACCGGTGCCGAAGGCACTTGATTTTGTTGGAGAAAATACCCGAAATGGCTAATCTGGCTGCACTTTTGAGATTACCGAAAACGATGCAGGGAGCACAATGGCAGTTACTTGCCGGGCCGGTCCTCATCCTGATGATCCTGTCAATGATGGTACTGCCGCTGCCGGCGTTTGTGCTGGATTTGCTGTTTACCTTCAATATCGCGCTTTCGATTATGGTGCTGCTGGTGGCGATGTTCACCCGCCGCACACTCGATTTTGCCGCGTTCCCGACTATCCTGCTGTTTTCCACCTTACTGCGCCTGTCGCTGAACGTGGCCTCAACCCGTATCATTCTGATGGACGGTCACACAGGTCCTGCGGCGGCGGGCCGGGTGGTGGAAGCCTTCGGGCACTTCCTGGTCGGCGGAAACTTTGCTATCGGGATTGTGGTCTTTATCATCCTGGTGTTAATCAACTTTATGGTTATCACCAAGGGTGCGGGACGTATTGCCGAAGTCGGAGCCCGCTTTGTGCTCGACGGGATGCCGGGTAAGCAGATGGCGATTGATGCGGATCTGAACGCCGGGATCATCAATGAAGAAGAAGCGAAGCGCCGCCGCACCGAAGTGACTCAGGAGTCCGATTTCTACGGCTCGATGGACGGTGCCAGTAAATTTGTCCGCGGTGATGCTATCGCTGGGATCATGATTATGGTCATTAACGTGGTCGGTGGTCTGATTGTCGGTGTGGCTCAGCATCATATGGCGCTGGGCGATGCCGCCAGTACCTATACGCTGCTGACTATCGGTGATGGTCTGGTGGCTCAGATCCCGGCACTGATTATCTCCACTGCGGCCGGTGTGATTGTGACCCGTGTGGCAACCGATGAAGATGCCGGTGAACAGATGGTCACCCAGCTGTTCAACAACCCGCGAGTGATGTGGCTGAGTGCAGGGGTTCTGGGACTGCTGGGGCTTATTCCGGGCATGCCGAACTTTGTGTTCCTGTTATTTACGGTGGCGCTGGCATCACTCGGCTGGTATCTGGTGAAGAAAAGTAAAGAGCCGGTCAAAGAAACCGAAACCAATGCGCAGGAGCAGCATTTCCGTGAGGCGAACAAAGTCACGGAAGCGACCTGGGATGATGTGGTGGCGGAAGACCTGCTGGCGATGGAAGTCGGCTACCGTCTGATCCCGCTGGTGGATAATGATCAGCAGGGTGAACTGCTCGGGCGTATCCGCGGACTGCGCAAAAAATTCGCGCAGGAAGTGGGGTATCTGCCGCCGGTGGTGCATATCTGTGACAACCTGGAACTGGCACCGACCGCCTACCGGATTCTGATCAAAGGCGCGGAAGTCGGGCGTGGTGAAGCGCAGCCGGGCCGCTGGCTGGCGATTGACCCGGGCAATGCAGCCGGCTCTCTGGAAGGCGATGCCACACAGGAACCGGCCTTTGGTTTACCGGCAGTATGGATTGATGATGATCTGCGTGAGCAGGCACAAATTCAGGGTTACACAGTGGTATCGGCCAGCACGGCGGTGGCGACGCACTTTAACCAGATCCTGCTGGAATACGCGAGTGACCTGTTCGGCCGTCAGGAAGCGCAGATGCTGTATGACCGCCTGAAGAAAGAGATGCCGAAGCTGGCGGATGATCTGATTCCGGATACATTATCTCTGACTATCTTCCATCGTGTATTACAGAATCTGCTGACTGAAAACGTCATGATCCGCGATATGCGCACCATCATTGAAACGCTGGCAGAGCAGGCCGGTGAGAATGGTGAGCAGAAAGATACGGATGTTCTGACCTCGCAGGTGCGTATTGCACTGGGTCGCGCCATCACCCAGCAGTGGTTCGGTGCGTCCGGGGAAATTCAGGTCATTGGTCTGGATGCGGGGCTGGAGCAGATTCTGTTACAGGCGTCGAAAAGCGGTGGCGGCCTGGAGCCGAACCTGGCACAGAATATCGAAATGCAGGCAATGAATGCCGTACAGCACCAGGAAGCCATGGGCGCACCAACGGTATTGCTGGTCAATCACTCACTGCGTCTGATTTTATCCCGTTTCCTGCGCCGCAGTCTGCCGCAGCTGGCAGTAATGTCTAATCTCGAACTGAATGACCGCCGTCAGATACGGATGACCTCTATGATCGGCGGTTAATACCGGACAACATAACCATCCAAAGGGGAACCCGCGCACGCAGGTTCCCCTTTTTGTTATATGCACCGCCGTTCTTCCCGGGAAAAAGTTTTTATCACTGATGAAAAGCGGTGACGGGCTTTGTTTATCCGGATATCTGAATTGTTGTGTAATGATTGGGTTGCCAGCCGGGTATCCGGAAAAATGATCGGTACAACCGGTACTGATTATGTCAGGTCAGCACTCCGGGAAGTGTATAAAGGTATGATGTGAGAGCATCCTGTTTACCGGTGTGATATCAGGAAGGCACGGCAGTAACGCAGGATGATAAACAGTGAGATTATACGCAGGGGAGATTAACTGCCGGGGGAGGGCAGTTAATTATCAGACAGAAATTTTTTTGCCGAGCACCGGGGTGCGGGATTCCTGGCCATCAGAGCCGTAAGTTGCCTGGTTATTATGTTTTTTCATAAAATCCAGCCGTTCCTGATTAAACTGCATATGCAGCTTCAGCATCTGATGATTGCGGTAATTCATTTCTTTCAGCGTGGTGGTCAGATCTCTGATCGCATTCCAGACAGTGTGCATGGTTTCATTATTTTCATAAGGGGCACACAGACCGCTTTCCTGCTCCAGCGCCTGACGGCGGGTTTCATTATGGCCGATAGCGGCAACCAGAAAGCGTTTCTGCTCCGTGGCTTCCTGAAACGGGGACTGCGGAACACGCGGGTAGCCGAGTAACAACTCTTCATTTTTCATCACCTGGTGCAGTGACTGCAAATGAGAGAGTTGTTGATCCAGCAGCGGCAGCAGTTGATCAGCCATTAGTTGATCAGTCATTTTTATCAGCACTGTCCATGGATAACATGCATTCATGTGCATCGCGCAGCAGGCCGTCAGCAATTTTACCGGCGTCCATCCGTAATGTGCCGTCTTTCAGTGCCTGTTTGATTTCAGCGACTCTTGCCGTATTAATATCGTTTTTACCCGGTGCAAGCAGCTGCTTCTGAAGTTCGCTCGGCGAAAATGCGCTTTCGCGGACTGTCTCTTCAGCCTGAATTTTTTTATCGCGCACCGGCGCGGCCAGCTCTTTCGGATCGCGGTTAGTCACTTTGGTCAGTGCTGAAATCGCGGATGTTTGCTCAATTGCCATATCTGTTTTCCTTTTCCCGATCTGTATGAGATGGAGGGGCGCCTCCCTTGTGCTCATTGTTTATCGGCAATCTTATCTGAAACTTTATATCTAAATTTATCACTCAGCATATAACTACAGTGACACTTTCACGCTGCCGTTTTCAAGGGCTTCGCCGCTGATAACCTGACCATTGACCAGCCGGACGCGGATTGGCGTTCCGGCGGCGGCATTATTAATGGCACGGCCTTCATATTTTACCGAGAAATTATCACCGTCCGCCATGACAAAAACACTTTGTCCGGCTTTTATTGCCCAGGCTTTGCGGGTCATCGAGGCAACATAGGTCTGGCCTGCATCAATATTGCGCAGGGCAATTGCACCGCGGAGCGACATTTTATCGGTAACGGCGCCCGCAGGCAATTTGTGAAGTAATCCGCGTTTTGTGCCGATATCCACAAACTGAACAGTATCACCGCGCTGAATCTGCCGGGTCGCCACGTAATACTGACCGGTGACATTGACAGCCAGCTGCATAAAGGTGCGTTTTTTGCCGCATAACACCGGCAGAGACACATTACCGGTGTTGCGTCCGCCCGCAGGCAGTTGCAGTACCGGATTTTTGCAGGCGGGCCAGCGGTCGATCGGGGTTTTTATCTCAACAGATACCTGCATCGGTTTCGGATGCAGCTGACGGAAGTAACGGTTGATATCTTCCGGTAAACCGGCGTGTGCTGAGGCGGAAAATACCAGTAATCCGCTGATAAACAGGGTGCGGTAACGGGATGTCATTTTCTTCTCCTTGCACAAACACGGTTATTTCTGATGGTCGCAGTTTACGCAATTTCCGCACTGTTGAATCCGGTAAATAGGTTGGTTATTTCGCGTTTATCCCGCCATTAGATTTTCCCGGGGCGGATAATATACCTGTCACTAAAACAGGCGTAACACATCAACAGAGGGCAGACATGCTTGATAAGTTAAATGCCACGTTTGCATTCCAGCAGCAGGCACTTTCGCTGCGGGAAACGCGTCAGACAATCCTGGCATCCAATATTGCCAATGCGGATACCCCCGGGTATCAGGCACGGGATATCGATTTCAGTCATCAGCTGAAACAGGCGATGAATAACGGCACGGTGAAAAACGGCGGCCTGGTGATGGCGGTGACCGCAAAAGGTCATATCAGCGGACACGGTGCCGCAATGCCGTCAGCGGTCGATCTCAAATACCGGGTTCCGTATCAGACATCGATGGACGGTAATACCGTGGATATGGATGTTGAACGCAGTCAGTTTGCTGATAACACCCTGAAATATCAGGCTGACCTGACCTTTATTAACAGCCGTGTGAAAAGCATGCTGGCTGTCTTACAGCAAGGGTAATCACCATGGCATTACTGAGTATTTTTGATATTTCTGCTTCCGCACTGACCGCACAGTCCCAGCGGCTTAACGTCAGCGCCAGTAACATGGCGAACGCAGAAAGTGTCGCAGGGCCGGACGGCGAGCCGTACCGTGCAAAACAGGTGGTATTTCAGACCGCTCCGCAGGGGCGTTATGACATCGGCGGTGTAAAAGTCAGCCAGCTGATTGAAGACCCGGCACCGCCGCGTCTTGAATACAAACCCGGACACCCGCTGGCGGATGAAAAGGGCTATGTGCGGATGCCTAACGTGGACACTGTGGGTGAAATGATCAACACCATTTCCGCGTCCCGCAGCTACCAGGCAAACCTGGAAGTGATGAACACAGCCAAAGTGCTGTTGCAGAAGACCTTAACCCTCGGACAGTAACGGAGTGAGTCATGGGGATTAATGCAACAACCAATGACCCGGTCAATAACGATATTGATACGCAAAAAAAACCGCAGAAAAGTCAGAGTGACGATATGCGGGATACCTTTCTGCAAATGATTGTCACGCAGATGCAGAACCAGGATCCGACCAAACCGATGGATAACACGGATCTGACCAGTCAGCTGGCGCAAATTGCCACACTGGAAAGTATGAATAATCTGAATGACAGTGTCAGTGGTATATCAAAACAAATTAACTCCGGTCAGTCATTACAGGCGACACAGCTGGTCGGAAAAAATGTTCTGATCCCGGGCAGTGATTTGGTGTTGGTTCCTGTCAGCAACGATATTACCCTGGTCAAACCGGATAATCCTCTGCCGGGCGAAGATATATCAATTGCATCATTCGCCGATGATAACAAAGGTGATGACAGCAAGGATGACGATAATAACATTCAGACCGGATTTGAATCTTCTCCGTTTGGTTTCTTCCTCGCTAAACCGGCGGATAAAATCGAGATAACTATTCGCGATAAAAATAAAGGAATTGCCAGAACTATCACGATTGACGGTGAAACAAAACCGGATATCTACGACAGAACATGGGACGGGCGTAATGATAAAGGTGAGCTGGTACTTGATATCAAAGGAAAATATACCTTTGAAGTTAAGGCCAGTCTGAAGGGAGAGGAAATACCAGAAAGTAGTGTAATCAGACTGAAATACGCAAAAGTGAATGGTGTCACACCGGGTGCGGATGCACCGTTACTGGATGTGGGTATCGGCCACAGCGTGCTGCTGTCTGAGATATTTAAAGTTTATCCGGATTCTTAATTACTAAACCCAATTGTCATGGAGGTGACATGTCTTTTTCACAAGCAGTCAGCGGCCTGAATGCCGCTTCATCCGGTCTTGATTCGATCGGTAACAACATTGCCAACTCCGCAACCAACGGCTTTAAAGGGGCGCATGCGTCTTTTGCTGATATGTTTGCCGGTTCCGGTGTGGGTCTCGGGGTTAACGTTGCGGCGGTTTCCCAGAACTTCAAAGACGGTGCTATCACCCGTACTGACCGTGCCACAGACGTTGCGATTTCCGGTAACGGTTTTTTCCGTCTGCTGGATGGTAATGGTGATGTGGTTTACAGCCGTGATGGTGAATTTCACCGTGACAAGAGCGGTAACCTGGTCAACAACCAGGGCATGATGGTCACCGGCTTCCCGGCGGGAACTGATGCTAATGGTGACGTGACTATCCAGACCGGTGGTGTGCCGCAGCCACTGAATATCCCGACCGATATGATGGATGCCAAAGCGTCAGCCAAAGGTGAATTAACAATCAACCTGAACTCAGATGATAAAGTGCCGACGGTGGCTGCGTTTGACCCTGATAACCCTGACAGTTACAACTTCAGCACCACTATGACCACCTATGACAGCCAGGGTAATACCCATGAGGTCGCGGTTTACTTTATTAAAACCGCTGACAATAAATGGACCGTCAAAGCCAAAGACAGCAGTGATAAAACAGCGGCTGTTCAGGATCTGGGCAACATGGAATTTGACGGTAACGGTAAATTAAAAGGTACCGCTGATTTTAAATTCAACTATACAGGCTTAAACGGTGCGGATAACGGTACGATTGACCTGAGTTTCAACAAAACCCGTCAGCAGAAAGTCAACGAATCATCAGTCAGCAAAATTGATGTTGATGGTTATCAGTCCGGTGAATATACCAGCTTCAAAATTGAGAATGACGGCACCATCACCGCCAGCTATTCCAACCAGCAGAAGCGGACCGTCGGCAAAATCGCACTCTCTTCCTTTGCCAACAATAATGGTCTGGCATCCCAGGGCGGTAACGTCTGGAAAGCGACCAATGCTTCCGGTAACCCGATGGACGGCGTTCCGGGAACCGGGCAGTTCGGTAACCTGACCGGCGGTGCGGTGGAAGCCTCCAACGTGGATATGAGCCAGGAACTGATCAACATGATTGTGATGCAGCGTAACTATCAGTCCAACTCGCAGACCATCAAAACGCAGGATCAGATGCTGCAGACGCTGGTTAACTTACGTTAAGCATAAAGACAGAAGGTGGCCATGGATCACGTCATTTATACGGCAATGGGCGGCGCTAAGCATGCGCTGGAAAATCAGGCCATTGTCTCGAACAACATTGCCAACGTCTCGACGTCCGGGTTTAAGGCACAACTGTCCGCGATGCGGGCCGTGCCGGTAAACGGTGATACAGAGCAGACCCGGACACTGGTGGTTTCTTCAACACCCGGGGCGGACATGACTCAGGGACCGCTGAATTACACCGGCCGTCAGATGGATGTGGCACTTAACGAAGGTCATTTCCTGGCGGTTGCGCTGCCGGGCGGGGAAGAAGCGTATACCCGTAACGGCAGTATTCAGGTTTCAGCGGACGGTCAGCTGATGCTGGGTGATCACCTTCTGCAGGGTGACGGCGGTGCGATTGATGTGCCGCCGCACGCAGAACTGACCATCGGCGGTGACGGTACTATCACCGCGCTGATCCCGACGGATCCGCCGACGATGCTCGGACAGATTGGCCGCCTGAAAGTGGCGGAAGCGAAACCGCAGGATTTGATGCGCGGGGAAGACGGGCTGTTTCATCTTACGGCGGCGGCGCGTAACGCCAACGGCAATGAACTGCCGGTCAGTGAGCGCGGCAAAGTGTCTTCCGGCGTGCTGGAGGGCAGTAACGTCAATCCGGCACAGGCGATGGTGGAAATGATTGCCAATGCGCGTCATTTCGAGATGCAGATGAAAGTGGTTCACAGCGCGGATGAAAACGCCCAGCGGGCCAATCAGCTGCTTTCTGTGAGTTAATATTCAGTAAGGAATTATCATGATCCGTTCATTATGGATTGCCAAAACCGGGCTTGAAGCCCAGCAGACGAACCTGGATGTTATTTCCAACAACCTGGCCAACGTCAGCACCAACGGTTTTAAACGCCAGCGTGCGGTGTTTGAAGATCTGCTTTATCAGAACATCCGCCAGCCGGGTGCGATGAGCTCTGAACAGACCTCTCTGCCGACCGGCCTGCAACTGGGTACCGGTGTGCGTCCGGTGGCGACCACCCGTATTCATGCTCAGGGTGCGCTGAACAAAACCGGCACCTCTACCGATATCGCCATCAGCGGACAGGGATTTATCCATGTCCAGATGCCGGACGGCTCTGATGCGTATACCCGTGACGGTTCACTGCATCCTGATCAGAACGGCCAGCTGGTGACCTCATCCGGTTATCAGATTGTCCCGGCCATTATGATCCCGGAAGGGGCTCAGAAGATGGAAATCGGCCGTGACGGTACTGTTTCTGTCACCATGTACGGTGAAAGCCAGCCGCAGCAGGTCGGACAAATAACCCTGACCACCTTCATTAATGATGCGGGTCTGGAGAGTATCGGTGAAAACCTCTACATGGAAACCGCCAGCTCAGGTGCGCCGACAGAAAGTGCCCCGGAAACCAACGGCGCAGGCCGTCTGTATCAGGGTATGGTGGAAACATCGAACGTTAACGTGGCGGAAGAGCTGGTCAATATGATCCAGACGCAGCGTGCGTACGAAATCAACAGTAAGGCCGTTTCCGCCTCTGATCAGATGTTACAGCGTCTGACACAACTGTAATCCCTGTCCCGGCGCTGAGATTATCACCGCCGGGGCGTTTTGACTGAGACACGCACAGAACAGCAAGAGTATTAAGATGACTGAAAGCGGCATTGTTCCACGGCAGCAGGATTGCGCAAGTTTTCCTGCAACATCTGTTTGCGGGCGCGGACTGGTGACAGCGGCAGTGCTTGCCGTATCACTCAGCGGCTGTGCTTACATCAAACCCAAACCGCTGGTGGATACCCACACCACCGCGCTGCCGGCTGCACCGACTGCCCCGGCCGCGAACGGTGCTATTTTTCAGAGCGCACAGCCGGCCTACTACGGCTATCAGCCGCTGTTTGAGGACAGACGCCCGCGTAACGTCGGCGATATCCTCACCATCAATCTGCAGGAAAACGTCAGCGCCAGCAAAAACTCCTCCGCGAATGCCAACCGAGCCGGGAAAACCGGGTTTCTCGCCGCAATTCTGCCCGGCTTTATGCAGGGCTGGCTCGGCGGCGGTAATACAGAGCTGGACGTAAAAGGTAACAGTGAATTTACCGGCAAAGGCGGTGCCAATGCCCAGAACACCTTTAAAGGTACGATTACAGTCACAGTAGATCAGCTGCTGGCTAACGGTAACCTGCATGTGGTGGGTGAAAAACGGATCGCCATCAACCAGGGCACGGAATCTATCCGTTTCTCCGGTGTGGTCAACCCGCGCACCATCGGGGCGGATAACAGTGTCAGCTCAACGCAGGTGGCGGATGCCCGTATTGAATATGTCGGCGACGGCTATATCAATGAATCGCAGAATATGGGCTGGTTACAGCGTTTCTTCCTGAATGTGTCACCGTACTGAGCAGAGGTAAAGTGAGAATGAAAAAAGTACTGACCGGCCTGCTGATTGCGGTTTTGGGTGTGGCGAGTATCCCCGCACACAGCGAGCGGATTAAAGATCTGACCACCGTGCAGGGCGTACGTGAGAATGCACTGATTGGTTACGGGCTGATTGTCGGCCTCGACGGCACCGGTGACCAGACCATGCAGACGCCGTTTACCACACAAAGTCTGAATAACATGTTGTCGCAGATGGGGATCACTGTCCCGCCGGGCACGAATATGCAGCTGAAAAATGTGGCGGCGGTGATGGTCACCGCCAAAATGCCGCCGTTTGCCCGCTCCGGCCAGGCAATCGATGTGGTCGTTTCCTCAATGGGTAACGCCAAAAGCCTGCGCGGCGGCACATTGCTGATGACTCCGCTCAAAGGCGTGGACGGACAGGTTTATGCGCTGGCTCAGGGTAATATCCTGGTCGGCGGTGCCGGTGTCAGTGCCGGAGGCAGCAGTGTCAAAGTGAACCAGCTGGCCGGCGGCCGTATCAGCGGCGGGGCAACGATTGAGCGTGAACTGCCGGGCGGATTCGGTCAGAATGGCGTGATTAATCTTCAGCTGAATGAAGACAGTTTTGCGCTGGCGCAGGATATCAGTGACGCAGTGAACCGTCTGAACGGCTTCGGCACAGCGACACCACTGGACTCCCGTACCGTACAGTTGCGCGTACCGCCGAGCAGCAGTGATCAGGTGCGCTTCCTGGCGCGGGTGCAGGATCTGAATATCCGTCCGCCGCAGAATGAAGCCAAAGTTATCCTGAATTCCCGTACCGGCTCGGTGGTCATTAACCGGACTGTCACCCTCGACAGTTGTGCGGTCGCCCACGGCAGCCTCGCGGTGACAGTTGATCGCGAGACTCAGGTCAGTCAGCCGGATACCCCGTTCGCCGGTGGCCAGACCGTCGTGACCCGCAATACCAATGTCGGGATACGTGAGCAGGACGGTACACTGAAGAAAGTGAATGCCGGAGCGAATCTTAATCAGGTTATTCAGGCACTCAATACATTAGGCGCCACACCGACTGACCTGATGTCGATTTTACAGGCGATGGAAAGCGCCGGTTGTCTGCGGGCGAAACTGGAGATCATCTGATGAGCGACATACAGTTGATGCAGAGTGCGGCCTACGATGTGCAGTCGCTGGGCAGCCTGAAACAGCAGCTGAATGAAAAACCTCAGGAGGGGCTGCGTCAGGTGACGCAGCAACTGGAGGCGACCTTTGTTCAGATGATGCTCAAAAGCATGCGCGCCGCACTGCCGCAGGACGGATTATTCTCCAGCGATCAGACGCGGATGCTGACCAGTATGTATGACCAGCAGATAGCCCAGAACCTGTCAGAAAAGGGGCTGGGCTTCGGCGATATGATGTATAAGCAGCTTTCTGCGGGTAATGAGCCGGATCTGCCGCTGCGTTCGTCGATGATGCCGCTGGATGATGCCACCGTTATTCAGTCGATGCCGCAGCAGGCGATGGCACAACTGATGCGGAAATTCAGTTCCGCGGGGGATGCGCTGAGTTCACCGTTGAAAAAAGTGCGCGAACTGGGGCTGAACAGTCAGAATTTCATTGCAAAACTGACAGCACCGGCGAAAGCGGCGTCACAAAAAAGCGGCGTGCATCATCTGCTGATTCTGGCGCAGGCCGCGCTGGAAAGCGGCTGGGGTAAGCGGGAAATTCTGACCGCTGACGGCAAAACCAGTCACAACCTGTTTGGTATCAAAGCCGGAAAAGGCTGGGAAGGGCCGGTCACCAATATCATGACCACTGAGGTGATCAACGGCAAGACCATCAAAATGCGGGATAACTTCCGGGTTTACGGCTCTTATGAAGAGGCGATTGCCGATTACACCCGCCTGCTGACTGAAAATCCGCGCTATCACGGTGTGAAACAGGCAGTCAGTCCGGAGCAGGCCGCACAGCGTCTGCATAAAGCCGGTTACGCCACCGATCCGGGCTATTCGGACAAACTGATTGTCCTCATCAATCAGATTCGCGGCACGCCGGCGGCGGCACCGGTCGCTTCACGGGCAGTACAGGCATACACACTCGATCTGAGTGACATTTTCTGACTGTTTCCGGCGTAAAAAAAATAGAGTGAAACACTAAATTTTTGCGCCGTCTTTCCGATAACCAAGTAAGACATAATTTTAAACGGATGCTATCTGCGCTGCATTTTCAGTAAGTCGCCGGGAAAGCAGTCGCCAGAGAAAGGAAAAGCACATGCTGAATAATGTAATGAATAACGCATTAAGCGGAATTAACGCGGCCCAGGGCGGGCTGAGTGTTATTTCCAACAACCTGGCTAACGCCGGGGTGGGCTATTATCACCGTCAGAGTGCGGTATTCGGTGAAAACCCGGGCACCATGACAACCAACGGCTACTTTGGTAACGGCACCTATTTCAGCCATGTCCGCCGTGAGTTTGATGAGTTCGTCAATGGGCAGTATAACAATGCGCGTTCCCGCAGTGGTGACTATGAAGCGTACATGAAAAATGCCTCTGGTGTGGATGACTTGTTATCTAACAGTACGGATGATATTGCCGGGATGCTGGGCAGTTTCTTCACCTCTCTGGACGAAGCGGCCAGTGATGCCAGTGATAAAACTCTGGTGGATGTATTTCTCGGTAAAGCCAAGGCGATGGTCGGGCAACTGAAAGAATCTGATCGCCGGCTGCGTGAAATGGATAGCGATGTAAATCATCAAATTGATAATAAAATCAATGATATTAATACCTATGCAGAAAAAATTGCCAAACTGAATGAGCAGATCAGTAACTCCCGTGCGACTACCGGTGCAGAACCGAATGATCTGCTGGATGTGCGTGACCGCCTGGTCAGCGAGTTAAATTCGGTTGTCGGCGTCAAAGTGATCGAACAGAACGGTAACTTTAATGTTTCCTTTGCGAATGGTCTGCCGCTGGTGACAGGCGGACGCGCTAACCGTCTCGAAGCAGTGGCATCCAGTACGGATGACAGCCGTCTGAGTGTCGGTTTTATTGATTCTTCCGGTAACGTCCGCGAAATCAAAGATGAACAAATTCGTGGTGGTGAACTGAGTGGTGTTCTGCGCTCACGCCGTGAAATTATCGACCCGGCAAGACAAAAACTGAATCAGATGGCGCTGGTCTTTGCGGAAAAATTCAATGAGATTCACCGTAAGGGTTATGATTCCAAAGGTCAGACAGGTAAAGATTTCTTTGCTGTCGGCGGTGGTAGTGCGGTAGGTAACTCCCATAACAAAGGTAAAGCTGATTTTGATATTAAATATGGTGATACCTCTCAGATAACCGGCAGTAACTATGATGTCAGTTTTGACGGTACCAACTGGAATGTGACCAAATTACCGGAAGGTACGGCTGTGAATGCGAATTTCGATGCTGCTTCCGGAACACTGAGCTTTGATGGCATGGATATTAAGATCAGTAATAACACAGCACAGGCGGGCGATAGTTTTCTGCTCAAGCCGGTGGATAATGTTATCGGCGGTATGAATACCCTCATCACTGATGCAGCAGATTTTGCCGCAGCAGATAGTACTGGCGGCGACAGTAACAATGAAAACATTAAAGAGCTGGTGAAATTACAGGATCAGAAACTGGTTGGCGGAACATCAACGTTGTCAGATTTTTATGCATCACTGGTTAATGACGTGGGCAGTAAAGCGAGCCAGGCTCAGATTGACTCTGAGGTTCAGAATAAACTGACGGTCAGTTTTTATGAGCAGGAACAGGCTATTTCAGGCGTCAATACCAACGAAGAAAGTGTTCAGATGCAGAAAATGCAGCAATTCTTTAATGCGAATGCCAAAGTGCTGTCGACTGTTGAGGACTTATTCAACGTTCTGATGCGTGCATTCTGATTTTGAATTAAGAAGGAAATTATCATGCGTTTCAGTACCAATTTAATGTTCAGTCAGCGTGTAACAGATATGAACAATGCCACTGCGCGCTGGATGGAAGCAGGCAGTAAACTGGCATCCGGTAAAAGAGTCAGTAAACCTTCGGATGATCCTCAGGCATCTGCACAGGCAGTACGGGTCAGTCAGTCTGAAACCCGCAACCAGCAGTATGCATCCACCCGCGGCTATGCCAAAACCGGGATGACGTTGCAGATGAGCATTTTATCGCAGATGAATGAAGTCTCCACGCAGATAGATACGACGGTGATTCAGGCATCCAACCAGGGAGCACTCAGTGACAATGACCGGGCATCATTGGCTGAGCAGTTACAGGGGCTGAAAGATCAGCTGGTATCTCTGGGGAACACGACGGACGGTAACGGACGTTATATTTTTGGCGGTTATGAATCAGGTACCCCGCCGTTTGAGGTGGATGCAACGACCGGTGACGTGCTGTATAAGGGGGGGGGATAAATCCATTACCCAGAACGTGGGCAGTGACCGTGAAATGATCAGTTATTTCGCCGGATCGGAAGTGTTTGCCACGACTACCAACGCGAAAGGCGAAAAAGTTGCTGATATGTTCACCGCGATTAACAAAGGTCTGGATGCCCTGAAGATCCCTCAGCAAAATGCCTCACAGGCCGATCTGGACAAAGCAAAAGCCGGCATGGAAGAAGCAAACCGCGGGGTGAAAGCCGGGATGGAAAAAATCTCCAATATTGAAGCTAAACAGGGTTTACAATTACAGGAAATTGACAGCCTGGACTTCCTCTCCCAGACCCGGAAAATCCAGAATGAAAGCCGTCTCAGTGGCCTGGTCGACACCGACTGGACCAGCACGGTGTCGAATTACCAAAAAGAAATGGCGCTGTTCCAGGCCTCACAGGATATCTTTAAAGATCTCAACAGCATGTCGCTGTTCGGTCGTTAAACTATCCGTATGCAGTACTGAATTCCTTTGGCCGTCCCTGCGACGGCCTTTTTTTGTGCCGGATACGGCTCAGCGCACCGGTGCTATCACCCAGTGATCCGGGAATTCCGCTTCCGGTTTCAGCTCTTCGGTCAGAAAATCCATAAATGCACGGATACGCGGTGAATGGCGGGTATCTGCCGGACAGGCAAGATAATAGATATGTGAGACATTGGCGTACTCTTCCAGGACCCGCACCAGTTTTCCGCTTTCCACCGCTTTATGCGCGATAAAATCATGCATCATCGCCGGGCCGTTACCGTCAACCGCCATATAATAAGCTGCCATCACATCCTCAAAAAAGGCCAGATCGCCGGTGGTTTCGACATGTACCACTTCATTATTGATCACCAGCGGCCATGGCAGCGGGCGGGTATGTTCCGGCAGGTGCATCTGGAGGCAATTATGATGGACCAAATCATCAGGGGTGTTCAGCGGAGGCGCATGTTTCAGATAGTCCGGCGAGGCCAGGATCCAGAACCGGGCATAATCGATTTTGGTTGCCACCCAGTCCGGCAGGCGGTTAATCCAGCTGGTGACCACCACATCACACTCCGTGGTTTCCTGATTCAGGATACGGAAGCGCAGATGAAAATCGACCTCTATCTGCGGGTAACGGTGACGAAATTTAGGCATCAGCGGAAACACTTTGCGGTAAGCATAGTCATTCGGCAGGCTGACGCGGATTTTCCCGGCCGGAATGGTACGCATATCCAGCAGCGTTTCTTCGGCGGTATACATAGCCTGCAATGCGGTTTTGCAGTAACCGAGATACTGTTCACCGGCTTCTGTCAGGCGGATATGTCGTGTGGAGCGCAGAAACAGCGCGCTGCCGAGCTTCTGCTCAAGCCGTAATATGGTTTTACTGACGGCTGCCGGTGAAATATTCATGGCTTTGGCAGCACCGGTAAAGCTTTTCAGTTCAGCAGCACAGCAAAACAGTTCCAGTGTTCCCAGCATCAGGTCATCAAAATGGCGCGGCATTATTAACCTCAGGTTGGTAATGAAGTGATATCAGGGTAGTTTATTTCACGCAACGAAGAAATATAATAATTTACATCAATTGCAAGTATTAAATCATAATCACAGGCTATCTATGAAACCACAACAGCGAACTGCCATCATCACTGATGCAGAAAGTTGTCTGGGGAAAGCATTAGTCAGAACACTGCTTGATGAGCATTACAATGTGATCGGAATATTCAGCAGTGAAGAGAATAAACAAAATTTTTTACAGGAATTGGATAATAAAACCGCATTTCTGCCTGTTACCGGTGAAAGCCACTGCATCGATTTTGCCGGACAACTAATACAGCAGGGTATTATTAACTTCGGAAATATCGATATTATTATTCATAATTCCGGTGCTTTTCTCAGCAAAACTTATGAAAAGACGACGCCGGATGATTTCATGCATTTAATAAACAGTAATATTTATAGTTTATTTAATCTGAGTCAATTGGCGATTAAAAACATGTTGAAAAATCACGGTGGTAAAATTATCGTGGTAACCTCCTGTATTGCCCTGCAACCGTCACAAAAAATACCCGCCGCACTGAGTGTGCTGGCAAAAGAAGGTGTGCACGGACTGGTCAGAGCACTGGCGCTGGAGTATGCGAAGAAAAACATCCGCGTGAATGCAGTGGCTCCGGGGTATATCGCCGGGGCAGCAAATACAGAACTCAATCAGGATTTTATTAATTTAGTATCACCGGCGGATAAAGTCGGAACCATTAATGATATTATTGAAAGCATTCGTTTTCTGCTGAAGTCTGACTATATTAACGGCACTATCATGCCGGTTGATGGCGGATATTCAGCAGGTAACTGGTAACCGTGTTATTTCTCAAGTCGTTTTCCGGATTATACACAGCAATATTCATTTGTACGCCATTACCGGAGCCGGTAATCACTTTCTCGGTGATTACCGGTTTTTTTATTAACAGGGGGTAGCGGATATTTATGCGGTTATGACGCCGGATATGAGTCAGAAGCAGTTACTGTAAAGCAAACAGATTTAAAATAAGTGATAGCTGCTCGAACGCCTGATGGATCACGCGTTCGGTAAATCCCGGCAGAACGGAAATAATCAGACCCATCATACTGATACCGACAGTCAGTGTCAGCGGAAAACCCACCACAAAAACAGACAGCTGCGGTGTCATCCGGTTCAGAATACCTAATGCCAGGTTAAGAATCAGGAACAGCGTGATAAACGGTAATGCCAGCATTAATCCGTTGAGAAAGATATGGTTAGCGGCTTGTACCAGCATACGGAACCCCTCGCGGTTGAGCGGGGTGACCTGTACCGGTATGAGGTCAAACGAACTTATCACGATGTGGATCAGCCACAGATGCCCGTCAAACGCGAGAAACAGCAGCAGGGTGATAAGGTTGAGTATCCGCGCCAGAATCGGCATGTTCGGCCCGCCGCTCGGGTCGAAAAAGGTGGCGAAAGATAAGCCCATCTGAAGACCGATCACTTCACCGGCGTGACGGACAGCGGCAAATGCCATCTGCATGGTCAGTCCCATCGCCACACCAATAACCACCTGCTGTAAAATCACCCATAAACCGGGAGCGGAAAACAGCGGGATATTCACCACCGGCAATTGCGGGGAGACAATCAGGACAGTAAAGAATGCCAGCATCACCCGCACTTTACTGATCGATTGCTTTTCATTGAAAAACGGTGCTGTTCCCAGCAGTGCCAGTACCCGGATAAACGGATAAAATCCCTGGCTGAGCCACAGCGTCAGTGTTTCACTGGTGATACTTAGCATAGGTCAGCCGATAATGAACGGCAGATTGGTTAACAATGTGCGCATGTAGTCAGTGAGCAGATTGAGCATCCACGGGCCGGCAATCACAATCACACTGATAACAGACAGAATTTTCGGAATGAATGACAGGGTCATTTCATTCACCTGTGTGGCAGCCTGTAAGAGGCTTATCAGCAGACCGGCGGCCAGCGCGGCCAGCAGCAGCGGGGCTGCCAGCATCAGGGCGATTTTCATGGCTTCAGTGCCCATCGCCATTACGGATTCCGGTGTCATATTCTCTCCTGACTAAAAAAAGCTTTGTGATAACGAACCGAGCAGTAACTGCCAGCCATCCACCAGCACAAAAAGCATCAGCTTAAAGGGCAGGGAAACCGTGGCGGGCGGTACCATCATCATCCCGAGCGCCATCAGTACACTGGCCACCACGAGGTCAATAATCAGGAACGGAATAAACAGGGTAAAGCCAATCTGAAAAGCGGTTTTCAGTTCACTGGTAATAAAGGCCGGGATCAGGATACGCATCGGCACATCTTTGGCTTCCTGAATCTCACCGGTTTTGGCGATACGGGCAAACAGCGCCAGGTCATTTTCGCGCGTCTGGCCGAGCATAAAGGTGCGCAGCGGTGCGGTGCCCCGGTCAAGGGCCGTTTCCAGACTGATTTTGTCTTCACTGAACGGACGGTAAGCATCTTCGTAGACTTTATCGAAGACCGGCGACATCACAAAAAAGGTCAGGAACAGGGCCAGACCCAGCAGAACCTGATTGGGGGGCGCGGAGGGCGTTCCCAGGGCGTTGCGTAATAATCCCAGCACGATAATGATGCGGGTAAAACTGGTTGTCATCAGCAGCAGGGCAGGAATAAAGCCCAGCAGTGTCAGAAACAGCAGGGTCTGAACCGGCAGAGACCAGCTCTGGCCGCCGTCCGGCAGCACATGACTGACGACACCCGGTAATGAAGCGTGAGCCTGCGGAACCAGCAGAAACAGAGCGAGAGCCGGAATGGCGCGTTTGAACAATAACATCATGAAAAATCTCAGCGTGGTTCGTCAGCCGGTGCCGCATTTTTACCGGCGGCACGTTTGGTTTTCAGCAGCGCCTGAAAGGCGGAAGGGGCATCGGTCACCGCAGCCGGATCGGCCGGGCAGCGGTGCAGCAGATTAACCGACTGCGCGGTGACGCCCAGTACCAGCCACTCTCCCTGAATTTCCGCCACCACCAGGCGCTCTTTATTACCCAGAGAGCAGGTGCTTCTGACTGTCAGCAGCGGGTTTTTCCCGGCCAGTTTTGCCGTAAAACCGAATTTACGGATAAACCAGGTCAGACCGAGGATCAGCAGGATAATGCCGCTGAGGGCACCGGACACCTGAATCAGGCTGTCCGTGCTGTTAATTGCCTGAGAACCAACGGCAGGCGGCGTCAGGGAAACAGAAGAAAAAACGGCACTGTCTGCCGTTTTCTCTGCGGCCGGTAAAACGGGGTTTCCGGAAGCGGTCGGTGTCATATCAGCGGCTCAGACGACGCATACGTTCTGACGGGGTGATAATATCGGTGATGCGGATACCGTAATTATCGGAAACCACCACCACTTCACCCTGGGCAATCAGATAGCCGTTGATCAGGATATCCAGCGGCTCACCGGCCAGTCCGTCCAGTGCCACCACAGAGCCCTGGGATAAACTCAGCAGCTTCTTGATGGTCATTTTTGTCCGGCCCAGTTCAACAGAGAGACGGACAGGGATATCCATAATCAGATTGATATCAGACAGCTGATTCAGCGGATTCTGGCTGTCGAGATTATCAAACGCCTGGCTGCTCCCGGTTTCTGTTTTTTTTTGTTGTTCCATTGCTTCTGCCCACAGAGACTCGCCATCGTGTTCCGGGTTCATATCAGGAGTGTTGTTCGCCTCACTCATTGGTTTTTTCCTCGTCCAGAGTGTTTAATACAGGATTAATCAAATGTTCCACACGCAACGCATACTGCCCGTCCCGGGTGCCATACTGGCTGGTCAGGACAGGTACGCCATCCACACTGACGATCAGGCGATCCGGTTTCTCCACCGGGATCACATCCCCTTTTTGCAGTTGCAGTAATTTTGAAATCCGCAACGGGATTTCAGCAAAGTTCGCCACCAGCTCCAGCTCGGAATGTTTCACCTGAGTGACCAGGCTGGAAACCCAGGCTTCATTTTCCTGATGACCGTGTTCCATCGGCGGGTTAATCAGCCGCTCGCGGATAGGTTCAATCATTGCGATCGGAATACAGATGCTCAGCTCACCCACGGTATTGCCGATTTCCACCAGGAAAGAGGTGGTGACCACGATATCGTTGGGGGAGGTGGTGATATTGGTGAATTTCACCTGCATTTCAGAACGCACATATTCCACATCCAGTTCAGCAATCGGCTTCCAGGCATCGCGGTAGGCATTCAGTGCCAGCTTCAGCATGCGGTGGATAATACGCTGTTCTGTATTGGTGAATTCTTTGCCTTCAGAACGGACCGGAAAACGGCCGTCACCGCCGAACAGGTTATCCACGGCGATATAGACCAGTGCCGGTTCAAAGGTGAACAGCGCCGTTCCGCGCAGCGGCGGCATATGCACCAGGTTCAGGTTGGTCGGCACCGGCAGGTTGCGGGCAAATTCATGATAAGGTTCAATTTTGATACCACCGACGGTGATATCAGGGCTGCGGCGCAGCATATTGAACAATCCCATCCGGAACTGACGGGCAAAGCGCTCGTTAATAATTTCCAGGGATTGCATACGCTCGCGGATCACGCGGCGCTGGGTATTCGGGTCATAAGGGCGGACTTTGTCCTTACCCTTACCCTGTGCTGTATCGGCAGGCTGCGGCTCTGACGGCGAGTCACCATTGAGCAGCGCGTCTATCTCTGCCTGAGATAAAATATTATCGCTCATCAGTTTTACCGGAGAATAAAGGTGGTGAATAACACATCCGAAATTTCCTGATCCGGCTGTCCCTGTACTAATGTCGGGGCTAAGGTGGTTTTAACTGCCGTCATCAGCCGGAGTTTGCCGTCGTGGGTGCCGAGGACCTGCGGTGATTGCTGAGAGAGCAGCAGTAACAGGCGGCTGCGGACTTCCGGCAGATATTCATGAAGCTGTTTGCGGGAACGCTCATTGGCCAGGCGCAGTGTCATATCAATATACAGCACACGATCACGGCCGTTATCCGCACCGGGAAGGTTCACGGTAAACGGTTCAATGCCCATAAAGATAGGCTCAGGCATGTTGGCCCGTATTTCGTCTGCGGTACCGGCGGTGGTGTTGTCCTGCTGAGAAGACCACCAGCTGTAACCCCCGAAACCTGCTCCTGCGAGGGCAATCAGGGCGAAGATAACCAGTAACCCGGTATTGGAACCTTTTGAGGCATTGCGTGAAGACGACATGTTAACTGAATTCCTATTTCTTGATAGCAAAACCCGTCAGGGGTTTCATACTCTGTAAGCCCGTCCATTATGGCGTGCTTCTGAAGGACTAAAGGGGGGAAAAACGAAGCAAAAAGGCGGTAACTCGGGGCTTTAGTCCCTGTACCGCCGTTATGCGCTGAAATCAGGCGAAGGTATCGATCCCGCCGCGGGCGCGGGCATCGTGAAGTGCCGCAGGACGGGAAATGGTATCTGTGCTGATATTTACACCACTGATACCACCGGCGGATGCCACGGCATCAGCACTGTTACTGCTGTGACGATCGTCACCGCCGCTTTGCTGATCACCGTGATATTCCTGCCCGACGGAACTCTGTGCCAGGTGAATGCCGCTCTCCTGAAGGGCGTTACGCAGAACCGGCATCATGGATTCCATAGCAGCACGGACGTGGCTGTGCGGAGAAACAAAGTGCATAACCGCCTGATTATCCTCAATTTTAAGATGGATATTCAGTGAGCCCAGTTCTTCCGGATGCAGACGCAACTGTGCCTGCTGCAATCCCTGACGGGAGAAATAGAGCATATTCTGACTGACCTGCTGCTGCCACAACTCACTGCCGAGTTGGGCGGTCAGCTGCATGGCGGGCTGAGCCACCGGCGCATTTGTCTGAGCTGAGGTACTTTGTGCCGCAGTTGGCATCAGTGCCGGGCTCTGCACAGCAGTATGACTGCCCGGCGCGGTTATCGTCTGAAAGGCGCAGCTTTCTGTTTTGATGCTGAATGCGCTCTTGCTGTTATCGGCGCTGTTATCAGCGGCGGAAGCCAGAGATAACGGCACGGAGGTATCCGCGGATTTCTTATTCAGCGGCAGGAAATCATCCGGCAGCGTGTTCTGATCCGGTTTTTGGGCATCGGTCAGTGAAAAACGCGGCTGATCCACGCGCGGTTTGGATTTATCATCAACAAACAGGGTGCGGGCATCATTATTTTCATCCGTAAGCAGAGGCTTATCACTGGTCTTCGTCAGCACCTCTTCCGGCAGATCTGTGGTTTTGGCGCTGTTTTTTCCGCTGTCATCAATATGCAGCTTTGTATCGGCAGCCGCTTTATCCGCAGTGCGGCTTTCGCGTCCGGTCAGCCGTTCTTTCAGCAGCGCAGCCAGGGCATTGTCCGCTTCACCTTCTGTCAGCGGTAATGCAGGTGCATCATCCCCGGTGGTCAGCAGTTTTGCATCCAGCGCCGGCGAGGCCGTATCTCCGGCAAGGCGGCGTGAGAAATTCAGCTGTGCCATCGTATCCGCACCGGTCTGTTTTCCCTGCGCAGCAGCCGTTTTGCTGTCTGCCGCCTGTTTATGTGCAGCATCGTTGCGGGTTTGTTTCACTGCATGTACTGCCTGTGCCGGTTTTTCCGGGCGCGGCTGTTGTGCATCCATCACTGCCTGAAACGGCAGGGCGGTTGCCTGTACATCTTCCGCACGCGGTGATTCCTGTTTATTCAGTGCATTGTCAGCGGAGCTGACGGCTTTGGTACCGGCGTTGACATCCATTAACGGGTTCTCCATAAAGTCGCGCGCTGGGCAAATTCATCCATCTGTTTTTGCTCCAGCCGGTTTTGTCGTTGATTTTTTGCATGATCCGCACGGCGGATCAGCGTATCGAAGGCATTGACGCGCTGCTGTTTTTCCTGCCAGTGACGGTTGGCATCACTGACCCGCTGCTCCCACAATGTCAGCTGGCCCTGCTGCTGCTCAATAGTCAGCTCGAGCGTGACCAGAAACTGCTGATAGTTCTGCCATTTATCGGCAGCCATTCCGGTATGCAGTGTCTGATTCAGTTTCTGCCGGTAATCTGCCTGATAATTCTCCAGCATGGTCAGCTGCTGACTCATCTGCGTGTGTGTCTGACGAACCTGCGCCAGCACTTTAGCCGCCTCTTCGGCGGCATCTTCGGCCAGATTTAACAGTGTGGTGAGTGCATGCGTATTTGACATTGATGACCTCGTTATGCGTCCGGTATCACCTGACTGAGCTGCTCACAGGCGGCCGGGTAATCACAGCGCTCATCGATATCCTGTTGCAGAAACTTCGCCATATACGGGAACAGCTGAATAGCCTCATCCAGCATCGGATCACTGCCCGCCGCGTAAGCACCGACATTGATCAGGTCGCGGTTGCGCTGGTAAGCCGAGGTCAGTTGTTTAAAGCGCTGAATTTTCCGGTAATGACTTTTCTCAATCAGCTCGGTCATGGCACGGCTGATGGAGGCTTCAATATCGATAGCAGGGTAGTGTCCGGATTCAGCCAACGATCGTGAAAGCACGATATGGCCGTCAAGAATGGCCCGCGCGGAGTCAGCAATCGGATCCTGCTGGTCATCCCCTTCGGTCAGAACAGTGTAAAACGCCGTCACCGAACCGCCGTTTTTGCCGTTACCTGCCCGTTCGACCAGTGCCGGTAATTTTGCGAACACGGACGGAGGATAGCCTTTTGTGGCAGGCGGTTCTCCGATGGCGAGCGCAATTTCACGCTGTGCCATACTGTAACGGGTCAGTGAATCCATAATTAACAGCACGTTGCGACCCAGATCACGATAATATTCCGCGATCCGCGTGGCATAAGACGCACCCTGCATCCGCAGCAGCGGGGAAACGTCCGCCGGGGCGGCCACCACCACGGCGCGCTTTAATCCGTCCGCGCCGAGGATATTTTCAATAAAATCTTTGACTTCACGACCGCGCTCACCAATCAGACCGACCACAATAATGTCTGCCTGTGTGAAACGCGCCATCATGCCGAGAAGCACACTTTTCCCGACACCGGAACCGGCAAACAGCCCCATCCGCTGACCGCGCCCGACGGTCAGCAGGGCGTTGATAGCGCGGACACCGACATCCAGCACATCCTTAATCGGTGAACGTTCCAGCGGGTTAATCGGCGGCGTGGTAAGCGGAGCGCGGATTTTGGCATCCAGCGGCCCTTTGCCGTCCAGCGGGTTGCCGGAGGCATCCAGAATACGGCCAAGAAGCTCATCACCCAGCGGCAGCTGACGGCTGGTCTGCCCGCCGCTTCCGGTGGATTGTGCATAGACACGTGCACCCGGCGCGATACCGTCCAGTTCAGCCAGCGGCATCAGCAGCATACGCGGTCCGTTAAAACCGACGACTTCGCAGATGACTTCTTCGGTATTTCCGTTGATCACACGCTCGATAAAGCAGGTGGCACCGAGCGGCATTTTAATGCCCTCGGCTTCCATCACCAGCCCGGTAATCTTGGTCAGACGCCCGTAATGGCGGGTCATCGCCACACCGGACATCCGTGATTCAAAGCCTTCCAGCGCGCCTATCCAGCGGCCAATCCGCGCGGTCATGATAATGTCTCCGGCGCGTATAACCGGCACAGCTCCTGCCAGCGGGTGGCAACACTCATATCAATTTCACCGTCATCCGCCACCACACGGCATCCGCCCGCATGCAGTTGCGGATCAGGTACCAGACGCCAGCCGTTCAGACTGAGCTGGGTGCCGAGATGCTGCTCCAGCATCTCAATATGTACCGGGTTGACCCGCAGTTCCGGCTGACCGGCAAACAGCGGTTTCTGCTGAAGCAGGCGGCTGATCTCTTCCAGCAGCGCCGTGCCGTCACAGACCGCAGGCTGTCCGAGCACCTGGCGGGCGGCGGTCAGGGCAATCTGTAACAGTTTTGGGGTCACCACGCTGTCAAAGCTGTCGAGTGAGTAACTGAACTCAGATAACAGTTTCTGCCAGGCTTCAGTAACCGGCTGCTGCTCTGCCAGTACCTGCTGACGCCCCTGTTCCGCTCCTTCCTGCAAACCCCGGGCAAACCCGGCATCATAACCGGCTTTTTCTCCCTGCTCATGACCGGACTGAAAACCGCTGCGCTGCGCCTCTTCTTTCAGGTTATCCAGCAGGTTGATCTGCTCGAGCACTTCTTTCGGCTCGAGGCAGGGAACTTTGGGCTTTTCCGGCTCCGGCTCATCGGACAGGGCAGGGAGTACAGAGGAATTGAGATCCCACTGGTTCAGCTCCCGCGGCTGCCAGCGTTTCCACGGCAGACCGGCGTTTTCCTTATCAGACATAGACATCGTCACCACCACCAATCACAATTTCGCCGGTTTCCATCAGACGGCGGACAATCAGCAGAATGGATTTCTGTTCATTCTCAACCTGTGACATCCGTACCGGAGAACGGGACTCCAGATCATCACGCACAATTTCAGCCGCACGGGTCGACATATTGCGCAGGAAGTGGTCACGCAGCTCTTCGTTGCAGCCTTTCAGTGCAATGACCAGCGAGTCGTTGGAGACATCCTGGAGGATGCGCTGGATACTGCGGTTGTCCACTTCGATAAGATTTTCGAACAGGAACATTTCGTCGATAATACGCTGTGCCAGTTCGCCGTCGTAATCGCGCATTGCACCGATAACACCTTCTTCCTGCTGACTCTTCATCAGGTTGATGATCTCGGCTGCGGTTCTCACGCCACCCATTTTGCTGCGTTTGAGATTCTGGCCGTCCAGCAGGTTGTTGAGAACTTCGGTCAGTTCTGCCAGTGCTGCCGGCTGCACACCACCAAAGGTGGCGATACGCAGCATGATGTCGTTGCGCTGGCGTTCGTCGAACAGCTCCAGTACGTCGGCGGCCAGGTTGCGTTTTAAATGCACCAGGATGGTGGCGATAATCTGCGGATGCTCGTCGCGGATAATATCGGCCACCGTCTGCGGTTCCATGTAGTTGAGGCTTTCGATCCCGGACGCACTTTCGTGTTTCTCGAAGATATCTTCCAGCAGACTGGCGGCGCGGTCTTCACCCAGCGCTTTGACCAGCACGGAACGCAGATAGTCATTGGTATTGATGTTCAGCGCCGCGTACTGAATCGCCGCTTCCTCAAATTCCGTCAGGACTTCCGCCAGTTCGGCGTTGGAAACCTGGCGCATATTGGAAACCGCCATACTCAGTTGCTGGACTTCTTTATTGTTCAGGTGTTTAAAGACCTCGGCGGCCTGATCTTCACCGAGCGTCATCAGCATGACGGCGCTCTTTTCTGTTCCGCTTAAATTCATTGTGCTTTTCCTAACCACTGACTGATAACCATTGCCACAACCTGCGGATCTTTATCCGCCATCTCACGGATACGCTGGCTCTGAATTTCGGCACTGACACGCTGACGGGTCAGGCGGCGGCGGGTTTTCTCGTCCATGTCGTCACTGATAACATCATCAGCCACGAGCGGGGTTTTCATCTGAGTCGCCTTAAACATACGGGCTTCCGCTTCCGCCTGCTGTGCTTTGCGGTAGCGCTGCCACTGCGGTCTGATACCTTTGCGCCACAGCAGCCAGCCCACCAGTAACAGCAGCAGAATCTTGCCGTACTCCAGTGCCTGCGCAATGATGACCGGGCTTGTGAAGACAGACGGCTCTTCGGTCAGCGGACCTTCATCGGTAAAGCGGGAGTTGGTGATGCTCAGACTGTCACCGCGGCCGGAGGAATAGCCCATTGCTTCACGGGTCAGTGATTCAATCTCTTTGAGCATCTCCGGCGGCAGTGGCTGCATTTCCTCACTGCCGTCTTCTTTCTTCTGCGGCAGCCAGTTAATAATCACCGCAACAGAGAGACGGTCAACCACACCGATCTGGCGCTGGGTGTGACTGATTTTGCGATCCACTTCGTAGTTTGTGGTTTCATCACTCTGCGAATTAATGTTGCTGTTACGGTTATTATCGGCAGGGGATGCATTTTTGTTATCTTTTGTATCCGCTTTTGCTGTTTCAACAGGGGCGGAAGGGGCACTGACCGGCTGATTGGATAATGCACCCGGTACGCCGCCCGGGCCGCCGTTGCTGTTCTGCTGACTCTGGCTGCTCTGACGTGAGCGGACAGCGGCGGAATCCGGCTGCTGGTTTGGTTTGTATTCTTCAGCGGTTTGCTCAACTTTGGAGTAATCCACCTGAGCGGTGACCTGTGCCTGTACGTTGGCGCGGCCGACCAGCGGGGCGAGCAAATCTTCAATACGCTGTTTGAGGCGGGCTTCAGTTTCCTGCGTCATACGCATCTGCGACGTGCTGACAGACTGCTGGCTGTTATCATTGTTTGTCAGCAGGCGTCCGGCCTGGTCAACAATAATAACGTTGGATGATGTTAATCCGGACACACTGCCGGAGACCATATGCACAATTGCACTGATCTGGCCTTCATCCAGTGCGCGGCCCGGCAGTAATCCGACGGTGACGGACGCTGTCGGTGATTTTTGCTCACGGACAAACAGGGTCGGCTTCGGAATAGCCAGATGCACCCGCGCGGTCTGTACCGGGCTGAGTGATTCAATCGTGCGTGACAGTTCCCCCTCAAGGGCGCGCTGGTAGTTCACCTGCTCACTGAACTGACTGATACCGAACTGTTCTTTATCCAGCAGTTCAAAACCGGTATTACCGCCTTTCGGCAGACCGGCCTGCGCCAGTTTCAGGCGCAGTTCATGCACTTTATCGGCAGGAACCAGAATGGCACTGCCATTATCCGCGAGCTGGTAAGGCATATTCATCTGTGTCAGCTGACCGACGATATCGCCGCCGTCTTTGGCACTCAGGTTGCTGAGCAGAACGCGGTAATCCGGGCTGCGCATCCAGAGGAACAATGCAACAATAATGGCGATTGCGGCAGCGCCGGCGACCATCAGCGGAACCTTCGGATCAGCCTTAATGCGGTCAATAATCAGGGCTAATCCCTTTTTGGTATCTCCGGTGTCTTGTGGTGCGGCACTCATAAACATTCCCTGCCTTGCAGATTTGACGGGTGAAAATAGTTTTGGCGAAACAACGTAATTTCCCTCTTTGTAACGTCACTTTTTTACGCTGCTATTATTCCCTGCAAATCACAAATCTAATGACAGAATCAGCCCGTGATTTTGGTGTTATTTACGGGCTTCAAGTTAAAAAGGGTGTGTTAGGGTATGCAGGCAATAGAATGTGACAGATGTCTTTTTCAGCCGGAAATGATTTCCGCTGTACGCATTCATCCCTGTTAACGGAAGAAAAAACATGACAATTCAGGCAATTGAGGGAGTCATCTCCCAATTGAATGTAACAGCAGCACAGGCAGCAAGCCAGACGAAACCGGTCGTTGATGCACCGGGGTTCGGTGATCATCTGATCTCAGCGGTTAATGAGATCAATACCACCCGTGTGAATTCAGCGAAAAAGGTGGAAGATTTCACGTTGGGTAAAGCGGATATCTCCCTTAACGATGTTATGGTGGATATGCAGAAAGCAAGCCTGAGCCTGCAAATGGGTATTCAGGTACGTAATAAACTGGTGGCCGCTTACCAGGAAATTATGTCAATGCCGGTGTGATGGCGTTAACATATTGATATGAAAGATTAAATATATTTTTTGTGTCTGTGGTTGTCTTGGCGGAGAAGCCGATATCTTCCCGCGACGGGGCACACAGCTTACTGCTTCTTCCTGAAACGCTGAAGTGGCCGCAAGTTATCTGAATAAATTCCCCTTACATCGCCGCCGGGATAACAGCTATGGCGGTGATAATTACGAGTGCTGAATACTCAACCCGGTGCGGAACGTGTTTATTCCGCCCGGCCCGAGGTGTGACAATACGCACCGCGCACAGTGCGACAAGGTTTGGTTTTCATGTTGTTTACCTGCTGATATCCCGGGGGCGGGATAGGGTGGTATAGTAATTGGAACAAAACTAATTAAGGATGATAATTGTGATTACCATGTTTGCCATGTTTTATACTTTTAGTTCCCCGCTCATTGCAGGAATTCTGCCGGTACTGTTTGCATTCGCTGTTGCTGCATAATGTGTATTACGGATTTTTACCAATCGCTTTATTAATTGCCGCGTCAGCCTGGTCATGATGATCTGACTGAAGGAAAGCGCCGGTTGGTAAGCAGGAAGAGGGTGTGACAAAACATCAGTATCCGCAATGTTTCGGTTCTTTCTTACTACAAACAGAGTACGTATCGCTTAGTATCATGGCGTTAAAACTAAACGGTGGTACCTATGAAAAAGTTATTGATAGTATCAGTTGCAGCCATGCTTGCCTTTGGCGCCTATGCTGAAGAAGGAAAAGGATATTCATCAGAGCAACTGCATAAAATGATTGAATCCGGAAAATATCCGGCTGTTACTGAATACAAAGAAACAGGCGGTGGTGATGTTGCGGATATAAAATCATGTAAGGACAGGATACTGAGCCGTGCTGCTAATTTTTCAGAATATCCAATCACCGTTGAGCGGGATATTGAAAATGAAGTTTACGAATCAACAGTATGGATGAACTTAAAGGCGCAAAAAGTTATTTGTGAGATTAAAGATGGCAAGGCTAAAGGGACACAGTTTGATGCATCCTATAAGTAAGCCGGGAAAACACCGGTAAGAGTAAATCAGCCCCGGAAGGGGCTTATTTTTTGCCGGATTAAGCCACAAATATCCCGCCGCTATCGTGATTAATTTCAGTGCCGGCAACAGAGTGTCACAAGGCCCCGGCAGTCACACGCAGTAACCTTTTCCCTGCCACCCTGTAGTGATATCACAAAAACTCCCCTGACTTATTTAATTTCACTGCCGGTATGTTTAAATAGATGAATCTGAAACATATATTGGTGAAAAAATGAAAAAAATACTTCCCGTTCTTATCTCTGTTTCATTACTGGCAGGGTGTAAAGTCGATGTTGAAACAAAGGTAAATACGGACGATCTGGTGTCGCATGAGCATAAACTGGTCACCGGTAATATCAATGTGGAAGTACCGGCCTGTAATGATTTCGAAGATTCACGGAAAGAATCAAAAAGTCTGATCAGAATTAAAGAAAAAATGCCTGCGGTATTCTCCGGTGCGGAATACAAAGAGTGTTATAAAGAGCGGTTTAATTCCTATGCCAGTTTTACCGTTCCTGTCGGGGTCGGGTTTATCGCGGAAGATATGAAAGCGGTGAATGCTGAGATTTACATTTTATCAAATGACGAACTCTATGCCGGTATTATGATTACCCCGGAAGCGATTAAGCGTCTGAAATCCGCTAAAGAATCCACCCCCGGCGATCTTAAGCTGCAAATGACACTGGTGCTGGAAAAAGGTCAGTTACCGATCCCGAATATTGCGGCGATGAGTGTGTTTATGACCGGTACGGAAGCGAATAATAAACCGCTGATTGCGGGCCGTGTCGGTATTGAAGCTAAAGAGGTCCGCTTTAGGTTATCTGACGTTTCTAATGCGTTAATCGAAAGCGGTAATATCGCACCGGTACTCTATAAAGCCGAAATGCTGGAGAAATTAGTGGCGAATATGAAAAAAGACTAACCGCTGCGGTCAACCGGCAGAAACAATAAGCCCGGCGGGGCTTATTGTTTTATCAGTCCGGTGTCGTAGCGTTCTTTTCCGGTAATATGTGAATGAGTCATGGTGGTATCCGATGTCAGCCGGAGAATCGTCGCTGACAGCGATTTATGATACGGGTGATCGTACAGTGATTCTTTATCTGAATACGCATATGATTTGAAATGCAGCTCATCACCAACCCAGTGCACCTGATTATACAGATGATTCCAGTTCTGATTACTGTCAAGTTTCAGAATAAAATTACCCTTGTTGTCTTTTGCGATTTCAATCTGAACAACATGATTATACAGCCACTTTCCTTCAAAACGGCGGAGTTCCGGGTGCGGCGGGATCACCGGTGCAGGTATAAAATCGTCAGGCTGATAGGCGGTTTTCGGCGGCGGATTAACCTCACCGGTATAAAGACTGCAAAGAGGCGCCACTTCAGAGACTTTCAGATACAGCAATGACACACTGAAATCATCATTAATTTTCTGTTCCAGCTTCATGGTTTTTTGCGTAATACCGGTAATTTTCAGACTGACCATAGCAGTGCCGGAAGTCAGCACAATCGTATTATTTTTTTTATCCACGGCGTAGGATGCTGTTTCAGGGGGTTCTTTCATATCCGGTTTGGCACAATTAAAGGAATACAGGGAAGATGTACCGTCTGCATTATACTGTACAACATTGGCTATTCCGTTTTTAAGCGGCACCATAGCCCAAATTCCTTCAATATCCTGATTTTCTGCTGAATAAGCAGTCAGTGAGAATAAAAGAAGTGAAGCAGATAATAATTTTTTCACCATTACATCCTGTCATAAAAATAGTAATATCCGGCGCCGGATAACCAGTCAGCCGGAATAAATGTTAAATAACGGCTACGCAATTTCACCAATAACAGTACTGTCCGGGATAACGTAATTTAAGTATCACTGCATAACAGCAAAAAATAAACAGGACTGCCGGATTACAGAGATATCCTATATTGCTTCCTGATACCGGATGCATAATTATAACGCAACAATATGAAAGGTTGTATTACTCGTTTTTCAGGAGAATTCAATGCGTAAAATTTTGTCTGTATCTGCTGTCGCGTTAGTTTCCGCATTATTATCAGGCCAGGCGTTTGCTGCAAAAACAGATACCTATAATTGTGAAGGGCAAAAAATTAAAGTTTCTTTCCCTGATCCCAAAACGGCAGTGATGGTATACAGCGATGAAATTATTGTTCTGAAAGAGGCTGTGGCTGCCAGCGGTGCCCGCTATGTCGGGGAGACTTTCCAGCTTTGGGCAAACGGAAAAAATGAACTGAACCTGGCCACTATCTCAGAAGATGATACAGTGAACGGGCGTATTGCCGAAGATAAAGGCCGTACCTGTAAATTAGTGAAATAACAAAGCGCATTTTTGTTATCGCAGATAAATAAAGAGAGCGGGTCACTTCAGAGCCCGCTCTTTTTGATCGTCTTATTTATGATTTTTTCGGTAATAAGTCCATTCTTCAACCCGCTCACCGCCCGGTAAATTACAGTAACCGGTCCAGCCCGATTCTGCTTTTACGATTTCTGTTTTACCGCCGGATTGCTGACAATACACAGATGCCGGGTTTGCCATGCCAATATTTGTACCTTTTGCCGGAACCGGATCTTTATTCAGTACAGAGATTAACTGATAACGGATATTGGGTGCGTCCGCAGGCGGATTCGGCACATTGGTGGTTTTGACGGACACACGGTACTGATATCCCGGTTCATAAGTAAAACCGTCAATGTTCTGATAGAAGAATTCCCAGTCTGCGTCCGGTGATTCTTTCACTTTCATGCATTTCATCGGCGCGACACCAACACAGTCTGCCAGTTCAGCATCAATATAGAGCGTTTTGGTATTATCTGTTGCTGTCTCTGTCAGGGTATTCTGACTGCATCCTGCCATTAATAAGAAGAGAGGGGCAATAACATAGGCTGATTTCATCAGTTGTCCTTAATGTGTGTTAAAATAGTGTACTTTCACTTTATTTTCGACAGTGTAAAAACAGGATTAGTTCCGTATAGCTGGTTTTTTTATCCATATAAAGAGTGTGAATGAAAGTATATAAGTCATTGATAAAAATTATAATGATGCTGGCCGGTTTTTATTTCAGAACCGCGCTGTATACGGTAACCGGAATTATGCTGGCAAAATGGATAAATAACGATCAGCGGGTACCACCTGTTTCCGCTGAATATTGGAATACGCTTTATCTGGCAGGTACATTCTTTCTGGTTGTGTTGTCGCTGATATTCCCGGCTGATCTTATCCGTTTTTACCGTAATATGCTGCGGGAGCCGGTAATTGCCGCACTACGGCATCAGCGTTATCCGGCAATCGCGGCGCTGGCAGGCGGGGGGAGTATTTTTCTGCTGATTATCAATTATTGGTATCCGTTCTTCGTATAAACACAGAATATTACAGGGTATAACCTGTAACCGGATTACAATTCAGGCATCTTTGTACAAATTCAGCCGGTTTCACTCAGGTCATTGAGAAGTAAAGAGAGAGGATCTACACTATCAGCTGTACGTATTTCTCCTGAAGATGGTCTTTACAGGTGAGGCTATATGACAGCAATTGATATTTTCTGGGTCGGTATCGGCGGCGGCAGCGGATCATTACTGCGCTGGTGGGTCGGCAAACTGACCGGTGAGCGTTATCACGGTCACTTCCCGCTGGGCACCTTTATTATTAATGTCTCCGGTGCTTTTATTATCGGTTTTTTAAGCACATTATTCGTCATTGACTGGCATGACCGCTTTGGTTCATTCCTGCATGCGGCTGTTCTGACCGGTATTCTCGGTGGTTATACCACATTCAGCAGTATGCAGCTGGATGCGGCAAAACTGGTGAATTCAAAACAGCGGATGCTGGCTTTCGTGTATTTATTGCTCTCGGTTGTGGCGGGTCTTGCAGCCGCTGCACTGGGTGTCTGGCTGGCGGCATGAGGACAGCAATATGAATATGGTCATTCTTATTTTTATTGGCGGCGCATTCGGCGCAATCTGCCGCGAATTACTGATGCTCGGTGTACCGTCCCTGAGTGATGGTTTTCCGGCGGATATCCTGGCGGCTAATATTATTGCATCATTCCTGCTGGGAATAACGGCGGCATTATTACAGCGTAACCGGATTAATCAGTATGTGAATGCGCTGGTGGCAACCGGTATTATGGGCGGATTATCCACGTTCAGCAGTTTTGTGTACGGAACATTCGAAATAATGTCATCTCCGGCGCTGCTGGGTACCGGAATAACCTATCTGCTGGTCAGTATGATCGGTGGTTTTGCTGCGGTAATGGCGGGGTTATTTTTGGGGAACTGTGTGAAGCCCGGAGTGAAAAATACCGCCGGATAGTAAAAAGTTCCTGCCGGACAGGGAACGACTGTCCGGCAGGAACAGATCAGGCTTTTTTTTCATTATTTTAAGACATTGCGCTGATCAAAAAAACTTATTCCACTGGTTTAACATGAATAGCATAATCCGGGTCACTGAATTGCCCGTAACTTTTATTAATCACCCGTTGTTGGTCAAGCTGTTTTATTTCTTTACTCAGAAAGTTGAGGTGATCCTGCAAATAGATTTTTGTTACCCGTTCATTTTCAATAATAGCCTGCAGTATTTCTACCAGCTCGCCGGTAACCGGTTGTTCTTTTTCCAGTTCATGAGATAACTGTGTCAGGTGTTCAACCGCGCAAACATAATCAGTTTCACGGGAAATTAAATCATCCCACTCACTGTTTTTAGCCAGGGTAACGAGTTCTTCACTCAGTGTCAGTACATGTTGGTATATATCGTGTAAATTGATGGTTGTTTGAATACTCACCTGATTATCTTTCATCCACATTTGCCCCGATTTGTTGCCATGTTGCCGCGAGATCGGAGAGCAGTTGATAGACCTCTTTTACGTAGGCCACGTTATTTTCGATATTTGCGTTGAGTAACCGCATAATCATATAGTCATACAGAGAGGCCAGATTATGAGCCAGCTCACCGCCGGCGTCATAATCCAGAACCTGTTTCAGACCATTATCAATAATATTAATGGCCTTTGATAACTCATTACCCTTGGCGGCAATATCATTTTGCTCCATAAAGATTTCGCTGCGGCGAAGGGCGCTGAGCGCCCCGTTAAACAAAATCCGGATCAACTGATAAGGCGAGGCATTGGTAATTTCACTTTCAAGATTAACCTGTTGATAAGCCTGATTTGCCTTGCGCTGATACATTATTTTTAACCTAACATTCTGCCGAGTGCTTGTGTGGTGCCACTCAGGGAGTTCATCATTTTGTCCAGATTCTGGAACTGACGGCGATACAGATCCATGGTGTTTTCAATCTGCTTGGTGGTTTGTTCAATACGTTTATCGATACCTTTTTTCTTCTTCTCCAGACCGTCGGTTGCGTTATGAATCGTACCTTCGCGGCTGTCTAATGTCTTTTTCAGATAATTGAAGTTTTCGGTGGCAAAACCGGTTTCTTTTCCGTCACCGGCAAAGAACTCTTTTACACTGGAGCCATTTTCTTTCAGTGCCTTATCCAGAACTTTGTCATCAATTTCCAGGGTACCATCTGATTTTTGTTTGATACCCATTTTGTTCATGGTATTAGGATCGCCATTACCATTTGGTGTTCTGATTTGTGCACGGATGGTGTTCTGAATACCGCGTATGGTTGAATCACCAATTAACGGGCCGTTTGTTTTATCAGCAGCCTGGCCTTTTTCTGTCTGGGTATATTTGGTCAGATCTTTACAGAGTTTCTGATATTCATTATAAGCATCCACCCATTCTTTAATTTTCTTTTTTGCCGGTTCGCTGTCAGCAGTAACAGATAAATGTTCGGCTTCTCCGTTTTCACTTTTTTTCTTCAGGGTCAGTGTTAAACCCGGAAATTTATCTTTAATTGTGTTGGTTTGCTCTTCAAAATCAAAACCATTAATGGAAAATTTTGAATTTTGCGGCGGGACCTTCTCGACCATTGCACTTTGAGTGGTGTCTAATTTACCGTTACTATCATATTTAACACACAGGACATTGTTTAATTTGTCGTCTCCCTGTACGCTGACTGAAATCCGGCTTTCAGTACCTTCGGTTTTTGATGACATCGACAGTACATACTTGCCATCCGCGGTTTTAATGACTGCTGCTGTTACCCCTTTGTCCGCTTTATTAATTGCATCGGCGATTTCAATTAATGAAGTACGATCCTGGGATAGTTTTATAGTAAAGGTTTTTTTCGGATCACTTCCGTCACCCTGGGTAATGGTGATGGTGCGTTCAGAACTTCCGTCGCCCAGCGGTGTTTTATTACTGTCCTGACCCTTTGTGGCAATAGTCTGGGATTTGGCTAACTGATCCACTTTTACATCATAGACACCAGGTACCGCTTTACCGTCAGTAGTTACATCAAAGCTTTTATATTCACCGCTGACTTTGGTTGTACTGATATCGTCGTATTTCTTCAGACCCTCTGCAGCCGATTTTAATTTTTCCAGTGCTGCCTGTAATTTTCCGAATGCACTAATCTGAGCATCGCATGCTGTTTTCTGGGCGGTTAATGGTTCCAGACGGCGCATTTCTGCTTTCTCCAGCATATCCAGCTGTGAATTGAGATCCATCCCCGCGCCGATTCCTAACGTTGCTATGCCTGCCATGTACTTCTCCTGAATTTAATTGGTTTTACATAGTTATCGGTTGGCAGCGGAAGAATTTTAGCGTTAACGACAAAAAATGATGGGTGGAGTTACGCAGAGAAAGGGCGGTTATTGTCACCATTAAGGTTAAGAAGCAAAAAGAGACAGCATAATGACAAACAGCCCTTAAATGTTCAAAAATGATTTTTTGAATCAAAATGCTTTATTTTGATAATATTGCGGCCTTTTGTATGTCAATAAGGCGAATTATTTACCGTTAACAGTGTTACCTCATTGCGGCAGCAGAAAAATAATTCACATTATTTTATACAAAAAAAGGAAATATCATTATGGCACAAGTTATTAATACCAATGTTCTGTCACTGGTTACCCAGAATAATTTAAATCGCTCACAGGGTGCGTTAGGCACAGCGATTGAACGCCTCTCTTCCGGCTCCCGTATCAACAGCGCAAAAGATGATGCCGCCGGTCAGGCGATCGCCAACCGTTTTACCGCCAATGTCAAAGGTCTGACCCAGGCTTCCCGTAATGCCAGCGACGGTATTTCCCTGGCGCAGGTCACCGAAGGCGCGGTCAATGAAATCAATGATAATATTCAGCGTATCCGTGAGCTGACCGTACAGGCACAAAACGGCACCAACTCTGAAAGCGATATTAACTCGATTAAAGAAGAAGTTGATCAGCGCATGAAAGAGATTGACCGAATTTCTGAACAGACACAGTTTAACGGCATTAAAGTGCTGTCAGGCGATAATAAAATGACATTCCAGGTCGGCACCAATGACGGCGAAACGATTGATATTGATCTGAAGAAAGTGGATCGTGAAGCGCTGGGTCTGGATAAACTGGATATCTCAGCGTCTAAATTCGGAGCTACGCTGTCAGCAAGCGATTTCGTCTCAGACATTATAGGTGATGGTAATGATGCTGATGCACTAAAAGCTGCTGAGGATGGAATAAAAGAAATTAAATTAGGCTCAAAAGATGTTACAGATGTGAAAATTTCTTACCAGACGAATGCGGATGGTTCGGTTGATAAGAAAAATGTCTATATCCGGGGTCAGGTCGATGGTAAAGATGTCATACTAAAAGCAGGTGTGACTGCAACAGCGGCTGATTCTGGTGCATCACAAGCAGCAAAGCTGGAATTTACCGGTGTAGCTGAATTAAGCGCTGCTGACCAAAAAGTACTCGATGATAAAGGTCCGCTAAGTACACTGGACAAAGCATTATCGAAAGTGGATACACAGCGCAGCCAGCTGGGTGCGTTCCAGAACCGTATGCAGTCCACCATTAACAACCTGAACAACTCCGTGAATAACCTGAGTTCAGCGCGCAGCCGTATCCAGGATGCAGACTTTGCTGTCGAAGTGTCTAATATGAGCCGCGGCAATATTCTGCAGCAGGCAGGTACAGCGGTACTGGCGCAGGCAAATGCCATTCCTAACAATGTGATGAGTCTGCTGCGCGGCTGATAATATCCGTTTATAAATTAATAAATTCCTCTGTTTTATGATTTGGCCGGAACCCCGTGTTCCGGTTTTTTCGTGCTTGGTATTTATCGTAATAAAACGCCGGATATCAATAAGATGGCGTCTTTTTGTCTGTAAATAAAGTGAATTATTTCCCGTTAACAGTATTACCTCACTGCAGCAGCAGAAAAATAATTCACATTATTTTAAACAAAAAAAGGAAATATCATTATGGCACAAGTTATTAATACTAATGTTCTGTCACTGGTTACCCAGAATAATTTAAACCGCTCACAGGGCGCGTTAGGCACAGCGATTGAACGCCTCTCTTCCGGCTCCCGTATCAATAGCGCAAAAGATGATGCGGCAGGCCAGGCGATTGCCAACCGTTTTACCGCCAATGTCAAAGGTCTGACCCAGGCTTCCCGTAATGCCAGCGACGGTATTTCCCTGGCGCAGGTTACCGAAGGCGCGGTCAATGAAATCAATGATAATATCCAGCGTATCCGTGAGCTGACGGTACAGGCACAAAACGGCACCAACTCGGAAAGCGATATTAACTCGATTAAAGAAGAAGTTGATCAGCGCATGAAAGAGATTGACCGTATTTCTGAACAGACACAGTTTAACGGCATTAAAGTGCTGTCAGGCGATAATAAAATGACATTCCAGGTCGGCACCAATGACGGCGAAACGATTGATATTGATCTGAAGAAAGTGGATCGTGAAGCGCTGGGTCTGGATGGGCTGGATATCGCGGCAGTCTCTAAGAATTATGTATGGGATGGTGGTACGATTGATCTCAATAATTTTAAGGACAGCACCAATGCACCGGCAGCAAAAGCCACGGTGGAAGCACCTGCCGGGATGCAGTGGAAAGGGACGGCTCCCGCTGCTGGTGATATACACGCAGTGAAAGATGAGAATGGTCAGGTTGTTCAGGGTAAATATTATGTTGTCGGTAAAGTTGATGATGGCTCAGCTAACGGTAAAGACGTCAAACTGGAAGTGACACTGGATAAAACTGAAAAAGTGGGAAGTGACGTCACTGCACAGTTTAAAGCAACCAATAAAGAGGTAGAAGTCCTTGCCAATGGTACCAAAGCACCGAAAGCTCCGCTGGACACACTGGATAAAGCACTGTCAAAAATCGACAGTCAGCGCAGCCAGCTGGGTGCGTTCCAGAACCGTATGCAGTCCACTATTAACAACCTGAACAACTCCGTGAATAACCTGAGTTCAGCCCGCAGCCGTATCCAGGATGCAGATTTCGCGACCGAGGTATCCAATATGAGCCGCGGCAATATTCTGCAGCAGGCCGGTACAGCGGTACTGGCGCAGGCAAATGCCATCCCTAACAATGTGATGAGCCTGCTGCGCGGCTGATAATATCCGTTTATAAATTAATAAATTCCTCTGTTTTATGATTTGGCCGGAGCCCCGTGTTCCGGTTTTTTTGTGCTTGGTATTTATCGGGATAAAACGCCGTATATCAATAAGATGGCGTCTTTTTGTCTGTAAATAAAGTGAATTATTTCCCGTTAACAGTATTACCTCACTGCAGCAGCAGAAAAATAATTCACATTATTTTAAACAAAAAAAGGAAATATCATTATGGCACAAGTTATTAATACTAATGTTCTGTCACTGGTTACCCAGAATAATTTAAACCGCTCACAGGGTGCGTTAGGCACGGCGATTGAGCGCCTCTCTTCCGGCTCCCGTATCAACAGCGCAAAAGATGATGCGGCAGGTCAGGCGATTGCCAACCGTTTTACCGCTAATGTCAAAGGTCTGACCCAGGCGTCCCGTAATGCCAGCGACGGTATTTCTCTGGCGCAGGTAACAGAGGGCGCAGTTAATGAGATTAATGACAATATCCAGCGTATTCGTGAACTGACCGTACAGGCACAAAACGGCACCAACTCGGAAAGCGATATCAGCTCTATTAAAGAAGAAGTTGATCAGCGTATGAAAGAGATTGACCGAATTTCTGAACAGACACAGTTTAACGGCATTAAAGTGCTGTCCGGCGATAATAAAATGACATTCCAGGTCGGCACCAATGACGGCGAAACGATTGATATTGATCTGAAGAAAGTGGATCGTGAAGCGCTGGGTCTGGATAAACTGGATATTTCAGCGTCTAGATTCGGGCCAACGCTGTCAGCAAGAGATTTTGTGGCTGACCTGCAAGGAGCCGGTACTGAAAAGGATGCACAAAAGGTTGCAGAAGACGCCCTGAAGGGTATTCAGTTTGGTGGTAAAGCTGTCGAAGGGGCGAAAGTGTCTTACCAGGTGGCCGCTGATGGTACGGTGGACAAAACCAAAGTCTATATTCAGGGTAAAGTTGACGGTAAAGATGTCACGTTAAAAGCGGAGGTCTCTGTAAAGAAAGCAACGGCAACAGATGCCGCAGAACTGAAAATTGAAAATATTGCAGCATTAGATGCCGCTGACCAGAAAGTGCTTGATGACAGAAGCCCGCTGGGAACTTTAGATAAAGCATTATCGAAAGTGGATACACAGCGCAGCCAGCTGGGTGCGTTCCAGAACCGTATGCAGTCCACCATTAACAACCTGAACAACTCCGTGAATAACCTGAGTTCTGCCCGCAGCCGTATCCAGGATGCAGATTTCGCGACCGAGGTATCCAATATGAGCCGCGGCAATATTCTGCAGCAGGCAGGTACAGCGGTACTGGCGCAGGCAAATGCCATCCCTAACAATGTGATGAGCCTGCTGCGTGGCTGATAATATAACTTTATAAATCAATAAATTCCTCTGTTTTATGATGTTGCCGGAACCTCTGTTCCGGCTTTTTTTATGTCTGAGAAAATGATTTTGGCGACGATTTTATAAAATTATTTACTAAAAAACCTAAAGTGGCCTCTCAGGGTGCCGATAGTGTTATTGCTGGCGAAAATCAGAAAGCCAAACAGATAAACGCTGTTTATTATTTTCAATAACAAGGACATATATCATGGCACAGGTTATCAATACTAACATTCTGTCTCTGACTACTCAGAACAACTTAAACCGTTCACAGGGCGTACTGGGTACAGCCATCGAACGTCTGTCTTCAGGTTCACGTATCAACAGTGCAAAAGACGATGCTGCAGGCCAGGCAATCGCTAACCGTTTCACCGCTAACGTACGTGGTCTTACTCAGGCAGCGCGTAATGCCAATGACGGTATCTCTATCGCACAGACCGCTGAAGGTGCTGTTAACGAAATCAACGATAACTTACAGCGTATCCGTGAACTGACTGTTCAGGCGAAAACCGGTTCTAACTCAGAGTCTGATACCAAGTCTATCCAGGACGAAGTTAAAATGCGTATGGATGAGATCAACCGTATCTCTGAACAAACTCAGTTTAACGGTGTGAAAGTTCTGAGCCAAAATACCAAAATGACTATTCAGGTTGGTGCTAATGATGGTGAGAAAATTGATATCGAACTGCAGAAAATTGACCGTGGTACATTAGGTCTGGACAAGTTTGATCTGACCGTTAAAGAATTCGGTAGTTCAGCAAGCGCTGTTACTGTAAAAAATACTGCTAATGCTGATGTTGTGCAACAACTGGATACCAGTGCATTAGATGCAAAAGTTAAGGCCGGCGACTTTGCTTCTTATGAAGTTCTGCAGGCAGTAGATGCTGATGGTAAAGTTGATGCCAGCAAGCTGGTCATTAAAACTACAGATAAAGATGGTACAGTTAAACATCTGGAAGCTAGTGTTACAAAGGGTCAGTCAGGCAGTACACCTGATGCGACCGTAAATGATAAAGCAACAATTGATGTAACTGCAACTGCAGCTACCGGCCGCACAATGGATGACTCTAACAAAAATCCATTAACAGCACTGGATGACGCACTGAAAACTGTTGACTCATTCCGTTCTTCACTGGGTGCTATCCAGAACCGTATGCAGTCTACCATTAACAACCTGAACAACTCTGTTAACAACCTGAGCGCAGCACGCAGCCGTATCCAGGATGCTGACTTCGCAACAGAAGTGTCTAACATGAGCCGTGGTCAGATCCTGCAGCAGGCGGGTACCGCTGTTCTGGCACAGGCAAACCAGGTTCCACAGGGTGTTCTGAGTCTGTTACGTTAATTTACGTAGTTGCTTTAAGGTATTTAAAAGGTCAGAATATTCTGACCTTTTTTTATAGATGTTACCCATAACAGAACAAATAATATTCTAACTATTTGTTTTTTTATTCTATTAATGAACGCCTATTTTTCTTTTTGTCATATAAAATAACCGGAATTTTGCAAAATATATGATAAAAATGAAAGAGAGTATTGCTATTTGTTAATGAGGTGATTTAGGATAAGGCAAATAAGGCGTGATTTACCTCACTACTCACCGGATTGAAATCTTTTTCGGGCACGATAATAAAAGCCTTTCATGAATCTCGAAGGGTGTTTCAGGTTGTGAGTGATTTGTATACCGCCGAAGGTGTTATCAACAAAAATAGCCTGTGGGAGCGTTATTATCCCCTTATCCGGCACGAAGCCCTGAAATTGCAGGTAAGATTACCGGCAAGCGTTGATATTGACGACTTAATTCAGGCCGGGGGTATCGGCTTGCTGCATGCGGTTGAACGTTTTGACGCCATGCAGGGGGCGACCTTTGCAACCTATGCGGTACAACGGGTCCGCGGGGCAATGCTGGATGAATTGCGGGGGAGAGACTGGGCTCCCCGCAGTGTGCGCCGTCAGGCGCGGGAAATAACCAAAGCCGTGCGTGCGCTCGAGCAGTCTCTGGGGCGCGCAGCCACTGAGCAGGAAATCGCTGATTCGTTACAGATGGATATCGCGGAATACCGTCAGGTGTTGACCGATACCAACAACAGCCAGCTGTTTTCTTACGATGAGTGGCATGAAATCCACGGTGAGAGCTGCGAACCCGTCCGTGATGATGATGACGGGGGCAACCCGCTCGGTTTGTTGGTAGACGAGAGTTTGCGTCACCAGGTGGTTGAGGCGATAAAACAACTGCCTGAACGTGAAAAACTGGTTCTGACTCTTTACTATCAGGAAGAGCTGAACCTTAAGGAGATAGGCGCAGTGCTGGAAGTGGGGGAATCCCGCGTCAGCCAGTTACACAGCCAGGCAATCAAAAGGCTGCGGGCGCGCTTAAAATCCATGAAGTAACTTTGACTTTATCTTTGATTTATTTTATTAGACTAGACTACACAAGGCGCCAGAATATGTCTGTTTCAAAACAAAAGAAACGGCCCGTAAGCCGTTACATTAAAGATTTCAAACACAGTCAGACTCACTGCAGTCATTGCCACAAAACCCTCGATCGCATCTCTCTGGTTTTCAACGGTCAGCTGATCAATAAAGAAGCTATTTCTGAAATGACAGATATGATCGATGACACCACCTGGATGGGCTTACAGGACAAATTTGTGGCACTCTGCCGTTTTTGCAGCGAGATCTACTGCAACAGTGCAACCGATTATTTCGATATCATGGCATTCAAACAGTATCTGTTTGAAGAAACGGAAATGAGCCACAGCACCGTGCGTGAATATGTTGTCCGTCTGCGCCGTCTCGATGAGCTGCTGTCCTCCAAAGCTTTCCCGGCGACCACGGAATTTTCCACTGAAATTATCCAGGCACAGCTGAGTGAAGATTTATCGGACTCAGCACTGAGCAACTACAATATTGCACTGCGCAAGTACGAACAGTATCTTGACTGGCAGGGCAAGCACTGATTTTTCTGTCAGACCACCTTTTATCATTTACTGATAAAACAAAGGGAACTTTCGTTCCCTTTTTCCGTTTTAAGACCCTGTGATTATCAGCCGATAGTCATCAGCCGATAGTCATCAGCCGATAGTCATCAGGCTGGCATTTCCGCCCGCCGCAGCCGTATTCACACTGACAGCACGCTCATGCAGTAACAGCATCAGCGGAATGTTTGTGTCACCGTGACTGAGACCCGCGACCGGCACAATTTCCCCGCTGCGTGCGGCAACAGTATGGTTCAGCGCCTGTAAGTGGTCGCTGTCACCGTGGAAAATCACACCGTTAAAGACCACCGTCTCCGCTGACCAGTCTTCCGTCAGGGTGATTTGCGCACGGACACTGTCCGGCAGTGCATTATACAGTGAACGGGTGTGTTCCGCCGCAGGCCAGAGCTGACGACAACCTGATGCCAGCGTGGCACCCAGTTGCAGCAGGGCATCCTGTTCTGAATCATTCAGGCCGAGAATGGTTCCGCGCGGCAGCAGATAGTAACTGTTGCGCTCCCCGGTCGGTCCCGGCAGCAGACGGCAGGTTCCGGCCTGTGATAATTCACCGTAACGGCTGACCGCGGTCAGCACATCGTGGCGGCGCTGCGCCTCCAGCCAGGCAAGGAATGCATTAAACGGCGCCAGCAACTGAGTCCGCACTGTCACATCCGGCGGATTGCGATCATCCTGCTCTGCCAGAAGCGTCACCACTGAATCATCAGGCTGTTCCGCCAGCAGACGATGGAGATAAAGCGGTCCGCCGGCTTTCGGACCGGTGCCGGAAAGCCCTTCGCCGCCGAATGGCTGAACCCCGACCACTGCGCCGACAATGTTGCGGTTAACATAAATATTACCGGCTTCAACCTGTTGCGTCAGTTGTGCAATGGTTTCGTCGATACGGGTGTGGATACCGAATGTCAGCCCGTAACCGGCGGCGTTAATTTTCTCCGCCAGTTCCGGCAGGGTGTCGCGCGGGTAACGGACCACATGCAGCACCGGGCCGAAAATTTCCCGTGTCAGTTCAGACACATCATCCAGCTCAATCAGTGTCGGCGGGATAAAGGTGCCGTTAAGGAGCTCCGGCGCACCGGCATCCATACCGAAAGCAGACTGATACACCGGTCTGCCTTTGCCGCGCATCTGCTGAATATGCTGACGAATACCGTTATGGGCCTCTTCATCAATCACCGGGCCGATATCGGTAGCCAGCACATCCGGGTTGCCGAGGCGGCATTCTGCCATCGCGCCTTTCAGCATTTCAATGGTGCGATCAGCCACATCCTCCTGAATACAGAGCAGGCGCAGCGCTGAACAGCGTTGTCCCGCACTGTCAAAGGCCGAACTGACCACATCCGTCACCACCTGTTCTGTCAGGGCGGAGGAATCCACTACCATCGCATTCAGACCACCGGTTTCGGCGATCAGCGGAATGACCCGGCCTTCGCTGCTCAGACGGGCGGCGAGATTGCGCTGTAAAATTTTTGCGACCGCGGTGGAGCCGGTAAACATCACACCCTGAACACGCGGATCACACACCAGCTGGTTACCGACGGTTTCGCCGTCTCCCGGCAGCAGTTGCAGGACATCGTGCGGTACACCGGCGTCATGCAGCAGTGAAACGGCGACGGATGCCACCAGCGGGGTTTGTTCCGCCGGTTTTGCCAGTACCGGGTTTCCGGCTGCGAGGGCAGCGGCAACCTGGCCGGTGAATATCGCCAGCGGGAAGTTCCACGGGCTGATACAGACGACCGGTCCCAGCGGACGATGTGTATCACCGGCAAAATGCGTTTTCACCTGTGCGGCATAATAATTCAGGAAATCAACGGCTTCACGGACTTCGGCAATAGCATTGGCAAAGGTTTTACCGGCCTCACGCACCAGGAGCCCGAGCAACGGCTGTAACTGTGCTTCCATCAGTTGTGCGGCACGGATAAGGATCTCTGCCCGATCCTGCGGCGGTGTGGCAAACCAGATCTCTGCGGCATCAGATGCGGTGGCAAGTGCATGATTCACTTCATCTTCCGCCGCCGGACGAACCTGCCCGACGATATCGTGATGATCTGCCGGGTTTCTCACCGGTTGTGTGTCTGCCGGTGCGGCGGATGTGAATGTCCCGCCGATCAGCGGTTCACTGAGCAGGTTATCACCGGCGTGACTGAGCAGGGCGCTCGACAGTGACGCCAGGCGGTGTTCATTACTCAGATCTAAACCTGCGGCATTGACCCGTGAGCTGCCGTACAGATTACGCGGCAGCGGAATTTTCGGATGCGGCAGACCGACCGCGCCTTCTTTGGCTGCCATCGCCTGAACAGCGGTAACCGGGTCTTCCACCAGCATTTCCAGCGGAATAGTGCCGTCGGCGATCCGGTTTACAAAGGAGGTATTTGCGCCGTTTTCCAGCAGGCGGCGTACCAGATAGGCCAGCAGTGTTTCATGGGTGCCGACAGGCGCATACACACGGCACGGCCGGTTCAGTTTACCGTCCGCCACTTTGCCGACCACCTGCTCGTACAGCGGTTCGCCCATGCCGTGCAGGCACTGAAATTCATACTGGCCGGGATAATAGTTATTGCCCGCCAGCTGATAAATGGCCGATAACGTGTGGGCGTTGTGGGTGGCAAACTGCGGATAAATCAGATTCGGTACTGACAACAGCTTACGGGCACAGGCGAGGTAGGAGATATCCGTATAAACTTTGCGTGTATAAACCGGATAGCCTTCCAGCCCGTCCACCTGGGCGCGTTTGACTTCGCTGTCCCAGTAAGCGCCTTTTACCAGCCTGATCATCAGGCGGCGGTGGCTGCGCGACGCCAGATCTATCAGGTAATCCACCACCACCGGGCAGCGTTTCTGGTAGGCCTGGATCACAAAACCGATACCGTTCCAGCCTGCAAGCTGCGGGTCAAAACAGAGTTTTTCCAGTAAATCGAGGGAGATTTCCAGGCGGTCGGCTTCTTCCGCATCAATATTAATGCCGATGTCGTACTGACGAGCCATCACCACCAGGTCACGCAGGATCGGATAAAGTTCAGACATGACACGATCATATTGCGCACGGCTGTAGCGCGGATGCAGGGCGGACAGTTTGATGGAAATTCCCGGCCCTTCATAAATACCGCGTCCGGCGGAAGCTTTGCCGATGGCGTGAATCGCCTGCTGATAAGAAACCAGATAAGCCTGCGCATCGGCCTCTGTCAGTGCTGCTTCCCCCAGCATATCGTAGGAATAACGGAAACCTTTGGCTTCATTTTTGCGGGCATTTGCCAGTGCGCGGGCGATGGTTTCACCGGTGACAAACTGTTCACCCATCAGTCGCATCGCCATATCCACACCTTTACGCACCAGCGGCTCACCACTTTTGCCCAGGATGCGGTTCAGTGAGCGGCTCAGTCCTGCTTCATTATGGGTGGAAACCAGTTTACCGGTGAACAGCAGGCCCCATGTGGCCGCATTGACAAACATGGATTTGCTCTGGCCGAGGTGGGAATTCCAGTCACCGTGGCTGATTTTATCGCGGATCAGCACATCGCGGGTGGCTTTATCCGGAATACGCAGCAGCGCTTCCGCCAGACACATCAGTGCGATCCCCTCCTGAGAGGAGAGGGAAAATTCCTGAAGCAGCCCCTGGACCAGCCCGGCACGTCCGCTGCTGTTTTTCTGATTACGCAGTTTTTCTGCCAGCCCGTAAGCCAGCTTGTGGGTTGCCTGCGCAGCCTCCGGGGAGAGTTGAGCCTGCGGCAGCAACATGGCCACAGCTTCCGGTTCCGGAATACGGTAGGCGGATGTGATAGCCGCACGGGTAACAGATTGCGGCAGAATGTCACCGGCAAATGCCAGAAACGGCTGGCGGCTGACCGGCGGCTCAGCCGGCGCGGTTTCATCTTCCGGTGCGGAAGAAACACCGGCAGCGGGCAGTGTGCCGTCCGGCAAAGAATCGAGCTGAGTCAGATAATCAAAAATAGCCTGTCTGATCAGCCAGTGTGGCGTGCGATCGATTTTTTGTGCCGCAGCTTTGATCCGCTCACGGGTTTCCTCATCCAGTCTGACGCCCATTGTGGTACTCACCATGTTCACTCCTCATAAACGGCAACAGGTCATGCGTTGCACATTAATATCTATGAGGTTGCAACTTTGTGCAACATTGTTAAATAACGAGATGCATAAAGTGTGAATAATGTCGCTGTTTTATACTGATCGGAGAAAATGATTAATTAATAAACCGTACTGGTTAAAATAAAACCATTATATAACAATAGTATATTACCGATTTTAAGGCGTATAATAATCAGAACAAGTGATTAACTGCATCACTTTCCGATAATACATCCCGTGATAAAAATCACAAATTTTCACTTTAATATCGTTAATTAATTGTTGTTTTATTGTTGTTGTCGTTACTATCTGGCTGAACACAACTCATCACAGATTTAACAAATAATGATAATTAACGGGGCATTGTCTGTGCAGACCAGGGATGGCTGAGGCGGTGTGCAACACTGTGACACTGGTGCGCGCACATCCTGTACAGCGATTGGTACACGCAATGCTGATACATGACGGACTATAAATTCAGTACAGGAACTTAATTATGACAATGACGCTGACCACACCGCTGATTGTGACATTTATTGTCTATATCGCCGGGATGCTGTTCATCGGCTATATGGCCTACCGCTCCACCAATAACTTCGACGACTATATTCTCGGCGGCCGCCGGATGGGCAGTTTTGTGACGGCATTATCCGCCGGTGCCTCTGATATGAGCGGCTGGCTGCTGATGGGATTACCCGGAGTGGTTTTTTTCTCCGGCATTTCCGAATCCTGGATTGCCATCGGTCTGTGTATCGGCGCCTGGCTTAACTGGCGGATTGTTGCCGGACGCCTGCGTCTTCAGACGGAAGTCAATAATGCGCTGACGCTGCCGGATTACTTCACGCAGCGTTTTGAGGACAAAAGCCGCATCCTGCGGATTGTCTCTGCAGCCGTGATCCTGATTTTCTTTACCATTTACTGTGCGTCCGGCATCGTGGCCGGCGGGCTGCTGTTTGAAAGCACATTCGGCATCAGTTATGAAAAAGCCATGTGGCTCGGGGCAGGGGCAACCATTGCGTATACCTTCCTCGGCGGGTTCCTCGCGGTAAGCTGGACAGATACCGTACAGGCCACCCTGATGATTTTCGCCCTGATCCTGACACCTGTTATGGTGATTACGTCTGTCGGCGGGTTTGATACTGCGCTGGCGATTATTGAGGCGAAAAGCCCGGCGTATGTGGATATGTTCCGCGGGCTGGATATTGTCGCGATTATCTCTCTGCTGGGCTGGGGACTGGGTTATTTCGGGCAGCCGCATATCCTGGCGCGCTTTATGGCAGCGGATTCTCATCACACCATCCGCAGTGCACGCCGTATCAGTATGACCTGGATGGTGCTCTGCCTCGCGGGGACAATCTGTGTCGGTTTCTTCGGTATTGCTTTCTTCCAGCAGAATCCGGAACTGGCGGGATCGGTTACTGAAAACCGCGAGCGGATTTTTATGAGCCTGACATCCATTTTATTTAATCCGTGGATTGCCGGTATTCTGCTCTCTGCCATTCTGGCAGCGGTCATGAGTACCCTGAGCTGTCAGTTACTGGTCAGTGCCAGCGCCCTGACGGAAGATATCTACAAGCCGTTTTTCCGCAAAAATGCCTCACAAAAAGAGATGGTGCTGGTCGGGCGTATTATGGTGCTGGTGATTGCGGCGATTGCTATCTACATTGCGATGGATAAAAACAACAAAGTGCTGGGGCTGGTCAGTAACGCATGGGCCGGGTTCGGTGCGGCATTCGGGCCGGTGATCCTGTTCTCTGTTATCTGGAAGCGGATGACCCGTAACGGCGCACTGGCGGGAATGTTCACCGGTGCGGTTACTGTCCTTATCTGGATTGAATATAAGTGGTTTAATTTATATGAAATTATTCCGGGCTTTATTCTGGCAGGTATTGCCATTGTGGTGGTCAGCCTCACAGGCCGTGAGCCGGATAAATCTGTTCAGGGGCGTTTCTCTGAGGCAGAGGATCGTTACCTCGGACGGACGGAATAACATAGTCTGAAAACAAAATCCCGGCGTTGCCGGGATTTTTTTGTTTATTATTTTTGTGCTTCCGCAAGGCGATGTTTTTTGACTTTCCGGTAACCGAATGCCAGCAGGATAAACCATAGCGGTGTGGCAATCAGTGCCTGGCGGGTATCAGTTTCCAGTGTCAGAAGAACAATCACAAAAGCAAAGAAAGACAGACAAACCCACGGTATCCAGCTGCCGAACGGTACTTTATAGACGGATGCGGCATGCAGCTCCGGACGACGGCGGCGGAACATAATGTAGCTGTACAGGATCATGCTCCAGATAAACATAAACAGGATCGCTGATACCGTCGTTACCAGGGTAAAGACATGCATCACATCAGGAATAAAATAGAGCAGAATGACCCCGACAGACAAACAGATGCAGGTAAAAATCAGCCCTGTTGCCGGTACAGACTGTTTGGACAGACGGCAGAACTGTTTTGGTGCACTGCCTTGTTTGGCTAATCCGAACAGCATCCGGCTGGTGGAAAACACACCGCTGTTTGCGGAGGATGCCGCAGCCGTCAGCACCACAAAGTTCACCAGACTGGCTGCCGCCGGTACCCCGATCATAATAAACAGTTCCACAAACGGGCTTTTATCCGCAGGGATTGAACGCCACGGTGTGACAGACATAATAATGATCAAAGCCAGTACATAGAATGCAATGATACGGAACGGAATCGCATTAATGGCACGCGGTAGTGATTTTACCGGGTCGCGGGTTTCCGCTGCGGCCGTACCCACCAGCTCGATACCGACAAAGGCAAAGATCGCTATCTGGAATCCGGCAAAGAACCCGATTATCCCTTTCGGGAACATACCGCCGTCAGACCAGATATTGGATAATGCTGCCTGATGCCCCTCCGGTGAGACAAAGTGTGTGCCGATCAGGATACCGCCGATGACAATCAGCCCCACAATCGCGACAATTTTTATCATGGAGAACCAGAATTCCATCTCGCCGAATAATTTAACGGTCGCCAGGTTGAGAGACAACAGCAGCAGAATACAGAGCAGTGAACTGACCCAGCGCGGAAAATCAGGCGCCCAGTGCATGATATATCCGGTAATGGCCACCACATCGGCAATACCGGTGATAACCCAGCAGAACCAGTAAGTCCAGCCGACAAAAAAACCGGCCCACGGGCCGATCAGATCACCGGCAAAATCACTGAACGATTTATAATTCAGGTTTGACAGCAGGATCTCGCCCATTGCCCGCATAACAAAGAACAGCACAAACCCGATTATCATATAAACAAATAATACAGAAGGGCCTGCCAGCGAAATAGTTTTACCGGAGCCCATAAATAACCCGGTGCCGATTGCCCCGCTGATTGAAATCAGCTGGATATGCCGGTTGGTTAAACTGCGTTTGAGTTCGCCGCGCGGCGGCGTGGCAGGCGTTTTTTCGTCCATAAACAAATCCGTTAAGCTAAAAAATAACCATTATTTTTATTCATTCAAAAATGGTGTTATCAGCGAATAGTGTGACACATTTCTCAGAATGAGTAACGCGAAATTTTCCGTTAAATTCATGGGGTTGATAGTAAATATAGGTTGTCAGCTATTGTTTCGCATTAGTTTTTTTATGGGTGAAAATAGTATTGTGTCTGTATACATAGCGGAGAGAAACGGCATTTTTTTCAGGAACATTAAGAAGAAAACGGAAATCTGTGGTTGCGGGTCAGAATAGTATATTTTGGGGGCTTTCCGGTTATACTGGCGATATATCACAGGAGTATTTTTTATTGAGGGATCGTATTTATGGACAAAAAAACCCGGGGAACGACGATGAATTACCAGGTTGTTCCTTACTGGCTCTATTCAGGAAGAGCCGCCTTTTTTATATTACTCGCTGTACTTACCGGTTTTTCGGGCATGAATGCTTTTCTGCTCTGGTTGTTATTTTACGGTATTGTCTGGCAGCTGGTGGTATCCCTTCGTTTACATACTTTAAAAGAGAAGGGGCTGGTATCCCGCAGTCATGATATCAGCCATTGGATAGTGTATGTTTACAGTATACCGGTGAAAGAAGAGCGGGCGATTTTAAAAAATCCGTGTTTTGCGCTTGAGCAAAATATGAAAGACTTTTTTTTTCGCCTGCTGATAGTGAAAGGTATTACACAGGCCGGCTTTATTGTGTTGCTGCTGGTTCAGTATATCCGGACAGAGGCAGATGTATTCAGCCTGACCACGCTGGCCGGGGCATTATCCGCACTTGTTATGGTTGTGACACTTTACAAAACCGGGCTGCTTATCCGTGAATTATCCGCCAATGCGTTTTACACGGAAAAATTACAGTCAGAAAGTGGTTCTCTCTGGTATCAGCTCTGTTTTGTTTCCCGCCATTCAGAAAAAACGGCAGGGCTGGATAAATTACTGGCGTTATAAACACCGCCCCGCAGCACATATTCTCTGCGGGGAATACTGCTGTATCACCCGGTTATTTTTTGGCAATGGCTTTATCGGCGTGCGGCTCGATGGTAATGGCGTGTTCGACAGTCATCGCACCATCTTCAATATCCAGCGTAATATTCCAGTCGGCATCAAAAGGTACCACCATTCTGGCAGGAAGCTCATGAAAAAAACCGCTGCCGCCATGGGTACGGAACGGCATTCCTTTCCGGAACTGATTAAAATTCATTTTGGTCATCATTAAAACATTGCATGAACGACCGCAATCCACCACTACAGTATCACCTGCTGTCAGGTGCATTCTTTTATGTAAAAACGGCATGATAACACTCCTGTTTTTATTGCTCCGGCAGAATAATGATTACTGATAATTACGTATTATCACGCAATATAATCCGGCAGAAATAATATTAAGGGTAATAGGCATTAACCAGCATACGCGGCTGTAATGCAATCACTTTTTTCTGTTCTTCCGATAATGTATGTGTTTCCAGCCAGCGATCTTTATACCGCTCGAAATCCGGAGATTCACTCAGATACAACGCCAGAAGATAATCAAAATCACGGATATCACTCTGTTCAAATACAGAAATCACTTCCCGGTAACAGACATTATGAGGCAATTTAATGCGCTCGGTTAACATGCACTCCATCAGTTTCAGTGACGGAATTCCGGTATTCTGATATACAATTTTCAGTTGAGTGATTGCCTTTTCATAGCGGTTATCCACAATCAGTAAATCGCTGTAGAGCTGACGCAGTGCAATATCATCCGGGTACTGGCGGATCAGTGTATCAAACTGATTAAGCGCTTTTTCTTTCCCCTCATCAGTCTGACTGCCCGAGTATTTAATGACGTATGACATGGCCTGCTCTTTCGGAGCGCGCTCATGAGTATAAGCATAAGATGTAAACGGAAGACTCAGCATCCAGGCTAAAAATATCCAATTCTTCATGGAAATACGGTTCCCTGTATATTTACCGTGTATTGACTGTAACATAAGAGTCACAGTGAAAATTTAGGATGTTTACGAAAAACAGGGAGAGTATCTGCGGGTATGGTTAAACAAAAATACAATGAATCGGCCGGTCAGGATGAGTGAGTAATAAAATTTCATTAATTCTGATATTTTACAGAATAATCTTATGAGTCAATGGGTGTTATAACTATTATTTTTCCGAAATCATGAACATAAAATGACAGCGGCAGAGAACAGATATCTTCCTGAATGTAAAATGAAACGTAACGAATTATTTATTTTCATCAATATAGGTCTGAAAGGGAACGGAGTGATTATAGATTAAAATGACGCAGATATTATTTATTTCAGGTTCAATTATCTCCCGGTTTAATGAATGTTCATTAATTCAGAAAGGCAAGCTATTTCAGGGGGAAGTGTCAGGATGATGGTACCTTCTGTGATGACTGAAAACGATTTTTACTGTTTGGCAGAATAAGCATGCATGAAAAAAAGACTAACATGGCCAGGTTAGGTGCAGTAAAATCACGTTTATAAATAAATGCATTTACCAGGAGGCTCATAATTGTTGATGTTATTATGATGGCCGGAGATTTGCATTTCTGGTGTCATAAACAGAAAGGAGTGATATTTTTTATCTCACCTTAATGACTTATTATGATTTAATATGTTATTACTGCGCGGATTATTAAACTGCCTCCCGCCACAATCAAAACACTATCCAGAATGAGGGAATAAAGCACTGCCGGTAAAGCCGCGACAATGTGTTTACCACCGAAAGTACCGAGCGTGATCATAATGCCGGTAAAAAAACCACATAAGAGAATATCCGGGCTGAGGATACCGAGCTGCGTAAATGTTACTGACTTTGTCAGATACAGCAGAAAAGAAATGGCGGACTCGGTGGCCAGTAGTGGTGCCGGGGATAAGCCGTAAGCGCTGAGCAGCGGCAGCATCAGCGGACCGGTGGAAAACACCAGACCGGTCAGAAAACCGGTGAGCATCCCGCAGAACAGCAAATGAGATTTACGCAGTCTGAACTGATAATGTTTCAGCAGGTGGCGGACGGGACAAAGCACCAGAAAAAAGCTGCCGAGAATGATATTCAGACCCGCTTCCGGCAGTACAATCAGGGAGTTGGCTCCGGCTATTACTGCCGGGAGTGCCGGTAATCCGAACCAGCGGAAGGCTGACCAGTTAATATTTTTCCGCCACAGATACACCCGTGAAATGTTTCCGAGCAATGCCGCTATCGCCATCACCGGCACGGCAGCTTTTGCGCCGAGTGTGGCGGTCAGCACCGGAATCAAAATTAAGGATGAACCGGTGCCCGTGACACCACTGATAAGCCCTGCAATAATACTGGCAAGTGATAATAAGAGATAACTCATAGTTAATCCGGCTCCTGAAATTGGTTGCTAAGTGTGATTCAGGGTAATAAAAGTCAGCAGCCGGTGCTGTGCCGAAAATTCACCGGGTTGTGAATAAAAAGAGGAACACCATGCGGGATTTACCACCGCTTTCTGCATTGCGCGCATTCCTGGCCGCCTGTCAGAGCGACAGTTTTACAGAGGCGGCCGAAAAACTGAATGTGACGCACAGTGTTATCAGCAAGCAGATTCAGGTTACCGAAACCTGGTTCGGGGTAACTCTGTTCCGGCGCAAAGGTGCGCGGCGTGCACCGACACCCTATGCGCTGGTTCTGGCACAGGAATTAACCCGGGCACTGGAGGGTGTCAGTGATGTGGCGCTGCGCCACCGTAACGGGAATGCCGGGTATCCGCTCAGAGTGAGTGTTCCGGCCTCCTTTTGTATGTATTGGTTGCTGCCGCGCATTGGCTCATTTTATGAAATGCATCCGGATATTCATCTGCGAATTGACTCCGCTACCAGCGAGGAGCAGGAGAACAGCAGTGCCCATGATTTGCTGATTCGCCGACGCATTGATCCGGCTGCGGATATCACGCCTTTCTTCCGGGATCATCATGTTCTTCTGGCCTCACCGGATTTTGTGGCAAGTCACCCGGTATCAGCGCCGCAGGATGTTATGCAGTATCCCTGCATTGAAACACTGACACGGCCGGATAGCTGGCTGCGCTGGTGCAGGGCTGCCGGAATTAAGCAGAGGCCGCAGGCTGTTATCCGCCGCTTTGACCATTTTTATGTTACAGCAGAGGCGATAAAAGCTGGTCTGGGGTTCGCTGCAGGTCCCTGCAATATGTTGCAGTACAGCCTGCAAAAAGGGGAAATTCAGATTGTTTTCCCTGAAGTTATCGCCGATCCTTTCTGTTATTACACACTGACACCGGCCGGAATTCAGAAATCCGCCGCTCATCACGCATTTGAATCCTGGCTTTTCAGTCAGGGAAATACAGCCCGCTGAAGGAGGTATTATGTGGAACATACACCCGACACGCAGCCGTTATACATTGCTGGCTCAGTATCTGTCGCCCCTGGATGCCCGGATTGAGGCCGGTTTACTGCAATCGGAAGGGATTGAGGTGATGCTGCTGGATGAAAATATTGTCTGGAATAATCAGATGTATGCACAGGCGGTCGGCGGTGTAAAACTGCTGGTTAATCAGGATGAATTAACCCGTGCGCAGGATATTCTGGCGGATTATCATCATGGTGATTTCGGGATTGATGAGGACGGAGAACCGGTTGAGACAGGTCCGGAGCCGGCAGCGGAAAACAGCAAAGAAGATTATGTCAATATGGGGTTTGTATTCCTTATCTTTCTGACGCTCGGGCTGGCAATTCCGTTTAAGGCGCTGCACCATCGCCTGAAAAAGAAAACAAAGTAAATGCCGGATGAGGGAAATATCCGCCATCCGGCAGAAACATCAGTGATCGACAAACACAAATTTCAGCACAAACAGCAGAGCAACCAGAATTACACACGGATTCAGCTCTTTCAGGCGTCCGGTGCCCAGCTTCATCACACAGTAAGAGATAAAACCGAGTGCAATACCATCGGTGATTGAGAAGCTGAACGGCATCATAATTGCGGTGATAAAGGCGGGAACCGCATCTGTCAGGTCATCCCAGTTTACCCGCGCCAGGCTGGATGTCATTAATACCCCGACATAAACCAGCGCACCGGCAACCGCATAGGCAGGTACCATTCCGGCCAGCGGGGAGAGAAAAATCACCAGCAGGAACAGCAGCCCGACGACCACAGCTGTCAGCCCCGTCCGGCCGCCGACAGAAACCCCTGAGGTACTTTCAATATAGGCGGTGACCGACGATGTGCCGATAAAACCGCCGAGCACTGAACTGACACTGTCCACATACAACGCTTTCTGCATATTCGGGAACTTGCCGTCCTTGTCTGCCAGTCCGGCTTTATCGGTTACCCCGATAAGAGTACCGGATGAGTCAAACAGGTTAACCAGCATAAACGAGAAGATTATACCCGACAGACCGATATTAAAGGCACCGGCCACATCCACCTTGCCCAGCACACTGGTGACATCCGGCGGCATGGAGAAAATACCGTTGTAGGTGACATCCCCCAGCAGCCAGCCAATCAGTGTGGTGACCACGATAGAGATCAGCACCGCTGCGTGAATACGGCGTGATGCCAGAATCGTGATAATAAAAAAGCCCAGTGCACCGAGCCAGACGGAGTGGGAGGTCAGATCGCCCATGGAAACCAGTGTGTCCGGGTTCGGAACGACCAGGCCGATATTCTTCAGTCCCATCATCGCGATAAACAGCCCGATACCACTGGTGATCCCCACCCGCAGACCAAGCGGGATATTGGCAATCATCCAGTAACGGATGCGGAACAGGGTCAGCAGCAGCATACCGAGCGCGCCCCAGAAGATAGCGCCCATCCCGATTTGCCAGGAGTAGCCCATGGCAGAAACCACGCCGAAAGCGAAAAAGGCGTTCAGGCCCATAGCCGGTGCGAGTGCAACCGGCAGATTTGCCAGACAGCCCATCAGAATACAGCCGAATGCAGCAATCAGACAGGTGGTAACGAAGACTGCCTGAGTGTCCATCCCGGCAGCGCCGAGAATTTGCGGGTTAACAAAAATGATATACACCATGGTAAGAAAGGTGGTTATACCGGCGATAACTTCAGTTCGTGCAGTCGTACCGTGTGCCTGTAAACGGAATAAACGTCCCAGCACACCTGTTTCCCGGATGTTTTCCGGTGTGTGATTATCCATTTTATGCTCCTGTCTCCCGGGGAAAAGATAACTGGTCTGATAAATGCATAATCAATGCCAGCATCGTAATGACTTTCCGTGAGAAACCGTAATCATCCGGTTATCCCGCAATAATTTGTAACAGTTGCGGCGGGGATCACCTTTATTCCGGTATGCCTCACAGGACAGAGAGAACACCGTGAATCCGCATTATCAATGTGAGAGAAAAACAGGGGACAGTGATGAACAGTGAGAAAAATAAGCACACCTGCACGCGCAGCCGTGAAGAAATGACAACACTCCTTGCTGTAGCCCGCAGTGAGGTACCTGCGGATTATCGTATTGATAATGTCCGGATACTGGATCTGATTAACGGCGGGGAATTTCCGGGGCCGGTAGTGATAAGCGGGCGGGTGATTGCCGGTGTCGGCCCGGTGTATAAAGATGCCCCCGCACATCAGGTGGTTGACGGTAAAAATGCGGTGGTTGTACCCGGATTTATCGACTCTCACCTGCACATTGAATCCGGCATGATGACCCCGGTTACGTTTGAAAGCGCCACACTGCCGCTGGGGGTTACGTCGATAGTGTGTGATCCGCATGAAATTGTGAATGTGATGGGGAAGGAGGGGATAGAGTGGTTTCTGCGCTGCGCGGAGCAGGCTCAGCAGAATCAGTTTGTTCAGGTCAGCTCCTGTGTGCCTGCATTGCCGGGCAGTGATGTGAACGGCGCGGATTTTCCGCTGACGGAGATGCTGCAATATAAAGATCATCCGCATGTGCTGGGGCTGGCGGAGATGATGAATTTCCCGGCGGTGATTGCCGGTGAGGCAGAAACGCTGGATAAACTGGATGCATTCCGCGATATGACACTGGATGGCCACTGTCCGGTGGTCACCGGAAAAGATCTTAACGGTTATATTGCCGGAGGGATAGAAAACTGCCATGAATCTCACCGCTATGAGGAAGGATTAGAAAAACTGGCACTGGGAATGACACTGATGATCCGCGAAGGCTCTGCAGCACGGAATCTGGATGCACTGGCACCGCTGCTCACGGCGATGAGCAGCCCGCAGTGTCTGTTATGCACAGATGACCGCAACCCGTGGGAAATCATTCATGAAGGGCATATTAATGCGCTGGTGTATCGTCTGATCAATCAGCATCAGATTCCGGTGCATGTGGCTTACCGGGTCGCCAGCTGGTCTGCCGCACGGCATTTCGGACTGAAAAATCTGGGGCTGGTGGCACCGGGGAAACAGGCGGATCTGGTGCTGCTGAGGGATGAGAAAACGGTCGATATTCAGGCTGTTATGTGCGGTGGCCGCTGGGTGGATAAGGCGGCACTGTTGCGTGAGCGGGAGGCGAAACAGGCGGCATCACGTCCGCCGATGCAAAATACGGTCCGCCGTCAGGCGGTGACCGCACAATCTCTGGCTTTTGTACCGGAAACCGGCCGTGAGTATCGTGCCATCAGTGTGATCCCGAATGAGCTGATCACCTGTGAGCAGCGTGTCAGCTGGGACGGACGCCGCTACGATTGTGATAATATCTGCTCACTTGCGGTGATTGAACGTTATGGCCGCCAGATACCGCCGGCAACCGCATTGCTGCATAATTTCGGTCTGATACGAGGGGCACTGGCATCAACGGTCAGTCACGACAGCCACAATATTGTGGTAGCCGGTATTGATCCGATGGATATGGCGCTGGCGGTGAATCAGCTGATTGCCGGTGGCGGCGGGATGTGTGTGGTGGCTGACGGGCGGGTGCTGAGTCATGCGACATTGCCGATCGCCGGGCTGATGAGTGATAAAACGGCGGATGAGATCGCCGCTGAAATCGAATCCCTGAAAGCGGCCTGCCGCGACTGCGGAGTAATGCTGGACGAGCCGTTTATTCAGATGGCATTTCTGTCACTGCCGGTGATCCCGACGCTGAAACTTACCAGCCTCGGGTTATATGATGTGAATAAATTTGTTTTTACACACAGTGAGTTAACCGCATAAACGGAAAAAGGACAGAGACGGTCTGTCTCTGTCCTTATGAACTACAGCACGCGGCTGAGAAACGCGGCAGTACGCGGGTTTTGCGGGTGATTAAAGATCTGCTCCGGCGTACCGGACTCCTGAATGACCCCCTGATCGATAAAAAAGACGCGGTCTGCCACTTCGCGGGCAAAGTTCATCTCATGGGTCACAATCACCATGGTCATGCCTTCATGTGCCAGATTTTTCATCACATTCAGCACTTCGCCGACCAGCTCGGGATCGAGGGCAGAGGTGGGTTCATCAAACAGCAGTACGGTCGGGTCCATTGCGAGGGCACGGGCGATGGCCACCCGCTGCTGTTGTCCGCCTGACAAACTCTCCGGCCAGGCATCAATTTTGTCCGGCAGACCGACTTTTTCCAGTAATTGTTCTGCTTTCAGCAGGGCATTGGCTTTTTTCAGTCCGGACACCATCAGCGGTGCCATCGTGATATTATCCAGCACGGTCATATGCGGAAACAGATTAAAGCGCTGGAATACCATGCCGGCATGTGCACGCATCCGGTTCAGGTCGGTTTTCGGGTCACACACATCGGTGCCGTTAACCACGATTTCACCGGAGTCCGCCCGCTCCAGGGCATTCAGGCAGCGCAGAAAGGTACTCTTCCCGGAGCCGGACGGCCCTATCACACAGACAACTTCCTGCGGGCGGATATCACAGCTGATACCGCGCAGCACATGCGTGTTGCCGAACTTTTTCTGTAAATTTTTAACGTGAATCACTTCTGCTCAACCTTCTTTCGGTGTATTGAACCAGCTGTGCCAGCAGGAATGTCAGCATCCAGTAAATAACGGAGATGACCAGGTACGGTTCCCAGTAAGTTGCATATGCACCGGACACTGTCCGTGCCGCATAGGCCAGGTCGGCAAGGCCGATAGCGGAAGCCAGGGAGGAATCTTTGACAATGGCGATGGCATTGTTTCCCAGCGGCGGCAGAATTCGGCGGAAAGCCTGCGGCAGGATCACCTTGCGCATGGTTTTTCCCCAGCTCATGCCCAGAGCACGGGAGGCTTCTGTCTGTCCGCGGTCAACGGACTGTATCCCGGCCCGGAAAATCTCGGAAACATACGCCCCGGCATTGAGTGTGATAGCAACAATACAGGAGAGAAATGCGCCATAGTCTGAACGCAGCATTCTGGCGGTATCTGAAGAGATAATCCCGCCAGTGACCATCAGCCCGTCACGCGGATTAATAAACAGCGGCACCAGTGCAAAGTGTACTACCATGATCTGTACAAACAGCGGCGTACCGCGGAATGCACTGACATAAAACCGTACCGGATACTGTACAAAGAACAACAACAGCCATTTCGCCGGACCGCGCTCTGCGCGGGCTGTCCGGCCGAGGCCGAGTGTCAGTCCCCACAGGGTCCCTAAGATGACGCAGATAATAGTACATTTAATCGTCATCAGTGCCCCTTCCATAAATAACGGGGCGTATTCTTCTATAATTTCCCAGCGGAAAGCTGACATAACATCCATCCTGAAAAAACAGTTCAAACCCGCCGCAGGAGCGGGTTTCTCATCAGATAAATAATAAATTACTGCGCGGGCAGGGAAGGTACGTCGTTATCGAACCATTTCTGATAGATTTTGGCGTAAGTTCCGTCAGCAATGATTTTTGCCAGACCCCGGTTAATTTTTTCCTGTAATTCGGTATTACCTTTGGCGACGGCAATCCCGAAATACTGTTTTTCAAAATGATTATCGTAAATCAGTTTAAATTTCTTATCCGGGTGGGTTTTGATATAAAACTTCACGACCCCGACATCGCCGACCGCCGCATCCACACCGTCCTCATATAATTCCTGTAACAGCAGCGGGGTATTATCGAACCGTTTGATAGCAGTACTGTTTTTACCGAGCACATCAGAAACCACAATATCTCCGGTGCTGGAGTTCACCACACCGACGTTATATTTGCTCAGTTCAGATAATGCGCTTATCGGTGAGTTTTCATTCACCACAATAGCCTGTTCTGCCGGGAAATACGGGGCGGAGAAATCTACCATCTGCCTGCGTTTATCGGTGATGGTAATACCGGAAATTAAAATATCGCGATCCCCGGCGGACAGTGTGGCGAAAATACCTTCCCACGGCGTGTTGATTAATTTGACATCAAAATCTTCGGCGGCAGCGACCGCTTTAATAATATCGATATCAAATCCTTCGAGTTGTTTTTCACTGTTCTCAAATTCAAACGGGCGATAAGTGCCGCCGGCACCAACCACATAAGTTTCTTTAGCCTGACTTACCCCGGTGAATGCTAATAGTGATAAACAGCCTGCAAAGACCAATTTCTTAAACATGACAACCTCATTTTTATGCGTGATTTTTAATTAAAAATACATAAATATTCATTTAATGGCAATAACTATTTAAAAATAAGCAAGGAGGCAGCAGATGATCAGCCTGCGGGACAGCGCAGGCAGAGTCTTATACGGGAAATTAAGAAAAACAGAGCGGATGTGGCGGAACGTGCGGCGGGACGTGACAATTTATACAGATTAATACCACCTTAATATCCGGCAGGCAGATCCGGATCAGAATACACCGGCTGATGTCAGCGGTGTGATGCGGTGCGGGTGAACCGCATCATCCCCCAATAACTGTTGTGTGTTTTTTCTGCCAGCTGCCAGCCGGATTGTTCCAGTGCGGGACGAAGTGCATGATTGATAATCCGGTGCGCCATGACCAGCACAGCACCGTGTTCCTGTGCATAGCCGGACAGGATGCCGGCGGCGTTTTGCGCCCGTTCACGCACCTGTGCCACGGAGGGAACGGATTTCCCGCCACCGGCCAGCCACAACAGGCGGAATGCCGTCACCCACCACATCGGCGGCAGTTTTACCGGCATCAGCAGTGCAGGTGAGAACAGCGGAAGTACGGCCTCATGCAGTTCGTCAACAATGGCGCAGGGGGTGATCCCGAGTGCGGCCAGTGATGCAGTGGTACGGAACAGCGGGCTGGCCACCGGGAAATAACGGGATAATTCCTCTGCGGACAAGGATAACGGCGGGGAGGATGGCGGAATAATGCCCCCCGCATCATACTCTGCCAGCCAGGCATGCAGATCACGCAGTGCCAGCGGCGTTTTCTTATCCGGTACCGGTTCCCCGTGACGGATCAGCAGGATTTCCTGAATCATGTTATTCCCTTAAATAATAAAAACAGCGGATTACCCGAATCAATAATATAAATACAAGGTGCTGAAATGCAAAAAATGATTGCCGTTGGTGATGAATATTACTGGTCACAGCCGGTGCTGGCAGAACAACTGCGGGTACTCGGTTTACAGCCTGGAGATGCAGTGATGGTACATGCTTCTCTGCGTGCCGCCGGGCCATGTCTCAACGGCGCAGATGATCTTATTGATGCACTTTTACAGTGTACCGGTGAGAACGGCACACTGCTGTGTTATGTCAACTGGCTGGAAAATTATGAAGACAGTACCGGAGATGACGGATGTGTCCCGGCGGCACTGAAACCGCTGATTACGCCGTTTGATGTGCGGACTTCCCGGGCAAATCCGGATCATGGTGTGTTTGCCGAATGTTTCCGTACCCGGCCAGGCGCGCTGCGCAGTGCGAATCCGGGGGCCTCTGTCGCGGCAATCGGTGCAAAAGCGGCATATTTTACGGAAAATCATCCGCTGTGTTACGGGTATGGTGAGGATTCACCGTTTGCACGGCTGGTGGCTGAGGACGGTAAGGTTTTGATGCCGGGGGCGCCGGCGGATACCATGAGTCTGCTGCATCATGCGGAAAGCATTGCACCGCTGAGGAATAAACGCATCCGCCGCAAAGAGTTACCGCTGCGCCGGGCTGACGGCAGTACGGACTGGGTGATGAGTGAGGAGTTTGATACAGCGGACCCGGTGTGTGACTGTTTTCCGGAAGGCTATTTTGCACAGATTGTCGCGGATTTTTGTCAGCAGAATAACAACGTGCGGCAGGGAAATGTTGGTAGTGCGGCGGCATTGCTGGTCAGTGCGCGGGAGATGCGGGATTTTGCGGTCAGCTGGATGATGGCGTATCAGCATAATTCGGGGTAACCGGTGAACCGGTGCGGCGGATCACCGCACCGGTTTTCTGTTATCAGGTATAAAAATATTTCAGCACATGGAAGAAGACCGGGGCGGCAAAGCAAAGGGAGTCCAGTCTGTCCATCATACCGCCGTGTCCCTCAATCATCGCACCGAAATCTTTGATCCCGCTGTCCCGCTTGATAGCGGACATACATAATCCGCCCGCAAAACCGGCCAGGCAAATCATCAGTGACAGCAGGAAGGCGGCCCACGGACTGAACGGCGTGGCCCACCACAACGCCATCCCGACCAGGCTGGCACTGACGATCCCGCCGATAAAGCCCTCAACGGTTTTATTCGGGCTCAGTTTCGGCACAATCGGGTGCTTGCCGAACAGCTTGCCGAACACGTATTGCAGTACATCGGAAATCTGAACCACGATCATCAGAAACAGCAGCAGATTGATATTATCCGTAAAACCCGGGATCGGCAGAACCAGCAGTGCAGGGGCATAACTGAGGCAGTAAACTGCAATCATCACACTCCACTGGATTTTTGCCATCCGCTCCAGGAAATGGCGGGTATCGCCGGAAAGCACCATCCGGGTCGGAATAAACAGGAAAGCATATACCGGGATAAAGACCGCCAGCAGGTTATACCACTGGATACCGACCAGTACATACTGCACCGGCAGGATGATAAAGAAGCACCAGAACAGCGCACCGTGGTCGGCGCGGTGTGTCGGTGTCAGCGTGATAAGCTCACGCAGTGCCAGCAGGGACATAAAGGCAAACAGCACCACCGAGCCGATTGGCCCGATACTGATAGCGACTGCCGCAATGATACACATCAGCCACCAGGCACGGATGCGGGCATTGAGGTTGCTGATAACGGAGGTATTTCCCTTAATCTGTTTCAGGATCAGACCGATAACCGTTGCCACTGCCAGGAACCCGAACAGTCCGCTGAAGATCCAGAATAATTCATTATCTTTCATGATGTATTGCCTCTAACGCCAGGCGGGTCCGTACTAAAAAGTCCGCTTTGCTCTCTTCTTCTCCGGCCGGTTCAGCCGGGGCACCGAATGTGGCAGTGCAGATCACCGGCACAACCAGCCGCGAGCCTTTCGGCAGTACACGGTTGAGATTTTCCAGATACACCGGCACCAGTACGGCGTCCGGATTATTACGTGATAAATGCCAGAGTCCGGCTTTGAAATCCTGAATTTTTTCACCGTCGCCGCGCGTGCCCTCGGGGAACAAAATCAGGGAATCCCCGCTGTTGAGGACGTTTTGCATCACGTCCAGCGGATTTTCAGCCGGGGTGGCATTCTGCTGCTCATTGTCAGCGGCCGGTTCAATTTTTTTACCGCGGGCGATCAGCACCGCACCGAATATGCGTTTGGCAATATAACGGCGGAACCGGGTTTTATCCCAGTAATCCTGAGCGGCGACCGGATGAACATGTTTGCGTGCGGCGTTGCTCAGGCAGGACCAGATCACCAGCCCGTCGAGATGACTGGAGTGGTTGGCGTAATAAATACAGGGTTTGCCTTCCGGCAGCGGAGCGTTCTGCTTTGCACGGATGCCGGTCAGAAACCGGCATACCGACACCAGCAGCGCCGAGACAATTTTTTGATCCGGTGAAAACGTTTTACGGGTCATCCTTTATTATCCTTATGTAAATCCTCTATCAGTATGCGGGTACGGCGCACAGCAGTCCAGAAGGCGCCAAGGGTGATCACCCACAGGATGATAAGAAACAGCCACTGGGCCTGATACAGCGGGATAAAACAGGCGGCAACGGTACCGGCCGTCAGCAGCGCCATCCGGTGCTGCTTTGCCATCGGGCCGGAAAATTTCTGCGGTTGCTCACAACTGCCGCCGAGTACGCGGACATAGGCGGTCATCATCGCCATCAGGGCAGCCGCCCAGCCCAGTTGCGGGGCATAGGCCACAAAACCGGCCAGCCCGTAACCGGCAATAACGAGAATAAGACTGTCTGAAATACGATCCGGCAAATCATTAAAGACGGCACCGGCAGGGCTGCGCAGTCCGCCTTCCACCGCGACCATTCCGTCCAGCAGATTGCAGATAAGCCGCCCCTGTATCATCAGCGCCGCCAGCAGAAACAGGACGATACGCAGCACAGTGAGTTCACTGTTCAGTGCACCATATAAGGCGGCAGCGGCAAACAATGCACAGACAGAACCGGCAACAGAGATACCATTCGGTGTTGCGCCGCGCCGTTGCAGCAGGCGGGCGGCAGCGGTCGCCCAGCGGGTCTGCCGGGCCTTTATCGGACGTCTGTCCCTGATTTCTGATTCCATATCCTTTCCGTCATGTGAAAATTAATCTGTTGATAATATAAGGTTTCGTGGCTTATTAATAATAGTGATACGGCAAAATCGTTAAATATTTTGTTATACAGCCGATTGTACGGGCAGTGCGGATAACGGCATATCTTAGCTGAAAAGCGACTAAGGAAAGCTGCCGCCCTTATGGCAGGATAACGGTGTAACCAGGCAGACTATTATTGAGGTGATTATGTCAGAACAATCCCGCCGTTCTTTGCGGAGAGAAACCCGGCTGACGCAAAGCGGCCGTAACCCGGCAGCGCAGCACGGATTTGTGAATACCCCGGTATACCGCGGCTCCACGGTTGTGTTTCCGTCGTATGATGCACTGATCAACCGCCGCGCGGAATTCCATTACGGCACGGACGGTACACCGACGATTGCGGCACTGGAAAATGCCTGGAGTGAGCTGACCGGTGCCGCAGGCACGGTTTTATCCCCGTCAGGACTCGGTGCCGTGACTCTGGCACTGCTGACCACACTGAAGAGCGGTGATCATCTGCTGATGACCGATTCTGTCTATCACCCGACCCGGCAGTTATGCGGCGGCCTGCTGGCGAAAATGGGGGTCACCACCACCTATTATGACCCGCTGATCGGTGCGGGGATTGAATCCCTTATCCGTCCGGAAACAACCGTGATTTTCCTTGAATCCCCCGGATCCCAGACCTTTGAGGTGCAGGATGTTCCGGCGATTACGGCGGTGGCAAAACGTCACCATATTACAACTGTTATTGATAACACCTGGGCGACCCCGCTCTTTTTCCGTGCCCATGAACACGGCTGTGATATCTCCCTTGAAGCCGGAACCAAATATCCCGGCGGCCATTCCGATGTGCTGATGGGACTGATTTCCGCCAATGAACAGTGGTGGCCGGAACTGCGCAAAACCTACGATCAGATGGCGATGCTGCCGGGAGCCGAAGATTGTTTCCTGGTACTGCGCGGGCTGCGCACGCTGCATATCCGGCTGAAGGAGGCGCAGAACCGGGCACTGAAAGTTGCGGAGTGGTTACAGTCACGTCCGGAAGTCAGCAAAGTGCTGCATCCGGCATTTCCGGAATGCCCGGGACATGAGATCTGGAAGCGGGATTTCACCGGGTCGTCCGGTCTGTTCTCTGTGGTACTGGATGAAAAATATACCCCGGGTGATCTGGCCGGAATGCTCGACGGGCTGGATATTTTTGCTATGGGGTATTCCTGGGGCGGCTTTGAGAGCCTGATTATCCCGTTTGACTGCAGCCGTTACCGGACCGTTACCCGCTGGCAGCCGGGCGGGCTGACACTGCGCCTGCAAATCGGTCTGGAAGATACGGATGACCTGATCGCGGATTTAACCGCCGGATTTGAACGGCTGAACGCAGTGCACTGAGACAGAAAAGAATCAGCCCGGCGTGACCGGGCTGATTCTCAGAAAGGTAATATCAAATATTCGGCAGATAACCGGCGCTTTTGATGAACTCAATAGAGATCACCAGCAGGCCGAACAGGAAGATAAAGAGCAGCACACCATTACCGCCTGCAACACGGTAAGCACCGGCTTTCGGGTTCTGCCGTACTTTCCACGCTAATAATGATGGCAGGATCAGCGCCAGGAAGGAAAGCGCCATCGCGGCATACGCCAGTGCACCGGTGAAGCTTTTGTAATACAGGGCACAGATCAGCGGCAGAGCGAACGTCAGAATCCCGGTCTGAGTACGGCCGAATGCGGAGTTTTTACGTCTGAACAGATCGGCCAGGTAATCGAATAACCCCAGCGCCACGCCCAGGAATGAAGTGGCCAGTGCCAGATCCATAAACAGGCTGACTGCGATATCCACATATTTATTGGCAACGGTTTCGCTGAGTGCGGTCAGTAACCCGTCAAGGCCGGATTTCTGCGCCAGAATACCGAAGAAGGTATCAGACGGGATCGCGCCTAGGGTCGCAACCTGCCACAGCAGATACGCCACCAGCGGAATGGCACTGCCGGTCAGGAAAATAAAGCGCAGCTTTTTGCTGTCGCCGTTCATGTAATTGACCAGGCTCGGCACACTGCCGTGGAAACCAAAAGAGGTAAATACCAGCGGGATAGCGGAAAGCACCAGGCCGTTCTGGATCGGCATGCTGACAAGGTTAGTCATATTCACATGCGGCATCATGACGGCGAGCATGATGATCAGAAAGATAATTTTGCCGGTGAACAGGATACGGTTGATAAAATCAACGGAGTGAGTCCCGACACACACCACAAGGCCGCCTACCAGGGTGAAGATGATAGTAGCCGTACCCGGTGTAACGGATAATTGCCACCAGTTCTGCAGGCTGGCGGAGATCATTTCCCCTGCGCCACCGATATACGCGGTAGTCAGCGCATACATCAGTAATAACATACTGAAACCGGTCAGGAGCTGACCCGGTAATCCGAGGTATTGACGGGCGACACTGCCTAAGCCGGTATCCGGTGAACTGTACTGATAAACTTCAACCATCAGTAATGCGGTATAACTCATGATAGCCCACAGGCCGATCAGAATAACCGCAATGACCGGAAAACCGATCCCCGCAGCCGCCAGGGGCATTGCCAGCATACCGGCACCGATCGTTGTTCCCGCAACAATCAGAACACTGCCGAGTGTACGATTTTTCACCAAAACCTCATGATATTTCAATCAATAATATGTGAGCAAAGCGTAATGAAAAACCGGAAAGGTGTCAAATTTAAATTACGTATATCGTAAAGATATCGTTACATTACTGGTGTAAAAAAACCGGATTGCTGATCCGGTCACATTATCATTCAGAGTTCGATTTCAATATCACTCAGCGGGTAACAACTGCAGGGCAGAATTTCACCATCATTAATAAACGCCACCGGCCGCTGCCGGTAACCGACTTTTCCGCGTTTCAGGCGGACACGGCAGGCACCGCAATAGCCTTCACGACACTGGTATTCCACCGGGACGGATTGTTCGAGTGTATTGAGCAGGTTGTTGTGTTCTTCACTGACATAATGCAGATGAATACCCTGCATGTTGCCATGCAGGGTGACTTTGTAGCGGGACATCAGAGCTCGAAATTACTCAGTTCGTCGGTATTAACTTCAGAGTCAATCTGACCGACCAGATAGGAGCTGACTTCCACTTCCTGTGGTGCCACCTGGACGTTATCCGATACCAGCCATGCGTTGATCCACGGAATCGGATTCGAACGGACGCTGAACGGCAGTTGCAGACCCACCGCCTGCATGCGGATATTGGTGATATATTCCACATACTGACACAGGATATCTTTGTTCAGACCGATCATCGAGCCGTTGCAGAACAGGTAATCTGCCCACTCTTTTTCCTGCTCCGCTGCGCGGACAAACAGGTCATAGCAATCCTGCTCACACTCTTTGGCGATTTCCGCCATTTCCGGGTCATCCTGGCCGCTGCGCAGCAGGTTGAGCATATGCTGGGTGCCGGTCAGGTGCAGGGCTTCATCACGGGCGATCAGTTTGATGATTTTGGCATTACCTTCCATCAGTTCGCGCTCGGCAAAGGCAAAGGAGCAGGCGAAACTGACATAGAAACGAATCGCTTCCAGTGCGTTGACACTCATCAGGCACAGATAAAGCTGACGTTTCAGGGCACGCAGGGTAACCGTAAAGGTTTTGCCGTTTGCCGTGTGCGTACCTTCACCAAACATATGATATTCATTGGTCATCCGGATCAGGTCATCATAATAGCCGGAAATATCTTCCGCACGCTTGATGATCTCTTCGTTTGCCACGATATCATCGAACACCACCGCCGGGTCATTCACGATATTACGGATAATATGCGTGTAAGAACGGGAGTGAATGGTTTCCGAGAAAGACCAGGTTTCGACCCAGGTTTCCAGCTCCGGAATGGAGATCAGCGGCAGCAGTGCCACATTCGGGCTGCGGCCCTGGATGGAATCCAGCAGGGTCTGGTATTTCAGGTTACTGATGAAAATGTGTTTTTCGTGATCCGGCAGGGCATTGTAGTCAATGCGGTCGCGGGACACGTCCACTTCTTCCGGACGCCAGAAGAAGGAGAGCTGTTTTTCAATCAGTGATTCAAAAATCGGGTACTTCTGCTGATCATAACGGGCAACGTTTACCGGCTGCCCGAAGAACATCGGTTCTTTGAGCTGATCATTATGTACCTGTGAAAATGTTGTATAAGCCATTCTGTTTACCTTAAATTTTACACGCGCCGCCTTCACAGCCATCATCGTCGGCAATAACCACTTCCTCAGGGAGATCTTCCTGGGTATCTTCCGCGCCATCGCGGGTATTGTGGTAATAAAGTGTTTTTACACCGTATTTATAAGCCAGCAGCAAATCTTTAAGTAACTGGTTCATCGGTACTTTGCCGCTCGGGAACCGGGTCGGGTCATAGTTGGTGTTGGACGAAATTGCCTGGTCGACAAATTTCTGCATAATCCCCACCAGCTGGAGATAGCCCTCGTTACCCGGCATCTGCCATAACAGCTCATAGGCGGATTTCAGGCGCTCATACTCCGGCACCACCTGACGCAGAATACCGTCTTTCGAGGCTTTTACGCTGATATAGCCGCGTGGCGGCTCAATACCGTTGGTGGCATTGGAAATCTGCGATGATGTCTCTGACGGCATCAGGGCGGACAGGGTGGAGTTACGCAGACCGTGTTTTTTGATCTCTTCGCGCAGGCCTTCCCAGTCATAATGCAGTGGTTCGTTAGTCAGCTGATCCAGGGTTTTCTTGTACGTGTCGATCGGCAGAATACCCTGTGAATAGGTGGTTTCGTTAAACCACGGGCATGCACCGTACTCTTTCGCCAGCTCATTGGAGGCTTTCAGCAGGTAATACTGAATAGCTTCAAAGGTGCGGTGAGTCAGGTTGTTTGCGCTGCCGTCGGAATAACGCACGCCGTGCTTCGCCAGATAATAAGCAAAGTTAATCACACCGATACCCAGGGTACGGCGTCCCATTGAGCCTTTGCGTGCCGCTTCAATCGGATAATCCTGGTAATCGAGCAGGGCATCCAGGGCACGTACCGCCAGGATAGCCAGCTCTTCCAGCTCATCGAGGTTCTCAATAGCACCCAGGTTGAACGCAGACAGCGTACACAGTGCGATTTCCCCGTTCGGATCATTCATGTCGTTGAGCGGTTTGGTCGGCAGGGCGATTTCCAGACACAGGTTGGACTGGCGCACCGGCGCGATAAACGGGTCAAACGGGCTGTGGGTGTTACAGTGATCCACGTTCTGAATATAGATACGGCCGGTAGACGCACGTTCCTGCATCATCAGAGAGAACAGTTCCACTGCTTTCAGCGTCTGTTTGCGGATAGACGGATCTTTCTCATACTGCTCATAAAGACGTTCGAACGCATCCTGATCGGCGAAGAACGCGTCATATAACCCCGGTACATCCGACGGACTGAACAGGGTGATATCCTGGCCTTTGATCAGGCGTTCATACATCAGTTTGTTGATCTGGACGCCGTAGTCGAGGTGGCGGACACGGTTGCCCTCAACACCACGGTTGTTTTTCAGCACCAGCAGGCTTTCCACTTCCAGATGCCATATCGGGTAGAACAGCGTTGCCGCACCACCGCGCACACCGCCCTGAGAGCAGGATTTCACTGCGGTCTGGAAGTGTTTGTAGAACGGGATACAGCCGGTATGGAATGCTTCACCGCCGCGGATCGGGCTGCCGAGTGCACGGATACGGCCCGCGTTGATACCGATACCGGCACGCTGGGACACGTATTTGACAATCGCACCGGAGGTCGCGTTGATGGAATCCAGGCTGTCACCGCACTCGATCAGCACACAGGAGCTGAACTGGCGGGTCGGGGTGCGGACACCGGCCATGATCGGTGTCGGCAGAGAAATTTTAAAGGTTGACGTGGCGTCATAGAACCGGCGGATATAATCCAGACGGGTCTCTTTCGGGTAATGCGAGAACAGACAGGCCGCAACCAGGATATACAGGAACTGTGCACTTTCATACACTTCACCGGTAACACGGTTCTGAACCAGATACTTCCCTTCCAGCTGTTTGACCGCGGCGTAGGAGAAATTCATGTCACGCCAGTGATCGATGAACTCATTCATCTGGTCAAATTCAGCTTCGGTATAATCGGTTAACAGATTTTCGTCATATTTACCGGCGGCAACCATTTTCTGCACATGCGCATATAACGCAGGCGGCTCAAACTGGCCGTAGGCTTTTTTACGCAGGTTAAAAATAGCCAGGCGTGCGGACAGATACTGATAATCCGGTGTTTCAGCGGAGATCAGGTCGGCTGCGGCCTTAATCATGGTTTCATGAATATCTGCGGTACGGATCCCGTCGTAGAACTGAATCTGGGAACGTAACTCGACCTGAGAGACAGAGACATTATTCAGGCCTTCAGCCGCCCAGGTAATGACGCGGTGGATTTTGTCTAAATCGATACGTTCTTTGTGACCATCACGTTTGGTAACAAGCAGATTCTGGTTCATCAGTTGATATACCCTGTTTTGAAAATGACACCTTATTGTGATTAACGCGCTGATAACGTGTATCCGCCCGATAAAAAACGATCCCCGGAACAAATATTCCGGGAAAGTCAATAGCGGGCGCTGAGCGATTTAAACACAAGATGTAGTGTGTCTGTAAAAGATGGGTAACAAGATAATGATAAATGCGCTCCGGATCAAGTGCATAAAATCAGGATCTTTTGTGGATAACTTGAGGATAGTCACCCGCTGACAGAGTGGTAAGCACCGAGATCACTGACAAAATGAAACTGTGCTTACCTTATTACGCAAAGCGATAATTTTAGAAAAATGCGATTTGTTTGGCGTTTTATTAATCGGCGGAGCAATTAACTTGACACTATAAAATAAAACGCGTATGCAACATATAATTTACATCCACATTAGGTGCCAGCCAGAATTTATCGCTTAACGGATTGTAATGTAAGCCGGTCATATGCTGCTCACGCAGGCCGGTGTTATTCAGCCAGTCAATCAGTTCTGCCGGGCGGATAAATTTTTTCGCGTCGTGTGTGCCGGGCGGTACCATCTTCAGGATATATTCTGCTGCGATAACGGCCATAAACCAGGCTTTTTTGTTGCGGTTAATGGTGGAGAACACCACATCGCCCCCCGGCTTCACCAGGCGGGCACAGGCCCGTACCACGGAGGCAGGGTCGGGTACGTGCTCCAGCATCTCCATACAGGTCACCACATCATACTGCTGTGCATGCTGTTCAGCGTGCTGTTCAACAGTCTCCTGAACATAGGTGATATCCGTACCGCTTTCCAGGGCATGCAGGCGTGCAACCTGAAGCGGCTCGGTGCCCATGTCCAGTCCGGTGACGTCCGCACCTTCCCGCGCCATACTTTCTGCCAGAATTCCGCCGCCGCAGCCGACATCCAGCACTTTCTTTCCGAATACACCGTTAACCCGCTGCTGAATATAGGCCAGACGCAGCGGATTGATCCGGTGCAGCGGTTTAAATTCACCCTCAAGATCCCACCAGCGTGAGGCAACATCCTCAAATTTTTTAATTTCGGCAGGATCGACGTTGGCTGTCAGCGGGGAAGCGGTATCATTCATGGTCTTTATTCTCTCTCTTGCTGCGGCAGAACCTGCCGGAATACGCGATGGCGTCAGTATACAATGCCGGACGCGGATGCGTCAGAAATAAAATACTCTCCCGATTTCTCTATCTCTTTTTTTAAACATTGGCGATTTGTGGTATAGTTCCACACCTTTGAATCCGGAGTGAATGAGGGATACTGGCTCCATGAGCGACAATGCCAAAGAAATCTTGCCCGTTAACATCGAAGAAGAGCTGAAAAGCTCATATCTGGATTACGCCATGTCCGTTATTGTCGGACGCGCACTCCCCGATGTCAGGGATGGTCTGAAACCGGTTCACCGCCGCGTGTTATTCGCGATGAAAGAACTGGGTAACGACTGGAATAAAGCCTATAAAAAGTCTGCCCGTGTGGTCGGGGACGTGATCGGTAAATATCACCCTCATGGTGACAGTGCTGTGTATGAAACGATTGTCCGTCTGGCTCAGCCGTTCTCAATGCGCTATATGCTGGTGGATGGCCAGGGTAACTTTGGTTCAATCGACGGTGACTCCGCAGCCGCAATGCGTTATACGGAAGTCCGTATGGCGAAAATTGCCCATGAACTGTTAGCCGACATTGATAAAGAAACCGTGGATTTTGTGCCGAACTATGACGGTACCGAAATGATCCCGGAAGTGATGCCGACCCGCATCCCGAACCTGCTGGTTAATGGTTCATCCGGTATTGCTGTCGGGATGGCAACCAATATTCCGCCGCATAACCTGGGTGAAGTCATCGACGGCTGCCTGGCCTATATTAATGATGAAGATATCAGCATCGAAGGCCTGATGGAGCACATCCCGGGACCTGATTTCCCGACTGCTGCTATTATCAACGGCCGCCGCGGTATCCTCGATGCTTACCGCACCGGCCGCGGTAAAATTCATATCCGTGCCCGCGCTGAAGTGGAAACGGATGAAAAATCCGGCCGCGAAACCATTATCGTTAATGAAATTCCGTATCAGGTGAACAAAGCCCGCCTGATTGAGAAAATCGCCGAGCTGGTTAAAGAGAAACGTCTGGAAGGCATCAGCGCACTGCGTGATGAATCCGATAAAGACGGTATGCGCATTGTGATTGAAATCAAACGCGATGCGGTCGGCGAAGTGGTACTGAACAACCTGTATCTGCTGACACAGATGCAGACCACGTTTGGTATCAATATGGTTGCCCTGCATCAGGGACAGCCGAAGATCCTCAATCTCAAAGAGATTATCAGTGCGTTCGTGCGCCACCGCCGTGAAGTGGTGACCCGCCGGACAATTTACGAATTACGCAAAGCCCGTGAACGTGCCCATATCCTCGAAGGTCTGGCGATTGCACTGGCCAATATCGACCCGATTATCGAGCTTATCCGTCGTGCACCAACGCCTGCGGAAGCAAAAGCCGGTTTACTGGCACAGGCATGGGAACTGGGTACCGTTGCAGCAATGCTGGCCGGTGCCGGTGATGATGCCGCGCGTCCGGAAGGCCTGGATGAGCAGTTTGGTATCCGCGACGGTCTGTATCATCTGACCGAAGTTCAGGCTCAGGCAATTCTGGATCTGCGTCTGCAGAAACTGACCGGCCTGGAGCATGAAAAACTGCTCGATGAATACCGTGAGTTACTGGAACTGATCGCCGGTCTGCTGCATATCCTGCAAAGTCCTGAGCGCCTGATGGAAGTTATCCGTGAAGAGCTGCAGGCAGCAAAAGATCAGTTCAATGATGCGCGCCGTACTGATATCACCGAAAACACCGCTGATATCAACATTGAAGATCTGATCAGTCAGGAAGATGTCGTGGTGACACTGTCCCATCAGGGCTATGTGAAGTATCAGCCACTGACGGACTATGAAGCTCAGCGCCGCGGCGGGAAGGGCAAGTCTGCCGCCCGCATCAAAGAAGAAGACTTTATCGAACGTCTGCTGGTGGCGAACACGCACGACACCATTCTCTGCTTCTCCAATAAAGGGAAGCTGTACTGGCTGAAAGTGTATCAGTTACCGGAAGCCAGCCGTGGTGCCCGTGGCCGTCCGATTATCAACATATTACCGCTGGATCAGGAACAGAACGAGCGTATTACCGCTATTCTGCCTGTCCGTGAATATGAGGAAGGCAAGTTTGTCTTTATGGCGACCGCCAGCGGTACCGTGAAGAAAACCTCCCTTCAGGACTTCAGCCGTCCGCGTAACGCCGGTATTATTGCCGTTAACCTCAACGAGGGCGATGAGCTGATTGGTGTTGATCTGACTGACGGCAGCAATGAAGTGATGCTGTTCTCTGCTGAAGGTAAAGTTGTCCGCTTTGCGGAAGATGCTGTCCGTGCCATGGGCCGTACTGCAACCGGTGTCCGCGGTATCCGTCTGAGTGACGATGATGTGGTGGTATCACTGATTATTCCGCGCGGCGAAGGTGAAATTCTGACCGTCACCGAAAACGGCTACGGCAAGCGGACAGCAGAAGCTGAATATCCGACCAAATCCCGCGCCACTCAGGGGGTTATCTCCATTAAAGTGAGTGAGCGTAACGGGAAAGTTGTGGGCGCTATCCAGGTGGATGCGGATGATCAGATTATGATGATCACCGATGCCGGAACGCTGGTTCGTACCCGCGTCTCTGAAGTCAGTATCGTGGGCCGTAATACCCAGGGTGTGACGCTGATCCGTACCGGAGAAGAAGAGAAAGTGGTTGGTTTGCAGCGTGTTGCTGAGCCGGAGGAAGATGAAACTGATTTTTCTGACGACGGCGAAGAAACAGATGCGGCATCTGATGATAATACAGAAGAGAATAATGATTAATATCACCGGTTTCCGGTAATATAAATCAGAAAAACCGATAAAGCAGGAACAATAATATTGTTCCTGCTTTTTATTTACCCCGGGGATTTTGTAAACATCGCACAGTGGTATATCCTAGACATAACAGTCTGAAACCTCATGAATATATCAGATTCATTATTGGCGGAGCCCCCTTGAGATACTTTTCATCTTTCCAGACATCACTGAAAATTTCGCGTTACCTGTTCCGGATCGTCGGTGTGATGTTATGGGGGCTGGGTGCGCTGGTGACGGTATTCTATTTACTGAATATCTATAACGGAATGCGCAATGACATCCGCCAGCAATATTATTCTGATTACGATGCCTTATTAGCCTATTTCCGGCAATCCACCGATATTACCCGCGATATCCGTTATATGAATGAACGGTTTGTCGAAAATAAAGAAGTGCGTCCGGGAGAGCCGGCTGACCGTACCACTGACGGCTTTTTTATTGATTACCGGGCACTGAATACCAAGGGGGACTGTGCGGCTTTCCGTACCGGCAGCGGCCCTTATATTATCGCGTTTAAAGATCTCCTGACCTACTGGCAAAATAACATTGCTGCTCCGACGGGACTGAATCAGGTTTTTCTGGTCGGCTCGAAAAGTTTATGTATGGTTTCATTTCCGATCCGTAACCTCTCCACCAGCAGCGAAACGCTGCGCAGAATGGTGAATGATTATTCTCAGAACTATTTCCGGCTGAAAAGTCAGGGTAAAGAACGCACAATTTACTGGGCTGCACCCGGCGGCAATCAGGGAATGGCCAGTCTGTTTGTGATGATGCCGCTGTATTACGACGGTCGTTTTCTCGCGTTGATGGGAATCGAGCGTAACCTGCAACTGGAAAACTTTAACCGTCTGCGCGATTTTCCGGCCAATATGGTGATTATTAATGAGCAGGACGATGTCGTGCTCTCCTATCCGGAAGAAATTAATACCCAGAAAAATAAAGACCGCTATCTGGTGGACGATAACTATTTCGGTTATGACGACGGATTTACCCAACTGGTCTTCAAACGCAGACTGGCGCCGTCGATGCTGAGTGTGGTGTATACCACGCCGCTGAATTCTATCTATGAAAAACTGAAATTCCAGATCCTCTACGGTGCAATTCTTAACCTGATTTCCGCCATTATTATCGGGCTGTTTACCTGGCTGCTGGAACGGCGGATATTTATGCCGGCGGAGAACAGCGCAATACGTCTGGAAGAGCACGAGCAGTTTAACCATAAAATTGTGGCCTCCGCGCCGGTCGGGATCTGTATCCTGCGCACCCTTGACGGTACAGCGCTGCTGAGTAATGAACTGGCTCATAATTACTGGCGTATGCTTTCATTTGAGGATCGTAACCGCATCGGTCTGCTGATAAAAGATAAACGGCAGGGGATGGAGGATATGGTGACCCGTAACGGGGGGCATCTGCAGGTCAGCTTTGTCCATTCGCGTTACCAGAACGAAGAAGTGGCGATTTGCGTGCTGGTGGATATCAGCGCCCGCGTTCAGCTGGAAAGCTCGTTACAGGATGCGGCACAGGCGGCAGAACAGGCTAACCAGTCGAAATCTATGTTCCTTGCCACGGTCAGTCATGAATTGCGTACCCCATTGTACGGCATTATCGGTAACCTGGAGCTGTTACAGTCCATGGCGCATTCACAGGATGCACAGCGTCTGCTTGGCACCATGAATAACTCCTCTTCATTATTACTGAAGATTATCAGTGATATTCTCGATTTCTCTAAAATTGAATCCAAACAGCTGAAAATTGAGCCGCGAGAGTTTAACTTCCGCGAACATATTCATTTTGTGGTGGCAAACTACCTGCCGCTGGTGGCGAAAAAACACCTTTCTCTGTACTGCTTTATTGAAAGGGACGTACCGGAACTGGTCTGTAATGACCCGGTGAGGATGCAGCAGGTTATCGCCAACCTGTTTAATAACGCGATTAAATATACTCACGTCGGGATGGTGTGCATTCATGTCTATGTCTGCGGTGAATATCTGCATGTGGATATTCAGGATACCGGCGGCGGTATCAGCGGGGATGAACTGCGGCAATTATTCGATCCGTTCTATCAGATAATCCCGAATACAGACAGTCCGTCACAAGGGACCGGGCTGGGCCTGCCTATTTGTGAAAAACTGATCTCTCTGATGGACGGCGATATGATGGTCGAATCGCAGAAAGAGGTCGGCAGTCTGTTCGGGATACGTTTCCCGTGCTATACCGCGTATACGCCCGGTTCTCATGCGGATATAGTACCGCTGACAGTGCCGCTGGTCTTTGAATTCCGTAACGGGGTTCTGGCGGATTACATGCGGCGTTACTGGCAGGATATTGCTCCGGTACCGGTTTCGCTGTCAGAATGCAGTGATATTTCCGGTGCGGTGGTGATAACGGATGTGGTGACCCCGGCGATGAAACAGGCACGGTTGCTGATTGAGCTGGATGCCGGTTATACCGATAAACCGGTGCCGCAGGGCGGTAATCGCTGGCGGCATAATACCCATCAGCTTGACGGGTTGTCTGATTTTGTCTCCGACTGCCTGAATAACCGTCGTCAGGAAGCGGATGAGCTGCCGCCGCCGTTGCTGCCTGATAATCAGCAGACACAGCATGTCCGGATACTGATTGTGGATGACCACCCGATTAACCGTCACCTGTTATCTGACCAGCTGCATCTGTTCGGCTTCCATACGGCAACCGCAGATGACGGGCTGGATGCGCTTAATTTCCTCGAAACTCATGAAGTGGATATTATTCTGTCGGATGTCAATATGCCGAATATGAACGGTTATGACCTGACACGCACGCTGAGGGAGAAGGGCATGACACTGCCGGTTATCGGGATCACCGCTAACGCCATGGCGGAGGAGCGGGAGCGCTGCCTGGTTTCCGGCATGAATGATTGCCTCTCCAAACCGGTATCCATGCAGGCGCTGAAAACCATGATGCAGCGTTACATCCCGCAGGTTACTCCCCCCGGGCCGGAATGAGAATCACAGACAGCCGGATAAAAAAACGCCATTCATCTGAATGGCGTTTTTGCATCGGTACGGTAATACGCTTCCGGATTACTCGTCTCTGTGACTGTCGATAGTTACAGATGAAAGATAATTCAGCAGCGCGATATCGTTATCCACACCCAGTTTCAGCATAGCCGATTTTTTCTGGCTGCTGATGGTTTTGATACTGCGGTTCAGTTTCCGCGCAATCTCAGTAACCAGATGCCCTTCAGCAAACAGACGCAGGACTTCACTCTCTTTCGGAGAAAGACGTTTATCACCGTATCCGTTGGCATTCACTTTTTCCAGCAGCTTGGAAACACTGTCAGGAGTGAATTTTTTCCCTTTCTGTAAAGAAGCCAGTGCTTTCGGCAAATCAGCCGGTGCACCCTGCTTCAGTACGATCCCTTCGATATCCAGCTCCAGTACAGCGCTGAGGATCGCCGGATTATTGTTCATCGTCAGCACAATAATCGCCAGGTCAGGATAATGGCGTTTGATATACTTAATCAGTGTAATACCATCACCGTACTTATCTCCCGGCATGGAGAGGTCAGTGATCAAAACATCCGCATCCAGGCGTGCTAAGCTGTTGATAAGAGAAGTAGAGTCTTCAAATTCACCAACAACATTAACCGTTTCCAGTTGTTCCAGAGACTTCTTTATCCCGAACAGAACAATAGGATGATCATCGGCGATAATAACATTCAGGTTATTCATACTCTTGGTTACCTTGCTGCAGCAATTCAGTGACAATGGCATCAATTTCCCGGATACCTTCATCCACCTTTATTTTGTTTTTGTCAGCGATATAGCGTTCTATATCTTCACAGCGTGATTTCAGATAATCAAAGTCGAGCACAGCAAAGACCCCTTTGACCCGATGTACTGTCAGCGCCAGTGGCTGCAATTCACTTAATTCTGCTTCCGTGTACATCTTACTTATATCAGGAGGTACTGTGGTGGCAAACAAATCTTTATACGTACTTTGCGCCAGCTGATTTTTATATAATGCAACAACTTCCCTGACGGAAAGCGCTGCTGTATTAATACCCGGATTCCCGGGTAAGAATCTATCATCAAACTCATCCGAAGTTAAGCTTTGTTCGATAAGCAGCGTAATAGCATTCAGAATTTCATCATTGAAATTATAATTACACTCCACAAGGGAAGGTGTAATCATTCGGTGTTCAATAATGTCATTTCGTAAAAAGAGTATTGGCTTTCTCGCTTTCTTATCAAAGTCAGTTATCAGGATGTCATATTCATCTTGCAATAATGCGCGATTTTTATCAAATAAAATTCCGCTGTTTTCAATTATAATTGTGTTAATTATTTCCCGAATGCTCGGGTTAATGATATTTATCTTAAACAGCGTATCTTCCAGCACCCCTGACGGTTCACCGATCATCTCCGTGGCAGGCAGCGGCAGCTCGACAGTATAGTGAGTGCCGATATCCGGTTTGCTGTCTATTTTCAGCTCACCTTTCAGCTTCTTACATAATAAATCACACAAATAGAATGCCAGACCGGAATTAGGACGACCTGCGGTATCCGCAACCGGATACATAAACGGATCATGCAGATTAGTGAGATCCGATTGCGGTAAACCGGAGCCGCTGGCGATTATTTCTAACTTGATATTATTATGTTCATCTTTAAATATATTCTTAAGACGAATAACCAATTTTCCGTATTTTAAATTACTGACAGCATAATTCAGCAGTAATAAAAAGATTTTACTGATAATAGGGCCATCACCAATATAATTCAGCTGCTTGTTAATCGCGTTATGAAAATAAAGCGGAATACCTTTGTCATTTATCTGATGTGAAAATTGTTTAACAATATCCTCAGCCATCTGTGATAACAGGAATTCATCATTGGTTGGTTTCCAGTCATCTGTTTCCAGATCAGCCAGCAAAATAATATTTTCGATCCACTCACTGAGGTAACCGGACTCCGTCACGACTCTCTCTGCCAGACGGCTGCCGGCCGGGTCGGTGATATACGGAACCAGCGTATGCAGGTCATTACCGAGTTTTTTGACCGGGACGACCAGCTCCGAACGGATATTCGATAATACAGACTGACGGGCCTTGATACTTTTCTTATATTCACGGTCAGATAATTGCAGGCGGCGGGCGGTCAGTGCTTCCTGATCCACATCACGGAACAGAATCAGATACGTATCATTCATATTACGGACCGGATTTATACTGACTTCATACACCACATTATCAATAGTTGTCTGGATACGGCCCTGGTGTTCCCGTGCCATATCGCGGGTTTTGTTCAGGTCGCTGAGATTCAGTAACTGGCTGGCGATCGTATTGCTGACCAGTCGTTTATTGGCAGAAAAATCATAAATCGCCAGCCCGACAGGCACCTGTGCCACAATTTCATTGGTTATCGCCTCACTGTTTCTGGCCTGACGGACTAATGCATTGAGCGGGGAGATGAATCGCTTGCGGATATAAATAAGTCCGCCCACCGAGAGCATACTGAACAGGAAAACAGAAATTAACAGCCAGATATTGGCGGCCAGCATCTCTTCTGCCAGTGACAGCAGCGAAAGCTGGTAAACCACCTGATACGGCATTTCACGCAGGCGGTAACTGAGTTTCAGCGACAGGCCGTTAATACTGATTTGCACGGCATTCTGGCGGTTACTGAGGTTATGGGAGGCGGCCGGAATCAGAGACAGGTTGGACAAATCCAGATTATCAGGCACCAGGTTATTCACCGGCAAATCAAACGCCACCACGCTGGTCAGCTGACCGGGATTATTAAACATTGCGCGGTAGGTATAGTAATACGTGGATTCTGACGGCATCTTGGTAAAGGAGGAGAGTGTCTCCCGTTCATCCAGTGCGGTGGAATCCGCCAGCATTTCCGCCCGTTTTTCATCGGCGCCCAGCGTCAGCGGGCTTTCACGGTAGCGCAGTTCCGGACGCAGGGCTGAATGGGATGTGACCAGCAGCAGACTGTTATCCAGACCATTAAGGTAATACATGGAGTTAAACTGATTTTCGCCGCCCCACAGAATCGTCAGATAATCAGAAAAGCGCCGTGCGATAGCGTAGGTATCATCATTAGTCTGGCCGAACAGAATAGCATCCACAACCGGCACCCGGCTGTCAATCCAGTAAATATCATTGAGGATCTTGTGCGGGGGGACGAGCTCCGGCCGTTTCTCGGTATCCGCGGTATTGGCGAGCCTGAACAGCTCAGCGGACTGATAACGGTACGTTTCAACCTGATGTTCTATCCGGTTGCTGAAACTGTATAATGCGCCTTTTTTGCTTCCCAGCCAGGCATCGTAATAGTTATATCCGTATAAGAAGAGAGATAAGACTAATAACGAAACAAATGATGCATAAAAGCCGGGTATCGCATAAGGCTTGGAATGTGACTGTCTGTACATATGTTCCGTTGTGACCTTATTGTAAGTACTTGACTGTAAATTCACCGGGAAGTAATTCTATCATACTAATTCCCGCCACAATAACAGCAGTATTCAGCCTTCAGACCTGTCCGGTGCGTGAATGTTGAGCAGACAAACAAAAAAATCGGATTTTTTTGCTCACAGGGGTAGACAGGTTCCTCATTTTTCAGCATAATCGCGCCCCATGGAAGGATGGCCGAGTGGCTTAAGGCAGCGGTCTTGAAAACCGCCGACGGGAGACCGTCCTAGAGTTCGAATCTCTATCCTTCCGCCAAATTAGCCGGCTTAGCTCAGTTGGTAGAGCAACTGACTTGTAATCAGTAGGTCACCAGTTCGACTCCGGTAGCCGGCACCATATTAAACCCGTTAACTCTCAACCAGTTAGCGGGTTTTTCATTTGTGCTCACCAACCACACTCAGGGTCGGGTGGGACATATTTGGGACATCCTCACCAAAAACAGCATCGATTTGCTGCGCATGCTGGCTCAGATGACCTGGTGCCAGGTGAGCATACCGGCGTACCATTTCTATTGATTCCCATCCCCCCATTTCCTGCAATACGGACAGCGGTACTCCCGCCTGAATTAACCAGCTCGCCCATGTGTGGCGAAGGTCGTGAAAACGGAAGTTTTCTATACCGGCACGTTTAAGTGCAGTCCTGAACGCAGTATTACCGTCAACGCGCATTTTTCTGACAACCGGAGTCATTGAGCCGTCAGATCTGTTTTTAGCCTTCGTATGCACAAAAACATACTTTGTGTGATTGCCTATCTGCTCACGCAGGACGCGGCACGCAGTGTCGTTAAGAGCAACACCCAATGCTTTCCCTGATTTGGTCTGATCCGGGGGAATCCACGCTACTTTTCTCGGCATATCTATTTGTGACCATTCCAGGTTAATAATATTGGAGCGCCGCAGGCCGGTAGCCAGAGCAAATGTCACAACAGATTTAAGAGGTTCACTGCATTCATCGATCAGGCGTTTTGCTTCCCGTGGCTCGAGCCATCGGACCCGGTTATTCTTCGGTTTTGGCACCCGGATATTCGGGGCTTTATCGAGATACTTCCAGTCGCGTTCAGCGGCGCGGAGCAGTGACTTGATGAAAGCCAGGTAAGCAGATTTGGTTGCTACAGAAACCGGCTCTGATTTTTTACTGACTGCGCGCCGCTTCCTGCCGGAAATATGCTTTTCCCAATTTTCTTTCAGCTTCTGATTTTGCAGCTTACTGACAGCATCATAGATTTTAATCTCATCAATATCTGCCAGGTGCATCCCTTCAAAGTGATCGAGCCAAAACAGTATTTTGGTTTTATCATCATCAAGAGATTTTTTGCCTGATTTTTCCTCGAGCCACCGCGTACAGGCAACCTCAAAAGTAACCTTCGGAGTTTCACCCAGTGAGCTTACGCGCCACAGCTCGGCCTTTCGTTTATCATGCAACTCCTGCGCTTGTTTTTTGTCCGTTGTACCAAGCGACTCCTTAATTCTTTTACCATTGTGCGAGTAACTGGCGTACCATATCTCGCCTCTCCGGAAGATTGACATATCCTTTCCTCTTCCGCACTAATCACGCTTTCCGGCGTATTGTGCATTTTGTAGTTGATGGCTGCAATGCAATTTGCACGGGTAAACTGCCATGGCGATTTGGGCTTAAGCGGATCTTTTCTCGAGCCGGACAGCCTGCCGGAATCAATCCATTTTTTCAGGGTAGGGTAAGATATTCCCATGAAGGCACAGGCTTCACTGCTATTCATCGGGTAGGCGTCTACCGTCGGCCAATATAAAGTTAGGGCTCTGCCTCTGGTTAAAGTGGGTTTAGTTGCAACCCCCATACTTCATCCTCCTGCTGTAACGTACGCACGTAATACCCGGGCACTTTCTTCTCAGGAAAGCACGGGTGATTAAGTGGTTTGAATTTCGGTGTGTATTTGTCGAGTATTGCGGTGTGTTGTTCGTCTGATGTGTGCTGCATTAATTCCGTCAGGCAATCCCTTGCTATTCGTCTGCGTCCGTTCTCTGCTTTCTGTGGGGTTATAACTTAACGCTTCCGTCTACCTGATCATCCCTGCATTACGTTTCATCCTAAAACGGAACATCATAGTCAAAATCCATCGGTGGCTCATTCCGTGCTGGAGCTTGCTGCGTCTGCGGCTTCTGGCCTCCTGCCTGATTGCCGCCGAAATCCAGTTGATTCACGATAATCACTGGTGCAGACCGTTTACTGCCATTCTGATCAGTCCATTCCTCCATGACAAACTCGCCAATAACCGTCACCTTCGTTCCTTTTTTCAGGTGCTCTGGCAATTTCTCAGCTTTCGCGCCGAACATTTTGCAGATAACCCACGATGTCTTTTCGTGCTCGCCATATCCCTGCTTAACCGGCAGACTGAACGATGCAACGGCTTTCCCTGCCGGAGTCCATCGTTGCTCACAATCCTTTCCGAGATTGCCGCTGACTGTAATTACGTTAATTGCCATTTATGCCGCCTGCTTAAGTTCGTTGATCCTGATGCCGGTGAGTCGTTTACATTCATCCTGCTTGTCGCTGCCGTTCAGCATTTGCCACACTTTTCTGTATTCAGCCTCAATCGTCTTTGTGTCACTTGTGACATTAAGAAATTCGGTATAGTCACTCAGAATCTGAGTGTGGTTGCGCGGGGCAACATCGTGAACCTCTGCATCAGCATCAATTGCAGTTTCTTCGGTGGGAATACAGAACGCCTGGAAGGCTGCGTATTTATAGGCGATTGACATTGCTTTGTTGGTTGCCTTGTCCCCGCTATCCATAGCTTCGCCAAAGGTGGTCACTGTGTGTTTGCTGCCGTCTTCCGTGGCAATGAAATCAAACTCAGCCTTCACCACGACATAAAATAAGGTACCGCCTTTTTGTGTCTGTCGCTCCGTGACAGAACGCTCCATAATGCGGGGAAGGATAATCAGGCCATGCTTAACCAGCGCCGGGGCAAGTGCGTTGTATACAGCGTCGATACCCCTGAACATAAACCCCTGTTGTGAATTCCTGCTCCCTTTTTTGATGCCTGTCTCAGCCAGTTCCTTGGCTACGGCACTTATTGCCTTATAGACTTCAGACATGATTAATCTCCCAATCTCTGGCCGGGGCGTGATTCCGTACGCCCGCCGCCGTAATAATCAACACCACTGACACCGGTAGCTTTTCCATGTTCAGTCCTCCATTCTCTCCACGCCTGTGTCTCAGCAGCATTCCGTGCTGCTTTGATGTTTGCGGGTAGTGGGGGATAGTGAAGGGCGGTGATACGGCAGATGTTGTAAAGTGCCTCGGCAACCCGTTGCTCTGACAGTGAAGGCTCTCCGGTCGGTTTCCCCCGTCGTTGCAAATCCATTTGCTTAATTGCTGATTTCAGGGCGTGTTGATAATTTTCATCATACGTCCCGCCGGAGCCTGAACGTTTCCCTATACGGCGTGGATATTCCATCATGTGAATTCTCCGCTTAAAAATTCTGCCGGTACCCGTCCGTTTGGCAATCCGACACTTTCACGAAACCAGTAATCATCCTTTTCTTTCTGCTCTTGTTTTCTGCGCTGTTCGGCAATCCGTTGCCGTTCTACCTGAGCATCCTGTATTGTGTATGTGTTCATGCCGGTAGTCTCATTCTGCACTGATGGAGAATGCGGCTTGTTTTGGCGTTCTCCCTGCGCCAACGCCACTCCGACATAATCTGCTCAATCTGCTTTTCATCCATGTCAGCCTGATTGAACAACTCAATAACCTGTTCCTTGGTGTGTTTTTGTTTTGCAGTCATCAGCGACATATCTTTCTCCCGTAAGCTCTCATCTGTAATTGGTTAGCTAGATCCCAAATACGGGACTTTCCGGTGGATATCGCTACCCTTGCCGCACATCGGGCAAGGCGTAAAAATGGCATAGAGATGCACGCCACGTCAGAACCGCACGAAGCGCGACAAGGTTTAGTTTTCATGTTGTTTACCTACGGATATACCTGAAAAATAAAGGATATATTTAAATTTTATTGATGCTGATTAAAATATATTTAGTGATAACAATGAGGAGCAGATTATGGAGGCTTTTGCTTTATTACCTTTGATTACAGCAACCATTCCTGGCGGTATCTTTTTTCTTCCTGTCTCATTTATGTTTGTTTCCTACTGATGGACATTAAGGCAGTTATATTCCAACTGCCTTTTCCATAAATTAATGGCGCATAATTTCACTCTGGCACAATGCCCGCTCCCCGGATATAGTTAGAAAAACTAAGGAGAGCAGTTATGAATTTAACCCCTGAACAACTCGAGACGATCATTGAGAAAGCTGTAGAAAAAGCTATAACCAAGTCATTCATCAGGTATCTGAAATTAACTATCGGGATTCCTGTTGTTGTCTTTATCTTCCTTGCGGTAATCGGATATTTCCTTTATCCGAGGTAATTCCTCTTATACACATCCCTGTGCTACGTGATGAATGAATAGTTATCCCCGTATTGCGAGAAAAGTTAAAATTTCAGTAAAATCGTATATTATTTTATGCTAAAATATCATTCATATGTTCAATAAACTATGGAGATATAATGAGTGAGCTAATAAAAAAAGTAATTTTTCGATTCATAAAAGCTCCTAAGGTAATAAATAATTTCGATGATGAAGAACGCGCATTACTGATATATTTTCTTAATGGAAAATACAAAAAAAGGAAAATCAGAATTTATAAAAAAGCAGCAAAGCGTTTGATTGATAAAGATGTTTTGGAAGTTGTTGAATCCAGCGTCCGCCCCGGGGTTAATCTAATTAAGATATCAGACTGTTACTATTCTATTCTGAAGCAGAAAATATAAATTTCAGATTACTGACTGGGGGATCGTATCCTGGGCTGTCAGACGCCAAGACGCCCGATATATTTCAGGTAATCAAAAATGCTTTTATCTGTTGGCTCTATGTTCTCATTGTTGCACTCTTTGCAGCAGCTTCCGGCATACGCCTCTGCCTGAGCAACATGTGATGAGCTCAATTCAGTCGATGCAGTACTTATTGCTAGACGTCATATCCATCTCCTGTTTTATTTAACCTAACATCCACCGTAAATGTGATGGGGTGAAGTGTCTGCTTTTAACCATATCAGATGAGGTACCGTGTGTTACAGATAGAAATCCGTTAAGATGCTTTTAACCCTATAAAATGAGATAAATAAGATGAATAATGAAGTGATTGCAAAGCGTCTGGACGCGCAGCATATTTTGCTAAAATCAATTTTTGACGCGCTGACTACCGAGCAAAAATCCGAAATTGAGAAAAATATTAAAAGTTTGAGTCAGGCAGCAAGGTACCCGCACATTCTGGAGTCATTTGATGAGCCAGAAGATGCAGAGAAAGCAGCACTGGACTTGCTCTACCTTAAGTAATACTTGGTCAGCCCATTCATAGGATGGGCTATGCTCTGGCCGTGATACCAAATTCTGTTTTTGGTTTTGACTTATATCGCTTAGTTGAATACAGGGCAGTTGTGTTTAAGCAGCAGTTGTCCGGTGAATCATAAACTGGGGTGCTGCATGCGGATGTGGCTTTTTCTACTCGGCTCATTGGGCTTTTGTCCGGTTCAGTTCTGAATATTTCCTCCAACTTCATTTTTACATTTTTGGTGGCAATCGCTTCAGCCTTTCTCCTGGCGTGACGCCTGTTTGCTGAGTTGCCACGTAAAAATTCAGGCTTGCGTGATTTTTTCACTATGATTATTGCCATATTTCCTCCAAACAGTCGGCTTTGGCGATTGGTACAACCATGTGTTGCTTCAATCCCGAAACCTTCTGAGAAGGCTGACGCTTTATCAGCGTCACCGTTCTGACAGCCAATACACAGCTCGCTATCATCGTTTTTAAAGAACATCAACGTGCTGTGTTCCGTTGATGGATATGATGATATGCATTTGACGCAAATGCGTCAAGCGCATATTTTGGCTTGGGTAATGTTAGATAAGATTTAAGATATTTATATTGTTGATTTTATTTGGGATTTGTCTTTTTTAAAATCGTCAAAATCTGGCGTAGATTACATGGGGTGGAACAAAAAATATACAATTATTTTCTGTCCAAGCGCTGCTGTGGATGTTATTGTTGAATAAATATACAGAGGTGATGAATGAGTGACGAACGAGAACTGATTTACAGTGAAGTATGCAGAGTAACAGGCAGAGCGGCTATTATGTTACTGGATTCACGGCAGATGATAACGAAAGGAAATATCAGGCAATTGCTGTACTCCCATAAAGAACAAGAAATAGACAGATTTATGAATGAGGTTTATGAGGTTGCTATCGACCTGATGAGCGATAATTGATATAAAAAAGCCCTCGCGGGGAGGGCTGGGGTTATGCTGCCCTTCACCTATGCGTTCACCGCCAGGATAGCCCTGCCAACTTTTATCACTGTCATATCCTTATTATGTATTTCTACACCTACCACCTTACTCTAAAATATGTCATCAGGCTGTCAGCCAAAGAATCGATGATTTGCATCTTCATCAATAATTTTTATTGCGTCAGAAAAACTGCCTATCATTCGGCCGTCGTAGTGTCGCCATTCATTATTCTCAGTAGACCAGAACAGAGACCACGAGTTGCTGTTTCTGTTGTTTGTTATTTTGGCCAGCATTTCTTCCGCACGTCCGGTGCTCCAGGACAGTTGTCTAACCTCGAAAATGATTACGCTATCGTCTTCAATACGATACTGAAGATCATGTTCATCCCGGATATGCTTTGGTGGACGACGCTTTTCCATGAAATAGTTCATAAATTGTTTAATTTGTACGACTTCAGTGTCATTGAATGCCATAGTTTGTCCTTAGAACTCGTTTGATTATCAGTACTGGTTTATGATTGTTCGCACTTATCGATAAATTTAGTCGGTTTTACAATCGCAGCCACATAATGCATTTTTTCCACTTCACGTGGGTCAACTGTGATTGGCGGGTGAGTATTGTTGACGCTGGTGAATTGGTAACTACCATCTCTGGTTTTATTCAGTATTTTTACCATGTTCTTACCTTCAACAGTGCGCACAAAGACCTCATCGCCGGATCTGACTACTGTGTTGGGCTCAACAACCACATACTCACCTGACTGAATCCTGGGCCACATACTGTCACCCTTAACTTTGAGGGCATAAGCGTCCTTATCATCGCTGTAAATTTGAACCCATCCCTCAAGGGCCTCTATCATATCCACTGCGCCATCAATCCCCAGGAATGCTTCCCCAACTACTTTAACCATGCCATTGGGGACGAATCCAACAAACTCAACATTATCATCTTGTTGCTGTGTAGTGGTATCGGAGAATAGGTCGGCTACCGTGACACCAAGAGCAGCCGCAATTTTTGTTAATGTGCTCTCGGAGTAGCCTTGGATATTCCTTTCAAGGCGAGAGATATTCCCCACGTCGCTATCAATAGCAGTGGCTAATTGCAGGATTGTTAATCCCTTCTGTTTTCTGAGAGCTCTAATTTTTGTTCCTATTTTCATATTATCATTCAACTTTATTTATGCGTCTCACACAAAGCGTATTGCGCATATCAAAGTATATGGTAATATGCGTGTGGCGCATTCAAGGTGGAGTGAGATATGCAAATAACGCCTTTAAGGAAAATTCGTTTGGAAAAGCAATTAACAATTGCAGAGGTGGCGGCCGCAATTAACTACGATGTCGGGAACCTCAGTCGTTTGGAGCGTGGCGCTCAGACGGCATCACTTGAGATTGCTGAAAAATTGGTGAAATTTTACGAAAAAAAAATCACTGAAATGCAGATTTTGTATCCGCAGAGGTATATGTAGTTACCCTGGCTCTTTAACAATCGCAGAGCTGTTAGCTGCTACGGAGTCACTGATAAAGTGACGATTTACATATAAAACTACCTCACAGGATGTGAGCTACGGACTATCTATACCAAAAGGAATTTACATTATGGAAAATGCAAATCCACGCAAATCGTTCAACCGGTTTGTGTCAAATCATCTGATGACAACTGCTCATCAGGCAATCAGAAACACCACACAGACGGTAGTTGCAAAGCTACTCGGTGTTCACGATTCAACAATCCTGCGCAGAACAGAAAAGTTACCGGAGATATGCGAGACATTAGCCGCGGCCGGTATCACGGATTTTGTTTTGCCTGGCGAGAGAAAAATCAGTGAGGAGGAGTATCGGTTTCTGTGGAAACAGATTGGTGAACTCTCTCAGATGAGAATCAAAGAAAACGCCCCGACTGTTGGAGCAGCAGAGGCGCATTAAGAAAAGCACTTAATATTTACACTGTATCAATAGCCAGTATTGTTGAAAAGAGGGAAACATAAAGTTTCCCTTTTTTGATACAGCAAATAACGGAGTAATTATACATGAAAGTAATTATGAAACAAAGATATGGAGGTCGCTATGAATACAGCGGAAGTGTATGAATTCCCTGTTAAGCAGGAGCAACCACGAGTGGCAGACCTGGACGATGGTTACACTAAACTCGCCAACGAACTGCTGGAGTCTCTTTCATGCTGCAATCTGACAGCCAGACAGTTCCGGGTAATGTTGGCACTGATCAGAAAAACATACGGGTTCGGGAAGAAAAATGACCGGATAGCAGATTCTCAGCTGTCGGAAATTACCGGCCTGTCCCGTCAGAACGTTAACAAGGCAAAGAACGAATTAATTTCAATGAATTACATCGTGAAAGATGGCAATAAGATTGGGGTTAACAAGGAGGTTTCGGCGTGGAAAAATCAACTTAGAGACACTGTCTCTAATCTGGAGACAAAAAAAGTCTCTAAGTTAGAGACAAATGATGTCTCTGGTTTGGAGACACACAAAAGAAATACTTTAAAGAAAAAAGAAAATATATATACCCCTATATCCCCTAAACCTGAAAAACCGTCCAAGCCAGAACCCTTTGATGCAAATGCACACCCGCTGCCTGACTGGTTGAGCCGTGATACCTGGGTGAGCTGGGTTACCTACCGGAAAGACCTGAAAAAACCGATCAGGACAAAACAGACACTAAACGGGCTGATATCCAGGCTGACTAAATTTTACGAGGCTGGGTATACACCTGAGAGCGTAATCGACGAATCGATATCAAACGGGTGGACTGGCTTGTTTATGCCGAAATCACCACCAACACGGCAACGCATTGTCCGGCCTAAGCGTGTTCAGCAATTCATACCGGAGGACTTCTGATGGCAACAGCAGCACAGACTCTGGCGAGGTTTAACCGCATGAAGCCGGAGCACATCAAGCCAAAATTCACGAATGCTGCTGAGCTGATGGCGTGGCAGCGTGAGCAGGGCGCTATCGATGCGAAACGGATTGCTGACGAAAACCGTGTGGCTCGACTGCATAAAATCATGGGGCGTTCCGGTATCAGCCCGTTACACCAGGAATGCACGTTTGAGAACTATCTGGTGACAACGCCGGAACAACAGCGGGCACTCAGTAAATCACAGCAGTACGCATCTGAGTTTGGTAAATCATTTGGCGGATTTATTTTCAGCGGTAATCCCGGCACCGGTAAAAACCATCTGGCAGCGGCTATCGGCAACCAGATAATCCGGAACGGGAAAAGCATTCTGATTGCCACTCTGCCAGACCTGATGATGCGTGTCCGTGAGACATACCAGAAAGGGGCAAAAACTACTGAGTCGCAGCTGATCAGCGACCTGTGTGAAGTGGATTTACTGGTGCTGGATGATGTCGGCGTACAGCGCAATAACCTGAACGAAGAACTGATTATTTTTCAGGTGGTAGACCGCCGGTTATCGAATAAAAAACCGGTAGGTGTGCTGACCAATCTCAATTTTGACGAACTGGCAAAAGCATTGGGTGATCGGGTTATTGACCGCCTGAGAATGGGTTCGCCGACCGTTATCAATTTCACATGGGAAAGCTTCCGCAGGCAGGTTAAGTAGCGTCATAACCCAGGACAGAAGACTTTTTGAAATGATTGGAGCGGCCAGCGGGAATCGAACCCGCATCATCAGCTTGGAAGGCTGAGGTAATAGCCATTATACGATGACCGCAATGGTGGGTCGTGGGAGGCTCGAACTCCCGACCAATTGATTAAGAGTCAACTGCTCTACCGGCTGAGCTAACGACCCGAAGAAATTAAAATACACCCGTAAGAAACTAACGGCAACCGATAACCTCAGGAGGTTGAATGCAAAAACAGACATTCCTTCTCAGGAATATACAGATACTCAGAAATCTCAAGGCAGAGCTCGACAATCTCCCGCTTAACGAAGAATTCCCCCTCGAAGTAAAAATATCCGATCCGAAGCGAACCCTTCCCCAAAATGACATGTTTCATGCGCTGTGCGGCAATGTAGCAGAGCAGGGCATTGTATGGGCTGGCAATACGTGGGGATTGCAGGACTGGAAATGTATTTTCGTATCCGGACATGCAAAGGCGACAGGCCGTGACGGGACGCTTATTCCGGGACTTGAGGGAGAGATTGTACCGCTGGCAAGAGAAAGTACCGCAAACATGAGTAAGAAGCGCATGACAAGCTTAATCGAATATTCGCAGGCGTGGGCTATAGGTGAAGGTATAAAACCCCGCGCCGCGCGATACAGGTTTAATCATTACGGACATCAGGAATAGGAGCAGGACGTATGAAAGAACCGCACATACACCGACTTCTCACCAATGACGAAGCCGATAATCTCTGCATTTACTACAGGCGTAAGGGGTATAACCCGGTGAAGTCACTGAATATCAATCCTCAGTATTTCGACGTCACCGTGTATCTGCCGGTAGTCAGATATCTGAAACCAACACCACGGGCAATGATTAACAGGATATGGCGATGAATGACGAACAATTCAAAGTATGCGTTGACATAATCAGGGCATGTCGCGATCTGGATTCGTTCACCAATCACGAGGCCGGACTGCACACGGGGAACTCAGCAGAGTTCATTAAGTGGTTTACCAACAAAATGCTGTATATCGGATGTTTGCGAAAAGTCGGCACAACCAGGCACAATCGCCATGTGAGTCAGTTATTTGCAATATCGCCGGATGCTGTCACCAGACTGTATCGCTACATGCGTGAATCCAGTGGTGAGTTAGTGCCGGTTAGCGGGCATGGTGAGAGAAAGCTAATCGAATTTTGCGGGAAGGTGGTCAGCAAGGCATACATTGAGCCGGGGTTCGGTCGGTCAGATGTTACTTGGTTCGACTCGCTAGTGCAGGGAGTCAGGAGAAGAAATGGTAAAGCCCGCCGGAGCGGGCGACTGGTGTCAGCGGACAACTAAAACTGAGGTTTTGGCATAACGGACGACTGCCGCAGCAGTGGAGCCGAGTAGATAGGTAGAAATACTCGGACGACGGGAGCCGATGATAATCAGGTCTGCACTAATAGCTTCGGCACGTTCAAGTATTTTGTCTTTTGGGCGACCAATTACGATATATCTGTCTGCTCTGTCCTCCGGCAAACTGAATTTCCTGATTATCTCGCCTAATTCTTTTTTTGTGGAATCTATCAGTCGCTTTTCCAGATCCGCGACAGACAAACCACTTTCAAAACCACCATATGGGAATGCTGGTATAACCGCAAGAAAATGGATACGGGCATCTTCAAGTTTAGCGAGGCTTTCAACATGAGGAGTAACCATATCAGTGAGTTCTTTTTCCCATACATCAATCGGAACAAGGATATTTTTGTACATAGTTCCTCCGATATTCATTATTCACTCAGATTAATAATAGACCAGATTGGCTAAAAAGTGAGTAAAAAACGTTCAGCAGTTATTAATCAATGATCTTCGGAAAAAACTCCACTTTGCACCTAAAGCATGGTGGGTTCGCGTAATTATTTATTACAGGGGAGGGTTTGATGAACTGCGCAATATGCGGCGAAGGACTGGCCGACGATGAAGTTTATGTTTGCGACCAGTGCGCCGGTGAATGTCCGCATCTGGAAGTAGTCGAGAAGATAAAAGGAGATGGTGAGAGTGGCAAAGCAACCGCGGCGAAAATGCCTGATATGCCGCGACTGGTTTCACCCGAAATTCAGTAACGAATGGTGGTGCTGTCCGGAGCATGGTGCTGAGTTGGCAATAAAGCGACGAAGCAGGGAAAGGGAAAAGGCTGAAGCCAAATTAAGAAAGGAGCAGCAGCAAAAAGAGCGTGAAGCAAAAGATAAATTAAAAATCCGCAAGTTAGCAGTAAAACCTACCTCATATTTCCGGCAGCAAGCACAAACAGCGTTTAACCAATTCATCAGACTCAGAGACCGCGATGAACCATGCATCAGCTGTGGTGAACCTAATCCGCCTGATTTACATGGTGGGCAGTGGGACTGCGGTCATTTTCTGTCTGTCGGGTCACATCCTGAGCTGCGGTTTGAGGAGCGAAATACCTATAAGCAATGTAAATCATGCAATGCGGGGGCCGGTAAATTCTCACACAAAAATAACACTGTAACGCACAAATACGAGTTACGGCTGATTGAAAAATTTGGACAGGAGTTAGTTGACTGGTTACGCGGTCCGCATGAGATACCGCACTGGAAGCGGGAAGACTATATCCGTATACGCGATGAGTACCGTGCGAAAGTGAGGGAGTTAAAGCGTAAGACCTGAAATTACACCGATACCTGAACACTATGGTAATCAGGCGACACTGGCGACTGAGTTGAAAATAAACCGGTACACAGTCAGGACGTTTCACCGGGATACCTGGTGCGAAGCGTACATAATCTACATCGGTGTGCTTATGACCGAGTTCGAGATGAAAGGCATACAGGAGTGAGAACAATGAGAGAGAAACATTGGAGCAACACTACTCTTCAGGGCAACTATACGGGAAGCGTCATTTCTGTTTTATCGGAAGATATTAAACCTCATAGCCTGCAAAATAACGAGGTAATGTATGCGTGATATTCGCCAGGTGTTAGAACGGTGGGGGGCTTGGGTTGTTGATAATCAGGAATCAGTATATTGGTCACCAATTGCTGCCGGGTTTAAAGGGCTGATCCCTGAAAAAGTTAAGAGTCGTCAGCAATGTACTGATAATGATGCACTGGTGATATCCGGCATTATGGCAAAACTGAACATCCGCAACAGCGATATGCATGATCTGCTTTTTGATTACTATGTTTTCGGTAAGACGTTTATTCAGTTGGCCAAGAAATACGGGTGCTCAGACACTCACATAGGGAAAAAACTCCAGAAGGCAGAAGGGCTGGTGGAAGGAATGCTCATAATGGGAGATGTAAAACTGGAAATGGACGGTACATCACATCATGGAGGTATGCGGACATTTATGAACAAATTACATGATTTAAAAATTAATGCTGTACGATCGTAAAAAAGACGCTATTGTGATCAGAGTTATTTCTGTGTCGTATTGATTACAAACTGAAACCCCGTTTTTACGGGGTTTTTTTATGTTGATAAACAGATAAGATAATTGGTTAAAATCAGTCGTGATTTACGTGTAGTGATACGTAACATCTGAGGGATAAAATAATAAAGTTTGCTATTTATGATCATCTGTGGCTTAATGGGGTCACTGGTTTGGAAGTACAGGCCTATTTATGCTAGTCAGTTTAAAGTCGTTCACCATTTAGCGTTATCCTCGATACCACTTCATTGCGAATTCCTTCTAATTAATTCCCATAAGTAAAAATAAAAAACAAACCTCATATGCCTTATGGCAATCAAAAAATTAAAGGAAATTCTATGTCTAATACAATGACTGGTTCAGTAAAATGGTTTAACGAATCGAAAGGTTTTGGCTTCATCTCTCCGGCAGATGGTAGCAAAGATGTGTTTGTTCACTTCTCTGCGATTCAGAGTGACAGCTTCAAAACATTATTTGAAGGTCAGAATGTTACCTTCAATATTGAAGACGGGGCAAAAGGTCCGTCTGCATCAAATGTGGTGGGTCTCTAAGGCGCACCAATGATAATAGCACTGTTTTTTCAGTGCCCCTGTTGCAGTGGAACACAATACCGGACTTCGCACTTTGATGTTTCTGCATCAAATCCGCATGGTGCAAAATGCATTTTTTGTAAAACGGTGATGCTGTTGTCCAGGCAATAGAAAAACTAAATTACAAGGCCTGATAATATTATCAGGCCTTTTTATTATGCAGTAATTATTACTTATCAGGAAAAAATGTATTCTCTGAATAAATTTTCTATCAGGCTTCTTCACCCAAGGTACATTTTAACCTGGATTGGTATCCTGTTGCTTTTCTGTTTGGTTCAGATGCCTTATCCATGGCTTGTGTTTTTAGGCGATAAGTTAGGTCGTTTTTCTGGTTTGTTCCTGAAAAGGCGGGTATCCATAATTAAAAAAAATTTAGAATTATGTTTTCCTGACAGAAATAAAATCCAGATAGAGAGTATGGTTGCAAGCAACCTGTCATCTTTAGGGATTGCATTATTTGAAACCGGTATTGCCTGGTTCTGGAATGACAAAAAAATTAATGAAATATTTAGAGTAACGGGTTGTGATAACTTTAATGATGTATATGACAAAAATAATGGTGTTTTAATTATTGGTATTCATTCCATGTCGCTGGAACTTGGGGGCAGAGTTATGGGGCTGTGTTTTCCTGTAAATGCTATGTATCGTCCCCACAACAATAAAGCAATGGAGTATATACAAACAAGATGCCGAAGCCGCTCCGGAAGCGGGATGATCGACCGTAAGAATCTGAAGTTTATGGTATCGGAACTAAAACGCGGGCAGGCTATTTGGTTTGCTCCGGATCAGGACTTTGGAACTAAAGGTACTATCTTCGCCCCTTTTTTTTCGGTAGCTAATGCTTCTACATCAAAAGGAGTGGCAGCTATAGCCAAATTATCGAAGTCACCGATACTTACTGCAACGATGATAAGAAATAATGAAAGTGGTAAGAGGCCTTATGAATTAATAATTGGTAAAGAAATTGCTGATTTTCCGTGTGGAGATGACCTGGCAGATGCTGAGAAACTAAATCAGATTATTGAGGCAGAAATCATGCATGCTCCGGACCAATACTTGTGGGCACACAGAAGGTTTAAGACCAGACCTCCGGGAGAAAATTCTCTGTACAAATAAGTTACAAAGATTGTCATTGAATGATCTCTGTATCACATTGCTTATAAACAAAAACTTCGTATTGCGGGTTTTTATACTCATGTTGATGAAGTTGATTATTTATTGTAATCACGTGTAAGTAAGACAGTTAAAGAAATAGAATGTGGTAAACTGTATAAACACATTTCATATCAGCTGACGTTTAGCAAGTTCCGTACCTTCGGTTCTTTATTTTTGTATTCTATAAAAAATAGATGTGATATTGAAGAGGGAAACCTCAGGAGCCATCATGTCAGGGTTGAGCCAATCAAAGTTAATAAGTCGGTTGCTTCAGTGGATCAGCAGTGCGGCACTGTTACTTTTGGCAATTATATTGATTGTTTTTTTGATAAAAGAAACAATTATCCTTGCTGCTTTGTTATTTAAAAAAAATGACCCGGTGTCGCTGTATTCATTAGTTGATGGGATAATTATATATTTTTTATATTTTGAATTTATTGCATTAATAATCAAGTACTTTCAATCAAACTATCATTTTCCGCTGCATTATTTTTTATATATAGCAATAACAGCGGTTATCAGGCTGGTAGTAGTCGAACATAAACAACCATCATTATTAATCGTGTATTCAATTACAATTCTGATATTAGTATTTGCTCTTTATGTAGCTAATACAGAAAAACCAATTCTTAAAAGAAAAAAGGTAAACTGCGAAGCTGAGTAATATCAGGTAAATAAAAAATCCGTGCCAAGACGATGTGGTATAGTAGTGTTGTCAATACCGTGCCGTTGGCTCAGTCTGGGAGCTGACTTTACAACCGTAAGGTTATCTTCTTTACCGGTGAATCAGAGAAATGAGCGGCACTCACGGGACTATGTTCCAGAGGAGTATCTATGTTTAACCCGTTTCAATTTGATACAGTGTTCCGTTTATTTCAATGGTTATCAGTTTCTGCTTTGCTGGTGTTAGCCATTGTGTTGATGGTTGTTTACTTTGCATAAATCACATTTGAAGTATGTGTAAAACTATCCACAGATTACTTGTGTTATGTAAATGTCAGGAATAAATTGATACAAAACATCACCATCCATAAAACGGCCATTATATTTTTAAATTAAAATTTGATTATCTTGTTTTTTGGGGGTCGTATTGATTTTATCTGCTATACTTAAAGAGTAAAAGATGAAGACGGGGAGACTAGGTGCTCCACCAGAGTCTTTTCAGCCTCATCAGTTATGGTGGGGCTTTTTATTATGTAAATACGTGTAAAGTCGACATCTCTGTTTTTATTTTGTGCCAATATTATTTCTTAACAGAGGGAAATTATTGTGCCTAATATGAAAACAGAAGTAATTGTTGTTCGCCTGACCAAAAAAGAGAGAGCGCTCATGGATGCGGTAAAAACTAAACCACTGCTTTCAGATTGGATGAGAGAATTAGCGCTTGCTGAATTGAATAAACAAGAGGACTGTAATGCATAATATTCTGTTTTTTTGTTTAAAAAAAGATGTACCAGATCCATGGTGTGGCAGGATCAGTTGTCTGGCTGGATTCTTATGACAGGGAATCAGTAGATTTTTTAATTTTTAAAATCCCTGTTAATATGTTATTCCTGTTTTTATAAGTATAAAGAATAACAGGCGGGGTATATGGATTATTATTTAACGTTGACTGAGAGTGATAGTAGTTTTGTTTTACATAAAATTACATGTCAAAAGTTACAGCAGGCTAAAAGTACAGCGTATGTCGGATATTTCTGGGGAGAGCATGCAGCTATTCAACAGGCTGTTGTTATAGCAAAAGGGCCTGTTGTTTTATGTTCGCTATGCCTGAGTCAGGATGATAAAAAACCATAATGATAGCTCACATATTCAATTCTGTTGAATCACCGGATAGAGCATTAGTTGTGTACAAAAAAAACCGCAAACAGCAACCGGGGAAAGTATAAGTGTATACCAACAACATAACTAAGATGTATTATTTACAATTGTAGTGCGTCATATAGATTAAGAAAGGTTGTATAATATTTATTTAAATTCCAAAGGTCGCCTTTTGCGGCCTTTTTCGTTTATATTGCCACAGCATCAATTACCTTATTATCACTTAACATAAGAGTTGTACGCGGTTTTTTATTCATGGCAATAATAAGAGCACAGGAATACGACAGGCTCATTACCTAATCCGTATTCGGTCACAGTGCTCTTCTTATTGATTTCCCGCCTCTGGTGGGATTCCGAATAATGCCGCAGCCACCTCACTTTAACCTGTTTAAATCATATAACCCGGTTGCGGGATTTCCCTATCACTCAACATACGGAACACTCCGCAAGGGGTGGATATGCGCATGTCCGACAAATATTCCAGCCCTACAGCATACGCCTGGGGGCTTATAACCTCTGCCTTTGGCATTTTATCTCTGGATCAGTGGGCTATTGTTGCCGGGATCATCTGTACCGTCGGTACGTTCCTGGTTAACTGGTATTACAAACGAAAGGAATTTCAGCTGAAAGCCGGAGAACATCATGAATAAGCGATTGGTTAAAAAGGTAATGGCTGCTTGTACTGCCGGGGCAATTGCCGGTGCGCTGGTGCTGATCCCCGTATATGAAGGTGTTGAGTATATGCCTTATCGTGATGTGGCCGGAGTGCTCACCGTATGTTATGGCCATACCGGCAGTGATATTCAGCCCGGCAAGCTGTACACGGACGCTGAATGCAAGGCACTGTTGCATGACGACCTGACGAAAGTCCGGCGCGCGGTTGATCCTATGATCAAAGTGCCGATTGATGACAATACCCGGGCGGCCATCTATTCATTTGTCTACAACGTCGGCCCCGGCGCGTTCTCGCACTCCACTATGCTGCGCAAACTCAACGCCGGTGATATCGCCGGTGCGTGTGACGAAATGAAGCGCTGGACATTTTCCGGTGGTAAGCGGTGGCAGGGTCTGATTAACCGGCGGGATACGGAGAACGCGGTATGCCACGGAACCCCTTAACGTTGATCATCATTGCTATCATCCTGCTGACTACTGCCCTGTTGGCGGGTTGTTATCTGTATTCACTCCCGAATCACTGTAAGCCTCTGCCGGGTAACCCGCTGGGTGGTGTGATCCATTATAAGTGTGAAGCGTTATGAACCGGAAAGAAGCGGTAATTGCCGCGCTGTTTATTGCTGCTGTCTGGTGGGTATATGACATTTACCGGGATAACCAGCAACTGAAGGTGAATAACACAAGGTTGTCCGGACAACTGTCAGCCCAGCAGGTGATAAACACCACCACGCTTTCAGCCATCGTCACCAATCACCGCGTATCACTCGACAACATCAAAGCCAAACAGACCGAGGGTACAGAGCATGTCAAAGTTAAGACAGTTATCAAAACAGTATTTAAGGGCAGTGAATGCGCTGTTACTCCTGTTCCCGCTGATGCTGTCAGTGAGTTGCGCAGATACGCGACCGGAATTAATACCCGCACCGGTGATACCGATTCCGCCACAACTGACCGCTGATTGTGAGCAGGTAGATATACCGGATGATCTGACGTTCGGTGGTGCAGTTGAGCTGCTGGCTGATGCCATGAAATATATTGCTAACTGTAATCACGATAAGAGGGCAATACGGGAGATTGAAGCGGGGAGGATAAAAAAATAGCCCGGCAATTGCCGGGCAAATGATTAATAGAAGGGATACTTACGACTCCTGTAATCGAATATACCTGCTAAAAGTTAAACGAAACATAAACAAGTATAATTACTTGGTGTGAGGTTTATAATTAAGGTTAATGAGGTTAATTAATCTTTTTGATAGTCATTAAATTATAGTTTCGGGTTTTTTTACTCGAGATATCTTCCTTTGTTGGGTAATCATTCCGAATAGTCTATTTTTTGTTGATGACTTGGTTTGTCAGTCAGCATATTATGCTTTACTCTTAATATATGTTTATTAGGAGGTTCAGAATGAAAGATATTAATTTTATTGTAGGCCAGAACATCCGCGATTTAAGACACCGTAATGGCTTGACTACAAAGATGTTAGCCAGAATGCTGGGAGTGTCACAGCAACAGTTGTCAAGGTATGAACGAGGTGTTAATAAAATAGATGTCAGTGTTGTATTTAAGATAATAAATATATTTCATGTGTCTTATGAATATCTGTTTCCTGAAACTCAGAATGATTATATAGAATCAGTAAAAAGCTCCTTTGTATATATGGAGCCTTTAGCAATCTAATTACGCCAAAAATATAATCATAAATGTTATTCATTACTAAAAAATAATGAATATCATTCTTATTGAAACGTGAGAATACACCATAAAGCCAGCTTAACATATTGTGAGCTGGTTTTAGTTTGTATAAAAATATTACCCGGTGTTTCAGTCTGTACGAAAAATATAACTGCATAAAAACAGGGTATATCGCAGTGCCATGGTTGACACTGTAATATCAGGCGGGAAAGGCATTGTTTTATCTGCCGGAAATTTCCTGCTGTTCCTCTGATGTATCACCGATATTGAGATGACAGTAATGGCTACTGTGGAACAGTGAATAGATCGTACAAACACATTTTTTATGCGAAAGTATCTCATTGGTTAATAACTTGATGAGGTTATGATGCAGATAAAGTCAGTTTTTATGTTTTTGGGTATGTTTCTGCTTAATGGATGCAGTGTCAAAGTGCCCAAAGATATAACCCCGGTTAAACCTTTTGATTTATCTCATTACTTAGGTGACTGGTATGAAATTGCCAGGATAGATAATCGTTTTGAAAAAGGCTTAAGCAAAGTTACAGCTAACTATTCTCTTCGTGATGATGGTGGTGTGAAGGTTATCAACAGGGGTTGGGATGCGAGTAACAATAAATGGAAAGAGAGTACCGGAAAGGCCTATTTTGTTAACTCAGCTGATACAGGGGCGTTAAAGGTATCTTTCTTCGGACCTTTCTATGGAGGTTACAATATTATTAAGCTTGATGATGACTATCAGTACTCACTGGTTGTTGGCCCCGATAAAGATTACCTGTGGGTGTTATCACGTACACCAGCTATGCCGACAGAGCTGTTAAATGAGTATCTCAGCTTTGCCGGTGAACATGGTTTTGACAGAGAAAGAATACTTATATTTCAATAAGATTATATTCCGGTTTATTCCCCGGGATACTGAATGGACTGAATATTAAATATTTCAGCAAATAAAACACAACAACCCGCTCCGGCGGGTTTTTTATTACCTGCGAGCTGCCGATCTCCTCTGCCACATTAGCCATGACCAGTGCCACTCCTCACAGCGAGCGTGTGGACATCCAGAATAATCGGTAACACCGGGATAAAGACACCCTCATATGCGGCGACACCTGCCGTGGTGGAAGAAATGGTGAACATCAATCAACTGAGGTGGACATGACTGAAAAATACGAAGCCACAGCAACCAAAAAGGACGGTACGACATATCACGGACTGACGACAACGAAAGAGCCCCGCATTACTAACGGACTGATTGGTATTTCTGGTCTGGATGGCTCATGGACATATACCGCACCGGATGAAATCAGCGACATCAGATACATTCCGGTGGTTGAGGAAAAGAGCAAGGAATAATTATGGCACTCACAGATAAACAGGAAATGTTTTGTCGTGAGTACCTCGTAGATTTGAACGCTACACAGGCGGCTATTCGTGCGGGGTACAGTGATAAAACTGCGCGAAGTGTCGGGAATGAAAACCTGACAAAACCTGACATCGAAAAACGGATTCAGGAACTGATGCGCAGCCGCAGTGAGCAACTTAAGGTTGATGCTGAATATGTGCTGAGGCGCCTGGTTGAAATAGACCAGATGGATGTTCTCGACATTATGACCGATGACATGAGTATAAGGCCGGTTTCTGACTGGCCTGCATCATGGCGGCGCTACCTGAGCGGCTTCGACCTTGCGGATATGTTTGAGGGCCGCGGTGAAGATCGGGAAATGGTCGGCATCCTAAAAAAAATCAAATGGCCTGACAAGGTGAAGAACCTTGAATTGCTCGGTAAGCACATATCTGTCCAGGCATTCCGAGAGCAGGTTAAAAGCGAGCATGATGTTGTCGGCACACTCTCTGACCTGATGGACGAACTATCGAGTAAATAACATGAAGCCAGAGCATTTAGCGTTACTGCGTAATAAGCAATGGCGTCTGAATAATCTGTACTGGATCATCGATAAAGAAGGTCATCCGGTTCGCTTCAAAATGACGCCTGAGCAAACAGAATATTTCGAAGGCATCCACAACCGCAATATCATTCTGAAAGCCCGTCAGCTTGGATTCACGACTGAGGTCTGCATTATCCAGCTTGACGCGGCCATATTTGAATCAGCTAAGTGCGCACTGATAGCGCACACCTTACCGGACGCAAAACGCCTGTTCAGGGAGAAGATAAAGTACGCCTACGAGCGACTTCCGGATGAAATCAAAGCGGCCAATCCTGCGAGCAATGACTCTGCCGGTGAGCTGGTATTCAGCAAAGGCGGCTCGGTGACCGTGTCGGTATCGTTTCGTGGCGGCACGCTGCGTTACCTGCATGTATCGGAGTTCGGAAAGATATGCGCCAGGCAGCCGGAAAAGGCCCGTGAGATTGTCACAGGTGCGTTTGAGGCAGTATCAACGGAATGTTTCACTACGATTGAAAGCACGGCAGAGGGTCGGGCTGGTTATTTCTTCGATTATTGCCAACTGGCTGAAAAAGCGCAGATGCAGGGCAAATTATTATCTCCGCTGGACTGGAAGTTTTTCTTCTTCTCCTGGTGGAAGAATCCGCAGTACGCAATCGACCCTGTTGAGCAACTTCCGCAACGCCTGTCTGATTATTTTGCTGAGCTATCCGGCAAGTACGGAATTACGCTCAACGACCGGCAGAAAGCCTGGTACTACGCCAAAGAAAAAACACTCGGCGACGATATGAAGAGGGAATACCCGTCAATATCTTCAGAAGCATTTCAGCAGTCTGTGGATGGTGCGTATTACGCCAAGCAATTCCGCTGGCTGTACGAGAATAAACGCATTGGCGAAATCCCTGATAACTCACATCTGCTGGTGCATACGTACTGGGATATCGGTGTGGGTGACTCCACTTCAATCTGGTTTGTGCGTGAAGTCGGTGAAGAATTTCACATCATCGATCACTACTCAAACAGCGGTGAGGGTCTGCGGCACTACATGAAAGTACTGAAAGACAAAGGCTATGAATATGCCAGCCACAACGGGCCGCATGATATCGACAACCGCGAGTTCGGTTCAGACGCGAAATCACGCCGGGAACTGGCACAGGAAGGGTACGAAATTGACGGGCAAACCTACTCCATCCGCTTTGAGGTGGTGCCGAAGCTATCCGTTGATGAGGGTATTGAGGCAGTGCGCGAAATCCTGCCGCTCTGTGTATTCGATGAGAACAAGTGTGGCGAAGGCATTACCCACCTTGAGGCGTACCGGAAAGAATGGGATGACAAACGCGGGTGCTGGAAAGATAAACCACTTCACGACTACACATCACACGATGCTGACGGATTCCGTTATTTTGCGGTCAGTCGCCGCAACGCCAAACGTCTGACAAAGTCTCTGACATTCAACTGGAACTGACATGAATACAAACGTGGATTACAAACATCCGGCATACACCGAATTTTTACCGGAATGGAATATGATCGGGGACTGCGTTGACGGTGAGCGCGTAGTGAAAAGCCGCGGTGAAAAGTACCTGCCGCACCCCGCAGATAAAAAGCGGGATGACGATGATGGTGAGCGATACAAAAAATATCTTCTCCGTGCTTCGTTTCTGAATGCAACCGGACGAACATTAAGCGGATTACTCGGTATTGCATTCAGTAAGCCGGTAAAAATCAGTATATCGGGTGGAACAAAGAGTCTTGAAGCTGATATTGATGGTCAGGGGCAACCATTGACTCAGATGATCCGCGATGCATTGTCTCAGGTATTGCAGCGTGGCCGTGCCGGACTGCTCAGTGATTTCAGTGGGGCAGGTATCCAGACTGAGGCAGACAAAGGCAGACCATACGTCCGGTTGTTTACGGCGAAGGAGATTATCAACTGGCGGGTCACCGGCGGGAAAACATCACTAGTTGTTGTGAAATATCAGGAACCGGTTGAGTCTGATGATTTTGAACTGCAAATGCAGGACCGCTGGATTGAGTTACGTCTGATCGACGGGTTGGCACACTCAAGGCGGTGGCAGAAGGACAGTGAAATCAGCTCTGGCGAGTGGATAAAATTTACTGATGCGCAGGGAAAGCCGCTTTCTGAGTTGCCATGGTCGTGGATTGGGTCAAAAAACAATGACCATACTCCTGATGCGCCACCACTGGCTGACATAGCTTATATGAATATAAAGCATTACCAGATTGAGGCAGATATTGCAGAGTCAGCACACACTATCGGTCAGCCGATGGTTGCGCTGTCAGGCCTGACAGATGACTGGGTGAAAAACCACATGTCAGGCGGGTTCACAGTCGGTTCCCGCAAAGGAGTGTTGTTGCCTCAGGGTGGCGAGATGAAGTTTGCACAGCCGGAAGAACGCACCATGCAGATTATTGTGGCAGAGCGCCGGGAAAAGCAGATGGCAATGCTGGGAGCAAAGCTGGTTGAGCGAGGTTCATCGGCGAGAACAGCAACACAGGCACTGGATGAAGCACAGACGGATAACTCTGTTTTATCGTTGAGCGCCGGTAATGTTGAGCAGGCTTTTAATCGTGCGCTGGCTTTCTGTATTCAGTTTGCCGGAGCTGGAGAAGCTTCTGTTGAACTCAATAAGACATACGAGATTGCGCAGTTTGATTCGGCAGCAATTACTGCACTTCTGGCATCTGTGCAGTCCGGCAATATGCGGATTGTAGATTTTATCCGGTATATGCAGGGGGCGAACCTTGTCCCGCAGGATGAGAAACCGGAGGATGTAGCTGAAGAGCTGGAGTTGATCAGAGGTACAAATATGCTGGGAGTATAAAATATGCGGCCGGGTCTCATTTTTGATAATGCACTGATGATTCAGATTATGCTGGAAAGGCTCAAATCATCAACTGCTGACACACGTGAACTGGTGTCAGATATTCGCGCTGCTGTAGCATCTGCATTATCCGGATATTCCGGTAGTGTTTCCTCAGTCAGCAGAGCGAAATCAATTGCGCTGGCGCTGAGAAAAACGCTGAAGCCAGTTCTTTCCGGTTATTCTGACAGGTTACTTGATGACATTATCAACGCCGCTGTTGTGATGGCAGACGCTGAATATCACGGGTTTAACTCACTGGTAAAAAACGTTAATCCGGCTGATGCTGACAAGGTGCGCAGAGATGTGCAAAACATACCGCTCTCTCTGACGGGATGGAACAGCTCCCTGTTTCTCGCCAAATTCATTGAGTCGTGGGCCGATACAGCCATGCAGCAGATAGAGAATCAGGTGGTGATATCGTTGTCGTCAGGCGGGGGTGTGGCTGACCTGCAATCGGCTATTAACGGAACCTCAGCGGAACCGCTGATAATCGCAGCGGCAGTGGTTGGCAGGGTGGTCAGGGGATTTCAGACTGTTGCCAGAACGACATTACAACATGCTCACAGTGTGGCGGCGACGGATTTCTATAAAGAGAATTCTGACCTGATTAAGTATGAGGAATTCAGTGCAATACTGGATAACAAAACATCGGCAGTGTGCCGTTCTCTGTCCGGCCGCTGTTATCCGCTTGGTAAAGGACCGAGGCCTCCGCTTCACCCTAACTGCCGTAGTCGCTTGCTCCCGGTGCTTGATGAAAAATATGCAGACTTGTTTGTCACAGAGCCGGTCGGTAATTCTGAATGGGGCGAAGAAACTTATTATGAGTGGCTTTACCGCCAGCCAGCGAACAGGCAGAACATTGTGCTTGGTAAGACCAGGGCACAGTTATTCCGTGACGGCGGGTTATCACCGGAACGATTCGCAAAATTACAACTCGATAAATACTTCAGACCAATAACACTGAAGGAACTTCAGAAAATCATACCCGATGCCTTCAGAAAGGCCGATATCGAACTCAAATGACCCGCTCCGGCGGGTTTTTTATTACCTGTAGTCAGTGACTACACCATCAAAACCAGAGGTTGACGATGTTTAAGTGGAAATTAACCAAAGAAGAATTTGACGTGCTGACTGAAGAGCATAAGGCCATGTACAAAGAAGCCGGTGACGGATACCAAATCCAGATTGACGGCATGCCTGACATCCCGGATGTGTCCGGTCTTCAGAAGAAAGTCGATGAACTGTTATCTGAGAAGAAATCAGAACAGGAAAAGCGCCGTCAGGCTGAAGAAGCCGCAAAGAAAGCTGCAGAAGAACAGGCCCGTAAAAACGGTGATATCGAATCACTGGAAAAGAGCTGGGCTGAAAAACTCAACATCCGCGAAAAAGAGTTACTGACACAGTTACAGGAAAAAGATGCCAGCCTGCAAAAACTTTTGGTTGATAACGTCGCGCAGTCGCTGGCGACAAAACTTGCGGGTGACAGTGCTGCTCTGATTGTGCCGCATATCAAATCACGCCTTGCCGTTGAAGATGGTAAAACCCGCGTGGTGGACGCAACTGGGCAACTATCAGCTCTGACTATCGATGAGCTGGAAAAAGAATTCAGAAATAATCAGTTATTTGCGCCGGTCATTATCGGCAGTAAGGCAACCGGAACCAGGGGTGACGGAGGCAAAGACAAATCACCTGCCGGAGGCAGTGATAAACCCAAAAGTGTGAATCCATTGGTGGATCGCGCACGTGAAATCATTGCAAAAAATACAGAGGCATAAGATTTATGACATTGCATATTTTTCAGCACCAGGTATCTCTGGCAGCGACAGAGCTGGTGGCTCAGGCAGTACAGCAGTTTAATGAAGCATCCGGCGGTGCGCTGGTTTTCGGTGATGGTGACCATATTGGTGATTACATCGAGCAGACATCATGGCAGTTACTTGGTGGTCTGGCACAGCGTCGTAATGCATACGGATCAGGTAATCTTACACCGCAGGAGTTAGGGCAAATTCTCGACCGGATGATTAAGGTCGATGGTCGTATCGGGCCGGTATCTGTCACTCCGACGATGATGAAGCGCCTGGGTAAAGACGTAGCAGAAGCGGCAGCGGTGGTGTCTGCTCAGGCAGCAGAAGCGATGCTGCAGGATTATCTGAACACTGCAGGTGCGGCACTGAAAGCGGCAATCTCCGGCAACGCTGCGGCAGTTACTGATCTGACAGCAGCAGGAAGCGCACCATCACTGCGCGGGCTAAACAAAGGCACCCGCCCGTTTGGTGATGCGTATTCCCGTATTATCGCCTGGCTGATGGACGGTGCAACGTTCAATGACTTTATGGACGAAACACTAACCAACTCCAGTAACCTGTTCCAGATTGGTAACGTGGCCATCAAGCAGGACGGATTCGGGCGTCGTTTTGTAATTTCTGATATTCCGTCTCTGTCTGAAGGTAATAAGCAGCATTCACTCGGTCTGGTTACCGGTGCAGCGGCTGTACAGACCTCACCGCTGATCATGAAAGCGCAGGACGTTCTCGGACAGGAAAACATTAAGGCTCTGATGCAGGGGGAATATGATTTCACCATCGGTTTGCGTGGTTATCAGTGGGCGAAGGACAGTATCAAGTCACCGACTAACGAACAGGTAGCCGCAACTGATAACTGGAAACAAATTGCTGCAAGCATCAAAGACACTGCCGGGGTTATGGTGACATTCGGTAAAGATGCTGATGCAGTCGGTAAGGCTGCTAAATCTGCGAAGTAATCGCAGTAATAATCCGGAGGTGATATGGCAGTACAAATCAGTCCGGAGCAGATAGGCGAGCAACTGGAAATGATGGGGTTTGAGGCTCCTGATTTTGCGGTTGCCGCCGCATTATCTGTAGTGGACAGCATTGACGGATGCCTTGATAAGGCGGGGTATACGGATGCGGTGATGACGCTTATCAAGGTGTATTCCGTCATCCTCATCCTGTCTGCGGCTGATGTCCGTAAAATTGCATCAGAACATGCACCGTCCGGTGCTTCAGTTTCGTACCAGTATTTTGCTGACGGCAGAAAATCGTTGCTGAAATTGTTATCCGCACTGGATACCGCCGGATGCACAGATAACCTGCCTATTGACCGGCCGGTCAGCATTATTCAGTTTGACGTGAACCGGGGGTGATATGGGTAAAATCCTTCGCCGGTTTTGCAAGGGATGGGCAACTATCTGGAAGATTGAAGGCAAAGACAGTTACGGCAAGCCGAAATTTTCAGAGCCCATTCATATCCGGTGTGACTACGGAAGCAGGATGAGTGACGGAACAAAAACGGTAGGCACTGAAATTGTCATCAAAAATGTCATCTGGACGGAATACAGCGAAGCCACACAAGATGATTACATCTCTATCGGCAAGCATGACGGACAAGATCCGTTCGTGGCCGGAGCCAGCAGGATCAAAGCTGTTGATCGTGACCGCGATATTGACGGCGGCAAAGATGACTACACTCTAACAACGGCGGTGTGACATGGGAGCAAAAGTAATCGGTATTAACCGTGCTGTTGCTGACCTTAATGCGCTGGTCGGTAATATCACGTCAAAGAAAGTCAGCAGGGCCATGCATCGTGCGCTGGATATCGGCGGCAGACAGGCTGCGGTATACACACCGATTGATACAAAGACACTGATCAACTCTCAGTTCCGTGATGTGGAGGTGAAAGGAACGTTGTTTACCGGGCGTGTGGGTTACTCAGCATCCTATGCTGTTTTCGTTCACGACCCGAATGTGAAGCAGAGCTTCCGCAGACCGACAGCGAAGAAAGAATTCCTCACTAAAGGCTTTGAGGAAACACAGCAGATGATTGACCAGGCTGTCGCGGAGGAAATGCGCATATGACCACCATTGAGCAGGTTAAGCGTTATTTTTCCGAGTCGGGGCTGTCTGACGGTTTTATCATTCAGGACTATGAATGGTCAGAATCCGGCGGACACGACCTGGATGCGTACATGGTTTTTCAGCAGCGGGACGGAACCGGAAGAATCAATGATCTTGGTGGTGATGATTTTTTCACTGTGTCGTTAATTTCTGGCAAGGGCTGGGTTGAATTCGTCGCTCAGAGAGCCTATGAAATACTTGATTATGTCAGGTGCCATGCTCAGTCTCATGGCTTGAATTTCATTATCAATATTTCCGGGTTCGTGAATCCGGTTCAGACGGCAGAGGGGAGGTATTGGATTCCCCTGACCTTCCGCTGCACATCATAAACAAACACACTTCAAACAGGTCGCTTCGGCGGCCTTTTTTATTTGCAAATAAAGAGGTTACAACATGGCACAATGCCCTGATGATAAAGGCCTGGTGATGGGTAATGCGGGAATTCTCCGCATCGCGTCCGGTTGCCCCGGTACGGCTCCTGAACAGTCCGCATTTCTGCGTCTCGGCGCACTGACCAGCAAAAGCGTGGATTACGGAACTGAAACAGTTACATCCAAGGCTGATGACACGAAAGGCCTGACTGAGGCCATCGTGACCGGTCTGGATTTAACCATTAAGTTTGATGGTGAACTGAAGCGCAAAGGTGCTGATGGTTCCACGTCTGCTTTTGATATCGCCAAAGAAATCCTTGCTGAAGTCAAGGCCAGCCGTCAGCCGTCATATTGGGTGCAGCTTGACATGAAAGGCGATGGTAGTGATGTGATTCAGAGTTACATGAACTTCACATCATGGTCTATGGAGTTCCCGACCAAAGAAATCTCCACGTATTCCGGTGAACTGAAAGTCGCAGACGCTGACAGCTTTGAATGGCTGCAGGAAGAAATCGTGGTTCAGAGCATCGCAGCCAACCCCGCGACACTGACTGTGAAAGCTGGTGAAACTGCAACATTCACGGTCGGATTTAATCCTGTTGACGCGACAAACAAAAATTACGAAGTGGTCAGCGATAAGCCTAACTTCGCTACCGTCAGTAAGCTACTGAATGTTGTCACTGTCACCGGTGTCGCCGCCGGTACCGCGAATATTACAGTCACATCGGAAGATGGCAGTAAGGCGGCGAAATGTGTCGTTACAGTCACTGCGGCCTAAATATTACAAAGGGTATCTCCGGGTGCCCTTGATAATGTTCAGGAGGATATATGACACCGCGTTTAGAATACGGCGAGATGGTGATATCCACTGCCGAAAATGATTACCTGTTCCGCCCGTCGCTGGATGCCATGACGCGAATCGGTGAGCCTAAAGAGATTGTGAGTGCGTTTACGCAATTAAATGGCGCAGAGGTACAACAAATTATAGCGTCTGCTGTAGACGCTTACGGAGTGGTTCCTGAATGGCTGATTGCACTGTTAAATAAACCGGTTTACGGGCGCAGCATTTTATCGACAGCAATGGACGTGATGCAGGCATGTTGTAACGATGACTGTTCTGAGGTTATCGGTGAATGGCGGGTTGGCAAATCCGGCATGGTGTACCGGCGCGGCGCTATGCATTATCGCGATATCATCCTGCTGGCGCGCGAGCTAATGACCCACGGCATTATCGGTAAAGCTAAGGTGCGAAAACTCCAGCGCAACGAAGGTAAAGACGAATACTCCGACGAGTTCCACGCCGTCGATTACATCAGTGCCGCCCGTGTGCATTTCAACATCACTCGCAGTGAAGCGGAGCAACTCACGATGACTGAGTTCGTGATGATGCTGAAAGCGAAATATCCGGATGAGAAAGGCTTCACAGCAGATGAGTATGAGGCTATCACCAAGGCCGATGATGTCCGTAACGATGACCTGATTAAGGGCAAGCGCCGGTTGGTGAGCAGGAAGACAGTTTAACATATCCGCCATTTGGCGGTTTTTCATTTTAAGGAGCCGGTAAATGGCAAACGTCGGTGAAATCGTATATCAGGTGCAGATGGATGTTGCTCAGTTGCTGACATCACAGCGTCAACTGGATCAGCGGCTGCGGAATATGGAAGGCAGATTTAACCGCACAACGACCGCCGTCAATGGCACTGAGCGCTCAATGGCCTCGCTGTCGCGGGTTGCCGCATCTCTGACTGCTTACTGGTCTGTGTCAGCCGTTACCAGCTACGCGGAAGCTTGGACGGCGCTGAATAACAAACTCGTCAACTCCATAAAGACCGGAGAGACGCTGGCTGTGGTGAATCAGCGCGTGTTTGATATTGCTCAGAACAGTCGTTCAAGCCTTGACGGTATCGCAACGCTGTATTCACGACTGGAAAGAGCGATGCGCAGTGCCGGGCTCAGTGGCGAAGAGTTAGGGCAGATAACCACCACTATCTCAAAGGCAATGACCGTTTCAGGTGCCACAGCAGCAGAATCAGAAGGTGCACTTGTCCAGTTATCACAGGCACTGGCATCTGGTGTACTGCGCGGGCAGGAATTTAACTCAATGAGTGAACAGGCTCCGGCACTGATGAAAGGACTTGCGGATTCACTGGGTGTCAGCATCGGCAAGCTGAGAGCGATGGCCGCAGAAGGCAAATTAACCACGGATGTACTGTTAAAAGCATTCCGCGAAATGGGACCAGCTATTGAAAAGGAGTTTGCGAATACAACACAAACAATGTCGCAGTCTCTTCAGATCGCCAGCAATAATATTACTAAATTTTTTGGCGAAAACACCACTGTTAAGACATTTATAAACATCTTCAACGACGCTACCGTATCTGCCAGCAACAATCTGGAATCACTGACTAACGTATTGCTTATTGCAGCCGGTGTCATGGGGTCTAGATATGTTGGAGCTCTTACGCTATCAGCTACCGCTCAGGCAAAGAAAGTTAAAGAGACACTTGCCGGTATGGCGGCGACAAAACAAGCGGTCAGAGTTGAGATCGAAGCCGCCACGGCAACCATCAACAGAATTGCAACTGAGAAGACTCTGGCTGTGACAGTTCAGCAGTCGCTGGGTGCGCAGCTGGCAGCAGCCACTACTGAAGCGCAGAGAACCAGAATTCGCCGTGAATTGGCAGTAAACTCAGCAGTAATAACAGGATTAACACAGCAGGAAACCGTAGCCACAAATAGTCTCGCTGCGGCACAGAACAGACTTAATGTTGCAAGTGGGTTGGCAAGCAAAGCTCTATCCTTGATTGGTGGACCGGTTGGTGCTGCGATGTTGGCCGGAGCCGCTGTGTATTATTTTTTCCAAAAAGCTGAAGAAGCAAAAAGATCAGCACAAGAGTTTGCTGATTCACTAAATGAATTGCGTGCCAGCATGGATAAAATGTCTCGCACCGAACTGGCAGCAAAAATAGCAGATGCCAGGGACGAGCTCGAAGTTCTGACGGATGCTCAGCGCTCTGCAGAGCAGGAGGTTAAAAATCTCAAAACAGCATACAAAGCATATTCTGATGGGGTATTACACTTTGGCAGTACCCAGAAGAACCTCGAAATAATATCCAGAAAATTAGCAAAAGCAGAAGCCAATCTTGAGCGCGTGCAAAATGACAGAAGCAAGACTGTGAATTTTATCAGTGCAGCGCAAGCGAAGTTAAACGGGGAATTGTTGCAGGGCGAGGAGCTGCTAAAGCGAGATGCGAGTACTTTGCTACCTAATGCCGGAGCAGCACTTCGCGCTTACGGGCTTGACCTTGACGGAGCCACAAAAGCAAAACAAAAGTTCAATTCAGCAAGCCTGAAAGTTGAATGGTCAGATGCTGGCGCTGACATGAAAAAGACGCTTGAACGTGAAATTGAAATGGCTGGAGCGAAGGATGACGTAGTAAGACGTCAATTACAGGTCAAGTATTATGTTGAAGATAAAGGGATATCAGAGCAGGAAGCTGAAAAACTTGCTGAATTAGCTGCTAAAGCTGGCGAGGCAAGCGAAGCCAAAAAAACCGGTATTAAAATATCAAGGGAGGCGGTATCCGAAGCAAAAAAAAGAAGCAACAGAAGCGGAAAAACTCAAACAGAAGATAACAGACCTGGCTAATGCGACGAAGGTTGCAGAGCTGGAAACAAAAGGGCTGTCCCGCGAGGCTGCAATTCTTGAAGCAGTACAGAAGCTTGGTTCAAAAGCTAATTCCGCTCAGATCGCCGAAGTTACAGCACTGGCCGGTAAAGAGTACGACCTTACGCAGAAAATCAAAGACCGAAAAGAGGCTTTTGAGCAAAACCCTCAGGCAAAAGTTGATCAGGACATCAAACATGCCGGTGAGCAGCTTGAACGGCAACTGAAAGGCAACCTCATCACCGAGGAGCAGTATCAGAAACGCAGCATTGAGTTAAAAGCGGAACACGCCAGAAAAACGGCGGAGATAAATGCGAAATCAGCCGTCACTCCTGTTCAGGATATGATGGCTCAGGTTGATCCTGTTCAGGCGCTGGCTAATGAGCACGCTCAGAAGTTGGCACTGATTAAAAATTTTGAAAATCAGAAAGTTATTACGGCACAGCAAAGTCTTGCGCTGATAAATGCAGCAAACACTGAGTATGAGGAAGCAAGACTGAATGCTCAGTGGGAAATCTGGCGTAATCAGAGTCAGGCCAATCAGTTTCTCGCAGATGGTCTTGATGCTCTCGGTCAGCGCTCATCCAACGTACTGACAGGGCTTATTACCGGCGCACAGAGTCTTAATGATGCATTCCGTAATGTAGCATCAACCATTGTTGATGAGGCTGTAGGGGCGTTAGTTCAGATGGGGATGCAGCAGATTAAAAATATGGTTGTTGGTGAGGCCATGTCAACAGCAGCGCAGGCATCTACTGTTGCTCAGGCCGTGGCAGCACAGTCAGCATGGGCTCCAGCGGCAATGAGTGCTGCTATTGCAACGATGGGAGCGGCGGTTACAGCCGGTTCAGCGTCTTACATGTCAGCCATGGCGGCAAGTAAAACAATGGCTGTCGCCGGTGCCCGTTATAACGGTGGCCCCGTTGACGCTAACAAAATGTATCGCGTTGGTGAGAACGGGCAGCCTGAAATATTCAAGGCATCGAACGGTCATCAGTACATGATCCCCGGTGACAGCGGAAAAGTAATCAGTAACCGGCAGATGGGTGGCGATGGTGGTGTCAGCATGGGGGATATGTACTTCAATTTTCAGGTTCAGGCTCCCAATGGCATGACAGAAAAGGAAGCAACAATGATAACCAGGATGGTTAAAGGTACTGTATATGACGTTCTGATGACAGAAATCAGAAGCGGTGCAATACAAGGTAATCAGCGCTATTAACAGCCACCAGTACGGTGGCTTTTTTAATGGAACCGATAAATGGATGAATTTAAATGGCGTCCTGAGGATGCCTGCCAAATTAATAATGAACCGAAGGTCAGGGTTGCAAAATTCGGCAATGGCTACGAGCAGAGAGCCAAAGACGGAATCAATAATCAGCTTAAAACATATAACCTGGCATTCATCAAACCGGTTTCTGTCGGACGTGAAATAGATAATTTTCTCAGTCAGCGTGGGGCCGTGGAATCATTCCTGTGGCTGACAGGGGATGACAAAACCCTGCGGACATTCGTGTGCCGTAACTGGCAGGTAACGAGGAAACAGTCTGTCTGGCAGATTGATTGTGTATTTGAGGAGGTGGTTGCGTGAGAGATATTCCGGCAGATATGCGGATTGCGGTTACTCAGATTGAACAATCAGCAATGCTTGATTTGTATGAGGTGGATTTAAGTCGCTTCGGCGGGAATGTATACCGCTTTCATGACGGAATGAACGGCCTGTTGAAACCGGTGATTTGGCAGGGTAACCGATATGATCCGTATCCGGTTCAGGTAACCGGACTCAGCATGACAGCGCAGGGAGCGTCAGCAAGGCCGAAGATGACATTCGCCAACATTGATGGGTTGCTGACTGCAATCAATAACGATTATGACGACGCACTGGGGGCGATTGTTACCAGACGGCAGGTTATGGAGCAATATCTTGATGCGGTAAATTTTCCGGATGGAAACAATCAGGCAGATCCGTCCCGTGAGGCTGTACAGAAATTTGTTATTGAGCAACGTGAAAATTCAGACTCAGATTTCGTTACATATGTGCTGGCGCTGCCGACAGAAACAGATAATGCACAAATTCCCGCCCGGGTTATTCAGGCTGATATATGCCCGTGGCGATATCGTGGACAGGATTGCGGATATGACGGGCCTCCTGTCGCAGACGAAAAGGATCAGCCGACCAATGAACCGACAAAAGATCAGTGCTCTCATAAGTACCGTGGCTGCAAACTTCGCCACTCCTCAGTATTGCCGTTCGGTGGGTTTCTCGGCTCCAACAAACTAGGTTAACCCATGATTGAAAGTAACATTATCGCACATGCAACAACGGAAGGTGTGAGGGAGTCGTGTGGGCTGGTTTCAGGAGGAATTTATTTCCCGTGTACCAATATTCACCCTGACCCGGAAAATTATTTTGAAATCAGCTCAGAGGAATGGCTGAGAGCTGAGAGTCATGCAGAAGTGGAAGCTGTCGTGCACAGTCATCCGGCTGGACTGCCATTTTTAAGCGCGGGCGACAGGGATATGCAGGTTAAAACCGGATTACCGTGGTGGCTCGTTTGTGATGACCGGTTACTGAAATTTAATCCTGTTCCGCGATTGCTGGGGCGTGAGTTTAATCACGGTGTGCAGGACTGCTACAGCATTATCCGGGATGCTTACCATTTGTGCGGCATCAGTCTTGATAACTTTGAGCGACATGATAATTGGTGGTACACCGGTGACAATCTGTATCTGGATAACATTTCCGGACAGGGTTTTTATCAGGTTGATGAAGTACAGGATGGCGACGTTATTCTTATCTGCCTGGGTACATCAAAACCTTGTCATGCAGCGCTATATATCGGTAATCAGGAGATTCTTCATCATCGCCCTGATCGTTTGAGTAAGCGGGATGTTTACGGTGGCTACTGGTTTAAATTCACACACAGCATATGGAGGCACAAACAGTGGTCAGACTACAGTTTGCTGGCTATTTACGCCGATATGGACGCCGGTTTGAATTAGAGGTCAGCAGTGCAGGTGAGGCGTTAAGATGTCTGTGTTATCAGATTGACGGATTAAAACGGGAAATAAACCGTGGGCAGTTCAGGGTACGCGTTGCCGGTCATGATATGACTGAGGACTGCATAGTGGCAGGATTAAACACCCCACTTAATGATAATGATGTTATCACGATAGTGCCGGTTATAGGTGGCGCAAAATCAGGTGGCTTCCTTGGCATTATCGGCGGCGCAGCGTTAATTGCCGGGGCATTCTTTATTCCGGGCGGTTTTCTGGCAACGATGACATCGACGGCTATGTTTGCTGCCGGTGTCGGGATAGCGGCAGCAGGGGTGGCAACGATGCTGACAAGAACACCGGGCGCACCAAATTTCAGTGAAGGCAATTCAGAAAGTAACCAGTATTTCAGCTCACTTTCCAACAGAATCGGGCAAGGATATCCCGTTCCGCTTTGTTATGGAGAGATGGTGGTTGGCTCAAATGTGATTTCACAGGGGTTGGAGACAGTATAAATGGGCAAAGGTGGTGGCGGCGGAAGCACGCCGAATCTGGTTGATGACAACCTGAAAAATAAGCAATTTCTCAACATTATTGATTTGGTGTCAGAAGGTCCTATAGAAGGACCGGTTGGCGGAATGCAGGGATTCCTGCTGAACGGAACGCCTATAGTCGATAAACAAGGTAATCCGAATATTCGCGGGGTCGAGGTTCAGTGGAGATCGGGTACGCAGTCTCAGTCTCCGCTCGATGGTTTCCCGTTTGTTGAGAAAGAAATACCTGTAAACGTGGAAGTGAAAAAAGAAACACCGATATTGCGTACGGTATCTGATCAGGAAGTCGATCGCATTCGCTTTACATTAGGTGTTTCGGCGCTGGTAAAACAGGACAACAAAGGCAACCAGGAAAACACTTCTGTTCAGATGCTTGTCGAGATTAATGTTGGCAGCGGATGGGTGACAGAAAAAACAATCACAATAGGTCCCGGGAAAATAAGTGGTCAGTACCTTGAATCACATATTATTAACGCGCCAAAGCAAAAGCCGTTTCAGATAAGAGTATCGCGCCTCACTGATGACAGTAAAAGTGACCTTCTTAAAAACGGGACGGTGTGGGCCAGCTATACAGAAATTACGGATGCTAAATTTTCATACCCAAACTCCGCTGTGGTTGGTATGCGCATTGATAAATCTCAGTATGGTGACACGCCTAAACGTACATATCATATCAAAGGGCTGATTGTTCAGGTCCCGGATAATTATGACCCGGAAACCCGCAGCTATAACGGTATATGGACGGGGAGGTTTAAGCCTGCATGGACAGACAATCCCGCATGGATTTTTTACGATCTGGTGACCAATGAGCGTTACGGGATTGGTTCCGTGATGGGGCGTTTTGGTTGTGACCGGTTTGCTTTGTATGCGATAGCCAGGTATTGCGATGAAATGGTTTCGGATGGGTTTGGCGGCAAAGAGCCACGATTTACTTTCAATGCCTATATTACCTCACAGCGGAAAGCGAAAGACGTTATTGATGATTTGGCATCCGTATTTCGCGGAATGCCTTTATGGGATGGAGTGCAGTTAACCTGCTTTCAGGACAGGCCCGCAGATCCGGAATGGACATACACAAACTCAAATGTTATCGGCGGGAAATTCAATTATACATCAACAGCTAAAAGTGCAAGGCATAATGCAGTTGAAGTTTCATGGATTAACCCGGATAACGGCTGGAAGGAAGAGAGGGAGTTTATACAGGATGATGGTCAGATCATAAGATTTGGCGGACTGAATGTTAAGAAAGTAACGGCTTTCGGTTGCACCAGCAGGGGGCAGGCTCATCGTGTTGGTAAATGGATTCTGGAAACAGAGAAGCTTGAGACTGAAAGTGTAACATTCACGACTTTCAGGGAGGGTATTAATTGTCTTCCGGGTGACATCATTGAAATAGCGGATGATTCATTTGCGGGTTCAAAAGTCGGTGGCCGGGTTTTAGATGTTGTTGGCAGCAGAGTAAAAACAGATGCACCTATAAAATGGTCTTCTGGTGATAAGGGATATTTTGCGTACCTCGGCGGCAGCGGGAAGTTCATCAGAACAGAAATATCATCAGTAGATGGCGATATTGTTATCCTGAAGAGCGAACCAGCCGGACTGCAAAAATTCGGTGTGTTTTCTGTATCGAAAAACACGCTGATTACGCGAATGTTCCGGGTACTGACTATTACTGAAGATAAAGACGGTAACTATCAGTTTAACTGTATTCTCCATGAACCAAAAAAGGAGCACATTGTTGATGATGGTGTTAATTTCACCGGCAATCCGCCTGCACAAAATACGGTTCGAATCCCTGACATTGAACGCCTTTCCGTAGCTTATATCAATGACAGCTCTCAGGTTCAGGCCAGAGTTATGTGGGCCATGGCAACCGCTAACCGCAATATTTCTTACGTTGTTTCTGTTTATAAAGATGACAAGGTTGTCTTTACTGGTGAAACGTCTGATCTTGAATATTATTTCAACGGATTGGCTGCTGGGAAATATCTGGTTGGCGTACGCGGCAAAGATAAAAATGGAATGCTGGGAAGCGAATCGAAAGTGCAGATGGTTATTGGTGCACCAGCGGCCCCTTCGTTTATCAGAGTTGAGTCAGGCTTCTTTGAGGTGAAATTGATACCACATATCAGTGCTCCGCATACACTGAATACTGAGTTTGAATTTTGGTTTTCCGGCGAGCAAAGAATCACCAACATTAATAACATTGAACAGAAGGCTGAATTCCTTGGCAGAGCAAAAGTGTGGTCAAAAGGTCAGTTAAAGCCCGGACATGATTACTGGTTTTATATCCGAAGTATTAATGAGTATGGTAAGTCTCATTTTATTGAAGAAAAAGGTCAGTCCAATAACCATGCGGATGAAATATTCGATGTAGTGCAAAAAGAGCTCGAAGACTCAGCCATCATTAAAGACCTGCAGTCTCAGGCGAATGATAACTTCGAGGCCATTATCAACAACGCCAATAACGTTTACGGTCAGTGGGGTTACTGGCAGCGTGAAAACGGTGCGATGAAAGCAGAAATCATCGAAGTCCGCAACTACACGGTTACGGAAACAACGGCACTTGCAGAGAAACTGGACGCGGTACAGGTTAAAGCAGAAGACGGACTGGCGCTGGCGCAGAACTCCATCCGCGCGCAGTGGGATATGGCATCCGGTCAGGCATCCGTGGTCCACGATATGAAAGTCCGGATCCGTTATAACGGTGAGGATTATTCCGCCGGTATGGTGATCGGGGCTGAGCTGAAAGGTGGTCAGGTGAACACCCTTATCGGTTTTAACGCTCAGCAGTTTGCGTTTTATAATCCGGTGAAAAAATCGATGGACATGTTCATGTACATGAAGGACGGACAGGTCTTTATGCGTGAGGCGTTCATTAATCAGACATGGCTTAACAGTGTGGTTGTCACTGACAAAATGCAGTCGGAGAACTATGTGCCGGGTAAACAGGGTTTTATTCTGGATGCAAAGGCTAATAAATTTGAGTTCTTTGACGGAACAACAACAAACGGTACCGGTATTACAGCGGGCGGTATTAAAGTATATGACAATAACCGGCTGACGGTCATTATTGGTGATATATCGGGGTATTAATATGGCTCACGGGATTATTGTATATGATGATCGCGGTAATAAAATATTAGATTCCGGTAAAAGACTCGGTCGGTTCGTCGGTTGGCATGATATTAATCCTGCACCGGTCGGTCAGTTTAAATATAGCTGGGATCACCGGAACCTGCTCCCTATGGGGGAGATTTTCGTCTGGGTTAATCCGAGCTTTTGGTTCAATCATAACGGCTGGTGCGATTGCCGGGTTGAAAATGGCGTTATTATTTTTGAGGGTAATTTAAGGCGAAACGACGAACAGAGAGCTAGGGAAACTTATATGCGTATATTATATGGTGTAAAATCATGAAACACGGTTTTATATGTTTTGGTGACACCGGCCGGATGCAAATTGACGGTACTAATATAGCGTTAGGGTTAATCAGAAAGCAGTCATTTCATTGTCCGAAAGTACAGGATGCCGGACAGGGAACCATCAAAGAGGTTTATTTTCCTGCCAGAGTTCATCCGAAAACACAAATGATCGCAGCCAGAGCATCATTCTGGGTCAGAATAGGTGGTCAGGCGTTTGACAATACGAATAACAATGCTTTTGTCTCGATGCCTTTCCGCGACGGTCCCGGCGGAAATATAGAAATCTGGGAGTTTGGCAACGCTCCTGTTAAGGTGCGTAATCAAAAAACGGGAATAGTTGTGATAAACCCGCTAACCAATCAGGTGGTATATAATACTAACTGGGGCGTTGCAAATATACTGCATGTTCAGCGGCTTAAACTATGGCCTGATACAATGTGGTCTATGACAATGCCTAATAATGGTAATAACTGTGCAGTTGTATTTGGCGGTGGTGCTCAGAAAAGAACAAATTATGATGAATATATGGAATTCGAGTCTTATTTCTGGCGAATGAACGGTTCTAAACTGGAAGTACGTCTGTTGGTTGATACGTATTCCAGACCGCATGCGTCACAATCTTTTGAATCATGTGATATACCGCTATATATAATGATAATAGATACAACGGGGATATAAGAATGAATATATCAAAATTAATCACATTAGCTTCAATAACCACGCTGACAGCCTGCAGTCATAACGTATACACCAAACCAGTGGATTGTACCGGGCATATGTTTGAGGGGCTGGATAACCGGCATTACTCAGCTAAGCTGACAAAATATGCGCCGGACAGTAAACGGTTTTTCAGTACAGGTGATCCTGTTCTGGGTTTACATGGCTGGATCCGCATGGATACGTTTGACAAAATTACATGTGTTAAAGGCAAGAGTACAGAGGACTGATTATCGCCGTTACCGTCGCTTACTTCGATCCGCAAAACTAAAATCAAAATAAATAATCTCCTCCAACAACCGCTCCGGCGGTTTTTTTTCGTCTGAAATTTAAGGAAACCCCATGATTTACACAGACGGCACTATAGCCATTAACGCCGGTTCACCGATTGTGACCGGTACCGGTACGCAGTGGAAAAAGAATATTCACGGCGTGGCCCCCGGCCAGCTTATCTGTATCGAGAACGGGGTGACACCCGTCAGTATGATGATCCGCGCGGTAAACAGTGATACCGAACTGGTGTTATCATTCAACGCCCCGGTAACGCTCAGCGGCGCGAAATACTCCATTGCCACCACGGTACCGGATACCATTTCGGATGCAGCCCGTACCATGTCAGCGAACCAGGGCTATATCGTTTATTTTCTCCAGGCCATGCAGCAGTGGATGACAGACACCGTCCAGGTGGAAATTGAGCTGCCGAACGGCCAGAAGGTGACGCTGAAGAGTGTTAAAGCACTAAATAAAGCGATTCAGGAAACAGACAATAATCTAAAAGGAATAACCGACAGCATTACAAAAATAGATAGCGCGACTAAAAACATAGATTGGGCTGGTGCGCATTACATGGAAAAGCTTGTTGGCGCAAAGTCTGGAGCCATCGCAGTTGCACTGGATTCAACTGCCGCATCACCTTCCATTGTTGCAAATGGCGGCGGAGGCGGGTGGCGATACTTTGGCCTGCCTGCTAATGGCGGAGCGCTTGCAACCAGAGAGTGGGTCAATGACAAGGCCACTAAATTAGAATTACCGTTTGTGGCAAATCCGTTGCCACAATTTGCTATGCAACGCCATTGGGATTTCAGGAAATTATCAAAGAGTGAGGTTAATGATTTTACCAAATACCCTTTTGGTATCACCAATGGTTTATTTGAGATGGACCAAATATGGGGGAATGGAAATCGTCAATATATGGGTCTTATAAATTTTAGAGGTTGGAGCGATTCCAGCGGTAATACTTCTAATATGCAATTAATTGTCGGGAACGATGGGTTGCTTTATTATCGAGCTGGTACTCAGGGTACAAATACCATGGGAAGTGCCTGGACTTTTAGAACCGAAAAGAACACCGTAGTGGATGGAAATGGATTTATAAAACGCTCATCCCCAATTATCCAAATCTACCCGGACGGTACCTTTGATGCCAACGACGAATCCGAAGGTGCGGAAGTCCGTGGTACCGGCACCGGCCAGTATCACATCACCGGCATTCTTGGTTATAACTCAGATGGTGCATGGGGCGTAAACGGTGGAATTTCGGTACCGAAAGACAATAACGGCCTTGAGTTGATTTATGTCGATGACCGCGTACTGGAAGACGGCAGTATCATAATTGAAACCTGTCACCGTCAGCATGCGCATTTGCCGGAACGTTTCCAGAACTGGCGGCTGAAAGAGGTCACCCCGGAAGGTGAGCGCATTTTCTATCAGGACGGCGAGCCCTGTGACCTGCCGGAATACACCCGCCTGGATGTGCGCGTGGAAATGCCGCAGGGCTCAGTGTGGAATGTGAAACAGCGCGAATTGGCTGAACAGATGGAACGTGAGCAGGCAGGGCGTGAAGCACAGGAGGTTGCGGAGCAGGCCGAAGATTCAGAGGAATAAAACAAAGTCGCGCTGATGGATATCCGGCGCGGATATTTGCGTACGTTGTAATAATTTAACAAAATTGCACAGTTATCATATTCAGGGAAGGTAAAGTAATCAGATAGAATCCGTTTAAAGAAACATTAAGTGCGTGAGCAATCATCACAACAGTGTCTATGGTCATTGATGTTTTTCAGACTCATAGCGCGATACCTGTTGCTGTATAAGCCCCGGTTTTTTGGCAAGGTCATCACCACTGTGTGAATCAATGGGGAGAAGGCCAAAGTTAAAAAAGGTAGTTTTATGAAACAAATCACACTTTATCGTATGATACATACCCATATTTAAATTGTGTGTTAACATTTATTCCGTAAATACCTTTCAACTAACCCGAGGCTTTGATGCTGGAGAATGTAATCATCCGATAATCAGCTTACCGACCTTTTTAGGTCGAACTGATTATCAATGCGCCGAAATCGAATGTGGACACCACTGTGTGTTTGCAAGTTTTGCACATGATGATTAAACAGGTTTTCCAGTATGAATTTATCCCGTCAGGAACAACGTACCTTACACGTTCTCGCCAAAGGTGGTTGTATTGCGCAAGTCCGCGATGCGTCTGGTCGCCTCACCGCTGTTGAATGTTACACCCGTGAAGGGCTGTTGCTCACCGACTGTACCCTTGCCACCTTCAAAAAACTCAAAACCAAAAAACTTATCAAGTCCGTCAACGGTCAGCCGTACCGCATCAACACCACCGGGCTGAATAACGTTCGTGCGCAGCTTGATAACCGCTAAGGAGAGCATGATGGATATCAGCACCCTTATTTCCTCATCCCGACACATTCAACTGTCGGCGGAGGAAAGCAAAATCCCCTGGGACGAACCGGCCTTCAGCCAGCGCATGCTGTCGAACCATTTATCGCAGGACCACGACTGGGCCAGCCGCAGGCAGAGCATCATTGAGCAACAGGTAGAGTGGATCGCCAGCCAGTTATCCCCTGGGGCACACATACTCGATCTCGGTTGCGGTCCCGGCTTTTATACCCACCGCTTAGCGGAGCGTGGATTTCACTGCACTGGCGTGGATTTCTCACCGGCATCCGTGAACTGGGCCTGTCAGCAGGCGCAGAATGCTGGTTTAAACATCGACTATATTCAGCAGGATATCCGTGCATACTGGCCGGATAGGTCGTTCGATTTCATCATGATGACGTTCGGGGAACTGAATGTGTTCAGCTCGGAGGATGCGCGCTTGCTCGTCAACCACTGCGCGCTGTGGCTGGATCCGGGGGGCAGGCTGCTCACTGAAGTCCATACTTTCGAAGAAGTTAAGCGTCAGGGAATGGCTGAAGTGAGCTGGCAACGCTGTCCGGACGGGCTTTTTCTGGGTGTCCCTCATCTACTACTGACGGAACATGGCTGGGATGAAAAAACGCAGATCAGCTCAACGCAGTTCTGGACCATAGAGGTAAATGGTCACACCTCGCGTTTCGGCAGCCAAATGACGGCCTGGCGCGATGAAGAGTACGCTAGCTTGCTCAACAATGCCGGATTTACCCTGCTTCCTCCTCCTGAAAGTCACAACTGGCCAGTCAGCGAGACATTTGAAGGGAAGTTGTTTGCTCTGCTGGCTGAAAAAGCAAAAACCTCAGAGGAACTTTCTCTTAATACTCAAAGCAATAAAAGGAATTCAGTATTGGATATCCCACGTATTTTTACCATCAGTGAAAGCGAACACCGCATCCACAACCCGTTCACGGAAGAGAAGTACGCCACGCTGGGTCGTGTGTTACGCATGAAGCCGAATACACACATTCTTGACCTGGGCAGCGGCTCGGGTGAAATGCTTTGTACCTGGCCCGGAGTACTCCATTACTGGGCTCGGTATCGATATGAGTCAGTTGTTCAGCGCGCAGGCCAGACTGCGCGCTGAAGAGCTCGGTGTCAGCGATCGGGTTCAGTTCATACATAACGATGCCGCTGGGTATGTGGCAGAAGATAAATTCGATGTGGCCGCCTGCGTAGGTGCGACATGGATTGCCGGTGGATTTGCCGGGATGGTGGAGTTGCTGGCGCAGAGCCTTAAGCCGGGCGGGATCATGCTTATCGGAGAACCCTTCTGGCGTCAGCTACCCTCAACAGAAGAGATAGCTCAGGCATGCGGCGTCAGCGCAATAGCTGATCTCCTGATGTTGCCTGAACTTATCAGTGCGTTCGACGACCTCGGCTACGACGTGGTGGAAATGGTGCTGGCGGACCAGGATGGCTGGGACAGGTATGAAGCCGCGAAATGGCTGACCATGCGCCGCTGGCTGGAAGCCAATCCTGATGACGACTTTGCTGCTGAGGTTAGGGCTGAGTTAAATATCTCGCCGAAACGCCATGTGACGTACGGGCGGGAATACTTTGGTTGGGGTGTGTTTGCGCTCATAGCCAGGTAACAACAGACTCCCGGCATTTTTTTCCGGAGATACTGGGATTTTTTCTTTGCATTGAACAGATACATTGATCTGCTTTCTATAAACCAGTTCACAAAGAATACAAAATATGTCGGCAGTTGGCACACAGCCTGGAAGGCCGATACACAAATTTAACTATGGGTCAATAAAATATCAGATCAACACCTTTATCCTATTTTTCCACGGTCATCATGATATTTATCCATTTGCTTCTGGTTTTTATGACCCGGCAGATTTTTGGTCTTATTCCCTGTTTCTTGTATAAGCGCTCAGATAATGACTGCATTTCATAGAATGTAGCTGGCGTATCCTCTTCCAAGTCGATACTTGCTTCATCCTTGGCTTTTTTAAAGTTGGTGGTCAGGGTATTGGTGGTTATTCCTTATTTATTACGATAAATAATATATTCGATTTGACGCATATGTGTAACAGGAGTAGATTAAGCCTCAATAACTATACAGGAGCAGATATGGAATCCTTACAACTGTTTAAAATATTAAGCGACCAAACACGATTGAATATCATATTACTGCTTAAAGCATCTGGTGAATTGTGTGTTTGTGATATTTACACAGCACTAAATTTGTCACAGCCAAAAACATCAAGACATCTCGCAATGCTCAGAGAGTCTGGACTACTTCTGGACTCTAAACACGGGAAATGGGTTCATTACAGGTTATCTCCGGCATTGTTACCATGGATTAAAAATATCATCGAGGTGACATATTCCACCGAGAAAAACAGAGTTTCACAGTTACTCGCTGCCATAAACAACAAAAATACAGCAGGTAACTGTCAGGCATAAAATTTTTTAAATTAACATATTCGATTAATCATATATGAGGTGTAAATATGAAGAAGCTGGAAGTGTTTGATCCTGCCTTATGTTGCAGTACCGGCGTCTGCGGAACAGATGTCGATCAGGCGTTAGTGGATTTTGCCACTGATTTTGATTGGCTGAAAAAACAGGGTGCCAATGTCCGCCGTTTTAATCTGGGACAAGAGCCGATGGAATTTGTAAATAACGCAAAAGCTAAAGTATTTCTCGAAACTGCCGGCGCAGATGCACTGCCATTACTGCTTCTTGATGGCGAGGTTGTTCTGACAGGACGTTACCCGAAACGGCATGAGTTAGCCCGTTGGTTTGGTATTCGCATTTCTGATGAAAAATCAGTCCTGTCAGCCGGTTGCTGCGGAAACAATAAGACATGCTGTTGAGGAGACAAAAATGAAATTTCTGGATAACGTGCCCGATTACTTATTTTTTACTGGTAAAGGTGGTGTGGGTAAAACATCAATTTCATGCGCAACTGCGATTAAATTGGCAGAGAGCGAAAAAAAAGTTCTTTTGGTCAGTACCGATCCGGCGTCCAATGTCGGACAGGTATTTTCACAAACTATCGGCAATACGATTACACAGATTTCCGCCGTACCTAATCTGTCCGCTATCGAGATAGACCCCCAAGCCGCTGCGGAAGAATACCGGAAAAAAATCATAGACCCGATAAAAGACAGTTTACCGGCAGCCGTAATTCAGAGTATCACCGAGCAACTATCCGGTGCCTGTACAACCGAAATTGCTGCATTTGATGAATTTACCGGCTTACTGACAGATATAAAAATCACAAATCAGTTTGACCACATTATTTTTGATACAGCTCCGACCGGCCATACTATCCGGTTGTTACAGTTACCGGGTGCCTGGAGTGATTTCATCAGTGATAATCCGGACGGTGCTTCCTGCCTCGGCCCGATGTCCGGACTTGAAAAGCAACGTGAACAATATAGCATGGCAGTTGACGCACTGAGCAATAAACAATTAACCCGCTTAATTCTGGTTGCCCGCCCTCAGTCAGCCGCATTGCGTGAAGTTGCCCGTACTTATGACGAGCTTTCAGCATTAGGTGTAAAAAATCAGCAGCTGATAATTAATGGTGTATTCCCGGAATCAGCGATGACAGCCGGAGACAAATTATCGCAGGCGCTCCGTAACCGTGAACAGACTGCAATACAAAATATGCCGGATATACTCCGCAACCTACCGACAGACATGTTGATGCTACGTGTCCGTAATATGGTCGGGATCGAGGCACTAAAGGAATTATTATCTGACAAAGAACAAACATTGCCGGCTATTCACAATACTAAGCCTGACCTGTCATTGCAGCCACTATCGTCTCTTGTTGACGAGATTGCAGTGCAGAAGCACGGACTGGTGATGCTGATGGGTAAAGGCGGTGTCGGTAAAACCACAATTGCCGCGTCAATTGCAGTAAAACTCGCAGAACAGGGCGCTGATGTTCATCTGACTACCTCAGACCCGGCTGCACACCTGGAAAATACATTAAACGGGAGCCTGCCTAATCTGCAGGTCAGCAGGATTGACCCTGTTGCAGAAACCGAACGCTACCGCAACTATGTACTGGAGACAAAAGGAAAATCTCTGGATACGGAAGGCCGGGCATTACTTGAGGAAGATTTGCGTTCTCCGTGTACAGAGGAAATTGCTGTATTCCAGGCATTCTCACGCATCATCCGTGAAGCCGGGAATCGTTTTGTTATTATGGATACAGCACCAACCGGGCATACTCTGCTTCTGCTCGATGCCACCGGTGCCTATCACAAAGAAATCGCAAAAAAAATGGGTGAAAAAGGCCATTTCCTGACACCTATGATGCAACTGCAGGATCCGGAAAGAACCAAGGTCATCATTACGACCCTGGCAGAAACAACCCCGGTACTTGAAGCCGAAAACTTACAGAATGATCTTATGAGAGCTGGTATTCATCCGTGGGCCTGGGTCATCAATAACAGCCTTTCTGTCACTGAAACAACATCTCCGTTATTACTTTCCAGAGCAGAGCATGAAATTCCGCAGATCAAAAAAGTGACATCATCGCTGGCAAAACGAGTAGCAATCGTACCGCTGCTTGAAAACGAGCCTGTTGGTATCGTGGCACTGAGCCGGTTGGCTGATTGAGTTTTATCATTGGCAGAAGGTGCTTCCTGCACCTTCTGAAAGAGGTTGCTATGCTTGTTGCTGCATTAATATTTGTTCTGACCATTACCTTTGTTATCTGGCAGCCCAAAGGGCTGAGTATAGGCTGGAGCGCGACCCTGGGTGCGTTAGCTGCACTCTTATCCGGAGTAATTACTGTTCAGGATATCCCTGTTGTCTGGGATATCGTCTGGAATGCGACAGGGACTTTTGTCGCCGTTATTATCATCAGCCTTATTCTGGATGAGAGTGGTTTTTTTGAATGGGCTGCACTCCACGTAGCAAAATGGGGGGGGCGGAAAAGGGAAACTATTATTCAGTTATATTATCTTGCTGGGCGCGAGTGTGGCCGCCTTATTTGCCAATGATGGTGCAGCACTCATATTAACACCTATCGTTATTGCAATGTTACTGGCACTGGGATTTAGTAAAGGGACAACATTGGCGTTTGTTATGGCCGCAGGATTCATCGCCGATACAGCCAGTTTGCCGCTGATAGTCTCAAACCTGGTAAATATTGTCTCTGCTGATTTCTTTAATATCGGATTTACAGAATATGCTTCTGTCATGGTGCCGGTAGATATTGTTGCTATTATTGCAACACTTTTTATGCTGCACTGGTTTTTCCGCAGGGATATTCCAAAATACTACGATACGTCAAAGCTGGTTATTCCGGCATCGGCTATCAAAGATCTGAAAACATTTAAGGCGGGATGGTTTGTCCTGATTTTACTGCTCATTGGTTTCTTTGTTCTCGAACCGCTGGGTATTCCGGTCAGTGCTATTGCGGCAGTGGGTGCATCTGTTTTATGGCTTGTTGCGTCACATGGCAAAATAATTAATACACGGAAAGTGTTACGTGGTGCTCCGTGGCAGATTGTTATTTTTTCGCTGGGTATGTATATTGTCGTCTATGGTCTGAGAAATGCCGGGCTCACAAATTACCTGTCAGAAATACTTAATTACCTCGCTGACAAGGGAATATGGGCAGCAACACTGGGAACAGGCTATATCATTGCTTTTTTATCTTCTGTTATGAATAACATGCCGACCGTCCTTGTCGGGGCATTATCGATTGATGGTAGCAATGCAACCGGTCTTATTCAGGAAGCCATGGTCTATGCCAATGTTATCGGTGCAGATTTAGGTCCGAAAATTACGCCTATCGGAAGCCTTGCAACATTATTATGGCTTCATGTCTTATCTCAGAGAAATATGACTATCACATGGGGGTATTACTTAAAAACAGGCATTATTATGACTGTTCCGGTCTTAACCATTACTCTAATCACTTTAGTCATAAGGCTTTCGTATCTCAATTAATGGTGACTACATGAGCAATATAACGATTTATCATAATCCGGATTGCGGAACATCCCGGAATACACTTGCTATGATCCGAAGTAGCGGTATTGAACCTAATATTATCCATTATTTGGATACACCACCAGACAGAGATGTTTTGATAAAACTCATTGTAAAAATGAAGATTACAGTAAGAGATCTGCTGCGTAAAAATGTTGAACCTTACAAAAAACTGGAACTTGATAGTGGTCGATTCACAGATACACAGCTTATCTATTTCATGCTGAAGTATCCTCTTCTGATTAACAGACCAATAGTTGTCACTCCATTGGGTGTAAAGCTCTGTCGTCCATCTGAATTAGTGTTGGATATTTTACCGAGTAAATTACAGAGTGAATTTGTGAAAGAGGATGGAGAAGTGATTACTATCAGTACAGTAAAAAAGTAAGGTAACTTAGTTATCTGATACTTTATAAATTTAGTAATTATACAACTCTGTATATTTGCCGGAAAGGTGTTGGCAGCGGGTATAAGATGAAGAGCGAAATGCTATCACCGGCATACACAACAAATTTTAGTCAGTTACCGGAGGTGAAAAGTTAATGTGGCACCAGTTAGACAAAGAGTTGTCGCAAATATGCAAATTGTTTAAATGATGGGGGGTATAGCTGTTGGTAGAAGTGATGGGACATATTTGGGACACAAATGGTTTTAGATGTGCTTTATACCTTTTCAATCTTTTTAATTGTTGGGACGTGAAAGCGTGATTTAATGCGGTATCTAATTGATTAAAAAACAAAACTACTGACTTGTAATCAGTAGGTCACCAGTTCGACTCCGGTAGCCGGCACCATATAAAGACCCGTTAACTCTCAACCAGTTAACGGGTTTTTTCTTTTCTGCATAATACATAACTAAACGGTTTTTATTAGTGCGCGTGCCATATTCGTGCCATCAATAGTCATGGTCTGCTCAATTCTCCGCACGTGTTCAGCAAGATGATTCGGTGTTGCGGATATCCCGTGACGGGACAGGGTGATATAGTTTACAGCGACGAATTTAACTAACCGCGGATTGTGATTATGCTCACCATATATGTTCTGTCTCTTATCGCCGCGTCACCAATAGGTGTGGGGGCTATCCCGCCGCTGGTGGTATTAATCGCGTTTACCTTTGCATGAAAGAAAAAAGGCAGCTATGCGGACTCCTGCTGTTTCTTTTGTCGTTGTATCTCCTGATGTTAAATGTCCTGCATTGCATTGAGCGTATCCCGTTCAGGTCAGAGGATATTTTTCATGGTATAAGATTAAGGATTAAATAATATGTCTGCATTTAAAGAACTGATGGATTCTGTTGATGAGATAGTCAAATATGTGTTTGATCCCGAAAAAAGATATTTAATACTATTAACGATAATGATTTTTATCGGATATAAATACGAGGTTTTCTTTGGTATTTATTCTAAGTTTAAGAATAAGCGGTTAAATGAATTTTGTAGTTATAAGGAAAAAGCTAAAGATGAAATAATCATTAATTATCTTAATATAAAAATAGATGAGATAATAAGTAAGAGAACAACGAGAATTACTAAACATAAAGACAGAAATATTTTTATGTTTATCTCGGCAAAAATAAACGAGTGGCAGTATGGAGATATTACCCTGAGAAATATCATGCCGTATGTTTTAGTGGATAATGCAATCCATATTGATTTCGATAAGCACAAGAAAGATAAAAGAAAATATATTGTAAAAGCATTGTCGTGGGTTGCTGCGATGGTTTTGGTAATATGTTTTGATTTTTATTTCAGTATTTATAATACGGTTGATTTTTATTATTTATTATCCCTTTTTCTTATTGGTGTCTTTGAGATTTTTGCTCTTAACAGTTATGGTAAAATTCATAAGGAAAGTGATATGAAAAAATACAATAACGCTCTGGTGTCTATTGATATTAGTGAACTAAGTACTAAATCAGTGATTCTTCCTCTTCACCAACACAGACAACAACAGTAACGACAGGTGTCCCGGGATCAGGCTGGTAGTTGATAATGAATTTTATATTATTAAAGTACTCCGTTAAATAACGGAACACTTTAATGAGCGAAATATATCCGGTCAATGTGCTTGTTGCTCAGCATAAAATACAGTCCGGAGCACATTAACTGCATGTGTAAGAGTATTGTATATAACCATACTGTTGCAATTGGCGCACATAGTCATAGTTTTTCCGGCACAACCGGAAATACAGGCAGTGGTTCATTAATTTCAGTCGTCAACGCCTATATCACATTAATGGGCTGGTACAGAACCAAATAATTATACTGTTTTAATAAAGCGTGCGGGGGTACCGGCATAAAGAGAATCGGCGGGGATGTCATGGTTGACTACACTGTTCGCGGCAATAATGCTGTTATCCCCGATTGTTATGCCGGGCAGAATAACTGCCCCTGCACCAATCCAGACATTTTTTCCGATATTAACAGGCAATATGATATTGTCGCTATGTCTTTTTTCCGGAGATACAGGATGACTGACGGTGCTGATAGTGACATTAGGGCCAATCATTGTATTATGGTCAATAGTAATTAGTGCATTATCCAGAAAATTACAATTTGCATTAATAAAGACATCACCAATTAACTTAATGTTTCCGAATTCAAAATATACCGGAGATGTAATTGATACAGATTGATCAGCGATAATTCCTGATTTTAAAAGTATTTTACATCTTTTTTTTCCGGATAACGTTGACGTGTTGAAAAAAATAACGGCTTGGCGGGGGAGGGTTTTTTTCTTTAAAGAATACCAGAAATATTTAATCATAAGTGACTCTTTTGTATACGTATAAAGCAATTATTAGCCTGTGTTATTATAGCATATATCTCCCCGTAGTGTTGTATTTTTTAAAAATTTTATAGCATATAGTGTTCTCATTGCAATATTCTCGGATATATAAAATATCTTCATTTAATTTATCAGATATAAATAGCCGCAAGTAAAATTAATCAGTGTGCTGAGTTTTATAATCAATTATACTTTGAGCGAACAATGTCAGCACTGATAGCCTGATGTAACTGATTATTACGAATATACACATAATTATACTTAATCTGTTTTATCACCGAATGAGTAATAAGTGAATATCTCTGCCGGTGAAAATATAATGCCGGATAAACAGACTGTAATATTTTTCCCGGCGGGTAAGGTGCTGAGACAATAACGGCAGTAAAACGTTATAATCAATGTCCGGTATATTGCAGACAAGGATAATACGTTTATGACTGATAATGATGATATGCGGGAGTATCCGGAATTTTCTCCTGAAGCCGAAGCTATTGCGCAGTGTAATCAAATCAGGGATATGCTGGTGGCGGCACTGGAAAAACGAAATAAAGAAATGCAGCGCTTACGGAAAAAAACAGAGGAGATTCAGCGTGAATTTCCCGGTGATCTGAAAAAACTCCAGGCACATATGCGGGAAATGAAAGATTCCAACAATGAAGTGATGACGCTGGTCAGAGAATATAATGTCTGGGCTGAACGGGCCGGGCAGGATAAACTGGTACTGGAATGATTCCGGTAATCTGCTGATATGACAGTGCAGATGCAGACGGGTGCTGTATCCGTAAATTCTGCTCCGGTGCCGGGGACTGATCTGCTGTTTACTGTAATACCCCGGTTACGTATTACAGCGTATTTATCTGCTTTCTTTATCTTTTTACTTCTGATTTTTTCTCTGTTACCGAAAGCCGTAACAGCTGAAACGGAATACAACAAGATATCCGGACGGAGTTACCTGTTATCCGGCCTCAAACTACAGAATTTTTACCGCATGGTTTACCTCAGTAATACGACAGAGCGGAAAGTATTACTGCAACAAACACCGGATGAAATTATTCTGCAATATGCAGAAAATCGTTTGGCATTATTTAATAATGCGATGGATAAAGATCCTTCCGGGGGACTGTGCTTTGGTTTTATTTATCCGGCCGGGCAGGATAACGGAACAACGGTTAAGTTTTTACCCGCAAAAAAGACAGAGCCGGGTTTATCTCAGGCAGAAATTGACGCATTATACATCAGTGTCTTTCTCCGGTTACGCCATACCTATGGCGATTTACTGGATAAAGAGGAAGCCGGAACGCTGGAAAAAGATGCCATACTGGCCTGTGAAATAAAATCAGCGTTGTATCAGAGTATATTGCAGCTCAGTCCGCAGGATGCTGCCGGGGTATTACGGTATATCTGGAGCAACGACGGGATATTCTGAGCCATTGCGGAGGAATAATGCGTCGTTATATTACCTGGCCGGGGATTGTTTTGCTGTTTGCCGGAATAGTACCTGCCGGTCACAGTGCGGATTCGCTGAGTCAGGCTGCTCAGCAGCTTGATCGTCTGGTTCTGTATGACCCGTCTTATGAAAAAATCAGCTATCCGGGCGGGGATGTTTCTCCCCGGAAAGGGGTATGTTCTGATGTGGTGATCCGCAGTTACCGGAAAATCGGCATCGATTTGCAAAAAGAAGTTCATGAAGATATTAAAACGGCATTTTCCCGTTATCCGGGGCGTAAATTGTGGGGACAAACGCGGCCGGATACCAACATTGATCACCGGCGGGTACCTAATCTGATGGTCTTTTTCAGCCGGAAAGGGGAAAGCAAACCGATAACACAAAATGCGGCGGATTATGTGGCCGGTGATATTGTGACCTGGCAACTGGATAACGGCCGTCCGCATATCGGTATTGTGACAGATGAAATAGCCCCGCACAGCGGAAACCGGCTGATAATGCATAATATCGGCGGCGGGCAGGTCAGCGAGGATGTCCTGTTCAGCTGGAAAATTACCGGACATTACCGGTATAAAGCAGGGTAGTTAAAAAGAGTTATAAATAAAGAGTTATAAATAAAGAGTCATAAATAACGGTAATCGCGATGAAAGAGCCGGCAGAACGCCGGCTCCGGAAATTATTTTTTAACCTGATTTCCGATAAGACCGCCGATTGCCGCACCGCCGACGGTTCCCAGTGCACTGCCGTCGGTCAGGATTGCACCACCGACAGCGCCGACACCGGCCCCGATAGCAGTATTCCGGTCACGTTTTGACATATTAGAGCAACCGGCCACAGCAAGCAGCAGGACTGCAGATAAAGTCACTGCACTTACTCTCTTCATATTCATTTTCATCATGTAAACTCCTGAACAATTGGCGTGTTACAACATAGACCTGTTCGGGAATCACCTGTATCAGAATAATCGGGAAATACGTAACAGTCCCGGTACATTATCTGACATGTCTTACACCGTCAGCGTTTTAAATGACAGGTGACAATATAAAATACCGTAAGTGGAATTTATGGCATTACTGAGGTGTTCAATCCGGCCGTTATGTTCCGTGATTTCCTCCGCCTCCGCGATACCGGCATCCGCAACGGAAACAGCGGCGTAAGGATGTGTCGGCAGCAGGGCAATCTGTGCATTATCTTTCAGCAGATACCAGGGAGAAGGTGTGCCGGCAGGCGTTGTTTCATGTTTGCGTAACCGCCAGCCGCCCAGCATCTGCTTATCGGTCAGTTCTTTTAACAGCGGCAGCAGTTCTTCTTCTGCATCACACTGAATGTGTGCTGTGGTAATACGTTCTGTATATGATGACATGGGTTACCTCCGCAAATCAGAAGATACTCGTATTTATAATAACCGGTTAATCTGTAAAAAACAGGAAATATACAACGGTTAATTCCTAATTTTTCTATTTCAGGAGGAGTATCAGAATAATATCCCGCCGGATAAGGTAAATTATGGTCGGAACATAATCAGGGGAGTGACTGTTATGGAAAACTACGTATATATATCAGTGGTCGTTATTGCGACGGCTTTGATTATTTATACTGTCGTCAGCAGACAGGTACCGTCAAAACAAAAAGTAGTATATGGTTTTGTATTATTTACTGTTATTCTTGGCTTTTATGACGCCGGACAGAAAAATAATATTGCCCGGCTGGCAGAAGAACAAAAGGACCGTCATAGCATGATGATGGCAGATAATGATCACAAACCGGCGTTATCCGTCAGCACCGGAATGTAATAATTAATCGTCCGGACTGCGGATTTCGGATTTTCCGGGTTTAATTCTGTCAGATTATCGTGAAATACGTATTCTTCCGTATCCGGGTGATCAGGATTGCGGATGATGTTCAGCTCCGGCAGTAAATTATTATAGATATCGTAGGTAATATCCTGAAAATCAATATCTGAAAAGTCACCGGTAAAAATGATCTTCAAATAATGAGCATGGTCCGGTGTGTAAATAATATCTTGTGGTGTGGTGCTTTTAAGATAATGTGTCTCAGCCAGTGTGGCGTAATACATTGAGAAGGTATCACCTGCAGATTTACTGACGCCGTGTATAGCATAAACCGAATCCGGTAAAACAGTGAGCCGCTGTAAAAAAGGCTGCCAGTAATATTTCCGCAACTGTGGCAGGCACATATTCCAGGTGTCGGATGCGGCCTGATAAATATGAGTGGTTCCGGTCAGAACTTTTTCCGGCAGGGTTGTCATTTCAACCGATGAGTGCAGTTTTCCGGCATAGCGTTTCGGCAGAACAAATCCGCCCGGCTGCCAGCCGTTTTGTTTACGGTAAGCAGAGGGGGTGATGCCAAAATGCTGTTTGAAGGCCCGGCAAAATGTCTGTTGTGAATCAAAACGGTACTTCATGGATAAATGCATCAGGTTGAGCGGTAACAGACGTAACGCGATGGCCGCACAGGATAAACGCCGGGCGCGGACATAATTTGCCAGGGTGTAACCGGTCTGCTGTTTAAAAATACGCTGAAAATGCCATTTGGAATATCCTGCTTTTCCGGCAACGGCTTCTAATGAAAGATCAGACTCCAGATTGTTTTCTATCCAGTTTAAAATTTCATCAACAACACATTCGTTAAACATAGCTTTTCCGTGTATTTCTCAGACGGAAGTATTATATCGGCACAGGTACTGAAAAACAGCTGATTTACAATAACAAATAAATGTCTGGTTTTTGCAGCAGACCGCGGGGATTATAACTGTATAAATAAACGGTTAATTTTGACTGTAATAAACATGGTTTTATCTGTCCGGCAATGTAAAATACCGCGGATATAATTAACGAGGTGGAATAATGAAAAAATTACTGGCAGTTATCGCGCTCTCTTTCGCACTTACCGCTTGCGGTGATGCAACACTGGATATGTCATCACAGCAGACAGCACAGGAATCCATTGCAAAAATGGAAAAAGATCTGAGCCCGGAGCAATCCCGTGAGCTGAAAAGCGCGATTACTAAAATCAGCTTCCAGGTGGCATTTGCCAGTGGTGGTGATGAAGAAAAAATGATGGCAGCGCTGAAAGAGAAATTACAGGGTAAAACAGCAAAAGAAATTATTGAGATGGCAAAATAAGTATTATCAGACTGCCGGTGCTGATACATCACCGGCAGTACTGTTATACGGTTAACTGTTTCCGGCTGCGTCACGGTGAAATTTAAGACGTGCCCGGAACCACGCGCGCAAACGTTCAGGGCGCTGCAGTTCAGTTTCTTTGTCAATCTTCGGCAGTTTCATCTTATCCCGCATGACAAGACCTTTCGTCAGGGTCTCTATTTCATCCTCTTCTTCCTGTGTCATACGCGGTTTTTTCATACTCTCTGACATAAATCCTCCTTTTTTTGTCAGTCTACTGCATTTTTCAGCCGGGTGTGAGACCGTGCTTTTACGTAAGTAATCAGGCCCGGTCAAAGCCCGTGTGTATCCGGATAAACATCAGTCAGTGCATCCTGCACAGCAGTGATTACCCGGTCAGGACTAATCGCTGTCATCTCATGGTTACCGGGCGGGATTGACAACGGGCTGGTAAAACCGGTGATCACGCGGTGAAGATGCGGGTCCTGATAAGGTCCTGTGGCATGAGCCGCAGCACTGACAAATAAGCCGACAGTTCTGACTTTCAGGGCAATTGCAATGTGCATGGTTCCGGTATCTCCGGTAACCAGAACATCAACATTATTCACCGCCTGAGTCAGTTCCGTCATGGATGTTTTACCGGTCAGCGATTCGGTACGGCGATGAAATTCCGCAGGCAGCAGCGCAATAAACTGCTCAGAAAGATGCATCTCTCCCGGTGAACCGAACAAAACTATGCGGATTTTATCATCTGCTGACATCAGCGCTGTGGCAAGCTGTACAAAGTAAGGTACCGGCCAGCACCTTTCTTCACTGGATGCCCCCATCTGAAAACCGACGTTATGCCACGCAGACGGTTCCTTAGTGACATCACAGGGAACATGCATCTCTATACTGCTGCCGGTAAACCGGCATCCCAGCGGTGCTATCAGATTCAGGCGGGATTGGATGGTATGACAATTGCTGCTGCCATTATAGTTGGTCAGCCATGGCTCCATCAGTGAACGCAGGCTGTCAGGATGATTACAGCGGAAAACAAACGGTGCGCCGGTCATGATGGCACTCAGGTAATCATACGGGTTATGCGAGTGCATAATCAGAATCAGATCCGGTGTTCCGTGCGCTTTTAAATCTCTGACCAGTTTGGTAACAGTATTAACTTTACTGTTCCAGCACACTACATCATCCCAGTCTTTACCAATACCGGTACGAATATAGGGGGCCATTTTATTGCCGGAAACAACGGTAATCCGGGCATCAGGAAAACGTTTTCTGACTTCATGAATCGCGGGGGTATTCATCAGAAAATCCCCGAGTGCGGTTGTCGAATAAATGACAATATTACGGAAGTCGATTGTCTCCAGCTGTTTAAAGGCCGTGACTGAGTGAGAAAAATCACGGCGGCGTGTATAAAGCTGTAAGAATAAATTAACCAGTTTATGTTTAAGTTTTTTGGACATCGTATTTCCTGACAGGCAACAAACAATAACATTGGCGCTAATTTAGCATATTCTGCCGCAAATCCGCGGATTCATTTCCGGGTTATTTCCGGCGGGTGGCGAGCCAGCATAATAATGAACCGCCGGTGACCATCAGCACTCCCTGCCAGAATGCAAAGGAGAGGGCGGTACTGAGTAATAATGAGGAGAACGCGGTGGAGAGTACCGGGGTAAAATAAGACAGTGTACCTATCAGTGCAACATTCCCGCGCAGTACCGCGATGGTCCAGAGGGCATTAGCGGCACAGGAAAGTGCGGCAGCAGCAATCAGGAAACCTATCGTGGAAACGGAAAACTCAGCAGGCAGAGTTATGCCGTCAACGGCGGTCACCACCCACAGCATCAGGGCCGTGATGATAAAAAACAGCGTAATTCCGTTATTTCCGTCAGCCAGTCTGCGCGATAAATTACTGTAGAATGCCCAGATCACCGCGCCGGCAAATGCAAGGCCATAACTCAGCGGATTAAGGGCGACGTTGGCGGCGATGGAGGAAAATGATAACCCGTCCTCCCCGCCGATCACCCGGCTGATACCGAGAACGGCCAGTACCAGACCTGCTATCAGCATCAGGCGCAAACGCTGTCCGCCCATGATCACGGCCAGTCCGACCGTCAGGGATGGCCAGAGATAGTTCACCATACCCAGTTCAATCGCCTGCTGGCGGTTTTGCGAAAAACCCAGAGCCAGAATAAAGCAGACCTCATAGCTGACAAACAGCGCGGTCCCCCAGATCAGATACCGGCGCGGCCAGCGGCGGATGGCAGGGAATCCGGTCACCATCAGTAACATGACGGATCCGAGGGTGTATATCAGAGCTGCCCCGAAAGCCGGTCCGAAATCCTCACTGACCCGTTTGATTAATCCGACAATGGTGCTCCAGAACAAAATAGACAGGATGCCGTAAACGGTGGCAGTGTGTGCGGACAGTTTTCCCATGGAGATCAGCCTGTGATAAATAATTGACAATATATGCGTTAAACTAATAATGATCCCCAAGCATACCGTGATATGACCGCCGGGCAAAGGGAGAGATCCTCATACCGGACTGATAAGGAGCCTGACAATGGAAGCACAGCAGATACTGAATTTCTGGTTTAATGAAGCAACACCGGAGCAGTGGTTTAAGAAGGACACACAGTTTGATGACCTGATCCGCCGTCGTTTTCTTAAAATATGGGAACAGGCGGCAGCCGGGGAATGTTTCAGCTGGCGGGAGCATATCGGCGGGCGTCTGGCGGAAATTATTGTACTGGACCAGTTCTCCCGTAACCTCTGGCGCGGGGATGCACAGTCCTTTGCGCAGGATCCGATGGCACTGGTGCTGGCTCAGGAGGCGGTGAAAACAGCAGATTACCTGCAATTACCTCCGGTTCAGCGTAAATTTGTACTGATGCCGTATATGCATTCGGAATCTGCGCTGATCCATCAGCAGGCAGAATTACTGTTTAAAGGGCTCGATGAGAGCACTGAGGATTTTGAGCGGCGGCACAAAGCGATCATTGACCGCTTCGGCCGCTACCCGCACCGCAATGAGATTCTGGGGCGGAACTCCACCCCGGAAGAGGCGGAGTTTCTGTTACAGCCCGGTTCGGCGTTCTGATTCACACTCACGGGCGAAATGGGCGGCGATACCGCGCATATCAAAGCCCGTTGGTGTCTGATGCACCCGCAGCCAGAATTGCGGGAGTATCGCGAACAGATGATCAAAAATATCGGACTGGATCTGCTCATAGCTTATCCATGCCGTCACATTGGTGAAAGCGTAGATTTCCACCGGCAGCCCGTCCGGTGTCGGGGCCAGCTGGCGTACCATGGTGGTCATTTTCTTGTGAATATGCGGATTGGCTTTGATATACGCCTCCGCATATGCACGGAATGTCCCGATATTGGTCAGCCGCCGCTGGTTCAGCGGGGTATTCGCTGGTTCCTGCGCGTTGTATTCCGAAATTTCCTGTAATTTGGCATCAATGTAACCGGCGATCAGGGGTGACTCCCGCAGCTGACTGATTTCCTCATCGGTCAGAAAGCGGATGCTGGTGGTATCCAGATTCATACTGCGTTTAATACGGCGACCGCCTGATGCAGTCATTCCCTGCCAGTTTTTAAAGGAATCAGAGATCAGGGCGTAAGTCGGGATTGTGGTGATCGTATTATCCCAGTTCTGCACTTTTACGGTGGTCAAACCGATGTCTGTTACCGCACCATCCGCACCGTATTTCGGCATTTCCAGCCAGTCTCCGACATTGAGCATATCATTGACCGATAACTGAATGCCGGCCACCAGTCCCATTATCGGATCTTTAAAGACCAGCATCAGAACCGCGGTCATGGCACCGAGTCCGCTCAGCAGAATCAGCGGCGATTTACCGATCAGCAGTGAAATAATCAGAATACTGAAAAGTACCGCGACAATCAGTTTCAGACTCTGCATGACACCGCGCAGCGGAAGGCGGCTCAGAGACGGAGTATGACGTGAAAGGCTCTGAAGAATATCCATGACTGAAAACAGCAGCAGCATGCCGAACAGCAGGCACCATGCCTGCGCACCGGTGGTGAGGATCTCCTGTGCGGCAGAGCCGCGTCCCAGCCAGACCAGCGCCTGGATATTAAAGACGATACCCTGAATCAGGAGCGCAAACCGGTTAAACAGTTTGGTCCGGGTGATGAGTGCGCCCCACGGACGCTGTGAGCCGCCGCTGCGGCGTTCAATATACGGCAGCAGGCCTTTGTGCAGAAAAAGATGCAGAATAACAGCGATAGCCAGAATAAGAACAATTACGCCGGTAATGGCCGTCCATGAAGCGTAATCATTACTGAGTTCAAATCGTTGTTGCAGCCATAGTCGCAGTTGTTGCTCCATAAAAAATATCTCCTGTGACGTGGTTTTTACAGACTCCTCAGTGAGCAGCAAAATATTAAAATGGGATCACATTGAATACTGTACCATTTTTCAGGTACGGATACTGAAAGGGTATGTAAAGTTGCGATAAAAGCGGAAAAAATGAAAAAAAGGGAAAATGGCGCGGCAAATGATTTGCCCGCGCCACCGGAAGCGGTTAATTACTCTTTTTAAGGACGGAAGCCGCGGCGATCAGCCCGAAAGAACTGAACAGCAGTTCAATACCGACCAGAGTCGCTATCAGGGAGACCGACACAATCGGGCCGTTACCGACCAGCAGGTAGGCGATAAACAGATCCAGCAGACCGATAATAATGTTCAGCCAGCCGCGTGCCTGTGATATCTGACGCAGACCGGAGCCCAGACGCAGTATCCCGCCCGCAATAAACAGAATGGCGAGCAGAATGGCGAGACTGAGCATCCCGGTGAGCGGTTCGGTCAGGAAGACATAACCCAGAAGGAGATAGGCAACCGCAACCAGAACGGAAAACAGCTTACTGCCGCCGCTGTAAAGCCGGCTGCTGAGTGTCACAAATAACATGGAGAGCCCGTTTATCAGGAGCAGCCCCCCGATAATATAGCTGAGGGTGACACCGGAAATCAGCGGATTCATCAGACAGGCCACACCACCGGCCAGCAGGAGAATGGCGATGATCCACAAATAGCCCCGCTGTTTTTTCAGGGCACCGGCTGTCATATGAGTTAAATTCTGACGGTTAAAATCAAGCATGGTTTTTCCTTAGTAAGCCCGTTGTACCGGCATCAGTGCGTGCCGGAGCAGCCTGATACCGGATGCGGAATATACCCGAAATGATAAACTTCACTTTACATTATTTGCGATAAGTAAGTATTTGTGAATAGCAAATGCGTAAATCAATGCTCAATAATCATCACAGCCGTGGTATCCGGCTCCAGTGCTTTGAAAATATGCGGGACATCGCCGGGGTAGGAAATATAGTCGCCGGGCAGGAGTGTGGCGGGTTCATCAAGAGTACCAACGACAGCACTGCCGGTCATCAGGAGGATATGTTCGGTAACCTGTGCCATATGCGGCTCGGAAATACGATCTTTACCGGGCTGCGCCGTGATGGTGTACAGGTCACGCCGGTTAACCGCAGAAGCGGAAGAGAGCAGAAAAGCATGGTAATAGGCATTCTCGGCGCTGACCTGAATGCCTTCCCCGCGCCGCAGCACGGTTACCCGGCTTTTCGGGGTTTCAAACAGGCTGGCAAACGGGATATTCAGTGCCACGCAGAGTGACCACAGTGTTTCGATTCCCGGATTTCCCTGTGCCGACTCCAGTTGTGACAGTGTGGATTTGGCAATACCGGCACTGCGCGCAACATCGGCGATGGAACGACCCTGGCGCTGACGCTCTTCAGTCAGCCTGACAGCCATAATCTGCAGGGGCGGGGTGATAGGTGAATCCATAAAATGTACTCTCTGCTGGTTAACGGAAATAACCCGGAATTAACACTTGCGTAATTTAAAGCGTTCGACATAATGAACGTATCGTTCAATTTATAAGTCTATCGCAATGAAATTCGCTATTCCACTCGATAATGCCATGATCCGCAATATTTTGCTGGTCTGCGTGGCTGATTTAATTGTCGGCGTCTCCTACGGTGCGCTGGCACATGCCAGCGGATTCCCGCTCTGGGTACCGCTGACACTGTCCCTGGTTGTGCTGGCGGGTGCGTCAGAGTTTCTGTTTATCGGCGTGGTGGCCGCAGGCGGCAGTCCGGTGTCTGCCGCGCTGGCCGGATTGCTGGTCAATGCCCGTCACGTGCCGTTCAGTCTGGCGGTACATGATCTCGCCGGTACAGGCCCGAAAAAACTGCTGGGCTTTCATATTCTCAATGATGAGAGTGTGGTGTTCGGTCTGGCGGAAAAACAGAAAGATAAGCAAAAAGCCGCCTTCTGGTTGTGCGGGCTGGGAATTTTTCTGTGCTGGCCGCTGGGAACGATTATCGGTGAGTTTCTCGGCACGTTTATTGTGGATACCAAAGCGCTGGGCCTGGATGCGATGTTCCCGGCCATTATCCTTGCATTATGTCTGCCTGCACTGCGTGAAGCGAAAACCCGCCGCGCCGCGTTGCTGGGTGCTGTAATTGCACTGGCCGCCACACCGTTTTTACCGCCGGGTATCCCGGTACTGTTATCACTGCTGGGGCTGGTTGTCAGCCTGAGGAGAGCATAATGCCGGATACATTATCCATTCTGACGGGGATCGCACTGCTGGCGGTCGGGACGTATGCCATGCGGGCTTCCGGGGCACTGCTCAGCGGGCGTTTCTCGGTGTCGTCACATGTCAAAAATCTGCTCTCAGCGGGTGCGATTGTCATCCTGTTTGCCGTGGCAGTGACCATGACTATTTTCAGCGGGCAGGAATTATCAGACTGGCCGAAAATGGCCGGGGTGGCGGTTGCCGGGTTGCTGACATGGTATAAAAAGCCGTTTCTGGTGATAGTGCTGGCTGCCGCGATTGTGACCGCGCTGCTGCGTTATCTGCTGTCGCTGTGGTAAGCAAGGAGATCCGCGCAGGGAAACTGCGCGGATAATGAAAAGTTATTGTGCCAGCCAGGCGGCGGAGGTGGTGATAGCGGCCATCGGCCGGAGCATCTCCAGGCTTATCTGATGCAGCTCTGCTGTCGGGGCGGCACATAAATCTTCTGCCACCGAGACATAAAACCCGCTGTCGTGGGCATAACGTGCCGTACTCTGAATCGCCATCACGGTACTGACACCAGCCAGAACCAGATGCTCAATCCCGGCTTTGCGCAGCCAGATCAGTAAATCATTTCCCGCAAAGGCACTGACGCCTTTCTTCACAAAACAGATATCCTCCTTCTGCACATCGGTACCGTCTGCCCAGTCACAACCGCTTCCGCTCAGTTTCAGGGCGCCAATCTCTTTCGCCCGCTGAAACATCGGTGACCCGGCAGGGATATCATGCCAGTCATCCGCAAACCCGACCCGTACCCATATTACGGGGATCGCCCGCAGACGTGCCTGACGAGCGGTTTCCCGCGTGGCGGCGATCAGGTGACGGGCTTCTGTCTGTTCATGACAGGCATTGGAAAGCCCGTGTTTGCCGGTAATGTCATTGATAAGGTCGATAATAATCAGTGCCTGTTTCATCTGTCCCTCCTGTTCTGACTGTTTTCAGCATAGCCTTATGTATCAGAACTGTCATGGGATGCGGCGGGAATTTCACGGTTTTCAGCCGGAATATGGATCACAAACCCGATACCACGCTGTTGTAATCCGTCGGTGACCGAGAGATAACCGCCGATTTTTTCCGCCAGATTCTGGGCAATAGCAAGGCCGAGGCCACTGCCGTTTTCACTGCTGCCGGGGACACGGAAAAAACGTGAAAACAGACGATGACGATGCTGTTCACTGATCCCGTCACCGTTATCACGGATGATGATCTGTACTTCCCCCGGTGTTCCTGTGTTCAGTGAGACTTCCGCCTGACTGCCCGGCGGACAGTATTTCACCGCATTATTTAATATATTGTTGATAATGGAGAACAGTGCCTGTTTATCGCTGACAATAATACAGCTTTCCGGGCCGTCGAAGGAAAATTCAATATCTTTACGCAGGGCATAGGGCACCAGCGTAGCAATAGCGTGGCTCAGCGCCTGAGTCAGGTCGATTTTTTCCATTTTCAGCGGATAATCTTCCGTTTCCAGCCGGGCCAGATCAATCAGCTGCCGCGACAATGACACCGCGCGATCCAGACTGATTTCCATATCGGCGGTAATTTCGTTACGTTCCGCCGGGTCATCAATCTGTTTGAGCAGATGAATTTGTGCCAGTACCGCAGCAATCGGTGTGCGCAGTTCATGAGCGGCATCCGCCATAAACTGTTTTTCCCGCAGATTGGCGGCATCCACCCGTTGCATCAGCTGGTTGATGGCATGCAGCACCGGACGCATTTCATTGTACTGATACTTCATACTGATTGGTGTCAGATTGCCCGGATTACGGGTGGCGATACTGCGGGTGGTTTCACGCAGCGGGCGCAGACTGAGATAGGTGGTGATAATAGTGGATGACAGCATAGTACCGAGAATAAACAGCAGCGGAACGGCAGTACCGGTTGCCGGGTCGCCGATCAGCATATGACGGTCGGTACCGGATTCGCCGATCACCGCGGTGCGCTGCATATCCGGGTCGGTATTATAAGCAAGATACCAGGTTTCACCGTCCTCAGAGAAACGCTCGATTCCGTCCGGTTTCAGCGGAATATGGACATCCGGTTTATTGCTGTACAGGACTTCACCCGTTGTGCTGTGCAGAATGGCGACCAGCGGATCATAATTTTCTTCTTCCAGCCCGCTTTTCATCGCATTGGCGTACATGCTCTCCAGTGCACGGGTGATTTGCGGAAAGGTGGCGGAATCTGTGGGGGTTTCCCGCAGGGTATCGGACATACCCCGGGCAATAACCATTTGCTGGGCATTAAAATCTTCACTTAAATCCGGCAGGTAAGCGTATTTCAGCCAGGCAATCCAGACGCCCCACAGCAGGAGCATTGAGAACGTCTGGAGGAGAACGGTGTAAACAAAGAATGAGCGGATTCTCACTTATTCGCTGTCCTTTTTCAGCAGATAGCCAATTCCGCGGACAGTAATCACTTTTTCTTTGCCGATTTTACGGCGCAGATTATGGATATGCACTTCCAGGGAGTTACTTTCGATTTTATCGTCCAGCCCGAATAAACGCTGTTCCAGCTCCGGTTTGCGTACCACATTGCCGGTATTACGCATTAACTCGTACAGTAACTGATATTCTTTACCGGAGAGCAATAATAATTCATCGTTCAGCGTTACCTGATGGTTCATCGGGTTAAGAGTAATATTATCCACTTTCCATAATTGTGAGGAAAAACCGGCAATACGGCGGGAAACCGCTTTAACCCGCGAAATTAATTCCGGCAGTTCAACAGGTTTGGAAATAAAATCATCCGCTCCCGAATCAAGGGAATTCACCAGATGATCACGCTGGTTGCGGGCAGTCATAATAATAATCGGAATTTGTTCCCCGTTATTACGCCATTCAACCAGAGAGTCAAAACCGTCGCCGTCAGGCAACCCGAGGTCCAGCAGCATCAGATCAAAGTGCTGTTCTGTCAGCCGCCTGCGGGCGTCGGCCAGCAGACGCAGCCAGCACACCCGGAAACCGGCCAGTTCCAGACCCCGGCACAATGCTTTGCCTAATTGTAAATCGTCTTCGACTAATAGAATTTGCACGTTTTTTTTCTCTCTCTCTGTAAATTCGCTCTGTAAAAGCGGATTTCAGTATAGCATTGACGTTTACTGTGACAACGCAGGCAAATTAATGTGACAACGGGGCTTAATCTGATCTTAATCCGTTCAGGTTACCGAGATATCCGGCTGATAAAGTCATCAATCAGATGGCCGGCATATTTTTCTGCCTGTTTTTGCAGGAAATAAAAATAAAAAATAGTCCCGAACAACACCGCCGCATAAATAAATACAGCCCAAATGTAAGTCAGGCTATAGTCCAGCAGGGTCAGTGAAAGATAGCTGATATCGATATTCAGTGACAGGGTATCAATAATCTTCTGTGAAAACAGCAGCAGAGAGAAGAGTAATACCGGCAGGGCGAGTACCCCGGTCAGTATATTGATTTTTTTCCGGCGAACCGCCAGGGCGGGATAATGTTCATCATGCATATAGGCGGCGATATCCGTGAGCTGATCATCCAGGTCATCACGGCAGACTACCGGTACATCCTGTTTTTCTATTTGCTGATGCAAAAGGCGTAAAAGCTGACTGTTATCGGTGCTTTTCGCAAAAGCGGTAATAATTCCCATGCGGAACTCCTGAAAGTCGGTATCGGCCGGCTATTATTTAACAATTTTACAGCCGGGTCATGCTGATTTATTAACATTACCTGAATTAAATCATAATCTGCGCTCTGCGGTACAATACAGATGCGTTATAGCGGAAAACACTGTGTTATATATAACGGCAGAACATATTTATCTTTCAGGGATTATTATCCATGTTACGTATCACTGCACTGCTGGAAAATACTAATTCTGACCCGAAACTGGAATCTCACGCCGGTCTGAGCCTGCTGCTGGAGGACGGGGAAAACTCGCTGCTGTTTGATACGGGGGCAGATGATACCTATATCCGTAATGCACAGGCGCTGGGGATTTCACTGTCAGAGATTGATGCGGTGGTACTGTCGCACGGTCATTATGACCATTTCGGCGGATTAACCCGTACTGAACGGCATAAACTGCCATCCCCGCTGACGGTGATTGCGCATCCGCATATTTTTGAACCGCGCCGTGCCGCGCTGTGGCTGGGCAGTTACCCGCTGAAATTCAAACGGTTATCCCCCTTGTTCTGTGAGGACACACTGCGCCGTGACTATCAGTTTGTGCTGACCGAAAAACCGTACGCTATCTCATCCCGTTTTTTGTTTGCCGGAGAAATCACCCGGCGGGCCGTGGTGCGCCGTTACGGGGTGTTGCTCAGAAGCGGGGAGGCGGATTATGTCCGGGATGACAGTTTTCTGATCTGGCGCGGGGAGGCGGGGATTGTGATTATCACCGGATGCAGCCATTCCGGGATTGAGTCGGTGATACAGCATGCGCGGGCCCTGACGGATAATGCACCGGTACAGGCGGTGGTCGGCGGACTGCATCTGCGCCGGGCAACACCGGCCGCGTTACGCCGTGCCGCAGAGGCACTTGGCCCGGAAACCCGGGTGTACGGCTGTCACTGTACCGGAGACAGAGGGCGTCATGCCCTGAATGCGGATGATTTTAATACCGGGCAGCAACTGACATTCCGCTGAGTCTGCCCGGCCGGATTATCAGCTGTGCGCTTCCAGGAAGCGGACATAGGCATCAGCCCATTTCTGCACAAAAGCACCGGTTTTTTCGCTGAATGTGCCGTCTGCGCTGACCATGCCGTCATACCATTGCAGGTACATTTCCGGCTGGTTGAGAGTCGGCATATTCAGAAATGCCAGCACATTGCGCAGGTGCTGCTGTGCCATCGCCGTACCCATTGCCCCGGCAGAGGTGCCGATCACAGCAGCGGGTTTACTGTCCCAGCTGTTCTGTCCCCACGGACGGGAGCCCTGATCCAGTGCGTTTTTCAGCACACCGGGGACAGAGCGGTTATACTCCGGCGTGACAAAAATCACACCGTCAGCCTGTGAAATCTGCTGTTTGAATGCCAGTACTTCAGCAGGCGGCTGTGCATCACAGTCCTGATTATAGAGCGGCAGTGAACCGATACTGACAAATTCACACTGAATGTGTGCGGGGAAAAGGGAGACCAGAGCATGCGCCAGCTGACGGTTGTAACTTTGCTCACGCAGAGAACCGACAACAACAGCAACGCGGTATTGTTTCATTGTAACCTCCTGAACCGGTGAAAACCCGGTGATGAATAAAGAATTAAAACAAATGAAAACGTTACTATCATAGTGCGGAATCGCGGAACAAAGGGCAGAATTTAGTAAATTTTTATGACATCACAACAAAAAAACAGATCAGGAGCAGGTATGACTATCCCGCAGGCCCTTAAACGTCCGGTACAGTTCACCGCACACGGTGAAACCCGGACGGATAATTACTACTGGCTGCGGGATGATACCCGCAGTGATCCGCTGGTTATTCAGTATCTGACGGATGAAAACCGCTATACACAACAGAAACTGAAGGCCGCTGAACCGCTGCGAGAGGCGCTGTATGAGGAGATGGTTGCCCGTATGCCGCAGGCCGATGAATCCGCGCCGTACCGTTATAACGGTTATGTGTACCGCACCCGTTTTGAGGCAGGTAAAGAGTATCCGCTGTATGAGCGGCGCAAAATAACCGGTGACGAGTGGGAACTGCTGGCGGACGGCAATGTGCGGGCAGAGGGGCTGGCGTATTACGAGCTGGTTTCGCTGGCCGTCAGTGCGGATAACCGCCGTATCGCGATTGCCGAGGACAAAGTCGGCCGCCGTGAATATCAGGTTGCTTATCGTGATCTGACCGATAATGACTGGCAGGAATCGGTGCTGACAGACGTGGCTGACGATCTGGTGTGGTCTGCCGACGGTTCGGTGCTGTTCTATGTCCGTCAGGATCCGCAGACATTGCTGCCGTTCGAGGTTTATCGTCACCGTTTCGGCACCGATACCACACAGGATGTACTGGTTTACCGTGAGGAAGATGATCGTTTTTATACCGGGTTATCTCTGTCATCCTCCCGTGACTGGATTTTTATCGGCTGTCACAGCCCGGTCACCTCTGAGGTTCAGCTGGTGAATGCCAATGCGCCGTTACAGCCGCCGATCTGTTTCTCGCCGCGTCAGGACGGGCGTGAATATCATATTGATCACCTGGACGGGCAGTTTTATATCCGCTCTGACCACGAAAATGAATTGTTTGGCCTCTATCAGACCGATTCCCCGGAGCATCCGTGGCAAACGCTGATTGCACCGCAACCGGATACCGATCTGGAGGATTTCACACTGTTTCGTGACTGGCTGGTATTACAGGAACGGCACGCCGCGCTGCCGAAAATCCGTATTATTCACCGGCAGAGCGGGAAAGAAACACAAGTCGCATTTGATGACGGTGCTTATTGCGCATGGCTCGGACTGAATCCGGAGCCGGACAGTCAGCTGCTGCGCTACGGCTATACCTCGATGACCACACCGGCGTCGGTGTATGAACTGAATATGGCCAGCGGAGAACGTACGTTACTGAAACAGATGCAGGTAAACGGTTTTCAGCGGGAGAATTATCACAGTGAACGGATCTGGATCACTGCCCGTGACGGCGTACAGGTACCGGTTTCACTGGTCTGGCATAAAGATCACTATCAGCCCGGACATGATTCACAGGGACACGATTCACAGGGAGATAATCCGCTGCTGATTGAAGGCTACGGCGCGTATGGCGCCAGTATGGACCCGGATTTCGACGCCAACCGGCTGAGTTTGCTTGATCGCGGTTTTGTTTATGCTCAGGCGCATATCCGCGGCGGCGGTGAGCTGGGTAAGCGCTGGTACAATGCCGGAAAAATGCAGCATAAAATCAACAGTTTTAATGATTTTGTTGATGTAACGCGGGAACTGATTGCACGGCGTTATGGTGCGAAAGACCGGATCTACGCAACCGGCGGCAGTGCGGGCGGTTTGCTGATGGGAGCGGTGATTAATCAGGCTCCGGAGCTGTATCGTGGTATCGTGACACAGGTGCCGTTCGTTGATGCGCTGACTACGATGTCTGATCCGTCCATTCCGCTGACCACCGGTGAGTATGACGAGTGGGGCAATCCGGAAAATGAATCCGCTTACCGCGATATCCGTGCCTACAGTCCGTATGACAACATTGAGGCGAAAGCCTATCCGAATATGCTGGTAACCAGCGGCCTGCACGATTCACAGGTACAATACTGGGAGCCGGCAAAATGGGTGGCAAAACTGCGGGAGATGAAAACGGATGATAATCTGCTGCTGCTCTATACCGATATGGAAGCAGGGCACGGCGGTAAATCGGGACGATTTAACTATTTGTGGGATGTGGCACTCGGCTATGTGTTCCTGCTGATGGTGGATGAACAGCAGGTTCCGTGACACTGTCACTTAATGTGTGACAATGTCACCGGTAAAACCGTATATTACTCAGCGGCTTTTCGTTTACGGGCAGCCGCTTTTTTGTGTACGGCGATAATTTCACTCTCCACACTGCCATCCTGTAACAGGGTGGTGATTTTCTGCCCGACTTTCACCTGACGGGTTTTGTTCAGCACTTCACCGCTGTCCGTCTGGCTGATACTGAACCCGCGGCTGAGTGTTGCCAGCGGGCTGACACCTTCGAGCGTTGAGCAGAGACGCCCGAAACGCTCACGCTGCTGACTGAGCTGTTCCCGCATAGCGGAGGAGAGACGGAACTGCAACTGCTGAACATGGCGCTGCTGCTGTTGTAACTGCGGACGCGGGTCACGGCGCATCAGACGCTGCTCAGTCTGTGTCAGCAAACGGGATTTTTGTGTCAGCATATGCTGTCCGGCCTGAATCAGCCGTTGTTCGAGTCGCTGAATCAGCTGTTGCTGCCGCGCCAGACGCAGTTGCGGATGCTGTTGCTGTAAACGGTGATGTAACTGGCTGAACAACCGCTGTTTTCTGGCAATAAAATAATCCATCGCCATTTCCAGACGCTGCTGAACAGACTGGATCTGCCGCAGGCGTTCAGTCAGATCACGGCTGACCAGTTCGGCGGCCGCGGAGGGTGTCGGTGCCCGTAAATCCGCGACAAAATCGGCGATAGTGATATCCGTTTCATGGCCGACGGCACTGATCACCGGCAGACGGCTGGCAAAAATCGCCCGAGCCACCCGCTCATCATTGAAACTCCACAAATCTTCCAGTGAACCGCCGCCGCGCCCGACAATCAGCACATCACACTCATCACGGCGGTTGGCGGTTTCGATAGCACGGACAATCTGTGCCGGTGCATCGGCTCCCTGAACCTGTGCGGGATAAATAATAACCGGCAGCGACGGGTCACGGCGGCGCAGAATATTCAGAATATCGTGCAGGGCGGCACCGGTAGCGGATGTCACCACCCCCACGCAGGTGGCAGGTACCGGCAGCGGTTTTTTCAGACGGGTATCAAACAGTCCTTCGGCTTTCAGCTTCTCTTTCAGCAGTTCAAACTGCTGCTGAAGCAAACCTTCACCGGCGGGCTGCATGGATTCAATAATCAGCTGATAATCCCCGCGCGGCTCATACAGGGTGATCGCGGCGCGCACCAGCACCTGCTGCCCGTTTTGCGGCACAAATGTCACACGGCTGTTATTGCCGCGGAACATCGCTGCCCGCACCTGGGATTTTTCATCTTTCAGGGTAAAATACCAGTGACCGGAAGACGGGCGTGAGAAGTTGGAGATCTCCGCGCTGATCCAAATCCGGCCCATTTCCAGCTCGAGTAACTGCCGGACTGTCGTATTTAACCGGGTAACAGTAAAAATTGCGGTATTTTCAGGTAGCAACATGTGAGCCAGATCAAATAATAAAACAAGGACTTAATTGTCCGATACTACCGCCTTCTGACAGATTATCAACGAATTTTTAAAAAAAAGGCTAGGCGCAACCGATTACCACCTGTATAATGCCGCGGCAATATTTTATCTTCTTTCAATCCTGCTGCCTGGTGAGATATTGCACATGTTACGTATTAAAAAAGAAGCTTTAACCTTTGATGATGTCCTCTTAGTTCCTGCACACTCCACAGTTCTGCCTAACACTGCCGATTTATCGACACAACTTACCGCGAAGATCCGTCTTAACGTCCCGATGATCTCGGCGGCGATGGATACCGTAACGGAAGCGCGTCTGGCGATTGCCCTTGCCCAGGAAGGCGGTATCGGTTTTATCCATAAAAATATGTCCATCGAGCGTCAGGCCGATGAAGTCCGCCGTGTGAAAAAACACGAAAGCGGCGTGGTTTCTGATCCGCAGACTGTTACCCCGTGCACCACACTGCGTGAAGTTCAGGTTCTGACCGAACAGAACGGTTTCGCCGGTTATCCGGTAGTCACTACCGATAATGAATTAGTCGGTATCATCACCGGCCGTGATGTGCGTTTCGTGACTGACCTGGATCAGCCGGTTACTGCTGTTATGACGCCTAAAGAGCGTCTGGTAACTGTCCGCGAAGGCGAAGCCCGTGAAGTGGTTTTGAAGAAAATGCATGAACGCCGCGTGGAAAAAGCGCTGGTGGTGGATGATGCATTCCATCTGCTCGGTATGATCACCGTCAAAGACTTCCAGAAAGCAGAGCGTAAGCCAAACGCCTGTAAAGATGAGCACGGCCGTCTGCGTGTCGGTGCGGCTGTCGGTGCCGGTGCCGGTAACGAAGAGCGTGTTGATGCGCTGGTGGCTGCCGGTGTGGACGTTCTGTTAATCGACTCCTCTCACGGCCATTCTGAAGGCGTGTTACAGCGTATCCGTGAAACCCGTGAAAAATACCCTGATCTCGAAATCATCGGCGGTAACGTCGCAACAGCCGAAGGTGCGAAAGCCCTGGCGGCGGCTGGTGTCAGCGCGGTGAAAGTGGGTATCGGCCCGGGTTCTATCTGTACCACCCGTATCGTGACCGGCGTGGGTGTACCTCAGTTAACCGCGATTTCTGATGCGGTTGAAGCGCTGGAAGGTACCGGTATCCCTGTTATCGCTGACGGCGGTATCCGTTTCTCCGGTGATATCGCGAAAGCGCTGGCTGCCGGTGCGGCATGTGTGATGGTCGGTTCGATGTTTGCCGGTACCGAGGAATCTCCGGGAGAAGTGGAACTCTACCAGGGCCGCGCTTACAAATCTTACCGTGGTATGGGTTCACTTGGTGCGATGTCCAAAGGGTCTTCAGACCGTTACTTCCAGACCGATAACGCGGCGGACAAACTGGTGCCGGAAGGTATCGAAGGCCGTGTGGCTTACAAAGGTGTGCTGAAAACCATCGTTCACCAGCAAATGGGCGGCCTGCGCTCTTGCATGGGACTGACCGGTTGTGCAACTATTCACGAACTGAATACTAAAGCAGAGTTTGTCCGTATCAGTGGTGCCGGGATTCAGGAAAGTCACGTTCATGATGTGACGATCACCAAAGAAGCACCAAACTACCGTTCAGGTCTCTGATTCATGCGGCGGTCTGCGGACCGCCAGCCTATAATTGTTTGCTTTTGGAACATACATTAATGACAACGAATATTCATCAGCACCGCATTCTTATCCTCGACTTTGGATCGCAGTACACTCAGCTGATCGCGCGCCGTATCCGTGAAATCGGCGTTTATTGTGAACTGTGGGCATGGGATGTCACTGAAGAACAGATCCGTAATTTCAATCCGAACGGTATTATTCTCTCCGGCGGCCCGGAAAGCACCACTGAACACAACAGCCCGCGCGCACCGGAATATGTCTTCCGTGCCGGTGTGCCGGTTCTCGGCATCTGCTACGGCATGCAGACCATGTCTATGCAGCTCGGCGGCGCAGTGGAAACCTCTGACGAGCGCGAGTTCGGTTATGCGCAGGTCGAAATCCGCGAAACCTGCGAACTGTTCCGTGGCATCCATGACATGCTGGATGACAACGGCAAACCGCTGCTGGATGTCTGGATGAGCCACGGCGACAAAGTCACCGCTATCCCGTCTGATTTCGTCACTGTTGCCAGCACTGAAACTTGTCCGTTCGCAATCATGGCAAACGACGAAAAACGTTTCTACGGCGTGCAGTTCCACCCGGAAGTGACCCATACTCACCAGGGACTGGAAATCCTCAAACGTTTCGTGCTGGATATCTGTCAGTGTGAAGCCTTGTGGACTCCGGAAGCCATTATCGAAGACACCGTTATCCGCCTGCGTGAGCAGATCGGTGACGACCACGTCATCCTGGCGCTCTCCGGCGGCGTGGACTCCTCTGTGACCGCGATGCTGTTAAACCGCGCCATCGGCAAACGTCTGACCTGTGTATTCGTGGATAACGGCTTGCTGCGTCTGAACGAAGCAGAGCAGGTTATGGAGATGTTCGAAGGTAAATTTGACCTCAATATCATCCACGCCAAAGCGGAAGACCGTTTCCTGAATGCCCTGAAAGGTATTGCGGACCCGGAAGCCAAACGTAAAGCTATCGGCCATACATTCATTGAAATTTTTGATGAAGAAGCATCAAAACAGAAACAGGTCAAATGGCTGGCGCAGGGCACTATCTATCCGGATGTGATTGAATCTGCCGCCTCTGAAACCGGTAAAGCCCATGTAATCAAATCCCACCATAACGTCGGCGGCCTGCCGGAAGATATGGAACTGGGTCTGGTTGAACCGCTGCGTGAACTGTTCAAAGATGAAGTCCGCCGTATCGGTCTGCAACTCGGTCTGCCGTACGATATGCTGTACCGCCATCCGTTCCCGGGCCCAGGTCTGGGTGTCCGCGTGCTGGGCGAAGTGAAAAAAGAGTACTGCGACATCCTGCGCCGCGCCGATGCTATCTTTATCGAAGAACTGCACAAAGCAGATCTGTACCACAAAGTCAGCCAGGCATTCACTGTCTTCCTGCCGGTACGTTCTGTCGGCGTCATGGGCGACGGCCGTAAATACGACTGGGTTGTCTCACTGCGCGCAGTCGAAACCATCGACTTTATGACCGCACACTGGGCACATCTGCCATACGACCTGTTAGGCCGTGTCTCCAACCGCATCATCAATGAAGTCGACGGCATTTCCCGTGTCGTATACGACGTCAGCGGCAAGCCACCGGCGACGATTGAGTGGGAATAATCCCCCAATAAAAACCCGCTGGCAGTGACTGGAAAAATAACGAATTAAGCCCATGTAAAAGTGGGCTTTTTTTGTTTTTATGGCTTGTCGTGCCCAGCACTTATTAGCAGCTTCAGGCACAAGTTGAATGGGTATTAAAGTCGGTATTATTGCATCTTGTTACCGGGATATTTACATTATGGCCGGTATACAAAAGATAAAATAAGAAAAGAGTGATAAAGGACAAAATGAGATATTTTTTGGGATCATCTGAATAACGAATGATTATTAATATAAGACGGGCAGTTAATATCATTTCATTCAGAGCAATAAAATAAAGAAAGAATTAATATACTGTATTTAAGTTAAATTATAATGAATGTATTGTTATCAATGCACAAAACCGTTTCTGTTTATTCTGTAAAATCCGGTATAAAAGATAAATAAATCAACAGATAACAAATGTTATTCATTTTTTTTGACTTCTAAAGTCAAATTTGCCATCTGGTCATTATCAGGTGAGAACTTATTATGTTTCCTGTCAGTAAGTGAGTTTAATACTCAGGCGTTATCAACTTAACTAATTGAACAGGAATATATTATGTCTAAATTAGAGCTGTTAAGTCCGCAAAACTCCGCCGTTATTTTTATTGATCATCAGCCGCAAATGGCTTTCGGTGTGGCTAATATTGACCGCCAGCAACTGAAAAATAATACCGTTGGTCTGGCGAAAGCAGCAAAAATTTTCAATGTGCCGACCATTTATACCTCTGTTGAAACAGAAAGCTTCAGTGGATATATCTGGCCTGAATTATTGGCTGTCCATCCTGAATCAAAACCTATCGAACGTACCTCCATGAACTCCTGGGAAGATCAGAAGTTTGTCGAAGCCGTTAAAGCAACCGGCCGTAAAAAATTAGTTATGGCGGCATTATGGACTGAAGTCTGCTTAAATTTCCCGACCTTAATGGCGATTGAAGCAGGCTATGAAGTTTATATTGTGACAGATGCATCCGGCGGTACGTCAGTTGATGCGCATGAACGTTCCATTGACCGTATGGTGCAGGCCGGGGCTGTTCCTGTGACCTGGCAGCAGGTATTACTGGAGTATCAGCGTGACTGGGCCCGCAAAGAAACCTATGACGCAGTGATGGGGCTGGTTCAGGAGCACAGCGGTGCTTACGGTATGGGTGTTGATTATGCCTATACCATGGTTCATAAAGCACCTCAGCGCGTTATCAGATAACAGCGTTATAACCGGAGAGGTCACTCTCCGGTTATTTTTTTATGTCGTTTGCCACAACACGCTTTGATAAGCAGTGAGTTCCTCATAAACAGGAAACACATCATGATGAATAAAATCTTCGCATCAAAAATATTTATTAACGGTGATATTCATACTCTCGATCGTGAAAATCCCGTTGCTCAGGCCGTTGCAGTCCGTGACGGTAAATTTATTGCTGTCGGAACCAACGATGAGGCCATGGAGTTCAGGAATGAAGAAACGGAGATTATTGATCTTAAAGGTCAGGTGATTATTCCCGGCCTGAATGACTCGCACCTTCATCTTATCCGCGGCGGGCTGAACTATAACCTTGAATTACGCTGGGAAGGTGTTCCGTCATTATCGGATGCTCTGGCGATGTTAAAAGCACAGGCTGATGTGACACCGGCGCCGCAGTGGGTGCGGGTTGTGGGTGGCTGGAGTGAGTTCCAGTTTGCCGAAAGACGGATGCCGACATTAGACGAGATCAATGCCGTTTCACCGGATACGCCGGTTTTTGTACTGCATCTTTATGACAGTGCGCTGCTGAATAAGGCAGCACTGCGGGTGATCGGTTATACCAGAGATACCCCGAACCCGCCGGGCGGGGAAATTCAGCGGGATGAGCACGGTAACCCGACCGGTATGCTGATTGCGAAACCGAATGCCATGCTGCTGTATTCCGCGCTGGCGAAAGGCCCGAAACTGCCGCTGGATTATCAGGTTAACTCAACCCGTCAGTTTATGCGTGAGCTTAACCGCCTCGGGGTAACCAGCGCGATTGATGCCGGTGGCGGTTTTCAGAACTACCCGGAAGATTATGAGGTGATCGCGGAACTGGCAAAACAGAATCAGCTGACCATCCGTATCGCTTATAACTTGTTTACCCAGCGTCCGAAACAGGAACTGGAGGACTTCCGCGAATGGACATCCATGGTGTCGCCGGGGGAGGGAACCGATTTTTTCCGTCACAATGGCGCGGGGGAAATGCTGGTGTTTTCTGCGGCTGATTTTGAGGATTTTCTGCAACCAAGACCGGATCTGCCGGACAATATGGATGCGGAACTTGAAGCTGTGATCCGCCACCTCGTTGAGCACCGCTGGCCGTTCCGTCTGCATGCCACCTATGATGAATCCATCAGCCGTATGCTGGATGTGTTTGAAAAAGTAAATAAAGAGATCCCGTTTGACGGTCTGCACTGGTTTTTCGATCATGCGGAAACCATCAGTGAAAAAAATATTGAACGGGTAAAAGCCCTGGGTGGCGGATTGGCTATCCAGCATCGTATGGCATTCCAGGGGGAATACTTCGCGGACAGATATGGTCATGAAGCGGTGAAACACACACCGCCGGTGGCAAAAATGCTCAACGCGGGGGTGCCGGTCGGGCTGGGGACGGATGCGACGCGCGTAGCCAGTTATAACCCATGGACAGCGCTTTACTGGCTGGTGTCAGGCCGGACAGTCGGTGGTATGAAAATGTACGATGACAATAACCGGTTAGACAGAGATACCGCGTTAGAGTTATGGACTATCGGCAGCTCCTGGTTCTCTGATGAGCAGGGTAAAAAAGGGCAGATTAAATCAGGGCAGTTTGCGGATTTTATTGCCTTGTCTGACGACTATTTCCGTGTGCTTGAACCGGAAATTAAAGCTATCGAATCACTGCTGACGGTAGTAAATGGCGAGATCGTTTACGGTAACGGTATTTTCGGACCGCTGGCACCGCCGTCAATTCCGGTTTTACCTGACTGGTCACCGGTTATTAAAGTCACGGGGCATTATTCTTATTTACAGCAGGAAAATAAAGCCGCGATCCTGAATCAGTTACACCAGTGCTGCGGTTCGTGTCACGTGCACGGCCATCAGCATGATATTGCCCGTAAATCGTCTGTGCCGGTTGCGGATGATAATGCCTTCTGGGGCGCACTGGGGTGTTCCTGTTTTGCATTTTAATTATTGCTGTGTCTGTTAATACGGTGGCTGGTGGTGAAACATCAGCCACATTAAACCGGAGATCATATTCACATGACTAATCCGCAATCATCTGCCTGGTCACCGCTGCGTAACCGTGTTTTCTTTGTGTTATGGGTGGCGACATTATTTTCTAACATCGGTACATGGATGAATGATGTCGGTGCAGGATGGCTGATGACAAATCTGAGCCCTGATCCTGTCATGATCGCGACTATTCAGGCCATGACAACATTGCCGGTCTTTTTATTAGCCTTACCGGCCGGGGCTGTTGCTGATATTTTTGATAAGCGCAAGCTGCTTATTATTGTCAATATCACGATGCTTTTTGCCGCTGCATTACTGGCTGTTCTGGTTTATTCCGGTGCGGTCAGTATCGGCTGGCTGCTGTTTATTACTTTTATTCTCGGCGCCGGGGCTGCTTTTTCAGGTCCTGCCTGGCAGGCTATTGTCCAGGGTATTGTCGCGCCTCATGAATTAAAAGCGGGGATCGCATTAAACAGTATGGGGATAAATATCAGCCGTGCCATCGGCCCGGCACTTGCCGGGGTGCTGATCTCACAGGTGGGGCTTTATCTTCCGTTTGTTCTTAACGCGTTCAGCTTTATTGCCATTATTGCGGCGGTGTGGTGGTGGAAAGGGGAGAAGCACAAAGAAAACACCTTACCGGCAGAATCTGTGGTTGCTGCGATGATTTCCGGGCTGCGCTATGTCCGTTACAGTCCGGCATTAATTAAAACCATTATCAGAGCCGCTGCTTTCTTTATATTTGCCAGTGCCTACTGGGCGATGCTGCCGCTGGTTGCCAGGGTATCACTTGAGGGTGATGCAACGTTATACGGGATCTTAACCACCAGTATCGGTATCGGAGCGGTCATCGGAGCATTCAGTCTGTCCGCGTTGCGCGCACGGTTCAGCACCGGAACATTAGTGACCTCCGGGACTGCCGGTACTGTGATTGTGCTGGTGATATTTGCCGTGACCACCTCGGAATATCTGGCGATCGCGGGCAGTATTATTGCCGGATTCAGCTGGCTGATCACACTTTCCACCCTGATGGTATCAGCGCAGACAGCATTGCCGGACTGGGTCAGGGCAAGAGGGCTGGCGCTTTATCTGACGGTATTTTCAGGTTCAATGGCATCCGGTTCATTAATCTGGGGGCAGATTGCGTCGCACACATCAGTCACGACAGCGCTGCTTGCGGCGGCTGCCGGTACGGTAGTTGTCTGGCTGTGTGTGCTGAAAGTAAAAATTGATCATGATAATATTAATTTATCGCCTTCTGAACATCTGATCCTGCCGGAGGAATTTCAGTATTATCCGGAGGATAATAAAAATCCGGTAATGGTGTGTATTCAGTACAAAGTGAATACAGAGCATCAGATACAATTTTTTGACCTGATGGAACAATTGAAACGGGTCCGGCTACGGGATGGCGGTTATTCCAGAGGGCTGTTTTCGGTTCCCGGCACGCAGGATGAATTTATGGAGACATTTATGGTGTCATCCCCGGCAGAACATCACCGTCAGCATAAACGGGCAACCGTGGATGATCGCCGGATTGACAGTCAGTTAAATGCCATTATTCAAAGCAAAACTGTTGTGCATTATCTTTCCTATACCCGGGAAACAAAAAAACTGAAATAAAACAGGAAATAAAAAATCCGGCAATAAATAAGTATTGCCGGATAATATCAGCTAATTTAAAAGTGCTTACCAATGGTATGAATAACTGAGGCCAACCTGTAAACCATCATTACGGTAATCAGTGGTGTGATAACCGATATCACCGCGAACTGTTGAGTTCTCATTAATAAAGTAATTTACACCGGCACGGGCATATGGTTTTATATTTTGATTGTCTCCGCGGTCATAAATATAATCAGTATCGTTCACATACTGAATATGACCGGTAAATGCATCGCGCTGATGGCGGAGTCTGATATCGGCACCGATACCCGCATCCAGTTCTGCACTCTGATTAACACGGTGTTTTAAATCAACACCAAGCTGTAAATCAAGATTTTTATTTCCGGCACGGCCGTAAGTTGCAGGAAAACTAATGCCATTTGATTCAGTATATCCGGCCCGTGTGACATGGTGATATTTAACAGCAGCCAGCGGAGTAACCAGCGTATTTTCGCTGACGTTAATACCGTAACCGGTAGTGAATCTTACATAGTAACCTTTTATATCGGAATTACCTTTTCCGGTTTCCGTTCCGCGTTGTGCCCGGCGGGTAATTTCCAGATCCTGCTGTAAAAATGCGGCGGAAAATTCACTGCTAAAGCCGGTATTATCACTGTTTTTCTGGTAACGTAACCATGTGCCGACGCCGGGATTATTACTTCCGCGGGTATCGTAGCCATCAGCAAGATTCGTGTTAACCGCAAAATTCAGTGATGCGCCCAGCGTCCAGTTTTCTGCCGGTAAACGGAATGAACCAAATACGCCGGTAGCGACACGGCTGTTCCGGTGAACATTATCGTATTGGGTAAACAGGCCGGTACAGTAATTGTCATCGCCCATCCGGCAACGGCTTTCGGCGAGGTTATACAGCGCGGTCTGATACAAATCCAGAACCTGATAGTTGCTGTTTGCCAGTTTTGTCACCGTATTACGGGTTTTGGCGATATCAACAGGATTGGAAATAATAACCTCACCGGGTCCGGACGGTTCAACCGGCGTCAGAGGTTCAGCCGGGCCAACGGGTTTGATCGGCTCGACAGGTTTGACCGGCTCAACGGGTTTGACCGGGTCAACCGGTGTTGACGGCTCAAGTGGTGTCATCGGCGGTTTATAGTCCAGTTTCCATAAAACAGCGGATGTTTCATTGTTTTCATTCTGCACATAACCCGCAACGACTCTGCCGTCATCAGAAATTGCTTCAGCGCTGGATTCTCCGGCGAGTTCATCCTGAACAGGTTTCAGTTCGTACATCTTTTTTTCACCGGAAACGTAGACAAAGGCACGTTCGGTATCATCTTCATTATAAGACGATCCGACGATAAATTGTCCGTCATGTGAAACCGATGACGCACTGGAATACCCTGTATTATCTTTCTTCAGCGTACCGAGATCGCGCATACCTTCTTTATCACTATGGCGGATAGCATGTGTTTCATCGTTATTGTCTGTTGACGAGCCTACGGTAACGAGCCCGTCAGCGGATACCGCATTAGCATTTGACTGGCCTGTGTTATCGTCTCTCAGTGTGCCCAGGGATACCATGCCGTTATCTGCGGTATATTTAAATGCCTGACCATTACCGGTGATGAAGCGGCCGACAATCACACTGCCGTCATGATTAACCCCGTTTGCTGTTGAGCTTTCAGAATCCGCCGGATTCAGTAATGTTATGCCGTCCTGCTCCGTAAAACGGAAAGCCTTTTGGTCTGCAATACCGATAATAGTTTTACCATCTCCGGAAATACCCTGTGAGGCGACACTGGTAAATGCCTGTTGATCCGGAATACTTATATCGCCGGTATTGGCAATGTAAATATACATTTTCGATTTGACGTTATCATTTGCGTCAACTATATAACCCGTCGCCATATTACCGTCAGCGGAAAGGCCGGAGATATAAATGCTGTCATTGCCGGTGGCATATTTACTCAGATCAAATGAATTGCCATTTACAATAAGGAAGGGCCGGTAGTTATTATCCGAAATCTCATAAGTTCCGGCAACAATACTTCCGTCTGAAGATATTGCAGCAGCTTGGCCAATCTCTTTTATCTGTGAAACCTGATAGTCCATTGCGGAAAATGCCAAAGTGCTTTGTGATGTCAGAAATAATGCCAGCAAGGTTTTATTAAAGTGTTTTTTATGTTTTTCAGACATGGTGATATTCGTTTTTTCCAGATAATAAGGTTGTGTTGACTTATTGCATTGACAGCAATAAACCCGGCGTTAATTAAATAATGTTGCCAATAAAATTAGCGATATAAATAATCTGCGTCCATCATAAAAATCCGGCCGTATTGCGGAAGTGCCGGTCGAAATAGAGTCTGCAAAATCATTGTCAGTATGAGTATGACATCAAAATCATCCGGGATGCTGATGCAAGCCGGGGGTGTCAGGAGCTCCTGTATCTGTGTGTATGACTGTTATGTAGTTTTGGGTTAAACCAATTTGGTGCGTAATTTATTGGGTTTCTGATCTTAAGGCAAATAAAAATTGCGCCTGAACACGTTTTTTTAGTAAAAAAAACAGATAAACGCCTTTTCAGGTTTTCGGAGATGGATTTTCAATCATAAAATCTGATAATTCTCACTAACGCGATATTATCGATGTGCGTAGTTGTGTTTGTGTCAGATGGCTGATGTGATAAATATGCGATTTACAAGATAAAAATTCATTAATAACATAATGATATAAATTTTATTGCGTTGTGTCATGCTTTCGGTGATAAAGCATTATCAACTAATTGATAGCATGGGACGGATTATTTCAGGTCCCGGCTGTACGGCATGCAGATCTTTCCGGGAAGGTGTAAAGCGGACAGAAAACGTATCAAAACAAAATGAGTTTCATTATCAGGTTTGCAGGGGGAGGAGCCGATACTCATCAAAAAAAGATTTCGAAAACAGTATATTTATTGACTAAATGGATAAGTAATATCATTATATCGTGATGGGTTTCACATAACTAAAATAAAATGAGTAGCGCTATGGATTCTGAAAGAGATGGGTAACAAACACGGATTAGTATTTCTTGAGCAAACATTGAAGGGTATATTCAGAACATTACTCGCACTGATTGTAATTGTATTTTTATCCTCGGTTGTTTTATTTTCTGTACTCTGAGGAATCAGAGTTAGTCGCCTGTTCTGAACTTAAGGTGAGTGTTAAATTCTGATTTTTCCGGCATATTATTGGTATTTTTGTTTTTATATTTTGCTGAGCTGCCGATGTCCGGAACCAATTGCCGGATAATGCTTAACCCCCCCGGAAAATAAACGTTTTTAATGTAATGGCTGCCGGCGCAGAATAGCAAAATGGTATCCGGCCGGTAGCCTGTGTTACTTTTAGCTGTTTATTACCATTCCAGATTCATACCGGCACCGTACATAACATCTCCGCCGTTTGACGCGGAAGTCGCGAGGCTGGCTTTAACCGCGACATTTTCATTGAAACGGTAGCCGCTGCCGACAGCAACGGCATTTTCAGAGTTATATCCGCCGACTGCCGCGCTGAGGTTAAATTTACCGACGTTATACGGCTGGAACAGGTTTGATGTGGCGGCGGACATTGCAAAACCGCGCTGCATTTTGTCATTCAGCTCATCATAGCGCAGCTCCAGTTTATCAATACGGGCGGCGTTGTGCGTTGCCAGGTTATAGGCACTATTCGCGGTATTATTGGCTTTCTGCGCTGTGGTATTGGCGGTATAAGCCGTATTACGGGCATCAACCGCATTGGTATTTGCCGTTACCGCCGTTTTTTGTGCTTCAGTGGCTTTACCGTCCGCAGCATCTGCCGCTTTTTTGGCATCCGTTGCTTTTGTATCAGCTGCTTTGGCCGTGTTTTCTGCCGCAGTGGCGGTATTATTGACCACGTTCAGCTGGGCAATATTCGCGGCATCGGTATCTTCTGAACCACCGGCGACATTGGTGATCCGGCGGTAAGTATCTTTCTCACCCCATTGCGGGGCTTCTGCTTTTTTCCCGATAGATAATTCACCGGTGTACTGAGCCGCTGCATCGGTTTTGTCCAGGAAGCGGGCATCACCGCTGGTTTTGCCGGCAACAGAGCCGGAACCCAGAGCGATAGAGTCAATGGCGCCGCCGGTGACTTTTGCATCACGGCCGATAGCAACGCTGTTGTTGATTTCAACCGTACCACCGAACGGGTTATCAATGGTACCACCCGCACCGGCGCTGGCATTGCCGCCGATACTGATCCCGCCGTTTTTCTGTTTCGCCGCATCACCGATGGCCACACCGCCCATTCCGTCAGAAACGGCTTTGCTGCCGAGGGCAACAGAGCCTTCACCTTTGGCAACGGCGCCATTACCGACAGCCATTGACGGAGCTCCGGCCTGGCCATCTGCGGAACCGTCAGCATAGGCACTGTTACCGATAGCAATATCAGAATCAGACTTTGCCACCGGCGGTTTTGGCTGGTTTGCCGGTATGCTGCTGTTCGGGTTTTCCGGCGGGATTTCATTTTTATCCGCCGTGTTACCAATGATAATCGTGTTATTTGCATCGTTACTGATAAACCCGGAACCTAATTTAACACCGGCAGATTGCTCTATTTTACCGGTAGCAAAATCAGGCATTGAGGTTGTGACATCATCACTTTCATCAATACCCGGTGCGGCAACAGAGATAAAAGGAATCAATGCTAAAAAAAGATAAGATTTTTTAAACATAATTACACCTCGTGGTTGTTATTGGCATTAATATAGTCAAATTGGCGTAATTATCCGGCTGAACTTTGGTCATTTAATGTTCATGGTAAGCAGAGTTGCGGGGAAAAAAGAATGGCGGGACGAGAAAATAAAACAGTACGGCGAACCGTACTGTTTTGGTGAATAAATAAGAGGTGTTTTGTTATTTTTTACTGCGTTCGTTGTTATCTTTTTCGACGTCAGCTTTCCAGTCGGAAGTAATCGGTTTTGATTGCTGTTTTACTTCAACAGCTTTATTCACCGCTTCATACGCTTTGCCATAACCGGCTTTATCCTGCACATAACCGGTGGCGTTGTCGCTTTTAATTCCGATATTTCCGGCTTCTGCGATCGCATCAATATTGGCACCGAGGAAAATAAAGTCCCACTTATCTTCTTTTTCCGCAGAATTAATCATTGTTTTGATCTTATCCCGGCTGTATTTACTGCTGCTGTTTTCTTCACCGTCGGTAATAATGACAAATAACACATTATTGTTTTTGGTAATTTTCCGGTTTTCGCGGATTTTTTCAATTGTTACGCCGACCGCATCGAGTAATGCGGTATTACCACCGACGGTGTAATCATCCGGGGTCAGGTTTTTGACTTTACTGATAGGTTCGCGGTTGTGCAGTGTGCTGTTTTCCTGGTTGAATAAAACCGTTGTGACGTAAATATTTCCCTCTTTTTTACGGTTTTCCGCAAGAACGGAGTTATAACCGCCGATGGTGTCTTGTTCAAAACCGGACATTGAACCGCTTTTATCCAGAACAAAGACCAGATCCAGATCAGCTGCGGCGGTTTTTTCCGGCGCTGCCGGTTTGGTTTCTGCCGCGGCAAACAGCGAGGCTGAAAACAGCAGCAAAAGTGGTGTAATAAAGGTACGGGTGAATCCGGACATAGATATTCCTTATATGGCTCAGGGGGCGGAGAGTAATCTGACGGGTAAAGCTGTATTCTGCGTTGAACAAAAAATATTCACAGCAGATTTATCCGATTAGCGGGTCACTCCGTTTCTTCTGTCCGCCGTAAAATGGCAGTGAGATGCCCGGTATCCTGATACCGGTGCAGATAGCGGGAAACGTCCTCTTCCCATGTACTGCCGTCACCCAGTATTGCCCGGCTGCGGGTGGAATGGCGTCCGTACCGGTTCTGATACAGACTGATTAATGTCTGGTTTATTCCGCGGACATTCGGGCGCGGATTTTTATGCATCTGATGTTCTAATGCCCTCTGTACTTTTTCAATCTCAGCCGGGTCGGGTTCGTAACGGCATTCATGATACTGACTGAGTACAATAAAGGAGGGGGGGATATTTTCATCATACGCTGCCTGTAACCGCAAATGGCCGTCCAGGATGAGGTAGGATGCCAGACCGCTGATATACCAGACCAGCACCGGCGGCAGTTTTCCTTCGCGGGCCACTTTGCGCCAGTATTTCAGGCGGCTGCTCTGAGGTTCAACGGTATAGCGCGGCAGCAGCCGGTAACCGCCGAACCACCAGTCCACAAATATAACCCGTTCGGGGGATTGCAGATCAGGTAAATCACCGGGGTATAACTGCCAGTCCGCATTACTGATATCTTTGGTGAACGGCGAACGGAAGCACCATTTTTCGCGGGGATGCGGTGCGCTGACAATATAAGGAGCGGACGGCGGTGTAATATTCATCGGGCGCAGCAACCACTCTCCGGCGGTGAGCAGCGGGGAGGACCGTTCCTGCAAATCCCGGGCGAAGTAACGGCACCACTGCGGGGTTTGCTGATCTGCCGGCAGAGCAGCAATTTTCTCAGTCTGTTGTGAGCGAAGCGGCGATAACAGATTCTGCTGAGCCGGATGGTCCTGATTACAAATCAGCCAGACACCGCAATGGTCGCGCAGAACGGTTGCCCAGAACAGCGGAGTGCCGCGCAGCTGTAATTGCATCCGGCTGTAATGACCGCTGAGCAGAGCAGGCGCATCCTTATTTGCCGTTTCCGGATTAACCCTGATGAGCAGGCTGTGCCATTGCTGATAATCATCAATTTTATCCTGCCACCAGTAGGTTTTCATGGTATGGTTTCGCCTCAGATTTTCCGTCACCGGCACAGGCCGTTGCCGGTTGCACCTTTACATTATTTCACAGTGAATGATTATGTCTTACCAATGTCCGCTTTGCCAGCACCCGCTGACACGCCGTTCCGGCAGTTACAGTTGCAAAAATCACCATCAGTTTGATCTTGCGAAAGAGGGATATATCAACCTTCTGCCGGTTCAGTTCAAGCGCTCAAAAGAACCGGGTGACAGTAAAGAGATGATGCAGGCACGCCGGGCATTTCTGGATAATCATCATTACCGTCCGCTGCGGGATCAGGTGATCGCTGCATTTGAGCAATATTTACCGGCACAGGCAGAACAGGTACTGGATATCGGTTGTGGTGAGGGCTATTACACCAGTGCGCTGGCGGAACGCCTTGCAGCACGGCAGATTACGGTTTACGGGCTGGATGTGGCGAAGGTCGCAGTCCGCTACGGGGCAAAACGTTATCCGCAGGTCAGCTTTTGTGTGGCCTCCAGCCAGCGTTTACCCTTTGAGGATAACAGTCTGGAGGGCGTGCTGCGGATCTATGCGCCATGTAATCCTGACGAGTTAACCCGGGTGGTGAAACCGGGCGGTATTGTGATTACGGTAACACCGGGACCGCGTCATCTGTATCAGCTGAAATCACGTATTTATGATGAGGTACATCTGCATCCGCTGAAAGAAGAACATTTTCCGGGATTCGGCCCGGCAGAGGAACAGCAGGTGGCTTATCCGATGGTGCTGAACGGTGCGGATGCACTCGCTCTGCTCTCCATGACACCGTTTGCCTGGAAAGCGACGGACGCGGTCAGAAATCAGCTGGCAGCCGAAACCGCATTTTCCTGTGAAACCAATTTTCTGATCCGGGTATACCGCCGGGAAGAATAAGTCAGATTCAGAAACAACAAGACCCGCCGGAGCGGGTCATCAGAACGTATCACCACTGCGGATTAACCGATGTGTTCATACAGAATGGTGAAGCCGATAATAATCAGTACAATCCCGCCGATAATTTCAGCCCGTTTGCCCAGCAGCGGGCCGATATAACGCCCGAGTATCATCCCTGTGGTGGCCATAATCATGGTCATCAGCCCGATAGTCATCGCGGTATGGACAATATTAACTTCCAGGAAGGCAAGACCGACGCCAATTGCCATGGCATCCAGACTGGTGGCAACAGCCGTGGTTGCCAGATGTAATGCGCTGTGACGTTGTGGTTTTTCATGACGGGCACAGCAGTCATCACCGGCAGTGACACTGTTGTAAATCATACGTGCACCGAGGATAAACAGCAGTGAGAAGGCAATCCAGTGATCCCATTCCATCACATACTGACTGGCATAAATGCCGATTGCCCAGCCGATAAGCGGGGTGACAGCTTCAATTATGCCAAAGATAAAACCGGTGCGCAGTGCTTCACGTAAAGGTGGTTTGTTCAGGGTAGCGCCTTTGCAGACAGCAACGGCGAAGGCATCCATAGACAGGGCCAGGGCAAGGACGAGGGTGGCGTAAAAACTCATAAACTCAGTCTCGGTCGGGTAGCTTATCCATATACACACAATCCAACCCCGACCTCCGGTGAACTGCGTGTCTATGGTCTTGCCAACCGAAACGGCATCCGCACCATGCTGATATAATATCACGCAAGTATGTTGACACGGATTTTCTGTTATTTCTCTGTGAGGTTAATAACAGAACAGGCTACTCCCCAATGACGTGACCGGAAAGATATCACAGAAAATAAAAAAGGCAAGAATATATATTTTAATTTATAAAGATGCTAATGAGAATGATTTTCATTACCAGGGTATTTAATAAGAAAATAAAGACTAATATTATCATTAGTCTTTATTTCTGTAGGGGGATAAAAATCAGGGGTTATTATTTATGATTAATCATAAAATTATAAATCTTTTGTAAATCATCAAGATGGGTGACTTTTATGTAAATTTTCCGATTTTCCAAACCCACAAGAAGAATGCCGTCTTCTGATAAATTCATTGTTTTTATTCTGTCATATTTAATATATGCATTGGCGTAAAAAAAGCCATCCTGTTTAAAATATAACTTTGGTGAACGAATAAAAGCCAGATAAATTGCAATGATAATACACCCGGAAAGTAAATAGGTTGTTAACGGGCTGCCGTGTCCGGTTATATTATTATAAATAACAATACCGATAAGCAGGATAAAGATCACGGCATCAGCGCGATGGTTACGGCGCAGTTTTATCCGCAGCTGTGTTTTGCCTTTCAGTGTGTTAACAATAAATTCGTCATAAACGGCAAACAGCAGCATCAGCACAATCACGGCCAGCAGAACAATATCATTTACAGTCATTGTGGTTCTTTCCCCTGAAGTGAAACAAAAAACGGGAGGCGAGCCTCCCGTTTAAACTAACATATTCATTCTGAAAATACGCGCTCTGAAAATATACGTCCGTTAACGCGCGTGCTGCCGGTTACAGTCCCAGGAAACCAAAGACGTAACCCAGAATGCCCAGCACAAAGAAGCCGATAATAATCAGCAGGGCATTCACTTTGTGGCGCAGCAGCCACATACAACCGAATGTCAGCAGCAGCGGCATCAGGCCCGGCATCAGCTGGTTGAGGATGGTCTGGACAGTGGTGATTTCCATCTCGCCGGTGGTCGGGTTTTTAATTTCCGACACCACAAGCGGGATATTCACTTTTGTCCATTTATTTACCAGCGCACCCATAACAAACAGGCCGAGGATTGATGCCCCCTCTGTCAGTTTCTGCAGGAAGCCGCCGCCCATATCCTGAACAATATCCAGTCCTTTTTTATAGCCGTAAGCCACACCGTAATAACGGGTTGCCAGGCGGACCAGGTTAAACAGGAAGAAGAACAGTAACGGCCCGAGCAGGCTGCCGGTCATGGCAATCCCCGCACCGAGGGCAGCAAAGACCGGACGCACGGTACCCCAGAAGATCGGGTCACCGACACCGGCCAGCGGTCCCATCAGACCGACTTTGATACCGTTGATGGCACCATCATCGATAGCCGCGCCATTCGCACGCTGCTCTTCCATCGCACAGGTCACACCGAGGATAGGGGCAGCCATATACGGATGTGTGTTAAAGAACTCCATATGGCGTTTGATAGCCTGCCTGCGTTCTTCATTATTTTCCGGATAAAGACGGCGGATCACCGGTACCATCGAGAATGCGTAGCCCATCGCCTGCATACGTTCAAAGTTCCATGAACCCTGAAACAGGTTTGAGCGGATGAAAACACCCCGGATATCGCTCTTTCTTAACTGTTTTCTGCCGGTTACGTTGCTTGTAGTATCAACCATGTTGCTCACCTTCTTAGTCTAACTCGTTATCCAGGTCGTTTTTGCTGCCGGCAGCGACAACGACTTCCGATTTGTTGTATTTCGGACTGAGCTGGATATACAGCACAGCCATAACCGCACCGATAACACCCAGCGCAACCAGGTTGAAATCAGTAAATGCCGCGGTAACGAAACCCAGATAGAAGAATGGCATCAGGTAGCCGGCACGCATCATGTTGATAACCATCGCGTAACCGACCACAACAATCATGCCGCCTGCGATATTCAGACCGTTGGTGACCCAGTCCGGAATCGAGTCAAGCATTTCACGGACAACATCAGTACCGACAGACACGGCCACAATGACAGCCGGGATAGCGATACGCATTGCCTGTAACAGCAGGGCACTGACGTGGATCATCCCCAGAGCGGTGAGATTCCCCTTATCCGCCGCACGGTCACCCATGTGCTGGAAGGCAACGGTAATGGTACGGACAATAATGGTCAGCACCTGACCGGCTGCCGCCAGCGGAATCGCCAGCGCGATACCGGCACCGATGTTCTGACCCCCGGCGATAACCAGGATGGTGGAAATGATGGATGCCAGCGCCGCATCCGGTGCCACAGCCGCACCGATGTTCATCCAGCCGAGCGCGATCATTTCCAGCGTACCGCCGATCATGATCCCGGTTTTCATATCACCCAGTACGATCCCCATCAGCGTACAGGCGACCAGAGGGCGGTGGAACTGGAATTCATCGAGGATTGACCCCATACCCGCGACACAGGCAACGATGAAGACCAGGACGATTTGTACAACGGAAAGTTCCATTGTGTTTCTCCTTTAACCAGTCATTTTGCAAACAACAAATTTTGTATTGAGTAATGGGTCAAATTAACTTTCAGCTTTGCTGATTAAATCCATCATTTTTATTTTTGAATCGGTGGAGACTTTACGGACTTCCAGCTCGATGTTGCGGTCATTCAGTGCTTTAAATGCCTCAATATCTTTCTCATCGATGGAAACCGCATTGTTAACCTGTTTTTTACCTTCGTGGAAAGCCATCCCGCCGATATTAACCGATTTGATCTCCACGCCGTCTTCCACCAGGCGCAGAACATCGGCCGGGTTGGTAAACAGGAGCATACAGCGGTCATTGGCGTATTTCGGGTTATTCCAGACACGGACCATTTTGGCGACATCCACCACGTGCGCAGTAACACCCGGAGGCGCGACCTGCTTGAGCAGTGTTGAGCGGACCGTATCGTTGGCGACATCGTCACTGACAACAATAATACGTTTGACGTTGGTTTCCTTGGTCCAGCGGGTGGCGACCTGGCCGTGGATCAGACGGTCATCGATACGGGCGAGGGCGATGGTCATGTGTCCGCCCGGGCCTGCCGGTGCCGCCGGCTGTGCGGCCGGTTTTGGTGCAGGTGCCGCTTTCGGTGCCGGTTCTTCCTGTGCTTTCAGGGCGCGGATACCTTCGCGGCCGGTTTCCAGTGCGACCGCAACCAGTTCCTGTAATGACGGATTGTCATCGCGGCACATAAAGGTTTCGACCAGCATCGGTACGTTGACGCCTGTGACTATCTCATAATTACTGTTGCCGCCTGCGGCCTGGTCCTGCTCGGTTACGATGCGGTTTGCTGCGTTGAACGGGCTGCCGCCCCAGGTATCAACGAGGAATAAAACCCCGTCAGCGGTTGATAAACCGGGCAGCTTTTCATTGTACTTCGCATATAGTGTGTCGGCATTTTCCCCCGGTACGAAATCGATGAAGGAGACGTTCTCCTGTTCACCGATCAGCATTTCAGTCGTGCGCAGTAACTGCTCAGCGGCTTTGCCGTGGGTGCCAATCATAATGGCTATACTCACCTCTGTTCCCCCTTAACATCAGACAGGATGGTTCTTGTGTATTACACAGAATCTTTTATGGGTCAGGAAAAAAACCGTAAGACTCCGGTGTAAAGATAGTCTCAGGCCCGTGATACCGCTAATTATTTACGTTTAAGCAGCGGTAATTAATTTCGGGGCACTAATTAAATGACAGAGTAACATTCTATGGATGTAAAAAAACTTGCTTTCCGTCAGAAAACAACAAAACAGAAACATTAAACACTTAATTATAGTTAATTATTGTGTTGAAAGAGTTATTTCTCAGAGTGATGGGTTGTGAATGAGGCATTTATCAGAGTGTTGTGTTGATGGGTTTCACATATTGTTAGCATTTCTGCCTGAAAACAGGGTGTTTGATTGAAAAACAACCGGTGCTGATGCGCTTCAGGTAAAAAATATCCCTGCAATGTTGCAGGGATATTAATGTTACCGAATTATGTTTTGAGACTTAATTCACAAAATCAGTCACACTGAACCTTGATTGCAAGACCGCCGCGTGATGTTTCACGGTATTTGGCGTTCATGTCTTTCCCGGTTTCATACATAGTTTCGATGACTTTATCGAGAGAAACACGCGGTGCGCTGGTACGGCGCATAGCCATACGGGCGGCGTTGATCGCTTTCACGGAGGCAATGGCGTTACGTTCGATACATGGCACCTGAACCTGGCCGGCAACCGGGTCACAGGTTAAGCCCAGGTTGTGTTCCATGCCGATTTCAGCTGCGACACAAACCTGTTCCGCACTGCCGCCGAGGATTTCAGTCAGACCGGCCGCTGCCATGGAGCAGGCTACGCCGACTTCGCCCTGGCAACCGACTTCCGCACCGGAGATAGATGCGTTCATCTTGTACAGAATACCGACCGCGCCGCAGGCGAGGAAGTAGCGGAGGTAGGTTTCCGGCGTGACTTTCTCGATGCAGTGATCATAATACGCCAGCACGGCAGGTACGATCCCGCAGGCACCGTTTGTCGGTGCGGTGACCACACGGCCGCCCGCGGCGTTTTCTTCGTTGACGGCCAGTGCAAACATGTTAACCAGATCAACCACGTTCATCGGGTCTTTGGACAGATTACCGGCTGAGTTGATCAGGCGGTTCAGCGCGGCGGCGCGGCGCGGTACACGCAGCGGCCCCGGCAGAATACCTTCGGTTTCCAGACCGTGGGCGATACAGTCAGTCATGGTTTTGTAGACATCGGCGAAATACGCGTCGATCTCTTCACGGCTGTGCATATCCAGCTCATTTTTCAGCATCAGAGAGGAAACTGAAAGCCCGGTCTGATGACAGTGATTGAGCAGCTCTTCAGCTGACGCATACGGGTAGGAAACCGGTGTTTCATTGGCGTTATCCTGACCGAAATGCTCTGCATCGACGATAAACCCGCCGCCGATGGAGTAATAGGTTTTGGTGTACAGTTCTTCATCACCGGCAAATGCAGTGATGCTCATACCGTTTTCGTGCAGCGGCAGGTTACCGGTGTGGAAATTCATGCCGCCTTCACGCGGGAAATCCACGGTCTGCTGACCATTGGCCAGTGACAGACGCTCAGTCTCTTCCACATTGCGGATAAAACCGGCAATACCATCGATATCAACGGTTGCCGGTAAGTTCCCGGCCAGACCCATAATGATGGCGATATCGGTGTGGTGACCTTTCCCGGTTAAGGAGAGTGATCCGTAGACATCAACAGAAACGCGGGTCACACGGGAAATCAGACCTTTTTCAACCAACTCATCAGCAAACTGCTTCCCGGCTTTCATCGGCCCTACGGTATGGGAGCTGGAAGGACCAATACCCACTTTAAACATGTCAAAAACGCTAATCACGTCAGACTCCTTAAAAAACAATGTAATAGTGATTTATCGTAAAGCGCGTTACTTTACTGTTATTTGCTCACACGGATAAAGTAGTTTATCGCATTTTTCACTGCGTAACAGCGCTTTCGGATAAAAATCGGGCATACCTGATGAAAAAAAACAGGGGGAAATAGGGCAGAAGTGTGAAATCGGTTACAAATCAATCATTTTTCACTTGCGTTGCGAGACGATATAAAATACCGGCTGTTAATCCCCAAATCATCCGTCCTTCATACAGGTAAAAATAGAGGCGGCGCTCTACGGTATTACGGGCCATATCAATGTAGCGGTAACGGCTCAGATCAAGAGCGGCATCAAGCGGCAGTTCAAAGATATCCGCCACTTCCTGCGGGTTACCCGACAGCGGCAGTGATGACGGAATAATCCCGACCACCGGCGTCACCCGGAAACCTGTCACACTGTCCACTGGTGCCATTTGTCCCAGCACCTTCACAGACTGCGGCGGAATACCGACTTCCTCGCGTGCCTCACGCAATGCCGTAGCGATGGGGGAGATTTCACCGGGATCCGCCGCGCCGCCCGGCAGGGCAATCTGACCCGGATGGGAACGCATCGACGCGGCCCGCTGTGTCAGCAGAATGCCGGGCCGCTCTTTATTGGTAATGGGCAGTAACACCGCCGCCCGGCGATCACGCTCACCGGCAATTTCCGCTTCAGAGGGGCGGGTTAACTGAAACCGCGGAATAAAGCGTTCAAGCGGACTCATTTTTTCTCTCCGGCAGCACCGTCAGGATGCGGCCCAGTTTATCAAACGTTTCCTGGTATTCGTCTGCGGCACGGCTGTCGGCGACAATTCCGCCACCTGCACGGCAATACAGGTGGTTGTTTTCTGCAATCAGTGTTCTGATCGCGATATTGGTGTCCATGGTGCCGCAGGCGCTGATATAACCGATAGCGCCGCAGTAGGCGTGGCGGCGGACAGGCTCGAGTTCTTCAATGATTTCCATCGCGCGGATTTTCGGCGCGCCGGTAATGGAACCGCCGGGAAAACAGGCCCGCAATAAATGTGCCGCCCGGCATGCCGCAGGTAATTGTGCGGTAATGGTACTGACCAGATGCCAGACCGCAGGGAACGGCTCAACAGCAAACAGCGATGGTACACTGACCGAACCCGGAAGTGCCACCCGGCCGATATCATTGCGCATCAGATCAACAATCATTAGGTTTTCCGAGCGATCTTTTTCTGACGCGGCCAGTGCCTGTTTTTCTGCCTCGTCAGCCTGCGGATCAGCCAGATGACGGGGACGGGTACCTTTGATAGGACGGGTTTCGGCGGTGCCGTCTTTCAGCCACAGGAAGCGTTCCGGCGACACAGATAGCACAGCGGCATCCGGCAGGCGGAGAAATGCGGAAAACGGCGCTTTGTTTTCGTCATTCAGCCGCAGAAAAGCCTGCCATTCATCCCCCTCATACGGGGCGGTAAATCCCTGCGATAAATTGACCTGATAACAGTCACCGGCCTGTAAATAGTCATGAATACGGGCAATACTGGCGTGATATTCCGTTTCGGTCATATCGGACTGCCAGTCACCGGTCAGGGCGAAAGGCACGGTTTCCGGTGTGGTCTGGTTTTCCAGCCAGTGCAGACGTGCGGCGGGATCAGTATAAGTGATTAATGTGGCGCAGCGGCGCTGGTGGTCAACAATCACCGCCCAGTCATAAATACCGACGGCCATGTCCGGGACAGAGAGCTCATTGCGTGCCAGCGACGGCAGGGATTCAGTCCGTCGTCCGAGATCATATCCCCACAATCCCATGGCACCGCCCGCAAACGGATAATCATCGTGCGGCAGCGGATTCAGCCCGCACTGTACCAGTGCAGTATCCAGTAACTGAAACGGGTCCTCATTTTGACGGACACACCGGCCCCGGCTATCTTCAGTTAAGGTTTCATCCCCCCGGGTGGTCAGGGTCATCAGGGGATCGGCGGTCAGAATATCAAAGCGGTTATGCTGATGTTGTGCACTGCCGGAGTGCAGCAGCATGGCCCAAGGCTGATGTGACAGCGGGGCAAACAGGCTCAGGGCAAGACCGGGCTGGTATTCGAGCGGTGTCAGTACAGGTACGGAATGTGATGTCATCATTAAATTTGTCAGTAATCTGTGTCCGGAAACTGCCGGTTATTTTATCGGAAAACAGGCGGATGCGTACCGCCATCATTATGAGTATAATGTGTTTTTTACTGAAATGTTATAGAAGGTGATTATGTTTACCGGAATGCCCGCGTTAAGTCATGAAGAACAGCAGGCCGCTGTTGAGCGTATCCATACCCTGATGCAGGAAGGAATGAGCAGTGGTGAGGCCATCGCACAGGTTGCGGCAGAGTTACGCGAACGGCATCACGGCGGTGAGCAGATCCGCGCGATGTTTGATGAGGAAGATGACGACAGCGAATAACAGAAACAAATATTTAACAAGTGTCACAATTTCCTGATAATAAATATGTTAGTTTGTATCAATAAGCATTAAGTAAAATTTGATTAAGCGCTATTGTATAAAAATGACATTTAGTCTCTTTCGGGATTAAAACAGGAGGTTTTATGAAAGCAATGAATCTGTTCACCCGTACCGGATTGGCAGGTGCAGGTATTCTGCTGGCATTTACCGTCAGCGCACAGGCGCCGGCGACAGCAGAAGTCAAAAATGAGCGTATGGTGACGTTCCCGTCGTGCGAATCGCTGAACAAAGATCAGATAGCGGCACAGGTGAAATATGATTTTGTGCAGAGCCGTTACCCGCGCTGGCAGGATGATAAAGCGCTGCTGGGCAGCAAGCCGGTTGCCTGGGTGAATGTGGCGGAAGTGACTGAGAAAGACGGTAATTACAGCGTGCCGCTGGTAGTGCGCGGCTCGAAAAAGCAGGTCAGCTATACCGTTGATATCAATTGTGCGGCAAAAACCATGACTTACGGTCTGCCGCAGTAATGACACTGACGGTTAAACCGTAAAAAGGCGTGCAACTGCACGCCTTAATATTGCAGACAAAGCAGGATAAAACGCGGTTTTTCCTGCTTTGTGTTATCAGCCGAAAATCAATAAATTGATTTTCCTGATTTATTTTTACAATATTTGTCGGTCGTCGCCAACCCCTGCGGGTTTGTCGACGGCCTGAAGGCGTGCTCAGGCACGCCTTTATTATATTCAGCGTTTGGCGTTCGGCTCATACGGCAGGCGGGATAATCCGGCACTGCGCTGACGGTAAAACACCAGACGTTCGGCAAAATAGGCACGCAGGGATTCCGGCAGTGTCTGCTGCACCTGCTCGGCGATCACCGGCATATTATAGCGCTCTTTAAAGGCGACACCGGATGCGGCTAAGTCCGCATTGATTTTATCCATCTCTTCCTGACTGAGTTCGGCAAGATTATAACCCACGATATGCTCCTGTAACGGCTGACGGCCTTAACTTAACTGAGCTTCCGCCGGACTGCAAGCCCGGATTAAAGCGTATTCAGTTTGCCAGTAAAGAGAATGCGATTAATTCTGATTATCTTTACAAAATCATTTTGTTTTCAATATGTTGTGAAGTTATTAAATAGCACTTTTCTTCCCGGCAGGAGTGTGCATAATGACCGCAGATGATGAAATAAACTATTACTCAGGAGCCTGTATATGTTAAAGACGGATATGGTCAAACAACTGAATGCCCAGCTGAATCTTGAATTCTATTCCTCGAATTTATATCTGCAGATGAGCGCATGGTGTGCTGATAAAGGTTACGAGGGTGCTGCCGCATTTTTAAAAGCGCATGCCGCGGAAGAAATGGAACATATGCAGCGCCTGTTTAATTATCTCAGCGATACCGGCGCGATGCCGCTGCTGGGAGCCATCGATGCACCACCGACTGAATTCGGTTCAGTGAGTGAAGTTTTCACTCTGACGCTGGAGCATGAAAAATTAATTACTGATGAAATTAATAAACTGGTACATGCTGCGCTGACCTCACAGGATTACTCCACCTTTAACTTCCTGCAATGGTATGTGGCTGAACAACACGAAGAAGAAAAACTGTTCAAATCTGTACTGGATAAATTTGCGATGGTGGGTGACAGCGGTAAATCGATGTTCCTGCTGGATAAAGATCTGGGTCGCATGGCGAGCGAGCCTTCAGCAAGCTGATTATTGCTGACAGCATTATTATTTATAATATAACCACACAATTATCATAATGTACTGATATTTGTGTGGTTTTTATTTGTGTTACCGATCACAAAAAACACTCTCCGGCCTGTGAAGGTTTCCGCAATACCCCTGGTTGCGCTAGTATGTCCCGCATAATTACATCACCTGCAAAAATGAGGCATACCATTATGTTAACTAACCTGACGGCGCACTGGCGCAAATTATCTGCTGTTGTTGTTTTATTCGTTGGTTTATCCGGCCAGCAGGCTTTCGCGCATGCGCATGTCAAAACGCTGGTACCGGCGGCTGATACCGCAGTGACCGGATCGCCTGAACATATCTCACTGGACTTCTCCGAAGGTATTGAACTTAAATTCAGTAAAATCAGTGTGAAAGATGCACAGAATAAGAGTGTGGCAGCCGGAAAACCGGAACTGGCGGAAGGGAATGATACCCGTCTGATCCTCCCGCTGACGGAAACGCTGCCTGCCGGTGTCTATCATGTCGAATGGAAAGTGGTTTCTGTTGACGGACATAAAACCAACGGTGCCTATCAGTTTACGGTGAAATAAGCCGGTTATGGAACTGACACCGGAAGCGCTGCTGATTATCTGCCGCTTCATTCATTTTACGGCCGTGATGCTCCTTGCGGGCTGCGGCCTGTTCTCTGTCCTGCTCTCCGGTGACCGGGTGGCGCTGCTGCTGCGGGTCAGGCTTCGTTACACTGCGCGCTGTGCAGCGGTGCTCGCGGCTCTGACAACCGTTCTCTGGCTGCTGTTACAGGCAGCACTGATGGGGGATGGCTGGGCAGATATGCGGGACCCGGACATTATATCCGCCGTACTGTCGACATCTTTCGGGGAGATCTGGCGCTGGCAACTGGTGCTTGCGGTGGTTCTCTGCGGCGGACTGCTTCTGCCGGCCGGCAGAGCACAAAGTTCGCTGTTCCTGGTGTGTGCGGCTGTGATGCTGGCGCTGCATGCGTTTACCGGCCACGGTATGCTGTACAGCGGCTGGGCGGGGCGGTTATATCAGCTTAATCAGGTTGTTCATCTTCTCAGTGCTGCTTACTGGTTCGGCGGATTATGGCCGTTCCTGGTCTGTCTGCTGATCCTGCTCCGGCGGGACACGCTTGCCGAGGGGCTGCCAAAGGACGTTACCGCGACACTGATCCGTTTTTCAAACCTGGGTCACCTTGCTGTCTTCCTGGTACTGGCAACCGGCCTTATCAGCACTCTGATGCTGCTGCCGGACTGGCCGCAGTGGAGCGGCAGTGATTATCAGGCACTGTTGTGGCTGAAAACCGGGCTGGTACTGACGATGGTCCTGCTGGCGGTAATCAACCGTTATGCGGTAGTACCGAAAATCGCACAATCAGGCCGCTTCCGCCTGTTGATGATTAACAGCTGGATTGAGATAATTCTCGGCACACTGGCCATTTTAATGGTGGCGATTTTTGCAACTTATCAGCCTGCGTAACTCTCCGGCGGGCTGACAACCGGGACATACGATGATGAAAGCTCTGGCATTAATTCCTCTTTTACTGGCGGGAGCGGCACAGGCTGCGCCGCTGAAAACCATCAGCAAATTCCAGTTTGGTGAGAAATGGCCGTTTACCCGTGAGGAAGTGATGCTCAACTGCCGGGACGGAAATGCACTGTGGGTGATTAATCCGTCCACACTGATGTCATACCCGCTGAATGATGTGGCGGCACAACAGGCGAAAGAGCAGAAAATAAAAGTGACTGATCTCTCAGTTATTACATTAAAACAACCCGGAAACCCGGAAAAAGAGATGGATCTGACCCCGGTGAAAGAGGCTGCCGGTGCGCTGTGTGGTGATAAATAACACATATTAATTATGAAATTTAACGATTAATATTCGGTTATTAATTAACCAACTGAAATATAAGCCATTTAAATCAGATATATGTTAACGATTTGATAAATAAATATTTTGCATATGTAACCAAACCGACTAATCTTAATCATGTAGGTTGTACGATATTTTCAATGGCAATTTTAGCGCACGGCTCGCTACGAGCCTTTTTCCCTGGACCGGATAGAGGACTTTATCCGGTCTCTTTTTTATTCCCGCCGTTTTTTCTCTCCTTATTCCCGGAAAATGTGAAAGGATTTGTAATTATTCCTATAGGGCTGCCTTGTTATTTGATATAAATTAAACATTACTTTAACCGGATATTTAACCCGTAACTGTAGTGTGACACATGAACAAACTCGCGTTTTATCAGGATTTAACCCGCCGTTTAACATCGCTCATCAGTGATGAGAAGGATGTCATCGCAACACTGTCCAATGTCAGTGCTGTCCTGTTTGATGAACTGGAACAGATAAACTGGGCCGGATTCTATCTTCTCCAGGGTGATACCCTTGTGCTGGGACCGTTTCAGGGCAAAGTCGCCTGTGTCCGTATTCCTGCGGGGCGGGGTGTCTGCGGAACGGCGGTTGCGCAGGGACGGGTCATCCGTGTGGATGATGTGCATGATTTCGCCGGACATATTGCCTGTGATTCGGCCAGTAACTCAGAAATCGTGTTGCCGCTTATCGTAAATGGTCAGATTATCGGCGTGCTGGATATCGACAGCCCGATTTTTAATCGTTTTGATAATAATGATGAAATTGGTCTCAAAGCCTTGAATGACGCGCTCTGCGCACATCTTGCAACGTGCTTTATGCCGAAATATCGTGAAATGATCGCAAGTTAGGCCTCCGGGAGCATAGCATTTGTCTGCAACACTATTATAATGACGCCTGTTCATGCCTGCTGGTTGGCAAAGCACCGTTGTAATCAGGAAAATTCATGGAAAATCAACCCAAGTTGAATAGCAGTAAAGAAATTATTTCATTTTTGGCTCAGCGCTTCCCGCAATGTTTTGTGGCAGAAGGCGAAGCCCGTCCGCTGAAAATCGGCATCTTCCGCGATATCGTCAGTCGTATCACTGAAGAAGATGGTATCAGTAAAACACAGTTACGTACCGCACTGCGGATGTACACCTCGAGCTGGCGCTACCTGTACGGCGTTAAAGAAGGGGCTAAACGTGTTGATCTGGATGGTAACGATTGCGGCGATCTGGAAGCGGAACATGTTGAACATGCCCGTACCCAGTTAACGGAAGCTAAAGCCAGAGTCCAGGCACAGCGCGCGCAGAAACGTGAGCAGGAAGGCGGGAAAAAACCACGTCAGGCAGATAAAGCTGCCGCTGACTCCCGCAGCAGCCGTACGGACAAGCCTAAAGCGCCGCGTACCGGCAAAGCTCAGTCGCCAAAATCCGCTGACGCACCACGTAAACCACGTGCACCCCGTCCCGAATCTCAGTCTGAACTGACACCAATTACTGATATTCAGGCACTGAAGGTTGGACAGCAACTGAAAGTGACAGTCGGTTCCGGCGTTATGGATGCGCAGGTTCTCGAGATCACCAAAGACGGTGTACGTGTTCAGCTGCCTTCAGGGTTGGCAATGATCGTGCGTGCGGAACACTTAAAATTCTGATACGGAGTCAACCGAGGCATGAACAAATTTTTACCCCTGGCGTTGCTCATCGGATTCAGTTTAACCGGCAATACGATGGCAAAAACCGGCACCACTGCGCTGCCGGATGTCAAAATCAGCCAGTTACCGGATACTCAGCAGGCACCGGAGCACTCCACGGTCAGTGAGCGTGTGACATCCCGGTTTCTGCACTCCCATTACCGCCAGTTTCAGCTGGACCCGGAATTTTCAGCGAAAATCCTGGAACGCTATCTGAATCTGCTGGATTACAGCCATAACGTCTTTTTAGCGTCTGATGTGGCGAAATTCAGCAAAAATAAAGCAGATGTCGGCAACTATCTCCGCAAAGGGGAGTTACAGCCGTTATATGATCTGTTTAATCTGTCACAGAAACGCCGTTTCGAGCGCTTTCAGTATGCGCTGAACCGTCTGAAACAGCCGATGAATTTTGACGGCGATGATGTCATTGATGTGGACCGCAGCAAAGCACCGTGGCCGCAGACAGAAGCCGAGCTGGACAAACTGTGGGATGCCAAAGTCAAATATGACTGGCTGACCCTGAAACTGTCCGGCAAAGATGACAACGAAATCAAAGAAACCCTCACCAAGCGCTATACCTATGCCCTTAAGCGTCTGACTCAGACCAAAAGTGAGGATGTCTTTCAGCTGATCATGACCGCGTTTGCCCGCGAGATCGATCCGCACACCAGTTATCTCTCCCCGCGCAATACCGAGCAGTTTAACTCTGAAATGAGCCTGTCTCTGGAAGGCATCGGTGCCGTGCTGCGGATGGATGATGATTATACGGTGATTAATTCACTGGTCGCCGGTGGTCCTGCGCTGAAGAGCAAAGAACTGGCGGTCGGGGATAAAATTCTGGCTGTCGGCCAGACCGGAAAGCCGATGGTGGATGTGGTCGGCTGGCGTCTGGATGACGTGGTATCGCAGATCAAAGGCGCCAAAGGCAGTAAAGTTCGCCTCGAAGTGCTGGGTGATACCAAAGGTGCCAAACCGCGTATTGTCACCCTGACCCGTGAGCAGATCCGCCTGGAAGACAGAGCGGTGAAAATGACCATCAAACAGGTCGGCGACCAGAAAGTCGCGGTGCTCAATATTCCGGGTTTCTATGTGGGTCTGACCAATGACACCAAAACTCAGCTGCAGAAACTGGCGAAAGAGAAAGTGGATGCGGTGATTATCGACCTGCGCGGTAACGGCGGTGGTGCACTGACTGAAGCGGTGGATCTGTCCGGTCTGTTTATCACCAGTGGTCCGGTGGTGCAGGTGCGGGATAATAACGGCCGTGTCCGTGAAGATGCTGACAGCGATGATGTCATTTACTACAAAGGTCCGCTGGTGGTGATGGTTGACCGCCTGAGTGCTTCCGCGTCTGAGATTTTTGCGGCAGCGATGCAGGATTACGGCCGTGCACTGATTGTCGGTGAGCCGACCTTCGGTAAAGGAACTGTGCAGCAGCACCGTCCGGTCAGCCGGATTTACGATCAGATGCTGCGCCCGGAATGGCCGGATTTAGGTTCTGTGCAATATACCATCCAGAAATTCTACCGTATCAACGGCGGCAGTACCCAGCGTAAAGGGGTAACCCCGGATATCATTATGCCGACCGGCTTTGATAACGACGATATCGGTGAAAGTTTTGAGGATAATGCACTGCCGTGGGACAGCATTGCCCCGGCGGAGTATTCACAGACTGATATTATCCGTAAAGCGGTACCTGAACTGGCACAGAAATATCAGGAACGTTCAAAAGCCGATCCGGAATTCGGATATATTTATGAAGATCTGACCCGGTTTAAGGCGAATAAACCAACACAGTATATTATCTCTCTGAATTACGCGAAGCGTGATAAAGAAGATAAAGAACTGGAAGGGATCAGACTGAAACGGATTAATGAACGTTATGCCCGTGAAGGTAAGAAACCGCTGGCGAATCTGGAGGCACTGCCGAAAGATTACGAAGGACCGGATGCGTATCTTGATGAAACCGTTAAGATTGCCGCTGACCTGGCCAAAGTGCCTGATATCGCAAAAAGCGCACAATAAACCGTTAGTTGCGGAATAACATAAATAAAAAAATCGACAGCATTTGAGCTGTCGATTTTTTTTGTGCCGCATAAATAACAGCGGCACCGGCAATTTGTCGCGTCTTAATTAAAAGAAGTGCGGTACAGAAATTGTCATAACTGCAGTGGTAATACGATCGAAAGTTGTTTTTGTGGATTTAATTAATTTAGCCATAACAATTCCTCCATTATTTCTGAAAATAATGTTCAATACTCAGGTGAACGTGTTTATCTGTTAATCTAAAATGGTACAGTCAATGTGCTGTATCGTTGGGGTGTACTTTACTCATTAGTGTGAGTTCAATCAAGTTTTCACTAAAAAGAAGTTGAGCATAATAAAATCAATTTTAACTCAAAAAACAGACAGTTTCGTAAAGAAAACAGTACACCTTATAACGGTACGCGAAAAACAAAGGAACTCTGATGATATATCGTACACAAATCAGCACAGTATTGGGTGATATGTCGGCAGCAGCAACGGAGCAGGGTATCTGTTTTCTGGAATTTACTGAGGACAACCGTCGCGAAGATACCTTGCAGCTGGTTTCGTCCAGGCTGAAAATGGCGGTGAAAGACGGAAGTCATCCTCATCTGACACTGCTGGATACACAATTGCAGGGCTATTTTGCCGGTAAACTGACGGAATTTACGGTTCCGCTGGTGCTGCCGGGAACGCCTTTTCAGCAAAAAGTCTGGGATGCTTTACTGTCCGTGCCGTTTGGCTGTACGGTTACTTACAGTATGCTGGCTGAGTCGTTATCCTGCCCGCGTGCTGTCCGGGCTGTCGGACGGGCAAACGGCATGAATCCGGTTTCAGTGCTGGTGCCGTGTCACCGTGTTACCGGCAAAAATGGTGAACTGACCGGCTATGCCGGAGGAATTGAACGCAAAGCCTGGTTACTGAGTCATGAAAAACAGATTAAAGGAGCTGCAATATGATTTTCTGCAAACGGGTTTATGATGAGGTCGCGGAAAGTGACGGTTACCGTGTGCTGGTTGACCGGCTGTGGCCGCGCGGCATTAAAAAAACCGATCTGAATTATGATGAATGGAATAAGGATGTTGCGCCGGATACCGATTTACGCAAGTGGTTCCACGCTAACAGCGATCAGTTTTCTGAGTTTGAACGGCGTTACCGCGAAGAACTGGACAGCAGACCGCAGGGATGGCAACCGCTGCTGGACAGAGCCGCGCAGGGTAATCTGACACTGCTGTTTGCGGCAAAAGATAAAGAGCACAATCAGGCGAAAGTGCTGAAAGCGTATCTGGAAGAAAAAAATAAGAAGTGAGGTCTGTAAGTCCGGAGTTTACGCCTGCCGGCAACGGGCAAAACGAAAAGTCGCTGTAAACACATCCGTGTGCGCTCAGGCGCGTCATCCGTGACGCGCATGCTTTTCGTTGACCTGCCCGTTACCACAGGCTAATCAGCATAAGCTTTTACACAATCAGCTCAGGATCTTATTCTCTGCCAGACTCAGGGCAAAATAACTGAAGATTAAATCAGCTCCGGCGCGCTTGATTGAGCCCAGCGTTTCCAGTGCCACGCGGGTTTCATCAATTGCACCGGCCTGTGCGGCCAGTTTGATCATCGCATATTCACCGCTCACCTGATAGGCGGCCAGCGGCAGGTTTGAACGCTCGCGTACATCACGCAGAATATCCAGGTAAGCGCCGGCCGGTTTCACCATCAGCATATCGGCACCTTCCTGCTCATCAATCAGTGATTCACGGATGGCTTCACGGCGGTTCATCGGGTCCATCTGATAGGTTTTGCGATCACCTTTCAGGCAGGAGCCGGCTGCATCACGGAACGGGCCGTAAAGGGCAGAGGCAAATTTGGTGGAGTAGGAGACAATCCCGGTCTGATGGAACCCGGCGGCATCCAGAGCCAGACGGATCGCCCGTACCTGGCCGTCCTGAGCAGCAGAAGGGGCGATAAAATCAGCACCCGCCTGCGCGGCAATCACCGCCTGCAACCCGAGATTATGCAGTGTTTCGTCGTTGTCCACCACGCCGTCATGGACCACGCCGCAGTGCCCGTGGCTGGTGTATTCACAGAAACAGGTGTCGGACATCACGACCATTTCAGGTACCGTCTCTTTACAGATACGGGACATACGGGCAACCAGCCCGTCTTCCGCCCAGGCATCGCTGCCGGTCGCATCCAGATGATGAGATACGCCGAACGTCATAACGGATTTGATACCGGCTTTGGCGATCCGCTCGATTTCATAAGCAAGACGTTTTTCCGGAATGCGCATAACGCCCGGCATACTGTCGATGGCTTTATAGTCATCGGCACCTTCCTCGACAAAAATCGGTAACGCGAGATCATTGAGGCTTAATGAGGTTTCCCGGAACAGATCACGCATCTGCGGGGTCTGACGAATTCTTCTGAGACGCTGGATGTCATGTTGCATAACGACAGTTGCTCCTTATTTCATAAAAAATAATGCGGTCAGTATAAACCTTTCGGTGCAGGATGGGGTACAGCGCAGAAAAAAATAAGGCTCCGCAGAGGGAGCCTGAAACGATGTGCGTTTATCTTCAGAATATAATACGGGCGATTTTATTGAGCTCTGAGATAAAACGTCTGATATTTTTTATTGCAGGTAACATAATTGCGTTCTTGTTTATTGCGTTCTCACAATTCGATGACATAACTGTAGCACTTTGTTGATGAGAGTCAACCTTTGTCACAAATTAAATTTAACATTTCAACTAAATTTGATTTGGAGCGATAAGACTCGAAAATGCTGACCGGCATTATCCGAATTCAGAGACGGTTCCGGTAAAATGCGACCACACAGAAGGACGCAGTGACATTATCTAACTCTTTTAAGAAACGGGCTAAAAATCGCATAATGAGTGTCCTTATATTGTTGTGATCAGTATCTCAAAATTGCCTCTTTTTGTGATAACAGTCAATATTTAAAATCCGAAAAAATGATTTTCAGTTAAAACATATACGAAACCGGGGTACCTGCCGCTATTAGTGGTGTTTTAACAACGCATTAACGGGATAAAACAGCATTTTATGGTATTTGTCAGCTATCCGTATTTATTCGCCGGATTTTTAGCAGCATAACAGGCAGTATGTGAGATAACGGAAATTAAAAATTGTCTACACTGTAAGTTAAAGACTGAAAAACAGGATAAACATGGATTCATTACTCTTCTGGGGTTTTGTGCTGGTGGCGCTCATTGTGGTGACGCCGTTTATTGCTGTTGCGGCGCTGAGGCGCACAACGCAGCTGAGAATGCAGGTCAGTATTCTGACAGAGGAAACGGAATCACTGCGCAGGGAGCTGGATGCACTGACCGGTGGTCAGCCGGTGGTAAATACTGACGTTCAGTCTGCTGAGTTGTCTGACGTTGTCACGGTGATGCCGGAACCGGTTGTATACGATGAACCGGAACCTGATCCTGAACCTGTTATTATACCATTACCGGCCGGTACTGCGGATACGGCGCGGAAAAGCCCGGCAGCCGGTATTATTGAATGGCTGCTTAATGGTAATCTCCCGGCTAAAACCGGTATTCTGCTGCTGTTTATCGGTCTCTCATATCTGCTGAAATTCAGTATCGAAAATAATATCCTGACACCGGAAGTCCGCCTGATTGGCTCGGCAATTTTGTCCGTGACGCTCTTTGTTGTCGGCTGGTGTGTCCGCCATAAAAACCGGCTGTACAGCCTGATAGTTCAGGGCGGCAGCCTCGGTGCGTTTTATATCACGATATTTGCCGCTTATAAGCTCTACCAGTTCCTGCCGCTGACGTTTGCACTGGCGCTGATGGTCATTATCTGTCTGGCGTCTGTTTTCTTTGCCGTGATACAAAACGCGGTCAGCCTGGCCGTTCTGGCGGTGATCGGCGGTTACGCGGCTCCGGTGCTGCTCTCCACCGGCAGTGGTAACTATATCGCGCTGTTCTCTTATTATCTGATGCTTTCCGTCTCGATTCTGGTGATGAACTACTGGCAGGGCTGGCGGGTTCTGAATATTGTCGGTTTCACCTTTACGTTTGTGGTCGGTGTGCTTTGGGGCGTGGAAAATTACCGTCCGGAATTTTATCTGAGCTGCCAGATCTTTATTATTCTGAACCTGGTGATCTACGGGCTGATGACCCAGCAGTATGCCCGCCATCATGTCCTGACTGACAACGGACGAAAACAGCTGATGGTGGATTCGGTGCTGCTGTTCGCACCGCCGGTACTGGCGTTTTCACTGCAATATGCCATTACAGAACCGTTTTATCTCGGTACGGCAATCTCGTCGCTTGCTTTCGGGCTGCTCTATCTGCTGCTGACGGTGGTCAGCCTGCGCCGTTTCCGGGCGGACGGGCAGCGTCTGTCTCTCGGGTTCCTGCTGCTCAGTATCGGTTTTATCTCACTGGCGGTGCCGATGGCGTTGTCACCACAATGGACGTCAATGGCGTGGACGATTGAGGGGCTGGCGATCCTGTGGTTTGCCTGTCTGCAAAAACAGCGGATTGTCGGCTGGAGTGCCACCGGACTGGTGCTGCTCGGGTTTGCCTCTCTGCTCTACAGCATGGACTTCATATACTGGTCAGAACAAACGACCTGGATGTATATCTTCCAGTGGGGCGGGCTGCTGGTTGCCGGGGCGCTTCATCACCATTTCCGCCTGATGCCGCGCAGCAAACTGATTTCCGGGCTGCTGATTATCCCTGCAATGATTACCTGGCTCTCCTGGCTGTGGATTCTGCCGTGGTTATCACCGGCGGGGGAATTACTGTCCGGTGAGGAGTATGTGCTGACCGGGCTTGTGATCTCCGTCTGGAGCTGGTTCTTCCTGGCCCGGAAAGTACAGTGGACTCAATTGTATTACTGCATCAGCGCGCTGTGGATAGTGAGTCTGCTGATGCTGTGCGGTTATATTTCTGCCGGGATACATCCGGCCGGGTCACTGTACGGCGGCTTTATCTGGCTGCTGGTCATCAGTACGATGATTGCATTGATCCGGCTGCTGCCGGAACAGGCACCACGGGTTGTCAGCAATCTGATGCACGGTGCAACACTCTGGACACTGATCGGCCTGCTGATCACTGAAGTCTTGTGGGCGGAAGCACAATTGCCGTGGGGCATGGAAGAGTGGGCTTACTTTATTGCGATGCTGGCAGTATGCGGCGTATTTTTCGTGCTGTATGCCATGCAGCGCCTGCGGTGGCCGCCGCTGGATAATCACGGTGCGTTGTACTGGCAAAGCGTGTATCCGCTGGCCGTTCTGCTGGGGATGGGATTATTTGCCGGAAATATGCAGGATGGTCAGTTATCACTCTGGCAATATGTCCCGCTGCTGAATCCGCTGGATGAAGCCGGATTGTTCGGTCTTGCCGCCCTGTGGTGTCTGCGCGATGCCGTGATGCGAACCACACCGAAAGTCCGTTTCCGGACTGATGTGGTCCGCGTGCTTGGTATTATTACCGCCGGGCTGGCTGTCTGGTGGGCGAACGGGATTCTGATCCGTGCTCTGGCCTTTGCGGACGGAACCGCATGGACAACCGCGGCACTGTTACAGTCCCGTCTGATCCAGACCACACTGGCGATTGTCTGGGCACTGACGGCGGTGATCCTGATGACAACCGCCACCCGGCGGCATAAACGCCATTTGTGGGTCGCGGGCGCGGTTATCTTTGCTGTGGTGATCCTCAAACTCTTTGTGGTTGATATGAACCAGAGCAGCGGGCTTGCCAGAGCCGGTGCATTTATCGGGGTGGCACTTCTGATTCTGGTTGTGGGCTATTTCTCGCCGTTACCGCCGAAGACAGGCACTGATATGCAGAATAATAAGGAAAATAACGGATGATCACAGGTAAAAAGACAGCATTTCGCCGCAAATGGCATACCGGAACGGTGCTCCTGGCGGCGGTACTGGCATCAGTGACAATGCTTTCCCGCGCGGAAACCGGGGCTAAAACACTGAATGACTTTAACCAGGGGGCGGAGTTACAGCCGGGAACGGAGAATTCACCATTTTACCGGCTGACAGTACCGGATAATGTCTGGCTGAACAGTGTATGGCCGGATCTGCGGGATATCCGTATCTTTGACAGCACCGGAACACCGGTGCCGATGTCACTGACGGCGGCAAAGCAGATAAAAGATGAAAGTGCACGTATCCGCTTCGTTATTTATCCGTTGTCACAAAGCCGTGCGGAAGAGCAGGACGGCAACCGTAAAATCCGTCTGAAAGCGGATAACGGCACAGAACTGACCATCTACAATGATAATGCGGACAGCCTGGTGCGGCCGGCAACCGAAACCTATCTGCTGGTGCCGGATAATAAACAGCAGCTCCCGCTGCCGCTGCGCGAAATCACACTGAACTGGCCGCAGCAGACCGGTAATATGCAGGCCAGAGCATCATTGTTCAGCAGCGATGACAAACAGAACTGGTCTCCGGTGATCCGCGATGTGCCGCTGATGGATCTGAAATCCGGCGATGACACACTGCTGGCACAGCAGATAAAAATCCCGGACTATATCCGCGGTGATGAAAGCAGGGCGAAATACTGGCTGCTTTCCGTGACCGGGGATAACAATCAGGCACCACCGCAGATCACAACAGCGGAAGGAACGGGGTCGCGGACAGTGGAACGCCGGGAGGTTAACCGCTTCGGCTTTACGCCGAAAGCAGACACCGATGGCAGTATGATTTACAGTCTGCCGAATACGCAGAATCTCAGCCGCCTGGATTTTCATATCGACCAGGAAAATACGGTTCTGCCGGTGCGGATCGAATACCGGAGCGGTACAGCGGGGAACTGGCTGCCGCTGGATAACAAAGTGCTTTATTCACTGGTATCGGATGACACAGAAAACCGGAACAGCAGCATCCGGATGAATGATCTGCCGGTCCGTCAGGTGCGGCTGACGGCGATTAACAGCAGCTGGCGCGATAGCCCGCCGCAGGTTACCGGGGTGAAATACGCACAATATCTGACCTTTAACGCCCAGGGCTCTGCGCCGTATCTGCTGGTATGGGGGGCTCATGATGCCGGAGCGGCGTTTTTACCGCTGGCACAGCTGCTGCCGGGTAATTATCTGAATAATCAGGATGCGATTCCGCGGGCGGATGTATCAGAAAAGGTGGTTACGCTGGGCGGCGAAGCGAAGTTACTGCCGGCACCGGAAGCGGCACCGCCGTTTGCCTGGAAAACCTGGCTGTTGTGGGGAATTCTGGTAGCCGGGGTGGCTGTACTCGGGATATTTGCTGTCCGTCTGCTGAAAGAAGTGAAACCGGATAAGTAATAACAGAACAGTATAAAAAAAGTCCGCACGTTGTATAACAGAATGGTATAACAGCGTGCGGACAGAAACGAAAATAAAAAAGAAAGGGTATTTAGTACAGGAACATTATCCTGACACAAACAACTCATCCTCTCTTTAGCGATTCGTTGCATTATTCCCGGACAGCATTAATTGCCAGGCCGGAAATTATTTCCGGTACTCTGTTTTAATCTGAGCAATGGTATCTTTAAATGTACCGGCCAGATGTTCATCATCAATTTCACTGATCTGACGTTCCATATTGACGATAATACGGCCGGCATCCGCCTGACCCACCGCCTTCAGTAAATATGTCACCAGTGCCTTTAAGCAGGTCACTTCCGCAGCCAGTTTTTCAGTATCGTTTTCTGTTTTAAATGCGTTATTCATGGTTAACCTCAACCGTTATATTTATCGTTCCCGGATATTTCAGCCGCAAAGAATACCAGATCTGCCCGTCACTGCTCTACTTTCTTTTTTAGTTTCCTACTATGCTGATAAACAGGGTGTATTCATTATCCGCTGAAAAAGGCAAAATAATAAGATGAATATTATTGATATCAATGCAATAACCCGTGATTACCCGATGTTAAAGACACCGGGTCCGCAGGACAGCCATAAAGGAACCTTTGGTACACTCGGGATCACCGGCGGTGCGGAGGGAATGACCGGCGCGGTAATTCTGGCCGGGTGTGCGGCACTGAAAACCGGTTGCGGTAAAGTGATCCTGGGATTTAACCAGCCGCAATTACCGGTACCGTTTATTGAAAATGCGCCTGAACTGATGCTGCGGACAGCCCGATCCCCGGCGGATGACCCGGCGGTAACCGCGCAGGTCACCGGCCCCGGTCTGGGGCAAAGTGCAGAGAGCCGCGCACTGGCGGAAGCTGCGTTTATACAGACAGGAAAACCACAGTTGCTGGATGCGGATGCACTGAATATCCTGGCGGTGACGCCGGGTATTGCGCTGGATGATCAGTGCGTGATAACCCCGCATCCTCAGGAAGCCGCCCGGCTGCTGCATACCACGGTGGCGGATATTCAGGCAGATCGCCCGGCCGCAGCGCTGGCACTGGCGGCACAGTATCACTGCTGGGCCGTACTGAAAGGGCATCACAGCCTGATTGCCTCACCGGAAGGCGTGCTGTGGTGTAATCACAGCGGTAACCGAGGGCTGGCGACCGCAGGCAGCGGAGATGTGTTATCCGGCATTATCGGCAGTCTGCTGGCTCAGCGGTTGCCGGTACAGGAAGCCGTGTGCGGCGGGGTCTGGCTGCACGGCGCGGCAGCAGATGAATGTGTGGCTGCCGGTACCGGCCCGGTCGGATTAACCGCCCATGAAATTATTGATTACGTCAGACTGATCCGTAACCGCCTGATAACAAAAACACAGGGTAATAAGAGTTAACGGTATCAATCTCACAGATATTTTCCTCATTGTTCAGTATAGTAATGCCATATCGCATGACTTACCCGAGGAGGCAGTATGTATAATACAATTTTGGTTCCTATTGATATTTCAGAAGAAGAACTGACCAGCAAAGCTGTCCGCCACGCACTCTATCTGGCGAATGAAACAGGGGCTAAGCTGCATATTGTCCATGTCCTGCCTATTTCATCCGCGATTATTAATGCGTATGCGCTGGGTTATATGGAAATAAAAGATAAAGCAACCATCAAAGCGGAAGAAGATATTCATATGCTGATGGATTCTATTGATCTGCCGCCGGAACGTCTTGCTTATACCATTACATTCGGTTCCCCGCGTGATGAAATTATTCAGGCTGCGGAGGAAGTGAAAGCGGATATTATTGTTATCGGTTCCCGCCGTCCGAATATTTCCACCCATCTGCTGGGTTCCACCGCCGGTGGTGTTGTCCGTTATGCCCCGGTATCGGTGATGGTCGTCCGCTGAGTTCAGCGCGTCTCTGATATTTCTCCGGTGGCCTTCAGTGCCACCGGATATTTTCCTGTCTGTTTCTTCTGAAAAAACATGATGCCGGGCACGGTGGTTTCCGGTTTATTGCCTATACTTAAATCAAATATAACACGGGCTGACAATGAGGGATGGTATGTATAAAACGATATTAGTTCCTATTGATGTGACAGAAGATGTACTGACAAGCAATGCACTGAAACATGCGATTTATCTGGCGAAAATGTCACAGGCGAAACTGATGTTGTTTCACTCTGTGCCGGATATTTCTAAATTCTCGATAAGCTATAACTATCACTATGAATTACTGAATTCATTTGCCGAAAAAGCGGTCGCCCGTTCAAAAGAAGAGCTGAAAGCGATTGCAGAAAAAGTGGATTTACCGGCGGAACAGATCAGCTATTTTGTGGATTACGGCACCCCGAGAGATAAGGTGCTGGCAAAAGCAAAAGAAATTCATGCGGATTTAATTGTTGTCGGTTCGCGGCATCCCAGTATCTCAACGCATCTGCTGGGGTCAACTGCATCGGGGATTGTGGCACACGCACCGATTTCTGTACTGGTTGTCCGCTGAGTATCATGACAGGAACGGAAAGGTCCGTAAACACGGACCTTTTTTGCAGAAGACAGAATTACTGTTTTTCCATCGATGCTTTGAATTCTTTCAGTGCATCCAGACCTTGCTGACACGCCATGTCCTGAGTCTCTTCCGGCACGGATTTAATCTGTGTTTTCGCTGTTTCCAGCTGTTGTTTCATGGCATTGATCTGTGCTGTTGCATCAGCATCGCCTTTGGCTTCCTGTTCTGCAAGTTTGACCATCGCGTCAATCTCGGTGAAATATTCATCACAGACTTTGCTGGCGTTAGCAGCGAAAGCAGTAACAGAGAACAGGCATCCCAGGGAAATTAGTGTCAGCTTTTTCATTATAGACCTTATGTTGTAGGCAGGAACGGATATGAATAATTAATCAATATGCCCCGAAATATCATGGAATATATATAAGAATAAGATGAATCTCAGAATAACTACTTACTTTTTGCATAAGAATAACATGGCCGGGAATGACTGATCACACAATGAACAATTTGTGCGGATGCAATTGAAACGCATTCTTATTTGTTGACAGGTTATGGACGTAACAATATTGTACCAATGAATACAAAAAAGATTACGGAGTAATTATGTCAGCAGTTAATTTTGTTCATATGGATACCACTGCATTTCCTGTGGTGATAATGCAGTCATTCCCGGAAAATATGGCACAGACAGAACAATGGGTGAAAGAGCTGGATGCACTACTGGATAAGCAGACACCTTTTGCCTTAATTTATCCGCCGAAAACAGGTCCGGAAAAACCGGATACGCAGGAAGATATGGATGCACGGAAGTATGTCCGCCGCTGGCTGAAAACCGGAAAAGAGAAAATGGCGGCATATTGCAGCGTAATGATCCTGACTGTTAACCGGGAAACCGGCGATAAAGCACAACTGGAAAAATTCGCGCCGATGGCCGGTGCCGTTTACGGTGTACCGGTATTTGTGGCGGATGATATGGCTGCGGCACAGGCAAAGGCGGCAGAAGTTACCGCCTGAAGGCAGATGTTAACAGTAACTGCTGTTCATTGGGGTGTTAATTTGTGGCGGAGGTAACAGGCGGTTATCTCCACGGATAACGGCAGTTGCTTTTCAATAAATTCCGCCGTTGGTTTCTTATGCTGATGACTGAAAACCGGCAGATAAAGGTCGGCTTTCAGCATTTCCAGAAAACGGGCGGCAACAGCCAGCAATGTTTCCTCCGACGCGGCAATTCCCGGCAGTGTTTTCAGCCCGGCAGCCAGTTGCTGTGCGGCGCGCAGCGGGCCCGCGCGGTAAAATTGTTCACTGATTTGCGGGAAGCGCTGTGATTCCGCCAGAATCAGCTGATATAAACCGAGTGACTGCGGGTGAACAATACTGTTCAGGTAACGTCTTCCGCTGGTGTATAACAATGTTTCCGCATCGGTGGCTGCTTCCGGTTCTTCCTCTTCATTATCCTCAAAAATTCCGCTGATAAGATGTTCTATAACCGCCAGAAAAAGCGCTTCTTTCCCGCCGAAAGAGGTATACAGTGTGGAGCGTGAACCGCCGGATTGCTCAATAATCATATCCAGTGTCGTGCCTTCGTAACCATGAAGGATAAAAACATCCGCAGCGGCAGTAAGAATGGCATGACGGCGGCGCTGCCCTTTCGGGGTTAATGGTGACGGGGTTGGTGACATAACAGATACGGGCTCCGGTAACAGTGACAAGCTCTGATTTAACCACGCCGCGCCGGATTGCTCAATAGCCCGTTTCCCTGCCATACTGCAATTACGGTACAGTATGACGATTTATTATCAAACTATTGATCAAACCCAGTGAGTTGTTAATACAAAGAATTAGAATAGCGGGAAAGTCGGACCATCAACGGTTAACGGTAAAACTATGGGGCAGGGGAAAGAGGTGACTCAGGATATGCAGCGGACTATCACCCGTTTGTGTATCGAATGCGGGCTGCTGCTGTTACAGCATGGCGCGGAAAGTATGCTGGTGGAAGAACTGGCGGGGCGGACAGGAAAAGCACTCGGGGCAGATCAGGTGGATTGCGCCATCTCGGCGAATGCCATTGTGCTCACCACGATCATTGACGGGCACTGCCTGACATCCACCCGTAAGGTGGTGGATCGCGGTATCAATATGCATATCGTGACGGAGGTGCAGCATGTGGTGATCCTCGCGGAGCACGGACATCTGGACTGCAAAGGGGTGCAGAAAAAATTCGCGCATATGAAACCGCTGCGCTATCCGCGCTGGGTAATGGTGCTGATGGTGGCACTGTCCTGCGCCTGTTTCTGCAAACTGAATAACGGCGGCTGGGACGGGGCGGTGATTACCTTTGCGGCCAGTGGTTGCGCCATGTATGTCCGTCAGGTGCTGACCGCACGGCATATGAACCCGCTGATTAACTTCTGTTTTACGGCGTTTGTTGCCACGATGGTGGCGGGAATGATGCTGAAAATCCCGCTGTTTTCGGCAACATCCGGTATTGCCATGGCCGCGAGCGTACTGCTGCTGGTTCCGGGGTTCCCGCTGATCAATGCGGTTGCGGATATGTTCAAAGGACATGTTAACACCGGTCTTGCCCGCTGGGCGATGGCCAGTCTGCTTACCCTGGCAACCTGTATCGGTATCTTTACCGCAATTACACTCGGCAGCCTGAGGGACTGGATATGATGACGATATTATCCTTCCTGGCAGCACTGGCACAGGATATGCTGCTGGCGGCGATCCCCGCGGCCGGGTTTGCCATGGTATTCAATGTGCCGAAACGGGCACTGAAATATTGTGCACTGCTGGGGGCAATCGGCCACGGCAGCCGGTTTATCCTGATTGCCGCCGGTTTTGATATTGTCTCCGCCACATTCTGGGCATCGGTTCTGGTCGGGATCATCGGTATTCAGTGGTCCCGCTGGTGGCTGGCACACCCGAAAGTTTTTACGGTGGCGGCCATTATTCCGATGTTTCCGGGAATTAATGCCTATATGGCGATGCTGGCGGTTATTAAACTGTCGCAGTCAGGTTTTACCCCTGAACTGCTGGAAATGCTGGTGAGTAATTTTCTGCGGGCGGCCTTTGTGGTCGGCGCTTTATCCATCGGGCTGTCAGTCCCCGGTTTATGGCTTTACCGCAAGCGTCCGCGCGTTTAACTGATACGGGTCAGATTCAGAATAATGTCCATCACCGGTTTATCGGTCACACTAATCTGAATCTGCACCCGGTTATTGCTCTCCTGCACACGGACATCAACTTCTTCCTCATTATGGGCACAGGCAGTGCCGACTATCTCATCGATCATCTCATCAACCAGCGGATGCATGATTATTCTCCAAAATTATTATTGATGTCAGCAGAGTATAAAGTTTCGGATTAAAACCATTCTGTAAAAAAACGCCCTAAAAAGGCCTTATCCGGCGGATTGGCGGATAAATAAAAGATCTGAGGCGATAATTCCTGCGCAGCGTGGCATAATTGTCCTCCCCGGTATTCTGTTGGTTTATGATTTATATGCATATTTTTCAATCATTTCGTATTTTATTATTTTTATTTTGTGTTATTACGTTTGCCGCCGGTGCTGCAGCACCGGAACGGTTCGACGAGGCAAAAATAGTTGCCCGTGAGAAGGTCTATCACGACCAGAACCGTAATCCGCAGGGAGAGGGTACGCTCTATTGCGGCTGTCAGTGGGACTGGGCCGGAAAATCCGGCGGCCGGGTGGATCTCAGCAGTTGCGGCTATCGTGTGCGGGCACAGGTGACCCGTGCAGAGCGGATTGAGTGGGAGCATATCGTTCCGGCCTGGGTTTTCGGGCATCAGCGTCAGTGCTGGCAGAACGGCGGACGCAAAAACTGTATCAGTGAAGACCCGGTATTCCGCGCTATGGAGGCCGATCTTCACAATCTCGCCCCGTCGGTCGGTGAAGTTAACGGTGATCGCAGTAACTTCCGGTACGGCATCGCCCGCGGTGCCGGTTCACTGAGTTACGGGCAGTGCACCAGCCGGGTGGATTTTAAACAGCGTGTTTTCGAGCCGCGCGATGAAGTCAAAGGTGAGGTGGCGCGTGTCTGGTTTTATATGCATGACCGCTACGACCTGGCAATGTCAGAACAGCAGCAGAAATTACTGATGGTCTGGGACAGCGAATTTCCGCCGTCGGCCGCCGAGCGGGAACGGGATCGCCGTATCAGTGCGGTGACCGGGCAGTCAAACCCGTTTGTGACCGGTGAACGACGCTGGGAACAGGGGCATATCAACAGTGCTGACGGTATTTTTACCCGTCTGCCGTCTGCGCCGGTAACACCGGTGAAAGTACCGCCGAAAGCAGAAAAAAAAGCGGCTGATCAGCGTATCCGCGGTAATCGTAACAGCAGGATTTACCACTTTCCGGATTGCCCCGGCTATAACCGGATCAGCAGTAAAAATATTGAAATGTTCCCGGATGCGGTATCCGCGCAGGCAGCAGGTTACAGCATGGCGAAAAACTGCAAAGCACGCTGATGTGCGGCGGATAACAGAAATGTGGCAAAAATGTTAAATGTCTGCAGATTTTAATTGCTGAAAAGAAAGTATTGTCATTATACTGTCACAAAGTCAGTTTAGTGTTCGCTTTAGTTTGTCATCTGAGGATAACGAATGCGACATACAGACGAACGACAGTACCGGCCGGTGATAAATACCCTGAACAACAGGGCGGATTTATCACCGGCTTTTTTTTATCTGAATGTTCACTCATGGCTTGAGGGGAGCCGCCGGTTGCTAACTCACTGTTTCAGTTATTCCGTCATCATAAATCAACAGGATTAAGATTATGGGCAGACAAAAAGCGGTAGTCAGAGCACGCAAAGAGGCAAAACGAATGAGCCGGAAAGAGTCGCGCAGGGCACGTTTTAATGATGATAATGTGGCGGTATTTATCCCGGCAGGCGGGGTGGAAGCCATCGGTATGGCGCGGGAAAAACGCGATAACAGTACTGTTTTGCCGCGAAATGATGCGCAGGATAAATACATCCGGGCGATAGCCCATAAACAGCTGATTATTGCCAACGGCGAGGCGGGGTGCGGTAAAACCTTTATCAGTACCGCACTGGCGGCAGATGCGCTGATTAATAAGGAAATAGAGCGGATTATTGTCACCCGTCCGGTATTACAGGCGGAAGAAGATCTGGGCTTTCTGCCCGGGGATATCAGTGAAAAATTCGCCCCGTATTTCCGGCCGGTATATGACGTTCTGGTGAAACGGATGGGTGCTTCATTTTTGCAGTATTGTCTGCGTCCGGAGATAGGTAAGGTGGAAATTGCGCCGTTTGCCTATATGCGCGGGCGAACCTTTGAGAATGCGGTGGTGATCCTCGATGAGGCGCAAAACGTGACTGTCACACAAATGAAAATGTTTCTGACCAGGATGGGGGAAAATGTGACAGTTATTGTCAACGGTGATGTCAGTCAGTGTGATTTACCGGGCAATGTCCCGTCCGGGCTGGCAGATGCGCTGCGCCGTTTCCGGGATGATGAAATGGTGTCAGTGGTGTCTTTCACACAGGATGACTGCGTGCGTTCATCGCTTTGTCTGCGGGCATTACAGGCGTATAACTGATTCACAGCAGCTGCGGCAGAGAACCTGCCGCAGCCTGTTTATCATCAGTCGTCAGCATCCATCACATCATGGCGCTGGCGGTGATAACCCTCTTCATCATAACCGAAGCGCCAGTAAGGGATCGCATACATCTGGCTGTGTTCCCCGTTCAGTTCCCGGCGCACATAGCGGCGCAGATCCCTGACCATCGCATCTTCCCCGGCAATCCAGAACGTACACTCTGTCACATCGGCGACCGGCCAGCTTTTAAACAGTGCGGTGATCTCCGCAGTTTTCTCCGTACCGCCGGTTACCCAGTGCAGGGTGATACCGGCCGGTTTGTTCAGCTCCTGCTGATCCTCAGCATGATCGATACGGATAACCACATTTCCCTGCGCCTCAGCGGGCATTTTTTCCAGCAGTGCGGCAACCGCAGGCAGTGCGGTTAAATCAGCCGCCATATAATAGTGTTTTGCTGCCGGTAACAGCGGATCAGGCCCGCCGGGATTGGTAATCCCGAGATAATCACCCGGTTTGGCATTTCTCGCGAAATCCACTGCCGGGCCGGCATCATCGTGCATGGCGAATTCAATATCGATTTCTTTCAGTTCAGGGCGGATTGCTCGCACCGTATAGGTACGGGCAACCGGACGTGGTTTGTCTTCCGGCCAGACCGGTCCTTTATCTGACAGTACCGGCAGTGCAGGCGGGTTCGGCGCGTCTTTGGCAATAAACAGCTTGAGGTGTCCGCCTTCACAATCTGCCGGATAGGTGTCCAGAGAATCTGCCGTAAAGGTAATTCGGCGCAGATTGGGGGTAACATCGGTAAAGGATTTCACCTGAATAAGACGCGGTGGTGCAGGGCAGTAGATATTTTTTTCCCGGCTCATGCGCAATTCTCCGTTTTATTGTTGTTAGTTTCGTTATATCTATTTCGCGGAGTGTATCAGGAATTTAGAAGAATGGTAATCATTATCAATAAAATTATTAAAAAAAGCACACCGCATGGGGGTGCGGTGTGCCGGGCAATGCAGCTGTATAAACAGTGCATGACGTACTGATGAGGTACTTACTGATGAGATATGACGACTATTTTACTTTCATTCCCGCCGCCGTCATTAATAAGCGGAAAAGTGATGAGACTGCAAACAGTGCCAGCACACTGCCTGCCCAGATAGCCAGCATCCAGGCGGTTTTTTTCCACCATGGCGCCGGTGCGGCAGGATCAGTGGTAGCCCTGGTCATGGGTGATTTTTCCTCTGAAGACATAGTAACTCCACCAGGTATATACCAGGATCACAGGTATGATGAATAAAGCACCGACCAGCATAAAGCTCAGGCTTTCACCGGGGGCAGCGGCCATTTTGTAATCAATCACCGGCGGAATAATCATTGGCCAGATACTGATACCGAGTCCGGTGAAACCCAGAAAAACCAGACCGAGTGCCGCAAAAAACGGCGTGTAGTGCAGATGGCGGCTGACACTGCGGAACAGCGCAACGACACAGATAAGCACCAGCAGCGGCACCGGCAGGAAGAACAGAATATTCGGGAAACTGAACCAGCGTACCGCAATGGCGTCATGCGCCAGCGGCGTCCACAGGCTGATCACGGCCAGTACCGCCAGCATTACCAGCGTCAGCGGCTTCAGCACCTTATACATCTGCTGTTGTAAATGGCCTTCTGTTTTCATCACCAGCCAGCCGCAGCCGAGCAGGGCATACGCGATCACCAGACCGAAACCGCAGAACAGCGGGAACGGCGCCAGCCAGTCAAATGCACCGCCGGTAAAGGCACGGTTGGCGACCGGGAAGCCCTCAATAACGCTGCCGACAACTACGCCCTGGACAAAAGTGGCGATAACCGAGCTGATCAGAAACGCGCGATCCCAGAAATAACGGTGGTCTTCATCCGCTTTAAAACGGAACTCAAAGGCCACGCCGCGGAAAATCAGGGCCACCAGCATCAGTGTCAGCGGAATGGCGAGTGCATCCAGAATCACCGCATAGGCGAGCGGGAAAGCGCCGAACAGCGCGGCTCCCCCCAGCACCAGCCAGGTTTCGTTGCCGTCCCAGACCGGCGCAACACTGTTCATCATCAGATCCCGGTCAGCGTTGCTTTTCACAAAGGGATAGAGAATGCCGATGCCGAGGTCAAATCCGTCCATCACGATATACATCAGTGTGCTGAATATAATAATGACGAACCAAATCAGGGGTAAATCAATGCCCATGAGACACCTCCGGCGCGATACCTTTGCGGATCAGCTTCATCATATAGATATAGCCAATGCCAAACACAGAACCATAAACAGCAAAGAAGATCAGCAGGCTGATACTCATATGCATATCACCATGTGCTGAGACAGCATCAGTCGTGCGCTGCAATCCGTAAACCACCCACGGCTGACGGCCGATTTCAGTTACAAACCAACCCGCCAGAATGGCAATCAGCCCGGACGGTGCCATCCATAACATAAAGCGCTGGAAAGGACGCGAATCATACAAACGCCCGCGGTAACGCAGCCACAGACTCAGGGCGGCAGCAAGGAGCATCAGCATGCCGAGGCCGACCATCACGCGGAATGACCAGAACACCGCAAACACGTTATCCGGTCTGTCTTCCGGCGGAAATTCAGTCAGTGCAGGTACCTGTTTATCAAGACTGTGTGTCAGGATCAGACTGGCCAGCCCCGGGATCTCCACGGCATAACGGGTTTTTTCCTGTTCATTATCCGGAATCCCGAACAGGATCAGCGGTGTAGCTTCACCGGGTTTATTCTCCCAGTGACCCTCCATCGCCGCCACCTTAACCGGCTGATATTTAAGGGTATTGATCCCGTGCGCATCACCAATCAGTGCCTGGAGCGGTGCGAGTACCACAATCAGCCACAATGACATGGAAAACATCTTTTTCATGGCTCCGGATTTATTGCCGCGCAGCAGATGCCAGGCCGCAGAGGCGGCAATAAAAAAGGCGGAGGCAAGAAATGCAGCGGTTGTCATATGCAGCAGGCGGTACGGGAACGACGGGTTGAAAATCACGGCAAACCAGTCCACCGGCACGACAACACCGTTGATTACCTCATGCCCCTGCGGGGTCTGCATCCAGCTGTTGGACGCCAGAATCCAGAAAGTGGACATCAGCGTGCCGAGTGCAACCATACAGGTGGCGAAATAGTGCAGCTTTTCACCGACACGGTTCCAGCCGAACAGCATCACGCCGAGAAAACCGGCTTCCAGGAAGAACGCGGTCAGAACTTCATAGGTGAGCAGCGGACCGGTGATTGATCCTGCAAACTCAGAAAAGAAACTCCAGTTGGTACCGAACTGATAGGCCATCACCAGACCGGAGACCACACCCATACCGAAATTCACGGCAAAGATGGCTGACCAGAAATGAAAGAGCTTTTTGTAATCCTCATTGCGGGTTTTCAGCCACATTCCCTCAAGCACCGCCAGAAATGACGCCAGACCGATGGTGATCGCAGGGAAAATGATATGAAACGACACAGTGAAGGCGAACTGAATTCGCGCAAGCTCAAGGGCACTTAACCCAAACATAGTGACCTCTCGTTGTTATAGCTATGCAAATACTACGCAGATGAAATGTGTGGCACAGTACACCATGTGTTGCTAGACTATAATAGTGACAATTAATCATAATATGTATATAACAGTTATCCGGGGATTGCGTCATGACACGCTATGAACAGCTAGCAGAACAGATAAAACAACAGATAGAAGATGATATCTGGCAGGTCGGGGACAGACTTCCGTCCCTGCGTGAAAGTGCCAGACAGTCGGGGCTGAGTCTGATGACTGTCGTACAGTCGTATCAGTTACTGGAAAGTCAGGGCTGGGTGGTGGCGCGTCCGCAGTCCGGTTACTTTGTCGCCAAACGGGCACCGGCGTTTGCTCCGGCCAAAGGCGGCCTGGGTATGCATCTGAGTGAAAATGTGGAGATTAACGCATCACTGTTTGATGTGCTTCAGGCCTGCAAAGATCCTGCTATCATCCCGTTTGGCTCTGCATTCCCTGACCCCTCGCTGCTGGTTCAGCCGAAGCTCTCCAAAGCGCTGGGCGCCGTAGCCCGCCGTATCGCTCCGCAAAGTGCGGTGGTCAATATGCCGCCGGGGAATGAAAAACTGCGGCGTAATATCTCCCGTCGCTATGCTGCGCAGGGTATCCATGTTTCACCGGATGATATTGTTATCACCGCCGGGGCAATGGAATCTCTGTCACTGAGTTTACAGGCGGTCACCAAACCGGGTGACTGGGTGGTAATTGAATCCCCGGCATTTTACGGGGCATTACAGGCGATTGAGCGTTTGCGCCTGAAAGCGGTGGCGATCAAAACTGACCCGCAGACCGGCATGGATCCTGATGCACTGGAAGACGTGGCCGGGCGCTATGATATCAAAGCCTGCTGGCTGATGACCCACTTCCAGAACCCGCTCGGCGGCACAATGCCGCCGGAAAATAAACGGCGGCTGGTGGAGATCCTGACACGGCATGATATTGCGCTGATTGAGGATGACGTCTACAGCGAGCTCTGGTTTGGTAATGAAGCACCGCAGCCGGCGAAAAGCCTGGATAAAGACAACAATTTCTTCCACTGTTCCTCTTTTTCCAAATGTCTGGCACCGGGCTTCCGTGTCGGCTGGGTGGCGGCCGGAAAGCATGCGCGAAAAGTCCAGCAGTTACAGATGATGAGTACCGTATCCGCCAGTATGCCGACACAGCAGGCCATTGCGGAATACCTCGGTCAGGGCGGTTATGACGCGCATCTGAAAAAACTGCGCCAGCAGCTGGAGCAGCGCCAGCACCGGATGCTGTATGCCATCAGTGAATATTTCCCGGAAGATGTGAAAGTGAACTGTCCGCAGGGCGGTTATTTTCTCTGGCTGGAATTTGAACCGCCGTTTGATGCGGTCAAACTGTACCGGATGGCACTTAATGAGCAGATCAGCATAGCACCCGGCTCCATGTTTTCCACCAGCGACCAGTTTAACCACGCTTTCCGCCTGAACTGTTCATTTGAATGGAATGACCGGCTGGATAACGCGATGAAAGTGCTGGGGCAGTTGTGCCATGTACTGAAGAAAACACAGGGATAAGATAAAGCGGATTACTGCGGCATACAGAGAGACAAACATAAAAAAACGGGCACTGAAAGTGCCCGTTTTGCCGAAAACAGATGCGGATTAACTAAATGCCAGACTAACTGCGGCGGTGGCCAGTAATCCTCCGGCAACACCTTCACCGAGACGGCGGCGCTTGTCGTTGTATTCCCCTTTGCTCATCTGGCCGAAAATCAGAGCCACGCCACTGTAAACTATTGCACAGCTGGCGATATAGACACCAGATAACAGCAGGGACTGCATCGCGACACTTTCACTGCCGGAAATAAAGTTCGGCAGGATAGCAAAGTAGACCAGCAAGCCTTTCGGATTCAGGAAACTGGTGAAAAAACCTTTGGTAATGACAGATTTGGCCGCCGGTTGCATCGGCGGCATTTCGCTCTTGTGCATGGCGGACATCACCATGCGGACAGCCAGATAAGCAATATAGGCCACACCGAACCAGCGCATGCCGTTAAACAGAAGCGGGGATGCCACAACAACGGCTGCCAGTCCGAATGCCGCCAGAACCGAATGCATCCCGTAGCCCAGCAGCACGCCCATATTGGCTTTCAGCGCCGCACGGGAACCGCTGGCAAGACCTTGCGACGAAACGAATAAAATATCGGGTCCGGGAGCAAATACAATGGGTAACACGGTTGCGCCAAACACCATCAATGTATTTATGACCATACGACACCCCAAGTTCAAAAATATATTAATAATTCACAATTTGTTGAATATTAAGAATTTAATTCAATTTTGTGACGTCCTGATTTGTTATGTGAATTATACGGAGCTTTGCAGGAAATTAGGTTGTTAAATTGACCCGAAAAAACTATTCTTAGCAATATTATTGCGCAGAAGTCGTCAGAGGATGATTTAAATGTCAATTGAACTGGACAAGATGGATCGGCGGATACTGGATCAGCTGCAACGTAACGGCAGAATACAAAATGTGGAGCTGGCACGCGAAGTCGGGCTCTCGCCGTCACCGTGTCTGAGACGGGTGCGGCGTCTGGAGGAAACCGGCGTTATCAGGCGCTATGCGGCGATTCTGGACGGCAGCAAGATAGGTGCGGGGCTGATGCTCTATGCCCGTATCTGGTTTAAGGGACAGGACGCACAGACGATCAATGATTTTGTCGCCGCCATTAATGAAATGCCGGAGATTGTCGAGTGTCACCTGATGGCCGGTGAATGTGACGCCATGATCCGTATTGTGACCAAAGACCTGACCTCTTACCGGCGCTTCCATGCTGATCACCTGACACAAATACCCAGTATTCAAAGTGTTAAGACAGAAGTACCGATGGAAACCCTGAAGGTGACACACGCGTTACCCCTGTAAACTGTGAGGGTTGTCACGAAACGCAACAGAATTGTGCACTCAGGCAGATTATAAGCAACAGGATTGCGCTGCTATTTTGTGATGATGATCTTACTACCGGTACGCAACAGACATTATTCCTGATAGTCAAATTGACTGTATTTATAAATAAATGAAGGATAATAGACTAATGGTATGAGATGACCGGGGTGGAAATTAAATGTGATAATGGTTACTATTCGCTTTTATTCAGGTGCAAAAGGTGAAATATCATGCACGGTGGTAAAATGAATACATTGCTGCCCGGCGCGGATTCCTTTTTTTATTGCGGAAAAATGACACCGGATGCCGGACAATGGGTCAGCGAGCCGTTATGGAAAGGGCTGAAACTGGTTCTGATGATGAATGGTGAACTGGAATGTCAGCCGGATAATAAAAACAGTATTTCACTTTCCGGGGCTTCCTTATGTGTTATTACCAATAACCTTGATGAACAGGAAAGCCGTCAGCGCTTTTTACAGCAGGAAGACATCCGCTTTGTGTCAGTCTGTTTATCAGACAGTCTGATGGATGCATTTAAAATCGCACCACCGCCTTTATTAACAGCAGCGGTATCGGCCGGACCACAATTACTGTCCGGAAAAGCGGGAAATGTCTTAACTGCACTGGGAAATCAGATTCTGAATAATCCGCTTGGCGGCGCGCCGGGTGAGATGTATCTGACAGGCAAAATTCTTGAATTATGCGCAATATCATTTGAGTACATTCAGCAAAATACCCGCACGCCCCATCATCCTAAACTGACGACAAATGATATACGGCGTTTGTATGATATCAGAGACTGTATTTTAGCCGATTTGGCCAATCCGCCGGGGGTATATCAGCTCAGCCGCCAATCCGGTCTGAATATGCGTAAACTCAGTTTTGGCTTTAAGCAGCTGTTCGGTTTGTCTGTCGCGTCATTTATTCAGGAAGAGCGCTTACAATCAGCGCATCGCCTGCTGTGTGCCGGTGACAGACGGGTGTCTGCTGTTGCCTGGCAGGTCGGTTATTCACCGGCTGCATTTTCAACGGCTTTCCGCAGACGGTTCGGTTTTTCACCTAAAGATTTATGTTAGTACAATCAAACAGATAGTATTTGTGATAAACAAATAGTCATAACAGCGAAAGTCTCCCGCAGAAGATAAAACGGTAAATGAGATACATTATCATTACTGTATTCATTCTCTCTGCGGGTTCGTATTTCAATGAAAAAATCTGTTCTTTATTATCCGGTTATCTCAGGTCGTGCATTTTCTCCGGTATGTATTGCTCTCCTGCCGCTGTTGTTTTCCTCAGTTGCCGCGTCTGAAACTCAGTCCGGCGAAAATAATGATGAAATAATCGTTACTGCCAAACCGGCACAATCACCCGCCGGTAAAATAGACGGTTATATTGCCACCCGCAGTGTCAGTGCAACAAAAACAGATACACCGCTTATTGAAACGCCACAGTCGGTCACGGTATTAACCCGCGATGAAATGACCGCGCATAATGCACAGTCTGTCAGTGAAGCATTGCGTTATACCGCCGGTGTTTTGCAGACAAACGATGCCGCATCTTCCCGTTTTGATAATTTAAGTATCCGCGGCTTTAATATTACCAGCACCGGGATGCTGAGAGACGGGCTGCGCAGCACAACGGCACAGGCATGGCCGAAAGCGGAACAATACGGGCTCGAACGTATTGATGTGATCCGCGGGCCTGCATCTGTATTATATGGTCAGAACTCACCCGGCGGTATTATTAATCAGGTAACAAAGCGCCCGTTATATAAACCCTTTCATGAAATTGAGGTACAGGGCGGTAATTATAACCGCAAACAGATCCGGGGCGATTTAAGTGGTCCCGTGGGCGACAGTGACCATTATTTTTACCGGCTGACCGGGCTTGTCCGTAACAGTGATACGCAAATTGATCATGTTAAAGATGACAAAGTCTATATCGCTCCCGCACTGACCTGGCTGGATGACGATACAACTCTGACTGTTTTGGCCGATTACTCGCATGATAAATTTGGTGCACCACGCCCGTTTTTACCTCTGGCAGGAACACTGTTACCCAATCCTGACGGTAAAGTGAATCCGAATGTTTTCCTCGATGAACCGGGGTTAAAAAATAACCGTACACAGGCGTCACTGGGATATCAGTTAGATCATACCTTTAATGATACTTTTTCCGGGCACTCAGGTGCGCGGTTCAGCCACACTGACTTAAATACCAATATCGCTCAGGGGTTATATCTGTCACCGGATATGCGTACGCTTAACCGTGCGGCTTATCATTTTCGTATTAAAGGCGATGTGTTCAGCCTGGATAATAATATAAAAGCAGACTGGTGGCTGAAAGATACGGAAATGACATCGCTGGCCGGTGTTGATTACCGCCATACACGGGAAGATTATGTACTGATGTCCGGGAAAGCGGCACCGATTGATATTTTCAATCCGGTTTACGGCGGTCAGTACGGGCCGGTGAATAATATGATGGCAAATACCCTTCAGACCAGTGATCAGGCGGGTATTTATTTACAGCAGCAGGCAAAGTTTGATAACGGCATCATACTGGTTTTAAGCGGAAGAGAAGACTGGTCTGACAGCAAAACAAAAAACCGGAAAACAAACAGCAGCAGCGATCAGCGTGACAGCAAATTTACCTATCGTACAGCAGCAATGTATCAGACAGATTTCGGGTTAGCGCCGTATGTCAGTTATTCAACCTCATTTAATCCGCAGTTGGGTGTTAATTTTTACGGAGAAACCTATAAACCCGTAACAGCGAAACAAACGGAAGCCGGTCTTAAATATCAGCCGGAAAGCGGTGATATTAATGCCACACTGACGGTCTTTGAACTGACACAGCAAAATATGCTGACGACAGATCCTGATAATAATTTAAACAGTATTCAGACAGCTGAAGTCCGCTCCCGGGGTGTTGAAATTCAGGGAACCTATATGCCGGCGGAAGGACTGAATCTGACGGCAGCTTATACCTTTAATAAACTGAAAAATACCAAAACGACCGATCCGGAAGAGAAAGGACAGCGTCCTGTCGGTTTACCGGAACATACGGCATCAGTATGGGCAGATTATACTATTCAGAAAGGGTACTTACAGGGATTAGGTTTTGCTGCGGGTGCCCGTTATACCGGGTCTTCACCGGTTAATAACGACGGCACTATTTCCAACCCGTCAAATACCTTATTTGATATGGCAGCACATTATGATCTGGGCGGAATCAATGCTGATTTTAAAAACTGGCGTGCCGGTATTAATATCAATAACGTCACTGATAAAAAATATTACACCAGTTGCTCAGCCGGGGGATGTTCTGTCGGTTTTGACAGAACAATTATTGCGTCATTGCGCTATAACTGGTAATCGCAATGACTCAGTACATAACACGTAAAAACTGGCTCAGGTTACATTTCTGGCCGGGAGTTATTGCCGGGTTCTTTATTTCACTGCTCGGAATATCTGGTGCGGTGTTATTAATGAAAAAACCGGTTCTGGAATGGGAAATAGGTAAGGCGGTGCTTTATGCGCCGCCGGTAACCGGAACCGCTGTTTTTTTGCCGCCGGAAGTCTGGCGGCAGAATGCGCAGATGGCTTACCCTGAACTCACCCGTGTGATGGGGGAAGCGGCGCCCGGAAGTGGCTTTATTCCGGCAACGAACGCAATGGTTTTTGGTTCCGTTTCTGATTCGGACAAACTGGGGATCGCCTTTATTGATCCGGTAACCGGCATACCGAAAGGGTTTATTATTTTTGATGACCTGATTTTTTCTCGGATTGTGTCTCTGCACCGGACTCTTTTATTACCGCCGGTTTCCGGCGGTTGGCTGGTATCATTATGCGGCATTATTCTGGCCCTCTCTGTTATCAGCGGGATTATTTTGTGGTGGCCGCGCAGAGGGTGGCGTCAGTTTATATCTGCGCTGTTTTTATTCCGCCCTGGATTACAGGGCGCGGCAAAGTGGCGGCAGTGGCATTACTTTTTTGCAGTCTATTTTTCTCTGCCGCTGTTATTGATCGCGGTTACCGGTATTTTTCTGGCACGGCCTGATATTTTGTCAGTCATACCTGAATATAAATTACTGATTACTCAGTTACACCGCAATATAGGTATCGGAATGCCGGGCCTTATTATCGCATTTATTTCAGGAATATTACTGCCGCTGCTGTATATCAGCGGCATTGTTATCTGGTGGAAAAAAAGAAAACATCGGCATAATTATACTTCTTCTGTCAACGGGAATACAAAATGACAGTATCAACAATACTAAAAACAGCTTTATCTGCGGGGCTGTTAATGTCCTCGTTATATTCTCAGGCGGTTATGGTCACCGATATTACCGGACGTCAGGTTGATGTACCGGATAATGTAAAGCGGATTTTACTGGGTGAGGGAAGAATGATTTATCCGCTCGCCATACTGGAAAAAGACGCGCCATTTGAACGGATTGCCGGCTGGCAGGGTGATTTTCGTGATCTGGATGTTCAGGGTTATGCCGCTTTTAAAGCGGTCTTTTCGCAGGTCGATGCCGTTCCTGTGGTGGGGGGCGGCTCAGAAGATACCTTCAGTATTGAAAAGGCATTAGCATTGCAGCCTGATTTGGTTATTTTACCGATGACAGGCGGACACGGACCGGGTGCCGGCAGTGAAGCGGCCAGGTTATTAACATCAGCCGGTATTGCGGTTATTCATGTGGATTTCAGCCGGCATCCGGTAAAGAATACACAATTAAGTATGCATATTCTCGGGCAGGCTATCGGAAAAACAGCTGAGGCAGAACGGTTTAATCACTATTATCAGCAAAAAATGGATGATGTTATTGCCCGTATCCCGGTGAATATTCCGGCAGACAAGAAACCGGTGATTTTTGTGGACTATTTACCCGGTTTACAAGAGTGCTGCGGTTCACCCGGCAAAGGCAGTCTGACGGATATGATTAATCTTGCCGGCGGCACGGCGATTGGTGAAACCATTATTCCGGGCGCTATTGGTAAATTAAATCCGGAATACATTTTAAGCCGTCATCCGGATGTTTATGTTGCCACTGGTGTCTTTCCCGAAGGGAGCCGCGGCGTGACACTGGGGTATTTTGCAACACCGCAGGCGGCACAAACCAGTCTGAAAGTAATATCTCAGCGTAGCCCGATCGGTGAATTATCCGCCGTTGAAAAAGGCAGAGTTCATGGTTTATGGCATATTTTCTATGATTCGCCGGAGAATATTATTGCACTTCAGGCACTGGCGAAATGGCTGCATCCGGAGCTGTTTTCTGATTTGGATCCTGAAGAGACCCGCAAAGAATTATATGAGATGTTTATGCCGATCCCCGCAACCGGTGTATTTTCGGTGACGCTGGAAAAATAACGGTTATACCCGGCTCCATTCATAATGCTGCCGGAGAACCTGCGGTTTTAATGGATAAGGGCATAAATAATAACAGGTTCCGGTGATTGAATCCGCCGGAACCTGTTTATTATCAGACTTCTGACATCAGTTGCCGGTAACGCTGATCATCATGATACAGCTGATGGAATACGCGGTATTTGGCATCATAAAATTGTTTGATGCTCTCCGTCTGCGGCGTGACCGTTTTGCTGATCCGGCTCATCGCCTGCATCGCTTCCGGAATCGAGGCATAGAAGCCCGCCGCTACCGAGCCGAGCATGGCCGATCCCAGCAGAACGGCTTCGCTCTCTTCCGGCAGCAGCATGGCGCAGCCGGTGGCGTTGGCATGTTCCTGAATAAAGATCGGGTTCTTGGTGCCACCGCCGCATCCCATGATGGTATCAATGGCATATCCGGCTTTATTCATCTCTTCAATGATATGACGGGTGCCCAGCGCAATCGCCTGGATGGTCGCCAGATAAATCAGCGCGAGATCATCAAGGGTCTGTGTCATACGCAGACCGGTCACCACACCACGCAGGTTCGGGTTCGCCCGCGGTGAGCGGTTGCCGTGGAAATACGGCAGCACATGGATATGCCGTGTCAGCAGGGCGATATCTTCTTTTGACCCCGCCAGTGCCAGCAGGCGGTCGTTGAGAAGCTGATAAACAGTCTGCTGATTCTGTTCCGCCAGTTTTTTCGCATCACTGTATTGCGGGTGTGACGTGATCATATGGTCGATCAGCGCACCGGTTGCGGACTGTCCGCCCTCATTAAGCCAGTAGCCCGGAATCATGGCACTGTAATAAGCACCCCAGATACCGTCGATAAAGCGGGCATTTTTGGAGACCGCCATATGGCAGGATGAGGTGCCGCCAATCAGCGCCAGCCGGGTATTGAAATCCGGTTGTGCGCCGGTGGCATCAGCAGCACCCAGCACACCGATCCCGCCGGCATGGGCATCAATAATCGAGGTGGCAACCGGTGTTCCCGGGATCAGCCCCAAATCGGCGGCTGCATTCGGTGTCAGGCCGTTACCGACCGGTTCACCCATCGGGCGGATCTCACGGCCGATAATCTGCGCATCGTTTTCCAGCAAATCATCCAGACCAATCTGGCGGAAGAAATGGGTATCCCAGCGATCTTCATGGCCGAGGTAAGTCCATTTGCACACAGTGGAGCAGAGCGACCGGCTGTTGGTATAAGTGGCTTTCCAGGTCAGAAAATCAGGCAGATCAAAGAAATAACCGGCTTTCGCCCAGGTGGTCGGCATGTTCTGCTTAAGCCATAACAGTTTCGGTGTTTCCATCTCCGGTGAGATGCGGTTGCCGACATACGCCAGCACCGGGTGTTTGGTATCATTAATCCGCTGTGCCTGACTGATAGCACGGTGATCCATCCACATAATAATGTTCTGCTCGCTGCGTCCGGTCGGACTGACGGTCAGCGGCTGACCCTGTTTATCCAGTACCACCAGGGAGCAGGTGGCATCAAAACCAAGGCCTTTGACCTGAATCGGATCAATACGCGCCTGTGCCACGGCATCTTTTACCGCGAGACACACACTGCGCCAGATATCATCGGAGGATTGCTCCACATAATCCGCCTGCGGCTTAAACTGACGGATATCCCGCTTTGCTTCGCCTTTTTTGCGTCCGGCTGCATCAAAAACCCCGGCCCGGGCGCTGCCGCTCCCGACATCCACACCAATAAAATAGACACTCATAATCCGCTCCCTTATGACCGGGCTTTCTGCAATGCAATAAATAAGATAAGAATACCGCCCCACAACGCCATGATGAGGTAACTGCTGACACCCAGCAGGTTCAGGCCGCTTTCCAGCATCTGTAAGACAAACAGAGCAAGCACAATACCGATAATGCGCCCGAAACCACCGTCAGGGTTCACGCCGCCGAGCACGGAAGCCAGAATGGCGATCAGCAGATAAGATTCCCCGTATCCCGCTTTGGCGGAGTTAAACTTGGCCATCATAATAATCGCGGCCACCCAGCACAGGACAGACGAAATCACATACACGGCCATCGTCGCTTTCTGTGTGTTCAGGCCGGAAAAGCGCGTTGCTTTCTCATTGGAACCCATCAGATAAACGGTACGGCCGAGCGGCGTGTACTCCAGCAGTCCCCACAGCAGGAACGCAAACAGCAGGAACAGGATCAGCGGCATCGGAATACCGAGCAGCGTACCGTTGCCCAGCCACAGTAATGACGGCGGGAAACCGGAGATCACCGTACCGCCGGAAATCAGCACATTCAGACCGTTGATTAAGGTCATCATCCCGAGCGTGGCGAGGATCGGAGACACCCCGACAAACGCAATCAGGAAACCGTTAATCAGCCCGATAATCACAGCTGTGACCAGACCGGCCAGCAGGGCAGGCAGTAACATGGCACCGTCGCCCGGGCTCATCGCCATCACACTCGCCATCACCAGTCCGCAGGCATTCGTCGTGGCGATAATGGACAGGTTGATCCCGCCGGTCAGCATACAGACTGACATCGCCAGCGCCAGCATACCGAGCAGCGGCATCTGAGAGGTCATCGACTGGAAGTTGGAGACAGAGAAAAACGCACCTGCATTAAACATCCCCTGCAACAGCAGGATAGCGGCCATAATCACCAGCAGGTAAATAATGTTGCGGTCACTCCGCAGATTCAGCATTGACATCATGACAGATGACCTCCGGCAGCAGCACGGCGTTTTTCGTTATACGCGGTGAAACTGATACTGATAACAATGATTAGCCCGGTCAGCACGGTGTGCCAGTAAGACGGTACACCGGCCAGGGTCAGGCCGTTTTTGACAATCGCCAGCAGGGCAACCCCGAGGATAACCCCGGTAAGCGTACCTTTGCCGCCGGTCATGCTGACACCGCCTAATACCACGGCTGCCAGCACGGTCAGTTCAAATCCCATCAGGGCATTCGGTGCCACAGACTGGGTGATTTGTGTCTGTACCACAGAGGCGATCCCCGCCAGGGCACCCATATAGCCGTAAACAAACAGCATCACGCCCAGAATACTGATACCCACGCGCTTCGCGGCATCCGCATTACCGCCGACCGCATAAATCTGACGGCCGACACGGGTTTTGCTCATCAGAAAACCGGTGAAAATAACCACCGCAATCAGTGTCAGGATCGGCAGGGAAAGGCCGTAGTCATAACCGTCGCTGCCGGTAAATGACATCACCTCAACGCCATCCATAAACCACTCCGGGAAGCCGTACAGCCATTCACCGTTGGTGAAATAGATCAGCAGACCGAAAAAGACGTTCAGGGTGGAGATGGTGATAATAATAGACGGTACTTTCAGACGGTAAATCAGCAGGGCGTTGATCAGCCCCAGCAGTAAACCCACAACAGCCGCGATAGCAAAGGCGATAAAGAAATTACCGCCCTGTGACAGCACATACGTTGCCATCACATACTGTGCGGTTGCCGCCGTGGCCGGGAAGGAGATATCAATCCCGCCGGAGACCAGCACCACAAACAGACCACAGGCCATAATCGCCAGGATAGCGGTGCTGGTGGTCATATCAAACACATTTCCCAATGTCATAAAATCTTCATTGGTGACACTGAGAAACACACTGAGCAGCACAATTAATACCGCCAGCCAGAACTCATGATGCGCAAACAGATGACGACATGACTTAAGCATTAACCGCCTCCGTAATTGCCTGCTCCGTTGTTGTTAACGGATTGAACTCATGGGTAAAACGACCTTCTTTCATCACAATGACCCGGTGACTGTTATAGAATACTTCAGGAATTTCATCACTGATCATCAGAATTGCCATGCCTTCGGCGGCCAGCATTCTGATGATCTGATAAATACTCTCTTTATTGGCGACATCAACGCCGACTGTCGGGGAATCGAGGATCAGAATGTCCGGTTTCGCCGCTATCCATTTGGCGATAGCGATACGCTGGGCGTTCCCGCCGGACAGACTGGTAACCGGCAGCGCCGGATCGGACACTTTTATCTGCAGTGCCTCAATCAGCTTACTGACCAGGTCATGCGCCCGGGTATGGTCGAGCAGTCCGCCTTTGCGGGTCAGACGCGGCAGCACCACCGAGGTGGTGTTGTCGTGAATGGACTGCTCCATCACCAGTCCGGTGCTCATGCGGTCTTCCGATACATAGCCGATGCCGTGATTAATCGCATCCCGGTTGGAGTGCAGCTGAACCGGTGAACCGTTGATCAGCAGGGTGCCGCTGTCCGGTTTCGTCATGCCGAACAGTGACAGACACAACTCTGTGCGTCCGGAACCGAGCAGCCCGGTAATGCTGACCACTTCGCCGGCATGCAGCTTCAGGTCAATATCATAAAATTGATGTTGCTTTGTCAGTTTCTCTGCGCTGAGACGTAAGAGTCCCCCGGTGTTGTACGCAGAAAGTGGTGTGAACTCGAAACGCTGACCTGTCATAAGATACGCCAGCTCATCACTGTTCATCTTATCCGCGTCATACGTTCCGATCAGTTTTCCGTCACGGATCACGGAGATCCGGTCGGAAATTTCCATCACTTCATCGAGCTTATGGCTGACAAACACCACCGTGACGCCGTTTGCTTTCAAATCAGCGACCACGCGGATCAGCTGATTGACTTCACTGCGCGTCAGTGAGGCTGTCGGTTCATCCATAATCACCAGCCGGGCATCATTTGCCATCGCGCGGCAGATAGCGACCAGCTGACATTCAGCAATGGAAAGTTGTTCAACACGTTTATGCAGGGGCAGGGACAAGCCAATTCGGCTGATAATTTCCTGCGCCTGTTTCATCTGGCGGCGGCGGTTGGCCAGCCCCTTGTACCACCTGACATGTTCCTGAATCACAATATTTTCAGCAACGGTCAGGTTAGGAAAGAGCGAGAGATCCTGGTAAATCACCTGAATACCCTGCTCAATAGATTGCTGCGGGTTTAACCTGCTGTAGCTCTGCCCGTTAATAATAATTTCCGCGCCCTTTTCCGGCGGATGAACACCGGAGATCACCTTGAATAAGGTACTTTTGCCGCAGCCATTCTTGCCGGCGAGACAATGAACCTCACCCCGGTTAAACGTCAGATTTATATTATCGAGTGCAATGACGGAGCCGAAGTGTTTGGAAACCTGTTTTAAGGTAATCAGTGCGTCTTTTGACATATACCAGCCCATAACAGGGCAGCACGTATGCTGCCCTTTTTAACAAAAAATAGAGAAGGATCAGAAACCGAGCGAGGTGGCGTTATTGCCGTCAACTTCCAGGATTTTATTGAATTTAATCACCTGTTTCTGAGTATCGATTTCGGCTTTACCCAGATCTTTGACTTCCACTCCATCGGCGACTTTCTTGCCGTCCAGTATATCTTTGGAGACCGACACCAGTGCGTAACCCGCATCAGCCGGGTTCCACAGGTAACCTTTCTTGATTTCGCCGCCTTTCAGGTATGGTGCAGCCTGGGCCGGCATCAGGATACCTGCGGTGCTGATTTTATTTTTCGCACGTTTTTTCTTGATGGCCTCACCGGCACCAATCAGACCCAGCGAACCGTAAGAGACAATCCCTTTCATTTCAGGATGGGCTTTCATCAGATCATTGGTTGCCGCGAAAGAGGCATCAATGCTTTCGGCAACCGGCATACGGCTGGTCACTTCAAACATTTCCGGATAGGTTTTTTTCTGATACTCAACCGCCAGATTCGCCCAGTTATTGTGCAGAGGCACCGTCAGGGAACCGACATAAATCACATAGCCGCCTTTGCCGCCCATGTTTTTCGCCAGCTCATCCATTGTGGCTTTGGCATAAGCATCGTTATCGATAGTTTCGATATCCCAGTCAGCGTTATGACCGTCCGGCGCTTCGTGAGTCAGCACCACAATGCCTTGTTCACGGGCTTTCTTAAAGACCGGCTCAAGAACAGTTACATCGTTCGGAACAACGGTAATCGCATCAACTTTCTTGGCAATCAGGTCTTCAATAATTTTTACCTGCTGAGCCGGGTCCGGCGTGGAAGGGCCGACCTGATACGCATTGACGCCCAGATCTTTTGCCGCCTGCTGAACCCCTTTATCCATCTGGTTAAACCATGGAATCCCGGAGACTTTGACGACGTTGACGATTTCGTATTCTTTTGCCATGACGCTGGCAGAGAAAAGCGCAACAGATAATGCAGCGACTTTAAAAAATGATTTCTTCATCGGTAATAACCCTTTTTATATGGATACAGAGAGTGTTGCAGGGAGACCAAATAGAAGCCTGACTATAGGAGCCGGGATAATAAAAAGGGGGAGTAGACGCTAAAAATGTGATCTGCGCCCATTATTGATATCATAATGTTACAGAATTAATAATAAATTGTTTAATTAATATTTTTATGTAATTTAATTACGTATCATCGCATCAAAATAACATTAAATTAACAAAATAAGCCGCAATTAGTAACAGTAATTGTGTTTTATTCTTACCGCTATAAAATCATTCTTATTGACATTTGTTAAATCACTAATGACTTTCGATAAAATCGGGCTGAACCGATTGTTTTGAATGTAACAATAGTATTTGTTTCATTTTAATGTGACAGGTATCACATAATAAAAGTGATAACCCCTTTTATTTGTGAAATAAAAAAACAAAAATAAGACGTTTTTTTGTTTGTTATTTGATTTATAAGCTATTTTTATTTATGAATAAAACCGTATCACAGAATAAAGCTGAATTCCTGTGGTTTCACAATCGTCCGGTAATCATCCGCATTCAGAACAATGGTTTCTGTCAGTGTACCGGCATTAAAGGCGATATCGGTATAACGCTCAAACAGTACCGGGTCAATCACCAGTTCCAGATCCGGATTAAAGGTAAACGGTGCGAGTGCACCCGGAACGCAGTCAGTTAATGTCTTTACCTGTTCAGCGGTGGCAAAAGAGATCTTTTTACCACCGAAAAAACCAGCCAGTTTTTCGCTGTTAATTTTTTCATCTCCGGGTAATATCGCCAGCACATTTTTCTTCACACCATTACCTTTCACCTTCAGTACCACGGCTTTGGAACATTGTCCCAGTTCAACGCCGCGTACCTGAGCGACCTCATCAGAGGTAAACCCGAGAGCATCGTGACTCATTATTTCATAACGGGCGTGGTGGTTATCGAGAAGGGCGGTGATTTTACGGAGGATACTATCAGATGAAGACATACGGCTTTCCCTGTTTCTTATTTTGACTACCGATCACGGTAATCAAAAACACAGGGAAAACCAATGCGTTTGCGCTGAGAATGTGACGGGGCTACGGCCAGTTACGCCAGAAACTGACCGATAACAGCACCAGCAGGGTATATATCTCCAGACGGCCTAATAACATGGCGAAGCAGAGCAGATATTTTGCCGCCGGGGAGATCTCCCCGAACCCGGGCGCCGTTAATCCGAATCCCAGCCCCATATTATTAATACAGGCCGCCACACTGGCAAACGAGGTCATTAAATCGTACCCCATCAGGTTAAGACACCAGATAAAAAAGCAGGTACTGATAATATAAAGGAAGAAAAAACTCAGCACGGAGTTAATCAGCCGGTGCTGAACAACCGTATCACCAACCTTTATCAGTGTTTGTGCCCGCGGATGGATAAGAGAATAGACTTCCCGCCAGCTTTGTTTGGAGAGAATTAAAAAACGGATCGCTTTTATCCCGCCGCAGGTGGAACCGACACAACCGCCGAAAAAGCTGGCAAACAGCAGGAGAACAATAATATGAGACGGCCATTGTGCATAATCACCGGTGGCCAGTCCGTTATCCGTCAGCATGGAACTGGTCAGAAAAAAGGCATGTACAAAAGACTCTTCCGCGGAAGAATACATATTTGCCCGCCAGACCTCAAAAAAGACCAGGGCGATAATAAAGGCGGCCACTGCAAAATAAAACCGTAATTCCGTATTACTGAATAAGGGCTTCAGGCTGCGTTTTGCCAGCGCGACGAAATAGAGGGTAAAGTTGACGGCGGATAATAATGAAAACGCACCTGCCACCAGCTCAATCGCAGAACTGTTAAAATAACCGATACTTTCACTGTAAGTGGAAAACCCGCCGAGCGACACCGTCGAAAGTCCGTGACATAATGCGTCAAACCATGACATTCCGGCCAGTTTAAACGCAACCGTACAGAGAAATCCCAGTAATAAATAGGTAAACCACAAATTACGGGCTGAACTGGCCAGGCGCGGGGTTAATTTTTCATCCTTAAACGGACCGGGCATTTCTGACTGATATAAGCGCATTCCGCCGATACCCAGCAACGGGAATATCGCCACCGCCAGAACAATAACACCGAGTCCGCCGATAAAATTGAGCTGGGCACGGTAATATAAAACGGAACGGGGTAAATCCGTCACATTATGGAAGACCGAAGCTCCGGTAGTGGTAATCCCGGAAACGCCCTCAAATAAGGCATCTTCAAATGCCATGTTCAGGTGATCATCCAGCCAGAACGGCATCGCGCTGATGATGGAAAATAACAGCCAGAAGACAGCAATAACCAGGAAGCCATCCCGCGTCTGTAATTGCAGTCCGCTTGTTTTACTGCGGTACCAGCAGATTAATCCTGCGGGAAAAAAAAATCAGGAAGCTGCCGGCAAACGCAAAAAAGCTCTGTTCCTGCGCAATAAGTGCAACCAGCATCGGTAACAACAGCGTCAGGCTGTAAATCACTATCAAAAAACTGCTCAGATGGATAATGACTCGGGAACGGGTTGATATCACAGGATGACCACCGGCTTTTCTAAAATAAACAGCAGATAATACGAAATAGTTGATAGTGAACTGATTGCCGCTGATTGTAAATTGTTTTCAGCTGAACAGAGCAGCAGGATCAAAAAAGGCGGCAGATCCGGCTGCCGCCTTGCCATCCATATCATAATACAGCAAAGACGATCTTACATGGTTTCGTCTGCCCATACCCGCTGATAATCTGTCCCGTTCACCCGCCAGACTTCACGGATATTTTCACCGGTATAATTGAGATAATCATGTTCAGCGGAAAACTGTACCGCCAGTGCAGTTTCACATTCCGTGGTTATTTTTCGTGGTGCATCGATAACAGATGATGTCACGGAATCTTCCTGCAAACGGATTTTCAGTTTTTTTAATCCGTGCTGCACGTGGAACAGAAACAGATAATTATGAAACAGATAGTTATGAAACATTCTCAGCTCCGGATTTTTTATTGGCAAGCCGGGTGTAAATCAGGCCGACGGCGATAGTCAGTACCAGACCAATAATAACAACCAGTTTACCGTTTTCAGTCACACCGGCAGGGCTTGAGGCATAAGAAAAATTATGTGCAAAGGCCGCACCGGTCAGCATACCCAGCACACTGACCGCCGCATCGGTATTACCCTGTCCGGCGTTAGCTAACTGCCGCAGCGGGCAGCCGGTAATAAAGACGCCGCATAATCCGACCAGCGACATGGAGAGGAAATTCCACAGCCCGTCATTATGCGCAATCGGCTGGTTATCAAAGCCGATATTGATTTTTCCGGTGAGCATATTACCGGCAATAACAACCAGCAGCAGAGCGAGAACGCCGATTGCCATCGTGTAATTGCGTGACAGGAAGATATTTTTCGCCATCCCGATAAAACAGAAGCGGGTGCGCTGAATAATCACACCGATAATAAGCCCGGCGGTTATTGCCATCCAGACCGGAGCATGAGCGGCCCCCGGCCCTTTGACACTGGATTTGAAAATGGAACTGTCGATAATAAACAGCACAAATAACACCAGGCACACGGCCGGTAATATCAGACCTTCAGCGGCAGACTGCTGATAATTACGTGGTAATGAAAATCCTTTTTTAATAAACAGACTACCGATACCAATACCGGCGACCAGGCCGAATAACCCGACAACGGCATTTAAATCACCGGCACCGATCCGCAGGATCATCCGCAGCGGACACCCTAAAAAGACCAGACAACCGGCCATCATCAGAAAACCGAGTGTAAACCGGATAACCGGTGCGGAACCGGCTTTGGATTGAAATTCCTTAAAAATAACCGCAGCCCCGAATGAGCCGAGAATAAAACCAAAAATTTCAGGACGAAGATACTGGACGGTTTCGGTATTATGCAACCCCATACTGCCTGCACTATCCCGGATAAAACAAGCGACACAAACACCCATATTTGGCGGGTTTCCGTATATACCAAGGAGTACAGCGCTGATCCCTATAATAATACCGGAAATGATGATAATTATTTTTGTTGCGGACATTATATGACTCCGTTATGGAGATGTTATCTCCTGACTAATAGGACCTATTAAGTACAGGGTCAATGTACCGCAGTGAAAAATAATATCTTTTAACCGGGTCAAAGATTTTGAATGCAATGACCGTGGAAAGAGCAGGTGAATAACAGGAATACATCTTGCAGTCAGCCGTCATCAATCTATAATTCGTAAACATTAACCATTTATTCCGTTTTATTCCGTTGCCGGGAGTCTGTACGTTGAAAAGATTATTGCTGTTAAGCCTGATATGTGGATTTTCTTATAATATGTATGCCGGTGAAAATACCTGTTCAGCAGAAACGGCTGCCGTTAACGCATTTAATAATTTTATTTTTATTCAGGAGCGGCCTTTTAACGACTCTGTGAAAGAAATGAAAATGCATATAAAAAGCAGTGATGACTATATCGATAACAATGCGTATGTGAAATTTGATGGTTGTGGTGGATTACTGATACTGGAAAACAATAAGGTCGTTAAATCCCGGATAAAAGAGCATGTTATCGTCAATGTCTTTAACATCAGGATAAATAAGCAGGATGAAAACTGGCGCTATAATATGACATTTAAACTGTCTGATATTGACCAGTATGGTGTTGATAACACATTTATGGTTCAAAGACAGCACGGAAAATTCCTGACTGACCGCAACGGGAAAATAACAAAATCGGAAGATACGTCTTATGCCACGCTCGGTGATGAACGTATGAAATTCAAAGCGGAGACCCGCTTTTTAAGTGATAAGAAAGGACGGTTGTCAAAATTGGACAGAGTCAGTACACAACCAAATGACAGCTCAAATACACGCTATTTTTATGATGACAAAGACCGCTTAACACGAACCCGGTCAGATACCACAACGGAAGAATATACCTATACGGCGGATGGTAAACAATCAGGCAGTACAATGGTTCAGACATTTTCCACAACCGAAACAACCGTGACAACATGCAAAGACTGGAATAAATTCGGCAGATGTACACGTGCAGAACAGGATATAACGGTGTTAATTGAAAGTGAGAATGGTGAAAAGGACGGTGTCTATAACCATCATGCGGAAATTAATTATGAGTATGTTTATTAATTTAGGGTGTTACGCTGTTTATTTTAACGGAAATCTGAGTGACAGCGGGTATATGAATGATGATAAAAAAAGTTAATGTTGTCACAGGAGTGCTCCTTACTTTTTGTAAAGACAATGTTATGCGGAAAATAATTATTTAATATATTGGGGAGTATTTCCCCGGGACGCTGGTTTTTCATATAAACACCCGGGAGAAACACACAATGTGTTCTCCGGTTACAACATAGAAACGTGAGTAAATAAGAGGATGAACGACGGTATGACCAATTATACGGATGTAACGGTAAAAGCACAGAATGCCGGACCCGGCCTCTGCTTTTTATTATTGCTGGCGGCCTGGGTTGTCGTGTTTTTCATACCGGACACTATTTTTATTGTTGTACCCGGGATGATTGGTTTTGCACTTCTGTTTTTTATTTACTACCTGGCATCGGAAGGGCACCTTGCAGCTATTTTGGGCGGAGTCATTGTAAGCTTCATTTTGATGGCAATCGCTGCGGCAATCCCCGTTATTGGCTGGATACTCCTGGTATGCTGGATATTTTACAACATCGTGAGGGCATTTGAGAGCATTCAGAATTTGCTGCCGGATGCCCTGTTGAGCGCGGCACTATATGGCAGTCTCTTAATTCCTGTCATCTGTCAGTTTAATTATTACGGCAGCAGTAATTTATTACTGACGATAGGATGCGGAGTTGTCTACCTTATCGCAGCAGCGGGATGTGTTGTGCGTATCAGCGAGCGTTCGGATACGACAAAACACAGCCTGTTTCTCTTTTCAGTTATGCTGCTCTCTGTACCGATGATTGTGCTGCTGATTGTGTCAATTGTCGCCTCGCTGCGTGCGGCATTCCGGACGAGCCTGGTAAAAACAACCACGAAACTTCCTCAGTCGGTGAGCGGATACACTACAGCCAAGGGAACGGTTGTTGCCGGCTACACGCGCAATGTTACTCAGACAGTAGTCTCCACCGTGATTGTTCCCGGCGCCGGCGCCGTGGGGGCATCGTTAACCGGTTCACTGGCTGAATTAAGCGCAGCTGCGGATGAACCGTCTGCCAAACGATTGAATGATGAAAAAAAACAGTGCTGCGCGACGAACAAAGATCATCACTTTTATCGTTATGATGGGCTGAATGATAAAAAAATCGGTAACTTTATTCAGGCTGTTGCCGGAGCCGGAACATTACCGCCTCTTAAAAAAGAGGATGTCCTTGTTTACTTTGATGAAACACTGATGGGTAAAGGTGATCGTGGCGTAGTGTTAACCGATGAGGCTATCTATTGTTTACCGGGCATGTTTGAGGATGAAGAGAAATTCTTCACACGGTTCAGTAATATCGGGAAGGTCACTTTTTCCGGTGCGCTGAATAAGCAAATTACTCTCTGGCTGAAAGAGGGAAAAAAACAGAAAATCACACTGACTCAATCCAACGCCGGTGCTAAAAAAGTCTTCGAAATGATTAAGCTGGCAATTGCCTGAGAAACGGGTTCAGTGCTGCGGAGCATTTTTTCGATTATTATCCGGCGAAGCTGAGAGGGGTTGTAAGTATCCTAATAAAAATCCACGCAATAGCGTGGATTTTATGGTTTTTTACGATGCTTCTGATATCAGCAAAATATCATAAGACTACAAATTTTAGTTAAACATTAAACAGGAAATTCAGCACGTCGCCGTCTTTCACAATATAATCTTTGCCTTCTGCACGCATTTTACCGGCTTCTTTTGCACCTTGTTCGCCTTTGTACTGGATGAAATCCTCAAATGCGATGGTCTGGGCGCGGATAAAGCCTTTTTCAAAGTCGGTGTGGATTTTACCGGCTGCCTGCGGAGCGGTTGCGCCGACAGGGATGGTCCATGCACGGACTTCTTTTACACCGGCGGTGAAGTAGGTTTGCAGGTTGAGCAGGGCGTAACCGGCGCGGATCACGCGGTTCAGACCCGGTTCTTCGATACCGAGGTCAGCCATAAACTCTTCGCGGTCGCCATCTTCCAGCTCGGCGATATCAGATTCAATTGCCGCGCATACCGGCACAACCACTGAACCTTCTTTCTCTGCGATTTCACGCACCTGATCCAGATACGGGTTGTTCTCAAAGCCATCTTCATGGACATTGGCAATGTACATGGTTGGTTTCAGTGTCAGGAAGCTCAGGTAGCGGATAGCCCCCATTTCTTCTTTGTTCAGGTTCAGCGTGCGCAGCATCTGTGCGTTTTCCAGCAGCGGCAGGCATTTTTCCAGTACTTCCAGTTCCAGTTTCGCGTCTTTATCGCCGCCTTTGGCACGTTTCTGCACACGGTGAATAGCGCGTTCGCAGGTGTCGAGGTCAGCCAGCGCCAGTTCGGTATTGATGGTATCAATATCTTCTGCCGGGTTAACACGGCCGGAAACGTGAACAATGTTATCATCGTCAAAGCAGCGGACAACGTGACCGATAGCTTCTGTTTCGCGGATGTTGGTCAGGAACTGGTTACCCAGACCTTCACCTTTGGATGCGCCTTTCACCAGACCGGCGATATCGACGAATTCCATGGTGGTCGGCAGAATACGCTGTGGTTTTACGATTTCCGCCAGTGCATCCAGACGGGCATCCGGCATCGGCACTACGCCGGTGTTCGGCTCAATTGTACAGAACGGAAAGTTCGCCGCTTCAATTCCTGCTTTGGTCAGCGCGTTAAACAGCGTTGATTTCCCGACGTTCGGCAGACCGACGATACCACATTTGAAACCCATAAATTCTTCACCTTAAAAATGACAGCAGACCAAAACGGCCTGCAAGCACGTTAAATAATTGCCACCGATTATACACGGTTACGGATAAACAGACGATACCTGCGGCTCACTGACCGGCTTTAAATGTATGCAGACGTGAAATGGCTTTTGCCATGCCGTCTTTCATCAGCACATCGGTGCAGCGTACCGCTTCATCGATGGTTTCATCTATCAGTTGCTGTTCAGAAGCCGGGGGCTTGCCCAGCACAAAACCGACCACTTTACTTTTATCACCCGGATGGCCGATGCCGATACGCAGGCGATGAAAGTCCGGGTTGTTGCCCAGCTTGCTCTGGATATCTTTCAGGCCGTTATGGCCGCCGTTGCCGCCGCCGAGTTTCATTTTTGCCACGCCGGGCGGGAGATCCAGCTCATCATGTGCCACCAGAATTTCATCCGGGGCAATCTGATAGAAACCAGCGAGGGCGCTGACCGCTTTTCCGCTCAGGTTCATAAAGGTGGTCGGTACCAGCAGGCGGACATCATTTCCCTGAATATTCAGGCGCGCGGTATAACCGTAAAACTTACTTTCTGATTTTAATGACTGGTTATAACGGCGGGCCAGTTCATCCACATACCAGGCACCGGCATTGTGGCGGGTTTGGGCGTATTCCGCACCGGGGTTGGCCAGCCCCACAATTAATTTTATCTGACTCACACTTGTATCACTTGTTGTTCAGGCAGGTTTGACTGCAAAGAGGGTTATTCTACCCGTCACCCGCGCGGAGTACAAAAGAAACGTCCTTCCGGGACGGGTGTGACTATTTGTGCAATAATTTAGTGATGAATTATTAAATTTCGCTTTTTGGCACAATAAGCCAAATAAAATGTTTTATTTTTGGTCTGTGTGATCTGAACCGCAACATATTACGGCAAATTCAGGCTATACTTAGTGTCAAGAAGGAATTCCTGCTTTCGTACTTTGAGTTGTTAAAAGACAAAAGAGTGGCGGAGGTCCCTATGAAACGTAAATTATCCTTATTACTCGGTAACCTGCTGATGGTTGTCGGTATGTTACTGATGGTCGGCAGCATGGCCTTTACTGTCAGTGTCCTTATTTTCGCACTCCCGTTACCGGATATTTATTCCGAAGCCTCTCTGATGGGGATCTTTATCGGTGCTCTGGTATGGCTGAGCGGAGCCGGTCTGAGCGGGCGTCGTGAATCCATCGCGGATAAATATTACTGGCTGCGTCATTTCCACAGCCGCTATCGCCGCCGAATGCCGTAACACGGGTGTCATAAAATAACCGGGAACGGTTATTACCCTCTGCGGTTAAATACCTGCCAACAAAAAACCCGTTGTGTTCACAACGGGTTCAGACACGCAATGTGTACGCTGATGGTTAAATCAGTGCTCGAACATCGCGGAGATAGACTCTTCATTACTGATACGGCGGATGGCTTCTGCCAGCATTCCGGATAAAGTCAGTGAACGGACTTTATTCAGTGCTTTAATTTCCGCTGATAACGGAATGGTGTCACAGACAATCACTTCATCAATCACAGAATCACGGATATTGTTTACCGCGTTGCCGGAGAAGATAGGGTGAGTTGCGTATGCAAACACACGTTTCGCACCACGTTCTTTCAGTGCTTCCGCAGCTTTGCACAGCGTGCCCCCGGTATCGATCATATCGTCAACCAGTACACAGTCACGACCGGCAACATCACCGATGATATGCATCACCTGAGAAACGTTCGCACGCGGGCGGCGTTTATCAATGATAGCCATATCAGTGTCGTTCAGCAGTTTGGCGATCGCACGGGCGCGGACCACACCACCGATATCCGGAGAAACCACAATCGGGTTATCCAGATTTTTCTGTAACATATCTTCCAGCAGGATAGGGCTGCCGAATACGTTATCAACCGGGACATCGAAGAAGCCCTGAATCTGCTCAGCGTGAAGATCTACTGTCAGCACACGGTCAACACCCACACTTGAGAGGAAGTCAGCGACCACTTTCGCGGTGATTGGCACACGCGTGGAGCGGACGCGGCGATCCTGACGGGCATAGCCGAAATACGGGATAACAGCAGTGATACGACCCGCAGAAGCACGGCGCAGCGCGTCAACCATAACAACCAGTTCCATCAGGTTATCGTTGGTCGGTGCACAGGTAGACTGGATGATGAATACATCACCACCGCGCACGTTTTCATTGATTTGAACACTGACTTCACCGTCGCTGAAACGACCGATTGCAGCGTCTCCGAGGTTAGTGTACAGGCGGTTGGCAACACGTTGTGCTAGTTCCGGGATGGCGTTACCAGCAAAAAGCTTCATATCAGGCACGAGAAAAACCTCAGGCATGCGTCCAGAGAGATTGAATTGTGAACCTGAAAGCGTCCGGGGACGGAATCAGGGGCAATTACAGTAGACCAGCGCGGAACTGATGAAGCGGCGAAATGTTGACACCACGTGCCACAAAGCCCTTCACCCACGCCGGCGCGTTAATTAACACCTGTCGGGCGGCTGCCTGGTTTTCGAACTCTCCGAACACACATGCACCCGTACCGGTCAGGCGTGACGGGGTATATTGTAGCAGCCAGGAAAGAAGATCATCAACCTCACGAAAACGTTTTCTTGCAATCGGTTCACAGTCATTTGCGTACGGAGCCTGTAATAATGCGGGCAGAGAGCGGATCGGCGTATCGCGAATTAATTGCGGATCTGTGAAGATAAGCGGTGTCGGAACCGAAATTCCGGGGTGTGCGACCAGATACCAGCGCTCCGGCGGAGATGCCGGGTGCAGAATTTCGCCTATTCCTTCAGCAATGGCCGCATGGCCCCGGACAAATACCGGGACGTCGGCACCGAGTGTGACTCCGAGTTCTGCAAGCGTGTCGTCAGGTAACTGTAACTGCCAGTGATAGTTGAGTGCGATAAGCACTGTGGCCGCATTGGAGGAACCGCCGCCGATACCGCCGCCCATCGGCAGCACTTTTTCAACGGCAATATCCGCACCGGGTAAACCGGCGGTCAGCTGATGCTCCCTGGCATAGTGTTGTAACAGACGGGCTGCGCGGATCACCAGGTTCTGCTCATCCGGTACGCCGGCAAGCGGAGTCAGCAGACGGATCACACCATCAGTGCGCGGCGTAATTGTGACACTGTCACCATGATCCAGAAACTGAAACAGGGTTTGCAGAGTGTGGTAGCCGTCCGCACGGCGGCCTGTGATATACAGAAACAGGTTCAGTTTGGCGGGGGACGGCCAGGTCAGAGATGTCAGTTGAGTGTCCATGAATCCATTTTCAGCTTAATACGGTTATCACCCTGTTCGATATCCAGGCGGTTCGGCAGTTGCGGGGACACTTTTTCATCATAAGACTGATAAGTGACTTTCCACTTTTCCATGCCCTGCGACCAGTTCAGTGCTTTCAGGTGATACTGATTACTGATGGCATAAGACTGCGCATCGCCCGGCAGGCCGACAATCCACTGACGCAGGTTTTCCATCGGGATGGCCATGCCGGTCAGCTGGTAAATCATACTGTCCGGGTCATCACTGTAATATTTCTGACCTTTGTTATCAGTAAGCTGTGTCTGTCCGTCTTTGACAATCAGTTCGAGTTCGGTACTGCCGACCGGGTTGGTGAGCAGCAGTTTGTAGCTGTCAGGAGAGTACTGCTGCCAGAAAAAACGGGCATAGGTTTTTTGCGTTGCGCCGATGTAGGCAAACGACCCGCGTGTCTGGTAACGCTGTAACTGATTAATGTGTTGTGTCTGTGCTTTCCAGCCGGCAGAAGTGGCGGAAACATCGCCTTTCTCTGTATTGTCGGGCAGGGTACAGGCGGCAAGTATCAGGCTGCACAGAGGCAGTAACCGGATAAAGCGCGGGAATTGAATAGAGGCCACGTTGTAATTTCCTTTAACAACTTATAAAAGCAATAACAGTATTGTGCCTGTTTCAGTGGCTGTTTCCTACCTCTCTTACGCTGATTTACGCAATTATCCGTGCCGTGAATGCCTCCTGTTGCGCATCATATTATGTGCTTATTATCACTGTTTCCTGTTTAACGCTTTAATTGCACGGAACCGGCTGCTAAAATGCATGCAGTTATCCTTAGTAAGGGTGTTGATTTCCGGTATACTTAACCGGTATTTTACACACTTACCCCGGTCTGTATTGCAGGATATGACTTTATTAGCACTCGGCATTAATCATAAAACCGCCCCTGTGGCCCTGCGTGAGAAAGTGACTTTCTCACCGGACAGCATGGAAGCGGCATTAACCAATCTGCTCGAACAACCGTCCGTGAGCGGCGGCGTTGTGCTGTCTACCTGCAACCGGACAGAAATCTATCTCAGTGTGGATGAACAGAACGATCAGCGCGATCAGCTGATTGACTGGCTGTGCCGCTATCACAACATCAACCCGCAGGAACTGATGTCCAGTCTTTACTGGCATCAGGATAACGACGCCGTCAGTCATCTGATGCGCGTGGCCAGCGGGCTGGACTCTCTGGTGCTCGGTGAGCCTCAGATCCTGGGGCAGGTCAAAAAAGCCTTTGCACAATCGCAGACATGCCGTTCACTCTCCCGTGAACTGGAGCGCCTGTTCCAGAAATCCTTTTCTGTTGCCAAACGGGTGCGTACTGAAACTGATATCGGTGCCAATGCGGTATCGGTGGCGTTTGCGGCCTGTACACTGGCGCGTCAGATTTTCGAATCCTTATCCAAACTGAATATCCTGCTGGTCGGGGCGGGGGAAACCATTGAACTGGTTGCCCGTCATCTGAATGAGCACGGCGTAAAACATATGATGATCGCCAACCGTACCCGTGAACGGGCCCGCGTGCTGGCGCAGGAAGTCAATGCAGAGGTGATCACACTGCCGGAAATCGACAGCCGGCTGGCGGAAGCGGATATTGTTATCAGCTCCACGGCCAGCCCGTTGCCGATTATCGGTAAAGGTATGGTGGAACGCGCACTTAAAGCCCGGCGTAATCAGCCTATGCTGCTGGTGGATATTGCGGTTCCCCGTGATATTGAAGCCGATGTCGAAAAACTCAGTAACGTCTATCTCTACACTGTGGATGATCTTGAGGCGATTATTGAGCACAATCTGGCACAACGCCAGGTGGCGGCACAACAGGCAGAATCCATTGTGGTGCAGGAAAGCGGACATTTTATGGAATGGCTGCGCGCCCAGAGCGCGGTAAACACGATCCGTGAATACCGCGAACAGGCCGAAGAGATCCGCGCTGCGATGGCCGCCAGAGCGGTGGCACTGATTCAGCAGGGGCATGACCCGGAAGAGGTCATCAACCAGATGTCGCAGCAGCTGACCAACCGCCTGATCCACGCACCGACCAAATCACTTCAGCAGGCCGCCGGCGATGGTGATACCGGCCGCCTGACTCTGTTACGCGACAGCCTCGGGCTGGAGCATCATTAACTTCCTCTATATTATTTTTTAAGGTAGCAGACTACGAATGAAGCCTTCTATTGTCGCAAAACTGGAAGCATTGAAAGAACGTTATGAAGAAATTCAGGCGCACCTTGCGGACGCCGATGTTATCGCTGATCAGAATAAATTCCGTGCTCTGTCGAAAGAATATGCGCAGCTGACTGACGTTGCGAAATGTTTTGAAGCCTGGCAGACCATTCAGGATGATATCGAAACCGCGCAAATGCTTCTTGATGATCCTGAAATGAAGGAGATGGCACAGGAAGAGCTGAAAGACGCAAAACTGCGGAATGAAACCTTAGAGCAGGAATTACAGGTCTTATTACTGCCGAAAGATCCGGATGATGAACGCAACTGCTTCCTGGAAGTCCGTGCGGGCACCGGCGGTGATGAAGCGGCGCTGTTTGCCGGTGATCTGTTCCGGATGTACAGCCGTTATGCGGAATCACGCCGCTGGCGGATTGAGATTATGAACAGTAATGACGGCGAACACGGTGGTTATAAAGAAATCATCTTCAGAGTCACCGGTGAAAACGCATACGGTAATCTGAAGTTTGAATCCGGCGGTCACCGCGTGCAGCGTGTGCCGGAAACCGAATCCCAGGGACGTATCCACACCTCTGCCTGTACTGTCGCGGTACTGGCGGAAGTACCGGAAGCGGAACTGCCGGATATCAGCCCGGCGGATCTGCGTATTGATACCTTCCGTTCATCCGGTGCCGGTGGTCAGCACGTTAACACCACGGACTCCGCTATCCGTATCACCCATATTCCGACCGGGATTGTGGTGGAGTGCCAGGACGAACGTTCACAGCACAAAAACAAAGCCAAAGCTCTCTCAGTGCTGGCTGCACGTATCAAGGCAGCAGAAGAATCCCGCCGTCATGAGGCTGAAGCCTCTGAGCGTCGTAATCTGCTGGGTTCCGGCGACCGTTCGGATCGTATCCGCACGTATAACTTCCCGCAGGGGCGTGTGACCGATCACCGCATCAACCTGACGCTGTACCGTCTGGATGAAGTGATGGAAGGCAAGCTGGATGCACTGATCCAGCCGCTGGTGAATGAATATCAGGCAGATCAGCTCGCGGCGCTGTCTGAGCAGGAGTGATGACGTTCCGGACATGGCTGGCGGAGGCTGTCAGCCGTTTAAGTCACAGCGACAGCCCGAAACGGGATGCGGAGATTCTGCTGACGTTTGTCACCGGCCGTACCCGCAGTTACATTATTGCGTTTGATGAAACCGCGCTCAGCGGGGATGAACAGCAACGCCTTGAGGCGCTGCTCGTCCGCCGGGAGCAGGGCGAACCGGTAGCGTATATCACCGGTGTGCGTGAGTTCTGGTCACTGCCGCTGGAAGTTTCTCCCGCCACACTGATCCCGCGGCCGGATACCGAATGTCTGGTGGAGGCGGCACTGGAATTGTTACCGTCGTCATCCTGCGATATTCTGGATCTCGGTACCGGCACCGGCGCCATCGCACTGGCTCTGGCTTCCGAACGGCCGGATTGTCATGTGACCGGGGCGGATATTCAGCCGGATGCGGTGGCACTGGCGCAGCGTAACGCTGCCCGCCTGGGACTGACAAATACAGCGTTTAAAGAAAGTCGCTGGTTTGCTTCACTGCCGATTCATCAATTTGCTATGATAGTGAGTAATCCCCCATACATTGATGAAAATGATGAGCATCTGGTGCAGGGGGATGTCCGTTTCGAGCCGCGCAGTGCGCTGGTCGCCCCGCAGAACGGTCTGGCCGATCTGGCGGAAATTGCTGTGCAGTCCGTACATTATCTGACACCCGGCGGGTGGCTGATTGTGGAACATGGCTGGCGGCAGGGAGAGGCTGTCCGTGAACTGTTCCGGGAAAACGGATTTTGCCGGGTGGAAACCCGCCGCGATTATGGCGGAAATGATCGGGTTACTTTAGGTCAACGGGAAGAGAAATGAAAAGCATTGCCGATTTTGAATTCAATGGTGCGCCGTTACTGAACGGCATTATGTTAGTGCTGAAAACTGTCCGCCCTGATTTTGACCGGGAAAAGGCAGAAACACACATCAATGAACTTATCCGCCAGACCCGTAAGCGCCTCCCGCCGCAGTCCGACGAACAGACCTGTTTACAGACACTGATTACCCTCTTTTATCATAAATGGCAGTTCGGTGGTGCCAGCGGTGTTTATTCACTGTCTGACACGCTGTGGCTGGACAATATGCTGCGCACACAGCGCGGTTCACCGGTTTCACTCGGCATCCTGTTCCTGCATATTGCACAGGCCATCGGTCTGCCGGTTGTGCCGGTGGTTTTCCCGACCCAGCTTATTCTGCGGGCGGATCTTGATGACGATACGCTGTTTATCAATCCGATTAACGGCGATATTCTGGATCAGCACACGCTGGATGTCTGGATTAAAGGCACGGTCAGCCCGGCCCATCATCTCACCGGGGATGACCTTGAGGAAGCCGAAAACAGCCATGTGGTGCGCAAATACCTCGACAGTATTAAAGTCGCGCTGATGGAAGAGAAAAAAATGGAGCAGGCACTGAAAGTCAGCGAAACCATTTTATTATTTGACCCGGATGATCCGTATGAAATCCGTGACCGCGGGCTGATCTATGCCCAGCTGGATTGCAGTCATATCGCGATTTCCGATCTGAACTATTTTATTGAGCAATGTCCGCAGGACCCGGTATCGGAAATGATAAAAATGCAGATCCACACATACGAACAGCAGCATATCGTTCTGCATTAATAAACTGATACCGGTTTAGTGATTTCCATAAACGCAATTTAATTGCCTCTGCCAAAAGGTTATACCATGCAACAGAAAGTCGTATCTATCGGGGATATTCGTGTCGGCAATGCGCTGCCGTTTGTTCTGTTCGGCGGCATGAATGTACTTGAATCCCGCGATCTGGCGATGAAAATCTGCGAACATTACGTGACTGTCACGCAGAAGCTGAATATTCCGTATGTCTTCAAAGCCTCTTTTGACAAAGCAAACCGCTCTTCCATCAACTCTTACCGTGGTCCGGGTCTTGAGGAAGGGATGAAGATTTTTGAAGAGCTGAAAAAAACCTTCGGCGTTAAAATTATTACTGATGTTCACGAATCCTGGCAGGCACAGCCGGTGGCGGATGTGGTGGATGTGATTCAGTTACCGGCTTTCCTGGCGCGTCAGACTGATCTGGTGGAAGCGATGGCAAAAACCGGCGCAGTCATTAACATCAAAAAACCGCAGTTTATCAGCCCGGGGCAGGTTGGTAATATCGCGGATAAATTCCGTGAAGGCGGTAATGATCAGATCATTTTATGTGATCGCGGCGCAAACTTTGGTTATGACAACCTGGTTGTGGATATGCTGGGCTTTAAAGTGATGGAAAAAGCTTCCGGCGGTTGCCCGGTGATTTTCGATGTCACGCACTCCTTGCAATGCCGTGACCCGTTTGGTGCCGCATCCGGCGGTCGCCGTGGTCAGGTGGCTGAACTGGCCCGTGCCGGGATGGCGGTTGGCCTGGCCGGTCTGTTCCTGGAAGCGCATCCGGACCCGGATAATGCCCGTTGTGATGGTCCTTCCGCACTGCCGCTGGCAAAACTGGAACCGTTCCTGCAGCAGGTTAAAGCGATTGACGATCTGGTGAAAAGCTTCCCTGAGCTGGATACCGAATAATTTCCGATGCAGCTTCACACAGTCGTTAACATGTTCGGCGCTGATCTTCAGCGCCGTTATGGCGAAAAAATTCATAAAATCACCCTCCACGGCGGCTTCAGCTGCCCCAACCGTGACGGCACCCTCGGGCGCGGCGGTTGTACCTTCTGTAATGTGGCCTCTTTTGCGGATGAAAATGCACAGTATGATTCTATTGAGGATCAGCTGAGTCAGCAGTCCGTCAAAATCACCCGCGCCAAACGTTATCTCGCGTATTTTCAGGCGTATACCAGTACGTATGCGGAAGTGGAACTGCTGCGAAAAATGTATGAGTCCGCACTGACACAGGCGGATGTGGTCGGATTATGTGTCGGCACCCGGCCGGATTGTGTACCGGAGGCGGTACTGGATCTGCTTCAGCATTATCAGCAGCAGGGCTATGAAGTATGGCTGGAGCTGGGATTGCAGACCGCACATGATAAAACCCTGAAACGCATCAACCGCGGTCATGATTTTGCCTGTTATCAGGCAACGACCCGGGCGGCCCGCGAACGCGGACTGAAAGTGTGCTGTCACCTGATCAGCGGTCTGCCGGGAGAAACTGCCGCTGATAATCTCATCACACTTGAGTGTGTGCTGGATACCGGGGTTGAGGGCATCAAACTGCATCCGCTGCATATTGTGGACGGCAGCACGATGGCAAAAGCCTGGCGGGCGGGGCGCTTACCCGTGATTTCGCTGGAAGAATATGTTGCCACTGCCGGAGAGATGATCCGCCACACGCCGCCGGACGTAATTTATCACCGAATCTGCGCCAGCGCACGGCGTCCGACCTTACTGGCACCGGACTGGTGCAGCAACCGCTGGCTCGGTATGAACGGCCTGTGGCAGTATCTGCTGGCAAACGGCGGTCAGGGCAGCGCTCTCTGATTTACAATATCTGATTTACAATATCTGATTTGCAATATTCGCAATCACAGCCAGCGTCGTGTCTGCTGGCAATATGCCGTCCATTCCTGTTTAAATTTTCCGGCAAGGAATTTCTCTTCCTGCGGGATGCTGAACAGATCGGTGATCAGCCAGAAAATCAGTCCGCCGATAAGAAAATAATAAGAATGGGTCAGCAGCGCAAACCCGGTACAGGCCGTGGTCAGTGCGAGATAAACCGGATTACGGGACAGCCGGAACGGCCCGCCGGTGATCAGATGCGTGGCTTCGCCGAGCGGGTTCGGCGTGGTGTTATGGCGGCGGAAATACACCAGTGACGCACCAATCCAGCCGAGGCTTTCCAGCCCGATCAGAATGGCTAAAATACCGCCCCATCCGCTGAACTGAATAACCAGTGCATCTTTGGCATACAGCCAGGCGGCAGCAATGCCATTGATAATCAGCCAGTTAAGAAACGGAAGACGAAATACAGCCATGATTTTTCTCCGGTGCCGGATAAAGAAACGGCGGACTCTGCGCCCGCCGTGTATTCAGTATAACCTATTGTCATGCTTCAGAGGTCACACCGCTCATCAGCCCCAGTTCAATCAGAGCCTTGCTGACTGACGGATAAAAACTGATTTTATTCTCAACCGGTACGATGCGTGCCCGCGCCAGGGTTTTCAGCGGCTGGAACGGAATATCAGTAACGACAATATGCGTGTCCACACCGGCTTCATCAATAAAACGGCGAAACGCTTTTAATCCGCCTGCATCCAGTACCGGCACCGCATCCCATTGCATCACAATCGTGTGATAGCCGGTACTTTTGACTTTCAGGTCATCAAAAATCCGTTCCGCGGCAGCAAAGAACAGCGGGCCGTTAATACGGACAACCAGCAGACCTTTATCGTGATCAGTATAAGAGGATTCACTCAGGCGCGTCATATTAGCGATACGGCGCATAAACAGCAGTGAAGCCAGCACAATCCCGACACTGATGGCGATCACCATATCAAACAGCACGGTGAGGCTCAGGCACAGCAGCAGCACGATAATATCGTCTTTCGGTGCGCGGCGGATAAGCTCAATCACTTTTGCTGCTTCACTCATATTCCAGGCCACCATCAGCAGCAGGGCTGACATCGCGGCCAGCGGCAGATAAGAGAGCAGTGGTGCCAGAACCAGCAGGGTCAGCAGAACCAGCAGGGAGTGGATAATGGCCGAGACAGGCGATGTGGCTCCGGCGCGCACGTTAGCGGCAGAGCGGGCAATCGCGGCAGTGGCGGTGATACCGCCGAAAAACGGCGCGGTGATATTACCCAGCCCCTGACCCAGCAATTCCCCGTTAGAGTTATGCTTCTTGCCGGTCATCCCGTCGAGCACGACGGCACAAAGCAGCGATTCAATCGCGCCGAGCATTGCCATCGAAAACGCCGCAGGCATCAGTGCTGTAATCGTGGCCCAGCTGAATACAAATTCTTTGCCGTCCGGGGTCGGTAAATTCCACGGCAGGATAAATTGCGGCAGAATCGGCGGGATACCCGCGCCCTGCGTGCCGTCCGCCAGGGTATAACTGAAGCGGGAACCGATGGTGGCGGCGTCCATACCGAACATTGACAGCAGCAGCATGACCAGCATCCCGGCAATCACGGCGGGCAGGTGGCCGGGCAGGCGCAGTTTCAGTTTCGGCCAGTAGATCAGCACCAGCAGGGTGGTCACACCGATCAGGGTATCGGACAGATTAATGGTCGGCATCGCTTTAACGAGGGCGATCACCTTATCCACATAGTTTTCCGGCACATACGCCATGGTCAGGCCGAAAAAATCTTTCACCTGCATGGTGGCGATAGTGATCGCAATCCCCGAGGTGAAACCGAGCACCACGGAAATCGGAATATATTCAATGAGTTTACCGAAACGCGCGAGGCCCATCGCCAGCAGGATAATCCCGGACATCAGCGTGGCTATCAGTAAGCCGCCCAGTCCGAACTGCTGGGAAACGGGGTAGAGGATCACCACAAATGCTGCGGTTGGTCCTGAAACACTGAAACGGGAGCCACCGGTTACCGCAATGACAATACCGGCGATAGCGGCGGTATACAGACCATATTGCGGTGCCACACCACTGCCGATAGCCAGTGCCATGGCCAGCGGGATAGCAATAATCCCGACGGTGATACCGGCAATGGTATCTTTTATCAGACGGGAAACGGAGTAAGGCTGTTTCCAGCATGAGTCAATTAATGCAGAAAAAAGAGATAATCCTTTAAATGTTGAAATTTTCATTTCCGGACAACTGTCACCTCTGAGTCATATGAAAAAAATAGGGAGACGCCAAAGCGCACTAGTGTACGCAAAACAGGGAGAGATTTAGCTGAGATACATCAAATGACGTTGTATACAATAGCGGATATTAAAATAAAATCAAAAATATGAAGAAGTTAAGATGTAATAAAACAGGATATTCTGTTATTGACAGGGATAGCAGTATAAAAAAAGAAAAGACAGAAACGAAAAAAGCCTGCTGATTGCTCAGCAGGCTCTTCTCTTAAGATGGCGGTGAGAGAGGGATTCGAACCCTCGATGCACTTTCGCGCATACACACTTTCCAGGCGTGCTCCTTCAGCCACTCGGACATCTCACCGGGGTACTGTTCGTTGCGTTGATATCTCGCTGCAACGGGGCGCTACTATAGGGGAAGCGGTGTAACCCGTCAATACACTCTGTGAAAAAAAATGTGTTTTTCCGTTCGTTTAATTAAAAAAACAGCATATTGGTGATTAACATAGCGGTTTCAGTAAAAATACAGTACCGGCCGCATAAAAAGTGACCGGCAAATTTTTTTCAGCAGTAAATCATCTGCCGGAAAATTATGCAGGTCAGTTAACAATAACAACATTTTAACGAGGTGAAAATCTCTCCGGGGCTTGAATTCTTTCCGTAATCCTATCAGGCTGGTAAAAAAACAGAGGAGCGCCGCATGAATATTATTTTCTACCATCCTTTTTTTGACTCAGAGCTGTGGATCAACGGCATGAAAAAACACCTGCCGCAGGCCGATATCCGTAAATGGGTGCCGGGTGATAACCAACCGGCGGATTATGCGCTGGTGTGGTTGCCACCGCGTGAGTGCCTGGCGGGGCGGACGACGATGAAAGGTGTCTTTGCACTGGGTGCCGGCGTGGATGCCATTCTGAAGCAGGAGCAGGCGAACCCGGGCACACTGCCTGCCGGGGTGCCGGTGATCCGCCTTGAAGATACCGGGATGGGGGCGCAGATGCAGGAGTACGCAGTTGCCAAAGCGCTGTGGTATTTCCGCAAAATGGATATTTATAAACGTCAGCAGGAGCAGCGTATCTGGAAAGCGCAACCGGCGTTTACGTTTGATGAGTTTGAAATCGGAGTGCTGGGAACCGGCGTTCTCGGCCGTTCAGTAGCGGAAAAACTCGCGGAGTTCGGATTTAAAGTCCATGGCTGGAGCCGGACACCGAAACAGATCCCGGGCGTAACCGGTTTCCACGGCAACGATCAGCTGGATGAATTCTTAAGTCACAGCCGTCTGCTGATCAACCTGCTGCCGGATACACCGCAGACGCGCGGTATCCTCAATCAGTCGCTGTTCAGTAAGCTGCCGCAGAGTTCTTACTTGATTAATCTGGCGCGCGGTTCCCATCTGGTGGATAACGATCTGCTCGAAGCGATTGATGACGGGCAGATTGCCGGTGCCAGCCTGGACGTCTTCGCCACCGAGCCGCTGCCGGAAATGCACCCGTTCTGGACACATCCGAGAGTGGATGTCACACCGCATATTGCCGCATTCACTATTCCGTCAGAGGCAATGAAAGCCATTGTCACCAATATTGAGCGGATTGAGCGGGGCGAAGCACCGCACGGTGTGGTAAATATGGAGCTGGGGTATTAATTCTTTACAGCGATAAAGACAATCCGGACAATAGCGGCAACTCAGTTAATAAGGATTTGAAGTATGAATGAATTTTCGCTGGTCTGCCGCCTGCTCGGAACCCTGTTTAACCGCGTGCCGGCTGATCCTGTGCTGGCACCGGTTCTGACGATGATTAAACAGGGGCAGCTGAAAGCTCACTGGCCGCTGGAACAGGATGCGCTGCTGACCAGACTGGCTGAGCATTGTGATACCGCTGAACTGACGGCGGATTATCAGCAGTTATTTACTGACGGGGCGGTGGCTCAGCACCGGTCAGAGTATACCGGTGAACCGGAGAGTGAGGTGCGTCAGTTTCTCAGTGAACGCGGTATGCCGCTGACAGACGCCGTAACAGACAGCTTCGGTTCTCTGCTGCTGGCGGCATCCTGGCTGGAAGATCAGGCACAGGAAGATGAAGTCAGCGCCCAGACAGCGTTGTTCGCGGATTATCTGCTGCCGTGGAGTGATGCATTCCTCGGGAAAGTTGAATCTCATGCACAACACGGGTTTTACCGCACGCTGGCGATCCTGACCCGCGAAGCATTGTCAGCATTGTATGAAGAATTGACTGAAGACGAAGAAGACGAAGAAAATAATGACTGATATGTGACGTTGTCACGTGTTATTCCCGGCCCGGTCAGATGACCGGGCTTTTTGTATCAGGCTCAGAACAACCCCAGAAACCAGCCTGCTGCCAGCGTGACAAAGCTGAACAGCCAGATCCAGAAGAAGGAGTAACGCAGATGGCGTCCCATATCCACACCGGCGATCCCCACTGCCAGCCAGACCGCAGGTGAAAACGGGCTGACAAACGTACCGGCGTTATTACCGATGGCCATGGCATACACCACATCCGCCGGCGGGATACCTGCGGAAGCCACCACATCACGGACAATCGGCAGCAGCGCAAAATAATAGGCGTCGGTACTGGTAAATATATCCAGCGGCACGCCAATCATCCCGATAATGATATGAAATTCAGAAGCCAGATGTTCCGGAATAATCAGCAGCAGGTCTTTGGCGACAGATTCCAGCATACCGCCTTTATCCATAATTCCCAGAAATACCCCGGCAGAAAGAATAATTGCCGCCATAGATAATGCCTGCGGGGCATGATGGTTAATCGCCGCAACCTGGTCCTTTGGTTTCGGGTAATTGATGATAAGAGCGGCAGAAAGCGCCAGCATAAAAATATAGGGAGCGGCCAGCCACCCCAGTGCCAGACTGAGGATCGCCAGCAGGATCAGCAACATATTGATAAGGAACCGTTGTGGTTTTTCAGTACCCTGTTCGTTATCAGCCTCATCATACAGTTCAAGAAGAGAATCCTGTTCATACGGCGTGGTGCCGTATTGTGCTGCACGGGCGATACGGTGTTTTTCCCGCAGGCCGAACAGGGCGGCAACCAGCACCGATGCGGTAATACCGATGATTTGCACCGGGATCAGCGGCTGCCACAGAGCAGAGGCGGAAATACCGGTCACGGCTGATGCCCGGCCGAGCGGTCCGCCCCACGGCACCATATTCATGACCCCCATACTCATACACATCAGTAACAGCATCAGATACGGGCTCATACCCAGCCGCCGGTAGATGGGCAAAAATGCCGGAATGATAATCAGAAAAGTAGCCGCGCCGGAGCCGTCAAGATGAACAACGGCCGCCACCAGGGCCGTCACCATAGCCACAATGACCACACTTCCCCGCGTCAGCCCGATCATCAGGCGGATAAACGGATTGAAAATATGCAGATCTTTCATAATGCTGAAAAACAGAATGGCAAACAGAAACATCACCGCGACATTTGCGACTTTTTTGATGCCGTAATCAAAAAACGCGGTAATGTCAGTCAGGGAATAACCCGCCAGCAGGGCACCAAACAGGGGAATAACAGACATGGCAATAACAGGGCTGGTTTTTCCTGTCATCAGCAAAATAACAATCGTTACGATGATCAGCAGTCCAATCAGTGTCAGCATCAGATGATCCTTATCCGGAAATGATTATTTTCTGATGTTACTGAAATGAAGAAGCATGATGTTAAAAATGTTTATGAATTGTGAAATATATCATCAAAAAAGGAGGCGGCAGATTCAGAAAAAAGCGGTCAATCACAAATTAATTTTATCTGCGACAGCAGATAAAACAGCATTTCATTCTTATTTTCGGGGAGAGTATTGCGGAAGTGTCAGAATCAGATGGCCCGGTATTTTTTCGTATGCTTTGAATTTTCGTCACATTCTTTTGCAGAACAGGAAAATAATACCGTTCCCGGCGGGATAGTTAAGGAACGGTATCATAATTTAGTGAATTAATAATTTACGGGCACAATTAAAAATTTTTATCAAAGGTTATTCCGTTAACGGGATAACTATCCGGCCCGGACGGATTTCAATGCCTTTGGCAAACTTTTTCGCCGCCGCTTCGGCAGTATTATCTGCGTTCAGCACATAGACGGGGGTAATATTGAAAAAGGTGCTCAGTGTATGATTGAGGTAGGGGATCAGCGCGGAAATCAGGGTATCCCATTTATCCGGGTCCAGTGTGTAATTGGTGATTTCAATATCACGCATATAAATTGCCCCCCCGGCGGCATCAAAATACGGTGCGGCACTGAGGGTCATTGAAATGGTAAAATCACGCGAACCGAACAGTGACACCAGCTTCAGCGAGCCGATTGCGGTCAGTTTGACTTTACCCGGCTCTTCCCGGCCAATCTCGGTGAGCAGTTTTTCCAGGGTAAAATCCGCATCTGCCACACCGTCCATACCAATCTGTTTGTTCAGCCGGATATTTTCAGCCACTGCACTGTTTATCGTCTCTTCACTGACACTGATTTCAGTTAACTTATCGCAGCCCGTTAAAACGGTTGCTGCGACCAGTGCCGCGGTAAAAAGGAATAATCTCATCAGTATCTCCTGTTGTATACCACCCGATACTAACCTGTGCTGCGGCAAATCCAAAATATCCGGATCAATTTAATACGGCCGGGCTTATCTTCTTCGGGTTAAACTGGCGGTAGAGTGCAGTCAGTGTAATCAGACCGATTGTACCGAGTAAAAACCAGGGAAGTTCAGGTAATTGCATTTCTTTACCCAAGTCATACAGCCAGCCGCCGCCGGTATAGCCGATGGCACCGCCGAATGCCAGCCCGAGACGGCTGAAGCCCATGTAACTGCCGCGTGCACGCGGATCAGCCAGTGAAGCACTGAGTGTCTCCCGTGCCGGTTCGGCGATCACCGATCCTAAATAGAACAAACAGATAATCGCAAACAATACATGCAGTGAATGTGTCAGTGCGACCGGGAACATGCTCAGGCTCATCAGGAATAACCCGGCCATCAGACGGGTTTCCAGCCGGAAACGTTTTTCACTCCAGCGTGCCAGCGGATAGAGGAGCGTCAGTGATAAGGCGGCCTCAATGGCATACATCCATTTCACCGCTGCCGGGGTGCCCGCCAGTTCGTTGACAATAATCGGGAACATCAGCATCACCTGCACGGAGAGAATAAAGTAGCCGGTCAGTGTCAGCACATAGCGGGAGAAGCGTTTATCGCGCAGTACGCGGGTCAGACCCTCTCTGACCGGTGTGCGGGTGGTGGAGATGCGGTAAGCGGGCAGTAACCAGGCGTTACACAGTGCGGTGATGATAAAAATTGCCGCGCCCACCCAGCAGACCAGATGAAAATCATAGATAAGCAGCCAGCTGCCGAGCAGTGCTCCGATCACCGCACCGGCACTGTCCTGCATCAGCAGCAGGGAGTAAAAACGGCCGCGTTCATACGGACGGGTCAGTTTGATCACCAGCGCGGTGCGCGGCGGGTCAAACAGTGTACCGCCGATGGCGGAAAGGACACAGGACAGCCAGAGTATCCACGGCTCATCGGCCATGGCCATCAGCGCGAAGCCGCCGGCACGGAGAAACATACCGATGACGATCATCGGTTTGGCGCCGAAACGGTCAGCAATGGCACCGCCGAAAATTCCCAGCCCCTGCTGGACAAACTGACGCAGCCCCAGTGCAAACCCGACCACAATCCCCGCCCAGCCGAGTTGCTCAACAAAGCGGATGGAGATCAGCGGAAAGACCACAAAGAAGCCGAGAACAACCAGCAGGTTATCCACCAGCAACCAGTACTTACCCAGTGTCCGGGCTTGTCTGACAAGTGACATTCAGCACCACATTAAATATTGAAAGGAATAGAAAAAAGGGAGATGATTACACTTTCTATTCTCTGCTTATTCCGCCCGTGATGACAGAGAATTCAGGATGATATTTTTTTATCGACGGAACGTGGTTAAGCACACCTTGATTACGGCCTTCTGAGAGAGGAATTATGTTGTTCGGCTATCGCGCGAATACGCCGCAGCTTCGTTTTAACACGGACAGAATGGTGGTTCGTCTGGCTCATGAGCGGGACGCGTACCGCATCAGTGAATATTACTGTGATAATGAAGAATTTCTGAAGCCATGGGAGCCTCTGCGCGACCGCAGCCATTATCATCCTTCCGGCTGGTCGTCGCGCTTACAGCTGATGACAGATATGCACCGGCAGGGCACCGCATTTCATTTTCTGCTGCTGGATAAAGCGGAAAATGAGGTCATGGGCGTGGCGAACTACAGTAATGTTATCCGCGGCGTATTTCATGCCTGTTTTCTCGGCTATTCGCTGGGGGAAAAATGGCAGGGACAGCATTATATGCAGGAAGCGCTGGAACCGACTCTTCGCTATATGCAGCGCCAGCAGGGCATGCACCGGATTATGGCAAACTATATGCCCCATAATCAGCGCAGCGGGCAGCTCCTCGCCCGGCTCGGGTTTGAAAAAGAGGGCTATGCAAAGGAGTATCTGATGATTAACGGCCGGTGGCGCGACCATGTTCTGACCGCTCTGACCACTCCTGACTGGGTTAAGCCACGATAACGGCGGGTTTTTCTGTTCCGCCCGCGTTATCGTGATACTATTTCCGCCTTTGTTATCTGACCAGCACATTCAGCATGAATTTATTGAAATCTCTCGCCGCCGTCAGCTCAATGACGATGTTTTCGCGCGTACTCGGCTTTATCCGCGATGCCATTATCGCCCGGATTTTCGGGGCATCGATGGCCGCCGATGCCTTCTTTGTCGCCTTTAAACTGCCGAATCTGCTGCGGCGGATTTTTGCCGAAGGGGCATTCTCCCAGGCTTTCGTGCCGATTTTATCCGAATATAAAACCCAGCAGGGTGATGAAGCCACCCGTACCTTTATTGCCTATGTCTCCGGGATGCTGACACTGTTCCTGGCCGTGGTCACGGTACTCGGGATACTCGCCGCGCCGTGGATTATCTATGTTACCGCCCCCGGGTTTACCGGTGATCAGGATAAATTCACACTGACCACCAATCTGCTGAAAGTCACTTTCCCGTATATCTTTCTGATCTCCATTGCCTCACTGGCGGGGGGCGTACTCAATACCTGGAACCGTTTTTCGGTCCCGGCGTTTGCACCGACTCTGCTGAACGTCAGTATGATCGGGTTTGCGTTATTTGCCGCACCGTACTTTAATCCGCCGATTATGGCGCTGGCGTGGGCGGTACTGGCTGGCGGAGTATTGCAGATTGCCTATCAGCTGCCGCACCTGAAAAAAATCGGTATGCTGGTGCTGCCGAGAGTTTCTTTCCGTAACAGCGGGGTCTGGCGGGTGATGAAACTGATGGGGCCGGCGATCCTCGGCGTCTCGGTCAGTCAGATTTCACTGATTATCAACACGATTTTTGCCTCATTTCTGGTGTCCGGTTCAGTTTCCTGGATGTATTACGCCGACCGTCTGATGGAACTGCCGTCCGGTGTGCTCGGGGTGGCACTGGGTACGATCCTGCTGCCGTCACTGGCGAAAAGCTTCTCCAAAGGCGACACCACCGAATACCGCAAACTGATGGACTGGGGATTGCGTCTCTGCTTCCTGCTCGCTCTGCCATGTGCGGTGGCGCTGGCCATTCTGGCGGAAGCGCTGACTGTCAGTCTGTTCCAGTACAAAAATTTCACCGCATTTGATGCCCTGATGACACAGCAGGCGCTGATGGCTTACTGCGTTGGTCTGATGGGGATGATTGTAATTAAAGTGCTGGCACCGGGGTTCTACTCCCGCCAGAACATCAAAACACCGGTTAAAATTGCGATTGCCACGCTGATCCTGACACAACTGATGAACCTGGCGTTTATCGGGCCGTTTAAACACGCCGGTCTGGCACTGTCGATTGGTATTGCGGCCTGTTTCAACGCCTCGTTACTTTACTGGCAACTGCGTAAGCAAAATATTTTCACTCCGTTACCGGGCTGGGGAAAATTCTTCCTTAAACTGGTGATCGCGATGCTGTTTATGGCTGCGGTACTGGTTGGTATGATGTATCTGATGCCGGAATGGTCACAAGGCAATATGCTGATGCGGATGCTGCGCCTGATGGGCGTGGTGATAGCCGGTGCCGGTGCGTATTTTGCAGCACTATACGCGCTGGGTTTCCGCTTGCGGGACTTTGCACAGCGCAGCTTATAAGCCGTTTTTATCTCATTCCGACGGGGCTGATAACAGCCCCGTTTTTGTATTTCCCGCCTGAATAATTAACATATTAATGTTATTAATCTTCTGATTTTAGATTATGCTTTTGTATCTGGCTGATTATCATTGCAAAAAATATATTTAGTTTCATGGCTTTATCGATTCAGCTCAAAAATCAGATTGTGTCCCGTAAAATATCAGTTAATGCATCATCAGATGTAACAGCGGCAGATAAAAATAATATCAATAATGAAATAATAATATCATTATCTGATATGTGTCATAAGTGACACAAAATAACAGGAAATCATATTTCACTGTACAGAATCATAATTAAGGCTGATTACCGTGTTTACCGTATAACTTGAATATCGTCACGTCTTTCGCTTCCCGCCTGTAATAAAACAGTACGCTCTGTTGAGAAACAGTGAGTTATTTACTGATAACAACTCATGATAATGACATATAAAAACTAATCACTACTGATAATTGCAGTACGGAGAACGTAATGGCTATATTTTCTGAATCGCCGGATAAACCGGTTACCATGAGTAAAAATGAAATCGACAAAACATACCGTTACTGGCGTTTGCATCTGATGATCGTCAGTTATATCGGTTATGCGGTTTTTTATTTCACCAGAAAGAGTTTTAACTTTGTCATGCCGGAAATGCTGTCTGATCTGGGAATAACCAAAGCAGATATCGGGATGGTGGGAACGGCCTTCTATTTAACTTACGGGGCATCCAAATTTCTTTCCGGTATTATCGGTGACCGTTCAAATCCGCGCTGGTTTATGGGATTAGGTCTTATTATGACCGGTGTGGTGAATATTTTATTTGGCTTAACATCCTCTATTCCGGTATTTATTGCCTTATGGATGGTGAATGCGTTCTTTCAGGGCTGGGGCTGGCCGCCATGTTCTAAAATACTGAATACCTGGTATTCCCGTAATGAACGGGGTTTCTGGTGGTCAATCTGGAATACATCCCATAATATCGGTGGTGCTATTATTCCGATTTTGTCCGGAAGTGTGGCGTTGTGGCTGGGCTGGCGTTACGGAATGATTATTCCGGGGGTAATCGCGATTGTTGTCGGCCTGCTGCTTTGCTTCTTATTGCGTGACCGTCCGCGCTCAATGGGACTGCCGACTGTCGGTGAATGGCGTAACGACCAGGTGGAAATTGCCCATGAAGAGCAGGGGCTTGGTTTATCGCGCTGGACTATCCTCAAAGAATATATTTTTAAAAATAAGATCATTTGGGTACTGGCGCTTTCATATGCGGTAATTTATGTCATCCGTACCGGGATTAATGACTGGGGTAACTTATACCTGATTGAAACGCATCATTATGATTTGCTGACCGCAAATGCCACGGTAATGATGTTTGAAATCGGCGGTTTCTTTGGTGCGATTGTCGCCGGCTGGGGATCGGATTTATTATTTAAGGGTAACCGTTCACAGATGAACGTGATTTATACCCTGGGTATTATCATCTCAGCAGTATGTTTATGGGCTGTTCCGATCGACAGTAAATATGTGTTCTCCGCGTTGTTCTTCATGACCGGTTTCTTTATTTTCGGGCCGCAGTTCCTGATTGCGATGGCTGCCGCAGAAAACTCACACAAATATGCGTCCGGCGCATCAACCGGATTTGTCAGCTTATTTGCCTATATCGGGGCATCTGCTGCCGGTTATCCGCTGTCCAAAGTGATTGAGGGGTATCAGTGGAACGGATTCTACGGGTTGTTACTGATATTGTCTGTGGTGCTTGTGGTACTGCTGTTTATTGCTATGCAACTGCAATCAGCAAAAGCAAAGAAATTGCAGAAAAACAGTATAATCACAAAGTAACAAACTGATAATATAGTGTACGGAGCCTGATGATAAACCATCAGGCTTTTTTATGTCCGGAAATCAGCTGTATTTCTGTGTGCGGATAATCTCTCCGCTGTCACGGAATAACCGGTATGCTTCACCGTCGTTAAGTTGTGATAATATCACCGGAGACTGTGTTGTCAGGTAAAAAACAGTTTGCGGAAATGTCGCCTGCAGTAATGGGATGCAGTGCTCATGCCACAGAATATTCAGATGACGTTCCGGCATAGCGATAAATACGAGACCGTTAATTTCTTCCGGTTTTTCACTTTTACTGAATTTGCTGTAACTGCTGATAATACGCCGGATTAATACCACCATCGAGAAAAGTCCCTGAGCGGCAGTATTTAACCCTTTATCTGCTATGGCAGCAGCAACATCATCAACCGGCGGGTCGAGAAACACGACCGGATGGTCATGAACAAACGGCCGGAAACGATCGGCAATATCACCGGCGGGAATAATATAGTTATCCGTCTTCAGTTCCCGTACAACCGGGCTGTATTCTGTGCAATTCCTGAATGTCAGGTGAATATCATCGGTCTGCTGCCGGTAAATAACGCTGCTGGCGAAGTAACGCAGCTGGAACAGTGCGGTTAACAGCCCGTAGTTATCTGAATCATTATCACCGGTAAAACCATATACAGTTTTACCCGCTGCGGTAATTATTTCTGTATTCCCGGCATTCCCGGCCATTTTCACATCAGAAAAACAGATTTTATTATCTGCCATAATCCCTCCTGTTATTTATCAGGGGAGCATAGCATTCGCTATTTCACAGCAGGGATATCAAAATGGCATAACCGTACCTGCCGGAAAGAATGTAAGACAGGGTGACTGACAACAGTGTTATTATGACAAAAATACTGATTGTTACTGCTGACGCCGGAGTTTTATTATGCTGCACCAACACACTGTTTCTGATGCTGAACTTAACCTGGATAACGGCGGTTATACTTCAATTGATATGTTTATCACACCGCCGTATGCCCGGAAGGTTATCAGTGCGTATAACAATCAGCTTACGGAATATCCGGCAGCGCTGCGCCACTGTATTTCATTGCAGGTACTGAACCTCTCCTGTAATCAGCTGGCTGTCATTCCGGCGGATATTGCACAACTGTCGGCCTGTGAAATGCTGGATCTGGGACATAATTGTATCGCGAATGTTCCGCCGGAAATCGGTGAACTGCATCAGCTGCAATATCTTTATCTCAGTGAAAACGGATACAGCAGATTGCCGTCATCATTTTCCGGACTGAAAAATCTGCGTTATTTTAATGCAACAGATAATCATCTGACGGCAATACCGGAATGGTTTTCTGACATGGAGAAAATGGAAGAAATCCGGCTCTATAATAATCAGATCACGGCATTATCTGCGGCGGTCAGCGGACTGAAAAACACCCGTGAAATGCACCTGATGAATAATCAGATAACCGAAATTCCGGATGAAATCGCTGCTGTGACAGCGCTGGAAATTCTTGATCTGAATAATAACCGGGTGGCATGTATTTCGCCGGAAATAAGCCGGTTACAGCAACTGACTACGCTGAATCTGCGTTTTAATGCACTGAAAAAACTACCGGAAAATACCGGGGAATTATCATCTCTGTTATATCTGGATCTGCGTGCTAATCAGCTGAGTGCATTACCGGACAGCCTGGCAGAACTTACACAGCTGCGTAAACTGGATTTGCGCTGGAATTGTTTTTCTGCTGTTCCGCCGGTGGCAGAAAAATTACAGGCGGCAGGGTGCCGGGTCTTGTTGTAACAGATTCAGAAGACAATAAAAAAGGAACCGGATGGTTCCTTTTTTGCAGAAATAATAACAGGAAATGCCGGAATTACATTTTTTCGACAGTACCGATACCCAGGGTATCCAGACCGGCTTTCAGGGTTTTCTGTGTCAGCAGCGCCAGTTTCAGGCGGCTCTGACGCAGTTCTTCGCTTTCTGCCGCCAGAATCGGGCAGTGTTCGTAGAAACCGGAGAACAGACCCGCCAGATCATACAGGTAGCTGCACATCATATGCGGCAGGCCTTCACGGGCAACAGCAGTAATGGTTTCCTCAAACTGTAACAGACGTGCCGCCAGCTGGCGCTCACGGTCGTCAGTCAGGATGATCGGCTGTGTCAGACTATCTGCATCAATATCCGCGCGTTTGAAAACGGATGCCACACGGGTATACGCATACTGCATATACGGTGCGGTGTTACCTTCAAAGGCCAGCATGTTGTCCCAGTCGAAGATATAGTCGGTGGTACGGCTTTTTGACAGATCCGCGTATTTCACCGCGCCGATACCGACCACTTCCGCCAGCTGTTTCAGCTCATCTTCCGGCATGTCACTGTTTTTCTCGCGGATCAGTTTTTCTGCGCGCTCAACAGCTTCATCCAGCAGATCAGACAGGCGGATAGTACCGCCTGCGCGGGTTTTGAACGGTTTGCCGTCTTTGCCGAGCATCATGCCGAACATGTGGTGTTCCAGTGTCATGCTATCAGGGATATAACCGGCTTTGCGGACGATGGTCCACGCCTGCATCAGATGCTGGTGCTGGCGGGAGTCAATGTAATAGAGAACGCGGTCGGCATGCAGCACATCATGGCGGTATTTCGCACAGGCAATATCAGTGGTGGTGTAGAGATATCCGCCATCTTTCTTGCGGATAATCACCCCCATCGGTTCACCTTCTTTATTTTTGAATTCATCGAGATACACGACGATTGCGCCTTCGCTCTCTTCGGCGATACCGCGGTTCATCAGGTCACTGACGATGCCCGGCAGCATGTCGTTATACAGGCTTTCACCCATGACATCGTCTTCAGTCAGGGTGACATTCAGGCGGTTATAGGTTTCCTGGTTCTGCTGCATGGTGATATCCACCAGCTTACGCCACATGGTACGGCAGTATTCATCGCCGCCCTGCAATTTGACGACATAACCGCGTGCACGCTCAGCAAACACTTCGTCTTCGTCGTAATGTTTTTTCGCTTCGCGGTAAAATGCTTCCAGGTCAGCCAGTGCCATATCGCCGGCATCTTCATTCTGCATTTTTTCGAGGTATGCGATAAGCATGCCGAACTGTGTGCCCCAGTCACCGACATGGTTACAGCGGATCACTTTATGACCCAGATATTCCTGGGTACGCGCTGCCGCATCACCGATGATGGTGGAGCGCAAATGGCCGACGTGCATCTGTTTGGCTACGTTCGGGGCAGAGTAGTCAATGGCAATCGTCATTGGTTTAACAGGGGTAAGACCCAGTTTATCGTCAGCCAGTGCGGTTTCCAGCTGAGCGGTCAGCCAGGCCGGAGACAGGAAAATATTGATAAATCCGGGACCGGCGATTTCGGTTTTGTCGGCAATTCCGTCGAGATCAAGCAGTTCAATTACTTTCTCAGCGAGCTGTCGGGGCGGCATGCCCATTTTTTTCGCAGCAGCCATCACACCATTGGCCTGGTAGTCACCAAACTGTGCTTTGGCGGACTGCTTAACGATAGCATCACAATCAAGTGGTGCACCTGCGCTGATAAGAGCCTGCTGGATCTTATCTGAAAGAATTGCCTGAATATTCACCGGGTTACCTTAATTTAAAGAACAAAATGACACCCCGGAAACAGCAGCGGAGGAGCGGGCTCATCCGGGCGGGGTGTTGTCGTGAAATTTGGCTGGTTTTATACCACAAAAACAGGGTCTCATGCTACTATCGGCGCCTTTGCGGATGAATTCTCACAGGGGATCATAATGAAAAACAGAATACAGACAGCATCCCTTGCCGGTCTGACAGCAGAACTGCCGGTGTTTGCCGGAAAGATACAACAGTTTGCGGATGATTTGCAGCTCGACCTCACTCAGTATCAGGCCGACCATATCTCGCTGCGGACTCATGATACGGCACTGGCAGAGCAATGGCTGGCCGGGTTCCGCGAATGCGGTACGGTGTTATCTGATAATCAGATTAACGGTCGTCCGATCTACCTGTTTTTGCTGCATGAGCCGCTGACACTGCTGCACTGGCAAATTCCGGTGGTGGAACTGCCGTTCCCGAAAGGCAAACAGTACGCACATCAGGGATGGGAACATATCGAACTGGTGCTGCCGGGCGATCCGCAGACACTGACAGAACGCGCTGCCGCACTCCTGCCGTCGCCGTTACCGGCGGGGGTAACCACAAAGGCCAGCCATCCGCGGGGAGAGCAGGAAAGGCTGCCGAATCCGACACTGGCGGTCAGTCGTGACACTGTAACAATTAAATTCCACCCGTTTACGTTACAGGAAATTGTTGAAAGTGAGCGGTAACCTGCAATTCTGACATTTCTCTGTACTAATCATCCGGATATTTTGCATCTTGTGATATTTAACAATTCATTAATCTAAATTACATGTAATAGTGTATCTCAGGATGACTGAATCGTTTACGAGATATATTTACCTGCGAAATTAAGTGATGAGGCTAATCAATGGCGAAACTGGAAATTTGTTGTTACAGCGTGGAATGTGCCCTCACTGCGGAAAAAGCCGGCGCTGACCGGATTGAATTGTGTGCCGCGCCGTCAGAGGGCGGGCTGACCCCCAGCTGGGGCATGCTGAAACAGACTATCGACCGGCTGCGGATACCGGTTCACCCGATCCTCCGTCCGCGCAGTGGTGATTTTTGCTATACAGCCTCCGAATTTGCGGTGATGAAAAATGATATCGCCAAGATCCGCGACCTGGGATTTCCCGGGGTGGTCACCGGTATTCTGGATGAGGACGGGCATGTTGATCTGCCGCGGATGAAGATGCTGTGCAAACTGTCAGGCGATATGGCGGTCACTTTCCACAGAGCCTTTGATATGTGTGCCAACCCGATGCTGGCATTGCAGCAACTGACCGATCTGGGGGTGAGCCGTATTCTGACATCCGGCCAGCAACTGAGTGCGGAACTGGGGCTGACACTGCTCAAAGAGTTACAGGAGGCCAGTCAGGGGCCGGTGATTATGGCCGGTGCCGGTGTGCGGCTGGCAAATATTCAGAAGTTCCTTGATATCGGTATTCAGGAAGTACACAGCTCGGCCTCAAAAACCAAACAGTCGACGATGCGCTACCGCAAAGTCGGGGTGGCGATGGGCAGTGACAGTGAAGCCGATGAATTTACCCACACCTGTGTGGACGGGGACACCGTCGAGGCAATGAAAGGGGTATTGGATCTGCACAGTATGGTGGTGCACTGAAAAAAGAAGAGGCGCTTAATGGATATTAAGCGCTTCCTGATATTTAATCCGGCCGGTTTTTCAGCGTGAACAGTAGTCAGTTGTAAAACCCTTTGGTGATGCGATTGCATAAAATTTACCGGTTATGTTGGCACCCTGTGCTGCTTTACGCAGCGTATTTGATACCTTATCTAAGGCTTCTCTTGCGCCGTTGTTAAGTGAGTCCGGGGTTGTTCCGGATAGATGAATATTAACTTCACCCAGGTAGGTATTTCCAGGCAGTTCGGCACCAGAAGCCTTGGAGGTGGTTTTAAATTTCATTGTGTCTATCAATACTGATTTCATCAGGTCATATTCAGGACTTTTGCAGTAAGCCAGGTCAAATGTTACTAATACAGAATATTCCATAGTTTCCTCTTTATCTTATTCAATCTTATTGAAAAAAATAAAGAAAAATAAACCACAAAACAATTCGGGGCAATTATTATCCGATGGACAGGTAATTATTGCCCTGTTGACCCGAGTGATTATGGCTTTTCGGCAATCAGAACCGCACGACGCGGTGCCGGATAGCCTTCAACGGTCAGTGACGGGTCGTCCGGATTGAGGAAATCCGCGAGAGATTCGTTGATCATCCACTCTGTGCGGCGCTGTTCATCAGTGGTGGTGACAGACTCATCCGTGATCCGGATATTGGTGAAACCGCACTTTTCCAGCCAGACTGCCAGCATTTTTGCCGACGGGATAAAGTAGACGTTACTCATCTGCGCGTAGCGCTCGCCCGGGATCAGACACTGATGTTCATCACCTTCGACAACGATACTTTCCAGCACCAGTTCACCGCCGAAAACCAGCTGATCCTTCAGCTGCCAGAGGTGGTCGAGCGGGGAGCGGCGGTGATAAAGCACCCCCATGGAGAACACGGTATCAAAGGCCTGAAGTGCCGGCAGTTCCTGAATTCCCAGCGGCAGCAGATGGACGCGCTGATCATTGCCGAGCAGCTTGCGCACCGCCTCAAACTGGCAGAGGAAAAGCTGAGTCGGGTCTATGCCGACCACCAGTTCCGCGCCTTCACCGGCCATGCGCCACATGTGATAACCACTGCCGCAACCGACATCGAGAATAGTACGTCCGGCCAGCGGGGATAAATGCGGCAGAACGCGATCCCACTTCAGATCTGAACGCCATTCGGTATCAATTTCCACCCCGTAAAGTGAGAACGGACCTTTGCGCCACGGCATCAGGTTGCGCAGAATATTGGTGATACGGCGGGTTTCCCCGTCAGTCAGCGGCTGCGAGCGCTGAGCGGTGACACCGGTTTTCAGATCCAGTGTATCCGGCGTCATGTCCGGCAGATTTTCAATGGTTTTTACCCAGCCCGGATAATAGCCGTGCAGGGACTCTTTATTCCATTTTGCTATCTGCGCGGGCAGCGTTTCCAGCCAGTGACTCAGACGCTCATTTTTTGCAATTAACTGATAAAAATTGCCGAAATCAATCATGATTATTCTCTTTTACCGCCAGCAGCGACCCGAAGTTAAAGCACTGGAACCAGACTTCGCAATGCTCAAAACCGGCGGATTTCAGCCGTGCTTTGTGGGTTTCCACACTGTCAGTCAGCATCACATCTTCCAGCATGGTGCGCTTCTGGCTGATTTCCAGTTCGCTGTAACCGTTGGCGCGTTTGAAATCGTGGTGCATGCTGAACAGCAAATCACCGATCTGCGCATCTTCAAAACTGAATTTTTCCGATAACACCAGTACGCCGCCCGGCAGCAATCCCTGATAGATTTTTTTTCAGCAGAGCAGTGCGGTCATCCGGCGCCAGAAATTGCAGGGTAAAATTAAGTACCACCATTGAGGCATTCTCAATCGCAATATGGCGGATATCACCTTCAGTGACTTCCACAGGAACAGGGGATTTATAACTTTCCACATGACGGCGCGCGTGTTCCACCATCGGTGCGGAATTATCCACGGCGATAATCCGGCAGCCGGGTTTATCCGCAATATTCGGACGGATAGAAAGCGTGGCGGCGGCACGGGAACAGCCGAGGTCATAAACCTGACTGCCCGGCGTGACAAAACGACCGGCCAGCATGCCAATCATGGCAATGATATTGGAATAGCCCGGAATTGAGCGTTTGATCATATCGGGAAAAACATCCGCGACTTTCTCATCAAACGTCCAGTCACCAAGGCGGGCAATGGGTGCCGCAAACAGAGTATCCTGCTGCGGATTCGGAATTTCTTTGGACATAACACAGATCTGCAATACAAAAAGATGCGCGCATTCTAACAGAGGTGACCCGGCGCAGAAAGTGTTATGTCCCGGCGTGTGTGGTTACATGTACGGCGAAAAAATCTGCTGCCACGGCAGATACCAGATATTCGCTATCACCATCAGGATCATGGATATAAAGGTTGCCGCCATTCCGGTCCGCCGCCAGCGGTTCTCGCGGTGTTTTAATCCGTAAGAGTGAAAAAGACGGCCGGCAATCAGAATGATCCCGCAGATATGCACCATCCACACCAGGGCGCCGTTCTGCTCCATTACCAGTAAGAGCAGGAGTGCAACGGGGATATACTCAACCGCATTGCCCTGCACACGGATAGCCGTCTGTAATTCGTAAAATCCGCCGTCACCATAGGCAACGCGGTAAAGTGTCCGCAGTTTAATCACATCGAGTGATAGTTTAATGATTAACAGCGCACCCAGTACAATATAAAGGGAACTAACCATTTTTTACTCCATGGCCAATTGAAACAGCAAAATAATGATAAACCTCAAAGCAGCGGGTAACACAATCTTTAATATTAATGCATACTGAATTATTTGAAAATTATCAATTAGTGTCTAAATTCTCTGTGGCAGATGTGCGGTTTGCTCTTATCTCATCAGGAATTTTCCACTATAATGATCGCCTTTTTGACATTTCTTCATAAAGAACCATGCCAAAATTTTGCAGAAACGCACAATAGCGGACAAAAGGATATCGTATGCGTACTAATTATTGTGGGCAGCTCAACAGTGCTCACATCGATCAAAAAGTAACCCTTAGTGGTTGGGTAAACCGTCGTCGTGATCTCGGGGGTTTGATTTTTATCGATATGCGTGACCGTGAAGGCATCGTTCAGGTTTTCTTCGATCCCGATCAAAAAGAAGCATTTGCCAAAGCGTCTGAATTACGGAATGAATTCTGTATTCAGATTACCGGAATTGTCCGCGCGCGACCTGAAAATCAAATTAATAAAGAGATGGCGACCGGCAGTGTGGAAGTGCATGCAGATGGCCTGACTATTTTTAACCGCTCTGAGCCGTTACCGCTCGACAGCAACCATGAAAATACCGAAGAGATGCGTCTGAAATACCGCTATCTCGACCTGCGCCGCAGCGAAATGGCGAACCGCCTGAAAACCCGTGCACGCATCACCGGTTTTGTCCGCCGCTTCATGGACAGCGAAGGGTTCCTCGATATCGAAACCCCGATGCTGACCAAAGCCACACCGGAAGGTGCCCGTGACTACCTGGTGCCGAGCCGTGTGCACAAGGGCAAATTCTACGCGCTGCCGCAGTCTCCGCAACTGTTCAAACAACTTCTGATGATGTCCGGATTTGACCGTTATTATCAGATCGTAAAATGTTTCCGTGATGAAGATTTACGTGCTGACCGTCAGCCGGAATTCACTCAGATCGATGTGGAAACCTCTTTCATGACCGCTGATCAGGTTCGTGCAACGATGGAACGCATGATCCGCTTACTGTGGAATGAAATCATCAATGTTGAACTGGGCGATTTCCCGGTGATGACATTCGCGGAAGCGATGCGCCGCTTTGGTTCTGATAAGCCGGATTTACGTAACCCGCTGGAACTGACTGATATCGCCGACCTGGTGAAAAATTCTGAATTCTCGGTATTTGCTGACGCGGCAAATGATCCGAAAGGCCGTGTTGCGGCACTGTGTGTCACCGGCGGCGCGGAAATGACCCGCAAACAGATTGATGAATACGGTAAATTTGTCGGTATCTACGGCGCGAAAGGTTTGGCGTGGATGAAAGTGAACGATCGCTCTGCCGGTATTGAGGGTGTTCAGTCTCCGGTCGCCAAATTCCTGACTGCAGAAACCGTTGAAGCTATTCTGGAGCGCACAGATGCACAGACCGGCGACATCATTTTCTTCGGCGCAGGCGCGAAAGGCACTGTGACCGATGCAATGGGCGCGCTGCGTCTGAAAACCGGCCGTGATCTGAACCTGACCGACCTGAACAGCTGGCGCCCGCTGTGGGTGATAGACTTCCCGATGTTTGAGGATGACGGCGAAGGCGGCCTGACCGCAATGCACCATCCGTTCACCTCACCGCGTGACATGTCACCGGAAGAGCTGAAAAATGCACCGGAAGAGGCGATCGCTAACGCCTATGATATGGTTATCAACGGTTATGAAGTGGGCGGCGGCTCTGTCCGTATCCACCGTAACGAAATGCAGCAGACGGTCTTCGGTATTCTGGGGATCACCCCGGAAGAACAGCGCCGCAAATTCGGCTTCCTGCTCGATGCTTTACAATACGGCACACCACCGCATGCGGGTCTGGCATTTGGTCTTGACCGTCTGGTGATGCTGCTGACCGGTACTGAAAATATCCGTGATGTTATCGCGTTCCCGAAAACCACGGCTGCTGCCTGTCTGATGACAGATGCACCGAGCTTCGCGAATGACGATGCCCTGAAAGAACTGGCGATTGCAGTAACTCAGAAAGAGAGTGACTGAATCTGATGGCTTTTAAGCGCCCTGAATCTGTGCTGGTGGTTATCTGTGAGCAGGAAACGGGGCGTGTTCTGATGTTACAGCGCCGTGACGATCCTGCTTTCTGGCAGTCCGTCACCGGCAGTCTGGAACCGGAAGAAACTCCCCGCGATGCGGCACTGCGGGAAGTAAAAGAAGAAACCGGTATTGATATTCTTGCGGAAGGGCTGCGGCTGACGGATTGTCAGCGTACCGTCCGCTATACCATTTTTCCGCATTTCCGTCACCGGTATGCACCGGACGTGACGCACAATACGGAACACTGGTTTGTGTTATGCTTACCCGCGCCGAGAGCGGTTCCCTTAACGGAGCATCTGGCGTATGAATGGTTACCGGCAGCGGATGCCGCCGGTAAAACCATCTCGCCCAGTAACGGGGAAGCAATTGAAGAATTCGTTCGTCAGTGTGTTCTTCCGCAGTGACAGCGGATTTAAATGAATGAACGTCGTAAGACTTAATCTGGAGATTAGAGAATGGCAGGTCATAGTAAATGGGCCAACACCAAACACCGCAAGGCCGCGCAAGATGCGAAGCGCGGTAAAATTTTCACGAAAATCATTCGTGAATTAGTCACGGCGTCGCGCATTGGTGGTCCTGATCCTGCATCTAACCCACGTCTGCGTGCGGCAGTGGATAAAGCGTTAGCAAATAACATGACCCGCGATACCCTGAACCGTGCGATTGCACGCGGGGCGGGTAATGATGAAAACGATAACATGGAATCCATCGTATACGAAGGTTACGGCCCGGGCGGTACTGCTGTCATGGTGGAATGCCTGACCGATAACCGTAAACGTACGGTTTCTGATGTCCGCCACGCGTTCACCAAAACCGGCGGGAACCTGGGAACAGACGGTTCTGTGGCTTATCTGTTTACCCGCAAAGGTATTATTTCCTATGCACCGGGTCTGGATGAAGATGCGGTAATGGATGCGGCGCTGGAAGCCGGTGCTGATGACGTTGAAACCTTTGATGACGGCGCTATCGACGTTTACACTGCCTGGGAAATTCTGGGTGATGTGAAAGACGCGATGGACGCAGCCGGTTTCAAAGCGGAATCTGCCGAAGTATCGATGATCCCGTCCACCAAAGCGGATCTGGATGCGGAAACCGCACCAAAACTGATGCGCCTTATCGATATGCTGGAAGACTCTGACGATGTGCAGGAAGTCTACCACAACGGCGATATCTCAGACGAAGTTGCAGCGCTGCTGTAATTTCCGTCACTCACTCCGCAGAGGATGCGCCGTTGTGCGCATCCCTCTGTTTTCTTTCTTTTTTCCTGTTGTGACAATACGGTCCTCCTATGGCAATTATTCTCGGTATTGACCCCGGATCGCGGGTAACCGGTTATGGTGTTATCCGCCAGCAGGGACGCCGTCTGCTTTATATCGGCAGCGGTTGTATCCGCACACAGGTGGATGATCTCCCGTCCCGGCTGGGCAAAATATACGCCGGTGTCAGTGAAATAATCACACAGTATCAGCCGGATTGTTTTGCCATCGAGCAGGTCTTTATGGCCAAAAATGCCGATTCCGCCCTGAAACTGGGACAGGCCCGCGGTGTGGCTATCCTTGCGGCGGTGAATAATAATCTGCCGGTATTCGAGTACGCGGCGCGCCAGGTGAAACAAACCGTCACCGGCACCGGTGCGGCGGAAAAAGCACAGGTGCAGCATATGGTGCGCTCGATACTGAAACTGTCAGCGGCACCGCAGGCGGACGCAGCAGATGCGCTGGCGATTGCTATCACACACTGTCATTTCAACCAAAACCTGGTGCAGATGGGACAACCCCGTCTGGTCATGGCGCGCGGACGGCTCAAAGAGTAACCGCTGTCGCAGATACCCGTGATTTTCTGATGGCTGGATATACGTCCAGCTTTTTTTATGCTATAAACAGGCTCTGCCGGAATCATAAAGGAGACGCGCGTGATCGGTCGTTTAAGAGGTATTGTGCTGGAAAAACAGCCGCCTGTCGTATTACTGGAAACCAACGGCGTGGGTTATGAAGTCCATATGCCGATGACCTGTTTCTATGAACTGCCGGATGCCGGTCAGGAAGCCATTTTATTCACACAGTTTATTGTGCGGGAAGATGCACAACTGCTGTACGGCTTTAATGATAAGCAGGAACGCGCACTGTTCCGTGAATTAATCAAAGTAAACGGCGTCGGCCCGAAACTGGCACTGGCCATTCTCTCCGGTATGTCGGCACAGCAGTTTGTGGCGGCGATCGAGCAGGGTGCCGTGGCACAGTTAATTAAACTGCCGGGCGTCGGTAAGAAAACGGCCGAGCGTCTGGTCGTGGAAATGAAAGACCGTTTCAAAGGGCTTAACGGTGACCTGTTCCGTGATGCGGAAATGTCGCTCCCGGCCAGTCAGCAGGCGGGTAACAGTCAGGCGGATGCCGAGTCTGAGGCCATCGAGGCACTGATTTCTCTGGGGTACAAACCGCCGGAAGCCAGCCGGATGATTGCGAAGGTGTCGAAAGCCGGTTCAGACAGCGAAACGCTGATCCGCGAAGCACTGCGCGCCGCACTGTAACGATACATACGATGATGACACAACGGGGTGACAGGTCATGATTGAAGCTGACAGACTGATTACGGCGGAAACACTGCCGGATGATGAGGTGGTGGATCGCGCTATCCGGCCAAAATTACTGGCGGAATATGTGGGTCAGCCGCAGGTCTGTTCACAGATGGAAATTTTTATCGAGGCCGCCCGGCAGCGCGGGGATGCACTCGATCATCTGCTGATTTTCGGCCCGCCGGGGCTCGGAAAGACCACGCTGGCGAATATTGTCGCCAATGAGATGGGCGTCAATCTGCGTACCACCTCCGGGCCGGTACTGGAAAAAGCCGGTGATCTGGCGGCGATGCTGACCAACCTCGAACCCCATGATGTCTTATTTATCGATGAAATCCACCGCCTGTCCCCGGTGGTGGAGGAAATTCTTTATCCGGCGATGGAAGATTACCAGCTGGATATTATGATCGGAGAAGGGCCTGCCGCCCGCTCCATTAAAATCGATCTGCCGCCGTTTACCCTGATAGGTGCAACCACCCGCGCCGGTTCACTGACATCACCGCTGCGTGACCGTTTCGGTATTGTGCAGCGTCTGGAGTTTTATAACACCGATGATCTGCAGCATATTGTCAGCCGCAGTGCCCGCTATATGGGGCTGGATATCTCGGATGACGGCGCCCGCCAGATTGCCATGCGTTCCCGCGGCACACCGCGTATCACCAACCGTCTGCTGCGCCGGGTGCGTGATTTTGCTCAGGTGAAAGGTGACGGCGGTATTGACGGGCTGATTGCCGGTCAGGCGCTGGATATGCTGAATGTGGATTCAGCCGGATTTGATTATCTGGATCGCAAATTGCTGGTCACTATTATCGATAAATTTATGGGTGGCCCGGTCGGACTGGATAATCTGGCTGCGGCTATTGGTGAAGAGCGGGAAACGATTGAAGATGTGATCGAGCCTTTCTTAATCCAGCAGGGCTTTATTCAGCGAACACCGCGCGGACGGCTTGCCACCGTACATGCCTATCGTCATTTCGGCATTGAACATAACGGAAATGATTAATAATCCGGCCGGTTTATTCCGGCCGTAATTTTCTCCGGTAAACATAATATGCTTATCATTTTGCCAAGTGATAATTAAATGGCTTTTTTGGGGAATAATCCGGGATGATTTCCCTGTAATTGGTTGTTTTTCGACATTTAAAAATTGGTATGCATTGCCTTAACCCTGTAATGTACAAGGATGATTTCGTTAAAGGGAAAAGGAACCGACTATGCGCGTTCATTTTATTATTCATGACTACTTTGAAGCACCGGGCGCCTATGAATATTGGGCAAGGAAGAACAATTACGATGTCACATTCACCCGTCTGTATGAAGGTGATAAATTACCGGACAGTATCGGCGGAATTGATTTTCTGATTGTAATGGGCGGCCCGCAAAATCCGGAAACCACCACCGCGGAATGTCCTTATTTTGATTCCAAAAAAGAGCAGGCATTTATCGCCAATGCTATCAATTCAAATAAAGTGGTTATCGGGGTCTGCCTCGGGGCTCAGCTTATCGGTGAGGCATTAGGCGCGCCGTATACACAGAGCCCGGAGAAAGAATTCGGCAAGTTCACTATTCATATGACCAATGCAGGAAAACGCAGCCAGCTGTTTTCTCATTTCGGTGATTCTCTGGGTGTGGGGCACTGGCATTATGATATGCCGGGGTTAACTGACGATGCGCAGATTATGGCTTTCAGTGCCGGTTGTCCGCGTCAGATTATTGAATATACCAAACGCGTTTACGGCTTCCAGTGCCATATGGAACTGACCCGTGATGTGGCCGAATACCTTATCCTTAACGGGGAAGATGATCTGAAATCTGCCTCCGGATTCCGTTTTGTCGATACACCAAGTGCAATCCGCCGCCACAGCTACAGTGAAATGAATGAAAAACTCATCACGTTTCTCGACAAGCTGGTACTGAGTGTGAAACCGGTGAAACCGAAAGTCCGGTAATATCAGAAATAGTGTAATAACACGGTACGAGAAAAAATAAAAAGCCCTGAAAATCAGGGCTTTTTCTGTATATGAAATTAACGCTGTATATACAATTAATTATGCGGTTTCACCAGCAGGCTGAGAATAAAGCAGCAGGCAGCACACAGCACCACGGACGGACCTGCCGGGGTATCGTAAAAGGCGGAGAAGGCTAAACCGCCGGTGATAGATATCATCCCTGTAACAACTGCACCTGCGGCCATCTGTTCCGGTGTCCGTGCAAAGCGGCGGGCAGCCGCGGCAGGAATAATCAGCAGAGAGGTGATTATCAGAGCACCGACAAACTTCATGGCAAGGCCGATAGTCAGCGCGGTAACCAGCATCAGCATCATCCGCAGTCTGCCGGGATTGATACCGTCGACAAACGCCAGCTCCGGGCTGATTGTCAGCGAGAGCAGATTACGCCACTGCCACATCAGCAACCCGGTAACAATCGTGACACCCACTGCAATCGGCAGCAGATCCTCGTAAGTTACCGAGAGCAGATCACCGAACAGATACGCCATCAGATCAACCCGCACATTCGACATCAGGCTGACCACCACCAGGCCGAGAGACAGCGCACTGTGCGCCATAATACCCAGCAGTGTATCCACCGCCAGCTGCGGACGGCGTTCCAGCCAGACCAGCAGCATCGCCAGTATCAGCGTCACGGCAATTACCGCATAAAACGGACTGACATTCAGCAGCAGACCAAACGCGACCCCGAGCAGCGAGGCGTGTGCCAGGGTATCCCCGAAATAGGACATCCGCCGCCAGACCACAAAAGAGCCGAGCGGACCGGCTGCTATCGCCAGCAGTATCCCGGCAAGCCAGCCCGGTAACAGTAATTCAATCATGGCGGCACTCCGGGGCGGGTTTTACAGAGGTATCTGCCGGGGCATGATTCCCGCAGCAGGGGGCAGACGGCGACAATACCGCACTGCCGTTTTCATGGCTGTGATTGTGATGATGACGATACACGCCGATCTGTGTCGCGGCACGGGTGCCGAACATGGCCGTGAATTCCGGATGAGCGGCCACGATATCCGGCTCACCGGAGCAGCAGATATGGCGGTTGATACACAGCACGGTATCTGTTTTTGCCATCACCAGATGCAGATCATGGGAAACCATCAGTACCGCGCAGTTAAGCTCATCGCGCAGGCGGGTGATCAAATCATACAGTGCCACCTGACCGTTGACATCCACACCCTGAGTCGGTTCATCCAGCACCAGCAACTGCGGCCGGACGAGCAGGGCACGGGCCAGCAGCACGCGCTGCATTTCACCGCCGGACAGACGCTGCATCGGTTTGCCGGTCAGGTGGGCGGCATTGACCCGCTCAAGTGCCGCCAGACACTCATCTTTGCCGGCACCGCGTTTCAGCTGCAGAAAACGGATGACCGTCAGCGGCATTGTCGGGTCAAGATAGAGTTTTTGTGGTACATAACCGACCGTCAGCCCCGGCGCGCGGGTGACGGAGCCGGAAGTCGGTTCGGTAAGACCGAGAACCACGCGGACAATGGTGGATTTTCCCGCGCCGTTCGGCCCGAGAAGGGTGATAATTTTGCCCGGGGATAGTGTAAATGAAATGTCCTCCAGTACTGTATTCGTACCGAAAGCGACAGAAACATCATTTACCGCGATAAGTGTTGACATAACAAATTATTATCTTGCAGAATGAATGAAACGTTATAATATAACATTCTCACCATCATGTCACGGAGTTTCCATTATGTCGCACTCATCACGGCACGGAATAAAAACAGCGTTTATTGCTACTTTTTTGAGTCTGGCCGCACAAACCGCCAGCGCAGATGTGTTAACATCAGTACGTCCTGTCGGGTTAATTACCGCTGCAATTGCAGACGGTGTCACGGACACACAGATTTTACTGCCGGATGGCGCATCTCCGCATGATTATGCACTCAAACCCTCTGATCTGAAAAAAATCCGGTCAGCGGATTTGGTTGTCTGGGTCGGGCCGGAGCTGGAAACCTTCCTGCAAAAGCCGCTTTCAGCTGTTCCGGAGCAAAAACAGGTTGTTATCAGTGAACTTGAGTCGGTCAGACCATTATTGCTGAAAAACGATGAAGATGATGCTCACGACGAGGACGGTCATCACCACCACGGAGAGTACAATATGCACCTGTGGATGTCGCCGGATATTGCCCGGCAGACCGCTCAGGCAGTGTATAATAAACTCCTGGTGAGTTATCCGGATAAAAAATCTGTGCTGGACGTAAACCTGCGTAAATTCAATGGACAACTTACTGAAACTGAGAAGAATATTGCTCAGCAGCTGGCACCGGTGAAAACACACGGGTATTTTGTTTTTCATGACGCCTATGGTTATTTTGAAAAACGTTTTGATCTTTCGCCTTCCGGGCACTTTACGGTCAACCCTGAAATTCAGCCGGGTGCGCAGACACTCAATAACATCAGATTAAAGCTGGCTGAGCAAAACGCCTTGTGTGTGTTTGCTGAGCCGCAGTTCAGGCCGGCAGTCATAAAAGCGGTGGCCAAAGGGACGAACGCGAAAATGGGCGTCCTTGACCCGCTGGGCAGCGGAATTGCAGTGGATCGTGACGGTTATACTAATTTCCTGTCACGGTTATCAGCACAGTACGCATCCTGCCTGGAGTAATAAATAAGGAACAGAACGCGTGCAATTGCAGCAACTGGCAAAATCCGCCGTTCTGGTATACAACCAGTTACCCAAAGCACATCGGATGATGCTGGGGATGTTAACTGCCGCAACACTGGGTGTCGCTGTCTGGCACCCGTTTGCTGTATACCATGAGCGGACTGCTGATACTGAACAATATATAGAACTCGATTATGCGCCGCCGGCGGATGCTGCTGTCACGCAGACAGAAACCGGCACGGACACTGATACCGACGATATTATCACCGACAGCAGTGATCAGCTGCCGGATGAAGGTCTTGCCAAAGAATCTGATGATATCGATGAATCCTCCCCGACCGATACCGTTATCCCGACCTCACTTGAATACACGGTTGCCAGTGGCGACAGCCTGTCTGCTATCCTGACCCAATACGGGATAGACGCTTCTGATGTGGCATTATTGTCCAATCAGTATAAAGGGTTACGTAACCTGCAAATCGGGCAGACCCTTGCCTGGGAACTGAATGAAGACGGTGAACTGAAATCCCTGAGCTGGGCGGTGAACCGCCGTGAAACCCGCACTTATGCCCGCAGCGGCAACGGCTTCAAAGAAACCAAAGAGATGCGCGAAGGGGAATGGCAGACTAAACGCCTGACCGGCAAAGTCAGCGGCAGCCTGAATGCCAGTGCGTCAAAAGCGGGACTGACCCGCAGTGAAGTCCGTGATATTTCCAAGGCGTTACAGTGGCAGGTTGATGTCCGTAAAGTGAAAAATGGTGATCGTTTCACGGTGCTGACGTCCCGTGAAATGCTCGACGGTAAACAGGAACAGAGCCAGATGCTGGCGGTACGCCTGCATACTAACGGACGAGATTATTATGCATTCCGTGCAGAAGACGGCCGTTTTTATGATGCCAAAGGTGATGGCCTGGAGCGCGGTTTCCTGCGTTTCCCGACAACAAGACAATTTCGTGTGTCCTCACACTTTAATCCGCGTCGTGTAAACCCGGTTACCGGGCGTGTTGCGCCGCATAAAGGGGTCGATTTCGCGATGCCGGTCGGCACACCGGTGCTGGCTGTCGGTGACGGCGAAGTGGTTGTGGCGAAATACAGCGGTGCGGCGGGAAATTTCGTGGCTATCCGTCACGGACGCCAGTTTACCACCCGTTATATGCACATGCGCAAACTGCTGGTCAAACCGGGTCAGAAAGTGAAACGCGGTGATAAAGTCGGATTATCCGGTAACACCGGCCGTTCAACCGGACCACATCTGCACTTTGAGGTCTGGAACGGACAGCAGGCGGTGAACCCGCTGACCGCAAAACTGCCGCGTTCAGGCGGTCTGACCGGCAAAGATCGCACCGGTTATCTGGCGCTGGTCAAACAATACCGTCCTCAGCTGACACTTGACTAATCCTCTCATTTCGCCGGACGGGTATGAAGAAAACCCGTCCGGCGCATTTTCAGAATGCAGAATTTTAATGTACTTCTGAGTTCAGATAATCAATAATAATAGATCACGATATCTATAATATCATGATAAATAAGCTTAATTTAATACTGGTATCCCTCTGTGTATAAAGAAAATGATACAGACAGCAAAGCGGGCTATATCCCGACATTTCACCGCCACTACCTGCACCCGAAATACTGGGGTATGTGGGTTGCGGCAGGCGCACTGGCCGGTCTGAGCTACCTGCCGGTTAAATTACGTGACCCGATGCTGGCCGGCGTGGGCCGGATTGCCGGACGTTTTGCCAAAGGCGGACGCCGCCGGGCACTGATCAATCTGTATTACTGTTTCCCGGATATGCCGAAAGCGGAGCGGGAACGGATCACGGATGAGATGTTTGCCAGTGCACCGCACGCCTTTGTGATGCTGGCGGAATTGTGTCTGCGCAATCCGCAGCGGGTGATTTCCCGCACGCAGGTTCACGGACAGGACATTATTGACGGGTTACAGGCAGAAGGGCGCAATATCATCTTTATGGTGCCGCACGGCTGGGCGATTGATTTACCGGCGATGCTGTTTGCTGCGCAGGGAAATAAAGTGGCGGGCATGTTCCATCACCAGAAAAATCCGGTGGCAGATTACCTGTGGAATAAAGCCCGCGTTCACTTCGGCGGCCGCCTGCACTCCCGCGAGGCTGGTATTAAACCGTTTATCGCCAGCGTACGTAATGGTTACAGCGGCTACTATCTGCCGGATCAGGATCACGGTGAAGAGCACAGTGAGTTTGTCCCGTTCTTCAGTACCTATAAAGCCACACTGCCTGCTATCGGCCGGCTGATGAAAGTCTGCAAAGCGGCAATTGTCCCGCTGTTTCCGGTGTACGATCATAAAAATCACCAGTTCCATATCCACGTCCGCCCGCCGATGGATGACATTGACGGACAGGATGACCCGTATATCGCCCGCCGCATGAACGAAGAAGTGGAAGCGTTGGTACGACCGAATATAGAACAATACACCTGGATTCTGAAACTGCTGAAAACCCGCAAAGACGGCGAAGAAGAGCCGTATAAAATCTATAAACACAAAGAATTGCCCTGAGACGGGGCAATTTTTTGTTCCTAATCACATTGGTGATTTTTAATATAATTCCGGATAGTTTATTCACATTTCCTCATCGTTTTCAGTGTGTTAATTGTCAACCTGTAACCCAGAGTAATACAATATTGCTCCACCCGCCGGTTTCCTGACAAACTGGTCGGGTTCAATGGCAAAGTCTGCCCTGTATTTACCTATCCGGATATATGTCCCTCACCTCACTACATCTGAAAAATTCGGGTGATATATAACGATAATATTTACAATCAGTTATATTTCAATGCATTGCATATGGCATAGTCATTATTCCCTAACAGTATTAACTACATGGTTTCATATAGTGGATATCAACTCGCCTTTTTTTCGGAATAACTATGGTAATATCGAAGAATTTATAGGGACCGGAAATAAAGATAAGCCGGTATTTAAGTAGATGACATGCTTATTACATTGTAACCATGAATAAATATTTTTACCTTGAACGTACACTAATTGCACAGAATAGTGGCCATGTATTCACTGAGCGTGAGTTACTGGAAAATTTTCGGTATATAGTGGTGCTGGCAGAGCCGGGTGCTGGTAAAACAGAATTGATGGCGAGTTTGGCGCGTAAGCTCAGTGTTCGTCCATTGAGTGCATCAGTATTAATGTATAATGATGCTACCAGTGCTGACAATGGTCCTTTGGTAGTTGACGCAGTTGATGAAATTGCGACAATTGAAAAATCAGGAATTTATAGATTATTGGGAGCTGTTTACAAGCTAAAACCTACGTTAGTGATTATGTCGAGTCGTTCCAGTGAATGGGAGCAAGCTTCGACAACCGCTTTTGAGCAATTTTTAGGTTCAACCCCGGAGATTGTTCGTCTTAATGAGTTTAGTTCAGATGAACAACGACAACTTTTTGAAAATTATACAGGTAGTGCTGATTTTGGTTCATTTCAGGAAGAAATTTATCGTTTTAATCTGGGGATGCTATTACCGAACCCTCAATTTTTAAAATTATTTTCTGATGCTTATTTTGAAAGTAATAAGCATTTTACAGACAAAAAATCTATCTTTAGTATGGCAGTTGAACGATTAGCGAAAGAGGCTAATAGTCGCATTTTAAAAGTCTCAAATACTCTTCAGATATCGAAAAAAATATCGTTATCATCAGAGATTTTCACTAAATTACTATTATCCGGAGCTGAAGGTGTCAATACATCTGAAGCAACAGAAAATCGTTTGTATCCTGCGTTATCATCACTGGTTGATGACGATAATGTACATAAGGTTCTATCAACCAGATTATTTATGCCAGGTGCTGATGAAAATCAACACCGACCTGTTCATAAAATTGTTGCTGAATATTGCGCTGCCAGCTACTTAGTCAGCAGAATAGCCACACTGGAAAAACCCTTGAAGTTATCAGAATGTTTATCTTTGATTGCTCCTAATGGTGTATCAAGAGATGAGCTCAGAGGGCTTCTTGGATGGATGGCTACGCTGGGGAATAAAATAATTCAGGAAACTATTATCGATCTTGATGCCTACGCTGTTCTGGCTAATGGAGATCCTTCTCAGCTTGAGAGTTCTTCTAAAAGACAGCTTATTCACAAATTAAAACAGCTTGAAGATACTGATCCTTATTTTCGAAGAGGCGATTATTTTCGTCGATTTAGCGTTTCAGATTTTTTTACACCAGATATTCTGGATGAAATTAAATCTATTTTAATTAATCACAAAGATGGGCATTTACATGACTTACTTCTTGATTTATTAGTAGATTCACCGATAGCCTCTGATTTGGTAACAGAACTAACACAGGTCGTAGTGAGTGATAGTGAAACTGAATATACAAGAATGTCAGCATTAGCTTGTTTGGTTAACACTAAAGATTATAACTTATTCGATATTTTTGGTATTTTAATTTTTGAATCCAGTAATATATCATTATCTATGATATCAACTATTATAGAAAAAATAGGTGTTTATAAAGTAGGCTTTAAAAATATTTGTGGATATTTAAGAGTATGCGCTCATCTTTACCCGGATCATAAAACAAGATATGACGGTGAGTTAGGGAAGCGTTACTTTATTAGGCGTTTAATTTCACTTTTCCCTGCTGATTTTCTTGAGATCTTGCTTAATGAATTAACAGCTAAACTAGCTTGTGTCTGTGGGAGTGAATCATACAATTGTGATTGTCGCAATGGAATAAGTAAAATTATCGGAATGGTAATGGATCGTTACTTTGAATTAATTCCGGCCCCTTATGACCCGATACAAATCTGGAGTTGGGTGAAAAATCTTCATTATCATGAAAGAATCCTGACTAAAGACAGTAAAGCTGTACATGTTTTACAGACAGATACGGCGTTAAGACAGGGCATATTGACACATGTTTTTTCTGAGATTACTGATCAAAAAGAAATATGGAATTTAAAAGTTCACTATTTTAGTTCGGGATTTCAATCTCATTCTGGACTAATTATCTTAAAAGATGACATTTTGTTTATATTATCAATGGCATTTGATATTAATAATGCGGAATTATGGAGAGGCTTTATTGTCAGTCATCCACTATATAAAAATGATGATTTAAATGAAGTTAAATTTATTCGACATATGCTTAGGCAGCAAGCTTTGGTTAAGCCCGAATTCATGCGACATTGGGCATTTTTTAATAAGGTATTTAAGTCTGGTAAGGTGGGTAGCTTTAAATGCGATATTAAATTTAGAAGAAAAAGAAAGAGGTGTGAGAAAAGGAAGAATGAAATAAATAGGCTGGGTATTGAATTTATTAATAATAATTTACCATTGATTGCTAGTGGCCGGCATCTTGGGTGTCTGGAAAGATTTTCTGAATTAATTCTGTTTTATCCTGAAAAAATAAAGGAAGAGGTCGGTAATGAAAAATTAATCACACAGGCATTAACGAACTGTATTGATTATATTTCATCTATTACACCAACTTTACAAGAAATTGCTAAATTAAGGTGTGCGTCAAAACGGTCTTCATTAGAATTAATATGGTTTGCAGCTTGTTTAGTTATTTTACGTAATCAGGGTAGCCTTGATAGTGTTCCTGGAAATATATTATTTGCACTACAGTCTACTTTTAATTTTCGCTATAAACCTGTATCAAAAGAAGAATATGAAAAATTAAAAAAAGAGGTCACAGATATTTTATTTATTGGATATGATTCTAAAGTTCAGTTTATTTGTAATTATATAGAGCCACAGTTATCTGAAAGATTTGAGCATACTAATGTTGAAATCCTTCAATCTTATGATGTTTTTTCTGAATTACAAGGCGACCTGTCAATAAAATGGCTTTTAGAATTCAAAGGCCTTCCAATAAATTTAGTAGACAGGATTTTTGAAATAGCAGTTAATCATGGCTGTAGAGACCAGTTAAAAGAAATAATTAGACAGTATGTGTATGATTCAGAGCAAAAATGGATAAAAAAATCAACAGATGAACAGGTAAAGTCAGAGTTGTATTTTTGGATACTCAGAGAGTTTTGTTTTATTGAAAAAACGCATGAATCCCATTGGGAGTTTTTCACGGAAGATAAAGATAATTTACTACTATTGCATCATAAAAGTGGACGAATAAACCAAAATGAGTTTCAGGGATGGCCTAAACTGACATCTGATAAAATTGAAAAAGTATTAGACGCATTCTATGAGCAATGGCCGGTTGTAGAATTACCAAGTTCGTGGGGAACACATAGCCCTAAAGCGGAAACAGCATATCGGTTTTTAACAGAATTAATATGGAATATTAATTCTGATAATCCAGATAACGCTATACCTGTACTAATGAGATTACTTAATGATAAACGGTTTCTAAATTCCCGGAGTGAGCTACAAAGTATACTAGCTTCTCAACGCAGAAAAAAATTACTACTCGATTTTAAACCGCCATCTGCTAAAGAAGTGGTGAGCTACTTAGACAAAAATGAAGTTATTAGTGTAGAGGGGATCAGAAAGGTAGTGCTACAGGAATTAACCAATTTTCAAAAATCAATTGATGGTGGTGAATTCAATTCAGCAGATCGTTTTTATGAAAATGGAGTACGTTTAGATGAAGTAAAATCAACAGAGATTATTGCTGAGAGACTTAGTTTGAAGCTTGAACATAAAAATATAGCTGTAACACTGGAGCATCAACTAAAATCACATAACCGAAGTGATTTTACAGCATCCGGAATTGTAAATGGAAGAAAACGGTTGCTGGTTACAGAAGTAAAAGGGCAGTGGCATCGAGAATTATACACGGCTGCCGAAAAGCAATTGTATGAACGTTATTCAATTCACCCGGCAGCAGAACAACAAGGTATTTTTTTAGTTCTCTGGTTTGGTAAAAATGAGAAAATAGCAGGAAAAATACATCATGGGATCAAAACAGCAACTGAGTTGAAAATGAAAATTGAATCTGAATTGCCTTATGAGCTACGTGGTCTTATCGATATTTTTGTCTTGGATGTTTCAAAGAAAATTTAGTATTTCGTGCCCATACCAAAATTAAACCATTGGATAGCAAGAAACTAAAAAAAAACCGCCCATCACCAGACAGGCGGTTTCAGTTTTGTCTGAAGAAAATTACTTCACTTCAAGAATACGGCTGGTATTGGTGCTGCCGACCAGGCCCATCTGGTCGCCCTGGGTGACCATAACCAGGTCGCCGGTGCACAGATAGCCTTTTTCTTTCAGGCGGCTGATAGCTTCAGTGACCGCAGCCAGGCCATCGGTGTGGGTGCTGCAGAATACCGGGGTGACACCACGGTACAGTGAGCACTGATTCAGAGTTTTTTCATGGCGGGACATGGCGAAGATCGGCAGGCCGGAGCTGATGCGGGACATCATACGCGCGGTACGGCCGGATTCGGTCATGGCAATAATCGCTTTCACGCCGTTAAGGTGGTTTGCTGCGTACATGGTGGACATCGCAATCGCTTCTTCCGGATTGTCGAAGGTCATATCCAGACGGTGTTTGGAGATATTCACATTCGGCATTTTCTCCGCACCCAGACAAACCCGCGCCATGGCTTCCACCGTTTCAGCAGGATACTGACCGGCCGCGGTTTCCGCAGAGAGCATCACCGCATCCGTACCGTCGAGCACGGCGTTTGCCACGTCCATGACTTCCGCACGGGTCGGCATCGGATTAGTGATCATAGATTCCATCATCTGGGTTGCTGTGATCACGACACGATTCAGTTGACGACTACGACGAATCAGCTTTTTCTGGACGCCGACCAGCTCCGGATCACCGATTTCCACACCGAGGTCACCACGTGCAACCATCACCACATCAGATGCGAGAATGATTTCATCCATAACCTGGTCAGTGGCGACGGCTTCTGCGCGTTCCACTTTGGAGACAATCATTGCCTCACAACCGGCATCGCGGGCGAGACGGCGGGCGTAGTGCAGATCTTCCGCGCTGCGCGGGAAGGAAACTGCAAGGTAATCAACATTAATACGGGCGGCTGTTTTGATATCTTCTTTATCTTTTTCTGTCAGCGCGTCGGCAGACAATCCGCCGCCGAGTTTGTTGATACCTTTATTATTGGACAGCAAACCACCGACGGTGACTTCTGTCATGATTTTGGTGCCTTTAACATCCAGGACTTTCAGCTGCACGCGGCCATCATCGAGTAACAGGATGTCATCTGCCACCACATCTTCCGGCAGCTTTTTATAGTCGATCCCGACGTGTTCACTGGTGCCTTCGCCTTTGCCCAGTTCCGCATCCAGAACAAATTTATCACCGACATTCAGCAGGACTTTATTATTTTTAAAGGTGGACACACGGATTTTCGGTCCCTGGAGATCACCAAGGATAGCGACCTGAACGCCGAGGCGGGCAGCGATTTCACGGACTTTATTCGCACGTTCAACGTGATCTTCCGGGCTGCCGTGAGAAAAGTTCATACGAACCACATTGGCACCGGCACGGATGATTTTTTCAAGGTTGTTATCGCGATCGGTGGCGGGACCCAGGGTCGTTACGATTTTCGTTCTTCTGAGGCGTATTGACATAAATTACTCCGTTGACCTGAATAAGGTGAAATGGTGTTGATAAAAAACTCCCTGCCGGGGAAATCCGTCCCGGCAGAAAAGTGTAAAATCGATTCACTCCTGTCTGATTATCGCGTATTTAAAATAAAAATCGAGTCAGCAAACGCAAAACAGTGAGTCAGACGTTATCCTACCATCCGTTATGTTACTAATTCGTGATGGTCATTACACCCGGCAGCAGTAAATGTGTCAAATTGACACAAATGGTTAAAAATCAACGGAGTTTGTCGATGCGGGAGTCTTTCAGGGCTTCTTTGACCCGGCGCAGGTTATCGCGGAATTTAGGGCCGCGGCGCAGGGTAAAACCGGTGGCAAGCACATCAATAATGGTCAGCTGCGCCAGGCGGGAGATCATCGGCATATAAATATCCGTGTCTTCCGGCACATTGAGAATGATGGTCAGTGAGGCTTCCGCAGCGAGCGGGGAGTTCTCGGAGGTGATGGCGATCACGGTGGCATCGTTTTCGCGGGCGATACGGGCTATCTCAACCAGGTTTTTGGTCCGGCCGGTATGAGAAATTAATACCACCACATCTCCCTCGGTACTGTTGATACAGCTCATGCGCTGCATTACCACGTCGTCAGAATAAATTACCGGGATATTGAAACGGAAAAACTTATTCATCGCGTCATGGGCTACTGCTGCAGAGGCACCCAGGCCGAAAAAAGCAATTTTCCGGGCCTGAGTCAGGCAATCCACGGCGCGGTTGATGGTCAGCATATCGAGGGTGCTTCTGACTGCATCCAGGCCGGCCATGGCGGATTCAAAGATTTTACCGGTGTATGCCTCAACCGAATCATTTTCATCCACATTGCGGCTGACATACGGTGTGCCGTTTGCCAGGCTTTGTGCCAGCAGCAGTTTAAAATCAGGAAAGCCTTTGGTATCCAGGCGGCGGCAGAACCGGTTAACGGTCGGTTCGCTGACATCCGCCATTTTGGCCAGTGTGGCTATGCTGGAATGAATAGCTATCTGCGGTGCGCCGAGGATCGTCTCTGCAACTTTTTTTTTCCGATTTACTCAGGTAATCCAGACTGTTACGGAGCCGGTCTAAAATATTCATGCCATCGTGCCTTTTATATTGATCTGTGTGACACACCGGCCACCTTCATTTTTTGAAAATATACTACGTAAGTCACGGTGATACAGAGGGGAAATCCCCCTGAAAGCGGCTTTTTTTTGAAAGTTTGACCGGTGTCTGATTTTCATTTCAGTAAGTTTGCATCAAAAAAGTAATTAAATTACAAAATTGCACCCGGAAAGCGCTGCCGTACAAGCCTGTCAGAATGTGCGGTGGCCCGCATTTATGTTTACTGGCCGGGCGCAAACGAGTACATTATTCGTTATCTCTGTAACAAAATTACAATCCCACAGCCACGAGGAGAGGTTTTCTATGGCGCTGACAGCAACGGCTCCCGCTTGTGATTTGGTCATTTTCGGTACCAAAGGCGACCTCGCACGCCGCAAGTTACTCCCGTCTTTATATCAGCTTGAAAAAGCGGGTAATATTCATCCGGACACCCGGATTATCGGTGCAGGCCGGGCGGACTGGTCCCGTGAGGCGTATCAGAAATTTGTTGAAGATGCGTTCAATACCTTCCTCAACGAAGAATTAGATCCGGAGTTATGGGATCGATTCAGTGCACGTCTGCTGTTCTGTAATCTCGATGTGAATGAGACCTCTCATTTCAAAAGCCTCGCCAATATTATTGCGGAAAACAAAAATACCGCTGTCTATTATTTCGCCATGCCGCCGGGAACGTTCAGCGCCATGTGCAAAGGGCTGGGCGAAGCGCATCTGAACAAAGAGCCGAGCCGTGTGGTGATGGAAAAACCGCTGGGTAATGATCTGGCCTCATCGCAGGCGATCAATACTGAAGTGGCGAAATATTTTAAAGAGAGCCAGATTTACCGTATCGACCATTATCTCGGCAAAGAAACCGTCCTGAACCTGCTGGCACTGCGTTTTGCCAACTCCCTGTTTGTGAATAACTGGGATAACCGCACCATCGACCACGTCCAGATCACGGTGGCGGAGGAAGTGGGGATTGAGGGGCGCTGGGGTTACTTTGATAAAGCGGGACAGATGCGGGATATGGTGCAGAGCCATCTGCTGCAAATCCTGACCATGATTGCCATGTCACCGCCGGATGATCTGACCAGCGACCGTATCCGCGATGAGAAAGTCAAAGTGCTGCGCTCGCTGCGGACGATTGATATTACGAATGTCCGCGAGAAAACAGTGCGCGGGCAGTATACCGGCGGGTTTGTTCACGGTGAAAAAGTGCCGGGTTATCTGGATGAAGAGGGCGCAAATACCGTCAGCCAGACAGAAACCTTCGTTGCTATCCGTGCTGATATCGACGACTGGCGCTGGTCAGGCGTGCCGTTCTATCTGCGTACCGGAAAACGGATGCCGTCAAAATGTTCGGAAGTGGTGGTTTATTTCAAACAACCGTCCCTGAATATTTTCAACGAAACCTATCAGCATCTGCCGCCGAATAAGCTGACTATCCGTCTGCAGCCGGATGAAGGTATTGATATCGAAGTGCTGAATAAAGCACCCGGACTGGATCACAAACACCGCCTGCAAACCACCAAACTGGATCTGAGTTTCTCGGAGACGTTTAACCAGACGCATATTGCGGATGCTTATGAGCGTCTGCTGCTGGAAGCCATGCGCGGTATTCAGGCGCTGTTTGTCCGTCGTGATGAGGTGGAGGAAGCCTGGAAATGGGTGGATTCTATTATGCACGCATGGGCGCTGGATAATGAACCACCGAAACCTTATCAGGCTGGCAGCTGGGGGCCAATTGCGTCTATCGCCATGATGGCCCGTGACGGTCACGCCTGGAACGAAGTGGAATAATTATCCATCTGCGGTATCAATAAAGGTAGTTAACCGGTTCAATATTTGCGTAATTATGACCATCTTCTGAATAAGAAGGTGGTCATTTTTTATAACTGTCTAAAAAATAAAATTATTTACTTAAAAATACCGCACGGCACCATTGCTGAAAACGGTTACTTGTGCTAAAAATAATATGAATATTAATAACCGGAGGATTCTTTCATTGTTGTCACCCGCCCGGGGACAGACAAAAGAATAAGACATCATGCAAAGCGACAGTAGTAGCAGGATTAAAATCCGACGTTCTACCCATGTACTTTTCCTTTCCGCTATCGTATCAAGCGAACACTACTGGTACGGCGAGTTATAGCTATTTCTCTTTTCGTCTGACGAACCAAGCGCACCTGCGTTTTTGGTCACATCGTTACATTTAACGTTTTCGTTTCGCGATAAACGCACTCAGTCACGCAAACTTTCTGTTTTGTGCTGATGACCTGTATGCGTTGTCCATCAGGAGAAATAACTATGATTTACTGGATGTTTTTAGGCTTAGCCATTATTACCGAAGTGATCGGTACCTTGTCGATGAAATACGCGAGTGTTTCCGGCGGCAGCGCGGGAATGATTGTGATGTATATCATGATTGCCTCCTCTTATATTCTGCTCTCCATGGCGGTGAAAAAAGTTGCTCTCGGAGTGGCTTATGCGCTGTGGGAAGGGATTGGTATCCTCTTCATTACCGCTTTCAGTGTAATGTGGTTCCATGAATCACTGTCACCACTGAAACTGGGTGGTCTGACGCTGTTAATTGCCGGGATCACGCTGATTAAATACGGCACCAAAAAAGTACAGAAAAAACAGCCTGCAGCCAAACCGGTTCGTACGCCGCTGAATGAGATGCTGAAAGGGGCGTAATATGTTACCGACATTTGAATGGTGGCATGGGGCATTTTTGCTGCTGGCCGTGGTACTGGAAATTCTGGCGAATATCCTGCTCAAAATGTCAAACGGCTTTAAACGTCCGTGGCTGGGTATTTTATCGCTGCTGGCGGTATTAGGCGCGTTCAGTTGTCTGGCACTGGCTGTCCGCGGTATCGAACTTTCTGTTGCGTATGCGCTGTGGGGGGCATTCGGTATTGTGGCAACCGTGGCCGCAGGCTGGATTTTGTTTAACCAGCGCCTGAATTACAAAGGCTGGGGCGGGATTATTCTGCTTCTGCTGGGAATGGTGATGATTAAGTTTGCCTGATTGTCACCGGCAATTAAGGATCCGCACGGCGATCCTGTTGTTATCTGAATCCGGAAATACATCTGTATTTCCGGATTTTTTATGTCAGTAAAAAATTACACCTTTTCAGACATCTTCAGTCATACTGTCAGATACGTATAATCACGTATCCATATCCTCATAACCAGATATACAGATTAATTTTCATTTCACTATTTATTTTACGGTTAAATTGTCAGGCTCTGATAAAAACGGACAGCAAATTGTCCGAATCCGGACAATAAACGTGACAGTGCAGACAGAATTATCGGGAGAAAACACTAATCTAAAAAAATGAGGAACTGTATGAAGAAAAAAAACAGTCTTGCCTTTATCCGGAATAAACTAATTAAAGATAATGTTGTTTATGTAAAAGAACTCAGTGCTCTGCTGCATGTTTCTGAAAGAACAATAAGGCGCTATATCGGTGAATTACAATTATCAGGTGTGGCAACCAAGTTTCATGGCGGTGTTAAATTACAGAAAAACAATCCGGAAGAGGTTATAAACAGAACAGTTAATGAAGCCAGGGTTTTTAATGTTGAATCTGTGAGTCAGGATAAGAGAAAGATAAGTGAAAATAAATGTCTGTTATATATCCTCGGATCATTTAATTTAGATGTGGTTACTGAAGTTGAACGATTTCCGTCTGTCGGCGAGACAGTCAGGGCAATATCAACCCGTTTTTATCCGGGAGGTAAAGGGGCTAATCAGGCTATTGCAGCATCAGAACTAAACAGTCATGTACATCTTTTTGTTAAAGTGGGCGATGATGCATTCGGTACGGATGCGGAAAAATACTTCAGTTCCACTAAGATAGGATCATATACTTTAATTAAGGATATTAAGACAAAAACCGGCAGCGCATTGGTGATGGTTGAAAGCCTTACCGGTAATAACAGCATTATTATTGATCAGGGGGCCAATGCCACGATAACGAAATCAGAAATATTATCAGATATTAACAACCTGAAGTCTGCAAAAATATTTCTTACTCAGCTTGAGAATAATATGGATATTACCCTTTTTGCTGTTGAGATGGCAAAAATGTGTGGTTGCTATGTCATTATTAATCCGGCGCCATATTCACAGGATATTATTCCGTATTTATCCTCGGTAGATTTATTAATACCTAACGGGACAGAAGCGGAACTTATATCAGGTATTAAAATCAGTAATCTGTATTCTGCAGAACAGGCTATAAGAGTAATACATGCTCTGGGCGTGAAAGAGATCATTATGACGCTTGGTGATAACGGTGCGCTGTATTTTAACGGTTCGGTGATGAAACATTACAACGCGATAAATGCGTCTGTGGTTGATACCAGCGGCGCCGGTGATGCTTTCACGGGGGCGCTGGCAGCCAGACTGGTCGAAGGCCGGAATATGGATGAGGCGGTGAAATTTGCAGTCGCGTACGCATCGCTGGCGGTTGAAAAAAAAGGTGCGTCGTCTATGCCGTCCGGGAGCAGTGTTGAAGTCAGACTGAAAAAGGAATGTATGTAAAGGAATATCACATAAATAATCCATACAACTAATATAAAAGATGACCGGGGTTTTTATGAAGTATTTAATTTTCATTATCAGCCTTATCGTAATTTTTATTGCAGCGGCTTCTGTCAGTTTTAAGGCCGGAGATATCAAACGAAAATGTGTTCCGATAATAGTATTGTTATTACTGGAAGGCGCGGTGGCTTATGCACTTCTGCATACCTCTGCCGGACTGGCAATACTTCATACTGCATCGGGTGGTATTGAGTATTTGATTTATCATGCTAACAAGGGGATAGATTTTGTATTCGGTGATATTACGGCTAAAAAACCCATAATATTTGTTATTGCCGCACTGATGCCGCTGGTATTTATTTGTGCTGTTATCGGGATCTTAAAATATTTTGGTATTCTCAGATTAATTATTATCACTATCGGCTATCTTATTAATAAAATAGCGAAAGTCGGCAAGCTTGAGTCCTTTTCCGCTGTCAGTGCTGTTGCGGTAGGTATGATGGCAGTTTATGTATCGATAAAAGAATATATACCCAATCTGACAAAACCGCAGATGTATACCATTGCGGCGTGTTCTTTATCAACAGTCGATATCGCAATATTGGGTGCTTATACACAAATGATATCACCGCAGTTTGTTATTATCGGTGTGTGCCTGAATTTTTTCAGTACATTTGTTATCGTTTCTGTTATTAATCCCGGTGACCCGGTCGATATTCCGGAGAATTTTTCCGGTGTGAACGATGAACGGCACAGCTTTTTTGAGGTGATAACCGAACATATGCAGGATGGTTTTAAACTTATCCTGGCGATAGTTCCTATTATTCTGGGGTTTATTGCGTTAATCAGTTTATTAAATGATGTGTTTTTACACATTGCAGGGATAAGTTTTCAGGGTATCCTCGGTTATATTTTTTCACCGCTTGCTTTTGTGCTGGGAGTGCCGTGGGAGGACAGCATCCGGCTCGGGCAGATTATTGCCACAAAGGTGCTGGCCAATGAATTTGTGGCAATGATTGACTATATAAAAATAGACGATCTCAGCCTGAGAACAGAAACTATTATGTCTGTTTTTCTGATTTCATTTGCGAATTTCGGCTCGGTGGGAATGATTATCGGCTGCGTTTCCGCGATTAGCAAAAAACACGGAAAAATAATAGCGGCAAATACGTTCCGGCTGATTATCGGCTCAACACTGGTCAGTTGCCTGTCAGCGACAATGGCCGGTATTTTTGCAGGACAGAGTTAAGACTGTATTGTCATTAAGTACATCATATGAGTGATCAGAGGAGAGGTTATATGACGAAAATTATTATGGATTGTGATCCGGGTGTGGATGATGCTATTGCGATTCTGCTTGCACTGGCTTCTCCTGAAATTGAGGTTCTGGGGATCACAACAGTGGCCGGTAACGTTGAGCCGGATAAGGTTTATGAAAACGCCCGCAGGATACTCGCACTTGTGTCGCGTCCGGATATACCACTGGCCAAAGGCTGCGGGCGTCCTCTGCTGGCACGGCGGGGAAACAAAACAGCCGTACACGGCAGCGACGGTCTGGCGGGCGTAACATTACCTGAATCCCCTTACCGTTATCCGGAAAAACACGCGGTGGATTTTATTATTGATACCGTGATGTCCAATCCCGGTGAAGTCACACTGTGCCCGACAGCTCCGCTGACCAATATTGCAATGGCAATGCTGAAAGAGCCGGGGCTCAGAGATAATGTGAAAGATATCGTTCTGATGGGAGGCGCAGCATTTCGCCGCGGAAATATCACGCCGGCCGCGGAATTTAATTTCTATGTCGACCCGCATGCGGCACATATCGTTTTTGACAGCGCAGAGCATATTACCATGCTGGGGCTGGATGTGACCCACAAAGCGGATATCCGGGCGGGGTTATGCCGGGAATTAGAGCAGGGCGGCGCTATTGCCGGAATCGCAGCAAAAATGGCGCGCGGATATGCGGAATTTGATCCTTTCCTGCATGATCCTTGTGTGATTGCGTATTTAATCCGCCCTGATATTTTTTCAGGGGTCAGCGGACATGTTGATATTGAATATGAGTCACGCAGGCTCTTTGGCTTCAGCCATGCAATTGTGCCGGATGTGCAGAGCGGTGCTGAAAAGCAGTGCCGTATCGATGAGCCTCATATTAATACCACGATCATCACTGATGTGCAGGCAGATGTGCTGATGTCGCTGATAGCGGAACGGATTCTGTCATTATAATCAGATAACGGGTCTGAGGTGCCACGTTCGGGCGTGGCACTGACCTGTTGTTTTTTTATGTCCGGAATTAAAATACACTGATGCAGGATGTACCAGAAAAAAATTCCGGATTATAAAAATGAAAATATTACTGATTGAAGATCATGAAAAAACCGGCAGCTGGGTTAAAAAAGGATTAGAGGAAGCCGGGTTTATTGTTGATATCACTGCGGATGGCCGGGATGGATTGTATCTCGCTCTGGAAAATAATTACCGGCTGGTTATTCTTGATATTATGTTGCCCGGTATGGATGGCTGGGAAGTGCTGAGAATATTGAGAACCTCCAAAATGGTACCGGTTATTTGTCTGACGGCCAGGGATGCGGTTGCTGACCGGGTAAAAGGACTGGAACTGGGAGCGAATGATTATCTGGTTAAACCGTTTTCATTCTCCGAATTACTGGCAAGAGTCCGGAATCAGCTGCGTACCTGTCAGCCTGATTCCAGGATGATTGAAATCGCCGATCTCAGCATTGATCTTACCTGTCATGATGTACAGCGGGCAGGACTGAAAATATCGCTGACACGTCAGGAATATTCTCTGTTGCTCTTTTTTGCGCTGCATTCCGGGGAGATCCTGCCCAGAACTCTGATTGCCGGTGAGGTGTGGGGAATGGATTTTGAGAGTGATACCAATATTGTCGATGTGGCTGTCCGGCGGCTCAGAAAAAAAATAGATGACGGTCATGATCGTAAATTAATTGAAACTGTCCGTGGTATGGGATACCGCCTGAACGGATCTGAATGATGAAAATACGCTCACTGAGATTTAAAATTGTCTCATTATTTATATTACTGATGGTGGCAAACGCCGGGTTTGTCACACTGATCCTTTATCACTCTCTGAAAAATGAACTTGCCTCAAAAGATGATGACATCCTGATTAACCGGGCCGATCAACTGGCTAAACTGATTGTCAGTGGTATTGATATTAAATCGTTGCCTGTTTATTTCCGGCGGATGATGGATATGCGGCAGGACGTTATTAAGATAACGGATGCTGATAATCGTGTGATTGTGGATACCAACCCGGAGATCATCCTGAATACCCGGGACAAACTTAATTATCCGGATAATCAGGAAACGCCTTCAATCTCATACCAAAATACCGATGATAACATGCCGGTTTCCGTGATTAATTTTGAGACTGAGGCCCCCGAAGGTAAGTTATATGTCACGCTGGCAAAGCGTTCTGTTGATCGCAGCAGTGTTTTACGCGGATATTTACAGCAAAGCCTGATTGTTTCCGTTATCGCTATCCTCCTGATGGTCGTCTTCAGTATATGGCTTATCCGCCGGGGATTGCAGGATATTGCACATCTCAGCCGGATCACTGCGAAAACAGACCTGCACTCTCTGGGACTGACAGTGGATATCAGCCGGTTACCGGATGAACTGAAAAGCCTGGGCGATTCACTGAATATCATGCGTTCACGGCTGAAAAATGATTTTGCCCGGCTGACACAACTTGCGGATGATTTAGCGCATGAATTAAGAACACCCATTAATGCCATTAAAATTCAGAATGAAATCACATTGCAAAAAACACGCACTGCGGATGAGTATGAAGCGATTATCGCCAGTAATACAGAAGAACTGGATAAACTGGCAAAAATAATACAAAACATTCTGTTTATCGCCAGAGCAGAGAATAAAAATATTATTCTGAAACGGGAGCCTGTCGTTGTTTCTGAGCTGGTTGAGGATATTTATGAATTACTGGCATTTTATGCGGATGAGAAAAGTATCCGGTTAATTAATAAAATACCGGATGTGACGGTGTCAGCAGACAGGGTCTTGCTGATGCAGATTATGATTAATGTGGTGTCAAACGCGATTAAATATTCATATAACAATACAGAGGTTATTGCTCTTGCGGAAAAAATTCATGGCAGCACCGTCATTTCAGTGATGAATGAAGGGGATGTTATTGAAAACAGTGAACAGGTCTTTACCCGTTTCTGGCGCGGAGATAATGCGAGAACGTCCGAAGGCAGCGGGTTGGGCTTATCGATTGTTCAGGCAATAACAGAACTGCATTCAGGTGAGGTCAGATTTGAACGTACCGGCTCATATAATACGGTAACCTTAATTTTCCCGGATATTCAGTCCCTTTCATGACAAATTTGTCATCGTCCTGTCAGCTTTAAATTCAGATTATGCGGTATAACAGTTACGGAATGTTATTACCGTGTTTTTTGAATACAGGGACTCATCATGAAAAAAATAATACGATCATCTGAGATTACACCGGAATCTGTATTTATGATGAAGCGCAGGAATCTGCTTAAGTTATTAGGTGCCGGTACTGCCGGATTAATGGTCAGCCCGTCAGTCAGCGCCGGTCTGTTTTCGTGGTTTTCCGGCGATGATAAGCCCGGAGTTCCGGAGACAATCTTAAAAGACCTCAGTTATACAAAACCTGAACAGTATCAGTCCGGCCTGGTATTAACGCCGGAAGATAAAGTGACCGGTTATAATAATTTCTATGAATTCGGCCTGAATAAATCGGACCCGGCTGAAAACGCACATACCCTGAAAACGGATGAATGGACACTGACGATTGAAGGGGAAGTTAACCGGCCTCTGGTATTAAATGCCGATGAGATCCGCCATAAATTTCAGGCCGAAGAGCGTATTTACCGGATGCGCTGTGTGGAAGCATGGTCAATGGTTATTCCGTGGGTCGGTTTTCCTCTGAGAGATTTATTATTATCAGCGGAACCGAACAGCAAAGCGAAATATGTTGCTTTTGAGACGGTGTATGCCCCGGAACAAATGCCCGGCCAAAAGAGCCGCTTTACCGGGGGCGGGCTTCAGTATCCGTATATTGAAGGGTTACGCCTGGATGAAGCGCTTCATCCTCTGACGCTGATGGCAACAGGTGTTTACGGAAAAGAACTGCCGAAACAAAATGGTGCGCCTGTCCGGCTGGTGGTGCCGTGGAAATATGGTTTTAAAGGCATAAAATCCATTGTTAAAATCCGCCTGACAGAATCTGTGCCGCCGACCACATGGAATCTTTCAGCACCCCGTGAATATGGTTTTTATGCCAATGTAAACCCGCAGGTTGATCATCCGCGCTGGTCGCAGGCCACAGAACGTTTTATCGGCTCCGGAGGGTTAGGCAGAACAACACGGCAACCGACATTACTGTTTAACGGTTATGCAGAAGACGTGGCGGAATTATATAAAGGGATGGATCTGCGGAGATATTTCTGATGATGAAATTATTCCGTTACCCGTTTGTTAATCTCTTTTTTCATCTGACGGCAATATTGCCGCTGGTATGGCTTATTTATGCTGTTAATTACGGGGCGCTGGGGGCGGATCCGGCAAAAGATATTCAGCATTTTACCGGTATTACAGCACTTCGTTTAGTGATTATTATCGCAGTGATACCGGTGATCGCTTTTTATTTTAAGATGAACAGTTTATATCAGGTGAGAAAATTACTCGGATTATGGTGTTTTTTCTGGGCAACGCTGCATCTGGCCAGTTATTTTTTTCTTGAAATAGGCGCAGAAAATACGGCACTCTTTTTCAGTGAGATAGTGTCCCGCTTTTATCTTAATCTCGGTGCGGCGGGCTGGTTCATTCTGTGTCTGATGGCGGTGACATCATCTGACCGGATACGCAGGTTATCAGGCCGGTGGTGGAAACGGATCCATAATCTGCTGTATCCGCTGCTGTTCATTGTGATTACGCACTATATTCTGGCAGCGAAGACTGATACACCTGAACCGGCCATTTACCTGGTACTGGTTATTCTGGCGTACTGTCACCGCCGGCAGCAGCGAAGTAAAGAACAGGCATTACCCGATAAAATCGGGTAATGCGATTATGTTAATTGTATTCTGCTGTTATTTATTACTGTAATACTCATAAGTGGTACGGAAAGGGACTTCACCGGCAGGTTCGCCGTTAATATGCCGGAGCCAGAGACCGGCGGTACAGTTCTGGTACGTATCCCATTCAGTACACTGAATATCATTACCGGTTACGATTCCGGTGGATTCCGTTCTTTCTGTCCCTTTATCCAGGCCACCTTTCTCATTGTAGGTGAAATTAAAGTCACTGAGAGGAATTGGTGTGGTGTAAATACGGGTCAGCCGGTCTGCTTTATCATAATCAAAATTCAGATTGTAGGATTTGGCGAGAATTTCACTGTTTATCAGAACCGAATGTATATTGCCATCGCGGTATTCCACGGTGCCTTTCTCGGTCATGATGGTACTGTTACCCTCGATAAAATTATCTGTCCGGTAGCCGGTGATAACCTGTTGTGCATCTTTGGACAGAAAAATCCGGCTGATAGTCGGGCGCGTTTTTTTTTTACCGATATAATCAGCAGAAAAGCGGTATTCCATACTGATCTCATCAGTAGTTTCCGCCCCGGTCACCCGTAAATCAAAGATCATATCGTATTGCATACTTCTGCGGGTGAAATCATAGTGAGTGATCTGCCCGCAGGGTGACAGTGTAATATTGCTGGCAGAAAAAATCTGAGTACCGCTGTCCTGCTGCCCGGCTGTTGTCATCATAGAGGTCGATTTTACCGGGCCGTTCAGATAAGAAAGCCCCATCATTCTCATATGATTAAGCCGGGTCTGTTCAGACATCGGTTTACAGTCCGTCTCTGCCGCATAAGACGGCGGGGCGAAAACAGCGGAAAATAGCGCCAAAGGCAGAACTGAACTGGTTACAGTGAGTTTTTTCATGATATCTCCGGAAAGCCCTGAATCCTGATTGATTTATCATCGATGGTAAGGGACTTATTCCGTTCAGGCAACCAGACAATAAGATAATCGGTGTTATTTATTCTGCTGTCTTAATGATACTCGTTGAAATAATCTTTTCAGGAGGCCGGGTTAACGTGTTTCAGTATTGTCCGGAAAAGAATCACCAGGTAAAATTATATATCAGCGGATTTGAACGTAATACTGCTGATAATATGCATGAGATGGCGGATGCATCATATTCATAATGAATGGTGTAAAATAATGATAAATTACAATGAAATGGTAAAAAATGAATCGATGGAAGATGTTATCCTGTTTCTGGTTGCCAGGCGTGAAAGCGGTCTTATTTACCCGGCAATAGATCGTTTTTTTTATCTTCATAATGGCCCGGATAAATATGAGGCGTGTAATATTATGATTCTCCGCGAAACGCACCGGCTTCTGAATGAAGAAAAAATAATGTGCGGAGGAGATAAAGGCGGCCATTATATGAAAGGACCGAAATGGATTGAGCCTGATTTTATGTCAGAAGGGAAATATGAGATAGATTAAAAAATACATGCTTGTTATTTTTGAATGCAACTGTGAGTACGCTTATTATATTTTATTAATCCGATTTCCGGAGAAGATAAAACAAATAAGATAAGTAACTATCCATAATAATAAAACAATGAATAATCAATACAAAAAAGTGACCGCCGTTATGCGGTCACTTAACGGAATAAAGACGGTACGCTTATTTCACTTCCGGCATCAGACCGATAAATACCGTTTTCTTACGCGGGCCGGTCATCAGGTCTTCCAGCTTTTCCACACACTGTAAATAGTGCGGGGTTTTCTTATGTGCCGCCACGGCCGCATCATCGGCATAGGCTTCATAGATATAAAAGCGGGTTTCCACTTCCGGGTCCTGTAACACATCAAAACGCAGGTTACCGGGCTCTTTTACCGATCCCAGATGATTTTCACGGAAAACGGCAATAAACTCGTCCACTTTGCCGGGTTTCACATTAATTTCCACTAATGTTACGTTCAAAATTTACCCCTTGTTCTTTTCGCTCAGGAACAGCTGATAAGCCTGTGCGGCACTTTCACCGCCATGCACAACGGCACGGATCGCTTTCATCATGGCAACCGGGTCTTCGGACTGGAAGATATTCCGGCCCATATCCACCCCGGATGCGCCCTGGTCAATGGCGCGGAAACACATATCGAGTGCTTCGTTTTCCGGCAGCTTTTTACCGCCCGCAATGACAATCGGTACCGGACAACCGGCAGTGATGCGCTCAAAACCTTCTTCAACAAAGTAGGTTTTGATGATATTGGCGCCCATCTCAGCAGCAATACGGCTGGCGAGAGAGAAATAACGCTGGTCACGCGCCATATCTTTACCCACCCCGGTTACCGCCATTACCGGCATACCGACACGCATCCCCGCATCCACCATTTTGATGATGTTTTTGATGGACTGGTGCTCATGCTCTGTTCCGATATACACCTGAGCTGCAACCGCGGACACATTCAGACGAACCGCGTCATCCATCGCTACCGCAACGGCTTCGTTGGAGAGCTCCGTCAGGATGGAGTTAGCGCCGGATGCCCGCAGAACAACCGGTTTATTGGTCGCGACCGGCACCTGTGAGCGCAGTATGCCGCGGGTACACATCAGCACATCAGTGTGTTCAAAGAGCGGGGCGATATTAATATCAATCCGCTCAAGGCCGGTGGTCGGCCCCTGGAAATAGCCGTGGTCAAAGGCCAGCATGACCGTTTTATTGTCCTGCGGATTAAAAATACGGGCCAGACGCGACTGCATACCCCAATCCAGCGAACCGCAGCCTTTGAGGGTATAAAGGGTATTTTTTTGCGGCGTGTTAAGCCCGAAGTCTTTGCCGTCACGGATATCATCTAAATCAGCCATGGAATTCTCCCCTGGTTAAACAGGCGCGGAGGGGGTCCGCGCCACTGGTTAAATCAGCAACTACATCAGAAATCATAGTTGTTAATATTTTCTTTGGTGAAGATAACGCGCTCAGGCAGTACCACAATTCCGTTGCCTTTTGCTTCGTAGTCATAACCCTGAACACTGTTCGGGGAGACTTCGACTTCACCCACACCGTCGACGGTGATCTTATCGCCGACATTCAGTTCGCCTTTCTTCATCAGTGCATCAGCCACGGCGACAGAAATTTCGCCTTGTTTGACCACATCCCATAACGCGAACTGGTTAACTGTGCCGCGTTCCACATACGGACGCATCACGTTCGGGGTACTGAACCCGACAACCGCCACATCATTGCGCTTCAGGTTCTCTTTGGCCTGTGCCGCCGCCGGCAGAGCGTTGGCGTCCGGTGCGATAATCACATCCAGATCACTCCAGGCATTGAGAATACCTTCTGCTGTCTGTAAGGATTTGGTGGCATCGTTATAACCGTATTGAGTGGTAACCACTTCCCAGCCCGGATGCTCAGCTTCGATTTTCGCTTTTGCTTCTTTGACCCACTGGTTCTGGTCTGTCACCGTCGGGCTGGAATAGAAGAAGGCCACTTTGGCTTTTTCTTTTTTCACCTGATCCGCGGCCATATCCACCAGAATGCTGCCGAGCTGTTTTGGTGTGCCCTGGTCAATATAAATGGAACGGCACTCCGGGTTGGTATCGGAATCCCAGGTCAGCACTTTCACGCCGCGCTGCATAGCTCGCTTCAGGGACGGGCATAATCCGTCCGGCGAGACAGCGGAGACAATAATCGCGTCATAACCGCGGTTAACAAAGTTGTTGATCAGCTGTACCTGACCGGACACACTCGGCTCGGTCGGGCCGTCATAGGTGACATCGATACCGAGTTTTTTCCCGGCTTCCACAGCACCCTGGCCGCCGCTGGTAAAGAAGCCGACACCGACAAGTTTAGGAATAAAGGCGACTTTTTCTGCTGCATTCGCCCAGGAAACACATGCGAGACTTAATGCAGTGGCGAGCGCCAGTTTTTTCATGATGGGTTTCATGGTTTTCTCCATTTCGTCAAATCTGTGATAACAAACGTGTTTTACTCTGATACGAATTGCCTGTTGCGTTTACGCGCCCACCAGCCAAGGATGTGATGTCGGTGTAAAGAAACGGAACGACCAACAACGGCAACAATAAGCAGCGCACCCGAAAGTGCACTGGAGACCTGATTCGGTACGCCGATCATCTGCAATCCCTGCTGTAAAAAGCCGATCAGCAAAACAGCCAGCGCGGTGCCTAATACAGAGCCGGAACCGCCGTAAATATTGGCGCCACCCAGAACAACAGCGGTGATCGCAGGCATCAGGAACGATGCCCCGAGATCCGCACGGGCAGAGCCGAAATAGGACACTAAAATGACGGACGCGAGTGCAGCGGAGACGCCGACCATCGCATACAGCAGACAAATAGTGCGTGTCACCGGGAACGCGCTGTAACGGGCGACACGGGCATTCTGTCCGATTAAAAAGACATTGCGGCCCGGATGGGTGCGGTGCAGATAAAACCAGAACACCAGCACACACAGGGCAAAAATAATCAGCGGCAGCGGAATACCTAACAGGTCGAGATTGGCAAAGTCAGTAAAGGCCATCGGGAAGCCGCCGATACCTTCAAAACCGGTCGCGCCGGATAACCCGGAGAGCAGCAGGGCGCAGCCGCCGAACAGATACATGGTGCCGAGTGTAATCACCAGCGGGTTAACACCGGTAAACAGGATCAGCAGCGCGTTAATCAGACCGCACAATGCGCCGGTCAGAAGAGTCAGCGGGATCGCGGCAATCATCGGCACACCCGCCTGATTGAGTATGCCGAGCACAATGGCCGTCAGCCCGATGGTGGAGCCGAAGGAGATATCCATACCGCCGCTGACAATCACCAGCGTCAGCGGCAGTGCGACCAGGCCGATACAGATAAAGTCACTGGTACTGAACAGCAGTACATTGACATCCAGCAGACGCGGGTTACCCATACCGAATAACAGGATTTCCAGAACTATCAGCAGCGCGAGAGCAATTTCCCAGCCGTAACGTTTGGTGATACTCATTTTTTCGCCTCCTGCTGCGCGGAAGGATTAAGGAACCGTGCATAGCGCTGGGCGCGGAGGTTTTTCTCCAGTGCCACACGCAGACGACCGTCAAAGACCAGAACAGCGAGTAATACAAATCCGGCGATAAAGTCATTCCACCAGGCCGGCAGTTTAAGCAGCACCAGCACGCTGTCGATTTGAGTCATAAAGTAAGCACCGAGGATAGCACCCGCAATAGTTCCGGTTCCGCCGAGCAGGCTGATCCCGCCCAGCACACAGGCGGCGATGGCTTTCATTTCCAGGCCGTTACCGGTCTGATTCGGAATAAAGCCGATTTGTGAGGCGAACACAATTCCCGCGAGCGCCGCCATCATGCCGTTTACCGAGAAGGCAATGATGCGGGTACGGTCAACCGGAACACCCAACTGGCGTGCACCCTGCAAGTTATCGCCGGTGGCATAGAAACCGCGTCCGGCAGTGGTACGGGACAGGAACAGGGTCATCAGAATAATCAGCAGAATAATAAACCAGCCAATCGGTGACAGCCCGAGGAAGACCGGTTTTGACAGATCTTTCAGTTCTGCGGGTAAACCTTCAATCCATTTACCGCCGGTGAGTAACAGCATAATGCCGCGATACAGACCGAGAGTACCAAGGGTGGCAACAATGGCGGGTATCCGCAGCCAGGTGACCAGGATACCGTTGAACAACCCGGCCAGCAGCCCGGCGGCAACGGTCAGCAGGATCGCCACAGTGAGGGGCAGTCCGGCATTCAGTGAGATCCCGACAATCACCGCACATAACCCGGTGGTGGAGCCGACAGATACGTCAATATTACGGGTCAGCATCACCAGTGTGGCACCGATAGCCAGCAGCATCTGGATCTGGGCACTGCCGAAAATCATGGTGACGGTTTGCAGGCTGAAGTAGCGGGTTTCCATACCGCCGAGCAGCACAAACAGACAGAGGATGGCCAGCAGTGCGGTGACTTCACGGTTATTCTGAATATATTTCAGCATGATGCGGCCTCCTGTAACGGGCTGCTTTCTGTTTCTTTTTGCGGGCGGTGCTCACCGAACGCCATATGCATAATGGTGTCGGTATTCAGCTCGTCGTGCTGCAATTCCCCGGAGAACTCGCCCTGATGCATGACCAGTACGCGGTCAGCCAGCGCCACCACTTCATCGAGGTCAGAGGAAATCAGTAAAATCGCCACATTTTGCTGTGCGATGCTTTGTATCAGCTGATAAATATCATTACGGGCGCCGACATCGACCCCGCGCGTCGGTTCGTCAATAATCAGCAGTGACGGATTGGCTTCCAGGCATTTGGCAATCAGAATCTTTTGCTGATTACCGCCGGACAGCGTACGCACGATCTGTTGTCCGTCACTGAATTTGATATTGAGCGCGCGTCGGTAACGTTCGAGCAATGCATCATCACGCGAGCGGTTTACCAGCAGTCCCTGGTGGTTGTGTACCAGCGCACCGATATTCCAGGTGAGCGGGGCGTCAAGGAAAAGTCCGGAGGCCTGACGGTCTTCAGGTAAACAGACCAGCCCCCGGGTGAGGCGTTTTTCACTGCTGACACCGCGCAGATTTTCACCGTTGAGGAAAACCTCACCGGCGATCAGCGGGCGCAGCCCGTATAATGTTTCAGCGAGTTCGGTCCGGCCGGCGCCGACGACGCCGGCCAGTCCGACCACTTCCCCCGGGTTGACAACAAAACTGATATGACGGAATCCTTCGCCGCAGGCATTGCGGACGTCCAGCACCGGCGTATCATCCTGCGGATTATTACGGGTGGCAGACAGATCCAGCCAGAGCTTCTGTGTCTCTGACAGCGGCTTTTTCTTCGCTTCCGGCGTGATCGCCTGAATAATTTCATCTGTGGAAAATTGTTTTGCCGGACCGGCCAGGGCGATATTACCGTCGCGCATCACGCTGAGATAATCCGCAATCGCATGGATTTCCGGCAATTTATGAGAGATAAAGACAATCCCGACACCCTGTTGCTGTAATTCCCGCACCCGATCAAACAGGCGTTCGGTTTCAGCCGGGGTCAGCGAGGCGGTGGGTTCATCCAGGATCAGAATCCGGGAGTCACGCATCAGGCCGCGCATGATCTCCACCAGTTGCTGATCCGCCACATTCAGGCTGCCCGCCCGGGCACTGAGATCAAAATTACAGCGCAGTGATGTCAGCATCTGCTGTAATTTGGCTTTGCCCGCCTGATGTTTCGGCAGTCGGAACAAAATATTTTCCTGTACTGACAGATTCGGGAACAGCAGCGGCTCCTGCGGCACCAGATACAGTCCGAGCTGATGAGCTTTCGCCGGTGTCAGGTGCGATACCTCCTGACCTTCCAGCATCAGGGTGCCGGCATCAGGCTGTTCAATCCCTGCAATAATTTTCATCAGCGTGGATTTTCCCGCGCCGTTGCCGCCCAGCAATGCGTGAACCTGTCCCGGCAACAGTGTGAAATCGATGTGTTTAAGGACAACCACACCGGAGAACTGTTTGGCTATGCCGCGGGCGGTGAGCAGCGGCTGAATCGGGTGTTGCTTCTCTGACATAACGGCACCTCTGGTGTTATGGGTATTGCTGCCGGATGTTATGTGATGAAGAAAACATCAAAAATGAACATTTATAATTTATAAACACATTTGTTCATAAATGTAAGCCATAAAAATCAAATAAGACAATATTTCGGCCATATTTTGTGAAAAAATCAGATCTGCGTTAGAATTTGTTCAAAATTTTGGCCCGCACCTCTGGCAGATTTCTGTAAAAGGTGCTTATCTGTAAAAACGGAAAACAAAAGTTCACATGACAACAGTTTCAAAAAACACGAAAGCAGCCCCGGTAAGCTCCGTTTCTTCGATGGACTATGACGCCTCAGGACTTAGTATGAATGAAGAAGAGTTATTGGCCCGTATTGCCTGGTTTTATTACCACGATGGTCTCACACAGGGAGATATCGGGGATCTGCTCGGTCTGACACGGCTGAAAGTTTCGCGTTTGCTCGAAAAAGGACGTCAGTCCGGCGTCATCCGGGTACAGATAAATTCCCGGTTTGAAGGCTGCCTTGAACTTGAAGATATCCTGAAAAAAAGATTTTCGTTAAAACAAATTCGCATTCTCCCGGCGCTGAACGGCCCGGAGATCCACACCCGTCTCGGCGTGGCCGGTGCACATCTGCTGATGTCACAGCTTTCGCCCGGCCAGTTGCTGGCTGTCGGGTTCGGGGAAGCGGCAATGGCGACATTGCAGCATCTGAGCGGGTTTGTCTCTTCACAGCAGATCCGTCTGGTGACACTCTCCGGCGGTGTCGGACAGTATATGACCGGTATCGGCCAGCTGGATGCCAATTGTCCGGTCAGCATTATCCCGGCACCGCTGCGGGCATCGAATGCCGCGGTAGCCGCGACATTCCGGCAGGAACGCAGCGTGCAGGATGTGTTGATGGCGGCCAGCGCGGCGGATATCGCGGTGGTCGGCCTGGGCGCGGTGAATCAGAAACAGGATGCCACCATTATGCGTTCCGGCTATATCAGCAGTGGTGAACAGCTGATGCTGGCACGGCGGGGAGCGGTCGGGGATATTCTCGGCTACTTTATCGGCCGCGAAGGGGAACTGACAGAAGAGGTTGAGATGCACCGCGAACTTATCGGTATCACACCCGCAGAGCTGAAAAACATCCCGACAGTTGTCGGGGTGGCGGGCGGTGAGGAAAAAGCCGAGGTGATTGTGGCGGCACTGCTGGGGGGTTATATCAATTCCCTGGTAACGGACGAGCAGACGGCGCGGGTAATGCTGACATTATTAACCTGATGCATTATTAACCTTATGCACTGACTGCCCCGCAGACGAAAAATCACGCTGTATTTCATGGTGTAACGGTATCGGTCCAATTTAATTTGTGAGGATGGCGACATGAATCAGATTACGGGCAGCGGCTCATCAGAAAAATACCTGATGGCGCTGGATGCGGGAACAGGCAGTATCAGGGCCGTTATTTTTGATCTTCACGGTAACCAGATAGCGGTCGGGCAGGCGGAGTGGCGGCATAACGAGCTGCCGGATGTGCCGGGTTCGATGGAGTTTGATCTGCCGGTGAACTGGCAGCTGGCGTGCCATTGTATTGCGCTGGCACTGAAAAATGCCGGTTTACCCGCCTCCGCGATCGCCGGTGTGGCAGCCTGCTCGATGCGTGAGGGGATTGTGCTGTATGACCGCAACGGCGAACCGATCTGGGCCTGCGCCAACGTGGACGCGCGCTCAAGCCATGAAGTCAGTGAATTAAAAGAACTGTACGATAATACTTTTGAATATGATGTTTACCAGTGCTCAGGCCAAACCTTAGCCCTCGGTGCGATGCCGCGTTTGCTGTGGCTGGCACATCACCGGCCGGATATCTACCGGCAGGCGGGCACGCTCACGATGATCAGCGACTGGCTGGCCTGCAAACTGACCGGCGAGCTGGCCGTTGATCCCTCCAATGCCGGCACAACAGGGATGCTTGATCTGAAAACCCGCGACTGGCGGCCGGGGCTGCTGGAAATGGCCGGACTGCGTGCGGATATTCTTTCACCGGTCAAAGAAACCGGTACAGTACTGGGCTATATCACGGCAAACGCTGCCAGAGAATCCGGTCTGGCGGAAGGCACGCCGGTGGTGATGGGTGGCGGGGATGTTCAGCTGGGTTGTCTCGGGCTGGGCGTGGTCAGAGCCGGACAGACGGCAGTACTCGGCGGCACGTTCTGGCAGCAGGTGGTAAACCTGCCCGCACCGGTTACCGATCCGGATATGAATACCCGTATCAACCCGCATGTTATCCCCGGGATGGTGCAGGCGGAATCCATCAGTTTCTTTACCGGTCTGACTATGCGCTGGTTCCGTGATGCGTTCTGCGCTGAAGAAAAAATTATTGCCGAACGCCTCGGTGTGGACACTTACTCCTTACTGGAAGATATGGCGGCCCGTGTTCCCGCCGGTTCTCATGGCATCATGCCGATTTTTTCCGATGTGATGCGCTTTAAATCCTGGTATCACGCCGCGCCTTCCTTTATTAACCTCTCTATTGATGCGGAAAAGAGTAATAAGGCTTCGCTGTTCCGTGCACTTGAAGAGAACGCCGCGATCGTTTCCTCCCTGAACCTCGATCTGATTGCCAAATTCAGCGGCGTGAAAGCGGATTCACTGGTATTCGCGGGCGGCGGTTCGAAAGGCAAATTATGGAGTCAGATCCTGGCGGATGTTACCGGGGTGCCGGTACGGGTGCCGGTGGTCAAAGAAGCCACAGCACTGGGATGTGCGATCGCCGCCGGAGCGGGTGTCGGGTTATATGATGATATGGTGACGGCAGGTGAGCGTCTGGTGCAGTGGCAGCATGAGTATCAGCCAAATCCGGCGCACCGGGAGGTTTATGATAAGGCAAAACAGAACTGGCAGAAGGTGTATGCGGATCAGCTTACGCTGGTGGATTCCGGCCTGACGACATCGATGTGGAAGGCTCCGGGGCTGAAATAACCGGGGGTATTATCCGGCTCCGGAGAGTGCCGTTAACGGGCAAAAACGAAAAGTCGCTGTGAATACAGTCCCTGTACGCTCAGGCTCGCCATCCATGGCTCGCATGCTTTTCGTTTCCTTTGCCCGTTACCGGCTCAGTACCTGACCGGCAGTGCTTTTCTCAGCACTCAGACTGCTGCTATAACTTTAATTTCGACTTTATAATCCGGGTGCATCAGTGCCGCTTCCACGGTACAGCGAACCGGTGCACTGCCTTTCGCGACCCATGCATCCCAGGCGGTATTCATACCGGCAAAATCCGCTTTATCTGCGAGGAAAATGGTCGCATCGAGGATTTTGCTTTTATCTGAACCGGCGCGTGCCAGAATTTTATCAATTGCGTGCAGGGCACTGGTGGTCTGGGCGGTGATATCGCCGCTCAGATCTTCCGGAACACTGGTGTAATAAACGGTGTTGTTGTGTACTACCGCTTCAGACCAGCGGTCTTCCGGATCAATTCGCTGAATTGTCATTCTCTCTCCTGTAAATATATCCAGTTTCTTACACGGCAAGGTGGTGCTATTGCTCAAGCCTTGGCATAATTACCGCCTATTTTGTCAGAAGAGAACGCGCGTGTCAGACGATTTTGCAAAAAACGGCCGCTTAGCCCGTGTCATTCCAGGTTTTCAGCCGAGGGAAGCCCAGGTGACGATGTCGGCAGCGATCAGCCGGATAATTGAAACGCAGGGGCAACTGGTGGCGGAAGCCGGAACCGGGACCGGCAAAACCTTCGCCTATCTGGTGCCTGCATTGCGTGCCGGAAAGAAAACGATTGTCTCCACCGGTTCCAAGGCGTTGCAGGATCAGCTCTATAACCGCGATCTCCCCACAATTGTTCAGGCACTGGACTATGACGGTAAAGTGGCACTGCTTAAAGGGCGTTCAAACTATCTCTGTCTGGAGCGGCTGGAGCAACAGACCCTCGGCGATATTAATATGGAGCCGGAAACCCTCACGCAGATAGTGGCCGCACGGCGCTGGGCAAGTGTGACTGAGCTGGGGGATATCACCACCTGCCATGATATTCCGGAAGACAGCCCGGTCTGGCCGCTGATCACCAGTACCAACGATAACTGCCTCGGCAGCGACTGCCCGCAGTATAAAGAGTGCTTTGTACTGAAAGCCCGGCGCAAGGCGCTGGACGCGGATGTGGTGGTGGTAAACCATCACCTGTTTATGGCGGATCGCGTGGTAAAAGATACCGGTTTCGGGGAACTTATCCCCGAAGCGGATGTGATTATTTTCGATGAGGCACATCAGATCCCGGATATTGCCAGTCAGTATTTCGGTCAGCAGCTCAGCAGCCGTCAGTTATTTGATCTTACCCGCGATATCACATTAGCTTACCGCAGTGAACTGCGTGACCAGGCGCAGTTACAGAAATGTGCCGACCGCCTGACCATGAGTGTTCAGGATTTCCGGCTGGCACTCGGCGATACCGGTTTTCGCGGTAATCTGCGCGAACTGCTGGCACAGCCGCAGTTTCAGCGGGCACTCACGCTGCTCGATGATGCACTGGAACTCTGTTATGACGTAATGAAACTCTCCCTCGGCCGTTCCGCGATGCTGGATGCCGCATTCGAACGGGCGACCCTGTACCGCAACCGCCTCAAACGGCTGAAAGATGTTTCCATCCCCGGTTACAGCTACTGGTTTGAAAGCTATGGCCGCCATTTCCTGCTGGCGCTGACACCGCTGACCGTGGAAGACAAATTCCGTGAAATGATGAGCAGTCAGAAGATGGCGTGGGTATTCACCTCGGCTACATTGTCGGTGAATGACGATTTGCACCATTTTACCCGCCGTCTCGGGCTTGATCATGCCGAAATGCTGATCCTGCCGAGCCCGTTTAATTATCAGGAACAGACACTGCTCTGTGTGCCGCGTTTTCTGCCGTCCCCGAATCAGTACGGCGCGGCAAAACAGCTGGCGGAACAGTTGCGGCCGCTGATCAACCACAACCGCGGCCGCTGTTTCTTTTTATGTACCTCACATCAGATGATGCGGGATCTCGCTGCTGAATTCCGTCAGTCGCTGACACTGCCGGTTCTGGTGCAGGGGGAAACCAGCAAAACGCAACTGCTCAGTGAGTTTATCTCCTCCGGTAATGCACTGCTGGTGGCAACCGCCAGTTTCTGGGAAGGGGTGGATGTGCGGGGCGATGCGCTGACCTGCGTTATCATCGATAAACTGCCGTTTACCGCGCCGGATGATCCGCTGCTGAAAGCCAGGATGGAGGATTGCCAGGTACGCGGCGGTGACCCGTTCCGTGATGTTCAGATCCCGGATGCGGTTATCAGCCTCAAACAGGGGGTCGGGCGGCTTATCCGTGACACGGAGGATTACGGCGTGATTGTGATCTGCGACAACCGGATAGTTATGCGGCCTTACGGGGAAATATTCCTGAAAAGTCTGCCGCCGTCGCCGCGGACACGCTCACTGACCAAAGCGGCGGAGTTCCTGGCAGCCCGGCAGTCACAGCGCCGCACCGCAGACTAAAACTGAATCCGTTTTGCAATAAAAGTCACTGTTATGGTGATTTTTTTGTTACCATAAACCTTATTTATTTGCCGGAGTTATGGCATGTCCAGCCGAATTTTAGCCTTAGATACGGCAACAGAAGCCTGTTCTGTTGCGCTTTACAACAATGGTGAGATCACTGCCGATTTCGCCGTCACCCCCCGCGAACACACACAGCGTATCCTGCCGATGGTGCAGGCGGTACTGGCTGCGCAGAATCTCACTCTCCGTGATCTTGATGCGCTGGCTTTTGGTCAGGGGCCGGGCAGTTTTACCGGTGTCCGGATTGGTGTGGGGATAGCTCAGGGACTGGCGCTGGGCGCTGAACTGCCGATGATCGGTGTCTCATCACTGGAAACCATGGCGGAAGGTGTTTTCCGTACCTCCGGGCTTTCCCGGGTACTGGTCGCCATCGATGCCCGTATGGATGAAGTCTACTGTGCCGCCTATGTCCGGGATGAGCAGGGGATTTTCCGGCAGGAACTGGCGGAAGCAGTGCTGAAACCGGCTGATTTTGTCACCCGCTGCGCTGAACTTTCCGGTGAGTGGGGACTGGCCGGTACCGGCTGGGCCGCATATCCGCAGATGCAGGAAGCACTGACCATTAAGACGCTGATGACAGAGATTACCCTGCCGCATGCACAGGATATGCTGCCGCCGGCACTGAACGCACTGCACCGCGGGGAAACATCTGCCCCTGAATCGGCGGAGCCGGTGTATCTGCGCAACGAAGTGACCTGGAAGAAATTACCGGGCCGGGAATAACGTAAAAAAACAGGTTGATCGCAATTTCGCCTGAATCCGCAGAAAGCGACAGCCGGAGTGTTCAGATTTGTGTCAGTGAAAGCGATATTCTTCAGTGGCGGATCAGGCCTGATGTGCCCCTCAGTGTCAGCATAGTTGCCACTGAGGGGGATTAGATAAGACTGTTTAAATTCAGGAAACAGTATTAAAAGGTCTGATTTCAGTTCAGTACAGAAATCAGACCCCGATCAATATCTGTTATCAGGCAACTAACGCAAGGTGCTGATTATCCTGGTTAAAGAGGTTATTGATAAGATCGCTGTGGCTGACTTCAGTGACATCAGTTTCTGCAGAAACAGAACTGAATGCAACCTGCTCCGCCGGCCCTAACAATTCAGTTGAAATATGACCATGACCATTATCAATGAGCAGATCGCTGTCTGACAACATATCAGGCATTGCATTATCTGCTGAAGATACATGGTCTGCTGTCATTTCAGTTAAGTCAGACATTGCTGATTTATCCTGAACAGCTTTATCCGCTAACAGCTTGCCGAGCAGGGTATCTTCATGTGTTTCACCAAAGGCTGCTTTTTCTGCGAAAGATTTAACCATCTCATTATCATGATGCTTCTCTTCGATCGCTGCTTTTTCCATTGGTGCAGAAGATTTTCCGCCCGGTAAGAATGGTTTGATTAATGGCAATAACTCTTTAACCATATCAATGATTTTTTTGATACCTTCAATCGGATTAGCGAGTTTAAACAGACCTTTAATTGCATCGTCAATTAAGGTGATTGAGGTACCGATAATCGGAATATCTTTGACTGTTTCAATGGTACCGGCGACAACTTTCATCACATCATCAAATGTCTTCACACCTTTACTGATAACATCAATAACGCTTTGTGTACCGGTGATAATTTTAGTAAAGGCATTACTCAGTGTATTGACCAGGCTATCAATACCGCCGGTCAGTTTACCAAATCCGTCACTAAACGAATTCACAACACTGTTAATCCCTTCGACAAATTTACTGAAACCATTACTTGTTGAATTAACGATACTGTCAATGCCGGTTGTTACTTTAGTAACAATATCACTGATCAGATTGGTAATTTTGCCTACGTTTGTTGTGGCACTTTCTGTCATGTTGTCAAAGAAGTTTTTAATACCCGTCGTGATGAAAGATGTACTTTCACCCATTCCTTTAATGACATTAAATACGGTTTCATGAAGGCTGCTGAAGAATGTACCGATATTACCAAAAAGACTTTTAATGACATTATCAATTGAACCACCAATGGTTGATACGAACTCATTAAAATTACCCACTGTGCCTTTCAGAAGTGCAGAGGTAATATTGTGAGCAGTATTTGCCATGGAATCAGCAATGGTTTTAATGTTATTTTCAATATTACCGATAACTTTACTGATTAAACCTGAGGTTTTGTCACTGATTGAACCAATTGATTTCGGGATGTCACTGATAAACTTAACAATTGTCTTCGGCAGTTCAAGTACTTTACCAAATGCAGATTTAACAATATCAATAATTTTTGTTGGTAATTTTAAGATGCCGCCATCGAAAACAGATTTGATTTTTTCGGTGACAGATGAAATCAGTTTTTTCGGTAATTCAAATAATTTACCGAAGTTTTCTTTAGCAAATTCAATGATTTTTGATGGTAACTTGAAGATGCCGCCATCGAAAATGGATTTAATTTTTTTCGGTAACCGATGTGAGCAGTTTTTTTGGTAATTCAAATAACTTACCGAAATTTGTTTTAATAAATTCGATAATTTTTGATGGTGATTTTTCAATGCCGCCTTCGGAAGCAGGTTTAATTTTATCAATGACAGAGGAAATCAATTTTTTTGGTAATTCAAATAATTTACCAAAATTTTCTTTTACAAATTCGATAATTTTTGATGGTAACTTGAAGATACCGCCATCAAAAACAGACTTGATTTTTTCAATAACAGATGAGATCAGTTTTTTCGGTAATTCAAATAACTTACCAAAATTTTCTTTTGCAAATTCGATAATTTTTGATGGTAACTTGAAGATACCGCCATCGAAAACAGATTTGATTTTTTCGGTGACAGATGTAAGCAGTTTTTTCGGCAGCTCAAATAACTTACCAAAATTGGTTTTGATAAATTCTAAAATTTTCGCCGGAAGCTTCAGCGGGCTGCTTTCTTCAGCTGCGGCTTTTGCCATACCGAATGCAACAGGCTTATCTGAAGAGTCAGTGAACTTACCCGTTATAGACTTAATAAATTCAATAATTTTTGATGGTAATTTAAAAATGCCATCATCAAAAACAGATTTTATTTTTTCAGTAACAGATGAAATCAGTTTTTTTGGTAATTCAAATAGTTTATCAAAGTTACTTTTAACAAACTCAATGATTTTTGATGGTAATTTTAAAATGCTGCCATCCAGAACCGGCTTGAGTTTATCTGAAATAAATTTCAGTATATTTTTAGGGAGTTCAAGGATTTTACTAAAATCACTCTTAAAGAACTCCAGTATCTTTGCAGGCAGTTTAAAGATACCACCATCAAGAATACCTTTTAATTTTTCACTGATGTTACCAATAAAGTCCTTAACCGGTTTAATAATATTAACCGCATTTGATAGCAGGGCTTTTAAATTGGAAAGGAATGAACCATCAAGGCCGGATAATAAATTTTTAATACCATTGATGATATCAGAAAGAGAGGTCGATGCAGGTTCTGTTTTTTCTGGTGTGACAGTTGCATCTGAAGCACCTGACTGAGCAGTATTGTTATTTACTTCAGATCCGGATAATACCTCTGTCGTGGATACGGGATCGTTTGAATTCGTATTGACAGCGGCCATATCCGGTATTGTGGTACCAGCCAGATTATCAGGCGTGACGGAGCTTGTTGCATCCGGGACGAAATCAGCTGAAATATTTGCATGGTTGCTTTTTACAGAATCATAAATAAATACCGGTTCAGTTACCGCTGATTCTGATTCACTGAAACTACTGATATCGGCATTTTTAGCTGAATCGGTCTCTGTTTTACCAGCAGGTTTAATTTCTTCAGCTGGTGAAGATGAGCGTGCTGTATTGGCAGTATCCGTATTTCCGGTTGCCGGAAATGCATTTTTCAGTGATGAACGGGTGTTTGTCAGTACGGATTTGTTTTCACCTTCAGCAATGATTTTATTGGCAAGATTGCTGATGTTATCAATAGATGAATACGTGCTCTTATCCGACACTATTCCGTTTTCATCATAGTCTCCCACTTTTTTATTTTTGTTTACTTTATTTTCGCCATCAGACGAATTGGCTGAGTAGCCATCTGTACTTAGGATGTTGGTCATGGTAAAGGCCCTTTGAAATATATGTTTTATAAGATAAAAAATAGAAACAGATACAGCAAATTAAATTATACGATAACAGCTTAACGTTAGTAAACGTCGTGTAATTGAATACATGATATATGCTATATTAGAGCATCATAATTATTAAATGTTTTTTATTCAGCTCAAAGTGCTGATAATGTCATTGGGTCTGGTTTTATTACATGCATTAGTAAAACTAAAAAATATATCACTTATAACGAAACTGGTTGTTTTGAACGGACTTCATTTTTCAGAGGGAAGGGAGTATTTAAGATGCAGATAAATAATAAAATCCCGGCAGGGGTTTTCTCTGCCGGGATTTTTATTTATGATGGTTTTGTCTTAGCTTTAGTCTGTTCTTAGCCTTCAGCCAGTGTCGGAGATTGTTTGAAGTTACTAAATAAGTCAGTAACGCCTTCAAGGTTAAACATAATCGCTTCTTTCATTAACATCAGAATATCTATCGGGTTAGTGAAAAAATCATTCAGCTCAACAAAAGCCAGCTTCGCTTTCTTTTCATCATCCCGTAAGTAGATAACAAGACCTTCATTTAAGATACGTTTTGTCCATTTTTCAATGGTACTGCCATCGATAACACCAGATAATGATGTAATAACTGACATAAAGTCAAAGTCTGCAGCATTGCTGTTATTTAACATACCGCTGATTTTTTCTTCACCGATACTGTTGATGACAGGAATCAAAAAGTCTTTCTGGAAATCAGCAATAAACGTTAAACGTCTCCACGGATCAAGTTTAATGATGAAGAATTTTTTTTTCAGCTACAGTGATTTCTTTGAACTCAGTGTTTTTATTACTCATGATATTTACCTGTTACCGCTCTCTGAGAGCTTCATTTATTTTATTGAATGGTTTAATTAAGTATTGCAAAACAGTTTTATTTCCGGTTCGGATATCAACACTGGCTACCATTCCGGGTGTAATAAAATACTGCTTTGCACTATCTGTTATCAGATAATCCTTATCGGTTTTGATATAAACACGATAATAAACAAGATCCGGTTTTTGTTCATCTTTAATCGTGTCTGGTGAAATAGTAACTACTTCGCCATCCAGTCCTCCATAAATTGAATAATCATATGCAGTAATCTTTACTTTTGCAGCTTGTCCGGGATGAATAAATGCAATATCCCGTGGTGATATCTGGGCTTCTATTAATAGATTATCATCCAGCGGAACAATATTCATTAACTCGCCATTTGGTGGCACAACACCACCAATAGTATTAATTTCAATATTTTTGACAACGCCCCGGACAGGAGAGCGGATAGTTGATTTCGATAACATATCCTTACGTCCGAGTATAATCTGAGACAATGAACCTATCTCAGCAGAAACCTTGGACAGTTCTTCCCGTGATCTGACATAGTAATCAGAAAGGAGTTCAGACTCTTTCATGCTTAGATCAACAAGCTGTTTTTTTAAGCGGATAACATCTACGGTACTTGATGCGCCTTCTTTTGCCAGCCTGGAATTGATCGCTAACTCACGGTTCAGCAATGATTTTGAATCCCTGATATTTTTCATGGACGTTTCAAATTGCTGCCGCCGTGAATCATAAAGCCGTTTTTCCGCACCGGTTAATTCAGTAAATTCATCTAATTCTGACGGAAATACTAACGGAACTTTATTTACTTCGGCATACAGCCGGGATTGCTGGGCCAGTAATGCACGGTATTTTGATTCTGACTCTGCAACCGTAGATTGTGTCCGTGTAATATCAAGCTGAACTAAAATCTGACCGGCATCAACAATTTGTCCTTCTTTTACATGAATATTCTCGAGAATCCCGCCATCCATTGACTGGATAATTTTCTCTTTTGAGCTTGGAATGACTTTACCATTGCCTTTTGAAACTTCATCTATATTAAATAAGGCACTCCAGATTAAAAAAACGGATAAAAAACCCATAATGGAAAATAATATAGTTGCCGCACGGCTTGCAGTAACATCCTTACCTTCATCATGTGAAAATTCATCAACACCGTCATAACTGTGAGATGTACTATTTTTCATAAAAACATCTCTTATAAATGACGATATGTTTTTGAATAATGATTTTTTCATATTGTCACCTGTTAAATCGAAGCTGCAACATCACTTTTATGTTTATCCATAAGGATTTCTCCCTGCGAAACGACTATTACACGATCAACTAATTCAAGGATTTTTCTGCGATGTGTGGCAATAATGACTGTTTTACCACTCAGCCAGGATTTCATATTATCAACGAACTCTTTTTCAGTAACTTCATCTAAAGCTGCTGTTGGTTCATCCAGTAAAATAATATTAGGGTTCCGTAACACTAATCTTGTTAATAAAAGTGTCTGCTGTTGTCCGCCTGATAATCCGCTGCCGCCTTCCTGAATAACATAATCCAAGCCATCAGGAAGCTGATTAATAAAGTTAATAGCACCAGTCAGGCGGATAGCATCAATAATTTCACTATCTTCAGCAACCGGCATGCCTAATGTAATATTTTCCCGGATAGTACCGTAAAACAAGCGCGAATTTTGTGTTAAATAACCAATGTCTCTGCGTAAATCGGCAGGGTCAATATTGCTGATATTCAGGTGATCAAGTGTAATTTCACCATCCAGTTGGATCATCATACCCGCCAGAGCACTGAGTAAGGATGATTTGCCTGAACCGTTACGACCGAGCAGTGCAATTTTTTCACCCGGTGAGATATCCAGTTTTGTCACTTTGATCGCAATGCGTTTACTTTCCTGATTGTGAACAAAGGAAGCATCACGGACAGAATACTGACCGGTTAATGAAGGGCGATGCACCATCTTTGTATTTTCAGGATGATCAACCGGTAACTGCATAATACTGTCCAGGCCCGACATCGCGACTTTTGTTTGTTGCCAGCGGGTCAGAATACCGGCGATCTGAGAAATAGGCGCCATCATACGTGAACTCAGAATAGATGAAGCAACCAGTGCCCCCGTTGACAATTCACCATCCATAACCAGCGGTGTGCCTACCAGAACCACGCAGACAAACACGGCATTTTGTATCAGATATGACCATGATGTCAGCTTATGCGTCAGGTGTTTCAGCTCAAGACTATTTTCAGCCGTTGTTTTGGTGTAATGCAGCCATTGCTGCTGGAAACGGTGTTCTGCCTGTAAGAATTTAATATCATCCAGTCCCTGTACGGTTTCCACCAGCATCGCGTTGCGCAGACTGGATTCACGCATTGCTGAGTTAGCCAGTACTGCCAGTTTTTTCTGTGCGAAAAAGCCGGGTAATACCATCAGGATCATGCCGGCCAGCGGAACGACGAAAACTATTCCGCCGAGGGAATAAATGACAGCCAGAAATAAGAAGAAGAAGGGCAGGTCAGCGATGGCAACAACGGTTGACGATGTCATCATCTCGCGGACTTGTTCTAATTCCCGTAACTGGGAAATAAATGTTCCTGTCGATTTCGGGCGGAATCCGTTTTTAATCCGTAATGAACGACCGAATACACGGTCAGAAATTACTAAATCAGCGCGTTTGCCCAGAATATCGACAACGCTGTAACGCAGCAGCCTTAAGGTAAAATCAAAAATAAAGGCAAGTACAACACCCGAAAACAGAACCCACATGGTCGGATATGATTGCGCGGGTATGATCCGGTCATACGTCTGCATAGAATAAGTAATACCGGCCAAACCGAGTATATTGACAAACAAGGAGCCCAGAATCACAAAGTAATAAGGCTTCATATCTGCAAAAATTATTTTCCAGACCCAGTATTTTTCAGTTGGTTTTACATAATCATCAATACGCGGGTCTGCCGCATTTTTCACCGGTCTTAATGTCACTATCCGTGAAGCTTTTTCTTCCAGCTCACTGCGGGACAGGACAGATATTAATCCGTCATCCTCGACATAAGAGATAACCAGATTACCGTTATTATCAATATTTTTTAATAACGCCAGCTGACCGTCATTAAATTCAATTACCTGAGGAAAGAGCCAGGTGTTAAATTTATATTTTTTGACAGCATTAAATTTATATGATAATCCGGCTTGTTTGGTCATCATACGGATTACCGCTGTTTCCTGCATGTCTTTACTCCATAAAGACGTAATCAGGATATTTTGTTCTGATATGTTTAAGCGGTAATAGTGTGCTATCTGAATAATGGCTTTACGCCAGCTTTCATAATAATGTTGTTTTTCAGCTTGTTTATTGTCAATGACATCATCAAGAAAATCGACACTCACAGTTTAATCCTTCATTAGAATTTAGAGAAATTTTGTGCCAATGTACCTGTCTGGTATAAACATTCGACAGAAAAACTGGCAATGTTGTATTCACTGTTAATAATGTCCATTTTTGTTTGATGGATTTCTGATTCCGCACTGATTAAATCCGTAAAAGAGCGGGTTCCTAATTGTTCATATTGCATCATATATAAATCACGCGTGCGTATAGATTCGGTTGCCCGGTTTAATTTGGCCTGTAAACTCAGTTTGGCGTTTTCAACCTGACTGGATGATTCAGATATTTTTAACCGTGAGTTAGTATATTCATTTTCTAAATTGTTATTGGCAGCATATAATGCCTGTTCTGCTTGCCGGACACGGGATGATATTGCGCCTCCCTGATATAATGGTGCTTTTACATTAAGATAAACACCAAATTTATCTTTATTCCGGTTAGAGTAACTATTGCTGTTCCTGTCTTCTATCTCATATTCATAGAATGGATTCAGTGAAATTGTCGGGTAATGTTCAGATTTTGCTAATTCGATTTGTTTTCTGGCAACACTTACCTGCGATTCCGCAATGCGAATCATCGGAGATGAAAATGCTTCATCCATACGCATTGTGCAGGACGATTGTAATTCATCAGGAAAGCGGATAACAATTTTGTCTGAAATACTTTTGTTAACCATGTTATTCAGGGTGGCACTCCAGCGGTTATACTGGGATTTATAGTCATTCAGCTGTGATACCGAAGATGCCAGTCTGACTTTTGATTGTGAGTAGTCTGACTCTGCACTGGCACCCAGAGCCGTTCGTTTTTTGGCGATCTCATTAATTTTAGCAAAGCCGGATAATTGCTCATCAGCAATTTCAATAAGTTGTTTATACTTTACTACCTGCAAATAGGCGTTTACCGTCTGGTATGCAATATCATTAATTTCTTTTTCCAGTTCATATTCTGAGTAAACCGTATTTAATTCATTTAATGATACTTTTGTTTTGGTTTTTCCGAAATCATAGATCATCTGTTCAGCAGCAACAGTGATTTTATTCGAGCGATCATTTCCGTTACCATAATCGTTTTGTTCCAGGCCGGTTTTTACCCCCATATTTAATGACGGGTAATAAGCTGAATTAGCTTCTTCAATCGCTTCTTTGGCTCTTTCAACTTCGCGGCCTGAACGTTTAATAGCAGGGTGCCAGGAAATGGCCATATCCACAATTGAGCGGATATCAACATTCCCGTAATTACCTGCCGGCCCGGTATTTTTTAGTGTGGGTATCTGCTGATATCCCGGCAGGGATGCAACGTCAATTTCACTATTTTGTTCAGATTTATCAGAATTTGTATTCTGATTCAAATAACGCGGGCTATTTAACATGCCGGGAGATGTGTTTAATTGTGTATTTGCAGAGAGATTATTATTTTCATCTGAGTTTGAATTTGAGTCTGAGCCGGATTTAGAAAAAACACCAAATACCAGTGCTGTCTTTTTTCCGTTAGCATCAAATGTTACCGGATAAAAAGTATCATTGTTACCAAAAGACTGACTATGAAATATTATTGTGACTAAAGCAGACAGATAGCGGACTTTACAAAATTTCATACGTTTCATCAGATTGAGCTGGGTTTATAATACCCTGCATATTCCTTATGCAGGGTATTATCTGATATTACATTAAGCAACCATACTCACGAGGTTAGCCTGATCATCAATCATTGGCTGATTCACAAATACTTGTGTTTCTGCCTGTGCTTCAGAAGGTACTGAAACATTTACGGTTTCTTCTTTAGGTGCAATTGCATCCAGATTGATACCGGTATTGTTTTCAGACAGCAGTTCGTTTAATTCGAATGCCGGTTCTTTAACTTCATCAGCAGCTTTAACTTCATCAGTCACTTTGATTTCATCAGCTGCTTTACCATCACTGACTTTAGCAACTTCATCAGTGTGGGTTTCCAGAGCATCTGTGATTTCTTTCAGGAATGCCTTAATTTCATTTCCGTCACCTTCAGAGACTTTATCGCCTTTGGAGGAGCCCAGAATATCACTGATCATATCTTTAATAATTTCAATACCTTTACCCGGAATATCTTTAAGCGATTTCAGGATATCAATACCATCTTTAATGGATTCAATAATAATTGAACCCCATTTCGGAATAGCTTTGAACGGGTTAAGCGCATCAATGACAGGCTTAACGAAGGTATCGATCGGATTTTTAATAAAAGCAGTGTGTAAAATTTTGACAATTTCCTGTACAGAATCTTTCACAGTGCCGAACTGAGTTGAAACATGATCACTAATCAGTTTTGCGCCGTCTTTTATTTTCTGAACAACAAATTCGAATCCTTTGCCGGGAATTGCTTTAACTGCATCCCAGGTAGCTTTGATGCCTGCTTTAATACCGCTGATAACGATGTCTTTACCTAAACCAATTACTTTTATCGGGTTAATCCAATCAGTAAATTTCATATCTTTGATTGCATCAAGAGCCGTTTTCTTCACTGCCTGATAAACATCAGAGATGCCATCTTTGAAAATTTTAAATCCGCCGGAAATGGCTTCTTTCACAGCATCAATACCAAATTTGATACCAGATTTGATAATGTTGCCGGTTTCTGAAATAAAGTCTTTTACACCTTTAAAACCTGCTTTAAAGGCTTCAACTGGTGCTTTAATTGCGGTCCAGATAGTGCTGCCGATATTAGAAATAGCATCTTTTGCACCCTGAATCATGTCTTTGATAACTTCAACAGGTTTGGATGCAAGAACTTTATCAACAAATTCTTTGAATTCACTGTTTGCCAAATCTTTGAGTGAAGCCAGGCCATCTTTGATTGCCTCAAAAATACCTTTTGCTTCTTTAACAATGATACCTTTCTCAATCGGTTCTGAAGGCGTTACACTAACGTCTTTCAGATTATCAGTATTCGGTTTATGGCTGGCAGCAACATCCGGGCTGATTTTCTCAATCGCTTTGATTGCATCTTCACGGGCTGTCGTCAGCTCATTAAGTGCCTGCTTGGCATTGATGAGATCGTCGTTAGCCGCTTTGATTTGCGCATTGATTTCATCAACTTTATCAAGGCTGTTTGATTTAATAGCCTGTTCTTTGGCATTTTTCGCCGCTTCAACAGCAAGGTTAGCTTCTTTAACTTTGTTTTCAGCAGCTAATACTTTCTCGTTATAAGCAGTCACTTTGGCAAATGCGTCATTGACGGCAGCCAGATTAGCTTCTGCAATTTCCAGGTTAGAAGTGATCGTCCCGATTTCACTTTCAACCTTATTAAGAGCTGCATCAGCCTGTGCTTTTAACGTATCTGTTGCAATTCCTTTTTCAGCTGCCGCTTTCAGGCTGATTTCCAGTCCTGCTTTAAGTTCAGCCAGTTTGCTCTGCAATGCAGCCAGTGCTTCCCGCACAGACTGTACATTTGTATCAGAAGGCTGAGTTTTAGCGGCTTCAGATGCAGCAAGAACGTCTTTCATGGTAGTGAAAGCAGTATCCAGACCACTAACATAATCCAGCAGATCTGATACTACTTTTGCAATAGTATCGGCATTCTCTGATACTGTTGTTGCATCACCCATTTCTGAAGCAATTTTTTCCAGCAGTGCTTTTGCTTCAGTGGTATTCAGTTTATTTTCTGCTGCTGCTTTGGTTAATACTTCAAAAGCAGTGACTTTCGTCTGAAGAGCAGCTAATTCTTCGGCTAACGCTGCTTTAGCATTCTGAACTTTTGCAAGATTTTCTGCCGTAGGTTCAGCTTTCAATGCTTCAACAGCGGCTTTCAGGGCATCCAGTTTAGTGACAGTCAACTCAGCTTTAGTTTTAGCGACTTGCTCGTCAAATTTTGCCTGGCTCTTATCATCCGGATTGACAGGAGTTACAGGTTTTGTACTGCCACCGCCGCCGCCACCACCGCCGCCGCTGTTACTGGCTGCAATCGCAATTCCGGCAACACCGGCAACAACTAAAGGAACGATCCATACTGCAGGGTTTACCCCCTGATCGGTACCTTCACCGCTGATAACCTCATCCATGCTGCTGACAGCTGAGAATTCAAGTCCGGAGAAATTATCTGAATCATAATTAGCCTGATACAGGTATTCACCATCAGCAATAACTAATTTAGTCGGCTCAGCATTTCCGCCAGCCGGGAAAAAATCTTCAAGAGTGATTTTTTCACCATTTTTTTGAAGAATGACTAAGTTATTACCTGACTTTACTGCTCCGGAAATTGAATTCGTAGGTATATTTACCTTTACGATTGCGCCGGGCTGCGGAACTTTGATGACATTAGCATTGCTGTATGTCAGTTCCTTTCCTGCTTTTGAAAAAACATCGATTTTATTCATCGTTTCTACCTAGTACAGTTATTCGTTGTTTAGAGTCAATAAAAACGTATGGCGATGTGGTTCCGCCGGCTCTGTTAGTGAAAATAAACAAACGACAAAATATTCAAATCATGGATTAGTAACACTACGCACAAAATTCATAATTATTACAGGAATCAACTTGATGCGAATAATTATTATGAAGTGTGAATTATTGTAAATGAAGAAATTAAATATATCCATATGGCGTTATAAGCAACAAATCAAAACCAAATATAACTCATATAATTGCAGGTATTTTGCCCGCCATCGCCAGAGATACGACCCGAAACAAACCGGATAGCTGATATTCCAAATCAGTTCGGTGAACATGACTTGTTACTTTTCAGGTGTTTATTTTTTTTATGAGAAACGTCCTAATTATCTTGTGCTATCTTGTGTTTACTGAATATCGTTAGTGCATCTATGTATATGTACCTATTATTATTTCTGAATGTTATTTTAATGTGAGATGTATTTTTCCGGATGTGATGTTATTTGCCTTGTCATTTGTGAACATTTTATTTGTATATATTGGTGTGTGTGCTCATATTTTATTACGTAATAATTACTATAGTTTTCACCTTTACTTTAGTTAATTGAGGCGGAGGTGGTTATCCCGAAAAAAAGGAGCCGGGATATCAGGGGCAGGGCTTTTATTAATAGTGTTCACGGCTCAGCCGAATGGATGAATCCATGATAACCGGCCGATTAAAATATATACAAAAGAAGAGAGGGGAAGAAAAAATATTCGGCTTTGCCTTGTATAACTGACGTAATAAGGCTGAATCAGAAGCCGGTACAGACAGAGCAGTGAATAAAGGCTGATGCAAAACTATCCTGCGGAGAATTACCTGCATCAGTTATTGGTATCGTATACGGATAGCGGGCAACAATGAACCGGCCCGAATTTTTGCGAAAAACGCTTTCATGGTATGATTTTCCGGACTGGTTTCAGAAAACCTTTTTTCAGCCCTGGTGTTTTCATTTTCAGGTTATTTTTTAATATATGAAAATTTCATACCGCGTATTTTATCTTTCATTTGTAATACGTGATATTACCGGTTCTGTTTCGTCGGAAGATACCGTTAATTTCTATATCAGAGTCGGTCGTGATTTTATATTATTTAGGATGTTCTGCTGCTGTGTTTATTTTATCATGTCCGCTGCATGAGAATAATCTGCATTTAATCATCACTGAATTTATACTCTGCCAAAAAATAGTTAAGTTTAATTTCATTTTCGGCACTCTTTTTTTCCGGAAGGTAAGGTTTTTCAATCATTGGATACTCATTGTGACTTGTTTTAGCCTGGTAAGCTGGTTGATAACTATAATTTCTAATTTTAAATTAATATTTACACGTGGGTTACTATCACGTGTGTTACTTTTTGCTGCTATGTGTTTTTAACAGGTATCACAGAAGTATATATAAAGAATGCGTGTGCGCCATTTTATAATTGATTGAATATTAATATTATTTTCAGGTCTACCGGACGTTAGCTTCAAACAAAAGAAAAAATCATGTTCAACCCGAACTCCCTGTGTAGGTATATTAACTCATATTTTATTCTTATGTGGATAATCTAAAATCAGTGACACTATTATTACATCTGAGCAGAAAACAACTATCAGACTATATCTCTGATATTCATTATTTCGACATAATGATAATAAACAGATAGTTATACACCATTCTGATGATTTTTATTATTCCTGTGAGATTAGTGGTGTGTTTCTTTACTAAATATTATTAATGTCATCTGCTTACATACGTCTTTTGCAACAAATAACTCATCAGGAAGCTGATAAAAATAACAACAAAATTCACACTTTTATTACAAACAAATATACAAAATAATATCAGTATTACCTTTTTCTGTACTGCTCGTTATTTTTAAAGTCACATCATTTACTACAAGGATTATCATGAAAGGAAATTTAGCTTATTCAGCAACACTTGTTTTTTTATTATCCGGCTTCAACGCGTTTGCTTTTGACTCCTTTATCGTCATCGGTGACAGTATGAGTGACGGAGGGAACAGAGGTAATGACAGCAGATACCTGGCTGGCTCTCACAGTAAATTATACAATGAAATATTGTCTGAATATTATCTGAATAAACCATTCATCCCCTCTAATTTTGGCGGCGATAATTATGCTGAAGGCGGTGCCACAGCAGATAAATTATCTCCGGCATCTATTCGCACCAGTGAACAGCAGATCGATTTCTATCTGAGCAGAAACAACGGACGTGCGGACAAAAATGGCCTGTATGTTGTATGGATTGGCGCCAATGATATTTCGTATAACATAGTTAACAGCGTTAAAAAATTAGATTTTCATGGTTTGCTGCATAAGGGTGAGGATTATTTAATTTCACCATCGCCGGATCTTGCTGTTGCCAGTGTCAAAAAATTATTAGATGCAGGGGCAGGGTATGTTATTGCACCTAACATTCCAAAAGCTGGTTTATCTCCGTGGACATCAGTTTCGCTGTTCAGCTTTGCTGAGGATGCTTTGGGTGACAAATTCAACGCTCAAAAATTCTACAAACAAATGAATGATGAACTAAAAAACAAAGGTGAAATCAGCAGTGAAAAACAACGCAGAGAATATATTGTTGATGCCTTTAAAGCGGTATTAGATAAAAACGGATTACCAATTCCGCGTTCTGTTGTTAATGCGTATCAGCAGTTGGTAACCGATGTTGAAAACAGAATTACCGGACAATTTAACCATACTATGGAAAAAGGGTTGTCCAAATTACACGGCAATATTATATGGGCTGATGTTGAAACACTATTTGACGAGATTATTCTGTCAGGAAAAGAATATGGCTTTGATGATGTTCTGGTTCCTGTGTGTCAAATCGGTGTCCGTTCTTTTCATTGTAAGGAAGGTGCAGAGACTTATCATGATGATAAGGTATATTTATTCTCTGACTGGTTTCACCCCAGCCCTGAAGGTCATGCGCTTATCGCACAATATATCGCCTCTATTGTCGATGCCCCTTATTTTGCAACTTCCTTATCGAAATCATTAGAGAACCTCAACGCCACTCACCAATCGTTCCTGGATGGGCAGTTACAAAATTTACGTAATAACCCCGGAAATAATAAACTTAATGTGTTTGGCGGGTTCAGCGGAAGCGCTAAATCAGCACAGGGAAACAGGATGGATCTGAGTGGCCGGGAAACCGCTAATGATCTTAACGTTGGCTTTTCCGTTCAGGAATCACCGGCATTTGCTTATGGCGGAATGATAAGTGCATCAGACGGCGATTATAAAGTTAATGACCAGTACCGGTATGATTCCCGCGGTGTGGTTGCATCGCTGTTTATACAATCCTCTGCGGATAATGGCTTATGGGGTAATATGAGTGCCCGTTTTGGCAGCCTGAGTCTGGATAATATCAAACGTGATATACAGTTAGGCAAAGCAACGCGGACAGAAAACGGAAAAACAAACGCTACAGGATTTGGGGTGTCACTCAATGCGGGTTATAACTACAACCTGACGGATAATATCACCACCGGCCCTGTGATTGGTTATCAATACGATAAATACAAAGTTGACGGTTTCCGCGAAAACTCAGGCAGCAGTACCGCAATGCACTTCAGCTCTCAGAAACAGGAACGGCATGTGGTAAGCGGAGGATGGAATATCAGTACTCATTCCCTGCCGGTGAACCCTTATTTTGAAATAAAGTATCACCATCATTTACAGGATGACGCGATGAGTGTCAGCGGAGCGCTTAACGGTACAGAAACATCATTTACCCGTACAGGCAAAAAACCGGAAAAAAACCGGACTTCTGTAAAATTAGGTGCTACTGCAGCATTGACCGATGACCTGAATGTATTCGGAACAATTAATTACAGCCATGAAGGTAATAACAATAACGCCATCAATTACACGTTTGGTGCCAACTATTCTTTCTGAGTGTGATAAATCTTATTGTATTCATGGTGATCATCCTGTGGTCACCACACCAAAAAATAGCCTGCATTAATTGTTGAACCGGCAATCATCAGTCATAATTGACGGATACCATCCGTCACAGGAGCTCACATCATGATGAATCGCTTACGGAGCAGTCTGAAATATGGTGTTGTGATTATATCACTGGCGCTGACCGGCTGCGCCACGGTCCCGGAGTCTATTAAAGGCAGCGGGACCACGATGCTGACCGATTTTCAGGCCGTTCAGAAAGCACCACAGGCCTATAAAGGAATGGAGGCGCGTTTCGGCGGCCGTGTACTCAGCGTGCAGAATCAGCCGGATATGACACAGCTGGAAATCGCGGTTATGCCGCTGAACAGCACCGGTGCGCCATTCCTCGGTTCAACCATCACCGGGCGGATATATGCCCGGATCAACAGCTTTATGGAGCCGGATAACTTCCGTGATCAGTATGTCACGGTGGTCGGGCTGATGAACGGCACGAAAACCGGTAAAATCGGCGACGTTCCGTACACATTCCCGGTTATTGATGTCACCGGTTTCCAGCGCTGGCACCAGGCCCGGCAGGTGATTATGCCGCCGCCGGTGTACGGGCCGGATCCGTGGCGCTGGCATAACGGCTACTACGGTGGTGGTTACTATGGCGGCGGCTGGTACTATCCGCCTGGACCGGCAGTGGTGCAGGATTATTTAGTCCCTTAATCGCGCGGATTTGCGGGTATGGTAACCTTAAAGTTCAGCATAAAGGCGGATTTAAGTGTATAATCCCGCCGGTAGCGATAAGCCTGAATGATTATTTTCAGCGCGTTACAACTAATAAATTAAGAGGCGGCATTTGCCGCCTCGATTGTTATCTGGCTTTATAAAACAAATTAGTGATGTGACTCTCAACCTGAAACAGAAAAATTACCGGAAAACGCCGTTTTATGTAAATACTTTGTTTATGTAAATAATTTGTTAACACCAGCGGGTTATGAGATGAGCAGTAATAATCAGGAGTAAAACCTTGGAAAGAGTCTGGCTTAAACACTATCCGGAAGATGTCCCGGCAGATATCAATCCTGACACCTATGCCTCGATGGCAGAGATGCTGGAGAATGCGGTATCGCGCTTTGCGGACCAGCCCGCCTTTATCAATATGGGCGAGGTGATGACCTACCGGAAACTGGAAGAGCGAAGCCGTGCATTTGCCGCTTACCTGCAAAACGGACTGGGGCTGAAAAAAGGGGATCGCATCGCGCTGATGATGCCGAACTTACTGCAATATCCGATAGCGCTGTTCGGTATTCTGCGGGCAGGGATGGTAGTGGTAAATGTCAATCCCCTCTATACACCAAGAGAGTTAGAACACCAGTTAAATGACAGCGGCTGTGCCGCGATTGTGATTGTCTCCAATTTTGCACACACCCTCGAAAAAATTGTTTATAACACCACGGTCCGTCATGTGATCCTGACCCGTATGGGGGATCAGCTTTCACGCCCGAAAGCCACGCTGGTGGACTTTGTGGTCAAATATATCAAACGGCTGGTACCGAAATATAACCTGCCGGATGCTATCTCATTCCGCCGCGCTATCCATCAGGGCTACCGTATGCAGTATGTGAAGCCGGAAATCCACCGTGAAGACCTGGCATTTCTGCAATACACCGGCGGTACCACCGGTGTGGCCAAAGGCGCGATGCTGACTCACCGCAATATGCTGGCTAACCTCGAACAGGCGCGCGCGGCGTATATTCCGGAACTGAAAGTCGGCAAAGAACTGGTTGTCACAGCGCTGCCGCTTTATCATGTATTTGCACTGACCGTGAACTGTCTGCTGTTTATTGAAATCGGCGGCCGTAACCTGCTTATCACTAATCCGCGGGATGTCAGCGGGACGATCAAAGAGCTGGCTAAATATCCGTTTACGGCGATCACCGGGGTCAATACGCTGTTTAATGCCTGGGTCAACAATCCGGAGTTTCACAAACTTGATTTTTCCACACTGAACCTCTCTGTCGGCGGCGGTATGCCGGTGCAGAAAGCAGTGGCGGAAAACTGGGAAAAACTGACCGGCAAGCATCTGCTGGAAGGCTACGGGCTGACAGAGTGCTCTCCGCTGGTGGCCGGTAATCCGCATAACCTGAAGAGTTACAGCGGCAGTATCGGTTTCCCGGTGCCGTCCACAGAAATCCGTCTGCTGGATGATGACGGCACGGATGTGCACGAAGGGCAGCCGGGGGAAATGTGGGTCCGGGGTCCTCAGGTCATGAAAGGGTACTGGAATCGCCCGGATGCCACCGCCGAAGTGCTGAAAGATGGCTGGGTTGCTACCGGGGATATCGCACAGTTTGATGAAAATGGTTTTCTGCATATTGTTGATCGCAAAAAAGACATGATTCTGGTTTCCGGCTTCAATGTCTACCCGAATGAAGTTGAAGATGCGGTCATGCTGCATCCGGCTGTGCTGGAGTGTGCCGCTATCGGTGTGGAGAGTGAAAGCTCCGGTGAGGCCGTGAAAATTTTTGTTGTCCGCAAAGATAAATCACTGACAGAAGATGAGCTGCGCCTGCACTGCCGGCGCTATCTGACCGGCTATAAGGTCCCGAAAATCATTGAGTTTCGTGATGAATTACCGAAATCCAATGTGGGCAAAATTCTGCGTCGCGAGCTTCGTGATGAGGAAAAGCACAAAACGGATGTTCAGCCGGTTGCATGACACGGCATCAGACCGCAGAATAATAACGCCGGTATTTACCGGCGTTATTATTATCAGTCCTGTTGTGACTATTGATTGAATTATCCTGATCTGATGAATTATTCTGTATCACATCACTTAACCATGTCGTTAAAGACTAAGAGAAGTCGTTTTGAATTATCAGTTGATTACCAGCGATACACACCTGGCTGCCTATTGTGCGCAGGTTACAGGCAAACCTTATCTTGCTCTGGACACCGAATTTGTCCGGATCCGGACCTATTATCCGCATCTCGGTCTGGTTCAGCTTTATGACGGGGAGCATCTCGCGCTGGTCGATCCGCTGGGGATCACGGACTGGTCGCCGCTGAAAACATTACTGACTGCGCCGGAGATGATCAAATATCTCCATGCCGGCAGTGAGGATATCGAAGTCTTTTTCAACAGTATGGCGTGTGTACCGCAACCGCTGGTGGATACCCAGGTACTGGCTGCATTTACCGGTCATCCGCTTTCCTGCGGATTTGCCACGCTGGTGGAAACCTATCTCGGTGTCAGCCTGGATAAAAGTGAGTCCCGGACTGACTGGCTGGCGCGTCCGCTGACAGAAAAACAGTGTGAATATGCCGCCGCAGATGTCTTTTACCTGCTGCCGCTGGCTGAAAAACTGACAGAAAAAGTCCGTGCAGCCGGTTACCTGGCATCAGCGGAAGAAGAGTGTGCGATGATGGCACAGCGCCGTATTGTACAGACTGACCCGGCGGAAGCCTACCGTGATTTCAGCGGTGCCGCGCAACTGCGTCCTCAGCAGCTGGCCTGTTTACAGAAACTGGCACAATGGCGGCTGGAACAGGCGCGTCAGCGCGATATGGCGGTAAACTTTGTGGTGCGTGAAGAGCATCTCTGGAAAGTGGCGCGCTATATGCCATCATCACTGGGTGAGCTGGACGGGCTGGGCCTGACCGGACAGGAAATCCGTTGTCACGGCAGACGTCTGCTGGCATTAACGGAAGAGAGCCGTGCACTGGATGAGACAGATTATCCGGCACCGGTGGAAAATGTGTCCGATCATCCGTTATACCGCAAAACCTTTAAGGCGATTAAAGCGCGTATTAACGAGCTGAGTGATGCGGAACAATTCAGCCCGGAACTGCTGGCATCACGCCGTCAGATCAATCAGTATCTGAATAAAATGTGGGGATTCAGAACCTCATCCGAAGTGCCGGAGCTGCTGAGCGGCTGGCGTAAACCGTTGCTGGAAAATGCACTGGCAGATGTGGTTACCGCCGTTGAGGCAGGGGCTGCCTGCGGGGAATAGACAGCAAAAAACACGGCGGGATATACCCGCCGTGTTATCAGTTACAGTAACGATTCTTTATTTTACCGTCTCGTCTTTCTTCGTGCCTTCTTCGCCCTCAGGCAACGTGACGTTCAGTTCCAGAACAGAAATATCATCGCCTTTCTGCTCAAACTGGACAGACAGCATCTCCGGATCGACCTGAACATACTTGCAGATAACTGCCAGTAAGTCGCGTTTCAGATCCGGAAGGTAATTCGGTTCAGATTCACCGCGGCGACGCTCTGCAACAATGATTTGCAAACGTTCTTTTGCAATATTAGCTGTCGGTTTTTTTCTCGACAGGAAGAAGTCTAACAGCGCCATGGTTTACCCCCCGAATAAGCGTTTTAAGAAACCTTTTTTCTCTTCCTCAATGAAACGGAAAGGACGATCTTCACCCAGAATACGGGCAACGGTATCGTCATACGCCTTACCGGCGTCAGACTCCTGATCCAGAATAACCGGCTCACCCTGGTTGGATGAACGCAGGACAGACTGATCTTCCGGAATCACACCGATGAGCGGAATGCACAGGATCTCCAGCACATCTTCCATACTCAGCATATCACCACGGCTGACACGGCCCGGATTATAACGGGTAAGCAGCAGATGCTCTTTAATCGGCTCCTGTCCCTGTTCCGCACGACGGGATTTGGATGACAGAATCCCGAGAATACGGTCAGAGTCGCGGACAGATGAAACTTCAGGGTTGGTGGTAATGATTGCCTCATCAGCAAAATAGAGCGCCATCAGTGCGCCGCTCTCAATACCAGCCGGTGAGTCACAGAGGATGAAATCAAAATTCATTTCACCTAACTCATTCAGTACTTTTTCCACGCCTTCACGGGTCAGTGCATCTTTATCACGGGTCTGCGACGCAGGCAGGATAAATAAATTATCAGTCCGCTTATCTTTGATAAGCGCCTGATTCAGTGTGGCATCGCCCTGAATAACGTTCACGAAGTCATACACGACGCGACGCTCACACCCCATGATTAAGTCAAGGTTACGCAGACCGATATCGAAATCGATCACAACGGTTTTCTTTCCTTTCTGGGCAAGGCCGGTCGCTATGGCCGCGCTGGAAGTGGTTTTGCCTACGCCACCTTTACCTGAAGTAACAACTAAAATGCGTGCCATGGAATTATTCCTTGTTAAAGGTCTATATTAGATTGTTGATAGTGAGTTCATTATTAACCAGACTGAGTTTGGCCGCTTTCCCGGCAAATTCGCCCGGGATTTGATCACTCAGCCAATATTGTCCGGCGATAGAAACCAGTTCCGCATGCAGATGGGTACAGAAAACCTGACTTTCTGTATCGCCTGCCGCGCCGGCTAATACGCGTCCGCGCATCAGCCCGTAAATATGAATATTACCGTCTGCAATGAGTTCTGCGCCCGCACTGACATTGGCAGTCACGATAAGATCACTGTTCGGGGCATAAATACGCTGCCCGGAGCGGACGGGGACATTAATCAGCCGGGTCTTCCGGCAGGCGGAATCTGCGGCGGCAGGGGATGACACTGCCGGGGTTTCAGGTTCCGGTATTTCCGGTTCAGCAACACGGGCACTCTTACCCTCATTGAGCAGGGGGAACCCGCTGCGGGTTGCTGCTTTGCGCATTTTCTCATTCTGACAACCGCTGATCCCGACAATCCGCAAACCGGCGTCGGTAACGGCACGGCAGATAATTTTCAGGTTCGTGCCGGATGAAATCTGACTGACATTCAGCACCACAGGGGCATTTTGGAAAAAAGCCGGCGCCTGGCTGACTTTTTCGCGCACAGCCTGTTCAATAATCTGAGGATCTTCATTATTCAGATGAAGAACCGAAAGTGTGAAGTTACTGCCTTTAAGGTCAATTGGCGACATCTGTCCGACTCAGTATAATTAGCGGCCCGGTATTCAGCCATATATAAATTGCATTGCAGTAACGCAATGCCGGGTAACGATATTATCAAAAACAATAGCATGTTATAGTTAGTGCCATTTACTGGCAAGTCACGATTTGATTTAAACGGGATAATTCCAATGTTGTGTGCAATTTACAGAAGTCCGAACCGCGATCAAACTTATCTGTTCATCGAAAAGAAAGATGATTTTTCCCGTGTACCGGAAGAGTTGCTGAAAAGTTTCGGCAAGCCGGCCTTCAGCATGCTGATCAACCTTGCAAACCGCGATAAACTGGCCAATGCGGATATTGAAAAAGTGAAGCAGGAACTGATCGCCGCCGGTTATTATCTGCAGTTCCCGCCACCGGTGGAAGATCTGCTGTCAGAATACCGGGACACACTGAATATTCAGGATAAATCCTAATAAAAATCCCTGCGGAATAAACAGAAAGGATATCGCTATGCGCCTGACATTATTAAGCGCCGTGATTATTACGGCATCGCTGACGGCATGCAGTGCATCTCAGGACCCGGTATCACCGGCAAAATTACTCGCCGCAGAGCCCGCCGCACAGCAGACGACTGCGGCACGTCTGTCCGTGGCGGATTTACAGCGGGAATTTCCGGCTGACTCACGGACAGCAGAACAATTCCCGGCGTATGCTGAACAACTGAAAGCGATGGCTCGTCAGGAAGGTATTAAAGAATCCACTCTGACCCGTGCTTTTGAGAATTTTCATTTTATCGAACGTGTTATAACGTCTGATAAAAACCAGCCGGAGAAAAAAGTCACGCTGGATGATTATCTGTCCCGTCGTGTCACCCGCGGCGCTGTCAGTGCCGCAGTAAAACAGCATGATGCCAATGCGGCGCTGTTATCCGGTATCAGTCAGCGTTACGGCGTACCACAGGAATATATTGTTTCTCTGTGGGGGCTGGAAAGCGGTTTCGGCCGTTATCAGGGTAAAGAGGATGTGATCTCGGCTCTGGCAACCCTGGCGTTTGAAGGCCGCCGTGAAGAGATGTTTGTTAAGCAGTTTATCGCGGCATTACAGATTATCGACCAGGGGCATATTCCGGCGGATCAGCAGCTGAAAGGCTCCTGGGCCGGCGCTATGGGGCAGAACCAGTTTATGCCGTCCAGCTATCTGACTTACGCGGTGGATGGTGACGGCGACGGTATGGTCGATATCTGGAATAACAAAGCGGATGTATTTGCCTCCACTGCCAATTATCTGGCTGCAGAAGGCTGGATAAAAGGGCTGCCGTGGGGATATGAAGTGTCTGTTCCTGCCGGGTTTGACCGCAGCATTGAAGGTACAAAGAAAAACCAGAGCAAAACACTGGCGCAATGGAAAGCACTGGGGGTAACACTCCCGGCACAGGCAAATCTGCCGGAAACTACCCCGATGTGGTTAGTCGTACCGGAAGATAAGCAGGAACGGGTGTATCTGGTCACGCAAAACTTTATTACCATCATGCACTGGAACCGCTCATATTTCTTCGCTCTCAGCGTTTCGCTGATGGCGGATAATGTCGGCGCGGAAATCCGCTGATGTCATCAGAATAATAAATTAAAGGGGTAAGACTATGTATCAGCATCGTGACTGGCAGGGGGCTCTCCTGGACTTCCCGGTCGGGAAAGTGGTATGTGTGGGGCTGAATTATGCAAAGCATGTTGCGGAGATGAAATCACAGGCATCCGCGGAACCCCTTCTTTTTATTAAACCTGAAACGGCACTGTGCGACCTGCGTCAGCCGGTCGCCATCCCGAAAGAGTTCGGCGAAGTGCATCATGAAACTGAACTGGCTGTTCTGATCGGTGCGCCGCTGAAACAGGCTAATGAAGATCGCTGCGCCCGTGCTATTGCCGGGTTTGGTGTTGCGCTGGATTTAACGCTGCGTGATGTGCAGATGAAATTAAAAGCAGCAGGGCAGCCGTGGGAAAAAAGTAAGGCATTTGACGGCTCTGCGCCGGTATCCGGATTTATTCCGGTCAATGAATTCCCTGATCCGCAGAATGTCACCCTGAGCCTGACTATTAATAATGAGTTACGCCAGCAGGGGAATACCCGCGAAATGCTGACACCGGTGATACCACTGATAAGTTATATGTCCCGCTATTTCACGCTGCGTCCGGGGGATATTATCCTGACCGGCACACCGGACGGTGTCGGACCACTGGTATCGGGCGATATGCTGAAAATCTCGGTAAATGATCATACGCTGACCACGCGGATTATCTGAAACGGTCAGCCACGAAGTTAAAGGAAAAAAGAATATGTCTCAACCATTCTGGACGGTGAAAACCCTCGATGAAATGAGTGACGAAGAGTGGGAATCACTGTGTGATGGCTGCGGACAATGCTGTTTGCAGAAACTGATGGACGCAGACACCGATGAAATTTATTTCACCGATGTGGCCTGTAACCAGCTCGATATTAAAAGCTGTCAGTGCCGTCATTATGAAGATCGTTTCCGTTATGAGCCGGACTGCATCAAACTGACGCGGGAAAACCTGCCGACATTTGACGCCTGGCTGCCGATGACCTGCGCTTACCGCCTGGTCATGGAAGGCAAACCGTTATTACCCTGGCACCCGTTAATCAGCGGCTCCAAATCCCTGATGCACCAGAAAGGCATTACCGTCCGCCATATAGCCGTCACAGAAAGTGTGGTACAGAACTGGGAAGACCATATTCTGAATAAGCCGGAAGGCGGGATCTAAGTTATACGTCAGCAATGATACTGTTCCGGATGAATATATTGTAGTCCGGAACGGTATAATCCGGAATCCGGTTGGTTATTATTCTTAATAAACAGACTATCATCGGCATAGCAGAATAAGTTATGGAATTCATGCGTAATCCGGGCTATATGTGAGGAGGCAGTAATATATAAATAGAGTTTGTATGGGTATTATTACGCAGGAAAATAAAAAGAAAGAAATAAAAGAACCGATGCTGAGACAAATAACGCTCGGTGAAATGGCAATGGCTAAAACTATATTTGGCAGCTCAATGTCCTATAATGTCTGGGTTCATTGTGATAGTTATCTTCCGTTCGGTATGCAGCCGGATAATGTAGCAATGGCTCCTAATGGGGATATTTATTTTAGAGAACGTCTCTACAGACATGATTTTTCAGAAGAACGAGTTGAATTCAAACATCTTTTTATGCATGAGCTTACTCATGTATGGCAGCATCAGAATGGGATGTGGGTCAGAACAAGAGGGCTGTTTAGTAATTTTGCCAATTATAGTTATTCACTTAATGCCAAAAGTAAGTTAAGTGATTTCGGCATGGAAGCACAAGCCAATGTGGTTGCTGACTATTTTGTCTTAAAAACATTTGGAGTCAGAGAGTTTATCAATGGCATACAGGCAAACTATATTGGATTTAACGGTAAGGTAAATCCGGATACCATCATGGATTTATATCGTTCAACGCTGCCGAAAACTATTTTGTAGGATTGCTATGCACAAATTTATAATTATTCCTTTGGTATTTCTGTTGGGCGGATGCTGGCATGCGAATGACCCAAGACCATTAATAGTCAACGGTGACGTCAGTATGAGTGCTGGTAAGTTATGTGTTAAAACCCCAAATACATCTGATGATGAATTTATTACATATATTAATGTATTTGATTTTAAAGAACAAAAGACCATCGCTGATATAGATTATAGTGCCGGCCCTGTTAAATTAGATGAAAACAAATGTTTACCTGCACCTGATATTCAGTATCATGATAATGGAAAGTATGCGTATACGGCTTCAACTGTTTTACAGAAAAAGCAGGCAAAAAAAATTAATCCTCACCGGCGATCGATTGGAGTTACATTTTTCATTAAAGATATCGACGGTGATAAACAAGCTGTTGATGTTTTAAACAGGTAATTTATGCAAAACCACCGGACTTAACAAATCCGGTGGTTTTCATTTTCACGACATATTCACGACATTATTCACTGCTTATTATTTTGTACTGACAACCGCAATATACCTCAGTCTGTCGCGGTTCTGCCGGAAGTGGCGGAACATCTGTAAAAACTGCGGGCGGTTCTCTTTTTTCAGGGCGTTGCGGATAATTTTCAGGGTACCGGAAAGACCCTCATCGTGCAGCATGCCTTTGGGGGTCATCAGTGTCATCGCGCCTTCAGAACGGATCACATCACGGAAACCGGCATTGAGAAACAGTGCCAGCCAGTCATCACTCAGCATCGGCTGTGCTTTGACATGAATGGCAGCCTGCATATCCTGTGTGACACACTCATCCTCCCGGCGTTCTGTCAGCGCAATATCGTGGGTCAGCAGCCGTCCGCCGGGTTTCAGCACCCGCAGATATTCCTGTAACAGACGGGCTTTGGCTTTATCCGCATACATGGTCAGCATGGCTTCATTGATCACCACATCAAAGTGATTATCCGGGAACGGCAGCTTTGAGGCATCCGCTTCCTGTACTGTAATGAGATGGGATAAACCGTTATCGAGGATATTTTTCCGGGCATTGGCAAGTGCCTGTTTATCCATATCAATACCGGTAATATGACACTGAAAACGCTGTGCGATTTCAATCGCGGTGGTACCCATGTTACAGGCGATCTCCAGAACACGGCTGTCCGCCTGCAATCCGCTGTGTGTCAGCAGCCATTCGGTGGCGGTACGGCCTCCCGGACGCAGACGTTTTTTACCCAGACGAGCCAGAAATTTGTGTCCGGCTTCATGGCCGGTGTGTGTGCTTTCCATCATTCAGTCCTGTTTGTTTTCCGGTTCACGTAACATCACCAGCAGCATTTTTGCCTGCTCCGGCGCATCCACGGCATGAGGGATATTGGCCGGCATGCGGACAATATCTCCGGGTTTTGCTGTTACCGGTTTTCCGGCAATGGTCAGGATCAGTGAGCCTTCAGCAATCATCACAATGGCATCAAACGGGGCGCTGTGTTCAGAGAGCGCCTGACCTTTATCAAAGGCAAACAGAGTGATATTACCGCCGCCGTTTTTGGCGAGAACCCGGCTGGAAATACCCTGTTCGGTGTAGTTCACCAGGTCTGCGATCACTAATGCTTCTGCCGGGGTAATCGTGTTATTGCTCATAATGTGTATCCTTATGGTTAATCAGGTAATAAATAGGTTCAGCGGAACAGGGGGATAACCCCGCAGGTCTGCCGCTGCCGGTGGTTAACCGGCACAACGGAAACCGGAAGCTGATACAGCGTTCCCAAATTCTCTTCAGTCAGCAGTGCGGATGTCCGGCCAAACTGCGCCTGTGTGCCGTCAAACAGTAACAATGAATAATCCGCAATATGCAGGGCATGCTGCGGGTAATGACTGGTAAATAAGATGGTTTTACCGCGCTCGGCGGCCAGCATTTTCAGAACGGAGAGAACGGTGTCCTGGTTAGCCAGATCCAGTGCGGAAGTCGGTTCATCCAGAATCAGAATTTCCGGTTCACCGGCCAGGGCGCGGGCAATCATCACCATCTGCTTTTCACCACCGCTTAGCAGGTTAAATGAGGTGTCCGCAAACCGGGTTAATCCGAGGTCGGCCATCGCCTGCTCTGTGATGTCATGGTCACGCCGGGAGGGGGATGCATACCAGGGCAGATGACGGATACGGCCGAGGCTGACCATCGTGCGGACAGAGTAATTAAACAGTGCACCGCTGAGCTGCGGGACATAAGCGGCCGGAGCATTGAGCAGTACATCACCCTTTGCCCCTTTCTGAAGATTGAGCAGCAGACGCAGCAGCGTTGTTTTCCCGCGGCCGTTCGGGCCGAGAACCGCGGCGATGCTTCCCGGTGGCTGACGGAACGTGAGTCCGTCAAATAACGGGCGTTTGCCGGTGTGGTAACTGAGCTGATTAACATGGATCACAGGTCGGCCACCTTTTTATTCATGGAGTGAATGAGCAGGGCGAAAACAGGGGCCCCGATCAGTGCGGTGATAACACTCAGCGGAATTTCCGCACTGGTCATACTGCGCGCCAGAGTATCGACCGCGATCAGGTAAATCGCGCCGGTCAGGGCACTGGCAGGCAAAAGGACGCGATGGTCATGCCCGCTGATTAACCGCGCGATATGCGGGATAATCAGCCCGACCCAGCCGATGGTGCCGGAAACGGCAACGGTGGCACTGGTGATAAGCGTCACACAGATAAGTATAGTCCAGCGGGTTGCCGTGACCGGCAGTCCCAGCGCCTGAGCATTTTCTTCGCCGAGCGACAGCACATTGATACGGAAGCGCAGAGCAAAAATAATCCCGCCTGCAATGATAACAACCGGCAGCAATACACTGACTTTCAGATAGGTCGCGGTGGCAAAACTCCCCATCAGCCAGAAGACGATGGTTTGCAGGGTATTATTCGGATCAGCAAAATAGGTGATCAGCGAGATCAGTGCGGCAAAAAATGCATTAATAATAACGCCTGCGAGGATCAGCATCAGCAGACTGCTGCCGTGCCGGTTCAGCCCCAGCAGAAAAACCAGCACAATGGCCAGCAGGCCGCCGAGAAAGGCAAAACTGATGGTGATAAACAGAGAGGAAAAAAGCAGCAGAGCCAGCGCACCGCCCAGTGCCGCACCGGATGAAACGCCGATAATCTGCGGTCCGACCAGCGGGTTGCGGAAGATGCCCTGCAATGCTGCTCCGGCAACGGCGAGCCCGGCACCGGCCAGTCCGGCAATCAGAATGCGCGGTAAACGGACATACAGCACCACATTTTCAGCCGTGCGGCTGTACTCCGCAGACGGACTGCGTCCGGACAGCGTATCCGCCAGGATCTGCAAAACGGCTGTAACAGAAACTGCATAGCGCCCGGCACACAGAGCAAGCAGTATGGTCAGCAATAACAGGGCGGACAGCAGGCACCATTGTAAACGAACGTTTCGCATCACGGACGTCCCATTAGTGTCAGGTAATCACGGCCATCCCGGTTCAGGCCGAGTTGCAGAATACGGTCTGTTTCTGCTTCAGTGAGGGAGTAACCGTAGAGTTGCAGATAGCGTTTGCGGATCTCTTCCCGCAGCGGAAACGATGCTGTTTCCGGATGGAAAATCTGAGACAGCCACTGCCAGTACAGCGGTGTTTCCTGATTCGGCGCATCCCAGATAAAACCGCCGATCGGCAGTTTATAGACACGTTTGTTTTTTACCGCAGTCACATCACTGAGCATCGGGTTGTTATAAATATCAGCGGGAGCCAGTCCGGCCTCAAAATTTCCCAGCAGGATAATGTCCGGGTCCCACACCAGAATCTGTTCGATATTCAGGGTGCGCGGCCCGGTCAGATCACGGTTGAGGCTGACACCACCGGCGAGTGCAAAATCGGCATTGTTATGAGAGGTGGCGCCGAATGTCTGAATGCTTTGTTTAAAATGGGACAGATAGAGCACACGCGGCTGTTTGTCTTCCGGAATGGCGGCAACGCTGTTTTCCAGCTGATTGATCACCTGTTTACGCCAGGCGATCAGGTCAGCTGTTTTGGTTTCTTTGCCGAGGGTTTTCCCCATCAGCGTTAACCATTCCTGTGTATAGGCTTCTTTGCCGTAATCCAGTGTGGCGACCGTCAAACCGGCGTTGCGCATCGGCGTGATAATGTCATCGCCACGGTGTCCCCACTGCCAGACCAGATCCGGATTAACGGAGATCAGCGCTTCAACATTCGGGGCAAAATCATTTCCCACCATATCACTGCGTACGGAGAGTACATCCGGAAACATCACGCTGAGCATGCCGTCGCGGGCTGCGACACCGGCAAACGGATGCATACCGGCGAGCCGTTTACTGCTTTCGTCAACACTGACCAGCATGGATGCAGCCGGAATGGGAATTACCACAATCCGTTCTGCCGGGGCGGCCAGTTCAATTTTCTGCTGTGACATATCGGTGAAATGTACGGCACCTTTTGTGGCATAAGCTGCTGTTGTGCAGGTAAAAATCAGCGCCGGGAGTAATGCAAACCTATTACTAATCATAAGGTTATTCGCCTTTTATTTTATGATTAAATTGATAATGCGATTGGTTATCATTTATAATTGCATTTATTCTGGCTGCACTGAGAGGAAAACCCTATGACATTTGTCAAAAAGACCCTTGCCCCCGCACAGCAAATGGCGATCCTCCGGTCATGCCCGTTATTTCAGGCGGCAGAGGAAGATGCTCTGGCGCTGGTTCTGGCAGACAGTACGTATCGTCAGTTTGCGGCGGGGGAGCTGATCAGCCGTGAAGGTGAAACGGTAAAAGCCTGTCCGCTGATCATCAGCGGGCAGATTGATGTTTTCCGCCATACCTGGTCGGGTGAGGAAAAAGTGTTCGGTATGTTTACGGCGGGTGAGCTGGTGGCGATTGCCGCGGTCTTTATGCCGCATAACCGCTTCCCGATGAGCCTGCGGGCGAGAGCGGACAGCAGCGCGCTGATGCTGGATAAACAGGCGATTTTACGTCTGTGTCATGCCTGTCCGGCCATTATGGCGCAGTTATTGTCACGGTTCAGCCTGAAGCTGTATGAAAATATCAACCATATCGACTGGCTGACCTCCAGCTCGGCGGAGCAGCGGCTGGCCGCCTATCTGCTGGATCTGAAACGGTGCCAGCAATCGGATTGTGTGGTGCTGCCGTTATCGCGCGGGCAACTGGCCGCAAAATTAGGCGTCCGCTATGAAACACTCAGCCGTCTGTTTTCCGGCTGGCGGCAGAAAGCGTTTATCGGGATTGATAAAGACGCGGTACGGATCACCAATGAATCCTATCTGGCGGAACTGGCGATCCCGGCGCAGCGCCCGTTCTGAGAAATAAAAAAATCCCCGTCCGGATTTCCGGGCGGGGATTTGAGATTGCAGGCAAAGCAGGATAAAACGTGGTTTTTCCTGCTTTGTGTTATCAGCCGAAAATCAATAAATTGATTTTCCTGGTTTATTTTTACAACCTCTGTCGGTCGTCGCCAACCCTTGCGGGGTTGTCAACGGCCTGAAATCCCCGCCGGGCGGGGATTTTTTATATGATGTGATCAGAAATTATACGTAATACCGCCGTTGACACTGAATCCCATTCCCGGGAACAGCGTACTGTCTTTGGCTGTAACCGTACGGTTCGCCACTGACGTGGTGGCGTAGTGCTCGTTAGTCAGGTTATCCATCGACATGTAGAGTGACCAGTTATCCGCAGGCTGGTAAGTGCCCCGCAGACCGAGCACGGCATAGTGTTTGCGTTTCTGAATCTCAAGGTGGTTTTCGTGATCGACAGCCATGTCGGTCGGTGCCCAGTGAATATTCGGGCCGAAACGCCAGTCGCCGATTCGGTACAGCACTTCCGCCGAGACAATATTACGCGGAATACCGGCGATATAGTTGCCGTTATATTCACCGCCCATAAAGCGGAAATCATTCCAGGTCCAGGCCAGTTTATATTCCACATCTCCCGGACCGGCCGGGATCACGCCGTTAATACCGGCTTCCAGCCCCTGATGGCGGGTTTTGGCGGCATAGTTAAAGACCCCGGTGATATTACCGTCTGAATCATAGGTTGTGATGTATTCATCCTTAATGAAACTGCGGTAGAGCGCCACATTCCATTTCAGTTGTTCAGTAAAATCACCATCGCCGCCGATTTCGAAAGTGACGCCTTTCTGCGGGTTCAGTTTTGTCAGACGACCGTCTGAGGAGTTAATAATTTCATGGAACGTCGCAGGTTCCTGACTGGCGCTGACGTTGGCAAACCAGCGCTGATTATCCGCCGGACGCCAGATAACACCGGCTTTCGGTGTCCAGAATGTCCAGCTCTGATCCAGTGAAACGGAACTGTTCCGTTTTTCGGTATCACGCCGGGCATGTGTGGCTTTGAGATCCAGATTCAGTGTCAGATCCGGTGTCAGATGAATACCGGCACCGGCAGAGGCATAGATATTGTCTGCTTTGCCGTCAAATTTCCCGATTGGTGTTTTGTCCATCGGTGTGCCGCGCCGGTTCTGCATCAGATCCGTTTCCAGACTCATATGATCGGCTGCCAGTGCTGTCCGCCAGGAAACCGGCTCGGTTTCCATCTGCCAGCTCAGTTGCATCCCTTCGCTGTGGCTCTGACTGAAACGGTAATAGGCCGGGGTGGTGAAATTATCATGGGTGCGGATATACCAGACACCGGCACTGATGCGCTGATTATCAATCTGCCAGTCAGAACGGTTGGCCGCACGGAACTGCTCCACATTACGGTGCGGATCGCGCAGCCAGACCATCGGGTAAACTTCAGTCGGATCACTGTCGAGCACCGCTTCGGAAACCGGGCCTGCGACATCAAAACGCAGATCTGTCCAGTTCAGAGAAGTGCGGTTTTCAAAATTATCGCCGGTATAACCAAAGTTACCGCGTACCGTTTTGCGTTGTGATGAGGAATGTTTACGATAACCGTCAAAATGGTCGTAAGTGAAATTGATACGCCCGTCGAAACGACCGTCATCCGATACGCCGCCGAATGCGGTTTGTAAGCCCTCACGGCCATGTGACCCGTATTCATAGCGCAAACGTCCGCCTTCGTCGCGGCCGGTATAGGAGATCAGATCCAGCTCACCGCCCAGGCTGTTACTCTGCGGATTAAGGCTGTTTGCACCGCGCCGGACGCTGATCATCCGTGCATCCCGCATTTCCAGTGTGCTGATATGGAAACTGCCGTCAGCATCGGTGACCGGCAATCCGTCCTGCATCAGTAAAATACCGCGTGCCAGCGGCGCACTTTGCACCCCGGAGCCGCGGATATTCAGACGCGGCTGGTCGATACCGCCGAAGAAATTCTGTACCAGCACACCGGGCTGATAATCCAGCGCATCATGCAGTGTGGCCAGGCGGGTATCTTTTTCGACCATAATCAGGTTGGTGCCGCCCGCGACATTTTCCAGTTTCTCTCGTTCCTGAGCGGCATCCGGTGCGAGACGGCTTTGTTTTCCGGCGGTGACAACAATGGTGTCCGGTGCGGGTGCCGCTGCCGCAGCGGTGACACCGGCAGTGAGTGAGAGCGCGAGGCAGTGTGTCAGCCTGCGGCGGGTGAGTCTGTTCTGCATTATCCCTGACCTCTTAAATAGAATGGTTATCATTTTCATTTAAGGGCATAACATAGTGCAGAAAATGCGGCTGACCCTATGACATTTGTCAAAAAATCCCGTCCGGGGATTATTTCAGCCCCAGACGTTTTGCCAGCCGGTGCAGATTTCCGGCATCAATCCCGAGACTGCGGGCTGCGGCTGCCCAGCTGCCGTCACTGCGGGCAAGGGCTGTGCGGATGAGTCCCGCCTGAAAGGTATCGGTGGCACTGCGCAGATCCTGATCGGCTTCTTCCGCGGAAAGCTGATGGCTGACAGCCGGTTCAGCGGTTTCCTCCGGTGAAAAATGATGAGGCTGCAACAGCAGCTCATCACTGCTGCCGGTGGCCCGTGCCAGAACAATGGCGCGGTGCACGGCATGCTCCAGCTCCCGCACATTACCCGGCCAGTTGTAGTGCAGCAGCGCCAGACGCAGCGCCGGGCTTATCACCACCTGCGGCAGACCGAATGTCTGACGGTAGCGTTCACAGAAATAGCCGGTCAGCAGCAGAATGTCCTCATGGCGCTCCCGCAGCGGCGGTACCTGTAACGGGAAGATACTGAGCCGGTGGAAGAGGTCAGCCCGGAAATGACCGGCTGCGACTTCTGCCCGCAAATCCCGGTTAGTGGCCGCCAGCACGCGGACATTCACCCGCAGCGGCCGGTCATCGCCAACCCGCTGGATATCACCGTACTGTAATACCCGCAGCAGTTTGGCCTGCAAAGCCGGTGACAACTCACCGATTTCATCCAGAAACAGCGTACCGTTATCCGCCATTTCAAATTTCCCGCTGCGGTTGCTGATAGCCCCGGTAAATGCGCCTTTGACATGACCGAACAGCTCACTTTCCGCGACGGTTTCCGGCAGGGCCGCACAGTTAAGATAAACCAGCGGGTGATCACGGCGGGCGGATAATTCGTGAATGGACTGCACCACCAGCTCTTTACCGGTACCGGTTTCGCCGCTGACCAGCACATTCATATCAGCACCGGCCACAATAGCGATCTCTTTCTTTAACTGCATCATGCAGGGCGACAGGCCGATAATATCGGTTTGCCCGCCGGTTTTACCGGCCGCCAGCCCGGCGGAGGAACTGAAAGCCAGTTGCTGAGCCTCAAGCTGGCCTATCAGCAGGGCATTATTGAGCGCCCCGGCGGTCAGGGCGGCAATCAGCCGCAATTCCTCATCACTGAACGTATCAAACTGATCCGGTGCGAGGCTGTCGAGTGTCAGGGCGCCGATAAGATTTTGTCCGGCAAACAGCGGCAGACCAGCGCAGGCATGAACTTTCAGATGGACATGATCCGGGATCAGCCCGTCATAAGGGTCGGGCAGGTGGCTGTCAGCCGGAAAACGGACAATATCTCCGGCGCGGGCAATTGCCTCCAGCCGGGGATGCGCTTCCAGCCGGAAACGACGGCCGAGAACATCCGGCGACAGCCCGTCAATCGCCAGCGGAATAAACTGATGTGATTCATAGCGCAGCAGTGCGGCCGCATCACAATTCAGCACCCGGCGCAGTGTGGATACCAGGCGCTGAAAGCGATCCTGATGGCCGATATCCCGCTGTAAGGCAATAGCAATGCCGGTGAGTACGTCGACTGAAAATCCCATGCTGTCCTCCGCTGTCATTAAGACAATACAATGTCATATTGACAGTTTTTTTCATAGTCATTTTGACATGTATTTTTTGTGATGAAATTTAAAATCCTTATAAAACAATGCAGTAAAAGTTGGCACGCAAATTGATTATCTCTCTGTAACGAAGCATAAAAACAGAAGGTAAATATCAAATGGCTATTCATGTAAAAAATAATGTGCATTGGGTCGGACAACGTGACTGGGAAGTACGCGACTTCCACGGAACAGAATATAAAACCCTGCTCGGCAGCAGTTATAACAGCTATCTGATCCGCGAAGGAAAAAATGTCCTGATTGATACGGTTGACCACAAATTCAGCCGTGAGTTTGTGCAGCATTTACAGACACAAATCGACCTGAACGATATTGATTACATTGTGATTAACCATGCGGAGGAAGATCATGCCGGGGCATTAACCGAGCTGATGGCGGCGATTCCGGATACCCCGATCTACTGTACTGAAAATGCCATTGATTCCATTAACGGTCATCATCATCATCCTGAATGGAATTTTAATGTGGTGAAAACGGGGGATACGCTGGATATCGGCAACGGTAAACAACTGATCTTTGTTGAAACCCCGATGCTGCACTGGCCGGACAGTATGATGACCTACCTGACCGGTGATGCCATCCTGTTCAGTAATGATGCGTTCGGTCAGCACTATTGTGATGAACGCCTGTTTAATGACGAAGTGGATCAGACCGAGCTGTTTGAACAGTGCCAGCGTTACTATGCCAACATTCTGACGCCGTTCAGCCGCCTGGTGACACCGAAAATTACTGAAATCCTCGGTTTCGGGTTGCCGGTGAATATGATTGCAACATCACACGGCGTGGTCTGGCGTGATAATCCGACCCAAATCGTGGAGTGGTATCTGAAATGGGCGGCGGATTATCAGGAAGATCGTATCACTATTTTTTACGACACCATGTCCAACAACACCCGCATGATGGCGGATGCGATTGCTCAGGGTATTAATGAAGCGGACCCGGATGTGGCGGTGAAAATCTTTAACGTTGCCCGCAGCGACAAGAATGACATTATCACCAGTGTTTTCCGTTCAAAAGGGGCGCTGGTGGGTTCATCCACGATGAATAATGTCATGATGCCGAAAATTGCGGCCATGCTGGAAGAATTAACCGGTCTGCGGTTCCGTAATAAAAAAGCAGCCGCTTTCGGCAGTTACGGCTGGAATGGCGGCGCGGTTGACCGTGTGCAGACCCGGCTGATGGATGCCGGTTTCGAAACCACCATGTCGATGAAAGCAAAATGGCGTCCTGATCTGAATACCCTTGAAGAGTGCCGTCAGTACGGACGCGACCTGGCGCGCCAGTGGGCCACCGGGATATTACCGGCTGTCAGCAGACCGGCGGCACCGGCACCAAAAGCGGTCACACCGCCACCGGCAGCAATTACAGCTGAAACAGAAGAAACAAAACCATGTGACAGCGTCACTAATGTAACTTCGCAGGATTTGGGACCGTGCATGCAGTGCAGCGTATGTCAGTGGATTTATGATCCGGAAAAAGGTGAGCCGATGCAGGATGTGGCACCGGGTACACCGTGGTCTTGCGTGCCGGATAATTTCCTGTGTCCGGAATGCTCTCTCGGCAAAGATGTGTTTGATATCCTGGCGACGGAGGCGGCATGAGCGCAGGTATTGTGATTATCGGCGGGGGCTTTGCTGCCCGCCAGCTGGTAAAAAATATCCGTAAAACCGATGCAGAGGTACCGCTGACAGTGATTGCGGCAGACAGTATCGATGAGTATAACAAACCGGATTTAAGCCATGTGATCAGTCAGAATCAATGTGCGGCTGATCTGACAAAGCAAACAGCACAGGCATTCGCACAGCAATATAATGTGGCGCTGTTCCCGCATACCCGGATAAGCAGTATTGATGCACAACAGCATCTTATCGGCAGTGATCAGCAGCAATGGCACTATGACAAACTGGTGCTGGCGACAGGGGCAACGCCGTGCCGCCCGCCGGTGCCCGGTAATGAACTGATGGTGACACTGAACAGCCGGGAAGATTTTCAGCAGCACGAAACACAACTGCGCAGCGCACAGCGGGTACTGATCCTCGGCAGCGGTCTTATCGGTACTGAACTGGCGATGGATTTCTGCCGGGCCGGTAAAACCGTCATTCTGGCCGATATGGCCGCCAGCATTTTATCATCACTGATGCCGGCTGAGCTCAGCAGTCGTCTGCGTCATACCCTGTCTGCCTCCGGGGTACGGGTGCTGACCGGAACACAATTGCAGTCACTGATAAAAACGGAAGACGGCACCGAAGCCCGCTTTGATCATGATTGTATAACCCGTGCGGATGTGGTGATTGCCGCCACCGGCCTGAAACCGGATACCTCACTGGCAGAGATGGCCGGGCTGACTGTCCGGCGCGGTATTGTGACAGACAGTGCCTTACAGACATCCGACCCGGATATTTATGCCCTCGGCGATTGCGCGGAAATTGACGGTAAAGTCATGCAGTATCTGCAGCCGATTATGCTCAGTGCCGTCTGCCTGGCGAAGAATCTGACCGGCGGACAAGGAAAACTGGCTCTGCCACCGATGCTTATCCGGGTGAAAACGCCGGATCTGCCGGTACAGCTTGCCGGGGATTTCCATCATCCGGATCTGCAGTGGAGCATTGATATCAGCCGCAGCGGGATGACCGCCAAAGGCCATGACAGCGCCGGAAATCTGCATGCGTTTGCGGTAACGGAAGAAAAACTCAGTGACGCTTTTTCGCTGTTACGTCAGCTGCCGCAGCACTGATCATCACGTTTTCTGACTGAATTCTGAGGTAATAAAAATGACATTACGTGAAAAAACCCTGGGTGAACTGGCTCTGTCTGTAAATGGCGCATCAGCGCTGTTCCGCCGTTATGATCTGGATTTCTGTTGCGGGGGCAAACGCACCCTGGAAAAAGCGGCAGAGAAAAAATCCCTGAATATTGATGAAATTGAACAGGCGTTACTTGCACTGAAAGATGAAGCACCGGCGCAGGACTGGCGGAAAGCCCCGCTGAACGACATTATCGCCTTTATTATTACCCGTTATCACGATCGCCACCGGGCTCAGTTACCGGAACTGATTTTACAGGCTGAAAAAGTGGAGCGGGTACATGCGGCCAAAGCCAGCGTACCGAAGGGACTGGCCCGGCAACTGACCGCACTGCATGATGAACTGACTTCCCATATGATGAAAGAGGAGCAGGTCCTGTTTCCGATGATCTGCAATGGTATGGGGCCGCAGGCGGCAGGGCCGGTACAGGTGATGGAAGCAGAACATGATGATGCGGGGGATATTGTGGAGGTGATTAAGTTTATCACCGGCAATGTCACACCGCCGGAAGAAGCCTGTACGACCTGGCGGGTTCTGTACAATGGCATCAATACCTTTATTGATGATTTAATGGAGCACATCAGCCTGGAAAATAACTTATTGTTCCCGCGCGCGCTGGCCGGGGAATAAATCAGTCGCTGATATCATGACGGAACAACGGGATATATTGTCCGCCTTGTTGTTCCGTCCGTTGTTTTTCTTCTTCACTCCAGCCGTAATTAATCGCATGACTGACGGCACCGGACTCACAGTCAGTAATAATCAGTGAGGCTGCGGGTGCTGCGGTATGCGCAGTGAGTGCACGGATAAGCATATTCAGTTCATCACGGGTAAAAGTGACTTGCGGCTCAGTGGCGGCGGATTGCCCGGCAGTTTTCAGATGCTGCAATAAAGCGGTCAGATGACTATTCATCAGTGAGGTTATCTCCTTTACCGGTATCATTAAAATTCCTTGATTTAAGTGATACGTTATCATGTAACTGAGATTCGCACTACCGGCTGAATCTGATTGTTTTGCGTATGACGGAGGAATGAATAACGAGGGTTGTTATAAATGAAAAATCAAACACCCGGAGGTGTTTGATTTTAATTTTCATCAATAGTTATTATTTTTTGTTTTACGGGTTGATATAATTATCAGTAATCCCGTTATTTTTTATATTTGCTGTGTTGTATATCTTTGCCGAATCAGCGATAGCTTACAGTAACGATATGTTTTCCTGAATCAGACGGAACAGGGGTAACATTAACCTCACCGATATTATCCGGAATTAAGTCATTACTGAGCGTATTACCCGCCTGAAGACGGCTGCTGAACTTACTGATTTCACCGGAGCGGTAACATTCAGCATTTACGTTATTGTCTGATATCTGATAGGTGCACGGGGCTTCAGTCAGCAGTCCGTTGAATGTGATTGTACCGCCTTGCTGGCCTTGTAATGACTCGCTGTGTGCAACAAAAGATAATGCAATACCTGCTACTAAAACTAAACGACTTAATATAGACATAATTTTACTCTCTGTATTCGATACCGGCAGAAAATATCCCGTATTAATAATATGAGGGATACATCAGCAGATAACATCACGAATGATAGTTAATAGTTAATTAAAGTATATGATCGCTGCGGCTTACTTTATATTTAAAATATTACATCAATATAATTAAACGAAACTGTAACAAATAGCCACTCATCATAAATAAGGTATCTGTTCGTTGCGTTCATTTTATTTAGGATTTGTTTATCAAGTGTGTTTTATAATGCAGGCATTAAAATAAGAATACATTATTCAATATCTATATCCTGTCCGCCCCGTTCCGGGGCTTTTTTTTTATCCTGACTATATTCCTTCCTGAATCTGACCAGATATGAAAGGTGTGTCAGTTACCGTGATTGTTGAGAAAATCTCATCAAACAACGGAGGGGGATGTTAGCATCAAAAATTGAGAGGATCAAAATTAAGAATAAACTTAATGACTTCATATAAGTTTATGTTTTTTGGTTTTTTTGTAAAAAAATTGCCGGAATTCAGGATAAAATTCCGGCAATTAAATTGTAATGTTCTGTGTATCTGGTGCTAATTTTGTAACACAACATTACAACATGTTTCGCCTTTATAGAGGCTGGTGATATTTTCCAGCGTGGTTTCGCTGATGCTCAGCAGCGCTTCTTCCGTCAGAAATGCCTGATGACCGGTAAAAAGGACATTATGGCAGGAGGAGAGGCGGCGGAAGATATCATCCTGAATGACATCATTTGATTTGTCTTCAAAGAATAAATCCCGTTCATTTTCATAAACATCCATGCCCAGCGCACCAATTTTCTGCTGTTTGAGGGCATTAATGGCGGCAGCGGAATCAATTAACGCACCGCGGCTGGTATTGATGATCATCACGCCATCTTTCATTTTGGCGAATGCGGTTTCATTCAGCAGATGATGATTTTCCGGTGTCAGCGGACAATGAAGAGAAATCACATCAGACTGTGCAAACAGCGTGTTCAGATCGACATACTCCGCACCCAGATCCAGTGCAGCCTGGTTAGGATAAGGATCAGACACCAGCAGACGCATACCGAACCCTTTTAAAATCCGCAGCACGGCCAGCCCGATTTTTCCGGTGCCGACCACACCGGCGGTACGGTTATGCATATTAAAGCCGGTCAGGCCTTCGAGAGAAAAATTGGCATCACGGGTACGCTGATATGCACGGTGAATACGGCGGTTCAGACTCAGCATCATCCCGACGGCGTGCTCTGCCACGGCTTCCGGAGAATAGGCGGGTACGCGGACAACCTGTATCCCCAGCTCCTGAGCGGCCGCCAAATCCACGTTATTAAAGCCGGCACAGCGCAGTGCGAGGATTCTGATATTGAGATCTGCCAGTTCCTGTAATACTTCCCGGTTCGCATCATCATTGACAAAAATACAGACCGCATCAGCGCCCACGGCGTTTTTTGCTGTCTGTTGTGTCAGCGGGAAATCGAAATATTCGATATCATACTGAAAGCGCGGATCCTGATTAATCAAATCCATATGTTTGCTGTCGTAATGCTTGGTACTGTAACTGACGATTTTCATCGGAGTTCCTCTGCTAAAATAAATCGCTACACTAAACCGGATAGCCCTGACAAAATAGGGTGAACCTGTGTTCAGAAAGGGTTGAAATTTACTGACTACAGTATAACGCTTAGTTGATGTCACTGTAACCGGAGAACTGCACCTCTGAGGTCTATGAAAAAATTACTGAAAGTGCTGGTGGTACTGCTTGTTCTGCTGGTCATTATCCTCTCTGCCGCCTGGCTGACCATTCCGCGCTGGCTGCCCGCCGTGGTGAAGTCCTCGTTACCGGACGGTGTGACGCTGTCACTTTCTCAGCCAAAAATTCGTGCAGGCGGTCTCTATATAGAAGAAGCAGCTATCGGCAGTAATACGTGCAGGCTGGCCGGCGGAGAAAATCTGTCGCTTCATTATCAGCGCGGCGGCCGCTGGCTGATTGATGCCGGTTCAGTAACCAGTGATGCGGACTGTATTCAGAAATTACCTTCTGTGCCGGAAGAAACAAACAGCACACCGGTTGATATTGGCGCTCTGCTGTCGCAATTATCACCGGTGACACTGACCGCCGGTAAAGTCATTCCGGCTCCCTGGCAGGCGTATCAGGGGAAACTGAGCCTGACAACCACACCCGGACGCGGGCAGCATCTGAGTTATCAGGGAGAGAATATTCAGGCAGAACTGACGATTGATCCTGAGCTGAATGTAACCCTGTCGCAATTAAATGCGGTGATCGGTGATGAAAAATTTGCGCTCAGCGGCGCGCTGACACTGCCTCTGAATACCGCCTCTCTGCCGGAGAAAGGAACGTTACAGGCTGCCGTTGATACGACCGCCCGGCCGCAGCCGCTGGCAGTGACTTTTGACTGGCAGGGGCGGCAGGGTACGCTGACGCTGCGTGAAGCCGGGTCACAGGCCGTGCTGCTGAATATTCCCTGGGAAGCTGCCGCAGACAGCCTTCTGATTAAAAACGGAGAGTGGCGCTGGGATGAATGGGAACAACCGCTGCGGGGGACGTTCAGTGCGGAGCTGAAAAACTGGCTGGCGCCACCGGCAGATATGCGGCTGAGTGCCCGGATTGCGGTCACCACGCAGGGCGTACGCGGCAAAGGCACGATGGTACTGCAATTACCGGAAACACCGCTGCCGCTGGCTGAGTTTACGGTTCCTTTCGAACTGGCCGGGCGGGTCAATCATAATGATATGTGGGCGGCCGGGCGTGTTCCGGCGGTACTGACCGGCACGATTGCCGATCCGGTGGTCAGGTTACGTTCCGGGGCTCTGGTACGGGCCCGCGGGCAGCTCAGCCCGGATTTTCTGGTGGAAGAGCTGCGCCTGCCGCTGGCGGGAACCTCGTTGTCACAGAAAGGGATCTCCGGGCCGCTGGATGCTATTGTGACGGTAAATAATCCGGAACTGGGACGCTACCGTTTTCAGATGAAAGGCCAGGCGCGGGAATTTCTGCCGGACAGCGGGCGCTGGTACTGGCAAATCTGGGGAAAAGGCCGGATGAAACCGCTGAATGCGGACTGGACATTCTCCGGTGCGGGTTCCTGGCTGGACGAGGAAATCCGTATCAGAAAGCTGAATACGGGATTCAGCGGTATCCGCTACGGTATGATGTCGATGGATACGCCGGCGCTGACACTGTTATCCCCGCTGGTCTGGACCCGGACAGAGGGGAAACAGAAACTGTCGGGTAAAGTACAGCTGACCACGCGTAAAATCCGTGTGGACAGCAGTTATCTGCCGTCTGCCACTTTCGATATGGCGCTGGATGGCCGTGATCCCCGCGATTTTTCAGTTAAAGGAACACTGTCAGCCGGAAAAAATATCGGGCCGATACAGTATTGGAGCCGCTGGGACGGTGTTCGTCTGCGTGGCGAGGCACGCTGGCCGGAGCAGGATATGCGGGCATTTCAGACGCTGATCCCGGCTGATCTGGGGATCACTCTGCGTAATGGTGTGTTCTATGCTCAGGCAGCGTATTCCGCCGCACCGGGCCAGGGTTTTGTGGCCGGCGGGCACTGGGTGGTCAAACAGGCGGGGATGTGGCTGAAAGACGGCGAAGTGGATGGTGTTGATTTTGTACTGCCGTGGCGTCTGGCGGACAGCCGCTGGCAGCTCGGCAGCAAAACCCCGGTGATGCTGCGTATTGCGCGGGTGAATAACCTGTTTGAAGTGACCGGTATTAAAGCGGATCTTCAGGGTTATTATCCGTACGATGATGCCTATCCGCTGGAACTGTCCGGTGTCAGTCTGGATGTGCTGGGCGGGCAGGTCACTATGCCGTCGCTGACTATTCCGCAGAAAACCGCGGCGGTGATAAAGCTGGATAAACTGAATACCGGGCCGCTGATCAATACCCTGAAGGTGACACAGTTTTCCCTTGAGGGCAGTATCAGCGGGGAATTGCCGTTTTATATTGATAATCCGCAGTGGATTGTGCATAACGGCTGGGTGGAAAACGACGAACCGCTGACCCTCAATCTGGATAATCAGTTTGTTGAATCGGTCAGTGAAAACAATATTTCAGCAGGCACCGCCATTAACTGGCTGGATTATCTGGTGATGAAACGGGTGCGGACGGATGTTAATCTGACCAACCTGGGGGTACTGACAATGTCATCGGTGGTTTCCGGGTATAATCCGGTACTGGATGCGCGGCGGGCGGTAAACCTGAATTACCGGCATGAGGAAAATGTGTTTCAGCTATGGCGCAGTCTGCGTTTCGGCAGCAATCTGGAAGCCTGGCTGGAAAAGAGTATTTCACAGAATCAGGAGTCATATCCGACGGAGTCAGAATGAAAAAATGGATAGCAGGTGCGGTATTACCGCTGATGATTATCGCACTTAACGGGTGTCTCCGGGTGGAGGTTGCGACACCGGATAAACCCATCGATATCAATATGAACGTCAAAATTGAACATGAAATTAATGTTAAAATTGACCGTCAGGTTGAAGATTTGCTGAAAAATAACTCAGCGATATTTTGAGGTGAATAATGCGTAAATTCATTAACGGCGGGCTGGCCGCACTGACATTACTGATCAGCACCTCAGCGTTTGCGCTGACACTGGATGAAGCCAAACAGCAGGGGCTGGTGGGGGAAACATTCAGCGGTTATATCGCAGCAGTGGAGCAGGCGTCGTCACGGCAGGATGTCAGTGGTCTGGTGAAAGAGATTAATACGGCACGGACACAAAAATACACAGAGCTGGCACAAACTAACCGGATGAAGGCTGAAGAAGTGGCAAAAATCGCCGGTCAGAAACTGGTGGCACGTGCGCCGCAGGGCGAATATGTGCTTGGTATCAACGGTAAATGGCTGAAGAAAGAGTAACAGATGTAAAAAAAAAGCGCCGGATAAGCCGGCGCGGAACAAGGATGATTAATGATGATACAGCCTGTTTTTATGTTGTTATCCGGTTATGCGGAAAGTGCTTCAACACACTGACGGGCATTCTGCTGTGCTTTTTCGGCAAAATCCTCACCCATCGAGACACCTTCGGCATAAATAAACTCAATATCGCTGATACCGATAAAACCCAGGAACTGTTTCATAAACGGCACAATCAGATCAGAAGTCAGATCGCGGTGGAAGCCGCCGCGCGCAGTCAGGACAATCGCGCGCTTACCTTTCACCAGACCTTCGGCACCGTTTTCGGTATAACGGAACGTTTTACCGGCAGAGGCGATGAAATCCAGATAGGTTTTCATTTGTGTCGGTACGGTGAAGTTATACATTGGCGCGGTGAATACGATAACGTCGTGTGCAAAAAGCTCATCAATCAGTTCAGTCTGTAACGCATTTGCAGACAGCTGGCGCTGTGTTAAGGTGCCGCCTGCCGGTGCATGCATGCCGGAAACAATTTCATTATCCAGAACCGGTACCGGCTCAGCACTCAGATCACGGACAGTGATCGCATCATCTGCATGATTTTTCCGCCATTGTCCGATAAAATAATCCGCCATTTTGTTGGTGTGAGAGTAGTCCGCAAGAATACTGGATTTCAGAACGAGAACTTTTTGCATAGTAAACCTTGTTATTGTGATTCAGCTTATTTATTACGTGATTTATTACGTGAATAGTGTAAGAAAACCGCTGTATAAAGAACAGCGGATAAATTCGGCGCATAGCATCAAAAAATCTGACAATGTCCGGATGCGGCAAGTTTAATAAAGACGGGCGGTGTGTGTTACTCCGAAAACGGGATAACAATGATAAAGGGGAAACCCGCCGCACAAAAAGTCAAACCGTATCGACGGCAATCTATTACCTATCAGAAGGACAGCAAGGTGAATTCCCTTCTTAATGAATTAAAACAATTAATCCCCCATTTATCGCTGCGGGAGCAGCACCAGTTCCGTAAACGGCTGGCGGGTGTGGCGAAGATCCGCAACCCGGAATCTCAGCAGAAGGTACTGGCGGGATTACAGGATGAGATGCTGCGCGGTATCAGCCGGACTGAGCTGCGTATTGCTAACCGGCCGGAGATTACGTATCCGGATAATCTGCCGGTTTCACAGAAGCGTGAGGCCATTTATAACGCGATCCGCGACCATCAGGTGGTGATCATCGCAGGGGAAACCGGTTCCGGGAAAACCACGCAGATCCCGAAAATCTGTCTGGAGCTCGGGCGCGGTATTACCGGATTTATCGGTCACACCCAGCCGCGCCGCCTGGCAGCAAGAACCGTGGCTTCCCGTATCGCGGATGAACTGAAAGTTCCCCTTGGCGGTGCCGTGGGCTATAAAGTCCGTTTCAGTGATCAGGTCGGTGATAATTCACTGATTAAGCTGATGACGGACGGTATTCTGCTGGCTGAATTACAGCAGGATAAGCTGCTGCTGCAATATGACACCATCATCATCGATGAAGCGCACGAACGCAGCCTGAATATTGATTTTATCCTGGGGTATCTGCGTCAGCTGCTGCCGAAACGTCCGGATCTGAAAGTGATCATTACGTCAGCAACCATTGATCCGGAACGGTTTTCCCGTCATTTCGGTAATGCGCCGGTTATTGAAGTCTCCGGCCGTACCTATCCGGTGGAAGTCCGTTATCGTCCGGTCATGGGGGAAGAGAACGATACTGATCGCGATCTGACACAAGGCATTCTGGATGCGGTACATGAGCTGGGACGTGAAAGCGCCGGGGATATCCTTATCTTTATGAGCGGGGAACGGGAAATCCGTGAAACCGCCGATGCCCTGAATAAAGCTGATTTACGCCATACCGAAGTACTGCCGCTGTTCGCCCGTCTTTCCAACAGTGAACAGAACCGGATTTTTCAGCCGCACACCGGCCGCCGTATCGTGCTGGCCACCAACGTGGCGGAAACCTCACTGACGGTTCCCGGTATCAAATATGTGATTGATACCGGCTTTGCCCGTATCAGCCGTTACAGCTACCGGACAAAAGTTCAGCGTCTGCCGATAGAGCCGATTTCACAGGCATCGGCAAATCAGCGGAAAGGGCGCTGCGGACGTGTTTCTGACGGGATCTGCATCCGCCTCTATTCTGAGGATGATTTTCTGTCACGGCCGGAATTTACCGACCCTGAAATTCTGCGTACCAACCTGGCTTCCGTTATTCTGCAAATGACGGCGATCGGACTGGGTGATATCGCCGCTTTCCCGTTTGTGGAAGCGCCGGACAAACGCAATATTCAGGATGGTGTAAAACTGCTGGAAGAACTGGGTGCTATCGACGGTAAAACCTCCGCGGAAGGGCATTATCATCTGACACAAACCGGGCGTCAGCTGGCAAAACTGCCGATTGACCCGCGTCTGGCACGGATGGTACTGGAAGCCCGTAATCATGGTGCGGTGCGTGAAACCATGGTGATCGCCGCGGCGCTCTCTATCCAGGATCCGCGTGAGCGTCCGATGGAGAAACAACAGGCTTCTGATGAGAAACACCGCCGCTTTGCGGATAAAGAATCCGACTTTATTGCTTTTGTGAATTTGTGGAACTACCTGAAAGAGCAGCAGAAGGTGCTGTCTAACTCTCAGCTGCGTAAACAGTGTCGTCAGGAATTCCTCAACTATCTGCGTATCCGTGAATGGCAGGATGTGTATACCCAGCTGCGCCAGGTGGTAAAAGAGCAGGGAATACCGGTTAACAGCGAACCGGCGGATTACCGCAGCGTGCATCTGTCACTTCTGAGTGGTCTGCTATCTCATATCGGGCAGAAAGACACGGAAAAACAGGAGTTCACCGGGGCGCGTAATGCACGTTTCTCTGTCTTCCCGGGCTCGGGATTATTTAAGAAACCGCCAAAATGGGTGATGGTGGCGGAACTGGTCGAAACCAGCCGGTTATGGGGGCGTATTGCCGCCAAAATTGAACCGGAATGGATAGAGCCGCTGGCGCCGCATCTGGTGAAATACCACTACAGCGAACCGCACTGGGAGAAATCACAGGGCGCGGTGATGGCGACGGAAAAAGTCACGCTGTACGGGCTGCCGGTGGTGGCAGGACGTCCGGTCAATTACGGCAATATCGACCCGGTGTTGTGCCGCGAACTCTTTATCCGTCATGCTCTGGTGGAAGGTGACTGGCAGACCCGCCATGCTTTCTTCCGGGAAAACCAGACACTGCGCAACGAAGTGGAGGAGCTGGAACACAAATCCCGGCGCCGCGATATCCTCGTGGATGACGAAACCCTGTTCAGTTTCTACGATACCCGTCTGCCGCCGGATATTATCTCGTCACAGCACTTTGATAACTGGTGGAAACGGGAACGGTTACAGAAACCGGATTTTCTCAATTATGAGAAAAATATGCTGATCCGCTCTGATGCTAACCAGGTGACCGCGCAGGATTATCCGAATTACTGGTATCAGGGGGATCTGAAATTCCGACTGAGCTATCAGTTTGAGCCGGGAACGGAAGCGGATGGCGTGACCGTACACATCCCGCTGCCGGTACTTAACCAGGTCAGTCCGGAAGGATTTGACTGGCAAATTCCGGGACTGCGTGAAGAATTGGTTATCGCACTCATCAAATCTCTGCCGAAACCGGTACGCCGTAATTTTGTGCCTGCGCCGAACTATGCGGGAGCATTTATGGAGCGGGTACCTGAGCCGCAGGGTACATTACTGGATGCACTGGAACGGGAACTGCGCCGTATGACCGGTGTGACCGTTGATCGCGAATCCTGGCAACTGGAGCAAATTCCTTCACACCTGAAAATGACTTTCCGTATCACGGGAGATAAACAGAAAAAACTGGCCGAAGGTTATGATCTTGAGGCACTGAAACTGAGCCTGAAAGAGCAGGTACAGCAGACGTTATCTGATGTGGTGGATGACGGTATCGAACAAAGCGGTGCGCATATCTGGCGTTTCGGCGATATCCCCGGTTGTTACGAACAAAAGCGCGGTGGTTATGCGGTAAAAGCCTACCCGGCGCTGGTGGATGAAAAACAGAGTGTCGGGATTAAGGTCTTTGAAACGGAATTTGAACAGCAGCTGGCGATGCAGGCGGGAACGCGGCGTTTATTGCTGCTGAACATTCCGTCACCGATCAAATATCTGCATGAAAAATTACCGAACAAAGCCAAACTGGGGCTGTATTTTAACCCGTACGGTAAAGTGCTGGATCTGATCGATGACTGTATCGCCTGTGGTGTCGATAAACTGATAGCGCAATACGGCGGTGTGGTCTGGCAGGAGGATAAATTCGCTCAGTTACAGGAATTTGTCCGGGCAGAGCTGAATGAAACGGTTGCCGGTATTGCGAAGCTGGTGGAACAAATCCTGACCACGACGTTTGCTATCAATAAACGCCTGAAAGGGCGGATAGATATGCAGATGGCATTTGCGCTCTCTGATATCAAAGCACAGATGAGCGGGCTGGTCTTCCCGGGCTTTGTTACCGCTCACGGCTGGCAGCGTCTGCCGGATATCCTGCGCTACTTACAGGGGATAGAGCGGCGTATCGAAAAACTGGTGTCTGATGTTAACCGTGACAGGGCGAACATGAGTAAGATTGAGCATGTTCAGAATCTGTGGAAACAGTGGCAGGGCAAGCTGTCGCCGGTGGAGAAACGCAGACCGGAAGCAGAGGCCGTACGCTGGATGATAGAAGAGCTGCGCATCAGTCTGTTTGCCCAGCAATTGGGTACGCCTTATCCGGTTTCAGATAAGCGGATTATTCAGGCAATGGAACAAATCAGCGGGTAAAGTGCCGTTTTTACGGTATACTGTTTATTTATCCAGTATTAATAATTATAGTAATAAACGGGCATATCATCGCCCGTTTTCTTTTTGTTTATCGTGTATCCATCTCTATTTAGTTACAACATACAGAGTGTTTTATTACAGATACGCCGCAGGAAGCATCAGTGTTGTCTTTATTCAGCAGAAAGCATTCGCGGGATACGGGGGAGGAGACAAAAAAGCCGGTCAGTGACCGGCTCATATTTTCGTGTCTTCAGCGCACCAAATACCAGAGCGCAGGAACGGCGGCTATCAGCAGAGCAGCAATAATGCTCCACTCGATAAAATGCAGCGTGGTTTTTATCTCACGGTTTTTCAGAGCATACAGGAACACCAGAATACCCGGCGCATAGAGCACAACAGACAGCATGAGATTGATAATACCGGATGCATAAATCAGCCACAGCCCATACAGTGCGGCGATCATACCTACACCGAGCAGTGCCGGTTTCTTCATTTTCAGGGCGGTTTTTACCAGAAATGCACCGACCAGGAAATAAGGCACCAGAATCATTTCAGAAGCAATGGTCAGCAGCGTATTGTAATTACTGCCGCTGAGCCAGATCAGCACCAGTGCAAGCTGTACAGCACCGTTGGTCATCCACAAAGATGAAGAGGGGGCATTATTCGCATTCTGTTTTTTAAACGGTGACGGGAAAGAGCCATGCAGTGCCGCGATAAACGGGACTTCCGCGGCCATAATGGTCCAGCTCAGGTAAGCACCGCAGACAGAAATAATCAGACCCGCTGCAATAATAATCTCACCGCTGCCGCCAATCAGGCTCACCATCAGTGTCGCCATCGACGGATTACGCATTTCTGCCAGTTCCGGGCGGGCAACAACCCCCATTGACAGCAGGGTAACCAGGATATAAATCGTCAGCGCGGAAATCACCGCCATCATCGTGGCCAGACCGACATCTTTACGGCGGCGGGCGCGGGCGGAAACCACAACAGCGCCCTCAATCCCGATAAACACCCACAGCGTGATCAGCATGGTATCTTTCACCTGCTGCCACACCGGAACACCAAGATCCACACCGGTGAAATCAAGATGGAATGTATCCCAGCGGAACGCGATCACTGCCAGCACGATAAACAGTCCGAGCGGAACCAGTTTGGCGAATGTCGCCAGCTTATTGATACCGGCAGCAGTTTGTACACCGCGCAGAACCAGACAATGGACAAACCACAGCAGAATGGATTCCCCAATCAGCGCCTGCCAGGTATTTCCGTCACCGAAAATGATGCTGTCCGGGGTATCGGTAAAAAAGCTGAACGCTGCAAATACAATGACCAGATAAGAGACGTTAGCGATCACCGCACACAGCCAGTATCCCCAGGCTGAGCAGAAACCGATCAGTTCACCAAAACCGTCTTTGGCATAGGTAAAAATACCGCCGTCCAGATCAGGACGCAGCCGGGAGAGCAGCAGCAGAGCAAAAGCAAGAAAGAGGATACCGACACCGGTAATTGACCAGCCGATAATAAGTGCAGCCGGACTGGCCACTTCGGCCATATTCTGCGGAAGACTAAACACACCGGCGCCGACCATAGAACTGAGCACTAAAGCGGTAAGCGCGGTTAAACTGAGTTTTTTATCCAAAAGACCTTCCCGGTAAATCTGATGCGTTAAGCAGGTTATTCATGCAGTCAATCTGACTGAATACGCAAAAATTGGCGCTGATTGTACGGAGAGTCGGCGGGATATGCAATGTTTAATCATGCATTAATTGCATTATATTATGCATATTTGCTGTATATCAGAACGACGGCAGAGGAATGTAGTGAAAGTGTTAATACCTCAGGCTGAAGCTATAAAAAAAGCGTATCAGAGATACGCTTTTTTCCGGTGAACCGTCAGACCGTGATTATTTGTATAAGTCGGCGCTGATAGTTACGTTACCGCCGCTGGACTGCCACTGGCGGGTGATGTGGTAATATTTTGCCCCTTTGGCGGCTGCACGCTTGGCAACCTGATAGGAGACTTCCGGTGACGTGGTGTAGTAACCGGTGAAGGTGACACTGTCAAACGGTGCCATTACCGCGGCTGATGCTTTGTTCAGTTCCTGAACCTGAGTGCCGTCCGGCAGAGTGACGGTATAACGGCCGCTGCGGGAAGACTGGGTTTCAAAGAAACGACCGACATTATTACCGGCAGTATCTGTGGAAGAGGCCACGCCCGGAATTTCAACCTGTTTGGCTGCTTCGCCGCCGGCAGCCAGTGCTGCACGACCGGCATCAGAATCCGCAGGGATCAGCGCTTCTTCTGTCTGCAATACACGTTTTGGTGCATCGGCTTTATAGACATATGCTGTGACCAGCTGGTTTCCGCCATCGTTGGTGAAAATATTACGGACGATAAAGAAAGAAGCGGCACCTTTTTTCACTGCTTCTTTGGCGATAGCATCGTTCAGGTCAGGACTGTTGGCAAAAAAGCCGCTGACAGTCACGGTATCAAATGGCTGAAGACCAACCGCGTCTTTTTCAGGTAATTCATTGACACCACGGAACTGACGGTAGCCTTTTTTCTCGGCCGGTGGTGCATCGCGGTGGTAAACATCTGCAACAACGCGCATATTACCGTTGTTGTTCAGATCATCGAGGCTCTGGATATAGAAAGCATCGGCACCCATTTTGTCTGCTTTACGCGAAACGGCAGCTGCGGCTTCATAAATAGCATTAAAACGCCCTGTAACTGCAATCCGCTCGAAAGGCTGGTACTGAGCGGCCTGTTCCGGTGTTAATTCCTGTGCCGCCTGAGCGGGGAGCAGACTGGTAAATGAAAAAAACATCGCAGATGCGATGACCGTTGTTTTCAGCTTCATACAAAATCCTTCCGCCTTGCGCAATTAATATTCATAACGTGCTGAACCTGTAAATTTTATATCCTGGCCGCACAATTATGACATGTATTTGTGCTTGTTGTCGCTTTAATTTATCGTGCAATCTAACGACTGTTAATCATACAGCTATTTTTACCATAAATTTATGCAATCATAGTCATTTATCGGCAAAAAATTTTTCCGGTCGGATAAATGCCGTTTTAATTTCATCCGGCAAACAAATTAGATGGATCGATATCACATTTTTCAGTAGCTTATTAGGACATATCGGATAAAAGGGTGCTTTTGATCTGAATTTGTGCAAATGGTTGTTTTTTTACGCACATGTCTGACCAATCATCCGTAAAACACTTGAGCTTATATAAGGGAACATTATGCGTATTGGTGTACCAAAAGAGCGACAGTCTGGTGAAACCCGGGTCGCCGCCACGCCGGCAACAGTAATACAACTGAAAAAACTCGGATTTGATGTGGCTGTTGAAACAGGAGCCGGTCATCTTGCCAGTTTTGATGACAACGCTTACCGCGAAGCCGGTGCTGATATTGTCAGCACACAGGAAGCCTGGCAATCAGACCTTATTTTTAAAGTGAACGCCCCTCAGGATGATGAAATTCCGCTGATGAAGGCGGGCAGTTCTCTGGTCAGCTTTATCTGGCCTGCCCAGAACCCGCAGCTGATGGAAAAACTGGCCGCGCAGGGGGTTAATGTCTTTGCGATGGATTCGGTGCCGCGTATTTCCCGCGCCCAGTCGCTGGATGCACTCAGCTCTATGGCCAACATCGCCGGTTACCGTGCGATTGTGGAAGCTGCCAATGCTTTCGGCCGTTTCTTTACCGGACAGATCACTGCCGCCGGTAAAGTACCGCCGGCCAAAGTACTGGTTATCGGTGCCGGTGTTGCCGGTCTGGCCGCAATCGGTGCGGCAGGCAGCCTGGGAGCGGTTGTCCGTGCCTTTGATACCCGCCCTGAAGTTAAAGAACAGGTGAAAAGTATGGGTGCCGAATTCCTCGAACTCGATTTCGAAGAAAATGCCGGCAGCGGTGACGGTTATGCGAAAGTCATGTCTGAGGCCTTTATTAAGGCAGAGATGGCACTGTTCGCGGATCAGGCCAGAGAGGTGGATATCATTGTCACCACCGCACTGATTCCGGGCAGACCGGCACCGAAACTCATCACCAGAGAAATGGTTGAGTCGATGAAATCAGGCAGCGTGATTGTTGACCTGGCGGCTCAGAACGGCGGTAACTGCGAACTGACTGTGCCGGGAGAAATCCACACCACCGAAAACGGTGTCAAAATCATCGGTTATACTGACCTGGCGGCACGTCTTGCCACACAATCATCCCAGCTTTACGGCACCAACCTGGTGAACCTGATGAAGCTGATGTGTAAAGAGAAAGACGGGCAGATCAACATTGATTTTGATGATGTGGTGATCCGTGGTCTGACAGTAGTGAAAGCCGGTGAAATCACCTGGCCTGCACCGCCGATTCAGGTATCTGCACAGCCGCAGGCAAAACCGGCCGCTGTCAAAGCAGAGAAAAAACCGGAAAAACCGATGTCACCATGGCTGAAATACGGCCTGATGGCACTGGCGTTTATCCTGTTCTCCTGGCTGGCGAATGTGGCTCCGCCGGAGTTCCTGTCCCACTTTACTGTGTTTGCACTCTCCTGTGTGGTCGGCTATTACGTGGTCTGGAATGTCAGCCATGCGCTGCATACCCCGCTGATGGCGGTGACCAACGCAATTTCGGGGATCATCGTTGTCGGCGCACTGCTGCAAATCGGCAGCGGCGGCTGGGTGACATTCTTCTCCTTTATTGCGGTACTGATCGCCAGTATCAATATTTTCGGCGGATTCACCGTCACACAGCGTATGCTTAAAATGTTTCGTAAGGGGTAATGAATATGTCAGGCGGAGTCGTTACAGCGGCATATATTGTTGCCGCAATCTTATTTATTTTCAGTCTGGCCGGGTTATCCCGCCATGAAACCTCACAACGGGGTAACCTGCTGGGTATTACCGGTATGGCTATCGCGCTGGTTGCCACTATCTTCGGGCCGTATTCTGCCAATATCGGCTGGATTATTGTTGCCATGGTGATTGGTGCGGTGATTGGTATTCGTCTGGCACGTAAAGTCGAAATGACCGAAATGCCGGAACTGGTTGCTATCCTGCACAGCTTTGTGGGCCTGGCGGCGGTACTGGTCGGTTTCAACAGCTATATGGATCACAACCAGGCACTGACCTCTGCGGTGATGAATAACATTCACCTGACAGAAGTGTTCCTCGGCATCTTTATCGGTGCGGTGACCTTCACCGGTTCTATTGTTGCTTACGGCAAATTATGCGGAAAATTATCCTCAAAACCGCTGATGCTGCCTAACCGCCACAAACTGAATCTGGCGGCACTGGTTGTTTCTTTCCTGCTGTTATGGACCTTTGTCAAAACTGACAGCACCGGTTTACAGGTCTTCACGCTGATCCTGATGACGGTGATTGCACTGGCTTTCGGCTGGCACCTCGTGGCGTCTATCGGCGGTGCGGATATGCCGGTTGTGGTTTCTATGCTGAACTCGTATTCCGGCTGGGCAGCGGCGGCGGCGGGCTTTATGCTCAGCAACGACCTGCTGATTGTTACCGGTGCGCTGGTCGGTTCTTCCGGTGCGATCCTGTCTTACATTATGTGTAAGGCGATGAACCGCTCCTTTGTCAGCGTCATTGCCGGTGGTTTCGGTACTGACGGTACTGTTTCATCCGGTGATGAAGAGCAGGGCGAGCACCGTGAAATCAGCGCGGAAGATGTGGCGGAAATGCTGAAAGGCGCAAGTTCTGTCATCATCACCCCGGGATATGGTATGGCGGTAGCCCAGGCTCAGTATCCGGTTCACGACATCACCCAGAAACTGCGTGACAAAGGGATTGAAGTGCGTTTCGGTATCCATCCGGTTGCCGGCCGTCTGCCGGGGCACATGAACGTCCTGCTGGCTGAAGCAAAAGTACCTTACGATATCGTGCTGGAAATGGACGAAATCAACGATGATTTCAAAGACACTGACGTGGTACTGGTGATTGGCGCGAACGACACCGTTAACCCGGCAGCGCTGGAAGATCCGAACAGCCCGATTGCCGGGATGCCGGTTCTGGAAGTGTGGAAAGCGCAGAACGTGATTGTCTTCAAACGTTCAATGAATACCGGTTATGCCGGGGTTCAGAACCCGCTGTTCTTCAAAGAAAACACCCAGATGCTGTTTGGCGATGCCAAAGCCAGCTGTGACGCCATTCTGCGCGCACTGTAATCCGGGTAAAAAAAGCATAAAATGCACAAGGCGGGTAAATGCGTTACCCGCCTTTTTTTCACTCAGAGGATTCAGATTAATGAAAAAAATGATGGCCGTTTCACTCTTTCTCTTCTCTGCTTCCGCATTAGCCATTCCGAATATCTGGACATCCGGTTTCGGCCAGGGGTTTATTGAGTACGGGATCAGTAATGACACCGGCGTGACCGTTGTCGTTGCCTGTAACGTCGGGGCGGACCCGGAGGATTATGAAAATTCAATCGATCACAGTATTGATATTTCCGCCGGTGATCATGAAGTGGAAGGGCAGATTGAATTTCTGATCGACGACGAAGCGTATTTTGTACCGGACAGCACTAAGAACCGCGCCGGTGCTGCGGCCTGGACCAATCTGACAGAAGCGCTCAGTAAAGCCACGGAGTTTAAGGTTTATTCCGATAATAAAGTAGTCGGCGAATTTAAACCGAATAAGAAGAACGTGAAAAAAGTGCTCGGTGACGGGATGTGTGCGCCACTGTTCTGATTATCGCAGAACGCGCAGAAAATTCCCGCAGAAGCCGTGGCCTCTGCGGGAGACAGGATTAATCATCATCACTGGTATCTATCGGACAAACAAAACCGTCCGGTTTTACGGCCAGCAAATCACACTTCAGATGGTCAATGACATGTTCAGCCGTATTACCGAGGAATGCAGCCGAAATACCGGTCCGGCCGATAATTCCCAATACCACCACCCCGGCATTCAGCTCACCGCACACTTCCGGGATCACTTTCTCCGGTAATCCTTCATAAACATGAGTGTATTCTTCGCCGACGGAGAATTGCTGGCGCAGCTCTTTCATCGCGATAAGATGCTGGCCGCGCAGTGCGTTGTTGTAAGTATTCGGGTCAAAATCCGGTAATTCGATAGCGATATTAATCGGCGCTACCGGATAAGCGCTGACCAGATGGATGGCCGGGTCTTTTACAATCCGTTTCGCGAGATCCTGTGTCAGCGAGACCAGTTTGAGATTCAGTGCATCATGGTACGATTCTTCATTGGACAGATTGACACCGACCACAACAGAACCCTGTTCCGGCCAGACTTTATCTTTAACCATCCAGACAGGACACGGACATTTACGCAGAAGCTGCCAGTCCAGCGGGGTGAAAATCAGCGATTCAAACTTATCGTTCTGGTGTGCCATTTTCAGCAGCAAATCATGACCACCGCTGACAACTTCTCTGATAATCGCCTCATAAGGCCGGTTATGCCATACCACTTTCACTTCGATATCGATACCGGCTTCCAGATAGTAACGCGCCTGCTGTTTGATCCACGCGCAACGCTGGGCAATTACCCCTTTACGCATTGCATCCCGTTCTTCGGGGGACAACAGGGTAGTCATATCGTATGACAGATCATAGATAGGTAAGAAAGCTTTGATGCGTCCGCCATTGCGTTGCACGATATATACCGCACGCCGTAATGCCGGCTGATCATCCTGATTGGGGTCTATTGCAACTAAGAGGTTCTGATATTCAGACATTCATCTCTCCTCGCGGGGCTGGATACGTATCTATAAAGATAAACCAAACAGGAGCAGGAATGTAGGAAATATTCGCACCAGACCGAAATAAACCGGTCTGATGCGTTTTACGGCAGCCAAAAATGTTGCCGGGAGAGAGATTACTAGTCCTGCGGCAGTGCAGGCACTTTACCGGCCAGTGCAGCCAGCTGTTCCATATCTTCGATGGTGATATATTTGCCTTTTACTGCCAGCATTCCGCTCTTCTGGAAACGACCCAGCAGACGGCTGATGGTTTCAACGGTCAGACCCAGATAGTTACCGATATCACCACGGGTCATCGTCAGGCGGAATTCACGCGGGGAGAAACCGCGCTGGGCAAAACGGCGTGACAGGTTATAAATAAAGGCCGCCAGACGCTCTTCCGCATTCTTTTTGGACAGCAGCAGGATCATTTCCTGGTCGCCTTTAATTTCGCCGCTCATCAGGCGCATCATCTGCTGACGCAGGTTCGGCATTTTACCGGACAGGTCATCCAGCGTTTCATACGGAATCTCGCAGACCATGGATGTTTCCAGTGCCTGGGCAAAACTCGGATGCTCGGTATTGATAATGGCATCAAAACCGACCAGGTCGCCGGCAAGATGGAAGCCGGTGATCTGCTCATCACCTTCTTCGGTGATAGTATAGCTTTTGATGGTCCCGGAGCGGATTGCATACAGTGATTTCAGCTCATCTCCGGCTTTAAACAGTGCCTGACCTTTCTGGATAGGCTTTTTGCGCTCGATAATATTGTCGAGCTGATCCAGCTCATGCTCATTCAGCGTGAACGGGATGCAAAGCTGGCTGATGCTGCAATCCTGGCAGTGGATCGCGCAGCCACCTGATTGAATTCTACGTACTACACGTTTTTCCGGGATCATAGGCTTGCTCTTGAAATAATATTGATTTGAATCAATTTTATCACAGACTACCAAAAGTGGTAAGTGGTCTGAGTTTAAATATCGTCATACCGGGCTAAAAACAGGGGCATAATATTGACATATTATGCTTTTTTCGTGATGTCATAATGTGAATTATTTGATTAAACTCTCAATAATCCGGTTTAAAATAACAGAGAGCCTGAACGCAGGTCAATTTTCTGCCATCTGCATGTTAACAGGCAGGTGAAATATGAATAAAGCGTTCTTCCTGCGTTATAAAATAGTGTGATACATTAAAAACAATCACAAATAAATAACGAAAAAACCATTATTCCGCACGGATAAAAAATATAAAAAAGAGAGTGCCGGACATAATACACCGTCATAATCGTGCAGTGCTATCTTTGATACGCTGCATTATGCTGAAACTGTAATGAACCTGATTCGTCATAAAACGACAGGCATTACAAAACCGGGACTGTTTAAGGAAAAGTAATGATGTCATATGCATTACCTGAATCGATGATGGCAATTGATATTACCCGGCCCGGCGGCCCGGAAGTATTACAGGCAATTGAGATGCCGTTGCCGAAGGTACAGGGAGAATACCTGCTGGTTAAAGTGGCCGCCGCCGGTGTCAACCGGCCTGATGTGTTCCAGCGTCAGGGCAGTTATCCGCCGCCTCCGGATGCATCGCCGGTTCCGGGACTGGAAATCGCAGGTGAAGTCGTGGCGGTCGGGGATGAATGCAAACGCCGCCAGGTCGGCGATAAAGTCTGTGCGCTGGTTGCGGGCGGAGGATATGCAGAATATTGTCTGGTCCATGACAGCATCGCACTGCCGCTGGAAAACCTGAGCTACACCGAAGCCGCGGCCATTCCGGAAAACTTCTTCACGGTATGGGCGAATGTCTTCCAGACCGGCAAACTGCAAAGTGAAGAGAGTGTGCTTATCCACGGCGGTACCTCCGGTATCGGCAGTGTGGCGATTATGCTGGCAAAAGCCTTTGGCGCTACGGTATACACCACTGTCGGCACGGCTGAAAAAGCGGAGCTTGCCCGGCAACTGGGGGCAGATCACGTCATTAATTACCGCGAAGACGATTTTGCGCAGGTTATTCCGGAACTGACCGGCGGACAGGGCGTGAACATGGTTGTTGACCTTATCGGTGGTGATTATGTCAGCAAAAACTATGAGGTTGCGGCCAAAGGCGGACGAATTATCCAGATCGGCCTGATGCGCGGTAACCCGCAAAACCTGAATCTGATGCCGCTGATGGTAAAACGCCTGCTGCATACCGGCTCAACACTGCGGGCGCGGACACCGGAAGAGAAAGCCGTCATTGCCCGTGATCTTGCCCATAAAGTCTGGCCGCTGCTGCGGTCGGGAAAAGTCAAACCACTGGTAAACTATACGTTTAACCTTGCAGACGCGGCAAAAGCCCACCAGCTGATGGAATCCGGTGATTTAACCGGAAAAATTGTTCTGATTAATCCGGACTTCTGATTTTTTCTTTTATATCTGCACTGTCAGCCTGTTTCGCACCATTTGCTGATAGTGCAGGTCACTTCCTGCTATACTCTGATAGTGATAATCATTCCCGTTAAAATACAAATCGTGCTGTTTTAGATATATCTAATTTGATCTTTCCATACCGGAGGACTATAGTAGTTCCTGAAGGCAAAACAGATATATCTAAAAACTGATTTTGCTGATTATCACTCTATATCACAAAAGGAATTTACTATGTTTCTTCATGCATTACGCCATCGTGCCTGTGATTCACAGGAAGGGCGTCAGCGTCACGGGGGCCATGGCGGCCGCCACGGGGAACACCACGGGCAGGACGGACACCGTTGCTGCGGCGAGCATCATGGTCACGGCGAGCGTCGTGCTCACGGTGAACATCGCGGTCATTGCTGTCATGGTGACCACCATGGACACGGCGAACATCACGAACACGGCTGTCACGGTGATCATCATGAGCATCACGGACACGGTTGCCGCGAAGAGCGCGAACACGGTCGTCACCGCGGCCGCGGGAAGGGCCTGCGTCGTCTGCTTGATCACGGTGATCTGCGCATCATGATGCTGGCGAATCTTAACCAGAAACCAAGCCACGGTTACGAATTAATCAAATCCATCGGCCAGCTGACTTCCGGCCTCTATACACCAAGTCCGGGCGTGATTTATCCGACACTGACACTGCTCGAAGACCAGCAGCTGATTGTGGCGGAAAACACCGGGAACGGCCGTAAAAGCTACAGCCTGACACCGGAAGGTAAAATGCATCTGGAAGAGAACACTGATGTTCTGGAACAGATTGCACAACGCTTACAGGAAACCAAATCTTTCCGCCGCGGTTCGCTGTTATCCGATGAAATCGAACAGGCGCTGGGGAATTTACGGGCACTGCTGCGCCATAAACTGGTCACCAGTGAACTGGATGAAACCAAGCTCGGTCAGATCGCCGATATTCTTAATGATGCAGTACGGAAAATAGAAGCGGTCAACGACGCACTCAGCAAAGAAGGGGAATAACATGGCGGAAAACACCACCTCCGGAAAGATCCCGCCGGAAAAACCGGTTCAGGATGAAAAACAGGAAGCGGTGAACACCGGCAGACCCGCAGATAAACCGTGTCCCAGCTTACCGTTTTCCTATTTACGCCGCGCCTTGCGCAACAAGGTCGGCAAACACGAATAACCGGGGCGCAGAGAATGCGCCCGGGTCGTGCAAAAAATCAGCGTGATTTCAGCGCGCGAATTAATTTATCCATGCCTGCGGTGAGTTTATCACGCGGGCATCCGGCATTCAGACGCAAAAATCCGCGTCCTTCTTCCCCGTAGGTATATCCCGGCATGATCGCCACTTTTTCCCGCGTAATCAGGGTATGTTGCAGAGCATCATCATCAATATTCAGCGGGTTCAGATCTATCCACGCCAGATAGGTCGATTCCGGCACCTGCCAGTTCAGTTCCGGCAGTTCCGCATCCAGCCGCTGCTTTATATAGTCCAGATTAGCAAAGAGATAATCACGCAGCTCATCAAGCCACGGTGCGCCGTCACGGTATGCCGCTATATGCGCGATAACCGCCAGAACCGCAGGGGAAGATAGCCCGTCACAGGCTTTCAGCTGATGAAAATAGGCTTCACGGGAGGCGGTATCTGAAATCAGCCCGTAAGCACCGGTCAGTGCCGGAATATTAAAGGATTTGGATGCCGAGGTGAATAGCGCCCATTCCCCGCGTCCTGTTTCAGACCACGGCGTGTGCTGATGCGGTGCACGGCACAGATCCATATGAATTTCATCACTGATCACCCGCACATTATGCCGCTCACACAATTCAGCCATGGTGGTCAGCTCATCGCGCGTCCAGACTTTCCCGGTCGGGTTATGCGGGCTGCATAACAGCAGAATCCGCGTCTCCGGCTTTGCAAGCAGGGATTCCAGCACATTCATATCACACCACCAGCCCTCCGCCGTTTTTTGCAGCGGGCAGGGAACCACAGTACGCTGATTGCCGGTAATCGTCTTATAAAATGCATCATAGGCGGGCGTATGCACCACCACACCGTCACCGGGTTGCGACCACAGGCGGATCATCTGACTGACCATGTAGATGACTGACGGCCCGTACACCAGCGCCTGAGTATCAATCTGCGCCTGAAAACGGGATGAAAACCAGTGTGCGATGGCGCTGAGAAAATCCCGGTGCTGCCAGCGGCTGTAGCCGAATACACCGTGTGCGGTACGCTCTGAAATTGCTTTCAGGATCACCGGCGCGGTGACGAAATCCATATCTGAGATGGTAAAAGGCAGTAAATCGGCCTGACCGAAACGATCCTGCACAAAATCCCATTGTGTGCAGTAAGTACCGTGGCGATCAACCGGAACAGAAAAGTGAAAGGACATAGTTTCTCCGGAAAGAAAAACCGCACTGTCAGACAGTGCGGTGAAAGTTATCAGGCGTTTTGCGGTTCCGGCTGAGCGGAATCAGACGCGGATTTCATCAGCTTTTCCAGTTCATCTTTAACAGACTGAACCTGCGGGCCGATAACAACCTGCAAATTATGCTCATTAAGATGGACAACGCCGATTGCCCGCAATGCTTTGAGCTGCGCGTCATCCACTTTGCTCATATCCTGAACGGACATCCGCAGACGGGTGATACAGTTATCCAGTGAAATAATATTCTCTTTCCCGCCCAGCGCGGCCAGAATCGCAGGCACATCGTAGCCGGATTTCCCTGCTGAACTGCCGGTTGCCGGTGCACTTTCTTTGGTATCCGTATCGCGGCCCGGTGTTTTGATGTTAAAGCGGGTAATGGCGAAACGAAAAATCGCATAATAAGAAGCAAACCAGATAAAGGCCACAACCGGCACCATATACCATTTGGTCTGGATGCCGTGGAGGATACCGAAGACCACAAAGTCAATCAGGTTACCGTCGGTATTACCAATGGTGACGCCGGTAACAGCCATCACGGTAAAGCCCAGACCGGTCAGAATCGCGTGGATCAGATACAGGAACGGAGCAACAAACAGGAACAGGAATTCCAGCGGTTCTGTTGTGCCGCCGATAACACAGGCGACCACACCGGAAATCAGCAATCCCTTAATTTTATGACGATTTTCAGGATGAGCACAGTGATACATGGCTAATGCAGCGCCCGGCAGACCACCGAGGAAGGCCGGCATTTTACCCTGAGACAGGAACTGAGTGGCGCTGGCCGCAAAGCCCTGTGTATCCGGACAGGAAAGCTGCGCCTGGAAGATCGTCAGCGCGCCGTTAACGGTATTACCGCACACTTCCATGGTGCCGCCCGCTTCAGTAAAGCGGATCAGAGCCACCAGAATATGGTGAAGACCAAAAGGCAGTAACAACCGTTCACCGGAGCCGAAAATCATCGGCCCGAAAGCGCCGGCACTCTGAATCAGTTTACCTAATCCGTTAATACCCATCGCAAACCACGGCCAGATCAGCGGAACCAGCAGGCCGCACAGACCAAGCACCAGGGTGGTGATAATCGGCACAAAACGTGTCCCGCCAAAGAACGCCAGTGCATCCGGCAGGCGGATGGTATTAAAACGTTCATGCAGCATATAAACAATAATACCGACGATAACCGCACCGAGAATACCGCTGTCGATAGACTGAATACCCAGCACATCACGGATGTTGTGAGCCTTCAGAATCGCCGGGTCCGTGGTCGGTAAAATATCGGCGGCAGTGAGATAGAAGTTAGTCGCGAGGTTAAACACCGCAAAACCGACAAACCCGGCGAAAGCGGCCACACCTTTGTTTTCACGTGCCAGCCCCAGCGGAATGGCGATGGCAAACATCACCGGCAGGAAACTGAAGGCAAATGAGCCGATTTTGCTCATCCAGGTGAATAGTAACTGGAATACGGTGTGATCGAGAAACGGCAGCAGTGTCAGTACATCGCGGCTGCTGAGTGAACTGCCGATGCCGAGGATGATCCCGCAGAACGAGAGCAGCGCGACAGGCAGCATAAAGGTTTTGCCCAGTCCCTGGAAAAACTCCCAGAGCGTGACTTTTTGTTTTGGTTGGCTACTCATACGGTATCCTGTAAATGTCAGTGTGGTGTTGTGAAGGTAAAATAAGATAAAACGTTTTACCAAATTATAATAGTTGCCCGATCACAAAAAATAAACATGACACAGCAACCATATTTCAGAAATAGATAAAACGTTTTATCGGATTTTGTGTAAAATTCGGTGCAGTATCCTGAGCGTAAGGAAGTATCCGGCGTTATGAATCTCAGAAAAGTCACGATAGTTGATGTGGCGCAGCAGGCAGGTGTCTCCGTCACCACGGTGTCACTGGTACTCAGCGGAAAAGGGCGGATCTCGCGGAAAACCGCGGATAAAGTCAATGCGGCAATTGAAGAGCTGGGGTATGTCCGCAACCAGCAGGCCGCCACATTGCGGGATAACATCTCCAATGTGATTGGTTTGATTGTTAAAGATATTACGGAGCCGTTTTATGCGGAGGTCGCCGCCGGGGTCAGCGAATATGCGGAAACGCAGGGCAAACAGGTCTTTCTGACCCAGAGCGGTAATTCCGCTGCCGGATTTGCCCGTTCGCTGGACAGTCTGATCCGCTACGGCGTGGATGGTGTTGTTGCCGGCGGCGGTAAATTTCTCACCAATGAGGTGGTTGAGCGGGTAAATCATTATCAGATCCCGATGGTATGTGCCGCCCGGGCCAGTGAATTCTCCGGTATCGATGTTGTCCGCCCGGATAACGCCTCTGCCGCCAGGATGGCGACCGAGTATCTGATCAAAAACGGTCACCGGCAGATTGCCTATTTCGGCGGTGAAAGCGATTCACTCACCCGCGCCGAACGGGTCGGCGGCTACTGCTCAACACTCGTGCAGTACGGGTTGCCGTTCCGCCCGGAATGGATTGTGGAAACAGACAACAAACAGCAGAATATTATCCGCAGTGTTTCCGGATTTATGTATCAGTACCCCAAAGTCAGTGCGATAGTCTGTCACAACACCGGTACGGCGCTCGGGGCATATTTTGCCGCACTGAGTACCGGTAACACCGTCAGGCAGGGGGATAACGAAAGTTATTTTACGCAGGAAATCGCCCTCGTGGGATTTGATGATATCGGCAGTGAAGCCCTGTATGACATCCCCGTTGCCTTTATCACCCAGCCGTCGCGGGATGTCGGACGCAGTGCCGCAACCCGTCTTCTGCGGCGGGTCGGCGGGGATAATTCACCACCTGCCAGCGTGACATTGTCACCCGGATTTACTCAGCTTAACGGATAATGACCATGCACAAGACGCTTTCCGGACTGCTGTTCCTGACGCTGCCGGCGTTTTCTGCACCGGCGGACGATTTACAGTTGCTGCCGGTTCAGGATCGCAGTCAATTATTTGCAGATGCGGGTGAGCGTACCGGCATTGCCCGTAAAACCCGCGAAGTGCTTGCCCGGCCTGCGGTCCCCTGTGAAATTGTCGTGACCATTATCCGCGGTGAAGGTGAAGAAACCCGCTCAAAACCGGCTGAAGCCGGGGATTGGGTGGTGCAGAATATCTGCGAAGCCACCGGTAATGAAGAAATTCTGGTGAAAAAAACGGCATTTACCCGTCGCTACGGCAGTGCGCTGACACTGCCTGACAACGAAAACCGGCAGCGCTTCCGGCCTCAGGGAGAGCCGATGGATTATCTGGTCATCACACAGGAAGAACCGTTTGTGATTATTGCGCCCTGGGGCGAAAAACAGCGGGTGATGAAAGGTGATGTGCTGCTCCGCTCCCGCCATGATCCGCAGGACAGTTACCGTATCCAGAAAGCCGCATTCAGCTGCACCTATCAGGTGATCACTCCCGCCGGGAACTAACATATAACCCCGGTAAAACGTAGTGCGTTTTATGCGCTGCGGCAGGTAAAATGTAAAAACGCGATCAGCAATACAAATCCGGCACTGCTGCTCGCGTAACCCGTTGTTCCTGTTATGATGCGACAACCACTTTCCTGCCGGATCTCTGCTGATGTTCGCAATTCTGATGACATTATGGCCGTTGTTTGCGCTGATTCTGCTCGGCTGTATTCTGAAGCGGAGGCCGGTTTTTGATGCCGGATTCTGGAACGGCGCGGAAAAGCTGAATTACTATATTTTATTTCCGGCGCTGCTGATCAACAGCCTCGCGGTTGCGCCGCTGGATAACCCGCAACTTCCGAAACTGGCTGCCGCACTGGTCATTATGCTCGGTCTGGCCACTGCCGCCTTTGCTGTCGTCAGGCGTTTTCGCGGAATACCAACGGCAGAATTCGGTGTGCTGCTTCAGGGCGCGATCCGATTTAATACCTATCTCGGGTTATCCATCGTTAACGATTTCTATGGTCCGTCAGGAATGGCTGTGGCGGCGGTGATCCTCGCGGTGCTGGTTCCGCTGTGTAATATCATTTCAGTGGTCGCGTTATCTGAACTTAAGCAGTTATCACTGCGCCGGCTGCTGTTACCGGTTCTGACAAACCCGCTGATTATTTCCTGTATTATCGGGATGCTGCTGAATGTCAGCGGCATTGGTCTGCCGTATAACACAGGGCAGCTTGCCAGACTGCTGGCCGGTGCCAGTCTGCCGCTGGGACTGTTGTGCGTCGGGGCGGCATTGCAGGTTGCCACTATCCGCTATTCCGCACTGAAAATCAGCCTGAACAGCGTAGTCCGCCTGTGTATTATGCCGTTACTGGCAATTGCTGTGGCCGCAGTGACCGGATTAACCCAACTTGAATATCAGCTGTTTGTGATCTTTTTTGCCATTCCGACGGCACCGACCGCCTATATTTTATCGCGCCAGCTCGGCGGTGACAGTCAGCTGATGGCGGGAATTATCACGTTTCAGACCATGGTTGCCGTACTGACGCTTCCGGTGGTTCTGACTATGATCACCTGAATAACCTGAGAAACATTATGCCTTCTGTTATCAAACATTTTACCGCCTCCGGCCTGGTGAGTGACAGCCGCGGACGTTTTTTACTCCATTTTCACCCGAAACTGGGTATCTGGCTGCCGCCCGGCGGGCATATTGAAGAAAATGAAGAACCGCAGGACGCCGTATTGCGTGAAATTCGTGAAGAAACCGGGCTGGAATGCCGGATTATCAGCCGGGATACTCAGGCGCAGCAATTTATCACACCACTGCCGGAAACCGGTGTGCTGCCACTGCCGATGGCGATTCTGAAAGAATTTATCCCGGATAAAAAAACCGGGGAGCACTGGCATATTGATATGGTGTACTGGTGCCGCCCGCTGGATGAAGCTGCAACGCCGTATCCTGAATTTCAGTGGATGACACCGGACGAAATCCTGAAAACGGACAATGTCCCTCAGGATATCTGCGGACTGATTGCTATGGTGCAGGCACGCCGCTGATCACGGTATTTTATACGGAGACCTTTTTTTTGCGGATTCAGGGCAAATGCCCTGGAGACACCCGGAACCTCCGGTTACTGTGGCTTATCCCGTTATAAAAGACGTATGCAGGAGTTGCCATGGTCACCAGTATTTATAAAGATCTCTCATCAGCACCGCAGGGCGAGCAAAAAATTGCCTGGGTTCGCGCTCATATGCCGCTGTTACGCGCACTGGAACAGCGTTTTACCAAAGAACAGCCGTTTGCCGGAAAACGTATCGCGCTCTCTATCCACCTGGAAGCGAAAACCGCCTATCTGGCACGCGTTCTCGCCGCAGGCGGCGCTGAGGTATCTGTCACCGGCAGCAACCCGATGTCGACCAAAGATGATATTGTCGCGGCACTGGTTGTCAGCGGAATCCATACATTTGCCATCCACGGCGCGGATGCGGAAGCGTACCGCAACTTTGTAAAGCAGACACTGGCCTGCGAACCGCACATTGTTATTGATGACGGTGGTGATCTGGTGCATGAACTGCACAGCCTGTATCCGGAATATGCAAAACACACGATCGGTGCCTGTGAAGAGACCACCACCGGTGTTCTGCGTGCGGTTGCCCGCGAAAAAAACGGCGCACTGAATTTCCCGGTTTTATCGATTAACGGCGCACAGTCCAAACACCTGTTTGATAACCGCTACGGTACCGGACAATCCACGTTTGACGGCATTATGCGCACCACCAACCTGGTTATTGCCGGGAAAACCGTGGTCGTCGCCGGCTACGGCTGGTGCGGTAAAGGCTGCGCCATGCGGGCGAAAGGGCTGGGCGCGGAAGTGATTGTCACAGAAGTGGATCCGATAAAAGCCCTCGAAGCAAAAATGGACGGTTTCGCGGTAATGACCATGTCTGCGGCAGCGCCGCTGGGTGATATCTTTATCACTGCAACCGGCTGCTGTGACGTGCTGACATCAGAGCATTTCAGCCTGATGAAAGAGGGTGCCATCATCAGCAATACCGGACACTTTGAGGACGAAATCAAGCTGACCGATCTTCAGCAGTTAAGTGACAATGTCACAATTGCCCGCGAGAATATCGAAGGTTATACCCTGAAAAATGGCCGCACACTCTATCTGTTAGGCCGTGGTGCGCTGGTCAATATCGCCTGTGCGGACGGGCATCCGGCAGAGATTATGGATATGAGTTTTGCCCTCCAGGCACTCAGCGCCGAGTATCTGCTCAGCCATGACCTGGAAGCAAAAGTGTACGACGTCAGTGATGAAATTGACCGCGAGGTCGCCGCATTGAAATTACAGGACATGGGCGTTTCACTCGATAATCTGACCACAAAACAGCAGCAATATCTGAACGGTTACGAACTGAAGTAATCCGGCTTACGGGCTGCCGGTCAGCCGCAGCCCGTAAAACCAGTGCTAAACTATCTGTTCAAACCCGTTGTTAACCATGCTAACGTTTATCCACTGATTATTCCGTTCTGACAAATACCCGTACATGCAAAATACTACCCCGTTTCGTGAATTATGGCTGAAATTCAGCGAAGAAGAGCTTCTGCCCGAGGCAGACGGCCTGTTCCGTGATGCCCCGGAGGTTGTCAGAAACAGTGTAACCACATTGCATATTTATAACGGACAAAACCTGATTTGCCAGGGTGATCCGGCTCAGGCGGTTTATATCATTCTGGACGGCGAGTTTATTGTTAATAAGCAGGCGGAAAATGGTAAACAGGTCGGGCTGACATTCTGTTACCGTGGCGAATTTCTCGGGGAAATGGAAGCGATTTGTCAGCAGGCATACCGTTATGACGTGATAGCGTTATCAGACTGCCGTGTACTGCGGATGCCGGCAACCGTATTTCTGACCTGGCTGTCGCAGGATCACCGGTTATCCCTGCTGCTTAACCGCCAGCTGGCAAAACGCTGTCTTATCAATGGTGAGCAACGGCTGATGAATGCTGTTGATTCCATTGAAAACAATCTGCTCTATATGCTGACACAAATCAGCGGTCATCAGATCCATCTTCCCCGCGACATGCTGGCCAGCATTCTCGGCACTTCCCGGCGTCATACGGATAAAGTTTTGCTGCGTCTGAAAACACAGGGGAAAATTACCCTCAGTGAAGGTGTGATCGGGCTGGTAAATCCGGATTGATCTGCGGTTCGTGCCATTGTGCGCCGGTAAGTATCAGCATAGTATTACTGCACACTATCGGAGGAGCATATGTACCGTTTTCAGAATGATTATAATGAAGTTGCACATCCGGCTGTTTTAAAAGCCATTACTGACACAGCAGGCCACCGCCATAATGGTTACGGCACAGATGATTTATGTGGTGCTGCCGCCACGCTGATTAAGCAGCGGATTGGTCAGCCACAGGCAGATATCCATTTCTTTAACGGCGGGACTATTACCAACCTGACGGCCATTTCTCACTTTCTGCGTCCGCATCAGGCAGTGATTTCAGTCAGTACCGGTCATATTGCCACGCATGAAACCGGTGCAATCGAAGCTACCGGCCATAAAGTCATCACTGTATTTTCTCCGGACGGAAAACTGACACCCGATCATCTTAAACCGGTCATTGCCGAACATAATGATGAACACTGGGTTCAGCCGAAGCTGGTTTATATCACCAATTCCACCGAAATCGGTACGGTATACCGCAAAGCAGAGATACAGGCATTACGTCGTTTCTGTGATGAACATGGCTTATGGCTCTATCTCGATGGTGCACGTCTGGCATCAGGACTGATGTCCGCACAAAGTGACCTGACGATTGAAGATATCGCGGCACTGACAGACGCGTTCTATATCGGCGGTACTAAAATCGGCGCGATTGCGGCAGAAGCTCTGGTGATCAGTAATCCGGCGCTGAAAGCGGATTTCCGTTTCAGTATAAAACAAAAGGGCGGTTTGCAGGCAAAAGGCTGGCTGCTGGGCGCACAGTTTCAGGCGCTGTTTACGGATGACCTCTATTTCGCACTGGGCAAACATCTTAACAGTATGGCAGGCCAACTGGCCGGATTCTTTACGGAGCAGGGCTTTACGTTCCTCGCCCCGCCGGAATCCAACCAGGTCTTTGTTATTCTGCCGTCAGTACTGGCAGAAAAGCTGAAAAAACAGTTTGTTTTCCATGAAACGTTACTGCAGGAGCAGGGAAAATCCTGTCTGCGTCTGTGTACCTCGTGGGCAACCACACAGCATGATATTGATGATTTTAAACAGACATTCTTGTCATTGATCTGAATGGCGGGATAATTTCGGTACTGATAAAACCACGCGGTGAAAACACAGCGTGGTTTTTTTATATCTCATATAATGGATATTATTTATTCCATAATTATTTTCTCTTTTTTCCGTGATATTGATTCAGGAAAATAACACTAATTAAAAAAAGTGTTTTTTAATCTCTATTTTTATTCTAGGGTTTAAAGGCAATCTGAGTGCACAGTACATTTTTATATAACCCGTTATTTATAAGGAATGAATATAATGAAAAAATTAGATGAAAAGTAAATTATTGAAAATAAAATCACCATTATCAGGATGGTCATTCAGTAAATAAAAATGCAATTAACTAATTGATAAACCATGCCTGTCAGTCCGGGTGTGGTTTATCCATCTGACGGACGCTATTATATGATCAATCTGACTTTCCCTGACTATTCTCATCAGGATGCCTATCAATATTTTTCTGATGAAATATATAAGTCACTTAATTATTTGTTATCATATTATAATTTACCTGAGGTAAATAAAGATGTCCCGTTATCGTGGCAAAACTGTGCTATTCATTATATTGCCGGTAAATATGCCACGGATGATGAACATGCGAATGCTGTCAATTATCTTAACCAGTTGCTGAGAACGAAAACACCATTGCCGCTGGTTATTTCGCCACTGACATCTGCCGGTAATTCACCGGCAAAACAGATGATACTGAAAATTATCCGTGATGATAAACAGCTTGGCTTCGGGTACTGCGATGACCAGGTATTGGCAACAGCGGAAACAGAGAAAATAACACAGGCATTGTCCGTTATTCATCGCTGTGCGCCGGAAACCGCAAATGAAATTAACCGGTTTATTCACCAGATATACCTGACACAGGAAAGTACGGACAACACCCGCTTTATGCGCTCCGGTACTAATTTTTATATGTGGGGGATGATGTTTGCTTATGTCCACCCGTCACATTCCGTCGCTTATTATATTGATATCCTGGCTCATGAGTGCGGCCATACTGCACTGAATATCCTCAATGCGGATGATCCTCTGGTGCTTAACCGGGTTGATGAGGTATTTGCGGCGCCACTGCGTGATGATGACCGTCCGATGATCGGTATTTTTCATGCACTGTTCGTTTTATCCCGGATCTGCTATGTATTTTCTGAAATTATCCGCAACAGCGACGATACCCCGGAACCGGAATATTATGACAGACTGAGCAGTAATCTTGAGAAACTCCGGGATACCGCGGACATTGTCAGACAACATGCCATACTGACTGAAACCGGAAAACAGATTTTTACTGCCATCTGTCAGCGCTGGAATCTCCGCTGATGCTTATTTACCGGGCGATTTTTGAACGGAAAAGCAGGGCGATTAATATCTGCTTTTTCTTTAATGCGCTGGGTTCCGGGCTGCTGATGCCGCTGGCGCTACTCTATTTCGCGGGGAAAACGCTCAGTGAAAAAGAGATTCTGTATCTCGGCACGATAAAATTCTGGTCATTCTCATTAACGTATTTTTTTATTATTCCGCTGATCAGCCGGTTTGACAGCAAAAAAACCATTATCTTTTCACTGTTGTTTAAACTGCTTTCGCTGTCATTTCTTTTTACCGGACAAACATTTTACATCTGTGGTTTGGTGATGCTGGCAAATGGCATCGCCACCTCCGTATTTTCTGTGGCGGCAAAGTACTATATTAAAGCCACCTCTCAAAATATCAGTGAGAGTTTTTCGGTGCGAATGACACTGAATAATACCGGTGCTGCCATTGCCCCGGTTCTGATTACGCTGTTTGTCTTTTTCTCACTGCCTTTTGCTTATGCATTACTCATCCTGACAGGAGTTTTTACGTGCGGCATTGTATTTTCTGCCGGGTTGCGCTCTTGTCCCGGTAAACCGGAAAGCCATTTTTATTTTTTTCATTTTACTGATCTCACCGGCAGAGATACCGTTCTGATTTCTGTGACCAGCATTATTTTTGCTATGTTGTATTACAGTTTTGAGGTGATTGTGCCACTGGAATTGATCCAATCGGGGAACGAGCATCTGATTGGGCCTGTTTTGCTGTTTAACACACTGGTTATTATCGCCGGACAGCTTCCGGTATACCGTTACTTCACTGAAAACTGGGGCATTATTACCTCACTGATGGCGGCAACCGGGCTCTGTATTATTCTGTTTATTCCGTGGTTTTCCGGTATCGCGGAACTTTCCGGTCTGTTATTGATCGTGACCGGCGTAACACTGCTGGAAATGTTTTACGGGGCGGGTATCGATACCCTGATTACATCGGCGGATTCCCCCCGGAGAATCGCTGTCCTCGACGGGATTTCCGGTATTTCACTGGCGATCGGTGCAGCAATCACAGCGGCAGTTTACAGTGATTCAGTGCTGTTTTTACCGCTGGTTATTACTCTGTATCTGCTTGTTGCCGGTATACTTGGATCACAAAAAAGAAAAGGTTACCTGTAAGTTCTTAGCGGAATACCTATTTCATTAATTGTCGAAGGAAAACGTCCTGTGTTCTGATAAAACTTAAGCTGAACAGCAAATGGCAGGTGGTTTCTGGCGGGCTTGGTTTTTAGCAGTCGGGTTTCGTCAAACCTCAGACTCCAGTGTTCAGCCAGTTCATCAATATCCCAGATCCGTTTCATTTTTCAACTTAGCTCCTTTGGTGATTAAGATTTCCAAAGTACATTATGATTTGAGAAGTGTTTTATATTCAGTTATTCTCTTTTTATGCGCCGAAACTGACAAGTTCTTTCCGTCTATAACAGTTTGATTATTATCAAACCTGTTAAGGATAGTTTCATTTTTTTTTGTTGATAACAGTACCAACTCCCTGAGAGTTAGTATTTAAATATTCATTAAGGCGTCTTTTACCCTGAGTATGTTTGTAAAAGGTTACCGGGAGATACAGGTCCAGTTTATCGTGGGGTAAAGGCATTTCACTATCACTTAATGTACCCTTGATATTATCTTCATGTATTTTTAACAGGCTTCCCCTCTCTGTGTAAAGTTTTTTTTGCCAGTGCCAGACTGAAAATACCACATTCAGATGAGCTGCGCTGAATATCCATTTCCACCATGGAGAAATGGCAATCAGGTAATTGATAACGCTCGATGGCCATTTTTGTCCTAAATGCCAGCATCGCTGGCCCCATACTGTTAAAGTTTGCTGGTTCAAACAATATCAGAGATGTTTTTCCATTTATATTTTTGTAATCAATTACACTAAAATGTATTCCATCCTCCCCCATATTAATTATGAATCGGGAAGATTCAACTCCATGCTCTATTGTGTTTTTTATTTCTATAGAAAGGTCCTGTGGCGACTTAACAAAATTAAGATTCATTTCAGGGAATTTATTGTTTGCCTGCATTACCAATGCGGGCATGATTTTTATATCCATATTTGAATAATCTTTATGGGACCAGGAACCATCCGCCATATCAGTTTCCAACTGTACTATGATATTTTGAAGTTCTTCATTACTGATGAAATAGCTGGTCTCATTTTTTGATAAACCACCGAGAGAATTTATTTGTGATAATGGTCCAATCATTTATACATCCTTATTCAGAGAATTAACAGCGATATGAATTTTATATTCCGGATAAACGGTACCTTGCAATAAGACGTCCAATCGTTGATGGGTAAAAGTTGGCAGTTATCGCAGCTACCCGGCCACTACCCCACTCTGTCAGCTCTCAGGATAACGCAGGCAAAATGCATAACTTTCAATAAATACACCGTTCTGCTGTTAATTTTCAGAAAATAGTCCGTTCGTTGCGATTACCGGAAAAACCGTTTTGAACCGGCAACACAGGCAATTACCCCGCAGGTTGAGGCAATCATCACTGAACTGACCGTTTCATCCAGTAACCACGCGGAAAGTACCAGACCAAAAAACGGTTGTAACAGCTGTAACTGACTGACACCGGTAATACCGCCTTCTGCCAGACCCCGGTACCAGAAGAAAAAACCAATCAGCATACTGAACAGGGAAACATAAATCAGTCCGCCCCAGGCTTGCGGCGGTATTCCGCTGAATGACACCGGCAGAAAAACAATACTCAGGATCAGCATCAGCGGCAGAGAAAGTACCAGTGCCCAGCAGATCACCTGCCAGCTGCCGAGTGGCCGGGAAAGGCGGGCGCCTTCCGCATAACCCAATCCGCACAACAATACGGCCGCAATCATATACAGATCCCCGGTCAGTGTGCTTTCACCGCCCTGAAATAAGGCAAATCCCATGACAAACAAACTGCCAAGGACAGAAAAAAACCAGAACGCCGGGCGCGGGCGTTCATTGCTGCGCAGTACACCAAACAGTGCTGTCGCCAGCGGTAGTAATCCCAGATACACAATAGAGTGAGCCGAACTGACATGCTGAAGAGCAAGAGCCGTCAGTAACGGAAAGCCGATAACAACACCCGCGGCCACAACGATCAGCGACAGCAGGTATTTCGCGGCAGGTAAACGCTGGCGTAGTACAGCTAAAATGATCACAGCGGCGATACCGGCAATCGCCGCACGTGACGTTGTCAGGAAATCCGGTGTAAAACCGCTTATACCCGCTTTGGTGGCGGGCAGGGAGCCGCTGAAAATCAGCACACCGATAAATCCGTTGATCCAGCCGCGTGCTGAACGGGAAACGGTTGTCATTGCATTATCCATCTTGTACTCCGTCAATTACATCTTGTTATCGCAGAGCGTAATGCGGATAATCATGACAATCAAAAAATTGTCATGGATACATTCGGTATGGCAACGCCGCGTTATAAACAATATGTCGATACCCTTTCTGCCCGTATCCGCAGCGGCGAACTGGCAGCCGGAACACAACTGCCGACGCACCGTGCTTTTGCTGCTCAGGAAGGGATATCATTAGTGACAGCGTCACGTGTATATCAGGAGCTGATCAATCAGGGATTGGTCAGCGGCGAAACCGGGCGCGGAACATTTGTCAGAGATATCAGTTTATTACCGGTTACCGGTATCGAATGTGATGTCACACCGGTAATGTATGACCTTAACTTTATCTATCCGGAAATCACAGGACAAACCGCATTACTGCGCCGCACCTTGCGCCAGCTATCCATGAGCGGTGACCTCGAAAGTCTGTTGCATTATCTTCCGCATGCCGGGCGGCGGCAGGAGAGAAACGTTGTTGCCGATCATCTGAAATTACGCGGTTTTTCTGCCGTTGACCCGGATACGGTTGTTATGGTCAGCGGTGCCCAGCACGGTCTGGCCTCTGTTGTACTGGGTATGTTCAGTCCGGGTGATGTGATTGCAACAGATGCACTGACTTATCCGGGCTTTAAAGCACTGGCACAAACCTGTCATATCGAATTGGTTCCGGTACCAGTCACCCCTGAAGGTCCCGATCTGGCTGCACTGGCACAATTGTGCCGCCGGCGGAAAATCCGCGGCTATTTCACCATGCCAACACTGCATAACCCGCTTGGCTGGGTAATGGATCTGACATCACGTAAAAAGCTGATAAACCTTGCCCGGGAAAACCGGTTCTTTCTGATCGAAGACGGCTCTTATGCTTTTCTGCAAAAACCGGCACCGGCGCCGCTGGCAGAACTGGCTCCGGATATCACGTTTTATGCCACCGGATTTTCCAAAAATATCGCTACCGGTCTGCGGGTCGGGCTGGTTATTGCGCCTCCGGCTCATGTCGCTGCTCTGGAAAAAATCATCCGCATTACCACCTGGAACACACCGGCACTGATGACCGGTATTGTCCGTGAGTGGCTGGAGCAGGGTGAGGTTGAAAAACTGGAGCAGAAAAAGCGTCGCGATGCCAAAGCCCGGCAAAAAATTGTCAGCCGGATTTTTGCGGATTTACCGCATCTTGCACATCCGGCCGGTTATTTTTTGTGGCTCCCGTTACCGGAAAATGTGCGCTGTGATGCGGTTATCAGCCGCCTGAGAGCAGCTGATATTGCTGTCAGTCCGGCTGAATCCTATGCCGTAACCCGCGATGTCCCGCAGGCCATCCGTGTTGCCGTCAGCACACTGCCGTATGATGATCTGGAATATGCTCTGATAACAATCAGAGACACTATTACCTATCTGATGGATTTATAATGTATCGGGTTACAGCCCGGTCAACCGGGAAAATTATATCCGGCAGATTGTCAGACCGGATATTTATAATAAATGGAATGCTATTTCATAACAGATAATCTGTTAAATCAGCACGTTGTTTAATTAAACAATACTATTCTGTATATTGTTTTCTCCTCAGAGAAAACGATTTACTTTGTGATTTCACAGGAATATACTTTGGGTGATTATTTCTTGCGGAGAACACGTCATTGGACAGTCATAGATTATTTATCAAAATATATTGATCCTGCCGGTACATCTGTTTTCCTCTGACTGCCGGCAGTAATACTGCGGCAGTACCTCTCTCTGTAAATGGTACTTCCTGATTTAATTTAGCTTATCTTTTAGTAAGATAAGCCCGAAAGGACGGATTTATCATGAATCTCTATATGCTGGCGTTATTCCCTCCTGACTGATTGTTATTTCGGTTAACTCAATTTAAATTGCCGTGCTTGTGCACACTATTTTGCTATTCCGTTTATTCAGAAAGGAAGGGCACGGCTTTTTATTAAAAATTTACAGTATGCATTCATTTCTGAATATGCGTACAGGCTATTTTTTGCTGATAAGGAATATATGGACACACCACCCGGGCCCGGAATACATCATTCTCCGGACTGTCAGTTGTCATGATAGTTTATTTAAATTAACTGTTAAGTCAGACAGTCCGGCGAGAATAAATTACTCAGTTTATCTGAGGTAATAAAAGGAATCGTACCATGACTGTCAAAGTTAACCGCACTGTCACACCTGCTGTGCGCGATAAGAATATTTTCCCGGCGGCAATATTTGCCGCAAAAACACCAGATGAAACGTTAACAGAACTACATTCTGATATGCTGGGGCTGGATGAATTTGATGCCCTTGACCGCCTGATAGAACATCAGGAAAACGTGGTGGCTCATGACAAAGCACCTCCCGCTTTTATTCAGTTCATTTCCGCGTTTCATAATCCGTTTATTTATGTGTTATTGGCGCTGGCCGTGATCAGTTTTATGACCGATTATCTGGTCCCCCTGCAACAGGGTGAAGAAACCGACCTTACGGGCGTTGTCATTATCGGAACGATGGTTTTTCTGAGTGTGATACTGCGTTTCTGGCAGGAATACCGGACTAATAAAGCCGCAGAAGCCCTTAAATCTCTGGTAAAAACCACCGCAACAGTACTCCGGCGTAAAAAAGGGCGATCTGTCCGGATTGAGCTGCCGGTGAAATGTCTGGTTCCGGGGGATATTGTGGTTCTGAGTGCCGGAGATATGATCCCGGCGGATTTACGGCTGCTCCGTTCCCGTGATCTTTTTATCAGCCAGGCTATTCTGACCGGGGAATCAGTTCCGGTGGAAAAATATGATACTCAGGGTGATATTCATGAGAAAGATGCAACAACGATAACGGAAAATGACCAGCTGCTGACAGAATCGGGCAATATTTGTCTGATGGGCACCAATGTGGCCAGCGGCACGGCGCTGGGTATTGTGGTCGCCACCGGTGACAAAACCTATTTTGGCTCACTGGCGAAATCCATTGCCGGCACACGCTCACAAACGTCATTTGACCGTGGTGTGAACAGTGTCAGTATCCTGCTGATCCGCTTTATGTTAGTGATGGTGCCGGTTGTCCTGCTGATTAACGGATTTACCAAAGGCGACTGGTTTGATGCCACACTCTTTGCGCTTGCCGTCGCGGTCGGATTAACGCCGGAAATGCTGCCGATGATTGTCAGTTCCAACCTGGCAAAAGGTGCAATTGCGATGTCACGGCGGAAAGTTATCGTCAAGCGGCTGAATGCAATACAAAACTTTGGTGCTATGGATATCCTGTGCACGGATAAAACAGGGACACTGACACAGGATAATATTATCCTCGAACATCACCTCGATACGGAGGGGCGTTCCGATGAAGCCATACTGGGACTGGCATGGCTGAACAGTTTTCATCAGAGCGGCACACGTAACCTGATGGATCAGGCGATCATCCGTTTCGGACGCGGTAAAGCCGAAACGGAATCTCTGCACAGTTATCAGAAAATTGATGAACTGCCGTTTGATTTTGTCCGCAGACGTCTGTCTGTTTCGGTGAGAAAACCGGATGGTACGGCGTTGCTTATCTGTAAAGGCGCGGCGGAAGAGATGCTGGCATGCTGCTCTCTGATCCGGACAGGTAATCATATTTCACCGGCAGATGATGAGAAAAAACAGGCCGTTATGGCATTGGTTAATCATTATAATGAGACCGGATTCAGAGTTCTGCTGCTTGCCGAGAGGGTTCTGGACAGTAAAGAGCAGGAGTTGCCGCTCTCTGCAGACAATGAACAGAATATGATTTTATGCGGAATTCTGACCTTCCTTGACCCGCCAAAAGACAGCGCGGCAAAAGCCCTGAAAGCACTGAAACATAACGGAGTAACAGTAAAAGTGCTGACCGGGGATAATGCGGTTGTCACAGCGAAAATCTGCCGCGAAGTCGGATTAGATGCTTCGATGAGTATCAGTGGTGATCAGCTGGCACATCTCAGTGATGAAGAGCTGAAACAGGTGGCACAAACACACACTATTTTCTGTAAACTGACACCGCTGCAAAAATCAGCACTGGTCCGTGTTTTACAATCCGCCGGTCATACTGTTGGTTTTCTCGGGGACGGAATCAATGATGCACCGGCACTGCGGGACGCGGATGTCGGTATTTCCGTAGACAGCGGAACGGATATTGCCAAAGAATCAGCGGATATTATTTTGCTGGAAAAAGATCTGATGGTTCTGGAGGAGGGCGTCATTAAAGGGCGAGAGACATTCGGTAATATTATTAAATATCTGAATATGACTGCCAGTTCAAACTTTGGTAATGTTTTTTCTGTTCTTATCGCCAGTGCTTTTATTCCGTTCCTGCCGATGCTGGCCATCCAGCTGCTGATTCAGAATCTGCTTTATGATATGTCCCAGCTGGCATTACCGTGGGATAAAATGGATAAAGAATTCCTGCGCAAACCCCGCAAATGGGATGCAGGTAATATCCGGCGCTTTATGATTTGGATTGGCCCGACATCATCCGTATTTGATATCACCACCTTTGCATTATTATGGTTTGTTTTCGGGGCAAACAGTCCTGACAGCCAGGTCTTATTCCATTCCGGCTGGTTTGTTGAGGGATTATTATCACAAACGCTGGTCGTTCATATGCTGAGAACACAGCGGATTCCGTTTATTCAGAGCACGGCAACACTGCCGGTATTATTGGTTACCGGGCTTGTTATGGCCATCGGGATCTGGCTGCCGTTTTCACCCATCGGAAGTTATATCGGACTGGCGCCGTTACCGTGGGAATATTTCCCGTGGCTCGCCGCTACACTGGTCAGTTACTGCGGTCTGGCGCAAATCATGAAGGGTATTTATATCCGCCGTTTCGGAATGTGGCTGTAAGTTAAGATGCTTTATATCTGTTATTCAGCTGATTTTTGCTGAATAACAGGTACAATCAGAGCATCAAAATAAAAGGAATACTATGCACTTAGAATTTAAACGGCTCGCTCAGATTAAACCAGCCGATATTACCGCACTGAATAATCACCCGAAAGTTTTACAGCAAATGCCGCTGGGCTCCCCGGATTTTGATGATGAAAAAAGTCTCAGCTGGGCAAAAGAAAAAGACGCACAGTGGGACATAAACGGATACGGCCCCCGGGCATTTGTGATCGACGGTGTATTCGCAGGCTGGGGAGGGCTTCAGAAAGAAGGCGATGACGCTGATCTTGCGCTGGTTCTTCATCCTGATTTCTGGGGAACGGGAAAGGTCATCTGTGATGAAATTATCCGCCATGCATTTACTGAAATGCACTTAACGAGTATCACCATTTTATTACCGTTATCCCGGAAAGTTTCCCGGTTTATAACTCGTTACGGATTTCAGCCGGATGGCTCTGTTATCTATGATGGTGTGGATTTCCGGCGGTTCCGGTTATTTTCAGAGCATTCAGGATGACATGATTCAATGGCGACAAAGTTCATTTGTAATTTATAATCTGATATACAAAATATCCCGCTGCCAGCGGAATGATAAACGGAATAATAAGTATCAGATACAATGCGCCAATCCCCCGGGGGCTGCTGCCATTAATAACATCCTCAAATGTTGATTCTGAAAAATAATGACGAAGGACATCATCACTGCATTTTTTAGCAAACGGAAATAAAGGTAAGCAAATGCAGGCATAGATTATCCATAAAAAATGAATGGTTACATTATCATTTAATGAATAAATAAACATGCCAAAAACCAAAAGGCCAAGGAAGGATTTACCCCAAAAATCCCAACTTCTGATAAAAAGACGAATAGGGTGTTGTCTTTTTTTATTTGCTATATGGCGCTGTCTTATTTTTTCTTTTGTATAGTTTCTGCCACTCTTACTCATTGAACTATCTCATAAAAAAGGAAATATTTTGGGATGGACAATCCGGCCAATCTATCATGGCTGAGCGTAGTGAACGAGAGTTTTTTAGCGTGTTGAGATAAAACACCCGTCAGCAGGTGTTTTATCTTGTCAGGCAGATGTGATTTATTCTTCGAAATACCAATATCCCTGATTGATAAATTCGGTTAATTCCGCAACAAAACCCGGGTTCTCCAGTGCTTCACCGAGTTCATTCACACCGACTTCGGTTAACCGGCACAATGTATCTGCACCTTTAATTTCTGCGGTCATCCAGCCTTCGGTATTAACAAAGAAACGTTCACCGATGCGCATAACACGCAGCCCGCTCAGTCGTATCAGTTTTTCACCGGCATTCAGAGCGTTCAACACGTCTTCAGGCTGATACGGTGGTTCCGGAGGTGCAATATCCAGCTCATGCCGCGGGGTAGTTGCAAAACGGCCTAACCACTGTTCAAAATCACCGGGCTTGTTGATCATTTCAATCATCATGGCACGCAGGCGCTCAACCTCATAAGATTCCATTGAGCCTGAGTTTTCACGTACTGTCAGGTCAGGATCGCCATAATTGACGCCACCCAGATCCTGTTCCAGTGCGTAGTCTGCAAAGCTGCTCAGCAGATCACGACCGGTCGGTCCGCGAAAGCCGACAGAATAATTCATGGTATCTTCAAAAGTGAAACCATCGTGAGGGAATCCCGGCGGAATATACAGAATATCGCCCGGTGCCATTTCCACATCAATAATCGGCTCAAACGGGTCGACATGCAGTAATGCCGGGTGAGCGCAGAACTGACGCATGGGAAGGGCGTCACCCACACGCCAGCGGCGGCGGCCCATGCCCTGGATAATGAAAACATCATAGTTATCAATATGCGGCCCGACACCACCGCCTGGTACTGAATAGGAAATCATCAGATCATCAAGACGCCACTCAGGCAGTACCCGGAACGGTTTCACCAATTCAGCGGCAGGCATATGCCAATGGTTGACAGCCTGTACCAGCAGTGACCATCCTTTTTCACCTAATCCGCTGTAGTCCTCAAACGGGCCGTGACTCGCTTCCCATTTGTTATCAATGAAACTGACCAGGCGACTGTCAACTTCCGGCTCCATGGCCAGACCGGCCAGTTCATCGGGCGTGATAGGGTCGGCAAAATCAGGAAATGCATTTTTCAATACAACGGGTTTTTTCTGCCAGTATTTTTCTAAAAATTCAGGCCAGTTAAGATTCAGTTTGTTAACCATGTGACCACATCTATATGAGTGAATAAGCGGATAATTATAGAAGTAATGCGCTGTCATATTTTTGTTTGGGGTCAATAAAAAAGGAACGTGGGCGGATAAAGAAAGCCCGCGGTGATCAGTTGCCGGATGAGCAGAGACAAAAAGCCGTTATCAGGGATAAAGGAATCAACATGATTATCCAGTCGGAGAGCCGGATTTCGTTAGTTCATACCTTGGTTCGCATAATGTATATTATGTTAAATGATATAGGGCTTTGATAAATCTGAGCTTATCAGACTAAACCCTGTATCACCTGTTATCTTTGGCTTGGGATCACCCCATCCGGCGATAACCTGCAACTACTGAGTTGCTGCATAAATCCTTTATCAAACGGATCACCTTCAGATACTGATGCCGTACCATATTTCTTTGTGAAGTCCTCCTGTATAGTTCCATCTTTATAACGAAGTTCCACTTCTGAATGCAGTACGCGGCCGTCGTCGGTAACCGGCGGCTCAGTGACTGACATTTTGTGAGAAACGTAATCACCTGATTTCATACCGTGAATTGTCATAACTCCGTCTTTAACCGTAATCGTAGTTTTCACCATGACAGACGGAAAAACGTGTTTATTTTTCTGCTCAATTGCGATTTGATTAAATGACTTGCTTATGCTGCATACATAAACTCCGTCAAACTGACGGATTTTTTGAGACTGCTCTGACAACGTATCCGGTTTGCATCCTGCGATAAACAGACATGAGAGTACAAAAATAAGACGGTTCGCTGCCTGCTTTTTTAGATTCATCTGCCCTGTTCTCTCTTTTGTGGTAATTAAATCCGTTTAACTTTTCTGATAGATATCTTATCAGTCATCAGCATCAATATAAAACAGCCAGCCAGTAATCCCTTTCCTATAGTCAGCGCCGTTTGTCCGCTCTATTCTGAACATCGGAACGATATTTTTCAGTTATTACAAATATATACGTACTTTTATTTATGCTGTCGCGAGGATTATTATGCGTATTACTCTGCCTTTAATATTAAGTTCTGTATTATTACTGTCCGCGTGTGAATCAATGAGCAGCGGCCCTGAAATCTCCCTGAAAAATTTTCAATCGATGGAAGGTACTGAACTTCAGGTTCCGCCTGTACCTGCGGGAACAAAAGATGGTGAATATCTGCGCCACTATAATGACGGGACTATCAGGTTTAAATCCCGGGTAAAAAATGGCTGCTATGACCGTTATATCTATGCCTATTATGGCGGCGGAAGACCACAAATGACCATGCCGCTGAAAAACTGTAAAGTTAACGGCGTTGTGAAAAATTATCTGCAAAATGGTAATTTAAAAAGTGAAATAACTGTCCGTGACGGGCGGTTATATGGCCCGTTCAAGTATTATCACGACTCCGCCAGTAATGGGGTCTATATACAAGGTACAATGGAAAACGGTGCCTTTACCGGTACAGTTAAACAATTTGATACTGCCGGAAAATTAGTCAGTGAAGGTAAGGTGACTAACGGAAGAATGCAGATCCTGAAGTAATACGGAATGAGTCTGCCGGGAGGGATAATTGTCATACCCCGGAGTTTACGGTATTCTTCCCGGATCAGGCAAATAACAGGATATTTATTTATGACAGCCCACACTTCCAAAGACCCGCTGCATGGCGTTACCCTCGAAATGCAGGTTAATGCATTGGTGGAAAAATATGGCTGGGTAAAGCTGAGTCAGTTAATCCGGATTAACTGCTTTAAAAATGATCCGAGTGTGAAATCAAGCCTGAAATTTCTTCGCCGTACTCCCTGGGCCCGGACGGAGGTTGAGAATTTATATCTCGATTCTCTGGATGATGCTGATAATAAAACAGACAGTATCTGGCCGGATAGCCCATGGTAAATAGCCGGTAAATACCGGCTTCCGTTATTTCTCCGGAAACCGGTTTTCCGGTTAAATCAGCTTTTACAGGATTGTCCCGGTTTTTTGATTATTTCACCATAATCATTCAGTGCCGCCGGTTTTTGGCTCTGAATATTATTTAATACCGGTAATGCCGGGTCCATCTGCCAGGCATTCCAGCCGCCGTCATAAATCCGGCTGTTTTCCCAGCCCGCCAGTTGAGTCATAAACCAGGAAACACTTGCCCGCCAGCCGGTGCCGCAGTAAAACGCAACCTGATCGGTCGGTTCGATACCCTGTGTTTTCCATAAGGCAAAAATTTCTTCCGGATTACGCAATGTGCCGTCCGGGTCATAATAGTCGGACATATCATTCGCATTTTTACCGCCAAACCCCCATATTGCGCCCGCCGGTTCACCTTTGCGCGGAATATAGTCATAGCCGGAGATTTTGCCGGTATATTCATCCCATGTCCGGTTGCTGATAAGCTTAAGACCGGATTTCTGAGCCTGTATGGCTTCCGCCGGCATGGCGATAGTGACCTGCGGATTAACCGGTATTTCTGCACCGAAATCCGCAACCGGTACCGGAATATTCAGCGTAGTTTCGGTTGGTAATTCCGCATCCATCCAGACATTTAAACCACCGTTCAGGAAACGGACATCCTCAACACCTGCCCATTTCAGCGCCCATAATACCCGCAATGCTGCCATCTGATTTTCAGAATATACGACCACCGGGGTATCTTTGCGGATACCGTTTTTCAGCAGGTTATTTTTGATAACCTCCGGTTCGGATAAATTCCAGACCGGTCCGTTTTCTATCCAGTCGGTATTAAAATGGAATGCCCCTTTAATATGGGTCGAATAAGATTTTGACTGTTCCGCATCGCCCCATGACACTTCAAATATTACCGGCTTCTGATCATGAGTATAACTTTCCGGTTTTTCGCCGTTAAGAGCGGCCTGAAGCCAGGCGGGCGAAACACTCAGAAAATAGTTCGGGTATTTATCCATCGGCAGATCAGAATTGCTGTATTGGATAAACGATTTAAATGCCCTGACCTGAAAACCTTTGGCGGCAAATTCAGCGGTAATTCTTTCCAGTGAATCCGGGTCACTGTCATAAAATACCAGGGTTTTTTCTTTCGAAATCCCCTTTTCTGCCAGAAAATTATCGAATTTATCTTCGTCAATAAAATCCAGCCAGCCGGTGGTAAACTGCATCGCACCTTTGATATGACCGCCGCGGGCAGCACCTTTATCTTTGAAGCCAAAATATAAACTGTCCGGCCGGGTATCAATAATAAGGTATTCCGGATTGTTCAGGTTCTCTGACAATTCCTCAATGCCGATCTCTTTTACTACGGTCTGATCACAACCGGACAGTAATAACGGTAACAGAAAAAAGAGTGATTTTATTTTCATATATGATCCTACAAACGACATTGCCCTGAACGGAAGAAATAACTGGTGATCCAGACACCGGCCATAATGGTGAAGGTGGAAATCCATCCCTGCCAGGAAAAATAAGCAGTCGCCACAAGAGAGTTCGTGACAGTACACCCGCCGGCCAGTGTGGCGCCCGCCCCCATAATAATACCGCCAAACAGGCGTTTGACGACGGTGATACCATCCGGCGGAAGTGTTAATCTGAATTCTTTGCGGATAATCGCGCTTATCATCGAACCGGTGAAAATACCGATTACAAACAGTGTTCCCCAGTTAAAATAACGCTGTTGTCCGGTCACCAGATATTGAACAACATTGCCGGAAGGAACAGCGACACCATAGCCGAAATTACGGCCGGCTTCGGCACTGAAAATCCAGGCAATAATCCCGAGAATACCGATTAAAATACCGGTAATGTTCAGCGGCAGATAATTAAACCGGTTCTGTGACGGTGGTGTATAACGGGGATGATAATGCTGATAAATCAGTAATCCGGCGGTGAGAATAATTAAAAAAGCCACCAGGAACCACGGGGAAATATTCAGGGTTTTATAAATCGTGTCCGGTTGCGCGGGATGTTGTAATAACGGTTCAAACCAATGTTTCAGGCTGCCTTTCTGAGCGGCGGCCATGGTGACAACAAACGAAAATAAGGCAATCCAGGTCCCGGTTAATCCTTCACCGGAACGGAACCAGGCACCGCTGCCGCAACAACCGGCCAGAACCATCCCCGCACCGAATATAAAACCACCGGCAAGTGTCGCTGTGATCGGCAGATTTCCTTCCGGTATGTGTAATAACCCGGCGGATTCCAGGGCAAAGAAACCAACAGACTGAATAGTGACGGCAATCAGCAATGCAGTGAGGAACCGGGTATTTCGCTGGTAAAGAATGTTCCGGAACCCGGAAACAAAACAGAACTGACCTGACTGAAGCAACCCGCCGAACAGGATGCCGATAAATAAACCACTGACCATGAAGAAACCCCGGGGAATAAACAACTGCGTGTATCTGTAATGTTATCCGCCCCATTATTCTCCGTTATGGCGCAAAATCAAGTTAAGGCGTGTTATCACAAAATTTTGGTATTCCCGGAGCCGGAACAGAACCTTATCAGATATATCTGCTGTCCCGGCAGTGAACACTCTCTTACTCTGTTCTGACTTTAAACAGCAGGGAACATCATGAAAAAGCTGACATTGTTATTGATATTATTTTCTGCGGTTGTGTCTGCCCGCAGCGGAGGACACGGCGGTTATCGTTATGAACCAGAGACTATTTTTATCTGCCGGTTATCACCCTTTTCTGATATGCATATTGAGGCCGGCGTAACAGAAGCACTGGCACGGAAAAGTGTGTCACACCGCTGTCAGTTGGTTCAGGGTGACGACAGTATTTTCTGCCGGGAGACAGAAGCAAAGTGCTCGGCAAGTAAATTAATTACCAGAGAGAAAGAGTTACGCAAAACCGTAATTATCTATGCGGAAAATTGGCAGCGGGGAAACTATCTGGAGATCAGCGAAGATATTCCTGATTTATATCACTCCGATTTTGACGGTACCCTCTCTTCGGTAATTATTCCGTCCGGCTGGCAGGTACGTTTCTATGAAGGTAAAAATTTCACCGGTGAATATCACACGGAAACGAGCGGGAAAAAGAATGTGCTTAATTACGGTAAAAAAATCAACTCCGTTAAGATTATAACCCGGCGCTGATTAACTTCCCTGACGGCAATATTCCGCCACCAGCCCATCAAAGAACGGTGATAATGCACCGTTCATTTCATTCATATACGATTTATGGTTAATGGTGAATGTGACGTTCTGTTCAAAATATTCCGGTACATGCTGACTGAACCCGGTTGTTATTTCACGGAATAACGCCTCATTGTGCGTGAACGGGCCGGAGAAAATAATGACATCAGGAAACAGGATGAAATAGATATTTGCCAGCACCCGGCTCCAGATATCCGCTGCATTTTTCAGACACGGTACCGCCATAATATCGGCATGCTGTAATGTTTTTGCGGCTGCCCGTTCATTACTTAAGTCGCCGGTCAGCGTCTGACTCAGCACACCACGCAGTGCCGACAGGGAAAACATCTGTTCAATGGTATGTGAATCCCCGAATGTCAGTTGTCCGAGCTCACCGAACAGTCCCTGCGGATTAGCGTTAATCTGCTGTTTTGAATAACTCGCAGCACCAATCCCTTCCCCCCAGTGCACATACAGCACGCGTTTGGCCGACAGTTCGTCATTTTCGAGGATAAAGGCATTCAGTTCCGCCTGTAAGTTTTTCACCAGACTGACCGGAATGGAAAATTCCGTTGTCAGTTGTGATAAATCCATATGGCGTGCTTTCGGCCAGCGGTTGGTGTAAAGCCAGTGGCCATGCTCCGCGTCCATGACGCCGGGCAGCGAAATAATAATCCCCTGCACCCGCGTATCCGCCCGGCAATTTTGCAGCAGACGGTTTATCAGTGTCCGGAAGCAGTTCAGGAGTGTTTCGCTGTCAGCATTGTCATCATGAACCGGCTGATGCGCACCTGCGAGTACCACGCCCCGGATATCCACCAGCGATGCCGTGATATTCCTGGCGTCGATACAGATAAAAATAGCGGTCAGCAACCGGAAATCCGGAATAATGCCGACCTCCGGGCGTCCGGGACCGGATTGGTGATTTACGGTATCTTCAGAAATAATACCGGATTGAATCATTTCGCCGACCAGCTGTGTCACGGTAGCCGGACGCAATGCATTGGTGATCGCGAGCCCTTTACGGGTGATCAGCGTCTGCGCTTTATATGCGTCCAGGATTTGCCGGAACAGATGCTGTTTGCGTTCTGACGAAAGAGACGGTTTCACCATAATAAGCTGTTTTCCGGTTCAGTGAGTGAGGAACAGACTGATTTTCAGCTGTTTACCTGATAAGTCAAGAGCAGGTGATGTGATTATCCTATATGTATCACACATTATCTGCCGGATAAATCGCCGTTGATGCGCCCTGCGTGTGTTGTTGAATTGTGAGTCAGATCGTATTAATAACATACAGTGAAATTAAATATATTTACAGCGTGCGTTATTAATGTACAGTCAGGATAAGCAGTACCCTGCTGCCGATGATTTATTTTATACCTGTACCCGCAATCCCCGTTTTTACTGTAGATGTTGATGACAAAATAATTATAAGGAATCAATAAGATGCAAACGCCGGACTGGATAACACTCTCACTTTTCTTCATTATCATGATTGGTATCGGCTTAAATGCGTACCGTCGTGTCAAAGGCACCAAGGATTTTTATGTCGCGGGCGGTGGTCTGCCCTGGTGGCTGGCCGGGATTTCTCATCATGTGTCGGGGTATTCCGGAGTGGTGTTTACCGGTTATGCCGCCCTTGCCTATGCGACCGGGTTTAACCTGTATGTCTGGTGGGCGCTGAACGTGACTATTGCCTGTCTGCTGGGTGCGTGGCTGATTGTTCCCCGCTGGGCCCGGTTACGTGATGCGTTACAGATTCAGTCACCGACGGAATACCTCAAAGTCCGCTACGATATCAAAACCCAGCAGCTGATTGCCTGGCTGGGCGTACTGCTGAAACTGCTGGATACGGCAGGGAAATATGCGGCGATCGGCGTGCTGTTCTATGGTTTTACCGGTATTCCGATCATTTATGGTGTGCTGATTTCCGGTGTGGTGGCGATGATCTACGTCACCGTCGGCGGGTTGTGGGCCGATACCATGAATGACTTTTTCCAGTTCCTGGTCGGAGTTGCCGCCGGGATCGTCATGTTTTTCGTTGTGCAGTCACAGCTGGGTGATATCGGCACCAACTATCTGGATATGTGGGACAGACTCCCGGCCGGTCACAGTGACTGGTTTAATGGTCAGTACAGCCCGCTGTTTTTTGCCAGTTTCGCGTTTGTCTGTTTCCTCAGTTATAACGGCGGCACCTGGAACCTCGCGTCCCGCTTTATTGCCTCGCCGGACGGTAAGCAGGCACGCCGCGCGATGATCCTGTCCGCGTCGCTTTATCTTATCTGGCCGCTGATCCTGTTTGCACCGATGTGGGCCGCCCCGCTGCTGATCCCGGATGTTCCGCACGGTGAGCAGACACAAATCTATTCCATGCTGACGCTGAAATATCTGCCTGCCGGGTTTGTCGGTGTGATCCTTGCCTCTATGTTTGCCGCAACGTTGTCGATGGTGGCTTCTGATGCCAATGCGATCAGTTCTGTCTTATCACGGGATATCCTGCCGCTGATCTCGAAAAGAGTGAAAAAAGCCAACGGTGAAACGCCGCTGTGGATGGCGCGTACCGTCACATTCACCTTTACCCTCTGCACGATTATCCTGGCGCTGAATCAGGAGCACTTCGGCGGCATTATCGGGCTGATCGTGGTGTGGTTCGGCGGGTTAATCGGTCCGGCCTCCATTCCGATGGTTCTGGGTCTGCTGCCATTCTATAAACATTGCGGGCCGAAAATCGCTATCACATCCATGCTGATTGGTCTGGCCGTCTTTGCCGGTACCAAACTGTTTGTGACTGATCCGTCTATGGCATTGTCTGTCGGTGGCCCGGTCTTCTGTTCGCTGGTGTTCTTTACCCTTGCAGCCATTGTGGCGCGCAAAAATCCGGTAAAACCGGAAGTGGATGCCCTGATGCATAAACTGAGCCGCGACGGAGGTCACTGATATGGGATTAACCACGCAACAGAAAGCACAATGCCGCGCTTTATGGCAGCAGGAGCTGGAACAGAACATTTTACCGTTCTGGCTGCGGGCGGTTGATACGGATTCCGGCGGCGTGTTTACCTGCTTCAGTAATGACGGCAGCACACTGCTGAGTGAAAACAAGTTTACCTGGTCACAGGGGCGTTTTTTGTGGAATGAAAGCCGTCAGGTGTCGCTGATCCGCAGCGGGTTATGTCAGGGGGATGCCGCCCCCCTGCTGGCGCATGCAAAACAAACGGCAGATTTTTTGCTGAACCACGCTTTTCTCGATAACGGCCATTGTGCCTTTTTGCTGGATCGCCGTGGTAATAAGCTGGAAATGAAACCGGGCGAGGGGTATGACACGTCGTTTTATGCCGATTGTTTTGTCGTGATCGGCCTGTGTGAATATGCCTTTGTTTCCGGTGAAAACCGGTATTTTGAGCATGCGCTGGTACTGTATGACAATGTCAGCCGGCGGCTGGCATCAGGCCGGGTACGGAGTGAGCCGTATCCCGCGCCGCCGGGTTTTGAACCGTACGCCTATGAAATGATTATGCTGGGAACGGTGACGGAGTTGCTGCGTTATGCTCTCCGTTATCAGCACCCGGCGCTTTCACGGCTGACAACCCTGACACGGCGCAGCCTTGAGCGGATTTTTACGGAGTTTCACGACCCGGAAACACTGATCCCGCTGGAGATGAAAGTAACGCCTGAGTACCGCGATACCCTGCTCGCCCGTCATAAAACACCGGGCCACACCCTGGAAAATATGTGGTTCTGCTTCCATGCCGCGCAACTGCTTGGTGAGACAGAGACGTATTTGCCCGCCATTGCGAAAATTACCCCGCTGATGTGGCATATGGGCTGGGATGAGAAATACGGCGGGCTGTTCCGCTACACCCTGGCGGACGGCTCTCCGCCTGCCGGGCGTCTGCTTGGCGGCGATCTGTATGAAACCCTGATAACAGATACGTGGAGCAGTAAAATCTGGTGGGTACATTCGGAAGCGCTGTACACCCTGCTGCTGATGGCTGATCAGAGTAACGATCCGCAATTTTTCAGTCTCTATCAGCAGACGGCAGACTATGTGCTGGACACCTTCCCGAACCGGGAACAGGGAGAATGGACACAAATCCGTGATCGCAAAGGTGCCCCGCTGAACAAGGTGGTAGCGTTGCCGGTAAAAGATCCGTTCCATATCATGCGCAATCTGCAACTGATTGTGTCACTGTGCGGGTCATTATCATGATACTCGGCGTCAGTAAAACGGATATCACACCGTCACTGCCGGTGAAATTAGGCGGATTTGCGTTCCGGAAACAGCCCTGTACACAGATTGGCATGCCGCTGTATGCCCGCTGTTTTATCCTGAACCGGCAGCATGCTGTTGTCAGTCTCGAACTGTTGTTTGCCGGTGATAACCTCAACCGGCAGATCCGCACGGCACTGGCAGACATACCGGAACTGGCCGGACTGGATCTGATCCTGTCAGCCACTCACAGCCACAGTACACCGCAGACTGCTGACACTCACTCGCCGCAGCTGGGCGAATGTGACCCGCAATACAATGCCTTTATCACACAGCAGGTTATTACCGGTCTGCAGACAGCACTTGCGGCCGGACAGCCGGTGACAGCACACATTACCGAATCCCCCTGTCCTTTGGCCGTGCACCGGCGGCTGATGGTCAGCGGTGAGATCACCATGGCACCAAATCCGGATGAACCCGCAGATACCATCGCCACGCTGGTGAGATTTACTAATACGGATCAAAAGGTCTGCGCGGTGCTGGTGCATAACCAGTGTCACCCGACCATCACCGGCGACAATATACTGTCCGGTGAATATCCGGGCGTGGTCTGTGATGAGATTGAAACCGCCTTCCCGGGCGCTGTATGTATGTTGCTGCAAGGGTTCTGCGGGGATCTGCGTCCGGCCCTGGTCCGTGACGGGCAGTTTTACCGCGGGGATTACGCGCAGATGGAAACCTGCGGAAAACAGCTGGCGGCGCTCTTCCTGGATGCATTGCAACAACCGGATTTACAGTACTTTCCGCTGACATCACCGCCGTCTTTCCGCCACCGCCGGGTGTCGCTGCCATTACAGCCTGTCATGAACACAGAACAACTGATTCAGTTCCGTGATACTCATGCGCCGGACAGTATTGAACATGAATGGGCGGTGACCAAACTGGAACAAACAGAACGCGGGATCCCCCTGCGTGCGAAACAAACCATCACTCTGTCCTGCCTGCATATTTCACCACAGCTGAAATTGCTGACGGTCAGTGCGGAAGTCGTTAATCACTACCAGCAATTATTACGCACCAAAGGGAAATATTTCCTGGGGATCGGCTACAGCAACGGTATGGCCGGTTATCTGCCGTCAGCCCGCCAGATTGCCGAAGGCGGTTATGAGCCACACGATTCCGCATACTACTTTTATCTTGATGCCCCGTTTGCGCCGCAGGCGGAGCACCTTTTTACAGAGGCGTTATTCCGCCTGTCGGAGGAAAATAATGATGACTGATTCTCTTGTTACTGCCGGTCAGAAAGACCTGCTGCACTATGCTGTTTATGCAAACCGTGATGCGATGGGACGTGCGGCGGCAGAAAAAGCCCGCGATATTATTGTTCAGTGTCAGGCATCACAGCCGGAAGTCCGTATTATTTTTGCCTCTGCGCCCTCGCAGAATGAATTTTTGCAGCACCTGCAATCATTTCCGGAAATTGACTGGTCAAAAGTGACGGCATTTCATATGGATGAATATATCGGTCTGCCGCCGGGCGCACCGCAGGCGTTCAGTCACTATATTCAGGAACATCTGTTTGATGCGGTAAAACCGGCGGCAACGCATTTTATCCGGGCGCATGCCACGGACAGTGACGCGGAATGCCGCCGCTATGCGGAACTGCTTTCCGCCGCGCCGGTGGATCTGGTGTGTCTGGGTGTCGGCGAAAACGGTCATATTGCCTTTAATGATCCGTGGGTGGCGGATTTCAGTGACAGCGACATTGTCAAACGGGTGCAACTGGATGAACAGTGCCGTCAGCAACAGGTCAACGACGGCTGCTTTGCGCGGACAGATGATGTCCCGATGTATGCCCTGACACTGACAATTCCTGCACTGGTCAGTGCCCGCCATATGGTATGTGTGGTACCGGCCGCAACCAAGCGGCAGGCTGTTACGCGGATGATCCATGATCCTGTCAGTGAAGAGCTGCCGGCAACCATTCTGCGCCGTCACAACAGTGCTTTCCTTTATCTGGATAAAGATTCAGGAGCGGACTTATGCTGATCCGCGCTAAAACCCTGAACGGCAAGCCGGTTACTGTCACGGCGGATAACGGTGTTATCTCCGGTATTGAGCCCCTGCATACTGATACTCCGGAAAATCTGCCGTATGTCGCCGCCGGACTGACGGATTTGCAGGTCAACGGTTACGCGGGAACGGATTACAACACCCTGCCGCTGCACCGGGATGATGTCCGCCACAGTTACGAAAAATTATATCAGAAAGGGGTGACCAGCCTGTGCCCGACCATTATCACCAACAGCGATAGTGCGATTTCACAGCTGATGTCTGATTTTGCTGTCTTTTGTGCCGCTGATCCCCGGATTCGGGCCTCCACAGCAGGTATTCATCTGGAAGGACCGTTTATTTCACCGGTCAGCGGTCCGCGCGGTGCGCACGATAAAGCCTGTGTGCAGCACTGCGATGCTGAAAAAGTCCGGCAGTGGCATGATTTATCACAGGGATTGCTGCGGATACTGACACTCTCTCCTGAACAGGAAGACGGGCTGGCAGACACTATCCGCTTTTGTACGGATAACAATATCCGTGTCTCCATCGGCCATACCGCAGCAACACCGGAGCAAATCCGCCGCGCCGCAGAACTGGGCGCGACAATGTCCACTCACCTCGGCAACGGCTGTGAATTGCAGATGCACCGCCACCATAACCCCATCTGGGCACAGCTGGCGGAAGACAACCTGTGGAGCGGCATTATTACTGATGGTTTTCATCTGCCGCCGTCACTGATCAAAGTGATCCTGCGCGCCAAACAGGGAAAAATTCTGCTGACCAGCGATACCACGGCATTCGGCGGTATGGCACCGGGCCGTTATCACACCCATATCGGCGGTGATGTGGTGCTGACAGAGCAAGGCCGTCTGCATCTTGCTGCGAATGAAGAACTGCTGGCAGGCTCGGCGCAATCCGCTCTGGATTGTGTCAGTTTTCTGATCCGCAGCGGACTGAGTGACGCAGAACACGCCTGGCGTTATGCCGCTGAAAACCCGGCCGCGTTCCTCGGACTGGCAGACAGAGGCACACTCACGGCCGGAAAACGGGCGGATATCGTGGTACTTGATATCCGGGGCAGCACATTGCAGGTGCTGGAAACGTATCTTCAGGGGGAGGCGGTTTACCGCGCATAACGATGATAAATACAACAACTGATCCGCTGGCATTATCCGCGGAATATCTCAGCAAAATTACCGCACATCTGCACATCGTGCTGGACAGTAACCGTGAGACGTTACCGCAGGCTGCCGCCCTGCTGGCGGAGCAGATAACACGGGATAACCTGATCCACGTTGCGGCATCCGGCGGACATTCCAACCTCGGCCCCCAGGAAGTTTTTTTCCGCGCCGGGGGGCTGATGCATATTAATCCGATCCTTGATGAAGGTACGCTGCTAACAAACGGCGCACTGCGCTCAATGGCGGTTGAACGGCTGCCGGGCTTCGGCAGGATTGTGATGAATAACAACCCGGTGCAGACCGGGGAAGTGATGGTGCTTATCAATGCGTATGGTATTAATGCCTCTGTCATTGATATTGCCCTTGAAGCGAAAAAGCGCGGGGTGACGGTGATAGCAGTAACGTCGGTTGCCCACGCCGGGGAAACACCGGCAGATCACCCCGCGCGCCACCCTTCGGGACAGAACCTGTGTGATATTGCCGACCTGGTGCTGGATTCACAGGTTCAGGTCGGTGATGCGGTTATGCAGATCCCGGGGATAACTCAGCAGGTGGCGGCGATGTCCACCTTTGCCAATGCTTTTCTTCTGAATGCTCTGATAACCGAAACGGTAAATCTGCTGGCACAGCAAGGCATCGAACCGCCAATCTGGAAAAGCGGCAATGCCACCGGCGGCGATGACTGGAATCAGCAGTTTATTGATCGCTTCCGGCACCGCATCCGCTTATTGTAGCCTTATCCGGCGGTATCGTTCCGGTGCCGCCGGGTTTTAACAATGCAGCATATTTTCAACATCTGCTCACCTTTCTTATTATCTCCCGGCGTGATTGTAACGGTTTGTTTTCAATTATCTTGACCACTTTCCCGTTTCAGACGATTAGTCATATTTTTTAGTGACTTAGCCTGCCCTGTTTTCTTAAGATGAAAACGGATCTCATTAACACTTGATGTTATTTGTTTCAGAAAAATTATTTCAGGGAATACACCGGATATAACCGGTGTCTTGGTCAGGCATTATATAAAAATGAGTTTTAAAAAATGAAAATAAACAGCAGGAAACTGGCGCTGGTTTCACTGATCCTGTCATATTCACAATTATCCGCCGGGGCGGAAAATACAGTAAAACAGGATACAGAAAGCGGTGATACGTTAATTGTCACCGCGTCAGGCCGTGAAGAACAACAGCGAAAATCCACCGTCACCACGCAGGTTATTGACAGTGATCAGATTGAACGCTCACGGGCGGAAAGTCTGACTGAATTACTGGCACAAAACAGTGTCGGTTTTTTCAGTGAATGGAGTCCCGGGCAGACATCCATTAATATCCGCGGCGCTGCAACAGATGGCCAGGGAAAAGATTTTGCCGGGCAGGTGCTGGTATTAGTTAACGGCCGCCGTGCGGGAACCGCCAACTTATCCAAATTATCACCGAAAGATGTCAGCCGGATTGAAGTTATCCGCGGGCCCTCTTCGGTTATTTACGGCTCTCAGGCAATGGGCGGCGTGATTAATATTTTCCTGAAAAACGGATTAACCGACGAAGGCGGGAAAATTTCAGCGGAAACCGGTTCATGGGGACTGGCACAGACCTACGGCGGCTATGGTTTTCAGAATGATGACGGCGATATTTACGGCTATGTCGGGTTTGAAGCCGGCCGCCGTGATGATTACCATTCCGGGAAAGGCGGCAGCAAACAGGAAAATACCAACTGGGAACGTTTTGGTTTAAGCGGTAATTTAGGCTGGAAGATTAACGAAAGTAACCTGCTCGATGTATCACTGCGGACAGACGGTATTTATGACGGCGGTTTCCGTGGTTCAACCGGGAATATTTACGCCAAAGATACCCGTTATAACCGCTCGGCGGATGTGGTCTGGAAAAACGGCACCGACGACAGTATTTTCAGAATGAACAGCCATGCCTATTTTGTGCAGGACGTGGATAATTTCCGCTGGGCATCACCGCTGACAGCGAAAACCCGCAGTGATCATAACCGTCGTCAGCTGGATATTTACGGCGTGAAATTCCAGCCGGTAATAAAACTCCATGAGCAGAACGATCTGTTATTAGGCGTTGATTATGAATACAGCCGTCTGCGTTCAGAACGTGATCAGGTCAGTGTCAGCGGCAACCCGGTAAAACAATCGGCACCGTACGATAATAATCAGACTGAAAATCAGTATGCCGTTTATTTTGATGACCGGCAGAGTTTATTTGATGACAGCTGGATAATCCGCGGCGGGATGCGTTATACCTACGGGAAAACCAATTTTGATAAAACCCCGAACCTGGATAATCAGTTCACCGGCAGCGCCTCATATAATCAGTTAACCTGGAGTCTCGGTACCAACTATCAGGTCAATGACTGGCTGAACCTGAAATCCTCTGTCGCCACCGGTTACCGTGCGCCGACCGCCACACAGCTGGGCGCGGATTATATTACGCTGTCCGGCACGCAATATCTGGGAAACAGTTCCCTGAAAGCGGAAAGTAACCGTCAGTTTGAAGTGGGCGCGACACTCGGTGACTCCCTGAATTCCGTGGATATTGCCCTGTTTCAGAATACCATTCAGAACAGAATACAGACCAACGTTCTGGCGCCGAATGTTTATCAGTATGCCAACAGCGACGATGATATTGTGGTGCGCGGACTGGAAATTAACAGCCATGCCACGGTTAACCGTGTATTTGACTGGCAGACAGACTGGGATTGGGTCATGCGTTTAAACGGCAGCTGGAATTTCGATATGGAAGATAAAGGTGCCAAAATAACCGCGACCAATAACAGTAATAAAGTTCAGCGCATGTATCAGTACCAGGCTGCATTTATTAACGAGCTTTATTTTACCAATGCCCGTTATCCGTGGAGCATTCAGTTACAGGGAATTCTGCGCGGGCCGATGTGGTATAAAACCGAAGAAGGAATTATTCCGGAGATCCGCCCTTATTCCTCATATGTCATGCGTAAATCACCATTTATGGTCTGGAATCTTCAGGCAGATGTGGATATCAGCCAGTCGCTGACGCTGTACGGACGGATAGACAATATTCTGGATAAAAACGAACATCCGGTCTTTTTTGCCCTGGATGAAGACCCGTATATTATGCTGCCGTCAAAATCCAACGGCAGTCCGGGAACCTCTATGCCCGGCCGGTCATTTATTGCCGGTGTGACATACCGTTTTTAACCGGCAACAATGAAAGTCCTGATTATTATCATCACACTGAGCATGGCCCTGTGCCATGCTCTGCCTGCTTTCAGTATGATGGCGCAATTATCTGCGCCGGTCACACTGAGCGAAAAACCGCAGCGTATTGTGACTATCTTTTCATCAAATACCGAAATTGTGGCCATCCTCGGACTGGCTGACAATATCGCCGGTATTGATGCCTATACCTATTTCCCGGATGAAATCAAAAATAAACCGTTAATCGGCGGCCGTCTCGGTTTTTCCCTGGAACGGATCATTGAACAGAAACCGGATCTGGTGATTATGACCCCTGCCCGCCAGGCGACACATCAATTATTAATACCACTGCGTAAATTCGGTATTCCTGTACTGGTGCTGGAAGGAAACAGTATTGAGGAGATTATCCGCAATATCCGCCTGGTGGCGCAGGTCACCAAAACAACGGAAAAAGGTGAACAGGTGGCGGCAGAAATGGAACAGCGGCTGCACACTGTTCAGCAAAAACCGCCCGGTTACCGGGCACCAAGGGTTATTATGATCACCGGTCAGGTCAGTAACGGGTTATTACTGGTTGCCCGGCCGCAGGCATATAAGAAAACCCCCGGATATACCGCAGATTCTGTTTTAAAAGCGGGCGGAACGCTGGCGCTGGAGGAATATAAACAGGCCGGACCGGCGCTGAAACAGGTATCACCGGAAGCCATCATCGCCGCCGATCCTGATATTATTCTGTACACCATCACCGGAGATAAAATCCGTAATTTACTGGCACTTCCCGGCTGGTCACAAATGAAAGCGGTAAAAAACAACGATATTTATCCGGTAAAAAGTGCCTATGTGCTTATTCCCGGCCCCCGGATTATTGACGGTATTGAATATATGTCTGACATATTTGAAAAATGGAGTCTGAAACAGTGAAAATTGTCAGCCTGTTATTCATCCTTTTCGCTGCATTTATTTTTTCAGCCTGTGCGGGTCACACCTGGGAAAGTCCGCTGAAAGTGCTCAGCGCCCTGTTTTACAGTGATGATCTGACATCCCGCCTGTTAACAGAATGGCGTTTACCGCGTGTGATTACTGCCGGATTTACCGGCGCATTACTGGGATTAAGCGGCGCTATTTTTCAGGGGGTATTCCGTAATCCGCTGGCAGAACCCTGGTTATTAGGATCTTCCGGCGGTGCGGCGATCGGCGGAACCATTGCATTATTAGTCCCGCTCGGATTACCGCTGGCGGTATCACTGCCGTTATTTGCGTTCAGCGGCGCACTGGCGGCGATATTTATTGTGTTATCCGTCTCGCGGATTGCCGGGTCACTGGATACCGCCACGCTGTTATTAACCGGGGTGGCTGTCAGTGCGGTGTTAAATGCCGCCCGTTCATTTATGATGATGGCGTTATCCGATGAAAGCACCAGCCTCCAGGTGGTATTAAGCTGGATTCTGGGCGGAATACAAACGCCGTCCGGTGACGGTTTGATTATCAGCCTGATATTAACCCTCGTGTCAGTTTTGCTATCTGTTTATCTGTTATCTGACGGGCTGGATTTAATGGGACTGGACAGAACAATGGCAATGAGTTTCGGCTTATCGGTTGAACGGTTTACCGTGCTGGCCTTAATTGCCGGATCCGCCATTGTGGCGATTGCCGTGTCACTCGGCGGTGTTGTCGGCTTTATCGGACTGATTGCCCCGCATATTGCCCGCTGGCAGACCGGTGCCCGCCATAAATATGTTCTGCCCGCCTCTGCGGTAATTGGTGCGGCACTGGTGATGTTTTCCGATGCATTATCGCGCAGCCTGCTGCCGCCGGGAGAAATACCGCTCGGGCTGATCACCGCCTTTATCGGCGGCCCTTTCTTTATTTATCTGCTGGCGAAACGGGTGAGAAAATCATGATCACAGTGAATAACCTCAATGTCCGTAAACAGGATAAAACAATACTGACGATTGATTCCCTGCATTTACCCGCCAGAGGCAGTATTGCGCTTATCGGCCCGAACGGCTCCGGTAAATCCACGCTGATAAAAGCATTATCCGGGCTGACCCCGGAGGTATTCAGTGCCGTGATACTGGACGGGAAAAATATCAGCCGTTATAAAGGCGCTGCGCGGATGCGGAAAATCGGCCTTATCCCGCAGAGTTTTAATCCCTGCTGGGATCAGCGGACAGATGAATTAATTTCGCTGGCCGCAGAGCGGGCATCTGATCCGAAAACAGCAAAAGCATCCGCCTGCCGGAAATATGAATTACAGCCGTTACTGGATAAACACTGGCATATATTATCGGGAGGGGAAAAAAGCCGGGTACTTACCGCAATGGCACTGATGTGTGACCCGCCGGTGATATTTGCCGATGAACCGGGGGCTGCACTGGATATAAAACACCGCATGCAGCTGATTGAGGATTTAACGGCTCAGGGAAAAGAAAAACTGGTGGTAGTGTGTCTGCACGAACTGGATATGGTATTCCGCTATTTTGAATCAGTTATTGTGTTATCACAGGGACAATTACGCTATTTCGGTTCATCCGCCGAACTGCTGGAATCCTCATTATTAAATGAAGTCTTTGATGTGGAATTCCGCAAAATAGAGATGGACGGCTTCAGTACGGTGTATGCACATACAATTATCCGGCCATAAAAATAACCCGGCGCGGTTTGCTGCCGGGTTATTATCTGTTATGCCATAAACGGGTAATCGGTATAGCCTTCGGCACCACCGCCGTAGAAGGATTCCGGGCGCTGCGGGTTCAGCGGTACTTTTTTCGCCAGACGTGCCGCCAGATCCGGATTGGCGATATAATCGCGGCCAAATGCCACTGCATCAATCAACCCTTTTTCAATCAGATCTTCGGCTTTTTCCGGAGTATAAGCACCGGCACCGATGATCACGCCACGGAACAGAGAACGCACCTTGCGGCGGAAATCTTCGCTGTACGGCTGGCCGCCTGCCCAGTCCGGCTCAGACATATGCAGATAGGCGATATTACGTTTATTCAGCTCTTCAATCAGATACAGAGCATCTGCTTCTTCATCCGGGCCGTTGCTCATATTCTGGAATGAACCAATCGGTGACACACGGATACCGATATGCTCCGGCCCCCATTCCGCACACACCGCATCCACGACTTCCAGCACCAGACGGGCGCGGTTTTCACGGCTGCCGCCGTACTGATCGGTACGATGGTTGGCATCCGGTGATAAGAACTGATGCAACAGATAACCGTGAGCGGAATGCAGTTCTGCCATGTCAAAACCGGCCTCGCGCGCATTGGCAACCGCCTGACGGAAATCATTCACAATCCCCGGGATCTCACTGGTTTCCAGTGCGCGCGGCATGGAAGTATCGACACGGATAGCGTGACCATTCTCATCACGCAGTGAGGTGCGGGTACCGGCGCTGATAGCAGATGGTGCTACCGGTGCCTGTTGTCCCGGCTGGATACTGTTATGGGAAATCCGCCCGGTATGCCATAACTGGACAGCAATATGGCCGCCGGCTTCATGCACACCTGCCGTGATTTTTTTCCAGGCCGCAATCTGTTCCGGGCTGTGCAGCCCCGGTGCACCGGCATAGCCTTTGGCTTGTGCGGAAATCTGGGTGGCTTCCGAGATAATCAGCCCGGCACCGGCACGCTGGCGGTAATACTCGCCCATCAGCGGAGTCGGAATATCACCGGGTTCGATACTGCGCAGCCGGGTCAGCGGTGCCATAAAGACGCGGTTAGGTGCGGTAAACGCCCCCACTTTCAGCGGGGTAAACAGCTTTTTCTGTGACGATGGATGTTGTGACATAATATCTCCGGATTAGACCAGTCGACTAGTGTTCAGATAAATAAAAACGCCTGTCGTGACGTATATAAAATAGTTACTCAGGCGCGGTAATCAGTGTTTCAACATGGGCCAGCGCACTTTCCAGCGGCGCGGTACTGCGGGAAATTTTTGCCTGCAGATTTGCCCCCAGCCACAGTGAATAAAGTACCTGTGCGGTGTGCTGTGCATCCCGCTCAAACGTCAGTGATTTCTCTTTCTTTCCGTTTTCCAGGCTCTGCGCCAGCAGCGCGATCACTTTACTGACGCCCTTATCCATTGCAGCATTCATATCTTCCGATAAATCACACACTTCAGCAGATAATTTAACCGTCAGACAGCCCTGAATATGACTGTGCTGACAGGCATTTTTCAGAATATCACCATAATACGCGAGAAACCGATCACGGTAATCCCCCGCCCCGTGCTCAAAATGCCCGGTCAGGCGCTCCAGGTAATCTTCATAATAGCGTTCCAGCATAACAACGCCGAATAACTCCTTGGAGCGGAAATAATGATAAAACGATCCCTTTGGCACCCCGGCTGTTTTCAGCAGTTCGCTGAGTCCCATGCCGGTAAAGCCGTGCTGAAGACACAGGCGTTCGCCGGTGGCCAGAAGATGTTCGCGGGTATCGTGTTCAGTATGTTTGTTCATGGCGATACTCTAATAGACCGACCGGTCTGTTGCAAGTTTATTTAAAACAAATTTCGCCCCAGCGTGCCAGACCGGCGGTTACCGAGCCGAAGTCATTCCCTCTGACAACCGGAATTCCCGGCAACTGAGCTTCAATGGCACGGCATAATACCGGTGAACGCCCTGAGCCGCCGGTGATAAAAATAGCATCCGGTGTTGCACCGCCCTGTTGTACCGCATCATTCACCAGGGAAATCATTTTATCTTTCGGAGAGGCGATGGATTCCTCCATCTCCGCCGCGCTGATCTCCGTTTCCAGTGTTTCACTGAGCAGGCGGATAGCCGCACGGTATTGCGGTGAGGCGGAAAGCGCGATTTTCGCCTCTTCCGCCCGGCGGACAATACTGTAACCCAGGCTCTGGTTATATACGTCCAGCAAACGCTGCAGTTTTTCCGGTTCTGCCGCATCCCGTTTCAGCTGCTGTAACAGCGTGAGATTCTGACGCGAATAGAACTCTTTTTGTGCTTCGACGTTATTAATGGCGATCGGGTTCCAGAATTGCATCAGCGGCATTTCAATACCGGAGGCTGCGCGGCTCTTCATGCCGAACAGCGGCATCAGTTGTTTAAAGGCCAGATAAATATCAAGGTCGTTTCCGCCGACCCGCTGTCCGCTGTGTGCCAGCAGGCTGCCGGTGCGATCTGCCTGTCCCCGGTAACCCGGCCCCATGCGGATAAGTGAACAGTCCGTGGTACCGCCGCCGATATCGACCACCAGCACCGTCTGATCATTATTCAGCACCGATTCATATTCCAGCCCGGCAGCCACCGGTTCAAACTGAAAGGTCACCTCCTGAAAACCGGCCCGTTTTGCGGCCCGCAGAAGAATGGCTTCCGCCTGCTTATTCGCGTTTTCACCACCCAGCCCGTGGAAGTTAACCGGTCTGCCGATCACGGTTTCTGTGATCATTTGCTGTGTGGACAGCTCAGCCTGAGACTTAATATTCGCCATCATGGCGCAGACCAGATCCTCAAAGAAACTGATTTGCACATCATGCAATCCGGAGGCACCGAGAAAGGATTTCGGGGATTTGACGTAATAAACATCACGCGGATCACTGAGATAGAGTTCCAGCGCCGACTGGCCGAACAGAATATCTTCCGGCACCAGTTCAATCCCTTCCTCACGGTTAAAAGCAACAGAACGGCGTAATAGTTGTTCGCCGGTATTATCTGACGGCGCAATATTACGGTGACGGAACAGGTGTTCAGATACGGATTCGCGTGTCGGTGCACACAGGGTGGACGGAATATAGACATTATCCCCCTCCAGTGGTAATAACACCGGAGTGCCCTCTTTCATTACTGCCACTGAGCAGTTGGATGTTCCGTAATCAAAACCAATAAACATAATGCCTCCGCTGTTTGCCATGCCGGAAAAAAGCCGGAAACTTTACCGCAGACAACGGGGAAATACCAATAAAAAACGCGGGAATATCAGTCGGGAAAACTGATCCGGGAGTGATCCCCCGGATCAGGTCAGTTATTCAACATCATCCAGCATGGCCGGAGACGGAATAAAGAACAGCGTGCCGGTCACGGCAGTACTGAATTTCAGTAATTCATCGGTCGCACCGGTTTCTTTCCCGGCAAACATATTTTCCAGCATCCGCCGGGTGGTGGCGAAATAGCGGGCATAGCCGATAAAATAGGTACCATGCTCATTTTTGGCCGGATTGGAGAACGGCATATTGGCACGGACAATTTTCAGGTCATTACCCTCTTCGTCCTGAATATTGGTCACCACATTATGGGAGCCAGGGATTTTCTGCTCATCCGTCAGTTCGACATCATTAAATTTATGACGACCGATAACTTTTTCCTGGTCTTCGGTGCTCAGGTTCTGCCATGCATCCATATCGTGAATATATTTCTGAACAAACGCATAACTGCCGCCGGCAAATCCCGGATCTTCGTCGCCGATAACCGCATATTCTTTGCGTTCATCCTCAAATTCCGGGTTTTCTGTCCCGTCGACAAAGCCGATAATCGCGCGTCCGTCCATATAACGGAAACCGTGAACTTCATCCTCACAGGTCACTGCACCGCTCAGAGCACGGCTGATGATGGAACCCAGCTCGTAACAGGCGGACACATTCAGGGCGCGGATATGAAAGAAGATATCACCGGGGGTGGATACGGCGGTAAAGCGCGGTCCTTTAATCGCTTCAAAGGTATTCAGTTCACGGGGTTTGCCCGCATCCGGAAACAATTTTTGCCAGGCATCCGCCCCGAAGCCCATCACACAACTGACTTCCAGTTTCGGAAAGCGGTTACGGATGCTGCGCAGAATACCGGACAGGTTATTACACAGAGTAACCACCTTTTCCCGGGTTTGCGGGGTATCTGTCAGATTAAAAACGAGGAAATAGGAATTCTCACCGGGCGTGTCGGTCACATTTTGGTATTTCATACTTTCTCCGTACATTTCTTATTCTGATTTCATATTCTGAATAATATCTGATGTTATGGTACACCAATTAACAGGTTCCGGACGGTAACCGGGTAAAAATATTCTCCGCATATTGATTCCGTCTGTATAATTGCATTTGCAATCATGTCTTTTAACAGGAAAACCCTTATGACCCCGAATCTGCCCGATCCCTGGTTTGCGTTTGTCCGTGCTCACCGGCTGCTGATCCGCAACATTGAAACTGCATTGTCACAGGCCGGGCTGCCGGTTTATGCCTGGTATGATGTGCTGTGGGGGCTGGAAAGCGGTGAAAACGGCACGCGGCGGATGAATGAACTGGCAGATGTACTGGCTATTGAACGCTATAACCTGACCCGGCTGATTGACCGGCTGGAGAAAGAAAACCTGGTTACCCGCTCCCGCTCTGACAGTGACCGGCGTGCCGCTTTTGCCACTATTACAGAAAAAGGCAGAGCGCTGAGAAAAGAAATGTGGGTGGTGTATCAGGCGGTGATCAAAGCGGATTTCCTCAGTCAGTTCAGTGAAGATGATATTACCCGTATGACGGCGTTGTTTACTGCGGTGGCCGGAAAAGCACAGTCAGCAGAATGACAGCGGCTTGTGTTGTCGGATAAACAGGATTATAGTTGCAAATACAACGATTGCATTTGCAACTATGTATTTATCTGAAACGGAGTCACCATGACTGTATCAAAAAAACCGGATATCACGTTTTACACCGCTGATACCCCGAACGGCCTGAAAGTCGCCCTGTTCCTGCACGAAGCAGGTATTCCGTTTGAGCGGCGTTTTGTGGATTTATCTGCCGGTGAACAGCATCAGCCTGCCTTTCTGGCGATTAATCCGAACGGAAAAATCCCCGCCATTGTTGATCACGCGGCGGGTATCACGCTGTTTGAATCCGGTGCTATTCTTACCCGGCTATCTGATAAATATCCGCTGTTTAAGCCTGATTCCCTGAAAGAACAATGTCAGGTTCAGCAGTGGCTGCATTTCCAGATTGGCGGTATCGGCCCGATGATGGGTCAGTTGTGGTGGTTCCTGCACGGGTCCAAAACCCGTAATGAAGAAGCACTGGCACGTTACCGTAAAGAAACACTGCGTCTGCTCGGTGTTGTGGAGAAACAATTGCAGATATCGCCTTATCTGGCCGGTGATACTTACACTATCGCCGATATGGCGGCATTTTCCTGGTTACGTACCTGGCATGAGCTGGATTTGGATCTGTCTGCTTTCCCTGCCGTGATGGCGTGGCTGACGGCGTTATCTGCCCGTCCGGCGGTAAAAGAAGCGATTAATGTGAATATGATACGTGACAGCGTCACGTTTATTGCACCGGCAGGGAATCAGTAATGGTGTGGGTGTATCTGCTTGCCGCGTCACTGTTTGAGATTGTGATGGGCATTTCGCTGAAGCTGAACGATGGCTGGACAAAACTGACGGCCAGCGTGCTGGCGGTTGCCTCTGCCCTGATCAGTATTTTCCTGCTGGCACAGGCACTGAAAACGCTGCCGCTTGGTACGACCTATATTCTCTGGACAGCCATCGGGGCTATTGGTTTGTGTGTGACCGGTGTGCTCTGGTTTAAAGAGCCGTTTTCTCTGCAGCGGCTGTTTTTTATCACTCTGACAGTGACCGGGGTTATCGGTCTGAAACTGGTTAAATAAGCTGACTGCCTGCGGCGCCGGATTTACCGGGCCGCAGACGTTGTGCTCAGCGCTTACGGCGGAACAGCTGTAACAGCCCTTTCACGGTCACATCCAGCTGGCTGCCTTCCTCGTAGTTTGCGGGTACCACATAGTTTGCCCGCTCCTCCGCAATCAGCTTGCCGACTTTCTGTTGTGTCTCCGGATTGCCCCATTTCTTCTGGTCAAACACCGCCAGCGAGAAACCGCCCTGATAACGCACCATTTTCATGGCCGGGATATCGGTATCACCATCACCGAAATAGATCATATGACGGAACTGTACTTCGCGCTCTTCCTGCTCGATAAACTGATTTACCGCAACGTTATCCCAGGAGTTATGTATTCCTTTGTTTATCCGGAATAAAAACTGGGTTTTGGTGGTGTAATTGATGGCCTGCGCCGGCCATAACGCTGTTTTTCCGTCCGCGGAATAGTGATATTTGCAGGCAAAAATATCCCGGAATTCATGGCCGATAGCGGTGCCGCGGATCATGCCGTCCAGCCCGCTGGATAAAATATAGTGTTCCGGGTCCAGTCCCTGTTCATGCGCCCAGGCATTGATACGGCTGAACCATTCGGTAACGCCGGGAAACAGCGGAATGGTTTTGCCGTGTTTCTTCAGATTCTCAGCACTCAATTCAGATGACTGCCGGATATTGGCTTTCGCAGCCAGTAACCCCATATAGGACAGAATTTCGTCACCATCATCCGCTTTGGCAAACCGCTTCACTTCCCGCCAGAATGCCTGAGTATCACTGATACCCAGCGCGGGCATCAGACCGTGCTCCGGACAATCACCTTCCGCCAGAGTGCCGTCAAAATCATAAATCAGCGCACATTTAAGTTTTTTTGTCATTTCACCTCTTCCCCTGAAGCGCGCACAGTTTCACGGACTTTCTCCGCAAAACGCTGTGCATCCTGAATAATCTCATTTTCATTGACAGTCAGTAACTGCCGGTCTTCCATCAGGATCACGCCGTCGACAATGGTATGGCGGACATTGGCACCGTTTGCGCCGTAAACCAGGGCGGCATACGGGCTGTATACCGGTACCATATTCGGGGCTTTGGTATCGACCACGATGATATCCGCCAGTTTTCCGGTTTCCAGTGATCCGATTTTATCATCCATATGGAGAGCCCTTGCTGATCCCATGGTCGCCATTTCAACCACGGTCAGCGGCGGCATGGCCGCCCGGTTTTGAGTTTCCAGTTTATGAATTTTACCGACCAGGTTGAGTTCATTCATGGTCGTCAGTGTATTAGAGGACATCGGTCCGTCAGTGCCGAGACCGGTACGGATACCTTTTTCCAGCATCTGCGTGACCGGTGCCACGCCTTTGGCCGATTTGGTATTTGCACTGATATTGTGAGCCACCCCGACATCATATTTTTTCAGCAAATTCAGGTCATTATCATCCGCCATAATGACATGCGCTGCCAGCAGGCGCTTATTCAGCACGCCGATATCTGCCATATACTGCACCGGGCTTTTTCCGCCGGTGCGTTTGGCGATCTCTTCTTTTTCGCGATCAGTTTCTGCCAGATGGATCATCACCGGCACATTCAGCTCTTCGGACAACGCTGCGATTTTCTGTAAGTTTTCAGTGGTGTTGGTATACGGGGCATGCGGGGCAAACGCCGGTGTGATACGCGGATGATCTTTATATTCTTTGATAAAGCGCACGGCATAGGCAATCCCTTCTTCCGGTGTCTGTGCATCCGCGACAGGGAAATTAATAATTGTTTCACCCAGTACGGCGCGTAAACCCGCTTTATCCACGGTTTTGGCCACTTCATCCTCGAAATAATACATATCGGCGTAGGTAGTCACACCGCCTTTAATCATTTCGATATTGGCAAGATTGGCACCGGTGCGTACCATCTCACGGGACACCAGCTTGTTTTCCAGCGGGAAAATATAGCGGTGCAGGCGATCCGGCACATCATCCCCGAGGGAACGGAAAACCGTCATGGAACCGTGAGTATGGGTATTTATCAGCCCCGGCATGACGATATCGCCGTTCACATCCAGCACTTTTTTTGCCTGATACTTCGTTGTCAGTTCCGGTCCGCCGACAGCCACAATTTTGCCGTCACTGACCACCACGGTGCCGTGCTCATAAACCGTATTATCCGGATTCATGGTCAGCACAGTGCCGTCCGTTATCATTAAATCGGCCGGGCCGGCGGCATAAGCAGAACAGGCAGCAGCAAGCAGTGTGGCGGTAAACGTGCGGGACAGTGACATAGTAACCTCATAGCTGAACGGAAAGATCTACTATATCACCGGCATTAATCCACTACCAACCGGCGGATTTCATTGAAATGCGGGCGGATAATCACTAGTATTGCAGGGTTTATAATTCCCTCCATGGATACCCCCTGTTTATGCTGAATAACTATGTTCTGCGCAGTGTCCGCTATATGCTGGATCTGAGTGATGCAAAAATGGCCGAAATCACCGGACTTGCCGGATTAACTGTCACCAAAGCGCAGATGAGCGACTGGCTGAAAAAAGAAGACGATGCGGATTATCAGATTTGTGATGATAACGTGACCGGCCATTTTCTTAACGGACTGATTATTTTCCGCCGCGGCAAAGATGAAAGCCGCCCGGCACCGGCGGTGGATGCCCGCCTGACCAATAATATTATCCTGAAAAAAATGCGCGTTGCATTTGAACTGAAGGATACGGATATGGAAGATATTTTCCGGCGTGCCGACTTCCGGGTCTCAAAACCGGAAATCAGCGCCCTGTTCCGTAACCCGGATCATAAAAATTACCGCGACTGCGGTGATCAGCTGCTGCGTTATTTCCTGAAAGGATTAACATCCCGCCTGCGCGGCTGATGACCCGTGAATAAATGCGGAGTTTCTCCGCATTTATGTCCGTGCGGCTGTCTGTTTCCGTTTACGGTATTGCAGCCAGCCGAATAAAACACCTGCCACCGCGCCGCTCAGATGGGATTCAACAGAGACAAACTGCTGTCCCGGAAACAGTCCGCTGATCATGCCCCCGTAATAAATCAGCACCACAATACCGATAATAATATCCAGCGGTTTACGGCGGAAAATTCCCTGATAAATCAGCAGCGCCCACAACCCGAAGATCCAGCCGCTCGCACCCACATGCACCGCCGTCCGGCCGAATAACCAGACCAGCAACCCGCCGACGATAATAATAAACAGAGATGCCTTAATATAATGTTTCACCGACGGGATCATCAGTAACACACTGAGGATAACCAGCGGCGGCAGATTGCTGAACAAATGCCCCCAGCTGCTGTGAATAAAGGGTGCGAAGAAAATACCGAACAGCCCGTTGACGGTACGCGGTTCAATGCCCAGCGCGGTTAAGCCGCCACCGGTCAGGGTAGTCAGCAACTGTACGGCGATTAAAAACAGCACGAAATACAGTCCGTTCCTCAGATAGATTTTGATACCGCTTTGTGCGGTCTGTTCTGTGTTATTCAATGTATTGTTTGTCATTTCCCGATCCGTTGGGTGATGGAATCCGCCCCACTATAGCGAAATTTCCCGCCGCTTCCATCCTGAATTTTTAAATGCAAATGAAAATAATTACCATCATTATTGACTGAGGGTCGGTCGATGTATATGCTTCAGCTGTTCCGATCAACTGAGAAAATCTCTATGCGCCGATTACTGAGTTCTTACCCTGTTGTTATTCAATCTGTTATTACGTCTGTTTTCTCTGTCTCATTTCTGTCTGTTCCGGTTGTTTATGCTGAAGCGGAAGACGTTGTCTATGTCACGGCGGCGGATGATGAACATTATGAACCGCGCGGTTATGGTGCTCTCCGTCAGTCTGCGGCCACAAAAGGCTCTGCCTTACTGGCTGAAACACCGCAGTTTGTATCAGTGATCCGCCGTGATCAGCTTGATACCCTGCCGGGTGAATCCCTCAGTAAAGCGCTGCGCTACAGCGCCGGGGTGACCAGTGAAAAATTCGGGGGTTTCGGTAACAGTATTGATTTTTCCAAAATGCGCGGCTTTGACGCGGATTATTATCTCGACGGCCTGCGGGTTGCGGGTAACAGCGGGATTTGGGGCGCTCAGGTGGATTCCTGGCTGCTCGAAAGTGTTGAGGCCGTTCACGGCCCCTCATCTGCGTTGTATGGTCAGGGCGGTGCCGGCGGCGTGATCAATATGCAATCCCGGCTGCCGCAGGCGGAGGAATCTCATCAGATTCAGTTTCAGAGCGGCAATTATGATAACAATGCACTGCGGTTTGACAGCACCGGTGCACTGAATGAGGAAGAAACCTGGCTTTACCGGATGACCGGTTCAGCGGCCTCTTCCGGTTCACAGATTGAAAATACAAAACAGTCCCGCTATCTGATAGCCCCCTCAGTCACCTGGCGTCCTCTGAATAACCTGAACTGGACAGTGGCCGGTGTCTATCAGCATGATCCTTATACCGGTTACTACAACACCCTTCCTGCCGCCGCACTCGGTCTGCAGCCTAATTCGTATGGCTCTTTGGACAGACACCGTAACTACAGTAATCCGGATCATGAAAAATCGGGGCGCACACAGCAATCCGTCACGTCACTGGTTAACTGGCAGGTTTCAGATTCGCTGACGCTGAAACAAAATCTCCGTTATGCCGATGTGAAATCCCGTGTCCGCCGTGATTTTACCCGCGGATTTGTGCAGGATAACCGCCTGCTGACGGCGGTGTATCAGGATTCCCCGTCCCGCGCCCGGACCCTGGCGGCGGATAATCAGCTGATTTACAAAGCTGTCACCGGCCCTGTATCTCATGAAATTCTGACCGGTTTTGATCTTCAGACCGGAAAACTCGACAAAGACTGGTCAGGCTCTCAAACGGTGACATTTGATCCTTACAGTGCTGACTACCGCCCGCAGTTTACGCCGCAGATGACATCATCCACGTCCACCGGACAAACTTACCGGCGCTACGGCGTTTATGTGCAGGATCATTTACGCTGGCAGCAATGGAGCCTGATTTTAAGCGGCCGTTATGATGATTCCTCACTGAAAACCACAAATCGCCTCAGCGGGACAACAGAAAAAAGTGATACCTCGGCTTACAGTCACCGCGCGGGGCTGACTTACACTTTCGACAGTGGTTTCTCTCCCTGGATAAGCATCTCCGACAGCTTTGACCCGGTATTGGGAACCGATGCGGACGGCAATCCATTTGTGCCGACAGAATCTGACCAGACAGAAGCCGGGATAAAATACCTCAGTGATAACGGCGATATCATGGCAAGTCTCGCGGTGTATGAACTGACCCAAAAAAATGTCACCACTCATAACCCGAAAAACCCGGATTACTATAATCAGACCGGCAAAGTCCGCTCACGCGGTCTTGAATTCGAAAGCCGTATGGCCGTGACACCGTCACTTAATATTATGCTCGGTTATGCCTTTACCGATAATGTGATCACCGAATCGGATGACAGCTCCGTACTGAACAAACGCCCTGTTCAGGTCCCGCGTCACAGCGGTTCACTCTGGGCGGATTACCGTTTTCACGGCCGCTATCTTGACGGTGCGCTGATCGGCGCCGGTGTCCGCTATCTCGGTGCGACTCAGGGGGATAACACCAACAGCTTTACCGTACCGGCCGTCTGGCTGGGTGATCTCAGCCTGCGCTACCAGATGGATGCGCTGACACCGCAGCTGAGCGGAATGGAGCTGGGTGTGACCATCAGCAATATCACCAATACGTCTTATGTGGCGGGCTGCACCAGTTCAACCTATTGCAGTATCGGTAATGACCGCACGGTTGTTGCCACTCTCAATTATTTCTTCTGAGGCCGGAGATACTATGGATCAGCTGAAACGATGTCTGCTGAAACACGGCCTGGTATTTTCTGCCCTGGCGGCACTGCCGGGCGGATTATCCGCCGCGCCGGGAAAAACAGAACAACAGGTTATTACCGATATCCGCGGTCGCCGGATCGACTGCTCTGTTGTACCGCAGCGGATCTATGTGGCGGATGCCTCTCTGATGTTTCTTTATGCCTCACTGGCAGGAAAACAACTGACGGAAAAATTGGCGGCCATTCCTGCTGCATTCCGCCATGCGGACGAACTGAGTTATCAGCAATACTGCCGGGCATTTCCGGCACTTGCTGCCCTGCCGCATCTTTCTCCTCTGGCCGGGGCACAGGCAAACAGTGAAACCATTGTTGATCTGCATCCTGACATTATTTTTGTCACTACCGGCACATTTTCCGCAATGGAAACAGGCGGGATCACGGCACTCCTGGAACGTGCCGGTATACAGATTGCTGTGCTGGATATGAGCATCAGCCCGCTGAAAAACACACCACGCAGTATCGCCATTATGGGCGGGATCCTTGGCGTTCCGGACAGAGCTGCTGAGATAATCGCCTTTATTCACTCACACCTTTCCGTCGTAACCTCCCGTCTGGCCGCAGCACCTTACCGGCCGGTACCGGTTTTACTGGAGCGCGCGGCCGGATTCAGCGCGGAATGCTGTTATGCCTACGGCAACGGCAATCTGGCTGAATTTCTGACCTGTGCGGGCGGGAAGAATATCGGTGCTGAATATATTCACGGTACCTACGGGACGCTCAACCAGGAAACTATCATTCATACCCGCCCGGAAAAGGTGATTGTCACCGGCGGACAATGGCAGAGCTATAACCCCGGCGGTGACTGGGTGGGACTTGGCCCCGGGGCTGATCTTGCTGTGGCGGAAAAACAGCTTGCGATCCTGATGCAGCGCCCTGCTTTCAAAACCCTGGACGCAGTACAACAGCGGGAATGTTATGCCATCTGGCACGCTTTCTACGACAGCCCTTTCGGCTTTATTGCAGTACTGAAATTCGCAACCTGGCTGCATCCGGTATTGTTTGCAGATATTGATGCTGATGCGGTATTCCGCGCCTTTTACCGGCAGTTTCTGCCGGTGCCGTGGCAGCCGGGTTACTGGGTATCACTGCACCCTGAATCATAACGATAAGGATAATATTGATGACAATGATTTTTTCACCCGATGCACTGCGGGCCAAAACAGAGAAAGAGAGTCAGGGGCGGCGGACAGTCATTTATTCCGCCAAAGGCCAGCCGAATTTTATGTATCAGATTTACCGCGATGACCTTTCGGCTCCGCATCCGGCATTTTGTGTGAACGGACAGATAATTGATGCCTTTTTCTACGCCTGCTACCCGGGCAGCCTGCATGACGGCGAGCTTATCAGTCAGCCCGGAAAAGCACCGGCCTGCCATCTGAATTTGCCGGAATTCCGCCTGCTGGCACAGCAAACCGGACCGGGATTTCATCTCAGCAGTAATGCGGAATGGGCAGCACTGATGCATTGTATTGATCAGCAGAATGTTATTCCGGACGGTAATACCGATTATGGCCGCAGTCTGCGTCACCCGGAACAACGTGCGGTACGGATTGACGGTAAACCCGCCGGTGATCTCAGCGGAGAAGCTAATACACTGACCGGTTCTCCTCATCCGGACTGGTATCATAATCAGCAACTGACCGGGATCAGCGACCTTTGCGGAAACCTGTGGGAATGGCAGACCGGCGTCCGCCTGATGGCAGGCGAAATTCAGCTTGTGCGGGATAATGATATCAGCGTATTACCGGCAGATGCGCCGCTGTTATGGCAGTCAGTGAATATGCAGAGCGGACAATATTGTGAGCCGGGAATTCACGGAACAGCAAAATATGATTCGCCGTCCGCCTGTCTGACCGGTAACGGCGGCACATCACTGCTGTCCGGCAATATTACCTGTTATAACGGCGATCCCGGAGATAACAGCTACCCGCCGGGATTGCTCGACGGCCCGTTTTTCAGCATGGAAACTACGGATAATCTGCCCGCGCCGCATCTGCTGCAACTGAACGGGCTCGCCCCATACGAAGAAAGGCCGCGAAGTGATCAAATCTATCTGCGTAATTACGGAGAGCGGGCACTTATGCGCGGCGGTGCCTGGTATTCGCAGGAATTTGCCGGTATCAGTGCATTTTGTCTCAGCCACACCGCACTGCACCGCAGTGCCACGGTCGGCGGGCGCACCGCATGGATAGCACCAGGCTTAATTCAGCTTAACGAAAAATAACGGCTTAACGCGGGTTTAAGGAAAGTCAGACTATTTAGTTTATTTTATCGGGCAACTCTCCGGGACGGAAATTGTACCACGATGAAAAACTGTATTCTGATAGTCACCACACTCTTGCTCTCTTCTGTATCGCTTGCCTGCCGGGCTGATGAAATACGGATCAGTGTGACTCATCCGCAACTGATACGCTCTGCCCCGGTGATCACACTGCCGGGGCGGTTTGTGGCTAAAAATGAAATCGCCATCGGCTCACCGCTGCAACAACAGGCGGTGACGGCTGTATTTGCGGAGGAAGGCCAGCGGGTGGAGAAAAATCAACTGCTGGCAACGCTGGAATCACCATTACAAAGTGCATCTGTCCGCCAGCTACAGGCGGAAACAGAAAAAGCCGCAGCTTACATCCGGCAGCAAGGCGTGCTGGCAGAGCAATCTCAGCGCGATCTGAGCCGGATGACCAAACTGGCACACAGTGGTGTGATTTCTGCCAGCGAATTTGAGAAAGCCAAATCAGATACCAAAGCACTGCGGGCACAGGTTGATGCCGGACAGGCTGAGCTGCGTCAGTTGCAGGCGCAACTGGCACGGGAAAAAAGTCAGGAAGATAAATCAAAAATCTATGCGCCGGCGGCCGGTATCATCAGTGAACGCCATGCGGTACAGGGCATGCTGTCTGATAACAGCCTGCTGTTTAAGATGATCGAAAACGGAGAGATAGAATTTGAGGCCACGGCAGGTGCCGATGAACTGGCGCAAATGCAGGAAACCGTACCTGTCACACTGAAAACGGCGAATAACCGGCAACTGAGCGGCACTGTCCGGTTTATTTCACCGGTACTCTCCTCATTAACACAATCCGGCCGTGTGCGCGTTACGGTTGCGGACGGAGAATCACTCACTGCTCTGCGCCAGGGACAAACCGGTGTGCTGACATACACCGCCGCATCCCGTGAATACCAAAGTCTTCCTTACAGTGCGGTGCGCACCGGTAAAACCGGTGAGCGCTCGGTGTTTATCGTGAAAAAAAATAAAGTGATGCAGTTGCCGGTGCAGACCGGCGTCATTAATAACGGACAGATTGCTATTCTCAGCCCGCTTCCGCCGGATGCGGATGTGGTGGTTAATGCGCAGGCATTTCTGACAGATAATGATACCGTTACACCGGTGAAGGCTGCAAAATGAAATTACAACTCTCTTCCTGGGCGATCACCCGCCCGATCCCGGTTATCGTTATTTTTCTGGCACTGACCGTGGCCGGGCTGTTTTCCTTTGTACAGCTGCCGGTAACAGCCAATCCGGTGATTAACTTCCCGGTTGTGACAGTGACAGTCACTCAGGATGGCTCTTCACCATCTGAACTGGAAAATGCGGTGACCAAACAGGTCGAACGGGCCGTTTCCGGGATCCCCGGTATCCGTCATATTTCTTCTTCCGTGACTGAGGGAATTTCATCCACAACGGTGGAATTTAATCTGGATGTTGATCCGTATATTGCCACCAATGATGTCCGTGAGCAGATCTCGCAAATCCGCGGAGAATTACCGCAAAGTATTGATGAACCGCTGATTAACCGGATAGATGTCGAGGGCGGAGCCATACTGCGTTATGCCGTGTCATCCGATACCGTTCCGGCGGCGGATCTCTCCTGGTTTATCGATGACACCATCAGTAAACAGCTGATTATGTTACCCGGGGTACAGAAAGTCAGCCGTCAGGGCGGCGCGGACCGGGTGATCCGTATTGAACCGGATGCAGACAAACTCTCTGCCCTGAATCTGTCAGTGACCACCGTGAATGAATGGCTGCGCGGTGTGCATCAGAACGCAGCCGGCGGTTCATCACAATACAACGCGCTTGCCCATACCATCCGCGTTTTGGGTGAAAAAGCATCTGTTGATGATATAAAAAACATTCAGTTACCCGCAGATAATGAACAATGGATAAAGCTGGGTGATATTGCAGAGATTTATAACGGACAAAAAACCACCCGCAGCATTTCGCAGCTTAACGGCCGGGATGTGGCCGGGTTTGCTGTATTCCGTGCCAAAGGTGCCAGTGATGTTGCCGTCGCGGAACAGGTGGATGCGGCTCTGACGGAGATCGCCGCAAAACATCCTGAACTGACCATTGAACTGATCTCATCCACCGTAACCTATACCGAAACCAGTTATCAGCTGACGATTAAGACGTTGCTGGAGGGCGCGTTCCTGACCGTCGTGATTGTCTTTTTCTTCCTGAAAAGCTGGCGGGCAACACTGGTTGCGGCTGTCGCGCTGCCGTTATCCATATTACCGGCATTTTTTGTGCTGGCATTGTTTGATTACAGCCTCAACAGCATCACCCTGCTTGCACTGACACTGGTGATCGGCATTCTGGTGGATGATGCGATTGTGGAAGTCGAAAATATCCAGAAATACATCGAGCGCGGCGAACGCCCGTATCTTGCGGCGCTTAAAGCATCAGATGCTATCGGCTTCGCGATTGTTGCGATTACGCTGACCATTGTGGCCGTTTTCCTGCCGGTCAGTTTTATCGGCGGGTTTGTCGGTAAATATTTTGTACCGTTCGGCGTGACTGTGTCTGCGGCGGTACTGTCTTCTCTGCTGGTAGCGCGTCTTATCACCCCGCTGATGGCCGCATATGTCCTGCTGCCGGCCAAAAAGTCACATGCAGAGCCGGTCGTGCCCCGCTGGACAGAAAAATACACCGGATTATTATCAGCGACCCTGAAACACCGGAAAACCGCGCTGGCACTGGCAGTCATCTTCCTGACAGGCTCAGTGGCATCCGTCACCTTGCTGCCTGTCGGTTTTATGCCGGAGGGCGATATCAGTGTGACACAGATTGAGGTGGAATTACCACCCGGCACACCGGCTGAACAGACACAGCAACGCCTGCAGGCACTGACCACCTCCCTGAAAGACCGGCCGGAGATCAAATCTGTCTACACCATTGCCGGTGTGGCGGACGATGCGGACGGTATCGCACAACACAAGGGCGAGATTATTCTGACACTGGTTGATCCCGGTGATCGTGAGCTGTCACAGAAAGAATTTGAGCGTGCAATTGCTCCGTTGTTCAGTGAAATGCCGGATGCCCGCTATAACTTCAGTAACAGTAACGGCGGTAAAGAGTTTTCGCTGGTCTTTACCGGCACCGATCCGGCAGCGCTGGAGAGTGCCATGCAGCAGTTGCGTAACGGTATTGCCCGCCTGCCCGGGTTCAGTAATGTTCAGGTGATAAAACCCTTGCTGCGCAAAGAGCTGATTGTCACTCCTCGGCCTGACGGCCCGGGGCGAACCGGTGTGAATGTCAGTGAAATCGCTGATACGCTGCGGATAGCCACAATGGGGGAATCCGGTTCCCGCAGTGCGAAATTCAATCTTCCGGACAGGCAACTCGCGTTGCAGGTGGTTTTACCGGAATACCAGCGTAATGATATCCGTGTGCTGAATGATTTACCGGTCAGAAGTACGGCTCAGGGAAATGTACCGCTGAAGTCTGTGGCAACCATTGATTTCAGTGATGGCCCTGCACAGATCGACCGGATAAACCGGGCCCGTAAAATGTCGGTTGAGGCTAATCTGACCGGCTTATCATTGGGTGAAGCACTGGATGCCGTAATGGCTCTGCCTGAATATCAGAACCTGCCAGTGACAGTGTCACAACTGGAATACGGTGATATGGAATATATGAATGATATGTTTATGCGTTTCAGTACCACCATGCTGTTCAGTGTTCTGCTGGTGCTGGCGATTCTGATTGTTCTGTTTAAAGATTTTCTCCAGCCGGTCACCATCCTTGCGGCCCTGCCGTTTTCTGCCGGCGGTGCGATCATCGCCCTTGTGCTGTATGGTGCAATGATCGATCTGCCGGTCATTATCGGCATTCTGATGCTGATGGGGATTGTGACCAAAAACTCCATTCTGCTGGTGGAGTTTATTCTGGAAAAAGAGCGTGCCGGACTCAGCCGTGAGCAGGCAATAAAAGACGCGGGACGTGAGCGCGTCCGTCCGATAATTATGACCACGCTGGCCATGATAGCCGGAATGATCCCGCTGGTGCTGACCTCCGGCGCCGATGCCGGGTTCCGCGCACCGATGGCAATTGCCGTTATCGGCGGGCTGATAAGCTCCACCATTCTCAGTCTGCTGTTTGTGCCGGTGATTTATACCTTTATCGATGATCTGAAAAAAGCATTATTACCACGCCTGGCAACACTGACCTCAGTCACCAAAGCCGACCGGGATGTGAAGGAGTGGTAAAGCTGTGTTACGATCAGCCGGTTATTCAGGGAGAGAAATATCATGATAAAACACCGGCTGTTCTCTGTTTTTGCACTGTTTTTATTGTTGCCCGCCTTCGCCGGTTATGCGGAGAAGACACAAGATAATCTGTATGCGTCATGCCGCCAGCTTAATGAAGGCGAAGTCTATGACGGACTGAACACATACCGCTGTTTCTTTATTAAACAAAATATCCGCGGAGTCTATTCCCGTTACCGGAACGATTTTTATCAGCCGGATGATCTGAAAAAATCTCTGCCCGCAAAAGACATGACCTATCAGACGGCGGATGCAGAGATCCGATATCACTGGTTGTCACCGGGTAAACTGGAAATCACGGTTACTCACCGTGTGGCCATTGAAGAATACCGGTATCTTTTTACCGAAAAGCAAGATGGTACAGTGCTGGATATTGAGGCGGAGACGGGGTATTGACACAGTTACCTGTTCCGGTCTTTTTTTCCTGTCCGGTGTGCCGTAAATTACGGGCTGTCAGTTAAATACACCGGAATATTGAATCATATAATGAAAACATTACAGGAAGTGATAGCCGCTCAACCACCGGAAAGCCGTGAGCGGATAGCACGACTGACTAAGGCCTTCATCCGAAGGCCTTTTCTGTATCACTTATCCGACAATAAAAAACGCAAACCGGCTGAGAATTTCACCGCTGAAAATCAGTAATGAACCCAGCAGGATCAGCGGCATACCACTACTCAGAACGGCACTGCGCATCCGCAGCAGGCTCAGTCCGGTGAATAAAATACCGCTGACAGACAGTGCACCGGCGATAATCCGCAGGCTGTATGTACTGCTGTATGCCACCAGCGGTGAGTGCGGAAACGTGACGCTGTCACTTTTTTGTGCCGCTGCGGATAACCATTCGGTAAAGAATGGCTGTGCCGCCATTTTTACCGCTACCGCAATAAAAATCAGCGCCAGTGCCGTACCGGTGATCCTGACCGCGGTTGTTCCGTCAATCAGGGATTTTACCCGTACAGCAGTCATCCCCAGCGCCAGTGACCCGCCGGCAGCAAAAACAGAACAGAAAAACAGGATATAAGTATTGATATGCATCCATGTCATCATCGCGGTGTTGTAATACAGCGATGCCATACAGTAGATATCAATTAATCCAAGTAAACCAATCAGCGCCGTGATTGTTCTGTTCATCCGCCCTGTGATCAGCACATATAACGTGTACAGGCACAGTGCACCCAGATAGAGCGCGGCAAACACCACTTCACGGCTCAGCCACGAAGTGCTGATATGACGCAGCGCGTGAAACGCATTCCACGGATACCCCATATGCAGTGTTGATGCCAGTAACCCGAAGCACCCGAGAATGGCGGCGATCAGCAGAACCGGCTTGATTGCCCGGACGGCACGCGGATTACCAAGTGCTTTTTCGAGGTAACAGAAAAACACAGCAATAAAAATCACCATCCCCGCAGAGCTCTGCACCAGCAGGGTAAACGCCACTAACGGCCATTCACTCATGATGTTGCCTCCCCTTTGTTCAGCGCGCCTTTGTGCGGTTTGATAACCAGGTTCGGGTTGGTGACAGTGAAATCCGGTAGTCCCTGAACCTGACTGAGATGGCCGTATTTTTCGCGGAGTTCGCGGATTTTACCGAATTTTATGGCATTCAGCGGACAGGTATCGACACAGATCGGATTTTTTCCTTCTGCCAGCAGATCGACGCAAAAATCACATTTTGACATCTGGCCCGCCTCTTTATTCATCTGTGGTGCGCCGTAAGGACAGGACCAGGCACAATAGCCGCAGCCAACACACTTACCGGTATCGACCCGTACAATGCCGTCTCCGGGACGCTTATGCATAGCGGTGGTCGGGCAGTTTTTCACACAAACCGGGTCTGCACAGTGGTTACAGGAAATGGTCAGCGTGTAAGAAAATACATTGTTTTCATAGCCGCCCTGGCCATTCGGCGCAAATCCGCCGCCCTGAATTTCATACACCCGGCGGAATTTACGGCCGGCTTCCAGATTATTTTTATCTTTGCACGCCACCTGACAGGCTTTACAACCGGAACAGCGGGAAGAATCAATAAAAAAACCGAGCTGCTCATCACTGACCGGCGGATAATCGTTAAAATCACTCATGCTTTGCTTACCTCCACCAGAACAGTAAGGTGCGAGTTCCCGTGCGCCAGCGGTGTCATCCGCGCGGATGTCAGCACATTCGGGCATCCGCCGTGGTCAACGCCGTTTTCATCCGGGTCCCACCAGGCTCCGGCCTGCATACCAACCACGCCGGGAATAATCCGCTGAGTGATCAGTGCCGGTATCTGAGAAATACCGCGATCGTTATAGATCCTGACCATATCTCCCGCGTTAATACCGCGTTTTTCTGCGTCAACCGGGTTAATCCACAGCGCCTGTCCCTGCACTTCCTGTAACCACGGATTGGCAAACTGAGTGGAGTTGGCGCGGTTACGCCCTTTCCAGGTCAGCATCTGGAGCGGATATTTTTCTGTCAGTGCATCCTGCGGCCCCTCAATAGCCGGGACATAATGCGAAAGCGCCGGAATATCCGGATTTTGCATGTCATACAACCGTTTGGAGAAAATTTCGATTTTACCGGATGGGGTCGGGAACGGATTATTGTCCGGATCGCGGATATTCTCCTCAAAGGCAATAAACGGCTTATCTTTAAACAGATAACGCCGGGTTTTCTGTAATTCCTCAAAATCCGGGAAATCAGGCCGCTCAGGGAAGCGGGCTTTGTTCATTCCGACCAGATACGCAATCCACTCTTTCTCGCTGCGTCCTTCTGTCAGTGCCTCTTTAACCCCCATTTTCTCAGCAACTTCGCTGATCCATTCATAATCTGAACGGCGTTCAAAGGCCGGTTCAATCAGTTTTTCAGATAAAATAAAGTAACTGCCGGTGCCCCAGGTATCACCGATATTCCAGCGCTCCATAAAGCTGGTTTCCGGCAGCAGTAAATCGGCATATTTCGCGGACGGCGACATATACAAATCACTGACCACGATAAATTCAGCTTTGGATTCATCAGCCAGTAATTTTGCCGCTGCATTTACATCCGGGTTCTGGTTTACCAGATAGTTACCCGCCAGCGAGAAAATCATTTTGATGTTGGTATCGAGCTTATCCGTACCGAGAAGCCCGTCTTCCGGCCGTACTTTGCCTGCATCCTCAACGGCCTGCATCCAGTTCATAATGGAAATCTGTGCTTTGACCGGGTTTTCCCCGGTATCCGGCCCGTGCATAGAAACACGGTTACCGATACCACCGTAACCTGCCGCCCACGCGCCCTCTTTTCCGACATTACCGGTGATCGCCGCCAGCAATGTGGAGCCGCGTGCACTGCGCTCGCCGCAGATATGACGCTGCGGCCCCCAGCCCTGGATCAGCGCTGCCGGTTTGGTCATAGCATATTCCCGCGCCAGCTGACGGATGGTATTGGCCGGAACACGGGTGATTTTTTCCGCCCATTCCGGTGTTTTCTCAATGCCGTCTTTCCTGCCGGTCAGATAGAACACCAGCGATTCCCCCGGCGGCACACCTTCCGGCATATGGTGTTCATCGAAACCGATAACATATTTATCGATAAACGCCTGATCCTGAAGATTTTCCGTGATAATCACATACATCATGGCATCCATCAGCGCGTTATCGGTAGTCGGCAACAACGGAATCCACTGATCAGCCAGTGACTGCGCGGTATCAGAATAGCGCGGGTCGACAACAATAAATTTGGTGCCGTTCTGTTTCATCTTCTGATAATAGTGATTGGAGTGTCCAAAAATCGTTTCATTCGGGTTATGTCCCCACAGGATCACCAGCGGCGTATGTGCCAGCGTGTCCATTGAACTGCCGGTTTTGGCAACGCCGTATGTATACGGGGTGACTTTAACGGTATTGCCGAGACTGACGGAATGATAGTACGGCAGATACCCGCCGGTCAGATTAAACAGTTTTTTCAGCATGGTATCACCGGAGAAAACTCCCCCGGTAACGGCAGTGTTGACGGTGAGAAAACGGCTGGCGGCACCGTGTTTTTGTGTCAGACGGGTGATATTGTCCGCAATCAGTGTGGTGGCCTCATCCCAGCTGATCCGCTCAAACTTTCCCTCACCCCGCTTACCGACCCGCTTCATCGGGTATTTCAGCCGATCGGCATGATAAACAAATTTCCGGTAACCACGGCCACGGACACACGCCCGCATCACCGGCATCTCTTCATCCAAATCAGCATCAGGCCGCGTGGTGATCCGCGTGACGATACCTTCTTTCACATGGGCGCGGATATCGCATTTTCCGCCGCAGTCAAACGTGCTGCAGGTCGCGATAACATCAGCCCCCGTATCACCTGATGACACCTGCGGTAAGCTGTCATCCGCTGCTGCACCTGCCCCCGCGGTCATAAACGGCAGAGTAACCAGTGCCGCTCCCGCCTGCATAAACCTGCGCCGGCTGACAGGCAGCCCGCCGCAGTCACCTGCTGTTGTTTTAGTTGTCATAATGATCTCACATCGCTCTTTAATTACAGATCATCATAAAAGCGGATGGTCTGACCTTATTGATTCATATCAAGACCCTATAAGAGGTGTGGGTTTATATCGAATCGCAGACATGTGAAACCACCTGGTGCGATTTTATAGTGAAAAGCGGAGCCGGGGCAGAGTTTCGTTGTCTCAAAAAGACAATTCAGACACAAAGAAGACAGAGTGGGATAACGACGTTAAATCAATATGTTATAACAGTTATGATAGTACAGATTCTTATTACTGAATTCCCGGAACTGAATATAAAAATTATCCACCGTAGTTACCCTTAAACTTAACCAGAGGAGAGCCTTTCGTTATCAGAAAGGCCCTCTTACAACCAGCTCTCCTTCTGTGTGAAGAGCCGACCATTTATTTTTCTTTTTTACTGAGACATCCTGCCCTGATATGACAGATTTTGTTCATCCTGACTGATCATATGAGAAATTACGGCACCGTCCTTTTTCAGGTAGTTACCAGCCCCTTCTTCTGCCGGCTCCAGCGTAAGTATATCCCTGGGTTTTACCGGTTTTTTTTCTAATTTTTCGGTGGCAACAACCAGGGCTGCCTTTTCATTATTCTTTGTTGTTCCGGTGATAGTTGTGGTTTTATCTTTTTCGCTGAACTGAACAGATTCAACCACTATCTGCGCCGGAATAAGCAACGGCAGAAGTATAACTCCGCTGATAACCGCCGAACTGAATAGCGCTGCACTTGAATTCGGATGCTTTGCCGAGAAGTCCTCGGCCTTAACCGGAACAGAAATCAGTAATATTGAACATAATAACGTTGGGATAGTACTCAGTTTCACAATTTGTCCTCATTAAATAATTGTCGATAATCGTTTATGATGGTATCAGAACAGATAATGCAGTTAGGAATTGTTACCGGCTGATGACGGATTAACGCTGAACATTATTTTTACGCTCTTCACGGAATTTCAGTAATTTTTTATAATTGGGTAACGCATTGCTTTACTTTCTTTCTCGCCATTTTATCTTGTAAATTCATGTGGTTAATAGTTACAATTAATCGCTTAGTTATTTTTCTTTTCATTTAAAATACTATTTTCCAAAATCTCATTGAACTCCGGAGATGTCAACTTACCAGAACCTTTATAATTTTTCTTAACACCATTTGGAAAAATAACAACTCCTTCATCCACAAGAGAATATGTCAGCAGCTCATTTTTTGATCTTAAATCAACTTCAATCTCTCCATCCTTATAATTTGAAATATACTCTTCATTGTTATTGGAAACTAAATAATATTTGTCAATCATTCCACTATTATATTTCAAGATGACTGGGGCAAGAAAAACATCATAGAAAACACGACTGGAGTCCGTATCGGACACATTGACAAGAAGGAATGAAGATGTATTTGATAGGATGTTTTTTTGTTTTGGTGTTATGTATATTTTAGACAAACTCCAGTTACACCATCCCCCACCATTAATAGGCATGGTAAAAGTAGCAACGCTATTGTTATTTTCAGATTTATCAATTTTCACACTAATTTTATCAGAAGAGTAAGATATTTTTGTATATGCTGCATTTAAATGTGCAGTAGTACATCTTCTGGATAAGTATATTGCCTTAACTTTTACATCAATATTATTTATCTCATTTACATGTACTTTTATACTATCACCATCATTATTAACATCAAGAGGGAATTGACTCCCTAGAACATCATCAACCCCCCCACTACACTTTATTAAGAGTAGTATAGGAATAGCTATGATAACCCACTTAATTATTTTTCGTTTCATTTTTTTTATCAACGAGAATCTTATCTTTTAAGATGCTATTTTCTACAATTGTATCAAATTTAGGGAAAAACAACCTTTTATTCCCAGTGTAATCTATTTTTTTACCATTAGGGAAAATGACAAAACCTTCATCAATCAATGATTCAGTTAATAATTCTTTTTTTAATTCAGCATATATATATATGTTTCCATTTTTATGATTAGATATCTCCTTTAACCCTCGATTTGATAATATATAATAAAATTCGTCTCTTGTGTTATTTCTTTTTTGTACAATCGGAGCTAGTGACACATCATATGAAATAGAGTTAGTGTCTGTTTTTGTAACGTTAATCACGATAGATGTTGATGTGTCAGCAATATTTTCAAGTGGAGTTGGCGTTATATACATTTTAGTTAGATGCCAGTTACACCACCCCCCCCCATTAATAGGTACAGTAAAGGTAGTAATACCATTATTATTTTCAATGTTATTAACATTAACACTTATTTCATCAGAGGAGTAAGATATTTTTGTATATGCTGCATTCAAATGTGCGGTAGTGCACTTTTTTGACAGGTATGTTGCTTCAACACTCACCACCGAGTCTTTTATATCATTTATATGTACTTTTATATTATTGCCGTCATTACGAATGTTGAGCGGAAATTGACTCCCTAGAATGTCATCAACGACACCACTGCACTTTATCAAAAGAAGTACAGGGATAGCGATAATTATTCTCTTAATTATTTTTTGTTTCATCTTTATACCTTTTTAAGGATGTAATCCCCTCCGGAGTTAACAATGTCGGCAATAATGTATCAGACAACATTAAATCCAGATCAAATAAATATTGGTTTTCAGAATAGGTATTCCTAAAATTAGCCTTTTGACGTTCAAATTCTAATCTTATTTCGTAAGCAGAATCACTCATTTTATTGTCGCTTAACAAAGCGGCTAATCGCTTAATAATAAAATCAGTATATTTTACGGATGAATGGTCAGCCGTTCCAAATGGATTAGTGTCTGAGTTCCGTGGTATCCGGTAAAGTTCGAAGTATTTTGATTTATACGCATTATCAGGTAATAACTCGGATACCAGATAGAGTTTTTCTTTCACACTGATCGGTATGCCATCCCCATAGAAGTTAAACTTATAGCTGGAAACCGTTTTTTCATAAAAATGCGTAGGGCTTCCGTGATGAATATAGATATCATCTTTATTTTTTAAACTACGTATTAATTTATTTGGAATAATCATTTGTGGATTAACATTCATTAATACCAGCATTACTTCATATGAATACCCTGCAAAATCATGATCGTTCACAAAAAGATCGTTATTCATATTTTGTTCAAATGGTAATCCGGGTACTAAATCATCCTGATTAACATGGCGGTGATGAACGATATCATCCAACTGTTTTCCGACAGATAGGGTTAATACTCTTGGCTATACAATACCGGTTTTTTTTCTCTCATTTTGATGGCGGTAAGTAATGCCAGGCACCCGCCAAGGCTATGTCCTGCTATAAACAGTTTTCTGTCTTTACTTAGTGAAACCATGTAGTCTAATATGTTTTTCCCTCCCGTGTCCTCAGCATCATTTCTGAGTTTATATTTCTTATCTATTACCTTAAACGCCTGATAAAAACCGGTGTGAACATATCCGGATACACCCATATTGCTGTCTAATTGCACGGGTTTGAACGTCATGTCAGTTTTAAGATCCGTTATTCCTGCTGTCCCGCGCCAGGCAATAATCATTTCATTCTTATTGGCAATAAAAAACAGTTGTGTATCTAAGTCTTTTTTTGAGTCAAAAAATTCAATTTCTGTATATCTATCACTAAACGGTACGTCATACACAACAGGCGTAAAATTACGGCTTTCAAACTGCGTTGGTATCTTCGATAAATCAAAAAACTGATTCAAAAATACGTCTTCTATCGATCCCCGATAGTTGCTTTCACTTGGGTCTTCAGCATCATTCGCTTTCAGACTGGCATAAGCCAGAACAGAAAGAATACTTAAATTACAGGCATTAACAATTGAATACTCTTTCTGGTGATGCAAAAGAAATGACCACGCTCTGAAAGGACAGATTTCAAATACTAACCGGCGATTATCAAAATTAACAAAAATTCCTTTTGGGTTTTTAGATTGAAAATGATATGCCGGTGGTTCAGGCTCTTGCCAGTTTTCAATTTTGGGTATTGAATCACACAGTCTGCCAATTGTGACATAACGATAAAAATCATGCCGCTTTTCGGCATCATACATTGCTTTTGATGCCCGCCTGCTACGGTTAACCCTTAACGGTCTTTGCTCCATTTCATCAGCGAGAGACTGTGCATCTACAGAAAAACCACCTCCTGTCGGCGGCAGATTCTCCTCACGGATAAAACCGTTAGCATCTGTTATTCCGGTTCTTTTTTCACCATTATATATTTTTAATGTATATGGCATTCCCGCAACCGGCTGATTCAGTTCATCGACAAGGACAATTTCAATCCATGCTTTATGTTTGTTACAATCCGCGCAATAGCCATCATTATATTGCATATTCAGCATCCTGCCCGTTTCCGATAAGGTTATTCTGTTTCAGGTAACGAATAAACAGGTCATTTGTCAGATATTCGATATCAACAAGGTCAGCCTGATAATAATCCATACATTGGTTAATCAGCCTGACCAGCTTACCTTCCGGGTCTTCTAATGTCACAGCCAGATCTGTATGTGTTTCCCAGAATTGAATATAAAAATTATCCACCGTATTTACACGAAACTGTACAGAGTTTTTCCAGGCGACTGCAAGATGCTCTCCCAGTTTATGGGGATAGAGATTAATCTTCTTCTCCGCTTCCGGAGGACGACATACGTAGTTATTTTCAGCCAGAGATGGAATTAAGCAATCACTCACCGGCATCAGTAAATATGACCAATCAGTAAATGTGAACGCCGGTATTAATGCACCTGCAATTCGGTTATCGAATAAACGGAAAATCCGCTCTTCTCCCTGAAATATCACAAGATGCTGTCTTTGCCAATGCATTATCTGATCGTCGTATGCTCCTGCGCTGTGATATGCCCATCCCCACCCCGGTCCGGAGAACGGGCCGGTATCCAGCGTTTTTGCCAGACTACCCAGATTCTGCCATTTCACTTTTATTAACCATGGTCCCTGCTCTCTCAGATGAGATAATGGTGTTCCTGCATAGAGCGGATACGCATCCTCAACCCAGTCAGCGGCATAAAACTGTGCAACCGGGTCCGGCTGAGCCAGTTTATTCAACAAAAACCAGACAGTACCTCCGCTTGTCCGGGTTACCCACTCGCGCCAGGTCATCGACATCACTCTTCCTCCGCGGGTTTAATCAGCATGCTGCCGGAATGCTGCGCGGCGGCCGCACAGTATTTTTTCACCGGATACGGTTCCGGGGCCGGAGGAACCCCGTCCGGCGGCATCAGTCTGACCGGCACACCGTTGCCGGGAGCGCTGTCACCGACATTCAGATTACCGGAGGTGAAAATCGCCCCCGGCGTGATGCGGATAAAACTGTCGCCGACTTTGAGGGTGATTTCTGTTCCGGCTTCTATAATGATTTTTCCGTCGCTGAGATGATGCGTCTGCTGTCCGCTTTCGGTCACCAGATTTTTATCCGCACGGGTGTGCTGTTCCCCTTTGATATGCAGCGAGACATCCCCGCTGGTCTGGTGTTTTTGTGAGCCGTTGATAATGACATGTTCATCACCGGTCAGTTCGGTGTGACTGTTGTTATCAATCCGCCGCTTTAAATCATGCTGTATATGCCAGGTGGCATCATTCTCAACATGCGCATTCATATCTTTCTGCGCATGGATATACACTTCTTCCTGCCCGGCCTCATCCTCAAAACGCAGTTCATTAAATCCGTCACCTTTATGGGTTTGTGTGCGGAATGTGGTCCGGGTTTTCTCCTGCGGCAGGTTCAGCGGCGGATTATTGCGTCCGTTATAGGTGCAGCCGGTAATAATCGGTTTATCAATATCACCGTTAAGGTATGAAACGATCACTTCCTGTCCGATACGCGGTACCGACATAAACCCGTAACCGTTGCCGTTCCAGCCGTGTGCCACCCGTACCCAGCAAGAGGCACTGTGATCGGGGTTAGCATAGCGATCCCAGTGAAAATACACTTTTACGGCGCCGTGCTCGTTGGTGTAAATCTCTTCGCCGTCCGGGCCGGCCACGGTAGCCAACTCGTTACCATCAGCCTGCGGGCGGAAACGGAACGGCGGCCGCCATTCCTGTGTACCGGGGATAAACTGCACAGTGTTACTGAATGTGGTTCCTTCACCGCCACTGTTATCGGCCAGCGGCTGCACACCGTGATGGTTAACCGTGATCACCTGCCACGACTGATTCATCACATCCGACGGATGGTTTTGCAGGGCAAAGATTTTACCCGGCATCAGCGCAAAGCAGTTGGTGCCCGCCGTGCCGGTCTGACGCTGGTTCTGCGACTGCTCATAACGCAGTTGTGTGAACGGCTTACCGGTTTCATCATCACGGTAGCGGCCATAACTTTCATATACCGGATGCTGTTTGTGTACTTCACCGGTGACTTCATGCTGAAACGGATAAGACGGGCGATCCGGATTGTAATCTTTCTGAATATGCACATCACTGCACAGCTGTTCGGCGTAGCGCCAGGAGAACGCCGTGCTGTCACGGATATCGGTATCGGCCTGCGGGTTATAGATCAGTTTGATACCGGCAGTCATACCGAGGTGGTTGTCGCTGTAAAACAGTTTCGGGCCTTCCTCGAACCAGAAATTAATGCCCTCCTCAAAGGCCAGACGACACCAGAAATCATACGCGGATTCCCGCTTCTGAGTAATGAATTCCCGCTTTTGGTGTAACTCGTCCTGATAGAATTTCAGGTCGTTTTTGACATGCGCTTCTTTAAGCAGCGTCGCCAGCACTTCCGGCACCGATTGTTCCCGGAAGATACGACTGTCCTGATTGAGCGTCATGATCCACATTTCCGGGCGGATAATGAAGTGATACCAGGTCTTATTGCCGTCAGTATTACCCTGTTCAGCGGAGGCCAGCAATCCCTGCACAGTGCGGATGCGGGTACCGTTACGGGTCACTGTCAGTGAGGCCGCCATACCGAGACATTCTTTAAAACGGACTGACGGCAGCAGGCTGACGACGGAAACCGACAAAGTAAATAACGAGGATATTTCCTCATTAAGTGTAAATTCAGTGACCTGAAAGGTATTTTCCGGCAGTCGCCCGATTTGACAGGTAAAGACCAGTCCGGAACGCCCCGGCAGCAGATCAGAAATGGAAGGTATCACAACGCCTCCGTACAGTAACTGTCACGGACAGCGATAGCTTTTGTGTCCGCAGAGAAAATAAAAGCAACCCGGTCGATCTGATACCGGCCGGGCTGCATTCATTACGCTTCGATTGGTGCACGCCAGTCGTCAGCACCGGAGGTGCCTGCGACGGTGTGTTCCCAGTCGATTTTGCGGTAAGAGAGTGACACTTCGATCAGTTGGGTGTAATCCGTTTTTTGCGGATCCTGGCAGTGCGGCATTTTACAGTCGATATTGACGATGGTCGCATCTTCCAGTGAGGTGGTAAAGAAATGCTCCTGCTTGCCTTCAACCGAGGTGCGGTACCATTTCAGCTGCACTTTCGGCAGCATTTCACCCGCGGCCAGGGCGTTGTACAGCAGCGGAACGGCTTTGTTCAGTGCGACGGTGAATTTAAACGGACGGTGCGCACGCTGGCCGGACGGCTGACCGGATTGCGGGTCGGTCGGCACGGTAACGATATGATCAAACTGCTGCACCAGCATCTCATCTTCATGACCCTGCACGTAGATATTGCCGACGGATTCAGCGGTAAACGCACCGGCAGTGATATTGCCCTGAGTTTTACCTTCGATGGAGATATAGCATGGAGTTGGCATGATAAAATTCCTTATTTATTAACAGGTAACAAGTCGTTACCGGACGAGTGACTTCGTCATCAGCCAGTGCGCATGGTGATAATAAACTGAATGGTAAATTTTACTTACTGGTCTGTAAAGACCGGAAGAAGGGCTGTATCTGACAGGATCTGTTACTTAAGTTAAAATCGTCGCAAAAACAGGATATCTGACTTACAGGGACTCATGTGTCAGGTTGATACAGTGAAATATGTCAGATCAGAAAAAAGACAAACAATCATATTTTTTAACATAATGAACTAACATTTTGTAAAATATAAAGAAAACAGCTATTCCCTTTATGATCACAAAAATAAATATTTAACCAAATACAAATATCACGTAACAAACTGAATAATAACAATAAAAATATCATCCTGAAAAATTATACAAAATGACCGGATTTTTTATTCTGCTGGGCACAATATAAATGGATAAAAACACCATATTCTGCTGTTTTGTTTTTATTCTATTGCAATAAAAAACGGGTTTGCCCCTTCCGGATGCAAACCCGCAGTTAACCCGCTGATACTATTACGGACGAACAGCTGTTACTTCGATCTCAACACGCCATGCCGGGTTTGCTAATTTAGAAACCTGAACAGTGGTACGTGCCGGTAATTTATTACCGGAATCTTTGTCGTTATAGTATTTGGAATAACCGGCCATAAAGCCCGCGAAATCCATAGTACCGTTAGTCTCTTCACCGCCGACCAGGAATACCTGCATTTTTACCACGTCTTTCATTTCCAGACCTAACTCAGCCAGGTGAGCCTTGATCTGTTCCATGATATTGATGGTCTGTGCTTCAGTATTACCGTATGACGCCAGAACACCTTCCGGTGCGTCTTTGGAAATTTTGGTCGGTACTTTGCCGCTGAGGAAAATAATATCTTTGCTGCTGCTGATTTCCACAGATTCAGAAATAGGCATACCGTTCAGTTTATGATGAACAACACCTTCTGACGCGTGTGCCGCGCCCCAAACCAGCGGAAGAGCTAACAGTAAACTTTTATAACGCATATTAAGCCTCTTAATAGTATCAACGTAAGTAATCAAAAAATTAACTAAAACGTGAAAGACTAAACGGAGCCGGGTCAATAACCGGTTTTTTACCGGTGACGATGTCCGCGGTAATTTCACCGGATGCAGGACCTTCCGTCATACCCCAGACGGTCGCGGTATTGATTACCAGACCCGGATATTCTTTCACTTCGGAAATAATCGGCAGTTCATCGTAGGTTGGTGCGACGACCGCGCCCCAGCGTTCAACGACTTTCGATTGTTCAAATACAGGGAATTCCGCTTTCATGCGGGCAAATACCGCATCCAGATGTTCGGTATTCTGTGTGGCTGTCGCGATACGGTAAGTCTCGAACGGCGTGGCTTCATCCAGATTCCAGGATGTGGCCATTTTGAAGGAGTTGAACAGATCTTCACCGACAGAGAATTCCAGCGGTAATTCACCGCCGCCCAGCAGATGCATAAACTTAGGTCCCAGCAGGAAGCTGTCTTTTACCACTGAGCTGGTGAAGATACGCGGTGCCACGGCATAAGTACCGTCAGCCTGCTCGCGGAAGTGAATGCCGCTCGGCAGATGCACGTTACCGCGTGGTGCACCCGGAACGCCGGAAACACGCTGTTGTGACAGATAAACGTTGAGTGTCGGGATATCAATTCCCAGGTTACCCATAAACAGGCGTGACCAGATACCGCCGGTCAGCACCACATGAGAGGTTTTGATTGCACCCTTCTCTGTGACCACATCAGAGACTTTACCACCGGCAGTTTCGATACCACGGACCGCGCAGTTAGTGTAGATTTTAACACCCAGGGATTTGGCATACTGTGCCAGAACCGGTACACCGGTTTCCGGATCAACACTGCCTGAATCTTCTTCAAAACCGGCAACCGGCCAGTCTGTTTTGGCATCAACCAGACGTTTTTTCAGTTCGTCACCCTGAATAAAGCGGGTATTGAGCGGCGCTTCAAAATCAGCGGCCCACTCTTTGGCATTCTCAACCCAGGCCTGTGATTTTTCGAGATCTTCCGCACTTGACGGCACCTCAACACGGCCCTGGGTACGATAGCTGGTATCCGCCCCGATTTTTTCGTTCATACCGCGCCATAAGATTTTGCCGTAATGGTGCAGCGGGAAAATTTCTTTGGATGTTTTGTAACTGATGATCTGGCTGTAAGCACGTCCGGATTGCTCACCGGCGATTTCACCTTTTTCCAGGACGGTGACGCTCATGCCTCTTTCCGCCAGGTTAATCGCTGTCATGATCCCCATCATGCCGCCGCCGATAATGACGGCATCGGACTCTTTCGGTAATGCACCTTCGGTGCCGTCGACATGTTTTGCGCGTGAAGCCGATTCCACAAATTTACCGTCACGGCGAACCATAGGAACTAATACTGAAGCACCACCTGCCAGAACGCCGGCAGCACCAACCCCTAAAATTAACTTTCTGCGTGAGATTTTCATCTAAAGCCTCATCATTATCTGTAATATTTGTGTGGCATTTTTTTAATTAAGTAGCACACTAATTATAACAACTATCATTATAATGTTAATGAATATAGTGCGATGTTAATAATAACGATACTTAAGATAAGCTTTATCAGGAATACACGATACAAAGTGTCGGATTTTACGAGGTGACAGACAGGATTCAGGCCGGATCTTCTGAGATGAAATCAGCGGTAAATATTATAAACCCTTGTTATTATGGTGGATAAGGCTAAGTAGTACGCTTTTTTAAGATGTTGTTACATTGCGGACAAAAATAAAACGGCAGATGTCACTGTGACATCTGCCGTTTTATAACGATATTAATTATGAGGAGGTAATCAGGCAGAGGGTGCGCGTTTTTTACGCTGTAAAAACCACTTATCCAGCTCATTGGCAAACAGCTGGCGATCCCGCTGATTCAGCGCTGCCGGACCACCGGTCTGAATACCGGAAGCCCGCATGGTGTCCATAAAATCACGCATAGTCAGACGCTCCCGGATAGTCGCCGGGGAGTAACGTTCACCGCGCGGATTCAGAGCCACCGCGCCCTTCTCCAGCACTTCAGCCGCAAGCGGAATATCGGCGGTAACAACAAGGTCATCTGCCTGCACACGGCGGACAATTTCATTATCGGCCACATCAAACCCGGCAGAGACCTGCAATGTTTTTAAAAACGGCGACGGCGGAACCACCAGCCGCTGATTGGCCACAAAGGTCACATCCGTTTTTTCGCGATCCGCCGCCCGGTAAAGGATCTCTTTGATAACTTTCGGACAGGCGTCCGCATCCACCCAAATCGCCACGGTTTATTTTCCTCAGTACTGCAACAAAATGTAATCCGCGATCATAACACACGACATCATGCATTAACGTTTTCTGATCACCAAAAAAAGTGCCGCCAGGACAACAAAACCGGAAAAAAACGATACCGAAAGTGATAATTCATAAAATACAAAACGATTCATATGCAAACCGGCGGTTGTCTGTGCCAGATGGTACGCCAGAGGTATCGTACAAAGTGCCGCCAGAACCGCGATGCCAATCAGACGGATCAGCCTGATAAGGTTTCCGCGTTTCTCCGTATCCGGCAGTGCCCGCTGATACTGAGCGAATTTCAGGCAGAGATAACCCGCACCAATCAGTGATCCCAGATGCTGCAACACTTTATAAACCGCAATCTCCTGCCCGTCTGTCATACCGTGCAGCAGCGGCACCTGCAAAACAGACAGTGCACGCACCATCGTGCCGGTTTCATGGGTAAAGCCATCCCAGATAATGTGCGTGGCAGCGCCAATAAATAAAGACAGCAGGATAATCATATTTTCCCGCAGAGAACGGGTCAGCGGATCAGTCACCGGAAACGGTAACAGTATTTTCAGCGGCGCGGACAACAAATGAAAAATCAGCAAAACAGCCAGACATACCGGCAGCCCGGTATAAAACCAGCCGGCAAAATGATGCGCCTCATCAGCTGCGCGGTACATCCCGGCAGAATACAGCAAATCCGGTGATACACTGCCCGTAATCAATGCGGGCAGATTCAGCCACCGGCCGAAACGGGACTGTTTCAGCGGAAAGACGACTGCCGGATGTGAGAAAGTCCATGGCATATACTTATCCTGCTCCGGAAAACCGGAAATTAATTCATTTTTATGTTAATAAATAGTCCGTCAGAAAAATGAATAATACGCCGGACTCCGGACAATAACCTGTAAAGGCAGAAAAATGAAAAAATATCTTACCGGGATGGTTGTAACAGGGTTGCTATCCGCCCCCGCGCTGGCTCAGGAGTTTACCTGCCAGCTGGAAAATAATAAATATGTCAGTGTGGTTGTTGAGAAAGGAAAAACACCGGCATACCGCTACGGCACTCTGGCAAAACCGGAGATCACTCTGCCGGTGAAAGGCAATGCGAAAAATGGCGTTTATGTCGGACAAACGGCCTTTATCGGCGGCGGCTCTGCCTATATCCGTTTTGAAAACGGTCCGTTTAACTATGTGGTATACAGCGGCATGGGACGCGGCTGGGAGTTTACCGGTCTGGCGGTCTATAAAGGCGATAAAGTCATCAATAAAAAGGTCTGCAAAACCGATTTGGGTATCTATGATGTCCTGAATTACGGCCTGCCGGAGGATAAGTCCGGTGAAATCTATGCTATGGACCCGAATTCACAATAATACCTGCTGCGGTGGCATTCTGTGTCACCGCCCTTTTTTTATACATCTGTGCCTCGCCGCCCATCTGTGGCATAATGCCCGCCGTTTATTTTTCTCTTTCAACTTATGAGTATTCGTCTTGTTAATCAGCAACAATATTACGATGCAGTTCGGCGCCAAGCCACTGTTTGAAAATATATCCGTCAAATTCGGCGGCGGTAACCGCTATGGCCTGATCGGCGCAAACGGCAGCGGTAAATCCACCTTTATGAAAATTCTCGGTGGTGATCTCGCGCCGAGCAGCGGCAACGTGTTTCTCGACCCTAACGAACGTCTGGGTAAACTGAAACAGGATCAGTTCGCCTATGAAGAGTTTTCTGTGCTCGATACGGTTATTATGGGTCACACTGAACTGTGGGAAGTCAAACAGGAACGTGACCGCATCTACAGCCTGCCTGAGATGAGCGAAGAAGACGGTATGCGTGTGGCGGATCTCGAAGTGCAGTTTGCTGAAATGGACGGCTACACGGTGGAATCCCGCGCCGGTGAATTACTGCTGGGTGTGGGTATCCCGCTGGAACAGCATAACGGCCCGATGAGTGAAGTAGCCCCCGGCTGGAAACTGCGTGTGCTGCTGGCACAGGCTCTGTTTGCCGACCCGGATATTCTGCTGCTCGACGAACCGACGAACAACCTGGATATCGATACCATCCGCTGGCTGGAACAGACGCTGAATGCGCGTAACAGCACCATGATCATCATTTCCCATGACCGCCACTTCCTGAATATGGTGTGCACACACATGGCCGACCTGGATTACGGCAGCCTGAATGTGCATCCGGGTAACTATGATGAATATATGTTTGCCGCCACCCAGGCCCGTGAGCGCCTGTTAGCGGATAACGCGAAGAAGAAAGCCCAGATTAATGAATTACAGTCATTTGTCAGCCGGTTCAGTGCAAATGCCTCCAAGTCCCGTCAGGCAACATCCCGCGCCAAACAGATTGAAAAAATTCAGCTGACCGAGATTAAAGCCTCCAGCCGTCAGAACCCGTTTATCCGTTTCGAGCAGGATAAAAAATTGTTCCGTAATGCGCTGGAAGTGGAAAACCTGTCCAAAGGCTATGACGGCAACGCCCCGCTGTTCAAAAACATCAATATGATGATGGAAGTGGGTGAAAAAGTCGCGGTTCTGGGTATGAACGGTGTGGGTAAATCCACTTTCCTGAAAACCCTCGTCGGCGAACTGACCCCGGATACCGGCCGTTATAAATGGTCCGAAAACGCGAACATCGGTTATTACGCGCAGGATCACGCGACAGATTTTGAAGTCGATATGACCGTTTTTGACTGGATGAGCCTGTGGATGCAGCCGGGTGATGATGAACAGTCTGTCCGCAGTGTGCTGGGCCGCCTGTTGTTCTCACAGGATGACATCAAAAAATCGGTACAGGTTTTATCCGGTGGTGAAAAAGGCCGGATGTTATTCGGTAAGCTGATGATGAGCAAGCCCAATATCCTGATCATGGATGAACCGACTAACCACCTCGACATGGAATCCATTGAATCCCTGAATATGGCTCTAGAGTTATATCAGGGTACATTAGTGTTCGTTTCCCATGACCGTGAGTTTGTCAGCTCGCTGGCGACCCGTATTATCGAAATCACACCGGAAAAAGTCACCGACTTTACCGGCAGTTACGATGAATACCTGCGCAGCCGCGGTATTGAATCAGAAAATAACTGATCCCCGCTCAGCCATAAGAAAAGCCCCGTTTCAGAGCCATGAAACGGGGCTTTTTGTTTTCGTCAGATCCGGCGGGGGCGGTTGCCGGCATATCTGACATTTTTCAGAAACCAGTCTCCGTATACCTCTGTCCTGTACCGGAAACTAATAGGAAGAATATCTGTATTCGGGTAGAATGTGCTTGCTAATCAGACCCTGATTTACCTTATTTGAGGGAGAAAATCACCAATGGACAGCTTTGACAGGAAGATTCTTTCTGAATTACAACTCGACGGGCGATTAACTGTCACTGAGCTGGCAGATCGCGTGGGCCTGAGTTTGTCCCCCTGCCACCGGCGGCTGAAGGCGCTGGAACAATCCGGCGCGATCTGCGATTACCGGGCACAGCTTGATCCGCGCGTACTGGGGCTGAATTTCTCCGCACTGGTGTTTGTCACGATGAAAGACGGCAACCAGGAGAGTATGAGTAAATTTGAGACGGCGGTGGCGGACATCCCGCAAATTATTGAAGCCAAACGGTTGTTTGGTGATCCGGACTATATGCTGACGGTCGTGGTCAAAGATATCGATGCATTTCAGAAATTATATGACAGCCGGCTGGCCGCTATGCCCGGCGTACAGCGCCTGACATCCACCCTGGTCATGAAAGATGTGATCCCGGCGCGTGAGCTGCCCCTTCTGTAATAAAAAAGCCGGCAATATTGCCGGCTCAGGCCGTTGACAAACCCGCAGGGGTTGGTGACGACCGTCAGAGGTTGTAAAAATAAACTAGGAAAATCAATTTATTGATTTTCGGCTGATAACACTTTCGGCTGATAACACAAAGCAGGAAAAACCACGTTTTATCCTGCTTTGTCTGAAATCTCAGCCGGCAATATCTGCCGGCAATCAACACAGTACTGAATATTGTTATGCCGGGCTGGCTAATTTCATCATCACCAGACCGGAAATGATTAATACCCCCGCCACAATCCTCATCAGGTTTGCCGGTTCGCCCAGCACCACTATCCCGACAATAAACGCACCGATTGCGCCGATCCCGGTCCAGATGGTGTAAGCCGTACCCAGAGGCAGTGCCCGCATGGCCATCGCCAGCAGTCCGAAGCTTATCAGCATCGCAATAATGGTGATTACTGACGGCCCTAATTTGGTAAAGCCCTCTGATTGCTTCATGGTAAACGCCCAGACAATTTCAAATAATCCGGCTGTAATTAATAAAATCCACGGCATGGTACATCCTCACTGATTTTTGGTTGCAGGTGAAACCGTTATAAGTTACCTTTGGTATAGTTATATGTTACCTTTAGTAACTTGTAAATACTTTTCTGATCTTTTTTCGATCGTTTCTGTCCGTTCACCGGAACCCTGAACTCTGTGGTACACTTTCCGGCAGGCAAAACGACATGATTATCAATGAGGAGGCAGATTTGTCCGGACGTTTACAGCGCGATGAGCGCCAGATACAACTGCTTAATGTCGCCAATGCCATTATCCTGGCTGAAGGCACCGATGCACTGACACTGATTACCCTTGCGGAAAAAGCAGGTGTAACCAAGCCGGTGACCTACAAACATTTCGGTAACCGCAAGTCCCTGCTGCATGCGTTGTTCAAATACAGTGATGATGTGCTGACCGAACGGATGAATGCCGGAATGGAGCAGCCGATAGCGGATCTCGATCAGGCCATTTCCGTTTTTATCACAACTTATTTTGATGTGATGGCAGAGGACGGTGAAGCATTCAATGCCACCGTGGCGGCACTGAAAGCGTACCCGGAATATGCGGGGATCAGCCGTGAAGTGCAGGACTTTTTCTGTCAGATCCTGCAACGCGCATTGCAGCGCTGGCTGCCGGAAAATTTCCGGATTCCGGAATGGACATCGGTGATGATTTTCGGCGCAACCGAATCATTGTGTCTGATGATGTTTAATGACCCGGCATTAAAAACAAAAATCAGCGAAGAAGCTATCTGGCTGGTCAAAACGCTGCTGGCCGATCAGCTTAAGAGATTCAGCGGCGGCTGATGACTAACCCCTCTTCTTCTGACGGATAGCTGAAGTGCGCTGTAATCAGATCAAACTGCTCCGCTGAGGTGGTAAACGGGTTTTCCCCGCTCAGGTTCCGTGTGGCCAGCCGCCGTTTGCACTCTTCATCACTGACATCCAGAACATGACAGCAATAGCGGCACCCGGCCTGCTCTGCCAGCCCTTTCAGCCACCGGCGCTGCACGGGGGTATTCGCCGGAAAATCCAGCACCAGAGTTATTCCTTTCTGTAATAATGTCACCAGATGCGGCTCCAGGGCGGACTTCAGAAGACGGCTTTTTTCAATGTAATCCGTCAGCTGTAAAATTTCCCCCGGGTAAAGTGTTGCCAGCCAGGTATCCTCAGACAACAGGACTGCCTGTGTTTCGCGGACTAACTGTTGCGCCAGTGTCGATTTCCCTGAGGCGATTTTGCCGCAGAGGAAATGGAGTCCGGTGCCGGATTGTATTTCTGACATAATTGCTCCCTGTCTGTTATACCGCTGAGAGAGCAATAAAAAACCCGCTCAGACGGCGGGTTCTGAATACAGCACATCCCCCGCTATGGTGCGGAGATAATCATCATGCCGGATGTGCTGTATGGATTCATGCTGTTTACCTGTTTGAAATATTCATCATTTCAGTAAAACTGTTTTAGCAGAGTCTGATGCAGATGTCAGGCAGTTTTTTTCGTCCGTTTGATACTTATCACCGCCAGCGCCAGCACAATCATCACAATCCCTGCGGTTTCTGTGCTGCCCGGCTCCTCACCCAGCAGCCACCATGAGAACAGCACACCACAAACCGGCACCGCCAGTGTGCTCAGGCTGGCAATACCCGCAGGTAATTTTCTCAGCACAAACAGCCATAAACTCCAGGCAACGGCGGTCGCCAGGATAGCACTGTAACTCAGCGCCCAGAAAACATACGGCTGCCAGTCAATCGCCCGCTGCGGCACCAGCAATGCCACGACTGTCATAATAACCGCGGCATACACCATCTGCCAGGTGGTGAGAGAAAGTAAATCCACCTGCGGATAACGGTTGTAGAGTTTTTTCGCCACAATCGCGCTGGCTCCCCAGCTGATCCCGGATGACACGGCCAGAAAAGCACTTTTCATGGAGGCAAAATCGAGGGTCCAGGGCTGGATCACACACAGCAGCCCGGCGGCGGCAACAGAAATTGCGGCATACTGAAGACGGCGCATCCGCTCACCCAGCAGCATGGCGGCCATAATCACCACCCAGAACGGCATGGTATAACTGAGGATCGCCACCTTTCCCGCACCGCCGCTGACCAGCGCCCACTGTGCCAGCCCGACCATACCGCAGGTCTGGAGAACGGCAATACCCAGTGTATAGCGGAATGGGGTTAAGCCGATTTTCCGCCCCGTCGCACGGGCCCGGATATACAACACCAGTAATAACATAATGGCGCTGAACACACAGCGCATCGCTGTGAAGTCAAACGCACCGATATAGTGCGTAACCTGCTTCATCGCGATCCAGCTGTAACTCCAGATCAGTGTTAAAATGACCAGGCCGGTGATGGCGATGGCATTGTCTTTTTCCCGTAAAGCCATAATATCCTGTGACCACTTCACGGCAGTACACATCGGTACCCCGCGTGCGGCTCCTGTTTTTATATTATCATAACCGGAATAATATGCCGGACACCCGCTGGCGGCCAGCTCTCATGCAATCCGTACTTTTGTGCCAGTTTACACCCGGTTTGAAAGAAGGGAAAAGATCAATACACAAACCCGCATTTATTATTCCGCGGCAACCAGCACACATCCGCCGGAGCAACCGCAGTCCACCCGGTGACCTTCCAGCGCGACAGGAACACCTTCTATTTTCATCATGTCATCCCCTTCCGCAATAACGCCGGTAGAGTCACATGCAGGGCAATAAACTGAATCGCCCCAGCAGGCAATTTCATTTTTTTGCTTTGCCGCAGACCGGCCGGTTAATACGGTTCCGTTTGTATTCGTGGTATCATTTTTCAGAATAATTTTCCGGTTTTTTATTTTGCCTCTCATCGCTTCTCTTATCTTGTCCTATATGAAATATATGCGTGTTGTTCATTTATATATCCGCTATTTTCGCCAACAACACCCGGAACACAAAATCCGTGCATCAGTGTATATCCGGCTGACGCCTGATTAGCGCTGAATATGATTCTTACGCTCTTCATAGATTTTCAGCAGTTTTTTATAGTCGGGTAAAATCTCCGTGTCAGGGTCTATTTCACCATTCGGATAGGTCATGATGGGCGAGTTACCTTCTTTTTTTTCTTTAACCCCCGTCCAGCGGCTGAGCATATCCCTTTCATAATTTACGGTCAGATGAACATTATCAGTACCTGATAAGCGGTAGGTCAGCGTATCACTTTTACCTATCAGCCAGAATATTTTTTCATGCTTGCCGAGGAATCGTTCACGGATTAGAGGGAATAGTAGCAGAGACTCTCTGAAATCCCCTTTATGTGGTACATATCCTCCATTAAATGCCTGAGGAGCATTATTATCGATAATAAATATAGTTTCAAAACCAAAATTATCCACAATCTCTGAGTCAATCATCTGTGGATTTTTTAGTTGTACTTCAAATTTAATGTTACTAAGCTGCCAATCACAATATCCGCCGCCACTGACAGGGATATCTGCGGTAACATCTCCGTTTGCTGTGACAGACAACGGATATTTGGCACTGTTAAACCCCGGGACTTCATAGGATTTACCGCTGCCGCTTGTCCGGGTTCGGGTACACTTTTTCGAGCGGTACATAGCGGATAATGGCAGTGATTCCAGGTCTGCCGGAACGGTGGCAGAAAAATGAATATTCCGGCTGTCTGTGGGCGGGGATAAGGTCGTACTGTAAGAACAGCCGGTAAGTATTACCGGCAACAATAACACCGTAACAGTGAGTTTATTTCCGGCTGATGCCTGATTAGCGCTGAACATGATTCTTACGCTCTTCATAGATTTTCAGCAGTTTTTTATAGTCGGGATAGCTTTTTGATTTTCGCTCTTCTTCACCATTCGGATAAGTAATGACTGTTCTGTTTCCTTCTTTTTTTTCCTTAATATCTGTCCAATAGCTCATCATATCTCTTTCATAATTCACGATAAGATGAATATTATTTGCTCCGGATAATCGATATGTTTTCGATGTTTGATCAGATACTATTAAAAATGATTTTTTATGCCCATCAAGAAAAAACTCACGCATAAATGGAAATAATAAAAGAGTTTCACTGAAATCCCCCCTGTGTGGTATATAACCTCCATTAAATGCCTGAGGAGCATTATTATCGATAATAAATATAGTTTCAAAACCAAAATTATCCACAATCTCTGAGTCAATCATCTGTGGATTTTTTAGTTGTACTTCAAATTTAATGTTACTGAGTTGCCAGTCACAATATCCGCCGCCATTTACCGGAATATCCGCAGTCACATCACCGCTCGCGGTGACGGACAGCGGGTATTTGGTACTGTTAAACCCAGGGACTTCATAGGATTTACCACTGCCGCTTGTCCGGGTTCGGGTACACTTTTTTGAGCGATACATGGCTGATAACGGCAGCGATTCCAAATCAGCCGGTACGGTGGCGGAAAAATGAATATTCCGGCTGTCTGCGGGCGGGGATAAGGTCGTACTGTAAGAACAACCGATAAGGATCACCGCAGGCAATAATGCAGTAAGATGTAAATTAGTTTGTAAACTCATGGGCTTTCTCCGTAAAGCGGGTCAGTGCGGTCTGGCTGACCGCGTTACTGTGCTGATGTTTAAACAGCTCGCCGAGGACACTTTCCAGGTGGATAAAGGTATTATTTCGTTCCACATTCGGCGGATAGGCATCACTGTGATCGATTTTTGAAATAAAATCATCGCGCTTTCTTTTTGCATACGGTGTGTTGTTTTCATCGAGTTGTCTCAGCACCTGATTACTGATAAGCGACATATAGTTGCTGACCATGGAATGGTCGAGGAAGCTGAACATCACGCTGTCAAGATTCGGGTTAGTATGCTGAGGGAAAATGTTTTCCAGTACGTTTTTATCAATGGTACTGATCAGGTATTCCTGCTGCTGCCTTAATTTTTCGTCCAGATCTTTTCGGATATCCGGCACCAGATAAAATTTATATCCTGAATTAAATCGCCAGCGGGCGCGTGTCATTGCAGACCCTTTGCCGGCAGGCAGGTATGCCTCACCAATTTGTCTGGCCTGAAAGAAGGAGACAGTTTTGCCGTGGTGCCAGAAAACTTCCCCAAACTCCGGCAGACTTTTCTGTATCGGCAGAGTCGGTGCCGTTGCAATAGTCCAGGCCATCCCCAAAATCACACCGAATGGCCCCCAGAGTTCAAAAAACCAGTTATCCATATTGGTATCTGACGGTACTGTCGTGACTGCGTCCGCATCATTTACATGCCGGAAATGGTTGATATCCTTGAGTTCTGTGACTGCTGTTTTGGTAAAGACCCGAGGCATCCCGTAAGTATAAACGACTGGTAAGTTGGCTTTTAAGTCAGCAGCATGCAGTAATGCGGCTGTTCCCCCCAGGCTATGAGCGCAAATGAATAATTTTTTATCGCGAGCAGCAGTAGCAATTGACTGCAGCTTTTCCTTAAAATACTTCTCCATACACCGGTAGGCATTTAAAAATCCGTAATGGGCTTTGGAATCTTCCACTCCCGAATACGGTACAGGCAGGTAAGAGGCATCGGTCACCAGGTCCCGTTTTCCGGCGGTTCCCCGCCAGGCGGCAATAATCTGGGTATTGTTTTCCACAAAGAACATCTGGGTGTCGTGCTCGAAAAATTCCCTGTTTTCAGATTGTGAGCTGTCCAGGAATACCGCTGGGTAATAGCGTTCACGAAACGGGACGTCTGTCGCAATGCCATAAAACCGGCGAACGTCCTCAAACGACGGAATATCAGACAAATCAAAGCAGGTGTTATAGAAAAAGGAGGTTACCGTATTTTTGATATCGAGCGATGGCCGCATATCGGTCTCCGGTGCATCCGGGTCCAGCATGATTTCATCCTGATAGGCCATCAACGCCAGAAACGCCAGGTTGTGGGCATTCACCAGATCATACATCGTGGTATGGTTAAGAATCAGAGACCAGGCTCTGAACGGGCAGATTTCAATGATATGGCGGCGGTTAAAGTCGTTCCCGGAAAATCGTATCCCCGGAAAATCAGTTTCACTTTTAAAATGATAACGGGGTAAACCAAAGGCTTCTTTATTCCAGTTTTCAATATCCGGTGCCCGGTCACATAACTCGCCGATAACGGCATAACGGTAACCGTGATTATTGAGTGCAGCGAGAGCCTTTACTTCTGAATGCTCTGCCCCGCGCCCTTCGCGCAGGAGCCTGTTTTCCATCTCATCCGTCAGTTTTTGTGCGTCTGTTTTGAGTATCACAGAGGTTAGCGGCAGGTTTTCTTCCCGAATCAGTCCGTCCGGCCCCGATATTCCGGGCCGTATTTCTCCGCCTGAAACAGCTAATGTGTAAGGGATACCGGCGACCGGGCGATTCAGTTCATCAACCAGAACAATTTCAATCCACGCCTTTCGGGCATTACAATTTGTGCAGTACGGGTCATTACGTTGTACTGACTCTGCATTTTCAGATTGCATCGGCTGTCCCCGGATAGTTTTCAATAAGGTTATTATTCTTCAGATACCGGAGAAACATGTCATTTCTCAGCCAGACGACATCCACGAGATCATTCTCATAGTCATCCATACTGCAGTTAATCAGAGAAAGAAGACGCCCCGGTGGTTCATCAAGTGCTAACGCCAGATCCGGGTATGCTTCCCAGAAAGTGATCTGAAAATTATCTGCCACATTTTTGCGTGCCTGAGCAGACTGATTCCATGCTTCCTTCAGATGCACTCCCGGCTCAAATCGTGATGGCACAGGGGAATTACCGGCGGAAAGCAGGCGGTTAATGACCTTGTTTCCCTGCGGTGACGGAATACAGCAATCAGCCAGCGGCATCAGCAGAGATGCCCAGTCCGCAGGTTTGCAGGCCGGGATCAGCACTCCCGCCACTCTTGGATCAAACAGGCGTAAAACCCGTTCCTCCTCCTCAAACCATATCAACTGATATTTTTGCCAGTGTGCCACCTGCTCTTCCCAGTTGTTCATGCTGTGATATGCCCAGCCCCAACTGTTATCTGAGAATGGCATAGTATCAAGTTGTTCAGCCATTCCGGAGAGTGTCTCCCATTTTGCTCTGACAAGCCAGGGTCCGGTGGTGCCCAGATGAGATAACGGCGTTCCGGCATACAACGGAATGGCCTCATCAATCCAGTCATTACGGTAAAAAAGATCGGTCGGGTCCGGGTGTGCCAGTCTGTTGAGCAGAAAATACACATCACCCTGTCTGACATTCGCCATCCACTCGCGCCAGGTCATCGCCATCACTCTTCCTCCGCGGGTTTAATCAGCATGCTGCCGGAATGCTGTGCGGCGGCCGCACAGTATTTTTTCACCGGATACGGTTCCGGGGCCGGAGGAACCCCGTCCGGCGGCATCAGTCTGACCGGCACACCGTTGCCGGGAGCGCTGTCACCGACATTCAGATTACCGGAGGTGAAAATCGCCCCCGGCGTGATGCGGATAAAACTGTCGCCGACTTTGAGGGTGATTTCTGTTCCCGCTTCTATAATGATTTTTCCGTCGCTGAGATGATGCGTCTGCTGTCCGCTTTCAGTCACCAGATTTTTATCCGCGCGGGTGTGCTGTTCCCCTTTGATATGCAGCGAGACATCCCCGCTGGTCTGGTGTTTTTGTGAGCCGTTGATAATGACATGTTCATCACCGGTCAGTTCGGTGTGACTGTTGTTATCAATCCGCCGCTTTAAATCATGCTGTATATGCCAGGTGGCATCATTCTCAACATGCGCATTCATATCTTTCTGCGCATGGATATACACTTCTTCCTGCCCGGCTTCATCCTCAAAACGCAGTTCATTAAATCCGTCACCTTTATGGGTTTGTGTGCGGAATGTGGTCCGGGTTTTCTCCTGCGGCAGGTTCAGCGGCGGATTATTGCGTCCGTTATAGGTGCAGCCGGTAATAATGGGTTTATCAATATCACCGTTAAGGTATGAAACGATCACTTCCTGTCCGATACGCGGTACCGACATAAACCCGTAACCGTTACCGTTCCAGCCGTGTGCCACCCGTACCCAGCAAGAGGCACTGTGATCGGGGTTAGCATAGCGATCCCAGTGAAAATACACTTTTACGGCGCCGTGCTTGTTGGTGTAAATCTCTTCGCCGTCCGGGCCGGCCACGGTAGCCAACTCGTTACCATCAGCCTGCGGGCGGAAACGGAACGGTGGCCGCCATTCCTGTGTACCGGGGATAAACTGCACGGTGTTACTGAATGTGGTGCCTTCGCCGCCGCTGTTATCGGCCAGCGGCTGTACGCCGCGATGGTTAACCGTGATCACCTGCCACGACTGATTCATCGCATCCGACGGATGGTTTTGCAGGGCAAAGATTTTACCCGGCATCAGCGCAAAGCAGTTGGTGCCCGCCGTGCCGGTCTGACGCTGGTTCTGCGACTGCTCATAACGCAGTTGTGTGAACGGCTTACCGGTTTCATCATCACGGTAGCGGCCATAACTTTCATATACCGGATGCTGTTTGTGTACTTCACCGGTGACTTCATGCTGAAACGGATAAGACGGGCGATCCGGATTGTAATCTTTCTGGATATGCACATCACTGCACAGCTGTTCGGCGTAGCGCCAGGAGAACGCCGTGCTGTCACGGATATCGGTATCGGCCTGCGGGTTATAGATCAGGTTGATACCGGCAGTCATACCGAGGTGGTTATCGCTGTAAAACAGTTTCGGGCCGTCCTCAAACCAGAAGTTGATACCTTCCTCGAAGGCCAGACGGCACCAGAATTCATACGCGGATTCCCGCTTCTGAGTAATGTATTCCCGCTTTTGGTGTAACTCGTCCTGATAGAATTTCAGGTCATTTTTGACATGCGCTTCTTTAAGCAGCGTCGCCAGCACTTCCGGCACCGATTGTTCCCGGAAGATACGGCTGTCCTGATTGAGCGTCATAATCCACATTTCAGGGCGGATCAGAAAGTGATACCAGGTTTTGTTGCCGTCAGTATTACCCTGTTCCGCAGAGGCCAAAAGCCCCTGTACGGTACGGATTTTAATACCGTCACGGGTGACTGTCAGTGAGGCGGCGGAGCCTAAATGCTCCTCAAACGTCACGGACGGCAGCAGACTGACTGCGCTGATGGTCAGTGAAAACAGTGAGGAAAGGGATTCGCTGAGGGAAAATTCGGTGACCTGAAAGGTCTGCTCCGGTAACCGGCCTATTTTGCAGGTAAAAATCAGCCCGGATTTTTCCGGTAACAGATCAGAAATAGATGGTGTCACTGCTCCCCCATAAATCAGAATCGCCGGGTCCGGAATATAGCTACCGCAGGGCTGCAGCGAACCGGCCCCGGAAACAAAACAGAACGGCCCGGTAGTAATAATGACCGGGCCGGAATAATGTGACCGGACGAGTAATGTCGTCACACAGGATAACAACGGTAAAATCATAAAATTCACTTAACAATATGTAAAGTACAGGAAAGCCTCTGCATCTCACAGCATATTTATCTTTAGTTTGAATTTAATGAAAAAACAGGAAATTATACTTACAGCAGGATGAATTACCCACAAAAACAGGTGTTAATATCGTACAAATCCGGAGGTAACTGGCGGGATTACTTACAATTCAAAATAACTCTTTGTAAATAAAGATTAAATATAAATTCAGTTTATTCTCACGAAAATAAAATATGTAATAAAATATTTTATTACCATAATACCCTGAATTATAAAAATAAATTTCAAAAATAAAATGTGCGGAGAAACACGCTTCATTTTTTCATTTCGGATAAAATAAGAAAAAAGCGTAAAAAAGGTGAATTTATCTGTTTACTTATTTTATGCACAAAACGTATCAGAACACCGGTGTCATTCCATCATCACAATATTATCAATTTTCCATTGTCCGCCGGTCAGAATCAATTTTACCCGGAATGACCGTAACGGCTCCGGCGCTTTCCCCAGCGTAATGCGTACAGTGGCGGTATCAGCGGATTGTGATTCTGTATGAGCCGCCCGCTCTGTTATCCATGAGTCCGGATAATCCTGTGACTTGGTGTAATAATTGACATCGTTTTCCACCCAATAATCCCCCCACAGACACATTACATTATGTGCCGTTTCTTTGCAGGGGCGCGGCTGGTCACAAAACGCCTGATCCGTGTCAGGACCGTCGAAATTACAACTGAGGGAATCATTGATACTTACCTGTAATGACGGGCTGACATACAGCGCTTCACTCTGCGTATAGCCGTCAGAAGGCGGATCCTGCAAGTTGAGGCGGTAGAAATCGAGCACCACCTCTTCCGGTGATAATATCGCCGGTGATGTCTTTCCGGCACCGGCAGATAACGGCAACAGCAGGGACAATACCAGCGTAAGATATTTTGCGGTTTTCATGATTGTTTTCATGATTGTTTTCCTTCACATAACGCCCGCAGGGAAAGAATGCATCAGCAGATGCTATTCATAGAGTGCATACACCTGTTCTGCCAGCGGTAATGGTAAGCCTTCATCATAATTCTCATCATCCAAATCAACATACACATCACCGGGTGCGGCGATGCACATGATGTCAGGTACAGGCCGTCTGACCGGCAGATCAGGGTAATCATCCGGCCTTCCGCCCTCTGACTGCATCGGGTCAAACCAGATACCATGATCGGCATAAAATCCCGCAGAATAGCGGGTTTCAATTAACCTGATCAACGCGAGGCTGTGCCGTGAATAGTCCGGTACGTCATCATCATGGCCATACTGAACATACCAGGCGGCCCCCAAAGACCAGTACATCAGCAGTGCGGATGCCCGATCAAGCTGCGGGTCCGCCGCGAGTTCGTTCAGTGCATCATAATTACTGTCATAATTGGAACGGGCGATAAATAAGTGCCGCTGTTCCGGCGTTGCGTTCGCCAGAAAATCGCGGACCAATTGCGCTTCTTTTTGCTCTTTTTCGTCATCCGTCATGCCATTCTCCCCGACAGTGCCAGATGCTGTAACAGCATTATCGTTTTGCCGTCAATTATTTCACCATTGCGGATCGCGGCAAGGGCTTCCGGGAACGGCATTTCCAGCACTTCCACATCTTCGCCCTCTTCCGGCAGACCGCCACCGTCACTTTGCCGGTTGTTGTCCTGATATTCGGCAATAAAAAAGTAAAGCTTTTCGGTCACTGAGCCGGGGCTCATAAAAGCCTCAAAGACTTTTTCAACATCGGTGATGCGAAAACCGGTTTCCTCTTCCGCTTCTGCTTTAATGCGGGATACCGGGTCCTGCTCTTCCAGCAGACCGGCGGCGGCCTCAATCAGAAAGCCATCATGGCCGTTGACGTATACCGGCAGGCGGAACTGGCGGATCAGAATAACGCTGTTTTTCTGACGGTTATAAAGCAGGATCACCGCGCCGTTGCCACGATCATAAACTTCCCGCTCCAGGCGCTGACAGGTGCCGTCACGGCGCAGATAATCAACAACATATTTTTTGAGGATATACCAGTTATCGGAAAGCGTGATGGTATCAATAATATGGACTGTATCCTGTTCGGAAGTCATAGTTCACCGGATGTGAGCAAAATTGCGGGTATGCGCAACACTGTAATCGCTTTATCTGCCTCCGGCAATGGCAAAGCGGGTGACATTATTTGCAGGCATAATAATGCTGACGATATAATCTGCCACGGACATCTCACCCATAAGGCGGATTGCATGAGTGACACTCAGGCATTGAGTTACAGCGAGTTACATACCATTTCTGATGCAGATATTGCACAAATTAATGAATTAATTATCACCACCTGGGATTACCGCAGCTGGATTCCGAAAGAGAAAGTTCTGCCGATGGCGGAATTTTTACTGGATGATGTCATTCTGACCTCAACGCGGATATTTGTGGTGCGTGATGATAATAACATCATCGCCGGTATTATGGCTGTCACGGCCGCCGCCGATCTGCGGGAAAAAGTCCGCGCCAAAACCCGCCAGTATTCTGCCCTGAAAAACATTATCACCCGTGAGCCGCAGGAAGAAACACTGTTTGATATGTATCTGAATACCCTGATTATCAACGGCGGGCTGCTGGCTTCCTGTGAAGGGAATTTTGATGCCTCACTGAATTTATTTATGATCGATTCCCGCTTCCGCGGACAAGGTATCGGCAACCGCCTCTGGCAATTGGCGATGAATTATCTGCAGGATAAGCGGGCTACCCGTTATTTTCTCTGGACAGACAGTGATTCTGATTTCGGTTTTTATGAGCACAAAGGATTACAGCGTATCGCCGCCCAAGCCTATGACTGGGGCGGCCATGATGTAACAGAAACCTATTATGTTTATGCCGGTGAGCTACCTGCACTGTCCTGATACATCCAGCTGTCCCACGGCGGGTTGAGCGGAAGCTTATCCGCCAGAAAATCAATAAACGTACGGATCTTCGGGGCATGCGTGTGTGCCGGGTTGTAAAGGGCATACAGCGCGAACGGCGTGGTTTTCGGGTTATAGTCCAGCAATACCGGCAATAACTCGCCGTTATCAATATAATTTCCCAGCATATAGGTCGGCAGACAGACAATACCCTGATGACAGCGCGCCGCCTCCAGTAATCCCAGGCTGCTGTTTACCTCAATCATATTGTTAATAGCCAGCGGATACGCCACCCCGTCCTTATCATTCATCCGCCAGGTATCCGGAATATTCGGATTAATTAAACAATTATGACGGGCAATATCTGCCGGTGACTGCGGAATTCCGTTTTGTTCAAAATAATGACGGCTGCCGCAATAGACCCAATTTATATTACACAGTTTTCGTAATGCAAAATTTTCCGGCGGATGACTGGTGATCCGTAATGCAATATCAAAGTCAGTTTCATTTAAATTAATTAATGCATCGTTCAGATCTACCGATAAGCTGACCTGCGGATTTATTTCCCGGTATTCACTGTAAAGCCGCATTAAATGGCAGACACCGAATGCAATTGAACAGGTTATTTTTAACTGTCCCTGCGCGTGCTGATAAAAACTCGCCGTATTTACTAATGAATCATCGAGATCAGACAGTAACTGTTGCGCCCTCTGCAATAAATAACGACCTGCTTCGGTCAGAATAAAATTACGGGTAGTTCGTTTCAGCAATACCACGCCTAATTGTTCCTCCAGTTGCTGCAGGCCGCGGCTGACAGAGGACGGCGTGACGTTGAGTTTTCGTGCCGCACCGCTGAAACTGTTGCACTCCACAATTTTAATAAACAGCTCCAGATGGCGAAAAATCGCGTAGCTGTCAATTTTTGCTTTAAACGCAAAAGTGTTTTTATTTATTAGCATAGTCGTACCCTGTTCAGCCTGCGTATTACCCCTTACTATAACAACGGTTTTATAACACTGTATCCATACAACATAAATATATTCACGTTGTTCCTGACTTTTTAAATAATTAAATCTATAACGTTGAGGAATTGACTATGCAAGACAGCATTCAGACAGGTGCAAATGCAAATAGTGATTTAAAAAAGATCCCCTTTACCAAATATGACGCCGGATGGGTTGTATTATGTATCGGGATGGCAATCGGTTCAGGGATTGTTTTTATGCCGGTTCAGATCGGTATTAAAGGTATCTGGGTCTTTATAGCCGCCACATTATTGTCCTATCCGGCAATTTACTGGCTGCAAAATTTATATCTGCGGACATTATCCGAATCCGAAGAATGTGAGGATTATGCCAGCGTTATCACACAGTATCTGGGGAAAAACTGGGGGGTAGCCCTGGGTATTGCCTATTTCCTGATGCTGCTGCACGGCATGTTCTCCTATTCACTCGCCGTAACCTTTGACAGTGCATCTTATATTAAAACATTCGGGTTAACGGAAGGATTGTTATCCGATTCGGTATGGTACGGACTGATTATCCTGACGGTTCTGGTGGCGATTGCCGCTCAGGGGGAACGCCTGTTATTTAAGGTGTCCGGCCCGATGGTCATAGTAAAATTCGGGATTATCGTGTTACTCGGTATTGTGATGGTACCTTACTGGAACTTTGCCAATATCAGCGCGTTTCCGGACTTTCTGCCGTTCCTGCGGGATGTGTTCCTGACACTGCCGTTTACTCTGTTCTCCATTCTGTTTGTACAGATTTTAAGCCCGATGAACATTGCTTACCGCAGAGTGGAGAAAGATAAGCGGATCGCGACTTACCGTGCAGTACGCGCAAACCGGGTGGCGTATATCATCCTGGCGGTTGCGGTTCTGTTCTTTGCGTTCTCGTTTACGTTCTCAATCAGCCATGACCAGGCTGTCTCCGCATTTGAACAGAATATCTCGGCGCTGGCGATCGCAGCACAGGTCATTCCGGGCGCGGTTGTTAAAGTGATGACGGCAATGCTGAATATTTTCGCCATTCTGACCGCGTTCCTTGGTATTTATCTCGGATTCCAGGAGGCGATTAAAGGGATTGTGGTGAATATTCTTACCCGCTTTATGCCGCAGGAGCGTATTAATCAGACCGTGCTGCATTACGGTGTATGTATCGGCGTGATTCTGTCCCTGTGGTTCTGGGTTTCCACCCGCTTCTCTATTCTCTTCTTTATGCAGCTCGGCGGGCCGTTATTCGGCGTGGTTTCCTGCCTGATCCCGTGCTATCTGGTTTACCGTGTGCCGGTATTACATAAATTCAAAGGGGCAACAGTCTGGTTTATTATTTTCTTCGGCGTGCTGTTGTGTCTCTCCCCGTTCTTTAAGTTTTTCGAATAACGCTGTAAATGAATAACGACGTATTACGCGTGAGGATGTTATGACTAAAAAAACCGTTTCAGATTTTCATATTGATACACAAATAACGCAGCTGGGGCGTGACCCGGCGTCACAATCCGGTTTTGTTAATGCTCCGGTTTACCGGGGATCTACCGTGGTTTTCCCGACGATGGATGCTCTGCTGAATAACCGGGCTGAATTTAACTACGGTACCGCCGGTACGCCGACCATCAAAAACCTCGAGCAATCCTGGAGCGCCCTCGCGGGTGCCGAAGGAACCGTGCTGTCACCGTCCGGATTAGGTGCCATTGTGCTGGCGCTGCTGACCACGCTGAAAAGCGGCGATAACCTGCTGATGCCGGACAGTGTCTACCGCCCGACCCGTAACTTTTGCCGCGGTCTGCTGGAAAAAATGGGGATCACCATCACCTATTACGACCCGATGATCGGCAGTGATATTGAAACGCTGATCAAAAGTAACACCAGCACGATTTTCCTGGAATCCCCCGGCTCCCAGAGTTTTGAGGTTCAGGATGTGCCCGCCATCACCGCGGTGGCGAAAAAATACAAAATCGCGACGATTATTGATAATACCTGGGCAACGCCGCTGTTTTTCCGGGCTCATGATATGGGCTGTGATCTCTCCCTTGAAGCCGGAACCAAATATCTGGGCGGTCATTCTGACCTGCTGATGGGGATTGTGTCTGCTAACGCGGAATGGTGGCCGAAACTGCGGGAAACCTATGATTTGATGGCGATGCTGCCGGGTGCGGAAGATTGTTTCCTGGCACTGCGCGGGTTGCGTACGCTGTCAATCCGTCTGAAAGAAGCCCAGTCACGGGCGCTGGACATCGCGCACTGGCTGAAAGCCCGCCCGGAAGTGATCCGCGTGCTGCATCCGGCCTTTGAGGATTGCCCGGGGCACGAAATCTGGAAACGCGATTTCACCGGCTCGTCCGGACTATTCTCGGTGGTACTTGACCCGAAATATACGCAGGATGATATCGGCAGGTTGCTGGACGGGCTTTCCATTTTCGGAATGGGCTACTCCTGGGGCGGTTTTGAAAGCCTGATCACCCCGTTTGATTGTGCGGAATACCGTACCGTTACAGAGTGGAATCCCGGCGGGCGGACACTCCGTCTGCAAATCGGACTGGAGGATGTTAATGATCTGAAGCAGGATCTGGCTGACGGATTTGCACGCATGGCGCATTGATATTCTGCCGGAAGAAACAGCACTGTATACCGGAAAACCTGCATTTTTTGCAGGTTTTTCTCTGTCCGGAATCCGGATAAAAAAATGCCGCACAGCGTGCGGCAATTAAATCATTGAGGGTATTTATAATTGTTCGTTAAACGACAAATTATATTAATACGACATAACATTGATACGCCAGCCAGCCGAGTACCGCACCTGCCGGTAAATCAATAATATAATGCTGTTTGGTGAACATGCAGGATAACGCGATTAACAGCGGGAACATGAATACCCATGGTCCGAGTGTGGCATACGCCAGCAGTGCGGTTAATGTGGCAACAGAGACATGCATGCTCGGGAAACAGTTGGATGTATCATCAAATTTCTGCACAAACAGCAGGAATTTTTCAGAGGCTTTCTTCCCTTTATTCATTTCACGCCAGTGCGGCGGCGTGGCAACCGGATACACCACAAAGAAAAACATCTGCATCAGCAGCAGAATAACATAGCTGAATACGATGATGATAAACTGACGTGAATCCTGAATGATCCAGTTCAGATAGAGAATCGCCGGATAATAAAGAAAGCTGTATATCCAGGACCACCAGGGCCAGAAAGGAATTTTTTCATCCAGTGCAGAGTTAAATGTTTTAACCGGCCTGACCATATGACGCTGCGTAAAGAAATAAAACTGATAAACACCTACGATAATAATACCACTGAGCACCAGGTGAATAACCCTGTCGATAAACATCATCTGAAAATTTCCTTTTAAAAAAAATCAATTAAACTGCTTTTCTGATTTTCAGCACACCGTGTTTTAGCATACCAATGCCCGAAATACTATCGTGTTATTTTATGTTGAATTATAATATATAAACAATATCAATTAGTTACAGAAATAAATCACAATAAGGAAAATTCCTAAATTTTCGGTTAAAAGGCGTCAAAATATTGATTTGACGGATAATATTTTATAAATCCTTCAGGTTCCGGTGTAATTTATCCGGCAGACTGTTTTAAAAGCATAAAACCAACGGGTACCCTTTATGACAACCACTCTCACACTGCGGGCAGTGACACCGGATGAGATTACTGCACTCAGCAACATCGGATATTCCGCTTACCGCCATCATTTTTCTGCTTATTGGGATTCAGAAACAGAGCTGAATGCTTATCTGGACAGTGAATATCACCCGCAGGTTATTGCACAGAGTATGGAAAATACCGGGGTATCCTGGTTTTTCATTTGTAGCGGCAATACCATTACCGGATTTTGCAAACTGACCGAAAACAGTCCGGTAACCGGAAAAACGTACAGCGGAATGCTGCTCAATAAACTCTATTTTTTACCGGATGAAACCGGAAAAGGATACGGAAGCAGCGCATTCACGCTGGCTGAGGATATTGCCCGTTCCCGCCTTCAGGCATGTCTGTGGCTGGAGGTTTTAGAAAATAACACCGGCGCCCGGCATTTTTATCAGTCACAGGGAATGACCGTGACCGGCTCTCTGCCGTTCATGACAGAACAGCAATCCTCACGCCTGCTGATTATGGAAAAACCACTGTAATAGCGTTTCTCATAAATCTGATAAAAATGCGTCTGTCACCGGCAGATAAGCAGCCATAAACTGATTTTCCCTTATCTGTTTATTATCTGCCGGAGAAACATTATGACTCAGATTTCTGCTCTTCACCTTGCCGCAGAAAGCACCCAGCCACCGTTACATATGCTGACGTTACAGGCATTAAATATGATCCCGCCTGCCTCTTTTTCCGCTTCCGCGATTTCACCGCAGGGAATTGCCACCACGATCCTCAGTATGGTGCTGAAGCTGGTATATAAAAAAATGACAGAACCAAAAGAAGTGGATGTTATCGGGATCATTCAGGAAACACTGATGAAAAATACCTCAGAATGGCTGGAATCGGAATACCAGGCTGTCCGCAAAGATGCCGAAAGTTTACAGGATGCAATCAGTTCCTGGCAAAATTCGCCGACAGAAGAAGCGCGGCAGCTGATTGTGGTGCGCAATGAAATTGCTGTCGCGGATATGCGCCGTCTGTGCATTCTCAGCATTAATACCGCAAAAAGCAGAGGAATTGTCCGGTTGTGCGGTGTATGTGCCCTGTCCTGCCTGCTCTATTTTTTCACACTACGCGATACTCTGGTATTCGGCAAAAGCTGGGGATATGCCTCTGATGTTCTGGAAAAATACAGTAAGGCTCTGACAGAACAGGCCGATATTATGTTTAAGGATGTGCTGACGGCAGAGATCAATAATTACACCGAAAATGATGATTTTTATGATCCGGAAAGTCAGGCCAAACGCTCCGTCATTTACTGGACATCCGGTTATACCAATATTCAGGAGCACCTGACTTACGGTGCGCAGCAAAAACCCACCCGTGTCTGCCGTGAGCGCGGCGATATCAGCGCTAATCCGGTTGATGGTGAAAATCATACGGTTTATCTCGGCAATCTGTTTTTGACGGACGGTAATTCTTCCGCTGACGGCAGCTATAACTACTTGTCTGCCGCCGAACCCCGCAGCTATGACAGAAGCGGTGACCCGGTCAGATTACCGGTCAGAAGTGCCGGTCTGTACCATATCCGGCTATATTATGCCTATATGACCAATTCCCTCAGTTTTGATTATGAAACACAACTGCGGATCGAACAGGCCGGAAAAATCGTCACCGATGCCCATCTGACCGATTTAACCAAAACGGTACTGACACCGTATAAGTCCGGCTCAAATTACGGCCCGGTGATTTACCGCGAAACACAACTGCACCTGGAAGAAGGTGATATTGTGCTGACATTCCATGAGGATCGTTCACTCTCCGGCGGCGGATTATTGCAGCATGTTGAGTTTGTGAAAGTGTAAAATCTGACATTACCGTCACCGGAAAACCGGTGACGGTATATCCGGATTACTCCGGTTGCAGAATGTCAGTGATCTGCTGCTGAGTCAGCGTAATGCCATAAAATGTCTGATAAAAGGCGGCTGTTTCATTTCTCATATCAATATCTGCAAACGCATCCGGATACAGCACGGTGGCCAGCCAGAGAAACTGCAATGCCTGCTCTGATGTTTCGCGGCACCACCAGAACATCCCGCGCGGATTGGTATATACCCGCCCGCTACGCACCGCATCAATGGACTGCCACTGCGGCGATGACTGAATAAACTCAGCATCCCGCCGGTTCATCGCAATAATCACCTGCGGGTCAGCCGCAATAATCTGCTCTGATGACACTTCGCCGTTAGCACTGCTGTGTGCGGGAAACCAGTTTTCCGCCACATTAACCGCACCGGCCAAATCCATCCAGTCCTGATTGAGCGACGGTCGTCCGGAGGTGTACAGCGGATTACCCATGCTGTGATACACCCGCAGACGGGCAGAATCAGGAACGTTTTTCAGCCGTTCCTGTACCCTGCGGATATTGTCACGGAAGTAGCGTTCATAGTGTGCCGCCTTTGCCGCTGCATCCGGGCCGAGCGCTTCACCGGTCAGCATTACCCGCTCCCGCAGTGCATCCATGCTATTGGCTTTAAAAGACAGCACGCGGACACCGGCCTGAGCCAGTACCTCCTGTTGCGGAACGCGTATCCCGTCATGGATAAATAAAATATCTGTCCGCAGACTCAGGATTTGTTCAATATTCAGCTCATTCCCGCCGGTTGTACCGATGACCGGCACATTATCAATCTGCGGCAACATCTGGCGGAACAGCGGGATCTGTTTGGCAATCCGTGAGGTTCCGGTGATATTACCGCCGTACCCCAGCATCATAATGATCGCATTTTGTGCCGGCCACGGTGTTGCTATCCGCAGTGCCGGTTCCGGCGCAATATCCGCAGGGGCACTGAATACACAGGTACTGACGAATAACAGACATAACGCTGATAAATAATGCCGCATCACGCTGCCTCCGTTAAAAATCAAATGATACTGTGGCACGGAACTCACGGCCTGCACCTGTAAAGGCATTGGCGCCGCCATTTTTACCGTTACTGTTGCCGGGGAAAATAGACGCCCAATAATGCTCGTTGGTGACGTTATCCGCAGAGATCCGCAGCGTGACCGGCACATTTTCTATCTGAGTGGTATAACGGGCACCGAGATCCAGCGTGGTGTAGCTGTCTGCCCAACTGGTGTTGGTATCATTGGCCGCCCGTTTTCCGGTGTAATGAATATTGGCACTGTATACCCACTGCGGGACAGACGGCAGACTGTATTCCGCCAGCAGATTTGCCTGCACCTTCGGCACGCCGACAACCCGTTTATCCTCTGTTTTGTTATTGCCGGTATCCGTGAGTTCTGCTTTCAGGAACGTAACACCGCTGTAAATATTCAGCCCCTGCCAGACATTACCTGTGGCGGTCAGTTCCAGACCATCATTGACCTGTTCGCCCTGCTTTTTAAAGACCTGATCACTATCGGTATAGGCAAACGGCCGTTTGAGGCGGAAAACGGCGGCACTCAGGTTCATATTACCGGTATTGGCTTTAATACCCCATTCATATTGGGTGCTGCGGTACGGGCTGAGTGTTTCACCCCGGTTTTTGACTTTGTCATCATCCGGCGCGGTATCCCCCGGCTGGAGCGAATCGGCATAACTGATATAGGTCATCACATCCGGCGTGATTTTATACATCAGCGCCATATTCGGGCTGGTGCCGGTCTGCTGATCGCGGTCAGTTTTGTGTCCCTGCTTATCGAAGTTACGGGTCGTGATCCGGCTCTGACTGACATACACCATGGCAGACCATTGCGGATTAAATGTGACAGTGTCACCAATGATGATGCTCTGCTGCTGATTCTCACTGGCTTTGTAACGTTCCCCGCCGGTTCTGATACGGCCATCAGAAGGTTCGGTCATGGATGACGGATCATACATATTGGTATTGCCGAGCGGAAAGGTTGTCCCCCGCTCTTTGGCACTGTAAATTGACCAGGTATAACCGGTGGTGGCGAGCGCCACATCATGATTTACCGTACCGGTATCAAACTGACCGTTCAGGGCGAGATTGTTACTCAGAACGCGGAAACGACCGGCCGCCGGAGAGTCCGTGATCGAACGGCTGATAGTCCCTTTGCTGTCCAGAATCTGAGATGAAACGGAACGCATTGCCCGATCTGCCTGCTGATAGCCGATACCGCCGCTCAATGACCAGTCATCATTCATATAGTGGGTAAACCGGGTGCTGACCGAGTCTGTCGTCAGGTCATTACCGGCGGTATTAAGTGCAAGATCAGGATTGCTGCTGTCAGGTGCATTCGGCAAATCTATATCCGGGCCGTAACCAAAGCTGCCGGGAAATCCTTTGGTAACAAAATGATAGTGACTGGCATCCAGCTGTATCTGTGTTCCCGGCCGGATCTGCCAGTCCAGGGCAACAGCGGCCAGCTGACGGCGGATCTTACTGTTCCGGACATAGCCTTCACCCTCTTCATCCAGCAAATTCAGGCGATAGCCGAACGTTTTTTCTTCATCTACCTGGCCGCCGAGATCCAGGTGAGCACTGTAAGCATTGCGGTTCTGATACCCCACCGTGACCCGGCGCAGCGGCTCCTGTACCGGCCGTTTGGAGATAAAATTAAACTGACCGGAAGGACTGGCCGGGCCGTAAATTGCACCGGTCAGGCTGTTCACGGCATCCAGCCGTTCCAGCATTTCGACCGGAAACGCAGTGGTTGAAACAATATTCAGGCCATTCAGTCTGCTGTTTTCCACCACGCTGCCCTGCATTCCCCGGCTCTGCGGACGGCCCACATCCATGCCGCCGCGTGCCTGCATCTGGGAAGACGGCAGATATTTCAGCATTTCACTGACACTTTTACTTTGCTGATTGCGGATCATTGCTTCGCTGACCGTATTGCTGCTGTAGGGAATATCCAGCCACTGCCTGGTGCCGAGCGGCCCCATATCAATATCAGTCGCCACAAAACCGGCACCGGCCTGTGTTTGCGGAGTGATATGAGAGGGTTTATCCGTCACAATAATGGTATCTGCCAGTGCCTGCTGTGCCGGAAAAAGAGCAACAGAAATCAGCGCAGGCAGTAATGCCCGCGAAATATATTTTTTAGTCATGGAACCATCCGTTATCGTTTTACTGTTATCATTGTATATTATTTTATATAACGTAAATGATATTGATTTTCGCTTCAGGTAAACGTGATCAGTATCAATGAGTTCCGGAAGAGATAATTTCTCTCGTTATTATTACTTTTTACAATATATCGGGCTGAGAATGTACCCCGTCAATGCTGTTGCGCAACATAATAATGCAGTAACGGCGGGTAATAACATCTGACTGTTCTGATGTGCTGCTGTTACCGGCAACAGAATAAAGATACTCAGGTTATTCAGACTTTCTGATAATGCCAGTGCCTCTCCTTTGCGTGTTCCGGCCTGCTCCGCAATGATTGCTGTGCTGACAGGAGCCGCAATCCCCAGTGCACACCCCTGCAGCAGCATCCACAACATCATCCCGGTCAGTCCGCCCGCTCCGCTGATAAACCCGGCAATCATGGTACTCATCACTATCAGGCTGATCAGCAACAAGCGGGTATCTGTAGCGCTTAAACGCCGGAAAAACGGCAACAAAATATTTCCGGTTAATAATCCGCCGCCGAATATGATGCTGATCAGACCGATAGTTTCTGTATTCAGCCCGAAACGGTGCCGCAGCCATTCACCACTGAGGACAAATAACACCACCGCAGTCCCGTTCCACAGACCTTTGGCGGTGATCAGGCCCAATAATGCCGGTGAATAATCTTTTCGCGGTAATGATGCTACCGGTTGAGCGGAAATCCTGCTGATGCCGGGTAATAAAAAACAGCAGGCTATCCACATAATCAAACTCCCTGCGGCAGTCAGCAGAAAAGGTGCATACCAGCCGATACCGGATGTCAGCCATCCGGCAATTGCCGGGCCGGAGATAATTCCGGCGGTCATGCCTGTCATCACAAATCCCATCGCGGAAGCCTGCCTGTCAGGCGGGAATTGCTCTGCAATCAGCGCAAACACTGACGGAATCAGTGCCGCAGACGCCAGTCCGCCCAGAATACGCAGTCCGACAGCCACACTGAAACACGGTGCTGTTGCCAGGGCAATGCCATCCGCCACAAACAACAGCAATGCGGTACGTAACATCCGATCACGGCTGACCCGGTCCGATAAACGCCCCAGCACCGGCGCGGCCACGGCATACGATAAGGTATACACCGCAATCAGCCACGACGCTTGTGCCGGTGTGACATCAAATGCCGCTGCCAGCGGTGTCAGCATTGGTGAAACCATAAATTCGGTAACCCCAGTAAAAAATACTGTCAGCGCCAGTACGGGCAAGGTATAAGGTGAAATCATAAGAATCCTGTATAACAAAATGAAAATAAACGGGTTATGGATTGAATTCACAAACCAGGGGAAGATAAATCAGGCGAAATGACAGGCAGACGGATGACGGACTGCTGATAAAAAGCAGTATGTTCCGGAGGATAAATAAGAGGATGTAAAACAGACGCAAATGAAGGAAGGAAAGTGCAAAGCGGCAGAAGATACCGGCGGATATGATATCAGGGATATCCGCCACCGGAAACCCAGCGGCATCCGGGGAAATGACTAGTTTTGTTTTTGCTGCCAGAACTCATAAAGAGACGGTTGATCTTCCGGTTTTTGCTGCGTAAACGAAAAACCGGGCTGCTCATGCGGATCAGCCCGCAACGCCAGCGCGATTGATGCTGTTGACAGACCGTAAGGTTCCGCATCTGCATTGGAATACGCATATACAGCGCGGGTTACGCCCGCCATCCGCATCGCGGCCAGGCACATCGGACAAGGTTGCCCGCTGGCATACACCACACAATCCTCCAGCCGGGTCTGCTGAAGATTTTTGCCAGCATGACGCAATGCCAGCAATTCAGCGTGGGCTGTCGGATCATGCAGTTCAGACATTTGATTAACCCCTTCACCGACAATTTGCCCGTCTCTGACCACAACAGCACCAAACGGGCGGCCGCCTTTTTCGGCATTCCGGCGTGCCAGCGCTATCGCCTGAGTCAGAAATTCACTATCTGTCATCAGTTATTCCTTATGGTTGATGGCCGGGGATTCCCATACCGCTTTCCCCTGCCATTGAGTTTCCAGTGTATTGAGAAATTCGCGGACTTTCGGTGCCAGAAATTGTTTTGACGGATACACCGCACACACCGGTTCACCCCGGGGTGTAAATGCGGTCAGTACCGGCTGTAGTGTTCCTTTCGCTATCTGAGGCCCCGCCAGAAAAGCACCCAGCTGGCAAATTCCGCCATCCGTCAGAGCCGTATCAAGTACCGCACCGGTATCTCCCAGGCTGTACCTGCCGGTAACCGGGTATAGCTGCGTTTCTCTGTCCCGCATAAACTGCCAGGGAACATTTCGTCCCCGGTGGCGGAAAACCAGACACGCATGTTCTGTCAATTGTTCCGGTGTTTCCGGTATGCCATGCTGTGCCAGGTAACCCGGCGATGCACAGGTGATCAGCCGGTGAGGAGCCAGAACCTTACGCACCAGGCGGCTGTCATCATTACCGCCGATACGCACTGCCACATCAATCCCTTCCTGAACGAGGTCACAGTAATCATCTGAGAAACTGACATCAATATCAACGTCCGGCCATTGTGCGGCATACTGATGTATCACCGGCATCACATAATTACGGCCAAAGACCACAGGAACAGCGATCCGCAATGTTCCGGAGGGTGTTTTTCTTCCTTCATACAGCGCATTTTCTGCATCATCCACTTCGGATAATATTCGTTTGGCATGCAGGTAAAAGCGCTCTCCCTCCTCAGTCAGACGCAAACGCCGCGTGGTCCGGTGAAGCAGACGCGTACTGACCCGGTTTTCCAGGCGCTGAAGACATTTTCCGGCGGCAGAACGGGAAATCTGCAACTTCCCGGCTGCTGCCGTAAAATTACCGGTTTCACTGACCCGGACAAAAACAAGTACATCAAATAAGTTATCCAGTAATAAACTGTTTTTATCTGCCACGATTTGTCCCGGATGTTACGCCAAAGATGATATTTATCTGTCATACTGGCGCATATAGACTCTCTTCTCAAGTAAAGTTATTACTGTGAGGAATGTATGTCAGACAGTCATTGTTTATCTCTTTCATTACCATCTGCCCGCCGGGGATGGTTTTCTGTTGTTGCGCTGACACTGGCAACCTTTGCCGTGGTCACCACGGAGATGCTGCCGGTCGGATTACTGACGCCTGTCGCGGCTGAGTTTCATGTGCCGCAGGCTCATGTCAGTCTGATGTTAACGATTCCGGCTCTGGTGGCTGCACTCTGTTCACCACTGATTATCTTGTTCACCGGACGCCTGAACCGCCGCTGGTTGCTGATGCTCCTCATGGCATTCCTGATGGCCGCGAATATCTGTGCTGCCACCGCTTCTCATTTTTCTGTTCTGGTGGCCGCCCGGATAATAGTCGGGATAAGTATCGGCGGGATCTGGGCAATCGCCGGAGGGATAGCTGCCAGACTGGTTGCTTCCCGCCATACATCACTGGCAACCTCTCTGATATTTGCCGGTGTCGCCGCTGCATCTGTTCTGGGAATTCCGCTTGGTGTGATCCTCGGCGAATGGGTTGGCTGGCGTGGCGTGTTTGGCATCATGGGTTTGTTTTCCCTTATGGTATTACTGCTGATGCTGAGCCTGCCGTCTCTGCCACCGGTTCAGGCACCGGTTGTCCGCGATTTTCTGATGCAACTCCGCCGCCCGGCTATCCGGACCGGACTGTTAATCACGTTACTTCTGGTGACGGCCCACTTTATGGCATTTACCTTTATCCGGCCTGTTCTGCAAAGGGATCCGCAATTACAGGCGCATGAACTCAGCGGGTTACTGGCGCTGTACGGTATTGCCGGTATTGCCGGTAATTTCATACTGGGATTATTATCCGGACGTCATTTATTCAGTGCCATATTCTGTATTACCAGCGGCATTGCTTTAAGTTTAGCCGGGCTGCTCCTGCTGCCTGCAATCCCGGTATTCCATATCATCATTCTCACTCTCTGGGGCGTGGTATATGGCGGCGTATCTGTCACTCTGATGAACTGGATGATCCGCTACAGCGCGCAGGCGATTGAAATCACCGGCTCTCTCTATATCGCCTTTTTTAACACCGGAATTGCTGCCGGTTCCGCCGCCGGCGGTATGATGGTATCGGTATTCTCCCTGCAGGAAAATATCATGGCGGCACTGGCCTGTTCCGCCATGGTACTGATACTGGTTTCCGGTTTTGTTATCCGCTTATACCGTACGGGACGTGAGCGGCAGACCAATCTCAATCAGGTTTAAATCCGGGTCACGGAAATAGACCGATATTATCGGGCCGGTTGCACCTGTGCGCTCCACCGGCCCCTCTTCCGTAACAACGTTCTCTTTTGCCAGATGCGCCAGCGTTTGTTCAACCGGGGTTCCGGTAAGAAAACAGAGGTCGGCGGAACCGGGGACGGGTTTATCCGCATTCGGCAGAAATTCATTTCCTGCCTGATGTAAATTAATTTTCTGCCGGCCAAACACCAGCGCTTTGCGATCCCCGCGAAATGTTACAACAGAAAACCCCAGTACCCGGCGGTAAAAATCGCAGGTTTTTTCGATATCAGCCACGGTCAGAACCAGATGGTCAAGATGTGAAACAGTAATCATCAGACAGCTCCCTGTATTTGCGGTTATTCGTACATTACGTGGTATCACACTGACTGAAAATACACAATTGAGGGTATTTTCTTTTTTTAATACATCCGTAATGATGAGTTACTGACGGGAGATTATTTCTGGTTTACGGACGCGCGTCAGCCGGTAAATCAGAAGTGCGGCGCAGAGTGCCATCAGGACATTAAACCCGAGACTGACACTGTAAACCGCGGCAGGAGCAGATAACAGTACGGTATCTCCGCTGTGCCTGAGCGAAAACTGCAAAATAACCGATACTGCGGTTGCACCGGCTGCCGCACCAATTTGTTGTAATGTGGCCGTCAGTCCGGATGCCATTCCGGCCTGTGCGGGCGTAACCCGGGACAGCACAATATTCAGCATCGGGGTCATAATCATGCCCTGAGTGAACCCGACCAAAAACAGAAACAGGCTGAGTACAGCACTGGTTGTGCTTTGCGGTAAAATATTCAGTCCGGCAATTAATAGCAGGTAACTGGCGGCATACCCTAATGCACCGTAATAAATCACCGGTTCGCCCAGCCTGATCGTCATTCGTGGTGTGATAAAGGAGGCAATAACAAAGCCGATACTGGACGGCACAAAAATCAGCCCGGCTTCCAGCGGTGTGGCACCCATACCGTTTTGCAGTAACAGGGAGAGTATCAGCGGAAATGCCGATGAGGTGGCATAAACACACAACACGACAGCAGTGCCGGTAACAAACGGTCGGTTACTCAGTACAGCAATATCAAACAGCGGCGTTTGTCCGGTGCGTGATAAATACTGCTCATAACGGACAAAATAGAACAACAGAACCATACCCGTAAGCAGCAATCCGGCACCGGAAAGTGTCAGGCCCCACACCGGTAACATCAGAAGCGGTAGCAGAAATGCGGTAATACCTGTGGCCGATAACAGCACACCCGGCCAATCCGTGGTTAATTTCCCGGGTGCACGGCCTTCCTGTAAATAGCGGGATAACACCAGTGCAAGTATACCGACAGGGAGATTAACCAGAAAAATCAGCCGCCAGCCCATATCAGCCAGATTCAGTGTGATGAGCCAGCCTCCCAGCGCCTGACCGGCAATTGCGGCCAGCCCCAGGGTCATGCCCAGCCAGCCGAAGGCTTTTCCGGCCTGTGTTTCATCAAAATTCAGGCGAATGCCGGCATACACCTGCGGGAACAATAATGCGGCCGCCAGTCCCTGAATAAACCGGGCAGTCACCAGTAATAACGCGGTCGGTGCGACGGCACACAATAAGGAGGCCAGCGTGAAAAAGGCCATTCCGGCCTGATATAACCGGCGGCGTCCGTAAATATCCCCCAGCCGTCCGCCGGTGATCAGCAGAAGACCGAATGCCAGTTCATAACCGGCAATAATCAGTGTCAGCTCCGTGAAACCGGCCTGTAAGTCGCGTTCTATACTGACAATCGCCACATTGACGACAAACAGATCAAAAATGGTGACAAATCCGGCGAGGACTAATACAAACAGTGCGATACGTTGTTGCTGATTCATGTTTTTCTCATTTTGCCATTTTTAAAAGCAGGAATGAGACTATAATCAGGCCGTTATCCTGTTACAATTTAACAGTTTATACTATTACTATTAATAACAGGCACTAAAGGCAACATAACATAAGGCATCTGCTCATGAGTGACAATCCGCGCACACGGCCGGAACTGGCCGATTTTTTACGGACAAAACGGGAAAGCCTGACCCCCGGATGTGTGGGACTGCCGCACACGTCACGCCGCCGTACTCCGGGTTTACGCCGTGAAGAAGTAGCGGCACTCGCCGGCGTGGGTCTGACCTGGTATACCTGGCTGGAACAGGGACGTGAAATCGGCGTATCCGCCCGCTTTCTGGATAACCTGTCACGGACATTGCGCCTGAATGAAGCAGAACGCCAGCATCTGTATCTGCTGGCCCATCAGCGGGCACCCGAAGCGTCCGGTGATACCGAACATCAGGTGCCGCCGGTTATCACCCGGATGCTGGACGATTTTCCGGATAATTATCTCTGCTATGTGCTGAATCTGCACTGGGATGTACTGGCCTATAATGAAAAAGCAGATCGTTATCTGCACTTCTCTGATGCTCAGCCCGGGATGTGTAACTTTTTGTATTTACTGTTTACCGATTCCCGCTATCAGATCCGGTTTACGGACTGGGAAACGGATGCTCAGCGTCTGCTGGCCAGTTTCCGCCGTGATTATGCCAGAACCAAACATGACCCGAATATTCAGCGGATGATCGCCGCGTTATGTCAGGAATCCCCTGTTTTTGACAAATTGTGGAATAAACACGAGATCTATCAGCCCTGTAACGGTATCCGTGAAATCGAGTTCAGCGGCAGACGGGAAACTTATGAGTATGCCTCACTGACATTTGATATTGATAAATCCAACCGGTTACTGGTGTACACCCCGGTAACCGGTGAGGATTAAAGCACAGACGCGGCGGCAGGCAGTAATGCCACAGGGATTATCAGCATGCCGCTGCAAAATGGTCGGTTGCCCGCAGTAACTGATCCCGGATGCCCGGTTCAGACATCGCATGCCCCGCACCTTCAATCAGGTGCAGTACCGAACCCGGCCAGGCTTTGTGAAGATGCCTGGCAAAGGTTGCCGGGCACGGCATATCATAACGACCGTGAACAATAATGCCCGGAATACCGTGTAACCGGTGAATATCGCGCAGTAACTGCCCTTCCTCCAGCCAGCACCGGTGATAAAAATAGTGATTTTCCAGCCGGGCAAATGCGATGGCGAAATGGTCATCGGTAAATTCGTCCAGATGTCCTGCATCCGGTAACAATGTGGTGGTTTTCCCTTCCCACAAGGTCCAGGCTTTGGCTGCCGTTAACTGAACCTGAATATCATCATCAGTCAGCAGCTTACGGTAGGCAGCGATCATATTGTGCCGCTCCTGCACCGGAACCGGAGCCAGAAAGGCTTCCCACTCTTCAGGGAACATCTGAGAAACACCAAATTGGTAATACCAGTCCAGCTCTGACTGTGTCACGGTATATACACCGCGCAAAATAATTTCACTCACCTGCTGCGGATACGTTTCACTGTATGCCAGCGCCAGTGATGACCCCCAGGAGCCGCCGAATACCAGCCATTTGCTGACACCAATATGTTTTCTCAGCCGCTCAATATCATCCGTCAGATCCCACGTTGTGTTATGCGCGATTTCAGCATGCGGTGTTGAACGCCCGCATCCGCGCTGGTCAAACAGCAGCACATCATAACGGGCAGGATCAAAATAGCGCCGGTATTCAGGGCTGATCCCGCCGCCCGGTCCGCCGTGCAGAAAAACAGCCGGTTTCGCGCCGGGTGTACCGGCTCGTTCGTAATAGATCCGGTGACCATGACCAACATCGAGAAACCCGGTTTCATAAGGCTCAATGGCCGGATATAACGTACGCAGTGTAGTATCAGAAGATGTTGTCATTGCAAAACCACCGGTTATCAGTCAACAGAACTTACCATCCTAATCAATAACCTGCATAAAAGACAAGCAGCCTGTGGTGATTACACCACAGGCTGCCCTGATATCTGACGTGTTTAATGCGTTCAGAGCGTCGTGCATTGCTCCGTATCTGACACGGTAATCTGTGGTTTTTTCCGGCGTAACGTTATCCGCAACACCACTAATCCGGCGGCGGCCACTGCTGCACCGGCATAACTGACACCGGCATAATCGCCGCCGTTTGCCAGCACTGAAGCCCCCAGCGCAGCACCAACCGCATTACCGAGGTTAAACGCGCCGATATTAACGGAAGATGCCAATGCCTGCGCCTCTGATGCGACCTGCATGACTTTTACCTGAAGCGGCGGGACTATCCCAAAACTGGCCGCGCCCCAGATAACCAGCATAATTCCGGACGTGACACTGTCACGAGCCATCAGCGGAAACAGGACCATCGTCAGTGCCAGCAGTGCGAATAATCCGTATAACGTGCGGGAGACCGAACGGTTTGCCCATACACCGCCCAGATAGTTACCCAGCGTAAAGCCCAGCCCGACCAGTATCAGCATCATACTGATCTGTGTTTCCGGTACTGCGGAAATAAAGGTCAGCGCAGGTGCAATATAGGTATAAAACGTAAACATGGCACTGGCACCCAGTACCGTACACAGCATTGCCAGTAATACCGCCGGACGGGTCAGTACCTGCAATTCACGGCGCAGATTGAGCGCTTGACCCTGCATATTACGCGGCAGTGATCGCAGCAGCGCCGCCATTGTCAGCAGGCCGAGGAGACTGACCACAAAGAACGATTCCCGCCAGCCCAGTATCTGGGACAATTTAGTAATTGCCGGAACACCGCCGATATTGGCAATGGTCAGTCCCATAAACATACCTGCTATTGCCCCTGCTTCTTTACCTTTTGCCACCACACGGGTTGCCACCATGGCACCAATTCCGAAGAATGCACCGTGATTCAGACTGGTGATAAAGCGGGCGAGCAGCAGCGTATTATAATCCGGCGCCAGCGCTGACATCACATTGCCTGCTGTAAAAATGCTCATCAGAAAAATCAGCGCGGCTTTCGGCGAACGGCGGATCAGCAGCAGTGTCATCACCGGTGCCCCCAGCATCACACCCAGTGCATATACCACCACCAGCATACCGGCGGCAGGAATAGAAACACCCAGTGATCCGGCAATTTCCGGCAGCATTCCCATCGGGGAAAATTCCGTTGCCCCGATGGCAAACGCGCCGACAGACAGGGATAACAGAGCAGTATTTGTTCGCATAATGTCCTCAGAATAAAAAAAACAACGTCACTGTGTTGTCAGGACGGCGATTCTGCCACATTGATTTTCGCGGGAACAGCCGTTAATCTGCAAAAAACAATTGAGTAAAACGCAATAATGAAAATCACACTGGAAGAAATGCGGGCATTTATCGCGGTGATTGACTGCGGCTCAGTGACTGCCGCCGCCGCGCAGAGCGGATTGACGGTTTCAGCGGTCAGCCGTGCCCTGCTGCGCCTTGAAGAAAAGATGAACAGCACCCTGCTTTACCGCACCACGCGGCGGCTGAAACTGACTGAGGAAGGCGCGCTGTTTCTGCAAAAAGCACGCGATGTGGTACAACTGGCACAGGAAGCGGAAGATGTGCTGATGAACCACAAAGAAATTCCTTCCGGCACTTTGCGGGTCGATGCTTCAACGCCTGTTCAGCTCCATGTGATTGCACCGCTGGTCACACAATTCCATGAACGTTATCCGCAAATCCGCCTTGAACTGACTAACTTTGAAGGCATTACCAATTTACTGGAAAAACAGACGGATATTGCATTCCGTTTCGGCCCGCTGGCCGATTCGTCTCTGCACGCCACGCTGATGGGATATACCCGCCAGCGGGTTCTGGCCAGCCCCCGCTATCTTCAGCAATACGGTGAGCCGAAAACACCAGAAGATCTGGCACAGCACACCCTGCTGGGATTTATCGCGCCGGAAAATCTGAATATCTGGCCGCTGTATAACGGCAACAAAAAAGGACTGAAAATTACGCCATCACTGGCGGCAGGCAGCGGCGAAATTATCTGTAACCTGGCGCGTTCCGGTGCGGGGATTGCCTGTATTTCCGATTTTGTAACCCATGAAATGCGTGAAAACGGCGAATTCCGTCAGATTCTGACGTCGTATACCTATGAGCATAAACAGCCGGTTAATGCGGTTTATTACCGGAGTCAGGCACTTTCTCCCCGTCTGCGCTGTTTTATCGATTTTGTTCTGCAACACAGCCGGAGTTTCATGCAGGCCGGTTAATCTGAACACTACCTTAAGCCATTGATGATACGGCACCGGATCCGCTCGACAATATTTTTCAGCACATTTAGTCTTAAAATAAATCTGCCCTGTAAAAATAAGAGAGAACCGACAATGCAAACGGCACTGAATGCGCTGACAGCGGGCTTTTCACCGGATGAACCCGGTGTTATCGTCATGGTCCATACTGATAATGGTGCAACGTGGCACAGCTGCCGGGGTATGGCGGATGTGGCAACCCGCACGCCGGTAGCACCGGAGACTATTTTTAATTTAGCCTCCGTTTCCAAGCAGTTCGCTGCTTTTTCGCTGCTGTTGCTGGTTCAGGAAGGTAAGATTTCCCTCAGTGATTCCGTTTTATCCGTTTTGCCTGAGCTGGGTGAATACGCCCGTCCGGTAACATTGCGCCATCTCCTGCACCATACCTCCGGGCTGAAGGACTATATGGATCTCGCGTTTGCCCGCAAAGTGGGTTTTTATGATCCGCTGACACCGCAGGAAACCCTGGCTGACCTGGTCAGTCAGACTGAGGCAGATTTTCCGCCCGGTACCCGCCATGATTACAGTAATACCGGCTATTTTTTGTTATCGCAGATTATTGAGCGGGTCAGCGGGCAGTCGTTTGCTGATTTTGCCCGTGAGCGGATTTTTGCACCGCTGGCGATGGATAAGACCTTTATTGTTGAGCAATATCCGGCACCGCAAACCATTGCAACCGGTTACGGCAAAGCCGCCGGTCAGTGGCGGATTTCCGAAAGTCCGTGGACACATACCGGTGACGGTGCGGTGCATTCCTGCGCGACTGATTTGATGAAATGGGGTGAAAACTACCGCACCGCCCGTGTCGGCGGCTCTGCACTGATACAGCAGATGACAGAAACGCTCTCCCCGCAGACAGAAAACGGCGCGGCCGTTACAGACTATGAACCTTATGCAGCCGGGTTATATACCCTGCAGCATTTCGGTGAACTGAGTCTGGAACATGCCGGAGGCTGGATGGGAACCAGCACATACTTTATCCGGCTGACAAAATCTGATACCACCATCGTTGTTTTATCCAACAGTGAAGAGTGTGATACCGAAACACTAGCCAGGGCAGCCGCAGCGGCTTTTCTCAGCCCGGCATTCCCTGCAGTTATCACTGACCACTGGGATGCGGAATACCTGCGTGGCGAAGTACTGGCAGAATCCGCCTTATGGCGGCTGATGTGCAGAACTGATTTGGAAACCGGCTATGATGCGCTGTGGTTACGGCAACCGGGGCATAACCGTATTCATATTTCTGCTGAACTGGCACAACAGCTTGCGCTGACCCCGGAACAGCCGGTATCACGGGATGAATTTCTTTCTCTTGCGGAACAGGCCGGGCTTCGCTGGCAGTATGCGGATCAGTTTTTTTTATCTGACTGAAGCTGCGGAAGCAGCTCAGAAAGGTGCTGTGATCCCGGGTAATGTCCGCATGCTGACAGAAGCAGACCGGGATATTTTTGCGCAATTTTGTGCCCGGAATAATGATGAAGATGCGGATATCGCCGGAGTGGAACTGACGCATCCGCGGGTCACAGGTGTTTTTGCGGAAGGCCGGCTGGTTGCCGCCGCCAGTGCCTGTCAGTGGGAAGATTCGTTATTGCAGGATATCGGTGTACTGACCGATCCCCGTTACCGCAGACAAGGATTTGCCCGTCAGGCATTGCTGGCACTGAACCGGGTTATTCTTGAGGCGGGTTTAAAACCGCAGTACCGCTGCCAGACCGATAACATATCTTCCCTGATCCTCGCGCAACAGAGCGGATTTACACCGTTCGCGCAATGGGATTTTCTTTTATCCGAAGAAGAAGAGTAACAACATGATAGCGCGTTATATCCGCCGGACGCTTACCGGGCTCGCTCTGCTGTTACTGACTGCCGGGCTGATATTGTTCTTTACCAGTCATCTTGATGATTTTGATTTCGATAATGCCATTACCAAAGAGCTGACCTTTACCTCACAGGGAAATACCCTTTCCGGCACCCTGCTGCTGCCCGGTAACGGACAGCCGGCGGCGGTTGCTGTGATTATTCATGGTGATGGTCCTCAGGACCGGTACTCAGACAACGGATATAACCCGTTATTTAACGCCCTGTTGGATGCCGGTGTTGCGGTATTTTCCTGGGATAAAGCCGGCACCGGCAACAGTCAGGGAAACTGGCTGCATCAGTCCATGGATGATCGCGCTGAGGAGGCGGTAGCAGCTCTGTCGCTGATGCAGTCCCGCTATCAGAACACCCCGGTGCAGATTGGTTTTCTCGGCTTTTCTCAGGCCGGATGGGTGATTCCGGTGGCGGCGGCACAATCACAGCCCGCCTTTTCCGTAATTATCGGCGGTGCCGTGAACTGGCGGGACCAGGGGCAGTTTTATCAGAGACTGCGCTACGCACAGCAGGGAAAATCGCCGGAAGAAATAACACAATTGCTGGCCGCGGAACAGGCGGATAATGACCGGATATTTGGTGCCGGCGGCTCAGAAGACCCGGCAGAGCGCAGTGATATGACACCGGATCGCTTTGCGTTTGTGGTCAAAAATTACCTGAGTGATGCTTCACCGGCGATCCCGCAGATGAACGGCCGGGTGCTGGCCGTATGGGGTGCGGAGGATCTCAACGTGGATGCCCTGCCGAACGCCTGCCGTTATCAGTCTCTTCTGAAAAATAACCCGCAGGCAAACGTTATTGTCTTTCCGCAGGCCGGGCATGGTTTATTACAATCCCCGGCATTTAATTATCAGCTCAGCAGCGACTGGCCGGTACTGCGTCAGTGGCAGTTCCTGTACGCCGGACGGGAAGCCTATTATCCCGGGGCATTGTCTCTGATCACTGACTGGATCAAAAACAAAACCCCGGATTTAACAGCCTATTATCCGGCTTGTCAGTCCTGAATCATCTGCTGAAAGCGGGCATATCCCCGCTTCGCGGCGTCGTGGTATTGACGGTTCAGTGGTGCAGTCATACTTTGCGAAATGGCGGTCATTTCCGGCCCCGCAAGTTCCGGTGACCCGGTGCGGAACGGCGGACGCGGATCGTATTCAATCGCCAGTTCAACCAGCGCAGCCATCTCCTCACCCCGCAGCGCTTTCAGCACCAGCAGTGAAGCATCAAAAGAGCCGGTCGCCGGGCCGGAGGTATATATTGTCCCGTCGATCACCACATCACTGCCGCCGACCGCGACAGCGCCGACATCCGGCAGCATCGGCACCACATTGCTGTTACTGGTTGCCCTTTTACCCTCGAGCAACCCGGCAGTACCCAGCATCAATGACCCGTAGCAGGTGCCGATAACGTATTTTGCCTTCTTGCCTGCCTGCGCAAAAAAGCGGATGACTTCCGGGTCTTCAATCACTTCCGGCGGAACCATCCCGGTTACCAGCACATCCAGATCGTCCGGACACTCATCGAACGTCATTGTCGGCATTGTCGGCCAGCCGATATACCCCTCCACCAGTTCGCGGCGTTTCCAGATAAAACAGATTTCCGCCCCGGCGATCGTAAAAACGGACTGTGCGCCGTTGATATCCATCGGCATATAGCCCGGGCAAACAAAAATCCCGACTTTCAGCAATGCAGGCTGTGATGCACGTCCGGCCGCAACCAGAGCCTGAATGGAGGGCGTGCTCAACCCGTAAATCGTATCAACCGCATAATCATGATCAGACATCAGAATACTCCGTGAATGGCATTTATTTACTAATCGGTAAAATAATACATGCGGTACAATGATGTAAAATGTTTTTATACTGATCGGTAATAAAATGGCACAAAAAGGCAGACCACGGAATTACGACAGTGCCGCCGCACTGGATAAAATCATGGCGCAGTTCTGGCGCAAAGGCTATACCGCGACTTCTCTTGATGAACTGGCCGCAGAAACGGGGATGAAAAAACCCAGCCTCTACGCCGCTTTCGGTAATAAAGAGCGGCTTTATCAGCTGGCGATGGACAGATTCGGTGAGACAGCACAGGCGCATTACACCGCTGCGCTGGCACCGCGCACTCCCGGAGAGCCGCTGGCTGCCCGTCTGACCCGCTGGTTACAGGCCACCGTCACGCTGTATACCGGAGAGCATGGCCCGGCCGGATGTATGGTGTTATCGACAGCAGCTGCCGAAGTGAATGACCCGGCGATCCGCAAACGCCTTCAGGAAGTGATTGCGGCACAGGAAATGATGGTGCTGGATTGCCTGAATGAAGAGAAAAACGCACTGCGCGATCCGGATTCCGCCCCGCTGCTGGCAAAAACACTGACGGCTTTTCTGCACAGTATTTCCCTGCGCGCCCGGGCCGGTGAAAGCGCGGATCAACTGGCGGAGATGGTACGTGCCGGTCAGAGCGTACTGCAACCGGCACTGAAATCACCGGCGGAATAATCCCCGGCCGGTGACTTTGTTTAGTAACATTATTTCAGCGCAGTGACACCTGTCCCCGGATACAACCGGTCACCGCACCGCCGACCCAAATTCCGTCCGCATCCTGCCGGACACTCAGCCAGCCGTCACGTTTCACACTTTCGCCCTGACGCGCCAGATAGTGCGCCGGTAATGTGCCGTTGCTGATAAGCCACTGTGCCAGCGCCGCGTTCAGACTGCCGGTGACCGGATCTTCCGCCCCTCTGCGGTTAATAAATGCTCTTACCGCAAGTAATGCTTCGCTGCCCGCCGGATATCGGGCACACACGCCGATTTTATACAATGCCTTATTCCCTGACTGGCTGAGCAGGCCGTAATCCGGCGTGATCGCCAGCAGACGGGCAACGGAATCCACTTCAACTCCGGTCCATGCCGGGCCGTTATCAATATATTTTGCCTGTAAAATAGCACTGCGGGGGATGCCGTAAGCCAGCGCAACCGTATTGCACTCGTCTTCTGTCATAACCCGTTCATTAATCATCGGCGGTGCGGCAAAGGCGGTTCCCTGTTCAGACTGACGCAGTGTGATAAGCCCGGCGGCACATTCCTGAATGATATCCCGCGTTTCACTGAATCCGGTATGCTGCTTCCAGACATGACAACTGCCCAGGGTCGGATGTCCGGCAAACGGCAGTTCGCCGTCCGGCGTGAAGATACGGACACGGTAATCCGCCTGCGGATTCTGAGGTTTCAGCAGGAATGTGGTTTCACTGAGGTTTGTCCAGCGGGCAAAACGGTGCATTTCTTCATCGCTCAGATCATCCGCATCCGCCACAACGGCCAGAGCATTCCCCAGCAGCGGAACGTCAGAAAATACATCAACCTGATAAAAAGGATGGGTTTTACTGTTCACGGTTAATATCCTTTAATTCAGCTTCGGTCAGCGCAGAGTTGCTTGTCCGGTGATTACACAGGTCACATCTCCGGCAACCCATACCTGTCCCGCTTCCTTAGTGACAAATATTTTGCCGTCACGGTTGATAACCTGCCCCTGACCGGCCACATAGCGCTCCGGTAAAATACCTTCGCCGATCAGCCACTGAGCAAGCGAAGCATTAAGACTGCCGGTCACCGGGTCTTCTTCTGATAAAGAACAGCATAATGCACGCACTTCCAGTGCAACCGGCCCGTTCTGGTCATCATACAACGCGCAAAGACCGATATCGTACCCCTTCAGCAGAGAATAATCCGGCTTCGCAGCCAGCACTTTCTCCACGGACGTCAGTTGCAGCCCAATCCATCCGGGGCCGTTATCAACCCAGGCGGTGCGCACCACATCTTCATCACGCAGCCCCAGCGCTTTGACAATATAAGCCACCTGCTGCGGATCAGTATCCCCGCCGCGCAGCAACGCGGGTGCGGCAAATGCCAGCCGGTTATCCTGCTGACGGATCGTCACCGGACCGACACCGCACTCCTGAATGATATCGCGTGTCTCTGTAAACTGCTGCGTTTCGCGCCAGACATAACAGGTGCCCAGGGTTGGATGCCCGGCAAACGGCAGTTCGCCGTCCGGCGTGAAGATACGGACACGGTAATCCGCCTGCGGATCCTGCGGTTTCAGCAGAAACGTGGTTTCACTGAGATTTGTCCAGCGGGCAAAACGGTGCATTTCTTCATCCGTCATATCATCCGCATCAACCACCACCGCGAGGGCATTCCCCAGCAGCGGGACATCAGAAAAAACATCAACCTGGTAAAACTGATAAGTACGGGTATTCAACGTTATTATCCTTTTTATGTGGTAACAGAGCAGACAAGATGATTTTTATCACAGAAAACGCTTATGATGAAACGATTAGCAATCACAGTAAAAACTGATTATGCAGAAAACAGATTCTTTTTCCGGTATTACCGCCTTTGTGGCCGCCGCTCAGAGCGGCAGTTTTACGGCGGCAGCAGACAAACTGGGGATCACAAAATCAGCCGCCGGTAAACGGATAAGCCAGCTGGAGGCCGCGCTTGGTGTCAGTTTGTTTCAGCGCGGTAACCGCCGTATTACCCTGACCCCGGCAGGAGAACGCTATCTGACCCGCTGCCTGTCGGCACTTGCCATTCTCGGCGAGGCGGAAGATGAAATCAGTGAGCAGCAAACGACCCTGAGCGGCCGGTTACGGATTGATTTACCCGCCGCATTCGGCCGCCGCCGGGTGATGCCGGTACTGGAAAAACTGATGGCTCAGCATCCGCAACTGATGATGAGTGTCTCTTTCCGTGAACGGTTTATTGACCTGGCGGAAGAAGGCGTTGATCTGGCAATCCGCATCGGTGAACCGCCTGACAGCAGCCATCTGGTTGCCCGGCAGCTGACTACTCAGACCTCGGTGTTATGTGCCGCGCCGGATTATCTGGCGCGGGCAGGTACGCCGGCGGATACCGGTGAACTGATGCAGCACCGCTGTATTACCGGATTCCGCCGCGATAAGCCGTTTTACTGGTCACTGCATAATAACGGGCAGCTTTTACGTATCATCCCGCCGCCGTTTTATGAACTGGCGGATGGTGATGCCATGCTGGCTGCGGTACTGGGCGGACACGGAATCGCCCAGCTGCCGTTATGGATGATCGGTGATTATCTGGCTGACGGGTCGCTATGCCGGGTACTTCCCGCCTGTGACGGCGCACAGACCCCGGTGCATATTCTCCGGCCGCAGATGCCGCAGTTACCGGCCAGAACCCGCTGTGTGACAGATGCCCTGCTGGCTGCTGCCCGCCGGGGTGCGTTTGATTAACCGGCGCGGCAGATGGTGTGTGCCGCCGCCTGCTGCCGGACTTTCAGTCGTACCGTGATAAACGCCGCCGCGGCAAATACAATTCCTGCCCAGATAATAGTGTCGACACCAAAACTGCGGATCATTCGCCCGCCTGCTATCGCCCCCAGGGTGATCCCGAGATTGGAAAAACCGATATACAGGCTGTTGGCAAATTCCGGTGTATTTCCGGCCTCACGCAGCAGCCAGGTCTGGCTGACGATCAGCCCGGATGTATGCAGTATTCCCCAGAGCACCACCACCGGCACCATCAGCCGCGGCGAAGTACCGCACAACCAGACGGCCAGGTAAATCAGGATAAACAGCAGCGGATACAATGACGTGGTTTTAATGACATTACGCTGCAAATAGCGGCTGAAAATAAAGTTACCGAAATAGCCGCTGATACCGAACACCACCAGTAACGCGCTGGTCATATTATTGGAAAAACCGGTAATTGTGACGAGATAATCGGCGATATAGCTGAACCCTGCAAACATCGCAGAAAAGATCAGCGTCACTGCTGCAATACTCAGCCACACGTCCCGGCGTTGCAGAATCGCCAGCTGTTCCTTCACTTTCAGCGCCTGTGTCACCGGCAGTGACGGCACAAACAGCGCGATCCCCGTAAAAGCGACCACACTGGTCAGCGCTCCGAACCAGAACGCCGCACTGAGTGTGAAAATTTCCGCAATAAAAGCACTGAGCGGCATCCCCAGTACCATACCGACAGCCACCCCGGAAAACACAATTGCAATCGCATGAGCAGATCGTGCAGGCGGGACCACATTAGCCGCCACCACCAGCGCAATGGCAAAAAATACCGCGTGTGTCAGCGCAGGCAGAATACGGAAAAACAGAATTACATCATACTGATGCGTAATAGCATATGCGATATTGGAAACAATAAAGATCGCCATAATCACCAGTAAAACTGTTTTGCGGTTATAGCGTCCCAGCATCAGCGTGATGGCAGGCCCGGTAATGGCCACCACCACCGCATAGATACTGACCAGGAAACCGACCTGTGGTGCCGTGATCTGTAGTTGTTCCGTCAGTTGCGGCAGCAGACCTATCACCGCCACTTCAGTGGTAATGACACCAAACACCGCCAGTGACAGAGAAAGTAAAATCAGCATAACGTTATTTTTCATAGAGATACCCGCAGGAGACACGATGTGTGTCCCTGATATAAATAATGTGAATTAAAAGTGCGGATATATCCGGTGCTTATCCTGCCAAATCTGCGATCCGCACGGAAGATCAGTCACGGAAACTGTCAGTAGCAAAAAAGTTGACACTGACCGGAACGCACAGTGTCATAATGGCTGCAAAGCACACATTCACCCCGGTGATAAAGGAACTGCGATGAGCGCAAAAATGATCGATAAACTGGCGTTAATCACCCTGAAAGACGGCAAAGTGGCGATGGTACGCTCCCATAACAAAACTCTGTTCTACGCGCCGGGCGGCAAACGTGAAGCCGGTGAAACTGATGAACAGGCGCTGTGCCGTGAAATTGATGAGGAGCTGACGGTCACCCTGAAACCGGACACCATTACGTTTTACGGAGAATTCACCGGACAGGCGGATGGCAAACAGGACGGTACACAGGTACGTATCCGCTGTTATCAGGCGGAATTTACCGGCGAATTGCAACCGGCGGCAGAAATTGCTGAGCTGGACTGGCTGGACAGCCGCGATCTGCCCCGTTGTTCCCTGGTGGCCGCACTGATTATCAACGACCTGGCAGCACGAAAACTGATCGGCTGATATACCGCAACTGAGCAATTTTGTACAAGACAGAGCGTAAAGCCGCGCGATAATAACCGGTTACAGTAAAAGCAGAGCAGGACACACCATGCAGAGTGACGGACATTCCCGCGAACAGGCGGACTATTTTCATCTGGACGATTTTTATGGTCTGGGGATGATCTCTGCCCGTTACTATCAGCAAAAATTCAGCCGTCATACCCACGAAGGGTTTTGTATCGGCGTGATTGAAGAAGGTGTTCAGCAGTTTTTCCGCACCGGCAGTAATCATTATGCCCCGACCGGCGATATCATTCTGGTGAATTCCGATGAAATTCACACCGGTTCTGCCGCGCTGGAAAGCGGCTGGGCCTACCGCGCGATTTACCCGACACCGGAGATGCTGAACACGCTGATGCAGGATCTCAAATCTGCCGATCAGGGCTTTGTGCCCTGGTTTTCTCACGCCGTAGTGCATGACCCCGGCCTGGCCGCACAACTGCGCTTGCTGTTTGATGTCCTGATGAAACCGGATAACCGGCTGCTGAAAGGCTCTCTGCTGCTCTCAACACTGGCCTGGCTTATCACCCGCCACAATAAAAAAGGGTTCCGTCCGGCGGAGATCACCCCGGCGGGTCAGCGTTTGCAGCATATTGCCGAAATGATGAACAGTCATCCGGAAACTGATTATTCACTGGATGAACTGGCCGCGATGGCCAATCTCAGCCCGTGGTATTTTTTGCGCCAGTTCCGCCGGCGTTACGGCATGCCGCCTCATGCCTGGCTGATTCAGGCACGTCTGCGCAAAGCACGGCAACTGCTGCAAACCGGCGGCCGCCCGGCGGATGTCTCTTTGCAGTGCGGGTTTACCGATCAAAGCCATTTTACCCGTCATTTTAAACGGGCGATGGGCGTCTCGCCGGGCAAATTTATGCAGCACCGCTGAGCCTGCTGAACAATTTTGTACAATCTTTTTGCTGCCGCGTCATGGCAGAGTATCCGGACTGTTTTACGCTGTACGGATAATAAAAAATGACAACCACAACTGCATTACCCGCCGCGCCGCTGAAAGACTTTTTCACCGGTGCACTGCATATGACCCCGCTCAACCTGGCCGTGGTGCCGTGGGCGATCCTCGCCGGATCAATGGCGGTGGACAGCGGCCTGACCTTTGCGCAAAGTGTGGCGATGTCCGCCATGGTATTTGCCGGTGCCGCCCAGCTGGTGACGCTCGGCCTGCTTAACAGTGGTGCAGGTGTGATCACTATTCTCGTTTCCGTCTTTTTTATCACCTCGCAACATCTGCTGTACGGGCTGACACTGCGCCCGCATGTACGGCCGTTCTCTCCGCTGCAACGGGCCGGTATCGGTTTTTTACTGACGGATGAACTGTTTGCTGTCAGTGTCGCCGGGCGTCAGCGCCTGAGTTTTGCCTATCTGTTCGGTGCCGGGCTCAGTTTTTATCTGGTCTGGGTGCTGGTCAGTATCCTCGGTATTGTGCTGGCACACAGCATCAGTGACCTGAGCCAGCTCCGGCTCGACTTTTCGGTGGTGGCGACTCTGCTGGCGATTGTGGTCCCGCTGATCAAATCCAAAAGCGCACTTGCCGGGGCACTCTTCTCCTTTGTCGTCACGATTATTCTGACCCAGGCCGGTATTCAGGGCAGCGCGGTAATTGCCGGGGTCAGTGCCATGCTGCTGGCCGTTCTGCTGGGACGTAAATGGGGGGATGTAAAATGAGCTGGGGATTAATATTCGCACTGACACTGATGTTATTCTCACTGCGCTTTATTTTTCTGATCCCGGGATTACCACTGCGGTTGCCGGTTTTTATTCAGCAGGCACTGACTTATTCCGCACCCTGCCTGCTGGTGGCTATCTGCGCGCCGATTGTATTATTAGAGGAACAGCAATTCCGCGATATCAGTGATAATCCGTATTTATGGGGTACGCTGTTTTGTATTATTGCGGCACGGCTGATTAAAAATACTCTGCTGACTGTCGTACTGACACTGGTATTTTTCTACACCCTGATTTATCTGTTCTGATGGTTTAACAGTCCGCACCTGAAACCGGTGCGGACATTCGTCATTATTACTGTTTTTGTGGATTATTGTTTTTGTGATTTACTGTTTTCGTGAATTTCTTTTGCCAGTACCGGCAAAATATCAATCGAACGCGGGCCCGGAACTAATTCAGATAAATTAACTTTAATATAGTTTTTATTTTTCACGGCTTTTACGCCCTGCATTTCCGGCATGGATTCGATAAATGATACTTTCTGGTCATAATCATCGTCATTACGGAAGCCCTTATAAACAGGAATGATGATTACTTCCGGATCAGACATGATCACATCTTCCCAGTTACCGACCGCCCAGGTTTTTCCGGTATTTTTACCGGCAAAAATATTTTTAACGGAGATCAGTTTCAGCATCTCCGTCGTATAACCATCAAAGAAGGTATACGGTTTACCGTCCTGAGAATCAAAAATAAAGGCGGTTTTTTCCGGATAGCGCTGAATCTGACTGATAACCGTCTTCAGTTTTTCTTTCTCTCCCGCCACGTATTTTTCAGCCGTCTCTTGCACACCGAAGATCTCACCAAATTTCAGCATATCGTTAAAATAGGTATTCACATCTGCTTTCGGTGATGTCATGGATTCCGGTACATAAACGGCAACGCCTTCCGGTACAATTTTATTGGCTTCCAGTGCCAGTTTTGAGAACGAGTTTGCCCAGCCGGTCGCAAAATCCGGTTTAACGGACATAAAAACTTCGTAAGACGGCCATTTTTCCGCCAGAACAGGAATTTTGTCATACGCTGCTTTTACCGGCGGATAAATCGGCTCTTCCAGGAAAGCAGTACCGACCATGCGATCACCCAAATCCAGCGCCAGCAGCATTTCGGTGGTGATCTGACTCAGAGACACAATACGCTGCGGGGATTGCTCAGGTTTAAAATGATATTCATTGCCATCCAGTTTTGCACTGAATTCAACCGGGACATAAGCCTGATCGATTTTATTTTCAGCGTTTGCTGTTGCAGAAAACAGCGCGGAGATAACTAAGGTACTCAATAATAATTTTTTCATCATTCCCTCATCCGGATTATAAAAATATAGCGACACGATCGTCGACCGGTAATACCGTAAATTCCACACCAAATACATCGAGAAGGCACTCCCGGGTTAATACTTCCGCCGGTGTACCCTGAGCATAAATCTGACCTTCATTCATCAGGATCAGATACTGACAGTATTTTGCAGACAAATTAATATCGTGAATGGTCATTATCACGGTAGATTCTGATGCAGCCAGCGCTTTCATCACTTCCACTTTATAGCGGATATCCAGATGGTTGGTCGGTTCATCCAGAATCATAATATCGGTTTCCTGGGAAAAGCATTTCGCCAGCATCACCCGTTGTTTTTCACCGCCGGACAGTGCGTGATACTCTTTATTTTTCATTTTTTGCAGACCAAACAATGCCATGTAGTTATCTGCAATCACAAAATCCCGGTCGCTGTAATCCGCATAATGTTTTTTATACGGCATCCGCCCCATCACCACGATTTCTTCAATGGTCAGTTTGCCTTCCACCTGATCATTAAACTGCGTCAGTACCGAGATATTGCGTGCAAGTGATTTGATGGAAAATTGAGCGATATCGGTATTATCAAAGAAAACAGTTCCCCGTGTTTTAATATCCCGGTAAATATGTCTCAGTAAGGTTGTTTTTCCGGAACCGTTGGGCCCGACAATACCAATCACTCTTTTCCCGGAAAATGATAAATTAATATCTTTCAGTATCCCGTTATAACTCAGGTCAGTAATATCAACAGTGCTCACGTTACCGGCTCCTGTTCGCTTTAATAATGATATACACAAACAGCGGCGCACCAATCAGTGAGGTCAGAATGCCGACCGGGATCTCCTCCGGTTTAAACCAGCTGCGGGAAATGGTGTCAATAACCACCAGAAATGCACCACCGACCAGACAGGAATAGAGTGATAATTTAAAATGCTTTACAGAGATTGTATTACGGACAATATGCGGAATAATAAGGCCGATAAAAGCGATGACGCCGACATTAGCAACAATAATAGACACCACAAATGATGATAAAATAATCACTCCCAGCTTGATAGCACCCACATTCACGCCTAATTGGGCTGATGCATCCGCACCCAGTAATAACGTATCAAGCACATTACTGAATAACAGACAAAAAATTAATACTGCAATCAATGCCACCAGCGGCAGCGGAATATAAGACCATTTAATACCGGAAAAACTGCCCAGCATCCAGAACATGGCGCTTTTAACCTGACTTTCATTTTTGGATAAATAAATAATGGCGGTAGTAATAGCAGAGAATAAACTGGAAATACCAATCCCTATCAGTACAAGATTGGTCATGTTACTCTTTTTAAAATTAAATAAGACAATAATAGCGGTAGATATCAATCCGCCTGCAAATGCCCCGATATACACATTGTAAGGCGACATAAAGGCAAATAATCCGAGCACAATGGCTGATACCGCCCCCGCGCTGGCACCGGAGGAAACCCCGAGAATATACGGGTCAGCCAGCTCATTACGGGTTATCGTCTGCATCAGTATTCCCACCAGCGACAGGGATGCACCGGTAATCGCCACAAGGATAATCCGGGGCAGACGGATATTATAAATGATGGTTTCATACGGCAGCAGGTCATCACTGTTTATACTGCCGGTAATAATGCTGATGACTGTATTCAGTTTCTGGTGAAATTCCATATTCACACTGCCATAGAACAGTGAAAAAAACATAGCGCCAAGCAATACAGACAGGCAGATAAAAAATTGTGATACATTCCGGAAATTCAGCTTCTCTTTACGCCGAACGGTTGTTGCGCTGGCTATATCACTCATCATGGTTAACCTGTATTTCATCAGGTCAGAGACTGTTAACGTATTTACTAAAATATTACATTATGATAACGAAATATTGCAGTAATCTGCCGCTGAGTCTCTGCTGTTATTAATTAATCCGATTATAGCGAAGAACCCGGCGTGATAATGTACTCCCCCAGAGTATATTGCGTGAAATAATCCGTAAATATTCATATTTAATGATCTGTATCTGATTAATACAGAATAGAACACGGGTGTATTTCCGGTGTTTTTATTTATCTGAACAAGACTATTTTACCGCATCAACATGATTTTTCCGGATAACATCAATACATAAACCGCATTCATCTGTTTACGTGTATCTGAAGTGGTTCTCTTAAATTTAAAAAAACCGGCTCTTTTCTCATCCCGTTCAGCATATTACAGTACAGGAAAGCAAAACAGCGCGGAGAAACAATCAATGAGTCAGATAAACACATTCGGACAAACTGTCGGTGATATCGTCCCGGACTGGAACGGCCGTCCTTACCCTGCCCGTATCAGTGCGGAAGGCCGCCACTGCCGGATAGACCCGCTCAGTCCTGCACATGCGGATGACCTTTACCGGGCATTTTCACTCGCCCCGGACGGACGTCACTGGACCTGGCTGCCGGATGAACCGCCGCAGGATGCGGCTGAGTACCGCGCCCGCATTGAAAAAAATGCGCAATCCTCAGACCCGCTGTTTTTCACCATCACGGATAAACAGACCGGCAAGGCCGTTGGTGTCTTTTCCCTGATGCGGACAGATGAGAAAAACGGTGTTACCGAAGTCGGTCATGTGCATTTTTCCCCGCTGCTCAGCGGTACGGTGATGTCCACAGAAGCCCACTGGCTGCTGATGAAATATGTATTTGATACCCTCGGTTACCGCCGCTATGAGTGGAAATGTGACAGCCTCAACGCCCCTTCCCGTCATGCGGCACTGCGCCTGGGTTTTCAGTATGAAGGCTGTTTCCGTCAGGCCAGAGTTGTCAAAGGCCGCACCCGTGATACCGAATGGTTCTCCGTCATTGACAGCGAATGGCCGGTTGTTAACCGGGCGATGGAACAGTGGCTGTCAGCAGATAATTTTACGCCTGACGGCAAACAAATCCGCTCTCTGGCGTCACTGCGTGATGCATTATGAAAATGATTGATATCGGCCGCGTCGCAGAGCTGACCGGCCTGACAACCGCCACTATCCGCTATTATGAAAGCAAGGGGCTGATCACGCCCGCCGGGCGCAAGGGACTGACCCGTATTTATGATGAAGAAGTGCTGACGCGGCTGTCGCTGATCATTCTCGCCAGACAGGGGCATTTTTCACTGGATGAAATTGCCGTGATGCTCAGTGAACTGCCGTCAAAAGGTATCGAAAGGACGGCAATTCAGGCAAAAATCACTGAGATTGACCAGAAAATCCGTGAATTACAGAATCTGAAACAGGGGCTGCTGCATATTGAACAGTGCCCGGCGGAAAATCATCTGGCCTGTCCGAAGTTCCGCAAAATCCTGAGTGTCAGCCTGAAAAAAAACAGAAACAAAACGGTGAAAAAACCCGCTTGACTTAAAGTCAGCTTGAAGTTGTATCATCCGGCATACTGATTTCCGTCTGATGTCATTATTCATTTTTCATATTGAATAATAAGGAATTATTATGCCACGTTCTGTTTATTGGCTCTCAGCCGCCTTAGCGCTGTTTACCACCGGGAATGCTCTGGTGCTCTCCGTTGCCGTCCTTATCGGGGCACAGCTGGCAGACGATCCGGCGCATGCCACGATCCCGCTGCTGGCGCAATATATCGGACTGATTTCTGCCTCAGTACCGATGGCTCACTTTATGATGCGATTCGGCCGCCGCGCTGGGTTTATTCTCGGCAATATCGGGGGGCTGACCGGTGCATTACTGGCGATTGCCGGTATTTATACACACAATATGCTGCTGTTCTCTGCGGGAACGTTTTTTACCGGTATTGCCATCGGTACCGCCCAGCAATACCGTTTTGCCGCGCTGGAGGAAGCCCCTGCCGCGTTGCGGGCAAAAGCGATTGGTGTGGTGATGAGCGGCGGGATTATTGCCGTACTCGTCGGCCCGTCACTGGCGATGTCCACCCGGACACTGGTGGCGGCTTATCCGTTTCTCGGTACTTTCGGGGCACTGACCGCCATTTATATCATGGCCTTTGTGCTGCTGACATTCTTACCGCTGAAAGCTCAGCTTCCCGCTCAGGCAGGTAATACCACGGCAAACCGGCCGTACCGGCAGTTATATTCCCAGCCGCTGCTGATCCTGATCGCGGTGGTCAGTGGTGCCGGATATGCATTAGTGGTGTATATGGTCGGCGCGTTCCCGCTGGCAATGAAAGCACAGGGATTTGAGTTCCCGGCAATCGCCTTTGTATTTCAGTGTCACATTCTGGGGATGTTTGCGCCTTCTTTCTTTACCGGTCAGTTAATCAGCCGCCTCGGGGTAAAATGTTTTGTCTGGCTGGGCGTGATTTGTCTGTTAATCAGTAATGCCGTCAGCCTGACCGGCAACAGTTATGCCCATTTCCTGATTGCCATGACGTCTCTGGGACTGGCCTGGAACTTCATTCTGATCAGCACCACGCATCTGCTTCCCCGCACTTATACCGGTAATGAGCGGGCAAAAATCCAGGGCGCGACCGATTTTCTTATCTTCAGTTTCGGCGCTCTCGGCAGTTTACTGGCAGGATTCGCTTTTTATTATGCAGGCTGGTACTCCGTGAATGTTGCGGGGCTGGCAACCGGAATTGTGATTCTGGTGGTGATGTTTTTACTGCGCCGCAGTATGAATGAATCCCCGGCGGAAAATACAGCCTGACGATTGCTCCGCCGCTGTCGTTACAAACAGCGGCGGATGTGTTTACTGCACAGGTGAGGTGGCATACTCCAGTCCGTCACGGTTTCCTTTCGGGGTACTGCTGTAATTACCGTCAGGAAAATAAAACAGGCGGTTGTGCCATTTATCAAATAACGCGGTTTCCCCGTATGCTTTCGTGAGTGCCGCTGCGGTATTCCAGTTCTGCCCGCCATCATCCGATACCCGGGTGTCTGAATGTAACTCAGCTATCAGTAAATCAGTGCCGGCATACAAACCGGAAATATAACTGCCGCCGGTTTCCAGAACCGGCGAATAATCCCCGTTACAGTTCAGATGATTCACACTCTGACGCCTGCGCTCTTTTTCTGTCAGTGTGAAATAAAATTCACCGCCGGTTGTGCTGTCCAGCGCACCTATCTCCCCCGGGATAAGCAGATCAGACTCCGTTTTCAGTGTCCGGGTATTGAAGCAGACCAGGGCAACATTTTCCGGGTCGTTTCTTTCATCCGCCATCCATGCCGCGACCTGCCCGTTACCGTTGTAGTGCCAGTAAATGCTTTTCAGGCTGACATACCGTTGCGCGTAACGGTCGGTGGTTCTTTTTTTACGGTGGTTCATACTGAACAACAGGCGCCAGTTTTGTCCGTAATCACGGGTCTGATAGAGTGTGTTGTTCTGAACCATAAGTCCGCTGCCCGGCGCGGTAACGGCGATAATCTTTGCATCACCCGCGACTTCCGGCATCTGCCACTGCGATAACCAGCGCCAGTTCTGACCACCATCCCCGGAATAGAAAACATAATTTTTGTACGATCCGTAATCCTGAAACAGGATCAGGCACCGCCCCTGCTTATCACAGGCCTGGCTTTCTGCCCGTCCCATAAACATGGCACTGACCCGTAAATCGCCGTCCTGCTCCGTCATAATATAGGTTACCGGCACCAGCGGTCTGCTGCCGTAGACTTCACTGCGTCTCAGTTCATAGGTCTGTTTTTCCAGATAATCACTGATCGCTTTTTTATCCGGCGATATTTTCAGGTTCAGCAGCGGAATGTCCGTGTCTTTTGCCGGATCAAAACCCACATTTTTACTGTGGCGGCACGTGCGGGTTTCCCTGTCACAGCTCTCCAAATCAACCCGCATGGCATCTCTGACGCCGGTTATCATCACTCCGTTCTGAAAAGAGCTGATGACCCGTGAGGATAATTTTACCGTCTCTTTTTCCGGCTGATAGCTGCGGATGCGTTTTCTGTCCGGTGCTGAAAAAAACGTATCTGAAAACGTCAGCATCAGTGACGTTATAAACACAATGGTCAGAAGCGTAATCCGGGTGCGTCCGTCTGCAAACATCAGTTAATTTCCTGTACAACTGTGTTTTTGCCGTTCCGGATTCTGAGCTGTATCAGCATCTGCCTGACAAAAACAAAACGGGCCGCTCCTGCTGAATTTTTCCGCACAAGCAGCGTCACCACTTCAACCAGCAGCAGAATCCCGCTGATAATCATCATAAACATCAGTGCCATACCACCCAGTGATTTTGCGGCATGCAGCCAGTCCCATTTATCCGGGGTGCCTTTAATACTCCACAAATCATTGAATATAAAAATCATCATCAGCAGCATCATCACCAGGAAAATACCGGTAAACACCTTATACATCAGTTTCACCTGCTGTGAGGATATCGCCATGCCGTCCGGTTTAAGGTAAGCACTGTGATCACGTTCATTATAAAGACCGGTAATGACACCTTTCTGCTGATTGACAATCAGATTGACAGGATCATCCGCGGCAATAAAAAACGGATGGCTGCGGAAAAACAGCGGATTGATATCTTCTGTCATTGAGCTGTAATAGTTACGCAGTGTGAACGGAACGCCGCTGCACAAAAAATAATATTCAATATAGTCGCGGCGGGATTTACCGCTGCCGGTAAAATCGCGGACAGAACGGAGATCGGTAACGGTTCCCTGCACGCCGGCCAGTGTCAGGTTTTCCGCATGGCGGTAATCTTCCGGGCGGACCGAATCCAGTTCGTTGAAACGTTTTTCATCCCCCGGCTTCCGGTGCCGTGTGCTTTTCGTTGTGCCGGGCAGCAGATATTCAGCCTGAGAACACATACCGGTATTCCCCGCTTTAATCTGTGTCAGGCCGTTGAGCAGATGCTTCATGGTTCTGCTGTTGGTCACCAGCAGTGCCTGAACTGACGATGCCAGCATCCATAATCCAGCGCCGAAAACGAGCATCAGTATCAGCGCGGCAATCACACCCGAAAGTTGTGTGAAAAACAGCCAGACAGATAAAATAACCATCGCCAGGGAAAGTGCCAGTTTTTTCAGGTTACGCAGATTACCGGTGCCCTCTGTCACCGGTTCCAGATTACCGTGCTCCGGCGATACCAGCCAGTGCAGCCAGTAACTGCCGTCAGCCAGCGGACGGGCGCCGATAAAGACCCGGTCCCCCTCCTGCAATTTTTTCAGCACGGCTTTGTCACTGAACTGAGAAGCAAAGGTATAAAACACGTAGTCACCCGCCAGGATACGGCGGTAATTATGTTCCGGTTTAGCGTTGTGATCCTGCCGGACAAAGGGAAGATCAAAAAAACAGACTTTTTTCATAAACAGAAAATACACCCGGTAATAACAGATAAATTAACCTTAGTTTATCTTTTCAGCGTATATCAGGGAACCTTACAGGCCACACTTCATCAGAACGGCAAGTTTTTAAGGTATTTCTCAGTGTTTCAGGTTAGTGTCGGAGTGAAAATGCTAAGGAGAAACGATGTCTGAATTCCGTCATGCAAAAAATAATGTTTATGATGATCCTGTTTTCTTTGAAAACTATCGCCTTCTGCGTCAGAACGATACCGGTCTGAATGGTATTCTGGAAGTACCTGCGCTGCGCGCGTTACTTCCCTGTCTGAAGCATAAACAGGTGCTTGACCTTGGCAGTGGCTTCGGCGATTTTGCCCGTTATGCCAGACAAGGCGGCGCGGCATCCGTTACCGGCATAGAGTTGTCGGAAAAAATGTTTACGGAAGCGCAAAAACTGACAAATGATCCGCATATCCGCTACCTGCACAGTTCAATGACCTGTTTACCTGCTGCGCTGAAAAATTTTGATATTATTGTTTCTTCTCTGGCCATTCATTACATTGCTGACTTCACTGCACTGGCAAACGACATATATACACGGTTGCAGCCCGGCGGATATTTTGTTTTCTCTGTGGAGCATCCGATGTGTACTGCTTTTGCTTCTTCATATCAAAAAGATGAACATGGCCGGTTTGTCTGTATGCCGGTGGATAATTATCAGGATGAATCCCGCCGTCTGACACACTGGTTTGTGGACGATGTGGTGAAATATCACCGGACAGTACAAAGCTATGTCACTGCACTGCTGGATGCAGGGTTTGAACTCCGCGCCTTACAGGAACCGAAAATTCCGCAGAAGTGGCTGGACGTTCGTCCCGAAACAGACATATTTAACCGTTATGCGCCGTTTTTATTGCTCAGCGCCCGCAAACCCGGCGCAAGGACAAATAATTAATGACTACACCATACGATGACCCGCTTTACCGCGATCCTGAACTGGCGCAATTTTATGATATGGACAATGAGTGGCGGGCCGATTTTGATATGTATCTCACCCGGGCGGCCACTGCGGGGCGGATTTTGGATCTGGGTTGCGGAACCGGCACACTGATGGCATCTATTGCGGAAAAATATCCGCATAAGATCCTGACCGGCGCTGACCCGGCGGCTGCCATGCTGGCCATCGCACAGAAAAAAACTGACCACGTCAGCTGGTTGCAGGCATCTGCGGAAACACTGGATACCGGCATGACTTATGACCTGATTATCTTATCCGGTCATGCATTCCAGGTTTTTTTGTCCCGTGAACAGCGTATTGCCGCTTTGCAGAATATACAGCGCCATTTAAGCCGGGACGGTATTGTACTGTTTGACAGCCGCAATCCGGCCACGGAGGAGTGGCGGGAATGGACGCCGGAACTGAGCCGGGAAGTTCAGCGCAGTGATAAATTCGGTGACGTGATATCCTGGAATGATGTGTCAGAGCACAACGGTGTTATCCGCTATCAGACCTTTTATCAGATCGGTGAGAATGGCCGGATTTACCGCGCTGAATCGGATATTACTTTCCCTTCTGCCGCTGAAATTACAGAAGCCGTGACATTCAGCGGGCTGATGGTTCGTCATATTTACGGCGACCACCGTTTCAGCCCGTTCAGTCCGGATTCCCGTGAAATGGTGTTTGAACTGGGGCACCCGCAGTGTAATCAGGCTTGTGCAGCCTGATCCCGCCGGCGGTACCAGGTATTTTTCACCATATAATTAAAATACTGTTCTGTACTGATATGAACAAACTGCAGCGGCAACGGCAGAGAACCAAATAACGGCGTGCCGCCGCCCAGCAGTACCGGGACTGTGGTTATGACCATTTCGTCAATCAGATCGGCGGCCAAGCACTGTTTCGCTGCCGTTCCGCCGTCAATATAGAGTGTGTTATATCCCGCACGGTGAATATCCGCCAGCACAGCGTCAATCTCCCCCTCCACCAGATATACTGCGTTACCCGCTGTTTTCTCCGGTAATACCGTCAGCGAGCGGGACAGCACAAAAACCGGTTTACCATATGGCCACTCACCATCAAACGCACAGACGGTATCAAACGTTTTCCGCCCCATCACCACGGCATCAACCCGCTGCATAAACGCAGCAAACCCCATATCGTCCTGCTCCGGATTCGGTACGGCAAACAGCCAGTCCAGCTTATCCTGTGCATCGGCAATATAGCCGTCCAGACTGGTGGCAATATAAATAATATGACGCATAGCTGATTCCTTAATGACGGATTAACAGGAGAGTGTATTATTGTGCTTTGCATTAATTCTACACTGTAGAATATGTTTACACAGCTTAGCGGGCTGATATGGTTAACGTCAACCGGCAAAAACAAAATACGATTAAAAAATCATTAAAAACAGGCGGAAGATATGATCGGACAAACAGCTGCGGCAAAACAAACGGTACTGGTCACCGGGGCAACCGGTCAGGTGGGAACGCTGCTGATACAGTGCCTGCGCGAACGCGGAAATGTGAATATTATTTTGGCTGCCCGTGAACCGCAAAAGCTTGCAGACAGCGGCCTGCCGGTACGTTATTTTGATTATGATGATCCGGCATCACTGTTGCCGGCACTGCACGGTGTGGATACGGTTTTTATGATGACCGGTTATACCCTCGCCATGCTGGAACAGAGCAAAATCTTTATCGATGAGGCGCGTAAATCCGGTGTCCGCCACATTGTTCACCTCGGTGCCTGCGGCGATGATAATACCCGTGTGGCCCACTGGGCGTGGCATCAGCTGATCGAACGTTATATTGAATGGGCAGGATTTGATTATACGCATCTGCGTCCTGAGTCCTATATGCAGAATTTACTGGGTTATCAGGGTGATAATCAGCATCCGGCTGGTGTACTGAGTGATTATTTCGGCAATGCCACGCTGAGCTGGGTATCCTGCGAGGATGTGGCGGAAGTGGCTGCCGCCTGTTTATCTGCTCCCGCAGAGCACCGCAACCGGGTGTACCGGCTGGGTTACGATGCCAAAAACTATCATGAAATTGCCGCGATCATCAGCGAAATCACCGGTATTGATTACCGGTATGAGGCATTATCACCGGAGGTGTTTCGTGAATTTGCACTGAAACAGGGGCTTGATCCGGCTTATATGAAAAGTATTTATGATCATTATATCGCCTTCAGTGAATTCCGGATTCCGGGCACCGGAACCACCTTTGATAATTTTACAGCCATTACCGGAAAAAAACCGATGTCCGTGACCGATTTTATCCGTAAATACCGGCACCGTTTCCGCTGACAGAGGCAACACATGACATCTTCCCGATTACCCCCCTGCGGACGACCCGCTCACCGGGGCAGCAAACTGACCGCAGAAAATATTCTGTCTGAAGCCGGAAAATTATTACAGGAACAGGGAAAAGTTCCTTCGATCCGTGCGCTTGCCGCACAATTACAGGTCGATCCGATGGCGATTTATTATTACTTCCGTAATAAACAGCAGTTGCTGGAATCTCTCGCCACCGCACTGGTGGACGACATTTATCAGCCATCAGGACAGGCGCCGGTACAACAGGAGCTTCAGCGGCTGGCAGAAAGTTATCTGCATCTGCTCTATATTTACAGTGATCTGCTGGATATTCTGCTGTCGCTGAACAGTGATGGTCCGTCGGGCTGTTTCCGTCAGCGCTACCTGCGTATTATTGCCCCCTGCGGGCTGAGTGAAACACGACAGACTGCTGTTTTGCATCTGCTGGCAGATGCACTGCATGGTCATACGGTGGCAATCCGCCGGACAGATTATACGTTTGAACAGAGCCGGGAGCTGTTTCAGCCGGTACTGGCCTTAATTACCGAACTTATCGGACACCCCGGAGTATCATCATCATGAATATCCACCCTGTTACCGGCCTGCCCGGTGATTTACCGCTGCTGGAAAGCATTGCTCAGGTTTTACATCAGGAATGGCAGGAACTGCCGCAGTGGCAGACACCGGAGATTATCCTGGCACGTCTGATTAAACGGGCGAACGGTGATAACGGCGAAATGCTGTTTGCCGCCACAGATAAAAACGGCGCGCTGTCGGGCACTGCCAGCCTGATCTGGCGGGAGCTGAAAACCTGCCGGATGGCCAATGCGGACTGGTGGGCGGGAGAGATTTACACCCTGCCCGCCGCCCGCGGACAAGGTCTCGGCAGCGCGCTGACACAGGCGGTATTTACCGCCGCCGGAGAGCGCCATCTGGCGGCACTGAATCTCTATACGCCGGATAAACAGGCCATGTATGCCCGGATGGGCTGGCAGGCCATGTATGATGATGTGATCAGTGACGAACTTGTCACGGTTATGCAGCGGCAGGTCAGAGAAGAATGACTCAGGGCTTCAGTGCTTTTCTCAGCAACACCCGCAGCCCGCTGAGAAATACCGCCCTGCTGAATTCCGGCTCCATCAGTTCCCGCCCCAGTGTACCGTCCGCCATAACCAGCAGCCAGGATGCGGTTTGTGCCGGATTCAGTTGTGAATCAATTTCACCGGCGGCGATACCGCGTTGCAGCACATCACAGAATTTTGCGTGCAGCCGCTGTTCATTCGCGACAAATGCCGTATTCAGATCCGGATTACGGCTCGCCTCGGTGATGATTTCCAGGCTGAGGCGGGTATAACCCGGCTCACTGTACAACATAATCAATGCCGTTATCATTTTTTCAATAATATCGGCCGCATGCCCCTGCTCATCACCGATGTTCAGAATCACCTTGTGGTCATCCTCATCCAGTTCTGCGATGGCCTCAATAATGGCGTATTTATTCGGGTAGTAATGGAACAGGTTCCCGGGACTCATTCCGGCGGCTTTACAAATCTCTGCCGTCGACGTGGAATGAAAACCTTTTGCGATAAAACAATGCATTGCAGCGTCAAGGATCTGACGGCGTTTACGCTGCTGCTTTTCCGTTAATTTTTCCATAAGGAAGTGTCTCCGAAAAACCGGATAATAGAAATTAGACTGATTACTCTATCTATTATAATACCACATTTACAGTACCCATGATGATGACAACCATAAGAAAAAACAGTACCGCTGATGCGGATCAGAACGACCTGGTGACTGAATATCCGGATGAAACCGGGCTGGTGACTGAATATCTGGATGAAACCGGGCTGGTGACTGAATATCTGGATGACGCCGGGCTGGAGCCTGCTGCCGCTCTGTTCTATCAGGCATTTTCGTCCAAATTCAAAACAATCCGTAACATGCCGGAAGCGCAGCGTCAGGCCGTGCTGGCGATGTTCTGGCAGCGCGGGCTCAGTGATCCGTACGACCGCCACTTTCAGGTAAAACGCAACGGTAAGCTGGTTGCTGCCTACGGGCTGACTTACGGTGTTAAACATCCGCCCGAAAATGCTCCGGCACCGGTTTCTTCTCTGGCGATTCTGCGCAAAGCCGGTTTTATCCCTTTTTTGAAAATCCGCCGGATTTTTCAGATGTTTGTCCATATTCCGGCAGCGGATACTGCCTATTTATCTTACCTGTGTGTGGACGAATCACTGCGCGGCACAGGGATCGGCAATCAGATTCTGGATAAGATCACCACTCAATTACGGGCGGACCCGGCCATTACCCGGTTATCACTGTATGTTTCTGACTTAAATACAAAAGCCAGGGAATTGTATCTGCGTCGTGGTTTTCAGGACGTGAAATACGAAACCTCGCACACCACAAAACGCTATATGGATATTTACGGCTGGTATTACATGGCCTTACCGATAATATAATGGGTTAATTATGTTTATTATGCCTTCTGAACACTTACCGCACGCCGCGACCTGGATGGCGTTCGGTGCAGACGCGTCCATCTGGTCTGCCTCTTTAGCGGAAAAAGTCTGCCGTAATCAGGCGGTGCTTGCGCTGGCAATTGCCCGCTTTGAGCCGGTGAATCTGCTGGTTACCCGCAAAAATAAAAAAGCAGCACAACAACTGATGGGTGACGCTGTCACTTATATTGAGTGCCCGCTCGATGATATCTGGCTGCGCGACAGTGGCGCAAACTTTGTGTATGACACCGCAACAAAACGCCCTGCTGCCGTCAGTTTTAATTTTAACGGCTGGGGCAAAAAACAGCCTGTAAAACGGGATGCCGGAGTCGCTGCGGTGATGGCTGAATACACCGGATTGCCGCTTCATATCAGCCCGCTGACACTGGAGGGCGGAGCCATTGAGGTTAACGGAAGCGGTACCGGTATTTTTACCCGCAGTGCCATTCTCAATGATAACCGCAATCCGGGTGTCAGCCGTCAGCAGACGGAACAGTGGTTGTCGCACGATCTCGGACTGAAAACCATTATCTGGCTGAATGGTATCCGTAATCATGATATTACTGATGCACATATTGATTTTTATGCCCGGTTTGTCAGTGAAAAATCACTGGTTATCGCGATGGAAAATAATCCGCAGTCATTTGAGTATGAAGTCACCCGCGATCACGCCGCTTCTCTGTATGCCGTGAAGCAACATACTAATCTGATTGATGAGATTCATATCCTCAGTAATCCGCTCACCACACGGGTTGACCGGATGAAATCGCCTTATTTTGCTGCCGGTTACATCAATTATTACCCCTGCAACGGCGGTATTATTGTGCCGGAGTTCGGTGACAGCGCCGCAGATGAGCAGGCTGCACAATTACTGGCAGCACTCTATCCCGGACGGGTTGTGGTTCAGGTGAACATTGATGCAATTGCGTCCGGCGGCGGCGGTATCCACTGTGTGACCATGCAGCAGCCGGATTTTACTTCCTTTAATACAGACGGACAGACACATGACATCAGTTAGCTGGCAGACAGCCGCCCTGCACGACCTCTCCCCGCAGATACTCTACCGCCTGCTGGCGCTGCGCAGCGCGGTATTTGTGGTTGAACAGACCTGCTGTTATCTCGATCCGGACGGAGCCGATCTCACGGCACTGCATGTTTGGGCAGAGCAGGACGGAGAGATCATGGCCTGCTGCCGTATTCTGCCGCCGGAACACAGTACGGCACCGGCAGCTATCGGCCGTGTGGTCATTAATCCGTTATTTCGCGGGCAGAAGCTGGGCTATCCGCTGATGGATGCCGCCGTTCAGGCGGTATACCGGCATTTCGGGACACGGCAAATTAATATCAGTGCCCAGGCGCATCTGACCGCGTTCTATAAAAAATGCGGCTTTACCGTCTGTTCTGATGTTTATGATGAGGACGGTATCCCGCATTGTGATATGTTCCGCCCGGCACTGCTGCTGTCAGCGCAGGAACGGCGGGATGTCATGATATTTGCGGACAGTGACCCGGATGAAAATCCGCTGGTTACCGGAAAACCCCGCACAGTGGTGATTACTGTCAGTGAATATGATCCCGCCTGGCCTGCCGTTTATGCGCAGGAAAAGCAACGTATTCTGGATGTGCTCGGTGATAAAGCGTTGCACATTGAACATGTCGGCTCGACGGCAGTTCCCGGACTGGCGGCCAAACCGGTGATTGATATCGATTTGATTGTTGCTGACCCGGCTGATGAAACTGACTGGCTTCCTGCGCTGATTGCAGACGGCTATGAACACACCGTCCGTGAACCTTCATGGTATCAGCACCGGATGCTGAAACGGGATAATCCGCAAATCAATCTGCATGTGTTTGCCCCGCGCTGCCCGGAGCATCTGCGCCATATTCTGTTCCGCAACTGGCTGATAACCCATCCGGACGACCGGGCTGACTATGCGCAAAGCAAAATGGCGGCAAAAGACGGCGTCAGCATCACAATGGATTATAACCGGAAAAAACACGACACCGTGCAGCAGATTTATGCCCGGTTGTTTGCGGCATTACCTTAAACAATATGCGGAACTTAAGGCAGATTAAGTTCCGCCGTTGTCTGCCATTCATCCGCAATGGTATGATGGACGCATCCGTAAACTCAGAGAATAAATAAGGAGGCTAATTATGGTGTTAAGTTATGTGATTAAATTCTCACATTTCTTTGGTAATCGTCAGAACTCAGGCTTTTCTGTTAACGCTGTGCGTTAATCCTGCCTGAGTGAAGCTTTACTGAATTTAACATCCTTCCTCAGCTTACAGGGTTATCGCATTTTATGACCCATGGCATTGTTATGCCTGAAATTTGAGTAAGCTATGAGCACATTATTATCAACCCGTAATCTGTCATTCCATCCCGGTCACACTCCGCTGTTAACCGATATTTCTGTCGCCCTGAATCAGGGGGAGAAAATCGGTCTGATTGGTCATAACGGCTGCGGAAAAAGTACCCTGATGAAACTGTTGTCCGGTCAGCTGTCGCCGGATGAGGGGACGATTACCCCGGCAAACCGCGTCGTTATGGCGTATATCGAGCAGCATCTGCCGGAATCGCTGAATACCCTGTCACTGGCGGATGCTGTGCTGGAGAAATTACCGGCGGAACAGCATCTGTCCGAAATGTGGCGGGCAGAAATGCTGCTGACAGAGATGGGGTTTGATCCCGCACAGTGGCAGTTACCGGTCACCGCGCTGAGCGGCGGCCAGCATACCCGGCTGTTACTGGCCAGGGCGCTGATCAGCCAGCCTGATTTATTATTGCTGGATGAACCGAGTAACCACCTGGATCTGCCGACCATTCTGTGGCTGGAGCAGTTCCTGAAAAACTGGCGCGGCAGCTTTATCCTGGTTTCTCACGATAACGCCCTGCTGGATCACGTCACCAACTGCACCTGGGTGCTGCGGGACGGTAACGTTTCGGTGTTTCGTCTGCCCTGCACACTGGCGCGGGAAGCTCTGGCGCAACAGGATGAAAGCGATGAGCACCGCCACAACGCGCAGCAGAAAGAGATCGACCGCATTGCAGTGAGTGCCAAACGACTGGCGATATGGGGGAAAGTGTATGATAACGAAGCGCTTTCCCGCAAAGCCAAGCAGATGGAAAAGCAGATAGACCGGTTGCAGGATGACCAGGTTGAGCTGGCTATCGGCAGTCAGTGGCAACTGAAACTGACCGGAGATGCTTTACGGGCAGACCGGCTGTGTGCCTTTAATCAGTTATCTGTCGTTCCGGCAGAGAACTGTCCGCCATTGTATGTGACAGACAATGTGTCGGTGAAATCCGGTGATCGCATTGCGGTCATGGGGGCGAACGGTACCGGGAAATCCTCACTGCTGCGGATGATCTGGTCACAGTCTCAGAAACCGGAGGTAACACTGCCGGACAGCCCGCTGGTGCTGCATCCCCGTGTGCATTTGGGGTATTACGACCAGAAACTGGCGCAATTGAATGACAGTGATTCACTGACGGATGCACTGAAGCCATTCGCGTCACTGATTGATGAGCAGCGGAAAATGGCGCTGATCAGCGCCGGTTTCCCGTATCTGCGCCATCAGCAGGCGGTTTCAGCACTGAGCGGCGGTGAACGGGCACGGCTGTTGTTTGTCGGACTGAGTCTGGCCAATTATTCCCTGCTGATGCTGGATGAACCGACCAACCACCTGGATATGGACGGAAAACTGGCGCTGGCGGAGGAAATCAGCCGGTTTGAGGGCGGATTGATTCTGGTCAGCCACGACCGGGAACTGATCGAAAAAAGCTGTAACCGTTTCTGGTATATCGATGGTAACCGGCTGACGGAATACCACGATTTGGATCAGGTCTATGATGCTATCCGCGCCCTGAATACGGATTTCGTCAACAGTGCATTACCGGCAGCTCCTGAGCCGTCAGTCCCTGTCTGTGATGAAGAGGATTCACTGGCGGCGCTGATTTCACTGGAGGAAAAACTGGCGGCAGATTTACAGCGTAAACCTGCACATCAGAAACCGGCGCTGCAACAGCAGTGGCGCGAACAGATTGCGCAATTGCGGGATGAGCTGGGGCTGTAACACAGCCATAATAAACGCAGGCCGTTACGTTTTTTGTAACGGCCTTTTTTGATTTATTTTTTCAGCCCGCCCGCTTCCAGCCACCCTTCCGTGACTTTGCCGGTCGCCGGGTGAATATAACGGCCATGAACAAACCCCTGATACGGCTGTGGCCGGTCGACCCAGACCGCATCATCTTTCACCACATAATCCGCGGCGTTTGTGCTGCATTTTTTATCCGGTGCATCATAAAAGCGCAGGCGTTTTTGTGTCACACTGTATTTATATGAGGAAGGCTTATTGTTTTTCAGGCCCGCCTGATACTGTTTATCCGCTTTTTCGGTGGCCGCACCGCACAGATCGTCCTGTGACTCCAGCCGGTTAACATTAATCCAGCCCTGCGTATTACCGTAAGCCACCAGCAGCCAGCTTTCTTTTTCCCCTTTCACCGGTTCGGTTGCCCGCAAGCCGGTAACCTGAAGTACATCCCCCGGCACCACAAACGTATTATCATCACGGCACTGTTGCGCCGGTGCAGCATGGAAGTATGCCCGTCCCTTACCGGTGACACGCCATTCCGGCGACATCGCAATAAACGGTGTCAGCCGGAGTGTACTGAGGATCTGCTGACACGTTTTCTCTTTTTTCAGACAGGATTGCAGCTGCTCTCCCTGTACAGCACTGAATGTCAGCGGGACAGGATGTTCAATATCTGCCCCTGTCGCCGTCAGGGTATTGTCTTTGATATTGTAAGTCACCCAGCCCAGCTGCCCGGCGCCCGGTGACGCCTGAGAAGGCTTTTGCCGTGTATCAGAGAGCTGAATAGCCAGCTCATTAATATCCCTGTTTTCAACATAAATCCCCAGCTTGTCTGCGGTGACCTTTTCCGCACGGACAAGCGCGTGATTACTGCCCGCAATCAGCTTTATCAGTTCCCGGTCACAGTCAAACAGCGAGCCGGAAGCTGATGCCGCAAGGGTTCCGTCTTCGTCTGCGGTGACTTCAGCCGTTGCAGGTGCAGCAGCGGCGATCACCGGCAGCGCGGCAAAAAATAAACTGTTCCGTAATGCTGTTATGCGAAAACGCATCCGTATTCCTTCTTTTAATCAATTTCCTGCTGCAATGCCTCGCGCTGCAACAGACGTTTTTTCCGTTCGATCCCCCAGCGGTAACCCGCGAGTTCCCCGCCGGTTCTCACCACCCGGTGGCACGGGATCGCCACGGCCAGGCAGTTTGCCGCACAGGCACCGGCGACCGCTCTGACGGCTTTCGGGGAACCGATCCGCTCCGCAATCTCCCGGTAACTGACCGTCGTTCCGGCCGGAATGGACTGCAATGCCTGCCAGACACGGCGCTGGAATGCGGTTCCCCGGATATCCAGCGGCAGATCCAGCCCGGAGGACGGTGCTTCCACAAATCCGATGACCCGTGAAACAACCTGTTCAAACTGTGCGTCACCGCCGACCAGTTCCGCGTTGGGAAACTGATCCTCTAAATCCCGTAACAGCGCTTCCGCATCATCCCCCAGCAGAATGGCGCAAATGCCTTTTTCACTCTGTGCCACCAGGATATCCCCCAGCGCACAGATGGCAAGTGCAAAGAAAATTCGTGTCCCTTTGCCGCCTGCGCGCCAGCTTTTAGGGGTCATGCCGAGCAGTGTACCCGATGATTCATAAAACCGGCTGCCGGAACTGAAGCCTGATTCGGCGATTGCTCCGGTGATTGTCGGCTGTTTTATCAGTTGCTCCCGCAGTTTTTCCCCGCGATACGCTTTTGCCCACGCCGCCGGTGTCAGTCCGGTGTGTGACCGGAAAATGCGGTGAAAATGAAACTGACTCACACCGCACAGTGCGGCCAGTTCCGGCAGTGACGGCAGAGGATCACCGTTGTCGATTCGTGTTTCCAGTTCGCGGCAGGCCAGCACCACCTGATCAGCATGGCGCTGTGTCATGGCATCACCGCTGCGCTGACAGCGTTTTCCGGCGCGGTAACCGTGAGCCTCCGCTTCTGCCGGGGTGGCGAAAAATTCGGTATTTTCCCGTTTCGGCAGGCGCACAACCGTTGACGGAAATCCCCATGTCTGTGTGGTTTTTACCGCATACACAAACAACGGGTCCGCGGTTTTATCCCTGGCGGCCAGGGCTGCCCAGCACGCATCGTCTGACAGTCTTGTCTGTTTTGTCATCCTGTTTCTCCGTTACCGCGCACAGCGGAAAGTCAGATTAAACCGCCGGGCGCCCGCAAGCGGATGCACCCCGGCTCTTACCGGACGGACAGCATGGTAATTCAGACGGGAACGGCCGCCCCACACCAGCACATCACCGTGCTCAAGCGCGAAAGTCTTCAGAGGATGATGCCGTTCACTGCCGCCGAACTGAAACTGCACCGGCAGCCCGAGTGAAAATGACACAATCGGCTGACGGCGATCCGGCTCGTCCCTGTCCTGATGCAGAGACATGCCGGCGCCCGGCGTGTAACAGTTAATCAGACAACTGTCCGGCAAGAATTCCCGGAATCCTGCCCGTTCAGCTGCCTGCTGTGACAGTGACAAAAATGCATCAGGCAGCGGCGGCCAGGGATTGCCGGTCAGCGGATCGGTCTGAGAATAGCGGTAGCCTTTGGCATCAGAAACCCAGCCGTATGTACCACAACTGCTCATCGCGGCAGACATCCGGTATCCGCCGGGCGTCTGCATATGGCGGAACGGCGAAATGGCGGTCAGACGGCTGATTTCAGCCAGCAGCATCTCATCCCCGTCACTGAGAAAACCCTTCAGCAGATACGCATCGGGTGCCACGGCAAGCGGTTCATCGTGAGCAAAGAGATCTGACATAACGCCTCCGTCCTGTTTCCTGTGTCTTTCCGGTGATGACAGTATTGCAGGCCGGATACAGACAAACACTCCGGCTCTTGCTTTTCAATTCTGAGGCTCAGTATAAGGCGGGAATCAGTCAGGATGAAGTGCTCTGTTCCTGTTTCAGGCGGCGCCATAACGTGGTGCGGCTGATACCCAGCCAGTCTGCCGCCGCCCGGCGATCACCACGGAAACGGGCCACCGCTTCTGTTGCAGTGGCGGTATTTTGCGGCTCCGGCGGGCTATCCGGCAACGGTACGGGTGACATCGCTGTGCGCCGCTCGGGAGAGAGTTTCAGTAATAATGATTCGGTAATAATTTTATCCGGATAAGCACTGCAATACAGCGCGACCCGTTCCATCAGATTACGCAGTTCGCGGGCATTTCCCGGCCAGCGGTAGTGATAAAAAAAGTCACTGCACGCCAGGATCTGCTGCAAATGGCCGCGGTGCAGCGGCAGATCAAGCTCAGCAAACGCCAGTTTCAGCAGCTTTTCAGTCAGCAGCAGAATATCCGCCCCCCGGTCGCGCAGTGCCGGCAGTTGCAGGCGCAACACCCCCAGCCGGTAAAACAGATCCGCCCGGAATGTACCCTCTGCCACCCGGTTATCCAGGTCATTGTGAGTCGCACAGATAACCCGCACATCCACCGTTATCGGTTTATAGCCGCCGATACGCACAATGGCGCGATCTTCCAGCACCCGCAGCAGCCGGGTTTGCAGAGAAACCGGCATTTCACCGATTTCATCCAGAAACAGTGTGCCGCCATCCGCTGCCTCAAATAACCCGGCACGACCACCCCGCCGCGAGCCGGTAAATGCGCCCTCCTCATAACCAAACAGTTCCGCCTCCAGCAGACTTTCCGGGATTGCCCCGCAGTTAACGGCCACAAATGGTGCCGCGCGTTTCATCCGCTTATGTTTGTGAAACAGGGTATATTCATGATGAATAGCCTGCGCGGCCATCTCTTTACCGGTACCGCTTTCTCCCTGGATCATCACTGTTGCTTTTGAGCGCCCGAACAAAGTAATGGTTTCACGCACCTGTTCCATCACCGGCGATGTACCGAGAATATCATTCAGTGTATGGCGGACATTCAGGGAGCCCGCGACCGGCAGCGGCATGTTCTGCGGCTGGTCGCGGATGCGCGTCAGTTCTATAGCATCGGTGAATGCGCGGCGGACAGCATCATTGGAATAAATGAAAATGCAGGTCATGCCGCACTCCGCTGCGATATCGGTAATCAGCCCGGCTCCCACCACCACAGAAATACCGTCTGCTTTCAGGGCATGACAGGCTGCCCGCGCATCCTCTGCGGTCACATAACTGCGTTGTTCAATCTGCATACCGAAACTTTGTGCCAGCGATTCCAGTGCGGGAAACGTATTGCGGTAATAAATGAGGCCGATACGCTGACTGAGCTGCCGGGCCCGGGCCAGCGCATGCATGATATCGAACCCGCCGGGGGCGGCGACAATCACCGGCACGGGTAAATGCTGCTTCAGGTACGCACCGTTAGAACCCGCACTGACGATCGCATCACAGCGTTCGGTTTTGAGACGTTCGCGGATTGCCTCCACCGCCGCATCAAACCCCAGATTAATCGCACTGATGCTGGCGCGGGCACTGAACTCAGGGCTGATATCGCGGAACAGGGTAAAAAGACGTGAGATGGAGACCGTCCAGATCACCGGTTTGTTATTCTGAGCCATCAGCTTCTCCCTGTTTCATATGTTTCATATGTTTCATATTTATTTCATGAAACACCATAGCAGCCATTTTGAAACATAAATAGCATCACCATCACAGTTCGCTAACATCACGCTTGTCAGACAGAATCAGCAAATTCTATAGTGAGTAACGTAATGACAGGATAAACAAGCCAAAGATGTGATACACCTCGCGTTTTAGTGACCATACCCGGCTGATTGGCATAGCGATTGCTTTATAACATCTGAGTATCAAACTAATAACAAGGTGAATATATGGCACTTTATTCCGCAGGACGCGCATTCCGCGACGCTGTACAGTCTGAATCCCCGTTACAGCTGGTCGGCGCTATTAATGCCAACCATGCACTTCTGGCAAAACGTGCGGGTTATAAAGCAATTTATCTCTCCGGCGGCGGTGTTGCCGCAGGCTCTCTGGGTATCCCTGACCTGGGTATTTCCACTCTGGATGATGTACTGACGGATGTCCGCCGTATTACTGATGTGTGTGATCTCCCGCTGCTGGTGGATGCGGATATCGGTTTCGGCCCGTCCGCCTTTAACGTGGTGCGTACCGTGAAATCTCTGATCAAAGCCGGAGCTGCCGGGATGCACATTGAAGACCAGGTGGGGGCAAAACGCTGTGGTCACCGCCCGAACAAAGAAATCGTATCGAAACAGGAAATGGTTGATCGCATTAAAGCTGCTGTCGATGCACGGACTGACGAGAATTTCGTGGTCATGGCGCGTACTGATGCACTGGCGGTCGAAGGTCTGGAATCTGCCCTCGAGCGCGCACAGGCTTACATTGATGCCGGTGCCGATATGCTGTTCCCGGAAGCCATTACCGAACTGGCAATGTATCGCCTGTTCACTGACAAAATCAGCGTGCCGGTACTGGCAAACATCACTGAATTCGGCAAAACACCGCTGTTTACCCTGGATGAGCTGCGCAGTGTGAATATCGCTATCGCGCTGTATCCGCTTACGGCCTTCCGGGCGATGAATAAAGCGGCTGAGAATGTCTATAACACCCTGCGCCGTGAAGGTTCGCAACAGAGCCTGATTTCACAGATGCAGACCCGTGATGAATTATACCAAAGCATTAACTACTACGATTATGAAGATAAGCTCGACGCACTGTTTTCGCAGAAAAAATAACCTCTGAAAGATAACGCGAAGCAGGTTGTACACTCACTATAATAATAAGGATCACCCGTTATGAATGAACAACTTAGCAAACCTGAACCTGCACTGAAGAAAGGCAAAAAATCCGTCGCATTGTCCGGCGTTGCTGCCGGCAATACTGCACTCTGTACTGTGGGGATTAATGGGAACGACCTGCACTACCGCGGTTACGACATTCTGGATTTAGCCACGCAATGTGATTTTGAAGAAGTCGCTCATCTTCTGATCCACGAGAAACTGCCTAACGCGGCGGAACTGGCCGCCTACAAGGCAAAACTGAAATCACTGCGCGGCCTGCCGCACAGTGTGAAAAAAGCCCTGGAAGCACTGCCTGCCTCTGCCCACCCGATGGACGTGCTGCGTACCGGCGTGTCCATTATGGGTTGCGTTCTGCCGGAGAAAGAAGGCCATCCGTTATCCGGTGCCCGTGATATCGCCGATCGCCTGCTCTCTTCCCTGACCTCCATGCTGCTTTACTGGTATCACTATGCGTTTAATGATCGCCGCATTGATACCGAAACGGATGACGACACCTGCGGCGGCCATTTCCTGCATCTGCTGCACGGCAAAAAACCGTCTGAAAACTGGGTGCGTTTTATGAACTCCTCGTTCATTCTCTATGCAGAACATGAGTTTAACGCCTCCACATTTGCTGCCCGTGTTATCGCCGGAACCGGAACCGATTTTTATTCGTCCATCACCGGTGCAATTGCCGCATTGCGCGGGCCAAAACACGGCGGCGCCAACGAAGTATCACTGGAGACTCAGAAACGTTACAGCTCACCGGATGAAGCGCAGGCCGATATTCTCGCCCGTCTTACCCGCAGTGAAGTGGTAATGGGTTTCGGTCATCCGGTGTATACCATTGCTGACCCGCGCCACCAGGTCATCAAAGCGATTTCCCGTGAGTTATCCGAAGAAGCGAAAGATTTCCGTCTGTTTGATATCGCGGATCGTATTGAATCCGTGATGTCTCAGCACAAGAAGATGTTCCCGAACCTCGACTGGTTCTCAGCGGTGGCGTATCACCTGATGGGAGTACCAACAGCGATGTTTACCCCGATTTTTGTTATTGCCCGTTCCGCAGGCTGGGCTGCACACATCATTGAACAGCGTCTGGATAATAAAATTATTCGTCCGTCCGCCAATTACACCGGACCGGAAAACCAGACCTTTGTACCCCTTAAAGCGCGCTAATAATTAATTAAAAAGGAAATAACGTATGTCAGCATCTTTTACCCCGCAGCATCAAGAGTACGACAAGGTCATTCAGGACATCACTGATTACGTTCTGAATATGGATATCAGCAGTGATCGCGCTTATGACACTGCGTATCACTGCTTCCTGGATACCCTGGGTTGCGGTCTGGAAGCCCTGGAATATCCGGCGTGCAGAAAAATGCTCGGCCCTGTTGTGCCGGGAACCATTGTCCCGAACGGCGCCAAAGTCCCCGGGACACAATTCCAGCTTGATCCGGTGCAGGCCGCTTTCAATATCGGTGCGATGATCCGCTGGCTGGATTTCAACGACACCTGGCTGGCTGCGGAATGGGGACACCCTTCTGATAACCTCGGCGGTATCCTGGCGGTCGCAGACTGGTTGTCCCGTGAAGCGATTGCCAAAGGTAAAGCGCCGCTGCCGCTGAAACGCGTGCTGACGGCCATGATCAAAGCCCATGAAATTCAGGGCTGTCTGGCACTGGAAAACTCATTCAATAAAGTCGGTCTTGACCACGTTGTGCTGGTGAAAGTCGCCTCCACTGCCGTTGTCGGTGAAATGCTGGGGCTGGATCGTGAGCAGTTATTAAGCGCGGTTTCTCATGCATGGGTGGATGGTCAGTCTCTGCGTACCTACCGCCATGCACCGAATACCGGTTCACGTAAATCCTGGGCTGCCGGTGATGCCACATCCCGTGCGGTACGTCTGGCGCTGTTCGCTCAGAAAGGCGAAATGGGTTATCCGACGGTGCTGACAGCTAAAATCTGGGGTTTCTATGATGTTCTGTTTGACGGTAAACCGTTTAAATTCCAGCGTGATTACGGCTCTTATGTGATGGAAAACGTGCTGTTCAAGATTTCATTCCCGGCCGAATTCCACTCTCAGACGGCCGTTGAAGCGGCGATGACACTGCACCACAAACTGGCGGCACTGGGTAAAACGGCAGATGATATTGAGAACGTCACTATCCGTACTCATGAAGCCTGTATCCGTATTATCGACAAACACGGCCCGCTGAATAACCCGGCTGACCGCGACCACTGTATCCAGTATATGGTGGCGGTTCCGCTGATCTTCGGCCGTCTGACTGCCGCGGATTATGAGGATGGTATCGCGTCAGACAGCCGTATTGATGCACTGCGCGCCCGTATTCACTGTGAGGAAGATACTGCGTTTACCCGTGATTACCATGATCCGGAAAAACGCTCTATCGCCAACGCCCTGACTGTAACGCTGAAAGACGGTACTGTGCTGGATGAGGTCGTGGTGGAATATCCGGTCGGGCACGCCCGCCGTCGTGAGGAAGGCATTCCGCTGCTGCTGGCGAAATTCCGCACCAACCTGGCGCGGATGTTCCCGGAAGCACAGCAGCAGCGCATTCTGAATGCGGCCCGTGACCGTAAAACACTCGAAACCATGTCAGTCAGCGACTTTATGGATCTGTTTGTTATTTAATTTCTCTGCCCGGCAACGCAGAAAAACGAAGCGGATACCCCGGTATCCGCTTTCTGTTTTATTCTGCGCCGAACATCGCCAGAATATCCTGCTCCGTCAGCATCGGTGTTTTTTCTGCAAAATTGTAATACGCCGGTTTGCTGTCAGTGTAAATCTGCATTGCCAGGCGGGATTCCTGTGTCTCCCCCAGTAATGCCGCAGAGACATAATATTGATCGGCCGGTTTCAGATAATAAAACAGGTGTGTTCCGCACTCGCGGCAAAAGCAACGATCGCCCCACTCCGAGGAGTGATAACGGGTAATATATTCTTCACCGCTGAGAGTGACATCGCTGCCGCAATCCACGGACATAAAAGGCGCGCCATTCCATTTTCTGCACATACCGCAATGGCAGACAGAAATATCGTGTACCGCCTGAGGTACAGAGACTGTTACGTTACCGCACAAACATTGACCCTTAACCATTTTCCGTCTCCTGTGAATAATCAGGTTGTTGTTGATTAACTTCAGTGTTTTTCCGTAATGAAAACTGAAAAACGGAATCTGTGACCCGCTTTCTGTCATGCAGACACGGTACACTATCACGATATTACCACCGGTATTCTATCGCCATGGTTATTATTACTTTTCCGGGGTTTCCCGCTGACAGATTCGGAGTATGTGATGATTGTTTTAATTACAGGTGCAACCGCAGGTTTTGGTGAGGCATTTGCCCGCAAATTTATTGAGAACGGCCATACTGTTATCGGCACCGGCCGCCGCATTGAACGCCTGGCGAAACTGCAAAAAGAGTTCGGAAACAAATTTTTCCCGCTGGCTCTGGATATGACAGACAGCCCGGCTGTCGATAATGTGATCAACTCACTGCCGGAATCCCTGCGTGAAATCGATGTTCTGGTAAATAACGCCGGTCTGGCTCTGGGCATGGAAACCGTTGATAAAGGCAATCCCGCAGAATGGGATGTGGTGGTGGATACCAATATCAAGGGACTGCTGCATATGACCCGTGCGATTCTGCCGGGCATGGTGGAAAGAAACCGGGGTCATATCATTAATTTAGGTTCAACGGCCGGGTCATGGCCGTATGCCGGCGGTAACGTTTACTGCGGAACCAAAGCCTTTGTCCGTCAGTTCAGTTTGGCGCTGCGCGCTGATCTGTTCGGTAAAAAAAATCCGTGTGACAGATATTGAACCGGGCATGGTCGGTGGTACAGAATTTTCCGGGATTCGTTATCGCGGGGATGAGGGAAAAGCGGCAAATACCTATAAAGACGCTGATCCGCTGATGCCGGATGATATCGCGGAAGCGGTTTTCTGGGTTGCAACGTTGCCGCCGCACGTAAATATTAATACTATGGAAATGATGCCGGTCTGTCAGTCATTCGCCGGGCTGAATGTGCACCGCGAAGGCTGAAACGACCACAAAAAATAAGCCGGTATCCGTATAATCAGGTAATTTTATTAAATTACCTGAAATTATCACCGAAAAACGTTGTCTTTTATTGGTGCATAAACAGACTTTGCTATAATGCACACGATCAAAATGACGTTTGCAGGTTTTGAACTTTGAGGAAAACACGACAATGACTAACTCCATGCTCAAAAAGTGGTTTATCGCGACCGCCTTTGCTGCTCCTTTCATGTTTGCAGCACAGGCAGGCGCCGCGACAACAAATTGCAGCCCGGGCAGTACCTGTGTTATCAGTGGCGGCGATACTGCGCTTGAAAAAGAGAGAGCACGTCAGGAAAAAGAGCAATGGGATGATACCCGCTCTCTGCGTCAGAAGGTCAACCGCCGTGCTGAAAAAGAGTTCGATAAAGTTGACCGTGCTATTGATGCTGAAGATGCATGCTTAAAAAGTTCGGTTGTTACCGCGTATTGGGAACCTAATACGCTGAGATGCCTTGATGCAAATACAGGGCGTGAAGTTTCCACTGGCTGGAAATAAATACATTTAAGGATAAATGATGAAAAAACTGATTGCGCTCAGTGCTGTTCTCTTTGCCGTTGCACCTGTCATGGCGCAGGCATCATGTGAAAGTGTGACTGAGGAAATTTCGCAGAAAATCATCAGCAATGGTGTTCCTGCTGACGGTTTTACGCTGACTGTGGTTCCGGCTGAAGAAGCGGCACAGGCAGAAGGTCAGGTTGTGGGTAACTGCGACAACGAAACTCAGAATATTATTTATCTGCGTAAATAATAACTCGCTGTCAGGTTTTGACCATAAAAAAGGGCTGATTTATCAGCCCTTCAGGCCGTTGACAAACCCGCAGGGGTTGGCGACGACCGACAGAGGTTGTAAAAATAAACCAGGAAAATCAATTTATTGATTTTCGGCTGATAACACAAAGCAGGAAAAACCACGTTTTATCCTGCTTTGTCAGCAATCTCAAGGGCTGATTTATCAGCCCTTTTGTATTTGACCGGAGATTCAGGATGCCGCTAATGCTTCACCCCAGAGCATCTCAATCTGCTCTTCATTGAGGTAATGCGACAACTCGCGTTCTTCCGGACGCAGCAGATACGGGATCTCGCCCAGCAGTGGTGCCGGTAAATGTGTCAGTAAGCGATCCATTACCTGTGCATAGTGTGACAACCCCGGGTTTATCCGGTTTGCAATCCAGCCGATAATCTCCAGACCATCATTTTTAATGGCTTCAGCAGTTAACAATGCATGGTTCACACAACCGGATTGGATCCCGACGACCATGATCACCGGCAATTTTTCTTTTTTCACCCAATCGGATAAAAAAGTCTCGTTATTCAGTAAATAACGCCATCCGCCGTTCCCTTCCACCACAACCTGATCCGCCAGATGACTTAATTTTTCCAGTCCCTGTGATAACGCAGAAAACTGAACTTCAGTGGTCGTCTGACCATAATTACTTTCCAGCATTACCGGGTTGATATCCTGATAAGAAACATCAACAGATGATGAGTCATGCAGGATCATTGCGTCACGGTTACGTTTGCCGTTAAGTGTGTCGTGGTATTCTGTCGCGATTGGTTTATAGCCAACGACAGATTTACCCAGGCGGTTGATGGCTTGCAGTAAAGCCCGCGTCGCAACAGTTTTGCCGATATTCGTATCTGTGCCGGTTATAAACAAGCGCCTTAACATAGATGTTTTTCCGTTATATCAAGAGGTGCGTATCAAAATTGATAACGGAAGCAGTGTAAGACATCCGGTTTATATCAGGCTTGCGCCAGCGCAATTTTTTGCGAAAATCCTGTTTTCATAAACAAATCCCTGTCATTTATTTGTTTTATGTCAAAGATGAACACTACAGAATTACTTAACCATCCATCAGTTTGATAAGAAGTGAGCCGTTATACAACGCCTCTTTAATTAAAGCTGCGCCGGGTAATGTCCCGCAATTAGTAAATTCACATGAAGTCATTGTCAGTTCCCGGCTGAATGCCGGCAGAGCCCGCTGCGTGATCCGGGCCCGGATAGCAGGAAACAGCACAGACGATGCAGGGTTTAACGGTGAGCCAATCAGAATAATCTCCGGATTAAAGATATTGACCATCACTGCCGCGATATCCCCGATATGCTGTCCCACCTGCTCTATCAATGCACCGGCCGCCGTGTCACCATCCAGTGCTGCACGACACAGCATTCCGGCGGTCGGCAATTGCCCGTCCGGCGTATCCAAAAACTGAGCCGCCGTTTCCAGTACATGGTGCAGACCAATTTCCGTTTCCAGGCAACCGCGGTTACCGCAATAACAGTGTTTACCCTGAGCATTGATTTGAGTGTGACCGATTTCCGCGGTGCTGTGGCTTCCGGCATGCAGCAGTGCGCCGTCCGTTATAATCGCGGCACCGACATTTTCATCAATGACCAGCTGGATGATATTTTTACACTCTTTGGCCGCACCAAAAAAAATATTCCGCCAGAGACCAGGCTGAAATACCGTGCTGAAGAAATACCGGCATCCCGGTATGCTGGTAAAGAATGTCCGCTACCGGCAAATCCGTCAGCTGATAATAAGGAGAATGGCGGATAATACCGTTTGCAGGATCGACAATCGCATCGGTGGTGATAGCAATTGCCGTGAGCCGCTCAGTTATCTGATGGTTGCGGGAAAAGAAGGCATCGACCTGTGCCAGAAACAGTGTGACAAAATCCCGGTCACCAGCCGGAAAATCAATAATGTCCTCGGCCAGCAATTTTCCGCTCAGTTCCCGCAGGGCGAAAACCAGTTCGCCCCGGTTAATACGAATACATAAAAAATGCCAGCCGTCACAATCTGTTTTCAGCCCTACTGCGGGACGGCCGCGAAAGCCTAATCCCGGAAACTCCGTTTCCCGGACCAGATGTGCATCCATCAGTTCACGGGTTATTTTCGTGATACTTGCCGGTGCCAGCCCGGTTTTTTTTGAGAGAGAAATACGGGAAACAGGGCCTTCACGATCAATATAACGGTACACAACCCCCATATTGGTTTGCTTTATATGGTCAATATGGCCGGGCTGCGCTGAAGGTTTCACCAATAATAATCCTGAGTTTATGATGCTAAGATCTTAATTATCCGAATAAATACACACTTAGTAAGTGGCTTCACGTAAAATTGTGAATTAATTCACAGTCAGGGCGTAAAAGCGGAACGATAAACCACAATTCCTTTTTTATTATGAAGATATTCCGGTAACGGGGAATCAATCACCCGTTGTTCATTCCGTTTTGATGATGCATTGCGTAAAAACAGTCCGGCTGGTGTCCGGATAATAACCCCGGCATGAGACACATCCAGCCCGGGGCTGGCAGAATAAATGCCGATATAATCACCGGTCTGCAACTGAGAAAACACGGCAGGTGTCAGCGCGGTAACCGGCAGCCAGGCAACATCCCGCGATGTGACCGGGAGATCGTCGATATAACGGGAGCCATTTTTCTTCTGATTCAGTATCTTATGTGTCACACGATAATCCGGTGAAAGTTGCCGGGTAATATCCTGTGCAACAGGCTGTGGTGCACTGACCCAGTCCGACATAAAATGACGGCGCTGATAATAACTCACTTCCCCGTTTTTATAACGTATGTGCATTAGTCTGTTACGGAAATCCTGCTTCTGCGGGCTGCGTTTCAGTGCTTCGGTGTAATCCAGAAAAGTGAAACAATCGAGGGCGTTCAGGTCAGCCACCAGAATTTCCGGTGATTGCGGTGAGCCGATCAACTGACCCGCGCGGTAAGGTACACCCAGAAACTGTCCGGTCAGCGCAGTAATATTTTCAGCAGTGATCTTACGTGAACCATCCGGCTGATAAAAATGGCTGAGCGATACCGCAGCACCTGTTGTGCCTGTATATAAAAGAAAAAGAAATGCAGTCGCAGTAAGAAACCGGTATCGCCGGAACATCCGAACTCCTGATAATCAAATCCGCTCAGCGGAACACATTGTTTTTCAGCATGGCAATCAGCCGCTGACCGGCCGGAGAAAGTGTATTGTGCTTATGATACACCAGCCAGACTTCAGAAAATGCCTGATTTTCAGCTAAATGAATATAGCGGACACCATCGACTTTCATTCTGGTAAATGATTCCGTCACCAGCGACACACCTAACCCGGCGGAGACCAATCCCAGAATCGTCATTGCCTCACCGGCTTCCTGGGCTATTACCGGTGTGACACCCGCACCTTTCAGCAAATTGATGATTTCATCATACAGCGCCGTGCCCACATCCCGTTCAAAGAAAACCAATGGTACGCCACTCAGCATATCCAGGGAAATACCTGATTTTAGGTATTTCATCAGCGGATGATCATCATAGACGGCCAGCATAAACCGTTCTTTAAACAGCAGTTCATGAACCAGGTTATCCGGTAGTTGGGTATTGCGCATCACACCGAAATCGATCCTGCCGCTCAGCAGCGGATTAATCTGCTGCTTGGTATTCATCTGATGCATATGAATAGCCACATCAGGGTACATTTCCCGATACTGACGAAATGTGGCGGTGATATGACGCATAAAAGGTGTCGTGGAGGTAAAGCCGACAGAGACTTCCCCCAGTTCCCCGCGATCCATTCTGGCTGCTTTTTCAACGGCGGCCTCAACCTGAGTACGAATCTGATAAGCTTCGCGCAAAAACATTTCCCCGGCCGGTGTCAGACTGACATTCCGGTTGTTCCGTGCCAGCAGTTTAGCCGGTATCGCATTCTCAAGTGCCTGAATCTGCTGACTGAGCGGAGGCTGAGAGATATTAAGACGCTCTGCCGCCCGGCCGAAATGGAGCTCTTCAGCGACAGCGATAAAATAGCGCAGATGGCGGAATTCGATCATTATTCCCTCATTGAGTCGTAAAACATATCAATCAAGAGTATTAATATATTAGACAAAACACCAGCATCTTTTTATGCTTTGTTTTATGACAAGATGCTGAGATAAGTGTATGACAGATGAGAATAAACTGATAACTGATAGCCGGATGAGTTCCCCGGTGCAGGAGAATCAGACAAAACAGCACTATATCCAGCGTGACGACAAACTGTATCTGCGTGTCACACTTTCCTTTTTTATGGTCGGTCTGGCAACATTTGCCCTGCTCTATTTTGTACAGCCGATCCTGCCGTTATTGTCAGAGGATTTTTCTGTATCACCGGCACAGGCCAGTTTATCGTTGTCACTTGCCACCGGATTTATGGCGGTCGGACTGTTGATCACCGGCCCGTTGTCGGATGCAGTCGGCCGTAAAAACGTCATGGTGATATCCCTGACCTGCGCCGCCATTTTTACACTGCTCAGCGCCTTCACCACCAGTTGGGCGGGTATTCTGATTGTCCGTTCACTTGTCGGATTATCACTCAGCGGTGTTGCAGCTGTGGCTATGACCTATCTCAGTGAGGAAATTCATCCCAGCTATGTCGCCCTCTCCATGGGATTATATATCAGCGGAAACTCTATCGGCGGCATGAGCGGACGCCTGATCACCGGAGTGATTGCGGATTATGCCAGCTGGCGGATTGCCGTTCTGGTACTCGGCACATTTTCCCTGATAGGTGCATTTTTATTCTGGCGGTTACTGCCGCCGTCACGTCATTTCCGGGCCAGTTCGCTAAAACCGAAGAGTCTGTGGAAATACCTGATTCTGCACTGCCGGGATGACGGGCTGCCATGGCTGTTTGCCATTGGTTTTATTATTATGGGCAGCTTTGTTACCCTGTTTAATTATATCGGTTACCGGCTGATGGAACCGCCGTATTATTTCAGCCAGGCCGTTGTCGGCATGCTATCCATCGTCTATTTATCAGGAACTTACAGTGCCTCTAAAGCCGGTACACTGACGCGTAAATACGGTTACGGAAAAGTATTGATTGGCGCGGTTTCTCTGATGCTGGCCGGCATTCTCATCACTCTCGGCAGCTCACTGACGGCTGTGCTTGCCGGTATGCTGGTGCTGACCACCGGATTTTTTGCCGCTCATTCTGTCACCAGCAGCTGGGTCGGACGCCGTGCACGACGTGCCAGGGCTCAGGCATCTTCCCTCTATCTGTTTTCCTATTATGGCGGCTCCAGTATTGCCGGTACTTTGGGGGGCGTTTTCTGGTCTTACTGGCACTGGAATGGCATCGGCTGGTTTATCGCTGCTATGCTGGCAACGGGTGTGCTGATTGCGCTGTATCTGAACAAACATGCACATTCATGATACATAAAAATATAGTCAGATAATTAATTTTTATGTCATATAAAATACCTCAACAGGTTAATTTTATATTCTGATTTTTCAGCATATACTATTTGTGTTTTAAGGTTAAATATACTTCACTTTGTAATTAAACTTGATCAGAAGTACTGCAACACCATTATTACGTTGTATCTCCAAAGAAATTGATAACTTGTCATAATTTATTTTTTAAATCTTCAGCCACTTTTATTTCATAAAAGTGGCTGCTTTATTTTTCATTATCTATATAAATAGTCCCGTAGTTTTTCATTTATATTAAATTAAAAATAACTCATCAGGTTAATTCAATTCTCTTACACATACGACTACAGTTATACGTGTTCCACACATTCTCTTTTCCATCAACAGAAAAATGAGGTTCATATGCTGACTCTGCTATTAAGTTCTGCCCTGATGATGTCCCCACCGGCACCTTCTAATGCGTGGCGCGCACCCCCACCACCATCGAACGTTGTTATTTGTCACGACCAGGTTACCACACCACAGATAGAGTTCAGTTTCAATAAACAATACCTGCGTTGCACGCCATAACCGATACAACACTATATACAGGTGTTATACCTTACAATCACAGAAAAGAGATTATTATGCTCGCACTTTTATTAACTGGTACATTATTTCTTTCTTCTGCAGAATCATTTGAATCCTGCGATATCGTTGCTCCTGAGTATTGTTCCGTCATCTGGTGGAATTAATCTGCCATATAATATAACGAGGAATTTTTATGCTGACACTTATATTAAGTAGTTCATTAATGATTAATAGCTATTTTACTGATCATAAAAATGATGAACCAAAACCTGATGTCTGGGAGCCGAAATCGGCTCAATATATTAATGATGTATGCACTAAACCCTATTGCGAACAATGAAATAACAGCGGGTAATATTACTACCAATCATGAACAGGCATTGTTTATTCGTTTATTCTATATGGTACAAATAAGCAAGATTGTTCATATAAAAACTCACTGAGCTTTACCATTAACCCACGTTTATGTGGGTTAACGGTGATAATAAAATCGGTAACAAATTATTTGAATTCTGCGATATAGTTTCACCTGAGTGTTGTTCCGTCATCTGGTGAAATTAACCTGCCATATAATATAGCGAGGAATTTTTATGCTGACACTTATTTTAAGTAGTTCATTAATGGTTAATAGCTATTTTACTGATCATAAAAATGATGAACCAAAACCTGATGTCTGGGAGCCGAAATCGGCTCAGTATGTTTATGATACATGTCCTAAAGATAAACCCTATTGCCACATGCTGTGATAACAGCAGACAATATTATTGTCCGTCATGAACAAACATTATTTATTCGTTTATTTTATACAGTACAAATAAACAGGGTTGTTCATATAAATACTCACTAAGTTTTACCATTAACCCACGTTTATGTGGGTTAACGGTGATAATAAAACCGGTGGTAAACAACCACGGCAGCCTGCCATCCCGGCAGTTCAGGATCAGACATTTTCACAGGTTCTTATGTTTTAGTGAGCTGGCTATATATATTCGATAAAAACCAAATAACATTACCATTACGCCCTTTTCTTCCCTTCTTCCCTTCTTCCCTTCTTCCATGCGAGACAAAATTCTCTTGTACAAAGCACAATGCTGAACTAATCTGGTATAAACACATTTGTATGTTGTAACTAAAAGGTGATGTATGAGATATGACGCAAGAATGTCGCTTACGGACTGCTTTAATCAACTGGAATCAGCTCTGAATACCTTGTGCAAAACTATCCGGCTGGATTCGGCGCGTACCGCTGAAGTTTATCAGTTGCCGGAGATCCTGAAAGGCGAAGAAAATAACACCGTCAACACCATTTCTGTCATTCCTGTCAGTGGTGAGGATGCCGTTTCTCTGGCACTGTCCCACTATCAGCGTTTATTTATTTTTGATAATGACCAGACAATCAGCAGTAAATCTGCCATTCGTTTGCCCGGTGTACTGCTGATCACACTCTCTCCTTCACACCGGAAAGCGGTACAGCAACAACTTGCTGAAGTGAACCGTCTGAAAAAACTATTGGCTGCTATCGTGACAGAAACATCCGGCGTAGATAAAACGCAGCGGTTTGAGTTCGTACACAACCAGATAAAGGGATTAATTACACTGAATGCCTACCGGCAAATCCAGTCTGTCACCTCCCCCACTTCTGTCCGGTTTGGCTGGGCCAACAAGCATATTATCCAGAAGGTCGATCGCAACACATTGTTATCTCAACTGGAGGAGCAATACCAGAAACCGCGCGCCATTCAGTCTCTGACACGCGAAGAACGGCAATCATATCTGGCAAAAGAGATTTCCGCATTAAAACAGGTACCGGAAGATGCGGTACTGAAAATCAAGCGACCGGTAAAAGTACAACCCATCGCACGGGTCTGGTACAGCGAAGCACAAAAGCAGGTGCAATACGCCTGTGCATCTCCGCTGATTGTATTTTGTGATGAGAATGATGAAAAACCGATCACCGGCGTCTTGCCGGATTATGATGCAGAAAATATTAAGATCCGTCACAGGCCGAAAGCACAAAAATTAATTTCTGTGATACCGAGACTGCATTTATATATGGAAGTGATGTAAAAACGGAGCCGTCATGGCTCCGTTCCTGCTATATGTAAGGACTACCCGTAACGACGGATTACTTCATGCTGCCGACCATCTCTTCCGGACGAACCCACGCATCAAATTCCGCTTCAGTCAGATAACCCAGCTTCATTGCGGATGCTTTCAGCGTCAGGCCTTCTTTATGGGCTTTTTTCGCGATTTCGGCTGCTTTGTCATAGCCGATATGGGTATTCAGCGCCGTTACCAGCATCAGTGATTCATTCAGCAACTGACTGATCCGCTCACGGTTCGGTTCAATACCCACCGCACAGTGCTCATTAAAGCTGCGCATGCCGTCAGCCAGCAGACGGACAGATTGCAGGAAGTTGTGGATTACCATCGGACGGAACACATTCAGTTCAAAATTACCGGATGCCCCGCCGATATTGACCGCCACATCATTCCCCATCACCTGCGCGCACAGCATCGTCATCGCTTCACACTGTGTCGGATTCACTTTACCCGGCATGATAGAGCTGCCCGGTTCGTTTTCCGGAATGGCAATTTCACCGATGCCGCAGCGCGGACCGGATGCCAGCCAGCGGACATCATTGGCGATCTTCATCAGTGAGGCTGCCAGCCCTTTCAGTGCACCATGGGCATGAACCAGCGCATCACAGGTGGCCAGTGCCTCAAATTTATTCGGTGCAGTCACAAACGGCTGACCGGACAGTTCAGCGATTTTCTTCGCCACACGTACGGCATACTCCGGATGAGTATTCAGGCCGGTACCGACCGCTGTACCACCGAGAGCCAGCTCGCTCAGATGCGGCAGGCTGTTTTCCAGATGTTTCAGGTTATATTGCAGCATTGCCGCCCAGCCGGAAATTTCCTGACCCAATGTCAGCGGTGTGGCGTCCTGTAAGTGAGTACGGCCGATTTTAACGATATCGCGGTAGGCTTCCGCTTTTTCTGCCAGGACACGGTGCAGAGATTTCAATTCAGGGATCAGCTGAGTGCTGACCGCAATCACTGCAGCGACATGCATCGCTGTCGGGAATACGTCGTTAGAACTCTGGCTTTTATTCACATCATCATTCGGGTGGACGATACGCTCACCGCCGCGCTGCCCGCCGAGGATTTCACTGGCACGGTTTGCCAGCACCTCATTCATATTCATGTTACTTTGTGTGCCGGAACCGGTCTGCCAGATAGCCAGCGGAAACTCTTCAGGGTGCTTACCGGCAAGAACTTCATCCGCGGCGGCAATGATTGCATCCGCCCGCTCTTTCGCCAGCAGTCCCAGATCACAGTTGACAGCTGCCGCTGCTTTTTTTGTAATAGCCAGCGCAGCAATCAGATCCGCAGGCATTTTTTCAACTGAAATACGGAAATGCTCTAAAGAACGTTGAGTCTGAGCGCCCCACAATTTGTCCGCAGGAACATCGATAGGGCCCATTGAGTCTTTTTCAATACGCGTGGCTGCCATTAGTCTCTCCTTAGCACACAAAATAAAATGGATTTCAAATCCCGAAAGTTACAGATAGACTCTGAAAACGGGCATATCTTGCCACACTTTCATTTCCGATTATGCGATCCGGGCGGAGTTATTGCTTTATTGTTACTACCTTATTGTTAACTGTTTAAAAAGAGAGCGTTGCTATGTTAAAAATGCAGAATCAGGTGCAATTTTATGACTGGGGAAGCCATACCGCGATGACAGAAATGTACGGCTACCCGAACCCTGACAAGCAGCCGATGGCAGAATTGTGGATGGGCGCACATCCGAAAGCCAGTTCGGTAGTGACTGACACCCGCGGCAACACCTGCTCTTTATATGATTTTATTGCCGGTAATCCGCAGTCAGCACTGGGGACCGAAATTAACCGCCGTTTTCACCGGCTGCCGTTTCTGTTTAAAGTACTGAGTGCCGCTCAGCCGCTGTCGGTACAGGTTCATCCGGACAAAGCCGCTGCAGAAGCCGGGTTTGCCCGTGAAAACGAGGCCGGAATCGCACTCGATTCGCCAGTCCGCAATTATAAGGATGATAACCATAAGCCTGAGCTGGTTTATGCCCTCACCCCGTTCCGTGCGATGAATGCTTTTCGTCCGCTGGCGGAAATGGCTGAGCTGCTCAGTGAAGTCGCCCCGGCACATCCGGCCATCGAACGCTTTATTGCCTCGCCGTCAGAAGAACAACTGTCTGCTTTATTTACCCGCCTGCTCTCTATGAGCGGAGAAACCAAAGAACGGGCAATCGGCGTACTGAAATCCGCACTGAACAGCCGCCGCGGTGAACCGTGGGATACCATCCGTAAGATGACAGAATTTTATTCTGACGATAATGGTCTTTTCACCCCCTTGCTGCTCAATGTTGTTGAGCTGAAGCCCGGTGAAGCGATGTTCCTGTATGCCCGCACACCGCATGCTTATCTGGAAGGAACCGCACTGGAGGTGATGGCTAACTCAGATAATGTGTTACGCGCCGGACTGACACAAAAGCATATTGATGTCGGTGAATTGCTGAATAATCTTGATTTTGTACCGAAACACGCAAAAAGTTTATTTATGCAGCCGGAACATATTAACAACACAGAAATTTTCCCGATCCCTGTTGATGACTTTTCTTTTTCAATCATGAAAATGCGTAATCAGGAAATGAATATTGAGAACAACAGTGCTAATATTCTTTTTTGTGTGGAAGGTCAAGCGGTTATCACTACCGAAATACAAAAATTAAGAGTTATCTCAGGTGAATCTGTTTTTCTTTCTGCTATAGAAAGAAAGTTTAAAATAGATGGTGAAGGAATCATTGCCCGCGTTTATAATGCCGTGTAAGTAACTTCTCTAATTTTCTCCGGGCAGTCAGTTGGTTAACTGCCCGTTAATTTTGATACTGTGCGAAAACCTGCAAAATAAATCGCATATAAAGGATGGATTTCTCTATGAAAAAGTCGTTAGTTGCTGTTGGCGTTATTGTCGCATTAGGCGCCGCATGGGGTGTGGCTTCATGGCAGACCGGTAAGACAATTGAAGCAAACCTCGATGCTTATATCGCCAAAGCGAATAAATTAATCAAGGATAAGTACCCTGACATCCCTGTTACGCTGACCGCCAAAGATTTTTCACGCGGCATTTTCAGCTCAGATGTCAAACTGGTCCTCAAAGAAACGAAAAAAAGCGGTGATACCTCAGGTGCCGGTGAAGAAGTTGTTCTTCTGAATACTATCGATCACGGTCCTTTCCCGTTATCTCAGCTGAAGAGCATGGTGTTCTCGCCAAATATGGCAGCAATCCATACTGAGCTGGAAAACAATGACGTCACCAAGCCGGCCTTCGACATCACCGGTGGTAAATCCCCTGTTGTCACCGATACCCGTGTCAGCTACGACCAGAGTTTCGACATTGATCTTGCTGTCAGCAAAATCAACTACAAGAAAGACGGTGAAGAGCTCGCATTCTCCGGTGCTGATCTGAACGTTAAATTCGATAAAGAATTCAAAAACGTTAAAGGCAAAGGCAGCAGCGATGAACTGACTTACCGTAAAGGTGAGCGCGAAAGTATGGTTCTGAAAGGCCTGTCTTTCGACAGCGATGTGTCCAAATCCGGTGACAGCTATTTCTACCTGGGTGACCAGAATCTGAGCCTGAAAGAGTTAGCGGTTGTTAATTACAGCGACACCGTTTCTCTGAAAGACCTGAAAATGAACGGCACATCCGGCAGCAAAGATAACAAACTGACTGCAGATGTTGATTACAGCCTCGGTTCACTGAGCTACCGTGATATCGACCTCGGCGCTATCAGCCTGAAAGGTTCTCTGAAAGATCTGGATGCAACTTCAGCAAATACGCTGATGGCATCTCTCGAAGAGTACACCAAGATGTCTGAATCGATGTACACCGAAGATTTCGATGAAGAAAAAATGGCAGCACTGGATGAGAAAATGAAATCCAATGCGCTGGGTCTGTTCAAATACAGCCCGTCTTTCGCTATCGCACCTCTGAGCTGGAAAAACAGCGGCGGTGAGTCAAAAGTCAATCTGAACGTGACCTTTAATGCACTGAATGCCGATAGCTTTAAAGCACTGGAAAAGGCATCAAGCTTTGAAAAAGCCCTGCCGGTTCTGGTGAAAGAGTTCGGTTTCAATATGGATCTGTCCAAATCAATGCTGACTGATTTCGTTGGTGTTGCAATGCAGTCTCAGGGCATGGGCGCCAAAGAAGCCAAAGAACAGGGTGAACAGGGTGTTGCTCAGATGGCCAGCATGGGTGCCATGATGGAAATCGTGAAAGTCACTGATAAAGCGATCACCATGGATCTGAAATACAGCAACAACAATATCGATTTCAACGGTAAGAAATACACCGTTGCTGAATTCCTGGAAAAATATGACCAGTACGGCGCACTGAGCGATAACAGCGGTGACGACGAAGGTTATGAGGAAGAAGCTATTGAAATAGATCCTAACGGTGATGTCACAGAAGAAGTGACTATCGGTGAAGAACCGGCTGCTGATGCTGCTGCGGCACCTGCTGCACAGTAATTTCACACTGTTATTATCTGTTGATCAGACAAAAGCCAGTCGTCAGACTGGCTTTTTATCATCTGAGGAATTCCGCAATGATTAACCGTTCACTCCCCCTGACCGATCTGCACCGCCATCTGGACGGCAATATCCGCCTGTCCACCATTCTGGATCTGGCCCGTCAGTACAATCTCCCGCTGCCCGCTTATGAGACTGAAGCACTGCGCCCGCATGTGCAGGTAATGAGTAATGAACCTGACCTGGTGCAGTTTCTGAGTAAACTGGACTGGGGCGTTTCCGTACTGGCCGACCTGGACGCCTGCCGCCGCGTAGCCGCAGAAAACGTACAGGATGCTGTCAGTGCCGGGCTGGATTATGCTGAATTGCGCTTTTCCCCTTACTATATGGCAATGAAACATAACCTGCCTGTTGAAGGCGTGGTGGAAGCCGTTCTGGATGGGGTGGCATCTGAAGTCCGTAACAATCCGGTGCGGATTAATATGATTGGTATTCTGAGCCGGACATTCGGTACTGATGCCTGTCATGAAGAACTGAATGCCCTGCTCGCTCATCACGAGCGGATTGTGGCACTGGATATTGCCGGTGACGAATCCGGTTATCCCGGCGATTTATTTACCGATCACTTCCGCAAAGCCCGCGATGTAAACTGGGCAATCACCGCACACGCCGGGGAAGCGGCCGGTGCCGCCAGTATCTGGCAGGCGATCCGCGACCTGGGTGCACAGCGTATCGGCCACGGCGTGATGGCGATTGAAGACCCGGCGCTGATGGATTATCTGGCAGAGCACCGCATCGGTATGGAATCCTGCCTGACGTCCAATATTCAGACCAGTACAGTACCGTCGCTGGCCGCCCATCCGCTGAAGCAATTCCTGGCACATGGCATTGCCGCCACCATTAACACGGATGACCCGGCAGTTGAAGGTATTGAGATTGCCCATGAATACAATGTTGCCGCACCGGCTGCCGGTCTGACCCGTACTGAGATTGAACAGGCACAAATCAACGGACTGGAAATTGCCTTTTTATCCGCGGAAGAAAAAGCGGCACTGAGAGATATGGCGGCTAAACGCAGTCATTAAGCGCCTGCCTGCCAGACAACTTATAAATCCCCCGGAAGCCGGATATTTACCCCGGGGGATTTCGGGTTAATACAGCTATATGCAGCAGCCCGTAATCGTCCCCCCGTAAATCAGCGCCATTTCCGGCTCACATTAAGTGATAACGAACCCGTGTTTATCCCACCCGGTTCGCAATAACTGAAAATAAAATCTGCACACCCGTAGTTTCCCCACACTTTCTCCTGATTGCTGTATACTTTTCTTTGCAGCCTGAACGGCTGCCTAATCTAAACAGGAGAATATCATGAACACATCACTGTTCAGTAAGACCCCGGCGGTCACGGTTCTCAACAACCGTGGTCAGACCATTCTCAATATCGCGTACCACCGCCACCCTGAGTCGCCGGACATCACCACGGAGCGCATAACCCGCCATCAGTACGATGCCCGGGGCTTCCTGACGCAGAGCGCCGACCCGCGCCTGGCTGAGGCCGGACTGGCGAACTTCACTTACCGGACAGATCTGCGCGGAGGCGTCCTGCGTACACAGGGGGCAGACAACGGTATCACCGTCAGCCTTAACGACGTTGCCGGACGCCCCTTTATTGCGGTCAATAACATCGGTACCGCAGACAACGGTACTGATGACCGGCGTCAGGCCGTAACCCGCACCTGGCAGTATGAGGATGCATCCCTGGCCGGACGCCCGTTAAGTATTACAGAGCAGACCAACGGTGGAGCCGCCTGTATCACGGAGCGTTTCGTCTATGCCGGTAATACGGATGCAGAGAAAGCTCTGAATCTCGCCGGTCAGCTTATCAGTCATTACGATACCGCGGGACTGGAGCAGACAAACAGCATTGCTCTGACCGGCGTGCCACTCTCCGTCACCCGGCGGCTGCTGAAGAATGCGGATAACTCTGACACGATGGCTGACTGGCAGGGAGAAAATGTACCGGTATGGAACAACCTGCTGGACAATGACGCACGGACCACTCTGACCACCGCAGACACCACCGGCTCCATACTGACCACCACCGATGCACAGGGCAATATGCAGCGGATGGCGTACGATGTGGCAGGTCTGCTGTCGGGCAGCTGGCTGACGCTGAAGGGGGGAACGGAGAAGGTTATCGTGGCATCCCTGACGTACTCGGCCGCCGGACAGAAACTGCGTGAAGAGCACGGCAACGGCGTGATAACCACATACTCGTACGAACCGGAAACGCAACGCCTGAACGGCATCAAAACGGAACGCCCGGCCGGACATGCCGCCGGACTGAAGATACTGCAGGATCTGCGCTATGAATATGACCCTGTGGGTAACGTTCTGAAAGTAACCAATGACGCCGAAGAGACCCGTTTCTGGCGCAATCAGAAAGTAGTACCGGAAAACACATACGCCTACGACAGCCTGTACCAGCTGATCAGCGCCACCGGACGTGAAATGGCAAATGCCGGTCAGCAGGGCAGCGGATTACCGCCTCTGACCGTTCCCCTTCCCGCAGACAGCAGCGCATACACGAACTATACCCGCAGGTATACCTACGATACAGCCGGTAATCTGACGCAGATAAGCCACCGCGCACCGGCGGCAAACAACAGTTACACAACCAAAATCACCATAAGTAACCGAAGTAACCGGGGAGTACTGAGCACCCTGACGGAAAATCCGGCAGACGTGGACGCGCTGTTCACCAACGGTGGCCAGCAGAAACAGCTGCAGCCGGGACAGCGTCTGGACTGGACACCGCGCAACAAGCTGCTGAAGGTGACGCCGGTCGTGCGGAACGGAGATGCAGATGACAGCGAAATCTACCGCTATGATGCGGACAGCCGGCGCATCCTGAAAGTCAGCAGGCAGAAAACAGGCAGCAGCACACAGACGCAGCGGGTGCAATATCTGCCGGGTCTGGAGCTGCGCACGATAAAAGCCGGAGATACGCAAACGGAGAGCCTGCAGGTGATTATCGCGGGGGACACGGGGCAGATACGCCTTTTACACCGGGAGAATGGCGATGACCAGATGCGCTGGAGCTACAGCAATCTGATCGGCAGCAGCGGTCTGGAGCTGGATGGTAAGGGAAATATTATCAGTATGGAGGAGTACTACCCGTACGGCGGCACTGCAGTGTGGACCGCCCGCAGCGTGGCAGAAGCAGAGTACAAAACTGTGCGTTACTCAGGCAAAGAGCGGGACGCCACCGGACTGTACTACTATGGTTACCGGTACTACCAGCCGTGGGCGGGAAGATGGCTGAGTGCGGATCCTGCGGGAACAATGGACGGGCTGAATCTGTTCAGGATGGTACGGAATAATCCTCTGAGATTTTTTGATACGAACGGACTTGCACCAACTGAGGAAAAATCTCAGCAGGCGATCGGCAGAACCTATATCAAAGAAGCTAAATATTTAGCTGCGGAACAATTATCAGCTGCTGAGAAATTTTTAAATAACACATCTAATAATGACGTTGCGTTAGATATCTATAAGACATTTTTCGGGCAGCATATGGGAGAAGAAAAACTGGGTATATGGAAGACACAAATAAAAAATGTGTCAGAGGGAATAAACAAACTGGATACGAAAAGAAATGTCCGGTATTCACCGCTGAAGACAACCGCATCCGGAGAGAAATCGGGGACTGTGGCAGCTGAAGCCAATATGCAGGCATTTCAGCGGGGGGAGAAAATTTACATAAATTCATATACTGATGTACTGGAAAAAGTCAAAAAAAATGAAACACTGGGTGTTGACCATTTAGCGCATATTTTGATTCATGAAATGTCTCACCTCCGCCTGGACACGGAAGATATGGCCTATATCGGGGTGGCAAAAAATGAGGGATATCATGATTTAAATGCTATGCTCGCCCTTCTTGATCCAGAAAAACTACAGGCCGGCAGAGGAGAACCCGAAGAAACGATCAAACAACGACGTGCCCGGGGAAGTCTGGACGCTGTGAGAAATGCAGACTCTTTTACGACAGCAACCCGTTATCTTGCTTATACTGCAAAAAGTGCTGATTTCTATCATCGCTTTGCAGAGCAGAAAAAAACGTTCACACACGGAGCGTCGTCTCTTATCAAGAGTCCGCGCTGGAAGTGAGTGTCATTTATTAACACTATGCAGGCTATTATATTGTTTATACAGACTGTATTGTTGTTAAAGTCCGCCAGGATGGCAATGTGATAAACAAGGCTGTTTTCCTGGTACCGGGCGGTCAGAAAGAGCCGCCCGGTATTTCCCGTTACCAACTCCCCGAAGCACCACCGCCGCCACTGCTGCCACCTCCGCCACCGGAAGATCCGCTGCTTCCTGAACTGCCGCCGGAGCTGCTGCTGTAACTGCCACCGTCAGAACCGGATGAGTATCCGCCTCCTGCCCCGGCCATAACACCGGTTAATTTCCGCATTTCCGCTTCCTGAATACGGTATCCCGGAATGAATGCATATAACAAAAAACACAGAAACAGTGAGCCAAATACATTAAGAAAAACGAGGATCATTATACTGATAAATAATGCGTCCGGATCAGGATCTCCGTCTGCCAGAACCCGTGTCATTATAAAAATCAGAACGGAATAAAATAACACGCTCACAGTATGGCCGAGCGGCGCCGGATAAATATATTTATACTGCAAAAATGCTGTCAGGCGTTTCTGAGTAAGGTGTATTGCCCGCCCGGGCTGACGTTTCTTCTTGCTTTTGGATTTCGCGTATTCTTCTCTCAGATATTCAATATCTTTAAGAACCTGCTTTTCTATCCTTTTTTTACGGCGGGGAGAACCAATAAATAATGACCAGAGATACACCGTAATAAAGGTCAGAATATAAATAATCATCAGTCGTTTGAGTTTTAATGCTTCTGTTCCGGATGTCTCTGATGTGATATATCCCGGTTCATTTCCGCTGATAATATCAATGGCATCGGTCACACCTGCTTCAATCCCCGTAAAATAATGGCCATTTTTAAATTCAGGGGTGATGCGGTGACGGATAATACGACCTGCGGAGACATCCGGCAGAATACCTTCCAGGCCGTAACCTATTTCAAAGCGCAGATTGCGGTCATTAACAGCCACAACCAGCAACAGCCCGTTATTCTGACCTTTGCGGCCGATTTTCCAGGTATTGAATGCACGGTGGGCAAAGGTCTCAATACTTTCCCCGCCGGTTGACGGCACAATAAACACCACGAACTGACTGCCGTCATTGCGGCTCAGTTCGTACTCAGTGAGCTGCCGGTTAAGCTGTGCGAATTGCGGGCGGGTCAGAAGACCGGTGCTATCAATAACCCGTTCCCGTTTCAGTTCCGGCAGCGGCTGCATATCTGCACGGGCAAAGAAACTGATGAAAAGAAGTACAAGGCATCCTGCCATAACCCTGTTCATAATTACTCCTGTGAATGTTCTTTTCCCTGCCGCGCATAGCGCGCCGCCATCACCGCGCACACCATCAGCTGAATCTGATGAAACAGCATCAGCGGCAGTACCAGAATACCGACTACCGCAGGCGGGAACATCACGTTTGCCATCGGCACACCGTTTGCCAGGCTTTTCTTCGAGCCGCAGAACACAATGGTGATTTCATCGGCCTTATTAAAGCCCAGTGCCCGTGCACCGTACACGTTGATCACCAGCACAATCGCCAGCAGCCCGCACGACACCACTGCAATCTGCAGAATAGACATTGCGTCGATCTGCTGCCAGATCCCCTCGGCCACAGCTTCACTGAAAGCGACATACACCACCAGCAGAATAGAGGTCCGGTCTGTTTTATTGATGATTTTTTTGTTGCGATCCACCCACTTACCGATCAGCGGACGGGAGAGATGCCCGACCACAAACGGCAGCATCAGTTGCAGCAGAATAGAACGGATAGCGCCCAGTGTATCGAGATCATGCGCGCCTTGTGTTTCCATCATAAAACCGATAATCACCGGTGATAAGAAAACGCCGAGAATACTGGAGGCGGATGCACTGCAAATCGCCGCAGCGACATTACCACCCGCAACAGACGTAAAGGCAATGGCGGATTGTACCGTTGCCGGTAAGGCACATAAGTATAAGAAACCCATGTAAATGGTTGGTGACATCCACTCCGGTACCAGAAACTGCAAACCCAGCCCCAGCAGCGGAAAGAGGATAAAAGTACTGGAAAATACCATCAGATGCAGACGCCAGTGCCCCATCCCCGTCACAATCGCTTCCCGCGAAAGTTTGGCGCCGTGGAAGAAGAACAGTAACGCAATCGCAGCGGTGGTCAGATAGCGGAATCCGGTTGCCACATTACCGGTAGCCGGAAAGAGTGACGCCAAAATAACAACCGTGATCATTATGACCAGGAACGGATCTAACCGCAGTTTCTGCCACCAGTTTGTCATGCGTTATTCACTTTTGTCTGCATTAAAATTAAATAATTGTTTGTTACAGCGTCACAGTCCGTCCGGTCTTATGTGATTCCATACCGGCCTCAATAATACGGATAATTTCCGCGCCTTCATGAGCGGTAACCGGGTTCGGACCATTATTGATAATTGCCTCTGCCACTTCTGCGTAATAACGGCCGTAGTGACCGGCTTTGTTCGGGTAACTTTCCGTGATCACTTCAATGCCATCCGGTGATAAGCTCAGTTCACCGTCACGATCGTCATGACCCCAGTTCACACCGACCGGCATCTGCCCTGCTTTCAGCGCATTTTCCTGCGGATCAAGCCCGTACTTCACGTAGCTGCCTTTCATACCGTGAACGATATACACCGGAGATTCCGCTGCCGCGACAGTGGTGGCATGCAGTATCACTTTCACATCCGGATAGTGCAGTTGCGCATGGAAATAATCCACAGCTTCAGAACCCGGCCGGATCATACCCAGATCGGCGGTGATCGCTTCCGGTTTGCCGAAAAACTGCAGTGCCTGATCAATCAGATGTGACCCCAGGTCATACCAGATACCACTGCCCAACGCAGCCGCTTCACGCCAGCGTTTTTGCGGCTGCGGGCGATAGCGGTCAAAATGGACTTCAAAATATTTGATATCCCCGAGTTTTTTACTTTCAAACAGGGATTTCAGTGTCAGATAACCGGAGTCAAAACGGCGGTTATGGTAGACGGACAAGATCAGACCGGCATCATCTGCCTGTTTTGCCAGGGTAAACGCCTCTTCGGAGGTCAGGGTAAACGGTTTATCCACCACAACGTGCTTACCGGCCGCCAGTGCCATCCGGGCCAGCGGGAAATGTGTGTCGTTCGGCGTCGGGATCACGACGAGATCAATCGCCGGATCAGCAAAAATATCTTCCGGAGTGGCGACAACCTGCACATCCGGGTAATCCGCATGTACTTTTGCGGCATCACTGCTCGCGACTTTAGCCAGTTCCATGTTGGCATTATTCACAATAAACGGTGCATGGAATGTTTTTCCGGCAAAACCGTATCCGATCAGGCCCACTTTCAGTATTTTCGTCATCACTCCCTCCGGGGGATTGTCATGTTAACGGATAAAAACATGCTTTCAGAATTTGTCATCCTCCTGAAAAGTACCACTAACTGATTCCGTGACGCAAATAATGCGCCCGGTTTTCATCAGTTTTGCCGCTTTTTCATTCTGATACACACAGTTATCTGCCCTTTCACACAATCCCGATAACCCCGGATGCCCGGGGATTGCTATTATTCACCCCGCTTACCGGGGAACCCGGGTTTTTATCTGTTTATTTGAATGTTTTGAATGACTCGCTTTGGGCATTGCAATGGCTGACTACTTATTACTTTTTGTCGGGACGGTGCTGGTTAATAACTTCGTACTCGTCAAATTCTTAGGATTATGCCCCTTTATGGGGGTGTCCAAAAAACTGGAAACCGCGATTGGCATGGGGTTTGCGACCACGTTTGTGATGACGCTCGCCTCTGTCTGCTCGTGGCTGATGGATACCTTTATCCTTATCCCGCTGGATATTCTCTATCTGCGCACACTGAGCTTTATTCTGGTGATCGCTGTGGTGGTGCAGTTCACCGAAATGGTGGTGCGTAAAACCAGCCCGGCGCTCTACCGCCTGCTCGGGATATTCCTTCCGCTGATCACCACCAACTGTGCCGTACTCGGTGTGGCACTGCTGAACATCAACCTGTCCCATAATTTTCTGCAATCCGCCGTTTACGGCTTTGGTGCGGCAGCCGGTTTCTCTCTGGTGATGGTGCTGTTCGCCGCTATCCGCGAACGTCTGGCAACGGCTGATGTGCCTGCGCCTTTCCGCGGGGCGTCTATCGGGCTGGTCACTGCCGGTCTGATGTCTCTGGCCTTTATGGGCTTTAGTGGTCTGGTGAAATTCTGATGACAATGATTTGGATTGCCGTTGCCGTACTCAGTCTGCTGGGTCTGGCATTTGGCCTGATACTGGGTTATGCCTCCCGCCGCTTTAAAGTGGAGGAAGATCCCATTGTGGATAAAATTGATGACATTCTGCCGCAGAGTCAGTGCGGGCAGTGTGGTTTTCCCGGCTGCCGTCCTTATGCGGAGTCCGTTGCCAATGGCGGCGCAATAAACCGCTGTGCTCCCGGCGGCGAACAGGTGATGCTGAAACTGGCGGATATGCTGGGTGTGGATCCGCAACCGCTCGACGGCGACGACGCTGTGCTTAATCCGGTGCGTAAGGTGGCCTTTATTCATGAAGACCAGTGCATCGGCTGCACCAAATGTATTCAGGCGTGTCCGGTGGATGCCATTATCGGTGCCACCCGCGCGATGCATACCGTGGTTGAAAACCTCTGTACCGGCTGTGATTTATGTGTCGCACCCTGCCCGACAGATTGCATCGAGATGATCCCGGTCGCTGTCACCCCGCGTAACTGGAAGTGGGACTTAAACACGATTCCGGTCAGAAATATTCCGGCGGATACCACCGGTACACCTGTCAAACCCGTTCAGATTGAGGCGTCGTAAGTTTTATGTTCAATTTGCTCAACTTTCTGAAAAAAGACCGGGTATGGGATTTTGACGGCGGCATTCATCCGCCGGAAATGAAATTACAGTCCTCCCGGACACCGATGCGGCTATGTCCGGTACCTGAAGAACTTATCATTCCGTTACAACAGCATATCGGGAACGAAGGCGATGTGCTGGTCAGCCCCGGCGACCATGTTCTGAAAGGTCAGCCGCTGACACGCGGAACCGGCCGCAGCCTGCCGGTTCATGCTTCATCCTCCGGCACTGTTACAGCCGTGGAGCCTTGCGTGACCGCGCATCCGTCCGGATTGACCGCGCCGTGTGTCCGTATCCGGACTGACGGGCTGGATACCCCGTATCCGGCAGAAAAAACAACGGATTTCACATCGCTCGCCAAAACAGAACTGACTGACCGCATTCATCAGGCCGGAATTGCCGGTCTCGGCGGTGCAGGCTTTCCGACCGCGAATAAACTGAAAGGCGGTGGTGATCTTATCCGCACCCTGATTATCAATGCGGCTGAATGTGAACCCTATATTACGGCTGATGACCGTCTGATGCAGGAGCATGCCGGTGAAATTCTTACCGGTATCCGTATTCTGATGCACCTTCTGGAACCGGAACAGGTGCTTATCGGCATAGAAGATAACAAACCGGAGGCGATTGCCGCACTGCGGGATGTCACTGACGGGGAAAAACAGATTTTTGTGCGGGTGATCCCGACCAAATACCCGTCCGGCGGTGCCAAACAGCTGACCAAAATCCTTACCGGCCGCGAAGTGCCGTCCGGCGGGCGTTCCTCTGATATCGGCGTACTGATGCAGAACGTCGGAACCGTTGTTGCCATCAAACGCGCGATTACTGACGGCGAACCACTGATTCAGCGCGTGGTGACGGTAACCGGAGAAGCCGTCGAATCACCGGGGAATTTCTGGACCCGTCTGGGGACTCCGATCCGTTTCCTGCTGCAACAGGCCGGTTTTCATCCGCAACATGAACAGATGGTTGTGATGGGCGGCCCGCTGATGGGCTTTACACTGCCGGATCTTGATGTGCCGGTGGTAAAAATCACTAACTGTATTCTTGCGCCGACCACAAACGAAATGGAACCGGCTGCACCGGAAGAAGCCTGCATCCGTTGCAGTCACTGTGTGGATGCCTGTCCGGCAGGATTGCTGCCGCAGCAGCTCTACTGGTTCAGTAAAGGTAACGAACACGAAAAAGCGGAACAGCATCATCTGTTTGATTGTATAGAATGCGGAGCCTGTGCCTGGGTCTGCCCGAGTAATATCCCGCTGGTACAATATTACCGGCAGGAAAAAGCCCAAATTATTGAGATCCGCGAAGAAGCACAACGCGCTGCCGATGCCAAAATCCGCTTTGAAGCCAAACAGGCACGAATGGCGCGGGAAAAAGAAGCCCGTGAAGCCCGCCACAAAAGTGCGGCTGTTCAGGTGGATGAGAAAGACAGTGCAGCAATCAGTGCCGCACTTGCCCGCGTAAAAGCCAAAGACAGCAGTGCGGGAATGACAATTTCAGTCAATCCTTCCGCATTGCCGGATAACAGCGCTGCCATTGCCGCCCGTGAAGCACGCAAAGCACAGGCACGGGCTCGTCAGGCAGAAAAAGCCGCTCAGACAGAAACCGTACAACCGGCTGCGGAAACGGAAACTGATCCGCGCAAAGCTGCTGTAGCCGCCGCCCTCGCCCGCGCCAAAGCGAAGAAAGCCGCGCAGGCCGCAGACGCACCGGCGGATACCGCACAACCGGCTGCGGAAACGGAAACCGATCCGCGTAAAGCCGCTGTAGCCGCTGCTATCGCCCGAGCCAAAGCGAAGAAAGCCGCTCAGGCCGCAGACGCACCGGCAGACACCACACAACCGGCAGCGGAGACAGAAACCGATCCGCGTAAAGCCGCTGTAGCCGCTGCTATCGCCCGAGCCAAAGCGAAGAAAGCCGCTCAGGCCGCAAACGCACCGGCAGACACAGCACAACCGGCAGCGGAAACAGAAACTGATCCGCGTAAAGCTGCTGTCGCGGCGGCTATTGCCCGTGCCAAAGCGAAAAAAGCTGCTCAGGCCGCAGAAGCACCGGCAGACACCGCACAACCGGCAGAGACAGAAACCGATCCGCGTAAAGCTGCCGTAGCAGCGGCCATTGCCCGTGCCAAGGCAAAGAAAGCAGCTCAGGCCGCAGACGCACCGGCGGATACTGCACAACCGGCGGCAGAGACAGAAACCGATCCGCGTAAAGCGGCTGTAGCCGCCGCTATCGCCCGCGCCAAAGCGAAGAAAGCCGCTCAGGCCGCAGACGCACCGGCAGACACCGCACAACCGGCAGCGGAGACAGAAACCGATCCGCGTAAAGCCGCTGTAGCTGCCGCTATCGCCCGTGCCAAGGCAAAGAAAGCCGCACAGGCGGCAGCACAACATTCTGAAGAAACCACTGATTAATGAAGCGAAATAAGCATGAAATTTAGGCCCGTTTCCTCAAACGCCCCGCACCGTCTGAAAATTGCGGGATCACCGTTTACTCATAACCATGACAACACCTCCGCCATCATGCTGTGGGTGGTGATAGCCATGATTCCGGGGATTGCCGCACAACTCTGGTTCTTCGGGGTCGGCACACTGATTCAGGTTCTGATTGCAGTGACGACCGCGCTGGTAACCGAAAGTATCGCGATCCGCCTGCGCAATCAACCGGTGATGCCGTATCTCAAAGATAACTCCGCGCTGGTCACTGCCATGCTGCTGGCTGTCAGTATCCCGCCGCTCGCGCCCTGGTGGTTGATTGTTATCGGTACATTTTTTGCCGTGATTATTGCCAAACATCTGTATGGCGGTCTCGGGCAAAACCCGTTTAACCCGGCGATGGTCGGTTATGTGGTACTGCTGATCTCCTTCCCGGTTCAGATGACCAGCTGGCTGCCGCCGGAAAGCCTGCAAATCACACCGGTTTCGGTCAGTGACAGTCTGCATATGATTTTTACCGGGTTATCTGATAACGGCCTGACACCGGAGCAGTTACGTGCCGGCGCGGATGGCATGAGTCAGGCGACGCCGCTCGACAGTTTCAAAACCGGACTGCTGACCCGTGAGATGTCCGATATTCTGACACAACCTGTTTTACAGGGCTCTGTTGCCGGTATCGGCTGGCAATGGGTGAATATCGGCTATCTGATCGGCGGCTGTATTCTGCTCAACCGCAACGTGATTGCATGGCAAATCCCGGTATCGATGCTGGGCACGCTGGCCGTCCTGTCTGCTGTCGGCTATCTGATTGATTCATCACACTTCAGCTCTCCGGTTATTCAGCTGTTTTCCGGCGCTTCCATGCTCGGGGCATTCTTTATTGCCACCGACCCGGTTACCGCCTCCACCACGCCGCGCGGCCGTCTGATATACGGGATGCTGATCGGCCTTCTGCTGTGGATTATCCGCGTTTACGGCGGTTATCCGGATGCCGTGGCGTTTGCCGTCCTGCTGGCCAATATCACCGTGCCGCTGATCGATACCTACACACAACCGCGTGTTTACGGGCACAAACGGGGGAATAAATGATTGCCACATTACGCCGTTACGGCTTGATCCTCGCCCTGTTTGCCGCCGGAACCACCGGATTGAGCGGATTTGTTTATACGCTGACAAAGCCGGAAATTGATAAACAGGCGGCGGCACAGCAAAAAGCACTGTTTGCCGAAATCCTGCCGGAATCGGTTTATAATAATGATGTGATTGCAGAGTGTTATCTGGTCACCGACCCTGCACTGGGCAATGAACTGCCGCACCGGCTGTATATTGCCCGTAAAGACGGAACACCAGTTGCCGCTGTTCTCGAATCCACCGCGCCTGACGGCTATTCCGGGAATATTCAGCTGCTGGTTGCGGCTGATTTTAACCGGACGGTGCTCGGCTCCCGCGTAACGGAACATAAAGAGACACCGGGGCTGGGTGATAAAATTGATACCCGGATTTCAGACTGGATCACCACACTGAGCGGCAGACATGTTGAATCCGCCAAAGACCCGCACTGGGCAGTGAAAAAAGACGGCGGTGATATCGATCAGTTTACCGGTGCCACCATTACCCCACGGGCGGTTGTCAACGCAGTCCGCGTGACGGCGGATTATATGCAGACCCTGCCGCCGCAACTGAATACCTTACCTCAATGCGGAGCTGAATAATGAGTCAGATTAAAGGGTTATTTGCTGACGGATTATGGAAAAATAACTCAGCACTGGTCCAGGTGCTGGGATTGTGTCCGCTGCTGGCGGTCTCTTCCACCGTCACCAACGCACTGGGACTCGGACTGGCGACCACACTGGTGCTGATTTGCACTAACGTGGCAGTCTCCGCACTGCGCCGCTGGATCCCGTCAGAAATCCGTATTCCTATCTATGTGATGCTGATTGCCTCTGTGGTAACGGCGGTACAATTGCTGATCAATGCCTATGCCTTCGGCTTATATCAGTCACTCGGTATCTTTATCCCGCTGATTGTGACCAACTGTATTGTCATTGGCCGCGCTGAAGCCTTTGCCGCCAAAAACGCGGTTTACCCTTCTGCCATTGATGGCCTGGCCATGGGGCTCGGCGCCACCGCCGCACTGTTTGTGCTCGGCGCCATGCGTGAGATCCTGGGCAACGGGACACTGTTTGACGGTGCTGATCTGCTGCTCGGTGACTGGGCTAAAGTCCTGCGTGTCGATGTGTTACATCTCGATACCCCGTTCCTGCTGGCGATGCTGCCGCCGGGCGCGTTTATCGGACTTGGCTTAATGCTGGCGGGCAAGTATCTTATTGATGAAAAAATGAAAAAGCGCAAAAATGCGCCCGCTGCCGCACAATACGAAACAGAAAAAGGATGCGGAAGCCATCTGGTCAAATAACTGTATAATAAAGCAGGCTCCTTTCCCGGGAGTTTGCTTTTATCATCAATGAGCCAATGTCGTTATGAATAAAGAAAAACGTATTGAAATTCTGACCCGCCTGCGGGACAACAACCCGCAACCCACCACTGAACTGCTGTTTGATTCTCCGTTTGAATTACTGATCTCCGTCTTATTATCCGCCCAGGCAACCGATGTCAGCGTCAATAAAGCCACCCGCCCGCTGTATGCCGTTGCCAATACGCCGCAGGCCATCCTGGATCTCGGTGTGGATGGGGTGAAGACCTACATTAAAACCATCGGGTTATTTAATACCAAAGCAGAGAATGTGATAAAAACCTGCCGGATGCTGGTTGAACTGTATAACGGCGAAGTTCCGGAAGACAGAGCAGCACTGGAAGCCCTGCCGGGAGTGGGACGCAAAACCGCCAATGTGGTACTCAATACCGCATTCGGCTGGCCGACCATTGCGGTTGATACCCATATTTTTCGTGTCTGCAACCGCACAAAATTTGCCCCCGGCAAGAACGTGGATGAGGTGGAACAAAAATTATTGCGGGTTGTACCGGCAGAATTTAAAGTCGACTGCCATCACTGGTTTATACTGCACGGGCGTTACACCTGCATTGCCCGCAAACCCCGCTGCGGTTCATGCATCATTGAAGATCTGTGTGAATTCAGCGAAAAAGTGTATCCGGAAGATTAATCTGCTGCACTTTAAACAGAAATTGCCCTCTGTGCTTGCGGGCAGCGTAAATTCGCGTAAAAATAACCATAAATTTGCTCACCCAACCAGTACGGGAACCTATGTTTCAAGATAACCCGCTGTTAGCTCAGCTAAAACAACAGCTCCACGATAAAACATTACGTGTCGAAGGGATCGTAAAAAGTACCGATAAAGGCTACGGTTTCCTGGAAGTTGACGGACAAAAATCCTATTTTATTCCGCCGCCGCAGATGAAAAAAGTCATGCACGGCGATCGCATCACTGCTGCTATTCACACCGTGAATAATAAAGATGTGGCAGAGCCGGAAGCTCTCGTCACCCCGTTTCTGGACAGATTTGTCGGCCGCGTGCAGCGCAAAGAAAATGATGACCGTCTCTGGATAATTCCCGATCATCCGCTGTTAAAAGATTCCATTCCCTGCCGTCCGGCAAAAGGGGTTGATCATGAATTCCGTCAGGGCGACTGGGCCGTTGCGGAAATGCGCCGCCACCCGCTGAAAGGTGATCGCAGCTTCCATGCAGAAATCACCGGGTTTATCACTGATGCGGATGACCATTACGCGCCGTGGTGGGTAACCCTGACCCGCCATCAGCACGCACTGAAAGAGCCGGAGCCGGTTGACGTGGCCATGGCTGATGATAATCTGCCGCGTACTGATCTGACTCATCTGGATTTCGTGACTATCGACAGTGCATCCACCGAAGATATGGATGATGCGCTTTATATCACTACCAGTGATAACAATCAGCTTCAGCTGACCATTGCCATTGCCGATCCGACCAGCTATATCCCGGCCGGCAGCGAATTGGATGCCATTGCCCGTAAACGCGCCTTCACCAACTATCTGCCGGGCTTCAATATCCCGATGCTGCCGCGCAATCTGTCTGATGACCTGTGTTCGCTGCATCCGCATGTGCGCCGTCCGGCACTGGTGTGTCAGGTCTCCATAAATGAAGATGGTTCTCTGGCAGATGATGCCGTGTTCTTCGCTGCCTGGGTTGAATCCAAAGCCAAGCTGGCTTATGACGATATCTCTGATCTGCTGGAAGGTGTGGCTGACCGGGTAACCCCTGATGAGACTATCCGCCGTCAGATTTCCCTGTTGCAGGATATGTATCAGCGCCGCCATCACTGGCGTGAAACCCATGCACTGGTCTTTAAAGATCGCCCTGATTACCGCTTTATTCTTGATGAAAACGGTGTGGTGACGGATATCGTGGCTGAACAGCGCCGCAGTGCCAACCGCATTGTGGAAGAGGCGATGATCACCGCCAATATCTGCGCCGCAGAGGTGCTGGATAAGAAACTTGGTTTTGGTGTCTATAACGTACACACAGGGCTTGATCCGCTGACAATCAGCCAGGCTGTTGCCCTGCTCGCTGAAAACGGCATTCATTTCAATGAAGAAGAACTGCTGACACTGGATGGTTTCTGCCGTCTGCGCCGGGAGCTTGATAACCAGCCGACGCAATTCCTCGACAGCCGTATCCGCCGCTTCCAGACCTTTGCAGAAGTCCGCATGGAGAAAGGCCCGCACTTCGGCCTGGGACTGAATGGTTATGCCACCTGGACATCCCCTATCCGCAAATACAGTGATATTGTTAACCACCGCCTGCTGAAAGCCATTATCGCCGGTCAGTCTGCGGAGAAACCGGCTGAGGATCTGGCCGAACATCTGGCAGAACGCCGCCGCGCCAACCGTATGGCAGAGCGTGATGTCGGTGACTGGTTATATGCCCGCTACCTGCAACCGTATGCCGGTACAGATACCGCGTTCCCGGCGGAGATCATTGATATCACCCGCGGCGGTGTCCGTGTCCGCCTGACAGATAACGGCGCAGTCGCCTTTATCCCGGGTACCTTTATCCATCCGGTCAAAGATGAACTCCAGTGCAGCCAGGAAACCGGCTCAGTGCTGATCAAAGGTGAAGTCCGTTACCGCCTCAATGACATCATTCCGGTGAAAATAGAGGAAGTGAAGATGGAAACCCGCAGTATTCTGGCCCGGCCGCTCTGATCCGGTACCGGAGTCACTAAATACACAGGGCGTCCGCAACGGACGCCCTGCTCACTGATCAGCCACCCGCCAGTTTGACTTTAAAGCCTTTATCTTCCAGCAGTTGCTTCAGTAAATCGCGTTTATCACCCTGAATTTCAATGATGCCGTCTTTCAGCGAACCGCCGCAGCCGCAGCGTTTTTTCAGATCGGCGGCCAGTTTGCCCAGCGCCGCATCATCCAGATCAATACCGGTGATCAGACATACACCTTTGCCTTTGCGGCCGCTGGTCTGCCGCTGAATACGGACAATACCGTCGCCTTTCGGGCGCTCCGCTTTTACTTCCGGCTCATCAATACGGCCACTGTCTGTGGAATAGACCAGGCGTGAATTATTGTCCATCTTATAATACTCCCACAGAAGCATTAATTGCCTGCAATGCGGCCTGCGGATCATCACTGCGGGTGATCGGCCGTCCGATAACCATATAATCCACCCCGGCACTGACGGCCTGCCGCGGTGTCATGATGCGGCGCTGATCACCGGCATCACTGCCTTGCGGCCGGATCCCCGGCGTGACCAGCTTAAATTCCCGGCCCAGGGTTTCTTTCATCATTTTGGCTTCATGAGCGGAGCACACCACACCATCCAATCCGCAGTTTTGTGTTAATTTTGCGAGGCGCAGCGCGTGCTCTGCCGGTGTGGCATCAATGCCGGTTCCGGCCAGGTCGGACTGCTCCATGCTGGTCAGTACCGTCACTGCAATCAGCAAAGGCGCATCGTTGCCGTACGGCAGCAGGATCTCTTTTGCTGCTGTCATCATCCGCTCGCCGCCTGCCGCATGGACATTAACCATCCATACCCCCAGTTCAGCCGCCGCCCGTACCGCATGCGCTGCTGTATTCGGGATATCATGGAATTTCAGATCAAGAAAGACCTCAAATCCGCGCTGCTGCAATGCCCGGACACACTCAGGCCCGCAGAAGGTAAACAGCTCTTTACCGACTTTCAGACGGCACTGTGCCGGATCAATACGGTCTGCAAAGGCCAGCGCATCATCCGGGTTGTCGTAATCGAGCGCAACAATAACAGGCGATGCGATATCTGCACGGCCTGTATGCGAAGAAAGAGATGTCATGAATTGATTACCTGTGGTTGGTGAATTTATACGGGTAAATAAAAACGGGTAAATAAATTACGGATAAACGTGACGTTGTCACTGCCCGTCCAGCCCTCTGATAGGCTTGATAGTATCCCATGACCGGCAGGACGGACAATGCCAGTACAGGGCATGCGATGTAAATCCGCATTTACCGCAGCGGTAATCCGGTTTGGTCCGGATTTGCTCGCCGACCATGTTCCGCAGCAGAGCCAGACTGTCTTTGGCACGGCCTTCCTCCGCTTCTGACAGATAATATTCCATCAGACGGCAGAACAGGCGCATGGTCGGATGGCGCTGTAACTGGCGGTTAACATAGGTGATCGCCATTTCCGGCCCTTCCTGCTGTTCAATAATATCCGCAAGATAGAGTTCGGCAATCGCACCGATATTTTCATCCGAGCAGAGCAGCAGATATTCCGCCCATTCCGCCGGCTGATCAAGATGGATGTAACAGGTTTCCAGCATCGGCAGCGTTTCACTGACCATTTCTTTGTCCTGCTCAAACACCCGCTTAAGCACAGCAACGGCTTTGCTGTATTCCGCCCGTTCAATATGAATACGCCCCTGCATAATCGACACCCGGGCGCAGTTTTTATCCGCTCCGGCTGCTTTGGCCAGATACGCAAATGCCCCGTCAGTGTTATCACTGCCCAGTGCCTGCAATGCCTGTTCACAGTAGAAGTTAGCGATATTTTCCCGCTGACCGGTATCTCCCTGTTTCAGCAGCTTTTCGCCGATATCGATGGCTTTGCTCCAGTCACTGGTGGACTGATAAATGGATAACAGCGACTGAAGTGCGCTTTGCCGGAAATCCGCCTCATCAATCAGCTGTAAAAACAGGGCTTCTGCCCGGTCATACACCCCGGCGGCCACATAATCGCGACCCAGCTGCTGCGTGGCGAGGAGACGCTGGTCATAAGAGAGAGAGGCGCTTTCCATCAGTGACTGATGGATGCGGATGGCGCGTTCCACTTCACCGCGCGAACGGAACAGGTTGCCGAGCGTCAGATGTGCTTCAAATGCGGAACTGTCCTCTTTCAGCATGTCGAGGAACAGATCAACTGCTTTATCCTGCTGATCGGACAGCAAAAAGTTTACGCCTGCCACATAGTCACGTGACAGGCGATCCGCATGTTGTTGTTGATTCTGCTGCGCGCTGCGCCGCCCCATATACCAGCCATATGCGGCAGCAATGGGCAACAGAAGAAACAACAGCTCAAGCATAATGCTTATTCCTTAGTGGTGTCCCGCAGCGCAACCGAACCGGAAGACTGCACCGTCTGGTCAGCTTCCAGACGCTTGATCCGGTGCCGGGCACGTGCCAGCGATAACCGCAGACGTAAATAAAACAGACCGCAGACAATCCAGCCCAGCACGAAACCGATACCAAACAGCACGGCCAGCAAGGTGGATACAGAATACTGTCCCTGCGCAATCAGATAATTAAATGTGACTACCTGATCGTTATTTGCGCCCAGTGTCACCGAAATGATGAAAACCACCAGTACAAGGATAAAAATCAGAAAATATTTCACCGGCGTTCCTATTATCAGGCTTGCATTTCACGCCTGCTCCTTGCAGACGCACTAACCCCTTAAGTTACCATTTACCCCGGGGAGAATAAAAGTAATTTGTTGTGTTCCCGAGTTTTTTTCGCTTTTCTGCCGGTATCCGCACAGATTACCGGCAACCGGTTCCACACCGCCCATAATAACATGATTTCAGGCCAGTGGCGGCGGCTGCATGCCATTTTGATCCTGTTTACTGAGCCAGAGGAAAAACAGCCCTGCCAGTATTGCATTAATAATCACCGACATAATGATATCGGACGGCCAGTGCATCCCCAGCGCCAGCCTGCTGTACTCTGCCAGAATGCCCCACAGCAGGATCACGCCGGCCAGCCCGCGGCGTCCCTGAACACTGAAAAATACAAAGAGTATCAGCGCCCAGGCACTTGCAAACAATGCATGACCGGACGGAAAAGCATAACCGGTTTCACTTTTCCAGTGTTTCAGCAGCCAGCCCGGTACGCGGTAATGATTTTTAAGAGTATTTTTCAGCAACTGCGCCCGCTCCGGCCGGGAAAGGTCATAAAACACTTTCTCTGATGCAATACCCTGTTGTGCCAGCCAAACCACATAAGGCCGCGGCTCCTGAAGCGTGTTTTTCATCGCCACTTTCACGCCCTGCCCGGCGGCCACAACCACCAGAATGGCGGCGGCTGCACGCAGTGCCTGTTTTTTGCTGCCGCGATACAAACGGACAAACAGAAAACAAAAGATGAGTGATACGATGATTCCCGTCGGATACGCCGCCGTGTCAGTCAGATACCGCAGGCCGCGCAGCAGGTCATCGTCACCCGATGGCTGCCAGCGCCAGCCGGTCAGCAGTGTCACCAGCGGTACCAGCATCAGTAATATGACAGCGGCGATAAAGGGTTTTGTCAGGTTTTTCATCCGGGTTAAATCATTCCGTTAAAAATAAATATTATTTTGTCAAACTGATGTACTACTATGGTCATGTTCAGTTATTTGACCCGGAAAAGAAATGTCAGTTTCACTTCCCGGGCAACGCAGATAATAACATCGCCAATACGATTATGTGCGTTTAAATAAAGATATTTATATCAATGAGTTAATAAATCATGAATAAAGAGTTGCAGTTAAAACGTGTCGCACAGGCAAAATTACCTACCCCGTTCGGGGAGTTTTTAATGGTCGGATTTGAAGAAATCGCCACCGGTCACGATCACGTGGCGCTGGTGTTCGGTGATATCAGCGGTGATGAGCCGGTGTTATCCCGTGTCCATTCGGAATGTTTAACCGGTGATGCTCTGTTCAGCCTGCGCTGTGACTGTGGTTTCCAGCTGGAAGCCGCGTTAAAGCAGATCTCAGAAGAAGGCCGTGGTGTGTTGCTGTATCACCGTCAGGAAGGCCGTAATATTGGTCTGCTGAATAAAATCCGTGCCTATGCGTTACAGGATACCGGGCTGGATACCGTTGAAGCAAACCAGAAGCTGGGATTTGCACCGGATGAACGTGATTTCACGCTGTGTGCTGATATGTACAAATTACTGGATGTGCACGCCATCCGCCTGCTGACCAATAACCCGGAAAAAGTCGAGATTCTGACTCAGGCCGGTATCAACATTACTGAACGTGTGCCGCTGATTGTCGGCCGTAATCCGGCTAATGCCCATTATCTGGATACCAAAGCGGAGAAAATGGGACATATGCTGTGCCAGTCTCCGGGCTGTAATCACTGATTCACCTGCAAAAAGTAAAAACAGAAAAGCGCGGCAAAAATACCGCGCTTTGTTTTTTTATCCGCCTGACTAACGTTACGCCAGCATCTGGCGGATCACATAACAGAGGATGCCGCCGTGGCGGTAATATTCCAGCTCAGTCTGCGTATCGATACGGCACAGCGCATTCAGTTCAGTCACCCGTCCGTCTGCATACGTGATTTTCACCGGCACAATCTGTTTCGGTGTGACGCTGTCCAGGCCGCTGACATCAATCAGTTCATCTCCGGTCAGCCCCAGTGTGCGGCGATCCGTTCCTGCCGGAAACTCCAGCGGCAGAATCCCCATACCGATCAGGTTGGAGCGGTGAATGCGTTCATAGGATTCCGTCAGCACCACTCTCACACCCAGCAGATTGGTTCCTTTCGCCGCCCAGTCACGGCTGGAGCCGGAACCGTACTCTTTACCTGCAATCACCACCAGCGGCGTTCCTGACGCCTGATAACGCATTGCGGCATCAAAAATAGCCAGTGTTTCCCCGGTCGGTATATGACGGGTAAATCCGCCCTCTGTGCCCGGCACCATTTCATTGCGGATGCGGATATTGGCAAATGTCCCGCGTACCATCACTTCATGGTTACCGCGTCGCGAGCCGTAGGAGTTAAAATCGGCCGGTTTCACACCGAGTGCCTGTAAATAACGTCCCGCCGGACTGTCTGCTTTGATATTCCCCGCCGGAGAAATATGGTCAGTGGTCACAGAGTCGCCGAGGATCGCCAGGATACGCGCCTGTTTCACATCTTTCACCGGTGCCGGTGCAACCGGCATGCCCTCAAAATACGGCGGATGGCGGATATAGGCGGAATCCGGCTGCCACTGGTAAGTCGGGGTATTTTCCACCGGCAGTGACTGCCACTGCTCATCTCCGTCAAAGACTGCGGAATACTCTTTGCGGAACATCTCCGTTTTCACTTTTTCCACCGCGGCGGCGATCGCGGCATTATCCGGCCAGATATCTTTTAACAGCACCGGCTTGCCCTGTTTATCATAACCCAGCGGATCGGTTTCGAGATTACAGTGCAGATTACCGGCCAGTGCATAAGCCACCACCAGCGGCGGAGACGCCAGCCAGTTGGTTTTCACCAGCGGATGGATGCGCCCTTCAAAGTTACGGTTACCGGATAACACCGCACCGACCGTCAGATCATGACCTTTGATGGCAGTTTCAATTTCCGCATCCAGCGGTCCGGAGTTACCGATACAGGTAGTACAACCATAACCGACAAGATTAAATCCCAGTTGATCCAGATATGGCGTGAATCCGGCAGCATTCAGATAATCGGTTACCACTTTCGAACCCGGCGCAAGGGACGTTTTCACCCACGGTTTACGGGTCAGCCCTTTTTCTGCCGCATTTTTTGCCAGCAGACCGGCGGTCATCAGTACACCCGGGTTCGATGTGTTGGTACAGGACGTGATAGCGGCGATCACCACCGCGCCGTCTTCAAGGGTAAAATCGTCACCGTGCAGAGAAACCGGAACCTTCGCCGCCGGTGATTTTTTATTCAGTTCCAGATCAACCGCAGCCTGAAACGCGCCCGGCACCTGCGCCAGCACGACTCTGTCCTGCGGACGTTTCGGTCCGGCGAGGCTGGTCTGCACCTCCGCCAGATCCAGCGCCAGCCCGGAGGTAAAGCGCGGCTCATCGCCCTCGTGACGCCACAAGCCCTGTGTTTTACAGTAAGCTTCCACCAACGCGATTTCTTCATCACTGCGGCCGGTCAGACGCATGTAGCCGAGTGTGACATCATCCACCGGGAAGAAACCGCAGGTCGCGCCATACTCCGGTGACATATTAGCGATGGTGGCACGGTCAGCCAGCGGTAACTGCGCCAGACCGTCCCCCCAGAACTCAACAAATTTGCCCACCACACCGTGTTTGCGCAGCATTTGTGTCACTGTCAGTACCAGGTCGGTAGCCGTGATCCCCTCACGCAAACGGCCGGTAAGTTTAAAGCCGACCACATCCGGGATCAGCATCGACACCGGCTGTCCGAGCATAGCCGCTTCCGCCTCAATACCGCCCACACCCCAGCCCAGCACCCCGAGGCCGTTAATCATCGTGGTGTGGGAATCTGTCCCGACCAGGGTATCCGGATAGGCATAGGTTTTACCGTCACGGGTTTCATACCAGACTGATTTCCCGAGGTACTCGAGGTTAACCTGATGGCAGATCCCGGTACCCGGCGGCACCACACGAAAACGGTCAAATGCCTGCTGTCCCCAGCGCAGGAAGCGGTAGCGTTCGTTATTACGTGACATTTCAATCGCCACGTTATCGGCAAATGCCTGCTCACTGGCATACTCATCCACCATCACCGAGTGGTCAATAACCAGGTCGACCGGTGACAGAGGATTCACCTTGCTTTCCTCGCCGCCCAGCACACGGATAGCCTGGCGCATCGCCGCCAGATCGACTACGGCCGGGACACCGGTAAAATCCTGCATCAGGACACGGGCAGGCCGGAAAGCGATTTCATGGTCAGCCGAGCCGGTTTTCTGCCAGTCAATCAGCGCCTGTAAATCACGCACCTGTACGCTGTCACCGTCGAGATTACGCAACAGGTTTTCAGCCAGAACTTTCAGGGATTTAGGGAGTTTACTGATATTGCCGAGCTGTTCTGCCAGGCGGGAGAGATCATAGATATGGTAGTGCTTTCCGCCCGCCGTCAGCAGGGTTTCACACTGTTGCTTTAAGGTTAACGACATAACGCCTCCACACAGAGTGTACGGGTTAAACAGGTATCTTCCTTATTATTTTCATTATAAAGATACCATATTCCCGTATTCTTTGCGGGGTCAGCCACACAAATTGTTAATTCAATGTAACTAAAACTAACAATTTTGCAGGATAATTAATCCGGGCTGTACGCCGTGATAACCCGGGTTCCCTGCCCGTCATCCTCAAATGTGATCGTATCCAGACCACCGTTAAATAACTGAGTCACCGTCAGGTGATTGTTACCCTGCCATTTATATTCCAGACTGACCGTATCACCATAATCCGTGAAAGCGCGATCTGTGCCCGGAGTCAGTTTTTCTGTCAGGTTTTTCGGTTCTCCGGTTGTGCTGCGGTAGATCCCGTAAGTCTGCACCAGATTACTGTTTTTGTAGTAACATTCATCTGTTGAATCATAGCTTTCCGGGTCACGCACCGTTTCTTTGCAGACGGGTGCGGCCGGTGTTGCGGATGCAGAAACTGCCGCCGGAAACAACCCGGCAGCAAGCAGAACAACACCCGTCAGTACGGATAATTTTGTCATCAGTTCCCCTGATAATGTGTATTCAGACGATCGGCAGCGAAATGTCTTTAAACATAGCTTCGATGTCTTCATTATTACGCAGCGCAATCGCTTTATCCACCACATCCCGCGTCAGATGCGGTGCGAAACGCCACATAAAATCATACATATACGTTCTCAGGAAACTGCCGCGCCGGAAACCGATTTTTGTGGTGCTGTAACTGAATTTATCCCGCATATCGATACTGACGAGGTCTTTATCGGTCTCCGGGTCAACCGCCATGCTGGCAATAATCCCGATCCCGAGCCCGAGGCGGACATAGGTTTTAATCACATCCGCATCCGTGGCGGTAAAGACCACTTTCGGCTTCAGCCCCTGTTTTTCAAAGGTGTTGTCCAGTTCTGAACGCCCGGTAAAACCGTGGGTATAGGTGACAATTTCATATTCCGCGATATCAGCGATGGTCAGATCACGCCGCTGCGCCAGCGGGTGATCACGGCGGACTACCACAGCCCGGTTCCACCGGTAGCACGGCAGCATAATCAAATCGTTGTACAAATGCAGCGCTTCTGTCGCGATAGCAAAATCGCTGTTGCCCTTGCAGACATCCTCTGCGATCTGTGTCGGCGTCCCCTGATGCATATGCAGAGAAACGTGAGGATAACGCTCGATAAAGCCTTTAATCACCGGCGGCAGTGCATAACGCGCCTGGGTATGCGTCGTGGCGATACTCAGCGTTCCCTGCTCCGGATAAGTGTGTTCGCTGGCAACCGCTTTGATGGCATCAATTTTTGCCAGCACCTCGCGGGAGATACGGATAACCGACTCCCCGGCAGGTGTCACATGCGTCAGATGTTTACCGCTGCGGGCAAAAATCTGCATACCCAGCTCATCTTCCAGCATCCGTATCTGCTTACTGATACCGGGTTGTGATGTGTACAGCCCCTCAGCAGTCGAGGAGACATTCAGATTGTGATTAACCACTTCCACAATATAGCGCAGCTGCTGTAATTTCATCCGCTTATTCCTTTCCGTGCAGGTTTGACATTGCTTACTTCTTTTTCATCTTTATTATTACTAAAAAGAATAAGTGAGCAAATTGTTATAACGTTATTCTATTCTTCGACGATATAACAAAAACTGCACTGACACCAGTCAAAATATAACAGGCTAATACCCTTATACAGCGCTTCGCGCGGAAAAGTACGGAAAATCGCGGCCCCCTCTTCTTAGGCCGTTTTCATCAATGCTTATAACAAAAAGCTATTAATCACTGTCTGCCGTACAATACACCGTCAGATCACTGTTTCCGGCATAAAAAAACCGGTCAGGAAAATTCCTGACCGGTTTTTATTATTGTGACAGCAGAACGTTATAACGACAGATTATTTGGCTTTCTCAACCCATTTGCCGTCGATATAGAATGCAGACCAGCCGGTCGCTTTGCCGTCTTTATCGGATGCCACATACTGCTGTTTGGTTTTACGGCTCCAGCGGACCGTTGTCGGATTGCCGTCCGGATCAGCGACCGGCGCATCAGCCAGGTAACGCATTTTCTCAGACAGGCGATCTTTAAAGCGAACCAGTTCTGCCACCTGAGGTGCACGGGTTTCCCGTGATTTCGGGAAGTTATGTGCCGCCAGGAAGATACCGGCTGCACCATCACGCAATACAAAGTATGCATCTGACTTCTCGCACGGCAGTTCCGGTAACGGGACCGGATCTTCTTTCGGCGGAGCCACTTCGCCGTTACGCAGAATTTTGCGGGTATTTTTACATTCGTCGTTGGTACAACCCATGTATTTACCGAAACGCCCCATTTTCAGGTGCATTTCAGAACCGCATTTTTCACACTCAACAACCGGGCCGTCATACCCTTTAATGCGGAATTCACCCTCTTCGACTTCGTACCCTTCACATTCCGGGTTATTACCGCAGACATGCAGTTTACGGCTGGTGTCGATCAGGTAGCTGTCCATCGCGGTGCCGCATTTCGGGCAGCGGCGGCGGGCACGCAGTGCATTGGTTTCCGCATCATCCCCTTCAAGGATATTGAGGATTTCATGTTCCGGGATCAGGTTGATAGTCTGCTTGCAGCGCTCTTTCGGCGGCAGTGCATAACCGGAACAACCAAGGAATACCCCGGTGGAAGCAGTACGTATCCCCATCGGACGGGAACAGGTCGGACAAATGATCGAGGTGATGATCATCGGGTTCGTCCGCATGCCGCCTTCTTCCGGATCTTTGCCCGCGTTATCCAGCTGTTTGCTGAAATCGGCAAAGAATTCATCCAGGACGGATTTCCATTTCGCTTCATTGTTGGCGATATGGTCGAGCTGGTTTTCCATCCGCGCGGTAAAATCGTAGTTCATCAGTTCCGCAAACGTTTCTTCGAGACGATCGGTGACAATCTCACCCATTTTCTCGGCATAGAAACGGCGGTTTTCCACTTTCACATAACCGCGATCCTGAATGGTGGAAATAATTGACGCATAGGTGGACGGACGCCCGATACCGCGTTTTTCCAGCTCTTTAACCAGCGACGCTTCACTGAAACGCGCCGGCGGCTTGGTGAAGTGCTGCACAGGATCGATCGCTTCACGTGTCATGATTGTCCCCGGTGCAATCGCAGGCAGGGTATTATCTTCATCATTCTTACGCAGCGCAGGCATCACTTTGGTCCAGCCGTCAAAACGCAGCGTGCGTCCTTTGGCTTTCAGTGTGAAATCGCCCGCTTCCGCGGTCAGTGTGGTGGAATCGTATTTAGCCGGTGTCATCTGACACGCGACAAACTGACGCCAGATAAGCTGATACAGGCGGCGTGCATCCGGCTCCATATCCTTAAGCATCTCTTCCGTTACTGCGATATCAGACGGACGGATAGCTTCGTGCGCTTCCTGGGAGTTCTCTTTGTTGCTGTACAGATTCGGTGAGGCAGGCAGATATTTATCACCGAAATTCTCAGTGATATAGTCACGCGCCATCGTAATAGCATCCTGGCTCAGGTTGGTGGAATCGGTACGCATATAAGTGATGTGACCGGCTTCATACAGACGCTGTGCCATCATCATGGTTTTTTTCACACCAAAGCTCAGGCGGGTACTCGCGGCCTGCTGAAGTGTGGAGGTAATAAACGGTGCCCCCGGCTTGCTGGACGTCGGACGGTCTTCACGGTCAGTAATTTTGAAGGTGGCAGCCTGTAACTTGCTGACAGCCGCCAGTGCCTGTTTCTCATTGACTGCTTTAAAGGTTTTTCCGTTTTCCTGCGCGACTTCCATGCGCAGCTGATCGTTTTTATCAGACAGCAGTGCGTGGATCTGCCAGTATTCTTCCGGCACAAACGCTTTGATTTCGCGCTCGCGCTCAACAATCAGACGCACTGCGACGGACTGCACACGACCGGCAGATAAACCACGGGCAATTTTCTTCCACAGCAGCGGAGAAACCATATAACCCACAACGCGATCCATAAAGCGGCGCGCCTGCTGGGCATTCACCCGATCAATATTCAGTTCGCCCGGCTGCTCAAACGCCTGGCTTATCGCATTTTTGGTGATTTCGTTAAAGACAACCCGGCTGAAACGACTGTCGTCACCACCTATCACTTCCCGCAGGTGCCACGCAATGGCTTCCCCTTCGCGGTCAAGGTCCGTTGCGAGATAGATGTGTGATGCATCGGCGGCCAGGTGCTGTAACTCAGAAACAACCTTCTCTTTACCCGGCAGAATCTGATAATTCGCTTCCCAGCCGTGGTACGGGTCAACACCCATCCGGCTGACCAGCGCTGTGCGTTCGTCTTTTTTAACTTTTTTCGTTTTATCGCCTGCAGCAGCGGGTTTACGGCTCGCTGAACCACTCGTCGGCAGATCCCGGATATGACCGACGCTGGATTTCACCACGTAGTCTTTGCCGAGATACTTGTTAATCGTTTTGGCTTTTGCCGGGGACTCCACGATGACAAGAGCTTTACCCATAATTATCATTACCTAAATTTTCGGGGCGATTATAAAAACGCCAATTTTTGCGTCAAATACACTGCCTTTTATATTGAGGCACTTTCGTAATAGATCAACTCTTTTTATACTAATGCTTTGTTTCAACTCAAAACATCTGTCAGGAAATGATGTATTTTTAATATCGCCGTCACCGGAGTGTATTACGCAAATAGTCTTCCCGCCAGTTTGCGGGGCTCTTGAAAAGTTCACACTCTACCTGATAAATAGTGATGCGCAACAAATTATTTTTCAAAGGAGTTCACAGAATGCAAAAAGAAACCATCGCCATCAGTAAGCCAGAGCTGTTAGAAAAAGCCAATAAAATCATACAGGAACATGAGGATTTTCTGGAAGGCATGCAGGCTGATGATGTTGAACAGAAATCCGGCGTATTGGTTTTTAAAGGTGAATACTTTTTAGACGACCAGGGCCTGCCGACACTCAAAAGTGCGGCCGTCTTTAATATGTTTAAACATCTCGCTCACGTTCTGTCAGAACAATATCATTTGGCAGATTAACCGGAGGCCGCCGGAATAATCACCGGCAGAATAATAATCTGCAAAGAATAACGGCAGCTTTCGCTGCCGTTATTTATACTGCGCCGGTTATTTTCCGACCGGTCCGTTCCCGCGCTGCCACCAGCGGAGAATAAGACGGTCCGCGCTCATCATCACACTCTGGGTGATTTTATCGATAAGACGCTTACGGCGGAAATAACGTACCTGAATAACTTCGTGATCCGGAATTGCCGCAACAATTAAATCATCACTCACTGCCAGTTCATCAACCAGTCCCAGCTCTTTCGCCTGAGTACCGTACCAGTGCTCACCGGTCGCCACTTTTTCAATATCCAGGGACGGACGGTTCTGAGAGACAAAGTTTTTGAACAAAACGTGCGTTTCATCCAGCTCCTGGCGGAATTTCTCACGGCCTTCATCGGTATTTTGTCCGATGAATGTCAGCGTGCGCTTATATTGACCAGCAGTATGCATTTCCACATCAATATCATTTTTCTTCAGCAGACGATGGATGTTAGGCACCTGAGCCACCACACCAATCGATCCCAGGATGGCAAACGGTGCCGCCACAATTTTATCCGCCACACACGCCATCATATAACCACCGCTGGCTGCAACTTTATCCACCGCGATGGTGATACGGATATTTTTCTCGCGCAGACGGGTCAGCTGAGCTGCTGCCAGACCATAGGCATGTACCAGTCCGCCCGGACTTTCCAGACGCACCAGGACTTCATCCAGGCCCGGTTCGGCCACAGACAGAATAATCGTGATTTCCTCGCGCAGCGATTCCACTTCGTGAGCATCCAGGCTGCCTTTAAAATCGACCACATAGATGCAGGATTTGCGCAGGCGGGTCTGCCCGTTTTTGGCGTTATTTTTGTCTTTTTTATCTTCGTTTTTCTGTTGTTTTTTAAACGCTTTATTCCAGACTTTCTGCTCTGCTTCGCTCATGCGCGCATGTTGCATTTCACGCTGTCTGTCACGGTAATTTTCACCCAGATCAGTCAGACGTAATTTACCTAAAGACTGCCCTTTACGGATACTGAGCATGACAAAAAACACGACAATGGCAATGATTGCCAGAACAATAGTTACGGTTTCCGCAAGAAACAAACCGTATTGTGAGAGAAACTCCACCGGCACACCTTAATGCTGTTAAATTGAATGGAGCTATTTTAACTAAAAAATTTGATAAATGCTCAACTAGTTTTGTAACCCTTGATGGCAATCACGCCCTGAGGACGGTATGATGAAAACGGATTCACACCCTCTCAGAGATGTGATATCCGTCCATTCGTTTTTCCGGAGTTATCACCATGCATAATAATGATGTATCCCGCTTTTCCCCGTCCTCCCCTGATGCACTGAAAAATAAAATCATACTGATAACCGGTGCCGGTGACGGAATCGGCCGTGAAGCCGCCCTGACCTATGCCTGCTACGGTGCGGAACTGATTCTGACCGGCCGGACAGAATCCAAATTACAGGCTGTCCGCGATGAAATTGCCCAGCGTTATAAAACAACACCCCGTATCTTTCATCAGGATTTGCTGACGCTGACAGAAGCGCAGGGCCGTGAGTTTGCGGCGATGCTGGAACAGGAAATTCCGCGTCTGGACGGTGTGCTGCACAATGCCGGAATTCTGGGCGTGGTCGCCCCGTTCACAGAACAGCCGGCAGCGTTATGGCAGGATGTGATGCAGGTGAATGTCAACGGTACCTTTATACTGACACAGGCACTGTTACCGCTGCTGCTGAAATCCCCGCAAAGCTCGCTGGTATTCACATCATCAAGTGTCGGCCGCGAAGGCCGTGCCGGATGGGGGGCGTATGCCGTCTCCAAATTTGCCACTGAAGGTATGATGCAGGTTCTGGCGCAGGAATATGAAGGTACCGGCCTGCGCGTCAGCTGCATTAACCCCGGCGGCACCCGTACATCCATGCGTGCGGGCGCATTCCCGGATGAGGCGTCAGAAAAACTGAAAACCCCGGCGGATATTATGCCGACCTATTTATATGTGATGTGTGACGACAGCGCCGGTAAGAACGGGATCAGCTATGATGCGCAGCCGGGCCGCAAAGCCGGACCGGCGGAGTAACAGAAGACAGTAACGTCAGTGTGCCGGGGACGCGTCATCCGCTTTCAGCAATAAAACCCCGGCACCAAATATCTCACCGGTTTCCTGTATGAAATCACTGAATTTCCGGCTCTCTTCTTTATCCGTTTTATTCTCTTTATCACTGTGCAGTAATAACTGACGGTAATAGTTTGCCATCCGCATCAGTACCCTGTGATAACGGCTGTATATTTCATATTTTCTGGTCACATCCGTCTGATTCTGAAACTCCGCCATAATCCCGGTTATTTCCGCCGCAGCCTGACGCAATTCCGGATCCTGAAACTGAATGTCGCGCAGGCGGATATGATTATTGATATCCGCATCCTGTTCCGGCCTGATCACCGTGTCATCAGGCAATGAACTGACACCGCGCGGGTTGTATTCCAGAAAGCGGCGAAACTCTTTCTCATTCATACAGACGGTTACCATTCCCTTTTCACCGGCGACAAATTTATCCAGAACGGCCTTAATATCGGGAATATCAGAAAAATAACGGCATTTAAACATATTATTATCGATAATTTCTGCATTGCTGGTCTGCAATGGCCCCTGATAATAATGGCCGTCAAATTTAAACGTCTTAATAAGAGAGTTAAACTGCGGCGAATACAATGTATCACCGTCATGGATGGTGTAAGAATAATAACGGGCACGGGACGGATTCAGGATTCCGCCGCTGTTCCCGGGATACGCCAGAAAGGAAATCTGCTGTCCCTGCGGGGTCTCCAGCTTATTCAGACCGGAGGGCAGATACGTAATTCCCTCCGAATCGTGTGCAAGATGATAACTTTTTCCGTTTACCGTAAAAAACAGGTCATCCCCGGTAATATTACTGTAGTAATACCGGCTCAGCTCTGGCGTATCACGCTGTGTTCCGTCACCGCATCCGGAAAGCAGAAAGATGAGCGTTAACAGACCGCATCGGGTTATCGCAATAATCATCTCCTCGCAGAGAAACCGCTGTTTTCCGGTTATTCACCGGCGGAAAATAGTGTTTTGATTATTTTAACTCACCCGGCAGGTATTTGCATGATCCCTGTAAAAAAACGTCCCGTGTTTTGAACACAGGACGTTTATAAACGCGGATTCAGACTGAAATAACAGAAATACCGGTTTTATATCACCGGATTATTATTTACCGGTACGGCGTTTCTGTGTATTTCCGGTGCCCTGTCGGCTTGATGCCGGACGCCCGGAATTACGTTTTGATGCGGTGGTGCCTATTTGTGAGTGACGTTTTACCGCACGGCGAATCTGATTCGCTTTGATCCGGCGTTTATCACTTTCCACTGAAACCTTCGTGGTGGTTTCCGGTGACAGGCCCACCAGTTCCCGCAGATAGTTGGTTTTTTCCAGGTTCAGTTCCACCCAGCCGCCGCGGGGCAGCGCTTTAGGCAGATCGATATCACCATAACGGACACGGATCAGGCGGCTGACCTGCACACCGACCGCTTCCCACATCCGGCGGACCTCGCGGTTACGCCCCTCTGTCAGCGAGACGTTAAACCACTGGTTGATACCTTCCCCGCCCTTGAATTTCAGTGAACGGAACGAGGCCGGACCATCTTCCAGCTGAACGCCCTTAAGCAGCTGATTGCGTTTGGCATCATCAACTTCACCGAAAACGCGGACCGCGTATTCACGCTCCACTTCACGGCTCGGGTGCATCAGGCGGTTTGCCAGTTCCCCGTCAGTCGTGAACAGCAGCAGACCACTGGTATTCACATCCAGGCGGCCGACCGCAATCCAGCGGGCTCCCTGAATGCGCGGCAGACGATCGAAAACCGTCGGACGGCCGTCCGGGTCGTGGCGGGTACATAATTCCCCTTCCGGCTTATAATAAGCCAGCACCCGGCACGGGTTTTTCTGTGCATCTTTGATACCTAAAACCCGGCCGTCAAGGCGGATTTTGGCGTTGGTATTAACATCGATACGGTCACCCAGTGTGGCGGTTTTGCCATCAATAGAGATACGGCCCGCTTCGATATAACTTTCAATTTCGCGGCGTGAGCCATGCCCTGCATGCGCTAACACCTTTTGTAACTTTTCTGTTTTCTGGCTCATTGAGCACCCTCTGCTGTCGCCTTCACAGGCGTCATAAAAATCAACCGCAGCATTATACACAGGTTAATGCACGGCGCTAACGCATTTTACACATCTGACGCTCACCGCAATCACCGGAACGGCGTGACATCTCCGGTTCCTTCACGCACCACCACCGGTACGTCGTCAGTCAGATCGATTACTGTGGTCGGCTGCTGACCGATATAACCACCGTGGATCACCAGGTCAACCTGTTTGCCCAGGGTATCATTAATTTCTTCCGGGTCAGATTCCGCAAAATCATTACCCGGCAGAATCAGACTGGCCGACATCAGCGGCTGTCCCATTGCGGCAAGTAAATCCATCGCAATCGGATTCGACGGAATACGCAGACCGATAGTTTTACGTTTTTCACTCATCAGACGGCGCGGTACTTCTTTTGTCGCCCGCAGAATAAAGGTGTAATTGCCCGGCGTATTATTTTTGATTAAACGGAATACAGTATTATCCACATGCGCATACGTGGAGATATCCGATAAATCACGGCACATCAGGGTAAAGTTATGGTTACTGTCTATCTGACGCAGGCGGCAGATCCGTTGTAACGCATCTTTATCTTCCAGGCGGCAGCCGATGGCATAACCGGAGTCGGTCGGGTAAATCACCACACCGCCTTTATTAAAAATATCCACGCTCTGGCTAATCAGGCGTGCCTGCGGGTTATCCGGATGGATATAAAACATCTGGCCCATGTTGTTTCCTCTGTTAATCCTTCAATGACCAATCCTGCCAGATTGGTATCACATCACCCGGCAACCACAATTTACGGCCCAGTTCTATCCACGAACACGGCTGATGAAAATCGGAGCCCTGGGAGGCTTTTAATTCGTATGTTACGGCATACTGCGCCAGTGTCCGGCGCTCATCCGGAGCCTGCTGACACTGCGCCACTTCCATGGCATCGCCCCCGGCCTGTTTAAAGAAACCGCACAGACGTTTAAGCCACTTTGCAGATAAACCATAACGCCCGGGATGTGCCAGCACCGCCTGCCCGCCGGCGGCATGAACCGCTTTCACCGCATCAGGAATATCACACCACTGCGGCGGCACATAGCCGGTTTTGTTGCGGGCAAGATAGCGTTTGAACACCTTCGGAATCGTCGGTTCCACGCCGCGGGCAATCAATACCCGGGCGAAATGTCCGCGGGTGACTTCTCCGCCCTGAGCCAGCGCATTCGCCTCTTCCCAGGTGCCTTCAATCCCGGCCTTTGCCAGCCGTTCACTGATAAGCATGCCGCGTGCCCGGCGCCGCGCTGACTGCTGCGCCAGTAATTCTGTCATTGCCGGATGGGTAATATCAATATTCAGTCCGACAATATGGATCTCATGATGTTCCCAAAGTGTTGATATTTCAACACCATTAATCACTTTTAGCGGCAAATTATTTGCCTGCTGATAATGATGCGCCGCCGGAAGTGCATCCGTGGTGTCGTGATCGGTAATTGCCAGCACGGTCACGCCCATCTCAACGGCTCTGTCCAGTAACTGCTCCGGTGTCAGCATGCCGTCTGACGCAGTGGTATGGCTGTGTAAATCATAGCACGACAGGTCGAGACCTGTATTTTCCGGCTCCATCGCGTCTCCCTTCTGTTCTGACAACGCTTTGTCTGAGGTGACCTCATGACATTTCATCACCCGCCTTTTTGCGGGCAGCACAGTATTCCACAAAAAGCCTTGACACACCAATCTCGATCTAGTTAACTAGTACGCAGAACGAGTTATCTGTAATCACTGTTTATACTAAGGACATCCCATGAACATGCACAAACTGAACAATCGTTGGTGGCGCAATCTTTCCCGTCGGGCGGAATGGTTGTGCGTGCATGTCAGTTAACCGGCTGTACCAAAGCACAGAACCCGCCCCCGTGGCGGGTTTTTTTATGGCAAAAATTCACTTAGCAAGGTAATTATTATGGTCAGCACGATTTTCAGACAACATATCCGGACAGATTATCCGGCTTATCAGCCCGACCCGGCGGCGGTATTTACCGCACTTTGTGCACAGCGCCCTGCAACGCTGTTATTAGAATCCGCCGAAATCGCGTCCAGAGCAAACTTAAAAAGCATGCTGGTTCTGCACAGCGCGCTGCGTATCCGCTGTACCGGACACACCGTGACCGCAGAAGCCCTGACCGCCAATGGCGCGGCACTGCTGCCGGTATTACAGGATCGCCTGTCCGCCGGAACAATCAGCGGGAACACGCTGACACTGCACTTCACGGCCCCGGATGCTTATGCGGATGAAGATACCCGTCTGCGTGCCGCCTCTGTCTTTGATGTGCTGCGTACTCTGATGAATCTGCCGTCACAGGCAGATGAGCGACACACCCTGTTTTGCGGCGGACTGTTCAGTTATGACCTGGTCGCTGCATTTGAAGCACTGCCGGCGGTTGAGCGCACCAACCGCTGTCCGGATTACTGCTTTTATCTGGCAGAAACGCTGCTGACCATCGATCACCAGCAGCAGACCAGCGAGCTCATCTCCCTGACTTTTACAGCGGATGCAACAGAACAAGCCCGCCTGACTGAGCAGCATCAGCAGATATTAACCGCACTGGCACAACCGGTAACCGCATCCGGCACTGTCGCACCGGTTGACATCAACGTGACAACGTCACATTCAGATGCGGATTTCTGCACTATCGTTAATCAGTTAAAACAGTCCATCGTTCAGGGTGATATTTTCCAGGTCGTGCCGTCACGCCGCTTTCAGTTACCGTGTCCGTCTCCGATGGCCGCTTACCGCGAACTGAAAACCCGTAATCCGAGCCCGTACCTGTTCTTTATGCAGGATGCGGATTTCACCCTGTTCGGTGCATCGCCGGAAAGTGCCCTGAAATATGACCCGCTGACCAATCAGATTGAAATCTACCCGATTGCCGGCACCCGTCCGCGCGGTCTGTCAGCAGACGGTTCAGTCGATGCCGATAAAGACAGCCGTCTGGAGCTGGATCTGCGTACTGACCAGAAAGAGCTGGCTGAGCATTTCATGCTGGTGGATCTGGCCCGCAACGACCTCGCCCGTATCTGCCGTCCGGGCAGCCGCAGTGTGGCGGAACTGACCAAAGTGGATCGCTATGCCTTTGTTATGCATCTGGTATCCCGTGTCACCGGCGAATTACGTGGTGACCTTGATATTTTTCATGCCTATCAGGCCTGCATGAACATGGGTACACTCACCGGCGCACCAAAAGTCCGCGCAATGGAACTGATTGCACAGGCAGAAAAAGTCCGCCGCGGCAGCTACGGCGGCGCAGTCGGCTATTTTCGCGGCGATACCACGTTTGATACCTGTATCGTCATCCGCTCTGCCTATGTCGAAAACGGTATTGCCACAGTGCAGGCCGGCGGCGGCGTGGTTCTGGATTCCGACCCGCAGGCGGAAGCCGATGAAAACCGCAACAAAGCCCGCGCGGTGATCCGCGCCATCACCCGCGCCCATCATGCAGAGGAGACATTCTGATGGCTGATATTTTACTGCTCGATAATGTCGATTCCTTTACTTATAACCTGGCCGATCAGTTCCGTGCTCAGGGGCATCAGGTGGTGATTTACCGTAACCGTGTACCGGCGGATGTCATTCTTGCCGCCCTGGAAACAATGGAAAATCCGGTACTGGTGCTCTCTCCGGGACCGGGAAAGCCAGCAGATGCCGGATGCCAGCCGGACGTGCTGAGCCGTGTCAGAGGCCGTTATCCGGTGATCGGTATTTGTCTGGGGCATCAGGCCATTGTGGAGGCCTACGGCGGCAAAGTCAGCCACGCCGGTGCGGTGCTTCACGGTAAAGCCAGCCAGTTGCATCACGATGAGCAATCCATGTTTTCCGGTCTGCCGAACCCGATGAAAGTGGCACGCTATCACTCCCTGGCGGCAGAAATCATCCCGGAAACACTGACCGTGTGTGCCACCAGCGACAATATTGTGATGGCCGTCCGCCATGAACAGGACAAAGTCTGCGGTTTACAGTTTCATCCCGAATCCGTTCTGACACCGGACGGTGCAGCCCTGCTGGCCAATACCCTGGCGTGGGCACAGGCATAACTCAACCTGAAAAACAGATAAAAAAACAGATTAAGGAACAGAGAGATGCAAACATTATTTGAAAAACTTTACCGGGGCGAAACACTGACACTGGCAGAAAGCCGGGAATTATTTTCCGCCATCATCCGGGGTGAGCTGAGTGAAACCCAGCTGGCGGCGGCTCTGATCAGCATGAAAATGCGCGGTGAACAACCGGATGAAATCGCCGGTGCCGCGCAGGCCTGTCTGAACAATGCGCGTGCCTTCCCGCGCCCGGATTACCGTTTCAGTGATATTGTCGGTACCGGCGGTGATGCCTCTGACAGTATCAATATCTCTACGGCCAGTGCTTTTGTGGCGGCAGCCTGCGGGATCAAAGTCGCCAAACACGGCAGCCGCAGCGTATCAAGTAAAACCGGTTCTTCCGATTTACTGAACGCGTTCGGGATCGCACTGGATACCCCGGCGGATGTATCCCGCAGCGCACTGGATGATGTCGGTGTCTGTTTTCTGTTTGCCCCGCACTATCACGACGGCTTCCGTTTCGCCGCACCGGTGCGTCAGCAGCTGAAAACCCGTACATTATTTAATGTCCTCGGCCCGCTGATCAACCCGGCCCGGCCACCGGTTGCCCTGATTGGCGTGTACAGCCCGGCGCTGATCCGGCCTGTCGCGGAAACCCTGAAAGTTCTCGGCTATCAGCGCGCCGCCGTGGTGCACAGCGGCGGGATGGATGAAGTCTCCCTGCATGCGCCGACGCAGGTGGCCGAGCTGCATCACGGGGAGATCCGTGAATACCGCCTGACCACAGAAGACTTCGGCCTGCCGGGTTATGACATGCGGGAACTGCGCGGCGGCACCCCGGAAGAAAACCGTCAGTTGCTGACCCGGTTATTGCAGGGAGAAGGCACAGCAGCCCAGAGTCATGCGGTGGCCGCCAATGTCGCCCTGCTGATGAAACTCAATGATAACGAAGATTTACAGGATAATGCACAGCATGCGCTGGCAATGATCCGCAGTGGTAACGCCTTTGAGCGCGTCACCGCCCTGGCCGCGAGAGGATAAACCATGAAAGGCACCGTATTAGAACAAATCGTGAATGACAAACGTATTTCCCTGATTGCACGGAAAAAACAGGAGCCGTTACTGAGCTTCGCGGATAACCTGCCGCTGAGTGACCGCGATTTTTATCAGGCACTGCGCGATGCGGACACCGCCTTTATTCTGGAGTGTAAAAAAGCATCTCCGTCCAAAGGGCTGATTCGTCAGGATTTTAATCTCAGTGAAATCGCGGCGGCTTATGCCCCGTATGCCTCCGCAGTGTCGGTACTGACGGACGAAAAGTATTTTCAGGGACAACATGACTATCTGCGGCAGGTGCGCGCACTGATCACACAGCCGGTCTTGTGCAAAGACTTTATTATTGATGCTTATCAGGTGTATCTCGCCCGTCACTACGGCGCGGATGCGATCCTGCTGATGCTCTCGGTGCTAAATGATGCGGACTATCACTCATTGTCCACACTGGCACACTCCCTCAATATGGGGGTGCTGACAGAAGTCAGTACGGAAGAAGAACTGAGCCGCGCTGTTGCCCTGGATGCGCAGGTTATCGGTATTAATAACCGTGATCTGCGTGACCTGTCCATTGATCGCCGCCGGACTGCGGATTTTGCCCCGCACATCCCTGCTGACCGCATTGTTATCAGTGAATCCGGCATTACCACACATCAGCATATCCGCGAATTACGCCCGCATGCTGACGGATTCCTGATCGGCAGTGCCATTATGGCGCAGCCGGATTTGGATCTGGCTATCCGCCGCCTGATTTACGGCGAACACAAAGTCTGCGGCCTGACCCGCGCGGAAGATGCCCGTGCAGCTTATGATGCCGGTGCGGCTTTCGGCGGACTGATTTTTGTCGGCAAATCGCCGCGTTATGTGGATGAAACTCAGGCCGCAGAGGTGATGCACGGAGCACCGCTGGCGTATATCGGCGTATTCCGCAACCACGACCCGGCAGATATCGCTGCCGTTGCACGCCGCCTGAAACTGCACGCTGTTCAGTTACACGGTGATGAGGATGAACATGATATCGCGCTGCTGCGATTACATCTCCCGGCGACGTGTGAGATCTGGAAAGCGCTGGATATGTCTCACGGTTCGGACATCACCGTTCCGGACGGCGTGGTGCGGCTGGTGCTGGATAACGGCAAAGGCGGTACCGGGCAGACGTTCAACTGGCAGACCCTGCCGCCCTCACTGCCGGTACCTTTTACCCTCGCAGGCGGGCTGAATGCGGAAAATTGTGTCTCCGCAGCCGCCTCCGGTGCCGCCGGGCTGGATTTTAACTCCGGTGCGGAGTCCGCCCCCGGTATTAAAGATGCAGAGAAACTCCGTCAAATATTTAATCAATTACATCAGCAAGTTGCCTGACTGACGACTGAAAAGAAAAAGGATCAGAAAACAATGAGTAAATTAAATCCCTACTTTGGTGAATTCGGCGGGCAGTTTGTGCCGCAGATTTTAATCCCGGCTCTCGATCAGCTCGAAGATGCCTTTATTGCTGCTCAGGAAGACCCGGAATTTCAGCGTGAATTTACCGATCTGCTGCAAAACTATGCCGGACGGCCGACTGCCCTGACGCTGTGCAAAAACCTGACGGCAGGCAGCAAAACCAAACTGTATCTGAAGCGTGAAGATTTACTGCACGGCGGCGCGCACAAAACCAACCAGGTACTCGGCCAGGCACTGCTGGCAAAACGGATGGGTAAAACCGAAATTATTGCCGAAACCGGTGCCGGACAACACGGTGTGGCAGCCGCACTGGCCAGCGCACTGCTCGGCCTGAAATGCCGCGTGTATATGGGTGCAAAAGACGTGGAACGTCAGTCACCAAACGTATTCCGTATGCGGCTGATGGGCGCGGAAGTCATTCCGGTACACAGCGGCTCCGCCACCCTGAAAGATGCCTGTAATGAGGCACTGCGCGACTGGAGCGGCAACTATGACCGTGCGCACTATTTATTAGGCACAGCGGCCGGCCCGCATCCGTACCCGACTATTGTCCGCGAATTTCAGCGTATGATCGGTGATGAAGCCCGCGCGCAGATCCTCACCCGCGAAGGCCGCCTGCCGGATGCGGTGATCGCCTGTATCGGCGGCGGTTCAAACGCCATCGGTGCGTTTGCCGGGTTTATTCCGGATGAATCTGTTGCCCTGATCGGTGTCGAACCGGCAGGACACGGCATTGAAACCGGCGAACACGGTGCACCACTCAAACATGGCCGCATTGGTATCTACTTCGGTATGAAATCACCGATGATGCAGACAGAAGACGGTCAGATCGAGGAATCTTACTCTATCTCCGCCGGTCTGGACTTCCCGTCTGTCGGGCCGCAGCACGCATATCTGAATGCTATCGGCCGGGCGGATTATGTTTCCGCCACCGATGATGAGGCACTGGACGCATTCAAAACCCTGAGCCGTCAGGAAGGCATTATCCCGGCGCTGGAATCCTCCCATGCCCTGGCACACGCACTGAAAATGATCCGTGAAAATCCGGAGAAAGAACAAATTCTTATCGTCAATATTTCCGGTCGCGGAGACAAAGATATTTTCACTGTTTATGACATTTTTAAAGCAAGAGGTGATTTCTGATGAGCCGGTATGAACAACTTTTTCAGCGTTTGCAGTCCCGTAATCAGGGTGCGTTTATCCCGTTTGTCACTCTGGGTGATCCGTCTGCTGACGTTTCCCTGCAAATTATCGATGCGCTGGTGGCCGGTGGTGCCGATGCTCTGGAAATCGGCATTCCGTTTTCTGACCCGCTGGCAGACGGCCCGGTGATTCAGGATGCTAACCTGCGCGCCTTTGCCGCCGGTATGACCCCGGCACGCTGCTTTGAACTGATTTCACAAATCCGTGCAAAGTATCCTGAACTGCCGGTGGGGCTGCTGATGTATGCCAATCTGGTGTTTCATAACGGCATTGAACAGTTTTATGAAACCGCTGCAAACGCCGGTGTGGATTCCGTGCTGATCGCCGATGTGCCGCTGCATGAATCTCAGCCGTTCCGTGATGCCGCACTGGCAAATAATATCGCACCGGTCTTTATCTGCCCGCCGGATGCGGATGATAAGTTACTGGAAACACTGGCTGCCGCCGGAAAAGGTATACCTACCTGCTCTCCCGTGCCGGTGTGACCGGGACAGAAAAGCGGGCGGAGAAATCCCTGGCCGACCTGACCGCAAAACTGACCGCACTGAATGCCGCCCCGCCGGTTCAGGGATTCGGGATCTCCGAACCGGAACAAGTGCAGGAATCATTGCGCAATGGTGCCGCCGGGGCAATTTCCGGCTCGGCTGTGGTAAAAATCATCGCCGCAAATCTGGATAATGTCCCTGTGATGTGTCAGAAACTGCGGGAATTTACGCAGAAAATGAAAAACGCAACGCAATTATAAGTTTTCACCCGGCCCGCTGTTAACAGCGGGTTATTTTTTGTTGAGAAACATTTGGTTTTCATTAATACTAAAAGGGTCAGGCACATATTATTCTGCTATCCGTGCCGGTAATTAGGAGAACATCATGAAGTACATGAAATTAGTTACCTCATTTTTTGTTGTCATGTTTATGGCTTTCACCCTGTCCGCCTGTGCCCCGACTTCCACCAGTGAAGGTACCGGGGGCTATTTTGATGATTCCGTCATCACCACCAAAGTAAAAACAGCCCTGCTGGGTGAGAAAGGTATAAAATCCACTCAAATCAGCGTGGAAACGTTTAAAGGTAAAGTGCAGCTGAGCGGATTTGTCTCTTCAGAGAAAGAAGCCAACCTGGCAGTAAATACCGCGCGCAAAGTGCCGGGTGTACAGGTTGTGATTAACTCCATGAAGTTGCGGTGACTCTGAATAACAGATTACCGGATATAAAAATGGCGCAATTATTATTGCGCCATTTTTTATGATGCTGATAAGGGGGATTATCAGAATTTGTAACCGACACCGAACATGAATACCCACGGGTCGAGGTTCGTTTTATAAGACTGGTTGGCACCACCGGCTTTGAAATCAACATCTGTTTTGATGTTCATCCACCAGAGAGAAGCGTTCAGCATCCAGTTCTGGTCTAATTCATAATCCAGACCAGCCTGTGCCGCCACACCCCATGAACTGCTCATACTCAGGTCGCTTAAACCTGCGCCTTTACCGGTATCGTTAAATCCTTCATCAAAGAAGAAGGTATAGTTAACACCCACACCTAAATACGGACGCAGTTTATCTTCCGGGGTACGAAAATAATACTGTGCCATTAAGGTTGGCGGTAAATGTTTGGCTGTTGCAATTTCACCTGCTGCCGGAACAGAAATTTTATGCTCAAACGGTGTAGCAGCCAGTAATTCCACACCGATATTATCGGTGATCATATAACTGAACGTTAAACCTAACTGGGTATTATTATTTGCTTCAAAAGAACCAAAGCCCAGAACATTATCGGAGCTGACATTCGGACGCACAGTCGCAGTACCACCACGCACGATAAAATCACCGGCCTGGTGTGCCATTGAAACTGACGGTAAAACAGTTGCCAGTGCTAAACACACTGCAGAAAGTTTTTTCATTATCTATCCCATCCTAAAAAAAAAAAAAAAACACAATAAGTACAGTTTGAAATATACAACCTTAAATCGAATTATGATCTAAGACAGATCACAACATTTAAATAAAAATCACATTTTACGCAAAGATCTAAATTATTATTCCATGGTGATACTTTCATTTATTGATATATATCAAAAACGGCATTTTTCATTTTTACTGCAATCAGTCTTTTTCAGTTTTATGTCAATTTATAAAACATATCACGTAGTGTTCATCAGAAAAAATTTGTATTACTATTGTTAATGATATGTGATTTTTACGTTTTATATTTCCTGATATTCCGTCTGATCACTGTATTTCCGCCTGACGAACAGGTTACAATTCCCGCCATACTGTTTTACAATTGCACCCATATTTTTATTCCACGCTTTACAGGAGTTGTTCCATGTCCATGCCGGTGCCGGTTCTCGCCCGTGACAGCCTTAATTTTTTCCGCAATCAGCTGATGTCCGTTCTGATTATTTCGCTGCTCACCGCCGCAGTTACTGTCGGGCTCAATGTGCTGCTGACCTGGAATTCCAACGGGCTGGCACTTATCCGCGCCCTGGAAACCACCTATGCCACCGAGGGTTCCGGCGGATTTCAGCGGGCAGTTGCAACACTGACCTCCGATGACCAGTGGCAGATGCTGAAAACCGGTCTGGGCACTATCTTCAGCTCCCTGCTGGGTAATGCGGTCTTCGTGACTGCCATGATTTTCCTGATTTTCAGTGCATCACAGGGACAATCTGTTTCCGCTTTACAGGCAATCACCGGATCTGCCGGACGCATTCCGCGCATGCTGGTACTGCTGCTGATCTGTTCACTGGTGATTGCGCTCGGACTGGTCGCCATGTATCTGCCGGGATTAATTCTGGCGATGTTACTGGCGCTGGCACCGATCATTATGTTCACCGAAAAGAACAGCGTATTTACCGCCATAAAAATCAGCGGGAATATTGCACTGAAAAATATCAGAGTACTTCTGCCTGCTATTCTAATCTGGTTTGCCCTGAAACAGGCATCCGTAGTGTTTCTTAGTAAACTTCCTATAGCCAATGAACATATTCTGATGACCCTTATTCTGTTTATTAATAATGTCATCAGCGGACTGGTCATTATTTATCTGTTCCGGTTCTACCAGTTATTTACACAATCACAGTCTGTCAGCGACTATCAGTAAGGCGGACATATGCGCACCGATAATGATATTTACCGGGCAATTCAGGATTATGTCCGTGCTGATGATAATATCCGCGCGGCTATTCTGAACGGGTCACGGGCAAATAAACAGGTTGCTGCCGATAAATATCAGGACTTCGATATTGTCTTTTTTGTACACAATATTGAGGCTGCAAAGTTTCCCGCCCTGCGGAAATCCTTTTTCGGTATTCCGGTATTACAGCAATGCCCTGATGACATGCTTTTGGGCAATGAAGGTATGCCGCCCCGTGCGGCGTATACCCTGCTGATGATATATGAGGATGGTCACCGGATAGACCTGACACTGTTTCCGCTGACGCATTTCGCCTCAGATTACAGACACGACAGCCTGACCATTCCTCTCGCAGATAAAGACGGTCTCTTTGCTGACACAGCCCCGGCAGATGAAAGCAGTTATTTTATCACACCACCCGATGCCCGTTTATTTGCCGAAACCGCCAATGAATTCTGGTGGTGTGCCACAAATGTGGCCAAAGGTCTGGCAAGACATGAAATAACCTGCGCCAAAGCAATGACAGAAGATGTTATACGCCCGGTTTTTATGCAGATGCTGGACTGGAAAATTGGTTGTACCTGCGGGTTTAATCTGTCCACCGGAAAAAACGGAAAATATTTATCCCGTTACCTGACCACAGATGAAATGCAGGCCGTTCTCGATACCTATTCTGATGCAGATCCGGAAAATAACTGGCGGGCGTTATTTCTGATGTGTGAACTGTTCCGCGAATATCAGACAGTGACGGCAGAAACATCCGGGTTTGAAATCAACACACAGGAATGCGACGCGTCTGTTCATTATCTCCGCAAAATTTATAAAACCGCCCGGATTGGTAAAAAATCAGGCCAATAATATGGCCTGATTATCCGGTGTGTTTGCTGTGGTCATTACTGTACTTTGCGCACGGCTTTCACATCCAGTTCGGTTTTATTCCATTCTTTATCGATTTCCCCTTCGACCTCAATTTCATCCTGAGGTGTAACTTTCAGTCCGTTCCAGCGTTTCGGGGAAATTTCAGCACGGATAGTGCCGGTGTTATCTTTAAATTCATAATGTTTGTTATCCAGCTGGCGGACAATCGTACCGCGCAGCATAACCGGCGCATCATCAGATAATTTCAGTGCATCCGCAACGGTCATTTTACGGGCGTCAGGGCCGCTGAAGCCGCCATTTTGTCCTGTTGTGACCGTCGTTGCCGCCGTCGCCGAACCGGGACCTTCAAAACCGCCGTTTGCTGCAAAAACGGAACCGGCTGACCCAGCCAGTAAAGTAGCAAGTAATGCGAATGCAGGTAATTTTTTCATCATTTATCTCCTGTATAAGGAAGCAATGTTGCTTCATGGGATATAGTTAATCATTAAATTCTTAACAGGATCTTAAAGATAGTCCATTTTCCATTAAATTTCCGGTTTACATAAAACTGATAACAATCACCAGAAAAAATCACCAGGTCTGTGTACTCATAAAAATAAAAATTATTGTACCATTATCTGAACATCCATACTGCCGGTATAAATATCCGCCTTAATTTCACCCTTAGCACACAGATTAAAGTAATACGTCAGCAGATTTTGAGTATTCATCGTCACCGCATTAAGATCGTTTTTATTGAAATATTTTAATGCTCCGGCTGCATTATCGTTACATAGCGCATTGTTTCTCGCTGTTGTATCCCGTGATGTCACGATATAAGGTGAAATTGTGGTCGTTGATTTACCCGGCGTCAATGACATTCCGGTATTCGATGTTGTTACCAGCGGATTTCTCGGACGCAGAAAAATACCGCTTACTCCATTTTGATTACAATTAAAGATAATTCCTGCCGGTGAACTTTCAAGCAGAGTTGCAGTCGGGTATGTTTTCGTTAGTTGATTAGAAAACATAATGTTTGTTGAGGTCGTTGGTGTAATATCGCATGTCTGTAATACTTCAATCGCATCTGAAGATGAAAAATTTATCTTTTCTGAACTATCTTTTGCAGGGTCCCTGCCGTGTAGCACCATGTCCTATACCGTATATACTTTTTTTCATAAAATATTTTCCCGGCTCAATATTTCCTACCGCATAAAGATGCAACCCTGTAATAGTCATTGAACTTCTTCCCTGCAGTTCAGGATAATAGGTATTTATACACAGTGGTCCTGAAAGATAAGTATTATCCGGGACTGAACCTGATAGTTTTGAATTTCTGAAAACAGCAGTTCCATAAATAGTTTGCCCGCCACTGTGCCAGGAAAGATAGCGCGTGTCAAACAGAGCATCAGGCGCTGCTAAAATATAATCACTACTATCAGGCTTACTACTGTTATAAAACTTAAACCCATATACATCAGATTGATATGGCACAGATTCGATAGCACCAGCTTGTTCAGAATTAATATTTGCAAATGTCGAACATCGCCCCATAATAGAGCTGACCCCCATCGAATTATAATAAGGCACAATAGAACTAACACCCTTATCATTTATAGCTATCTTAACGCTATTTACCGGATAATACCCAAGATATCCTGACGCCCCCGATGGAATATAATTAATAGCAAAGGAAGGGGATAATAACAAAATCCCTCCCACACCTATTAATATCTTATAAATATATTGTTTAAATATCATTTCCCCTCCCGGTAATATGAGAATGACAAAATAAACCACACCATTTATTTATACACATGGAATATCCAGCATCCTGATTGGTATCTGTTCTGAGGTTTCGATTTTATCTATTCTGTTAAAACGGACAGTACATTGTTGATCTCCCGTCCCCCATCTGATAAATATTTCGCCTGAAGCTGGTAATCCGTTCATATATAGCTGAGAATGGTTTCCCACAATTCCGGTATTGATATCATCATCCGTCTTATTTAACCGTGCAATAGCGCCAAATGGCGGCTGTTTTCCTGCCGGAGACAGTGCCAGCAACACCTGATAACCAATTTTAGTATTAAATTTACGTTTAACAACAGCGCCGTCTGTCGGATAAATTGTCATTGCTGTTTCTTTGAACGTGACATTTTCAGGCAGTGTATCAACATTAACATTTATCTGATTAGCATTAAAACCATTAAGATAAGGCACCACAGTATTACCAAACCGGTCAAATGATGAATTACCGTTAAGCTGTGCTGACTCTGCGCCATCCGCACTGATAACAGCGACGGTGTTCCCGAGAGTACGTGATAAGGTCACTCCGTCACCGTGTGCAACAAGCCCGCCGGACATATTAACGGACAGGCTCTGAGAATCTTCAGAATAGCTGTACCCTCCTGCTATATTTACAATATCACCATTGTAAGATGCATTTGTGCCGGCGCTGTACTGATTACCATCACTGTTCAGATTTTGGTATATTCCGTAAGATAATTTATTATCAAAAGCGCTGTCGGTCACACCCAGCTGTTGCGTTGTTTTATTATTATTGTCCCGCATAAAACTATAACTGGCAGACATATTCCTGACAGTTGCGTTGTTAGAAAATATACTAAACGGTATGTTAACATTTAGTGCAACCCAGCGATTTTCCGGCCAGCCATTATTATCTGTTTTTATACGGTCTATGTTATAACTCAGGTCATAGTTAATACCCTTAATATTGGTATTATATGATACAGATAAATTAGTATTAGAGTCCTGTTCGTTCCAATATGTATTTTTGGTCGCTCTCAGGCTGATTGTTCCGTATTCTTTCAAAGATTGGGTAATTGATGTCTGAAAACTATAACGTGCTCTGCCTGTCAGCCAGGGAGCAAGATCACTTTTCAGCATATACCCTGAGTTATTAAAATCAGAAAAACTATAATAGTCTTTAGTGCTGTAACGCATCGCCGTTAAATCAAACGATGTACCGGTTGATAACATACTTTTTGAATAGCGTACCCGGTAAGACTCTCCGCTGTAATCGTTATCTGCAATTGTGGTTCTTGCATGTATACCATCAACAGATAATGCTCCTGCCATACCTAATGAAAGGCCAATACCGGCAGACGCAGACTGATAATCCTGTGCCAGCAGTGTTCCCCCGTACAGGGTAACATTTTCAGGTAATCCGTAACTGAGTGTACCGAGAAAAAAACGCTGCCGGCGGGAGCCTTCCGTCAGATGACCATCATACTCACCCGCGCTTATCTCATAGCGGTAAGTACCGGGACGCAGCATTACCGGCAAAGACGAATATGCCTGTGTAAATACCCGTTTTGATCCGTTATCTTCCTCAATAGTAACTTCCATATCCCCCGCTGTACCGCCGGAAGGAATATCATCAAGGCGGAACTGTCCGGGCGGGACAAATGTCTGGTAAACAACCATTCCGTTTTGTCTGACAGTAACTGTTGCATTAGTATTAGCTGTTCCGGTAACTACCGGGGCGAATCCACGCCGGTTTCCCGGTTCCATCTGCTCATTGGATGCGAGAGTAAGCCCTTTCATCGGAATACTTTCAAATATTTCACTCCCGGTCGTTATCTGCCCTGCTTTAAATGTTGATTTCAGGTTTAAAATGGCGCGATAGATATGTGTACCTGAGAAGTCTGATGATGATGAGTTTCCGGATTCACCACGTGAGTAGTTATAAGCATAATTCGTTCTGACCCGCCAGGCACCGAAATTAACACCGGCATTTACGTTTGTAAAAAAGGTATCATTACCGCCTGAGCCTGCCACTGAATTACCTGACTGTGTTGTTTTGCCATAATTCATAAAATAATTTAATGTCAGCGCATTAATACCCTCATCTAACAGGTCCGTTTCTAATATATCAAAACTGGTGGACCGCATAGCTATCTGAGGGACAGACACATTGACTGTCAGGTTTTTTAAATCAAAAGAAACAAAAGCATCCGGGATATATTCAGCCAGGTTTGTGATTTTTTGATCCGGCGGAATATTTTTAAATGCAGGAATCGCACTGGTATTAACACCCAGCGCATAAAATTCATCAACAGTAAATTCAGGAACGATTTTTTGTCCGTTGTCAGCGGCAAAGTTGACATCACGTTCCCCGACAGTCTGGCTGTTGACAGAAACCATCATATTATAAGTACCCTGAGAAATAGGGTTTCCTTTCTCATATTGCTCCAGATTAATCTGTGAACTGTCAATTCCTGTACCATTCATCAGAAGATTTGGATCAAAATAAGTCTCAGTTGCAGAATGTGCAGGGAATACTGATACTACACAACAAAACAATAGGTTAGTCTTTATTTGACGTATTTTTATTATTTCCATTTTGCTATGTCCTGAACTGTATCACCCAATTAACTCTGTCTTATTTAACAGTATGTGTAGTAAGCTCAAATAAATTTTCATCACTAATCCGCCAGGTAATAACTTTATTTTTTTGGCTTTCAGGTAAATCAATCATCCGTACTGAGAATGGTTTTATTGTTATCAGTGCATCCCCATTCTTCAGTTCAGTCGTACCGACAAGAAGCTGATCAAACGTTATAAATAATGGTGAAGGATTGTTAACAGATAGCTGGTTACCGATGCGTGTAATAACCAATGAATCTTCGGCATCCTGCAGCCTGACATGCTCAATTGATTTTGGCCGGTAAAGTAATTTGAAATAAAACTCAGGGGATACTTTAAAAAAAACACCATTATTTTTGTCTTTACTCTCTGACGGAATCGCTTTCATACCAATCCAAAATAATGACTCACGATCATCCGGTAACGGTTCTCCGTTAACAATAACACCGGTACGACGTATGCTCCAGCTGAATTCAGTGTGAGCATTAATTTGCTTCAAAGGAGGTAAAATAATAAACGGCACTTTATCATCCGGGATGTTATTAACCGGTAAGTATGTTTTATTATCAGCTGAAGCCACCCATGATTCTATCAGATAAGGAATATCTGTATTGTTCGACAAAGTAATGCTGATTCCGTTTTTGTTACTTTCAGGATAGACATAACGTTTTAAAGGAAACTTAAACCCTGTGGATGCATAGCCCGGATGAATAAAGGCAGTCAGCAATATTAATAGAGTAAAAAAAACAAATGATTTTTTTATCTGGTTATTTTTCATATTGTTATATCTTAATTTCAGCAGTAAATAGTTCAGAGGAACCTCCGAAATCATTAATTACCCGCCATTGTGCTTTATCCGCATTCGTTGAAACTGGCAGTTCAAGAGATGAAAAAGGCGCAATCATCGGCGCGCGTTCTGCCTGGTAACGTTGCCCGTCCAGACTGAGAAACTCCAGCGTATAATAATATCCTGACGGATTTTTTATCACTAATTGTTTTCCTGACATCTGAAATATCAGTGCACCGGCAAAATCATCCACATCACCGGAAATAGTGTCAGGCCGGTAAAAAACTTTAATTATCATCTTTGTTGCAATATTAAAATTTATCGCAATTTCTTTGTCACCCGACTCTGCCCGCTTTCCTTCCGGAATAAAATTAACCACGAAAAAAAAGAGTGATTCCCTGTCTGCCGGTTGTGAACTTAAATTTTTAGGTAAAATCCTGATAGCATTATTCGATTGTTTTTCCAGACGGGCTAATGGGGGGATCGTGACAAACTGCCGGACGGATTCACTGTGCTCATCTGTATAATCGGTAAGAATAGTATTCTGAACAAGATACAAATTATCACTGTCATTCATTACACTGATCGTCTGATTTTTATCCGATTCATTGAAAATGATCCGGGTTCTGTCCAGAGACACACCGGCGAATACGCCCTGACTTACCATAAGTAAGCTGACAAAACAGGCGAATAAGGCGGTATGTACTTTCATTTAATTTCCTTTATTAATCAATATAATAATTAAATGTTACTGATGCTGAAAAATTACCTTCCTGTGGCTTGCACCCGGCGGTCTTACATCGCAGGCGGGCTTTTATTGTTTTAGTTTCTGCGACAGATGCAATATTCCGCCAGACAACAGATTTATCTTCCGGCAGTGCGGTTGCTGTTTTACTGAAAACAAAATTACCATCAGTCAATTGTAACCCTATAATACCTGCCGGATTATCATTGAAAAAATCCATTGTTCCGGTAAGTGTATTACCTTGTGAAATATAGACTTTAGAGCCTGTAATATCAGGAGACGTACAATTTTTCAGACTTAATTTTACATCTGCTGTTGCAGTATCATTTATAATAGAACTATTAGTCACAATGCCAGTCCCCGGTAAATTTTCAATTGCAATCTCATTTTCCACCGAAACATCACAGGTTTTAGCCAGAAATAAAACAGAAAAATTATAAGTTATACTACTGCTTCCCTGTGAAGATGAAACACAGGATAAAGCAGCCAATAGCATTACATATAATTTTTGTTTTATTCTGATCTTCATGATTTAATCCTGGAGATAAATAAGGCTGACAGATGCTGTTGATATTCCAGGAGAAACACCTGATTTTCGTTTCACCAGACTGACATGATAGTTAATAGCAATTACATCATCTGAGTCGCTTTGAAATACAGCAACACCATTATTAGCATCACTGTTCTGACAGTTTTTATTATTACTGTCACATGCTTTCAGGATAAAACCAGTCTGCGTTTCATCATTATGACTAAAATAAATACCATTTTCAGCGTCAGTATTATTTGCAGGTAACATCTGAATCTTTATGTCTTTCAGACTTCCTGACGGAAAGTTCTTACATTTTACCGTATAGGTAAATGTTTCAGTAATAATTGGTTTTTTGATTTCTGTTTTTTCAACATCGCTGACCATAAGGTAATTTATCTTTGTCAGATTAACATTTTTATTAAAATCATTACTTTCATCAAATTCACAGGTTCCGACAACGACTCTTGTTTTAAATACAACATGACTTCCACCTGCAGAATAGCCTGCCACAGGATGCAGAGAAACAATCAGCAACAGAAAGAAAATATTAAAAATTCTTTGAGTATTCATCTGTACCACCAAGTTCATTAATGACAACCCATGTTGCCTGACCTGATTTGTTCGCTGTCATATAATTTGCTTCAGAATAAGGTGCAATAATACTGCTGTCAGAATTTAATTTTATCGCATCATTATTTATTTTTATTTTTTGCAAGTTGATAAAGTAAGGTGAACCATTGATCACCTTAATACCATTAATATCAGATTTTATATCCAGTTCGGCATATGCGTCTTTCGAGGTCATCGTTAAACCAGCCGGCCGGTAAAAGACTTTAATAATATTTTCCAGACCTACTTTCACCCCTGACTGCCCGTTAGTTGCCGGAACATTTCGGGAGTGGAAATAATACATTGATTCACGATCAGAAGGAAACATCCCGGGTATAGCCTGAACTTTTATTGTATTTAATGAATTGGCATCAAGTTTAAAAACCTGAGGGGTGATAATAAAAAAATCATTACCTACCGGTTTAGCATTCACTAATTCTGTAATATAGTTCGCAACCAAATAAGGTGAATCATCAGTATTTCTCGCTACGACCGATGCACTGTTTTCATTACCATCAATAATAATTCGTGTCTGGTTTAACCCGACACCTGAAAATGCAGATGATGAAAATAAAACAAATCCGGCAATTATAATTTTTTTAAAAAAAAATCATATAATCCCCTAAAAGAACAGGTAACAAAAAACCTTTGTTACCTGCTCCTGATAGTTGTTAATGACTTATAAATCAGTTATATGCAACACTAAATGTAACAGGCACATTCAGCATCTGAGGCTTCAGTGCTACGCCGGCCACAGTTGCGAATAATGCCGCATCCACTGGCAGATTGTAGTCACCTTTACCTGTGAATTTAATTTTATCAAGAGAGGTTCTGTCGTTCGTTTTTAATACTACTTTCTGGTCATCACCGTCAGTTGCAGATAATTTAACACCAATCTGGGTAGCATTTGTATCCGCAAATAAATCTGAGTGCCCTGCTAAGCTATTGCCTGCAGTTACAACAACTAACGGAACACCTAACGGATCAGTTGATGCATCACTGCAGTTATTCAATGTTAAATTAAAGTTTTTAGTTGCCAGAGGTACAGCAATGTCTGTTACTGATTTTGCTGCATGAGTACCAAGGTCAATATTTTTTTGAGATGCACTAACATCACAGGTAGCATTAGCAATCGCCCCTGTAAAAGTGACTGTCGCATTTTGCTGTGCTAAAGACTGAGCAGACACAAATGCAAACAGACTTGCAGTGGTTAAAATAGCTAATTTTTTCAGTTTCATATGTTTTCCAAAGTATATAACGGTCGCCACATTAGGCTTTCTGATTACCCACCGCAATTTTAGAGTAACAATATTTCCCTTCAATAGCTGGCAGATGTTTTGTACAGCAATAAGATATTATTTAAAACAACGAAAATAATATTAAAAATACTTTTTAACGAAACAAAATAAGAATATTTTTTATTGCATAAAACCCGGGATTTCAACCCGGTGCAAACAATCTTAACGTTATGATTTATTACTAAAGCATTTTGATTTGGTAGAGTATAAAGTGATATTTACTACATATCAAGTAACCAACACTACGTTTATTTAAATAAAAAACCAAAAACAAATCAACAACCAGTTAATAACTCTAAAAATGTATTATAAAATGCACATATAGTAGTACCCGTGAGACTATTTTCATTTAATAAAAATAAATAATTCTTTTTATAACATAAAGATAATTTACCAAGTAATTAAAATAATTAAATAAAATCAATGTGATAGATAAAATTCATTGGCCTCCCTAAATAAGTATATTTACCTGGCACAATGACTTATTCCGACTGACATCAATATAAAAAACAGGTTGCTTTTGCTCCCTGAGCATGCCTTTTCCATCTTATAATGAGTATGATCATTAGCAACTGACGGTTTTAATATTAAAAAACCGTCTATTATTGACGTGTCATTTAACGTGTTTATAAACAGGGTTTGAAAACGAGTAAGATTTATATGGGAAATTCAAACAAGCTGATATTACTCAGGTGGCAATACTAATCAGTGCCGATATGGAAAGTGCATTCTATAGTATTCCATAAAATAAATAAGATAGTTTAACGATATATATTTCATTAATATTTCAGATATACATTTCTGTTTCTTCACCTTCCGGGTATATTTATACATATCATAAACGTGTTTAAGCCTTTATACCCAACCTCACTCAGGATACAGGCAGACGGCAGGAGTAAAGCAGACGGAGCCCGGCGGGATGGACACCACCGGTGGATCTGCAGTTTGAATGAATAACGGTATACAACAGCATTCCGGATATATACTACGATACAGATAGTAACCCGATACCTGAACAATGGCTTTCAGTCCTGGAGCCATACACAGAGGTACCATAACGGACAAATATAATGCGAATTTTATTAATTGAAGATGACCGGCTGATTGGCGACGGGCTGAAAATCGGCCTGAGCAGGCTCGGTTTTACCCCGGACTGGTTTACCGACGGACAAACCGGTCAGCAGGCACTCTATTCTGCCCCTTATGATGCGGTGATCCTTGATCTCTCCCTGCCCGGTATTGACGGGATCGACATACTGAAGCAGTGGCGGGCAGAGGGGCGCGACGAACCGGTACTAATCCTGACCGCCCGCGATGCCCTTGAACAGCGGGTCAGTGGTTTGCAGCAGGGCGCGGATGATTATCTGTGCAAACCGTTTGCACTGGCGGAAGTTGCCGCACGGCTACAGGCGCTGATCCGCCGCCGCTACGGACAGGTTTCTGAAAAACTGGTGCTCGGCGACGTGGAGATGGATCCGGTAGCCATGACTGTCACCTGCGGCGGTGTACCGGTATCACTGAAAGGCAAAGAACTGGCGCTGCTGGCGCTGTTTCTTCGTAATCCTCAGAAAGTGCTGTCCCGCGCAATGATTGAAGAGAAACTGTATAACTGGGATGAGGATGTTTCCAGTAATGCCGTTGAGGTGCATATTCATCATCTGCGCCGTAAACTGGGACGCGGGTTTATCAAAACCATTCATGGCGTCGGGTATGTCGCGGGGAAAAATGATGAAAACGTATAGTCTGCGCCTGCGGCTTGGCGGGCTACTGTTGCTGCTTACCCTGCTGACATGGGGTATCGCCAGTGTGTTTGCCTGGATGCAGACCACAAAATCCATCAATGAATTATTCGATACACAACAAATTGCCTTTGCCAAACGCCTGTCAGTCCTGCCTTCCGGACTGGCATTTCCGTCATCCGCTATTCAGAAAACGAAAAAGATGCTCTCCGGCAACCGGGGAAAGCAGGATGATGATGCGCTCGCTTTTGCTATTTTTACCCCGCAGGGCGAACGGGTACTGGATGACGGCGAAAACGGCCGGAAAATTCCGTTTTCTGACAGGAAAAACGGTTTTCGTGACGGGACACTGACAGATGACAACGACCAGTGGCGCTTTGTACAGCTGCCCTCTGCTGATGGCCGCTATATCATCGTGGTCGGCCAGGAATGGGAATACCGTGAAGATATGGGGCTGACCATTATTACCGCGCAGGCCGTTCCGTGGCTGGTGGCACTGCCGCTGATGCTGTTGTTGTTTTTGTGGCTGCTGACCCGCGCACTGACCCCGCTGCGCCTGCTGGCGCGACAGTTACAACGCCGCAGCCCGGCAGAACTCACACCGCTGACCCCGCCGGTACTGCCGAAAGAGGTCAGTCCGATGCTGGATGCACTGAACGGATTATTTCTGCGTATCCGCGACCTGCGGGAGCGGGAGAGCCGCTTTACCTCTGATGCAGCGCATGAACTGCGCAGCCCGCTGGCTGCACTCAAAGTTCAGTCTGAAGTGATGCAGATAGCCGGAGATGACCCCGCCACACGGGAACACGTCACCGCAAATCTGATCACCGGCATTGACCGTGCCACCCGCCTGGTGGATCAATTGCTGACTCTCTCGCGGCTGGAATCACAATCACATCCGGCAGAAAACACAGAGCAGCGCTGGTCAGTTATTATCGGAGACGCTGTTGCTCAGACCGCGGCAGAGGCTGCGGAACATCAGGTCAGTGTGATCACTGATATTTCCCCACCGGAATTATCCGTCCGCGGCGAACAACTGCTGCTGACCGTAATGCTGCGTAATCTGCTGCACAATGCTGTCCGCTACGGCAAAACAGGCGGCACTGTTCAGCTGATACTGACAGCGAAGCAGTTAGTGATTGAGGATGACGGGCCGGGCGTCAGTGATGAGACACTGGCCCGGCTGGGAGAGCGTTTTTACCGGCCGCCGGGACAGGAAAAAACCGGCAGCGGCCTGGGGTTATCTATCGTTAAACGGATTGCGGAACTGCATCACATGACCATACAGTTCCGCCGCAGCCCGCAAGGCGGGTTTATTGCTGAAATCAGGTGGTGAGCGGTTTTTCCGCTCCCTCCTCAGCCTGCTCCATCGCCTCTTCTATCGCTTTGATGCGGCCCTGCTGTTTACTCTGAATCAGCCGGATGGCGAAATAAAGATCCGGCACAATAATCAAATCATCATCATTACGTTTGATTTTGTTTTCGGACACCCAACGCGTCAGTTCGGTGCGCCGTCCGGCCAGGATCAGTGTGACACCTTTGATTTTCAGCTCTGTCACCAGCTCATTCAGTGTACTGAACACACTCATGTCGTTATTGATAAAGCTGACCGTTGCATCCACCGCGATCCAGCCGGGACGTTTTGGTGCGGTATTCACCACCTGTAACACCCGCTTTTTAAAATAAGCAACGTTGAAATAGGTCAGCGGCGAGTTAAAGCGGTACATCACTAATCCGTCGACCTGATTGATATCGACGTTACTGTTATTGATAGAATGAATCATCCCCTGCTCATCCACACCCAGCAACTGATCTGTCGGACGGAAAACCGTGCGCAGGAACTGCACCAGTCCCAGCAGAACCGCAAAACCGATACCGTTGATCAGCCCCACCACCAGCACCGCGACGAGAGTAAACAGTGCCAGTGTGAATGCTGATTTATTCCGCTTACGGAAAGAGAAAATCTGACGGATGCTGAACATCGACCAGGAAGAATAAATTAGTACCACTCCGAGCGTTGCCAGCGGGATATGTCCGAGGAACCCGGTCAGGAAAAACAGCACCAGCGCGATCAATCCGGCAGCGATCAGGGACACCATCTGTGTTTTACCGCCGGAGGCATCGTTGACCGCAGTACGGCTGGTTGCGGCACTGACCGCAAAACCCTGGGATAATCCGGAAGCAATGTTGATGTAGCCCTGTGCCCGCAACTCCTGATCCACATCGATGGTATAGCCGTTTTTCTCGGCAAAACTGCGTACCGTCATCATAAAGCTGACAATACTGATCACCGCAAGGTTCAGAGACGGGATCACCAGTTCACGCAGCAGGCCGGGATCAAACGACGGCATTTTAATATGCGGCAGTCCGTTACCGAGATTACCGACTACCGCAATCCCCATAGAGGCAAAATCCAGTTTCGCACTGATCAGTGTGGCAATTGTCATCACAATCAGCGGTCCCGGCCAGTTACGGCGGACGGCCCGCAATAAAATCAGCGCCGCCAGACTGGCACCGGAGAGGATCAGGGTCGGCATATGCAGAAGGTGCATATGGTCAGGCAGCGCCACCAGACACTCAATCAGCTGGGACGGCAGTTCATCCAGCCCGAGCACATTTCCTATCTGCCCGACAATAATCGTCACCGCCACACCGTTGAGCAGCCCCTGCAAAATCGGCTGTGATAAAAAATCCGCAAATGCGGCGAGTTTAAAATGCCCGGCAATGAGACACCAGACACCGGTCATCAGTGTCATGATGATCGCCAGTTGCCACAGCGTGTCGGGATCGCCTTTTGCCAGCGGGATAATTGCTGCCGCAATCACCGCACAGGTCGCCGCATCCGGCCCGACAATCAGTTGCCGGGAAGAGCCGAACAGTGCATACGTCATCATCGGCAGGATACAGGCATAGAGGCCGACAATCGCATTAATGCCCATCAGCCCCGTGTAAGCGATAGCCACCGGTAATGCCACGGCCGCGACAGAAAGCCCCGCACGGATATCAAAGCGCAGATTTTTTCGTTCATAGTGCAGAAAAACAGAAAGTCCCGGCATCCAGCGCAAAAGTCGGCTCGACTGCATTATCGCCCCTTATAAAAATATCGTATTAAGATGTACAATTTAATTTTACTGCTAATAGTTAAACTGATTTATAACCGAACGCGGATAAAGAAGATAGTCAGACCGCGTCTTATGGTAAAATATTGCAAAATCAATTGTAATATATTTTTTTTCTTTAAAAATAAGCGACTGGATGCCACGTGCTTAAAATAAATTTAAATTTCGGACAGACTCAATTATGAAGCAACTACTCGACTTTATCCCGCTGGTTATCTTTTTTGCCATATATAAAACCGTGGATATCTATTACGCCTCCGGTGCCTTAATCGCCGCCTCAGCGGTGGCGCTGGCTGTGCGCTGGTTCATGTATAAACATCTGGAGAAATCTGCCGTTATCACCTTTGTGATTGTGGCTGTCTTCGGCACACTGACCATCGTGTTCCATGATCCGCAGTTTATCAAATGGAAAGTGACGATTATTTATGCGTTGTTTGCCCTCGTTTTACTGGGCGGTCAGTTTATCTTCGGTAAGCCGCTGATTCAGAAGATGCTGGGCAAAGAGCTGACGCTCCCGCCACAGGTCTGGCAGCGTCTGAATCTGGCCTGGGCACTCTTCTTTATCGTCTGTGCGGCGGTGAATGTGTATGTCGCCTTCTGGTTATCGATGGATACCTGGATGAACTTCAAAGTCTTTGGTCTGACCGCTGTAACACTGGTATTTACCGTTGCCAGTGTGGTATATATTTACCGTCATCTGCCACGGGAAGAAGAAAAATAATAAAATCAACCGGATATCGGTTTGTTTCCGCCGGTATCCTTTTTCGTTAAACGGATGTAAGTGTTTCTCATGACTCAACAACAATGTTTACCCAACGGGGAACTGGTGCTGCGCACCTTAACCATGCCGACAGACACCAATGCCAACGGGGATATCTTCGGCGGCTGGCTGATGTCGCAGATGGATATCGGCGGCGCTATTCTGGCCAAAGAGATAGCACTCGGACGCGTGGTGACAGTCCGCGTCGACGGCATTACCTTCCTGCGCTCTGTGGCTGTCGGTGATGTGGTCTGCTGTTATGCGCGCTGCCTGAAAACCGGTAATTCATCCATGACGGTAAAAGTCGAGGTCTGGGTGAAAAAAGTCGCCACTGACCCTATCGGTGACCGTTACCGCGCAACAGAAGCTGTCTTCAGTTATGTTGCGGTGGATGCGGAAAACCGTCCCCGCCCGCTGCCTGACGGAAAACGTCATTTTCAGTTAGACAGCAGTAACAGTGATTTAAAATAACACCTTTCATACCGGCCACTCTTCTGAGTGGCCGTTTTGTCTGCCGGGATAAAGCGCAGGTTCCCCGCGACACCGGCGCCCGGTAATAGTATCATTGCCGGAAATCTCTCTTAATATTTAATCCGGAATTTTCATCGTGACCTCATTTGCTGAACTTAATGCACTTCCCGCAGAACAAATTACCAACCTGAATGAACTGGGTTATCTGACCATGACGCCCGTTCAGGCCGCCGCATTACCGGCTATTCTGGCGGGGAAAGATGTCCGTGCGCAGGCCAGAACCGGCAGCGGGAAAACGGCTGCATTCGGTCTGGGGCTGTTACAGCATATCGATGCCGGACAATTTATGACTCAGGCACTGGTTCTGTGTCCGACCCGTGAACTCGCGGACCAGGTCGCCGGTGAGTTACGCCGTCTGGCCCGTTATCTGCCGAATGTCAAAATTCTGACTTTATGCGGCGGCGTACCGTTCGGTGCCCAGCGCGATTCCCTGATCCACCCGCCGCACATCATTGTGGCTACTCCCGGCCGTCTGATTGACCATCTGAACAAAGATACCCTGCACCTTGATGCTGTCCGCACACTGGTGCTGGATGAAGCGGATCGTATGCTGGATATGGGATTCTCTGACGATATCGCCGACATTCTCTCCCGGACACCGGAAGAACGTCAGACACTGCTGTTTTCCGCCACCTGGCCGGATGAAATCGCCGCTGTCAGCCGCCGTTTTCAGCGCGACCCGCAAACTATCGAAACCGACAGCACGGATGAACTGCCTGCCGTTGAACAGCAATTTTATGAAGTGTCGCGCCGCGGCAAAACTGAGCTGTTACAAAAATTACTGAGCCGTGAACAGCCGGCCTCCTGCGTGGTGTTCTGTAACACCAAAAAAGATTGTCAGGATGTATTTGAAGCCCTTGAAAGCAGCGGACAGAGTGTTCTGGTGCTGCACGGTGATATGGAGCAGCGCGAACGCGATCAGACCTTAATCCGCTTTGCCAACGGCAGCAGCCGTGTGCTTGTCGCCACGGATGTGGCCTCCCGCGGGCTGGATATCAAAGCGCTGGAGCTGGTGATCAACTACGAACTGGCATGGGACCCGGAAGTGCATATCCACCGCATCGGCCGTACTGCCCGTGCCGGTGAAAGCGGGCTGGCAATCAGTCTGTGCGCACCGGAAGAAGCCGTCCGTGCGAATGCACTGGAAGAAATGCTGCATATGAAACTGAACTGGCAGCCGATCCCGGCCGGTCTGCGGATCACTCCGCTGGATGCGGCAATGGCAACATTGTGTATCGACGGCGGCAAAAAAGCCAAAATCCGTCCGGGGGATATTCTCGGCGCGATGACCGGTGATATGGGGCTGAACGGCGAAGATATCGGCAAAATCGTGATCCACCCGATGCATGCTTATGTCGCGGTACGTCAGGGTATTGCACAGCAGGCACGCAAACTGCTTCAGCAGGGTAAAATCAAAGGTAAGGCTGTCAGAGTCAGACTGCTGAAATAATCAGAAAGGACCGCATTTCCCGTCAGCGGATGATATAACGGTTTTGTATCCGGCCGGCCTTTTCAGGCCGGCTTTATTCCACCTGTATCTCAGCTTTCTGCTGAGTTTTTCTGTTAAAGGGTCTCTGTATGGCTGCGCTGTTTAATGCTTTAGTCTCTGATTCCGTTATTTTGTTTGTTGTTATTTTTATTTTATCTGTCGGTTCGGCTTATGCCGGAAAATACCTGTTCAGAAAACGCCACGGAAAAACTGAATTAGCGGATGATGAAACCAAAATTGTTCTCGGCGCCGTATTATCTCTGCTGGGTTTATTAATCGGCTTTTTACTGACGATTTCTATCGGCGGCTATAATAACCGCGAACAAATGGAAGAAAACGAAGCTATTGCCATCGGTAATGCATTCCAGCGGGCACAATTACTGTCTCCGGAAAATACACTGCGTGCCAATACCCTGCTTGGCACGTATATTGATGCCCGTATCGATTTCTTTAACGGCGGATCGCAGGCAAAAAATGAAAAATGGCGGGATATCTCCCTCGATGCACAGTCTTCTCTCTGGGAACTCGCTGCATCTCAAGCCCGCACCACACCAAATCCGGTGATTGCCTCTGTGCTGACCGCTTTCAGTGATCTCTATGTTTCCGAAGAGAAAACCATGGCCAGCTGGCGTTATCAGATTCCGGGAGCTGCCTGGGTATTACTGATTTTATTTGCGGTCAGTGCCAATGTGCTGATCGGGTATAATATCCGCGGGTTACGCGGCAATAATATTATGATTTTAATCCTGCCGCTGCTGACAACCATGGCATTGTTTATGATTGCAGAAATTGATATTCCGGGTGAAGGGGTTATACATGTTGTACCGGATAACCTGATAAATTTACGCAGCGATATTTTCCCGGCAAAATAAAGCTGAAACAAAAAACCCGGCATCTTTCAGGTACCGGGTTTTCTTTTTTATCAGATCACTGAATGGTGGTCTTGCCGTCGATCCGGAAAATAATGGTTGTCGTCATACCTTTCTTAGGTTTTTTCTCGTAACGCCATTTACGCATTGCGTTACGGACTTCACGTTCAAACATATTTTTCGGTGATGCTTCGATAATATCGATATTCTCAATACGACCATCGGTATCAACATCAAATCTGACCCGTACCTTCCCTTCTTTACCCAGGCTGCGTGCCCGTGCCGGATAAACCGGATCAGCACGGCTTAACGCTTTCGGATCACCACCGCCAATATCACTTTGTCCGGCAGAAGCCACATTTCCCACGGGACCTGCGGGGGCTTTTTTCTCGTTCTGCTGACCATCCGGCGTACCACTGAACAGAGGCTTATCGGATACCGGTGCTTTGGTTTCTGCCGGTTTTACGGCAGGTTTCTCAATTTTTTTCTCTTTTTTCGGTTTTGGTTTTGGTTTTTTCTCAACCGGTTTCTTTTCCACCGGTTTTTCAATAACCGGCTTCACTACCGGTTCAGGCTCCGGCTCTGGTTCAGGCTCGGGCTCCGGTTCAGGTTCCGGCTGAGGTTCAGCCACAGCAGCTGCCGGTGCAGGCGCAAAAGCCGCCATCTCCACCATCAGTACTTTCGGCTCATCCTCAGCTTCCTTATTTATGTTGTAGTAAATCGCCGCAGCCACAGAAGCGTGCAGACAAAGTGAAATGAGAATCGGCCAGCTGACCCAGCGAAAAATAGACATATCAATACAATCTTATAAGCAACTAATAATGACAATGGTCACTAGTGTAAATGCAAATAGCAATCAGTTTCAATAAGAAAGATGCAACCATTGTCACTTATCGTGCTGATGGTCACTCTTAGTGGCTTAATCCGGTCTGAGCAAACAACAGCGAACGGCGCTGTCTCGCGATATCCAGCTTACGCAGGGCGAAAATCCGGATATTCCGCCGTGACTGACTTTCCAGCCAGCGACGACGACGACGGGTTGCCTGCCGTAACATACGCCAACGTGCAACTTCCGGTCTGCTGTGTCTCATAACTAAACCCTTTTTAGACTGTGTGAAAAAAATAAGCTAATAATAAGGGCGATTATTATAAACTGCCTGACACAATAACCAACCGCTTTCCCGCAATATCCGCAAACATTGCCGGAAAAAAGGGGTTAAACTGACTTAAATCACAAATATAGCAGCATTACAGAAAGCTTTCTGATACATTTTCCGGTGGAGTATCAATCAGATTCTGTGCCTGTCTTGTCTGCGAACCTTATTTTTAGGGAAAGATAATACCTATGTCGACCTTTTATACGCTGTTATATTGGCTGAGTATTCTTTTCTACTGGCTGCTGGTGGCCGGTATCTCTGTCCGCGTGATGTATAAACGCCGCCCGGTGACATCGACCATGACCTGGTTACTGATCATTTATATCCTGCCCTTTATCGGGATAATCGCTTATCTCGCCTTTGGTGAGCTGCATCTCGGCCGCCGCCGCGTTGAACAGGCAAAAGGAATGTGGCCGTCTGTTTCCGGCTGGGTTGAAAATCTGCGCCGGTCAAAACATATTTTTGCCACCGAAAACAGTACTCAGGCTGCCCCGCTGTTTCAGCTGATCGAACATCGTCAGGGTATACCGGGGGTAAAAGGTAACCAGATACAGCTGTTTACCACCTGTGAAGATTCATTACGCCAGATTGTAAAAGATATCGATAATGCAAAACACAGCATTGATATGGTGTTTTACATCTGGAAACCCGGCGGTGACGTGGACAATGTCACCAATGCCCTGCTCGCCGCCGCAAAACGGGGCGTAAAATGCCGGATTATGGTTGATTCCGCCGGCAGCTGGCACTTCTTCCGCCATGATTATCCGAAAATGATGCGGGACGCCGGGATCGAGTTTGTCGAAGCTCTGCCGGTGAATGTTCTGCGTTTTGCTCTGCGCCGGATGGATTTGCGCCAGCACCGGAAAATTATCACCATCGATAACTATATTTCATACACCGGCAGTATGAATATGGTCGATCCGCGTTACTTTAAGCAGGATGCCGGTGTCGGTGAGTGGGTTGATATTCTTGTCCGTATGGAAGGCCCTGTGACCACTCTGTTCGGCATTATCTATGCACTTGACTGGGAAATGGAACGCGGCGAACGCCGGTTACCGCCTCCGCCTGATGATATTGAAATGCCGTTTGAAAAAGACAGCGGCCATACTGTGAATATTGTCGCCTCCGGCCCGGTTTCCCGAAGAACTAATTCAGCAATCTCTGATGACGGCCATTTTCGCCGCACAGGAGCGTCTGACCTTCACCACACCGTATTTTGTACCGAGTGATGACCTGATGCACGCTATCTGTACCGCTGCCATGCGGGGCGTACGTGTCGCCATTGTGATGCCGCGTCTCAATGACTCGTTCCTCGTCCGCTGGGCAAGCCGTGCGTTTTATACCGAACTGCTGGAAGCCGGTGTGGAAATTTATCTGTTCGAAGATGGCCTGCTGCACACGAAAAGTGTTCTCGTGGATGACCAGCTCAGTATGGTCGGCTCCGTAAACCTGGATATGCGCAGCCTGTGGCTGAACTTTGAAATTACCGCCGTTATCGACGATGAAAGTTTTGCCGGTGACCTGAATATTGTCCAGAATGACTATATTTCGCGCGCTACCCGCCTCGATTACACCGAATGGGAAAAACGCCCGCTGACAAACCGGATACTCGAGCGGTTATGTTATTTCTTCAGTCCGCTGCTGTGATAAACTGCTCCCTTTATCATCCCCGCCGGTATAACACGGCGGGGGATCACCGGAATATAATCTGACTTATGAGTACCTCTCAGCCCCGCCTCCTCAGCGAACAGGAAACCATTGAAATGGCCTATGACCTGTTTCTGGAGCAGGCAATGGATAACCTTGACCCGGCAGACGTTCTGCTGTTCAACCTTCAGTTTGAAGAGATCGGCGGCGCCGAAATTGTTCCGGCCGGTAATGACTGGTCAGAATTCGCACCGTTTCTGGCACAAAATCCGGCATGTGCCGAAGTGGTTATCGGCCTGGCACCCGATGAGAATGCAGACATCGACCAGATTTTTGCCAGAGTACTGATTTCCCGTCATTTTACCGGTTCACCGGAGTACGCAGTCCGCTGGCGGGAATAAATTCCCTGCCGGTCAGTCTGTCAGCAGCGGCATTTTTCCCGTCTTGCAATCAGTGATCGTGTAATAACCTCAATTTCGGCAGGATCTTCTGCGGCTCCTGCCCGCAATGCCACATTCCATTTACTGATCACTTTTGCATTTTCTGCCAGCTCAGAGTACGTATCCAGCCGCCCCTGTGCTGTCAGCCAGGCCGCAACGGCCGCCCAGTCCCACAGCGGGGATTGTCCGCGCAACCGCTGCACCGGTCCCGGAAAGGTTCCCGGACCACGGGTGCCATCCTTAAGTAAGGCGATTGCCTGACGCGACATGCCGGTCAGTTCTGCAATATCACTCAGGCCGACAACCGCTGAATCCACTGATTCCACCCGCGCATTCACACCGGCTGATTCCGCATCCTCCACAGCAGTACGGATAGCGTAATCCAGTGACGGCGCTTCACGGTCAAACTCAAGATAGACTGATTTACCGTAAAAACAGAGTAAGGCATCATCACAGCCGCTTTCAAACAAGGCATCTTCCAGATTTTTTGTATCCGCCGTCACTCCGGACAGCGTCAGTGTAAAATTATACAGTGCCATCGTTTTCCCCTTTCCTTCTGCCTGTTTTCACTGACAGGCATCCACTTTTCGTCTGATTTGCTTTGCATGGTTTTCCGGATTCCGCGGCGTTGACCAGACACTCATCTGATGCTGCCGGTGTTCATCATACGGTGACCCGCACCGTAACCGGCAAAATGCATGAGAGGAATTCCCCGGAGCAATCCACATCCATCCCTGCAACAACGCATATTCAATCGCAGACTGAATATGTTTATCCGGGTGTTTTTTCATTTCCTGCACCTACTGTAGTTTATGTGTTGACGTTCGTCAACATCGTATTATCGCTTTACCGGAAAACCGGTGTGCTTTTAAATAACGGAACAGGCAGACGGTTTGCAATATCCGGAAACGGGCTGCTTCAGATTTTGCGGCTGGGATGGAAAACCAGGATGTGATGATGAAAAAAAAGCGCCCTTACCGGGCGCTTTGTCGTAAAAATACGATTAACAGATTGACTGCATTTACAGCGGATCAACCTTCAGGCAGGAGACCGCATGGCGGAAACTACCTTCCAGAAGCGGACGGGTTCTTGCGCATTCGCTGTCCGCCAGCGGGCAGCGGGTGCGGAAGACACAACCGGACGGCGGGTTGATCGGCGACGGCAGTTCGCCTTCCAGCAGCTGAATCGTTTTATTCTGCTCTTTATCCGGGTCAGGGACCGGTACCGCAGACATCAGCGCTTTGGTATACGGATGCAGCGGGTTGTGATACACCTCATCATAGGTGCCGAGTTCCACTGCATGACCGAGATACATCACCAGCACGCGGTCAGAAATGTGTTTCACCACGGCCAGGTCGTGAGCGATAAAAATAAGGGACAACCCCATCTCCCGCTGTAATTCTTTCAGCAGGTTCACCACCTGAGCCTGGATAGACACATCCAGCGCTGAAACCGGTTCATCACAGATAACCAGTTTCGGTTCGAGGATCAGCGCGCGGGCGATCCCGATACGCTGACACTGCCCGCCGGAAAACTCATGCGGATAGCGGTTCACCAGGTTCGGCAGCAGCCCGACTTTCATCATCATGGCTTTAACTTTGTCTGCCACTTCCGTCTTGCTCATTGACGGATAGTATGTCCGCAGCGGCTCCGCGATAATATCACCGATAGTCATACGCGGATTGAGTGACGCCAGCGGGTCCTGGAAAATCATCTGGATATCATTACGGACATTGTGCCAGTCTTTTTCGCTCATCCCGCTGAGGTTTCTACCCAGCCAGGTTACCCGCCCGGCGGTGGATTTCACCAGGCCGATAATGGCACGCGCAAAGGTGGATTTTCCGCAGCCGGATTCCCCGACCACCCCGAGCGTTTCCCCCTCATAGAGGCGGACAGTCACACCATCCACCGCTTTCAGGCTTTTGGCCGGTTGCCAGAACCACTGTTTATTATCTCTGATGGAAAAATGGACTTTTAAATCTTCAATTTCCAGCAAAACCGGACGTTCTGAATGTGTCATTACGCCAACTCCTCCGCAGTTCTGAAGCAGGCACGCAAACGGCCCTGAGAAAATGCCTGTAACGGCGGTTCATTCCGCACACATTCATCAGTCGCATACTGACAGCGCGGACGGAACGGACACCCGGCAGGGAGACGCAGCAGGTTAGGCGGATTACCCGGAATAGTGGCAAGCTCACTGTCCTCCGGTCCGTCAAGACGCGGAACGGCTCTGAGCAACCCGATAGAATACGGATGCGACGGATGATAAAACACATCGCGGGCAGTACCGTATTCCATCGTGCGCCCGGCATACATCACCAGTACCTTGTCACAGATACCGGCCACCACACCGAGGTCATGGGTGATCATAATAATTGCGGTATTGAATTCGCTCTTCAGCTCATTCAGCAGCGTCATGATTTGCGCCTGCACCGTCACATCCAGCGCAGTGGTCGGTTCATCGGCAATCAGCAGCTTCGGTTTGCACAGCAGCGCCATAGCAATCATCACGCGCTGACGCATTCCGCCGGAGAATTCATGCGGGTACATATTCATCCGTTTACGGGCTTCCGGCATTTTCACCGCATCCAGCATCCGGACGGATTCCTCAAAAGCATCATGCGCACTCAGGCCTTTATGCAGCATCAGCACTTCTGTCAGCTGTTTGCTGACTTTCATGTACGGATTGAGCGACGTCATCGGATCCTGGAAGATCATGGAAATCTCTTCGGCCCGCATTTTGTTCAGTGCTTTCTCTTTCAGATTGAGAATTTCACGCCCGTTAAACACCGCAGAGCCGCTGACCACGCCATTGCGCGCCAGCAGTCCCATCAGTGCAAACGCTGTCTGTGACTTACCGGAGCCGGATTCACCGACAATCCCGAGTGTCTCACCTGCGGACAGCGAAAAGTTAAGTTTGTTCACGGCAGTGACATCGCCGTCCGGCGTTTTGAATGTCACGTTCAGGTCGTTAACCTGTAATAATTGAGTCATTGGCGGCCTCCTCAGCGATCTTTCGGGTCAAGGGCATCACGCAGCCCGTCACCGATAAAGTTGAAACAAAACAGAGTTACCACCAGGAATGCTGCCGGGAACATCAGTAACCAGGGCGAAACCTCCATTGAGTTAGCACCATCATTGAGCAGTGCGCCCCAACTGCTTAACGGCTCCTGTGTACCCAGCCCGAGGAAGCTGAGGAAGGATTCAAACAGGATCATACTCGGCACCAGCAGTGAGGCGTAAACCACCACCACACCCAGCACGTTCGGGACAATATGACGCAGAATGATATTGCGTGTCGGCACACCACACACTTTCGCCGCCTCAATAAATTCTTTGCTCTTCAGGCTCAGGGTCTGGCCACGCACAATACGCGCCATATCCAGCCAGGAAACCATACCGATAGCGACAAAGATCAGAAAAATATTCTGGCCAAAGAAGGTCACCAGCAGGATAACAAAGAACATAAACGGGAAGGAGTTAAGGATTTCCAGCACACGCATCATAACAGAGTCGGTTTTGCCGCCGACATAGCCGGACATCGCACCATACAGTGTGCCCACCAGTACCGCCACCAGCGCAGCCGCCAGTCCCACCATCAGCGAGATACGGCCGCCGATAGCCACACGCACCAGCAGGTCACGGCCGGAGGAATCGGTACCAAAATAGTGGCCGCTCTCCATATCCGGTGCCGCGGACATCATGCCCCAGTCGGTATCGTCATAGGCGAACTCCGACAGCACAGGCATAAAAATGACAAACAGGGTAATTAAAAACAACAGACACAGGCTGGTGATCGCGGCTTTGTTATGCATAAAGCGGCGGCGGGCATCCGCCCACAGGCTGCGTCCTTCGACATCAAGCTGCTCCGTAAAATTTTCCAGAGCTTCGCGGTTTTTTTCATTCGGTAACATAGCGTGCTCCGGGACTAATAACGGATTTTCGGATCGATAACGGCATACAGCACGTCAACGATACAGTTAAAGGCGATGGTCAGTGCACCGACCAGGATGGTCAGGCTCAGTACCAGGGAGTAATCCCGGTTCAGCGCGCCGTTGACAAATAACTGTCCCACACCCGGCAAACCGAAAATCGTCTCAATCACCATCGAACCCGTGATAATCCCCACAAACGCCGGTCCCATATAGGAAACCACCGGTAACAGTGCCGGGCGCAGCGCATGCCGCCAGACAATCTTACGCATCGGCAATCCTTTGGCCCGCGCGGTACGGATAAAGTTGGAGTGCATCACCTCAATCATCGAGCTGCGCATAATACGCGAGATACTGGCAATGTAGGCCAGTGACAGCGCGACCATCGGCAGAATGATATTGCTGAGCTGCCCGCCGTTCCAGCCGCCGCCCGGCAGCCAGTGCAGATGGATGGCAAAGACAAGGACCAGCAGCGGCGCCACCACAAAGCTGGGGATAACCACCCCGGTCATGGCAAAGCCCATGACGGTATAGTCCCATTTGGTATTCTGATTCAGTGCGGCTATCACACCGGCACTGACCCCCACAATCAGTGCCAGCACAAAGGCTGCCAGCCCGAGTTTTGCAGAGACCGGAAACGCAGACGCCACCAGGTCATTAACCGAGTAATCTTTATATTTAAAGGAAGGCCCGAAGTCCCCTTTTGATAACTGAACTAAATAATCAAAATACTGAACATGAATCGGATCATTAAGATGGTATTTGGCTTCAATATTCGCCATCACTTCCGGCGGCAATTTACGCTCACCGGTAAATGGGCTGCCCGGAGCCAGACGCATCATAAAGAAAGATATCGTAATTAACACAAAAAGCGTCGGGATCGCCTCGAGTATACGGCGAAGAATAAACTTAAACATTGCCCGTTCCTATACAGTACCCGCTCCCGGGGTACACACTACACAGGCCGCCCTTCGCAGGGCGGCCAACCGTCGGTATTATTTTTTAATCATATATAAGTTTTTGGTGTGGAAGTGATCCAGCGGATCTTTTCCGGTATAGCCACCCACGTACGGTTTCACTAAACGGGTACTGACATAGTAATAGACAGGCACGATGGCAGAGTCTTTATCCAGCTGAGCTTCCGCCTGCTGGTAGATCTGCGCACGTTCCGCATCGGTTTTCACCTGAAGGGATTGTTTCATCAGCTTATCAAACTCCGCACTCTTATAATGCGGTGTGTTGGTGCTGCTGTAAGAGAGAACCATATTCAGGAATGAAGACGGTTCGTTATAATCCGCACACCATGCGGCACGGGCAACATCATAGGTTCCCTGATGACGGGTATCGAGGAACGTTTTCCACTCCTGGTTAACCAGCTGAACTTCCGCACCGAGGTTTTTCTTCCAGATAGATGATGCGGCGATCGCCATTTTCTTATGCAGATCAGACGTGTTATACAGCAGATTGAATTTCAGCGGATTATCTTTATTAAACCCGGCTTCTTCCAGCAGTTTACGTGCTTTTTCGTTACGCTGATCCTGTGTCATATTCGCGAACCACTCAGGCTCTTTGGCTGACATGCCATCCGCAAACGGTGGTGTGAAACCAAATGCCGGGGTATCCCCCTGCGCTTTGACTTTATTCACCATGATGTCGCGGTCAAGGCTCAGTTTCAGAGCTTCGCGGACTTTCGGATTATCAAACGGCGCTTTATCGTTATTAATTTCGTAGTAATAGGTACACATATACGGCGAAATACGCAGTTCGTCCGGGATTTCTTTTTTCAGTTTCTGGAACAGTTCAATCGGCAGGTTGTTATAGGTCATGTCGATTTCACCGCTGCGGTAGCGGTTAACATCGGTAACTTCGGACGAAATCGGCAGGAAACGGACATTATTGATAACCGTTTTTTCGTTATCCCAGTATTTCGGGTTACGGGTCAGTTCAATTTTTTCGTTCACTACCCAGTCTTTCAGAGTGTATGCGCCGTTACTGACATAATTGCCGGGCTGCGTCCATTTATCACCGAACTTTTCAACAGTGGCCGGATGCACCGGAGACATGGAGTTATGTGCCAGCAGTTTCGGAATATACGGGACTTCTTCGGAGAGCGTCAGCTCAAGGGTTTTATCATCCAGCGCTTTGATGCCCAGTTCTTCCGGTTTTTTCTTCCCGGCAATAACATCATCAATATTGACCACGTGTGCATACTGGAGATAACTGGCATACGGTGAGGCGGTATTCGGATCAGCCAGGCGGCGCCAGCTGTAGACGAAATCCTGTGCGGTGACCGGATCGCCGTTGGACCACTTCGCATCCTCGCGGATTTTGAACGTCCAGACTTTAAAATCTTTATTTTCCCAGGAAATTGCTGAGCCCGGCAGAATTTCACCACTTGGCCCTTCCAGGGTAATACCTTCCATCAGGTCACGGATAATATTGGCTTCCGGCACCCCTTCCACTTTATGCGGATCAAGGGACTGCGGCTCAGAGCCGTTATTCCGGATGAAATCCTGCTTTTCTGCCAGCTGAACACCGGCCGGTACATCCGCAGCAAACGCCTGTGTACCAATACCCATCCCCATCGCTGCAACCACACTGAGTGCCAGCAGTGTTTTTTTCGTTGAATTAACCATCTTACATAAACTCCCCATTGACGAATGTGTTTTGCGTTTGTTGCATTTTTATCCGGTGCTTTTCGTTTTATCTTCCGCACCTTCATTTTTTTCGCACTCAGTGAGTGCAAATTTTTATTATTAATATGTTTCTACCATATATAAGCGCTTAATATCCATATAATCAAGCGGGTCATTGCCGGTAATTCCGCCGACTGATGGTTTTATCAGCCGGACACTCACGCGGTAGTAAACAGGAATCAGTGCAGAGTCCTGATCTAACTGAGTTTCTGCCTCCTGATAAGCGGATTGACGCGTTTTTTCATCCGTTGCCAGCAAAGCACGCTGCATTGCGCTGTCAAATCCGGTATTCCGGTAGAAACTGGTGTTATTACTGCTGTCTGACAGGAAAATGTTCAGAAATGAAGACGGCTCATTATAATCCGCGCACCAGGTCGCCCGGGCCACCTGATAATTCCCTTCATGACGATTCTGATTAGACGTTTTCCATTCCTGATTCTTCAGCACCACTTTGGCACCGAGATTTTTCTGCCACATAGAAGCGGCAGCAATTGCCTGCTGTTTATTCTGATCAGACGTGTTATAGAGCAATTCGAAGGTCAGCGGATTTTTTTCGCTGTAACCGGCTTCTTCCAGCAGTTTGCGCCCTTTTTCATTGCGCTGTTCCTGCGTCAGGGATGCCCAGTCCGGTGTGGTAAAATGGCCGCCGTTAATATAATGCGGCGTAAAGCCAAATGCGGGAATTTGCCCCTGCCCCATGATTTTATGCGTGATAATATCGCGATCCAGTCCCAGTTTAACGGCTTCACGCACTTTCGGGTCAGTAAACGGTGCCGCGGTATTATTTATTTCATAATAGAACGTGCATAAATACGGGGAAATCCGCACCTGCGCCGGGATCTCTTTTTTCAGTTTGGAAAATAAAACCGGCGGAACCGCACTGTTGGTAACATCAATTTCACCGGCACGGTAACGGTTAATATCACTGGTTTCTGACTGGATCGGCAGAAATGTTGCCTGCTCAATAACGGTTTCTTTATCGTTCCAGTATTGCGGGTTGCGTTTCAGTACCAGCCGTTCATTCACATTCCACGCGGAAAGTGTATATGCGCCGTTACCGGTAAATTTCCCGGCAGATGTCCATTTATCGCCAAACTGTTCAATCGCCCCTTTCGGCACCGGTTTCAGTGCGGTATGGGTCAGCATATCCGGGAAATACGGCACCGGCTGAGTCAGCTGAACCTGAAACGTTCTGTCATCAACCGCTTTGACACCGAGGCTTTCCGGTGGTTTTTTACCGCTGATAATATCATCGACATTTTCGACATAGGCATAATGCAGATAGCTGCCGTAAGGTGATGCGGTTTTCGGGTCAGCCAACCGCCGCCAGCTGTAGACAAAGTCGTGTGCAGTCACCGGCGAGCCGTCGCTCCACTTTGCATCCGGCCGCAGTGTGAATGTCCAGGTAAGATTATCCGGCGATGACCAGCTTTCTGCCACCCCGGGTACGATATGACCATCACTGTCAGAGGACACCAGCCCTTCCAGCAGATTGAGAATAATATTGGATTCCGGCACACCTTCCACCTTATGCGGATCGAGTGACACCGGTTCAGTTCCGTTATTGATAACAATAACCTGTTTTTCCGCCAGTTTAGTTCCCGGCGGGACGTCCGCCGCCCCTGCGGAATAAGAGAATGCACTCAGCAGCAGCGCCTGCATGAGAGAAACAGCAATAGTGTGTTTTTTCATCTTCCGTCCCTTCTGAATAACACCTGTTAAATGAACAACGTGATTAAAAAATCGCAAATGCTTTATTTATAAGTGCCGTCAGCGACGGGTTCAGCCTGTTTATCTGTGCTGTTTTCCGGCCTGATGTACATATTCCGGGGCAGTGATTGTTTTTATCTGTAAACAGCATTTTTCTGCCGCTGAAATAAAACATTGACCCATAGCTGCTTGTGACCGGGCTGTTTTGTCCGGCCCGGATAAAAAAGTAAACATTTAATTAACAAAAAGCAATTTTTCCAGATAAAAACCCTGCCTCTATCACAGTTTTAGCTGATTAAATATTAACAACCAATTAAAAAACAACTGTAAATAAAAAGAGTAAAGTAAAAAAATCCGCTGAAATATCAATCCGGTGAGTACCGGAAATAATCCATTGACTGCAAATATCGTTTCTGTTGTTTATTTAACCACCTTTATCTGTTATACCCGTTTACAACAGGATTGTACGGGTGACCCTATTTACCAATTCTGTCTGTTTTTAGTGCCGTTTTTTATGAGCTGATAACCTGTTGTTATATTACAACTGTTTTTTTGCTTTTTTTGCCGGTGAAATCTCCCGGACAGGAATTTCAGACTATGATTAACTTTATCTATAACGAAAAGTTATAAACAAGCACTTAACAGACTTTGCAAAACACCACTGTTTTTTTTAACGTGTCAGTATTAAAAAAATCAATAACACCGCTTTCAGGGGAAATATATGAAAAAAATATATCCGGCAGCGTCACTGGCTCTGCTCTTTTCCGTCTCCGCATTTGCCGCCACACCACCGAATACCTTAATTGTGGTCCAGAGCCTGGATGACATTGTCAGCCTTGACCCGGCAGAGAGTAATGAACTTTCCAGTATCCAGACCGTCCCCAGCTTATATCAGCGTCTGGTACAGCCGAACCGGGATAATCCTGAACAGCTTGATGCCATTTTGCTGGAAGACTGGCAGGCAGACGCAGCCAATAAAACCCTGACGGTCAGAATTAAAGAGAATGCAAAATTTGCCTCCGGCAACCCGGTACGTCCGGAAGATATTATTTTCTCTTATCAGCGTGCCGTGATCATGAATAAGTCACCGGCGTTTATTCTTAATATCCTCGGCTGGAATAAAGAGAATATCGCGCAGCAGTTTGAAAAAACCGGCGACCGCACTCTGAAGATAAAATGGAGTGCGGATATCAGTCCGGACGTGGCACTGAACCTGTTATCCACCCCGATAGCGTCTGTGGTGGATGAAAAACTGGTGACACCGAATATTAAGAATAATGACTTCGGTAATGCCTGGCTGAAAATGCACTCTGCCGGCAGCGGCGCTTATTCCCTGAAAGTGTATCAGCCGAACCAGGCGATTGTGATGGCCGCCAACCCGAATGTATCCACCGGTACAGCAAAAATTCCGTCCATTATTATTAAAAACGTGCCGGACCCGGCCTCCCGCCGTCTGCTGATTCAGCAGGGTGATGCCGATATTGCCCGTGAGCTCGGTGCTGACCAGACCGCCGCACTGAAAAACAGTGCCGGGGTGCGGGTTGAAAATATTCCGTCCGCCGAACAGGATTATATGGCCTTTAATACCGGCAATAGTGCTAATCCGCTGCTGAAAAATCCGGCTCTGTGGGAAGCCGCCCGTTATCTGGTCGATTACGAAGGTATTACCCGTGATTTACTGAAAGGCCAGTATTTTATTCATCAGAGTTTCCTGCCGGTCGGTTTACCGGGCGCACTGGAAAATAACCCGTATAAATTTGATCCCGCCAAAGCCAAAGAAATTCTGGCAAAAGCCGGCATTAAAGATGCACACTTCACCCTCGATGTGGAAAACAAACCGCCGTATATCACTATTGCCCAGTCTCTTCAGGCCAGCTTTGCCCAGGGCGGTATCAAAGTGGAATTATTACCGGCTGCGGGCAGCCAGGTCTATTCCCGTGTACGCGCACGTCAGCATCAGGCGGCCATCCGTTTCTGGATCCCGGATTATTTTGATGCCCATTCCAACGCCAGCGCCTTTGCCTTTAATGACGGTAAGAGCAGCACCGTGGCGTGGCTGAACGGCTGGGATATTCCGCAGTTATCACAAACCACGCTGAAAGCCGTCGCTGAGCCGGATAAAGCAAAACGCGCACAAATGTATACCGCCATGCAGGAAGAGTTACAGCGCAGTTCTCCGTATGTCTTTATGGCTCAGGGACAAAATCAGGTCGTGCTGCGGGATAATGTGAAAGGCTATCAGCAGGGACTGAATGCCGATATGGTGTATTACGACAGAGTCACCAAATAATCCGCTGATTTTCCGGTTATAACCCCGTCAGTACAGCTGACGGGGTCTGTGTGTTTTGTTTTTATTCAGGAACTGCTGTATGTCCGATATTTCCCCTGCCGGCACACTGTTTCGCCATACCCTGCGTGTGACGCTTCAGGGTCTTTTTACGCTGGCTCTGACACTGCTTGGCTTACTGGTGATCACCTTTGCATTGTCGGCACTTTCTCCGGTTGACCGGGTGTTACAAATTGTCGGCGATCACGCCAGCCATGAAACCTATGAACAGGTCCGGCTGGAACTGGGGCTGGATCAGCCCGTCTATATCCAGTTCTGGCATTATGCGGAACGCCTGCTGCACGGCGATCTCGGTATGGCCTCCTCGATGGGACAGCCGGTGTTTGACGGCGTGCTGACCACGCTGCCCGCTACCATTGAACTGGCAACGCTGGCGCTGCTGATTGGTGCTGTACTCGGGATCCTCTGCGGTACGCTGTGCGCCCGTTATGCAGGTACCCCGTTTGATTTTATCATCCGCACCCTGACGCTCCTCGGAAACTCGGTGCCGGTTTTCTGGCTGGGGCTGCTGATGCTGCTGCTGTTCTACGCCACGCTGCAATGGAGTCCCGGACCGGGACGGCTGGACGATATCTACCAGTATACTGTTGAGGCGAAAACCGGTTTTGTGCTGATCGACACCTGGTTGTCAGATGACCCGGGGGCGTTTACTAATGCGGTGGCACACCTGATCCTGCCGGTATCATTGCTGGCTTATTTTTGTCTGGCGGGGATCACCCGGCTGACGCGCGCCGCCTGCCTGAGTGAAATGAACAAAGAGTATGTCACGCTGGCACGTGCCAAGGGCAATACCGAAATGCAGGTATTGTTCCGCCATGTGTTGCCGAATATCCGCGGTACCCTGATCACCGTGATAGCACTGGCCTACACCGGTATGCTGGAAGGTGCGGTGCTGACAGAAACCGTCTTTTCATGGCCCGGCATCGGCCGCTATCTGACCGCCGCCCTGTTTGCCGGAGATACCACCGCCGTAATGGGCGGGACACTGGTTATCGGTATCTGCTTTATCTTTATCAATAACGTAACCGATATGATTGTGCGTTTAACTGATCCGCGGGTGAAATCATGACATTACTGCCGAAAATCCGCCGATCCCCGTCCGCCCTGACGGGCACCCTGATTATTTTGTTTCTGCTGCTGGTGGCACTATTTGCGCCGTGGCTCGCCCCCTATGACCCGGTACTGCAAAACCCGGCACAGCGCCTGATGGCACCCGATGCACAGCACTGGCTCGGTACGGACAGCTACGGACGTGATGTGCTCTCCCGCCTGATTTACGGCACACGTCCGATGTTTGGGCTGGTCGGGCTGGTCGCGGCAATCACCCTGCCCGCCGGGTTATTGATCGGTATTCTGGCGGGTTTTTACGGCCGCTGGGTCGAAACCATCCTGATGCGGTTTACTGATATCGTGATGTCGATGCCGCGTCTGATCCTCGCCTTTGCGTTTGTTGCCATTCTCGGCCCTGGCCTGATTAACGGCGCACTGGCGCTCGCCCTGACCTCCTGGCCCGCCTATGCCCGTCAGGCGCGCAGCGAAATCCGCCATTTGCGCAACAGCGATTATCTGGCCAGCGCGGAAATGCTGGGGATCCGTGGTCTGCGTCTGTTATGGGGACATATTTTACCGCTCTGTCTGCCGTCAGCCATCGTCCGGCTGGCGCTGGATCTCGCCACCATTATTCTGGCTGCCGCCGGTCTGGGTTTCCTCGGACTGGGTGCACAACCGCCGATGGCGGAATGGGGTGCGATGATTGCTGATGGTATGCAGGTTATTTTTGACCAGTGGTGGATAGCCGCCGTACCCGGCGCGGCGATTCTGATTGCCGGCATGGCATTCAATCTGCTGGGTGATGGTTTACGGGATATTATGGAGCCGCAACATGACTGAGCCGCTTATTTGTGTCAGCAATCTGTGTGTGGATTATCCCCGCGCACAAGTGGTAAAAAAGGTTTCATTTACCCTGGGGCAGGAACGGCTGGCACTGGTCGGGGAGTCCGGTTCCGGTAAATCCATGACAGCCAGAGCCCTGATGGGATTGGTGCGCAAACCCGGGATTGTCAGTGCGGATACGCTGACATTCCGTCAGACCTCCCTGCTTTCCCTGCGGGAAAAACAGTGGGCGGCACTGCGCGGGAACGATATCGCGATGATCATGCAGGACCCGCGTTATGCGCTGAATCCGGTCAGAAATCTGTATCAGCAAATTGAGGAATCACTGCTGCGCCACCAGACGCTGAATAAATCTGACCGCCGCGACCGGGTGTATGAGATAGCCCGCGCTGCCGGCTTATCTGAGCAGGCGCTTTCCCGCTATCCGGGGCAGCTTTCCGGCGGGATGGGACAGCGCGCGATGATTGCCATTGCCCTGATTAACAATCCGTCTGTTTTAATTGCTGATGAACCGACCTCTGCACTGGATGCCCGGCTGCGGCACCAGATTCTGGAACTGATTGTCAGCCAGTGTGAGGAACGCAATATGGGACTGTTGCTGATAAGCCATGATTTACCGCTGGTAGCCGCTCATTGCCAGCGCGTTATGGTGATGTATCAGGGTCAGCAGGTGGATGAGCTGCCCGCCGCACAACTGCCGCAGGCAACACATCCCTACACCCGGACGTTATGGACCTGCCGCCCGGATGCACAAACCTACGGCACCGATTTACCGGTATTGGATCGCACTGCTTTACAGGTGTTACTGACTCAGGAGACACATCATGCCGGAAAATAATGCAGCGCCGATTATTGAGGTGAATAATCTTTCTGTCAGTTTCGGTCCGCGACAGGTTGTCCGCAAGGCCGGTTTTCACCTCTGCGCCGGAGAGACATTCAGTCTTATCGGCGAGTCCGGCTGCGGAAAATCCACGATTCTGCGGGTAATTGCCGGATTACAGCGTGAATGGCTGGGCGGCGTTCAGCTGCTGTCGCAACATATCCACCCCGGACAACGTTATCAGGGTGCTTTGCGCCGCAATGTGCAGATGGTATTCCAGGATCCTTATGCGTCTCTGCATCCGTTCCATACCATTCACAAAGCACTTTCGGAACCATTGCATATTCACAGGGAAAATAACATAGAGAGCCGTGTGACAGAGGCGATAACGTCTGTCGGACTGCCGCCGGATGTTGCACAGCGTTATCCGCATCAGCTCTCCGGCGGCCAGCGCCAGCGCATCGCCATCGCCCGGGCACTGATGTTACGCCCGCAGATCCTGTTACTCGATGAGCCGACTTCCGCACTCGATATGTCCGTGCAGGCGGAAATTCTCAATTTGCTTAATCACCTGAAAACCGCGCACGGCATGACGTATTTGCTGGTCAGCCATGATGCTGATGTGGTGGCGCATATGTCAGATCGTGCAGCGTTTATGGCAAACGGGAAGATTGAACGAGAATTTGATCGCGCTGCACTGCTGCGCGGCGATCACCGAATGGAAAACTGAGAGATGTAAAAACGGGGCCATTGGCCCCGTTCTGATAATAATGAACTGCATGATTATGACAATAATCCGGGAAAACTCATTTTCATGCCGGTAATAATCAGCTCAATACCTAATGACATCAGCATCAGCCCCATAATACGGGTGACGACGTTGATACCGGTTTGTCCGAGATATTTCACCCACAATCCCGCTGAGCGGAACAGCAGCCAGCAGCAGAACGCAAACAGGATACTGGTCAGTGCCAGCCCGAAAAAATTCTGCCAGCCCTGCCAGCGGGCACTCCAGACCACACAGGAACTAATCGCACCCGGTCCCGCCATCAGCGGCAGCGCCAGCGGCACCACCCCGATATTGTCGCGGATTGCCGTTTCTGACTGCTCCTGCTTATTCTGCTTATCTTCCCCCAGCTTACCGCTGATCATGGACATCGCAATAAGGACAATCAATGTCCCCCCTGCTATCCGGAAAGATTCGATGGAAATGCCGAACATAATGAGGATCTTATCGCCGACCAAAAGTGATATACACAAAATCACGGCCACCGAAAAGTTCGCAATCATGTTGGTTTTATTGCGTACTGCGGCAGTCTGATAATTTGTCATGCTCATAAAGACCGGCAAAATACCCACCGGGTTAACTAAAGCAAATAAGCCGACAAAAAATTTTAAATAACCGGAAAAATCCAGCAAGGTGTTGCCCACAAACGATCCTCAACCTGATGATAAAACAGTAACAGCCTGCCGATATTAACCGCAGTCTGTCGCCAAAAGGGTTGTAATAATTATAAATGTGATTATTAACACAGACATCATACCGTTGAATGTGCAGGAAAAGGAATTGCTTTGCACAGAATATTTTCCGCCGCCCGCTGATACGATACAGTTATATCGCCTTATTTTTGCCTGAATTTCAGGCAATCATCAGTTCCTCTGTAAAATTGAAACCCGATATCGTTCTTGTTACGACGTGTTGTTCCTGTTTTGACTCATGCTGAATGGTGTCAGCTTGGTATATTTGTGATTTGGATCACTTTAATATTTCCCCCGAATGTTAAGCTGCTTTCATTACAGTTGAATCGATTCAACTATAATGCGAACAGAAAGACCTGACGGGCTTTTTAAGCAAATCAGCGGGCATATCTGCATTATGTTACCGGCAAAATCAATTTAGTTACCGGAAGATATCACCGCTATAATCAAATCGTATCAATCCGCTGATTTGCTTAAAAAGTTTAACAATTTATCAGGAGTGATCTGTATGGCCGTAACGAACGTTACCGAACTCAATGAATTAGTTGCCCGCGTGAAGAAAGCTCAGCGCGAGTTTGCCGGTTTCTCCCAGGAGCAGGTGGATGCCATCTTCCGGGCTGCGGCACTCGCTGCTGCCGATGCCCGTATCCCGCTGGCAAAACTGGCGGTCGAAGAATCCGGTATGGGGATTATTGAAGATAAAGTGATTAAAAACCATTTTGCTTCTGAATATATCTATAATGCCTACCGCGATGAAAAAACCTGCGGCATCTTATCGGAAGACCCGACTTTCGGCACCATCACTATCGCAGAGCCTATCGGTATTATCTGCGGTATCGTCCCGACCACTAACCCGACCTCCACTGCTATCTTTAAAGCACTGATCAGCCTGAAAACCCGTAACGGGATCATTTTCTCCCCGCATCCGCGTGCTAAAAAAGCCACGAACAGAGCCGCTGAGATTGTCCTCAAAGCTGCTGTTGCCGCCGGTGCCCCGAAAGATATTATCGGCTGGATTGACGAGCCGTCTGTTGAATTATCCAATGCCTTGATGCACCACCCGGATACTAACCTGATCCTCGCCACCGGCGGGCCGGGTATGGTGAAAGCCGCCTACAGTTCCGGTAAACCGGCTATCGGTGTCGGTGCGGGTAATACCCCTGTGGTGATCGATGAAACGGCTGATATCAAACGTGCGGTAGCCTCTATTCTGATGTCCAAAACATTCGATAACGGCGTGATTTGTGCCTCTGAGCAATCCGTTATTGTTGTCGATGATGTTTATGAGCAGGTCAAAGAACGTTTTGAAACCCACGGCGGCTATATTCTGAAAGGCAAAGAACTGAAAGCCGTTCAGGACATCATTCTGCTCAACGGCGGGCTGAATGCGAAAATTGTCGGTCAGTCTGCGGTAAAAATTGCTGAAATGGCCGGTATTGAAGTCCCTTCCTGGACCAAAATTCTGATCGGTGCTGTCTCCGTGGCGGATGAATCAGAGCCGTTTGCTCACGAAAAACTCTCTCCGCTGCTGGCAATGTACCGCGGCAAAGATTTTGAAGATGCGGTGGTCAAGGCGGAAAAACTGGTGGAAATGGGCGGGATCGGCCACACCTCCTGCTTATATACCGATCAGGACAACCAGCCGGAACGCGTTAAATTCTTCGGCGAGAAGATGAAAACCGCACGTATTCTTATCAATACCCCTGCGTCACAAGGCGGGATCGGCGATCTGTATAACTTCAAACTGTCTCCGTCACTGACGCTGGGCTGCGGTTCCTGGGGTGGTAACTCCATTTCCGAAAACGTCGGGCCGAAACACCTGATCAACACCAAAACCGTGGCAAAACGAGCTGAAAATATGTTGTGGCATAAACTTCCGAAATCTATCTATTTCCGCCGCGGTTCTCTGCCGGTTGCCCTGGAAGAGATCGCCGGTGACGGTGCGAAACGTGCATTTATCGTAACTGACGGCTATCTGTTCAATAACGGCTATGTGGATGAAGTCACCCGTGTGCTGAAATCCTACGGCATGGAAGTGGAAATATTCTTTGAAGTGGAAGCCGACCCGACACTTTCCGTCGTCCGCAAAGGTGCGGAGCAGATGAACAGCTTCAAACCGGACGTGATTATTGCCCTCGGCGGCGGTTCCCCGATGGATGCGGCCAAAATCATGTGGGTGATGTATGAGCATCCGGAAACTCACTTTGAGGAACTGGCACTGCGCTTTATGGATATCCGTAAACGTATCTATAAATTCCCGAAAATGGGTGTGAAAGCGAAAATGGTCGCGATCACCACCACCTCCGGTACCGGTTCGGAAGTCACTCCGTTTGCCGTCGTGACTGACGATACCACCGGCCAGAAATACCCGCTGGCAGACTATGCCCTGACGCCGGATATGGCTATTGTTGATGCCAACCTGGTGATGAACATGCCGAAATCCCTTACCGCGTTCGGCGGGCTGGATGCGGTCACCCATGCGCTGGAAGCGTATGTATCGGTACTGGCAAACGAGTTCTCTGACGGCCAGGCATTGCAGGCGCTGAAACTACTGAAAGAGTTTTTACCGGCCAGCTATCACGAAGGTGCGAAGAACCCGGTTGCCCGTGAGCGTGTGCATAATGCCGCAACTATCGCCGGTATCGCGTTTGCCAACGCCTTCCTCGGTGTCTGTCACTCCATGGCCCATAAACTGGGTTCAGAGTTCCATATTCCGCACGGCCTGGCTAACGCCCTGCTTATCTGTAACGTCATTCGTTATAACGCCACAGATAATCCGACCAAACAGACTGCATTCAGTCAGTATGACCGTCCGCAGGCACGCCGCCGCTACGCGGAAATTGCAGATCACCTGCAACTGAGTGCTGCCGGTGACCGTACTGCGCAGAAGATTGAAAAACTGCTGGTCTGGCTGGATGAAATCAAAGCGTCTCTGGGCATTCCGAAATCTATCCGTGAAGCCGGGGTACCGGAAGCCGAGTTCCTGGCGAAGCTGGATAAACTGTCAGAAGATGCCTTTGATGACCAGTGTACCGGTGCGAACCCGCGTTATCCGCTGATTGCTGAATTAAAACAAATTATGCTGGATACATATTACGGCCGTACCTATGACGAATCCGTTCCTGTTGCGGCGCCTAAACCGGTTGCCAAACGAAATGCTAAGAAATAGTCATCAATCCGGTAAATAATAACCGCAAAGCCCTCTCCGGAGGGCTTTTTTATATTTATCCCATAATAATAATTAAATAATTGTCTCTGTATTAACTGCTCTTCACTTTTGATCATGTTTCCCGCTGTCGCCGGTCTTTAATATTTCACTTAATACCGGTCACGAAACTGATGCAGCCACCGCCGCTATTTACCGCGATTTTATCCCTGCTGACTCAAATACCGCCTAATCACTTTCCTGCACAAACTGCTCCTGCTGTTTTTTGATATCCCCGGTAATCCGCAGCGGATATAAAAAAACCGGACAATGACGTCCGGCACTTTTTTGTATAACAGAGAGACTTCCCTGTTTTATGACCGATATTCTGCTGCTTTTACTTCACGTATCGCTTCATTGTAATGCTTGCGGCAGACCGATACATATTTTTCATTACCACCGATGTCAATTTGTGCGCCGTCCGCCATGACTCTGCCCTGTCCGTCATAACGTAAAACCCGGCTGGCTTTCCGCCCGCAATAACAAATTGTTTTTAATTCAACTAATTTATCCGCCCACGCCAATAAATAATGGCTTCCGCTGAATAATTCACCTTTAAAGTCTGTGCGTAATCCGTAGCACAGAACAGGAATATCAATGTCATCGACGATATAACACAGCTGTTCCACCTGTGCTTTGGTCAGAAACTGGCATTCATCGATTAAGACGCAGTGTACGGGCGCCTGCTGATGTTCACGGATAATAACCGTGCTGACATCAGTCTCAGTACCAAATACCCGTGCGTCCGCGCTCAGGCCGATACGTGAGGTGACTCTGCTCTGTTCGTAGCGGTCGTCTATCTCTGCGGTAAATATCAGCGTGCGCATACCGCGTTCGTTATAGTTATAGGATGACTGCAGTAATGCAGTCGATTTTCCCGCGTTCATTGCGGAGTAATAAAAATAAAGCTGAGCCACCGGCTCTCTCCCCTTACACAATCAAGATCTGCGACAATACTAACACATTAGTGTTAAAAACAGCGCAATCTGTATTTAACACATGCCCGGATCGCATGCTCAATATCCTGAATTCATTGCAACTGTAAATTCACGCAAGGCATGGTTACATGACGGATATTCACTGTTGTTATCAGCAACCCTTCGCTTTATCCTGTTTTTCATTATACCGGGGCCGAAGAATAACGTTTCTTTACATAAGACAAGGTTAAATATAATTTGTATTCCCTACCTCATTTATGAACAATTTTTATGAAGATGCTGAACATCAACGCATTTTCACCCCGTCCCCTTATCAAATTTAAACGAAAACCCAAAAACACCCTTATTATTCCTCAGAAATAATTGCTTTTAAAAAAAATGTGTTTTAACCTTACTCCGAAATTTGCTATTGCAGATTTTTAAATAGCAATCTATTATTAACTATACATCAGCCAACATTTAATTTGAGACCAGGATTATGAGTGAATCTTTGAAGCCATTTAATAATATCCGTACTCTTCGCGCTCAGGCGAGAGAATCCAGCTTAGAAGTTTTAGAAGAAATTCTGGAAAAACTGACTTCTGTTGTAGAAGAACGTCGTCTGGAAGAATCTCAGGCTCAGGCTAAAGAAGAAGAGCGCACCCGTAAATTAGAAGAGTTCCGTCAGCTGCTTGAAAAGCAGAATATCAATCCGGAAGAATTAATTCAGTCTATGGGTACAGGCAAAGCAACACGCAAATCCAAGCGTGCTCAGCGCCCGGCCAAATATGAATATATCGATGAAAACGGTGAAAGCAAAACCTGGACCGGCCAGGGTCGCACACCAGCTGTGATCAAACAGGCTATCGATAACGAAGGCAAATCTCTGAACGATTTCTTAATCAAGTAAGCGATTACACCTGACAAAAAGCCCTTCCCTGAAGGGCTTTTTTTATATCCGCCGGTCAGCCTGACAGAAAAAAGGAGGCTTTCGCCTCCTTTTTTATACTTATAACCGCTGCTGTTATTTACTTTTTACCGTGATAAAACGACATATACCAGTCAACAAACTGCTGTACACCGTAATTAACCGGTGTATCCGGTGAGAAACCAATCGTTTTATACAATTCGGAGGAGTCTGCACAGGTGGATAACACGTCACCATCCTGCATATCCATATAGTGTTTATTGGCTTTAATATCCAGTGCGGTTTCAATCGCCTGAATAAAATCACCCAACCGGGTCGGCTGACCGTTACCGACATTATAAATTTTGTACGGTGCAGAACTGGCTGATTTCAGTCCCTCTTCCACCGTCCAGTCGCTGTCAGCTGCCGGAATCACATTCACCAGACGCACCACCGCTTCAGCAATATCACCGACATAGGTGAAATCGCGCACCATATTGCCGTGGTTATATACATCGATCGGTTTTCCGTCCAGCATGGCTTTAACAAACTTAAATAACGCCATATCCGGGCGCCCCCACGGGCCGTAAACCGTAAAGAAGCGCAAACCGGTTGTCGGTAACTGATAAAGATGCGAATAACTGTGAGACATCAGTTCATTGGCTTTTTTCGTCGCCGCATACAACGAAACCGGATGATCCACATCATCCTCAACAGAGAACGGCTGCTTACGGTTCAGCCCGTATACGGAACTTGAGGAGGAATAAATCAGATGCCCGACGTTATTATGACGGCATCCTTCCAGGATATTCATATGCCCCAGAATATTCGCATCAATATACGCCATCGGATTCTGAATCGAGTAACGTACACCCGGCTGTGCCGCAAGGTGGATCACCCGTTCAAATTTTTGCGCGGCAAACAGTTCACTGACTGCCGTTTTCTCCGACAAATCCATTTTAAAAAAATGAAATTGCGGATGCGGTAATAACAGATCAAGACGGGCCTGCTTGAGATTAACATCATAATAGTCATTCAGGTTATCGGCACCGACAACCTCGTGCCCCTGCTCAAGCAGGCGCTGCGAGACATGATAACCAATAAAACCGGCCGCACCGGTTACAAGTATTTTCATATTCAGACTCAAATTACCGGATTAATGGAAGCACCACGACCTATACCATAATAGATAAAGCCGCGATTTTCTAAACGTTCCGGGTCATAAAGGTTGCGTCCGTCAAAAATAACCGGCGTCTTCAGGCCTGCTTTGATAACGTCAAAGTCCGGCGCGCGGAAACTCTGCCATTCCGTGCAGATAACCAGTGCATCCGCATTGTGCAGTGCCGCTTCTTTCGTCCCCATCAGTGCCAGGTCATCACGCTGCCCGAAAATACGCTGTGCTTCCTGCATGGCTTCCGGGTCATATGCCTGAATTTTGGCACCGGCTGCCCATAATTCCTGTAACAGGATACGGCTGGATGCCTCACGCATATCATCCGTATTCGGTTTAAAGGAAAGCCCCCATACCGCAAAGGTTTTACCCTTCAGGTTTTCACCGAAATGACGTTTGATAAAGGACGGCAGTTTGTATTTCTGCTGTTCGTTCACTTCTTCCACCGCACGCAGAATGCGCGGCGTAAAGCCGATATGCTCTGCTGTACGGATCAGAGCCTGTACATCTTTCGGGAAGCAGGAGCCGCCGTAGCCGCAGCCCGGGTAAATAAAGTGATAACCGATGCGGGAATCAGAACCGATACCCTGGCGCACATTTTCAATATCCGCACCCAGCATTTCCGCCAGGTTGGAGATTTCATTCATAAAGCTGATTTTCGTGGCCAGCATGCAGTTTGCCGCGTATTTGGTCAGCTCCGCACTGCGGATATCCATGACGATCATCCGGTCATGGTTGCGGTTAAACGGCTCATACAGTTCACGGATAATATCGACAACACGCTCATTATCACAACCGATAACAATACGCTCAGGACGCATACAGTCAGCGACTGCCGCCCCTTCCTTCAGGAATTCCGGATTGGACACCACGTCATAGGCAATATCCGCACCACGTTCAGCCAGCGCGGCTTTGATGGTGGCATTGACTTTGTCTGCGGTACCGACAGGTACAGTGGATTTGTCGATAACCACTTTGTAGTCCTGCATATGCTGTGCGATGGTGCGGGCAACGGCGGTCACATATTGCAGATCGGCTGAGCCGTCTTCGTCAGGCGGTGTGCCGACCGCAATAAATTGCAGTGTACCGTGAGCCACACCCTTTTCCGCGTCGGTGGTAAAGCTTAAACGGCCTTCTTCATAGTTTTTCTTCACCAGCGGCGCCAGGCCCGGTTCAAAAATCGGGATAACACCATTTTTCAGGTTTTCCACTTTTTTTGCATCAACATCGACACACATTACATCATGGCCGACTTCCGCCAGTACTGTCGCCTGCACCAGGCCGACATACCCGATTCCAAATACGGTTACTTTCATAGTTCACCTATTGCAACAATTATTAATTCTGTAATGTTTTCAGCCAGTCTGAGAATTCACGGCCCAGGTGCTTATGACGCATGCTGTATTCGACAAAGGCTTTCATATAACCCATTTTGTCACCACAGTCATGGCTGCGGCCTACCAGGCGGTATGCTTCCACCGGATTTTTTTCAATCAGCATCGCGATCGCATCCGTCAGCTGGATCTCATCACCGGCACCCGGTGCGGTTTTCCCCAGCAGCGGCCAGATATCCTGAGACAGCACATAACGGCCGACGATAGACATATTTGACGGTGCTTTGGCCGGTTCCGGTTTTTCCACCACCGCAAACATCGGCTTGCTTTCGCCGGCAGCCAGGCTTTCACCGTGGCAATCCACCACGCCATAGTTTGACACCATTTCCTGCGGAACAGGATCGACCATGACCTGGCTTGCACCGTGCTCTTCATAACGTGCAATCATTTCTCTGAGGTTGAATTTTGTCAGGTCAGTACTGTGTTCATCAATGATGACATCCGGTAATACCACCGCAAACGGCTCATCACCAATCATCGGCTTCGCGCATAACACCGCATGGCCGAGCCCTTTGGCGATGCCCTGGCGGGTCTGCATGATAGTGACATGACGCGGACAGATTGACTGAACTTCTTCCAGCAACTGACGTTTAACGCGTTTTTCCAGGATGGCTTCCAGTTCAAAACTGGTATCGAAATGGTTTTCAATGGAGTTTTTTGATGAGTGGGTCACTAAAATAATTTCGGTGATCCCCGCCGCGATACACTCATTAACCACATACTGGATAAGCGGTTTATCCACCAGCGGCAGCATTTCTTTCGGAATCGCTTTTGTGGCCGGAAGCATACGTGTTCCTAATCCTGCAACCGGGATCACAGCCTTGTGTACCTTATTTTTCTGCACTGACATACATCATCCTCATGCGCATAAACAGAATAAATACGCGATTTATAAAAAATAATGAGACTGAGTATACCAGCTAATTTTCAGGGATAAATACTCTGTTCCGTGTAAATGCGGTTTAGTGTTAAGAGATGTTTAATATCTGAACGGGTTGGTAAAGCCCGGCAATTATCCCTGATGTGGTCCGGGCGTCAGGCTTAATTTAATCTGGCTGCTGCTGTTCCAGATCCGGCATTGCAGATGACGGCTGAATTCGCTTATCTGACTGGAATAAACGGAAGAGAGTGTGCCCAGCGGAATCCCTCTGTTAATACGGATAACATGGTTGTCAGAGCGTAATTCCGCACTGATACCGGCGCTGGATAATAATACTGACTTACGCCGCGTGTGATAATACCCCAGCAGCAGCGGCAGTTGTCCCGGAATACCGGCCTCCTGCAATAAACGGTTCAGCTTATTCAGAATAGCGGTCATACTCGGTAATTTCCGGTGGTGATTATGAATATAACGTTTAAGCAGATCGTTAAAAATCACGCGGATTAACATCGCCATCAGCGGACCGTTGCCGGTATTCTGACTGATATCAAGGCAATAAAACGCCACTTCATTATCCGAAAATTCAGCTACGTCAAATACCAGTCCGGCCCGGCAGGTATCGGATAATTGCGCGTAACGGATCTGATAATTTGCCAGCACCTGGCTCGGTGGCGGATTCAGTTGTTTTAATAAACGTAAAACATCATCCACATTATGTTGCAGCTGAGCCCAGATCCCGGACAGATCATTGTTTTCCAGCACGCCCGGTGAGAAAAATGACGGGTACAAATGCGACAGACACAATTTTTTTACTTCTTCCAGCCTGCTCAGCGGCTTTAACAAAACATCCTTTGCCCCCAGGCGCAGCACTTCATCAATATCGGACATTTTTTGTGTCGCGGAAATAACAATCACCGGAACCGCCGGTAATTCAGACTGTAAACGTGCGATAAATTCCGCACCGGTCATCACCGGCATATTCAGATCGCAGAAAATCAGCTCCGGCTGAAAGCCCTCTTCTATATATGCCCATGCCCGGGCACCGTCACCGGCGGAGAGTACTGTGGCACCGAGAAGGCGTAAATAAGATGACAACGCCATATTGAATACCGGGTCGTCATCGATGACTAACAATCGTTTTCCGTCCAGTGCTTGTTTCATCGCATCCTCTTTTCACCCGGCCACACACTACAGATTACCCGGAACACCGGTGATAACGTTGCTCCCGCACTGCTCCTGTGATTAAGGATAGCGTGTGATCTGTATTTCCGGTAGCATCAGAACCCTGTTCCTTACGATTATTTACCCTGAACACATTATTTGATAATTATGTCTCATTTTACAGAAACAGATCCTTGTCCGTGCGGCAGCGGAGCTACATTCCCACAGTGTTGTCAGCCTTATCTTTCCGGTGCACTCAGTGCCCCGGATGCGCGTGCGCTGATGCGTTCACGTTACAGTGCGTTTGTCACACATAATGCCGATCATCTGATCCGGACATGGTATCCGCCGGAGCGGGCGGAAGCGTTGCGGGCAGAACTGATCGCCGGGTTCGGTGAAACGGAATGGCTGGGGCTGAATGTTATTGATTTTCAGCCCGGCACCGCACCGGACGAGGCTTTCGTTGAATTTTGTGCTTGCTTTATTGATAAAAAGTCCGAAGATAAACAATTCATTCACGAACGGTCCCGTTTTCGCCTGACTGACGGCTGCTGGATGTACCTCGACGGTGTTAAACCTCAGACCGGCCGTAATGATCCCTGCCCCTGCGGCTCCGGAAAAAAATACAAAAAATGTTGTGCCTGATACCGGACAGGCACCTCCTGTAAACAAACATCACCGACATCAGTTATTAAGGATCCACACCTTCCATGCAACACCAGACGAGTCAGAGAAAGATTCTGCGAACCATTTGCCCTGACGCAAAAGGTCTTATCGCCAAGATCACCAATATTTGTTACAAGCATCAGCTGAATATTGTCCAGAACAATGAATTCGTTGATCACCGCACCGGGCGCTTTTTTATGCGTACCGAGCTGGAAGGGATTTTTAACGATGAAACCCTGCTGGCCGACCTTGATGATGCTCTGCCGAAAGGCTCCACCCGCGAGTTAACCACTGCCGGACGCCGCCGTATTGTTATTATGGTGACCAAAGAGGCACACTGCCTCGGTGATATCCTGATGAAAAGCGCCTACGGCGGCCTGGATGTCGAAATCGCGGCAGTTATCGGCAATCACGATGTGTTATCTCACCTGGTCACACAGTTTGGTATTCCGTTCCATCATATCAGCCACGACGGGTTAACCCGTGAGCAGCATGATATGCAGATCATTCAGCAGATCGATCAGTATCAGCCTGATTACGTGGTGCTGGCAAAATACATGCGTGTGCTGACCCCGGCGTTTGTTCAGCACTACCCGAACCAGATTATCAACATCCACCACTCCTTCCTGCCGGCCTTTATCGGCGCACGGCCTTATCATCAGGCTTATGAGCGCGGCGTGAAGATTATCGGTGCTACGGCACACTATGTGAATGATAACCTCGACGAAGGTCCGATCATTCATCAGAGCGTGATTAATGTCGATCACACCTACAGTGCCGATGACATGGTAATGGCCGGCCGTGATGTCGAAAAAAACGTACTCAGCCATGCCCTGGGCCGTGTACTGACACAACGAGTATTCGTTTACGGTAACCGTACTGTGATTTTATAACGGCTTAATTGCCTGAAGTTGCACGCATAACGTGCACTTCGGGCAAAAAAACAACGGCCATTCATTTTTTCTCTTTTTTTACTTTACAGCGCCCGCATATTTGCTATTATGCAGCCCGTCCCAAGGCAACAGCTGAACGGACAGACAATTTGATTATTGGTGGGATACCCAAGCGGCCAAAGGGAGCAGACTGTAAATCTGCCGTCACAGACTTCGAAGGTTCGAATCCTTCTCCCACCACCATCTCTCTTCTCTCCTGTTATTTCATATTCTCAATACAATCCATAACCTTATTCAGCACACTCGCATGTGACTTCGATTTGTACAGATAACAATGATTTTCCGCTTCAGTCTGCGACAACGGCAGGAAAATGAGTTCGTCACTGTACGGCAGTGTTTTCGGCTGCTCATCAATAAAGCAGAGATAATCTCCGTCAATCAGCAGATGCAGATAACTGTTCACATTATCAATCAGATGCACATGTTCATGTTTACTTTGCTCATCATGCTGCTGCAGCATTATTTTCAGCAGCGGGCTTTCATATAACAACGGCTCGCATAACCAGACACAGCAGGATAATAATGTTTGCAAATTATTATCACAGGCCTGAAACAGCGAACGGCGGCAGCAAATTCCGATCTGCCCCTGCGGTAAATGACGCAGCAGTGCAAAACGTTCACTGACAACCGGCTCTGAGGAAAGTATCAGTGTATTCCCCTCGAAATCATTTATTTCATCAATACAATCATAATGGAAACGGAATATATTAATTTGTATACCGGCTTTAAATGCAGCACTGTATAACGCACCGATATATTTACTTTTACCCCAGTCATAAAATATATTCACCTTATTACATACCGTTCCGCTGATATGTTTTTTAGTGATCTCTTTTTCCTGCATATAGAGATCTTTAAGGTCATTGTACAGCTCCATACCTTCACGCGTCAGACTCATACCGAATTTTTCACGTTTAAATAGACGCTTACCCAGTGAAATCTCAAAATCCTTGATCGATTTCGCCACCGGCGGTGTTGTCCTGTTCATCACTTTTGCTGCTTTGCTGAGCGAGCCGTATTCAACAACAGCCATAAAGGCCTCTAACTTCCTTGAAAAAAACATAATGTCGATTCCTGTGCTGTAGTAAATAATCAGTTAAATAATTACTTATTGATATATAACGACTTTATTTCTGGTGTTTTTTTCTTAAACAAAGAGTTAAAATACGATTTTCGTTAAAACTCATACAACAATAATAATACAACATTATATTTTTATTATTCTGTTTTATTAGATTTCATTTTAAAGATTAATACATAAATACAAAAATCTTCCTTCCGATTTTTATTACCCCCTTTTCATTTCACTTTGCTGAAGCAAGAATAATCATTATTAATGCTGTTTATTTTGCCAATTAAAAATTGAGACATATTAATTCCTGCCTGGCATACCGGTTTTTATTATTCTTCTGACGGGTTACTTTTTTTCTGCAATCTGTTACTCTTTTGTTGTTAACTCATCAACCGGTTGGAATTCTATGAAGTTTGTCTCTTTTAACATTAACGGGTTAAGAGCCCGGCCTCACCAGCTGGAAGCGATTATCGCACAGCATCAGCCTGATGTTATCGGCCTCCAGGAAACCAAAGTTCATGACGATATGTTCCCGCTCGATGACCTGAAACATCTCGGTTACCACATTTTTTATCACGGCCAGAAATCCCATTACGGTGTCGCCCTGCTGACCAAAGCAGAGCCTGTTGCCGTACGCAAAGGCTTCGCAGGGGATGATGAAGATGCCCAGCGCCGTCTGATTATGGCGGATATTGATACCCCGGCCGGGGTACTGACAGTGATTAACGGTTATTTCCCCCAGGGAGAAAGCCGTGATCACCCGCTGAAATTCCCGGCGAAAACTAAATTCTATCAGGATTTACAGGACTACCTGTCCGGGCGGTCGAATCAGGATCCGATTGTTATTATGGGCGATATGAATATCAGCCCGCAGGATATTGATATCGGAATTGGTGATACTAACCGCAAACGCTGGCTGAAGACCGGCAAATGTTCTTTCCTGCCGGAAGAGCGGGAGTGGATGGATCGCCTGCTCGGCTGGGGGCTGACTGACACCTACCGCGCCATGTATCCGGATGCAGATGACCGTTTCTCATGGTTTGACTACCGTTCCCGCGGTTTTGATGACAACCGGGGTCTGCGGATTGACCTGATTCTGGCAAGTTCCGGGCTGGCGCCGCGCTGTACCGCCACAGGTATTGATTATGAGATCCGCGGTATGGAAAAACCGTCTGATCACGCGCCAATCTGGGCGGAGTTTGATCTGACCCGCTGATACAAAATGTCCCGCCAATGCGGGACATTTTTTATTCTTCTTCCTGTGGCGGCGCTTTTTTCCCGCCTGACTTTCCTTTGCCCTTCGCGGCCGTTTTCCCCTTTCCTTTTGCCCCCGCTTTTTTTGCCTGTGGCGGCGGCGGTAAATCACGGAAAGCGCGGACATTCCGGTTCTGTCTGGCCTGGTTTATCAGTCCGGTCAGCGTTTCGGATAACGGCACCATAAAATCCTGATAGCGGTACTGTTTTTCGCTGATTTGCGTCAGTGTGGATTCCCAGTGTGCGGTCATATCCGGTAATGTCGCCATTTCAGGCAAAACATGAATCAGCGCCCGTCCCGCCGGTGATGAGTGAATATTCCGCCCTTTTTTATACAGAAACTCACGGCGGAACAGCAGTTCGATAATCCCGGCACGGGTCGCTTCTGTTCCCAGGCCATCCGTTTCACGCAACACTTTTTTCAGGGATTTATCTTTCACGAACCGGGCAATCCCGGTCATGGCGGACAGCAGCGTGGCATCCGTAAACGGCCTCGGCGGCTGAGTCTGGCGTTCAACCACTTCACCGCGTTCGCACAGGAGCTCGTCCCCTTTGGTCAGGAGCGGCAGCGGAGTTCCTTCGTTTTCCTCGTCACGCTCTTTGGCGCCCAGCATGGTCCGCCAGCCCGCCTGAGAAAGAAAACGTGCTTTTGCCACAAATTTACCGTTAGCGATATCCAGTTCAATCACACATTTGCGGTATTGCGCATCCGGCATAAACTGCATCAGATACTGACGTGCAATCAACTCGTAGATATTGGCTTCATTCTCACTGAGTGACACGGAGACCGATTTTGCCGTCGGAATGATGGCGTGGTGCGCATCCACCTTTTTATCGTCCCAGCAGCGGTTACGCAGCGAATCATCAAGGTTATCCTGCGGAAGCAGATGCGGGGTATGTACAGAAATGGCGTTAAGTACACTGTGACGCCCGGCAAAATGCTCTTCCGGCAGATGACGGCTGTCCGAACGGGGATAGGTAATCAGTTTGTGGGTTTCATACAAACGCTGGCAGACATCCAGCACCGCTTGGGCACTCAGCCCGTAGCGTTTGGCAGCCTCAATCTGTAAGGCGGATAATGAAAATGGCAGCGGCGCGACCTCATTTTCGGTTTTATCCTGAAAATCCGTCACATAGGCCGGTTTACCGGTAATGCGGCTGACCACATGTTCCGCCAGCGGCCGGTGAGTCAGACGCCCTTCTTCATCCTGATAGTCCTGACAGGCGTCGCTCGGCACCCACATCGCCGTAAAACGTTCATCTGCCGGGGTGACAATATGTGCCCTTACCTCAAAGAAATCCCGCGGCACAAAGTTTTCAATTTCTTCGTCGCGACGCACCACCAGCCCGAGTACCGGGGTCTGCACACGGCCGACCGAGAGCACACCATTATACCCGGCATTGCGGCCGAGAATGGTGTAGGCGCGCGTCATATTGATACCGTAGAGCCAGTCGGCCCGTGACCGAGCCAGTGCCGAAACACACAGCGGGATAAAATCACGGTTGGAACGCATTTTATCCACCGCCCGTGTTACCGCCTGCGGGTTAAGATCATTGACCAGACAACGTTGTACCTGCTGTCGTTTTTCCGGCGGTAACTCCAGGAAATCCAGAACCTCATCCACCAGCAGTTGCCCTTCTCGATCGGGGTCTCCGGCGTGGATAACTTCGGTGGCAGAACTGAGCAGCGTACCGATAGTGCGCAGCTGTTTCGCTACTGAGTCGCGGGGTCTGAGGATCCATTTTTGCGGGATAATCGGCAGGTCAGCCAGGTTCCAGCGGGCGTAACGCGGATCATAGGCATCCGGCTCTGCCTGTTCCAGCAGGTGGCCGACACACCAGGTCACGCAGTCATTCTGACCGCAGCGGATAAAGCCGTCCCCCCGCTGGTGCGGTTTGGGTAATACATCCGCAATCGCACGGGCGAGGCTGGGCTTTTCGGCAATAAACAAACGCATGTTTATGCGGTGACTTCAATCAGTGCACGGGACGGGTCCGGCTCAGTCAGTTCACCGACCGGGCTTAATGTCAGGCCGTATTTGCGGGCAACCGCCTCCACTTCCTCACGCGCCGCCGGATCGACCGCCAGCAGCAGGCCGCCGGATGTCTGCGGATCACACAGCAGTTTGCGTTGTACATCGGTCATTTCACCGATAAGGTGACCGTAGCTGTCAAAGTTACGCTGTGTACCGCCCGGGCAACAGCCCTGTGCGATATAATCATAGACACCCGGCAGCACCGGAACAGAATCGGTGTGAATGATGGCCTGCAAACCGGAACCCTGACAAATTTCACTCAGGTGGCCGAGCAGACCGAATCCGGTCACGTCTGTCATTGCTTTTACACCGTCAATTTCAGAGAAATCCGCACCCGGCTTGTTGAGCTGACACATAGTGTCACGCGCCAGATGTTTATGTTCAGGACGAAGTTTGCTCTGTTTTTCAGCCGTCGTCAGAATGCCGATACCCAGCGGTTTGGTCAGCAGCAGCCGGCAACCGGCTTTCGCGCGGTTATTTTGTTTGATTTTATCTGTCGGGACGATACCGGTGACCGCCAGGCCGAAAATCGGCTCAGGCGCATCAATGGAGTGCCCGCCTGCCAGTGAAATACCGGCATCACGGCAGACCGCACGTCCGCCCTCAATCACCTGCTGTGCGATTTCGGGAGCCAGTTTGGCAATCGGCCAGCCGAGGATCGCAATTGCCATAATCGGCTTGCCGCCCATGGCATAAATATCACTGATGGCGTTGGTGGCTGCGATACGTCCGAAATCATACGGGTCATCCACAATCGGCATAAAGAAATCGGTGGTACTGATGATGCCGGTCCCGTTGCCGATATCATACACCGCCGCATCATCACGGGACTCATTACCGACCAGCAGATTCGGGTCGATAAATTTTGCCTGCTCACTGTGCAGGATGGTATCGAGCACTTTCGGGGAAATTTTACAGCCGCAACCCGCGCCGTGACTGTATTGCGTTAAACGCACCGCTTCTGACATGATAGTCTCCTTGTTAGCGTCAGTCCGCTCAGAAATACGTGACAAACGGTGTCAGATCCGGTGCCGCCACTTTGGCAGGCGCTTTCAGTGCCGGAGTGCCGAGATACAGAAAGCCGACAATTTTATCGTGCTCCTCACATCCCAGGCCTTCCCGGACCACCGGATCTTTTGTCCACGCACCGGTACGCCAGATCCCGCCGAAGCCCTGAGCCACAGCAGCCATCTGCATCGCATGAACCGAACAGCCCGCCGCCACAACCTGCTCCCATCCGGGAACTTTATGTTCCGGCTTCACTTTCGCGATAACCGTGATAATCAGCGGCGCACGTAATGGCGCGTTGCGGGCTTTTTCTTCCACTTCCGGTCCGAGTCCGGCTGTTTTTGCCGCATTTTCGAGCAACTGACTGAATTTGGTGATGCCGTCACCCTGCATCACGATAAAATGCCAGGGCTGTAACGCGCCATGATCCGGCGCACGCATCCCGGCATTGAGAATATTTTTTAATGCTTCGCCTTCAGGTGCAGGTGTGGTCAGGCGGGAAGCAGAACGGCGGTTGAGTAATAATGTCAGTGCATCCATCGGTTTTCCCCTTTTTTAGTCGCTAATAAGCTACCACTTTTTTCACTATTTTTAAGGATAGATTGCTTAACTGCTTATATTTTCCGCAATGTGTCGTTTTCAGGCTGACAAATCCGCACATCCTCTTTACGATAGCAGGACATCTTTGTCTTTGGAGCCGTCATGCATACTTTATGGACTATCATTGCCGGAATATTTAAATGGAGCTGGCGAATACTGAATTTTGTGCGTCAGCTTGCCGCCAATGTCCTTTTTATCATTATACTGCTGCTTGCCGCCGGAACCTATGCACTGCTGACAGAGCAGGATGCTCAGGTCAGCCGTGAACCCGGTGCATTATATGTAAATCTCTCCGGCGTTGTCGTCGATCAGCTGACCCGTAACAGTCCGCTGGAAAGCCTTTCACTTCAGCTGCTCGGGGCGTCTTCCGGTCAGTTACAGGAAAACTCCCTGTTTGACGTGGTGGAAACTATCCGTACCGCCGCCACTGACCCGGACATCACCGGAATGATCCTGAAACTGGATGATTTCGTCGGTGCTGATCAGCCGTCACTTCAGTATATCGGCAAAGCCATTACTGAATTCCGCAAACAGGGTAAGCGGGTTTACGCCGTCAGCGGCAACTATAACCAATCTCAATATTATCTGGCCTCTTATGCAGACAAGATATACATGCCGCCGCAGGGCAGCGTCGGTATCTACGGCTTTGCCACCAATACGCTGTATTATAACGAATTGCTGGAAATGCTGAAGGTGAAAACACATATCTTCCGCGTCGGCACTTATAAATCAGCGGTTGAACCGATGATGCGTAACGATATGTCGCCGGAAGCCCGTGAATCCACACAGCGTTTTATCAGCGTGCTGTGGGATAATTATCTCACCACCCTTGCGGAGAACCGCAAAACCGCCAGGGATACGATTTTCCCGGGCGCACAGCAGATGCTGGCACTGATGAAAGCCGCGAAAGGCGATAATGCCGGTTATGCTGTCACACAAAAACTGGTTGATGAGATTATGCCGGCTAACGTGTTTGAGGCAGAAATGTCCAAAACATTCGGCTGGGATAAACAAAACAACACCATCAATGCCATTCCGTTTGCCGAGTATGCCAAAAACATGAATATCGGCGTACCACAGGGTAAAACCACCGGCAATATCGCCGTGATCGTAGTTCAGGGTGCCATCGTTGACGGCCCGGATGCACCGGGAATGGCCGGTGGTGATACCATCGCCGCACAAATCCGTGAAGCCCGTCTGGACCCGGAAATAAAAGCGCTGGTACTGCGGGTGAACAGCCCGGGCGGCAGTGTCACCGCATCCGATCAGATCCGTGCGGAAGTCGCGGCACTGAAACAAAGCGGTAAATCCGTGGTGGTTTCCATGGGCGGACTGGCCGCTTCCGGCGGCTACTGGATTTCAACCCCGGCGAACTACATCATTGCGTCCCCGAGTACGATTACCGGCTCCATCGGTATCTTCGGTGTGGTCACCACGTTTGAAAACACCCTGAGTGAAATCGGTGTACATACCGACGGTGTTTCCACTTCACCGCTGGCAGATACCAGTGTGACCAAAGCGCTGACACCGGAATTCTCAGAACTGATGCAGCTTTATATCGAAAACGGGTACAGTAATTTTATTAACCTCGTTGCCAAATCACGCCATAAAACACCGGAAGAGGTGGATAAAATTGCCCAGGGTCGTGTCTGGGTCGGTACGGATGCCAAAGCTAACGGTCTGGTTGATAAACTCGGTGATTTTGATGACGCCGTCGCCAAAGCGGCAGAGCTGGCCTCTGTTGAGCAGCCGGTTCTCAACTGGATGCAGCCGGAAATGACCTTTATCGACAAACTGCTTGCGGAAACCGCCGGGAATGTGAAAGTCACCCTGCCGTCTTCCCTTCAGGGAATGATCCCGGCTCCGGTCGGTGCACAGCTGACACAGCAGGCATCCTTTATGAAAATGCTGACTGATCCGCAGTACCGTTATGCGTTCTGCTTAAATTGCACCAATATTCAATAAGTTTTATTCTTTACTCTCAGAAGCCTGTTCGTGACGAACAGGCTTTTTTTTATTTCTGAAGCCCCTATAATTTCCTTCCCTGTACTCATCGTTAAGAGCAGTAACATGCAAAAGAAATCCATTTATGTGGTCTATACCGGCGGGACTATCGGTATGCAGCACTCGGCGCAGGGCTATATCCCTGTATCCGGCCACCTTCAGCGCCAGGTAGCCAAAATGCCGGAATTTTTCCGTCCGGAGATGCCGGATTTTACCATTACCGAACACCAGCCGCTGATTGACTCGTCCGATATGACGCCGGATGACTGGCAGTGTATCGCGGATGATATCAAAGCCCAGTATGACCGTTATGATGGTTTCGTTATCCTGCATGGTACGGATACCATGGCGTTTACCGCCTCCGCACTCTCCTTTATGTTTGAGAATCTGACCAAGCCGGTCATTGTGACAGGGTCACAAATTCCGCTTGAAGCGCTGCGCTCTGACGGTCAGATCAATCTGCTTAATGCCCTTTATCTGGCGGCTAATTATCCGGTTAATGAAGTGGGATTATTTTTTAATAACCGGTTATACCGGGGTAACCGCACCGTCAAAGCACATGCTGACGGCTTTGCGGCCTTTACTTCCCCGAACTACCCGCCGCTGATGGAAGCCGGGATTAATATCCGGAATCTCAACACTCACCCGCTGCCGCAGAACACCGCACCGTTCACACTGCATAACATCACTCCGCAGCCTATCGGCGTGGTAACGGTGTATCCGGGGCTGTCAGTGGATGTGGTCAATAACATTCTGCAACAGCCGGTCAAAGCACTGATTATCCGCTCTTACGGCGTCGGTAACGCCCCGCAGCATCCGAAACTGCTCACCGCTCTGCGGGAAGCTACCGAACGCGGTATCATTGTGATCAACCTGACACAGTGTATTTCCGGCCGTGTCAATATGGGCGGTTATGCCACCGGTCATGCCCTGGCGGAAGCCGGTGTGATCAGCGGTTTTGATATGACGTTCGAAGCGGCACTGACCAAGCTGCATTATCTGCTCAGTCAGGATTACACCAGCGACGAAATCCGCATTCTGATGCAGCAGGATCTGCGCGGTGAGCTGAGCTATAACGATAACTGAGGAGTCTGCAATGAAACCGGCACTGCTTCTGGTGGATATCCAGAATGATTTTTGTCAGGGCGGCAGTCTGGCTGTCCGCGACAGTGATACCGTGATCCGCACAGCAAACCGGATGATAACCCGCTGTCAGCAGCAGGGTATCCCGGTGATCGCCAGTCAGGACTGGCACCCGGCAAACCACCTCAGCTTCGCGGTCAATTCCGGGACAGTAATTGGTGAATGCGGTGAACTGAACGGGCTGCCGCAGGTCTGGTGGCCGGTACATTGTGTGCAGAACACGGCGGGAGCTGATTTTCATCCTGACCTGAATAAACATGCCATCACCCATATTATTTATAAAGGTGAAAACCCGGCGGTGGACAGCTACAGTGCGTTTTATGATAACGACCACCGGGAGCCGACCGCCCTGCTGCCGCTGCTGACAGAACAGCACATCACGCATCTCACGGTACTGGGGATCGCCACTGATTACTGTGTGAAATTTACGGTGCTGGATGCACTGGCGGCAGGATTTGCCGTCACCGTGATTACGGACGGCTGCCGGGGGGTTAATTTACAGGCAGAAGACAGTCTCAAGGCACTGACAGAGATGGAAAACGCCGGAGCGGTTTTGCAGACAGCAGCTCAGTTCTGCGGCGAAAAAGAATAGCGATCGTCATGACGGGACAGCAAGCACTGTCCCGTTTTATCTTCAGTCCTGCGGCTTCAGTGTGGCAAGGTGCGTGTCGGTAAACAGCGCTTTCAGTTCCTGTTTGCTTTTCAGGCTGATCTCCCCGTCAGTACCGACCGTCATATGCGCAGGGTCAGCATTATGCCGGGACTGCCATAACATCACCAGTTGCAGACTGCTGTTTTTCTGGGATTCCGTCAGTGGTACACCGTCCGCCCATTTACCCAGTTCAACCGCTGTCACCAGGCGGCCGTACACTTCCGGCGTCATGGCAGACAATAAATTATCAATTTCCATACTCTTCCTTCCCCGAAAAGCGTCTGATTTTACGTTTTTATCACATCAGAAGCTGAATCGTTTTTTCTATCGTTATACAAATGTTAAATTTCAATATAACCAAACTAACCGTTTGTTATCGCTTTTGTTTTTTCATCTTCAAAACTCAGGGATGCTGAATTAATACAATAACGCTGCCCTGTCGGGGCCGGCCCGTCAGGAAAAACATGCCCCAGATGAGCATCACAATGACCGCAGCGGGTCTCAATACGATGCATGCCATGTGAGGTATCGTCAATATACCGGACTGCACTTTTGCTGACCGGTTCATAAAAACTCGGCCAGCCGCAACCGGCATCAAACTTGGTATCCGAATAAAAAAGCGGAGAACCGCAACAAATACAACGATATACCCCCTGTTTCTCATTATAGAGCAGGCGGCCGGTAAACGGGTGCTCAGTTCCCGCTTCCTGTGTGACATAGCGCTGAATCTCTGTCAGCTCAGCGGGTGTATCCCGCTTTTTATCAGTCCCGGACATAGCTGAATCCTTATCATTATTGTGCAGGGTCAGTCAGAATACAGAATAACAAAAAATTAACATCAAATGACCGGATGTTATTCTAAACTTGTCATGTCAGCATTGACACCACTTATTTGTGACATTCTTCACATTTATGCCCCATACACGCTGTCTTTATTCCGGTAACTCCCGATAATAGCGGCGACAAATTTACTGAAAGTGGCGATTTGTTGAGCAGATCAAATGTTAAATGACATTAATTGACACGATTCCGCTTGACGGCTGGCAAGGTTTTGGTAACTTTAGTAGCAACTTTAATTCACTAACAAATAGCTGGTGGTAATACTATGACTATCAAAGTAGGTATTAATGGTTTTGGTCGTATCGGCCGTATCGTATTCCGTGCTGCACAAGAGCGTTCAGATATCGAAATCGTTGCAATCAACGACCTGCTCGATGCAGATTACATGGCATACATGCTGAAGTACGACTCAACTCACGGCCGTTTTAACGGAACCGTTGAAGTGAAAGATGGCCATCTGGTTGTTAATGGTAAAACTATCCGCGTTACCGCCGAGCGTGACCCTGCAAACCTGAAGTGGAACGAAGCCGGTGTTGATATTGTTGCTGAAGCAACCGGTCTGTTCCTGACTGACGAAACTGCACGTAAACACATCCAGGCAGGCGCGAAGAAAGTTGTTCTGACCGGCCCTTCCAAAGATGCAACCCCGATGTTTGTTATGGGTGTTAACCACAAAGATTACGCGGGCCAGGAAATCGTCTCTAACGCATCCTGTACCACTAACTGCCTGGCACCACTGGCAAAAGTCATCAACGACAAGTTCGGTATCGTTGAAGGTCTGATGACCACTGTTCACGCCACCACAGCCACTCAGAAAACCGTTGACGGTCCTTCTCATAAAGACTGGCGCGGCGGCCGCGGTGCATCCCAGAACATCATCCCGTCTTCTACCGGCGCAGCAAAAGCAGTGGGCAAAGTTATCCCTGCACTGAACGGTAAACTGACCGGTATGTCTTTCCGTGTTCCTACCCCTAACGTTTCTGTTGTTGACCTGACTGTCCGTCTGGAAAAATCAGCAACCTACGCTGAAATCTGCGAAGCAATCAAAGCGGCTGCAGCTGGCGAACTGAAAGGCGTGATGGGTTACACCGAAGATGACGTGGTTTCCACTGACTTCAACGGCGAAGTACTGACTTCTGTATTCGATGCCAAAGCCGGTATCGCACTGAACGACAACTTTGTGAAACTGGTTTCCTGGTATGACAACGAAACCGGTTATTCTCATAAAGTTCTGGATCTGATTGCACACATCTCCAAATAAGTCTGCACTCACGTTCTCTGAAATGGCCGCGATTGCGGCCATTTTTTATTTTGTACATCGTGACAGCATCATGCAGATTTAAATGGTGATATCTTTAAATACACTTCGTTACTTGTTTCATATTATTTTTCCGGTGACTACCATAAACAGGAAAGTAACCGTGATAAAAATATTCCATGCTCCGAAATATCAGCCATTACATGCAGAAAGCTGTACTGAAAATCACCCTGTTTTCAGCCATCTGAAAGACAACCTCGCTTCCGTTATTAATAATGTCAAAACATTCTCAACCGGATGTCATACACAGAAAGACCATAATATCCGGAAAGTCTGTGAACAATTAATTGCACTGACCTGCATTATGCCCGAATGTTATCTGACGTCTCGACTAACAGCGTGCGCAAAAGAAATCAACTTCACATTGCCGGATAAAATTGAACCCGTTTCGTCAGAAAACTATCAGACGGCACCATCCATCGGTAAATTGTCCGTATTGAAGACCTCATCTTCCTCAGCACAAACGGCATATAATATTCTCAAAAAACAACAGGATAAATATCTGTCATCCGAAAGCGTGCTTTCACAAAAAAGTGCAGACACCATACAAATGGTGCTTGAGATGGCAGAACAGGGCTTTTGTCTGGCCAGGAGAAATCCTTCCCGTTATGAGGACAAGTATATTGTTACCGTAAAACCGGCAGAAAATACTCAGAATAAAGAGATCTGCATTACACCGGAAAAACTTGGGATACTTCGTAGTGCAGCAAACCGGAGGCACCGTACACTGACCGATCAAGTGATGGCCGCGCATTATAAAAATGAAAGTATCATGAGTAATACCGGCGGCACTTCACTGAGTGAACAGAGTTTTTCAGATCTTTCACATCATCTTTTCTATGCTTGCTTTGATAATATATCAATCCGGCATGACGTCCCCGGAGCCGCTTTTACGGCTGAGATTTCTGACAAAGCAGGATAAAACGTGGTTTTTACTGTTTTATGTCATCAGCCGAAAATCGATAAATTGATTTCTCTGGTTTATTTTTACAACCTCTGCCGGTCGTCACCAATCCCTCCGGGTTTGTCAACGGCCTGAGCCGCTTTTGCGGCTCTTTTTTTTTGTGGTAAACAGTCGTAAAGTACAGAGTAAATGTCCTGTTTTTATTACAAAAGGGTAAATTATGATTGAGCGCCTTCTTGCGTTACCGGTTACCAGTCCGATCACCCCTTCGCTGTCTCAGCGTCAGATCGGGGAACTGCCGGTTATTGTGATCGACCATCCGAAAGTCCGTGCAGCCGTCAGTTTTCAGGGAGCACAGGTACTGGCATGGCAACCGGCCGGTTCAGAACAGCCGGGGTTATGGCTCAGTGAGAACAGCGCATTTACCCCGGGCGTGGCTGTCCGCGGCGGGATACCGATCTGCTGGCCGTGGTTCGGCCCTGTGCAGGCACCCTCTCATGGTTTTGCCCGCATTATGCAGTGGGAGTTCACCGCTCATAATGAAAATGAAGAAGGTGTATTTCTGACCTTTACCCTGCGCGACAGTGCGGAAACCCGCAAAATATGGCCGCATGAATTCACGCTGATCGCCCGTATCCGTCTGGGGGAAACCTGTGAGGTTGAACTGGAAGCCTACGGTCAGTATCAGGCAACTGCTGCGCTGCATACCTATTTTACTGTCGGGGATATTGCGCAGGTCAGTGTCAGCGGGCTGGGTCAGCATCTGCTGGATAATCTGTCACAGCGCGAAGAGTATACGGAAGAGACAAAACTGGTGTTCAATGGCCGTACAGACCGTATCTATACCGAGCCGGAGCAATCCACGTATATTCATGATAAGAAATTAAAACGTCATATTGAAGTGGTGCATTTTCATCACAGTGATGTGGTCTGTTGGAACCCGGGCGCGGCATTATCCGCCTCAATGGCCGATATGCCCGATGACGGTTATAAAACCATGGTGTGTGTCGAAAGTGCGCGGATTAACCGCCCTATGGCACCGCAGGGCGATAAACCGTCTCATCTCTCTGTCCGTATCCGCCTGAACCCGAAAATCGGCTGACGGACTGTTCAGACATTATAAGGATAGTGCTGCATTTTCATCACAGTGATGTGGTATCCCGGAACCCGGGCGCGGCATTATCCGCCTCAATGGCCGATATGCCCGATGACGGTTATAAAACGATGGTGTGTGTCGAAAGTGCGCGGATTAACCGCCCTATGGCACCGCAGGGCGACAAACCGTCTCATCTCTCTGTCCGTATCCGCCTGAACCCGAAAATCGGCTGACGGGCTGTTAAGAGGCTTATAAAGCCGGTGAATGGTTACCGGCTTTCATATACTGTTGTCAGCAGCGGTGAATCAAACATCGCCACCGGTGAAATCACCGTTTCATTCAGCGGAATATGCTCTCCGTACCGTTCTTTCATCTTCGCCTGTACTTCCGGTGAGGATAAATCAAACTCCCGCAAAGTCTGTAACTGACCGACTTCTGTATTCAGTGCATGTTTATAAATTTTCCAGACCAGTTCAGAACAGTAAATCCGCTCATCATCCCATGAAAAGGTCAGATCATAAGGCCGTGACTGATAATGAAGTGCCTGCCGGTATAACTGCTGTTGCTGTGATGCACTCAGCGGCTTTTTCAGCCGTTTCACCACATAACGGCTGCCGGTGCCGCGTGCAATCCACTGTGCCAGCGGTGTAAAGCGGACAGTTTTTGCCGCCTCATACACATACGGTTTTCCGTCACGCAGCAGAATAATGCCCATATGGCTGTATACCGAACCGGTCGCTTTTTGTATAGCCAGGCTCTGGGAGGAGCGCGAGGTATGAAAAATAATATCGCCCTGCTGCGGCTGCCAGGCATATACCGCAGGCACCGCACAACAGAGCAATATCAGAAAATAACGCAATACTCTGACCACAAAAACCTCCGGCAGGGTTTCAGCCATAAAAAAACTGCACCGGACAACAGTCAGGTGCAGTTCTGTTATACCACTGAATTATCAGAAAGTATAAGTTACGCCCGTCCACAGGATAGAGGTGTATTTTTTATCCACCATCGGGCTGTCTTTGGCTTCGCTTGGTAACAGGTCGATACGGCCCATCGCGAAGGCAGACCAGTTTTCATCAAACTGATAATGACCGGTGACTTCAATATACGGTGTCCAGCTGCTGCCCGGACGGTATTCATCCAGACCGCTGCGGCGGGATTCTGAATCGGTGATCCCGTATTCATAACGGTTCTGTTTTTCACTTGACCAGATAACACCGACGCCCGGCTGAACAGACCATGAGTCACCCTCAAATCCGTAGAGATATGCGGCATCAAAACGCATACCATCACTTTTACCCAGGATATCCCCGGAGAAGTTGGTACGCAAAGTACCCCACTCTTCGTGATGGCGGTAGCTAAACCCGGCCATCGCCGTATCGCGGCGGTTATCCAGCTTGCGCATACGGGAATCTTTATTATCTTTGGCACGGTATGCCTGCGGATAGTAGAACAGGTCAACGGACAGCTGATCTTTTTTGTCGTTCCACAGATAATAACCGGTCGCTAATGTATGAAAATAAAAGTTCTTACCCTCATAGTTAACCATCGGAACCGGCATAAACTTGTCAGAGGATTTTGTACCGCGGTATGCCTGCTCCTGATACAGAACAGACGCACCGACAGACCATTTTCCGTCGTCTGCAAAGGCAGAGGCTGACATGATCGTTAACATTCCGAGGCTGACCAGGCCGGCTGATTTCTTATGCATTATCATTTCCTGAGTTAAATTCATGTGCAAATCACCGCAACAAATGTTCGCGGGGCGAATATATTACGGTGAATGATAATTCAGCGATGACAAAAATTACAAATATTTACTGTGCCAAATTGTGCCGCCGGTTTCAGTGACCTAATGCGATTGCCGCGATCAGCGCCTGTCCGGCCGCTATCCCGCCGTCCCCGCACGGCAGTTGCCGGGGTTCGAGTACCTGTCTGTGATTTAATCCGCTCTTAATGAAACGACGCAGCAGGCGGTTATTAAATACGCCGCCGGAGAGTACAACCGTATTCGTCTTCCGCCGGGTTGCCGTATCATCGGCCAGCCCCGCCAATGTATTCGCCAGCAGTACATGAAAACGGAATGCTCTTTCCGGTACGGTCAGCGTCTCATCCGCCAGCATCTGCCAGAGCGGGCGTAAAGCAATGATGTTATCCGTCGTCAGCGGTAATGTGTCGCCGGTAGTAAGTACATCCTGATTGTGACACTGTAACGAACACGCTTCCAGCGCACAGGCCGCTTCCCCTTCCCAGCTTATCTGATCAGCTGTCAGCCCGAGTGCACAGGCGGCGGCATCAAACAACCGCCCGCAGGAAGAGGCTTTCGGTGCGTTAAGATCCTGTTCAATCGCTTTGAGCAGTAATGACGTATTTTTTCCGGCCAGCCGGGCGGCCAGTGGTGACGATGGCCATAGTCCGGCGTGATGCAGATGTGCCAGCAGATTACGCCACGGCTGTACCGCGGCTTTATCACCGCCGGGTAAACTCACTGCGGGTAATCCGCCGGTGCGGATCATCTGCCGGTAATCACCCGCCAGAATTTCACCGCCCCATAATGTGTCATCCGCGCCGTATCCCAAACCATCCAGCGCGATCCCCGCCACTTCGCCATCTTGCGGACGCCAGCCGTGCTCTGCCAGACAGGCAGCAATATGGGCGTGATGATGGTAAACCGGAATAAACGGCACCCCGCGTGCCTGCGCCATGGCAATGCCCTTCTGATGGCTGATATAGCCCGGATGAGCATCCCCGGCAATCGCCTGCGGCCGGATCTGATAAATCTGTTCGAACAGTGTCAGAGACGCTTCAAGTTGCCCCTGTACGGAGAGATCGGACAAATCGCCCAAATGCGGTCCGGTAATTATCTGATGGTGATGCAGCAGACAGAAGGTATTTTTCAGATCACCGCCCAGCGCCACTACGGCAGGCGGATTTTGGCCTGTCACCGCACTGACGTCGATTGCATCAGGCACATAGCCGCGTGCGCGCCGTATCACCTGAATATCACCGGGCTGATAACGGACGATTGAATCATCCGCACGCTGAATAATCTCGCGGTTATGCAGGAGAAAAGCATCCGCAATGGTACTGAGTTGTTCAAATGCCGCCGCGTGACCCAGCGCCGGTGTATGGCCCGATGCGTTACCGGACGTCATAATCAGCGGGCGCTGAATATCATGCAATAACAGATGCTGTAACGGATTAGAGGGCAGCATAATGCCGGTTTCACACAATCCCGGCGCGACCAGCGGTGATAATGCAGCGGACAGGCCCGGTTCATCTGTCAGCACTATCGGTGCTGCCGGGCTTTTCAGTAAGGTTATCAGGCCGGCGTCCGGCTGGTGTTCTGCGCATTCCGCCAGCCAGTCAACAGACGGGAGCATCACCGCAAACGGCTTGGCAGGCCGGTGTTTGCGGGCTCTCAATGCAGACACCGCATCACTGTTTTGAGCATCCGCCACCAGATGAAAACCACCCAGTCCCTGCATCGCCAGAATTTTTCCGTCTTTCAGTAAGCGGACAGCAGCTGCTAATGCATCATCAAAACGGGCAGTAATCTGCTGCTGCGGGTCAGCCAGCCAGATATGCGGACCGCAATCCGGACAGGCGTTGGGTTGGGCATGAAAGCGGCGATCCGCCGGGTCACTGTATTCGTGCTGACACACCGGACAAAACGGGAAAACTGACATGGCTGTGTTCGGACGGTCATACGGCATCCCGCGGATAATCGTAAAACGGGGTCCGCAATGCGTGCAGTTAATAAAGGGATAGCGGTAACGGCGGTTTTCCGGATCAAACAATTCACGGAGGCAGGCATCACAGGTGGCTGCATCCGGAATGATCTCCGTATCCATTTCACCCTGCCCGCTGGCCGTAATGGTGAATGCCGCCGGACGCTGTTCAAAAGTATAATCCTGCTGCCCGATATGGTCGATTCTTGCCAGCGGCGGACACTGAGCCTGTAACCGGCGGATAAAACCGGCGATATCCGCATCTGCCGGCAGGTGAATAAGCACCCCTTCACTGTCATTGCTGACATCTCCGCACAATCCCATCTGATGAGCTATCTGCCAGACCGCCGGACGAAACCCGACCCCCTGGACTTTTCCCTTCACCCGGATTTCCACACCCGCCTGCATAACGCGCTCCTGACTGATTTCAACCGCCACAGTTTACTGCGCTCCGCGTGGCCGGGTATTTATCAGGATCATAAAAACAGCCGGAAAGACGTATAATTACCCGGCGGTGACCACTGGTACCCGCCGTGCCAGTGCCGTCAGCAATTCGTAGCCGATAGTCCCGGCATATTGCGCAACATCATCCACCGGAAGATTAGCACCCCACAATTCAACCGGTGTACCGATATCCGCTTCCGGGCAATGGGTGATATCCGCCGTCAGCATATCCATAGATATGCGTCCGGCCAGCGGGCAGCGCTGACCGGCAATCCAGACCGGGGTGCCATCCGGCGCATGACGGGGATAACCATCGGCATAACCGCAGGCGATAGTGGCAATCCGCATAGGTTTCTGTGCGGTAAAACGGCTTCCGTAGCCGACGGTTTCACCAGCCTCAATATCATGAACAGCAATAATTTCACTGCGCAGTGTCATCGCCGGTTTCAGGCCGAACTCTGCAATATCCGCACTGTTACCGCCTGGTGATACACCATAAAGAATAATACCGCAGCGTACTTCATCTGCACGGACTTCCGGCTCCCACATAGCCGCTGCGGAATTTGCCAGGCACTGCGGTAAATTCAGCGAACTGAACAGAGCAATTCGCGACATCTGCTTACGGATCCCGGCAGTTAAATCGGCGTCCGCAAAATGACTCATCAGTGTGATACTGCCGACCTGCGGCAAGGCTTTCAGGCGCTGGAGTGCATTCAGATACGCCGCCGGTGAAAAGCCCAGCCGGTTCATCCCGCTGTTCAGTTTCAGATACACATTCAGAGGATGAATAAACGTGGCTTCCTCAATGGCATCTATCTGCCATTCGCTGTGTACCGATGTTGATAACTGCAAATGGTCAATCAGAGACAGATCCTGCGGCTGAAAAAATCCCTCCAGCAGCAGAACCGGTTTTTCCCAGCCCAGTTCCCGGACTTTCGCCGCCTCACTGAAATCCAGCAGCGCAATACCCTCCGCCTGTGCCAGAGCAGGAAAAATCCGCTCAATGCCGTGCCCGTATGCGTCTGCTTTCACCACCGCCCACATCCGGGACGGACTGACCCGTTCTTTTACCTGAGCCAGGTTATAGCGGACCGCTTCACTGTCAATCACTGCCTGTATCGGACGAGGCATACCATCACCATTCCTTATTGTTTTATTCAGGCCGTATGCAACTGCTGCGGGATCACCAGCCGGGTTTTAAACCCGTTCAGGTAACGGGAAACCGCGAGATCATCCGCACGGATAGCCGGTTTGTCACCGGACATAATATCGGCGAGCAACTGCCCGCTGCCGCAGGCCATTGTCCAGCCAAGCGTACCGTGTCCTGTGTTGAGGAACAGATTGCTGTACGCGGTCGGGCCGACAATCGGCGTACCGTCCGGTGTCATCGGGCGCAGACCGGTCCAGAACGTTGCTTTGCGGATATCCCCGCCGCCGCCGTAAAGATCCTGAACTACCATTTTCAGTGTTTCGCAGCGCCGTTTGACAATATCCAGATTAAAACCGACCACTTCCGCCATGCCCCCGACACGAATACGCTGATCAAAACGGGTTACGGCGATTTTGTAGGTTTCATCCAGCACAGTCGATGCCGGAGCGCGGCTTTCATCAATGATCGGCATAGTCAGCGAATAGCCTTTCAGCGGATACACCGGAATGGCGATATGTCCGTGCAGTAATTTAGTTGAGTATGATCCCAGCGCCACCACATACTGATCGCCGGTGATCACTTCCTCATCACAAATCACCCCGCTGACGCGGTCACCGCTGAATTGCAGACGATGGATATTCACGCCGAAACGGAATTTTACCCCAGCCTGCCGCGCCATCTCCGCCAGACGTTTGGTAAAGAGATTGCAATCCCCGGTTTCGTCATTCGGCAGTTGCAGTCCACCCGCCAGTTTATGTTCCGCATGGGCCAGAGCCGGTTCCGCCTCATGCAGTTCGCAGACACTCAGCAGGCGGTACGGCACCCCCTCCTGTTTCAGGACAGCAATATCATTGGCGGCGTTATCCAGTTGTTTCTGCGTACGGAACAGTTGTAATGTGCCGCCCTGACGCCCCTCATACTGCAATCCGGTTTCCGCGCGCAGCGTTTTCAGGCAGTCACGACTGTATTCCGCAATTCGCACCATACGGCTTTTATTCATTACATAATAATCAGCACCGCAATTACGCAGCATCTGCCACATCCAGCGCAACTGGAACAGCGAACCGTCCGGTCTGATGGCCAGCGGCGCATGCTTTTCAAACATCCATTTCACGGCTTTCAGCGGTATACCCGGTGCGCCCCACGGAGTGGCATAGCCGGGGGATATCTGACCGGCATTACCGAAACTGGTCTCCTCCGCCGCGGCCGGTTGCCTGTCGATGACAGTCACATTGTGCCCTTTCTGCGCGAGATACCAGGCGGTTGTGACACCGATAACACCACTTCCCAGGATGACAATGTTCATATTGCTGCCTTTTATTTAATTTAACATTAGCATCAGCATAATATTTCAGAAACATTTTGCCAACATAGCGGAATCCCCTCATATCATATTAAGTCTGTTTCTTTGCAGCCGGTCACAAAACAGTGTTTTTTTTAATCACTTAACTCATTAATTAAATGATTCTTTTATCTGAAAATTGTTTTATTATCTTGTAATACAAGCATTTGTTAAATAGTATGCCCACTATCTGTCACAAACACCGCTGTGAACTCATCGCGAAACGCAACCTGACTCCCGTCTTTGTTGCCGATGACACCAGACTGAATAAATAACCTGTATATTTTCGTTATGACAGTTATTTATCAGAATCACTTCCTTATTTTTTATGCCTTCCGGCATATTTTCCGGTTAATGACAATGAATATTAAAAACCAACGCAAAAACATCACCATCTTACCCGGCGGCCGCCGCTTCAGCTGGTATGATTCCGGTCCGGAAACCGGTATTCCGGTTGTATTCTGTACCGGCGCAGGAATGAGCGGCTCACTCGGCTTTGGTCTTTCGTACCTTGAACATGAAAATATCCGGCTAATCACCCCGGATCGCCCCGGACTGGGTGATTCCTCTCCTGATGCCGGAAAATCCCTGAAGTCCTTTGCCGCGGATGTCACTTTTCTGATGCAGTCACTGGGGTATCCGCGATTCCGTGCAGCCGGATTCTCTCAGGGCGCGGTTTATGCCATGGCGCTGGCCTGTTATGCGGACGTTTCCGCGCTGGCGCTGATCTCAGGACAGGATCAGCTCGGTTACCCGGCAACACGGGCCCTGTTATCTGCGGATGTGATTGATATGCAGACTCACGCAAGAACGCAGCCTGACGGGTTCGCGGCATGGGTGCGGGACAATATCACCGCAGACTGGCTGATGAATTTCATTCTGAATTACAGCGGAAAAACGGATCTGGCCGTTTATCAGACAGCGGATTTTTTACCGGCTTACCGGCAATGTATGGCGGAAGCATTTTCTCAGGGTAATGAAGGCTATACACAGGATCTGCTGCTCGCAATGCAGGAGTGGGGATTTACACCGGAACACATTACCTGTCCGGTTTCCCTGTGGTACGGCGAAAAAGATACCAGCACCGTACACTCCCCGGATGGCGGTAGAATCCTGGCCGGGCGTTTCCCCCGGGCGGAACATCATCTGTTTGCGGAAGAAGGCGGCTCCCTGCTCTGGACACAATCACAGGCGATATTGCAGGCACTGGCCCGCTGACAATAAAAAACCGGCGCAGTTTTGTTCACTGCGCCGGTTTTTATTATGTTCATCCTGCGTTACTGCGGATTCAGATCCTGCACGATGCCGCTCTGCATCGTCTGCCAGATAGTGCCGCTCTCTTTACCGTAGCTGCGGACACAATCCAGTACCTTATCATAAGCCTTTTCACGGCACAGACCGGTCAGCTGCCGGTAAAAATTACGTGCCAGTTTGCGGGCTTCCGGGCTCGCAAAATAGAAACGGCCGACACGGGTATATAACCCTTTCAGTCCGTTAAGGATCAGACCGTAAATCGGGTTACCGGAAGCAAAAGCCAGACCGCGGAATACATCATAATCATACTGGCTGAAGGCATCAGAGTTATCATCCGGCTCATTTTCGGCACTGAGGATTTCCAGTGATTGCTCAGGGTTATTGCGAAACGCGGTACGGATAAAAATAGACGCAATGTTTGTCCGGGCGGCCAGCAGATTCTCAATCAGTTTCGGCGCACTTTCGTGATCGAGACGGGCAATCGTTTCCAGGATATTCAGTCCGGAGGTTTCCCAGAAATTATTAATTTTTGTCGGCTTACCGTGCTGAATGGTCAGCCAGCCATCTCTGGCCAGGCGCTGTAACACTTCACGCAGTGTCGTACGGGTCACACCAATCAGTTCGGATAATTCACGCTCTGCGGGTAAAATAGAGCCCGGCGGGAAACGATTATTCCAGATACTTTCAATAATATACTCTTCTGCAAACCCCGCAGGGCTCTGCGCCTTGATTACCATAGGTGACTTCGTCCAAAGCAATTAATTAACCTTTCAATTATCCGGATGATAACAGAATGCGGCGCCACGATATAGCAATCAGCTTGCGAAAGAGTGAATCCGGTCATAAATCATAATGGTGCAACCGGTAACCATCAGTTGATTTAAATTCTTAATAAATTCAGAATACCGGCGTAGTATAAAGCACTGTAGTTATACGCGGATCGTTTTTTCACCCCCCTGCGGAGGACACACAGCAATAATGGAAATATCAATGCGGCAGGCCTTCCTGAAGAACTTCATGGGTCACTCCCCTGACTGGTATAAGCTTGCTATTATTCTTTTTTTAATTATAAATCCGGTTGTTTACTTCTTTATTGACCCTTTTACCGCCGGCTGGCTGCTGGTTATTGAATTTATTTTTACCCTTGCGATGGCGCTGAAATGCTATCCGCTGCAACCCGGCGGTCTGCTGGCGATTGAGGCGGTGCTGATCGGGATGACATCACCGGCACAAATCAGCCATGAGATAATGAATAACCTTGAGGTTATCCTGCTGCTGATCTTTATGGTTGCCGGGATTTACTTTATGAAGCAGCTCCTGCTGTTTCTGTTTACCAAACTGCTCCTTTCTATCCGGTCCAAACGCGCGCTTTCACTTGCGTTCTGCCTGGCCAGCGCATTTTTATCCGCGTTTCTGGATGCACTGACGGTTATTGCCGTCGTGATCAGTGTGTCCGTCGGGTTTTACGCGATTTATCATCAGTATGCCTCTTCGGGAAAAGAAACAGTCACTCTCAGTGATGACGGATTTATCGACAGCACCGAAAAACGCCAGACGCTGGATCAATTCCGCGCTTTCCTGCGCAGCCTGATGATGCATGCCGGTATCGGTACTGCACTGGGCGGCGTGATGACCATGGTGGGTGAACCGCAAAACCTGATCATTGCCAAACATGCCGGATGGGATTTCGTGAATTTCTTCCTGCGCATGGCGCCGGTGACTATTCCGGTATTTGTCTGTGGTCTGCTGGTCTGTTATCTGGTGGAACGCTTTAAACTGTTCGGTTACGGTGCGGAACTGCCGGAACGGGTCAGAGCAGTACTTGAGGATAATGCACAAAAATCCGCGGCACGCCGGACCAAACAGGAAAAAATGCAGCTGATCGTTCAGGGCCTTATCGGTATCTGGCTGATCGCCGCACTGGCCTTTCATCTGGCCGAAGTCGGGCTGATTGGTTTGTCTGTCATCATTCTCGCGACCGCATTTTGCGGGATCACCGAAGAGCATGCTCTGGGTGAAGCCTTTGAGGAAGCACTGCCGTTTACCGCCCTGCTGACCGTGTTCTTCTCTGTTGTCGCGGTGATTGTTGATCAGAAATTATTCACACCGTTTATCCAGTTCGTTCTCAGTTCAGATCCGTCCTCGCAGTTGTCGCTGTTCTATCTGTTCAACGGCCTGCTCTCGGCGGTATCAGATAACGTCTTTGTCGGCACGGTGTATATCAATGAGGCGATGACGGCAATGAAAGCCGGACTGGTATCCTATACACAGTATGAATATCTGGCGGTCGCTATCAATACCGGGACAAACCTGCCGTCAGTGGCAACACCAAACGGCCAGGCCGCATTCCTGTTCCTGCTGACTTCGGCGCTGGCTCCGCTGATCCGCCTTTCCTACGGGAAAATGGTGATCATGGCCCTGCCTTACACCATTGTGATGACGCTGGTCGGTTTCTTCGGCGTTGAATTATGGCTGGTGCCTGTTTCAGAATGGATGGCTGCGAATGGTGTGATCACACTGCCGTAACCACGTTTTTACATTGCACTAACCGGAATAACCGTGTTATTCCGGTTTTTTTATTTCTGTCAGTGACAAAAGCGGAAAAGGGATGCGTCGCTGTAATTTTTATCGTACAGTCGCTGCGTTAGTCTGTTTCTTCTTAATCGGATAAACCGGATACAATTATGCTGACTTACCTTTATGAGTGTTCGCGGGGCCGCAGTGCATGGTTTTTACTGATGATTTCCGCACTGGCGCTCGACGGTATCGCCCTGTTCTTTCAGCACGGAATGGGATTACAGCCGTGTGTGATGTGTATTTATGAACGTATCGCTGTTCTCGGTATCGCGTTTGCCGGTTTTATCGGCTGGATAGCGCCGCGCAGCGTCATTATCCGCTGGCTGGCCATTGCCCTGTGGATTTACAGCGGTATTGCCGGATTACAGCTGTCATGGGAACACACCATGATCCAGCTCTACCCGTCCCCGTTCAATACCTGTGATTTCTTTGTGAATTTCCCGGAATGGCTGCCGCTCAATACCTGGCTGCCGTCGGTGTTTGAAGCATCCGGTGACTGCTCTGTTCAGCAGTGGGTGTTCCTGAAACTGGATATGCCGCAATGGCTTATCGGTATTTTTGTTGTGTATCTGCTTATCAGTGCTCTGGTACTGTTATCCCAGTTTATTCACCGCAAACAGCCGCGCCGTCTGTTCTGATCGCCAGCATCATCAATAGCAGCCGCATCCGTATGATGCGGCTGTTTTGTATCAATCACAATACCGCCCCGCAACTGCCGGAAAGCAGCGATTGCTGGCTGCATCGCTTACCGTTGGCAAACTGGCAGCCCGGTGTCTGTGCGCCGTTCAGCTCGCGGATAAGTGACGGTGTTCCGCCCGCATAGCTGCAACTGGCCCGGGCATCCTCGGTTAAATCAATTAACGGCTGCTGATAACGCGGGATCTGTTTCTGCTGCACCGTATCCGGTGAACTGCTGCAACCGGCGGCAAATGCTGCTGCCGCAACAATAACACTGCACAATACCCGCCCCGGCCGGCGGAAAAATGGAACTGATATCATGATTATGGCCTCATAGCTGCGGATGCAGCTCAGTGAACACTGCTTTTCGAGAATAAATTTATCACTAATACACCCGCAATAATGAGAGCCATCCCGATAACTGCGGGTAAATCCAGTTTCTGGTGATAGATAAAATAGGCGGCGGCAGAGACAATGACAATACCCATCCCGGACCAGATAGCATAAGCAATCCCCAGCGGCATCATCCGCACCACCTGAGACAGCGCCCAGAACGACACACAATAGCCGATCACCACCACGACCGACGGAATCAGCCGGGTAAAACCGTCTGCTGCCCGTAACATGGAGGTGGCAATGACTTCTGCCCCCACGGCCAGTGTCAGCCATAATAACCCATTCATAAATCACCCGTTAATATCTTTGTCATTCAGTATGGCGGACAGTATAAAGAAATCAGAAAAAATCCCGCAATAAAAAGGTGCGGGATTATATTTATTTATGACGGATTGTGAGAGGTAATGCGGCTCTCCGCCTTCGGCCTCTGAATAAACAGTGCCCGGTAACGGCTGAATACAAAGAACGAGATAAGCACACCCGCCACAGCAAATACGGCACCCGCATACCCTATCTGTTCCATACCCATATGCATAATGACCTGATTACCCAGCAGCGCCCCGCCGCCGATACCGATATTAAAAATGCCCGAATAAACAGACATCGCCAGATCGGTTGCATCAGGTGACAAATCAATCACTTTGACCTGTAACCCCAGCCCGGTACACATCATGCCGATCCCCCAGACAATCCCGAGGACAATCAGCCAGGTGTCATTCATACGGCTGGTCATCAGCAGCATCAGACACACGGTTAATAATGTGATCGCCGCAGGCAGAAACACCAGCGGCAGCCGGGTATTATAGCGGCTGAAAATAACACTGCCGATAATCCCCGCCGCACCGAAAATCAGCAGAAACAGCGTGGCGAAATCCTGTGATTTCCCGGCCACAGTCTGCACAAACGGCTCAATATAGTTATATGCCGTGAAATGCCCCGTCACCACAATCGCTGTCAGGACAAAAATCCCCACTAAAGCAGGCCGTCTGAACAGAACCGGTATACTTTTCAGTGAACCGGAATGCTCACTCGGTAACAGCGGAAGAAAACGCGCCATCGCCGCCATCGTAATCAGCGCCAGACCCCCGATACAAAAGAACGTCATCCGCCAGCCGACCCACTGCCCGATAACACGGCCGATTGGCAGCCCCAGAACCGTTGCCAGTGCCGTACCGGTTGCCAGCAGTCCCAGCGCCTGGGATTTTTTACCGGGCGGTGCTACTCTGACCGCCAGAGAGGCTGTGATCGACCAGAACACCGCGTGTGCCAGCGCCACACCTATCCGGCTGACCACCAGCACATCAAAACGCTGCGCCAGTCCCGACACAATGTGACTTATCACAAACACCGTAAACAGCCAGAGCAGTAATTTCCGCCGTTCAATACGTGCCGTCAGCAGCATCAGCGGTAACGACGCCAGCGCCACCACCCAGGCATAAATAGTGATCATCAGTCCGGTCTGTGCGGGTTGCATCGCAAAGCCCGCCGAGATATCACTCAGCAGTGCAACCGGAATAAATTCAGTGGTATTAAACACAAATGCCGCCACGGCAAGCACAATAACCCGCAGCCAGGCCTGATTTCTTGACAGGGTTTCAGTCATGATGATCCTCCGTACGAGGCAGCTGTATCGATACAGCTTTTAGCGGAAAAGTGTGACCATGTTAACACATATGATTTTTACGGGAAATGCGGGGAGTGCCCGGAATCATAACCGGGCAACCGTATTATAACGCGCGTTTTGACGCCGCCGGAATAGCATCAAAAATAGCTTTTAACTGTTCTTTTTTCAGTGTCGGCCCGACAATCCGGACACGGCGGCTGTTTGCCGGATGGTAGCTCAGAATACAGGAATCCGTGGAAAAAGAGACCATTAACGCTTTCAGCCCTTTCACTTCCTGTAAGGAGAAATGCCCGCCGTCAAACGGCATAGACACCACTTTACCGACAGCAATTTTGGAGGTCAGCTTATCGCCGTACACTTTAATCACCGGAAATTGTGCAATATAAACATACACGGTCAGACCCAGCGCAGCTGCCACGCCCGGCATCCGGGTCTGAAATAAATACGCCAGTGCAATATAAAGAACAATGACTACAAAGAATGTAATAACACAGGTGATAATCCTGCGTTTCTGATCAACCTGATAGACTGTTTCTGCTGAATTCATAACCCATCCTGTTACTGAATATCCGCTGCCGGAAAAATAAAAAATGATTAAGGCCGGACAGGATAACGAAAATATCGCCGGTTGACAGTAAGATTCCGGGAAAAATACTGTCTGAATGCTTTACGGTATCCGGAAATATAAGAGGGGGTTTACAATCCGCTGTTTATTTGTCACCATTGCCGCAGTTCATTTCCCCTGAGGATGTCTGCCGACATGATTTAATTGCCTGAATCCCATTGCTGTATCATCCGCATTTTTACGAATGCGCTGTTTTGATATCGGGCAGGCAGCTATCCTCATCATCGTTTTCTTTTTTATCCGGTATATCCGCCTGCCCCTGTTTATTCAGGAGCTTTTGTATGTCCGTACAATGCCATTTTTCTCACTTATCAGTGACATTTAACGATATTCCGCTGTTTGACAACATCAGCGGCACATTAACCCGTCAGGTTCAGGGGCTGACCGGCCATAACGGACGCGGTAAATCCGTGCTGATGTCACTGCTTGCGCAGCAGCGGCAACCGGCTTCCGGCACTGTCCGCTGGCAGGTACCGTTTTATTATGTGCCGCAGCTGACCCGCCTTTCCGGTATCACTCTGTCGGACGCACTCGGGATCACCGGCATTCAGGCGGCCATCCGCCGTACTGAGAACGGCACAGCCACACCGGACGATTACGATTTTCTGGCCGATAAATGGGACATGCCGCGACAGCAGCAATCTCTGCTGGAAAGCGCACAGCTGGCACACCTCCCGCCGGAAACACCCTGTACAAGCCTGAGCGGCGGTGAACAGACCCGGCTGGCGCTCTGCCGTGCCTTTTTGCAACCGGGCGCGTTCCTGTTACTTGATGAACCCGGAAACCACCTGGATGCAGCCGGACGCCGCTGGCTGAGTGAACAACTGCTGAATCACCCTGCCGGGGCACTGGTTATCAGCCACGAGCGGCGTTTACTGGATACCATGCAGCGGATCTTTGAACTCACCCCCTCCGCACTCGAAGAGTACGGCGGCAATTATACTCATTATGCAGAGCAGAAAGCCTTTCAGCTCAGTGCGCTGCAAAATGCGGAAAAGCAGCTTCAGTCGCAACTGAACAGGGAAAAAACAGCGTTACAGTGCGCGCTGGAAAAGAAAGCACAGCGCCGCCGCCAGGGTGAAAAAGTACGCTCATCCGGCTCTTCCTCAGCTCTGCTGCTGGATATGAAAAAGAATAAAGCGGAGAAACAACAGTCAAAAATCACCGGCCGTCATGAACGGGTTATGACTCAGCTGGACACTCAGCGCCGGGAAGTGAATGAGAAAATAGAACATATCACCCCGCAGATGCTGGCGTTTAATTACACCGGGGAGCAAAAGCGGGTGCGGATAAATGCCGCGGATCTGATTTTGCCGTTCGGGACACAAGAGCCGCTGTCACTGACTATTTCCGGTGGTGAACACTGGCATATTGCCGGACGTAACGGCTGCGGGAAATCCACCTTACTGAAAGTGCTGGCCGGACTGCTGACCGCCAAATCCGGGCAGTATTCCCTGCACGGCCGTCTGCGTTATCTGGATCAGCACCTGGCGTTGCTGAATAAGTCACTGCCGGTCACAGAAGCACTGTGTGAATTTGATCCGGCCATTCCGGCGCAAACCTGGCGGACACACCTTGGTGCATTGCGGATCAGGGGGGATAAGGGATTAATTCCGCTGTCACAATTAAGCGGCGGCGAACAACTGAAAGTGACCCTGCTGGCATTGACGTTATCCGAACCTTTGCCGGATATTTTGCTGCTGGATGAACCGGATAATCATCTGGATCTCGATTCGCGGCTATTACTGGAAAATGTGCTGCGCAGTTATAAGGGCGCATTATTGCTGGTCAGTCATGATGAGGCGTTTACTGAAAATTGTGCCATTACCCATACACTGACATTATCCTGAGAAAAGATATCCTGAGAAAAGAATACGGCGGCAGCCCCGCCGTATTTCGTTTTTACAGTTTGCAGATATTCACAATGACATAACGTGCTGCGTTAATATTATGCTTTACCGCATCTGCGGCAGCGGCATTATGAAACAGCGCAATAAAACGTTCTGCTTCTGTTCTGCTGATATCGGTATTGATTGCCACCTGGCTGCGGAACAATACCGAGCCGGTTAACCCCAGACCTTCATAACACACAATATATTTATCCATACCTTTCTGACATCCCTGAAATAGTCATTTTTTACTATCATAATGTGTATTACCGGCCGGGGTTATCAGTATTTCCTTAAACTGACCAAACCGGCTGTTATTTTAACGCCCGCCCTTCTTTCGCACCCAATGGTGTATGAAGTTGTGACGGTACAAATACGCCGGTGCTGTCATTACGTCCCTGCAATAATACTTTGGCGTCTTTCTGACCATGTTCTTTAACGGCCTGTTTTGATAACTGACCGATGATGGTATCCGGTGAGCGCAGGCGGTTAATAATCAGTACGACCTCCGTATCCGGGAAATCGGACATCATATTCTGGTCGCCCTCACTGTCACCGGCGACTAATAACGGCCCTTTACCGGCATATTTATCCTGAATAAATTTACGGATAGTCTCTGTTTTTCCTTTACCCTGAGTCTGCGGATACGCCGGGTCCAGGTCGGATGTCAGTTTATTATCGCCGGTGCGCAGCAAATGCATGGCAAATACCTGAGATTCCGGCACGGAATACGGCGGTTGTGTGACAATCGATTTAATCACTTCAAGGTTTGACGCAGAAATCACATACACATCAATACCGGATTTTTGCAGCTGCTGATACAGATCCTGCATTTCCGGCACCAGGCGGAAGCCATTATGCCAGTCAATCTCAACAACCCCGGCCTGTCCCGGCAATGATGCCGGACTTTCCCATACCACACCTTCAACCGGCTCTGATTTCTGCCATTCGATGGTTTTCGCGGTAATATCCGCAACCTGCTCCGGTGTCATATTCATAAATAAATAGGTGACCCACGGATAGGAAACAGCATGATCAAATGTTCCGCCGATAGCCGCATATAAATAACGCATCTTGGTGATGAAGTTCTGATAATGCGGTGATTTTTTGATTTCGGACAGCGGCTTATCACCTTTCAGTCCGTCATAATTATCATACAGCCACTGGTAGCTTTCCAGAATATCGGCGCCAACCTTGCCAATATTGACCGGCTTACCGTCTTTATTATTAAAATCAGCAGAGAAATCTGACGCCGGAATATCTTTGAAAATAACGGATTTCAGTTCCTGCGGCGTCATGGCAAATAACAGGTGTTCAAGCTGATAAATCATCACCGCTTCTTCAATGTCCAGAAATGCCGTAGTGTTATCAAAATCAAAGACTGAATAATAGGTATGTGCCGGTGATTGTTTTGCTTTTGCAATCATGGCGTCCAGACGCTGCTTATTAAAATTGTCCCATTGTCCCTGCTGTAAAACCTGTGTTTCTGCTGCCGTCTGCGATGCAACGGTTGCATTCAGCGACACAGTTTCAGCCTGTGCAGTCATATTCAGCGTCAGCAGACCAACAGCCAGTGCAATGGCACTGTAACGATTAGTAAATTTCATTGATAATCCCCTTTGAAATAAAAAAACTGATAAAGGGATACCACAGGCTATTTTTTTGCTGTATCAAAAATCAGCAACAGATGGCATTAAGCGAAATTGATCACATTCTTTTACCCGATCTGTTCCTCCGGTTACGTGATATTATCAGGTCAGTCACAAACCGGTTATTTACAGCGGATAAATTCATGAGTAATCACTTTGATGGTAAATATGAAGCGGAAATAAAATATCACCTGGCTGATCATAGTGCTTTTTTATCACAATTAAGCACAATGCATGCAGAGCCTTTTGTGGTGAATAACGAAGAAACGGACTGGTTTTTCGACACACCGCAAACACATCTGGCAGACGGTAATGTCAGTATGTCGGTCAGAACAATGACCCCCTCGGGTATTAAGCTGTGGATAGTGAAAGGCCCCGCCGCCAGTGAATGCAAAGCTATAAATATTGATGACGACAAGCATGTCAGAAATATGCTGGAAACACTGGGTTACCGCTGCACAATGACCTTAACCAAAACCCGCAGTGTCTGGTTTCTCGGAGATATTCATATCACACTGGATCATATTAACGGCGCAGGCTGGTTTGCCGAATTTGCCATTATGACGCACGATGAAACTAAATTAACCGGATACAGGGAACAACTGCGGGAGACAGCCGCAGAATTCGGATTGACGGATGATATGATTGAAAAGCAAAGTTATAAACAACTGGTGAGTGCTATGCAAAAAAATAACGGTGCTGAATCATAATCATATTCATATTCATATTCAGCACCGCTGATACCGGTTTATTTCAGTGTATACATGGTCAGCACAGTATAAGTGACATCTTTTTCATCATTTATCTGTACCAGATTGGCGTTGCTGACCACACCCACCACAACGTCGGTATCTTTTGATTCATATTTGCGCTTAAACTGCCCGATTTTTCCTTTGGCGACTTTTTCCAGGAACGGTGTTTTGCGGTCATATTCTTCATTTACCCCGGCCGGTTTGCCGTAGATTTTTTCCATTTCCGCATTAACGTTATCATATTCATTCAGCAATGCTGTCTGGTCATGATTCCAGACACCGAAACGGGATATGGCATTTAATTTCTGCCCTTCCGGTGAGAAGACCAGCATAAAGAATTGTTTTTTAACATCCGGTGATTCCAGAGCGCTGCATAACTGTCCGCCATCACGGGTTGTTGTGCAATCAAACTCATCAAGATTCAGTGCTTTTAATTCTGCGGGAGTCTGCCCCCATGTAAAGCCCCAGGGTGCTTCCGGTGTCTGACTACCTGTACCTGCACAGCCGGATAATAATACGGCCATAACCCCTGATATGATAAATTTTCTCATTGTCCCGCCCATATACATTGAGTGATTTGTTACCGATCATATCAAAGACCGGCAACTGACCAGAAGCCTTACTGCCGCTTTATTCATCAAAATCAGATTTGATGAAGATGTTACTGCGTAATTATACGCTTTATTCAGCAGATATCTGTCTCATATACACGACTTTGCACAATTTAATCAGACAGGCGGATATCAAGAACCCGCAGCAGGTTCAGCGCTTCATAAGAAGAGAATGTCGCTTTGGCGGTTTTGTTTTCACGGATATCGATGCAGAAAGAGTGAGAACCGGTAAAATCCGCCTCTTCCAGATTGGTATGCATAAACAGGCTATCGGTTAAATCGCAATCCTGTATAACGGATTTATTCAGCTCCGCCTGTCTGAAATCTGCATTATGGATCCGGCAGGATTCAAAATGAGACTCATGCAAACTGAGGTCAAAAAAGTTATTGCTGTCCAGGATACATTCTTTAAACACAAGCTGAGAATAGAAATCAAATTTCGGCCAGTGTGCTCTTGTCCAGTCAATGCCGGTCATTTTTGTCCCGTTAAATTCCGTGCCGGAAAAGCGGGTTTCGGGCACAGCCAGTAAACTCAGATTGCACTGCATAAACACACAGTCGATAAAACGACACCGGTCCGCCACGCCCGAGCTGAAATCACAGCGGGTAAAGGTGCAGTCTTCAAATATCACGCCACTGATTGTCTGATCACTTAAATCCGTATTTTCAAACCGGATGCCGGTATATTCCTGTTTATTTGTGATATCTGCCATGCTTCATCTCCGCTGATATATTGCTGTCTGTTTCGTACATTAAATTATGATTAAAATATAACGCATAGTGCCATTCGCATTTTCTCTGTCACCATAAAACGATTAATAAATACCTTTTGACCTAAGTTGCTCTCTGTATATCTCCTGGTTTTCCCGGATAGTATTTACAGTACTGTTTTTGTACGGATCGTCTTTATTTTTTTTCAGATTGCTCCGGTGGTATAGCCGTTGATGCACATCCGGATAAGGTCAGAACCATCAATATACTCACTCTTCTCTTCATCACTCGTTTATTCCTTTATGATAAAAAATACTACGTAAACAACCGGATATTACGCGGCAATACGTAATCTTCATATGCCTAATTTGATTTTTTTACATAACATTCAGATTATTCTACCTTTTAAAAAAAAAGAAATACTGTAAACTTTCACACCAGCATAAATCTTAAGGTTTCCGTAAATGAGGTAAGTATGTCTGTCAGTGATAAAACTGTTTATTCTGTATGTTCCAGATTAACCCTGATGGTGATGAAACTGACCGGCCTTGAGCGGGGTATTTCTGTCAATCAGTATTTTGACCGGGCAGCAGATAAATCACTCCTTCAGCGGCTGATTGAAGATAATAAAGATCTCAGTACGCCTTTTTCCGCATTGGACAAATCAAATAAGGATTGTAAAACTGAGCTGATTGAGTATCTGAATAATGAAATTCGTGCATATGCGGCTTCCGAAATAAAGGAAAACTATGCCGCACTGAAAAACGGCAATCTGCTTGTCGTTAAAACGCTCAATTCTGTTATGCAAAAACATGCTTAATTTTTATCCGTTCTATGGCTGCTGCCGTAACCGGCTGTCAGCCATAACATACATCCCGGAGATACGGAAAAGTCGCCCCTGACAACCAATGACAGGTAATAGCGAATAATATGACAGGTTTTTATTATCCTTATCTGAAAAGGTTTCATTGTTGTTATAATTGTTTCGGTTTTGATATAAACAAGCGTTTAATTTCTCCTGTTTATAACGAATTATTATTTTTGATAAACAATTTCCTGATTCATACTGATGTCGCCCGGAGAGAAAAAAAGAAATTATCATCATCAACACAATGAAATAAAAGATATTTTTCGGCTATACATTGACTCATAAAAGCAAGAAAAAACAAAACATTAAGAAATTAAACCTAAAGATATTGATGATTTCGCCGATATCTTTTCAATCACAGTCCGGATATCGGTTTTATACAGCCATGTGTCCTTTTTTGACGCATAAAGGTACGGTAAGATATCCGCAAAACCTCCTTTAGTTTTGTTTATGTAAAGATTATCGCCTATCAAAAACAATAATTTCGGTTTAAAAATTGACATATCCAATTATAATATTGATAAAAAGAATATCATCATATTGAACACCTCTTAACTTAACTCTTTTGGTGAGTATAATTACAACATTGAATAGTTATTTGTCCGATTACCCGTCTGCACTTATATTTTATTTTACATATCAAAAGGATATCATATTCAATACATCAGACATTTCCTTTCTTATCCCGCATTCAATATCTGACTCTTTTCAGTTTTAAATTTCACTTATTATTTATTTGTTCATTTTTATTGCAAATTTTATTTATTGACAACAGTTATAAGGCTTGCCTATTATGCGCAATATACAGTTTGTCTCTTACTACTGGTATCTTATATTGTAGCATTTAAAATATACATTTATCTTAATGACGTCCTGATGGTATCTTTATGCACCCCGATAATTACCGCGACCTTAGCTGTCAGCACCAAATTTTTAAAAAGGAACTTCATACCGTTATAGGACAGGAAATTAAAACATTACGAAAATCAAAAGGCATCACCGGCTATGAATTAGGTTCAATAATAAAATTATCACAACAGCAGATATCCCGTTATGAGAACGGTGACAGTGCTATTCCTCTGGATACACTAATATTAATTCTGCGGATTTTTAATATATCTCCGGAAAAGTTCATTCACAGAGTATTATTTATATTAAACAGAGATCCTGACGCCAAGAAACTATTATCCCATATGTCAAACCATCTGAATATATATACTGACAGCAGTTATTTGGGAACATTTGAACAATATAAACATAATTAATAAATTTATCACTACACACAGCATTTTATTTAAGGGCATATCGTATGGATGAGAGAGAAATCAGTCTCTTTATCGGCCAGCAAATTATGAAGCGGAGAAAATCATCAGGTCTTTCCGGTAAAGCACTGGCCGAATTATTAGGGTTAAGTCAGCAGCAGATATCCCGTTATGAACAGGGTGTGACCAATATAAGAGCAAGCACACTGTTACAGCTTTCTTTTTTATTTAATGTCGATGTAAAAAGCTTTTTTATTGACTGCATCGAAAATAATAACAAACTCAGGAAACTTAATTATAAAGAGAAAAAGAGTTGTGAAACTGACTACGACATCATCACAATTGATATGAAGAACAGAAACAGAGGTAAAAACCGCAGCAAAAAATAATAACATCAGTCACAATCAACAGCCCGTCCCCGTCATCCCGGATCATTCCGTTCCGGGCTGTCATCCTTTTTAATCCATACGTATCCGAATCCCCCGTCCTTCTGCTATCATTGCGTCCTTATTTCAGATTTCCGTTGCCGTGCAGCCTGACACAGGCATCAGCCAAACCCGTTAAGAACAGTAAGACATGAATACACCGAAAGAACAGTACAACATCAATAAGTTGCAAAAGCGTCTGCGCAGCCATACCGGCAAAGCGATCGCAGATTTTAATATGATTGAGGACGGCGACCGGATTATGGTTTGTCTGTCCGGCGGTAAAGACAGCTATACCCTGCTTTCCATTCTGCAGAGCCTGCAACAGAGTGCGCCAATCCGTTTTTCCCTGATTGCAGTGAATCTCGATCAGAAACAACCGGGCTTTCCGGAGCATATTTTGCCGGAATACCTGGAAAAACTGGGCGTTGAATACAAAATCGTGGAAGAAAATACCTACGGGATTGTGAAAGAAAAAATTCCGGAGGGGAAAACCACCTGTTCTCTCTGCTCCCGTCTGCGCCGCGGTATTCTGTACCGCACCGCGACTGAGCTCGGTGCAACCAAAATCGCGCTCGGTCATCATCGTGACGATATTTTGCAAACCCTGTTCCTGAACATGTTTTACGGCGGAAAACTCAAAGGTATGCCGCCTAAGCTGATGAGTGACGACGGTAAACACGTGGTGATCCGCCCGCTGGCCTATTGCCGCGAGAAAGATATTGAGCGTTTTGCCGAAGCTAAAGGCTTCCCGATCATTCCGTGTAACCTGTGCGGCTCTCAGCCGAACCTTCAGCGCCAGGTGATCAAAGATCTGCTGCGCGACTGGGACAAACGCTATCCCGGCCGGATTGAAACCATGTTCCGCGCCACACAAAATGTCGTACCATCCCATTTATGTGACACTGAATTATTCGATTTTAAATCTATCCATCACGGCAGTGAGGTCGTTGACGGTGGTGATCTTGCGTTTGACCGCGAAACACTGCCTGTTCAGCCGGTATGGGAAGATGAGGATGACGACAGCGAAGGTCCGGATTTTACAGAATTACGTCTGGATGTGACGGAAGTAAAATAAACGCCCCGTCATACTGCCGCGCCACGGAGGGTGCGGCCTGAATATCGCCCTGTCAGCAGGGCGCATTTGCATCTGTGTTTTTCAGGCAAAAAAAAACCGATGTATAAAATACACCGGCATGATAATGGTCAATATTCTGTATAAGAACTCAATATGAGAAAAACTACAATTATGGAGCACAACGTTCATCGCTCAACGTTGTATTCACCTGCGGGAGTAATAGTGCCCTAACCGGGCGCGCCGTTTCTTGATATATCTCAAGTCCGGTACGTAAAATCATATAAAAATACACGTTTTTACAACCAGTTACTCTTACGTAACCACCAGGCAACAAATCCGATAACACCCGCCAGTCCCACGCAGAACAAACTGAAAGCAAACGGAAAATCCCCGCCCGGGATACCGCCGAGGTTAACCCCGAACAGTCCGGTCAGAAACGTCGTCGGCAGAAATACCATCGCCAGCAGCGACATGGTGTAGGTACGGCGGTTCATGGCATCCGCCATCATATTGGTGATTTCATCCGAGATAACCGATGTCCGCGCGATACAGGAGTCGATATCGTCAATAATCCGCCCCAGCCGGTCACTGACATCCGTCAGCTGATGTCTGTCCTGTTCTGAAAGCCAGGTATAACGCTCAGAGGCCAGCCGTGAAAACACATCACGCTGCGGCGCCATGTAGCGGCGCAATATAATCAGCTGTTTGCGCAGCAGGGCCAGTTCACCGCGTGCCGGAATATGCTGATCGAGTATCGCATCTTCCATATCAATCAGGGTATCGTGCAGATCTTCAATAAAATCCGCCACTTCATCCGTGATACAAAATGCCGCTTCCGCCAGCCATTCACCGGTATTTTTTACCCCTTCCCCGTTCTGTAAATCGTCCTGAATCGTCTGGATGGAGTGCACTTTACGGTGGCGGGTGGAAATAATATAACTGCCGCAAATCCAGATACGGAATGCCACCAGCTGGTCAGGCCGGTCACCGTCATTGTTGTTGATGGTTTGCAGGGTAATTAATGCACCCTCACCAATACGGAGTGTCCTGGGGCGGATAACATTGTTTGTCAGCCCGTCACGCGCCTGCGGCGGCAGCAGTTCCGTTTCACGCAGCCAGCGCTGGTTATCCGCGGATAAATAGTCCAGATGCAGCCACACCGGTTCTTTTATCCCGGCAACGGCGTTGACATCCACCGGCGTGCAACCGCCCTCTCCGTCAAACTGTACCCGGCAGATGGGATCTGTTCCCTGAAAAGCAGAACCGTACAAAGCGCCCATGCGTCCTCCCCGTTGTTCATAAAACAGCTGATGAGTGTGTTCAGCCGGAGTCTGCCGCGTTCAGCAGCAGGCTCCGGAAGCAGGCTTAGTGTCTGATGATATAGAGATTATGGCTGTATGCCACATCTTCCGGATTATTGACCGGATATCCTTTCAGCCACGGTTTGATAAGACGGCCGTTGGTGTACTGATAGATCGGCGCTATCGGCATATCTTCCGCCAGCAGTTTTTCGGCGTCGTTATAATCCGTATTACGTGCGTTATCATCCGTTTCCAGCGCCGCCGTTTTCAGCAGAGCATCATATTTTTCATTATGATACTGCGCGATATTACCGCTGTGTGTGCTGGTCAGCAGAGACAGAAACGTTGACGGTTCGTTATAGTCCCCGACCCAGGAGGCGCGGATCACGTCAAAATTACCGGTATTGCGGCTGTCGATATACGTTTTCCATTCCTGGTTAACCAGTTTCACTTCCGCGCCCAGTTTTTTCTTCCACATCGACCCGACTGCAATCGCAATTTTCTGATGATTTTCTGAGCTGTTATACAGCAGGGATAATTTCAGCGGATTATGCGGGCCGTAACCGGCGGCGGCCAGCAGGGTTTTCGCCTGGCTGTCGAGTTCATCCTGTGTGAATTTCTGGTACAGACCCGGCTCCGGTGTAAATCCGGCAGTGACATCCGGCGTAAAATGCCAGGCCGGTTTTTCACCGGTGCCAAGCACTTTCTCCGCGATCACCGCACGGTCAATAGTCATGGAGAGTGCCTGCCGCACACGCGGGTCATTCGTCGGTGCGCGCTGCGTGTTAAAGGCGTAATAATAGGTACCGAGCTGATCCGGAATATAAATCTGATCGGGGATCGCCTTTTTCAGTTTCTGATACTGATTTTTCGGGAACGATTCCGTGATGTCCAGATCATTGGCCAGATAGCGCTTGGTGGCCTGAGATTCATGGTTAATCGGCACAAAGGTGACCGATGTCAGTACTGTGTGTTTGTGATCCCAGTAATGCTTATTGGGTGTCAGGACAATTTTTTCATTCACCACACGGTCATGCAGAACAAACGCGCCGTTACCGACCAGATGCCCGGTGCGGATCCAGTTATCACCGTATTTCTCCACCGTGGCGCGATGTACCGGGAAAAGGCTGAAATTCGCCGCTAAGTTCGGAAAATACGGCACAGGGCGATCTAACGTAACCCGCAGTGTCCGGGCATCAGCCGCTTCCACGCCGAGAGCTTCCGGCTGCATTTTGCCGTCGATAATCGCCTGTGAATTTTTAATCCCGGCCAGCGGTGCAAACCAGGCAAATGTCGAAAGGTTCTCCGGGTTCACCAGCCGCTGCCAGCTGTAAACAAAGTCCTGTGCCGTTACCGGTGAGCCGTCTGACCAGCGGGCATCGTCACGCAGGCGGAATGTCCATACCTGGTTATTGCGGGTTTCCCACGAAAGCGCGACACCGGGCACCGGTTTACCGTCCGCTCCCTGACTGGTCAGCCCTTCGAATAAATCGCGCAGAATCTGAGCCTCGGTCAGTCCGACTGCTTTAATCGGGTCCAGAGATGCGGGTTCATCTTTCAGATGACGATAAACAGATTGTTCTTTTGCCAGCTGTGTTCCTGCGGGGATCTCCGCCGCTGTTGCACAAAACAGAGAAGAAAAAGTGAAAAACGTTCCGGCAAGAAGTGCGGAACGGGAAAATTTTGCCGGCCTGAGCATAACGGACGCCTTGTATTAAAAATGGTAAACCGATAGATTATCTGATGATTACCGAAACACAACAACCGGATATTACATTTTAATTAACGATATCCGGTGAGAATACACCTGCAAGGTATTTTTGATACCAACAATTATGAGCCCGTTCAGAGGATGATAAAAATGACACAAACTGTAAAACTTCAGGGTAATGATGTTCTGGTTTACGGCGCACTTCCGCGTGCCGGTGAGAAAGCCGTACCATTCAAATTAGTCGCTAATGATCTGTCAGATGTCCAGCTCACCAAATTCGCCGGAAAGCGTAAGATCCTCAATATTTTCCCGAGTGTGGACACCGGTGTCTGCGCCACGTCTGTGCGCAAATTTAATGAAACTGCCGCAAAACTTTCCAATACCGTGGTGTTATGTATTTCCGCGGATCTGCCGTTTGCTCAGTCCCGCTTCTGCGGCGCGGAAGGTATTGAGAATGTGGTGATGCTCTCCACCCTGCGTGACCCGGAATTCCGTGAGAATTACGGCGTCGGTATCGGCAGCGGCCCGCTGGCCGGTCTGTGTGCCCGTGCGGTGATCGTGCTGGATGAAAACGACACTGTGATCTACAGCCAGCTGGTTGGTGAAATTACAGAAGAGCCGGATTATGACAGCGCGCTGAATGCACTGAAATAAGTTACCCGTATCTGTAAAAAACCCCGCTGCCGGTGACGGCCGCGGGGTTATTTTTTATTGCGGGAGTGAATTATTCCTCTTCACCCTCATCCTCTTTTGCCGCACCGCGCCGCTGGCTCAGCCCGTATTCACGCAGCTTGTTGGCGATAGCGGTATGTGAGACATTCAGACGTTTCGCCAGTTTGCGTGTACTCGGATAGTGACGGTAAAGCCGTGTCAGTACAGAGCATTCAAACCGTTTGGTGATATCATCCAGCGACCCGCTGAGAATATCCTCACTGAAACCAATTTCTGCTTCCAGCTCCGGCAGAACGATATCCTGCGGACGCAGCAGTGCGCCTTCCAGTGAAGAGAGTGCCTGATAAATCACATTACGCAGCTGGCGGACGTTGCCCGGCCAGTGATAGGCACAGAGAAATTGTCCCAGTTCCGGTGCAAGACGCGGCTCCTCACAACCCTGCTCCTCAGAGAAACGCTTCACGAAATCACGGGTCAGCGGCAGGATATCTTCCTGATGCTCACGCAGCGGCGGAATGGTCAGCGTCAGCACATTGAGGCGGTAATAGAGATCCTCACGGAACTTGCCTTCTTTTACCAGTTCCAGCAGATTTTTCTGGGTCGCACAGATAACCCGGACATCCACTTTGACTTCATGCTCTTCCCCGACACGGCGGAATGTACCGTCATTCAGGAAACGCAGCAGTTTGATCTGCATCTGCGGAGACATTTCCGCGATTTCATCCAGCAGGACGGTCCCGCCGTTGGCCTGCTCAAAAAAGCCCTTTTTCGGTTCCGTACTGTTGGCATAAGCACCGGCGGCATAACCGAACAGCTCGGTTTCCACCACATCATCCGGCATCGAGGCACAGTTCAGCCCGAGAAACGGCTGATTGCCGCGCACGCTGTAGAGATGACAGGCTTTGGCAAACACATCTTTCCCGGTACCGGTTTCGCCGACCAGCAGCAGCGGGGAGTCCATTTTTGCCATGCGCTGCGCCTGTTCAACCACGTGGCGCATTTTGGCGCTTTTCGCCACCAGATCATCAAAACTGCCGGAATGCATCACCTGCATACGGCGTTTCTGCCCGCTGACACTCTCACTGACCGTGCGCAGCAGCACAACCGCACCGATCGTGGCAGAGGCATCATCTTTCTCATCAAAGTTAATCGGCGTCACACTCAGCGTGTAAGAACGCCCCTTGAGGCTGATGGTTTCTTTGTACGGCGCGGGTTCATCATCCTCAATCCAGCGGGTGAAGTTGAACTGGCTGAAATAATAGGTGATGTTACGCTGGCGGATGCGCTCTTCAGTGGTGGCAAACAGGGAGAGTGCCGCGCTGTTGGCCAGTTCGATATTCCCGCGCAGATCGAGGGATAAAATCGGGTCTTCCAGAGATTCGAGTAATGCCCACATCGCGCGCTGTTCGCGCTCAGACGGCATAAAGTGAACAGTTCTGACATCCACCACGCCCGGAATCCGGCGGATCTCAGCCATCAGGGACTGAAACACAGAAAAATCTATCTGCATAAAATTGAGGTATATCCGGCCGTTACGGGCAATTTCAATACCCTTGAGGTCGATATTTTGCAATACCAGCAGATCCAATAACTCCCGCGTCAGTCCGATTCGGTCCTGGCAAATTACTTCCAATCGCATCGTTACGATCCTATTTACACTTAAGTTATTATTTTCCCGTTAATTGAAACTGATTTTACGGTATAAAATGAAAACTGTCACGATTTGTTGACACAATAAATGCGTTCCTGCGGTGTTTATCCACAGTTCCGTGTGAAAAGGCAATGAAAGTACAGATATGTCAGTCGGTTAATGACGTTTTATTCAGCGCGGACGGCAAACCGCGCCGGAGAGGTGGTACGGTGACACGTTGGGAGCATAGCGGGATTGTTGTGAAAAAAACAGTGACGTGACAGAGATTTCTGCATAAAAAAGCCGGATGACATCACAAAATGCACATCCGGCCGGGTTATCGGTTACAGGGCGGATTTTTCCGCACTTTTCCCTTTCGGGACGGCCTGTTTAAGCTGCTGTAACAACTGTTTACGGAAATCCATCAGTTTAGGTTTATCCGTTGTGGTCCAGGGCAGCGGACGGCATAACTCCATCGCCTTGATCCCCAGACGGGCAGTCAGCAGCCCGGCTCCCATACCCTGCGCCGCACGGGCAGATAACCGTGCGGTGATGTCCTGAGAAAGCCAGTCCATTCCCACCTCACGGATAAGCTCGGAGGCCCCCGCGAAAGCAATATTCAGCAGAACCAGTTTAAACAGACGCAGACGACTGTAATAGCCCAGTTCAATACCGTAAATCGCCGCCACCTGGTTGATCAGCCGGATATTACGCCAGGCAATAAAGGCCATATCCACCAGTGCCAGCGGACTGACAGCAATCATCAGCGCGGATTCCGCCGCAAAACGGCTGATCACCCGGCGCGCCTGTTCATCGGTCACCGGCTGAACAATCTGACAGTAAAGCGTCACCACTTCGCGATCGTTATGGCTGCTCTGTAACAGGCTCTGCCATTGCTGTAACGCCGGATGGTGTGACGGGATATTGGCCTGTTTTGCCAGTTTTTCGCAAAATGCGCGTCCGTCACCGATACGGTGGCTTTGCAGCAGCTCTTCTGCCGCTTCACGCTCTGTGGCGCGCTGACGCAGGCGGTACATGCGCCGCCATTCCGTGATAACAGACCCGGCCGCGGCAATCAGCACCAGAAACGTCGCGGCGATCCCGCCGAGGGCAGTCCAGTCATTACCTGTCCACGCATCATTCACCCACTGAATCAGTTGTGCGACGGCGCTGATCCCCAGCAATCCACCCGCGACAAACACCAGTTTACGCCACAGGCTGCGCCGGGGTTTCAGTGCCTGAATAAGCAGGGCTTCTGCTTCCCCTTCTGACTCCTGTTCCGCCGTGAATTCCGCGCGTTCAAACTGTATGCTGTCATCGTCCGCAAACTGTTGTGCCGGTTTTAACGTTTCCTGTACCGGCGGCGCTAACGGCGCTTCCTCAAAATCAATCCGGGATTTTATCGGCTCACTCATGACAGTTTATCTCCCAGTAAAAACTCCATCGCGCTGTCCATCCGGATATGCGGCAGCGGTGTATCCATCCGCATCGGTAACGGCCGGAAAGATTCAAACTGAAACCCCTGCTGCTGCCAGAAGTCTGCATCCGGCAACCGCTTCGGCACTTCGCCCGGATAGAACGTCAGCGGGGCGTTGTCTGCCAGCCGGGTACCTTTCAGTGCCGGCATTTTTTCCCCGTTATGCATCACCATGCCGTATTCAGTAGCCTGTACCGAGGCCAGCCCGGTGCAGTCCATTTTAATCCCCTCAAAAGCAGCCTGCTGCCAGGCTGACTGCGTCAGCTGCTGAAGCAGCGCAACAAGGTTCGCATGCTGGTCAGCGGTGACATGATCCGCTTTGCTGGCGGCGAACAGCAGTTTATCAATACAGGGGGAAAACAGACGGCGTAATAATGTGCGTTTGCCGTAATGGAAACTCTGCATCAGCTGGGTCAGCGCCAGGCGCATATCCGTAAACGCCTGCGGCCCGCTGTTAAGCGGGGTCAGGCAGTCCACCAGCACAACCTGGCGGTCGAAATGCTGAAAATAGTGTTTATAGAAACCTTTGACCACATGGTCACAATAGTATTGATAACGGTCACGCAGCATGCCGAGCACACTGCTTTTCGCCGCTTTGGCGAGCCGGGACGGGTCGGGCATCAGGTCGGTGATAAACGGGAAAAATTGCAGCCCCGGTGCACCGGCCATATCTCCCGGCAGCACAAAACGGCCGGGCTGGATAAAGTGAAATCCCGCCGCTTTGCAGCGGTGAAGGTAGTCCGTATACGCCTGTGCGATTGCCGCCAGCTGCTGTTCATCCGCAGGAGCATCCGGGTCAAGCTGACGGCACAGTGCCAGCCACGGCTCCGCCCATTCGCCCCGCTCACCTTTGAGCAGCGTTTTCATCTGCTGCGACCAGGTCAGGTAATCCTGTTCCAGCATCGGCAGATCCAGCAGCCACTCTCCCGGATAATCAACGATTTCCAGATAGAGCGAGGACGTTTCCTTAAAATGACGCAGCAGGCTGTCCTGCGTGCGGTAGCGCAGTTTCAGACGGATTTCGCTGACACCGCGCGTCGGTACCGGCCAGTCCGGCGGCGTGCCGTACAGTGAGGCAAGCCCCTCATCATAAGCAAAGCGCGGAACCCCCAGGTCCCGCTGCGGGATCCGTTTTACGCCGAGAATGCGCCCGTCACGGGCAGCCGAAAACAGCGGCAGACGTGCGCCGCTCTGTACATTCATCAGCTGATTAACAAACGAGGTAATAAACGCGGTCTTGCCGCTGCGGCTCAATCCGGTAACGGCAAGACGAAGATGACGATCCAGCCCGCGGTTAACGAGGGCGCTCAGCTCATTTTGCAGACGTTTCATAATTCTCCGGTGTAAAACGGCCAATGACTTTTTTCATACCGGCACGGATAACAGGTTCCAGTACCAGTATTGCCGCCCCGCGCAAGGCCGGACGGGTAACTGATTTCAGAATCACACCTGCAATACCGGCAGGTGCAGCCGCCAGCGCTGCCGTGGTTAACAGCTGCGCCCCGGTTTTTCCGGCACGCAGCAGCGTGTGTTTATCCGGCCATTTCATCGTATTCTCCGTTTGTCCGGTTACAAATCACGGAAGCGGCGGTTGAGAGCATATTGTTCCGATGTTACATAGCGCTCAATGTCGCGGACCCGTTTTTCAGTGCGTGCCAGACTGCGTTCCGTCTGCTCCAGCAGCATGGCGGCATTCGGTCCGCCATCACGGCCGGGATAATCACGCGGCACCACCGGCAGTACCATCCCCAGTAAAATATAGAGGGTGATAGTCAGCCAGAAGAAGCCGGTAAATGTCGCAACCACCGCGATAATGCGGATCATCCAGGCCGGAACCTCAAAATAGTTGGCAATACCGGCACATACGCCCCGGAACATACCGTCATCCGGATAGCGGTACAGTTTACGTGACTGAAATTCCATTATGATTGCCTCCAGCCCGGATTTTCCGCATCCAGAATCGCTTCCAGGGTTTTAATCCGTGCTTCCATCTGCTGAGCATTTTCCGCCAGCGCCGCAAGGCGGCGGGTTTCGAATTCACCGGCCCGGCTTCCCCGCTGACTGTTATAGTGCAGCCATAACCAGATCGGCAGCACGAACAACACAAAAATTGTCAGTGGTATACCTAAAAATACAAATGCCATATGTTTGTCCTTAATGGTATTAATTCAGGAAAGCCTGTACCGACCTTATTCGCCCTTCTCTTCTTTTTCAAGACGTGCTTTGATGGCCGCGATTTGTGCGCTGATCTCATCTTCTGCTTTCAGTTCGGCAAACTGCTGTTCCAGTGATTTTTCTTTCCCCAGACCATAGCTTGCGGCTTCGCCTTCCATGTGGTCAATCCGCGCTTCAAACTGCTCAAAGCGGGCCATTGCTTCGTCCATCCGGCCGCTGTCGAGCTGACGGCGCACCGCACGGGACGATTTTGCCGCTTCGTGACGCACCACCATGGATTGCTGGCGGGCACGGGTTTCGGTCAGTTTTTGTTCCAGTTCGTTAATTTCATTTTTCAGCCGGGCGATAGTTTCGTCCAGAATAATCAGCTCATGGCGCAGGGTATCGACATGGCTTTCCACACGCTGTTTTTCCAGCAGTGCGGCACGCGCCAGATCTTCTTTCCCTTTGACAATCGCCAGTTCCGCTTTTTCCTGCCAGTCACTCACCTGACGCTCACCGCCTTCAATCTGACGTGACAGATTTTTGCGTTCCGCCAGTGTGCGGGCAGAGGTGGAGCGGATTTCCACCAGCATATCTTCCATTTCCTGAATCATCAGGCGGATCATTTTCTGCGGATCTTCCGCTTTATCCAGCAGCGATGCAACGTTGGCGTTAATGATATCGGCAAAACGTGAAAAAATTCCCATGATTGATGTCCTTTTATCAGCAATTATGTCTTATGACACGATTACTATTACAAGATGCGTGCCAATTCTGTGAATATTTTTATCCTTTTGTTTTTTATCGGATTTATTTATTTCCCTTTTGTCCTGACTTTTTGTAGAGTGGTCACATTAACCATTTAATGGTCAAATTAATCATGAAAAATAACACTGAAACCCTGATCGGTATCGATAACAACTTTCTCGATGCGCTGGAAAAAGTCTCACAGCTGGCAAAAATTGCCCGTCCGGTACTGATTTGCGGTGAACGCGGCACCGGTAAAGAGTTATTTGCCCATCGTCTTCATTATCTCTCCCCCCGCTGGGATGAGCCGTTTATTGCGCTTAATTGTGCGGCACTGAACGATAATTTACTTGATTCCGAGCTGTTCGGTCATGAATCCGGGGCATTTACGGGTGCGCAGCGCCGCCATCAGGGACGTTTTGAACGGGCGGATGGCGGAACACTGTTTCTTGATGAGTTGGGTACAGCACCGCTTACAGTACAGGAAAAATTGCTGCGGGTGATTGAATACGGGGAATTTGAGCGTGTCGGCGGGCAGCAGACACTGAAAGCGGATGTGCGGATTGTCTGTGCCACCAACGCGGATCTGCCTGCACTGGCGGCAGAGGGAAAGTTTCGCGCGGATTTACTCGATCGCCTGGCCTTTGATGTCGTTAATATCCCGCCGCTGCGTGAGCGTCCGCGCGATCTGACCGAACTCGCCGGTCATTTTGCCGTGCAGATGTGTCAGGAGATGGGCACGCCTTTTTTTGCCGGTTTTTCCCCGCATGCATTACAGCAGATGCAGAGCTATCACTGGCCGGGCAACATCCGTGAGCTGAAAAATGTGATTGAACGGTCATTGTACCGCCAGGGAGATACCACCGGACTGCTGGCGGAACTGGTGATCAATCCGTTTGTCACCACTCAGTCTCATGCGCCGGATACCGGGGAGCCGCCTTTGCCGCCGCTGCCGTTTTCCCTGAAACAGTGGCAGCACACGCAGGAGAAAGACGCGCTGGATGCCGCGCTGCAACGTGCACAATTTAATCAGCGCGAAGCAGCACAATTGCTGAATCTGACCTATCATCAGTTTCGCGGATTACTGAAAAAGCATGCCGGCAGCCCGCAGCCGGATTAAATGCTTTCGTTTTTGGTTAGTCTCACAAATTGCGATACAATACCCTGTTCATTTTTAACGGTAACTGATTTATGCGCCATTGGATTATCCGGGCATGCGCGGTTCTCCTGCCTGTTTCAGGCTTTGCCGCCGCCCCCGCCCCGCAGACAGACCAGCCGGTAAAACCGGTAACGGCTCAGACCGCCGCACTGCCGCCTGTCCGCGATACCGGTTTTGTCTACTGTGTGAACGGCAACATCAGTACATTTAACCCGCAGCTGGCCAGCAGCGGGCTGATTGTCGAACCGCTGGCAGCACAGATTTACGACCGCCTGCTGGATGTTGACCCTTACACTTACCGCCTGATCCCGGAACTGGCCGCCCGCTGGACCGTACTGGATAACGGTGCGACTTACCGTTTTTATCTGCGCCGTGATACCGATTTTCAGACCACAGACTGGTTCAAACCGACCCGTAAAATGAATGCGGATGATGTGGTGTTCAGCTTTTCCCGCGTGGTGGATAAACAGAATCCGTATCACTATGTCAACGGCGGGCGTTATCCCTATTTTGACAGCCTCCAGTTCGCGTCCAACGTTAAATCCATCCGCAAAATCAATAACCACACCGTTGAATTTAAACTGAATACCCCGGATGCCTCTTTTCTGTGGCACCTGGCAACCCATTACGCCCCCATCCTGTCCAAAGAGTATGCCGATAACCTGCTGAAAACCCGCCGTCAGGAGCAGCTCGACTGGAAACCGGTCGGGACCGGGCCGTATTATCTGGATGATTACCAGAGCGGTCAGTTTGTCCGTCTGCAACGCCATGACAATTACCGCAAGGGGAAACCCCGCATGCAGGAAGTGGTGGTTGATCTCGGGGCGGGCGGTACCGGCAGAATGTCAAAACTGATCACCGGCGAGTGTGATGTGCTGGCCTATCCCGCCGCAAGTCAGTTGCAGGTACTGCGTGATGATCCGCGCCTGAGTCTGATGCTGCGCCCGGGGATGAATATCGCGTATCTGGCGTTTAACACCAGCAAACCCCCGTTTAATAATCCTCAGGCACGCCGTGCGATTGCATACGCGATTAATAATGAGCGCCTGATGAAATCCATCTATTACGGCACGGCGGAAACCGCCGCCTCTATCCTGCCGCGCGTTTCCTGGGCGTATGATAACCAGGCCCGTGTCACGGAATATAATCCGGAAAAAGCAAAAGCGATGCTCAGTGAACTGGGACTCAGCGATATCACACTGAATCTCTGGGTGCCGACCGCTTCGCAGTCTTATAACCCCAGCCCGCTGAAAATGGCCGAGCTGATTCAGGCTGACTTGGCCCGTGCCGGGATTAAAATGAACATCCGCCCGGTTGAGGGGCGTTTTCAGGAAAACAGCCTGATGGATCGCAGCCATGATATTACGCTTGCGGGCTGGTCAACCGACAGTAATGACCCGGACAGTTTTTTCCGCCCGCTGCTCAGCTGTGCGGCCATCGGCTCGCAAACCAACCTGAGCCACTGGTGTTCCCCGGAATTTGATGATGTGATCCACCAGGCGCTGCTTGAACAGCAACTGAGCAGCCGGATAGAGTATTATCACCAGGCACAGCAGATTCTGGCACAGGATCTGCCGGTGCTGCCGCTGGCTTATTCCCTGCGTTTGCAGGCATTCCGCTATGATATCAAAGGGCTGGTGCTCAGCGCGTTCGGCAATACCTCCTTTGCGGGGGTTTACCGTGATACCGGGGATGCGCCGGAACCGGAGGATAAACCATGATCATTTTTATTCTTCGCCGTCTGCTGCTGGTGCTGATCACTCTCTGCTTTCTGTCTGTTCTCAGTTTCAGCCTGAGTTATTTTCCGGCCAACGCACCACTAAGCGGCGCGTCTCTGACAGATGCGGTGCTGTTCTATTATAAGAGCCTGTTTTCATGGGATTTCGGCAGTTCAGTCATTAATGGTGAACCGATCAGCCAGCAGTTATGGGCGGTACTGCCCGCCACACTGGAGCTGTGCGGTCTGGCGTTCATGCTGGCGCTGGTGATCGGCATTCCTGCCGGGATTATCGCCGGGGTCTGGCGCAATAAGATGGCGGATATCACCATCAGCACCTTTGCCCTGGTCGGTTTTTCGGTTCCGGTATTCGGGCTGGCGCTGCTGCTCACGCTGTTCTTCTCTCTGCGGCTGGACTGGCTGCCGGTCTCAGGACGTATTGACCTGCTGTATGATTTAACACCGGTCACCGGATTTGCGGTGATCGATGCCTGGCTGTCCGATTCACCGTACCGGCAGGCGATGATCCTCAATGTGCTGTCCCATATGGTGCTGCCGGTGATCACCCTTTCCATCGCGCCGATGACTGAAGTTATCCGCCTGATGCGTACCAGTACCGAAGAGATTATCAGCCAGAACTATATTAAGGCCGCCGCTATCCGCGGGTTATCACGTCTGACGATTATCCGCCGCCACCTGCTGCATAATGCGCTGCCGCCGGTGATCCCGAAACTCGGGTTGCAGTTCTCCACCATGCTGACGCTGGCAATGGTGACGGAAGTGGTGTTTAACTGGCCGGGGATCGGCCGCTGGCTGATCACCGCTATCCGCCAGCAGGACTTTGCCGCGATTTCTGCCGGTGTCATGCTGGTCGGTGCCATGGTGATTATTGTCAATATGCTGTCAGATATTCTGGGCGCCGTCAGCAGCCCGCTGAAACATAAGGAATGGTATGCCTTCAGATAATTTCTACCGTGAAGACCGGATGCCGTCCCCGGGGCGGGTTATCTGGCAGCATTTCACCGCAGATATTCCGGCAATGATCGGCTTTTACGGAGTACTGTTTCTGATTGCGCTGTCAATCGCCGGCTCCTGGATAGCACCTTATGCCCTCGATCAGCAGTTTGCCGGCCACCAGTTATTACCGCCGTCCTGGTCCCATTACGGGAATGTCGCATTCTTCCTCGGTACGGACGATCTCGGCCGCGATATTTTCAGCCGTCTTATCCTCGGCACACAATCGACTTTCGGCGGCGCATTGCTGGTCACTGTCACCGCCACTGTCGCCGGTATTATTATCGGCTGTCTCGCGGGAATGACCTCCGGTCTGCGCTCCGCCATCTTTAATCATATGTTTGATACCCTGCTGGCACTGCCTTCTCTGCTGCTGGCGATTATTGTTGTGGCATTTTTCGGTGCCAGTCTCAGTCACGCGATGATCGCCGTGGCGCTGGCACTGCTGCCCCGTATTGTGCGGATGATTTATATCGCAGTACATGATGAGCTTGATAAGGAATATGTGATTGCCGCCCGCCTCGACGGCGCCTCCAATCTCAATATTCTTATACACACTGTACTGCCGAATATCAGTGCGGTAACCGTTACCGAACTGACGCGCGCCCTGTCTATTGCCATTCTGGATATTGCCGCACTCGGTTTTCTGGAGCTGGGGGCACAACTGCCGTCACCGGAATGGGGAGCTATGCTCGGGGATTCGCTGGAACTGATTTATGTCGCCCCCTGGACGGTACTCCTGCCGGGAACCGCTATACTTATCAGTGTATTGCTGGTAAATCTGCTCGGCACCGGATTACAGCGCGCCATTAATGCGGGAGTTGAATAATGCCGTTACTGGATATCCGCAATTTAACCATTGAATTTATGACAGCTGCCGGGCCGGTCAAGGCCGTTGATCGTGTGACACTGTCCCTGACCGAGGGCGAGTTCCGCGGGCTTGCCGGGGAATCCGGTTCGGGTAAGAGCCTGATCGCCAAAGCGATTGCCGGTATTACCAAAGATAATCTGCGGGTAACCGCTGACCGGTTCCGCTTTAATGATATCGATTTACTGAAACTCTCCCCCCGTCAGCGCCGCCGGGTGATTGGCCATAATGTGTCGATGATTTTCCAGGAGCCGCAATCCTGCCTGGATCCGTCAGAAAATATCGGTAAACAACTGATTCAGACCATCCCCGGCTGGACTTACAAAGGCCGCTGGTGGCAACGCTTTCACTGGCGCAAACGCCGTGCGATTGAGCTGCTGCACCGCGTCGGTATTAAAGATCACAAAGATGTGATGAGCAGTTATCCCTATGAACTGACCGAGGGAGAATGCCAGAAGGTGATGATTGCCATCGCCCTGGCCAATCAGCCACGCCTGCTGATCGCCGATGAGCCGACCAACGCCATGGAACCCGATACACAGGCACAGATTTTCCGTCTGCTGACCCGGCTGAACCAGAACAACAATATGACGATTCTGCTGATCAGCCACGATTTGCAGTTAATGAGCCAGCTGGTTGATCGTATTAATGTGCTCTACTGCGGACAGACAGTGGAGAGCGCCGAGCCGGATGACCTGCTGCTCAAACCGCATCATCCGTATACTCAGGCTCTGATGCGGGCTATCCCTGATTTTGAGAAGCCGCTGGCGCACAAATGTCGTCTGAATACCCTGCCGGGAGCGATACCGTCACTGGAGCATCTGCCGGTCGGCTGCCGTCTGGGGCCACGCTGTCCGTATGCCCAGAAAGTGTGCATTGATGCACCGCGTCTGCGGACCGTCAAAAACCGCAGTTTTGCCTGCCACTTCCCGCTGAATATGGAGGACGTATAATGCCCGGTCCGCTGCTGGAAGTTAAAAATCTGAGCAAAACGTTCCGTTACCGGGATGGCTTTTTCCGCCGTCACCGGCTTGAAGCGGTCAAACCGGTCAGTTTTACACTGCAACCCGGCCAGACACTCGCGATTACCGGCGCAAACGGCTCCGGAAAATCCACTCTGGCCCGGATGTTATCCGGTATGATTGAGCCGAGCGGCGGGGAAATTTTGATCGACAAACACAAGCTGACGTTCGGTGATTACAGTTACCGCAGCCAGCGTATCCGGATGATATTCCAGGACCCGGCCACCTCACTCAATCCGCGTCAGCGTACCGGGCAGATTCTCGAGCTGCCGCTGATGCTCAATACTGATCTGGATGCCACCGGACGCCGTCTGCGTATTAACGCGACACTGCGTCAGGTCGGTCTGCTGCCTGATCACGCGGATTATTATCCGCACATGCTGGCCTCCGGACAAAAGCAGCGCGTAGCACTCGCCCGCGCCCTGATTTTGCAGCCGGAAGTGATTGTGGCGGATGAAGCACTGGCGTCTCTGGATATGTCATTACGTTCACAAATTATTAATCTGATCCTGGAACTCCAGGAAACGCAGAAAATTGCCTATATTTATGTCACACAGCATCTGGGCATGGCAAAACATGTCAGTGACCAGATACTGGTGATGCATAACGGCGAAGTCGTCGAGCGCGGTAACACTGCGGAAGTGCTGGCATCACCGCTGCACGATGTGACGCGTCGTCTTATCACCAGCCATTTTGGTGAAGCATTGTCCGCCGAGGCCTGGCGTCAGGATGTGGATTAACTTCCGCAGTTCTGATAGTTCAGGCCGGTTACATCTTAATTTCCGGTAATCTGTTAATATCCGCCGGATTTTTTATAACCGCGTCACCTGCCGGATGTGCGGCACAGAGGGTGACAGAGAACACACAAGGAAACTGCTATGGGTTTTATGACCGGTAAACGCATCCTGATCACAGGGGTTGCAAGCAAATTATCGATTGCTTACGGTATTGCCAAAGCAATGCGTGAACAGGGGGCCGAACTTGCTTTCACTTATCAGAATGACAAGCTGAAGCCCCGTGTTGAAGAGTTCGCTCAGTCTCTGGGTTCCTCCGTCGTTCTGCCTTGTGATGTGGCAGAAGATGAAAGCATCGGAAATCTGTTCACTGAGTTAGCCAAAGTCTGGCCGAAATTTGACGGTTTTGTTCACTCCATCGGCTTTGCACCGGCGGATCAGTTAGACGGCGATTATGTGGATGCGGTGACCCGTGAAGGCTTCCGCATTGCCCACGACATCAGCGCATACAGCTTTGTGGCGATGGCAAAAGCCTGCCGCAGTATGCTGAACCCGAACTCTGCCCTTCTCACACTCTCTTATCTGGGTGCGGAACGCGCTATCCCTAACTACAACACCATGGGTCTTGCAAAAGCCTCTCTGGAAGCGAACGTCCGTTATATGGCGAATGCGATGGGGAAAGAAACAATCCGTGTTAATGCGGTTTCTGCCGGTCCTATCCGGACACTGGCGGCATCCGGGATTAAAGATTTCCGTAAAATGTTGTCACACTGCGAAGCAGTTACTCCGCTGCGCCGTACAGTCACCACCGAAGATGTGGGTAACGCGGCAGCGTTCCTGTGTTCTGATCTGGCAGGCGGTATCACCGGTGAAATACTGCACGTTGACGGCGGTTTCAGTATCGCGGCAATGAATGAGCTGGAACTGAAATAATACGGCTTCTGTCCGGTTTTTCATTAAGATCACCGCCGGACAAATCAGTCAGCAGATAACAGGCAAGCGGACGAAAAGCATGCGCGTCATGGATGACGCGCCTGAGCGCACAGGGAAGTGTTTACAGCGTCTTTTCGTTTTGCCTGTTATCTGCTGCTCTCCGCGCTTTCAGAAAATACGTCTTTCAATTACCTGTCTGTCAGTAACGCTTCTGTCAGCCGCTGAGCATAAAGCGCCTCTTCGCCGCTGACCAGCGGTTGTGTCTGATTGGCAACAGATTCAATAAAGTGCCGCACCGCACCGTCAAACCCGCGCTGAACCAGCAGCGGCTCCCACGCCTTCGGATGCTGTTCCTGTATCCCGGCGGCGGTTTCACTGCGCCAGTGAGTCATATCCGTTACCTGATAACAGCCGTCACGCCCCGTCACACTGACCTGCTCCCGCTGACTCGCCGCACAGCGGTGCATGGATGCTGTCAGCCACGCGCCGTTGCCGGTCTGTAAATGGTGTTCAGCATACAGCAGCTGATTGGCCTCATTTACCTGCATATGCCCGCTTTTCAGTACGGCATTCCCGTCCCGTCCCAGCCACAGCAGGGTATCTGCGATATGTAAGTAGTCATCTGTCACTGTAAAACGGACATCGTTCGGGCCGACACTGTTGCTGCGGTGTTTTTCCATGCGGATGGATGCGGTTTTTCCGGCAATTTGCTCCCTGAGTTGCAGATAAAACGGTGAGAAACGGCGGTTAAAGCTCACCATCAGCGCCCGCTGTTTTTTCTCTGCCAGACTGACAAGCGCTTCTGACTGCTCATACGTTGCCGCCAGCGGCTTATCAACACAAACATGACAACCCGCATTCAGCAGTTCACTGACAACCTGAAAATGACTCTCTGTACTGCTGTGCACAAATACCGCGTCACACTGTTCTGCCAGTGCGCGGAGTGACGGAAACAGCGGAAACCGGTAAGCATCACAGACCTGACGGGCTTTTTCCTGATTCGGCGAGAACCCGCCGGACAGCACCCAGTTATCCGTTCTGGTCAGAACTGGTAAATACGCTTTTTGTGCTATTCCGCCCAGCCCGGCGACACCGATACGGATTTTTTTCATATGTGCTTTACCTTTTATTGTTTTGTAACAATGAATTACAAAGTCTTCTCACAAATTGAATCTGTGGCGATTATATGGAAAGATGGGGTTAACCAACACATAATTCGCACCCGGAATACATTACGCCCGCGAATACCGGTCTATACTTCATCAAATACCGCCATGTCCGTTCTTTTGTTTTAACTAAGGAGCATACCATGCAATTGTTCTATACCCCGGGAAGTTGTGCACTATCACCCCATATTATTTTGCGTGAAACCGGCCTGGATTTTTCACTGGTTCGTGTCAATCTGAAAGAGAAGAAAACCGAAAACGGTGATGACTACCTGAAAATTAATCCGAAAGGACAAGTCCCCGCGCTGAGTATCAGTGACAGTCAGCTGCTGACAGAAGGTGTGGCTATTGTGCAGTATCTTGCTGATCAGAAACCGGATCGCAAGCTGATTGCCCCGGCGGGAACGATGGAGCGCTATCATCAGATTGAATGGCTTAACTATATTGCCAGCGAAGTGCATAAAAGCTACGGCCCGCTGTTCTCGCCGGAAACGCCGGAAGATTACCGGCCGATTGCGCTGCGTAATCTGACGAATAAGTTTGCTTATGTGGACAGCGTGCTGGCGAAAAGCCCGTATATTACCGGCAACAATTTTACCGTAGCCGATGCTTATCTGTTTACCGTCTGCGGCTGGGCGCCGCACCTGAAGATTTCACTGGAGCCGTATCCGCATTTACAGGCTTACCTGGCGAAAATTGCGCACCGCCCGCATGTGCAGGATGCGATGGAAGCGGAAGGTCTGATTTAATCGTTCTGATATACAGAGACAAAAAACGCCGGATAATCCGGCGTTTTCTTTATGCTGATACGGTGTGCAGACCGGTTCAGTCGATCTGTTCCGAACAGAATTTGTGCACCGGAAGTACCATTTCATCCTGAGCCGCAACCAGTTGCAGTTCGTACTCATTCATGGTTTTGGTTTTCAGCATCACTTCATACACAGCGGCGGCCACATGTTCCAGAGCCTTCGGCAGTTCTTCACCTTTCAGCAGGTTCACCAGCATCAGACCACTGGTTAAATCACCCACACCCACCGGCTGACGTTCGCCGAAGTCCACCAGCGGACGGCTGACATGCCAGGCGTGATCGGCGGTGACCAGAATCATTTCAAAGCGGTCGGCGCGGTAACCGGCTCGGGACAGGTGCTTGACCAGCACCAGACGCGGCCCTTTTTTGCACAGTTCACGGGCAGCGGCAACGGCTTCATCCACATTATGAATGGTTTGTCCGCTCAGGGTTTCCAGCTCAAGCAGGTTCGGTGCGATCATATCGCTGACTGCCAGCGCTTCCTGACACAGAAAATCTGCCACACCCGGCGCCACGATACAGCCTTTTTCCGGATGCCCCATGACCGGATCACAGAAATACCATGCCTGCGGATTACGGGTTTTGACTTTTTTCACCACATCCAGGATACGTTTACCCTGCTCTGCTGAGCCGAGGTAGCCGCTGAGTACCGCATCACAGCGGGTCAGCTGATCGATTTTATCAATGCCGTCCACAATCTCCGTGATGTGCTCTGCGCTCATCACGCAGCCGGTCCAGCCTTGTGCATACTGTGTGTGATTAGAAAACTGGACGGTATTAAGCGGCCAGACATTAACACCCATGCGGCGCATCGGGAATTCAGCCGCACTGTTACCGGCATGACCATACACAACATGGGATTGGATAGAGAGAATATTTTTCATTGATACAACCTGATTTTTTATTATTACTGCGCATATCATATTCTGTGAAGCAGAAAAGATCTTGCTGACAGATCAAAAAGGGCAACTTTCGTTGCCCTTGTTTACCGTAAACTATTATTTCCAGCAGATCAGACAGTAATGTTTTTTACCGCGGCGCAGCAATGTGTAACGGCCGAATAACTTGTCGCTGTCAGTGAAGCGGTATTCCGCATCTGACTGTTTTTCACCGTTGAGTGATACTGCGTTGGAGCCGATCATGGTACGGGCCTGGCCGCGTGACGGAACCAGTTCCGCAAGCACCAGCGCCTGTTGTAAATCCGCATCGCTGTCCGGTTCAATATGCGGCATGCCGTCCTGTGCCAGCTGCGCGAAGTCATCTTCGGTCAGGTTGGAGATATCACCGTTGAACAGGCTGTCAGTAATACGCTGTGCTGCCGTCAGACCCGCTTCGCCGTGAACCAGTTTTGTCACCAGTTCTGCCAGAACATACTGAGCACGCGGTGCTTTGCCGCTGGCCTTGTCTTCCGCTTCCAGTGCATCGATATCTTCGAGGCTCATAAAGGTGAAGAATTTGAGGAAACGGTATACATCCGCATCTGCCGTGTTGATCCAGAACTGATAGAATTTGTACGGACTGGTTTTCTTCGGATCCAGCCATACCGCGCCGCCTTCAGTTTTACCGAATTTGGTGCCGTCAGATTTGGTGATCAGCGGAACCGTCAGACCCCAGGCCTGCTGCTGGTTCAGACGACGGGTTAAATCGATACCGGAGGTGATGTTACCCCACTGATCGGAACCGCCGATTTGCAGTTCAACACCGTGATCTTTATTCAGACGGGCGAAGTCATAACCCTGTAACAGGTTGTAGGAGAATTCGGTGAACGAAATCCCGACGTCATCCCGGTTCAGGCGCTGTTTAACCGCTTCCTTGTTGATCATCTGGTTCACAGAGAAGTGTTTACCGATGTCACGCAGGAAGGTCAGCACATCCATAGAACCGAACCAGTCATAGTTGTTTGCCGCGATGGCGCTGTTCTTACCGCAGTCAAAATCGAGGAACGGAGAAACCTGCTGACGGATTTTATCCACCCAGCCGTGAACCGTATCCTGTGTATTCAGTTTGCGTTCCGTTGCTTTGAAGCTCGGATCGCCAATCAGCCCCGTGGCCCCACCAACCAGCGCCACCGGACGGTGACCGGCTAACTGGAAACGCTTTAAGCACAGCAACGGAACCAGGTGGCCCAAATGCAAGCTGTCAGCGGTCGGATCGAAACCGCAATAGAGGGAGATCGGGCCCTGCGCCAGTCTCTCAGCTAACGCTTTTTCATCCGTAACCTGGGCAATGAGGCCCCGCTCTTGCAGTTGTTTTATCAGGTTCGTACCAGACATCAATGACTCCGTCAGTTCTGTTTTGTCTATGCAAAAATAGTGGATTAGAAATATGAAGGCTATAGCATAAAGCGGCACTCCGTGAAGTGCCAGCAATTAAAATGATTTTGCAGAAGAAATTCCGGTAACAACCGGTTACGGCGCAAGGCGGTCAATGTCCCAGCCGTCTGCGGTACGGGTATACAGAAAACGGTCATGCAGACGGTGTTCACCGCCCTGCCAGAATTCAACCGAATTAAATTTAATCCGGAACCCGCCCCAGAAGCTTGGCAGCGGTACATCACCCTGCTTAAATTTTTGTTTCAGTTCAAGAAATTTACCTTCCAGAATTCCGCGGGCAGAAATCCGCGAGGATTGCTGTGATGCCCAGGCGGCTATCTGACTGTCTTTCGGACGGCTGTGGAAATATTTTACCACTTCCAGTGTCGATAAACGCTCCACTTCCCCCAGGAAGCAGACTTGTCTGTCCAGGCTGTACCACGGGAAATGCACACTGATTTTCGGATTTTTTGCCAGATGCTGTGCCTTGCGGCTGCCCATGTTGGTATAGAAAATCAGCCCGTCTTTATCAAAGTGCTTAAGCAGCACAATGCGCTGATACGGCTGACCGGTTTCATCCACGGTGGCCACACACATCGCGGTCGGGTCAGTCAGTCTGGCCTCGCACGCCTGTTTGAGCCAGCGTTCAAACATTTCCAGCGGTTCATCACTGAGATCACGGCGGCGCAATCCCCCTTTGGTGTATTCACGCCGCAGTGAAGCAACGTCCGTAAACTCGTCTGACATGCCTTTTATCCTCTTAATTCTTTTGAATAACTGTGTGTAATCTTTTATTACGGCCACTGACGGATAACGGGATATACCGCACCCAGTACGGTTTCTCTGTCTGCACCGGTGACCGACGGCAGATTGCCGGGTTCACCGGCCAGTGTCCGCGCGGCCAGCCAGGCAAATGCCAGGGCTTCCATATCATCACCGCTCAGGCCGTATTTATCGGTCGGGCTCACTTCAGTACCCGGCAGTTGTGCTGACAACTGCGCCATGATCTGCGGATTACGTGCACCACCGCCGCATACCAGCAGGCGTTCGCAGCCGCCGCACAGTGTGACCTGTTCACTGATACTGACCGTCGTCAGCGCCAGCAGAGTTGCCTGCACATCTTCCGGTTTCAGGCCCGGAAATTTATCCAGCTGCCTGGTCAGCCACTGCGTATTGAAATATTCACGGCCGGTACTTTTTGGTGCCGGACGGCGGAAATAGGGATCACCCAGCATATGTGCCAGTAAATCCTCATTGATGCACCCTGTTTTTGCCCATTCACCGTCTTTATCATACGGTGCCGCACGGTGCCGCCATGTCCAGCTGTCCATCAGCATATTGCCCGGACCGGTGTCATACCCTCTGACCTCCGCCCCCGGGATCAGCGTCGTGATATTGGCGATCCCGCCGATATTCAGGATAATCCGTTTTTCATCCGGTACACCGAGCACCGCCTGATGAAATGCAGGCACCAGCGGTGCCCCCTGTCCGCCATAAGCCATGTCACGGCGGCGGAAATCCCCGACCGTCATGATATTAGTCAGCGCGGCAACCCGGTTGTTATCCCCGAGTTGCAGGGTAAACGGAGTGTCGCTGTCCGGCTCATGCCAGACGGTCTGTCCGTGACAACCGATACCGGCAATATCCTGCGGATTCAGCCGGGTTTGTGCCAGCAGACCGCGGATGGCATCAGCAAACAGTGTACCCAGTTCATAATCCAGACGGCCGATTTCCGACAGCGTTGTCTGCTGCCCCTGACATACCGCCAGTATGCGCGTTTTCAGCGCGGGCGGAAACGGATGCGAGTACGCCGCCTGCTGCGCAACCACTGAATCATTAATCGCGGCCAGCACAACATCCACCCCGTCAAGGCTGGTTCCTGACATCACGCCGATATAACGTCCCGAACGCATAACCGATTCCTTTTAATCAATAACCATCTGATAAAAATATAATATTCATATTCCGGTGTGATTACTATAATCAGGGTGCCCCGCAGATTCATCCCTTTTCGCATCGTGACCCTACTTAATCCCTGTTCTGATGCACACCTCACATTTGTGAAATAAGACGATTTACCTTGCCGCCGGAACATTTGGCTTTAAGCTGTTCCTAATGTAAGGTGCAAATAAAACATTTTTAATGCAAAATTATTCTGCGATAATAGGTAAAATATTACACTGCAGATAATGAACACATCTGAATCTGTGAATACAATAATCAGGAGTTAAGTATGTATAAGCGTTTTCTCGTCGGTGTATTTACCGTCGTGGCACTTTCCGGTTGTGTGAATATGGACACACTCAGTGGTGACACTTATAGTGCAGACCAGGCGAAACGTGTTCAGACCGTTACCTATGGTACAGTAATGAGCGCCCGTCCGGTGACTATTCAGGGCGGCAGTGACGAAAATATCCTCGGTGCGGCAGGTGGTGCAATTCTGGGTGGTATTTTAGGCAGCACAATCGGCGGCGGTACCGGCCAGACTCTGGCTACCGCAGCAGGGGCTATTGCCGGTGGTGTTGCAGGCCAGAACGTTCAGGCATCGATGAACAACACATCCGGTGTTGAACTCGAACTGAAACAGGATAACGGCGAAATCATTGTTGTTGTACAAAAACAAGGTAAAACTCCGTTCTCCGTCGGTCAGCGTGTGCGTATCGCGAAATCCGGTTCAACCTATACCGTATCTCCGCGTTAATTTTCCCGGTTTACCGGTAAAAGGCGAAACACCCGTTTCGCCTTTTTTATTACCTGACATTAATTACGGTTATGCAGCTGCACAATATTATTTTCCAGTTTCCTGACAATCTCCGCCAGTGTATATAATTCATCCTGTGTAATTCCGCCCAGAATTTCACGCCGTGTTTTTTCAATCACCGCATCCACTTCACGGATAAAGGGTTCGGACTCCTCCGTCAGTTTTATCCGTTTCGCTCTGCGGTCATTAATACAGATATGCCGTGTGATTAATTGTTTTTCTTCCAGCTGATCCAGCGTGCGGACCAGCGAAGGCTGTTCAATACCGATCGCTTTCGCCAGCTGAATCTGAGACTGATCCGGCGGCAGCAGGCTGATATTGTAGAGTGTAATCCAGTGTGTCTGTGTGAGTTTCAGTGGTTTGAGCCGGTGGTCAATCAGTGATCGCCATATCCGCACTAACCTCGCTAAGTCTGATCCCAATGTTAACTCCACAAATTTCTCCTTATGTGAATACGGTACGGACGTATAAACACGCCCTCATGTCTTTCAATCACCCAATAAAAAGAAACGCGGCACTATTGTGTTCATTAACAGCGACGCAATATTGCTGCGTAACAAAAACAGTTCATGACTATTTCATAACCATTTTTATTGCCATGAAATAGTTAGCTTTTTATACAAATTTAATTGATTAAGTTGATGAACTTGTTCGGGATTAAGAATAGCGATCATCACTGCCGGGATCTATATTTTTTTACATAACCACCATTTTATTTTTAACAAAAAATAATTTATTTCATGTAATTAATCTTATTAAACATGAGGTTACTATTATATTGAGCCACCCACCCGCATCACAATAATTTTATATTGTGTTTATATAATTTCACTCTTGATTATAAATTCAAATGCGACAAAAAACATTATTTCTATAATATATAAATCAACAACACTAAATAACCCCACTATATTAATTCAAGGCTAATATATAGATTTGCAATTATTTAATTAAAATAGATCTAACTGTCCGGACGGTGATTCCGGCGGAGTTTCACCTTTAGCCGCTCTGTAGCGACGCTGACGACACAAACGGATAATATTTTCTTTTTGCGCATTACTCATCGACAGCCACTGAAAGCGCTCATCACGGCTCCGGTAGCATCCCCGGCAATACCCTTTTTCATTCAGCTGACATATCCCCACACACGGTGACGGGATATCAAAAAAGTGAAGTTGTTCTGCCATCGGCTGATGTCCTTTTGTCTGATGCCCTGCCGGACAGGTAATGGTTATCCTGTAACCATCAGCATCCTGATAATTTGAATTGTAGTCAATTATCACGTTATAGTGTGAGCCATTACTGATAAATAACTGAAAGCACTCTGAGAGGTTACTTTATGCGTGTACTCCATACCATGCTCCGCGTGGGTGATATGCAACGTTCCGTCGATTTTTACACCAAGGTTCTCGGCATGCGTTTACTGCGCACCAGTGAAAACCCGGAATACAAATATTCACTGGCGTTCGTGGGCTACAGTGACGAAAGTGAAGGTTCCGTGATTGAACTGACCTATAACTGGGGTACGGATTCCTATGAGATGGGAACGGCATTCGGCCATATCGCGCTCGGCGTGGATGATGTCGCGGCGACCTGCGATGCCATCCGTAAAGCGGGCGGCAATGTGACCCGTGAAGCCGGTCCGGTTAAGGGCGGCACCACCATTATCGCCTTCGTGGAAGACCCTAATGGTTATAAGATTGAATTAATTGAAAATAAAAGTGCCGGAGCTGCACTCGGTAACTGATTCCCCCTGTAAGAAGGATCAGAACGATCCTTCTTTTCCGGCGCAGCACTGAACAGCCCTTTCTCCTGCCGGCAAGCCGCGCTAGAATAGTGCGTTTTGTTCGTTTAATTAAGAGTCCCATGTCTGAAAATCAAAATCACAATGCTCTGAGCGCACGTTTCCGCGGGTATTATCCCGTCGTTATCGATGTTGAAACCGGCGGTTTTAATGCCGCAACCGATGGTATGCTGGAAATCGCTGCCATTACCGTCAAAATGGATCATAACGGCTGGCTGATGCCGGATCAGCGGCTTGAATTCAATGTGCAGCCTTTTGAGGGTGCAAATCTTGATCCTGCCGCACTGGCGTTCACCGGGATTAATCCGGCAGATCCGGAGCGTAATGCGGTCACTGAATATGAGGCTCTGCATGCCATTTTTAAAATGGTGCGCAAAGGCATGAAAGATGCGGATTGCAAGCGGGCGATTATCGTGGCGCACAATGCGAATTTTGATCACAGTTTTGTGATGGCAGCCGCAGCACGCTGCGGACTGAAACGTAATCCGTTCCACCCGTTTGCCACCTTTGATACGGCGGCATTAAGCGGATTATCACTGGGACAGACGATTCTGGCAAAAGCCTGTATCGCCGCCGGTATCCCGTTTGACAGTAAACAGGCTCACGGCGCGGCGTATGATACCGATCGCACCTCCCTGCTCTTTTGTGACATCGTTAACCGCTGGAAAAAACTGGGCGGCTGGCCGCCTGCGGCAGACAGTAATTGATCGGATACCTGCGGATTATACCGCAGGTACACTATTTTACTGTTACTGATTCTCTCCGTCATGCTGCATTTCAGCCGATATTACCGGAGAACCGGACGCCAGTAATGCCAGCGGCGGGATAATATTTTCACGGATCTGACTGAAAATCTCGGTTATCTGAGATTTAAATTCTTTAGTGAAATTCTTATTATCGACAGCGTTCATGACAGGGCTATCGTCACCCACCGACCCTAACTGACTGAATTCCACACCTTCTTTAAGTCCGTCAAATTTAAGTTTGATTTCATAAATGTTCTTTGCGTTATCTGATAACAGCGGCAGATTCTGAAAGCCCTTTATGCCTCGCAGTGCTGTCATAATATGTCGCAATCCAAGGTTATTATTCTTTGATATATCAGTCAGTTCACTTTTGCTGATTTGTGTTTTACTTTCAATTTTTTTACTCATCTCGTCAATCTGATTCAACAGTCTTTCATCGTATGTTTTTATTAAATCTGGCTGTGCAAGTTCATACAACTTCGCTAATTGCTGTTCCGGACTCTCTGTTTTTTCCGGTAACAAACTATCCGCAGGTTTACCGGCGTCAGATGAACGGAAGTCCGTGCAGATAAACACGCGTTTAACCCAGTCACCAAATTTGTTCGCTACATTACTGATGCTGCATTTAGCCGCAGTAAAAAATTCAGCCGCATTATTTTTCAACTCTGTCAGTTGCATACTCAATGCGGAAGGAACATCCGGCTTTACCGGTACTTCCACGCTGTGCATATTAACGTACCAGACGGTATTAGCCTCTGTTTTGTTATTAAATCCGTTCATTTTTCTTCCTTCTTTTAGTGTTATCTATGCCGCCACTCTAGAAAATAATCGCATTAACAACTTTCATTTCGCCGCCATCAGAAAGACAAAAGCCCCGCAGGTTTACCCTGCGGGGCTTCAATAAGTAGTACTGGACGTGATTATTCTTCGTTTTCAGTCCGGTATTTTGCTGCGGTTTCTTTAATCAGTGTCTGTAATTCACCGCGCTGGAACATCTCCATAATGATGTCACAACCGCCGACCAGCTCACCGTCAACCCACAGTTGCGGGAAGGTCGGCCAGTTAGCGTATTTTGGTAATTCAGCACGGATATCCGGATTCTGCAGAATATCCACATAAGCAAAACGCTCTTCACAGGCAGCCAGCGCCTGTACCGCCTGTGCGGAGAAACCGCAGCTCGGCAGCTTCGGGGAGCCTTTCATATACAGCAGAATCGGGTTTTCTTTAATCTGGCGTTCGATTTTTTCAATAGTCGTCGTCATGTAAAACGTCCTTCACTTCAGATCGGTTAGACCGGTGTTAACATACGCGCAGAATACCACTTTGCAGTGAAAAGTGGTATTGCTTTTAACATACTGTTAAAATCAGCCGGGCGTATTTTTGTCCTGTATAACTCAGATTAATACAGAACGACAGTTGCGGTAAAACAGACCTGCGCACCATCAGGGTGCCGCACAAAAGAAAAACAGAGAAAATACGGCATTAAACCCATCATCACCCGTATTTTCCTCCTGAAAACAAGACGTTCATCATTTTTTACCTCACCTGACAATGCCATAATCCGGATATTCTTTTTCTGTTAATAATCTGATGAGCCCGAAATGACCTTTGAGTGGTGGTTTGCCTATCTGATGACGTCCGTTATTGTCAGTCTGTCCCCCGGTTCAGGTGCGATTAACAGCATGACAACGTCTGTCAATCACGGTTACCGGGGAGCCGTCGCGGCCATTGCCGGATTACAGACAGGGTTATTGCTGCTGATTATTCTGGTCGGTGTCGGGCTCGGCACATTATTGTCACAGTCAGTTCTTGCATTTGAAATACTGAAATGGGCCGGGGCGGCCTATCTTATCTGGCTGGGAGTCTGCCAGTGGCGGGCGGCAGGCACTATTGCGCTCAGCACACTGACAGCAACACAGTCACGCAAAAAGCTGTATCAGAATAGCGTGCTGGTGAATATTTCGAATCCCAAAAGCATTGTCTTTCTCGCAGCGCTGTTTCCGCAGTTTATTATTCCCCATCAGCCGCAGCTGATACAGTATCTGATATTAGGAATAACCTCTGTTATTGCTGATACTATTGTTATGACCGGCTATGCCGTGCTGGCACGGAAAATTGCTGTATTTATCAAAAGCCCGGAACAGAACCGTGCAATGAATAAAGTGTTCGGATCATTATTTATGCTGGTCGGTGCTCTGCTCGCCTTTACCCGTCCTGCCTGAGCAGAAATACGTCCCGCCGGTTTGCGGGACGTTATAGTACTACTCAAAAAATACTAATCAAAAACGACTACTCAAAAACATCATTAATAATGTAGGTCACCACCGCGGTGCTCAGTGCAATAAGCACTAAATCGTCACCGGCTATTTTCCACTCATAACCCGGGTAATGCGGCAGCCGGTCACGCATGTGCGCAGGTACCGCGCGTTTTGCAATACCCGGAGGGAGCGGTTTTCCTCTGGCGAGGTTTTTCGCAATTCCCGGCGGTAATGAATGATATCCGACCAATCCGTTTTTTGACGCCAGCCAGCGTGCCTGTGCGTAAGTCAGATCGTTTTTGTACTTACGGTAATGATTATCTCTGTGCTTATAATGACCATGATTATGCTCATACCGGTGACCGTGTCTTTTATCATGATCCCGGTCCGCATAAGACGATACCGGCACCGCTAAAAGTCCGGTCATTAACAGTACTGCATGGCATACCTGTGTGAATCTGCGCATAGCACAACCTCTGCGTATTTATACTGGTAATAAGCGTGGATCATTCCGCAAAATTACGCAATAGGATATCCGGACAACATGATTCGCCACCGCACTGAAAATTCGTTATCATCCCTTTCCGCTTTTTACCCGGATAGCCCGATGTCTGACATTACCGATACCTTTATTGCCCCGCCATGCCCGGAACAGATTGATATTCTGTATCAGGATGAACACCTGCTGCTGATTAACAAACCCGCAGGGCTGCTCAGTCTTTCGGGAAAAAATCCGCAAAATCTGGATTCCGTGCATTACCGGCTGGTACAGCTGTTTCCCGGCTGTGCCCTGGTGCACCGGCTGGATTTCGGTACGTCCGGGCTGCTGGTGGTTGCCCGCAATAAAGAAATTAATGCCGCACTTTGCCGTCAGTTCAGTCAGCGTGCAGTACAGAAAGGCTACAGCGCCCTGCTGTGCGGGCATCTGAGTAACAATGAGGGAATGATTGATGCGGCGATTGCCAAAGATCCGGCGCTGTTTCCGCGCATGACAATATGTGCTGTCCGGGGAAAACCGGCCCGCTCACGTTATCAGGTGACTGACCGTTTTTATTATAAAACAGAAAACGGGGTGTCTCTGCCGGTCACCCGGGTGAAACTGACACCTGAAACCGGCCGCACGCATCAGCTCCGTATCCATTGTCAGTATCTGGGCCATCCGATTTTAGGATGCGATCTCTACGGCGGAAAAGAGTTACCGGGCACCGGAAATATTCCGCGGCTGATGCTGCATGCCGGTGAACTGGATTTTGTTCATCCGGTCAGCGGCGAACCGGTAAATGCCCGCAGTCCCTGCCCGTTCTGAACAGGAAAAGCAGGCAAATGCGGATCACCACATCAAATCATCCGGGATTTTAAAATCAGCATACGGATCGTCTTCATCCGCTTCATCCTGTGCCAGCGCATTATTCAGGACAATGCTTTCCGTATCACGTTGTGTGATTTTATCCGCAACAACCGCCGGAATAATGGCATATTCACTGACGCCGCTGTTTTCTGTGCTTAACCGGGCAATGGCCAGACGACCGCTGATCAGCTGAGACTGGGTGGTTTTATCTACGGTGATACTTTTGATCACATTGCTGTCGGTGAAATTAAAATCAATATTGCCTTTTGAAATAATGATCCGGTTCATTTCAATCAGCTGTTTCACCTGTGCTTTATATTCTCGGGATAAGACAGCCTGTTTTTGCTGCTCACTCAGCTGTTTATCGCGCTCAAGCTGCGCTTTTTTATTTTCTTCCACCGCTTCTCTGGCTTCGCGGGCCTGAACACGGGATTTTTTTGCCGTTCTGCGGACTTTGTCCATTTTTTTGCTGGTCACCAATCCGGCTTTCAGCATTTGTTCCTGCAACGTGAGTTTTGTCATATTCTTTTTCTGAATCAGTTTAATAATTACGGGTAATTATACCGGTAATTTTCAGGATTGTATCCGGCACATCAGGCCATCTGTATTTTCAGCCAATAGCGCTGCCGGCACAGACTGAAAAATTCTTTATGCTGCGGTGATACTTTTTTTTTCTGTATCCCGGGTGACAGACCAGACTATCCACTGCTCCGGGCACTGTTCATCCCCTGTCTGTACCGCAGTTTCTGTCTCTTCACTGCACATCAGCTCAATACCGTCCCGGAACTGCCACCGGCGGACACGCCTGATCACTTCAGCCGGTTCATCTTTCTGAGAATGATCACAAATAACGTCACAATCAGTATCGTTTTGTATTGCACGAAAAATATAATCTGCCAGCATAATGATCATTATTGTCCTTTCGTCATAGCGGGAATTGTAAAGGGTCTTCCGGCGATTGACAAACAACTGCTGTAGTCACGTTTCCGGTATAAATTACTCAGTTTGCCCGGATTTCAGCCCGTAAATCCGTTATATTTATATTTCCGCAGTTATACGGAGAAAACAGAATGAAACGACTCTATAACTGGATCTGCTGCCATAAGCTGTACACCCTGCTAATCGCTTTTATCGTGACAGATATCATCCTGTGGGCAATTTTATCTTTCACCATGTGAATAATATCATCCATGGTATTTCACGCTGTTTTTTATGACAAAACTTGTTAAGATAATTCGCAGAATAATAACAGTAATCCATCTGTGATGAGGTTACTGACTCAACCTTAACAAGGAGAATGCAATGTCGTTTGAATTACCTGCACTGCCTTATGCAAAAAATGCATTAGAGCCACATATTTCTGAAGAAACACTGGAATACCACTACGGCAAACACCACAACACTTATGTGGTTAATCTGAATAACCTGATCAAAGGCACCGCATTTGAAGGTAAGTCACTGGAAGAGATTATCAAAACCTCTGATGCCGGTATCTTCAATAACGCCGCCCAGGTCTGGAACCACACGTTCTACTGGCACTGCCTGGCACCAAACGCCGGTGGCGAGCCGACCGGTAAAATCGCTGACGCCATTAACAGCACATTCGGTTCATTTGCTGAATTTAAACAGCAGTTTACCGATGCCGCAGTGAAAAACTTCGGTGCCGGCTGGACATGGCTGGTGAAAAAAGCAGACGGCAGCCTGGCTATCGTGAATACCTCTAACGCGGCAACCCCGGTCAGCGGTAACGATAAACCAATCTTAACCGTCGATGTCTGGGAACATGCTTATTATATCGACTACCGTAATGCCCGTCCTAAATACCTGGAAAACTTCTGGGCATTAGTGAACTGGAAATTTGCGGAAGAAAACCTGGCGTAATCCGGGAACAAAAGACTGTTGTTCAAAAACAGTTATTCAAAAACTGTTGATTAAAAACAGTTGATCAAAAAAGGGCGGAATTTTCCGCCCTTTTGTACTGTATGGGGTATATCAGAAAAGCATTATTGAAAACAGTACGATCATAACCAGTGCTGCAACCGCTGTTGACAAACCATATTTCAGATCTGTATCCATTCTTATCTCCAAAATAGCTGCTTAGTGACCAATGATGACTACCTGACATCCTGAATCATCAAAATAATTAAAACGGATGGTCTGACCGGAAAACCCGAATAGCTGACCATATCAATAACCATAGCACAGGTAATATTTTTTACTTTTGACCCGGATCAGACAACAATGCCTGTTTTTACAGAAATTTTTCTATTGTTACTGCATAATGGCACTATAATAGCAATCGATTAACCGAATAATAAAATACAGACCGGCAGGTCAGGAGTTGTTTTCATCATGGCAACGATTAAAGATGTGGCTAAGCGCTCGGGCGTCTCCACCACAACCGTCTCCCATGTCATTAATAATACCCGTTTCGTTGCGGAAGAAACGAAGGCGGCTGTCTGGGCTGCAATCAAAGAACTGCACTATTCACCGAGCGCCGTGGCGCGCAGTCTGAAAGTCAATAACACCAAATCGATTGGTCTGCTGGCCACCTCCAGTGAAGCCCCGTATTTCGCGGAAGTGATTGAGGCGGTGGAAAACAGCTGCTACAGCAAAGGCTATACCCTGGTGCTGTGCAACTCACATAATAATCCTGACAAGCAGAAAGCCTATCTGGCGATGCTGGCACAAAAGCGCGTCGATGGTCTGCTGGTCATGTGTTCAGAGTATCCGGATAAGCTTATTACCATGCTGGAAGGCTACCGCAATATTCCGATGGTGGTGATGGACTGGGGCAAAGCGCGCGGGGATTTCACCGATGCGATTATCGATAACGCCCTGCACGGCGGTTATCTTGCCGGACGTTACCTGATTGAACGCGGTCACCGCGATATCGCGGTCATTCCGGGGCCGCTTGAACGTAATACCGGCGGCAACCGTCTGGAAGGATTCAGTAAGGCAATGAAAGAAGCCGGAATTACTGTGCGTGATGAATGGGTCGTCCAGGGTGATTTTGAACCGGATTCCGGCTACCGGGCGATGACACAGATTTTGTCCGGTAAACAGCGGCCGACCGCGGTATTCTGCGGTGGTGATGCCATGGCCATGGGCGCAATTTGTGCCGCCGATGAACTGGGACTGCGTGTACCGCAGGATATTTCTGTGATCGGGTATGACAATATCCGCAACGCCCGCTACTTCACGCCTGCCCTGACGACCATCCACCAGCCGAAAGAGCGTCTGGGACAGATGGCGCTGACCATGCTGCTCGACCGTATCGTCAACAAACGCGAAGACGCGCAGACCATTGAGGTGCATCCGCGTCTGGTCGAACGCCGCTCCGTGGCGGATGGTCCGTTTATCGACTACCGCCGCTGACGATCATCTCAGCCATTCGGCATTGAGTGTTTCGCTGTCTCCGAGATAATCAAGCAGCCAGCTCAGTGCCGGTGAAGTATCCTTATCCACCCAGGTGATGCAGCACGGGCTGTCCGGCAGCGGCTGTTCAATCTTCAGCGCTGTCAGCCGGCCTTGCGCAATCAGCGGGTCGGCACGGTGTGCGGGCATCATCGCCGCACACAGACCGGCTTCCACACAGGCAATCCCGCGATCCCAGTCCGGTACCACCAGACGGCGCTGATTATCCAGTGCCCAGGTATCGCGTTTCGGCAGGGAACGTGAGGTATCTTCCAGACATAAGCTCGGGTACGGCACCATCTCCTCATTGGTCAGAACATGACCGGCAGATGCCAGCGGATGTGCCGGACTGACCACCGCACGCCACGGCAAAAATCCCATATCACGGAAGTTGTAACGCTCACCGATAGGGGATGCGCGTGTCGCACCGATAGCCACATCCACCCGTCTGTCCACCAGCGCATCCCACACACCGTTAAACACCTCCGGATAAATATACAATTCGATATCCGGAAAATGATGATAAAAATCCAGCAGAAGTCGCGTTATTCGTTCCGGTTTTACGATACAGTCAACAGCGATACTGAACTGTCCGCGCCAGCCGTTGGCAATCATCTGGCACTGGTGACGTGTGGATTTCATTTTTTTGATGACATCACGCGCTTCTTTGACAAACAGCACACCGGCAGGTGTCAGTTCAACATCCCGGTGACGCCGTTCAAACAGCGGAACCGCCAGCCACTCTTCCAGCTGGCGCACGCTGTAGCTGATAGCGGAAGGTACCCGGTGCAGTTCCTCTGCCGCCGCACTGAAACTGCCTGTCCGTGCCACCGCATCCACCACATCCAGTGTATATTCTGACCACATAATCCTTCCTTTCAAAAAATTTCACAGCAATGTGCAAATAATAACGTTTTACAAAGAAAAACTCGAATAGTTAAAATAACAACTCACGCATTACACTTATTTAACATTCAGGTATTTTTCTGTGACAGTCAACACATCGCCTTCCCGCGGCTTTCTCTTTTATCTCGCCGGGCTCAGCATGCTGGGTTACCTCGCGATTGATATGTATCTGCCTGCATTCGGTATGATGCAGGAATCTCTGAACTCCACTGCCAGCGCTATCAGCGCCAGTCTGAGTATTTTCCTGGTCGGCTTTGCCATCGGCCAGCTGTTATGGGGACCGCTCTCCGATAAAATCGGCCGTAAACCGGTTCTGCTGATGGGCCTCGGGCTGTTTGCCCTGAGCTGTCTGGCAATGATCTGGGTAACCACCCCGGCGCAATTATTATTACTTCGTTTTGTGCAGGCCGTAAGTGTCTGCTCTGCGGCGGTCACCTGGCAGGCGCTGGTTATCGATCGTTATGATGATCACCGCGCACAGCGTGTTTTTGCCGCTATTATGCCGCTGGTGGCACTCTCTCCGGCGCTGGCACCGTTACTCGGCGCATGGCTGCTCAATCACGGCGGCTGGCACGAAATTTTCCTCGTGCTCGGCGGCATCACGCTGCTGGTGCTGATCCCGACTCTGATGCTGAAAGAAAAACATCACATCACACCGGATACCGCCAAAACAGAAAAACAGAAAATCTCATTTTTCCGTCTGCTGAAATCGCCGGTATACAGCGGTAACGTACTGATTTATGCCGCATGCAGCGCCGGTTTCTTTGCCTGGCTGACCGGCTCACCGTTTATCCTGCGTGATATGGGTTATAACCCGAATGATATCGGCCTGAGCTATATCCCGCAGACTATCGCCTTTATGGTCGGCGGCTACGGTTGCCGTGCCCTGCTGTCACGGATTAACGGCAAAACACTGCTGCCGTTCCTGCTGGCCGGTTATGCCGTCAGCATGGTGGGTCTGTATGCTATGGCAAAATTCAGTAACCCGTCACTGGTGGCGATTCTGATCCCGTTCTGCTTTATGGCGGCAATGAACGGTGCGTCTTACCCGATTGCGGTATCAAACGCCCTGGCGGTTTACCCGGAACACAGCGGTAAAGCGGCGGCATTACAGAATGCGATTCAGCTTGGTTTATGCTCCGCGATCAGTTTCCTGGTCTCTGCGCTGATGCACGAACCCCTGCTCTCCACCACCGCCGTGATGGCTGCAACCGTGGTGCTGACTATCGGCGGTTATATTATCCAGCGCCGCTCTTCACGTACCTCCGTGACTATTGCGGAACAAAATCAATAGATTGAAGCAGCAATTAAGAATATTCCTAATTAAAGGCCGTACTCATGTACGGCCTTTTTTGCCATTGAATTTTAATCTCAGGCTCCTATACTTTTCAGACAATTCGTTCTGAATCCGGATTTTGAGCTTTGTTTTTGTCTTAACGATTACGTTAATACGCAGACTGTCACCCGATGACGGCCAATCACACCGGTTCTGTTGTTCCCGCGCAAAACGTCATAAATAAAGCACTCAGAATCCCGCTTTGATAAAAATTGGAGATAATATGAGTTCTGATTGTGTCGAAAATCAAAAAACGCCTGCCGATTCCTGGCAGCGGATTGCCTCCGATCTTTTAGACGAAGCCGGCATTGAAGTTAATGGTTCCCGCCCTTTCGATATTCAGGTACATAACAACCAGTTCTTTAAACGGGTATTACAACAAGGCTCGATGGGACTGGGTGAAAGTTATATGGACGGCTGGTGGGACTGTGAGCGGTTAGATATTTTCTTTCAGCGGGTATTGCGTGCCGGGCTGGAAAATAAACTGCCGCAGAATATCAACGATATTATAAAAATCGCCATGGCCCGTATGCGTAACCTGCAAACCAAAAAACGGGCACGGATTGTCGGTGAAGAGCATTATGATCTGGGTAATGACCTGTTTGAGCTGATGCTCGACCCTTATATGCAGTACTCCTGCGGTTACTGGAAAGGTCTCAGCGATGACCCCGCCAATCTGGCACAGGCGCAGGAGCAGAAACTGCATCTCATCTGTGAAAAATTACAGCTGAAACCGGGCATGCAACTGCTGGATATCGGCTGCGGCTGGGGCGGACTCGCCGCATATGCCGCGAAACATTTTGACGTGTCCGTGACCGGTGTGACGATTTCCGCCGAACAGCAGAAATATGCGCAGGCACGCTGTGCGGATCTTAATGTTAATATTATCCTGGAAGATTACCGCGATCTGCATGAGCAGTATGACAGAATTGTCTCTGTCGGGATGTTTGAGCACGTCGGTCCGAAAAATTACGCCACCTATTTTGATGTGGTCCGGCGTAACCTGAAACCGGACGGATTATTTTTACTGCATACCATCGGTTCAAACCGTAATAAAGTGAATGTCGATGCCTGGATTGGTAAATATATTTTCCCGAACGGCTGTCTGCCGTCAGTTCAGAATATCGGCGACAGCAGTGAAAATAAACTGGTGATGGAAGACTGGCACAATTTCGGGGCAGACTATGACCGGACACTGATGGCGTGGTATTCCCGTTTTCAGGCTGCCTGGCCGTCACTGGAAAGTAATTACACCCCGCGCTTTAAACGGATGTTCACTTATTATCTCAATGCCTGTGCCGGTGCATTCCGTGCCCGAGATATCCAGCTGTGGCAGATATTATGGAGCCCGCAGGGCTGTGAGGGCGGATTACGCGTTCCGCGCTGATTTCGTGCCCTCAATAAACTGTCCGTAATAAACTGTCCGTAATAAACTATCCGTAATAAAAAATCCGGTCTGACAATAATCAGCACCGGATTTTTTTATCTGAATCACATCAGATTTGCGGTTTTTCAGTTTCTGCTGCCGGGATCAGACTTTCCTGCAATTGCTGCATTTTCTGCGCCAGTACCCGCTCCGTGGTATCGACAATAGCCTGCGTCTGCGGATCAAGCTCAATATTCACTTTATCACCCAGCCGTTTTTTGCCCAGTGTGGTGCGCTCACGGGTTTCCGGGATCAGATGCACACAGAAACGGTTATTAACCACATCCCCGATAGTCAGGCTGATTCCGTCGATACCGACAAACCCTTTGTGCAGAATATATTTCATCAGCGATTTATCTTCGATGCGCAGCCAGATCTGATAATTATTTTCAGAGACAAAAATTTTGGCAATTTCCGCCGTGGTCACAATATGACCGGACATAATATGCCCGCCGATTTCATCACCGTATTTTGCCGCTCTTTCCAGATTGACGATATCACCGCTTTTGACACTGCCGAGGTTGGTCAGTCTTAAGGTTTCCTTAACCAGATCAAAGCTGATTAAATCCCCGTCTATTTTTGTGACTGTCAGACAGCAGCCGTTATGCGCCACTGATGCGCCCGTCTCTATCCCGGCCAGCATTTCAGGCGGGAATTTCACGGTGTGGGTACGAAAGTTTTCTTTTTCTTCGATGGCGACGACGGGGCCTGTGCCTTGTACAATCCCGGTAAACATGCGGATCTCCAGTCAGTATTCGGATAGATTTATGCAGTTTATCCTGAAACAAAAAATTAAACAGCCCTTCCCGTGGTATCCCGCACATTTAATTGTATTGGCTTGTATTTGATTAATCGCTAGAATGACTTTTCCGCTTGATCCGGTAATTAGTTTACGAATCCCGGAACGTCTTTCCTCCTCCTTTTATCAGAATAAATAAGGTGTATTACGTGCAGAAGTATTTAAAAGAAGCGCGTACTTTGCTGGCTCTTGGTATTCCCGTTATTATCGCGCAATTTACACAAACGGCGATGGGCGTGGTTGACACAGTGATGGCCGGCAGAGTCAGTGCGACAGACATGTCCGCCGTGGCTGTCGGTACCTCTATCTGGCTTCCCGCGATCCTGTTCGGCCACGGCCTGCTGATGGCGCTGACGCCGGTGGTTGCGCAGCTTAACGGTTCCGGCCGCCGTCCGGTGATTGCCAATCAGATCCGTCAGGGTATGTGGCTGGCGGCATTTTTATCCGTCCTGGTCATCGCGGTGCTCTATAACAGCCGCTATATTATTGAAAATATGCCGCATATTGACCCGGTTCTGGCTGAAAAAGCGGTCGGGTTCACTCACGCTATTATGTGGGGTGCGCCGGGTTACCTGTTTTATCAGGTGCTGCGCAGTCAGTGTGAAGGCTTGTCGAAAACCAAACCGGGGATGGTGATTGGTTTTCTCGGCCTGCTGGTCAATATTCCGGTCAACTATATCTTTATTTACGGGAAATTCGGCGCGCCGGCTCTCGGCGGTGTCGGGTGTGGTGTGGCGACCGCGTCGGTGTTCTGGGCGATGTTCCTGTTTATGCGCTGGTATGTGAAACATGCCCGTTCACAGCGCGATGTGCAGCCGAAAAGCCGATTTACCCCGCCGGACTGGGCGGTAATGAAGCGGATCACACAGCTCGGTCTGCCGATTGCCCTGGCGCTGTTCTTTGAGGTCACGCTGTTTGCCATCGTTGCCCTGCTGGTTGCACCATTAGGTGTTACCGCTGTAGCCGGACATCAGATCGCCCTGAACTTCAGCTCGCTGATGTTTATGTTCCCGATTTCGCTGGGGATCGCCACTACTATCCGCATCGGTTTTAACCTCGGGAAAAATTCCACGGAGAAAGCACGGGTTTCCGCCTATACCGGGCTGGGTGTCGGGCTGATGATAGCCGCTGTGACGGCGCTCTTTACCGTGCTGTTCCGTGAGCCTATCGCCCTGCTGTATAACGATAATCCGGAAGTGGTGATTATGGCCTCCGGCCTGATGCTGTTTGCCGGTATTTACCAGTTGTCGGATTCCGTTCAGGTGATCGGTGCCGGTGTGCTGCGTGGCTATAAAGACACACGCGCCATCTTCTATATTACCTTTACGGCTTACTGGGTTCTCGGCCTGCCGTCCGGTTATCTCCTCGGTCTGACTGATCTGGTGGTTCCGGCGATGGGCCCGGCCGGGTTCTGGATCGGTTTTATTATCGGATTAACCGCCGCGGCTATCGGTATGGCATGCCGTATCCTGTGGTTACAGAAACAGCCGGACAGTTTTATCCTGCAACGCGCCGGTCGTTAACGGCTTTTGACGGGGGAAATGCACAGTTTTCAGTCCGATAGCATTAAATACGAGCAGTCGGACAAGAAAATGTGTTTTTCCCCTTGCAAGAACCGGCTCTGATCGTTAATATTCGTCCCCGTTGTCAGCGAAGATATTAAAGAATGCGTCCATAGCTCAGTTGGTTAGAGCACCACCTTGACATGGTGGGGGTCGGTGGTTCGAGTCCACTTGGACGCACCATTTACTTCGCAAAGCAATTATCACACAGTGCGTCCATAGCTCAGTTGGTTAGAGCACCACCTTGACATGGTGGGGGTCGGTGGTTCGAGTCCACTTGGACGCACCATTTCTCAGCAGTTCCGTTTTCTCTCCCTCTTCAGTAGTTCATTTAGTTTTAATCAGTTACCCTCTTCTGTTTTCACTGTACTTATGCGTATCAATACGGCTGATTTCTTGCGTTAACGCAAAAATGTTAATTTATTTCTGATTTTATGATTCAAATCACACTAATAACCCTCTATAATGCCTACATGATTGTTGAATGGATTCAGCTTACTGATTTACAAGCGCTGAAACAGAGAGGCGCAATAAAAAACACGCTATACTGAATCTGTTTTTTTACAAAAACGACTAATTTTAATAACCGGGGATACCGACAATTGCCTATTCTTACCGTATGGTGTGTAATCAGGCGATTGTTCACTATTTACTCTCAATAACTGTAGATGGGCTGTCATGAAAAAGACGAAAATTGTTTGTACTATCGGACCTAAAACCGAATCAGAAGAGAAACTCGAAGCACTGTTAGACGCAGGCATGAACGTTATGCGTCTGAACTTCTCCCACGGCGATTACGAAGAACATGGTCAGCGCATCAAAAATCTGCGTGCTGTCTGTGCACGTACCGGCAAGAAAGCAGCCATTTTACTGGATACCAAAGGCCCGGAAATCCGTACCATCAAACTGGAAGGCGGCAATGATGCTCCGCTGGTTGCGGGTCAGACCTTTACTTTCACCACAGATAAATCTGTCATCGGTAACACTGAGCGTGTTGCTGTCACCTACGCGGGTTTCGCGCAGGATCTGAAACCGGGCAATATCGTTCTGGTCGATGACGGCCTGATCGGCATGCGTGTGAAAGAAACCACCGCAACAGAAGTTATCTGTGAAGTTCTGAACAACGGTGACCTCGGTGAAAACAAAGGGGTTAACCTGCCGAATGTGTCTATCGGCCTGCCGGCCCTGGCAGAAAAAGATAAACAGGATCTGATTTTCGGTTGTCAGCAGAATGTTGATTTCGTTGCGGCTTCCTTTATCCGTAAACGTTCCGATGTTGACGAAATCCGTGCTCACCTGAAAGCCAACGGCGGCGAACATATCCAGATCATCTCCAAGATTGAAAACCAGGAAGGGATGAACAACTTCGATGAAATCCTCGAAGCTTCCGACGGTATCATGGTTGCCCGTGGTGACCTGGGTGTTGAAATCCCGGTTGAAGAAGTGATTTTCGCGCAGAAACTGATGATCGAAAAATGTAATACCGCCCGCAAAGTGGTCATTACCGCAACACAAATGCTCGATTCCATGATCAAAAACCCGCGCCCTACCCGTGCGGAAGCCGGTGACGTTGCCAACGCCATCCTCGACGGTACCGATGCGGTCATGCTGTCCGGTGAAAGTGCGAAAGGAAAATATCCGGTTGAAGCCGTCAGTATCATGGCTACTATCTGCGAACGTACTGATCGTGTGATGCACAGCCGTCTCGGCGATTTACCGGCCGGTAAAAAGCTGCGTGTTACTGAAGCAGTCTGCCGCGGCGCGGTGGAAATGTCAGAAAACCTGGATGCTCCGCTGATCGTTGTGGCAACCGCAGGCGGTAAATCCGCGAAGTCTGTCCGCAAATACTTCCCGAAAGCCCCTATTCTGGCACTGACCACCAACGAAACCACTGCCCGTCAGTTACTGCTGGTGAAAGGCGTGACCACCAAACTGGTCAGCGAAATCTTATCAACCGATGATTTCTACCGTATCGGCCGTGAAGCCGCGCTGGAAAGCGGTCTGGCCACCAACGGTGAGATTGTGGTAATGGTATCCGGTGCATTGGTTCCGAGCGGCACCACCAATACCTCATCGGTACAATTACTGTAATATTTTTCAGCATTATCTGAATTAATAAGAGCACCCGCTGCACGGGTGCTTTTTTTATTCTAAACTGTAAGAGAACATGAAATGAAGCAACCGGCCGCAGAATAATTGCCGCTTTCTGAATACGGGATGATACCGCGCTGTCTTATCTGGCCCCGCATCAGATTATTTGGTTGAGAATTACGCAATTGCCGTTTTTTTTTGATTTATTTTGCGGTTTCAGGAAAATTATCTTTGTAAACGCTGAATTTCTATTCTCTTTCCCTATTGAAATGTGTAATATCATTACTGCTACTTGGTGATTAACTTTAATCTAGAGGGTATTAAAATGGGTCGTTCTAAGATTGTATTAGGTGCTGTAGTTTTAGCTTCTGCATTATTAGCAGGTTGTTCTTCTAACGCTAAATTTGACCAACTGGACAACGACGTTAAGACGCTGAATGCCAAAGTTGATCAACTGAGCAACGATGTTAACGCCATCCGTGCTGATGTTCAGCAGGCTAAAGACGAAGCAGCACGCGCTAACCAGCGCTTAGACAACCAGGTTCGTTCTTACAAAAAATAATTTGTAATCACTGCCTGAAGAACAGATGGCGTAGCATAAATTATGCTACGCCATTTTTTATGTCTGTCATTTATGCTCATATACAAATGACAGACATAAAAAAAACCGCCTCACAAACGGAAGCGGTTTTGTCTGTCACAGAGATATCACGGGTGATTACTCCGCGCTTTTTTCCTCACTGACAATCGGGCCCGGCTGGGTTAACTGACCCGGCGCAAAATCAGCCGGTTGCAGATTCAGTGCTTTTACTTCCGCTTCTTCGTCCATTTCCACCGGTGCAAAGTTGGTTTTCTCTGCCGGTACCGCTTCCTGCTTATACTGCGCATCACGGCTGACATTGACCGGCATACCGGAACGACGTGCAATCGCCTGCTCAACAATGGCACTGTTGGTGTCCGGAGACTGGATAAAGCTGGTCAGTCCGGCTGAACGGGTAATCGGCATGGTCTGCGGATCGTCGTTCTTATTACGGGACAGCGGCTGATGCACTTCCACATAACGCTGGCCATCCGGCTCAACAGTATATTTCACCGGCTCATTAACGATCTGAACCCGGGTCCCTTTCGGAATGGTTTTAAACAGCGCTTCAATATCATCCGGACGCAGGCGGATACAGCCGGAGCTGACACGCATACCGATACCAAAGTCCGCGTTAGTACCGTGGATCAGGTATTCACCGCGACCATGCGCCAGACGTAGTGCAAACAGCCCCATCGGGTTTTCCGGCCCTGCAGGAACAACTGCCGGTAAGGTGATCCCCTGTGCGGCATAAGCTTTGCGGATATTCGTGGTCGGCGTCCAGGTCGGATCTTTGATCAACTGGGAAACTGAGGTGGTCATGATCGGTGTATCACGCCCCAGCTGGCCGATACCAATCGGATAGACCCGCACGGTGTTAGTGCCTTTCGGATAATAGAACAGGCGCAGTTCCGCCAGGTTAATCACAATGCCCTGATGCGGTGTATCCGGCAGGATCAGCTGTGACGGGATAATCAGTTCACTGCCCGGCTTCGGCAGATACGGATCTGTCCCCGGGTTGGCTTCCAGCATCGCCAGCAGGCCGATGCCGTATTCTGCCGCAATCGCTTCCAGCGAGCGTCCGTCATCCGGAACAACATAGGTGACGTTTTCGCCGATGACCCGGCTCTTATCCGCAGGGAGTTGATATTCAGTTGCCCGGGCTGTCAGCGCAGTTACCGCTAACAACAGCCCGCCCAGCAACGGGAGAATTCGTTTCATTCCAGATCCTCAGCTGATGGTATAAAAAAATACGTGGCCGTCTGCCGGCCACGCCAGGTAATATATTATTAGCAGAGTAAGTAAAAGGGAACGATGTTTTATCTCATTTGCTGCGTGTTTTGTATGATTGTTCTGACCATGGCGTTCAGTCCCTGAGTACGGGAGGGGGTCAGATGGACAGAAAGTGCCAGTTCCGAGAAGATGTGTGCGATATCCAGTTCACGGATTTCTGCCGGCAATTTTCCCTGATACAGCGCGATAACCAGCGCCACCAGGCCCTTAACGATAGCAGCGTCGCTGTCACCGGCGAACCAGACGCGCCCTTCCTCATCCTGCTGCATGATGATCCAGACCTGACTCTGACAGCCCGATATTTTATACTGCGGTTGCCGTTGTGCTTCTGTCAGTGCCGGTAACTTTTCTCCCAGCTCAATCAGATACAGATAACGTTCTTCCCAGTCATGGCAACGGGAGAAGTTGCGCAGTAATTTTGCCTGATCCGGCAACGAAATTTTCATCAGAATCCTTAACCCAGCAGTTTTGCGGTACGTTTCAGTGCGTCCGTCAGTATATCAATGTCTGCTTCGGTGGTGTAGAGCGCCAGTGAAGCACGGCACATAGCACTGACACCATAATGTGCCAGCAGTGGTTGTGCGCAGTGATGCCCTGTGCGGACAGCCACACCGTAACGATCCAGAAACGCACCGGTATCAAAGGCATGATGCTTACCGAGGTTAAAGGCGATCACCCCTTCCCGCTGTGCATTACCATACAGAATAATACCGGGAACCTCTGTCAGACGGGTCAGTGCATACTGCATGAGTGTGTGCTCATACGCGGCTATCTCCGCCATACCGGCAGCGTTCAGATAATCCAGCGCGGCCCCCAGGCCGATAATCCCCTGAATATTCGGCGTACCCGCTTCGAAACGCCACGGTACATCCGCATATGTAATGCCGTTTGTCAGGCTGACATCCGCGATCATCGCACCACCGCCTTCGCGCGGCGGCATCATATCCAGCAGGGATTTACGTCCCCACAAAATACCAATGCCGGTCGGTCCGTACAGTTTATGACCGGAGAAGGCATAAAAATCGCAATCCAGCGCCTGCACATCCACCGGCTGATGCATTGCGCCCTGGGCGCCGTCCACCAGCACCGCCAGTTCCCCCCCCGGCGGCACGGCTCAGTTCCCGCGCCTGCGCAATAATCGCTTTCACCGGATTCACCGTACCAAGGACATTAGAGAGATGCGTAAAACTCAGCAGCCGGGTGCGGTTGTCGATCAGTTCCGGCAGTTTGCTCAGGATCAGAGTGCCGTCATCTGCCATCGGCAGCACACGGATCTCAATCCCTGCACTCTCCGCCAGCATATACCAGGGCACAATATTGGCGTGATGCTCCATCTCCGTAATAATGATGTTGTCACCATCATTACAGAACGCACGGCCAAAGCTGTCCGCCACCAGATTGATGGCTTCGGTGGTACCTTTGACAAAGATAATTTCTTCCGTCTGCGGCGCGTTGATAAACGCTGCCGCTTTCTGACGCACCGCTTCCGTGGCGGCCGTTGCCTCTGCACTTAAGGTGTGAATGCCGCGGTGAACCGCGGCATAATGGTGAGCGGTAAAATCACTCACCGCATCAATCACCTGTTGTGGTTTCTGGGCACTGGCAGCGCTGTCAAGATAGACCAGCGGTTTACCGTTCACCTCCCCGGCCAGCACCGGGAAGTCGGCCCGTAATTGCTGCACAGGATAACTCATGGCTGTTTATCCCCCTGATCCAGCGACTGACGGATACGCGCCATCACCACATCATTGAGAGACTCATCACTGACCGCATCGGTCAGTTCTGCCGCAAACGCGAGGATGATCATCTGCTTCGCGGCTTTTTCGGCGATCCCGCGGGTACGCAGATAAAACAGCTGCTCCTCATCAATACGGCCGACCGTCGCACCGTGGCTGCATTTCACATCATCCGCATAGATTTCCAGCTGCGGTTTGGTATCGATTTCCGCTTTCCGGCCCAGCAGCAGGTTATTGTTGGTCATCTGACCGTCGGTTTTCAGCGCATGCGGTGCCACTTTGATCATGCCGTTAAACACCGCCCGGCTGTTGTCCATCACAATCGTTTTATGGCGCTGGCGGCTTTCACAATACCCTTTGTTATGCTCCAGATAGGTACGGGTATCCGCGATTTCACCATGTTTCGGCAACACCAGACTGTTCATGGCCAGCACAATACCTTCGCCGTTAAGCTGCGTGCTGGTGTGATGCCGTGTCAGTTTGCCGCCGAGCAGAAAACTGGTGCTTTCGACACGGGCATGTGCGGCAATGACCAAATCATTATGGGCGAAATGGTACGCCTGCGGATTTTCAAATCCCAGTTTCAGGTGACGGAAATCACTGTTTTCACCAATAGCGGCAGTCATCCGTGCGCCGGTGAAATGCGCTGATTGCTCATCCGGGCTGATAAAGTGCTCAATCACAGACACTGACGCATTCGCACCGATATCCAGGTGATAACGGCTGTGATTCATATTCAGCACATCATTATGTGCCGTTGAGATATTGACGATATACAGGGGTTTTTCCGCCTGTGCACCCGATTTTACGCGGATCATCAGCGGCGACTGCGCCAGACTTTCGGTCAGATGCAGGAAAATCTCCCCGTTAACCGGCTCAGGAAATTCACTGCGATTATCCGCCACCGTCAATTCAAATACACCTGTATCCGTATCACTCCACTGCGGCGCAAAAACGCCGTCCGCCAGCACGATGCGGTATGCATTCAGTGAGGTCAGCACCGCGTCCGGTAACGTATTCAGTGTGCCGGTCTGCTGCTGATAATCAGCCGCCAGAAGTACATCCAGAGAGGTATAGTGCCAGTCTTCCTGATGAAATGCCGGGAAGCCGGTTTTTTGTGCCTGCTGCCAGTGCTGTGCCGCATGTCCGGACAGCGGGCGCTGTGCGACAAGCTGACCGATCCGGCTCATCGCGGCCAGATTGCGCTCACTGACCTCACGGCGTTTCAGCGCACGTTCACTGTTGGTCAATAAGCCAGCCATATCCCTGCTCCTCCAGTTTTTTCGCCAGTGAGAAATCACCGGATTTAATAATTTTGCCCTGATACAGCACGTGAACAAAATCCGGCTTTACATAATCCAGGATGCGCTGGTAGTGGGTAACAATAATAAAAGCGCGATCCGGACTGCGTAACTGGTTTACCCCGTTCGCCACGGTTTTCAGGGCATCGATATCCAGCCCGGAATCCGTTTCATCCAGAATGCAGAGTGACGGCTCAAGAGCGGCCATTTGCAGGATATCGTTACGTTTTTTCTCACCGCCGGAGAACCCGACGTTCACGGCACGCGTCAGCAGATCCTGCGGCATATTCAGCAGTTCAATTTTATCTTCGATAAAATCCGCGAAATCAAAGCGATCCAGCGCCTCTTCACCGCGGTATTCGCGCACCGCATTCACTGCGGTTTGCAGGAAAAACTGGTTGCTCACACCCGGAATTTCCACCGGATACTGAAAAGCAAGGAAAATCCCTTCACCGGCACGGTCTTCCGGTGCCAGATCCAGCAGGTCTTTACCTTTAAATGTGACTGATCCGCTGTCAATTTCATACTCTTCCCGGCCGGCCAGTGTGGCAGACAGGGTGCTTTTACCGGAACCGTTCGGCCCCATAATGGCGTGGATTTCCCCCGGTTTCACATCCAGTGATAACCCTTTGAGGATTTCGTTACCTTCCACGCTGACATGCAAATCTTTTACGCTTAACATAATGTACTACTCCGTCCTGCCGGTTATCCCGCAGGCGCTGATTCTGATGTATTAACCCACACTGTGTTCCAGGCTTATCGCCAGCAGTTTTTGCGCTTCAACGGCAAATTCCAGCGGCAATTCAGAGAACACATCTTTACAAAAACCATTAACAATCATTGAGATGGCATCATCTTCGCTGATCCCGCGCTGTAAGCAGTAAAACAGCTGATCTTCGCCGATACGCGAGGTGGTAGCCTCATGCTCCAGCTGCGCGCTGTTATTCATCACTTCCACATACGGGAACGTGTGTGCGCCGCACTCTGTACCGATAAGCATCGAGTCACACTGGGTAAAGTTACGGGCGTTTTCTGCTCCCGGCAGTACCTTCACCAGCCCGCGGTAGCTGTTCTGGCTTTTCCCGGCGGAAATCCCTTTCGAGATAATAGTGGATTTGGTATTACGGCCGATGTGGATCATCTTGGTGCCGGTGTCCGCCTGCTGTGTGCCGTTGGTCAGTGCAACAGAGAAAAACTCACCGACTGAATTGTCCCCTTTGAGGATCACACTCGGGTATTTCCAGGTAATGGCCGAGCCGGTTTCAGACTGCGTCCACGACATTTTGGAATTTTCGCCCTCACACAGTGCCCGCTTAGTGACGAAGTTGAGTATCCCGCCTTCGGTATCACCACCGGAGAACCAGTTTTGGACGGTGGAATATTTGACTTCCGCATCTTTATGGATAATCACTTCCACAACAGCGGCATGCAGCTGGTAGGTATCACGTACCGGTGCGGAGCAGCCTTCGATATAACTGACATAGCTGCCTTCATCGGCGATCAGAATCGTGCGTTCAAACTGGCCGGTTTTGGCGGCGTTGATACGGAAATAGGTGGATAATTCCATCGGGCACCGCACCCCTTTCGGGATATAAACAAATGTGCCGTCAGAAGCCACCGCCGCATTGAGCGCCGCAAAAAAGTTATCGTGGCTTGAAACCACGGTACCAAGGTATTTCTGCACCAGTTCCGGATAATCATGAATCGCTTCCCCGAACGAGCAGAAAATCACACCGTGTTTCTTCAGTTCATCACGGTAAGTGGTGGAAACGGAAACGGAGTCAAAAATCGCATCCACCGCCACCGCCTGTCCTTCACGGACCGGCACACCGAGTTTTTCAAATGCTTCTTCCACTTCACTGGTCAGGAAGCTGTCTGCCGGGCTTTGCACCGCCCCCGGCTGTGAACCGCAGGTATCGTCACACGCACCGCATGACGGCGCGGAATAATAGCTGTAATCCTGATAATCCAGATGCGGATACTTCGCTTTCAGCCAGTGTGGTTCTTCCATACCGAGCCAGTGCTGAAAAGCCTCCAGCCGGAAATTGAGCATCCACTCCGGTTCATTTCGTTTGGCGGAAATGGCGCGGATCACATTTTCATTGATCCCTTTTGCCAGTTCATCCGTGGCGACGTTAGTGAAGAAGCCCTCTTTATAGCGCCCGTCATTCAGCCAGGTCTGAACGTCTTCACCAATCTCTGCATTGCTCTGAGACATAATATGGCTTCGCTCTTAAACCCCGAAGCTTTCACCACACCCGCAGGCATGCTGAGCTTTCGGATTATTGAATTTAAATATCTGATTCAGCCCTTCGCGGACAAAATCCACTTCCGTACCGTCAATAAACGGCATGGCTTTGCGCGGAACATACAGCCGGGCGCCATCGCGCTCAAACAGCATGTCGTCTGCATCCGCCTGATTAATCATTTCGAAAACATAACCAAACCCGGCACAACCGGACTGTTTGACACTCAGGCAAAGCCCGATACTGTCCGGGGTGTTATTCATCAGTGTCACAATCTGTTTTGCAGCGGCCGCTGTCAGCGTGATCCCTGTCCAGTCGTTATCATTCAGTGAAAAAGTTTCCACCGGGTTTGTGCTGTGTGTTGTCATTATTGACCTCATAAAATTCGACGGGAGCTCTCCGTAAACACCATGTTAATGATAATATTTCTCACTTCAACCACTTGCTTTGAAAGGATATTCCGATTATTGATTAAATAATAGACAAGCATATCAGACAAGCGTTATCATTTTTGAGCGGAAAGTGAATTAATTCATTGTTTGTAAAAGAGATTATTTATCAATGATAAATGCTTATTACCGTACTGTTCAGTACATTGCTGATGGCACAAAAGGAATATTATAAATGCGACTTTTACAGAGAGAAGCCGGCGCAACGTGATTCCGGGTGAAATTCACACTGCACCGGCTGAAATGTTACTCAGATGTTAATTTCCGGTTCCGCGCAGAATGGCAGTGGTCAACCGGGAGATACAGCATAAACGCTGCTGCTCATCAAAAATCTCTATCGACCAGACCTGCTGATTACGCCCGAGATGTACCGCCTTACAATAACCGGTAACAACACCACTGCGCACCGCACGGACATGATTAGCATTAATCTCAACACCGACTACCGTTTCATCCCCTTCACTGCACAGATAACCGGCTACCGAGCCGAGACTTTCCGCCAGTACCACTGATGCCCCGCCGTGCAGCAGGCCATGCGGCTGTTTGGTCCGGTCATCAACCGGCATCACGGCGATCAGCTGTTCCGGCTCCACCGCTGTAAAGACAATGCCCAGATGACTGAGCATATTCCCTTCCGAGATGCGATTCAGTTCTGCCGGTGTTGCAGGTCGTTTCCATATCATTAATAAGCTCTCCGCGTCATGTTTTTATCCTGCTGTCAGGATACCAGTGTCAGCAGCGCCTGCAACGGGTGCAGCATGACTTTACCTTCCATCCGTTTCACCTGGCTGCGACAGGAGTATCCGGTGGTCAGGCAACGTTCTGACGGCAGTGACTGATACGGCTGAGCCCAGGAGAGCTGATAGATCCCCTTTGAGCGCGCCAGATTCGGCATTTCATGGCCGTAGGTTCCCGCCATTCCGCAACAGCCGGTGCTGACGGATTGCAGTGACGAACCGAAACGGCTGAACAGATTCTGCCAGGTTTTCACGCTGTCCGGCAGCGCGGTGGACTCGGTACAGTGGCTGAACAGATACCAGGGGGGAGTATTCACACTGACATCATTCACCGGCAGAGAATCCGCATATTCTGCCAGAAATTCATGAACTAACATCACGCGGAACTGCTGTTTTTCCGGCGGCAGCACCGTTTTGTATTCATCGCGGTAGCAGAGCACCAGTGCCGGATCGACACCCGCCATCGGGCAGCCGAGCCGGGCGACCCGGTTGAGAAAATCGGCGGTTTTGTTTGCTGTCCGGGCAAACCGGGCGAGAAAACCTTTAATATGCTGTGCTTTTCCGTTCGGGCTGAACGGCAGCAGCACCGGCTGAAAACCCAGTTTTTCCGTCAGCGCGGCAAAGTCAGCCACCACTTTTGCATCAAAGTAGCTGGTGAACGGGTCCTGAACAATAAAAAGATAGCGCCCGGCACGCCGCTGCTCCTCACTCATGCTTTCCAGCATTTCCAGTGTGACAGAAACGGCTTTACTGCCCGCCAGCTGTTGTTTCAGTGACGGTGATGACAGCAGCGGTAAATCCGTCATACCCACCGTTTTTTCACTGAGTTTCTGCACCCACGGCTGTTTCAGGAAAAAGTTAAATACCTTCGGTGCTTTCGCCATCAGCGGTGCACCGGCTTCCACATTCGCCACCAGATGGTCACGCAGCGGGCGCAGATAGCGTCCGTGATACAACGCCAGAAAACGGGTGCGGAATTCCGGCACATCAATTTTGATCGGGCATTGTGTGGAACAGGCTTTACAGGCCAGGCAGCCGGACATCGATTCTTTCACTTCATGGGAAAAATCATATTCTCCGCGTGATGCCCGCCGCGTATTGCCGATTTTCTCAATCAAGCCACGCAGAGAGATCCGGCTCTGCGGTACTGCCTGTGATAATAATGCCGGGTCCGTACCCTGCTCCGCCAGCAGCCGAAGCCATTCGCGTACCAATCCGGCACGGCCTTTCGGCGAATGAAAACGGGATTGTGTCACTTTCATTGACGGACACATCGGGCTTTTGACATCAAAGTTAAAACACAGTCCGTTACCGTTGCAGTTCATCGCGCCGGAAAAGGTATTTCTGACTTCAACAGGGATCGTTCTGTCATACGTACCGCGTTTAACTGCATCCACCTGCATCATCGGTGCATCACAGGTTAAAGGCGCACAGATTTTGCCGGGATTGAGCCGGTTTTCCGGGTCAAATGCCCCTTTGATACGACGCAGTTCGCGGTACAGCGTGTCACCGAAAAAAGCCTCACTGTACTGCGCGCGGAACCCTTTGCCGTGCTCCCCCCACAGTAAACCGCCGTATTTGGCGGTCAGCGCGACGATATCATCGGAAATCTGCTTCATCAGCATTTCCTGTTCCGGTGAGCACATATCCAGTGCCGGGCGCACATGCAATACGCCTGCATCCACATGACCAAACATGCCGTATTCCAGATGATGGCTGTCCAGCAACGCACGAAATTCAGTGATGTAATCCGCCAGATGTTCCGGCGGAACACAGGTATCTTCGACAAACGGAATCGGTTTTGCCGCCCCTTTACTGTTACCGAGCAATCCCACCGCTTTCTTGCGCATTGCATAAATACGCTCAATACCACTCAGCTCACGGCAGACCTGATACCCAATCACACCCGCTTCATTATTGGCCATTAATGAATCCAGGCGTTCACACAGTGACGTAACCTGCCCGTCAATCAGCGCTTCATCGTCACCGCAGAATTCAACGATATTCAGCCCCGCCAGGGTTTTATCCGGCACATCCGTGATCAGTTCACTGACGGAATGCCAGACGATATCTTCCCGCGCCAGATTCAGCACTTTTGAATCCACGGTTTCCACTGACAGCGCCTGAGCCGCCACCATAAACGGCGCATTGCGCAGCGCGGAATCAAATGCATCATATTTGACATTCACCAGGCGGCGCACTTTCGGGATCGGCGTGATATTGAGTTTTGCCTCAGTGATCACCGCCAGTGTGCCTTCCGAGCCGGTCAGGATACGCGTCAGATCAAAGGTCTGCATATCATCACTGAAGACATGGCGCAGGTCATAACCGGTCAGAAAACGGTTAAGCTTCGGAAAGCTGTCCAAAATGGTCTGCCGGTGGGTTTCGCAGCTTTCCAGCGTGGTGCGGTAAAGTCCCCCGGCTGCACTCTCCTCCTGCGCGCAGCGCCGTGCCTCACTGACCGGCAGCGGCGCGGTATCCAGCAGATCACCGTTGAGCAGTACCGAACGCAGCCCCAGCACATGGTCTGACGTTTTTCCGTACACCAGTGAGCCCTGGCCGGAAGCATCGGTGTTAATCATCCCGCCGAGGGTGGCCCGGTTGGAGGTGGATAACTCCGGCGCGAAAAAATAGCCGTAAGGTTTCAGATACGCATTGAGCTGATCTTTAATCACACCCGCTTCCGCCCGCACCCAGCCCTGTTCCGGATTAATTTCCAGAATACGGTTCATATAGCGGGATAAATCGATGACCACCCCGTTATTCAGCGACTGACCATTGGTGCCCGTACCACCGCCGCGCGGGGTAAAAGTAACCGACTGGTATTCATCCTGTGCAGCAAGACGCATCACCAGAATCACATCAGCGGTCGAACGCGGGAAAACGATTGCCTGAGGCAGAAGCTGATAAATACTGTTATCGGTAGCGAGTGTCAGGCGATCACCGTAGCGGGTGGTGGTATCACCGGTAAATCCGCTTTCATTGAGGGCGTGAATATAACGTTCAACCGCCGGGCTTACCTGAGGGGAGTGCGTTAATCGTGGGATCATTATCTGCGGCTCTTTTATCATAAATGGTCACATTGCAAATCTGACAATATAATTATGTGGTTAACTCTTCATTCTGATGCATGATTCATGAGAGAATATTCACCTTAACACACAATGTATTCATTTTGCGCCTGCAATAAAATAACGCAATATTTGCGCTCCTTTATCGGGAACAACCAGTTAATTCATTTACAAAGGGAAACTTATCCGTGGAAAAATCGCAACCGGGTTATGATTTACCTAAACTAATATTCGCCGTTGCAGCGATATCCATTCTCATTGCCGTTAGTTTCTGGGTATTAAGTCCGTTCCTTCCCGGCTTCATCTGGGCAGGTATGATAGTCATTGCCACCTGGCCGGTTTATACCGCTATCCGCCGCCGTGTCCGTAACAGCCGCTGGATAGCGGCATCCGTTATGGTCATGCTGATTATTCTGCTGTTTGTTTTTCCGCTGGCACTGCTGATTAACAGTATTGTCGAGAACAGTGAACCGCTGATGCGCTGGGTGAAATCTCCGGGGCAACTGACACTGCCGGAACTCTACTGGCTGGATTCCGTCCCGGTTATCGGGCCGAAACTGTTTGCCAGCTGGACAAGCCTGGTCGCCAGCGGCGGCAATGCCATGATGGCGAAAATCCAGCCCTATCTCGGACAGGGCGCGGCCTGGTTCCTGACACAGCTGCTGAGTGCAGGTAAGTTCCTGTTCCACCTGGCGATTATGCTGCTGTTCAGCGGCCTGCTCTACCTTCAGGGAGAAGAGGCTATGCGCGGCTTTCGCCATTTTGCCCTTCGTCTGGCCGGTATGCGCGGTGATGCCGCCGTACTGCTGGCTGCAATGTCTGTGCGGGCCGTCGCACTGGGCGTCGTGGTAACCGCATTAACCCAGGCTATTATCGGCGGACTGGGGCTGGGGCTGGCCGGTGTGCCGTTTGCCGCCATCCTGACAGTCCTTATCTTTATCTGCTGTGTGGCGCAGCTCGGCCCGCTGCTGATTATGATCCCGTCCGTCATTTATCTGTTCTGGACCGGTGATACCACCTGGGCGGTGGTGATGATTGTCTGGTCGGGCATTGTTGCCACCATGGATGGCGTGCTTCGCCCTTATCTCATTAAAATGGGGGCTGATTTACCGATGATACTGATTCTGACCGGGGTTATCGGGGGGATGTTATCACTCGGCATGATCGGGCTCTTTATCGGCCCTGTCGTACTGGCGGTTTCCTATACCCTGTTGAAAGCATGGATGAATGATGTACCTAAGCCGTCGGACGATTTGACTGAGGTTCGCGCTTATATGGAAGAACAACTCTCGGAAAAAGAATAAGTTTTTAATCAAAGGTGCAGAAATGCACCTTTGATATATTTAATTAATTATTCAATTACTCTTCATAAATAACATTAATAATTTGAAATATTAATATACTTCAGTATGTCGTCACCCGACTTATTCCGCCTGCAGACAGAGGTTCTGAATATATTTCACTTATCTAACAAACAGTAAATATATATATTGAGACAATTCTTAATGCAGGCATATCTTAATTATTTTAATATATCAGCCATCAAGTAACGAATTAAAAGGTATTGTTATTCATTACAATGATACCTTCCGAATATAAATATTGCTGTGTGTAGTCTTTGCCTGTCAGCCCATGATAGGCTTTTTTTTTGCCTGTAATTCAGGATAGCTCATTTGGTTTTGTTTTGATTTGCCTTAAATGCGCTCAGACATTCTAACATTGAATGATAAAAAAAAGCCCGAAACAATCCGGGCTTTTAATCATTTAAAATGATTGAATCAACAATTTTCTGCTAATGAAATCCAGGTTTTCACTACAGTATCCGGATTAAGAGAAACACTGTCGATCCCCTGCTCCATCAGCCAGGCGGCAAAATCCTGATGGTCGGATGGTCCCTGACCACAGATTCCCACATATTTATTACGTGCTTTCGCCGCTTTGATAGCCATCGACAGCAGGGCTTTCACTGCGTCATTACGCTCATCAAACAGCGTGGACACCACACCGGAGTCACGATCCAGACCCAGTGTCAGCTGAGTCATATCGTTGGAACCGATAGAGAAGCCGTCGAAATACTCAAGGAACTGATCTGCCAGCAGGGCATTGGACGGAATTTCACACATCATAATCAAACGCAGGCCGTTTTCGCCGCGTTTCAGACCATGAACCGCCAGCTCATTAACCACAGCTTCTGCCTGTGCCACCGTACGGACAAACGGAATCATCACTTCGACATTCGTCAGATCCATGTCATTACGCACACGCTTCACCGCTTCACATTCCAGCGCGAAACAGTCACGGAAATCATCATGCACATAACGGCCGGCACCACGGAAGCCCAGCATCGGGTTTTCTTCATCCGGCTCGTAAATATCCCCGCCGACCAGGTTGGCATATTCGTTTGATTTAAAGTCAGACAGACGAACAATGACTTTCTTCGGATAGAAAGCTGCCGCAATCGTGGCAATCCCTTCAACCAGGCGACCGATGTAGAACTCGACCGGATCATCATAGCCCTGCATCATGCTGCGGATTTCAGCCTGCAATTCCGGAGTCTGCTGATCAAATTCCAGCAGTGCACGCGGGTGCACACCAATCATACGGTTGATGATAAATTCCAGACGCGCCAGACCGACACCCTCATGCGGCAGACAGGCAAAGTCAAATGCGCGATCCGGGTTACCGACGTTCATCATGATTTTGGTGCCGACTTCCGGCATTGTGTCGATTTCGGAAGAGTGGATGTCAAAATCCAGTTTGCCGCCATACACATAACCGGTATCCCCTTCAGAACAGGAGACCGTCACTTCCTGGCCTTCTTTCAGAAGCTCGGTGGCATCACCACAGCCGACAACTGCCGGAATACCCAGCTCACGGGCAATAATTGCAGCGTGGCAGGTACGGCCGCCGCGGTTAGTCACAATCGCCGCCGCTTTCTTCATGATCGGTTCCCAGTCCGGGTCAGTCATATCAGTGACTAACACATCACCCGGCTGAATACGATCCATCTGGCTCAGATCATGAATAACTTTTACCGCACCGGCACCGATACGGTGACCGATTGCACGACCTTCGACCAGCACATTGCTCTGGCCGTTCAGCTGATAACGTTCCATCACCTGCTGATTGGAACGGACAGTTTCCGGACGCGCCTGTACGATATACAGCTTGCCGTTATTACCGTCTTTTGCCCACTCGATATCCATCGGACGACCGTAGTGTTTTTCAATGGTCACGGCCTGTTTTGCCAGTTCTTCCACTTCGCTGTCGGTCAGTGAGAAACGTTTGCATTTCTCCGCATCCACATCTTCAATACGTACCTGTTTGCCGTGGCTGGTGTCATCCGCATAAACCATCTGGATTTTCTTGGAACCCATAGTACGGCGGACAATGGCCGGACGGCCTTTTTCCAGGGTTGGTTTGTGAACATAAAACTCATCCGGGTTTACCGCACCCTGCACCACCATTTCACCCAGCCCGTAAGCGGATGTGATAAAGACAACCTGGTCAAAACCGGATTCGGTATCGATGGTGAACATCACACCTGACGATGCGAGGTCAGAACGTACCATGCGCTGAATACCGGCAGACAGTGCAACGCCGCGGTGGTCATAACCCTGATGCACACGATAAGAAATCGCGCGGTCATTAAATAATGAAGCAAATACGTGCTTGATAGCGACCATGATCGCATCAATGCCCTGCACGTTTAAGAAGGTTTCCTGCTGTCCCGCGAAGGAGGCATCCGGCATATCTTCAGCCGTTGCGGAAGAACGCACAGCAAAAGATGCGCCTTTCTCACCTTCGGACAGCTGTTCATACGCTAGGCGGATATCCTGTTCAAATTCAGCGGAGAACGGGGTATCGATTACCCATGCGCGGATCTGCGCACCTGCTTTCGCCAGCTGGTTGACATCGTCAATATCCGTTTTATCCAGCAGCTCATAAATGCGCTGGTTGACGCCACTTTGCTCAAGAAAGTCATTGAAGGCCTGTGCCGTGGTGGCAAAACCATTGGGAACAGACACGCCTAATCCGGAAAGATTGGTTATCATTTCGCCTAAAGACGCATTTTTACCACCGACACGGGGTACGTCATTCATACCTAATTGGTTATACCAAAGTACATTACACGGGGTTTGACCATTGTTGGACATTGCAAGCAATCCTTTTAACATTCAAAAGAAGGTAAAATCGGAAATACGGGCTCTGCTGAGCATCAGAAACAGATTATCACAATGTTTGTAAGAATATAGACAGGTGAATCGATCAACCCGATTACAATATTTTTTTATCCTTTATAATCATGTTTTAATTTATTTGTGCCGTTGCTCCGGATTATCGATTCAGCAAAAAACATAGGAAAATAAATAACATGTCTATCACAACCGGCTCATCTTCTGATACACAGAATAAAGAAACACGGAGTGTCTTCTTTATTTCTGACGGTACGGCAATTACGGCGGAAGTATTAGGTCATGCCGTATTGTCACAGTTCCCTATTGATATTATCGCTTACACCCTGCCTTTTGTGGCAACCGTGGAGCGTGCGCTGGAAATCAGACAAAAAATCGATACCATTTTTGAAACCACCGGGTTACGTCCGCTGGTGTTCTACTCCATTATCTGTCAGGACGTGCGTGAGGCTATCACCGGCAGTCAGGGTTGCTGCCAGGATATTGTGCAGACTCTGGTCGCCCCGATTCAGAAAGAGATTCAGATGGAGCCGCAGCCGATATTCAACCGGACCCACGGTTTATCCAAGCGTAATCTGAGCCAGTATGATGCCCGTATCGCCGCGATTGATTTCGCACTGGCGCATGATGACGGCGTTTCCCTGCGCAATATGGATCAGGCTCAGGTGATTCTGCTCGGCGTTTCCCGCTGCGGTAAAACCCCGACCAGTCTGTATCTGGCGATGCAGTTCGGTATCCAGGCCGCCAACTATCCGTTTACGGCGGATGATATGGATAATCTTCAGCTGCCCGCAGCCCTCAAACCGTATAATAAAAAGTTATTCGGTCTGACCATTGATCCCGAGCGCCTGGCCGCTATCCGGGAAGAACGCCGGGAGAACAGCCGCTACGCCTCAATCCGTCAGTGCCGGATGGAACTGGCAGAGGTCGAAGCACTCTACCGCAAACACAAAATCAGTTACCTCAATACCACTAACTATTCTGTCGAAGAGATATCAACAAAAATCATCGATTCTCTCGGATTAAACCGCCGCATGTTCTGACAGGCGGAAACGGTTAAGTGGATCATCTCACCCGGTGATCCGCTTTCTGCAATTGCATCTTGTAATCATCACGTTTTCGTTTATTGTGATCGGTATCACTGTGGTTTCACACAGCAACTGAACAAATTCAGAGACAGCATTAATCTATGGAAAAAACGGATGAACTGCGCACGCGGGCAATAGACAAACTGATTACCCCGTCTGCGCTGGCCGGTGAGTTTCCGGCCACAGAAGCAATAAACAAAAATGTGACAACGTCACGCAACCGAATTGAACGCATTTTAACCGGCGATGACCCGCGTCTGCTGGTGATTGTCGGCCCCTGCTCCGTGCATGATCCAATCGCCGCGCTGGATTACGCGCAGCGTCTGAGCGAACTGCTGCCTGCATACAGTTCACGCCTTGAAATCGTAATGCGTACCTATTTTGAAAAACCGCGTACGGTTGTCGGCTGGAAAGGCCTGATTTCAGACCCGCGTCTGGATAATTCCTGCCAGGTTAATGAAGGTATCCGCCTGGCACGGAAACTGCTGATCGACGTTAACGCACTGAATGTCCCGACAGCCACTGAGTTTCTCGATATGGTCACCGGGCAGTATATTGCGGATCTGATCAGCTGGGGGGCTATCGGCGCCCGTACCACGGAAAGCCAGATCCACCGCGAAATGGCCTCGGCGCTCTCCTGCCCGGTCGGCTTCAAAAACGGGACAGACGGCAATATCAAAATTGCCATTGATGCCATTCGTGCCGCACAGGCCGGTCATATGTTCCTGTCCCCGGATAAAGACGGACAAATGACGATTTACCAGACCAGAGGTAACCCGTTCGGGCATATTATTATGCGCGGCGGCAAAACACCGAACTATTCTGCCGGTGATATTGCACATGCCTGTGACCAGTTGCGCCAGTTTGATCTGCCGGAACATCTGATCATTGATTTCAGCCACGGCAATTGTCAGAAAATCCATCGCCGTCAGCTGGATGTTGCCCGTGATGTCGCACAGCAGATTAAAGACGGCTCCCGGGCTATCGCCGGTGTGATGGCCGAAAGCTTTATCCAGGAAGGCACTCAGAAACTGGTAAACCATAAAGCACCGGTTTACGGACAGTCGATTACTGATCCGTGCCTGAGCTGGTCTGACACCGTCACCATGCTGGATATTCTGGCTGATGCGGCAGATGCCCGCTTCTGTTAATCCGCTTCTTTTATTGTAAAACAGGATGCTCCCGCATCCTGTGAGATTGCTGACAACGCAGGATAAAACGTGGTTTTTCCTGCGTTGTGTTATCAGCCGAAAATCAATAAATTGATTTTCCTGGTTTATTTTTACAACCTCTGCCGGTCGTCGCCAATCCCTGCGGGTTTGTCAACGGCCTGACAGGATGCTTCCGCATCCTGTTTTATTCATCACCTGAAATTATCATTCCTGCCCCATATAGTTGAGATACAGCTCACTTTTTCTGTGTAAATTCCTCTGCCGGATAAAAATCACTTGAACAGGTTCCGCCACCTGCTGATAATAATTCGCGAATGATAATTGATATCAAATAGAATCATATGACTGAAAATAATAAACATTTTCCCTTACCCTCACTTGCCGGGTATAACAACACAGCAACAGATAAAATCACGGTTATCAGCAGTGAGGCACTCCTGGGACCGCAACAGCGCATTATCATCCGTCATCAGAATGAGGAATATCATCTGCGCCGCACAAAAAACGGAAAACTCATTCTGACCAAATAACATACAGGCCAGCCACCTGCATCCTTAAGGCAGCCAGCTTACTTTTTGACATTGATTATCCGGTCTGCGCCGGTCCGGCGCCGATCACAAAAAAGTAAGGATCTGCCATGCACAATGAAACACTTTCCCGCTATCTCGCCCTGAAAGAACAGGGACATCTTATTCATGCCCGTGATATTGCTGCAGCCATGGCAATATCCGAGGCGGAACTGGCACACTGCCGGGCCGGTTATGATGCCTGCCGTCTTACACCGGATATCCCTGCTATTTTTCGTGTACTGGCCACCGCAGGGGAACTCAGAGGTATCACCCGTAATGATCATGCTGTTCATGAACATTCCGGTACCTATGATAATGCGGAATTCGGGGAACACGCCTGCCTGCTGCTGAACCCGTACGGGCTGGATTTACGCTTCTTCCTGTCGCAGTGGCAGACAGTATTTGCATTTGCGGAAAATACTCCGCGCGGCCTGCGGCACAGTCTCCAGTTTTTTGATCGCCACGGTGATGCTGTCCACAAGATTTATACTACCGGCAATACAGATATGGGCGTCTGGCACTACCTGACAGCACAGTTTGCCGCATATGATAACCCGCCGGTTATCCCGGAACCGGCTGTCATTCCCGCGCAGGCATCACTGACACCGGAACAGCAGGCCGAATTTACCCGCCACTGGCAGAAAATGACCGATGTTCATCAGTTTTTTGTCCTGCTTAAAAAGTTTAATATCAGCCGCTTACAAGCATTTCGCTGTGTAGATAACACACTGGCACAGCGGGTGGATAACAGTGCGTTATCACGACTGCTGGCACAGTGCACCGAAAAGCAGAATGATATTATGATCTTTGTCGCCAACCGCGGATGTGTGCAGATTTTTACAGGTGCCGTTGCACGGTCGGAGCCGTATATCAGCCCCCGCGACGGACAGCACTGGATCAATATCTTCAATCCGTCGTTCACCCTCCATCTGATCGAATCCGCCATTACGGAATCCTGGATAACCCGTAAACCCACCAAAGACGGTGTTGTTACCAGTCTGGAATTATTTGACAAAAACGGTCAGGCTATCGCGCAATTGTTCGGACAACGCACTGAAGGCCGGCCGGAACAAACCGTCTGGCTCACTCAGGTTAACGCGTTGCTGACAGACAGCAGCGGTGAGGCAGCCGCATGAAAAAATATGTACTGATCCTGTTATTCTGCCTTTGTCCCTCTGCGCTCAGTGCACAGGGCGGCATTATCACTCTCGGCGGTGACGTGACAGAGATTGTCTTTGCACTCGGTGCAGGTGACCGGGTGATTGCCCGCGATACCACCAGCGAACATCCTCCGGCAGTTCAGCAATTACCGGATGTCGGCTATTTGCGGCTGCTGAATGCGGAGGGATTACTGTCACTTCAGCCCGCTATGATCCTCGCCAGTGAACTGGCATATCCCTCTGCTGTATTATCTCAGGTCAGTGCCGCGGGTATTCCTGTTATTACCGTGAGCGCAGCCGCCGGGCTTCCGTCCATAGCCGTAAAGGTCAGGCAGATCGCAGAGGCGCTGGCTTTACAATCCGCGGCAGCCGCACTGACTGATGAAATTAACCGTAAGCTGGATGCCGTACCACAAACACCGCTGGCGGTTAATGTTCTGTTTCTGCTCAGCCACACCGGTACCTCACCACTGGCAGCCGGTACAGATACCGCCGCTGACATGCTTATCCGCAGCGCAGGCGGGCAAAATGCCGCAGCCTCTTTCCGGCGTTACCGCCCGCTTTCCGCAGAAGGCATGATTGCCGCCCGACCTGACTTAGTCGTGATCACCCGCAGCGGCCTGGCCTCCATCGGCAGCACCGATATGCTGTGGCAGTTACCGGGACTGGCTCAGACACCTGCGGGAGAACATCAGCGGGTGCTTGTGGCTGATGATATGGGGTTTCTCGGCTTCGGATTACAGACCCCGGAAACGCTGTACCAGTTACGTAAAGCGATGGAGGCAGCCGCTGTATTATGAGTAATCAACCCGGTTTTCACCTGCGCCACCTGTGCCTCTGTTTTATGCTGATGGTGATGATATTTACCGCCATGAACACCGGCGGATTACCGGTTTCCGTCAGTGCATACCTGCGCGGGGAAATCACGCAGCAGCTCTGGCAAATCTGGTTAACGGTCCGTCTGCCGCGGATTGTGCTGGCAGTTCTGGCGGGCATGGCTCTGGCAACAGCAGGGGTATTATTGCAGGGGCTGTTCCGTAATCCGCTGGCAGACCCCGGCTTACTCGGGATCAGCAGCGGTGCTGCCGTTGCGGTGGCGCTGGGGATTGTCTTTATCGCACCTTATCTGAGCGGTCCGGTCGCACTATACCTGCATATTTTTACCGCATTCAGCGGCGCGCTTTGCGTCAGCGGCCTGATTTTTCTGCTTAACCGCCGCCGTCAGCCACTACTGCGCCTGCTGCTGTGCGGTATTGCCGTCAATGCCATCAGCATGTCCTTTGTCGGTGTACTCAATTATCTGAGTGATGATAAAGAATTACGCCAGTTTTCACTCTGGATGATGGGTAACACCGGGCATATCAGCTGGGTGCTGTTACTGCCCGCAATCGGACTGGCTCTTCCGGTTTTTTGTGCCGCGTTCCTGCTGTCACGTCCGCTGGATATGATCCAACTGGGAGAAGAAGAAGCACATTATGCCGGGGTCAATGTCCGCCGGATACAACAATATGTACTGCTGGTCAGTGCACTGCTCACCGGTATTGCTGTCGCGCTGTGCGGGATTATCGGTTTTATCGGCCTGGTGATCCCTCACCTGATGCGTATGATTTTCGGCTGGCATCATCGTCTTCTGCTGGTAACATCCGCTCTGGGCGGTGCACTGCTGTTATTGCTCTCTGATACGCTCGCCCGCACACTGGCTGTACCGGCGGAAATTCCGGTCGGGCTTCTGACCGGATTACTCGGTGCACCTTATTTTCTCTGGCTGGTTTTCTCTGTGAAGGAATGATATGTCACCTATAACCCCGAATACCCTGCCACCCGTTCTGGATGCAGAAAATATCTGTTTCTCCCGCGGCGGACAACCGGTGATCAGTGATATATCCCTGACATTGCACTGCGGAACGGTCACGGCTATCAGCGGCCCGAATGGCGCGGGGAAATCAACACTTCTTCGCTTACTCAGCGGCTATTATCCCTGTGACAGCGGACAGATTCTGCTGCGCGGAAAACCCATATCCTCATGGTCTTCTGAAGCGCTGGCACAGATCAGAGCGGTAATGACACAACAAAGTGTTATCTCAGCCCCTTTCCTGGTCAGGGATATTATCGCACTCGGGGATTTATGCAGTCCGTTTACCCGCCGGGAAACCATTGATGAGGTGATACACCTGACAGCCTGTGAATCATTGCTGGAGAAGCGCTGGTATCAGCTTTCCGGTGGTGAGCAACAGCGGGTTCATCTGGCAAGGGCGCTGATGCAACTGAATCCCAGTTTACCGATCCCCCGCCTGTTATTGCTGGATGAACCGACCTCCGCTCTGGATCTTCACCACCAGCAGCGCCTGATGCGAATGCTGAAAAAACGGGCAAGCACAACCTCTCTGGCCGTCTGCTGTATTCTGCATGACCTGAATCTCGCCTCTTTATATGCGGATCACATCATAATGCTGGATAACGGACGCGTTATCAGCCGGGGAACACCCTCCGACGTATTGCAACAATCCGTACTGACGGAGACCTATCAGGTAAATCTGATAACGCTCCGCCATCCGCTGACCGGCAATAACGCCGTGCTACTTGCGCCTTAATGCTCTTCGCTTTTTGCCGTAACACGTTGTTTGCGGCAAAAAGTGATTGCTGAAAGCAGGCATAACGTATATCCGAGCAACTCACAGCCTTCTTCAGCCAGATTTTTTACCAGCCGGTTAAAATCATCGCCCATCATACCGCGCCATAAAATTCCCATACCAAACAGACGGGAAAATACCAGTACCACCAGCAGACCTGTAACCATCATGCCGTACGACGGATGAGAGACAAAACGGTACAATCCGTTGATTGCAGTCCGCGGATGCAGGAATGCATAAAGGATCGCAGCCAGTGAGACCGGAACGGCAAACCAGAACCACGCTCCGTGAGAAATATAATCAAAAATCTGATCCAATTCCCTGATCAGCATGCTGGCAAAAAAACCGGCAATCAGGAAAAATCCCGCTCTGTCCTCCGGCTCCCGCAACCCTTTGCGGAAAAACAGTACAATCACTGCCAGCAACATCACCTCGGCGACAATTTCGGTCACCGAGTTTTCACCCAAATCATTCTTAAGAACCAGAATATCGATAAACAACAAACTGGTACTGGCAGCCATGATCAGCGCCAGCATAAAAAAACGTCCCATTGCCCCGAAAAGAAACCGAAATTGCTGTGACATAAGTATCCTGAATTATATTTGTAATCGGCAGATTCTATCGATTATGAATTCAGAATTGGTGACATATGGTGCTATCTGCTGGCGATAAAACAATAGGTTTCATCTATTGGTCTGATAATGATTCTCAATCATGAAAGGCACGATTTGCCTACACAATTCTTGGAAAATTCATAAAATACGGTTAATAACATATGTGATTATTAGAATTTATAGATTGTAAGCCCGATATTGGGAGGTGAACATGTCAGAAAGTGTAGTTAACGATATTATCAAATGGCTGGAAACCCAGTTACAGCGCAATGAAGGGATCAAGATTGATACGATTGCGGATAAGAGCGGTTATTCAAAATGGCATCTCCAGCGTATTTTCAAAGATATTAAGGGATGCACATTAGGTGAGTATGTCCGTAAGCGCCGTCTGCTGGAAGCTGCGAAGTCTCTGCGCGATAACGATATGTCTATTCTGGACATCGCGTTACAGTATGGTTTCAGCTCACAGGCAACATTTACCCGTATCTTTAAAAAACATTTCAACACCACACCGGCAAAATTCCGTGACCACGGCCAGCTGCCGGAACCCCGCTGTTTTATGGAATGTGGTTCACACTAAGAATCTGAAAAGTATCCCCGTCTGCCACAAACGCCGGACGGGGATATTTTTTTATTTAAGTTCTGTTACCAGCCAATCCCGCAACTGCACCAGTTCGCTGTGCATATCCGGATAACCGGCAATCAGGCCGGAGAAGACGGCCTTCACCGCAGCAGCACTGTATTGCTGACCTGTCAGCAACTGTGCCAGTTGTTCCAGCGGTGCCGGGTCGAGACTATCAGTAAAAATCTGTGCCCGGCTGATAATGCCCCGTTCCACATCGAAATGCAGCTCAATCCCCCCCCCACTTAAAGCGGGTATCCAGCAGATGACTGAAAGCCGGTGCATTACCAAAATTCCAGTCCCAGCTGCTTTGTCTGGCAAATGTCTCTGCAAATCCGGGTAAATCGGGAAGTGAATCCGGCGAAATCCGTTCTTCCTGTACCGTCTCGCCGTAATAATCAAAGAATGCGGCTTTAATCGATTCGCAGACCTGCTCATGGTCAATTCCCGGCACAATTTCCGCCAGATTAGTGACCCGTGAACGGACAGAAGTGATCCCTTTGGCCTGCAGTTTTTTCGGGTCCGGGTTGAGGTAATCCGCCAGGCGGCTCAGGTCAGCATTAATTAACACAGTGCCGTGGTGGAAACCGCGATCTTTGGTTTCACGATACGCCGAACCGGAAATTTTCCGCTCACCGTCTTCACTGTTGACCACCAGATCATTACGGCCGGATGCCGACACCGAAATCCCGAGCCGGGATAACCCGTCAAGAATAATATTGGTCGAAACCGTTTTATCATATTCCGGCTTCCCGGCCATAAAGGTGAAATTTGTATTTCCCATATCTTGGAATACCGCCCCGCCACCGCTGCTGCGCCGGGCTAATTTAATATGATCGGATTCCATTTTGCGGGTATTGCATTCCTTCCACGGGTTTTGTGCCAGTCCGATAACGACAGTGTCATTATTACGCCATAAAAATAACACGCGCTGGTCAGCGGGCATCTGACGGAAAATACACTCTTCAACGGCAAGGTTGAACCACGGATCGCAGGAATCAGAAATAAAAAGACGAAGTGACGACATAGTGTTCCCCGGAAAAAATAGGCTGCCGTTAAGATAGCATACTTATCCGGGTAATTTTAAAGCCTGCGCGCCTGCCAGAAGACTTTTTTCCAGTAAACGTTATCAAGGCTGGAACGCATCACGCCCTTACTGGTAGAGGCGTGAATAAAGGCGCGGTCAGAATCATAAATACCGACATGTAACCCGTTTTCACCACCGCCGGTTTTAAAAAATACCAGGTCGCCGGGTTGTAAATCTTCAGCATCAATCCGGGTACCGTATGTTGTCTGGGCTTTGGTGGTGCGCGGGAGTGAAATCGCAAAGCGGTCGTTAAAAGTCCGGTAGACAAAACCGGAACAATCGATGCCGTTTATATCCATTCCGCCATAATGATAAGGCGTACCGTACCATTGCGATAATTGTTCCCGCAATTGGGCGATAACCATAATCGGATCTGATAATTCCGTTTTGATCGGAGGTGCATGATATTTACGCGGTGTCGATGAACAGCCGACAACGGCTAATACACAAATAAAAAGCAGAGAGCGGAATATCATTTTCATTGTATTATCCCCGGTACAGCTGACCTTCAACCCGCATTACTGTATTAATATCTGCGGGTGAAAGTCAATATTTGACGTATTTTACAGGGTATTACGGCATTTTCCGGTAATAAAGTAATGTCAGATTATCGTCAGTGATAAATTCATCCGCCGGAGAAACATCATTTTCATCCACCCCGTGACGGTCACGCAGGATCAGCGCGACATTACCGGTTTTACGGGCATTTTCCAGCCAGGATTCAAAATTCTCATGGCTGATAAACTTTGATTTGGTATCCGGATATAAATCACTCAGCCCGTATTTCAGCTCTCCCGGACGATCAAACATATAAATATCACTGCGCTGTAATTCCCAGGCCGCTGATGTCCCGATCCCGACACTGTTGACCAGGATATAACGGGCATCCTTCAGCAGTGCGATATTATTCTGAATAAAAATCTGCGGTAAATTCGCCCGTTCAGTCCGGCCCGGTAACAGCGAACTGACCGACAGGCTGATAGCAACAGTACAAAATGCCGCCAGCAGCCAGTAGCGGCAGCCTTTTATCAGAGTAACCACCGAAACCGCAATCCAGAACAGAAAAATCGCAATAGCGCCGGTAAATTTACCCCGTTCAGCGGCAGAATAAACCAGGGTATTTTCCAGATTATTGATCACCAGCAGCGCAATGACCGCGCAACAGCCGAAAATGATATTAATCACCGCATTCAGTTTAAATGCTGTAACAGCCTGTTTCTTTATCAATGTATGAATATAAGCCGCCATCAGAATAGTCAGCGGCGCAATGACCGGCAGAATATAGGTCAGTAATTTCCCTTTGGCGATACTGAAAAATAAGAATGGCAATACGGTCCAGCACAGCAGGAAAAACAGCGGTTTATTTTCCCGGCGCTGCTGCCAGCCCTGTTTTAATGCCCCGAATAAAAAACCGCTCCAGGGTAATACACCGGCAAACAAAATCGGGATGAAAAACCAGAACGGGGAGAGGTTTTGCGCCTCTTTACTCATAAAACGCTGTAAATGCTCAACCACCACAAAATAACGCCAGAAATCCGGCTCGGCATGATACACCGCAATTGCCCACGGCAGTGTGATAAGCCCGGCCGCCGCAATTCCCGCCCAGCAATAACAGAGCATTATTTTTAAACGGCGGTAGAAAATATGTACCGGGATCAGCGCAATAACCGGTAATACCAGAGCCAGAAAACCTTTTGTCATCAGCGCCATACCACAGGCCAGCCCGAAGGCAACCCAGTACCCCAGCAACGCACCGCGCGTCTGCGCTGTTGTCAGCCCGTAACTGAGATAAATCACCAGTGTGATCCACATCGTCAGAATCGGGTCCAGCGTGCTGTATGTGCCGAGCGCCAGTACCAGTAACATACTGGCGTACAGGAACGCAGCAGTGCGGGCAATCACCTTTTCATCCCACATTTTCATTGCCAGCCGGTAAACCAGCAATGTACTGACCATGGTTGAGAAAAGAACACCAAAACGGACAGCGAACTGAGTATGCCCGAACAGCATCTGACTGATATTATTCACCCAGTAACCCGCCACCGGCTTTTCAAAATAGCGGATATCCAGCAGGTGAGGTACAACCCAGTTACCATCAGCCAGCATTTCCCGGCTGATTTCAGCATAGCGGGTTTCATCGGGCTGCCATAGTGCCCGGAATTCCAGAGGTAAAAAATAGGTTACCGCAATAAACAGCAGGAATAATACAGTCCACATTGCAGCTGACGGATACGCCACATTAAACACGGACTTACGGCTGGTAATGTCCAATACCACCTCCGGACAAAGATACGATCTGATAACAATAAGGTAATCATCTCTGTTACCTCCATTAAGACCCGGGTACGGGAAAATAATTCACGGTGTAACAGGATATTTTGTTTATACAACAAAGAAAAAACGGAGGGATTAATACAGGCTTAACCGTTTAATGACGGCTTAATAAAACACTAAGCCGTATTATGATTATACGGCGGGTTTTTCTTTACTGTGGATCAGACGCACACCAAACAGAATAAAAATAATACCGATACTTTTGATCAGCGAGACACCTTCATTAAACCAGGGCAGGAATGCCGCCAGCAGATAGACAAACACATAACTCAGGCTGATAAGCGGATAGGCTTTATTGAGCGGCAAATCCCGCAGTGCAAGCAGCCAGCACACCATCGACATGACATACCCGGCCAATCCGGCGAACACGATAGCAAACGGCTGCCATTGCGATAACAGAAGGCTGATATCCAGCCACTGTGAACTCAGCGCAATATCCGGTAACTGCGTCACACCCAGTTTCAGCAGCAATTGTGCTGCGGTAACAAACAGTACACTGCCGAGTACCCAGAGATATCCGCGCATCAGTGTCCGGCTCCCATCAGAATCACGCCGGTGACAATCGCAGCCACACCGCACCAGTGTTTACAGGTCACCCGCTCACCATACAAAAACTGAGCCACCAGCGTAACCACCACAAAATTGATACTCAGCATAGGATAAGCAATATTCAGCGGCATCACCTGCAATAATTTCAGCCACAGCAGCATCCCCAGGCCAAGCAGAAATACCGCCAATGCCAGCCAGTACAGCCCCTTGCGCTTCGCATTTTCCTGCGCGGCCTGCCAGACATCCACTGCCTGTTTTTGGCAGATCTGGCCGCCGCAGGTGAGAAAACTCACAATAATCAGTAAGACGATTTGCCCGAACACTATCACACCTTATGGCTGTTTATCGTAGATATAGAGCGTCATCCGGCTGTTTTCGGTGCGCTTGTCTGCCGGCGGCAGTTTGGCATCGTAGGTATCATTTTTATCTGTTACCAGCAGTGCGACCTGCCCCTTTTTACGGGTTTCCGCCAGCCATTCTGCGAAATTTGCATCCTTCAGAAGGCGGTATTCACTGTCCGGATATTTCAGACCGTAAGTCAGCTCACCGGAATTATTCAGCAGGTAAATGTCTCCGCGTTTCAGTTCCCACGCCAGCCCGGCGCCGATACCGACGCTGTTACTGACAATAAACGGGCTCTTTTCCAGATCGGCCATATTCTGGCGGATAAAGAGCTGCGGCAGTTTTGAATCCACTGAGCGATCCGGCACTGCGCTGCCGAAGATCAAACTGACCACCAGCGAGCAGGAAGCTGCCCACAGCCAGTGTTTTGCTTTCAGCAGATAACAGAGATAGCCGATGATGCCCCAGATAGTAAAGGCGACAATACCCAGCACCACTTTGGACCATTCATCCGGCTGATAAATCGGTTTTTTGACCAGATAACTGGCCACGATCAGTCCGGCGACAGCGACAGCACCAAAAGCCAGATTCAGAATACCGTTCGCCTGTAACGCCCGCATCCGGTGTTTGCGGACACAGTCAACGCCGTATTTGGCGATCATTACTGCCAGAGGCGCCATCAGCGGCAGCATGTATGTCGGCAGTTTGCCTTTGGCAATACTGAACAGCAGGAACGGGGCAACAAACCAGCAGAACAGGAAGAACATCGGCGGATTATTACGCCGCTCTTTCCAGCCTTTGGACAATGCTCCCGGCAGCAGCGCCAGCCACGGCAGACAGCCGAGCAGGATCACCGGAATGTAATACCAGACCGGCGAGGCGTGCTGGGCATCTTCACCGGAGAAACGCTGGAAATGCTCCACCACAATAAAATAGCGCCAGTAATCCGGCTCCTGCTGATGTACCGCTATCGCCCACGGCAGGCTGATCAGTACAGCACAGATCACGGCCAGCGGACCGAACTTCAGTAATTCAGTGAAACGCCGCTGGTACAGCATGACCGGCAGCATCGCCACCACCGGAATAGCCAGTGCGAGAAAGCCTTTGGTCATAAATCCCATACCGCAGGACAAACCCAGCAGGCACCAGGAGGTTATCCTGGTTTTCAGATTTTCGGCTTTCAGTGCCCTGAAGCTGAAGGCCATCGAGGCCACCACCCACATGGCAAACATCGGGTCAAGCACACTGTATGTACCGACACTGAACACCAGAAACATGGAGATAAAGACCAGCGACGCAACAAACGCGGTATGGCGGTTGCGCCACATCAGCAAAGTCATCCAGTAAACCAGCAGCGTGCTGATAAGGACACTGAATACGGAGCCGGCACGGACAGCAAAATTGGTATGACCGAAGACCAGCTGGCTGATGTTATTCACCCAGTAACCGGCCACCGGTTTTTCAAAATAACGCAGATCGAGTAATTTGGGGACAACCCAGTCACCCTGTGTCACCATTTCACGGCTGATTTCCGCATACCGGGTTTCATCCGGATGCCAGAGCAGACGATCATTGATAGGGAAAAGGTAAGTTAACACGAAAAAAAGAGCCAGCAGAAAGGCTCCGATTTTACTCGCCCGGTTATTCAGCATGCAATGCTATCCCTCTTGTTGGCAGCCCAGCCAGCCTTCCCGGCCGGGGAAATCCCCCCGGACCACTTTGCCTGTCGGTAATGTTGATAAATCAGACGGCAGCAGTTCACTGAGCGGACAAAAGCGGAAATCCTCATTTTTAATCCGTTCCAGTAATGCTTCAAACTGCGCGGCTTTGGACATCCCTTCCACTTCTGTGTGGATAGTATAGACCGGCACGCCCTGATCCCGTCTGATGGCATCGAGGATAAAGTCATTAAAATCCGCATCAGCCACCTGCGGCCCAACCACTTCATCATAGGTCGGCAGTGTAACAGGAATCTGCACGGTTCCGGTAGTCCCGTCTGCAAGAAGCGGACGAAACGGATGCGTCCCCCGGCAATCGCTGTTATATGCAAAACCAAATGCCTGCTTGGCTTCAATCACCCGCTCATCCGCACGCCAGCCCGCAACAGCGGAGCACTGCACCGGCTGTCCGGTCGCCTGTGATAACGCATCTGTACCCAGGCGGATCTGTTCGGTGATTTGTTCCGGTGTCCAGCGGCCGATTTTTGCCTGCCAGCCCTGATGATCCCAGGCGTGCAAACCAACCTCATGACCGGCATCCAGCGTCTGCTTCATCAGATACCCCAGGTCACGGGCAATTTTCTTACCCGGCCATGCCGTACCGGCCAGCAGAATATCAAGGCCATACAATGAAGCCGCATTGGAGCGCAGCATTTTCCACAGAAACTTAGGACGCAAAAGGCGCCACAAGTGACGCCCCATATTATCCGGCCCGACGCTAAAGAAAAAACTGGCTTTAATATCGTGCTGCGCAAATACCTTCAGTAACTGCGGCACACCTTCCAGTGTGCCGCGGTAGGTATCCACGTCAACCCGCAGGCCGACATTTCTCATTACTCGTCATTCCTCAGCTCTTCAACCGCACCGCGCAGGAAGAAATCGAGTGTTTCTTCCACAGTCTGGCGGGTGTCGATAGTCGGTTTCCAGTCCAGTAAACGCTCCGCGTTTTTAATGCTTGGTTTACGGTGTTCCACATCCTGGTAACCTTTACCGTAATAGGTGCTGCTTTCGATTTTACGGAAGCCGGCAAACGGCGGGAAGTTGTCACGCAGCGGATGTTTTTCGAAGCAATCGAGCAGCATTTCTGCCAGTTCGCGGATACTCGCTTCGTTCACCGGGTTACCGATGTTGATAATCTGACCGTCACATTTACCGTCACGGTTTTCAATGATACGGAACAGGGCTTCGATACCGTCATGGATATCAGTGAAGCAGCGTTTCTGCTCACCACCGTCAACCAGTTTGATTGGTGACCCTTCCACCAGGTTCAGGATCAGCTGTGTGATAGCACGGGAGCTGCCGATGCGCGCAGAATTCAGGCTGTCCAGACGCGGTCCCATCCAGTTGAACGGACGGAACAGTGTGAATTTCAGACCTTCTTTCGCACCGTATGCCCAGATAACCCGGTCAAGCAGCTGTTTGGAAACAGAGTAGATCCAGCGCTGTTTATTGATTGGGCCGACAATCAGGCGTGAATTGTCTTCGTCGAACTCTTTGTCATCACACATGCCGTACACTTCAGAGGTGGACGGGAAGATGATCCGTTTGTTGTATTTTGCGCAGTAACGGACGATTTTCAGGTTTTCTTCGAAGTCCAGCTCGAACACACGCAGCGGGTTACGGGTGTATTCGATTGGCGTGGCGATTGCCACCAGCGGCAGAATGACATCACATTTTTTGATGTGATACTCAATCCACTCGGTGTGGATGCTGACATCCCCTTCGATAAAGTGGAAACGCTCATCACCGATGAAACGGTCAATCGCGGAAGAGCTGATATCCATACCGTAGATATCATAGTTGCCGTCTTCCAGCAGACGCTCAGTCAGATGGTTACCGATAAAACCGTTCACACCCAGGATCAGAACACGCTTACGGCGGGCAACCTGAGCAGTGGCTTTCGGTCCGACGCGGACATCGGTCACAATGCCCATTTCCGCTGCCAGACGGGTACCCTGCACATACAGGCCGGATTCGCCCTGACCGCTGATCACTTCCAGCGCGCCGTTTCCGCAGGCAATTACCAGCGGCTCGGCAGAAATAACGGTTCCCGGACGCTTGCCTTTGTTGTCGGTCAGCACGCGGCTGCGCCAGATGATCATTTTGCGCTCACCCAGGAAGGTAAATGCACCCGGATACGGTTCAGTCACTGCACGGACCAGGTTGTGGATCTGTGCCGCAGGCTGGTTCCAGTCAATCAGGCCATCTTCCGCACAACGGCGGCCGAAATACGTTGCCTGAGATTCATCCTGCGCGGTGGTTTTGTAAGTACCGGCCTCAATCAGCGGTAATGTTTTATTCAGCAGAATTTCTGCCGCTTCACGGACTTTACCGTGAACAATCAGAGAAGTGTCATCCGCACCGATAGTGACTTTTTCCTGCGCAACGATATCACCGGCATCCGCTTTGGCGACCATTTTGTGCAGAGTGACACCGGTTTCGGTTTCACCGTTAAGAACAGCCCAGTTGATTGGCGCGCGGCCGCGGTATTTCGGCAGAAGAGAACCGTGCAGGTTGAATGCGCCTTTCGGTGCCAGCGCCAGAATCTCTTCGCTCAGCATATCGCGGTAGTAGAAAGAGAAAATAACATCCGGTTTCAGCTCACGGATGCGATCCACCCACAGCGGGTGGTTAACGTTTTCAGGGGCATAAACCGGCAGTTCCATGTCCGCGCTGACGCGGGCTACCGATGAAAAGAAATGGTTTTCACCCGGGTCGTCCGTATGGGTAAAGACGGCCTGAATATCAAAGCCCGCTTGTTTCAGGGCCTTCAATCCGACACAACCAATATCATGGTAGGCAAATACGATTGCTTTCATTAGTTTTTTTCCTGAGTTTCAGTTTCGCTGGTCTCTTTCGCCTGAGCGCCGACCACTTTTTGAATAAAATACCGGGGACGTGCACGAACATCGTTATAAATCCGCCCGATATATTCCCCGAGCAGACCCATTGCCACGAATTGTGCGCCGATAAACATGAATAAGATAGCGAACAGGGTAAACACCCCTTCTGCTGCCCACAGCGCGCCGAAGGCCACGCGCAGGATAATCAGTAACAGCGCCAGCAGGAAACCGGACGCGGCTATGATACTGCCGACGATGCTTAACAGGCGCAGCGGTGCGGTCGTCAGGCAGGTCAGCAGGTCATACATCAGATTGATCAGTTTAAGGAAACTGTATTTTGAGTCGCCGAATTCACGCTCTGCGTGTTTAACATCAATTTCAATCGTTTTACGGGCAAACGTGTTCGCCAGAATCGGGATAAATGTACTGCGCTCATGGCACTGTAACATGGCGTCAATGATATGACGGCGATAGGCGCGCAGCATGCAGCCGTAATCACCCATGGCACTGCCGGTTGCGGCGATGATCATTTTGTTGATCATTTTTGAGGCCGTTTTACGGAACCAGGAGTCCTGACGGTTAGCACGGCGTGTGCCGACCACGTCATAACCCTCTTCCGCTTTCTCAACCAGACGCGGAATTTCTTCCGGCGGATTCTGTAAATCCGCATCCATGGTGATCACCAGATCACCGTCCGCCTGTCTGAATCCGGCCATAATCGCAGAGTGCTGGCCGTAGTTACGGTTCAGCAGAACAGCAACCACATGGTTTTCCGGAATTTCCGCCGCCTGTGTCAGCATTTCCGCTGAACGGTCGCGGCTGCCGTCATCCACCAGTACAATTTCATAGGCTTGTTTCAGTGACTGACAGGATTTGATTGTACGTTCCAGCAACTGAGGCAGGCTTTCTTCCTCGTTGTATACCGGAATCACGACTGAGACTTTTTTAATTTCGTTAAATGACACTTATTTCTGCTCCGCAAGAATAGCTTTGATTGCGTCTGTCACACGGGTCACATCACTGTCTTTCATATCCGGGAAGAACGGCAGCGAACATAATGTCGCGGTGTTCCACTCCGAGTCCGGCAGTGATAATGACGGGTACCGTTCCCGGTAATATTTCTGGGTATGCGCTGCACGGAAATGCAGGCCCGTCCCGATATTGACCGCTTTTAACTGCTCCATAAAGGTATCGCGATCGATGCCGCAGACTGCTTTATCCACACGGATCATCAGCAGATGATTAGCATGCAGATGCGGGTAATCCGGCACGGATAACAATTTAACCGGCAGTCCGTCCAGGGCTTCGCGGTAAAGCTGTGCCAGGTGTGCACGGCGCGCATTCAGCTCGTCCATCCGGCTCAGTTGCACCACCGCAATCGCCGCATGGATATCTGACAGGTTATATTTAAACCCCGGTTCGACCACTTCAGCCTGCGGCTTGCGCCCCTGCATCTGACGATCAAACGCATCCACACCCAGCCCGTGGAATTTAAGACAGCGGATACGCTGTGCAAGTTCATCATCATCTGTGGCAATTAATCCGCCTTCCGCACAGGTGACGTTTTTAATCGCGTGGAAAGAGAAAATCGCCGTACCGCTTTCGCCGATCCATTCATCCCGGTAACGGGTGCCGACGGCATGTGCGGCGTCTTCCAGAAGGAAAACATTATGTTCCTGTGCAATCGCACGTAAAGCAACTAAATCACAGGGAGCTCCGGCATAATGAACCGGAATAATTACTTTGGTTTTCGGTGTAATGGCTGCGCGTACAGCATCCGGCTGAATCATCAGCGTATCGCGGTCAATATCAATCATCACCGGCACCGCACCGAGCAGCTCAATCATATTGATAGTGGAAACCCAGGTCTGAGAAGGTGTGATCACCTCATCCCCCGGGCCGACACCCAGTGCCATCAGTGCAACATGCATACCCGCGGTTGCTGATGCCAGAGCGATGGCGTGTTTACAGCCGAAACGCTGACAGAAATCCGCTTCCAGTTGCTGATTCTGCGGGCCGGTCGTAATCCAGCCGGAACGCAGTACTTTTTCAACAGCGGCGATTTCTGACTCCCCGATAGCAGGCCGGGAAAACGGAAGAAACTCAAGCATAAATACAACCTAATAAGAATCGGAAGTGATGATTATATCCTGAATTGATTCAATTGACGCTCAACACCAGGGTTTCGTTTAAACAATTCTTAATCTTTACGTCGACTACATAACAACAAATTTATGTGACAGCATAACAAAAATCAGCGGTGATGTTGATGCCAATCTGTTATTTGCCAATGAGTTTCTTGTGCCGGCCTGATACTTTTTATTTCAGACTGAAAAAGTTCGCTCAAAATATCTTCTGTCATAATTACCTGAGTTTCACCGGCCGCAAGTAACTGACCACCTTTAAGCAGCACCACCGCATCGGCGTGCAGATAGCTGTGGTTTAAATCATGACCGCTGGTAATAATCGTACCGCGCTGCTCACAAAACCGGGCTATCCATTTATCCAGCATCGCCTGCTGGGTAATATCCAGATGATTACGCGGCTCATCCAGCAGCAGGTATTTTCCGGATAAATCATCCGTATTCCATAATTGCAGAAATATTGCCGCTATTTTCACCCGCTGCCATTCGCCGCCGGATAATTGCGTCAGCATGCGCGGTAATAACTGCTCCAGCTGAAAATCACCGCACAGCTGATAAATAAGTTGTGTATTTTCCTGCACTGCCGGCATATAGAGTTGCAGATACTGAAATACTGTCATGACCGGCACACCATCGGTGGTTTGCGTCAGATAAGCACGAAACTGCGCCTGCTGCCGTTTGGGGATCGTTTTTAAATCTGTGCCGCGATAGCAGATTTGCCCGTCATAGCGCACGGCATCCGCCAGTGCCGCCAGCAGAGTGCTCTTACCGGAACCGTTCGGCCCCAGCAGGTGAATCTGCTGTCCGGCGAAAAATTGCAGTGCATCACAGGACAAACGGCGGCCGACACGGACAGCACTGACATCAAGTAAACATTTTTCCATCAGCGCCGTCCTCCGTGATGCCGGGTCAGCAGATAAATAAAGGCCGGTGCACCGATAGTCGCGGTCACCACACCAATCGGAATTTCTGCATTTGATAAAATCAGCCGCGAGCATAAATCTGCCAGCAGCAGGCTGACCGCGCCGAATAACGCACAGGCGGGTAATAATGTACGGTGATCAGTAATTCCCATCAGCCTCAGCATATGCGGGATAATCAGCCCGATAAAACTGATAGCCCCGGCCACTGCCACACTCAGGCCGATCAGCAACCCGACGGCGATAATAAACACATTACGCCAGCGGTGCGCGGATACCCCGAGCTGCTGGGCATTCACCTCTCCCAGCGCGAGATAATTAAGTACCGGTGCCTGCCACAGCAGCCACACAGCCACCACCGCAATGGCCGCCAGCAGCGGACTCAGCCGCCAGTCAGCCCCGGAAAAACTGCCCATCATCCAGTACATCAGCTGGCGTAAATCCAGACTGGTACTGAAATACACCATCCAGGTCATAAATGCGCCGCAGATAACCCCGAGCGCCACCCCGACCAGTAACAGCTGACTGTTACTCAGCCGCCGGAAATGGGCAAAATAAAGTAAAATCAGCGTCAGCAGCGTTGCCCCGATCACCGCCCCGCCCCCGAGCACCCACAGTGGTGGCATACCCTTGAAAAACAGAACGATAAAAACAACAAACACCCCGGCGCCATTACTCACGCCGAGCAATCCGGGTTCTGCCAGCGGATTTTCAAAAATAGCCTGCATCACCGCACCGGCCATCGCCAGCCCGGCCCCCACCGCAATCACGGCCAGTACACGCGGAAAACGCAGATCCCAGACAAACAGCTGTGCGGTTTCAGATAACCACTGGTCCGGTAAAATCCACATCTCACCGGCACAGAGTGCAACAGTGATCATGATAAGTAACGTAACGGAAAGAAAAATGATGCGCTGTACATCCCGCTTTTTCCGCGTCTGTACCAGCTTTGTGATGGGGTTGTGAATATGCATGAGATCCCTGTCATTATTAAAGACGGGAGGCAGTATACCTGAGTCAGAACGACGTTAATGTCTGACAAACCACAGAAAAGAAAACGACCTCATACGAGGTCGTTTCAGGTCTTACTCTTTCGGTGTCGATTTTTCGACCTTGGCTTTCAACTTCTGCCCCGGGCGGAAAGTGACAACACGACGGGCTGTGATAGGAATATCTTCACCCGTTTTCGGGTTACGGCCCGGACGCTGATTCTTGTCCCGCAGATCAAAATTTCCGAAACCGGATAATTTCACCTGCTCACCATTCTCAAGAGAACGGCGTACCTCTTCAAAAAACAGTTCAACCAGGTCCTTCGCATCGCGTTTGCTCAGGTCCAGTTTTTCCGACAGATTTTCTGACATTTCAGCTTTAGTAAGCGCCATAGGTTTAGTCCCTCAAGGATGCTTTAAATCGCTGTTGCAACGCGGCAACGCATTTGTTTACGGTTGCTGCAATTTCATCTTCTTCAAGTGTACGCTCTGTATCCTGTAAGGTCAGACTGATCGCCAGACTCTTATAACCCTCAGCAACACCCTTACCACAGTACACGTCAAATAAGTTTATGCCAACTAACTGATTTACGCCAACTTTTTTACATTCATTCAGAATGTCTTCAGCAGCGACGTTTTCCGGCACAACGATGGCGATATCCCGGCGGTTCGCAGGGAAGCGTGAAATTGCTTCAGCTTCAGGAATAATACGGTTTGTCAGTGCGTCCCAGCGGATTTCAAAGACAACCGTACGGCCGTTGAGATCCAGTTTTTTCTCCAGTTCCGGATGAACCACACCGATATAACCAATATGCTCATCTTCCAGATAAATCTCAGCACCTTGTCCCGGATGGAGGGCCGGATTCGTCGTTGCTTTAAACGATACACGATCTAATTTACCAGTCAATTCTAAAATGGCTTCCAGATCACCTTTTAAATCATAAAAATCAACGACCTGTTTTTCCGATGACCAGTGTTCCTCATGACGGTTACCGGCGATAACGCCTGCCAGCATGGTTTCCTGACGGATCCCGAGGTCTGCGGCAGCATCCGGAACAAAGCGTAAACCGGATTCAAACAGGCGGACACGGCTCTGCTGACGGTTCTGGTTGTACACAACAGTGCTTAACAGGCCGGTCAGCAATGACAGACGCATGGCTGACATATCCGCAGAAATCGGGTTCGGCAGAATAATCGCATCCTGTGCCGGGTGCAGCAGAGCCTGAGTCTTCGGATCGACAAAGCTGTAAGTAATCGCTTCCTGGAAACCACGGTCAACCATCAGTGTTTTCACGCGCTTAAGCGGCAGATGCGCTTCATGGCGGGAGGTCATGATCAGGTCAGCACGCAGCGGAACATCAGGGATATTGTTGTAGCCGTAAATACGGGCCACTTCTTCCACCAGATCTTCCTCGATTTCCATATCAAAACGCCATGACGGTGCAGTCACCTGCCACTGATCCTGTGCGGTTTTCACATCGCAGCCCAGACGGGTCAGGATATCAGTCACCTGTGCATCATCCACATGGTGACCAATCAGACGGTCAAGTTTGTTACGGGTCAGCGTGATAGTTGCCGTTTTTGGTAAATCCGCTTCAGAAACAACTTCAATAATTTCGCCCGGCTCACCACCGCAGATTTCCAGAATCAGGCGCGTGGTACGTTCAGCGGCAATACGCTGTAATTTCGGGTCAACACCACGTTCGAAACGGTGCGAAGCATCGGTATGCAGACCATACTGACGTGCACGGCCGGTGATAGCCAGCGGGTTGAAGAACGCCGTTTCCAGCAGGATATTTTTGGTGGTATCAGACACACCGGAGTGCTCACCGCCGAAAATACCGGCCATGCCCAGCGCGCCGCGGCGATCTGCAATCACCAGAATGTTGTCAGTCAGCGTGACTTCGTTACCGTCCAGCAACGTCAGTTTCTCACCCTGCTCAGCCATACGGACAATCAGTTCACCCTCAAGGGTATCCAGATCGTAGGCATGCTGCGGCTGACCCAGTTCCAGCAGAACGTAGTTAGTGATATCCACGACCGGGTCGATAGAACGGATACCGCCGCGACGCAGTTTTTCCACCATCCACAGCGGCGTTTTTGCTGTCACATCAACGTTTTTAATCACACGACCGGTAAAACGCGGACACGCATGCGGCGCATCAACGCGGATCGGGAACGTCTCCTGATGAACAGCAGCAACCGGTGACATATCCGGTGCCTGATAATCCATTTTATTGATAACAGCCACATCACGGGCCACGCCACGGATGCTCAGGCAGTCCGCACGGTTTGGCGTGATGCTGATTTCAACAGCAGTATCATCCAGCTTCATGTATTCGCGCAGATCAGTACCGATTGGCGCATCTGCCGGTAATTCAATAATACCGCTGTGATCTGCACTGATCCCCAGCTCGGAGAATGAGCAGAGCATCCCTTCAGACGGCTCACCGCGCAGTTTGGCCGCTTTGATTTTGAAATCACCCGGTAAGACCGCTCCAACTGTTGCAACAGCCACACGCAGGCCCTGACGGCAGTTTGGCGCGCCGCAGACGATATCAAGCAGGCGGTCACCGCCGGTATTTACTTTTGTCACCCGCAGTTTATCGGCGTTCGGGTGCTGTCCGCACTCAACCACTTCACCGATAATCACACCGTTAAACTGACCGGCAACGGCTTCTGTGCCGTCCACTTCCAGGCCGGCCATGGTAATCTGATCAGATAACGCGTCGCTGCTGACAGCCGGGTTTACCCATTCGCGTAACCAGAGTTCACTGAATTTCATGAGAGTATCCCGCCTTATTTGAATTGCTTGAGGAAACGAAGGTCATTTTCGAAGAATGCGCGTAAATCGCTCACGCCGTAGCGAAGCATAGTCAGGCGCTCCATTCCCATACCAAAGGCGAAACCGGAGTAAATTTCCGGGTCAATGCCGACATTGCGCAGCACATTCGGGTGAACCATCCCGCAACCCAGCACTTCCAGCCATTTGCCGTTTTTACCCATCACATCCACTTCCGCAGAAGGTTCAGTGAACGGGAAGTAGGACGGACGGAAACGCACCTGCACTTCTTCTTCAAAGAAATGATTCAGGAAATCATGCAGCGTACCTTTGAGATTGGTGAAACTGATATCAGTATCCACAATCAGGCCTTCTGTCTGATGGAACATCGGGGTATGGGTCTGGTCGTAGTCATTACGGTAAACGCGGCCCGGCGCGATAATGCGGATTGGCGGCTGTTTATCTTTCATCGTACGGATCTGCACACCGGATGTCTGCGTACGCAGCAGACGTTTGGCATCAAACCAGAACGTATCGTGGTCAGCACGCGCCGGATGGTGCGCCGGAATATTCAGTGCATCAAAGTTATGATAGTCGTCTTCAATTTCAGGGCCGGATTCGACAGAAAAGCCCAGTTCGCCGAAAAAGGTTTCGATACGCTCAATGGTACGGGTAACCGGATGCAGGCCGCCGTTTTCCATGCGGCGTCCCGGCAGCGAGACATCAATCCGCTCAGCGGACAGACGGGCATTCAGTGCCGCAGATTCCAGGGAATCTTTACGGGCATTCAGTGCTGTCTGAACCTCTTGTTTGGCTTCGTTAATCACTGCACCCGCAGCAGGACGATCTTCCGGCGGCAGATCCCGCAGCGATTGCATCTGTAAGGTTAAATGCCCTTTTTTACCCAGGTATTCAACACGTACCGATTCCAGCGCTGCAACATCCTTTGCCTCTTCGACGGCTGCTTTTGCCTGAGCAACCAGTTCAGCGAGATGTGGCATGTTTTCCTATTCCTCTGACCCTGTGGTCTTCAATTATGACGAATGACGACGGTGCTGCCGGACGTGATTGTCTCACCCGTTCCGGCAAACCCCTGAAACAAAAAAGCCTCCATACTGGAGGCTTACGGCGTTACTTTTCGTTTCTTTTTTACGCGCAAAGCCCCCTGAGTTCAGGCGCTAAAGTAAAAAAAGAAGCGGAAAGAAACGATATTATTCATTTTCTCAACTATTTGTCAGTTAACAGGATGTATTTATTCATATTACGCGAAAACCGTAAGGATATACAATGACAAATTATTTATTCTGCAGATTTTTTCTGCCGGACAGCAAAAGAGGGAGCAAGCTCCCTCTTTTGTCTGAACAATTACGCCAGAGCGCCTTTTGCTTTTTCGACCAGCGCAGTAAATGCGGCTTTATCGAATACAGCGATATCGGCTAAGATCTTACGATCGATTTCGATGGATGCCTTTTTCAGACCGTTGATGAAACGGCTGTAAGACAGACCATTCTGACGAGCTGCTGCGTTGATACGTGCAATCCACAGCTGACGGAACTGACGCTTACGCTGACGACGGTCACGGTAAGCATACTGACCAGCTTTGATTACTGCCTGGAAGGCAACACGATAAACGCGCGAACGGGCACCGTAGTAACCTTTCGCTTGTTTCAGAATTTTTTTGTGACGTGCGCGAGCAATGACACCACGTTTTACACGAGCCATACTAATCTCCTAAAGTCGTAAACTTTGCTAAAAAACTTGCTTATGCGTATGGCAGGCAAGCGACAACTAAACCCAGATCCCCTTTGGAGACCATACCTTTCGGACGTAAATGACGTTTACGCTTAGTTGATTTTTTAGTCAGGATATGACGGAGGTTAGCATGCTTACGTTTGAAACCACCTTTAGCGGTTTTTTTGAAACGCTTAGCTGCACCACGTACAGTTTTAATCTTTGGCATTTTTATTTCCACTTCGCATTGTTAAACAACGAATTAATCCGGCGAATAAAAGCCGGGGTTGCCCCCGGCATTTATTACTTGGATTGCCGGACTACTTCTTCTTAGGAGCGAGCACCATGATCATCTGGCGACCTTCGATCTTCGACGGGAAGGATTCGACGGAAGCTAATTCACTCAGATCTTCTTTGATGCGGTTAAGCACTTCAATACCAATCTGCTGGTGCGCCATTTCACGACCACGGAACCGCAGTGTGATTTTGGCTTTATCGCCATCTTCAAGAAAACGAATCAGGTTGCGTAGTTTGACCTGATAGTCGCCTTCATCTGTGCCAGGACGGAATTTAATTTCCTTAACCTGAATAACTTTTTGTTTCTTCTTCTGCTCTTTAGCCGATTTGCTTTTCTCGTAGAGGAATTTGCCGTAATCCATGATACGGCAAACGGGCGGTTCGGCATTAGGGCTGATTTCAACTAAATCAACCCCGGCTTCCTCGGCTTTCTCAAGAGCTTCTTTCAGGCTCACAACACCAAGCTGTTCACCTTCAAGACCAGTTAAACGAACTTCATTGACACGGATTTCCGCATTGATACGGTTCGGACGTGCTGTTTGAATTCTTTTTCCGCCTTTAATACCTTATTCCTCCGGTTGTTCTTCAATTCTGCGACTGCGAATTTCTTCAAGCAGTGCGTCTTTAAATTCGCTCACGTTTATGCTGCCAAGATCCTTGCCGCGACGGGTACGAACAGACACCTCGCCTGTTTCCATCTCTTTATCACCGCAGACCAGCATATACGGAACACGACGTAGCGTGTGTTCGCGAATTTTAAAGCCAATTTTCTCATTTCTCAAGTCTGCTTTTGCACGAATTCCGGCATCCTGCAGTTCTTTGACGACTTTCTGAACATAATCGGCCTGAGAATCAGTGATATTCATTACCACTACCTGGTTAGGCGCTAACCATGTCGGGAAGAAACCGGCAGTTTCTTCAGTCAGGATACCAATGAAGCGCTCCATTGAGCCTAAAATCGCGCGGTGAATCATCACCGGGGTAACGCGTTCATTGTTTTCGGCAACGTAAGTTGCACCCAGACGAGCCGGCAGAGAGAAATCGAGCTGCACTGTACCACATTGCCATGCACGATCCAAACAATCATACAAAGTAAATTCAATTTTCGGCCCGTAGAAGGCACCCTCGCCCGGCAGATATTCGAATTCAATGTTGTTTTCTTTCAGTGCGCTTGCCAGGTCAGCTTCGGCTTTATCCCACTGGACATCAGAACCGATGCGTTTTTCCGGACGGGTGGACAGTTTAACCACAATCTTTTTAAAGCCGAAAGTGGAGTACATGTCATAGACCATACGGATACAGGCACTGACTTCGTCCATCACCTGCTCTTCTGTACAGAAGATATGTGCATCATCCTGAGTAAAGCCGCGGACACGCATCAGACCATGCAGTGCACCGGAAGATTCGTTACGGTGGCAGCTGCCGAACTCTGCCATACGCAGCGGCAGATCACGGTAAGAACGCAGACCCTGATTAAAGATCTGGATATGACCCGGACAGTTCATCGGCTTAATGCAATATTCACGGTTTTCAGAAGAAGTTGTGAACATATGCTCTTTGTAGTTTTCCCAGTGTCCTGTTTTTTCCCACAGAACGCGGTCCATCATAAACGGACCTTTTACTTCCTGGTAATCGTACTCTTTCAGTTTCACACGGACGAACACTTCCAGTTCACGGAAAATTGTCCAGCCGTCATTATGCCAGAACGCCATACCCGGCGCTTCTTCCTGCATATGATACAGGTCAAGCTGCTTACCGATTTTACGGTGATCGCGTTTTGCGGCTTCTTCCAGGCGCTGGAGATAGGCAGCTAACTGCTTCTTATCGCCCCACGCGGTACCGTAAATGCGTTGCAGCATTTTGTTTTCGCTGTCGCCGCGCCAGTAGGCACCGGCCACTTTCTGTAATTTGAAGCTATGGCAGAAACGCATATTCGGTACGTGCGGACCACGGCACATATCGATATATTCTTCATGGAAATACAGTGCAGGATGCTCATCCTGACCGATATTCTCGTCCAGAATTTCAACCTTGTAATCTTCACCACGGGAAACGAACGTCTCGCGGGCCTCGCTCCATGTGACGCGTTTTTTCACCACGTCATAATCTTTTTTGGCGAGTTCCGTCATCCGCTGTTCGAGTTTCTCCAGGTCTTCCTGGGTCAGAGACACATCGAGGTCAACGTCATAATAGAAACCGTTATCGATGACCGGACCAATCGCCATGCGGGTGTTCGGCCATAATTGTTTGATAGCATGACCTAACAGGTGAGCACAGGAGTGGCGGATGATTTCCAGTCCTTCCTCGTCTTTGGCGGTGATAATGGCTAACGTGGCATCGTGTTCGATCATATCGCAGGCATCGACCAGCGTACCGTTAACACGACCGGCGATGCAGGCTTTCGCCAGACCGGCACCGATATCATTCGCAACATCAAGGACAGAAACAGGATGGTTAAACTGGCGCTGACTGCCGTCAGGAAGAGTAATTACAGGCATTTTTAAATCCTTATCTACAGTGGTGACCCATACGTAAGATCACATATAGAAATCTCATTTATTTGATTTTCAGTACGTTACCGGCAATTTCTTGCGTACATTGCAAGCCGGGTCACACCTGCGGATAATAATCTGCCGGGCGCCCTTGCCGGAACTCGAAATCCATACTAGCACAGCAAATAAGGATTAATAGGTTTATGTGACCAGGTATCTGAAAAAGTGTGCGGTGTCACAAAGTATGCAGAAATTATGAACATTTCCTTTTTAAAACAGCATCTGCGGCAGATTTTAAATCATTTTCTGTACGGCACCATGCCGTTGTGAAAATCTGCCGCAGCCCGCTTTCAGGGAAGAACCGGATTATCTTCCGCTAATGAGTCAAATGCCTTCAGTTCATTTTTAAAATTCACCACGTTATTTTGTCCGGCACAATCATTTATTTTGCGGAACGATCAGGTAAAACATTGATACAATTTATCATTGTTAATTCACCAATTGTAAAATATTGTCCGTTATACTCCGGCCGTAGTAGAGATAAGTGAACTTTTGGTATTTTTATTGCCCTGATCCTGAATCAGGGCTTTTTTTTCATTATTCCGCATAACTCGCAATTCCCCATTCCCTCTCATTCTTTTCTTCATTATTACCGGCGTAAATCGTATGCTTTTTATTCACAGGGAACAGGCACGTGATACAGAAACAGCAGACCGGATTTATTGCAGGGGAAATTCAGCAGGACGCTTCCGTTGCAGATTCACACTGCGGCGCAGCATCTGCAACGGAGGCGGTATTTATGAAGGGGAAGTCAGAAGATCAGTCAGCCATCGCCAGGGCGCGGTAAGCATTTTTCACTTTCCACAGATAACGCGGAGCCTGTGATGCAGGGTGTTTACTCTGTACATGCTCATAAAATTCATCGGCTGACAGCGTATTGATTTTTTCAATCGCCAGTGCACGGTTGTTATCAAACGTGCGCAGTAAAGCTCCGGCGCCGTTAACGTAGGAGACAATCGTTGCGTAATTGAGTGTTTGCGGGTCGGTAATGCCGGCCAGATGCTGGTCACGGATAATCCGGATATAGGTTGTGCCGATATCGATATTGGTTTGCGGGTCCAGTAAATCACGGGTGCTCGGTTCGCCGTTACGGCCTTTTACACGATAAGCATCGCGTCCGGCCGTAGAGGCTTTAATCTGCATCAGGCCAACGGCATTGGATTTACTGATAACCTCAGGCCGGTAAGAGGATTCAACCTCAATAATGGCACGGATCAGCGTTTCATCGACCTCATAGCGGTTAGATGCCTGGCGGATAAACTGATCAAACGGGGTTGCAGGATAGACACCACTGCCCTTTACCGGATAAACGGAAGAATCAGTAATGCCGGAAGATGGCGGTGTTATCCAGCCGCCGGAGCCGTAATTGGTGCGGTTTTGTTCGCTGCTTCCTGAGCAGCCCGCCAACAATAATGCTAAAGCAATCACACTAACGGTTTTTTTCACTCTGTTACCCTTTATCCGGCATTCTGACGAAGCTAAGAATACTGAAAACACACATAAACCAAAAGGAGTTTACTTAACTTTTACATTTTATGTGATTCATAGCATAGTGTGAATCGATCGTACTGAATGTTATAAAGATATTACGGAAGTGCTTGACAACCTCAAATGATATTGATAATCATTATCATCAACGATATCCTTAGTGATTGTCACACTTTAACCAGGCAGGCTGATAAAATGAACAAAAAACAAAATACGTTTTCCTTTCCGTCCCTGACACAGATCTTCCGGCATGCTGTGTTGCTGCTGACACTGTGTGCTGTCAGCGGATATTCCGCTGCGGCAGAGAAAAAATTCAAAGTCGTTACCACTTTCACCATCATTCAGGATATGGCGCAAAACGTGGCCGGTGATGCTGCTGTTGTGGAATCAATCACCAAACCCGGTGCGGAAATCCATGATTACCAGCCGACCCCGAAAGACATCATGCGCGCACAGGATGCTGACCTGATTCTGTGGAACGGTCTGAATCTGGAGCGCTGGTTTGAACGCTTCTTTGAAAATTTACAGGATGTCCCGGCGGTTGTCATTACTGAGGGAATTACACCAAATTCTATCCGCGGCGGTGCGTATAACGGTAATCCGAACCCGCATGCCTGGATGTCCCCGACCAACGCCCTGATGTACATCGAAAATATTCGTGCCGCACTGGTAAAACATGACCCGGCCAATGCGGAAACCTATAATAAAAACGCGGCAGCGTATGCGGCAAAAATAAAAGCGCTTGATGCCCCGCTGCGTGCCCGTCTGGCCAATATCCCTGAAAACCAGCGCTGGCTGGCAACCAGTGAGGGTGCGTTCAGTTATCTGGCCAATGATTACGGTTTTCAGGAGGTCTATCTGTGGCCGATTAACGCAGAAGAGCAAGGCTCACCACAGCAGGTGCGTCATATGATTGATACCGTACGCAAATATAAAATCCCGGTTGTATTCAGCGAAAGTACTATCTCTGACAAACCGGCGAAACAGGTTGCCAAAGAAACCGGCGCAGAATACGGCGGTGTACTGTATGTGGATTCCCTGTCCGCCGCTGACGGCCCGGTTCCGACCTATATTGATCTGCTCAATACTACTGTAAATACTATCGCCAAAGGATTTCATCAATGAGTGCTCAGTTCAGCAAGCCACAGCTGGTTGTCGATAACGCCACTGTCACCTATAACAATGGTCATACCGCCATTTTTGATGCCAGCTTCAGCATAGAAGGCGGTTCTATCTGTGCGCTCGTCGGTATTAACGGCAGCGGTAAGTCCACCCTGTTCAAAACCATTATGGGGCTGGTCACGCCGACACAGGGGCGGGTGACACTGAATGATGAACCGGTACGTGCCGCGCTGAAAAAAAATGTGATTGCCTATGTTCCGCAGACAGAAGAAGTGGACTGGAACTTCCCGGTTCTGGTCTCTGATGTCGTGATGATGGGCCGTTACGGCAAAATGGGTTTTCTGCGAATTCCCGGCAAAGAGGATAAGAAAGCTGTCGCCGACGCCCTGGAACGCGTCGGCCTTACCGGTCTGGGTCACCGGCAGATAGGCGAACTCTCCGGCGGACAGAAAAAACGTGTGTTTCTGGCTCGCGCCCTCGCACAAAACGGAAAAGTCCTGCTGCTGGATGAGCCGTTTACCGGTGTGGATGTCAAAACAGAGAATGCCATTATTGATTTACTGCGTTCACTGCGTGAAGAGGGGCATCTGGTGCTGGTATCCACCCACAACCTCGGCAGCGTCCCTGAATTCTGTGATCATGTGATCCTGATAAACCGTACTGTGCTCGACAGCGGCCCGACCGCCACCACATTCACGCAGAAAAACCTGGAAAAAACATTCGGTGGTGTGCTGCGCCATATCAACCTGTCTGGTCCGGATCTGCATGACGATGACGACCCGCGTTCACTGACGGTGATTACCGACGACGAACGCGCCGCTGTCTTCTACGGCCATCAGGATAATCTGACGGTGAAAACCGGCAGTAAGGACGAGCAGCCATGACAGAGCTGTTACTCCAGCCGTTTGAATACAATTATATGGTGAAAGCTATCTGGGTGAGCGGCATTGTCGGTGCCGTGTGTGCCTTTCTGTCTGCTTACCTGATGCTCAAAGGCTGGTCGCTGATGGGGGATGCCCTCTCCCACTCCGTGGTTCCGGGTGTCGCGGGGGCTTACGCCCTCGGTTTTCCTTACTCTGTCGGCGCATTTTTCACCGGTATGCTGGCCGCTCTTTCCATGACGTTTGTCCGCCATCTGACCAGGCTGCGGGAAGATGCTGTGATCGGGTTTATATTTTCCACTTTCTTTGCCGCCGGTCTGCTGATCGTCTCCCTGAACCCGACCTCTGTGAATGTGCAGACTATCATCATGGGAAATATTCTCGGGATTGCGGATGAAGACATGCTGCAGGTGGAAATTATTATTGCTGTTTCTTTCCTCGTGCTGATGTTTATCTGGAAAGATCTGCTGGTGGTCTTTTTCGATGAAACACATGCCCGCTCTATCGGTCTGAACCCGCTGGCACTGAAAATTATCTTCTTTACCCTGCTCAGCGCCTGTACTGTCGCTGCACTTCAGACTGTCGGGGCGATTCTGGTCATTGCGATGGTCATCACCCCCGGAGCTACCGCCTATCTGTTAACGGATCAATTTAAAAAACTACTGATCATCGCTGTTATTTTAGGGGCAGTGACCAGCAGTACCGGTGCCTATATCAGTTATTTTCTGAACGGAGCCACCGGCGGCATGATTGTGACCCTGCAGACAATTATTTTCCTGATCGCTTTCTTCTTTGCGCCAAAACACGGCATGTTATCTGCCCGCCGCCGTGCCCGCCGTGAATCAGCAAAACTGCGTCAGGAGGCAAACTCATGAGTGATTTTCTGACCTCATTGTTTATTGACCCGTTTGCTTTCCCGTTTATGCAGCGGGCTATGCTGGCCGCTATTCTGACCGGTGCGGTCTGTGCTGTTCTCTCCTGCTTTCTGGTGCTCAAAGGCTGGTCACTGATGGGGGATGCTATTTCTCATGCCGTTCTGCCGGGCATAGTAATGGCATTTGTGATGGGCATTCCGCTGATTATCGGCGCATTTATTTCCGGGCTTTTCTGTGCCTTTGCCACCGGCTATCTGAAAGAACACAGCAGAATCAAAGAAGATACCGTCATGGGTATTGTCTTCTCCGGTATGTTTGCGCTTGGACTGGTGCTGTTTACCCGCATTGATACCGAACAGCACCTGACACATATTCTGTTCGGTAATATCCTCGGGATCACACAGGCTGAACTGCGCCAGACCCTGGTTATCGCCGGGCTGACGATGGTTGTACTGATGGTGAAATATAAAGATTTCATGCTGTACTGCTTTGACCCCAACCAGGCACGGGTTATCGGCCTGCCGGTTCGTCTGCTGCATTACGGGCTGCTGTCACTGCTGGCGCTGACTATCGTTGCCTCTCTGCAGGCCGTCGGGATCATTCTGGTGATTGCCATGCTCATCTCGCCGGGTATCATCGCCTTTCTGCTGTGCCGCAGTTTCGGCAAAATGATTCTGGTGGCAATTCTGGTTTCTGTCAGTTCGAGTTATATCGGTACGGTTGTCAGCTTCCATATTGACGGAGCTACCGGTGCCTGTATTGTACTGGTGCAGGCACTCTATTTTGTGCTGGCACTGATTTATAATCAGTTACGGTTATCCGCGCTGAAACGCCGCAGACAGGTTGCCTGACCCTCTGCATAACGGGGGATATTCTGTTACCGGAATATCTCCCGCATCCGGACTCTTCCGAAACAACCCTCTGTTTTTGTCCTTTTCTGTATTTCCCTGCGGTTACTGTGTAATTTGTGTGAGATGTCCGCTTTTTTCTTTTATTTTCCGGCGGTAAGATAGACTGACTGATAGACGGCTTAGTGGGGTGGCTCATGTGGCAGGCAGCAGGACGTATACTCAGTGAACATTTCGGCGAACACTCGTTCTCTGACAAGAAACAGCTCAATGGCGGTGAAATTCACTTTTCCCGGAGTGCCCGTTACGGCGATCACCCGGTTTTCATCAAATACAACCGGCGTGACATGTTGCAGGTATTCAAAACTGAGGCCGAACAGCTTGATGCTCTCAGCCGCAGCAGCACACTGACAACTCCCGCTGTATATGGCGTCGGGTCGGCAAAAGATGTCAGCTTTCTGATTATGGAATATCTGCCGCTGAAACCTTTTGATTCCCATTCCGCGTATATGTTCGGGCAGCAGCTGGCGCGTCTGCACCAGTGGCATGAACAGCCCCGCTATGGTTTCGATGAAGATAACCTGCTGGGTACTAATCCGCAGCCGAATGCCTGGGATAAAAAATGGGCCTCTTTCTTTGCCGAAAAACGGATTGGCTGGCAATTACAGCTGGCGAAAGAAAAAGGCATTATCTTCGGCGATATCGACAACATTATTCAGCGTGTGCAGCAAAAACTGGCAAACCACCAGCCGCAACCTTCTCTGCTCCATGGTGATTTGTGGCCATCAAACTGTGCGGCTGTCGCTGACGGAAGAACTGTCGCATTTGACCCCGCCTGTTACTGGGGTGATCGTGAGTGTGATCTGGCAATGCTCTCGTTTTTCCCTGAACTGCCGATGCAGATCCTCGACGGCTATCAGCAGGTCTGGCCTCTGGAGAGTGGTTTCTTAGAGCGCCAGCCGCTGTATCAGCTCTATTACCAGCTTCATCGCAGTCACTTATTCGGTGACCGTTATTACCAGAGCGCTCAGGCTATTATTGACGATATTCTCGCGGGATAACCCCGTTTTCCGGATAAAAAAAATACCCCGTCAGCGATCCTGCGGGGTATTTTTTCAGATAACTCTGTTTACCAGTTCAGAAATTTAATTAAGAACCACGCAATGGCGCCGATAAATACCGGCAGTACATACAGCACAAAAATTTGCCGGAAAATGGTGTGATTCGGAATGCGAATTTTGGCGATTAAATCCGCAGGTGTTTTTCCGCTCTCTCTGGCATTCTCAATAATCGCCTGATCTTCGATATTCTCACGAATAAACCGGACTTGTCTGGACATCCGGATACCGGAAGCACTCAGTGCCAGCCCGACAAATATCAGGATATAAATCAGTAAAAAACTCAGATTATGACCCTCAAAACCGAGTAATTTATCCGGTACGGGAGAGTTGTTCCAGAATGTGTTCAGAAAAGGTGTATTTACACGGATCATTTCCGTCACCACATTAATAAAGTCCCCGATAACCGCATTAATTTTATCACTGCCGGTACTCTGCTGATGAGCCAGTTTCAGTAAAGAAACGATAGTTGAGATCAGTGCCGGAATAAAAACCACCCAGCCTGCCACCCGTTTAAATACAGCAACCCAGCGGGCTTGTTGCAGCGTCATGCGCTTTCCTCATTTGATATTTTCTCAGTAATCATAGCGCAGAAGTCAGGAGAAGATCATTATCATTATTCCGGACTTTTTTACCCCGTAAATTATTAAGTCACTTAATGAACTCTCCGCCACGGCTTGTTACAATCAGAGGATGTTTTAATTCATTGCAGGATATCAGGAGCATACACTATGTCCCACACCTTACCGGTACAGGCCGCTATTTTTGATATGGATGGTTTACTGATTGATTCTGAGCCGTTCTGGCTTCAGAGTGAAAATCAGGTTTTCAGCGACATCGGCCTGGATATGTCACTGCGGGATAAACTGCCCGATATGCTGGGTCTGCGTATCGATCAGGTCGTGGAGTTGTGGTATCACATCTCACCGTGGCAGACACCGTCAAAACAGGATGTCACTCAGCGGATTATTGATTCCACTATCGCGATGGTGGAAAAAGAGCGTCCGCTTCTGCCCGGCGTGGAACATGCGCTCTCTCTGTGTCAGTCACAGGGCCTGAAAATCGCTCTGGCGTCCGCATCACCGCTCTACATGCTGGAATCCGTACTGGAAATGTTTAACATCCGCCATTATTTTGATGCTGTGGTTTCTGCCGGTGATCTGCCATACAGCAAGCCGCACCCGCAGGTTTATCTGAACGCAGCGGAGGCGCTGGGTGTTCCGCCGGTGCAGTGCGTTGCGCTGGAGGATTCCGTTAACGGCATGATCGCCTGTAAGGCGGCCCGGATGCGATCCATTGTGGTACCGGCTGCTGAAATGGCGGCAGATCCGCGCTGGTCGCTGGCAGATTACCGGTTGTCGTCACTCAATGAACTGACGGCTGCGATGGTTCGCTGATAACGTTTTGCTGATAACGTTTTGCTGATAACGTTTTGCTGATGGTGTTTTTCTGATAACAGTGTGGCGGGAAATTGCCCGCCCTGCTCCGTTAGTGAAATATTCCATAGTTATCCATTAATAAATAAGCCTTTTTCTTTCTTACCCTCTGGCCGGGCGACATAAAAAACTTTATACTGTAACACTGTATAAATAAACACCTGAGTATTTACCCGGTATCATGACGGCTGAGGGTCACCTGCTTTTCTCTGTCGCTTCTGTAGTGATGGTTCATCAGCTTCAGATTTCGCCTGATATCAGTCAGGGGGACTGGCTGCACCTGATCCCCGGCGCCCTGGCCGGAGCACTGCTGCCGGATATCGATCACCCGAAGTCCATGCTGGGTCAGTGGGTTCGTTTTATTTCTGTGCCGGTTTCCCGCCTGTGCGGTCACCGGGGGTTCACGCACAGCCTGCTGGCCATTCTGACCGGTGTTATTTTATTCCGCACACAACTGCCGGTCAGCTGGTCTGTTCCGGCCGATTTTTACCAGGCAGTCATTGTCGGGTATCTGAGCCATCTGGCAGGCGATATGCTGACGACAGCCGGAATTCCGCTGTTATGGCCGGTGCGCTGGCGTTTTTGTATTCCGTTGCTGGGCAGCAGCGGCAATAAACGGGCAGAGCGCAGTGTGGCGCTGATTGTACTGCTGGCCTCATTTTATTTGCCCGCACACTGGGAAACCTGGTGGGCTCATGTGCGGGAGCTGGTGCTGGCGCAGATAAACGCCGTGCTATAAGAAACGGATTTTATATAACCCATCGCTATAGAAAATAGTCTGTTTAGTGACTATTCATGTCAAATCATTCCCTGTGATCTACAATATAGCTATAAATAATTCAGATTCGTTATAAGTGATGCGGAAAACTCCTGTTAATCTATAACGAATCTTTTACAGTTCCTGCATTTGCACAACTGTATGCGATGTAATCAACACACTATAACAACATACCAACAGGTATCGGAGACCGGGATGAACTTTCCATTAATCAGCAATCTCGCCATATTCGTTATTCTGCTGCTGATGCTGATGAAGCTCTGCAGCAATAAAAACTGGAGTCTTTCCAAAAAGGTACTCACCGGTCTGGTGATCGGTGTCCTGTTCGGCCTCGGGCTGAATGCATTCTACGGGACAGAACATGATGCTGTAAAACAGGCACTGCCATGGTTTGATATCGTCGGTAACGGCTACGTGAAGCTGTTGCAGATGGTCATCATGCCGCTGGTGTTCGCCTCTATCCTCAGCGCGGTTGCCCGCCTGCATCAGGCATCATCACTGGGTAAAATCAGCGTACTGACTATCGGCACCCTGCTGATCACCACGGCGATTGCCGCATTGATCGGTATTCTGGTTACACTTGCTTTCGGTCTGACCGCAGACGGACTCGTTCAGGGTGTGAAAGAAACCGCGCGCCTGACCCAGCTGGAATCGCAGTATGCAGGCAAAGTCTCTGATCTGACCGTGCCACAGCTTATTCTGTCCTTTATTCCGAAAAACCCGTTTGCTGACCTGACCGGTGCTAATCCGACCTCGATTATCAGCGTGGTGATTTTTGCCGCCTTTATGGGTGTTGCCGCACTTCAGCTGATCAAAGACAACGAAGAGCGCGGAGCCAAAGTGCTCGGAGCAATTGATATCCTCCAGGCATGGGTGATGAAACTGGTTCGTCTGGTCATGCGCTTTACCCCGTACGGTGTATTTGCACTGATGACCAAAGTCGTTGCCGGTTCAAATATTCAGGACATCATTAAATTAGGCACTTTTGTGGTTGCCTCTTATATCGCTATCCTGCTGATGTTTGTGGTTCACGGCCTGATTGTCGGTATTGCCGGTATCAATCCGCTGCGTTTCTTCCGTAAAATCGCACCGGTACTGACTTTCGCCTTTACCAGCCGTTCAAGTGCGGCCAGTATTCCGCTGAGTGTGGAAGCGCAAACCCGTCGTATCGGTATTCCTGACTCCATCGCCGGATTCGCCGCCTCCTTTGGTACCACCATCGGTCAGAACGGCTGTGCAGGGATTTACCCGGCTATGCTGGCTGTTATGGTTGCACCTATCGCCGGTATCAACCCGTTTGACCCGCTGTGGATTGCCACACTGGTCGGTATTGTGACAGTCAGCTCTGCCGGTGTTGCCGGTGTCGGCGGCGGTGCGACTTTCGCAGCACTGATCGTCCTGCCTGCGATGGGTCTGCCGGTCACCCTGGTCGCCCTGCTGATCTCTGTTGAGCCGCTGATTGATATGGGTCGTACCGCGCTGAACGTCAGTGGTTCCATGACCGCAGGTACAGTCACCAGCCAGATCCTGGGGCAGACAGATAAAACACTGTTCGATAATGATAACGACGAAGATTTACAGCAGGGATAATATCCCGCCGCTGATTATCGTCAGATAACAGAAAATCCCGTATTCAGCCAATGAATGCGGGATTTTTTATGTACATCGCAGATGTTATGCAAACAGGCATAAAAAAGGCTGCAACGCAGAGCGTTACAGCCTTTTTATTATCCGGAACTGATTAATTCAGGAACTCACCGCTGCGCAGTGCTTCAATACGCTTATCCAGCGGCGGGTGGGATAAAAACAGCTCGCTGAATGATTTATTACGGCCATTGATACAAAATGCCATCATACTGCCCTCTTCCTGCGGTTCGTAACTGGTTTTCAGGCGTTGCAGTGCAGCGATCATTTTCTCGCGCCCGACCAGATTTGCCGAACCCGCATCCGCATAAAACTCACGGCGGCGGGAGAACCACATGGTGATAATGCTGGCCAGAATACCGAAGACAATTTCCAGTACCATAGATACCGCAAAATAAATCATCGGGTTGCCCTGGCTGCCGGCGTTTTCGTCATTATTGTTTGACATAAAACCAGCCGCCAGTTGTGCCAGGATGCGGGAAATAAAGATAACAAAGGTGTTTACCACGCCCTGTAACAGCGTCATGGTCACCATGTCACCATTCGCGATATGGCTGATTTCATGGGCGATAACTGCCTCCGCCTCGTCGCGGCTCATATTTTCCAGTAACCCGGTACTGACGGCCACCAGCGATGCATCACGGCGGGCACCGGTTGCAAAGGCGTTAATATCCGGCGCATGATAAATCGCCACTTCCGGCATGCCGATACCGGCCTGCTGGGCCTGACGGCGTACCGTTTCCACCAGCCAGCGTTCGGTTTGTGTGGACGGGTTCGTTATGACCTGCCCGCCGACAGAACGCAGCGCCATCCATTTTGACATCAGCAGAGACACAAATGCGCCACCGAAGCCAAATAACCCGGCCATAATCATCAGTCCGGTCACACTTTGACTCTGAACGCCGGTCAGCGACAGAATAATGCCGAAAACGACCATGACAGCGAGGTTTGTGAGTAAAAATAATGCAATTCGCATCATATCAGTACGATCCTTTAAAGAGTGTGCTCATCATATGCTTCAAAAATAGGGATATTTTGCCATATTTCAAGGCTTGTTAACGTAATAACTTTGATTATTAAACAACTTTACACTTAATTTTAATAAGTCATTTTTTTGCTGTTTTGTGCGATCCGGTTTGCAGTGCAGATAATCATCATATTTTATCAAAAAAACACTTTACTTTTTAAATGGGAAAAATTATCATTCTCGTTGTCGATACCTGAGTAAATTACTAAGGTATTGGCAAACGACATTGCTCACATTGCTTCCAGTATTTCGAAGTTTCTCAGCCAGCCATCGTGCTGGCTTTTTTTTATCCGTCAGCGGGTATAAAACTCCACCGGCAGATTGTCCGGATCAAAGCAGAAGAAAAAGGATTTACCGGTATATTCATCAGTGCGGATGCTGTCACAACGGACACCCGCTTTTTTCAGATGCGCTTCCCATGCCCTCAGGTCGCGGACAGAAAATGCCAGATGACGCAACCCGCAGGCTTCCGGTTGTGTCACCCGCGCCGGGCTTGCCGGAAAGGTAAAGAGTTCCAGCAGATACTCCCCGTTCAGCGCCAGATCCACCTTGTAAGAATCCCGTTCCGCACGGTAGTGCTCACTGAGCACCGTCATTCCCAGCACATCACAATAAAATGCCAGACTGGCGTTGAGATCAGAGGCAATCACTGCGATATGATCCACTTTTTCAATCTTCAGCATACGTTTCCTGTATGACGCCCCGTTGCCGGGGCGTCTGATTTACTGCTTCGTGTTACAGTGGCTGAGTCTGCGCTTCCACCGCTGCCAGCGCGACCATATTGACAATACGCCGCACAGAGGAAATAGAAGTCAGAATATGTACCGGTTTATTAATCCCCATCAGTACCGGCCCGACTGTCACCCCCTCAGAAGTGGTTACACGCAGCAGGTTATAACTGATGCGTGCAGCTTCCCCGTTCGGCATAATCAGCAGGTTTGCCGCACCTCTCAGCGGGCTGTCCGGCATCAGATCACGGCGGATAGCTTCCACCAGTGCCGCGTCGCCGTGCATTTCCCCGTCAATTTCCAGTGATGGTTCCCGCTCACGGATCAGTGCCAGCGTATCGCGCATTTTCTCCGCGGACGGTGACGGACATGAACCGAAGCTGGAACGCGACAGCAGTGCCACTTTCGGCTCAATACCAAACCGGCGTACCGCGGCGGCGGCCATCAGGGTGATTTCAGCCAGTTGCTCTGCCGTCGGATCATCATGTACATAAGTATCCGCGATAAAGGTATTTCCTGTCGGCAGACTGAGAGCATTCATTGCCCCGGCGGTATGCACCCCCTCATGGAAACCAAATACATTTTCCACAATCCGGTAGTGTTCGTGATAATCCCCGACTATCCCGCAGATCATGCCATCCGCCTCACCACGATGCACCATAATGGCACCGATGCTGGTCGGGTTAGTGATAATGGCACGGCGGGCCTGTTCCTGCGTCACGCCTTTGCGTTTCATCCGCTGATAATATTCCTGCCAGTACTCGGCAAAACGCGGGTCACTTTCATTATTTACGATTTCAAAATCCTGCCCCGGCACAATTTGCAGTCCCAGTTTCTTGATCCGCATTTCAATCACATCCGGACGACCAATCAGGATCGGATACGCGAGTCCCATGCTGACCAGTTCCTGGGTCGCATGCAACATACGCGGCTCTTCCCCTTCAGCCAGCACGATGCGTTTGCGATCTTTGCGTGCCATGGAGAAAATCGGCTTCATAAACAGTGTGGTTTTGTAGACAAATTCATTGAGATGTTCCAGATAAACACTGAAATCCTCAATCGGACGTGTCGCTACCCCGGTTTCCATCGCCGCTTTGGCGACCGCCGGGGCGATTTTCAGGATAAGACGCGGATCAAACGGTTTCGGGATAATATATTCGCGGCCGAATGATAACTCCTGTCCGCCGTATGCGGAGGCTACCTGCTCACTCTGCTCAGCCAGCGCCAGGTCAGCAATCGCTTTCACACACGCCAGTTTCATCTCTTCATTAATTGCCGTTGCGCCGACATCCAGAGCACCGCGGAAAATGAACGGGAAGCAAAGCACATTATTTACCTGGTTCGGGTAATCCGAACGTCCGGTGCAGATAATAGCGTCCGGACGCACTGCCAGTGCCAGCGGCGGCAGGATTTCCGGTTCCGGGTTCGCCAGCGCCAGAATCAGCGGATCACGCGCCATACCTTTGACCATTTCCGGCGTCAGCACGCCGGGACCGGAACAACCGAGGAAAATATCCGCGCCCGGCATAGCATCCGCCAGGGTGCGCATGCCGTTATCATCAATGGCATACGCTGCTTTGGTTTCCGCCATATCGGCTTCGCGGCCTTTATAGATAACCCCTTTGGAATCACAGACAATAATATTGTCGCGTTTCAGTCCCAGCAGCACCATCAGGTTCATACAGGCGACAGATGCAGCCCCGGCACCGGAGACCACCAGACGGACATCACCGATCGCTTTATTAACGATACGCAGCCCGTTCAGTACCGCAGCGGTGCTGATAATCGCTGTACCGTGCTGATCATCATGGAAGACCGGAATTTTCATGCGTTCGCGCAGTTTCTTTTCAATATAGAAACATTCCGGTGCTTTGATATCTTCCAGGTTGATGCCGCCGAATGTCGGCTCCAGGGAAGCGATGATATCCACCAGCTTGTCCGGGTCGGATTCATTGACTTCAATATCAAAGACATCCACGCCGGAGAATTTTTTAAATAAGACACCTTTTCCTTCCATCACCGGCTTACCGGCCAGTGCCCCGATATTACCGAGGCCCAGCACTGCACTGCCGTTGGAAATCACCGCCACCAGATTACCTTTGGCGGTATATTTGTAAGCCGCCAGCGGATCTTCCGCAATTTCCAGGCAGGGAGCCGCAACACCGGGCGAATAGGCCAGTGCCAGGTCACGCTGGGTCGTCAGCGGTTTGGTCGGGGTGACGGTAATTTTACCGGGAGACGGAAACTGATGAAACTCAAGAGCACTTTGTTTTAATTGTTCGTCCATTTCAGGATCCTTTACAGGCATTAATAACAGGGTCAGGGCGGGTCAGCGGCATAAGATCGGCCGCCGGCCACATTATTCAGCGCTACATAAACAGTATACTGATAAATAGCGGAATAGTGAAAAAAGTGTAATATTCATGTAGTTAATGTGCAGAGCCTGTTGAAAAAAACAACATATCGCTTATTGGTTAACTGATTATAGTGACCTTATCCCGTTATACCGCCAATTATATCCTCCTGTCTTAAACCGCTAATCTTCCCCCTATAATATGCTTTATGTTATTAGGGATATTATTATTTTTAAATACTTTGTTATTTGCACATATAACACTTTTGCGTAAAAATTAACTGTCTTGGCGAGCAGTATATATTTTTTGTTTTAATAATTAATACATAAATTAAATTATTTTAATTAAAACTATCTTATACCACCTACCCGGCAAGGGAGAACTCTATGCCCCATCACACGATTATGGTTATTGATGACCATCCGTTGTTACGCTATGGTTTTAAAATGCTTTTACAGCCGGATTATGCGTTAACCATTATGCCGGAATTCACTGACAACAATGGCTTGTTCAGTCATATCCATCAGCACACCCCCAGAATGATTATATTAGATATTAATATCCGTGCTTTTTCCGGTATTGATTTCATCAAAAAATTACGCCACAAGAAAATATCCAGCTATATCCTGGTGTTTTCACAATCCCGGGAACGAAATGATATATACGCAGCTATTGATGCCGGAGCTGATGGTTATTTACTAAAGAATTGCGATGTTGATTATTTATTAAGTCAGATTAAAAATGCCTTTAAAGGAAAAAAGATTTTCAGTGAGGCCATTTATAAAATTTTGCAGGAACGTGAACACTATCACGACCCGGTCAGTTATCTGACACAACGGGAAGCTGATGTGCTCAAAGAGCTGGCCTGCGGGATGAAAAATAAGGAGATTGCACGGGCGCTGTTTATTTCGGAAGAGACAGTAAAGGTGCACATCCGCAATATTCTGAAAAAACTGAATGTGTCCACACGACTTGCGGCCAGCCTGCTCTATCTGAAATACCGGCTGCCCCGCTGAGAGTGATCCCCGGAATAGCTGTCCGGGGGTTATTCGCTTTCTTCGTCGATACTCGCAGGTGTCGGGTAATTGAGCAGTTCCAGCGTACCGTCCGGATTTTCACGGACATCAACCTGGATGACTTCTTTATTCATACCACGAAGAATAGTATCCACCTCGCTGTAGGCGTAGCGGATATTTTTATCACGCGCCCAGTCCGGCATACCGGTCACACCATAATAAAAATACACGGTGCTGATCCCGTCGCTCTGCGGTTCAATCGCTTTGATTTTACTGATACGCAGTGCGCCGTAACAAAAATCCTCATGCGGCAGCCAGGCTTCCTGCCCTTTTTCTGTCAGTTGGTATTCCACGCCGGACGATTTGATGGTCGCACGGATAAAACCGACGGAAGCCAGCGCATTCAGCCGTGAAATCATCCATGGTTCTGACTGACTTGAGCTGAACTGCGGCCATTTGTGTTCATCCAGGCACAGTTCACTGTTTTCGGTAAATTTGAGCTGAAGTTCATTAAGATACACGTCCGTTTGTCCCGCAAGGGTAAAGCTGGCAAATAACAGCGTGCTTCCGGCTAAGTACTCTTTCATCGATCCTGTCTCAACATCTTCCGGATGTTTTTGTCATGGTTATGGCGTAATGCTACCCCACTTTTTTGCATTTATCGAATACTCTCTGCACGTAAGATTCTGGATAACTGCATCAAATTCCCGCATTATGCTATTTTTCGTGTTCACGACAAAGGATAAATGATGAAAAATACAACCTCCGTCTGCCGGATTTTCGGGATCAAAAACTGCGACACGATGAAAAAAGCCCGTGCGTGGCTGGACAGCCATCAGATAGCTTATGCGTTTCATGACTACCGTCAGGATGGTGCGGATACGGAACTTCTGAGTGAGTTTGCCCGTCATATTGACTGGACGCTGCTGCTCAACAAACGCGGAACCACCTGGCGTCAGCTGGATAAAGCTGAGCAGGACGCGGTAACGGATGAGCAGTCCGCAGTCCGCCTGATGTCAGAAAAACCGGCGCTTATCAAACGCCCGGTACTCGTCTCTCCGGACGGCCGTTATCACCTTGGTTTTAAAGCTGATGATTATCAGCAGTTCTTCAGCCTCCCTGCCTGATACAAAGGAAACACCATGCATTGTCCTGTAACAGATCTGGCAAAACAGCTTATCAGCCGGGAATCCGTCAGCCCGGACGATAGCGGTTGTCAGGCGCTGATGACCGAACGTCTTATCGCCGCCGGTTTTACCGTCGAACCGATGCCATTCGGTGATACACAAAATTTCTGGGCATACCGTGGCGGTAACGGTACAACCCTCGCCTTTGCCGGTCACACCGATGTGGTACCGCCGGGTGACCTCAGCCACTGGCGCACCCCGCCGTTTGAACCGGCGCTGATTGACGGCATGCTGTACGGGCGCGGAGCCGCCGATATGAAAGGCTCACTGGCAGCAATGATTGTCGCTGCCGAACGTTTTACTGAACGTTATCCGGACTATCCCGGCCGCCTTGCTTTTCTGATCACCTCTGATGAAGAAGCTTCAGCCGTCAACGGTACGGTAAAAGTGGTGGAAACCCTGATGGCACGCCATGAAAAGGTGGAATATTGCCTGGTCGGTGAGCCATCAAGTCAATCACAATTAGGGGATATGATTAAAAATGGCCGCCGGGGCTCCGTTACCGCCAATCTGACTATTCACGGCACCCAGGGCCATGTGGCGTATCCGCATCTGGCCGATAACCCGGTTCACCGCGCCGCACCGTTTATACAGGATCTGGTGGCTGAGCACTGGGACAGCGGCAATCAGTTCTTCCCGCCGACCAGCATGCAGATAGCTAATATCCGTGCCGGTACCGGCAGTAACAATATCATTCCCGGTGATCTGTTTATTCAGTTCAATTTCCGCTTCAGCACCGAATCCACCGCTGAGTCACTGAAAGCCCGGATTGCGGCATTGCTGGAAAAACACCAGCTTAAACACACGATTACCTGGTCATTATCCGGTCACCCGTTCCTGACACCGGAAGGTCCGCTGACAGATGCCGTCAGTCATGCCATCGGCCAGTACTGTAATCTGACGCCGGAACTCTCCACCGGCGGCGGAACCTCTGACGGGCGCTTTATTGCGCGGATGGGCACACAGGTTGTAGAGCTGGGGCCAATCAACGCCACTATTCATAAAGTGAATGAATGCGTCAGTGCCGCTGATTTGCAGCAACTCAGCCGTATCTATCAACGGATTATGGAGCAGATCCTGCTATGATGACGTTTGAAATGCTGACCGGGCAAACCCGTGATCATGTCATTAATTTTGCCGGTAATCATCATCTGCAATTTAATGCCACCAAAGCGTTCCTCGCCATGCAGAAAGCGGCAGCAACCGCCGGGTTTAAACTGATGCCCGCCAGTTCTTTCCGGGATTTTTCCCGCCAGCAGATTATCTGGAATGAAAAATTTGCGGGTATCCGCACTGTTAATGATGCTGAAAACCGTCCGCTGGATGTCTCCGGACTGTCAGAGGCAGAACGCTGTCAGGCGATTCTGCGCTGGTCTGCCATTCCGGGGGCCAGCCGTCATCACTGGGGAACCGAGGTCGATTATTACGATCCGTTCCGTCTGCCTGCTGACACCGCCCTTCAGCTCGAGCCTTGGGAGTATGAGGAAGGCGGCTATTTTGCCGCCCTTTCCGCCTGGCTGGCGGACAATATGGCACAGTTTGATTTTTATCTGCCGTTCACACAGCGTCAGACCGGCGGAGTGGCCTATGAACCCTGGCATATCAGCTACTGGCCGCTCTCTTATGAAGCAGAGCAACTGTATACCCCGGAGACACTGGCGCGGGTACTGGAGACGCAGGATATTGCCGGGAAAACATGGTTACTGGCGAACCTTGACTCTGTTTATCAGCAGTATGTTAAATTACCGGAAAACGATTAGTCCGGGGATTTATCCTCCGGCGCCGGGGGATTCTCCGGCGTCATTTCCTCTGTTTCCGGCAGGCGCAGCATAAAAATCAGCAGCCAGACCAGAATACACAGCAGCAACAGGCGGATATAAATCAGTTTCACCAGCCAGAGTGATACCGCGAACGTCAGCAGAATGACCACCACCGCCCGCCGTTTTGCTTTACGCGGCAGGCCTTTGTGTGTCTGCCAGTGACGGATATACCCGCCGAACCAGGAACGGTACAGCAACCAGTGATGGAACCGGGGAGATGAGCGGGAAAAACACCATGCCGCCAGCAACAGAAACGGCGTTGTCGGCAATACCGGCAGCACGACACCCAGGGTTGCCAGTATGACGGCAATCCAGCCTGATAACAGCAGCAGTATACGGGTGAACGGCATGAGTTTCTGGTCTTCCGGTAATGAGAATGCAACTCAATGTTATCGTTGTGTAACACCTTATTCAACTGCCTTGTGACCACAAATGTTAATCCGCTGACAAAACGGCACTCTGTTCCGCACAGAGAGCCGTTCAGGCTGCTTCCCGTATTATTACCGGTAAACAATCAAATGATTGATACTGCTGTCACATCAGCGGCGGTACCGACGGCCGGATCGGCACAGCAAGTACGGTCGGTCCTTTACGTTGCAGTGCGGCTTTGCAGGCTGCGATCACGTCATTTTCGGTTGTTGCCCTGACCGCCGTACAGCCATAACCGGTGGCAAGCGCAGCAATATCCAGTCCCGGAATATCCAGCCCCGGCACACCCGGCGTGTCTTCCAGCACGGCAAATGATTTCAGAATACCGTACTGGCCGTTTTCCGGAATGACAAACAGGATCGGCAACTGATGCTGTGCGGCAGTCCATAATCCCTGCACAGAGTATTGCATAGAACCGTCACCGATAATCGCCACCACCGGCCGGTTACGCCCGCTGTCCCGTTCGCCAAGCGCAATCCCCGCGCTGGCCGGTAGTGTCCAGCCGAGTGATCCGCTGGCAAAGGTATAGAATGAATCCGGTTTATCCACCGGCCACGCCGCATGGAGTTCCCCGAGGTTAGAGGGGGATTCTTCGGTCAGAATGGTATCTTCCGGTACGGCGCTTCTGACTGCACGAAACAGCTGTGAAGCACTCAGCAGCCCGTCAGATACCGGTTCCGGTGCGGCAGGATGCGGTGCCATCCCGTGCGGTTGTTTACTGATGGCGGCTGTCCGTGCCGGACGAGCTGTCACCCGTTCCGTTAACTGTTCAACCGCCAGTACCGCGTCACTCAGCAGGCTATCCCCGACCGGTGCCCGGCCTGCTTCCTGCGGGTCGTCAGTGATATGCAGCAATTGCAGTCCCGCCGGGATATAGTCACCGGCCACATACGGATAATACCGGAAAACCGGCGCACCGATTATCAGTGCCACATCATGACCGGCAAGCTTATCCGAAAGCGGTTTCATCGCAAACGGTAACCCCCCGGCATACAACGGGTGAGACTCCGGAAACGGCGGCCGTTCTGAGGCCGGAGCTGAATACACCGGGATATTCAGTTTTTCCGCCAGCCGGATGCCGGCATCCCAGCCCTCTCCCCGCGCAAGGGATGAACCGTAAATCAGTACCGGGTTTTTCGCCTCTGACACGCGCTGTGCAAACTCACGCATTCTCACCGGATCAGCACTGACCCGGTGAGAGACGGTGCGCACAACCGCACTATCCGATTCCGCCGGTTTATCCCAGTCATCCAGCGGGATCGATAAAAAGACCGGCCCTGCCGGCGGTTGCAGCGCCATGGCATACGCCCGCATAAAGGCTGCCGGAACATCTTCCGCCCTCACCGGCTGGTAACTCCATTTCACCCACGGCTCCGGCAATGTTTCCGGTTTAATATTGGTCAGCCACGGCTCCATCAGCAGCATGTCGCGTGTCTGGTTACCGGCAGTGATAATCAGCGGTGTGCGGTTCATATACGCGGTGAGGATATTACTCATCGCATTGCTCAGCCCGGCGGATGTATGCACATTCACCAGTGCAACATTGCGGGTGGATTGCGCATAGCCATCAGCCGCCGCTACGGCGGAGGATTCATGCAGCGTCTGGATATAACGGAAATCCGCCGGAAAGTTCTTCAGGAACGTTTCCTCTGTCGAACCGGGATTACCAAAAACAGTCGTGATATTCAGTTGCCGGAGTAATTCAAACGTCACCTGACGGATTGTTTTTCCCATTGTCATGCTCCCGTGAAATTATTATTCCCCCGGTACTGAACATACCGGCGAATGAAAAAAGATATGCGGATGGATTTATCTGCCGATGCTATTTTTTACTTAAATAACAATAACAAATAAAGATAAAAAAGATTAAAGAAACCGGAAAATGCAGATACTGAGACTCTATTACAGCGAAAAATAAAGATCAAACACCGGCCTTGTACCGTTGCCACAGATTATCCGGGCAGCAGAATCATTATTTCTGATATAAAGCAGAAAGATAGAGGTAAGACCAGATAACAGACTCATAAAAAGTCAGAGCAATACACCTGCCGGAGCCGATTGAGAGTGAACAAAGCGATAACATGCTGCCTGTTTATGAATCCGTTACAGTATCGTTTAACCCGGAACTGTTATTGTCTGCCCCGTGGTACCAATTGGTTATTCTTGTTTTTTTCAGCTCTCCGCGGATGCAGAGAGCTTTTTTTTATTTTCGGTATACTATCCGGATTATTCAGACTATTTATGTGCGGAGGCCGTATGCTGAAAATATTCGCCTTTATTGCCGCTATTCTGCTGTCAGGTTGTGCGGGAGTTGGTGTCGGGGCATCCGGAGGTTCGGAAGGAACTTCTGTGGGGATAGCGACAGGTATCGGTTTTTAATCCGGCTGTTAATAAATAAAAAAGTAACAGCAAATGCACTGATCATTTACACGCAGCCTGAGTGTACGAATTGCCTGAACTCACCAAAGCATACTTCACCATACAATGACTCTGCCTTTGGCTGACTTTTTTCAACGCCTGCCCCGGAGAGATACATCTCCCCGGACGGGTATAATGCGTATTCATTACCCTGTACCGCAGTTTATAAGCGATGTGATACAGGAGGCACTCAACGGCAATCTTTGTAACTTATTTGTACAGAGAACTTTCTCCCGGAGGTCTGGTCTTAAACCTTCTGTGTGCCCACAAGTATTGCTCTGGTGCACGCATAATTTCTGTCTCTATAATTTGATTCAGCCTGCAGGCATCAATCGCGTCATCACCAGACGAAAACTCATTAATTTCTTTGCCAATTATTAATTCGTAAGGTTTCTTATTATTCTCGTTATTTCTTATCATTGTTGCAGTCAATATCGGTGACCGTGATAATTTGACAATGGTTGAAACACCTTTGGATGTCGAAGCCTCAGCTACCGAGAAAAAAGGAGCAAAAATAGTGCCTTTAGCGCCAAAATCCTGATCAGGTGCAAACCAGATTGCCTGGCCGCGCTTTAATTCGGATACCATAAACTTCAAATTTTTCCGGTCAATCATCCCGTTTCCGGAGCGGCTGCGGCACCTTGTCTGTATATACTCCATTGCTTTATTGTTGTGCGGACGATACATAGCATTTACAGGAAAACACAGCCCCATAACCCTGCCCCCAAGCTCCAGCGACATAGAATGGATACCAATAATTAAAACACCATTATTCCTGTCATATGCATCATTGAAATTATCACCGCCAGTTACTCTGAATATTGCATTAATTCTTTTGTCATTCCAGAACCAGGCAATACCTGTTTCAAATAATGCAATTCCCAAAGATGACAGATTACTTGCGATCATACTCTCTATCTGGATTTTATTTTTATCCGGAAAACATAATTCTAAATTTTTTTTAATTATAGATACCCGCCTTTTCAGGAATAAACCTGAAAAACGGCCTAACTTATCGCCTAAAAACACAAGCCACGGATAAGGCATCTGAACCAGACAAAAAAGCAATAGAATGCCGAACCAGGTTAAAATGTACCTTGGGTGAAGAAGCCTGACAGAAAAATTATTCAGAGAATACATTTTTTTCCGATACGTAATAATGACTACATAATAAAAAGGCCCGATAATATTATCAGGCCCCGGAATTTAGTCTTTTCTATTGCTCAGACAACAACATTACCGTTTTACAAAAAATGCATTTTGCACCATACGGATTTGATGCAGAAACATCAAAGTGCGAAGTTCGGTATTGTGTTCCGCAGCAACAGGGACACTGAAGAAACAGTGTGATAATCATCGGTGCGCCTCAGAGCCCCACCACATTTGCTGCAGACGGACCTTTTGCCCCGTCTTCAACATTGAAGGTAACATTCTGACCTTCATATAATGTTCTGAAGCTGTCGCCCCGGATCGCAGAGAAGTGAACAAACACATCTTTGCTGCCGTCAGCCGGAGTGATGAAGCCAAAACCTTTCGATTCGTTAAACCATTTTACTGAACCAGTCATTGTATCAGACATAGAATTTCCTTTAATTTTTTTGATTGCCATAAGGCATATGAGGTTTGTTTTTTATTTTTACTTATGGGAATTAATTAGAAGGAATTCGCAATGAAGTGGTATCGGGGATAACGCTAAATGGTGAACGACTTTAAACTGACCAGCATAAATAGGCCTGTACTTCCAAACCAGTGACGCCATTGAGCCACAGATGATCACAAATAGCAAACTTTATTATTTTATTCTCAGATATTACGTATCAATACACATAAATTACGACTAATTTTAGCAATTTGTCTTATCTGTTTACCGGCATAAAGAAAAAAGTGAACATGGAGGTTTCAATTTATAAGTAATACGAAACAGAAATAATTCTTATCATAAGTGCATTTTTTACGGCCGTAATGCATTCATAAATAAATTTTATTGATTTCTTCCCAAAACCATAGTTTTATTATTTTTATTTTATAAAGTTAATTTTTTTGAAATCACAATGCCACTTATCCCTGAGCTTGAATTAACATGGTATAAATTAAAATCATTTGGCATTCATTTTTGTAATCCATACTCATCAACAAGTAAATCAGGGATATTTTTATAAACAGATATCTCAAATATTATATTCCGCATCTCAAAAGATGTTAAATCTCAATGAAATACATCACAAAAAATGATAATTTAATTATCGTCAATGTTAAAAGTTAATTCATTTTTTGTTTTATTGTATGCAACTCCAATAATAGATAAATCATGCATATCTAATATACCAGTCATTTATTTCTTCTTCTGCTCTTAGTGGCCTTCCATCCAACCGAATTTTATTGAGCGCTTGTTCTGGTGAATAAACTTTCGCAGGGACGCATCGACCAGACAATTAGGTTATGTTCGGAAATAGCATAATCCAGTAGAAAAAAGAGCGGGCTATCATTGCCGTTCCTTAACTTTTCTCTTCCTCTTGTCAAACTGCTCCAACCAGGTGACTGACTTTCCCTGCCCTTTTGGGCAAGAATTAAATCTCCAGTATAAATATGACTCTAGATATTATTTTTACTTTTCACAATGCTTCTTATTTTAGGTGTTAATATAAAACAATCCTCAAGAGGCTCATCATCTAAAGACCAGTATTGTATTAACTCCAAATGTGACATGTAATTATCAGACAGTAATTTTAATGCATTAATTATAACCGCGTCAGTATCAGAATCTCCATAACTTAATAAATCATTTGTGATGTCTAGAATCAACCTCATCAATTCATTTTTTTCAAAAAAATTATAGTCATCATTTAAGTAATGGATAACATACTTATTTAGCCATTCTTTTGTGCGAAATTCTTCAGGTAATTCATATATCCAGTCTTGTGTGAATGAATCACCTGATGGTATGCCTGGTTTTTTAGCTGGATTATTTGGTAACGTCATGAAAAATCCTTATTTAGTTAGGATGTGATGAATTAAATGGAAAGGATGTTCTAACGGAACCATCTGGTTTTACAACAACCCTTACCATGTCTGAAGAAACTTCAGTTCCATCAGGTAAATATCCCCGTGCTTTAATGTTTTCAGGTAAAACCACATCATGAACACCAGGGCCTGATCATTATCGTCCTCTGTCGCGAAAGACATCACATCCGGACAACCGGTTTCTGTATTTTCCTGATACCTAATCCGGATCCAGGTCTTCGTTCCCTTGACGATGTATTTTTTAGTTAACACATGGGCGTTATGGTAGCGATAACAATCAACCTTATATGATAATAAAGTTGATTGTCTTTAAATAATTTATTACTTTTCTTTTATAAGATTAATTTTTTTTGAAATTACGATGCCACTTAGTCCTGAGCTTGAATTAATATGGTACAAATTAAAATTATTTGGCATTCCTTTTTGCAATCCATACTCATCAACAAGTAAGTCAGGGATTTTTTTATAAATAGATATTTCAAATATTATGTTTTGCATCTCGAATGACGTTAAGTCCCAATGAAATACATCACAAAATATAATGATTGAATCATCATCAATGTTGAATATTAATTCATTTTTTGTTTTATTGTACGCAACGCCAACAATAGATAAATCATGCATATTTAATAAATTAGTCATTTATTGTTTCTCCTGTTTTTAATGGCCGTCCATCTAACCGAATTTTATTTGGCGCTTGTTCTGATGGATAAACCCAATCATGTGCGTGAGGATCTCCAGCTCCATGATCATGTCCAAAATCAATATCTTTTATTGGTTTCCCTTCGGAATCATATCTTCGTAGTTGTTGTAATTCATTTGTCTCCGGATGCCTTTTTTCTAATACGTCATTAGCGGGGCCATTGTCACCATTTTTTCCTTCGGGTAATCTATTTTTTGTTCTTTTACCTTTTTCACTCAAATACACATAAATCGCCGGTATATCAGCAACTGGTGTGATCAGGATGTAATCATTAAAGTCCAGATCCTCCGGTGCCGGTGTGGTCAGAATGACCGGGCCGTTATCATCATGCGCCTGAAACCCGCCGGAGCTGTCCGGTCGTTCCGGAATATAGGGGTTGTGATTGCCGGTATTCGTCGGCACATCGACCGGCTCAATATCACCGCCTGTATGCCAGCCCCTGCCCCCGAACTCATCCTGATGGGTTGAGGAGGTCAGCTCAACAAATTTATTGTCTGTACCCACACAGGGATACAGAATATGCCCATCATCCAGTGTGAATTTATAAATCGTCGCCAGTGATTACGGGCTCGGCAGACCGTCTGAAGAACGGTATGCCTGACTGCTGTTCCGGATTTCGTTTGCCTCAAATTCCGGGGCTTTTTCCCAGTTTTGATTCTACGTAAGAAACTATTCCGTTGAACACCACCTCAATATTGAAGTATTTTATCAAAATTATGCAATTAATAAATTTTGTTGTAATCGATCGGTTCAAAATATTTAGCCAAGCATTTATCTATATGTTTAGCCAATAATGGGATATCAGCAAAAGCAAGTTGGCCATATTCTGGGTGGTATTTCTCAAAGTATAGTTTTAAAGGTATTCCCTCTAAATTAGCATAGTCTTTAAGTTTTTTCTCTGTAGCTATTAATGGAGAAATAGTCCAGTTATACTGATTGTTTCTTTTTTTAAACCCAAATAAAGTCCATGGTAGTTTACCAATAAATGAATTTACGGAATCTCCTAGTATTTTTATGAAGTCAATTGGTTCGAAATTACTATTGATACAAAAATTTGTTGATGGAAGGATATTAACCCCATCATATACATAGGTGTCAGTGCAAAGAATATCCAGAGGGTTAATACTCCTTTTTATAAAGCGGATGTCCACATTTCGCCACTCAATAACAACATATTTTTTTATAACTTCGATTACTTCACTGCCTGTGTTTTTTTCACCAATCATCTATTTAATCCTTTTGGTTTATTTGAAATGATAAAAGGATTATCATTGTTCATGCTTTTTATATGTTTTTCCCAATCGCCTTTAGGAATGGCTTGTTTTGACAACCTAGGGTCATAAATATACTTACCATCAGTATATACTTGGTGATATGTCATATCAGCTTTACTAACACCATTTTCGAGAATGGTAATTTCACCAAATTTATCTACTGGCTGAACTTCAATAATATACCCTGCACCATCTGCGGCTTCCAGTAATCTATCAGCAATTTCAGAGCAATCATAGTTATCATTATTTAATAAATCTTGATATTTAGGATCATTCATCTTGTCAAGAACAGCCTGATTAGGAGGATAATCGGATGAAGCATCTCTTGCTGGCCTATTTAATCCTGGTAGTTCTTCACTCAAATACACATAAATAGCTGGTATGTCAGCAACTGGTGTGATCAGGATGTAATCATTAAAGTCCGGATCCTCCGGTGCCGGAGTGGTCAGAATGACCGGGCCGTTATCATCATGCGCCTGAAACCCGCCGGAGCTGTCCGGTCGTTCCGGAATATAAGGGTTGTGATTGCCGGTATTCGTCGGCACATCGACCGGCTCAATATCACCGCCAGTATGCCAGCCTCTGCCTCCGAAGTCATCCGGATGGGTTGAGGAGGCCAGCTCAACAAATTTATTGTCTGTACCCACACCGGGATACAGAATATGCCCATCATCCAGTGTGAATTTATAAATCGTCGCCAGTGATTGCGGGGTCGGCAGACCGTCTGAAGAACGGTATGCCTGACTGCTTCCCCAAATTTCGTTTGCTTCAAATTCCGGGGTTTTTCTCCCATTCGCACCCGGACCTGATCGTTATCGCCCTCTGTTGAAGAAATTTGTGCCTGATAAAGAATATATACCTCTCTTTACTTCTCCACCTGGAAGAAAAGAGAGGGATTTAGTTATATTTTTGATATTGCTATTTCAATTGATTTTTTTAATTCGGAAATGTTAGAGGGTGAATCAGAATAAATGGGGTTATCCCATATGTAATCTTTAATAAGTAATAATTTAAAAGAACCATTTATTTCAAATGATGGTCTCCATCCGATATCTAAAATGTAGCCACTTGGGAATGAAACTTGTAGCATATCTTCTTTTAATTCATCTAATTGTTCACTTAAAGCAATATTTTCGGATATATTAAAATCATCAAATACTACGCTTCCATTTTTTTTTGAAAAATCAATATTAATCATTTTGATAGTTTCCTGAATTCATTTAAAGAAATTGGATGTCCATGAATAGTGCCACTACTATATTCGACCCTAATCCATCGACTTTCTTTTCCTTCACTGGCACCAATAATTCTACCTGTATCTTCAATTTTCCATGTTTTACCATTTGTAACTGGTTGGCCTGTTTTGTATACAGATCGCTCTAGTTCTTCTATGTTAATCCCAGGGATATATTTTGCTGGGCCTGATTTTGTTGACTTAACTATATCATTCCAAGTCATATTTTTTTGAGGGAAATGTTTAAATCCATGATTTGTCCAATCTGGATTTAATAGCTTATCTTTACTATCGCCTGCGCTTTCACTTAAATACACATAAATAACTGGTATGTCAGCAACTGGTGTGATCAGAATGTAATCATTAAAATCCTGTTCCCCAGGTGCCGGCGTGGTCAGAATGACCGGGCCGTTATCATCATGCGCCTGAAACCCGCCGGAGCTGTCCGGTCGTTCCGGAATATAGGGGTTGTGATTGCCGGTATTCGTCGGCACATCGACCGGCTCAATATCACCGCCAGTATGCCAGCCTCTGCCCCCAAAGTCATCAGGATGAGTTGAGGAAGTCAGCTCCACAAATTTATTGTCTGTACCCACACCGAGATACAGAATATGCCCATCATCCAGTGTGAATTTATAAATCGTCGCCAGTGATTGCGGGGTCGGCAGACCGTCTGAAGAACGGTATGCATGACTGCTGTTCCGGATTTCGTTTGCCTCAAATTCCGGGGCTTTTTCCCCCATACGCACCCGTACCTGGTCGTTATTACCTTCTGTTGCGAAAGACATCACATCCGGACGACCGGTTTCTGTATTTTCCTGATATCTGATCCGGACGCGGGTCGTCGCTGTGCCCCCGGCGCGGGCTTTTTCTGCCAGGTCCTCATAAGTCAGCGAGTCGCCTTCATAGTAATTGGCCATCAGAACGCCGACCGGCAGTGCATTGTTCACCAATGTCAGCATAAAATTACGCTGTGATTTTTCACTCCGGGCTGCACTGCCGGGTGAAAATAAGTCGTCATCATTCCGGCGGGTGTTTTGTGTTGTCTGGTTATAAACAGCGCCCCCGACTATCGCACTGATTATCATCTCCGCAAGGTACACCAGCGGGAATCCGGCCTGAACGGGTTCGGTTTGTTCTGCTTTCCTGGCGTGACTGTGCCGGCCGAAGTTATCCAGCATTTCCGGTGCGGTCCCTGCATCCGTATTTCCTGCTCCCCGCAGAACAGATTTGGCAAACACTTTTTCCGTGATACGCCGGATGATAACCACCCGTCGCTGATTATACGGCCAGACAAAAGTATATCCGTTATGACAAGCTGAATATTCATGCAACCGGGCTATTTGCGCCGGGGACATGTCATAAACACGTTCAGGTAGTACCGTATTGAACATCCCTGCATTATTGTGCTCACTGAGAATATATCCCTGTGTCCGGCACCAATTTTTCAGTGAATCATCCGGGTAGTATACTGACTGCAACGGCATACTGGTTGTCAGTTTATCTGCCAGATCTTGTGCATTAATTGTCACCATCACCGGACGTGCGGATAATCCATCAACCCGGAACAATCCCTGCCCATCAGTCACGCCGGAAAGCGATTTATCCGTTCCCCGCTCTTTTAGTGTGAAAGACATGTTATCCAGCGGATGCCCGGCATCATCAACCAACTGAATTTCCAGCCAGTAGCGGTAATTTTCACAGTTAATACAGTCTCTGATATCACTCATGCGATTCCTCCGTCTGCTGCCGGTATCCATTCCCGGTATTGTGCGTGCCGGATAAAATCATCATATGTCAGGTAATTAATATCGGTCAGCAGAGCTAACTGCTGTTTCAGCCATACCGCCAGACGCTGCATCAGCATCCCTTCCGGTGTATCCAGTATCAATGCAGTTTCCGGTTTATTTTCCCACAATTCACAGGCGATATTATCCGCATAAAATATCAGCGCCTGTGGTGAATTTTGCCACGCTCTGACAAGATGAGACTTCAGTTCAAACGGAAGGTGTTGTATTTCCGGTACAGGCAAATCAGAATCTGTAACCGGTGAATGAAATTCATTCAGTTCCGGTGTACTTATTAACAACCGTTTTACCGGTGTCATCAGTATCCGCCAGTCGTCCTTATTCATTTCCGGTATCAAAACAGAGGCTATCCGGCTGTCCGCAAGACGGAGAATAACCTGATGCTCTTTCAGGGTAACAATTTGCCGCCTGCACCAGTGATCAAGGTTATCCTGTAAGGACTGGCCGCTGCGGTATGCCCAGCCCCATGAAAGATCGCTGAAAACACCAGTATCGGTTAATCTTCCGAGTGCCTGATATGATGATGGTTTCAGCAGAATCAGCCAAGGCCCCTGCTCTGCAATATGTGCCAGCGGCGTATTGTCATAGATACGGAATGCATCCTCAATCCAGTCATTTGCATACAGTATTTCAACCGGGTTCGGTTTTGCCTGTACATTCACCATCAGATATACCCGCATCGGATCAGTTTCAGTCAGCCATTGTGTCCAGTTACGTTTTTCCATTTCCGCCTCCGGATTTGATAACCCAGCTTCCTTCAGTCTGTGCGGCCACCGCGCAGTATTTTTTCACCGGATACGGTTCCGGGGCCGGAGGAACGCCCTCCGGCGGCATCAGTCTGACCGGTACACCGTTGCCGGGAGCGCTGTCACCGACATTCAGATTACCGGAGGTGAAAATCGCTCCCGGCGTGATGCGGATAAAACTGTCGCCGACTTTGAGGGTGATTTCTGTTCCGGCTTCTATAATGATTTTTCCGTCGCTGAGATGATGCGTCTGCTGTCCGCTTTCGGTCACCAGATTTTTATCCGCACGGGTGTGCTGTTCCCCTTTGATATGCAGCGAGACATCCCCGGTAGTCTGGTGTTTTTGCGAGCCGTTGATAATGACATGCTCATCACCGGTCAGTTCGGTGTGGCTGTTGTTATCAATCCGCCGCTTTAAATCATGCTGTATATGCCAGGTGGCATCATTCTCAACATGCGTATTCATATCTTTCTGCGCATGGATATACACTTCTTCCTGCCCGGCCTCATCCTCAAAACGCAGTTCATTAAATCCGTCACCTTTATGGGTCTGTGTGCGGAATGTGGTCCGGGTTTTCTCTTGCGGCAGGTTCAGCGGCGGATTATTGCGTCCGTTATAAGTGCAGCCGGTAATAATGGGTTTATCAATATCATCGTTAAGGTATGAAACGATCACTTCCTGTCCGATACGCGGTACCGACATAAACCCGTAACCGTTACCGTTCCAGCCGTGTGCTACCCGCAGCCAGCAGGAGGCACTATGATCCGGGTTACCCCGGCGATCCCAGTGAAAATACACTTTCACCGCGCCTTGTTCATTGGTGTAAATTTCTTCGCCGGACGGGCCGACCACTGTTGCCAGCTCGTCGCCGTCTGCTGTCGGTTTATAGCGGAACGGCGGACGCCATTCCTGAGTACCGGGGATAAACTGCACGGTGTTGCTGAATGTGGTTCCTTCACCGCCACTGTTATCTGCCAGCGGCTGTACACCACGATGACTGACGCTGATCACCTGCCAGGCCGTATTCATGTCGGCGGAGGGGTGATTTTTCAGGGAGAAAACCTTGCCGGGTCTCAGGGCAAAGCAGTTGGTGCCTGCCGTCCCGGTTTGGCGCGGGTTCTGGGATTGCTCATAGCGCAGTTGGGTGAACGGTTTGCCGGTTTCATCATCACGGTAGCGGCCATAACTTTCATATACCGGATGCTGTTTGTGTACTTCACCGGTGACTTCATGCTGAAACGGATAAGACGGGCGATCCGGATTGTAATCTTTCTGGATATGCACATCACTGCACAGCTGTTCGGCGTAGCACCAGGAGAACGCTGTGCTGTCACGGATATCGGTATCGGCCTGCGGGTTGTAGGTCAGGTGAATACCGGCGGTCATGCCGAGGTGGTTATCGCTGTAAAACAGTTTCGGGCCGTCCTCAAACCAGAAATTAATTCCTTCCTCGAAGGCCAGACGGCACCAGAATTCATACGCGGATTCCCGCTTCTGAGTAATGTATTCCCGCTGCTGATGAAGCTCATCCTGATAAAATTTCAGGTCGTTTTTGACATGGGCTTCTTTCAGCAGAATGGCCAGAATCTCCGGCACCGATTGTTCCCGGAAGATACGGCTGTCCTGATTCAGCGTCATGATCCACATTTCAGGGCGGATCAGAAAGTGATACCAGGTTTTGTTGCCGTCAGTATTACCCTGTTCCGCAGAGGCCAGCAGCCCCTGCACGGTGCGGACTTTAATACCGTCACGGGTGACCGTCAGCGAGGCCGCCATACCGAGACATTCTTTAAAACGGACTGACGGCAGCAGGCTGACGACGGAAACCGATAAAGTAAATAACGAGGATATTTCCTCATTAAGTGTAAATTCAGTGACCTGAAAGGTATTTTCCGGCAATCGCCCGATTTTACAGGTAAAGACCAGTCCGGAACGCCCCGGCAGCAGATCAGAAATGGAAGGTATCACAACGCCTCCGTACAGTAACTGTCACGGACAGCGATGGTTTTTGTGTCCGCAGAGAAAATAAAAGCAGCCCGGTCGATCTGATACCGGCCGGGCTGCATTCATTACGCTTCGATTGGTGCACGCCAGTCGTCAGCACCGGAGGTGCCTGCGACGGTGTGTTCCCAGTCGATTTTGCGGTAAGAGAGTGACACTTCGATCAGTTGGGTGTAATCCGTTTTTTGCGGATCCTGGCAGTGCGGCATTTTGCAGTCGATGTTGACGATGGTCGCATCTTCCAGTGAGGTGGTGAAGAAATGCTCCTGCTTGCCTTCAACCGAGGTACGGTACCATTTCAGCTGCACTTTCGGCAGCATTTCACCGGCCGCCAGGGCGTTGTACAGCAGCGGAACGGCTTTGTTCAGTGCGACGGTGAATTTAAACGGACGGTGCGCACGCTGGCCGGATGGCTGACCGGACTGCGGGTCGGTCGGAACGGTAACGACATGGTCAAACTGCTGTACCAGCATCTCATCTTCATGACCCTGCACGTAGATATTGCCGACGGATTCAGCGGTAAACGCACCGGCAGTGATATTGCCCTGAGTTTTACCTTCGATGGAGATATAGCATGGAGTTGGCATGATAAAATTCCTTATTTATTAACAGGTAACAAGTCGTTACCGGACGAGTGACTTCGTCATCAGCCAGTGCGCATGGTGATAATGCTTAAATCATAAGTTTCACTTACCGGTCTGTAAAGGTCGCAGGAGGAGCTGTATCTCACAGGATCAGTCACTTAAGTTAAAATCGTTGCAAAAACAGGATATCTGACCAGCAGGGGCACGAATGATCGGTTGATGCAGTGAAATATGTCAGATCACAAAAAACACAAATACTCATATTTTTTAACATACAAACTCAACCAACTGAAAATAAAAAAGAAAATTGGAATTTACCTTGTGATCACAAAAATAAATATGTAACCAAATACAAATTAACGGTAACTCATTGAACAGCAATAATAAAAATCACAGTACTGACAAAAAAGAAAAGTCCTCTGTATTTTTGTTCTGAAAAATAAAGCATAAAGGCGTTAAGGTGAAATATTATGCTGATTTATTTGCGGTTTTTATAAATATAAAGATAACTATTTTATTTTAATATATTAAAACGTCAGCAATATCTGCCCCGGAAACATTCTTAATCAGCTCATTTACGCTTCGGCCGGAAATATCGTTCAATCCGGAGCCGCTGCGGTTAGTTGTGAAGCACAATGAACGTAAACGGATATCAGGAGGAATTAAGAAATATTATTCAGTGTATGGTGAGTATGATAACCTTATATCACTGGGAGAGATAACCTGCCTGGTTTTCACAAAATCAGACGTCTGACAGCCGGGCTGTATACTGACGATATGGATAAAAAAGGTAACAACAAATGCATTGGTTAGCAGACTACTGGTGGGTCATCCTGGTGTTGTTCGTCGGCGTGATCCTGAACGCGATTAAAGATCTCAAACGCGTGGATCATACAAAATATCTGCAAAACCGGCGGGAGCTGCCGCCTCACCGCGATAATAATGCGCAGTGGGATGATGAGGATGACTGGCCGGATAACAAACCTAAAAAGCCCTGATTTCCGCCGCTGTCTGCTGCGCCCATTGCGGGCGCAGTTTCTGTAATACTGTCGCTGTTTCCTGCCGCAACGCATCAAGTAACGCCTTTTTCCCGCTGATATTCCGCGCTTTCAGCATTTCCGGTTTACCGGACAGCAACTGTGACAATTCCGCTGTCTGTGCCGGGTATTCCCTTTGCAGAAGTACGAGTGCAGGCTCTGCCACCGCCTGTGGTTTGGCGGCATACGCAAACCCGGCCAGCATCCGCCATTCCTGTTCATTGAGTGATTCTGCCTGTACCGGCAGCACCGGCGAAAATCCCCATATCTGAGAATAAACGGCGCAGTCACGGGCAAACTGATGTTCTGCGGCATCTGCCAGTGCCTGTCCGGCCGGAGTCAGCGGCAGTAACAGCATGGCGGTGTAACATCCGCTGACCGCTTCCGTATGTGTGCCGGTGCGGACAAAACGAAAGCCGCAGGATGACCAGAATGCAGCCAGTTCCGGGGTATAGCCGAAGCTGACTGACAGATAGTCCATGCCACTGTTTTTTGCCGCCTCAGCCGCCCGCTGTAATAACTGACGTCCCAGCGCATTGCGCCGGTAGCCTGCATGTACCGCAATCCGGCTGATACGCCGCGAACGCAGTTGTGCCGCCTGCGGAAAATAACTGTGTGCGGCGAGCGATTGTGCCAGCAGGTTTCCGCGCGGTCGCCGGGTACCTGCCCAGACAGATTGTGTCAGTTCCGCAGATAATCCACCCTCGTCTGTCAGCCAGAGCGCTGCTGTCACCTGCTGCCGGTTGCGGAATAACGCGAAATGCTGTCCGGGAGCATCCGCCAGCCGCCGCAGATCCAACGGGGATGTCCGGTAATGGGCTGCAGTCAGCAGGCCGTAAAACCCGGAGAGTAAATCAGGGTCATCACATAACGCCTGCTGTGTTACGGACAGATATTCACACTCACCCGCCGGTGTGATTTTTTCCGCCGGTTCCGTCAGCAGCAGCGCCTCATCCAGCCAGGCTTCCGCCGGATCATGCTCCGCCCAGCGTACCGGCTGTGTCAGCGTCAGTGCAGTAAACTGCGGCAGTGAATGACAAAATTTCAGCAGAAATCCGCGTCCGGTGCCTTCATAACCCTGAACGGTGGTCAGCAGCAGTATGCGGGGAAATACAGTGGCAAACCGGGTGAGCAGCGGCAGCGGGATCATCGCGGCCTCGTCGATCACCAGCCAGCCGTAAGCGCTGGTATCTGCTGTTTCCGTCAGTATCAGTAAATTATCGGGGGAGATAAATTCCGTTTGCTGTGAATGATCGAGATAACGTTGTATGACAGTGACCGAGACTTTCGCTGGGGCACACAACAGATGACGGCCCGGCGTGTCTGCCAGAAATAACCCGGCCACCGCGGATTTTCCGCGCCCTCTTGCCGCCGTCAGGCAGAAAATACCGCTTTCCGCTCTGCGGAGTTGATCCAGTATCTGCTGCTGTGCCGGTGTCGGGGTACCGTCCGGCGGCAGCCACGCTGGTTGCGGCGGTAACAGCGGTATGTCAAACGGCCGGTTTTCATACCGGCAGAGATGAGCAGGATGGATGAGTGTTCGGGCGAAGTGGCGCATAAAGTGCGGTGCGGGGATCATCTGTCCGCCGTCATTCCAGCGCAGACTGTCGTCATCCGGCCGGGTCTGCCACTGCGATTCCGGCGGCAGCAGCAGGATCAGCCAGCTGCCGGCCTGTAGTGTGCCTGTCAGCATGGCCAGTGCTTCACTGTGAAGTCCGCGCCGGGCATCGAACACACCGTGGAGGAACTCCTGTCCCGGCAGCAGACGGGCTTTTCCCGCCGGAATGCTGTCCGGCAATTCAGCGGAAATCACCGGCCAGTCACCGGGAGCCGCTTCTCTGATCTCCCGCAGGCAGGATTCACACCAGTGGTCACTGCCGCTCAATACCCACAGACGGCGGATACCCTGTGTGCGGAGCTGTTCTGTACAGGCATGAAACAGTGCGGGCAGCATGAAAAGGCGCTACATCTTACCAATAAGCAGTGACAGTATCCCCGCCGCAATCAGCGGCCCGACCGGCACCCCCCTGAACAGCGCAACACCGATAATCGTCCCCACCAGTAACCCGGCGACCGTAGACGGCTGATTACTCATCAGGGTTACCCCGCGGCTGCCGAGCCAGGACACCAGAATACCTATCACTATCGCCAGGATAGATTTCCAGTTCAGAAAAGAGCTTAAGACATCGTTGGCGCTGATCTTACCGCTGGCAATCGGTGCCATCACACCCACTGTCAGAATGAGTATTCCCAGCTTGAGGCCGTATTTTTCCACAAACGGAAAATATCCGTTAAGCGGCGTGATGCGTACCGCAAGCAGAAAGAGGAGAGCCAGGGTTACCGTCATGTTGTTACTGATAAGCCCGAGCCCGGCTAAGACCAGGAGGATAATCAGGGTCGGGTCAATATTACTCATATCAGATCCTGCGTGTCGGGGAGAATGAAAGGCGCCAATAGTATGCCGTTACACTATGATAATCAAACTCTGCCGGTTTTGCAGGGAAAACCGGCAGAACCATTTATTTCAGTGCGGAAAAGGTATCACATTGCGCGATATTGCCGCTGTCAAAACCACGTTTAAACCACTCATAACGCTGTGCAGATGTCCCGTGTGTGAAGCTGTCCGGAATAACCCGTCCCTGACTCTGTTTCTGCAGACGGTCATCACCGATAGCCTGTGCCGCATTCAGAGCATTTTCCAGATCGCCGTTTTCAAGTATCCCGGCTTTCTCCATCTCATGGCCCCAGATCCCGGCAAAACAGTCAGCCTGTAATTCCATTTTTACTGACAGGCGGTTTGCCTCTTTCTGACTGCTGCGCTGCTGGCGCTCACGCACCTGACGGTCAATTCCCAGCAGATGCTGCACATGGTGTCCCACTTCATGCGCCACCACATAGCCCTGTGCGAAATCCCCGCCCGCTCCTAATTTGGTGCGCATATCGTCATAGAAAGAGAGGTCGATATAGACTTTCTGATCAGCCGGACAATAAAACGGCCCCATTACCGCCTGCCCCGCACCACAGCCTGTCGGTGTGGCACCGCGGTACAGCACCAGTTTCGGCTCACGGTACTGACGGTTCATCTGTGCAAATTTTTGTCCCCAGACCGCTTCGGTTTCCGCCAGCATCACGCCGGTAAATTCCGCCTGTTTCTGCTCCTGCGCACTGTTCTGTGCCGGACGCTGCTGTGAGGTGGTCTGCCCGGTACTGACCGGGTCACCGGTCACCAGGCCGGTCAGGTCAATGCCGTAAAAACCGGCCACCACCACGATGACGACCACAACCAGTCCTGCCTTGCCGCGCGGCAACGGAATACGCGGCCCGCCGGCGGAGCCGCCCGGAATTCTGCCACCGGCACTGCGGCGGTCTTCAATATTGTCGCTCTGGCGACGCCCTTGCCAACGCATGATGATTCTCAGCTTATATCGGATAATAGTCGGATAACTACATAGTACAGAGAAAATGAAGTGAGGAAAAATGCTTCTTTCTTTCAGGGGAGTAATAAAGAGGCTTAAAGCCGGTGATACGCGGGTCTGGTTATCACCGGCAATGCATTCATTGAGTCAATGATTAGTCCAGTTTCACACCCAGACGGCGTGCCACTTCTTCATAGGCTTCAATCAGGCCGCCCAGGCTCTGACGAAAACGGTCTTTATCCATTTTATCCAGGGTTTCTTTGTCCCACAGACGGCTGCCGTCCGGTGAAAACTCATCCCCGAGCACGACCTGACCTTTATACAGGCCGAATTCCAGTTTGAAATCCACCAGGATAAGCCCGGCTTCATCAAACAGGCGGGATAAGACATCATTGGCGATGTAGCTCAGGCGTTTCATTTCCGCGAGGTTTTCCTGACTGACCCAGCCGAAGGTTTCACAGTAGGATTCATTGATCATCGGGTCATGTTTGGCGTCGTTTTTCAGGAATAAATCGAAGATTGGCGGGTTCAGCACGATCCCCTCTTCCACCCCGAGCCGTTTTACCAGCGAACCGGCGGCACGGTTGCGGATCACACACTCCACCGGCACCATATCCAGCTTTTTCACCAGAACTTCGGTATCCGATAACAGACGCTCCATCTGCGTCGGGATACCCGCCGCTTCCAGTTTGCTCATGATAAAGTGGTTGAACTTATTATTAACCATGCCCTTGCGATCAAACTGCTCGATGCGCTCACCATCCAGTGCCGATGTATCATTACGAAATTCCAGAATCAGCAGATCGGGATTATCCGTGGTGTAGACCGTTTTGGCTTTCCCACGATACAGTTCAGCATGTTTTTGCATCTTGCACTCTCCAGACAGGATTAATAATAGGCGTATCGCCTGACGCAGATTATTCTCCCTCAGAATGACACAATAAGCAATCGTTTGCGTAAGAGAAAATACAACTTTCCTCATCCCGGTGACCGATAACACAGGGATAATTCAAATCATTATTATTACGCCCGTTTACACCATGATGAGGGATAAGCCCCGTGCGGCCAGCAGGTCACGGGCAGATTGCGGAACGTCCCGGGTGAGTACCACGTGATCCAGTTCCTCACACGCCGCCACGCGGTAAGGTGCAATACGACCGAGTTTATCACCGGTCAGACCGGCCACGACCCGGCTGCTCTGCTTTATCAGTGCCCGTTTAAAGGCAGCCTCTTCAAACCCGGTAACTGTCAGGCCGCTGTCTGCATCCAGTGCGCATCCGCCGGGAAAGCAGAGATCGATATTCAGATAAGACAACTGCTCCAGTGCCTGTGCCCCGATGCAGGTTCCGGATGCACGGTGCAGTTTTCCGCCCAGCACAATCAGCTCAAAATCCGGGTAATCACTCAGCACGGCAGCAATGGCCGGACTGTGCGTTATCACCGTCAGGGATAAATTCGCCGGCATATGCTGCGCCAGCAGCAGGTTCTGACTGCCGCCATCCAGAAAAACGGTCGTGTGATTACGGATCAATCCCGCACAACCGAGCGAAATTTTTTCTTTTTCTGCGTTGTTCTGCCCGATCCTCTGCTGAAAATCCGGCACATCACCAAGTACGCTGACCGCACCGCCGTAAACCCGTTTGCAGAGTCCTTCATTTGCCAGAACCTGCAAATCACGGCGGATAGTGTGCTCTGATACACCAAGCTGTTCCACCAGCGTACTGCACTGTACCCGGCCTTCACTCTGTAATAACGTCCGGATCAGGGCTTGCCGTTGCTCCGGAAAAGCTGCATAATCGAGCATTAATTTCTCCTTTATATTGCATAAAGCATCATAAACGGGCAATCATCCCGGGTCAATCAAAACCCTGTCACTGCTGAGGTCATTCTGTGAACACACATCATCCTGATATCGCATTTTTTCATCAGTTAGCCAACCGTGCGGCACAAGAAACGTTACCGCGATTTTTACCCGGGCACACACTGTCCGTCGATACCAAAGTTAAAGAAGGCGTCAGTTTTGATCCGGTAACGGATGCGGACAGACAGGCTGAAATCGCACTGCGGGAAATGATCACCGCTGTTTATCCGCAGCACAGTATTCTGGGGGAGGAATTCGGTCTGAGCGGCGAAGGCGATTATCAGTGGATTCTCGACCCGGTGGACGGCACCCGCCCGTTTATGCTCGGTTTACCGGTCTGGGGAACCCTGATCGGATTAACCTGCTGCGGCAAGCCTGTGATGGGAATGATGAGCCAGCCCTATACCGGCGAGCGTTTCTGGGCGGATGGCGAACGCAGCTGGCACAGCAGTCCGCACGGAACATTTGTGATGAATACCCGCAAAAATATCACTCTGGCCAATGCCATTCTGCATACCAATTCACCGGAGCCGATATCCCGCTTCCCGGAAATCCGGCTGGCGGACCTGATGAACAACGTCTTAATGACCCGTTTCGGCGGTGAATGTTATGCCATGGCGATGGTGGCTGCCGGTAAAATTGATCTCTGTTTTGATTATGCCCTGCAGCCATATGATATTGCGGCGTTTATTCCGATCATTGAACAGGCCGGCGGTTGTGTGACAACCCTTGACGGCGGACCAGCCATACAGGGTGGTGCTGTTCTTGCCAGTGGTTGTCCGCGTCTTCATCAGCAGGTTTTGACTATTCTGAACAAAAATGATTAATCATCATATAATGATTCGGATTATAAATGCGTATGACAAAGGTTGTTAGTAATGAGTGAAGTAACTGCTGTATCTGCTGCTGCCGTACCGGCCGGACGGGAACAGATGGCCACCCGCGCCCTCTTTTTTGTCGCCGGTTTTGCTTCGGCAGCCTGGGCGGCACTGGTGCCGTTTGCCAAACTGAACACCGGGGTAAATGACGGAGTTCTCGGATTATTACTGCTCTGTCTCGGCGGCGGCGCACTGGTGGCCATGCCGCTGACCGGCGTGCTGACCACCCGTTTCGGTTGCCGTAAAGTAATGACAGTTTCCGTTATGTTGCTCAGTGTTACCCTGCCGCTGCTGGCGGAAATTAACCATACCGGGTTACTGGCTCTGACACTGGTCGTTTTCGGTATGGGGATCGGGATCACCGATTGCGCCATGAATATTCAGGCTATTATTGTTGAAAAAGCAGCCCCAAGGCCGATGATGTCGGGCTTTCACGGGTTTTACAGTATCGGCGGCATTGCCGGTGCGGGGGCAATGAGTGGTTTTATGCTGGCCGGGATGGGTGCATTGCAGGCAGCCGCTGCCGTGATGGTGATTTGCCTTCTGCTTCTGGCTTTCAGCTATAAAGGTATGCTCAATTACGCCTGGCCGTCGGAAGGCCCGGCATTTGCGGTGCCGCGTGGCGCGGTATTACTGATAGGTATTATCTGCTTCGCCACCTTTCTGGCCGAAGGCAGCGTGCTGGACTGGAGTGCGGTTTTCCTGACCGAGTACCGTAATGTGCCGGAAAGCATGGGCGGGCTGGGCTTTGCCTGCTTTGCCGTACTGATGTCTCTCGGGCGGCTGACCGGCGATAAAATTGTGGCGGTACTCGGACGACCGCAGGTGGTACTGTGGGGCGCACTGCTGGCCGCCGGTGGTCTGCTGCTGAGTGTGCTGAGCGAAAACTGGCTGATGGCACTCACCGGTTACGGGCTGATCGGGCTGGGGTGCGCCAACGTGGTGCCGGTGATGTTTTCTGCTATCGGCCGCCAGACCAGTATGCCTCAGGCTGTTGCAGTTCCTGCGGTAACTACTCTGGGCTATCTCGGTATTCTGGCGGGACCGGCATCTGTCGGACTGATCGCTTACCGCTTCACCCTGCCTGCCGCACTGCTGGCTGTGGTTGCGCTGTTATTGCTTGTCGCATTACTGTCGCGGAAAGTCCGGATGTAACGGATGTAAAAACACCGGTCATCAGACCGGTGTTGAGATTGCTGACAAAGCAGGATAAAACGCGGTTTTTCCTGCTTTGTGTTATCAGCCGAAAATCAATAAATTGATTTTCCTGGTTTATTTTTACAACCTCTGGCGGTCGCCGCCAATCCCTGCGGGTTTGTCAACGCCCTGAACACCGGTCATCAGACCGGTGTTGCTTCATTTTCTTCTTTCAGAATCGCTTTCAGACGCGGGTAACGGCGTGCCAGCCGCCAGCGCAGGCGCAAATCTTTGGCGTTATCCCAAATCAGTGACCAGATCCCGCGATTAAACAGTTCACGTACAACGCTCTGTTTCACATCCGGCGATTCTATCTCACTGATGGTATGCAAAATTCCCAGACCTTCTTTGGAAATCTGCCAGTGACAGGCAGGGATCTGTTTTACCACATCCGCATGACGCTGATTGATATCATTCAGCATTTCCAGAATTTTCATGTAATTATGGATTGTCCGCACACGGATTCTGTCATCCGGCGGCGTATGTGACACCGAAGCGGAATGGATCAGATAATCGTAGTAACGCTCATCAATATATTCCACCCGCTCTGCCGTCATCAGCAGTTCGGTTGTCCAGGGAATGTCCTGATGATGCAGACCGGGCTCAAAGTAGTAGCCCTGTTCACGCAGAAAATCAGTACGATACAGATTCAGCCAGGTCACATGCAGGAATTTGCGGGAGTTAAGTGCCCGTTTCAGCCAGTCCGGCCCGGAAATAACCCCGGTGGAACGCAAACGATCAGGCGGGAAAATCGGCCGCGGTTCGCGCCCGTCCTCATACACATAGGTGCCGTTACAGGTTGCCACATCCAGCTGACCGGCAAGGGCAATCTCCAGCAAACGACCATACATCTGAGAATGAATCACATCGTCAATATCCGGAAACGTGATGTACTTTCCTTTTGCCGCAGCAAAACCGGTATTTCGTGCCACAGAAACACCCTGATTTTGCTGTTCCAGAATGATGACTGACGGGAATTTATCCTGCCATTCACGCAGCACCGCATCCGTATTATCTTTTGAGCCGTCATTGACGAGAATCAGCTCCCAGCCGGGAAGTGTTTGTTTCAGCAGGCAATCAAAAAACTGAGGAAGAAATTTTTCCCCGTTATAGACCGCAACAACAATGCTCAGTAAAGGTTGTGAAGAGTCCGAAGGTAAATCCATGTCAGCCCTGTCAATTCCGGATAGCCAGGTATTCTGCGGACAATGCAGCTGAATACCCGGATAAAATACATATAATTTTTAAATATAACCGGTGAGTCAGGTATAAACGTGGCTAATAATGCGATATAGCAGTCAGAAAAAATAAAAAATTATCTTAAAAATTATTATGTTGTGTATCAATTTATTACAAGATAATAACTGCATAAAAAAATACCGGCCATTTATAATGACCGGTATTAATAATAATATTTACGCTATTCAGATAGCGAAATTATATTATTTTACAGATGATTTGCTGAATGCCGCTTCCAGTGCTTTCACCATTTCATCATTTTCTTTCTGTGTCAGCGGTTTCCCTTTGGAACTGATAAACTGCAGGCTGCTGCGGTTATCCAGGTCACCAACCTGTAAGGTATAATCACCTTCAGCTACTGACGGATCGTCGATACCCAGGCTGCTCCATTCTGCTGAGCTCAGGCCTTTGTATGTCACTTCAATATTACCGGTGGAACGGGTGCGATCACCCATTTTCATGCCGACACTTTCCAGCACAACCGGCAGACGGGACCAGACCACATCAAACGGTGCGCGGACAATAATCTGCGGCAGGCCGGTTTTATCGCTGCCGCTCTGAACGTCCGGAGCAGCATACTGTGACGCGTTGGTGTCCTGACGTGCGGCATTACGCATACGGTCAAGGCCGTCAACCAGCTCGTTGAGCGTCAGGTTGTTATAACGGGTAATTTCCGTTTTATCTGTTACCGGGTTTTCACCCTGCTTCAGACCTTCACTGGTCACAACAACCGCCACCTGTGAACCGGCCGGTTCAATTTTGATACGCTGACGGGACTGTAACGGCAGATCTTCATCCGCACGCTGCCACACAATCCAGTCCGTGACAATCACGCCGCCGGCTTCATCGCGCTGGCTGACAGGTACTGAGCGGTCAGCCAGAACGCGGTTGATCTGTGCCCACAGTGTTTTGTTTTCCGCTGAATTCTCCAGCAGAAGACGGCTTGCATCTCCTGCTGTTTCCGTACGGGAACCTGCTAACAGGCTGACAGTCTGTACCGGCGGACGGATGTCCAGCGCCAGACCGGTCGCACCATCCTGCTTAACCTGAGGAATGTCATACTGACCGCTCTGCAGCGGCAGGATCATTCCCTGAGGAACATTCAGCGCCTGTAACTGCGGCGCATCCAGGTACGAAGTATCGCCGCTGACCTGGCGCTTGTAGTGCTGATCGCCGGAGCAGGCTGCCAGTAATAAGACCACGGAAAGACCAGCGAGCTTCGTAACCTTTGATTTTTGCAGTAGTGTTGCCATTCAGATTCCCTAAAATATTATCGTATGCCCGCCGTCTTCATGGCGCGGCCGACCGTATTCTGCCCCGCTTCCGTGAGCGGTAACAGCGGCAGACGCAGTGTCTGCTCCGCGATCAGACCCAGCTGATGACAGGCCCATTTTACCGGTGACGGGCTTGGCTCACAGAATAATGTGTGATGCAGGTCCATCAGTTGATTGTTAATCACACGTGCACGATCAAAATCCCCGCGCAGGGCAAGATCAAACATCTGTGCCATTTCTGCCGCAGCCACGTTGGCTGTCACAGAAATCACACCTTTACCGCCCAGGAGGGTGAAATCCAGTGCTGACGCGTCATCACCGCTGAGCAGAATGAAGTTTTCATCATTCACCAGGGTTTTGATTTCATTCACACGACTTAAGTTCCCGGTCGCTTCTTTAATTGCCGCAATATTGTCCAGTTTTGCCAGACGGGCAACTGTGGCAGGTAACATATCACAGCCGGTGCGCGTTGGCACATTATACAGAATTTGCGGTAATGCGGTATTCTCTGAAATCACTTTAAAGTGCTGATACAGACCTTCCTGTGACGGACGATTGTAATACGGGGTAACAGTCAGGCATGCCGCCACACCACTGTTCTCAAATTGTTCAGTAAACCAGACTGCCTCATTGGTTGCGTTCGCACCGGTACCGGCAATAACCGGGATACGGCCTTCCGCGAACTCCAGCGTCGCCAGCACCACATCCACATGCTCCTGATGTGACAGTGTGGCGGATTCCCCGGTGGTTCCGACAGCCACAATGGCGGACGTGCCTGCCGCGACATGGTAATCCACTAATTTCCGGAGCCCCGCTTTGTCAACACGACCCTGTGTATCCAGTGGTGTAACCATCGCAACAATACTGCCTTTTAAAACGTCATTTATGTGTGACATGTACGAAACCCTCATAATCGGATAAATATAGGACAACATTTTAATGGTACTTGTTCAGGGCGCAGAAAAAAACACCCTAACTGTACGTTTTTAATGAATTTTGTTAATACCCGGCGGCACACCTTAAAAAGAAGTAATAATGTCCGCTTTTTTCGCCGGTTAAACGGCGGAACACATGATAGCGTGTCTGTATCCGGCAGGTTTGATATGCCGCAATCATTTTATTATTACCGCAGAGTACACAACAGGTTATTGCTATCAGCCTTATCTTTCTTTATGTTTAACACATTCACGGTGTCATGAAGAGGAATGAGGGTTTGCCGCAACGCGATCAGCAATATCTGGTTATCACTGCACTGGGACGGGATCGCGCAGGGATTGTCAATGCGATTACCCGTCACGCCGGAGAGTGTGACTGTAATATCGAAGACAGCCGTCTGGCCATTTTCGGTGAGGAGTTCACGTTTATAATGATGTTGTCAGGCAGCTGGAATGCCATCGCCATGCTGGAGGCCACCCTGCCGGTACTGGCGGCAGAGCTTGACCTGCTGACCGTCATGAAGCGGACACAGCGCGGGCATCAGCCTGCAGCCACCACCGGCGTCAGCGCACAGGTCACCGTGCCCGATGCCGCAGGATTGGTGGAACGCTTTACCAATTTGTTTATGAGACTGGATTACACCCTGGCCGAACTGGTGTCCAAAACCCGGCCGGATGAGGAGACAGACGCAGTACTGCTGGAAATTCAGATTACCGCGCATCACCCGACAGGGGAGAACAACACGGTATTGCAACAGCAGTTTTCACGTCTTTGTGCTGAACTACAGGCCGAAGGCACTATTACCCTGATGAATCATTAATTTTTTGTGTTGATTATTACGTTTACGGAGAGTGTGTAATGAGCCCATTGAACGCCGGAGATAAGGCGCCCCTGTTCAGCCTTCCCGACCAGGATGGTGAATTAATCAGCCTGGCCGATTATGCCGGTCAGCGTGTGCTGGTGTATTTTTATCCCAAGGCCATGACGCCGGGCTGTACTGTCCAGGCATGCGGTCTGCGCGACAATATGGATGAACTGAAACAGTTCAATGTTGAAGTATTGGGGATCAGCACAGACAAACCCGAAAAATTGTCCCGTTTCGCGGAAAAAGAGTTACTCAATTTTACACTGCTGTCAGATGAAGATCACACCGTTGCCGAAGCATTCGGTGTCTGGGGTGAAAAACAGTTTATGGGGAAAACCTATGACGGTATTCACCGCATCAGCTTCTTGATCGGCACTGACGGTAAAGTCGAGCATGTTTTTGATAAGTTCAAAACCAGCGACCACGACCAGGTCGTGCTTGAGTATCTGAAAACGCACAGCTGATTCCCCGGCGGTTTACCGTTTTTTCTGAGAAACACCATCTTACCGTGGTGTTTTTTTTATTTTTCAACCATACAGGATGATATGCACGATAGTGTCGATTCCTGATATTCCCCGCCAGTCACACTGTGCTAGTTTCTTTCCGGACGACATGATGTCACCTCTCTGAAAAGGATTCTGAATGAAAATAACACGACTCACCGCTGCTATACTGACACTCACCCCTGTGGTTGCTTTTGCCGCCCCGGTGACGGAATTTGAATACAAAAAGAAAGGCTTTAAAATTACCGTTGATGAGCGCTCAGAAGGCGTGAACATCCGTATTCCGAAAGATACAAAGAAACCGACACTCTCCATTACCGCACCGGATGCCAATGGTATTTCCCATAACTATTTTACGGAATTCAATGTGGGCCGGCGTGGCCTGAATATTGATAATAAGAATGCCGCACAGACAATTATTAATGAAGTAACCGGTCCGGATATTACCCGGCTGCGCGGCAATATTAACGTACTGGCTAATAAAGCCACCCTGATCATTGCTAACCCGAACGGCATTAACTGCAATCAGTGCGATGTCACGAATGTTAATGCATTCGTTAAAGCGACCGGTAAAATTATCTATGAAAATGATAAAATGGCAGGATACAGCAATATAACGGGCGATATTGCGTATTTTAATACCACGGTAGAAAACCGTACGCTTGTTATGAATGATTTCGCCAAAAATATCAAAATAAAAAATTCTAAGTTGGCTCCTGACGCATTAGTACTCATGAGTGGTTTCACCGGGTACAAGTATGCTTATAAGCCGGTAAACCGTATTCAGGATAACAACTACAAACCGGAAATTAAAGATACCAGTCTGATAACAGCATTTCATAACCGGTATGTGAAAGAAAAAAAGTGGCAGCCGGCCGGGGAAATAACCATTGACTACGACTCTGTTCTGACACCTGCAAAACTATATATATCGGCCGAAGACAGTTTTATTAACAAAGAGGGTGAAATTAACGCAGGATCTGCATATATTAATCTTCTGCACAGTCAGTTTAATATGCGGTACTACACGCCACTCCGTGCCAAATATCTGACTATTAACATGAGAAACAGTATATTTGAGAATACGAAAGTAGTCGCAGCCGGGCATGTTAATATTAATTTATACGGTTCAAACCAGTTTACTAACTCCGGTTCCCTTTCTGCAAAGGGCCTGAATGTAACATCATATAATCCCGTGGTGTTTAAATATTTCAATAATGAAAAAAGTATTCTTGCCACGATGAAAGGACTTAATAAAAATCACCTGAAAAATACAGGGAAAATTACTGCCGATAACATTGTCATACACACACCGGGCGACGGGTTTTACTTTGTCAATACAGGAAAATCTTCGTCATTAATCACAAAAACTTTCGATTATGATGCGATGCATGCCAATTTCAGTAATTCCGGTTCAATGGCGATCCGTCAACATTTCAAAATGACCGGTGAGGTGGGTTTAATGGCAAGCTCCCCTGAAAATGATTTGACCGGTGATCCAAAATACCAATTTCGTGTCAATCATAACGAAGCAGCAAACAACGTCAATGGCCATGAGTTAAATCCGCTGTAACACCAAAAAATCCCGATAACTGGTTGCCCGGTTATCGGGGTCACTTCAGGTGTCTTTCTCAATTGACTGTTTTATTCTGACAATATTACTTCTGTTCCGGAGGTGTGCTATCCAAAATGGGTTCCTGCACTATTTTTTCCTCCGGCCAGACATTGATCACTGCTTTAATCAGCGTCGCCAGCGGAATTGCAAAAAAGACGCCCCAGAATCCCCACAATCCGCCGAAAATAATAATGGACAGAATAATCACCAGCGGATGAAGATTCACCGCTTCGGAAAACAGAACCGGCACCAGAATATTGCTGTCCAGACCCTGTACCACCAGATAGGCGATAAACATCGTCCAGAAATCAGAATCCAGTCCCCACTGGAACAACCCGACCAGAATTACCGGCACTGTCACAATCACTGCACCCACATACGGGATAAGGACAGACAATCCCACCAGTACACCCAGCAGCAGCGCATAGTTCAGACCGACCACTGCGAAGACAATATAAGTACAAACACCGACAATAATCATCTCCGTCACTTTGCCGCGGATATAGTTGGAGATCTGCTGATTCATTTCCACCCACACTTTCCCGGCCAGTGAACGGTTACGTGGCAGAATGCGCTGAAAACCGCGCAGCAGCTGTTCTTTATCTTTCAGTAAAAAGAACACCATCAGCGGCACCAGAATCAGATAAATCGTCATTGTCAGTAATCCCACCAGCGATGCCAGTGACATTTTCACCACCGAATCCCCGACTGAGAGCAGCTTACTGCGGGCATTATCGAGGATCATATCCATCAGCCCGACATCCATCAGAGCCGGGAAACGGTTCGGCAGTTCACGGGCAAACTCATTGAAACGGCTGAACATCGTCGGCATATCCAGCAGCAGATTACGCCCCTGCCCCCAGACCGTTGGTGCAAGAATAAAGATCACCAGCACACTGATGCCGATAAACAGGGTCAGGATCAGCATAATCGCCGGTTTGCGCGAGCAGCCGCGCTTTTCCATCTGATGGATAGGCCACTCCAGCAGATATGCCAGCACAATCGCCACCAGCAGCGGCGCTAAGATACCGCTGAAAAAATAAATAATTCCGAAACCCGCCAGTAAAATCACGGTCAAAGCAACTGCCTGCGGATCGGCAAAACGCCGTCGGTACCACTGAATGATTAAATCTAACATGACTCTGCTCCCGGGGTTAGCGGCAAAAATATGACAAATCCTGCCCACCGGGCAGACTGTGTGAGGATTTTACTTGAGTGTTTGCTATGATACACGAATTATTACCAGTGATAATCAACGGGGAAAGCGTCATCCTATGAATACGTTTCTGAAAAAACCGTTAGCCGTCTTACTGAGTCTTGCTCTGACCTTCCCGGTTCTGCCTGCCGCACAGGCGGCCGTTGAAGATGCGTTACCGGAAATCGGCACCACTGCCGGCGGTACGCTCAGTATCGGACAGGAAAATCTGATGGGGGATTTTTATCTGCGGATGATCCGCAGCAGTTCCCCGATGGTCTATGATCCTGTTTTACTGCAATATATCAATAAACTCGGCCAGCGTTTAGTCTCAAACGCGGATTCGGTCAAAACCCCGTTTAACTTTTTCCTGATTGCCAATCCGAATATTAACGCCTTTGCATTCTTCGGCGGTAATGTGGTGCTGCACACGTCACTGTTCCGCTACAGTCTGACAGAGAGTGAGCTGGCCTCCGTGATGGCGCACGAAATCGCCCACGTCACCCAGCGCCATCTGGCAAGGATGATGGAAGATCAGCAGAACAAAGCACCGCTGGCCTGGGCAGCCACACTGGGCTCTATCCTGCTGCTGATGACCGGCACCCCGGTCGGGGCAGCTGCCATGACTTCCACCATGGCCGGGATCCAGCAGAATATGATCAGCTTTACACAATCCAACGAGCAGGAAGCGGACCGTATCGGTATGGGTACACTGAGCCGTGCCGGGTTTGATCCGCAGGGTATGCCGGATTTTATGACCATCATGGTGGATATGTCCCGCTACAGCTCCAAGCCGCCGGAAATGCTGCTGACCCACCCCCTGCCGGACAGCCGTCTGGCCGATGCACGCAGCCGCGCCGGACAGATGCCGCGCAAAAACCCGCCGCAATCCTTTGACTTCCTGCTGGCCCGCGCCCGGGCGATGGCGATGTACGGCGGACAACCGCTGCGCAATGCCACTGATCAGATGATCGAAAACTACAGCAAAGGTAACAGTAAGGAACAAATGGCGGCTGACTATGCCCGCGCCATTCTGCTTTACCGTGACAACAAATATGAGCCTGCCTCACAAATTCTGACGAAATTACTGGCGGCAGACCCGGAGAATGTCTGGTTTATTGATGTGATGACGGACGTCGATATCGGTCTGAACAGAACATCGCAGGCGGTAACCCGGCTGGAAAATGCCCTGAAGCGTGAACCGGGTAATTCGGTGTATCAGATAAACCTCGGTAACGCCTATATTCAGAATAAACAATATGATAAAGCGACCCGGATTCTGCGCAATTACACCTTTGACCATCCGTCAGATCCGAGCGGCTGGGATCTGCTGGCCGAAGCAGGCGGGAAAGCCGGGCGCCGGGCGGATGAACTGGCTGCCCGTGCGGAATATCAGAACTTAATGGGGAATTTTGACGGCGCTATCCGCAGCCTGACCGAAGCCGCCAGGCAGGCCAAACCCGGCAGTTATGATCAGGCCCGCTATGATGCGCGGATTGACCAGATCCGCCAGTTACAGCTGCAATTCAAACAATTTAAATAATGAGGAATACGATGACTGATACTGTCGCTATCTGGCACAACCCGCGCTGCTCGAAAAGCCGTGAAACCCTGGCATTGCTGGAAGAAAACGGGGTATCACCGGTGGTAGTGCTCTATCTGGACACGCCGCCGTCAGTGGCGGAAATCAAAACCGTGCTCCGCGAGCTGAAATTTGATGATGCCCGCAAACTGATGCGCACCAAAGAAGCACTTTACAGTGAACTGGGACTGGCCGCCGTCACCGATCAGGAAGCACTGATTCAGGCAATGCATGACAACCCGAAACTGATTGAGCGCCCGGTGGTGATTAAAGGCAAACAAGCCCGCCTCGGCCGTCCGCCGGAGCAGGTGCTGGAGATTCTCTGAGCCTGACTTTCCGTCCCCGGTGCCCGCCGGGGATACTCGCCCGTATATAAATCCGCCATGTTCTTTTTATGAAATCGTCATTTATTACGACTGTTACAATCCCGTCGGTTATCAACACGTAATATAATGATTAAAGGAATAAATCATGAAAAAGACATTGACTGCGTTATCATTAATTTCTGCTGCATTATTTTCCGCCCAGTCCGTTGCCGGGCAGCAACTGACAGAATACGCCTACAAGAATGGTGATAAAATCAGTGTGGCCCCGGTTAACCCGGAAATTGAAACATCCCTGACCACGGGCCCCGATCAAAAACCGATTCTGTCCATTAATTCTCCGAATCGCCGCGGCATTTCCCACAATATTTTCACCGACTATAATGTCGGCAAAATAGGTTTGACTATCGATAATGAGGACAACGCCAAAACTATTATTAATGAGGTGATCGGGGGAAATAAAAGCCGTCTGCGCGGTAATACCTTTATTAAAGGCGGCAAGGCCAGCCTGCTGATCGTCAACCCGAATGGTGTGGTGTGCCTGGCATGCAGCTCAACCAATACATCACTCTATTCTCACCGCAAAACGCTGCCCGTCGTTATCAATACCGCACAAGGTAACGATGTCATTTTCAAGGCCCGCAAGCCACTGACTGACTCAGATCGCCTGACGGATATCCGTCAGAATATTTCCCTGATCACCTCACGCTGATCCCTGCTATACCGCCGTATTAACGGCGGTAATTCTTTTATCCGAAACTTTCCCCGTCCCTGACTGTCCTACTCTGTAACAACACAGTTCCGTCATCATGCTACATTAACTTAAGAAAACTCTTATTGCAGCGATCACAGAATAACGTATTGATAATATGGATAACTGACTGTGTATTATCAGGGAAAAAAATGACCATTTATGATTTAAAACCAAAATTTCAGAACTTACTGCGTCCCGTTGTCGCCCGCCTGTTTAATGCCGGGATCACCGCCAACCAGGTCACGCTGGCAGCAATGTTTCTTTCCCTGCTCACCGGTTTCATACTGATTCTGTTTCCCGATCCGCGCCTGTTTCTTATTCTGCCGCCGGTTCTGTTTATCCGGATGGCGCTGAATGCCATTGACGGTATGCTGGCGCGTGAACATCACCAGAAAAGCCGCTTCGGCGCGATCCTCAATGAACTGAGCGACGTGATATCCGATACAATACTTTACTTCCCGTTTGTCCTGCTGTTCCCGGGTTCAGCCATCTGGATACTGCTGATCCTGTTTCTCTCTGTACTGACTGAATTTACCGGTGTACTGGCACAAACTATCGGGGCATCACGCCGCTATGACGGCCCTGCCGGAAAAAGTGACCGCGCCTTTTTGTTCGGCGCTCTGGGGTTATGGGCAGCACTCTTCCCTGCGTCCCTTGATTCCGTTCTCTTTCCGGTACTGTTTGCGGTCTTTGCCGCCCTGCTGTTTCTCACCTGCTATCACCGTATCCGGCGTGCGTTGCAGGAATCTGCGCAACAAAGCGCATCTCAAAAGGACTGATTATGAGTGTATCTTCTGATTATCCGACTCAGCGTGAATCTGTTGAATCTCATTTCACCACCAGTGATCAGCAGCGGTTATTTTTCCGTTACTGGCCTTCCGCGACAGCGGAAAAGAAAGCCATTGTGCTGTTTCACCGGGGTCATGAGCATTCAGGCCGCGTCGCACATCTGGCGGATGAATTGTCATTACCTGATTTCGCCGTATTTGCCTGGGATGCCCGTGGTCATGGCCGTAATGACGGTCCGAGAGGCTACAGCCCGTCGATGGGCACATCTATCAGTGATATCAATGAATTTATCAATTTCATTTCATCCGAATATGAAATTCCGGTCGAAAACATGGTTGTGCTCGGACAAAGTGTCGGCGCAGTCACACTGAGCGGCTGGGTGCATGATTTTGCACCGAAAATCCGCGGGCTGGTTCTGGCCTCACCGGCTTTTAAAGTCAAACTTTATGTGCCGTTTGCCCGCAGCGGGCTGGCGCTGATGCAGAAAATACGCGGGTTGTTTTATGTTAACTCTTATGTCAAAGCCAAATTCCTGACCCACGACCCGGTGCGCATCGCCTCCTTTGAGCGCGATCCTTTAATCACCCGGCCGATTGCCGTCAATATCCTGCTGGAACTCTACAAGACGGCTGACAGACTGGTGGCGGATGCCGCCGCAATCACCGTACCGACACAGCTGTTTATCTCCGGCAGTGACCATGTGGTACACAGAAAGCCGCAAGATCAGTTCTATGCGCGGCTCAACACCCCGTATAAAGAAAAACATATTCTGCCGGGGTTCTATCACGATACCCTGGGCGAAAAAGATCGCCATATCCCGCTGGCAGAAATCCGCCGCTTTGTCACCACGCTGTTTGAGCAGCCGCGCTATCAGCACGACTACCGGTTTGAAGATGTATGCAGCGCCGGAGCGGATGCTTATCGTGAATTACAGGCGCCGCTGCCGGAGTACTGCCCGAAAAATATCGGCTATAAACTGCTCAGCAAAGCGATGTCCACCCTCGGAAAAGCCTCGGAAGGGGTCAGTATCGGTTATGACAAAGGATTCGATTCCGGTTCCACACTGGATTATGTCTACCGTAACCAGGCTCAGGGCAAAGGAATTTTCGGCCGGATAGTTGACCGTCAGTATCTTAACAGCATCGGCTGGCAGGGAATTCGCCAGCGCAAAGTGAATATTGAGAAAATCCTGCGCCGTACTATCCGGACATTACAGGACGCCGGGCAGCCGGTACGGATTATGGATATCGCTGCCGGACAGGGTCGTTATCTCTTTGATGCGATAAATGATTACAGCCGGATAGAATCTGTTCTGATGCGCGATTACAGCACGATCAACGTGGAACAGGGACGTTTGCAAATCAAAGAACGTTTCCTGGAAAACAAAATCCGTTTTGAAGAGGGTAATGCCTTTGATACTGCGGATTTAGCGGCGGTCACACCAAAGCCGACCCTCGGTGTGGTAAGCGGATTATATGAACTGTTCCCGGAAAACCACCTGCTGCGTGATTCCCTCGCCGGGCTGGCGCAGGCCATTGAAAGCGGTGGTTATCTTGTTTACACCTGCCAACCGTGGCACCCGCAGGTTGAGATGATAGCCCGCGTACTGCCGAGCCACCAGGGCGGCAAAGCCTGGGTCATGCGCTGCCGCAGCCAGGGGGAAATGGATGCACTGGTCGATGAAGCCGGGTTTGAAAAACTGGATCAGCTGATTGATAACTGGGGTATTTTCAGTGTCTCAGTCGCCAGACGCCGCTGATTGTTGTCATACTACTGATGAAGATGCGCCCTGCCGCGCATCTTCTGTTTTACAGGGAATGAAAAACTATGGCTGATGCCGCACTGCCGCTGCCTGCCTCCCGCCGTAAACGGTGGGGATTTGCTCTGCTCTGGCTGCTGTTTCTGGCACCTTTCTTCTTTCTGACCTACGGGCAGGTCAATACTTATACGGCTTCGCTGCCGTCAGTGCCTTCTTTTGCTTTCGGCTGGGAAACACACATTCCGTTTCTGCCGTGGACGATTATTCCGTACTGGAGCATCGATCTCTTCTACGGATTATCCCTGTTCATCTGCACTTCTCTGCGCGAACAGTGTATCCACGGGCTTCGGCTGGTGGGCGCGTCACTGGTGGCCTGTGCCGGATTTCTGCTGTTCCCGCTGAAATTCAGTTTTCCCCGCCCGCAGACGGACGGGACCGCCGGATGGATGTTTGATCAGCTTGAGATGTTTGATCTGCCATTTAACCAGGCTCCCTCGCTGCATATTATTCTGCTGTGGCTGCTGTGGCTGCGTTTCCGCGCTCACACACCGCAGAAGTGGCGCTGGTTTCTGCATCTGTGGTCAATTCTGATCTTAATATCTGTGCTGACAACCTGGCAGCACCATTTTATTGATGTGATCACCGGTGCCGCCGCCGGTGTGGTGATAAGTTATCTTCTTCCTATCCGCACACGCTGGCAGTGGTCACCGCACCGTATCCGCCGGGGTTATCAGCTGGCCGGACGGTACGCCATTATTTCGCTGGTGCTGACCATCGCGGCAGTTGTTATCGGTGGTCAGGGCTGGTGGTTGTTATGGCCTGCGCTGACATTTTTATGTATCACAGCGGGTTATCTCGGTGCCGGCGCTTCTGTATTTCAAAAAGACAGTGCCGGACGGATTTCACCGTCTGCGGCACTCCTGCTGCTCCCTTACCGGCTTGCGGCGCAGATCAGTTATTACTGGTATGCAAAACAGTGCCGTCACACCAGTATAGTGAATGAGTATATTGCGCTGGGAGGTTATCCGGCGGCACCACTGGCCGCATCCGCCGTACTCGATATGACCGGAGAGTTTCCCCGCAGCCGCTATACTGCCGGGCTGGCTTATCACTGTCAGCCGCAGCTGGATTTGTTTCCGCTGACAGAGGAACAGATCGAATCCGCAGTGAATAATCTCAGCCGCCTGGCACACTCCGGCCAGGTTTATGTACACTGCAAACTGGGTTACACCCGCAGTACCACGGTCGTGGTCGCGTGGCTGATACGCGCCGGACTGGCAGACAATGTGGAACAGGCACTGGCCGCGGTCAGACAGGCCCGGCCGCAGATTGTTCTGCGGGAACAGACAATTGCCGCCCTGACCCGCTGGGCAGCGCGTTACGGAAAAAACAATGAATAACAGACCTCATGATGAACAGATTATTATCATTTTTACCGCAGGCTGGCGTTTCCTGGCTGCATTGTCGTTACTGGCCTTTCTGACACAGTTTTTACTTTATATTTCGGGATTTTCCGGTGAGTATCCGATGGCGGCGGGAATTTTGTTTTTGCTGTGCAGCGCGTATTTTATCTTCCGTCTGTGGCTGGATCATCATCTGTTCCGCCGCCTTGCCCAATCTGACGATACCGGCGTTTTTGATGAATCGCTGACCACGCTGTTTCCGGGCAGAGCACATCATACTGACTATTCGCAACGCTGGCGCGGCACAAAGCGGCTGTTCCAGCAAGGCTCACTCTGCATGGTACTTCAGTGGGGAGTCACCATCATCGCGTTACTTAACTGACAATCATAACCGCAGGATATCTTTGACAAACGGGATCGTCAGTTTGCGCTGCGCGACAATTGACGCGTGATCGAGCCTGTCCAGCATATCAAACAGTGTGCGCATCTGACGGTCGAGGCGTTTTAAGATAAAGCGCCCGACATCTTCCGGCAGTTCAAAGCCGCGCAGCTTTGCCCGCAACTGCAGTGCCTGAATTTTTTCGTCATCACTGAGCGGATGCAGTTTGTAAATCTGCCCCCAGTCCAGCCGGGAAGCCAGATCGGGTAATTGCAGCGGGATCTGCCGCGGCGGCCGGTCACCGGTGATAAGCAGACAGGTTCTGCCGGTTTCAAGAATCCGGTTATAGAGATTAAACAGCGCCATTTCCCACTCTTCATCACCGGCAATGCACTGCACATTATCAATGCAGACCAGCGACAGATGCTCCATCCCCTCCAGTACATCCGGCACAAACCAGGCGCGTTTATCCAGCGGGACATACCCTACCGCCCTGTCTTTGGAAGAGACTTCCGCACAGGCGGCATGTAGCAGGTGGCTTTTGCCGCCCCCGTCGCGGGACCAGAAATAGAGATAGCTGCCGTGCGGCTGATTGATCGCCGTCTGAATAGCGGATAACAACGATGCATTTTCCCCCGCGTAGAAACTGTTGAAAGTCTCATCATCAGGAAGAGAGAGCGGTAGTGACAGTTGTGATGGCGTGTTCAGAGTTACCTCGGCCAACGGGTGAACAAACATGACTAGTTTAACATAAATTCACCGGCTAAATGAACCCGTTCCCGGCAAAACCTCACCGGATGCAGAAAATTGCAACAATTCTTTTTTGTAACGTTTCACAACTTATAATTCAAAATGCAGATGATTACATAAAACACCCTCACCTGCGTGATTCAAATGATTACTGATATTTTATCTGACCCCGGGGCTGATAAATTAATATCCGCATAATACACAAATATTATACAAGGATGTCTGTAATGGAGATATCGTTCAAAAAATCATCAGGAAATCCAAACGCTGTAAACAGTACATTTATTAATAATGGCATTGCTTACAGCCATGTTAATATTGGATTCAATAAAATTTTTTTACTGACAGAAGTACCACAAAAAATAACAACACTGCTGATTGAAGTATCTGATTAAAGATAAAACATTCTTAATTCATTAACATCCACTTCATTAACACATTCCGATCTGTTATTTAACAATGCAGAAACTCAAAATCAGAAAATAACAAAGATACTTACCTTCCCGGACTGGCTGTTTATTCCCGCAACATTCCTGCCAAAAAAAATCACAGCATGCTCCCTGAGTAAATGCCTAATAACGACATCAAAATAGATATTAATTATGTGACAGATAATGATGAATTTAAAGAATGTATACATCACAAGAATAAAAAACCATTAAATTTAAAATAATAACCATATGGTTTATATTCCAATTATTTAATTACAACAACTCGTCTGTTTGTGGTAAAAAATACGCTCAATTCAACATAAGGAAATATCATGAAAAAGAATGGACTATTACTTTCAATTTTAGTTTTGTCACCATTATCATTTGCTCTGACAAATACGACAGACATAAGTATTGTAAATAACACTGCTAAACTCAGTTATCACGAAAATAAGAGTGTGGTTACTATTTCAGAAAAAGAAAATTCAAACTTATCGCATATTAAATATGATAAATTTAATGTCGGCAGCGAAGGTTTGACTTTCAATAACCACATCGGGGCTGACACGATTATTAATGAAGTAGTTTCTCAGTCTGCCTCTGAACTGAATGGTGAGATCCGCATTGAAGGGAAAAAAGCTAAATTCACATTGGTCAATCCAAACGGCATTGTGTGTAACTCCGGTTGTCATTTCATAAATACTACCTCTGCGAATTTGGTTGTCGGAGGAAAAATGCTTACTCCGTATCGCATTATCGGGGGATTTGCCCGTAAAAATAAATTAGTAATTAAAAATACAACAAAAAAAATCGCAGAAAAATTAATTCTTGATAGTCCCAATATTGAAATAGAAAAAAGCCATATAACTGCTGATGAAATTTCTATCTATAATACTTACAACTATCTAAATAACACACTATCAAGGGCGAAAATAACGATTGACAAACAATCAAAGATAGAAGCCGATGAAATTAATATCAGAATACTGGAGACTAATTTTGTAAACAATGGAATAGTCAGCGGGAAAATAGATGCTAAGTTATTATTCTCGGACATTGTAAATAATGGAAACATCACCGGCAATAGCGGATCAAAAATCAACAATATAAATACTAAATTCACCGGAAATAGACAAAATATAATTTTCTAAAAACCCATATGCCACATATTTTTAATTAAATTTAAAATAAAAACCATATTATCGTCACCATCATATTTTTTTGTCACAACCCAACATTTTTTGTGATAAAAATACACTAAGACCCGAAATAAAACAAAAGGATATACCATGAAAAAAAATGGACTGTTACTCTCAATTTTAGTTTTATCACCATTATCACTTGCTCTGGCAAATACGACAGACATAAGTATTGTGAATAATACTGCGAAACTCAGCCATCACGAAAATAAGAGTGTGGTTACTATTTCAGAAAAAGATAATTCAAACTTGTCACACATTAGCTATGACAAATTTAATGTTGGTAGCGAAGGTATGACTTTCAATAACCACATCGGGGCTGACACGATTATTAATGAAGTTATTTCTCAGTCACCCTCTGAACTTAATGGTGAGATCCGCATTGAAGGGAAAAAAGCTAAATTCACATTGGTTAATCCTAACGGTATTGTTTGTCAAGCTGATTGCAGCTTCTTAAATACTGCCTCTGCCAACCTGGTCGTCGGAATTGAGAAGATTTCTGATGACCATATTATCGGACGCTCTTCAGGTGATAATAAATTGATAATCAGAAATATTAAAAATAAAATTGCTGAAAAATTAAGAGTCAGCAGCAAAAACATTGATATTACCAGCAGTTATGTTACCGCTGACCATTTTCGGTTTGATAGCATTACTCAAATGACGTATGAATCACCAGAGAGAAGCAATATAATGATTGATGAACAATCAATAGTACATGCAGGAGATATTGACCTGAACCTGATGGAAACTGACATGACGAATAATGGCAGAATCGAAGGCAGAATAGCAGGTATACATTTAAAATCAAAAATTGTAAATAATGGCTACATGGTCAATACGAACAATAAAGAGTTCTGATTAATTACACTAACAATTATGATGAGAATTTATAGCATTTAGAATCTCTATTTAAAGAGGGGGATTCCCCTCTTTTATGCCAAGGAATAAATAATGATTAATAAAAAAGCACTATTACTATCCGCTCTGATTTTTACTTGCGATACAACTGCAGGCTCAGTATATACCTACCCTTCAGGCCATGTAATAAAAATCAAAAACCAGGCAGCTGAAATTATTGCCGGTGATAAAAAACCCGAACTGATACTGAAACAAAAAGGTGACGACCGTGAATCCCATGTCACTTTTGAACAGTTCAATGTTGGCCTCAATGGTTTAAAAATAAATAATAAAATCAATGCCCGCTATATCATTACCGAGGTTGTTTCTGATGATATTTCCCGCCTGGAAGGTGATATCAGAGTCACCCATAATAAGGCTCATCTTTTTATTATTAATCCTAACGGAATTACCATAAGCAATAAATTTAAGATATCAGGCACGATATATAACCATCTTATTACGGGCCGGATGAAAAGCCCTGTTGATGACTGGGATGATATCTGGCCCGGACAGATAGAGCATAATGGCGGTGAACTGAATATATCCGGCGCAAAGCGTCGTGGTAACTTTGATAACACAACATTAATCAGCAGTAATATCAATATGGATAAAAGTAAATTATATGCAAACAACCTTCATATTGAGACAATCTCAGATACCTATGATAAATATCCCGGCGCACCTAAAATCACGATTAACAAAGATACTGAAATACATGCCGGTTTACTAAGTGCTAAACTGATCGGAGTAAAATTCAAAAACTCCGGGAAAATAATCGGCGACATGGATTTCGAAACAACAGATGTATCAATAGAAAATACAGGCATCATCACCGGTGGTACGGGAAAGATAGCATACCGGGGCGACATGGATTTTAAGGGGAAATATAATATCAAATACAAAAATAGTGATATTTTTAAATCACGTGAAAAACACGATTTTTTTGGAAACAAAATAAGTACAGTCAATATTGAATAATATAAATAACACCGGAGAAGTACCCTGTACTTCTCCGATACGGTATCAGTTATCTTTCTTCACTTCATCCAGATTCACGTCCACCACCCGCTCTTCCGGGCGGATAATATTCACCAGACGGAACACCAGTGCCAGACCAATCCCGACAACCGTTGCCAGTGCCATACCTTTCAGTTCAGCCGCGCCGATATGAATAGTCGCCCCGCTGACCCCGATAATCAGGATAACTGCGGTCAGAATCAGGTTTTGCGGCTTGTTATAATCCACTTTGGAATCAATCAGCACACGGATACCGGATGCACCGATAACCCCGTACAGCAGCAGTGATACCCCGCCCATCACCGGAACCGGCACAGCGGCAATCGCAGCGGCCAGTTTACCGACGCAGGAGAGCAGAATCGCCAGTATCGCCGCCCCGCCGATAACCCAGGAGCTGTACACTTTGGTAATCGCCATCACGCCGATATTTTCACCGTACGTGGTATTAGGTGTGGAGCCGAAGAAGCCGGACAGTACCGTCGAGAAGCCGTTGGCAAACATAGAGCGGTGCAGACCGGGATCTTTCATCAGGTCACGTTTGACGATGTTCGCCGTCACGACCAGATGACCGACGTGCTCGGCAATAACCACCAGCGCGGCCGGTAAGATGGTCAGAATAGCAAACCACTCAAAACGCGGTGTATAGAAAGTCGGCAGCGCAAACCACGGCGCTTCACTCACCGGGGTTAAATCCACCGCGCCCATAAAGAAGGCCAGCGCATAACCGGTCAGTACCCCGATAAGGATCGGGATAATCGCCAGGAAGCCGCGGAACACCACAGAACCGAGAATCGTTACCCCGAGAGTGGTCAGGGAGATAATCAGCGTGGTGCTGTCCGGCGTTGCGCCGTTTTCAAATTTCAGCCCGGCCATACCGGCAGCAGTACCGGCCAGCTCAAGACCGATGACCGCAACAATTGCGCCCATCGCCGCAGGCGGGAACAACACATTGATCCAGCCGCGTCCGGCGATTTTGACAATCCCCGCCACCAGCATAAATAACAGCCCGCAGATGATAAACCCGCCGAGGGCAAGCTCATACCCGAGCGGCAGTAAAATCAGCACCGGTGAAATAAAGGCAAAGCTGGAGCCCAGGTATGCCGGGATTTTTCCTTTACAGATAAACAGATACAGCAGCGTCCCGATACCGTTAAATAACAGGATCGTGGCCGGGTTTACCTGAAACAGAATCGGCACCAGAACCGTTGCACCAAACATCGCAAACAGGTGCTGTAAACTTAACGGAATGGTGACCAGCAGTGGTGGGCGTTCATCGACTTCAATAACGCGGCGCGTCATCTTAAACCTCTTAATGATTACTCAGGGATATGCCAAAAAAAAGCCGACTATCAAGTCGGCTCATTAACTTATTTCGTACCAAATATCTTATCGCCCGCATCACCCAGGCCCGGTACAATGTAACCGTGCTCGTTGAGGTGATCGTCAACGGATGCCGTGTACAGCTCAACATCCGGATGGGCTTTTTCCAGTGCTTTCAGACCTTCCGGTGCAGCAACCAGTACGAGGATTTTAATCGCGGTGCAGCCTGCTTTTTTCAGCAGATCGATAGTGGCGATCATCGAGCCGCCGGTTGCCAGCATCGGGTCAACCACCAGCGCCATGCGTTCTTCAATATTAGAGGCTAATTTCTGGAAGTACGGTACCGGCTCCAGTGTCTCTTCATCACGGTAAACACCGACAACACTGATACGGGCACTCGGGATACTTTCCAGCACACCGTTCATCATACCGATACCCGCACGCAGGATAGGTACGACGGTAATCTTTTTACCCTTGATTTGTTCAATTTCGACCGGACCACACCAGCCGTCAATTGTCACTTTCTCAGTTTCTAAGTCTGAAGTTGCTTCATAGGTCAGCAGGCTACCGACTTCTGAGGCCAGTTCACGAAAGCGTTTTGTGCTTATATCATGATCTCGCATCAGGCCAAGTTTGTGTTTAACGAGCGGGTGTTTTACCTCGGTGACTTTCATGGGTTCTCCTACTGTGTAAGCCCTGGCGGACAAAAAAATCGCGAGATTATACCGCTTTTCTGCTGTTGCGCCACCCTTGATTTGTTGATTATAGTCAATTATCACGCGTTTCATGTTCGTTACATGAATAAGTGTGAACTGACGCATTTTGACAAAATCCGGCGTAAATCCTCTCGCAAACGTTTGCGTGGCCTGTTAGAATAGCCGCGTTTTCGATTCACCCACTTACTTGCAATCGCCGTTGGGGGCCGCAGTGACTGACAAAACTTCCCTGAGTTACAAAGATGCCGGTGTTGATATTGATGCCGGTAATGCCTTAGTTTCCCGTATTAAGCATGTTGTCAAAGAGACACGCCGTCCTGAAGTGATGGGCGGACTGGGTGGTTTCGGTGCGCTGTGTGCGGTACCGCAGAAATATAAAGAGCCGGTGCTGGTTTCCGGCACTGACGGCGTCGGCACCAAGCTGCGCCTGGCCATGGATCTGGCACGCCATGACACTATCGGTATCGACCTCGTTGCTATGTGCGTGAACGACCTGGTGGTCGCCGGTGCTGAGCCCCTCTTCTTCCTCGACTATTACGCGACCGGTAAACTGGATGTCGACACCGCCGCCCGTGTGGTCACCGGTATTGCCGAAGGCTGTAAGCAGGCAGGCTGTGCACTGGTCGGCGGCGAAACCGCTGAAATGCCGGGCATGTATCACGGTAATGATTATGACGTGGCCGGGTTCTGTGTCGGTGTGGCGGAAAAATCAGAAATTATTGACGGCAGCAAAGTTCGTGCCGGTGATGTGCTGATCGCGCTGGCATCCAGCGGCCCGCACTCCAACGGCTATTCCCTGATCCGCAAAATCCTGGAAGTCAGCAAGACTGACCCTGCGACAACAGAGCTTGACGGCAAATCCCTGGCCGACCATCTGCTGGCACCGACCAAAATCTATGTCAAATCTGTACTGAAGCTGATTGAAAATACCGATGTCCACGCGATTGCGCACCTGACCGGCGGCGGTTTCTGGGAGAATATCCCGCGTGTGTTACCGGCCTGTACTCAGGCGCGGATTGATGCGGCCTCCTGGCAGTGGCCATCCGTCTTTAACTGGCTGCAACAGGCCGGCAATGTTGATGATTATGAAATGTACCGCACCTTTAACTGTGGTGTCGGTATGGTGATCGCACTGCCTGCCTCCGCTGTACCGGCTGCACTCGCCCTGCTGACTGAAGCCGGTGAGAATGCATGGCTGATTGGTGATATCGCGGTGTGCCGTGAAGATGAGCCGCAGGTTATCATCCGCTGATGAAGAAACGCCTTGTTGTCCTGATTTCCGGCAGCGGCAGTAATTTGCAGGCGTTAATTGACGCCTGCAATTCACACAGTCTCAATGCGGAAATTGTCGCAGTATTCAGTAATAAAGCAGACGCTTACGGGTTAATCCGGGCTCAGAATGCCGGAATTCCCGCTCAGTCACTCCGCCAGGCGGATTTCCCTTCACGGGATGATTTCGATGCCGCACTACAGGATCAGATTGATGAATACCGCCCTGATGTCATTATTCTCGCCGGATATATGCGGATTCTGACACCAGCTTTTGTCCGTCACTATCACGGCAGAATGCTGAATATCCACCCCTCTCTGCTGCCGAAATATCCGGGTCTGCACACGCACCGTAAAGTCCTGGAAAACGGGGACGCTGAACACGGTACTTCTGTCCATTTCGTGACGGAAGAGCTGGACGGCGGGCCGGTCATTTTGCAGGCACGCATTGCGGTTCAGCCCGGTGATACCGAAGAAACCCTCACCGCACGGATACAGCAGGAAGAACACCGCATTTATCCGCAGGTCGTTAACTGGTATGTGCAGGGGCGTTTACTGTTGCAGGAAGATGGTGTGTATCTGGATGAGCAGCTGCTGTCGCCGGACGGTTTCCATTCATAAAATAAATGCCCCGCTGACATGCGGGCCATTTATCTATACTTATTCTCTTTTATTCCCGTAATTTCTTTTTTTGTTGGAATAATGCTCACAACTTTATCTTCCATCCCCGATAATCCGGCAGCATAGTGCTATGTTGTTGCTACCAACAGGTAACAATACTCTTGTTTGACAAATTTTAATTCAGACTGCAATAATTGCTGTTATCTGAATGACATAACCCTGAAGGTATGACCATGAAAATTACCCGAGTCCGTCTGAAAAACTGGAAAAATTTCCGGAATATCGATATCAATATGAATGATCGGGTATATATCATCGGTCCTAATGCCGTGGGTAAATCTAACTTTCTGGATGTTTTTCGTTTTATGAGTGACCTTTGCAAGGATGGCGGCGGCTTACAGAAAGCGGTTAACGACCGGGGCGGTATCACTAAATTACGTTGCCTTCAGGCACGTAATGATACTGAAGTAGCTATTATTCTGAATTTATCAGACGATAATAATGAATGGGTGTATGAATTAAAATTCAAAGCATCCGGTAAAGGAAAACAATTGATTCATATTACCAGTGAAAATGTCACTCTTAATAATGAGTCTATATTGTCCCGGCCGAACTCCAATGATCAATCTGATGAGATACAGCTGACACAAACGCATCTGGAACAAATTTTAGCTAATCAGCCATTCCGGCCTGTCGCTCAGTTTTTCGCATCTGTCACATATCTGCATATTGTTCCTCAGTTACTTAAGTTTGCCAAAGAAATTGGTATCACCAAAATTGAAGATGATCCTTTTGGTCAGGGATTTTTAGATCGTCTGGCTAATACGAATGCCAAAACCCGGGATTCGTGGCTGAAAAAAATTCAGGCCGGTTTGTCTATTGCTGTGCCGCAATTTAAAGAACTCCGCTTTGAGCGTGACAGTTCCGGACAACCGCATCTCGAAGCCCGTTACGATCACTGGCGTCCTAATGCCGGCTGGCAGAAAGAAGATCAGTTTTCTGACGGTACCCTGAGACTGATTGGCCTGATGTGGTCACTTCTTGAAAAAAGACAATTGCTCCTGCTGGAAGAACCGGAACTTTCTCTGAATAATGAAATTGTCCGGTATATCCCTGAAGTAATTGAAAATACGCTGAAAGGAGCCAGGAATCAAAAACAGATCCTTATCAGCACGCACAGTGTTTCGCTGTTAAGCAACAATATAGACGGCAATGATATTATCCTGCTTCTGCCCTCTGAGAACGGTACGACTGCACGCTCTCCGGATGATGACGAACTCGCCGCAATGCGCGCAGGATTAACTGCCGCAGAAATTATGTTACCGCTGACAGTACCTGCCAATATCAGAAAAATGTCAGAGATATAATGAATGAAAATTTCGATCGCGACAGAAGATATTTTAACAGAAGAAGTTATGGTCAAAATACTCTCTTCTGTCAGCGGCATCGATATCCCATTTAAATTAGGGAAGCAAGGCTGTGGTTATCTGAAAAATAACATTCATAAATTCAATGAATTATCTTACCTTCATAATGTACTGGTTGTTTTTGATTCAGATTTACAAACCGATATTAACAAATTCCGATCCTCAATAGAAAAAGAGATAAAAAATAAAAGCAAAAGCCTGGACATTATTATTCCGGTACGGGAAATCGAAAGCTGGATTTTAGCTGATCGCGAAGGGCTGAGTACGTTTCTGAATATTTCAGGTGACAAAATCTGCCGGTCACCGGATGATTTACTTGATCCCAAAGAGAAAATAATAAACCTGGCGAAGCTGTCCAAAAATGCGGATATACGCAAAGGTATTCCGCCCAAAAAAGGGGCAGCCTCAAAAGTCGGGCTGTCTTACAATACGCTTCTGACCCGTTTTGTTCAGGAAAGCTGGGATATTGACAGAGCGAAAGCGCATTCACCCAGCCTGTGTACTGCGCTTATGACGATTAACCGTATTATCAGCCAGGTTAATTCATAACTACCGCAGTTTTGCCATATCATTAAGATACGCTTTGCGCTGTCCGGTATAATTCCACCACGGCTGTGCCGGTTGCCCGGCCAGAAAATCAGTGACTGACCAGAATACATCAATGACACAGGGATCCTGACGGACACCGGTTACCGCGCAGAGCATTTCATACATAATGACCGGATCTGAACCGGTAATATCCTGCGGTGTTTCATATCCCAACAGACGCAGATCTTCCGCCATCGCCTCACCGATATTCGGCAGGTCGGTAAGCGCATTAAGACGGGTGCGGCACACTTTTGTCGGGTTCATGGGAATATCCGGTATTTATTAGTCATCTGCGTATTGTCACATACTTTATCATCAGTCAGCAGCAGCCGGTACTCAAATAACAGGTAATTGTCATAATTTTACACGCCCGCCCCTGTAATGACGCGGAAAAACCGATCCCCGGATAATTCCGTTTCTGTTATGTGTTACACTGAACAAGAAAATACAATCAATACTGAGGTGATTTATGTCCGGTGGCACTGCTGTTCCGCCTGTAAAACTGCGTCCGCTTGAGCGTGAAGATTTAGCGTTTGTTCATCAGATGGATAATAACGCCAGCATTATGCGTTATTGGTTTGAGGAGCCGTATGAAGCTTTCATTGAATTAAGTGATTTATACGACAAACATATCCACGATCAATCAGAGCGCCGTTTTATTGTCGAAAGCGACGGCACCAAAGTCGGGCTGGTGGAACTGGTGGAAATCAATCATGTGCACCGCCGCGCTGAATTTCAGATCATTATCGCCCCGGCACATCAGGGACACGGATTTGCCTCGCGCGCTGCCCGTCTTGCCATGGATTATGCATTTTCTGTTCTCAACTTATATAAACTGTATCTGATTGTGGATGTGGAGAATGAAAAAGCGATCCATATTTATAAAAAGCTCGGCTTCCATACCGAAGGTCAGTTAATTGATGAGTTTTTCGTCAACGGCGAATACCGCACCGCGATCCGTATGTGTATTTTTCAGCCGGAATATCTGGTGATGAAAAATAAATCAGCGGATGCGGAAAGCTACGTTGAAAAAAAATGCCCGCGTAAAGCAGAACCTGTAATGTTTTTTTAGTAAACTGTACACTGTGTTCAACCCAGATTCAGCGTAACCCGTTCCGGAGTAACAATGTCCCAAGATAGGCTCTATATGGAAAAAGAACTCAGTTGGCTGTCGTTCAACGAACGGGTTCTTCAGGAGGCCGCCGACAAACGCAACCCGCTGATCGAGCGTATGCGTTTTCTGGGCATTTACTCAAATAACCTGGATGAGTTTTACAAAGTCCGCTACGCGGATGTTAAACGCCGCATCCTGATTAATGAGGAACAACGCGGTTCCGGAGCCAGCGGTCGTCATCTGCTGCGTAAAATTGAAAACAAAGTGGCAAAACAGGATCAGGCATTTGATACCCTGTATAACGACCTGCTGCTGGAAATGGCCCGTAATCAGATTTTCCTGATCAACGAACGTCAGATTTCGCCGAAACAGCAAATCTGGCTGCGTCAGTATTTCCGCCAGCATCTGCGCCAGCACATCACGCCGATTATGATCCAGACCAGCACCGATCTGGTCGAATTCCTCAAAGATGATTACACCTATCTGGTGGTGGAGATTGTCAAATCCGGTCGTGAGACCCGCTATGCGCTGCTGGAAATTCCGTCCGATAAAGTGCCGCGCTTTGTCAATCTGCCGACAGAAAACGGCCGCCGCCGCCAGTCGATGATCCTTATCGACAATATCCTGCGCTACTGTCTGGATGAAATCTTCAAGGGCTTTTTTGATTTCGATGCCCTCAATGCCTATTCCATGAAAATGACGCGTGATGCGGAGTATGACCTCGCCACTGAGATGGAATCCGGGATGCTGGAGATGATGTCTTCCACGCTGAAACAGCGTCTGACCGCCGAGCCGGTGCGCTTTGTTTATCAGCGCGATATGCCGGATGAAATGGTGACCCTGCTGCGTGAAAAACTCGGCCTGACCAATGATGACTCCGTAATTGCAGGCGGGCGCTACCATAACTTTAAAGACTTCATCCGCTTCCCGAATGAAGGTAATAAGAATTTATTAAACAAGCCGCTGCCGCGACTGCGTCATGTCTGGTTTGATCATCACCGTAACGGGTTTGATGCTATCCGTGAGCGGGATGTGCTGCTCTATTATCCGTATCACACATTTGAACATGTGCTGGAACTGCTGCGTCAGGCCTCTTTTGACCCGAGCGTAATTTCCATCAAGATGAATATCTACCGTGTCGCCAAGGATTCCCGCATTATCGATTCCATGATCCACGCGGCGCACAACGGCAAAAAAGTGACCGTGGTGGTGGAATTACAGGCACGTTTTGATGAAGAAGCAAATATTCACTGGGCGCGGCACCTGACGGCAGCCGGCGTACATGTTATTTTCTCCGCGCCGGGGCTGAAAATCCACGCCAAGCTGTTTATTATCTCGCGGCTGGAAGACGGGGATGTGATCCGCCGTTACGCCCATATCGGCACCGGTAACTTCAACGAAAAAACCGCGCGTATCTACACGGACTATTCACTGCTGACCGCCAATGAAGAGATCACCAATGAAGTCCGGCGTGTGTTCAACTTTATTGAAAACCCGTACCGGCCGGTCACGTTTGATAACCTGATGGTGTCCCCGCAGAATTCACGGGCGATGCTGAATCAGCTGATTGATGATGAAATTGCCAATGCACTGGCCGGTTATGATGCCGGAATCACGCTGAAAATCAATAATCTGGTAGATAAGCAACTGAGTGAGCGTCTGTATGATGCCTCCGAAGCCGGGGTAAAAATCCGTCTGCTGGTGCGCGGCATGTGTGCACTGGTACCGGGACAGGTGCCGTACAGTGAGAATATCCAGGTGACCAGTATCGTTGACCGTTTCCTGGAGCATGACAGGGTGTATGTGTTCACCAACAAAGGGGATGAAAAAGTCTATCTCTCCTCTGCTGACTGGATGACCCGCAATATCGATTACCGGATTGAAGTGGCTGTGCGCCTGCTCGACCCGGTACTGCGCCGCCGGGTGCTCGATATTCTGGATATTCAGTTCAGTGATAATGAGAAGGCACGTTATCTCGATAAAGAGATGTCCAACCATTATGTGCCGCGCGGCAACAAGCGGAAAGTCCGCTCGCAGATGGCGGTTTATGACTACATTCGTTCCCTGGAACAACCGGATAACTAAAAGGTCCGTTCATGCCATTATCACTGATCACTGAAAAAGATCGTCCGCTGGAAATTGCAGCCATCGACCTCGGGTCAAACAGCTTTCATATGGTAATTGCCCGTATTGTCAACGGCGCACTCCAGGTTCTCAGCCGCCTGAAGCAGCGGGTGTATCTGGCTGAAGGTTTAAATGATCAGAATGAACTGAGTGAAGAAGCCATGGCGCGCGGGCTGGCTTGTCTGGCGCTGTTTGCCGAACGTCTTCAGGGCTTTCCCGCCGCGCAGGTCACGATTGTCGGGACGCACAGTCTGCGTGAGGCAGTCAACGCGCATGAGTTTGTCGAACGTGCTGCGGCGGTGATCCCCTACCCGATTGAAATTATTTCCGGTCACGAGGAAGCACGCCTGATTTTTATGGGCGTTGAACACACACAGCCGGAAAAAGGCCGCAAACTGGTGATAGATATCGGCGGCGGCTCGACGGAGCTGGTGATCGGCGAACGTTTTGAGCCGATTTTAATTGAAAGCCGCCGTATGGGGTGTGTCAGTTTCAGCCGCCAGTTTTTTCCGGACGGCAAAATCACCGAAGCCAGTTTCAACCGCGCCCGCCTGATGGCGGTTTCCAAACTGGAAAACCTGGCCATTGCGTTCCGTGTGCAGGGCTGGGATGTGTGTCTCGGTGCCTCCGGTACGATTAAGGCGGCTTGTGAGATCCTGCGTGAACTGGGTGAGCGGGACGGTATTATCACCCCTGTCCGTCTGGAAATGCTGGTCAAACAGGTACTGCGTTATAAGCGGTTTGATGCCCTGAATTTACCGGGCCTGTCTGACGATCGCAAAAAAGTGTTTGTGCCGGGTCTGGCGATTTTATGCGGTCTGTTTGACGCACTGGAAATTACGGAACTGCGTCTGTCTGCCGGTGCCCTGCGCGAAGGGGTACTGTATGAGATGGAAGGCCGTTTCCGTCATCAGGATATCCGCCAGCGCACCGCACAAAGCCTGGTGGAACATTACAATGTGGACAACGCCCAGGTACTGCGTGTCCTGACCACCATGAAAAACCTGTACCGGCAATGGGCGGAGCAGAATCCGTCCCTGGTTGATCCGCAGCAGGAAGCGATTCTTGTCTGGGCGGTCTGGCTGCACGAAGTCGGGCTGAGTATCAACCTGTCAGGCCTGCACCGCCATTCGGCCTATATTCTGCAGAATACCAATTTACCGGGATTCACTCAGGAGCAGCAGCTTCTGCTTGCCACGCTGGTGCGTTATCACCGCAAAGCAGTAAAGAGTGACGATATCCCGAAGTTCACACTGTTTAAACGTAAACAGGTCATCCCCCTGATACAGATCCTGCGTCTCGCGGTCTTACTGAATAATCAGCGTCAATCCACCACCAAGCGTGCAACATTGCGCCTGGAAACCAATGAAGGACACTGGACACTGTTTTTTCCGCGCCACTATCTGACTATCAATACATTAATGCAGCTTGATCTGGAAAAAGAGCAGGCTTACTGGGATGATGTGCCCGGCTGGCACCTCGGTATAAAAGAAGAAGACGTCTAACAGGGAGAATCCCCGGCCAGTCTTATTTGTTTAAAGTTTTATGTGTAAAGGAAAATCATGTCTGAACACAGTTTCTCCATTGATAACTCATCACCGGTCAATCCGCATTCCCAGCGGCTGGCACACATTCGTCAGCAGGTTTTGCCCCTGTTCCTCAACGACTCACAGTTTGTGGAAACCATTCTGGGCACCGCCGATGAACATGCCAGGCTCAGTGATGATGAGCTGCATTCAAAATCAAAATTAGTCAAAAATCTGCTGACAGATCTCCACGCCGCTGACCTTGCGGATATGCTGGAAGCCCTGCCCTATGATGAGCGTCTTGCGCTCTGGCACCTGATTGATAACCATCAGCGCGGGGAAGTGCTGGTGGAAGCCTCTGTTTCCGTGTGGGACAGTCTGATTAAAGATATGTCAGACAAAGAGCTGCTGCGCGCCGTCGCCACCCTGCATGTGGATGAGCAGGCCTATATCGCCGAGCACCTGCCGCGCGATACCATGCGCCGCCTGCTGACCTATCTGGAACCAAGTCTGCGCAACCGCATCCGTACGGTTCTTCAGTATCCGGCGGACAGTATCGGGCAGATGATGGACTTTGAGTTTGTCACCGTGCGCGGCAATGTCCCGCTGAAAACGGTTCAGCGTTTTCTGCGCTACCGCAGCAACATCCCGGAAGCCACGGATAAAATCTTTGTTATCGACAGCAATAATATTTTGCAGGGTGAGCTGCCGCTGACCACTATTCTGACCCAGTCACCGGATAAACTGGTTTCTGATGTGATGAAAACCAGCCCGGTCACCTTCCTGCCGGATGAAAAAGGCGAAGATGCCTCCGGCGCGTTCGAACGTTATGACTTAATCTCCGCCGCCGTCGTCGATAATAACGGGCGGCTGCTCGGACGTCTGACCGTTGAGGATATCGTTGATAACCTCAACGAAGAAAGCGAGGAAAACATCCGTCGTATGGGGGGGGTTAAGCCCTGAAGAGGATGTGTTTGCGCCTGTCGGCCAGGCGGTAAAAAACCGCTGGGCGTGGCTGGCAATTAACCTCTGTACAGCCTTTGTGGCCTCCCGTGTGATTGGTGTGTTTGAGGACACTATCTCGCAGCTGGTCGCACTTGCCACCCTGATGCCGATTGTCGCCGGTATCGGCGGTAATACCGGTAACCAGACCATCACGATGATTGTCCGTGCACTGGCTCTGCACCAAATCCAGCACGGCAGTTTCTCTTTCCTGATGCTGCGTGAACTGGGCGTCGCCCTTATCAACGGCGTCGTCTGGGGCGGGATTATGGGGGTGGTCACGTATCTGCTCTACGGCGATATTGCCATGGGGGCGGTGATGACACTGGCCATGGTGCTTAACCTGCTGATGGCCGCCATGATGGGTGTGCTGATCCCGCTGACAATGATGAAGCTCGGCCGCGACCCGGCACTCGGTGCCAGCGTGATGATCACCGCGATCACCGATACCGGCGGATTTTTCATCTTTTTAGGTCTTGCCACCCTGTTCCTGGTCTGATTTTTGCTCAGATAACCGGCTGCGGCCACGGAAAGAGAAGTGTTACTTCAGCTCTCCGTGGCCGTTTTTGTCTCTTTCCGCTGTATTCCCGTATCTTCGCCGTCACCACAACACAGTGGATTATGATGCCGGACTGACAATATCCGGTGAATATGATCAATTCCCGGCTATTACTTTGAAATAATCATCATGCTGCTCACACTTATTTATATTTATTTACCGCTATTCACTCATGAGTATATTGATAAGCCTTATTCATATAAGATCATTAATCCTGTTTTATAAACCAGTATTTCGGGTAAATAATAATAAGGGCCGAAACCTCAATTATTCCGCTGATTATCTCTCCCGGTTTTCATAATATGCTGTCATTCCTGATTCCTTAACGTTATCATCCGTGACGCAAATCATATTTAGTTCAATATTTCAGCTTAAAACATACAACAAGAATATACATCTTGTTTTTGCCGGTGCTGTTTACAATATACGGAACTTCTTGCTATAACAAAGCATACCCTCCGGTAACAGACAATTCCTGTTTTTTATTTCCGGCTATCGTTGAGATAACCGGGATAGTGTTGCCGCTACCTCTCTTTTGGGAAATACAAATGAGAAAAAAAAATGACACGACCCCCGTCATTGAATAAATGAGTAAATAAAAGGACATAATTATGACAACCGATACATCGCCATTAAGTCAGCCTCAGGCAAGGCCATTAAATAAAAACGATTATAAAACACTGGGATTATCTTCCCTCGGCGGCACGCTTGAATTCTATGATTTTGTCATATTTGTGTTTTTTACCGGTACACTAACCCACCTGTTTTTCCCGGGTGATAATGAGTTTATCGCCCAGATGAAAACACTGGGAATTTTTGCCGCCGGTTACCTGGCGCGCCCGCTCGGCGGGATTATTATGGCGCACTTCGGCGATATTATCGGCCGCAAGCGCATGTTTACCCTGAGTATCTTCCTGATGGCCGTTCCGACGCTGGTCATCGGTATGCTGCCGACCTATGAAAGCATCGGTGTGGCAGCACCTGTCCTGTTACTGCTGATGCGGATTTTACAGGGTGCGGCTATCGGCGGTGAGATGCCGGGTGCATGGGTATTTATCGCGGAGCACACACCGGAACAGCGCTACGGGCTGGGTGTCGGTACGCTGACCTCCGGGATTACCGGCGGTATCCTGCTCGGCTCGCTGGTCGCTATCGCGGTTCAGGCTTCTTATACTGCGGCGGAAGTGACTGCATGGGCATGGCGTATTCCGTTTATCCTCGGTGGTGTGTTCGGCCTGATTTCTGTTTATCTGCGCCGCTTTTTGCAGGAAACGCCGATTTTTAAAGAAATGGCCGCCAAACGGACATTGTCCGAAGAAATGCCTGTGAAAACCGTCCTGAAAAACCACAAAATGGCCTGTTTTGTTACCGCAGGGCTGACCTGGTCATTATCTACCGCTATCGTGGTGATCATCCTGATGACCCCGTCAGTTGTGGTGGAAAAGATGTACGGTATTGATCGCACACTGTCATTGCAGGCGAACTGTGTCGCCACACTGACACTGACCCTCGGCTGTATTTTCTGGGGCTGGCTGGAAGACAAGATCGGCAGCCGTGTGACACTGGCATTGTCCTGGGGCGGATTAGCGATCACCGCGTTCCACTTCTACAGCGCACTGTCACCGGATATCGCGGCAGCATCACTGGTGATTAACTATGCGGTGATGGGCTTTTTTGTCGGTGCGATTGCCACCACGCCAATTATCAGTACCCGGGCATTTCCGCCGGCAATCCGTTTCTCCGGCTTGTCCTTTGCCTACAACATGGCTTACGCGGTATTCGGCGGCTTAACCCCGATGCTGACCGGCGCCTGGTTACAGAAAAGTGCAATGGCACCGGCGTATTATGTGGCGGGCGTGTCAGTACTGGCGATTCTTATCGGCTTTTTACCGCTGGCTCATAAAGGCTGGACAGCGCGTAAAACGCAGAATATGAAAACTGTCGCGGCACAGCAGTCATAACGAAACCGGTAAAACGATAAGGGCGGATCATTTTCCGCCCTTTTTCTTTCTGTCTCCGGTGTCTTCTGAATCAGCGCCAGGCCGGATTCTTCATCACTGAATATTTCCCCGGACCGATAAAGGCCAGTGCAATACCACTGATAAAGAAGTACATCAGGCTTTCAATCGCCCATGCCCCTGTCGGGTCAAGCACAAACGTTTTGCTCACGCCGATCATCAGCCAGGCAACTACCATGGTGAAAGAAACCAGCAGCGCGGACGGCCGTGTCAGAATACCGAGAATAATAAAGACCGGTGCGACGATTTCCCCGAAATAAGTCCCGTAAGCGATAAATTCCGGTAACCCGAACGAGGCCAGTAACCCTTTTATCCCCGCTGCGCCGGTCAGTAGTTTACCGATACCGTGAAACAACATTAATCCGCCGACCGCCAGCCGCAGTAATAATTTCCCGGCATCGTCGTGCGATAACAGCCTGTTGATTACCCCTGTCATAATATACCCCCGTTGAATGAGAATCTTACTCATTGTGAGTATACGCAGTGATACGCAAAGCGGTAGCAGCAACATTCATTGATGGTGAAAACCGGAAAATTTCATTCATTTTAATTGTTAATAATATGATGACAGAAACAAACTCTGATCCTTTATATTCTCTTATAATATCTGTGTGTTATCTTTTTCAATGATATCAACCCGGTCTTATTTATCAGTCCGTTAACAAAAATCGTGCTGTTTTCATCAAATTATCTGAAAATCATCATCAAAAATACTTACCTGTCTTCCGTCTGTTTTGTCACACTTTTTTGAAAGAGTTAACATCAATTTGCATATCTCCGCCCTACACTGGCAAACAGGTTTCTGAGTAATACTGTTGTATCTGATAAGGAGATGTCATGAAGAAGAATATTATCGCCGGTTGCCTGTTCTCACTGTTTTCCCTTTCCGCACTGGCTGCGATCCCGGCGGGCAACGATGCCACCACCAAGCCGGATTTATATTATCTGAAAAATGAACAGGCTATCGACAGCCTGAAGCTGCTGCCGCCGCCGCCGGAAGTCGGCAGTATTCTGTTCTTAAATGACCAGGCGATGTATGAAAAAGGCCGTATGCTGCGCAATACCGAACGCGGAAAACAGGCACAGGCAGATGCTGATCTGGCAGCGGGCGGGGTAGCAACCGCATTTTCAGGAGCGTTCGGTTATCCGATAACGGAAAAGGATTCTCCGGAGCTGTATAAACTGCTGACTAATATGATTGAGGATGCCGGTGATCTCGCTACCCGCTCCGCCAAAGAGCATTACATGCGTATCCGGCCGTTTGCGTTTTACGGCACAGAAACCTGTAATACCAAAGATCAGAAAAAACTCTCCACTAACGGATCTTACCCGTCCGGTCATACCTCTATCGGCTGGGCAACGGCATTAGTGCTGGCAGAAGTGAATCCGGCAAATCAGGATGCGATTCTGGAACGGGGTTATCAGCTCGGACAGAGCCGTGTCATTTGCGGCTATCACTGGCAGAGTGACGTGGATGCCGCGCGGATTGTCGGATCAGCTGCTGTCGCGACATTACATTCCGACCCGGCATTTCAGGCGCAGTTAGCGAAAGCCAAACAGGAATTTGCGCAAAAATCACAGAAATAAGCGGTGATATTTGGTCAGGGCAGTGCAATATCTGCCCTGATATTCCCTGTTATTCCCACATCCAGCGGTCTTCCCGATCCCAGCCTTTTGTTTTCATGCAGCTGTAGAAATAGCGGTTGCGGCTGTCTTCATTCACATCCATCACATAACTTTCCGTTACCGGTGTCTGCTCTTTATAGGTTTTGCTGTTACCGCAGTCATCATCCTTTTTGCAGCGTTTCTCCACATCCCGCATGACACTGCGCTGGGCAACTTCATTTTTGACCGGATAGAGCTTATGTGATTCCGGTTCACAAAATGCATTTGCTTCTGCCCGTGTGTATTCGGAGCCGCCCGGGACTTCCACCCAGACAGAAGAACAGCCGGATAGCAGCAGTGCAGAGACAAGAATAAGTCTGTTTTTCATCATTATAGTGCGTATTATCAGCTTGTTAAGAATGCGTAATGTTACTGTACATCATAAACTGAGTAAACCGTGCCGGTAATATTTCCTTAAGGGATGATAAAGTGACTGACATAAACAGCGACCACTGCTGAAACCACGTATATTTACCTGTATCAACGTTATTTTCACAATTCTTCCATTTTTACGATCAGATTTACCGGTACACTATCACCATCATAATTCAGGCTGTTTTGTGCCCTTACGCGTACCCCGGCCAGCGCCGGGTAAAAAGGAATGATGAGTAATCCGATAATGAATAATGTACAAAAGAGAAAGAAACGCACAGGCATTACGATTGCCGTTCTCCTTCTGGGCGCAGCCGGTTACGGCACCTATCATTACTTTAACTCTGCGGCACCGGCCACTCCGCCGGCTGCCGGTAAACCGGGCGCATCCGCAGGTAAAAACAGCAACCGTCCGGGCCGCCCGCCGCTGGCACCGGTACAGGTGGCGAAAGCGGTTTCTGAGACTATTCCGCGGACATTATCTGCACTCGGTACCGTTCAGGCCGCCAACTCCGTCACCGTTACCAGCCGCGTGGAAGGCCAGCTGATGCAGATTCATTTTGAGGAAGGGCAAAAAGTGAATGCCGGTGATCTGCTGTTCACTATTGATCCGCGTCCGTTTGAGATCCAGCTGGCGCAGGCGCAGGGACAATTAGCCAAAGATCAGGCCACGCTCGCCAATGCCCGCCGTGACCTGAGCCGCTATCAGAAACTCGCCGCCACCCATGTGATTTCACAGCAGGAACTCGATACCCAGCAGGCGCTGGTTAAATCGGCAGAAGCCGGTATTAAGGTGGATCAGGCCGCTATCGACAGCGCGAAGCTGCAACTGACCTACAGCCGTATCACCGCGCCCATCAGCGGAAAAATGGGGCTGCGTCAGGTGGATACCGGAAACTTTATTACTGCCGGAACCGCTATGCCGCTGGTGGTGATCAACCAGACAGCACCTGCCGATGTGCTGTTTACCGTCCCGGAGAATGATATCCCGCTGATCCGTATGGCGCAGCGCACCCTGCCGGATCTTGCGGTCACCGCACTGAGCAAAGATAACAGCATCCGGCTGGCGCAAGGCAAACTGCTGACACTGGATAACCAGATCGATGCAGCCACCGGTACGGTAAAAGCCAAAGCGCGGTTTACCAATGATGACGACCTGCTGTTCCCGAATCAGTTTGTCAATGTGCTGTTGCAGGTCGGACAGCTGGAGAATGCCGTGGTGATCCCGAATGCCGCATTGCAGATGGGAACAGAAGGTAATTATGTCTGGCTTCTGGAGGCAGACAATAAAGTCCGCAAACAGATTGTGGATGTGGAATTACAGACGCCGGAGCGCGTGGTGATCAAAAGCGGCGTCAGTACCGGTGATACCCTGGTAACCGACGGGATTGACCGTCTGACCGATGGTGCACAGGTGGAAGTGGTGTCCGGCCAGAAAAAAGCCGCAGCCGGAGATAAGGCCTGATGTCCGGAAACAACCCTGAAACCCGTGCCGGCGGACCGTCCCGCCTGTTTATCCTGCGTCCGGTTGCCACCAGCCTGTTTATGCTGGCGATCCTGCTGGCAGGGATTGTCGGTTACCGCATGCTGCCGGTCTCTTCGCTGCCGGAAGTGGATTACCCGACTATCCGCGTGGTGACACTCTATCCCGGCGCCAGTCCGGATGTGATGACCTCCGCGGTGACCGCACCGCTTGAGCGCCAGTTCGGGCAGATGTCCGGCCTGAAACAGATGTCATCGCAAAGCTCGGGCGGCGCTTCGGTGATCACCCTGATGTTCCAGCTTTCTCTGCCGCTGGATGTGGCGGTGCAGGAAGTGCAGGCGTCCATCAATGCAGCAACCAACCTGCTGCCGAATGATCTGCCTTATCCGCCGATTTACAGCAAAGTCAACCCGGCCGATCCGCCGGTACTGACCCTTGCCGTCACCTCCGATGCCATGCCGATGACCCGGTTACAGGATATGGTGGAGAACCGCATCGCCCAGAAAATCTCACAGGTTGAGGGAGTCGGGCTGGTGACACTGGCGGGCGGTCAGCGCCCTGCCGTGCGGGTTCAGCTGAATGCCAATGCGGTTGCCGCTTACGGGCTGGACAGCGAAACTATCCGCACCGCGATTAATAACGCCAACGTCAACTCCGCCAAAGGGAGCCTCGACGGCCCGGCACGCTCTGTAACACTGTCCGCCAACGACCAGATGAAATCGGCGGAAGATTATCAGAACCTGATTGTCAGCTACAAAAATAACGCTCCGATTCGCCTGCGCGATGTGGCAACTGTTCAGGAGGGGCCGGAAAATACGCAATTAGGTGCCTGGGTCAATGACAAACAGGCCATCGTGATTAATGTGCAGCGCCAGCCCGGCGCAAACGTGATTGCCACCACCGATACCATTCGCGCTCTGATCCCGGAACTGGTGGAAACCCTGCCGGAATCCGTGACAGTGACGGTTCTGACTGACCGGACAGATGCTATCCGCGCCTCGGTTAAAGATGTGCAGTTTGAACTGTTTTTAGCGATCGCGCTGGTGATCATGGTGATGTACCTGTTCCTGCGCAATATGGCCGCGACGCTGATCCCCGGGGTGGCCGTACCGCTCTCGCTCGTCGGTACGTTTGCGGTGATGTATTTCTGCGGCTTTTCTGTCAATAACCTGACGCTAATGGCGCTGACTATCGCCACCGGCTTTGTGGTGGATGATGCGATTGTGGTAGTGGAGAATATCGCCCGCTATCTGGAAAAAGGTGACAAACCGCTGACCGCTGCCCTGAAAGGTGCCGGTGAGATTGGTTTTACCATTATCTCGCTGACCTTCTCGCTGATCGCCGTGTTAATTCCCCTGTTATTTATGGGGGATATTGTCGGCCGCCTGTTCCGCGAATTTGCCATCACCCTCGCCGTGGCAATCCTGATTTCCGGTGTGGTATCGCTGACGCTGACACCGATGATGTGCGCCCGGTTCCTGAAACCGGAATCCGCACAGCGTCATAACCGTTTCAATCTCGCCACCGAACGCTTTTTTGAGCGGGTGATTGCCGGTTACGGCCGCTGGCTGACATGGGTATTACGCCATCAGTGGCTGACGCTCGGCGTTGCGTTCAGCACTATGGCGATCACCGTTATTCTTTATCTGTTTATTCCGAAAGGCTTTTTCCCGGTTCAGGATAACGGGCTTATCCAGGGCACGCTGGAAGCGCCGCAATCTGTGTCGTTTCAGGCGATGAGTGAGAAACAGCAGGCGGTCAGCCGTCTGCTGGCGGATGACCCGGCGGTCGCAAATATCGCGGCATTTGCCGGTATCGACGGCAGCAACGCCACTCTTAACACCGGACGTCTGCAAATCACGCTGAAACCGCTGTCTGAGCGGGCTGACCGCGCCGAAGCTATCATCACGCGGTTACAGGAAAAAGCAGATACCCTGCCCGGCGTGAAGCTGTATCTCCAGCCATCCCAGGATCTGACTATCGATACCCAGACTTCCCGCACCCAATATCAGTTCACCTTACAGGCGAACTCCCTTGAGGAGCTGGATCTGTGGGTGCCGCGTCTGATGACAGAATTAGAGAGCAGCGATGCCCTGACCGATACCGGTAATGACTGGCAGAACAAAGGACTGGTGGCTTATATCGATATTGACCGCGACACAGCCTCACGACTGGGGCTGACCATGACCAATATTGATAACGCGCTGTACAATGCGTTTGGTCAGCGGCTGATCTCCACGATTTATACCCAGGCCAGCCAGTACCGGGTAGTGCTGGAGAATAATACCGCGCTGACACCGGGTGCGGACGCCCTCAACAGTATCCGTCTGACCAACAAAGACGGCAATTCCGTGCCGTTATCAGCGTTTGCCACTGTTTCGCAGCGCTTCGGGCCGCTGGCCATTAACCATCTGGCTCAGTTCCCGTCCGCCACTTTCTCCTTTAATATCCCGGCGGGTGGTTCACTGGAAGCGGCGGTGAACGCGGTGAAATCAGCAGAGCAGCGTATCGGTCTGCCGAAAGATATCACCACCCAATTCCAGGGCGCGACCCTCGCCTTTGAAAATGCCCTCTCCGGCACATTGTGGCTGATCCTCGCCGCCGTAGTGGCAATGTACATTGTGCTCGGTATTCTGTATGAGAGTTTTATTCACCCGATTACCATCCTCTCCACCCTGCCCACTGCCGGGGTCGGTGCGCTGCTGGCGCTGATCATGGCGGGCAATGAGCTGGATGTCATCGCGATTATCGGTATTATTCTGCTGATAGGGATAGTGAAGAAAAACGCCATTATGATGATTGACTTCGCCCTCGCCGCAGAACGCGAACAGGGACTGTCACCGTATGATGCTATCTATCAGGCCTGTCTCCTGCGTTTCCGTCCGATCCTGATGACCACCATGGCCGCACTGTTCGGCGCGGTACCGCTGATGCTCAGTACCGGGGTCGGTGCCGAACTGCGCCAGCCGCTGGGGGTCTGTATGGTCGGCGGGCTGATTATGAGCCAGATCCTGACCCTCTTTACCACCCCGGTGATTTACCTGCTGTTTGACCGCCTGTCACACTGGCGCGATCACGCTCGGTTTACCCCGGAAAGCGACAACACAGGAGCCTCATCATGAGGCTGTTCGCCCTGTTTATCGCCCGTCCGGTGGCCACAACGCTGATAAGCCTCGCCATCACGCTGTGCGGGGCAATAAGCTTCCTGTTTCTGCCGGTGGCACCGCTGCCGCAGGTGGATTATCCGGTGATCAATATCTCGGCGTCACTGCCGGGCGCATCACCGGAAACCATGGCATCGTCTGTCGCCACGCCGCTGGAACGCTCACTCGGGCAGATAGCCGGGGTGTCAGAAATGACATCATCCAGTTCGCTCGGCAGCACCAGTATCACCCTGGAATTTGAGCTTAACCGTGATATCAACGGCGCCGCCCGTGATGTGCAGGCGGCACTGAATGCCGCACAAAACCTGCTGCCGTCCGGGATGCCGTCACGGCCGCGTTACTATAAATCCAACCCGTCCGATGCGCCTATTATGATCCTGACGCTGACATCAGACACGCTCGATACCGGCAAACTCTATGATATCGCCTCCACCCGGCTGGCACAGCGCCTGTCGCAGATTGAGGGCGTGAGCGAGGTTTCTGTCGGCGGCGGTTCACTGCCTGCCGTGCGGGTGGAACTCAATCCGTCACAGCTGTTTAACCAGGGCGTTTCCCTCGACAGCGTACGCAAGGCGATTGCTGATGCCAACGTGCTGCGCCCGCAGGGTTCCGTATCTGACAATGAGCGCCGCTGGCAAATTGGCAGTAACAGCGAACTGAAAACCGCGGATGATTATCGTCCGCTGATTGTGCATTACAATGACGGCGCGGCAGTACGCCTGGCCGATGTCGCCACAGTGAAAGACTCGGTACAGAACGTCCGCGCGGCCGGGATGAGCAACGGCAAGCCTGCTATTCTGCTGGTGATCCGCCGTGAAGCCGGTGCCAATATCATCGCCACCGTAGCCCGTATCCGTGAACAGCTGCCGGTATTACAGGATGCCATTCCCGCCAGCGTGGATATGCAGGTCGCGCAGGATCGCACACCGACCATCCGTGCCTCACTGACCGAAGTGGAGCGCGCCCTGACCATTGCGGTAGGGCTGGTGATCCTGGTGGTCTTCCTGTTTCTGCGCTCCGGCCGCGCCACCATTATCCCGGCGCTGGCCGTGCCTGTTTCCCTTATCGGTACTTTCAGCGCCATGTATCTGTGCGGGTTCAGCCTCAATAACCTGTCACTGATGGCGCTGACCGTCGCCACCGGCTTTGTGGTGGATGATGCCATTGTGGTGCTGGAGAATATCGCCCGTCATATTGAAAACGGCCTGAAACCCAAAGAAGCGGCGCTCAAAGGGGTCAGCGAAGTCGGTTTCACCGTGCTTTCGATGAGTATTTCCCTGGTGGCGGTGTTTATCCCGCTGCTGCTGATGGATGGCCTTGTCGGGCGGCTGTTCCGCGAGTTCGCCATCACGCTGACCACGGCTATTGCTATCTCGCTGGTGATCTCCCTGACACTCACCCCGATGCTCTGCGCCTATCTGCTGAAAAACCGCGCGGCTCCGGCACGTGAGCGCAAACGCGGCGCGGGCAGGCTCCTGTTCCGTATTCAGCAATGGTACGGACGCAGCCTGACCGTAGTACTGGCACACAGCCGCTGGGTGCTGCTGATTTTCACCGGCACCATTGCCCTGGCGGTCTGGCTCTATATCTCCGTACCAAAAACCTTTTTCCCGGATCAGGATACCGGGCGCCTGCTGGGCTTTGTCCGCGCTGACCAGAGCATTTCGTTCCAGTCGATGGAGCAGAAAATGCGCACCTTTATGCAGCGTATTCACAGTGATAAAGATGTCGCCAGCGTCACCGGTTTTACCGGCGGCGGCCGGGTGAACAGCGGGTTTATGTTTATCTCCCTCAATCCGCTGGATGAGCGGACAGACAGCGCCCAGGATGTGATAAACCGGCTGCGTGTGACCCTCGCGGATGAACCGGGTGCCAACCTGTTTCTGATCCCGGTGCAGGATGTGCGGGCGGGCGGCCGTCAGTCCAACTCCAGTTATCAGTACTCCCTGCTGGCGGATGATTTATCCCTGCTGCGCGAATGGGAGCCGAAAATCCGCAAGGCACTCGGTGAACTGCCGCAGCTGGCCGATGTCAACTCGGATAAAGAGGACAAAGGCGCGGAGATGGCGCTGACTTATGACCGCGATGTGATGGCACAGCTCGGGATCAGCGTGAATGATGCCAATAACCTGCTCAATAACGCCTTCGGTCAGCGGCAGATCTCCACGATTTATGAGCCTCTGAATCAGTACAAAGTGGTGATGGAAGTTGCGCCGCAATATACGCAGGATGTCAGCGCACTGGATAAGATGTTTGTTATCAATAAAGAGGGACAACCGGTTCCGCTGGCGTATTTTGCACAATGGCGCCCGGCGAATGCGCCGCTGAGTGTAAACCATCAGGGGCTGTCGGCGGCGTCAACAATCGGCTTTGACGTGGCGCAGGGGTATTCTCTGTCAGATGCGGTAACTGCGGTCGAACGCACCATGGTGGAGCTGGGTGTGCCATCCGGGGTGCGCGGGTCGTTTGCCGGAACCGCACAGTTATTTCAGGAGACATTACAGTCCCAGGTACTGCTGATTATCGCCGCTGTTATTACCGTGTATCTGGTGCTCGGTATGCTGTATGAAAGCTTTATTCATCCGCTGACCATCTTATCCACCCTGCCCTCCGCGGGCGTCGGCGCACTGCTTGCGCTGAAGTTTTTTGATACACCGTTCAGCCTGATTGCCCTGATAGGTATCATGCTGCTGATCGGGATTGTGAAGAAAAACGCCATTATCATGGTGGACTTCGCCATTGCTGCCCAGCGCGGCGGGCAAAATGCACGGGATGCGATTTTTCAGGCCTGTCTTCTGCGTTTCCGCCCGATCCTGATGACCACACTGGCTGCCCTGTTCGGTGCACTGCCGCTGGCACTCGGCAGCGGTGACGGGGCGGAACTGCGTCAGCCGCTCGGCATCACGGTGGTCGGCGGGTTGCTGGTCAGCCAGATCCTGACATTGTATACCACCCCGGTGATTTACCTGTTTTTTGACCGGCTGCGCCGCAAAAAAACCGGAGAATCAACCGGACAGCCTGTTCTGAACACGGAGGGAAATACATGAAAACCGGTATTGGTCACAAACTGTTTCTCGCCATTTTTGCCACCTGCATGCTGGTGGTACTGACCATGCATCTGGCTATCCGCTTCAGTTTTGAGCAGGGCTTTCTCGGCTATCTCCAGCGCTCTGCCGAAGACCGGACAGAACTGATCGCTGATGTTGTCGCTGAACAATATGCCGATTACGGCAGCTGGTATTTTCTGCGTAATAATCAGCGCGGATTTATGCAGGCACTGCGGGCGCTGGATACCGACCGTCATATGCAGCATATGGAGCGCGGCTGGAAAATGCGTTTCTGGCTGCTGGGTGAAGATGATCAGCGTCTGTTCGGGCACGGTCCGGTACCGCAGGGTGAACTCTACCGCAAACCGGTCAGATATAACGGCGATATTGTCGGCTGGGTGGTGATGCCGGCAGATGATAATATCAACCGCGCTGCCGATCAGAGCTTTTCACATCAGCAGGCGCGTACCAGCTGGATAGTGTCGGCGCTGGTGCTGCTGGTCACCCTTGTGGTGACCTGGCTGCTGACACGCGGCTTTCTGCGGCCCGTCAAACGGCTGGCGGAAGGCACACATCAGCTGGCAGCGGGCAATTTCAGCAGCCGTGTACCGGTTCACGGTAAGGATGAAATTGCACAACTGGCGAATGATTTTAATCAGCTCGCCTCCGCGCTGGAGAAAAATGAACTGATGCGCCGCGACTATATGGCGGATGTGTCACACGAACTGCGTACCCCGCTGGCCGTATTGCAGGGCGAACTGGAAGCCCTTCAGGACGGAATACGCCAGCCGACACCGGAAACTCTCGCATCTCTGCTGGCGGAAGTTCAGACACTGACAAAACTGGTCAGTGACCTGCATCAGCTCTCATTATCCGACAGCGGGTCACTCTCTTACCGTAAAGAGTTATGTAACCTGAGCGATGTGATCAGCCGTTCCATCGGCGTTTTCCGTCACCGGTTGCAGGAAAAAAATCTCACCGTAACCACTGAACTGCCGGACACGCTGATGATTTTCGGCGATGACGCGCGGCTCGGCCAGCTGTTCCATAATCTGCTGGAAAACAGCCTGCGTTATACCGACAGCGGCGGACAGATTATGGTACGCGGACAGCAGGATGAAACACAGATCCGGATCGATTGGTCAGACAGTGCACCGGGGCTGACTGAAGAACAGTTCTCACAGATTTTTGAACGCTTCTACCGCAGTGAATCCTCCCGCAACCGAGCCAGCGGCGGCTCCGGGCTCGGCCTTGCGATCTGTGATAAAATAGCGGAAGCGCATCACGGGCAGATCAGTGCATCCGCATCCCCGCTCGGCGGCGTGACGATTACGCTGACTCTGCCCCGCCCTGACTGACAGGAGTTTACCGCATGGAACAACATGCCGAACTGATTCTTATTGTGGAAGATGAGCCGAAACTGGCTCAGTTACTGACAGATTATCTGCACGCCGCACATTACCGTACACACTGGCTGGCACGCGGCGGTGAAGTGACAGACTGGGTTAAGGCACATCATCCGGATCTGATTTTGCTGGATCTGATGCTGCCGGAGAAAGACGGCCTGACACTCTGCCGAGAGATCCGTCAGTTCAGCGATGTGCCCGTCATGATGGTGACGGCGAAAACGGAAGAGATTGACCGCCTGCTGGGACTGGAAATCGGTGCCGATGATTATGTCTGCAAGCCTTACAGCCCGCGTGAGGTTGTGGCGCGGATCAAAACCATTCTGCGCCGCTGTCAGCGCAGTCACGAAACGTCAGAAGATAAATCTGACACCCTGGTTATTGATGAAGTAAATTATCAGGTGCGTTTCGGGACCCAGAGTCTGGATCTCACTCAGGTCGAATTCCGCCTGCTGCGCACGATGGTGTCACACCCGGGCACTGTGCTGTCCCGTAACCAGTTACTGGATAATCTGTACGATGATTACCGCGTGGTGACCGACCGCACCATCGACAGCCACATCAAAAATCTGCGCCGCAAGCTCGGACAGCTGGAAAGTGACCGTGATTTTATTCATTCGGTGTACGGATTAGGCTACCGCTGGGAAGGCGGCCCCGCTGAGATTATCGCCGCCACCATTCTCTGACGGCGGTTATCTGACAGAGACAAAAAACGGCGGAATATCCGCCATTTGAGATTGCTGACAATGCAGGATAAAACGTGGTTTTTCCTGCTTTGTGTTATCAGCCGAAAATCAATAAATTGATTTTCCTGGTTTATTTTTACAACCTCTGTCAGTCGTCGCCAATCCCTGCGGGTTTGTCAACGGCCTGAAACGGCGGAATATCCGCCGTTTATTGTTTTTCTGGTTACTGAATAACTGACGGACGCTTCAGCCGCGCCAGGATTTTATCGAGCGTATTTTGCTCATCCTGCAATAAATCCGCTTTTGCAATACGGAATGTCCGATCCAGTTCAGCGGTTCTGATATGCAGTTTCAGTGCAGAACGGTTGTCTGTTATCACGGTGAATGCACTCAGCGGTGCTTCATAACAGACCGCATACTGCCCCGGGGTAAACAGAAGATTATCACCGACAATCGCCAGCATCGGATAATACTGGATACGCCGCGCGTTAATCATCAGCACAATCCCCACCGCAACCATGATACCGCCGAAGTCCATACCGATAACCAGCAGCACCACACCGAGCACCGCATACATCGCAGCCATGCTGACCTGACGCTGTTTATTGAATTTCAGCAGAACCTCAAACGGTAACTGCGCCAGTTTCGGGACACTTTTCAGTGAACTGTAGACCACGCGGTTATAGTCGTAGAGATAACCGACGATAAAGATAAAGCCCAGCGGAACAAAAATAATACCGCCGATCATAGCGAAAATCAGACCCAATTTCGGCTGGTTACGCAGAGATGCCAGACTGATAAGCTGTGCCGCGATCCCGCCGGTCATCAGAATTTTCACGTACGGTAAGACTTCGATCAGTTGTTGTGTCTGATAATCCAGCTGATCCCGGTACGGCTCAAGTGCCGACGGAATATAAGCAATAATCCCCAGGAAAATCAGGTTAAGAACCAGACCAATCCAGACTGCAATATGACGTTTTTCCATGTATCCACGCTGTAACAGACTATAGTAAATGATAACGCAGCGGAGATTTTCCGCCGCGTCACTGAATTTAACGAAACTATATCAAATCGTTATCCGATATTCATGCCATTTTCAGTAATTCATTTGATACCGGGCGGATGACGCGCTAGAATCCATCGCCTTGATTACGCCTCCCCCGCAGGGGAAGGTTCTGACTTGAACTCAGATCGGAATACATTATGTTTACACCCGAATTACTCTCTCCGGCAGGCTCGCTGAAGAATATGCGCTATGCGTTCGCCTACGGTGCGGATGCGGTTTATGCCGGACAGCCGCGTTACAGCCTGCGTGTCCGTAACAACGAATTTAACCACGAAAACCTCGCCAAAGGCATTCAGGAAGCCCACGAACTGGGTAAAAGATTCTATGTCGTGGTGAATATCGCCCCGCATAACGCCAAACTGAAAACCTTTATCCGTGACCTGGAGCCGGTGATTGCCATGGGTCCGGACGCCCTGATTATGTCCGATCCCGGTCTGATCATGATGGTGCGCGAACATTTCCCGCAGATGGATATTCATTTATCCGTTCAGGCCAACGCCGTGAACTGGGCAACCGTGAAATTCTGGCGTCAGATGGGTCTGACCCGGGTTATCCTGTCCCGTGAACTGTCCCTCGATGAAATCGCTGATATCCGCAAAAATGTGCCTGATATGGAGCTGGAAGTATTTGTCCACGGCGCACTGTGCATGGCCTACTCCGGCCGCTGCCTGCTTTCCGGTTATATTAACAAACGCGACCCTAACCAGGGAACCTGCACCAATGCCTGCCGCTGGGAATATAAAGTGGAAGAAGGCAAAGAAGATGTGATCGGCAATATTGTTCACAAGCAGGAACCTATCCCGGTGAAAAATATTGAGCCGACTCTCGGCGTTGGCGCACCGACTGATAAAGTATTCCTGATTGAGGAAGCACAGCGCCCGGGTGAATATATGACCGCGTTCGAAGATGAGCACGGCACGTATATTATGAACTCCAAAGATCTGCGGGCTATCGAACATGTCGAAAACCTGACGAAGATGGGTGTTCACTCCCTGAAAATCGAAGGCCGTACCAAATCCTTCTATTACTGCGCGCGCACCGCACAGGTTTACCGTCGTGCTATTGATGATGCCGTTGCCGGAAAACCGTTTGATCCGTCACTGCTGACCACGCTGGAAGGCCTGGCACACCGCGGTTATACCGAAGGGTTCCTGCGCCGTCATACCCATGATTCTTATCAGACTTATGAGTACGGCTATTCTGTTTCTGATTCCCAGCAGTTTGTCGGCGAGTTTACCGGCAACCGCGTGAACGGCCTGGCCGAAGTGGATGTCAAAAACAAATTCTCTGTCGGTGACAGCCTGGAACTGATGACGCCAAACGGTAATATCAGCTTTACCCTCGATGCCATGAATAACCGCAAAGGGGAAGCCACGGATGTCGCACCGGGTAACGGTCATATTGTTTATCTGCCGGTACCGGATGATGTGAACCTGGAATTTGCATTGCTGATCCGTAACTTACAGGGTACCAGCACCCGTAATCCGCATATGCCGGAATTTACCGACGCTGCGGCTCTGTAACAGGGAAAATTCCGAATTTTCGAATCCGATCACAACAATCACTTCCGTTGTTTCGTAATATCGGACAGGAAAATAAAGAACTAAAACGCAACATGTAATACCAGGAACCACCTCCTTGGTTGGCTCAATCTCCCTTGAGCCAACCTTTTCTTTTTTGTGCCCTTCCCTTTTTCTCCGCCCTTTTTTCCCGGCAGAATCCGTCCGTGTTTGTTATCTTTAAAAGACGAAATCTGAACGCGGAGAGTAATATGGCGGAAACGCATATAGTGATTCTTAACGGAAAACGTGCCGGTGATGATGGTATTCGTCAGGCTGTCAGCTGCCTGCGGGACAGCGGTGAAGATATTCAGGTGCGGGTGACATGGGAAGCGGAGGATATTCCGCGCTTTGTCCGCGAAGCGCACCACCTGAACGCAGCAACCGTGATTGCCGCGGGGGGTGACGGCACAATTAATGCCGTATGCAGCGCACTGATGTCATATCCGGCTGAGGAGCGTCCTGTTCTCGGCATTCTGCCGCTCGGCACCGCTAATGATTTTGCCGCTGCGGCAGGTATTCCGGCAGATAAAACCAAAGCCCTGCTTCTGGCTGCAAAAGGCAGTTCCATCGCTATCGATATCGGCTGCATCAATGAATCTCACTATTTCATCAATATGGCCACCGGCGGGTTCGGCCCGAAAATCACCACCAATACCCCGGAAGCGCTGAAAAGCACCTTCGGCGGCGCCGCTTATTTTCTCCACGGACTGACCCGCAGCGATTTACTGAAAGCCGATCACTGCACCATCAGCTGTGATGATTTCCACTGGCAGGATGACGCACTGGTGATTGGTGTCGGCAACGGCTGCCAGGCGGGCGGCGGACACAAGCTGTGCCCGGATGCGCGGATCAATGACGGGCTGCTGAACCTGAGTATCCTGCCGGAACGCAACTGGCCGCGTTCACTCTGGAACAGCCTGTTTAATGACGGTGAAGCGGAAGGCGTCATTATGAAAAGCAGCAGACGGATCACCATCAGCGCGGCACATGAGATGGTGTTTAATCTCGATGGCGAACCGCTGACTGGTCAGCAATTCACCTTTTCCGTGCTGCCTGAAGCGATCCAGTGCCGGTTACCGCCACACTGCGGGTTGTTATCTTAAACACAATCCACGACAATCCGTGACAATTTTATAACACGCTACAGGAATCGGAGTTTACATACCATGACTGATATCGTTAAGTTGTTAGGCAATGATGCATCATCTCTTCTTGAACACACCTGCACCACTATTCCCAAAGACAATCTCTATCTGCCGGGCGATGACTTTGTCACCCGCGTGATGATTGACAATAACCGGCCGAATACCGTGCTGCGCTCTATGCAGTCGCTGTTTAATCACGGTCGTCTGGCGGGAACCGGTTATCTTTCCATCCTGCCGGTGGATCAGGGCGTAGAACACTCTGCCGCGGCCTCTTTTGCGGCCAATCCGCTCTATTTTGATCCGAAAAATATTGTTGAGCTGGCTATCGAAGCGGGCTGTAACTGTGTGGCATCCACTTACGGCGTACTGGCTTCTGTTGCCCGCCGTTATGCACACCGCATCCCGTTCCTCGTCAAAATCAACCACAATGAAACCCTCAGCCTGCCTGCGCAGTATGATCAGACACTGTACGCCAGTGTTGAGCAGGCGTTTGAAATGGGTGCAGTGGCTGTCGGGGCGACAATTTATTTCGGTTCACCGGAATCCCGCCGTCAGATTGAGGAAATCTCAGCAGCTTTTGAACGTGCGCATGAACTGGGAATGGTCACGGTATTGTGGGCTTACCTGCGTAACCCGGCATTCAAAAAAGATGGTGTGGATTATCATGCCAGCGCGGATTTAACCGGCCAGGCAAACCACCTTGCGGCGACAATCGGCGCAGATATCGTCAAACAGAAGATGGCGGAAAACAACGGCGGCTTTAAAGCTATCGGTTTCAGCCATACTGATGAACGCGTTTACAGCACACTGACCACCGATAACCCGATTGATCTGGTCCGTTATCAGCTGGCGAACTGCTATATGGGCCGTGCGGGGCTGATTAACTCCGGCGGTGCATCCGGTAATAATGACCTCGCGGATGCCGTCCGTACTGCGGTGATCAACAAACGTGCCGGCGGTATGGGGCTGATCCTCGGCCGTAAAGCCTTTAAGAAATCGATGAAAGACGGGGTGGCACTGATTAATGCAGTACAGGATGTGTATCTCGATAAGAAAGTGACGATTGCTTAAATGCAGAACAGGCCGGATAACCGGCCTGATTTTTTTGCGCTCCCTGTTTGTTCCGGGGAGCTGCTGATAACGGGCAAAACGAAAAGCCGCTGTAAATACATCCCTGTAAGCTCAGGCGCGTCATCCATGACGCGCATGCTTTTCGTCCGCCTGCCCGTTATCGCATTATTACCTGTACTGCAGATCACTTTTCAGCAGACAGATAATTATCTTTTCTTCTTCTTCCGCCCTGCCTGTGCAAAGCGCTGGCGGTTATTATCGCTGCTGCTTTCTTTCTTCTTCTGCTGTTTGTCTGACCCCGGATAAACCGGCGGAGCAACCCTGATTTTGTTATCGCGCTTCTGCGGTTTCGCGGCCGGTTTTTTGGCTTTTTTATCTTCGGATGAGGATTTTTCAATCGCATCAAAGAGCTCAACCAGCTCATCATCCGTTAAATCACGCCATTCGCCCACCGGAATCCCGGTCAGGCTGATATTCATGATACGGACGCGCTCGAGTTTCGTCACTTCATAGCCGAAATGTTCACACATCCGGCGGATCTGACGGTTCAGACCCTGAACCAGTGTGATGCGGAAAACAAACGGCGCTTCCTGCTTCACTTTGCATTTTTTGGTTACCGTACCGAGGATCGGCACACCTGCCGCCATACCACGGATAAAATCATCCGTGACTGGTTTATTGACCGTTACCACATACTCTTTCTGGTGGTCATTTCCGGCACGCAGAATTTTATTCACCAGATCGCCGTGGTTGGTCAGGAAAATCAACCCCTGAGAGTCTTTATCCAGGCGGCCGATAGGGAAGATACGGGTGCTGTGATTGACGAAATCAACAATATTGTCTTTCTCACCCTCATCGGTGGTACTGACAATACCCACCGGTTTATTGAGGGCAATCAGAACCAGATCATCCTGCTCCCGCGCCTCAATCAGCTGACCGTTGACTTTAACCACATCCCCCGGCACCACTTGTGAGCCGATAGCCGCACGTTTGCCGTTGATCAGGACTAATCCCTGCTCAATATAGCGGTCTGCATCCCGGCGGGAGCAGATGCCGCTTTCGCTGATGTATTTATTAAGACGCACAGATGAACCCGTTTCCATATCTTCCCCCCTGAAAAGCGCGCAATATACACGAATTACCGTGCGATATCACCACCACTGATAAAAATGGTGAACCGGACCATGTCCGTGCCCTACTTCGAGACTATCTGCCGCAGCCAGTGCTCCGTGCAGATACTGTTTTGCGGCCTCCGTAGTTTCCGCCCAGTCCGCACACTGCGGCCGCAGTGCTGCCATTGCCGCCGATAATGTGCAGCCGGTGCCGTGACTGTTTTTGGTCGGGATACGGACAGAGGTAAAGCGGTGGCGGCCTTCCGGCAGAAACAGCCAGTCAGGGCTTTCGGCGTTATCCAGATGACCGCCTTTCAGCAGTACCGCGTTTGCCCCGGCAGCCATAAGCGCCTCGCCCTGCTGCTGCATCATTTTTTCATCTGTGGCAACTGCTGTTTTCAGCAACGCGGCCGCTTCGGGAAGATTGGGAGTGATAATCGAAACATGGGGTAATAATTCAGAGATCAGTAAATCAACCGCATCAGCTTTCAGCAGCGGATCACCGCTTTTCGCCAGCATCACCGTATCCAGTACCACATACGGCACCGGGTACTGACGCAGTTTTTCAGCCACAATGCGGATCACGCCGCCGTCAGACAACATGCCAATCTTGGCACTGTCAATTCTGACATCCGTCAGTACCGCATCCAGTTGCGCCCCGATAAACTCAGGCGGAACAGAATGGACTGAGTTCACGCCGCAGGTATTTTGTGCCACCAGCGCTGTCATCACCGTGGTGCCGTAAACGCCCAGTGCGGAAAAGGTTTTTAAATCCGCCTGAATACCCGCACCGCCGCTCGGGTCGGTTCCTGCAATGGTTAATGCGTTGATTCTCACCCTGATATCTCCTGTTTTGCTGTGGCGCTCTGTATAGTGAATTATACGCATCCGGTGACAGGAAACCACCGCAGAACAGGCAATAAAAAACCCCATGCCCGCAAGGGCACAGGGTCTGAATTTGCGTCAGTGATATACACTCGTTATTAAACGGCTATCAGGCTGTCGCGTTAACCACGCTGGTAAAACCAACTATCAGAGGCAGTGCTGCCGGAGATAATTATGCTTTAGTGACGTTGGCAGCAGCTGGGCCTTTAGGACCATCCTGCACTTCAAATTCAACTTGTTGGCCTTCAGCAAGTGTTTTGAAACCATCGGTCATGATTGCAGAGAAGTGAACGAACACGTCTTTGCTGCCATCAGCTGGAGTGATGAAACCAAAACCTTTTGATTCGTTAAACCACTTAACAGTGCCTTTAAGTTTAGCCATTGATAAAATTCCTATCCTACAAATTTGCCGATAACCGGCGATATACAAACTAGTCGTTACTGCTTAAAAAACAGAAGCGTACCTCGTTTACCCATTTGAGTTATCACATAGGACAGGTCGGAAATCAAGCGATTTTTTCAGCGGGAAGATCTGGTGCACATATTTAGAAATATTAATAACATGTTCCGATAAATTTATACGCAAAATTGATAACCGCTTGTGTTTAAACATATAAAGAAATTACAACTTTGTTCTTTTCCTGCAAGAACGATAAGCTGTCTTGCTTCATTATTTCCATACTAAGAATCTGCTTATTACCGCTCTTCATTGATATTTTGTTTAGATTTAAGCCGTATCAGCAGTATAAAAACAATATGAAATCTATGTTATTATAATTGTTATCTATTAATTCGAATTCTTTGTTATGAGCAGAATAATCGTTTTAGGATAAATGATTATCGTCACACCAGGAGTTATTCATGAAGCTTTCTTTAAGCACGGCCGGCGCCCTGACGCTTACCTCCCTGCTGATGGTTTCACAGCCCGCAGCAGCGCAGGAACAGGACACACAAAAAAATGACAGCGTCACCAATGATGCGGCAACTTCAGAAGGACTCTGGGGCACATTTAAACGCAATGTCACCAATGTCTGGCAATCAGACCAGTACGATCTCTATGTCCCGTTCTGGACCTGGCATAACCGTCTGACCTACGACAAAGAAAAAACCGATACCTACAATGAAAAGCCGTGGGGAGCCGGGTTCGGCAAATCCTACTATGATGAGGATAACGACTGGCACAGTCTGTACGCCATGGCATTTAAGGATTCACACAACAAATGGGAACCTATCGTCGGTTACGGATTCCAGAAGATGTGGATGCCGCAGGGGCAGGATGGCTTCAAAGCCGGTGTCGGCTTTACGATTGGTGTGACCGCGCGGGATGATTATCACTATATTCCGATCCCGGTACCGCTGCCGCTGGCTTCCGTGGAATATAACCGTCTGGCGATTCAGGCGACCTATATTCCCGGTACCTACAATAACGGTAACGTCCTGTTTATGTGGGCCCGCTGGCAGTTTTAAGTCTTGCTGAACATAAAAAAACCGGGGAAAAATCCCCGGTTTTTTTATTGTCCGAAAGAATGATTAGGCTTTCGCTGCACGGCGGCGCTCATAATAACGATATGTCAGCCACAGGAAAGCAATCCAGAACGGCAGCAGGATCACAGAAATCCGCAGACCGTCCATCAGCGCAATCAGCACCAGGATAAAGGCCAGGAATGCAAGACAGATATAGTTGCCCCACGGATACCACAGCGCCTTAAAGAACGGCTCCACGCCCTCTTTCATCTTCGCCTGACGGAATTTCAGGTTAGAGATACAAATCATAATCCAGTTAATCACCAGTGTGGTGACCACCAGCGACATCAGCAGGGAGAACGCCTCTTTCGGCAGGAGGTAGTTGATCAGTATCCCCGCAGAGGTGACCAGGCCGGACAGAATAATCGAGTTAACCGGTACACCACGCGGGCTGATACGTTGCAGGAATGAAGGCGCATTTCCCTGACGTGCCAGGCTGTAGAGCATCCGGCTGTTACTGTAAACACCGCTGTTGTATACAGAGAGTGCAGCGGTCAGTACCACCACGTTCAGCACATGGGCAATCCACAGATTGATATTCCCCTGTAACGAATCCGCCGCACCAAAGGTATGGCCGATTTCACGGAAGATCAGCACAAACGGGCTGACGTTCTCGACAATTTTTGTCCACGGATAGAGTGAGAGGATAACGGTAATAGAGCCGATATAGAAAATCAGGATACGATAAACCACCTGATTAATGGCTTTCGGAATACTGTAGCGCGGGTTTTCCGCCTCTGCTGCCGCCAGACCGACCAGTTCAAGGCCGCCGAAGGAGAACATGATGATTGCCATCGCGAAGATCAGACCACCCCAGCCGTGCGGCATAAACCCGCCGAACTCCCAGAGGTTACTGACTGACGCCTGCGGGCCGCCGCTACCGCTGATCAGCAGATAAGCACCAAAGGCAATCATACCGAGAATGGCCACCACTTTGATCATGGCAAACCAGAATTCAGTTTCCCCGTAAACCTTAACATTCACCAGGTTTATCAGGTTTATCAGCACAAAGAAAACAGCGGCAGAAATCCAGGTCGGGACGTCCCACCAGAATTTAATATACTCACCGACTGCGGTCAGTTCGGCCATACCGACCAGAACAAACATCGCCCAGTAGTTCCAGCCGGATAAGAAACCGGCAAAACCACACCAGTATTTATGCGCAAAGTGGCTGAATGACCCGGTAACCGGTTCTTCCGCCACCATTTCGCCAAGCTGGCGCATGATCAGAAATGCAATAAACCCGGCAACTGCATAGCCGAGCAGGACAGAAGGCCCCGCCATCTGAATCGTTGTTGCTGTTCCCAGAAACAGCCCCGTCCCCACAGCACCACCCAATGCGATAAGCTGTATGTGTCTGTTTTTTAAACCGCGCTTGAGCGTCTGCTCCTGCTGTACTTCTGACATTATATCCTCTGTAACGGCTATATTATTATTCTGCGTTGTGCATCGCTGCATCCTGAAAAGTTTAAGGCCGTTATTAAAACATCATTTTGCTGCCTTGAATACCGTTAGCAACAAGATAATCAGAGGGAAAAGGCAAAACTCAGCCCTTGTCTGACGGAATAAATTTCGTAATCTCACAGATTCCCAGCATAAAATCCTCGCGCTGATCACAATACTTATCGAGGGCCGCGATATAAAAAAACACACCGGCGACAATCAGCAGCAGGATAATTATGATTTTTTTCATGTTTTGCCTATTTTCATCTGATTTATACCTGTTTAAAAGAGTTCGTTACATTCGGGTACCGGCACATACTTTAGCGGATAGAGGGTGCTGTTTCACAAAAAAATTCATTTCATCAGCAGGAAGCGCATAAACAGATAACACCCTGTTTTGTCATAATGAAATAAACTTGTATACTTGGAAAACCCTGAAACTGAGTCGAAATCGTCATGCCGCAAGATAATCACGTCGCACTTGTGTGCGCTCTTAGTAAATGGATAGAAAACCACACGGGTCGTGTTATCCACCTCGAAGAACTGGCTGCCTATTCCGGGTACTCGCTCTGGCATATGCAGAAGATCTTCAAAGAAGTTGCCGGCATCTCTCTCGGCAAGTACATTCGCCAGCGTCGTCTGGCCGGTGCTGTTAACGCCCTGCGCCAGAGTGAACAGACTATCTTTGATATTGCCCTTGATTTCGGTTTCGGGTCGCAATCTCATTTTACCTATATGTTTCGCAAAGAATATAACATCACCCCCTACGACTACCGCCAGAATCCTGATATCACCCTGGATATCAAAGAGCCGTGGCATTTCAGTCATGACTGTAACTAAGGCAACTTAAACAATTAATAACAGAACTATATTTAGCCATATGATTTCAACTATCATATTCAGCATTCAGATCGGCAGGGCAAATCCCTGCCGCAGTACAATCAGTGGTGCATTCCGCTGTTTCAGGAGCCAGCATGTCTGTAAAACTTATCGCCATTGACCTCGATGGCACCCTGCTTAATGCTCACCATCAGATTACCCCCGCAGTCAGTGCTGCTGTTACCCGCGCAAAAGAAAAAGGTCTGCATATCATCCTGACATCCGGCCGCCCGTTTAACGGCATTCTGCCCTATCTGAGGGAACTCGGGCTGGATAAAGCAGATCATTACTGCATCAGCAATAACGGCGCGGTTATTCACGACGCTGAAACCGGCGAGCCGGTGATTGAAACACTGATGGATTTTGAGGATTACCGCTATTTTGAGGCACTGGCCCGCGATATAAACGTCCATTTCCATGTACTGAGTAATGGTGAGATGTTTACCACCAACCGCGATATCAGCCACTACACCCTGATGGATGCTTACCTGACTCGGACACCACTGCACTACTGCCCGCTGGCGGAAATGGACAGCGAAATGCAGTTCAGCAAATTTATGATGGTTGATAACCCTGTACGTCTGAATGAAGCAGCCGGTTATATCCCGCAGGTTTCGTTTGACAGTTACAATATTCTGCGGACAGCACCGCATTTTGTGGAGATTTCTGCAAAAAGTGCCACCAAAGGCCGGGCCGTGGCGCTAATTACCGAAAAACTGGGGCTGACACCGGACAAAGTCATGTGTATCGGCGATCAGAACAATGATATTTCTATGCTGGAGTACGCTGGTGTGGGTGTTGCCATGGGCAATGCGGCTGACCACATTAAGCAAAAAGCCGGATTTGTGACGACCTCTAATGATGAAGATGGTGTGGCGGCTGCCATAGAAAAATTTGTGTAACCGGGATTATATTTTTTCAAATTCCCCTAATTAATGAATTTGTCCCGTTTACTCTTTTGAGTCTTTCAATCAACCTGCATTTTGTTACTATTTTAACTGTTTCATTTAAAAAATAACTAAATCACAGTATTTAATTTTAACATGTACAGGTTGTTTTATGTTTTCAACAAAAGACATGCTCGTTCTCGGGATGATGGTTTTTGCACTTTTCCTGGGTGCGGGCAACATAATTTTTCCGCCGATGGCGGGCTATCACTCAGGGACTGACTGGTTCAGTGCCTCCCTCGGATTTATCGTCACCGGTGTGGTTCTGCCGTTTATCACCCTGATTACCGTTGCGGCCAAAGGCCGTGGTGAGCGGTTATCAGTCGATCTGCCGCGCTGGGTTTCAGTGACATTCTGGGTGGCACTCTATCTGATCCTCGGTTCGACTTTCGCCATGCCGCGTGTGACCAATACCGCGTATGAGCTGGGTTTTCTGCCGCTCGGTCTGGTTGAGAAAAGCACGGCCAGCCATCTGATTTTTGCCTTTGTCTTTAACTTCGTTTCCATGTTCTTTATGCTCAAACAGGGAACGATGATCAGTGCTATCGGTAAGTTCATGACCCCGGCACTGCTGTTTCTCCTGGTCGCAGTGGGGATCGCTGTGGTGCGCACGCCACTTTCCCCGATCAATGAACCGATCAATCAGTATGTGGATTTTGCCTTCTTCTCCGGCATTGTTGATGGTTATCAGACCATGGATGTGCTGTCCGCAATGGCGTTCGGCGGTATTGTTGCCCGTGCTCTCGCATCACGCGGAATCACCTCGCCGCAGGAGGTGGTGATCATTACCATCAAAGCCGGGCTGATTGCTGTCGGCCTGCTGGCTGCACTCTACATCTGCCTGTTCTATCTGGGCGCAACCAGTGACATGGTGTCACAGACCGCCACCAACGGCGGACAGATTTTCTCCCGCTATGTCGATGTCCTTTACGGCGCGCTCGGCACCTGGCTGATGTGCGGCATTGTGCTGCTCGCCAGTATGACCACCTTTGTCGGTGTAACCAGTGCCTGTGCGGATTTCTTCGCGACATTCAACCGCCGGCTGGATTACCGCTTCTGGGTGGTGGTATCCACACTGCTGACCACAATCGTGTCCACATTCGGCCTGGATACCCTGCTGCGCGTCACCATCCCGGTACTGCTGCTGATCTACCCGACCACCGTTGCACTGGTCTTCCTGCAGTTTGCCCGCCGTAAAATGCGTAATCCGCGCTTTACCTACGGTTTCACTGTCGCGGTACTGGTTGTGATGAGTGCTTTCGACACACTGAATAATATCGGCCTGCTCAGTGAGAACGTCCTGGATGTGTTACACCGGATGCCGCTGTTTAAGGAAGGGATCGGCTGGTTACTGCCGGGCGTGATTGCCTTTATCATCTCTTTCGTTGCCGGCAATATGAAACCGGCAAAAATGCAGCCGGATACGGCCGCATGATATAAAAAGCCCGGTTCGCTGACCGGGCTTTTTTTTCGTTATTTATTATGCCGTTATTTATTACGTTACTGTTTAGTGTGCCGCTGCCCGTTCCAGAATAGCGGCCAGATTACGGTAGCCATGACGTTTTGCCAGAGTCAGTGGTGAATCTCCGGCAGCATCCGGCAGATTAACATCTGCACCGCCCTCAATCAGTAAAGTGACAATATCCGCATATTTCTGACTGCCGTCACCGAGAATGATCGCTTCAATCAGCGCGGTCCAGCCAAGATTATTAACATGATTAACATTCACTCCTGCATCAATCAGTGTCTTCACTGTTTTGACATGACCGCGCTCTGATGCGGGGATCAGCGCAGTACCGCCATAACGGTTCGTGCTTTTCAGATCGGCCCCGTGACTGAGTGTCATTTCCAGAATATCCTGTAATCCGCGTGCACCGGCATATAAATACGGCGTGTCCATAATAGCATCTGCGGCATTCACATCAGCACCCTGTTCTATCAGATAGCGGGCCACCTCTGTGCGGTTACCGTGTACTGCTGCCATCAGCGGTGTACGCAGGCGGTTATCACGCTGCTCAATATCGCCGCCCTGTCTGATTAACTGCTGAACCGTATTAAGATCACCCTTTTCCGCTGCGGTAACCAGATCAGGCCGGTCTGTTTTTGTCATACCTGTTGCCATTGTTATCAGTGAGAAAAAAATAATACCGGATAGCCCGATCAGCCTGCCGGCACTCAGAATGCGTTTTTTCATTCTGCCACTCCTGTTGTGCTGATCCTGTGAATACTCATACCATAACAAAACAGCATGATTTTTCACCTGACAGATAACAGGGTTATTGTGCGCCGTATTTTTTCAGAAGGGCTTTCACCAGAGCCAGTGTTTCCGCGTCCGCCTCACCGTTTACTTTATGAGAGCGGAAATGCATCTGGAATGCTTTGATAACATTGCGGGTTTTACCATCCATTTTGCCGGTTACGGTGATTTCATAGCCATATTTTTTCAGTGCCTGCTGTAACTCTCCGGCATTGATTTTATCCGACGGATGCCGGTTTCCGAGAAAATGTTTTACATCAGATGCGTCCGGCCAGGCGCCGATCCCGCGTTTCGCCAGATATTCCCACGGGAACATCGGCCCCGGGTCCAGTTTACGCTGCGGTGCAATATCACTGTGTCCCACCACATTTTGCGGTGCAATGTTATGCCGCGCGATCACATCCTGTGCCAGTTTTACAATCAGGTCTATCTGGGCTGTCTGATACGGCACCCAGCGCTGCCCGACAGACATTTTCACTGTACCGGGATTAACAATCTCCACACCGACTGAGCTTTTATTCAGACTGCTTTCACCGCGCCAGTAACTCTTTCCGGCATGCCACGCTTCACTGCCTTCCGGCACCAGCTGCAATACCACCGGCTTACCATCACGCACCGCCGGTATTGTCGGCACCAGATACTGAACACTCACCCCGCCGGCGGTCAGCACCCGCAGCGATGCCTCATCATTCAGCGCGGTATAATGAAAAACCAGATAATTATTCGGTTTGGATAACCACGGCTCTTTGATATTCCGCTGATCGACAATAAATTCACCATGATCAATATACCGGCTCTGATTACTGCATCCTGTCAGTATCAGTGCACACACCAGACACACGCTACGCCACATCTTTCTTTATCCTGTACAATTTTATCCGGCACTGTGCCGGTACAGCCCCTTTCCGGGAAATATCACGATCGTATTATTCATAACGAACATTATGTCACAGCAGTATATTATGACGACTTCATTGCGGTAGTGCTATGCTCTGAAAACGAATCATCATGAGGTTTTTCGGATTTTTATTCACGCGGAGAATGAAATGGATATTTACACTTACCCGAAGTCGCGCTCCATCCGCGCCACCTGGATGGCAGAAGAGCTGAGTCTTGATTATCAGTGTCACTTTACCGATGTAATGTCTGCCGGAAAACAGATTCCGGGTAAAAATCAGAAAGTCCTTGCACTGTCTGATAACGGGCTGGTCATTTTTGAATCCTCCGCCATCTGCATTTACCTCGCGCAAACTTACGGTAACGGACGTTTTTACCCGCAGGATATAAAAAAACAGGCCATAGTAAACCAGTGGCTCGCCTATATTATTTCGGAACTGGAAAGCCCCCTCTGGATCATACTGAAACATGCCGTGGTCTTACCGGAAACTATGCGGCAACCGGCTGCTATCGAACCGGCAAAAGAGGATTTTCTGCGGGCCATTAAGGTCATTGAACAAGAGATCTGCGGAAAAACATGGCTGTGTAACGATGATTTTTCTGTGGCGGATATTTTCTTATTTCATATCTCACGCTGGGCCATGATGCTGGGTTTTGTATTGTCAGAGGATCTTGTGCACTACACTGAGGCACTGGAGAAGCGTCCGGCACTGCAACGCGCCCGTCAGCGGGAGCAACAGGCAGCTGAAAACGCACGATAAAAAATACCCGCCGCGGCGGGTATTCAATCATCTATTTACGGCTGAGTGCTGTTTTGTGCCCTGTCATACTGTTCTGATGCCGCTTTCAGCCCGGCCAGATCTGCGGAGCAAATCAGCGGTCTCAGCGCATCAAACTTCGCCTGCGGCCAGTCATAGAGGGACAGCGACAGTAACTCCGTGACAATATTTTCATCAAACCGGCTGCGGATAACGGCAGCCGGATTACCGCCGGCAATCGCATATGGCGGCACATCGCGGACAACCACACTGTTTGCCGCAATCACCGCGCCCTCACCGATAGTCACACCGGGCATAATCATCGCCCGCATGCCTATCCAGGCACCGTCACCAATCCGGGTATCCCCTTTGCCTATATAAGCCTCATCAATGATATCCGGAAACGGATACAGGCTGAACCAGTCATGGCGGTGTGTATGATTACCGCCCATCAGGATCACGGCTTCTGCACCGATGCAGACATAATCCCCGATATACAACTCATCCACTTTCCAGCTGAGCTGCCAGTCACGGCTTATTTCATCGCCCTGTAAATAACGGACAACGGAGGCTTCAAACCCTTTATCCCAGCAGTCGCTGTAATAGCTGTGAGTGCCTTTGATATGAATATTCGGATTTGTGACCGTTTCATGCAACCGTTCACAAACGGACCAATGTTTTTGTTTCATGGTAAATCTCATTATTGATGAATAGTTACCACAGAACGCTGCTCTGTGGTGATGTACCCGCGTTCAAAGCACATCACACCGGGTTATCCTCGCCCGTTTCAGCCGGGGATTATCCATTATTCTCTCCCATACAGAAAAACACCCGCAAAAGCGGGTGTTGTCGTCAGTTAACCTTTTGTTCAACCAGCGGTTCCGGTGTTTCTTCCCAGATGCCGTCTTCAACCTGTTTACGAATTTCAGGATAAAGGTTGATATCAAACTGCGGTAATTTCCCCGTTTTGCGCTGTTGGTTATAATCTTTCGCCAGCTTAAATGCAACGCCGGACAACAACAGGATAGCAATCAGGTTTGTCACCGCCATCAGTCCCATCGAGAAATCAGCCATTTTCCAGACCAGCGGCATTTCTGACAATGCCCCGAACATCACCATACCCAGCGAAGCCAGGCGCAGGACAAACAGCCCTTTGGTGTGTTTGTGCTCGAGGAACACCATATTGCTTTCCGCATAGGCGTAATTGGCAATAATGGAGGTAAACGCAAAGAAGAAGATAGCCACGGCCACAAAGACAGAACCCCAGCTGCCGACAACCGAACTCAGTGCCAGTTGCGTGATCTCAATACCGTTGATATCCCCCTGCGGATTGTCCAGCACACCGGAGGAGAGAATAATCATCGCGGTAGCGCTGCAGATAACCAGTGTGTCCATAAAGACCCCCAGCATCTGCACATACCCCTGAGAAACAGGATGCGGCGGAAATGGTGCCGCAGACGCTGCAGCGTTCGGGGCGGAGCCCATGCCTGCCTCATTCGAGAACAAACCACGCTGTACGCCGTTAATCATGGCCTGTGCCACACCATAACCGACAGCACCGGAAACCGCCTCCTGTAATCCGAAAGCACTTTTGATAATCAGCATAAAAATTTCCGGCAGGCGTTCTGCATAATGCCCCATCACCCAGAAGGCGAGAATGAGATACGCAACCGCCATCACCGGTACCACCAGCTCCGCCACCCGGGCAATGGAGCGCAGGCCGCCGAAAATGATCACACCACAGATAACCACCAGACCGGCACCGACATAACCGGCATCCGCGCCAAAGGCCATTTTGGACGCCTGAGCAATCGAGTTTGCCTGAACGGCATTAAAGACCAGTCCGAATGCGATAATCAGGAAGATTGAGAACAGCACGCCCATCCAGCGGGCTTTCAGTCCGCGTTCCATATAATACGCCGGACCACCGCGATAATTCCCCTGATCGTCACGGGTTTTATAAAGCTGGGCAAGCGTACTTTCAATAAAGGATGTCGCCATACCGATCAGCGCGACAACCCACATCCAGAAGATAGCGCCGGGACCACCCGCGGTCAGGGCGATCGCCACCCCGGTCAGGTTCCCGGTCCCCACCCGTGCAGCCAGACTTGTACACAGTGCCTGAAACGGGGAAATGCCGGATTTATCCGATTTCTTACTGTGCTTTAGCACGCTGAACATGTGTCCGAAGTGACGGAATTGGATAAATCCGGTACGAAATGTGAAGTACAGTCCGATACCCAGTAATAAATAGATGAGCAGGTGGTTCCAGAGTAGTCCGTTTAATGTATTAATTATATCGGTCAAAGTTATACCTCTTATATTGCTGTGCTGATTTGCGGCGAACAAGCCCCTTAACGAATGACAGGTAATATCCGTATTGTCATATCTGACGGTAATTGTTTAAAAAAAAGACACCTCTTATTAAGAATCAGCCCGACTTTACCATAAGAAATATTTCTCTGTATATTTTTTTATTCCTTTTTTTTCACTCTATTAATTAACGTTAATTTTTCGCATTAATACAACGATTAATCCGAACGATTACTTCAATAATCAACTATCAAAAATAAACAAAAAATCACTTTAACTACAATTACTTATGATAGTCGTTACTTTATCTCCTATTAGTTTATTTATACTTTCAATTTACCACCACATTTTATTATCCCGCCATAAATTAAAACACATGATTGAATAAAAAATAAAATTTATTCATTAATTACTGGTTAAATTAACGAAAAAGAATAATGTTCATCATCCTGGAAATAAAAATAAATAATAAAAACGGTTAAATGCGATATAAACATTCCGGTTACCCGTAATAAAATAACGTATTTAATAACCGGGAGCGACCCTCTGCCGCAGCCTCCCGCCAGTCTGATACTGCTGCCCATCGCAGGCAGAGCCTGATTCCGCGCCAAACTTTGCTCTGCGACACACTCCGGTGAAAAAAAGCTTTCGCAGCTGACCGGTTTCCGCTAACATAGCGTTATATAATCTGTTATATACCGGATTGTATACATTGCTCTTAATATTTTTTTGCCGGTCAGCTGACCGGCAATTTTTTTGTCTGCCCTGTCTGATTGCAATCTGTGAAAATGTGATCCCGCCTGATATTTAGCATAAAGGCAGGAATAACAGTGTGGTAATTTTGTTATTAATCATTATTATCAGAACAGATAATCGTGCATTTCTTCGTTATTTTTTCTTTCTTTTTGCTCCCTTCCGGGAGCATTTTCTTATCCGCCGGGTAAAAAAACACAGCTGCCGGCACGGAAAATCGCAGAAATTCCGGTGCCGGCAGCAGATCCGTCATGATTTATCGCCGCGGGTAAGGTACACTAGCCGCATCAGTTTAACTAATGTAACCGTTATGTCCTCTGCACAAATTTTACTGACTATCTACGCGACAGGTGGTCTTTTTTCATTCATTCTGACTTTTTTTTCTGACAAAAGATCCGAATCCGTTTTTCCGCCTGCTCAGTTGCCTGCTGATAGCACTCACCTGGCCGATGTCACTGCCGGTGGTGATTTTATTCTCGCTGTTCTGACTGCGTTCAGAGCCATACTATTCCCGCAGTCACCACAAGACACAAAAATATCAGCCGCCCCCATGTCAGAGAACTGCCGTGCTGCTGCCACAGTACATTTATTTCAGGCGCCAGTGCATAACCGCGCTGACAAATACGACGGCGGATACGGCGGGTAAGGAAAACACGGAACGAACCGGATTGTGGTGATTTCATACATACCTCTGCTGAGAAAGAGAACGTATGTGAAACCTGATACTCCCGGAAGATAATTATTATGCGGACATTATAAAAGAGAACCGCAACCACAAAAAGGGAGAGATTATGCGGCTGAGTTCTCCTTTATTCAGAATCAGGGCTGGTAACCATCAATCCAGTGCATTGATAGCTTTTTCATAGATGACATTCATAAAATCATCGTTCTGCTGTTCCCAATATATTTCCAGCATCACCTGAATGGCTTCTTTGGTGACAGGCTCACCGCTTTTGCATAAAAGGACAGCGGCTCTGCCGATTGCCTGGCAAATTTCGCCATAAACATATGCGTCGCTAACTCGTTCTGAAATCATATTTATGCCTATTTATTTTTAATATAACTACTGCCGTTCTGTCTTTACGTATGGCATCCCGGCATTGCTGTTGACTGCACCCCGGTAAGAATTATCTAAAATTCCCTGTGATTTATTATCGTCACATTGCGTTTAATGTTCAAAGAAAAACATATTATTCCGGAGAATATTTTCAGGAAAAAACAAAAATGTTTGGTATCAATAAGTTATGATAGATCCACATTATTACTCTTGCAAATTGTTAACTTTTTGTTTCTTATGGGTTAATACTATATCATGCGACTTGTGCTTTTTCGCTATTAAAATACATAAATTTATAAATTTTCACCTGCATAAATAACACCCTTTTTTACCTGGTAATAAAATATATTAAATCACTTCACCATACTCATTTATGGATTATTATAATCACATAAAATATCAATACCGATTAAACAGACAGTGATTCACATTATTCCTTTACTCTTTATGTGGAAATAAGGGTATTTACACAATATAAGGATATAAGTATTAACCGATATGCTATACTCTTTTAATGGGTAATTTCTTCATTATGGTTAACTATATTTTTATTAATATCAGCAACAGACAAATAACGCCATAAAATTATTCGTCATTCTTCTATTCCATTTATATAAGATTATAAAACATATCATCGTAATTTTGCCTAATCATAATAAGAATACGCATATTACCGGTAAAAAGATTCTTTATCCTGACCGCAGCTCTTCCCTCAACTGCCATAATTTTAAACAAATCTGTCGTAAACAAGACATCTTGTTTTACAATATATTAATATTTAACATTTACCCTGCAAAAATCAGTTTTTTATAGTTGTATTTCTGTACATTTCCCCTTATCATCCGCGCCTTTGAATAGTGTGTCTCTCTTTTATTTATCTGATTGAGGTTCTATGAGCTCTGACCGTATTGCGAATCCAGGCCCGCTGGGCTTACTGGGATTTGGTATGACGACTATCCTGCTGAATGTCCACAACGCCGGATTCTTCCCGATGGCTTCTGTTATTCTGAGCATGGGGATTTTCTACGGTGGTATTGCGCAGGTCATCGCCGGTATTTTCGAATATAAGAAAGGAAATACTTTTGGTGCGACAGCCTTTACTTCGTACGGCTTTTTCTGGATAAGTCTGGTCGGCATACTGTTAATGCCGTCAATGGGATTCGGTGAGGCAACCAGCCATGAGTTCCTGGCTGTTTATCTGGCACTGTGGGGTATTTTCTCATTCTTTATGTTTCTTGCCACTCTGAAAGCAAACCTCGCGCTGCGTGCGGTTTTCTTCCTGCTGGTGATTTTATTTGCCCTGCTCGTTATCGGTAATGCTACCGGTAATGCCGCATTACTGAAAATTGCCGGTTATGAAGGTATTTTATGTGGTGCAACCGCATTTTATCTGGCAATGGCTGAAGTACTGAATGAGCAGTACGGCCGGACGATTTTACCTGTCGGCGGGCGTCACGCCTGATAACAGTTTTTTATATAAAAAAACCCGTTCACTGAACGGGTTGAGATTGCTGACAAAGCAGGATAAAACGCGGTTTTTCCTGCTTTGTGTTATCAGCCGAAAATCAATAAATTGATTTTCCTGGTTTATTTTTACAACCTCTGTCGGTCGTCGCCAACCCCTGCGGGTTTGTCAACGGCCTGAAACCCGTTCACAGAACGGGTTTTTTGTTGTCTGCAACAAGGGGATCAGAAACTCAGACCCGCGCCCAGATAAGCGCCGTCTGCAATGCGGTTTTCATGGCCGCTGTTAGATTCAACTTCAATCTTACGATAACCCGCTTTAACATTCAGTGGTGCAAATACTGTCCAGTTTGCGCCCACATCAGCTTCTTTATAAGAATCATTACCGGATGTCAGACCTGACGGTGCGCCGTAAAATTCACCGTAAACGCGGACTGACGGCAGAATGCTCCATGCCACACCAACACCCGGTGCGACAGCCATTCCTTTTTTACCCACTTCCGGATCGAGATAAATTGCTTTACCGCCGACACTGGCGGAAACCGGCCCCAGCGGGAATGCAAATTTAGCACGTGCGCCGCCTAACTGCCCCTGGTGATCACTGCGTGCCCAGTTACCGTCAAATGACAGTCCGGAGTACGGGTCGCCGACACCGATATTAATATCAGTATATTTTTTACCGGCCTGAACATCCATTGAGATTGCATTTGCCGCGCCCGCCGCGAGCATCAGTGTTGCAGCCACAGCTGCTTTATATTTTTTCATTTTTTGCCACCACTTAAAATAAGACAGGGTTTTCGGCATTTTCCCCGAAACTGTCACCATTTGAAAGTTAATATTCTGATTTTTATGTAAAGTTATCTATATACACAATCAATAGGTCACACCAATTCATCAAATCGACGCATTCTTTTTATGACAGTGCTATATTTTATACCAAGTCATACATTCAGATAAAAACAACAATGCACAATACAGCTTATGACTTAACATGCTGATTTTGCACATCGCGCCAAATTCTGCATATCAGCGTTTTTTTCCTTTACCGACTGGAGATATGTGATGAAGAAGAAAGGATTAACAACGGCCGCGGGCGCACCCGTCGTTGATAACAATAATGTCATGACTGCCGGAAAACGCGGTCCGATGCTGCTACAGGATGTCTGGTTCCTGGAAAAACTGGCACATTTTGACCGTGAAGTAATCCCTGAGCGCCGTATGCACGCCAAAGGCTCCGGTGCATTCGGTACATTTACAGTTACCCATGATATTACCCGTTATACCCGTGCAAAAATTTTCTCTCAGGTCGGCAAAAAAACCGACATGTTTGCCCGTTTCTCCACCGTTGCCGGTGAGCGCGGTGCGGCAGATGCGGAGCGGGATATCCGCGGTTTTGCCCTGAAATTTTATACCGAGGAAGGTAACTGGGATATGGTGGGTAACAACACCCCGGTGTTCTACCTGCGCGACCCGCTGAAATTCCCGGATCTGAACCACGTTGTAAAACGTGACCCGCGCACTAACCTGCGCAATATGGCATATAAGTGGGATTTCTTTTCTCACCTGCCTGAATCCCTCCACCAGCTGACGATTGATGTCAGTGACCGTGGTCTGCCGCAGAGCTACCGCAATATGCACGGTTTCGGCAGCCATACTTACAGCTTTATCAGCGGCAACAATGAGCGTTTCTGGGTAAAATTCCACTTCCGCTGCCAGCAGGGTATTGCCAACCTGATGGATGATGAGGCAGAACAGTTAATCGGGAAAGATCGTGAAAGTTCACAGCGTGACCTATTCAATGCGATTGAAAAAGGGGATTATCCGCGCTGGAACCTGCAAATTCAGGTGATGCCGGAAGCTGAAGCAGCAAAAGTTCCGTACAACCCGTTTGATCTGACCAAAGTGTGGCCGCATGCGGATTATCCGCTGATGGATGTCGGTTATTTTGAGCTGAACCGTAACCCGGAAAACTATTTCTCCGATGTGGAACAGGCGGCATTCAGCCCGGCCAACGTCGTTCCCGGTATTGGATTCTCTCCGGACAAAATGTTGCAGGGGCGTCTGTTCTCCTACGGCGATGCTCACCGCTACCGCTTAGGTGTTAACCACCATCAGATCCCGGTGAATAAACCACGCTGCCCGTTCCATAATTATCACCGTGACGGTGCAATGCGTATCGACGGCAACAGCGGTAATACTGAAACTTACGAGCCGAACAGCGCCGGTCTTTTTCAGGAACAGCCTGATTTCAGCGAGCCGCCGCTGTCTGTCGACGGTGCCGCCGACCACTGGAATCACCGTGAAGACGCGGATTACTTCAGCCAGCCGCGCGCACTGTATGAACTGCTCAGTGATGCCGAGCATCAGCGCATGTTTGCCCGTATCGCCGGTGAGCTGGTTCAGGCCGCCGAAGAAACACAGGCCCGCCAGATAGCACTGTTTAAACAGGTGCATCCGGAATACGGTGCCGGTGTGGAAGCGGCCATCGCGAAACTGAAAAAATAATCGTGTGATAACATGACAAAACCGCTGCCGTCAGTGACCGCAGCGGTTTTTTTATATGAATTCAGCGGATATGAAAACGATCCTGCGCCATCTGAATCAGCGGTGCGCGGGTACGTTTTATGCCGCTGCCCGCATCCGTTTCCGGTAATGCATAACAGGCCGCCGGACGCATAAACGCAGGCAGTTCCGCCTGACACCACTCACTGAAATGCTGCCGTTGTTCCGCTGTCCAGTCATCATAATCACGGATGAGATACACCGGGACAGCACCGAACTCGTCACTGCTGACGGGCACCACCAGACATTCCGTGATCAGCGGATAATGCATCAGCTGTTTTTCTGTTACTTCCGGCTGTACGTTCTCGCCGCCGCAGCAGAAAAGATTATCCAGCCGTCCGTCGATCACCAGTTCCCCCTCCGCCATATGACCTTTGTCGCCGGTCGGATACCAGCCGTCGTAAGAAAGCAGTGTATGCAGTGCACCGTTCAGCCAGACACCGGCGGCAAAACTGTCACCTTTGATCAGGATCTGCTGCTGTTCATCCGTGCGGATGTCTTTGCCGGACAGCGGATTTCCGACACCCGGTTTGCCGTCCGCCCGTTTGGCACAGACTGTTGAGGCAAACTCTGTCATGCCGTAACCGCACCAGCAGCGGATACCCCGGGCTTCCGCAGCTTCCGTCAGCGCAACAGGGATAGCCGCTCCGCCGAGCAGAACATCACGCAGCGGCGGCAGGGTTTCAGGTGATTGCAGCAGACGCCAGAGTTGTGTCGGTACCAGGGACGCGTGAGTACATCCGCGCAGTGATTCTTCCAGTGTTTCACCGTCTGCCCGTACCACCATTTCCCCGCCCTGTAACAGCCAGCGCCAGAGAATCCCCTGTCCGGAGACATGATACAGCGGCAGCGATAACAGCCAGCTGTCACCCGCCTGATAATTCAGCAGTGATACCACGCCCTGCGCCGCCGCGAAATGCGCCACCGGACGATGGGCGATCGCTTTCGGCAATCCGGTGGAGCCGGATGTCAGTATCAGTGTTGCCAGCCGTTTCGGATGCGGGATCACTTCCGGTGCCTGCGCACCGTTCAGGCACGGATCAAGGGTTTTCAGCGGCAGTACCACTGTGCCGTCACTCAGGTCGCACAAAAAATCCGCATCCAGTGACGTGACCAATTCTGCCTGCAACTCACGCGGCAGCCCCGGATTGAGTGTCAGAGTGACCGCCCCGCAGCGCAGCAGCGCCAGAAAAGCGATGACCAGTTCTGTGCTGTTTTTGCCGCGCAGCACCACGCAGTTACTTTCCCGCAATCCCTGCTGATAAAAACCGGCGGCGCGCGCATCGATCCGGTTCGTCAGCTCTGTCCATGTCAGCGATGAGTCCGCACAGCGCAGCGCCGTTTTATCCGGCGTCTGCTGCGCATGTGCAACCCACGGCCATTGTGCAGCCGTCATTACCATTGTCCTGTCTGAGTGAGTTGTTCTGCGGTTATCAGTGCCAGTGTGCTGCCCGGCCACGGCCGGACCAGTTGTGATTGCATCAGGGAGAGCGTGTCCAGCCCCGGCAGAGTATCCGGGGTCAGGTGCCCCGCAAGACGGGCCAGTTGTGTCAGGCCAAAACTGCTCTCCAGCGAGGAGCTGATCACGGCCTGCAATCCTTCCCGGTGTGCCGCCGTAATCAGTTCACGACAGCGGGCGATACTGCCTGTCAGTGTGGGTTTGATAACAATCGCTGCCACGCCGGGCTCTGCTTTTACCGTAAACCCCGGCTCACGGACAGATTCATCCCAGGCGATCGCAATTCCGGTGTCCTGAGCATAACGCAGTGATTCTTCGGGTGTTTTGCACGGCTCTTCCAGGAAATCGATCCGGGCACGGTGTTCCGGTGCCACATATTTTGCAAAACCGTCCGCTTTGGCGCGGGTCCAGCTGCGGTTGGCATCCAGACGCAGACGCAGATCCGGCACCGCCTCCAGCAGCAGGTTCACCACCATCCCGTCCCGGACCGCCTCATACAGCCCGACTTTCACTTTGGCGATTTTCTCACCGTCCATGGCATCGAGAGCAAGGATCAAATCATCCGGATCACCGGTACAGAGTGGTGCTTTACGGGTGTTGAGAAGCTGCGGCAGTGTGCCGTCCAGCTCGGCGAGCGCACAACTCAGGCCGAACGCCGCTGACGGCAGCGGGCTTTCCGCCGGTATGCCGCCCTGACACCAGGCAGCAATCCACTGCTCTGCCGCCTGTTGTGCCTCCGCAAGCGTTTCATGACTGAATTCCGGCAGCGGGGAGATTTCCCCCCATCCTTCACGACCATCCTCCCGCAGACAGACCAGCAGTCCGTCGCGGGTTTTCAGGCGCTGATTACGCAGAATAACGCCTGCCTCCATCGGCAGGCTGAAGCTGTACAGTGTGGCGTGGCGCATTACGGGTTACGTTTGAATTTAGAGAAATCCGGTGAGCGTTTTTCGTTGAATGCGTTACGCCCTTCCTGACCTTCTTCGGTCATGTAGAAGAGCATGGTGGCATTACCCGCCAGCTCCTGTAAACCGGACTGACCGTCACAATCCGCATTGAGTGCCGCTTTCAGGCAGCGCAGCGCCATCGGGCTGTTTTCCAGCATCTCACGACACCAGCGCACGGTTTCTTTTTCCAGATCGGCATAAGGCACGACGGTATTGACCAGTCCCATATCCAGCGCTTCCTGTGCATTGTACTGACGGCACAGGAACCAGATTTCACGGGCTTTTTTCTGGCCGACAATCCGCGCCATATAAGAGGCACCCCAGCCGCCGTCAAACGAACCGACTTTCGGCCCGGTCTGACCGAATACCGCATTATCCGCCGCGATGGTCAGGTCACAGATCATGTGCAGCACATGGCCGCCGCCGATAGCGTAACCGGCAACCATGGCCACAACCGGCTTCGGACAGGTGCGGATATCGCGCTGTAAATCGAGAACATTCAGATGATGTGTGCCGCTGTCATCGCGGTAGCCGCCGTAGTCACCGCGGATCTTCTGGTCACCGCCCGCACAGAACGCTTTTTCGCCCTGTCCGGTAAAAATAATGGTGCCGATGCCGTCATCATAACGGGCATTCGCCAGCGCGCTGATCATCTCTTTCACCGTTAACGGACGGAACGCGTTGCGCACCTGCGGACGGTTAATGGTGATTTTGGCGATACCGTCTTTTGATTTATGAAACAGAATATCCTGATAATCGCCGGTGCAGTCGACCCATTCAACCGGGGCAGAGAGCTTTTCTTCGCTCGGATACATCATAGCGGTGAGTTCCTTTAAACAGAATGTAATGATAAAAATGTCCGGACTGCCTCCGCAAACGCGGCGGGATTAGCCTGATGGGTGTTATGCCCGGCATATCGGATAGTCCGTAACGGAAAATGGTGTGCCTCTGCGATGGCGCGGAATTTGCTGTCCTGTTCACCGCAGAGATAGAGCAGCGGCAGATTCAGGGCGTGCAGCTTTTCTGCCAGTTGCGGCTGGTGCCCGAGGGAGGTGTCCGAGAGCATGTCCGCAACCGCAAAGGCGTTATGATGCAGATGCTGTTCCACCCGCTGCTGCCGCTGAACCTCATTGAGATCAGCAAAAACGCCCTGACGATACCAGTCATACAGGAACGACGCCAGCGGGCGTTCACGTAACTGTTGTGCCTGCCGGTTATCGTGCAGCAGCCGGGCATTGCGCTCGTCCAGTGTGGCAAGGCCGGGATTCCCGGCTTCAATAATCAGCCCGCGCAATCCTGCCGGATCACCGTATGCAGCGTGATACATCGCCAGCCGCCCGCCGAGCGAGTAACCGATCAGCCAGTAGTCCTGAATCTGATGTGCAGCAAGGGTAGCGGTGATCAGCTGAGTGACATGCGGAAAGGTTTTTGCGCGGATGGATTGCGAGCCGCCGTGGCCCGGTAAATCAATCAGTAATGAGGGATAATGTCCGGCCGCTTCTGCCGCCGGAAGCCACTCTTCTTTATTGCCCCACAGACCGTGCAGCCAGACCAGCCACGGGCCGGGCCAGTCAGCGTTACAGCGCTGTGCCGCCAGAACCGTCATTGTGCGGCCTCACGTACCAGTTGCTGAAGGTATTTTGCCCCCTCATCACCGTTTGTCACTACTTCAATAACCGTGGCAGAGTGCTGTGACCAGGCTTTGCTGACCGCCGCTTTCAGTGACGGCCAGTCCTGCGGGGCACTGTAGCTGAGGCCGAACATCTGTGCGGCACCGGCAAAACTGACCGACTGTGGCATACAGTAGAAGCGCTGACGCTCCTGTTCGGGTGTCGGCAGCATGGAGAAAATCTGTCCGCCGTTGTTATTGACGATCAGCAGCACAAACGGCCCGGAGGTATAACGCAGCAGCGCCAGGCTGTTGAGATCATACAGCGCGGAGATATCCCCGACGACAGCGAGTGCCGGTTTGGCACTGCCGCGCTGAACACCGGCAGCCGTGGAAATCAGCCCGTCGATACCGCTCGCGCCCCGGTTACTGTACACCGGATAGCCGCACGGCAGCTGAGCAAAGGCATCAATCAGACGGACAATCAGGCTGTTACCGGCAAATAATACCCCCTGCGGCGGCAGCAGTTCCGGCAGGCGGCAGGCAATCTGCGCCTCACCCCAGCCGTCACCCAGGGTTTCTGTCACCTGTGTGTTCAGTGTCTGTGTCCATTCCGTCAGCTGCGGTGCCCACGGTGTGCGCATCTGAGCCGGATGGTCATCCAGCCATTCACTGACACTGCATTCAAATTTGCGGCCCCGGTGATTTGCCGGGTCCAGCCGTCCCGGGATGGTATCCACAATCCAGTATTCCGGCGGGGTGCAGGCGGCCTGCCACTGCAACAGCCGTTTACCGGTCAGGCTTGATCCGAACTGGATAACCACATCCGCCTGTGCCAGAACTTCACGGTAGCGCGGGGATGCCAGCCAGAGATCCGCATGCGGCAACAACTGTCCTGTCTGGGAAAGCACATCACTGATCAGCGGCCAGCCGAGGCATTCCGCCCACTGACGTAACTGTTTTCCTTCCGCGGCCTGCATGCGCCCGGCAATAATCACCCCTTTTTTCTGCCGCCAGAAAAACCAGTCATCCACGCTGATCACAGAGGTACAGCGGGTCTGCTGTAACCAGGGCTTATCACTCTGCCACCAGTTACCGAGCTGAGCCTGCCAGTCTTTGCCGGTTTGTCCGTCATCGTCATACAGCGGTTCGGCAAACGGGCAATTGATATGCGCCGCACCGTGATGCAGACGGTTCATAATGTCATCGAGGGAGGAAACCAGCCAGGATGCCGGGATATCAAATACCGGACGCGGCAGTGCCAGCGAAGCAAACGGATGGGATGAAAAAATACCTGGCTGGCGGATAGCCTGGTTAGCGCCGCAGTCTATCAGTTCCGGCGGACGATCCGCGGTCAGGAAAACAAGACGCTCACCGGTCAGTCCGGCTTCAATCAGTGCCGGATACAGATTTGCCACAGCCGTACCGGAGGTGACAATCACCGCCACCGGCAGCCGGGTGCTTTTTGCCAGCCCCAGTGCCAGATGCGCAAGTCCGCGTTCATCAAAATGGGTGTGGCAGACAAATTTGTCATTGGCGGCGGCGGCCAGTGTCAGGGGTGTTGACCGTGAACCCGGTGCGATACAGATATGACGCAGCCCGTGACGGCTGAGCGCCTCCAAAATCACCTCCGCCCATCGACGGTTCAATGCACTGTTTGACATAGCTCACCTTTCCTGACCTGTAGTTTTCCGTAGTCTACGGACTGACTCAGGAAATACTTTAATGTAGTTCAATAAACCGGTGGATTATTTCATGATTTCTGCCCCGGCAAGCAGAAAATGGCACAATCAGTGTGTCTCGCTCTCCAGCAATGTTCTCAGACCTGCTGCTTTATTTTCAATTTCGCTCCACTCCGCCTGCGGATCAGAACCGGCAACAATACCCGCGCCGGCATATAAATCCACCCGGCTGCCGCTGATTTTCGCACAGCGCAGAGAAACCGCAAATTCACTGCGGGACGGGCTGCAATAACCGCCGCTGCCTGCATACCAGTCGCGGTCAAACGGTTCGTTATCCCGTAAAAATGTCATCGCGGCACTGCGCGGCAGACCGGCAACGGCGGCAGTCGGCTGAAGCCGCTGTAAACAATCGCTGTCACGGGGGGCATATAACGTGGCAGAAATAACACGGTAAAGATGCTGAACTTTGCGCAGACGGATAACCTCCGCCGCACTCACATCCAGTGTGCTGACCGCGCCTTTCAGGCGCTGACAAATATCATCAACCACCACACTGTTTTCATGCACATTCTTTTTATCAGAAAGAAGCCACTGTGCGGCCTCTGCCGCACGTTCATCTTCCGGGTAATTGGCCACGGTTCCCGCCAGTGCCTCAGTATATAACTGCTCACCTGCCCTGAAATAGAGCCGTTCCGGCGGTGAGGCCACAAACGCACTGTCCGGGCCGGTGACCAGCATATAGTGATAACAGTGGTGATTACAGTCACAGCTGGCCTGCATAAAGGCCGCCGGTGAGACTGGCGCAGACAGTGCCAGCGAGGTTTTGCGGGCGGTGACCACTTTTTCCATCTGTCCGCCGCTGATGGCCGTCACCGCATCCGTGACCAGTTGTGTCCATCCGGCTTCATCCGGAGAGTGCCGGGCACTGATAACCGTGCTGTTCAGCACAGGAGGGGTTACCTGCCAGACCAGCGAGCGCAGAAATGTCAGTGTCTCTTCCGGCGGGCGGCTGCCGTCAATATTCACCAGAAATTGTGTCCCGCTGCCGGTTTGACGCAGCTCTGCACGGGGAACAAACAGATAACTGCCGCCGGTGCCCCGCACCGGGGCCGGTGTATCAAACTGCCAGCTGTTCAGCCCCCAGATCCTGATTTGGCTGTCTGCCGGTAAGGTATCCAGCAGTGCCTGGGCATCGCTGATATGGGTAAAACGGCACACTTCCCCGCACACTGCCGCGGTTTCCGTTCCGTCGCGGTGCTGCCAGTAAAACTGCGGCCGGCAGGTTTGTGCACTCAGCCAGCCGGTCAGGGCTGACTGCGGTAATGCATCCGCCAGTGACGGCGGTAATGTCACCGCATACTGATAAATACCATCGGGTTTATTTTTGTTATGCGTTATTTCAGTACAGACCTGAGAAATAAAATCAGAAAAAAGAGTCACTGCTTGCTCCGGATATGCAAAATGCGCGGGTCATCGTGATTATACGGTGAGATAAAAATTATTAAAACCACCCTTCTTTTTTATCCTTGTCACTACTGTGCATTTTAAGCAATTAATGCTGAAACCGATACTTTTTCGGCCCCATTAACCACCGGGTTATGTATCTCATGACAGGGAGATATTTATGCATACACAAACCATGCCGGCTGACCGGATTATTACAACTGATGAAATAGGTACTGCCACATTAAAATTACTTCTGAATGAAGATGAAGATACTTTCCGGCCCGCGGGTATCTTTACACATAATGATTTGGTTCAGATCAAGCGTTATATTAATTACGGAATGACACTACCCAAAGAAACGGAAGATGTTATTGAGTTTATCGGCTACCGCGATACTGAACTGCCGGGATTTGAGCCGCATAATATTCAGCGTTTGTTTTCCCATATTCATCAGCATGCACTGAGCTGGGAACATGTTGAATCCATGACCAAGCAACAGGCGATTGATCTTGAAATTGCCGGTGCCGGTATCACGACAACCGGAAATTATATTCTGAATGCGATAAACGAAATGCCGATCATTAATCAGGCAAAAATCGTCATGCAGGACACGCCGCCGGAAAATCTGAAAAACATTATTTACAAAAGGCAGGATCAGGTTATTTCCGGTGAACTGACAAAAATATTAACCACCATGCGGGATGATATTGCTGAGGAAAGAAAAAAAACACAACGGGTAAAAAATATTATCGCACGATTCCGGCTGGAACTTATCGGGGGCCTTGATGATTCCGGCAATGAGATTCCGTCGCTGATTTATGAAGTGAAACGGAAGCAAAAAGTACTGTTAAAAAATCAGAACAGCGGTGCCACGTCTGAATTGCAGGCAGAAATCAGAGTCAGAAGAGATGAGATTGAGATCCTGAAGCGGGAATACAATCAGTTCGTTAAGCTCTCCTTCTCCGGCCTTGTCGGCGGGATCATCGGGCTTCTCATCACCGGGGGTATTTTCGGCTACCGTGCCGAACAGGTCAGACGGCGGAAAAATAAAATGATTGAGGAGGTGGCGGAGCTGGAAGAACAAATTATCACTCAGCAAAACATACAAAAACTGATTATTAAACTGGATAAAGAACTCAATACGCTGGACGGTTATTTTGCTGATGCGCATGTTGCGCTCGACCATCTGGATTTTATGTGGCAGGTCATGCTGACTGAAATCAGTGAATCGCTGAATACCTTTATGCAGATAAATGATGCATACAGCCTTTTACAGTTTTCATTGCAGCTGAAAAAAATCACCCTCCCCTGGCAGCGGGTCCGTGGTTATGCAAAAGAACTCATTGCTATTTTTGATACCGCAAATCTGGCCGCATGATAAGGAAATAAATATGACACATTCTGACATTAACCCTGAACATATTACCCTGGCACAGATGAGAGCCGGAAGTCATGATATCAGCAATAACGCGGAAACATTATCCCTGCCCGCAGCAGATTTGCATTTTCAGATCCGTGATATAAAAAAATGGCAAAACAGAATTCTGGGCATGATTTCCGCTGAATCTGCCGTTATCTATTCTCAGCTTCATAATTTTGACCTGGAAAATTTATTCAGCACACTTTCTCCTGATGCAGGTATAAATATTCAGGTACTTCCTCATGAGAAACAAATTTATGATTTCTTAACCTGCCAGATAAATATGATTTATCACTCAGTGAACCGTATCAATACCCTGTTTAATACTGAATTTGATTCCGCCGCTATTCCGCTGCTGCAGGGCGGGTTATTCCATCATCAGTCCTGTCTGGACAAAGCAATCAGCAATGCACTGCCGGATATTGATAAATTCAGCAGCGATAAACTCTATTGGGAAGAGAAACTGGCCGTCATTATTCAGTCTGAAGAGATTATTCATCAGCGCGGATTACAATCTATCTTCGGTACAACCACACTGCCAACCGCCGAGCAGCTGAAAGATGTCGAACTATCCTCATCAGAGCGGTTTATTATGGATGAATTGCAGCGGGTTATTTCAGCAGTTATTAGCTCATTAACCGAAGGTCTGAGTTATGTTCAGCTGGTGGAAACCCGGACAACACTCAGCCAGCGGATCTATGACCTCAGTAAACTTATCCGTAATCTGAAAAAAGACCTGAAACAATCACAGGATCATATGCAGGAAATCAATAATGCGCTGGCATTGCTGCCAAAACTGAGAAAGTTTAACAACCTGATCAGTGCGGTGCTGTTATTCTGGCTGCAAAATGTCCGGCAGTATGAGCCTTATTTCAGTCAGAGTACCCCGCTGCCCGGCCTGGATACGGTTATTCTGGCGCACCGCCGCTATTTTTCGGCATTTATCGGTATGGCATAAAAAAACCGGGCTGACTGCAGCCCGGTTTTTCTGTCAGAACTCAGAACAGTGTTCAGAACCCTGCTCACAACGATGATCAGTAACTCAGTACCGCGTATCCGGTCAGTGTGATAAACGGCTGCGGCCAGACACCGAGCACAAACACGATAATCGCGGAGAGCAGCACCACAATACCGCCTGCACTCATCGCCCAGTTGGACGGCGCCATACGCGCCGGGGATTCCGAACCGCGGATATACAGACTGATCATCATACGCAGATAGTAGTACAGACCGATTGCACTGCCGAGTACCACCGCCGCCGTCAGCCACCACAGTTCTGCATTCACGGCGGTTGCCACCACATAGAACTTACCGATAAAACCGAATGTCATCGGTATCCCGGCCAGTGACAGCATCATCACAGTCATTACCGCTGCCAGCACCGGCTTACGCCAGAACAGACCACGATAAGCATGCAGGGAATCCGCATCCGGCCCGGTGTACGGACTGGACATCAGACTGACCACACCGAACGCACCGAGGCTGGCAAACAGATAACCGGCCAGATAGATTCCGGCAGTCTCTTCCGCCAGTTTCGGATCATTCACCGCGATAAAGGCTACCAGCAGATACCCGAGGTGGGCAATGGACGAATACCCCAGCATCCGTTTGATGCTGTTCTGGGTGATCGCCATCAGGTTACCGAACAGGATAGAGGCAATCGCAATCACCGTCAGAACAATCTGCAATGTCCCGGAATCCGCCATCGGTGCCAGTACCAGCAGGCGCAGCACCGTGGCAAAAATCCCGATTTTGCTGGCCGTCGCCAGGAAAGTGGAAACCGGTGCCGGTGCTCCCTGATACACATCCGGTGTCCATAACTGGAACGGAAACAGTGACAGTTTAAAGCCGATACCGACAATCATCATGCCCAGTCCGGTCAGTACCAGCGGCTGATGAATCTGACTGTCCGCCAGACTGCGGCCTAATCCTTCAAATGATAAGTCACCGGATTCCGCGTACAGCAGCGCCATCCCGAACAGCAGGAAAGACGAGGCCGCCGCTGACATCAGCATATATTTGATGGATGCTTCCAGTGAGCGTTTCTGACGGAAGGCATAACCGATCAGCCCGAACAGCGGCAGCGTCAGCAGTTCAATCCCGATAAAGAAGGACGCCAGGTGATCCGCCCCCGACAGCAGGATGCCGCCGAGCGTGGCAATCAGTACCAGCAGATAGAACTCTTCTTTGTTATCCGGATAGGTCTCCAGCCACGAATAGGCAAAGGTCGTGGTGGCCAGTGACGAAATCAGGATAAGCCCGGTGTAAAACATGCTGTAGCCGTCGATATGCACCAGCGGTGTCACATCCATCGGCTGCTGCTGTCCGACAAAGTACAGAGACAGCAGCGCAAGGTTCAGACCAATGACGGTCAGTGTGGCATTAATAAAGTGATCGCGTCGCCACGCAATGGACAGCATCACAACCACCACTGTCAACCCGATAATCAGCAGTGGTGAGAGTGCGATCAGTTGTTGAGGAGTTATTGTCATGGCGCGTTACAACCCTGTATTTGAAATTGAAGCAGTGTACCACTGCTGAATATTTGCCATCGCCGCTGACGAGGTATCCAGCACCGGTTGCGGGTAAACACCCAGAATCACCAGTAAGACCACCAGCAGCATCACGATGGAAAATTCACGCAGATTCATGCCCGCGATAGGCTCTTCAGACTTCGGTGCGCCGTAATACGCCTGCTGCATCATCCACAGCGCGTAGACGGAGGCAAACACCAGACCTGCCGAGGAAATCACAGTGATCAGGGTGTAGCTGCCGAAGCTGCCGAACAGGATCATAAACTCACCGACGAAGTTACCGGTGCCCGGCATCCCGAGCGTCGCCACCGCAAAGAACAGTGACAGCGCAGGCAGGAACTTAATCCGCTTCCACAGACCGCCCATCTGCCGCATATCACGGGTACCGAGGCGCTCATATAACTGACCGCACAGAATAAACAGACCCGCCGCGGACAGACCGTGTGCAATCATCTGCATCACCGCGCCCTGATACGCCAGCATACTTGCCGAGTAAATCGCAATCAGCACAAAACCCATATGCGAGACACTGGTGTAGGCGATAAGACGCTTGATATCCGTCTGTTTAAAGGCCATCCACGCGCCGTAGAAGATACCGGCGACACCCAGCCACATCGCGATTGGTGTGAAGTCCGCAGAGGCTTCCGGGAACAGCGGCAGACTGAAACGCAGCAGACCATAAGCCGCGGTTTTCAGCAGAATCCCCGCCAGGTCGACGGAACCGGCTGTCGGCGCCTGACTGTGGGCATCCGGCAGCCAGCCGTGCAGCGGCACCACCGGCATCTTAACCGCGAACGCGATAAAGAAGCCCAGCATCAGCATATACTGCACACCATAGCTCATCGGTGTATTCAGCAGATCTTCATACGCGAAGCTCCACTGACCGGTGGCGTTCTGGTGAACAATCGCCAGTGCCATAATGGCAATCAGCATCACCAGACCACTCGCCTGGGTATAGATGAAGAACTTGGTTGCCGCCCCGATACGGGTTTTGCCGTCTGAACCGCTGTGTCCCCAGAGTGCGATCAGGAAGTACATCGGCACCAGCATCATTTCCCAGAAGAAGAAGAACAGGAAAAGATCCATCGCCAGGAACACGCCCATCACACCGCCGAGTATCCACAGCAGGTTAAGATGGAAGAAGCCCTGATACGGCTGGTTTTCACCCCAGGAACAAAGGATAGCCAGCAGGCCGAGCAGTGCGGTCAGCACCACCATCAGCAGTGACAGGCCATCCAGAGCCAGATGAATATTAATGCCGAAACGCGGTATCCACTCCAGGAAATACTGCTCCTGCCAGTCCGGAAGACCTTTCGGGTTAACTAAGCTGTAATTCCCCTGCATCCACAGATACAGAGAAAGGAATAACGTAATCCCCATCGCCAGCAGCGCGATCCAGCGCGGCAACTTTGTGCCGAAGCGCTCAGCCTGCCAGCACAGCAGGCCGCCGATGAAGGGAAGTAAAATCAGCCAGGGTAATAGCATGGCGCAATGTGTCCCTTATTTAAACCAAAAACAGCAGAGCGAGAACCAGCACTGCACCCAGCCCCATAGAGGCGATATACCAGCGGACCTGTCCGTTTTCACTCAGGCTCAGTCCTTTGTTACTCCAGCGGGCAAACAGCGCAGGCAGATTCATCAGGCTGTTCAGCGGATCACTTTGCAGTAACCAGCCCACCGCTTTAAACGGCTTAACAAAAATCGCATCATACAGGTCATCAAAGCCCCATGCGCGGAACCACCAGGCCGAGAAGAAGCGTCCCGGCGCGGAATTCGCGATCGCTGTCACCAGCGTGCGGCGTCCCAGCCAGAGCATTGCGGCCAGCACAATCCCCGCCACAGCAACCACACCGGAGATAATTTCGGTGGTCAGTTTGCCGTCAGCAGAACCGGTCAGGGTTTCCGCCGGGAACACGCCGTGCAGCGGCTGCGGGATAAAGGCACCGGCTGCGGTGGACAGCACCATCAGCACCAGTAACGGGAAAGTATGCGTAAAGCCTTTCACCGCATGCGCCTGTGTATGCTCTTTACCGTGGAACACGATGAAAATCATCCGGAAGGTATAGAGGGATGTCATAAAGGCACCGACCAGACCGGCGATAAACAGCGGATTCTGCCCCTGAACCACGGCACCCCACAGGATTTCATCTTTACTGTAGAAACCGGCGGTGATAAGCGGCAGCGCGGCCAGTGCGGCACCGCCGACCAGGAAGCAGAGATAGACAAACGGAATTTTTTTCCGCAGTCCGCCCATCTTAAAGATGTTCTGCTCGTGGTGACAGGCCAGGATCACTGAGCCGGAGGCCAGGAATAACAGGGCTTTGAAGAATGCATGGGTCATCAGGTGGAAAATCGCCGCATCCCACGCCTGCACACCGAGCGCCAGGAACATATAACCAATCTGGCTCATGGTGGAGTACGCGAGAACACGTTTGATATCCGTCTGCACCAGTGCGGCAAAACCGGCCATCACCAAGGTGACAGCACCGACCACGCCGACTAAATGCAGCACTTCCGGTGATAACAGGAACAGCTCGTGGGTACGGGCAATCAGATACACACCCGCGGTTACCATGGTCGCGGCGTGGATCAGTGCCGAAACCGGTGTCGGACCGGCCATTGCATCCGCAAGCCAGGTCTGGAGTGGTAACTGCGCGGATTTACCAACCGCACCGCCGAGGATCATCAGTGTCGCCCAAAAAATCAGGTCGGAGCCCGCTGCGATATGCTGCGGAGCCAGAACCGCCAGTTCACGGAAGCTCAGCGTGCCCAGTTTATCCCACAGAATAAACATACCGATCGCCAGGAACACATCACCGATACGGGTCACGATAAAAGCTTTCATCGCCGCCGCACCGTTGGCCGGATTGGTGTAATAGAAGCCGATCAGCAGATAACTGCACAGCCCCACCCCTTCCCAGCCGAGATACATCAGCAGCATGTTATCGGCCAGTACCAGAATCACCATACTGGCGATAAACAGGTTGGTATAAGCGAAGAAGCGGGAATACCCCTCCTCACCGCGCATATACCAGGAGGCATACATGTGGATCAGGAAGCCAACCCCGGTGACCACACCCAGCATGGTCAGCGACAGGCCGTCCAGTACCAGGGTGACCGGGATGGAAAAGGAAGCGGTATCCATCCATGTCCACAGTGTCTGCTGATACACCCCGCCGCCGTTAGCGAAGAAATCCATCCCCGCCCACAGCGCCGTGAGTGCCGCCAGTCCCACCGACCCGGTGCCGATGGTGGCTGACACATTTTCTGACCAGCGGCCGCGTGAAAAGGCTAATAACAGAAAGCCAATCAGCGGCAGCAAAATGGTTAAAAAGAGTAAGTTCATCCGCGCATCTCACTGACTTTATCAATATCCAGATCCTGACGCTGACGATGCAATTGCAGCAACAGTGCCAGCCCGATACTCGCTTCAGCCGCCGCCAGACTGATGGCCAGGATATACATCACCTGTCCGTCCGGCTGGTTCCAGTAACTGCCGCCGACGACAAACGCCAGAGCCGCCGCGTTGATCATCACTTCCAGGCCAATCAGCATAAACAGCAGATTGCGGCGGATCACCAGACAGGTGAAACCGAGGATGAAGAGCACAGCCGCGAGAATTAATCCGTGGTGCAGAGGGATCATGCTTTTTCCTCCGAGTTGCGCTGACTGACAAGATCGCCGCCCGCTTTTTCGTCACGCCCGATATGGTATGCCACCACCAGACCCGCCAGCAGCAGGAAAGAGGCAAGCTCAACCACCAGAACATACGGGCCGAACAGACTGATACCCACCTGTTTTGCAGTGACAACGTCACCGGCGATACCGTTATCACTCAGTGAGCGGATACCGTAGATCATCACGCCGAGCAGAACCGCCGAGAGCAGGCCCGGCCCCATCCAGACGGACGGGGACAACCATTTGCGTTCCTGGTCAACAACCGCCCGCCCGAGGTTGAGCATCATCACCACAAACACGAACAGCACCATGATGGCACCCGCGTAGACGATAATCTCCAGAGCACCGGCGAAATACGCACCGAGGGCAAAGAAGACCGCAGAGAGTGCCAGCAGCGAGGTGATCAGATACAGCAGCGCATGCACCGGGTTGGTCTGTGTGATCACACACAGCGTGGCCAGAATGGCGATCAGTCCGGCAACATAAAAGGTAATTTCCATCGTTATTCTCCCCTTATGGCAGCAGACTTTTCACATCAATCGGCTTGGCTTCGTTGTCGGCTTCGCCTTTGGCTTTGCCCGCAACCGCCATCCCGGTTTTGTGATAGAAGTTATAGTCAGGATATTTACCCGGACCGGAGATTAATAAATCTTCTTTTTCATACACCAGATCCTGGCGCTTAAACTCACCCAGTTCGAAATCCGGCGTTAACTGGATTGCGGTGGTCGGGCAGGCTTCTTCGCATAATCCGCAGAAAATGCAGCGTGAGAAGTTGATGCGGAAAAATTCCGGATACCAGCGGCCGTCTTCCTGTTCTGCCTTTTGCAGCGAGATACAGCCGACCGGACAGACCGCGGCGCACAGGTTACAGGCGACACAGCGCTCCTCACCGTCCGGGTCGCGCGTCAGCACAATCCGGCCGCGGTAGCGCGGCGGCAGGTAAACCGGCTCTTCCGGGTACATCTGGGTTTCGCGTTTATGGAAGGCATGAAGCCCTATCATCCAAATACTGCGTACCTGGGTGGCGAAACCAACCACTAACTCTTTCAATGTCATGGTTCAATCACCCCTTATTGAGCTATCAGGATCACGGCTGCTGTCACCAGCAGGTTTATCAGTGTCAGCGGCAGACACACTTTCCAGCCGAATGACATCACCTGGTCATAACGCGGACGCGGCAGCGACGCACGGATCAGGATAAACATCATCATAAAGAAAGCGGTTTTTAACGCGAACCAGACAAACGGCGGCAGGAAAGGTCCGTGCCAGCCCCCGAAGAACAGCGTCACAATCAGGGCGGAAACTGTCACAATACCGATATATTCCCCGACGAAGAACAGACCGAACTTCATCCCCGAATATTCAATGTGATAACCGTCCGCCAGTTCCTGTTCGGCTTCCGGCTGGTCAAACGGGTGACGGTGACATACGGCCACGCCCGCAATCGCAAAAGTGATAAAGCCTAAAATCTGCGGAATGACGTTCCATACCGTGCTCTGGGAGTTGACGATATCCAGCAGGTTAAACGACCCCGCCTGCGCCACCACACCGAGAACCGACAGACCAAGGAACACTTCATAACTGACCGTCTGAGCCGACGCACGCATCGCCCCGAGCAGCGAGTATTTGTTGTTACTCGACCAGCCCGCGAACAGCACGGCATACACGGCCAGGCCCGCCAGCATCAGGAAGAACAGAATCCCGATATTGAGATCCGCCACCACCCAGTCAGGGCTGACCGGCACAATCGCAAAGGCCAGCAACAGCGAGGTAAATGCCACCATCGGTGCCAGAGTGAAGATAAAGCGGTCAGCGAATTTCGGTGTCCAGTCCTCTTTAAAGAACATTTTGATCATGTCCGCGACCAGCTGGAGCGACCCGCCCCAGCCCACACGGTTCGGCCCGTAACGGTTCTGGAACAGCCCCAGCAGGCGGCGTTCCCCGAAGCTCATAAAGGCACCGCAGGTCACGACCACCAGCAGGATCACAATGGCTTTGAGAATATTAATCAGCACATCGATTAATTCAGGTGTAAACCAGCTGCTCATTGTGCCACCTCCTGCAGATTAACCGACGCACCCGCCAGTACCGGTGAAATACCCGGCATCCCCAACGGCAGACCGATTTGTCCGGCGGCCAGCTGTGTGCTGATACGTACCGGCAGTGTCAGCGCGCTGTCAGTCAGTTGTACCGACAGAATCTGACCTTCCGCCACATTCAGCTGCTGTGCATCCTGAGCATTCAGCATCACATAGCTTTCCGTCATACGCTCCTGAATCACCGGTGAGCGCTGTGATAACTCTTCACTGCCGAACAGGTGATAATACGGCGCAACTGTCCAGACATTCTGCTGCGGTGCAAATGCAGCCGGGATGGTGCTGAAATAATCCATACCACCGTCTTTTTCGCTGAACAGACGCACACCCGGATCACCGAAACGCAGATGACCACCCACTTCTGCCTGGAATTTGTTCCATGCCTGCGGTGAGTTCCAGCCCGGCGCCCAGGCAAACGGAATTTGCTGACGCGGCGCTGACGGGCTGTTGTTCCCTTCCATCGAGAAGGCAAACGCCGTGTCTTTATCCTGCGGCTGACGCTGCTCATGAACACTGACATTGGCCAGCATCGCAGTACGCCCGCTGTAACGGTGCGGCTCACGGGCCAGTTTCTGTCCGCGGATACGGAATGAGGCATCCGGTGCGGCATCTTTGATACCGGCCAGGTGCGGCATTTGTTCAATGCAGGCATCAATCACATGATCCAGCTGTGACCAGTCACGGGTATTTTCATTCAGGTCGTTGTACAGCGCGGTCAGCCAGCGCCAGCTTTCATGCATAATAATGGATTTGTCGTAGAAGGATGGCTCATAGACCTGGAAGAAGCGCTGCGCGCGGCCTTCGTGGTTGATGAGCGTACCGTCACTTTCCGCAAAACTGCTGGCGGAGAGGATCAGTGAGGCTTTATCCATGATGTCAGTGCGCTGATGATCCAGCACAATCACATTCGCAGCGGCGTCCAGAGCACGATCAACGGCGGCTTTATCCGCATGGCGGTAAAGGTCGTTTTCCATCACCACCACGGTATCCGCACTGCCGTCTGCCAGCAGAGCCAGTGCTTTATCCAGCGGCTGTGCTTCTGTCATCGCGGCACCAAAGCTGTTGGCTTCCGCACCGACAAAGGTCAGTCCGGCGTCAATGCCTTTATCTTTCAGTGCCCAGGCTACGTTTGCCGCCGCCTGAATCAATGCATCACTGCCGGGATTGCTGCCGCTGATAATCAGCGGTTTTTTCGCACCACTCAGTGCCTGTGCAATCATTTCCGCCTGTGCTTTCACATCAGCCGGTAAATCCGTCACTGCCGGTGCCGTGTTATCAATGATATTCGCGACGGCAAAGCCCAGACGCGCCTGATCATCCACAGGTGCGTTGTAGTGCAGCGCGGCCACATCCGCCAGACGGGTGGTATCTGCCGCCGTGACAAACAGCGGGTATTTCGCACGCTGGCCGATATTCTGGATAGCGGCAATCTGCCAGTCCGCCACTTTCTGTGCGGCGGCCATTTCACGGGCTTTGCCCTTCACGGCCTGACGGACAGAGAGCGCCACGCGGGCAGCGGTCTGGGTCAGATCCTCCCCCAGCACCAGCACGGCATCATAGTTTTCCATCTCACGCAGTGACGGGGTATAGATACCGCCCTGCTGTAAGATTTCCAGCATCATTTCCAGGCGGTGCTGCTCACCGGCTGACAGGCCGCTGAAGAAGTTTTCCGCCCCGACCAGTTCACGCAGTGCAAAGTTGCTTTCCACGCTGGCACGCGGCGAACCGATACCGATAGTGCGTTTCGCGTGATACAGCATATCTGCCGCGGCACGTTCCGCCTGCTCCGCATTGATCGTGAGCCAGTCATCACCACGACGCTGCTGCGGCTGACGCGGACGGTCATCACGGTTGACATAACCGTAACCGAAGCGGCCTTTATCACAGAGGAAGTAATGGTTGATGGTGCCGTTATAACGGTTTTCGATACGGCGCAGTTCGCCGTAACGCTCGCCCGGGCTGATGTTACAGCCGACGCTGCACTGCTGGCAGACGCTCGGTGCAAACTGCATATCCCATTTTCGGTTATAACGTTCAGAGTGCGTTTTATCGGTAAAGACCCCGGTCGGGCAGATCTCCACCAGGTTACCGGAGAATTCACTTTCCAGTGTGCCGCTTTCCGGACGCCCGAAGTACACGTTGTCGTGTGCGCCGTAAACCCCGAAATCCGTACCATCCGCATAATCTTTGTAGTAACGGACACAACGGTAACAGGCGATACAGCGGTTCATTTCATGTGCAACAAACGGCCCCAGCTCCTGATTGTGATGAGTACGTTTTGTGAAGCGGTATTTGCGCACTGAATGCCCGGTCATGACGGTCATATCCTGAAGATGGCAGTTACCGCCCTCTTCACAGACAGGACAATCGTGCGGGTGGTTGGTCATCAGCCACTCCACCACACTTTCCCGGAACTGTCTGGCTTCTTCATCATCAATCGAGATAAAGGTGCCGTCCTGTGCCGGTGTCATACATGACATTACCAGACGACCACGGGTGTCATCGGCATTCTGATATTGCTTTACCGCACACTGGCGGCAAGCGCCGACGCTTCCCAGCGCCGGATGCCAGCAAAAATAGGGAATATCAAGTCCGAGCGAAAGACAGGCATGCAGCAGGTTATCCGCCCCGTCGACTTCATATTCTTTGCCGTCTACATGTATTGTAGCCATAGTCAGCATGCTTCCAAAAGGCCTGCTATGCAGGCGTTAAACGAAAAATCCGTAAGGGATCACCAGCGCTGCTTCAGCAGGTTCGGCTGTATCCCGGCAATGGTCTGCACGTTGCCGTAAACCGGCTGTACGATCCCCGCTTCAAACTCATCACGGAAATATTTGATCGCACTCTGTAACGGCTCTACCGCGCCCGGCGCGTGTGCGCAGAAGGTTTTACCCGGTCCGAGGAAACGACATAATTGCTCTAATGTCTCAATGTCTCCCGGCTGGCCTTCCCCTTTTTCTATTGCGCGCAGAATTTTCACGCTCCACGGCAATCCGTCACGGCACGGTGTACACCAGCCGCAGGATTCACGGGCAAAAAATTCTTCGAGGTTACGGGTCAGTGACACCATGTTGATTTCATTATCCACCGCCATCGCCAGCGCCGTTCCCAGACGGCTGCCTGCTTTGCCGATATGTTCGAAATCCATTGGTAAATCAAGATGATCCTGTGTCAGAAAATCCGTTCCCGCACCGCCCGGCTGCCAGGCTTTTAAGGTCAGTCCGTCACGCATACCCCCGGCGTAATCCTCCAGGATCTCGCGGGCAGTGGTGCCGAACGGCAGTTCCCAGACACCCGGATTTTTCACCCGGCCGGAAAAGCCCATCAGCTTGGTCCCGGCATCGGTGCTTTTGCCTTCACTCAGACCGATATACCACTCTTTGCCGTGCGCCAGAATCGCCGGCACGTTACACAGGGTTTCGACGTTGTTGACACAGGTCGGTTTTCCCCATACCCCGGAACTGGCCGGGAACGGCGGTTTGGAGCGCGGATTGGCGCGGCGGCCTTCCAGGGAGTTAATCAGTGCGGTTTCTTCCCCGCAGATATAACGCCCGGCACCGGTGTGCACAAACAGCTCGAAATCAAACCCGCTGCCGAGGATATTTTTTCCCAGCAGACCGGCGGCTTTCGCTTCTTCAATGGCGTGACGCAGGTGTTTCGCTGCCTCAATGTACTCGCCGCGCAGGAAGATATAGCCCCGGTATGCTTTCAGGGCAAAGGCACTGATCAGCATCCCTTCCACCAGCAGGTGCGGCAGTTGTTCCATCAGGAGCCGGTCTTTGTAGGTCCCCGGTTCCATTTCATCGGCGTTACACAGCAGGTAACGGATATTCATGCTCTCGTCTTTCGGCATCAGGCTCCACTTCAGACCCGTGGAGAACCCCGCACCGCCGCGGCCCTTCAGACCCGCGTCTTTGACGAGACCGGTGATCTCATCCGGTGCCATGCCTTTCAGGGCGCGTTCCGCCCCCGCATAACCGTTTTTACTGCGGTATTCATCCAGCCACACCGGCTGATGGTCATCACGCAACCGCCAGGTGAGAGGATGGGTTTCCGCAGTACGGCAAACCGTTTTCACTGTCATGGATACTGCTCCAGTAACGTTTCAATGGCTTCAGGCGTCACGTGACTGTGGGTATCTTCATCAACCATCATGGTCGGCCCTTTGTCACAGTTTCCGAGGCAGCAGGTCGGCAGCAGCGTAAAGCGGCCGTCGGCGGTTGTCTGTCCCGGCTGAATATTCAGTTTGCGCTCAAGTGCGGCCTTGATCCCCTGATAACCGGTGATGTGGCACACCACGCTGTCACAGTAACGGATCACATGACGGCCGACCGGCTGGCGGTAGATCTGGCTGTAGAATGTCGCCACACCTTCCACGTCACTTGCCGGGATACCCAGCACATCGCTGATGGCGTAAATCGCGCCGTCTTCCACCCAGCCACGGTGTTTCTGGACAATTTTCAGCGCTTCGATAGAGGCGGCACGCGGATCTTCATAATGGTGTTTTTCCGCTTCGATTTCGGCGCGCTCTTCGTCACTCAGCACAAAATCAGGTTGTTTTCCGGCTGGCTGCGCCGCATTCACTGCGCCTTGCAGTGCTTTTTTTGCTTCAGGGTTCAGTTCTTGCATAATCAGCGATCCACATCCGACATAACGAAATCGATACTTCCGAGGTACACAATCAGGTCAGACACCAGACTGCCGCTGATCACTGACGGGATCTGCTGCAGATGGGCATAACTTGGTGTACGGATTCGGGTACGGTAACTCATGGTGCTGCCGTCACTGGTCAGGTAATAGCTGTTAATTCCTTTTGTCGCCTCAATCATCTGGAATGATTCCTGAGCCGGCATCACCGGACCCCATGACACCTGGAGGAAATGGTTAATCATGGTTTCAATGTGCTGTAAGGTGCGCTCTTTCGGCGGCGGCGTGGTCAGCGGGTGATCCGCTTTGAACGGCCCTTCCGGCATGTTTTTCAGGCACTGTTCCAGAATGCGCAGACTCTGGCGCACTTCTTCTACTTTCAGCATCACACGGTCATAACAGTCGCCGTTGGCGGCAACAGGCACTTCAAAATCGAAATTCTCATAACCGGAGTACGGACGCCATTTACGCACGTCAAAGTCAATCCCGGTCGCACGTAAACCGGCACCGGTTACGCCCCAGTCGAGCGCTTCTTTCGCGTTGTATGCCGCCACGCCGACAGAACGGCCTTTGAGAATGGAGTTTTTCAGTGCGGCAGTGACATAGGATTCCAGGCGTTTCGGCATCCAGTCGAGGAAATCACGCAGCAGGCGATCCCAGCCTTTCGGCAGATCGTGCGCCACACCGCCGATACGGAACCAGGCCGGATGCATACGGAAACCGGTAATGGCTTCCACCACATCATAAATCTTCTGGCGGTCGGTAAAGGCAAAGAAGACCGGCGTCATCGCCCCGGTATCCTGAATGAACGTACTGATATACAGCAAGTGACTGTTAATGCGGAACAGTTCTGACAGCATCACGCGGATCACATCCACACGTGCCGGAACCTCAATCCCCGCCAGTTTTTCCACCGCCAGCACATACGGCATTTCGTTGACGCAGCCGCCGAGGTATTCGATGCGATCGGTGTACGGAATGTAGCTGTGCCATGACTGACGCTCACCCATTTTTTCCGCACCGCGATGGTGATAACCGATATCCGGCACACAGTCGACAATCTCTTCACCGTCGAGCTGCAAGATGATACGGAATGCACCGTGGGAAGACGGGTGGTTCGGGCCGAGGTTCAGGAACATAAAGTCCTCGTTCTCATTGCCGCGTTTCATGCCCCACTCTTCCGGTTTGAAGGTCAGCGCCTCCATTTCCAGATCTTCTTTCTGTTTGGTCAGAACAAACGGATCAAATTCCGTTGCCCGCGCCGGGTAATCTTTACGCAGCGGATGCCCTTCCCAGGTCGGCGGCATCATAATGCGGCGCAGATTCGGGTGCCCGTCGATAATAATGCCGAACATTTCCCAGGTTTCGCGCTCATACCAGTTCGCATTCGGGAACGCGGAGATCACCGTCGGCACATGCAGGTCGTTTTCACTCAGCGCCACTTTGAGCATGATATCGCGGTTACGCTCAATGGAAATCAGGTGATAAAACACGGAATAGTCCGCCGCAGGCAGACCTTCGCGATGGGTGCGCTGGCGCTCATCCGTCCCGTGCAGATCGAACAGCATCACATACGGTTTCGGCAGCGACTTAAGATAAAACAGTACTTCCAGAAGCTGCTCACGCTTCACCCAGACGACCGGCATCCCGGTACGTGTCGGCTGAACCGTAAATGCGTCAGGACCGAACTTACGGCGCAGTTCCTCAATAACCGGATCATCCAGGTAATCATGAGTCTGCCACGCGGGACGCTGTGCGGTCTGCGTATTACTTTCTGTCATCATTCTTCACCACAACAGTTGTTCAGGGTTCAATGGACGCAACACATTGCAAATATTGCGCCCGGTGGCCCGAAAGCCTTAAATTTCGTCCGGGGAGCGCAGGTTTGTTACTGCAATCCGTTCACCGCGTTTTCGTTCTTTTTCTGACTGCATATTGGCGCGGTAAACACCCTGATCACCCACCACCCACGACAGCGGGCGGCGCTCTTTTCCGATAGATTCCTGTAACAGCATCAGCGCCTGCATATAAGCTTCAGGACGCGGCGGGCAGCCTGGGATATACACATCCACCGGAATGAATTTATCGACACCCTGTACTACGGAGTAAATGTCATACATACCACCGGAGTTGGCACAGGCGCCCATGGAGATAACCCATTTCGGTTCCAGCATCTGGTCATACAGACGCTGAATAACCGGAGCCATTTTGGTAAAGCAGGTTCCGGCCACAACCATAAAGTCCGCCTGACGCGGCGAGGCACGCAGTACTTCCGCACCAAAACGGGCGACGTCATGTACTGCCGTGAAGGAGGTCACCATCTCTACGTAACAGCAGGAAAGACCGAAGTTAAACGGCCACAGGGAGTTTTTACGGCCCCAGTTAACCATATCGTGTAATGCATGTTCGAGTTTCCCCATATACACGCTGCGGTGAACGTGCTGCTCAAGCGGGTCACTGACAACCTCTTGTTTTTGCAGGGGATAACGGTCATTCTCACCGTTTGGATCGATGCGGGTGAGCGTATAATCCATCTTGTGCCTCACTATTGACTACGGTTGATTGTTATTGATTTTGTTCACAACGCTCGGGTGTTTTACCTCGCGGCGTGAACGTACAGGTGTCCAGTCCAGCGCGCCGATACGTGCCAGATAGAAAAGCCCTGCCAATAACACCAGAATAAAGATTGCGGCTTCGGTGAACCCTATCCAGCCTGTTTCTCTGACCGAAACAGACCAGGCAAACAGGTATAAGGCTTCAACATCGAAAATCACGAAAAACATGGCAACCAGGTAGAACTTCGCAGACATCCGCAGACGTGCGCTGCCGACCGAGTCAATACCTGATTCGTAAGGGAGATGTTTGGCGCGTGCTTTTGCACGGCCCCCGAGATAACGGGCGCCCAGCAACATAAATGCACATAACCCGAGAGCACCTAAAAGATAGATGGCAAATGCCCAGTTATGGGCCAGAACTTCAGTGGCTGTTGACATACTCATTGCTTACTCATTAAAGGTGGTGTTGCCTGCCGTACCTGCATACAGCACCACAGCGACACACGAGAGGAACAACTTAATGGCGGATACAACACTTATCGTGATGAGAAAGCCGGTCACCCGGATTGTTCCCCGCTCTTCCAGATTTTGTTACAAACTATCAACTTAAGATTAACCCGTCGTGCGACTTTATCGCTAAAACGTGTCAGTAAGTAACCAAATTGAAAATTAACTTTATTATATTAACGGATACATCGCTTTTACTAACCCATTATCTCAGGAAAAACCTGTCTTTCCATCGGTAAACAGGGTCAATATTTATGATCTCAATCACAGTTTGGCTGAAAATTATTTAACAAATGATTAATTCATAACCATTTATAAAAACCTGATAAATATAGTCAGGTTTTTAACAAAGTTTTATTGCAATGTAATGAGCGCTGTTAATTTTGGCAATCACAGAACATGTGTTTTGTTAACATTGTAACAAACAAGTAAACAAAACTGCGATACGGCGCTTAAAACAACATCAAAAACCTGAACACGGCGTGATGCTGTTAACATTTATATGAGATTTCCGTACGGGGGGAGAGGATACAAAAAAGCCGGGGGAAATTATCCCCCGGCGGTGTGTCTGACTGTCACAAATTATGTCTGTTCCGCGTCAGATTATCACAGCATTACTCTGCTGCTTTATCATCGTCCGCCGGTGTGACGGTATACGGTGTCTTTTTGTTTTCAATAGCCTGGTACACTGTCAGCACTGACTCGCTCTGCTCGTCACTGTTACGGTATAACCAGTACTGAATTTCCGGCAGGCGCGGCAGCCCTTCGCTGACACTCAGAATGCGCAGGTCGGCATTCTGCATTTCCAGCGGACGGGCGGTGATCCCGACTTCAGCATTCACGGCTGCACGGACAGCAGAAAGTGATGCGGCTTCATAAGCAACACGCCACGGTACCCCTGCCTCATCCAGTGTTTCCGCCGCGAGATGGCGGAACGGGTTAGTTTCATCCATCACCACCAGCGGAATCGGCTCATTCGGCTGTAACTGGAAATCAGGCGCACAGTGCCACAATACCGGTGCGGTACGCAGGGCAGTACGCGGGTGATGGGCGATACGCGCGGTGGTCAGCGCCAGATCAATTTCATGGTTATCCAGCATACCTTCAATGTACTGGCTGCGTTTGATGCGGACATCAACGGCCATACGCGGGTATACCGAAGCAATACGGTTGAGTAAGAAAGGCAGCAGTGAGTCAACGGAATCATCGGATGCCCCGATGCGTAACTCCCCTTCTGCATCGTTGTATGCCAGTGATGCGGTGGCATCATCATTTGCACGCAGGATTTGACGGGCATAACCTAACAGTTGTAACCCGTGATCGGTCAGTAACTTGTTACGGCCATGACGCGCAAACAGTTCGCGCCCGACGAGTTGCTCGAGACGCTGCATTTGCTGACTGACGGCAGACTGAGTACGGCATACTGCCGCTGCTGCCGCCGCGAAGGTGTTCAGATCTGCGACTGCCACAAATGTCCGCAGCAGGTCGAGATCCAAATTTAACACTGGACGGTTTGAATTTATCATTGTTTTTTCTTCACTAATTTTGATTTTTAATAACTACCTGGTGTTTATTGGCATGAAAAATAGCTTAGCCAACTAAGACATTACCCTATATATCAGGGTAGAGTAAAACATAACTAACACTAACAAAAATACGTAACTGTGAGTAACTCCATTATGTAATGCAGCATGGTAAAACAGCAGGCCTGCTATACAAACACGCAAATTTTTCGTAACTTACAGCATTGTTTTCCAAACATTGCGAAACAAGACAATTTGTAACTTATAAAAATGCATGCTGCGAATTCGTCCTGCTGCAAGATAAATCTGATTATTCTGCAAATTTAAGGTCAAATACTCTTAAAACCAGATCATGCCGTGAAATCTCATTAGTTATACTACTAATAATTACCAGCATCATAGGTTAATATATAAGAAAAGATTATACAATTTCAACAACTGCTGACCATTTAGTAAAAACACTGTATTACTTTACTAATTATGATCTTCCGATAGATAACTTTACAAAACTCCGTAACCACCCACACGCCAGTCACAACATCCGCATTAAGCGCAAAAATAAGAATAATACTCCGACATATCAATAATTAACCGGCACTCCAGATCCTTTCCAAAACAAATTCTGTTGTTTTTCACCAAAAGACGTTTACCGGCTTCAAAAGCCCTGACGGTAAGAGTACAGTGGGTTATAACGGGTTTTGCCTGATTAAATCCAAGATTAACGCGCTAAGGTCCTGAACAGATGAATATAATAAAGAAATCCAACAAACTCGATAATGTCTGTTACGACATTCGCGGGCCGGTGCTCAAAGAGGCTAAACGTCTCGAAGAGGAAGGCCAGAAAGTTCTCAAACTGAATATCGGTAACCCGGCGCCGTTTGGTTTTGATGCCCCGGACGAAATTCTGGTTGATGTTATCCGTAATTTACCAAGCTCCCAGGGTTACAGCGATTCAAAAGGCCTCTATTCTGCCCGTAAAGCCATTGTCCAGTTCTATCAGGAACGCGGCATGCGCGATATGACCGTGGAAGATGTCTATATCGGTAACGGTGTTTCTGAACTGATTGTGCAGTCCATGCAGGCACTGCTGAATAACGGGGATGAAATGCTGGTGCCGGCACCGGATTATCCGTTATGGACAGGTGCTGTCTCTCTTTCCGGCGGTACTGCCGTGCACTATATGTGTGACGAAGAACAGGGCTGGATGCCGGATATCGAAGACATCAAAAAGAAAATCACTCCGCGCACCCGCGGTATTGTGGTGATTAACCCGAACAACCCGACCGGTGCTGTCTACAGTAAAGACCTGTTACAGGAGATCGTCGAAATCGCCCGTCAGAATGATCTGATCATCTTTGCTGACGAAATCTACGACAAAATTCTGTATGACGATGCTGTCCACCACTCAATTGCGGCAATGGCACCGGATCTGCTGACCGTGACTTTTAACGGCCTGTCAAAAACCTACCGTATCGCCGGTTTCCGTCAGGGCTGGATGGTGCTGAACGGACCGAAGAAACACGCCAAAGGGTATATCGAAGGGCTGGAAATGCTTGCGTCTATGCGTCTGTGCGCCAACGTGCCGATGCAGCATGCTATCCAGACCGCTATCGGCGGTTATCAGAGTATCAACGAGTTTATTCATCCCGGCGGCCGTCTGTATGAACAGCGCAACAAAGCCTGGGAACTGATTAACCAGATACCGGGCTGCTCGTGTGTCAAACCGATGGGCGCACTCTATATGTTCCCGAAATTTGATGCCAAACGCTTTAATATTCACGATGACCAGAAAATGATCCTCGACCTGCTGTTACAGGAAAAAGTGCTGCTGGTACAGGGTACTGCCTTTAACTGGCCGGAACCGAACCATTTCCGTATCGTGACACTACCGCGTGAGGACGATCTGGAGATGGCAATTAACCGCTTCGGGCGTTTCCTCTCCCACTACCGTCAGTAATCGTTTCTGCTGTCAACGGCTTCCCCCGGGAAGCCGTTTTTATTTACATCCCGCCCGGAACACCGCAGAATATCCGCTCTTATTATCAACAGATTGCTGTCAGGAATGTTGTCTATGAGTTACTTTTTTGCCCACCTTTCCCGTCTGAAACTGATCACCCGCTGGCCGCTGATGCGCAATGTGATTCAGGAAAACGTCTCTGAGCACAGTCTCCAGGTGGCGTTTGTGGCACATGCGCTGGCCGTGATTAAAAACCGCAAATTCGGCGGTACACTCAACCCGGAAAAAATCGCCCTGCTGGCGATGTACCATGATGCCAGCGAAGTGATCACCGGTGACCTGCCGACGCCTATCAAGTATTACAATCCGCAGATTGCGCATGAATACAAAAAAATCGAACGGATGGCACAAAAGAAACTGATTGCCATGATCCCCGAAGAATTACAGGCAGATTTTGCCCCGCTGATTGATGAAGACGCGCATTCACCGGAAGATGCAGCAATCGTCAAACAGGCAGATGCCCTGTGTGCTTATCTCAAGTGTCTGGAAGAGATTGGTGCAGGCAATACCGAGTTTCATCTGGCGAAAGCCCGGCTGGAAAAAACCCTGGAAGAACGCCGCAGCCCGGAAATGGATTATTTCCGCGACGTGTTTATTCCCGGCTTCAGTCTGTCACTGGATGAGATCAGTCAGTAACGAACGGGATACTTGTTTATGCATGAAACAGAATTATTCAGAAAACTGATTCGTCAGGAGAAACGGTTGCACCGTCCGTGGTACAGAGGGGATTATCAGACGCTCTCAGTCCTGCTGCATCCGGCATTCTTTGAATTTTGCCGCTCAGGTGTATCCGCTGACAAAGACGACACACTGAATGACCTGTTATCACCGGTACAGCATGCACAGCACATCTATTCCGGTGATTATCGCTGTTCACAAATCAGCGACAATTGTGTGTTAATAACCTACCGCAGCTTTCAGCTGGCCGGAGGCCGCTGTATCAGAGAAACGAACCGCTCATCCCTGTGGACAGAAACCGCCCCGGATATCTGGCAACTGCGTTTTCATCAGGGCACGCCGTCAGAACGGGAAGAGTAACGGGATCACCGCGATACTGATTGCCATCACCACCAGCGTAAACGGCACGCCGATTTTGACGAAATCCCCGAAGGTGTAATTTCCCGGCCCGAGCACCAGCGTATTGACCGGTGATGACACCGGCGTCATAAAGGCCGCCGACGCCGCCACCCCCACCACCATCGCAAACGGCAGCGGCGATACCTGCATTTCATACGCGGCCTGAATAGCAATCGGTGCCATCAGAACGGCGGTTGCGGTATTCGAGATAAACAGGCCAATCGTGGCGCACAGCACAAACAGCGCTGTCAGCATGACATGCGGCCCCAGATCACCTGCGACATCCATCAGCCCGCTGACAATCAGCGTGATACCGCCGGTTTTCTGTAACGCCAGCGCAAACGGCATCATCCCCACAATCAGAATGATGCTCGGCCAGTGAATTGAGCGGTACGCACTTTCCATATCGATACAGCGGAATTTCCCCATCAGCAGGCAGGCAATCAGTGCCGCAATAAAATTCGGGATTTCATTGGTGACCATCATCGCCACCATCAGCGCCAGACAAAACAGGGCATGCGGTGCCTGAGATGCTGCCGGCACCACAGCTTCCGCTTCCGCTGCCAGATTCAGCACAATAAAGTGACGCCGTTTGGTCGCCAGCGCGCGGATAATTTTCCAGTCGCCGACCACCAGCAGAATATCCCCGAGTTGCAGCGGCTCATCCACAATATTGCCGTCAAGGGCAGAGCCGCCCCGCCGCAACCCCAGCACATTCAGGCCGTAACGGGTACGGAAACCGATATCCCGCAGGCTTTTGCCGATAAGTTCACTTTCAGGATTCAGGGAGACTTCCGCCATCCCCACGTTGCGGGAGTGTTCAGAGAAATATTCACCGCGCAGGATCATCGGTTCCAGCATCTGTTCGGCACAAAATTCGCGCAGATCCATATCACTGGCCGACATATCAATCAGCAGTACATCACGGTCACGCAGTTCCATACCGCCGGTTGCACCGACCATCACCCGCCGGAAACGCCGCCAGCGCTCAATCCCCACCACATTGGCACCGTAACGGGTACGCAGGTGCAGTTCATCGAGCGTTTTGCCAATCAGCGGCGAGCCGTTACGGACAGCAAGACGCCGCGCACGGCCGCTCAGTTTGTAGTCGCGGATCAGGTCACGAAAGGTACGCTGTACATTGTCCCCTGCTTTCTCCGGCTGTTTGCTGCCCAGCCAGCGGCGGGCAATCAGCATATAGCCGACACCGGCCAGCAGGATCAGTAATCCGATAGGGGTAACCGAGAAGAAATGAAAGCCTTTGATACCTTCCATTTCCAGGACACTGTTCACCACCATGTTCGGCGGTGTCGCCACCAGCGTCATCATACCGCTGATAAGCCCGGCAAAGCCGAGCGGCATCATCAGCCGGGAAGGCGGGATTTTCATACGTGCGGAGACACTGAGCACAACAGGGATAAAGATAGCCACCACGCCGGTCGAACTCATAAACGCGCCGAGCCCGGCAACACTGACCATAAGGAACACCAGCAGACGGGTTTCGCCGGAGCCGGCCACCCGCACCAGCCAGTCACCCATCTGATAGGCAACCCCGGTACGCACCAGCCCCTCCCCGATAACAAACAGGGCGGCAATCAGCAGAATATTGGGATCACTGAAACCGGCAACGGCTTCATTAACGGTAAGCGTACCGCTGAGTACGAAGGCGGTGATCACCAGCAACGCCACAACATCCATCCGGACCTTGTTGGTGGTAAATAAAACAATGGCGATAAACAGCAGGGTCAGCACCCACACGAGTTCCGTATTCACCAACGTCCTCTTTCGTCAATGCCCGGACAGCGAACATCCTGTCTCATCGTTTTCTGTTAATGCACAGCCCCGGGGTTCTTCATCGTCTGACCGGGTACTGCGCCGCATGTTTACCGGCGGTCAGCCGGGACGACGGGTCAGCGTCACCGTGCCGTCCGCCGCTTTCTGAATCTCTATTTCTGTCAGTGAATCCACCCGCATCGCCAGTTCATCCGTGCGCGGTGTTCCGGCCGGGACATGTACGGCAATTACCTGACAACCGGCATCCAGCCCGGAGAGCAGACCGGCGGTGGCATCCTCAAACACAAAACAGTCACGGGGTGCCAGCCCGAGCTTTTCCGCACCCAGCAGGTAGGGTTGCGGGTCCGGTTTACCGCGGGTGATATTATCGGCTGTCACCCAGGCATCCGGCTCCGGCAGATTCGCCGCACTGTGACGCGGACGGGCTATCGCCACTGAACCGGAAGTGACTATCGCCCACGGAATTTCAAGGGAAACCAGACGCGCCAGCAGCGCCTGCGCACCGGGCAGGTCTGTGACCTGGTCACTCTCCCTGATCTCCTGCTCTGTCACCCACGCCAGCTGTGCGGCGATTTCGCTTTCATCCGCATCCGGCAGAAAATGGCGGATAGATTCAACCGCCGGTTTGCCGTGAATAAAATGCTTAACTTCATCCTCATCCGCACCGGTACGACGGGCAAATGCCAGCCAGGCACGCTCCACCACATGCAGAGAATCCGCCAGTGTGCCGTCCAGATCAAACAAAAAGCCTTTTGCAGTCAGTGTCATGCGTGCCTCGCCGTGCGGATACCGGAATGTTATGCGTTAAGGATCTGATTAATTTCCACTTCACTCAGGTGGTACTGGCGCGGACAGTTATGCCATGCACCCAGCATACGGACGTATTTATCCCACATTGGTGTCTGGGAGTTAAAACCGTGGCTGCCGCTGTCAAAGTGGGTGTAACGTCCTTCCGTATTTACCAGAAAACGTACATAACTTAAATAACGTGCTTCTGTTGCCGCATCAAAACCTAAGAAGTGGATACGGCGCTGGTCGATATCTTTTGCTTCTTTCAGGTTGTCGAAGGAGATACGCAGTGCGTGGTACATTTCCATCATATCAATCACACGACGGCAGATTTCTTCCGGCAGCTCACCGAAATCGCGATCCAGTTCGCGCATCTGCAGTCCGAAGCCGCGCTCAATAATCGTCTGCTGGCGGCGGTAGCGCTCGGCATTATCCGGGTCCAGCATAGCCATCATTTTATACTGGTTAGAAAGGATAAGGCGTTGTGCATTGGTCATTTCCATGGTGTATCTCCTGAAAAAGTAATCCGGGGTATGGTCAGAATCATCGCATTACTCAAATCTATAAGATAGTGAAATACACACCTTTTTTGATCTCAGCGGGGGATTTCGGCCGGGTAATTTTACGGAGAGGAAAAACAGGGAGTTACGTAAGCTGAATCGATTAATAAAGGAAGCGGTTATGCCGCCCGCGGAAACGGGCGGAAAACAGCGGCACTTACAGGTCATCCAGGAAAGAGTTGTCCAGTTGCTTAAAAGCGCGTTTCAGTAACTCCGCCAGTGCCATATAATCGGGTGTGCCTTCGACCGGTGCAATCGCAATACCGGCTTCGGCAAACTTTGCGCGGATTTCATAAAACCAGCTGAGCAGCCCGGCCGGTAATGGTGTGGCGGCACGGCGGCCCAGCCACCACAGCCCCTGCAAAGGCAGCGAGCAGGCAAACAGTGCGGTGGCAACAGCAGGCCCTAACGCCCCGCCGAGCGCTATCTGCCATGTCAGGGTAAACACCGACAACGGCGGCATAAAACGGATACCGAACTGCGTGGATTTTATGACACGATTCTCCGGGAAAACCGGGGTGAGCTGCTTCACGGCCGGCCAGGTGGCGGCGTAACGTTTACCGAGACGCAGTGCGCGGAACAGACCCGGTTTTGCCGGTGTGTTATCAGGCATTATGACCTCAATCAATAAAAAACATAATAATTAAAATATGGCTACATTCAGTCAAAATATTTTTGTAGGATTAAGTATATTTTGAAATTGCTGTCATCTGCGGGTATGCTACGCCCGTTTAATCACGGTGAAATAATCCTGAGTTAATTATTTTGTCTGATGCGGCCTTTTTCAAGGGCAAAATGTGTGTTTTTACGCCATCACGCCTCAGACAACAGATTGCAGCGATGATTTATCGTTCAATATAAAAATTGCATGATGTTAATCATGAACGGCGCTGAAATATTGCGCTACGCTTAGTTAGATTACGTTTTAACCACTGTCTTAACACATAAGACTTATCCACAACAAGATTATAGGTAATTCCATGTCAAGTAAGCTGGTACTGGTACTTAACTGCGGTAGTTCTTCACTGAAATTTGCGATCATTGACCCTACAACTGGTGATGAATATCTGACGGGTCTGGCAGAATGCTTTAACCTGCCGGAAGCACGTATCAAGTGGAAAATGGATGGTGCTAAACACGAAGCACAGTTAGGCGCGGGCGCTGCTCACAGCGAAGCTCTGCGTTTCATCGTGAAAGATATCATGGGCGACAAACCTGAGCTGTCAGCACAGATCGGCTGCATCGGCCACCGTCTGGTTCACGGCGGTGAGAAATTCGCTCACTCTGTTATCGTCACTGACGAAGTTGTTAAAGCAATGGAAGAGTGCTCAGCATTTGCACCACTGCACAACCCGGCTAACCTGTTAGGCGTGGAAGAAGCACTGAAAGCCTTCCCTCACCTGGCTGATAAAAACGTCGGTGTTTTCGATACCGCTTTCCATCAGACTATGCCTGAAGAAGCTTACCTGTATGCCCTGCCGTACAGCCTGTACAAAGACCACGGTATCCGCCGCTATGGTTTCCACGGTACAAGCCACTATTTCGTCAGCCGTGAAGCCGCTAAAATGCTGAACAAACCGGTTGAAGAACTGAACGTGATCACCTGCCACTTAGGTAACGGTGGTTCTGTTGCAGCTATCGTTAACGGCGAGTGCGTCGACACCTCTATGGGTCTGACTCCGCTGGAAGGTCTGGTCATGGGTACCCGTTCCGGTGATATCGACCCGGCTATCATTTTCCACCTGCATGATTCAATGGGCATGAGCGTTGAAGAAATCAACAAAATGCTGACCAAAGAATCCGGCCTGCAGGGTCTGACCGAAGTCACCAGCGACTGCCGTTATGTTGAAGAAAACTACGGTAAACAAGCTGACGCGACCCGTGCAATGAATGTATTCTGCCACCGTCTGGCGAAATACGTCGGTGGTTACGCGACACTGATGGAAGGTCGTCTGGACGCTATCATCTTCACCGGCGGTATCGGTGAAAACGCAGCAATGGTTCGTGAACACACTCTGGAGAAACTGGCTCTGCTGGGCTTCAAACTGGACCACGAACGTAACCTGGCTGCCCGTTTCGGTAACGCAGGCAAAATCACCACTGATGACAGCAGCATTGCCCTGGTGATCCCGACTAACGAAGAATTAGTCATCGCACAGGATGCAGCGCGTCTGACTGCATAATCTTTGCTCTCCGCCGGCCATTGCCGGCGGATTTATTTTGAACACCGAATTGTGAAAAAATAAGAGGTTCATGTGTCCCGTACTATTATCCTCATTCCTACCGGCACCAGTGTCGGCTTAAGCAGCGTCAGCCTCGGGGTTGTCCGCTCAATGGAACAGAAAGGCGTCAGCCTGAGCTTCTTCAAACCGGTTGCACAGCCGCGCCGTGCAGGTATTGAAGATCAGACCACCCAAATCTTACGCGCTCACTCTTCCCTGAAAATGGCAGAGCCGCTGGATATGGATTATGTGGAAACCATGCTGACCACGAATCAGAAAGACATTCTGATGGAAGAAATCGTTGCGCGTTACCACGAGCACACTCAGGGTGCGGAAGTGATCCTGATTGAAGGTCTGGTACCAACCCGCAACTACCCGCATGCACAGTCCCTGAACTACGATATCGCCCAGACTCTGGGTGCGGAAATCGTGTTCGTGACAGCACCGGGCAATGACAGCGCAGCGGAAATCAAAGAGCGTCTGGAACTGATCCGCAACGAATTCGGTGGTCACAAGAACACCAACATCGCCGGCGTTATCGTTAACAAAGTTAACGCGCCGGTTGATGAGCAGGGCCGTACCCGTCCTGACCTGTCTGAAATCTTTGATGATTCATCCAAAGCCACTATCGCTCACCTGAGCACGGATGATCTGCAATCCCTGCCTCTGCCGGTTGTCGGCAGTGTACCGTGGAATTTCGAACTGATTGCCACCCGTGCAGTCGACATGGCGAACCACCTGGGCGCAAAAATCATCAACGAAGGCGACATCAAAACCCGCCGCATCAAATCTGTGACATTCTGTGCACGCAGCATTCCTAACATGCTGGAGCACTTCCGTCCGGGTTCTCTGCTGGTGACTTCCGCTGATCGTCCTGACGTGCTGGTTTCTGCCTGCCTGGCAGCGATGAACGGCGTGGAAATCGGTGCGATCCTGCTGACCGGCGGTTATCCGATCGATGACAGCATTGCCAAACTGTGCGAACGTGCGTTCGAAACCGGCCTGCCGATTTTCACTGTGAACACCAACACCTGGCAGACCTCGCTGAACCTGCAAAGCTTCAGCCTGGAAGTCCCTGCTGATGACCGTGAGCGCATCGAACTGGTTCAGAACTACGTGGCAAGCCACATCGATACCAAATGGATCGATTCTCTGGTTGCTGATTCTGAGCGTCCTAACCGTCTGTCACCACCGGCATTCCGTTACCTGTTAACCGAACTGGCACGCAAAGCGAAAAAACGCGTTGTTCTGCCTGAAGGTGATGAGCCGCGTACTATCAAAGCAGCAGCTATCTGTGCTGAACGTGGTCTGGCGACCTGCGTGCTGTTAGGCGATCCGGAAGAAATCCGCCGCGTTGCTGCTGCACAGGGCGTGACTCTGGGTACCGGTATCGAACTGGTTAACCCGGCTGACATCCGTGAGCTGTATGTGCCGCGTCTGGTTGAACTGCGTAAAAACAAAGGCATGACCGAAGTCGTTGCCCGCGAGCAGTTACAGGACAACGTCGTACTGGGTACGATGATGCTGGAGCAGGATAAAGTTGACGGCCTGGTTTCCGGTGCTGTTCACACCACCGCAAATACCATTCGTCCGCCGTTACAGTTAATCAAAACCGCACCGGGCAGCTCACTGGTATCTTCTGTCTTCTTTATGCTGATGCCTGAAGAAGTTCTGGTCTACGGTGACTGCGCAATTAACCCGGATCCGAACCCTGAACAGCTGGCAGAAATCGCGATTCAGTCTGCTGACTCTGTGAAAGCATTCGGTATCGATCCGCGCGTTGCGATGATCTCTTACTCTACCGGGACTTCCGGCCAGGGTGACGATGTTGAGAAAGTCCGCGAAGCGACCCGTATCGCCAAAGAAAAACGTCCTGATCTGTGCATCGACGGTCCGTTACAGTACGACGCCGCCGTGATGGCTGACGTTGCGAAAACCAAAGCACCGGATTCTCCGGTTGCAGGTAAAGCAAACGTCTTCATCTTCCCTGACCTGAACACCGGTAACACCACTTACAAAGCGGTTCAGCGTTCAGCAGACCTGGTCTCTATCGGACCAATGCTGCAGGGTATGCGCAAGCCGGTTAACGACCTGTCCCGTGGTGCGTTAGTTGACGATATCGCGTACACCATCGCACTGACTGCTATTCAGGCAGCGCAGGATGAAGCGAAGAAAAAATAAGTTCTGCTGACTGAAAAGTTACAGACAAAAATCCCGGCCGGGTTTCCCCGCCGGGATTTTTTTTATCCTTCCTGTTTATCACTCTGCCGGTATCCTGCTGCCACCCGCGCCAGGGCAACTGACTGCTCCCGGTTCAGCCGCGGATCACAGAGCGACTCATAACACTGCCCGATATCCTTATCGGTCAGCGCCTGCGGCCCGCCGGTACATTCTGTCACCGCCTGCCCCGTCATTTCCAGATGCAGACCACCGGGATACAGACCGGCCTCTCTGATAAGCTGCACAAACAATCTTATCTCCTCACAGATCACCGGAAAATCACGGGTTTTCAGACCCTCAGCGGTACTGCGGGTATTACCGTGCATCGGATCTGTCAGCCAGATAACCGGGGTTTTCCGCGCTGAAACTTCCCGGATAAGCGGCGGCAGTTTTTCCGTAATCTGGTCAGCGCCCATCCGGATAATCAGCATAATTTTGCCCGGCTGATTGCCCGGGTCCAGTAACTCCAGCAGCTGTGCCAGTTTTTCGCCGGTCATTGACGGCCCGCATTTGATACCGATCGGGTTTTCAATACCCCGCAGATACTGTACATGCGCCTGAGAAGGTTCACTGGTGCGATCCCCCAGCCAGACGGTATGCGCCGCACAGTTGTACCACAGGTTGTCTGCCGGGCTGATACGGGTCAATGCGCTGTCATAGTTCAGCAACAGCGCTTCGTGGCTGACATAAAACGGTGCGAATAACGGGTCAGCCTCCTCTGCTTCCCGTTCACTGCCGTGCAGGGCATTCAGTGTCACTGCCGCACGATAATACGCATTCAGCATCCGTTCCGGTGCCGGGATACGCGCAGCGGCAGTAAACCCGTGGCCGTTGATGATATCCCCGCGGTAACTCGGCAGCGTCACGCTGTTGCGGGTTTCATCCGGACTGCTGCGCGGTTTGGCATACTGCCCTGCAATCCGCCCTATTTTCAGAACCGGCAAAGAAAATCCGTCACTGATAATTCCCGACATCGTGCTGACAGTATCAGTCCAGTTTGTCAGCACATCCTCCCGGCAACCGGCAAAGGATTCCGCACAATCCCCGCACTGCAGTACAATTCCCTGCCCCGCGCTGACTTTCGCCAGCGCCTGTCTCAGAGAGATAATTTCTGCGGTGGTAACCAGCGGCGGTGCCGTCTGCAACTGCTGCACCACATAGCTGACCGCTGACAGTTCCGGATATTCCGGCTGCTGCAATGCCGGGAAATGTATCCATAAGGAAGGCAACCACAGCGGGTGCCCGTCCTGTTGTTTTTTCACACTCTGCTCCCTGAATCCCTGTTATTTTCGTTCCTGTGAGGTGGCGAGATAAGTTTCAAGCCGCCCCTCCTGACGTGCGACATAATCTTCCCGCACCGGGGTATACACATCGATAACCTCGGACTCTTCGAGTACTTCCGCATCATGAACTGACCAGGACGGCACCAGTCCGGAATCACCGGCTTTCAGGATCACAGTTTTGCCATCCACGGTCAGCCGCAGAGAGCCTGACAGCACGGTTGTCAGGGTTTCGTGTTCATGCTGATGCTCCGGGATCACGGCTCCCGGCTTAAATGACCAGAACGTCATGGTAAATGCGGTACCGTGGATAAATTTAGCCTGTATCTTGCTTTCTTCTCCCTCTTTGCGGGTTAAATCCATATCATAGGAAAGCAGTTCATTTCCGGGAATTAAACTCATAATACACTCCTGAGTGTTAACCGATTATTTAGGGGCATGAATAGAAAAGCCCATCGGTACAGGGCCAAAGTCATGCAGGATATGCAGATGGTATTTTTGTGCTGTGGTGAGTGTGGTAATGCAGCCATCCACCGCGCCGTGAGCACACTGCACACCGGACTCACTGTTGGAGGTAAATAAGGTTTTCCGTACCTCTTTATTCAGCAGCGGCAGCTCAGCAAATAAGTGCTGTGGTGCCGGATGTGATCCCACATGGCGGATATCGTTATAATCAGTATGACGTGAGGCAAATAACATATTGTGTGTGTCCAGCACAAAACAGGCTTTTAATTCCAGCCAGGTTAAGTTCCGGAAAACGATATTATGTAAATCGGGGTATACAATACAGCCGAGCAGAACACCATCCTTATCCTGCCTGACACATTCAGTGGCTGACTCCAATGTCGGATATAACTTCACATTGCCTTTAATATTATTTTCACTCAGCCAGTGATGCGCTGCTTTTTCGCAGTTCGTTCCGTTCGGACCGAGTGTATGAATAGTTAACAATTTTTATTTCCTTCTGAATTTATATTCTTCCTGTGATACTGATTAAATCCGGCAACCGTTCTCCGTGCCGTATTTTTTCCAGCATGTTATTTTCAATCTCTGTTATTTCAATCGCTTTACTGATTACAGTATCAATATCATGGTAAGGTATTACCACCACACCATTAATATCCGCAATAATCAGATCACCGGTGTGAATTGTTACCTGCTCTATCCGGCAACTGCCGCCGGTTTCAGATACATAATATGCGCCCTGGGTATCTGTCGGCGTTAAATTCGTGGCAATAACCGGTATGGAAAGTGTGTTAAGATCCTGACCATCCCTGACGGCACCTCCGGTTATCACGCCGCTGAAACCCAGCTTTTCAAAATAGGTACAACTCATCCCGCCCGCTAATGCCGCATCACAGATGCATTCTCCGCTGCCGGCAACATAAATCAGGTTTTCCGCAGCGTATAATTCAGGCACTAAAAAATCCTTCACCTGTTCCCAGGTTGACGGAAACGGTTCAAGAATATGATTACTCTTGCGGACAATTTTCCATTGCACAGTATAAGCCTGTCCGGCAAGATAATAATCCGTTAGGTTCTGTGATTGTAACTGATGACTTAATACACTGCCGGTTTTAAGCCCGTCCATAATATCAACGAATGTTGATGTGCTTATTTTAAGGGACTTAATCTTGTCTGTTAATACTGTATTTATCTTATGCATTCCTTACCTCCGGAATACACGATAATAAAAAAAAGAGTCAGTTGTAATTGCTATTAATTATTCAGTCATCTTAAAAAAAAAACCGCCTTGCGGCGGTTCTGTCTGTTTCAGCAGAAAATAATTACTGCCGTAATTCATGTTTTACGTGCGCTATCTGTAACTGACTGTGTACCAGATTTGATAAATCCTGCAAAGATAATGATTTCCCCTGCCAGATACGGATACCGGCCAGCAGAATAATCAATTTCCGCTTTTTGGCATCATATTTAAATAAACGGCTTTTTACAGCCGGGACCGGGGCCGGTGCACCATCCGCCACATGCAAAGTAAGTATCGCCACACCGGAGGCTTCCGTGATGTCATAGTCGACAATGTAATGCAGCGGATATGCCTGTGTCAGTTTATCACTGACCAGCTGACCATGGCGGAAAGCAAACAGTGGCGTTTTCCCTTTTTTGCGGTACAGAAAGGCAACGCCCCAAAACAACAGCAACAGCCAGAAACCGTGAACCGTGCCGGATTTTACCAGGTTTTCCGCACCGAGTTTCACAGTGGCAATTCCCATCCCGGCCACAACCACCAGACCAAAAATAAACATCATCCGGAATACTTTCCGCTGCTCAGTGATAATCACTTCATCTGCAGCATCGGATTCATGCAGCATGGTTTCCAATGCTGCTGTCCGCTGTGTGGTGTACTCAGCGACCATGCCGGAAAGTGACGCAGTCAGTGACATCGAAATGGCTTTGGCATCCGTGAACAGATCCGCAATATTGGCGTAATCATCTGACTGCACTTCACGGGAAGCGGCGGCCAGCAGGTCATCGCTGATATCCTGAGACAGCGCTTCAATACGGGTACGGGTTTGCGGATGGCTGTCGCTCGGGTGACTGGTTGCCTCATTCAGGAACTGCCCGGCCTCCGGTACACCACGCTCACGCAGGCGTGCCATTACCACCGGCAGCAGATCATCCGTTTTCAGAGTGCCTTCATACAGCTCACCCAGTGTTTCAGAAATCACGTCACTGACCGCAGAAATACGCAACAGTGATGAGGATACTGCTGCCGGTGAACTGACCGATGCCCCGGCTTTATCCGCTTCCAGTTCACGGATACGGCTCCAGTGGCTGACCGCAAAATCAAACTGTTCGAGGAAGAAGATCCCGAGATACACGGACGGGCTCATAATCACTTTACTGTAATAATCCTGCACCTCATTCGCCACCAGCGAAATACTGTGGCTCATCCCGGCATAGATCGGCGCAAAGTTCAGACTGTACGTGGTATCTTCGCCGGTAAAATGCCCCAGCTCGTGACCGATAACCGCACTGGCTTCTTCCCGGTTGAGCAGCGCGGAATAAAGCAGCGGGAAGTACAGCGTTTTCCCTTCAATCAGCTGATTTTCATTCAGATTAATGCTGTGGGATGTCACATAGAAGCATTCCGTCATACCCGCAATAATATGATCCGGTGGTGTTGTGCCGACTCTGGCAGCAATCTCATCCACCCACTGCCACAGCCCCGGCGCTTCCTCACGGCTGACAGCATGCCCGGTCACATCAGACGGCTCACTGCGGAACATAGCGAAACTCTTGCGCAGCTTAAACAGACCCTTGATGATATACCAGATGATCAGCACAATACTGATCAGAATAAAGATCATGATTTTCGCACCACCGCCTCTCATCACGAAATTACCGGCAAACCACAAAGCTTCATAAGCCATCACACAAATAATACTCAGACCGACCAGTGTCATCTGTCCGGTCAGAATAAACGGCAGCAGTTTACGGCAGCGGGCAAAGACTTTCAGCAGAGCATCGCGGGAGCGGCGGGCAGCCCGGCCGCTGCTGATGCAGAGATAAATTGCCCCGGCGCCAAACAGCAGGGATAAAATCCCGGTGACGATAGTCCCCTTACTGACCACAGCCCGGGCCAGGATCATGGCAATTTCGCTGCTGTATTTACTCAGCTCACGGTTAATCATGCCCAGATGCTGACCGGCAGAAACCGTTTCCCCGTCATCGTAGGTAATTTGTGTATCAGGGTCTTCTGCAATCAGACGCTGAAGTTCCGCTTTATCAGCCATGACATATTGGTAAGCCTGATATTCATCACTGATCCGCCAATACTGAAATGCACCCCATGCGGTGAGAAGCAGTGGTAATAACAACAGCCATCCTGCTAATTTATTTTTCATCATTATTCTCTTTTGGTTTGTATTTTATTTTCCCGGCCACTTCCGGATAATTCCTATTACCGGTCGTTATTATTTATATCCCTGTTAACAACCTGATTATGTAAGAATATAAAATATACTATTTTTCAATGCGTTAATTAAATTTACCATTGATATATAAACAGATGATTTACGAGATAATATAAAAACCATAGCTGATAAATATTATGAGATTATTGTTTATATTTGCAATAATATTTTGCGGAAAAATGCTGATGTTCAATAGCAGGAATAACATAAATTATATTTAAAATGCATCTGGTAATATTCTTTTTTTTCGATATATTTACTGCCAGCCTTTTATTTTACCGTATTTTAAATATAAAAAAGCCTGCATATTGCAGGCTTTTCCGGTTTTTATTCTTTTTTATTCGCTGTCACTGCTCATTTCAGTTTCAGATATTACCGCCGCCTTTTGCGGCTCTGCCGGGGTATAATTCTGATTATTGCGCGTCAGCCAGAGTGAAAGCGCTTTCAGTGAGTCTGCGGTAAATTCGTCACAGCGGGCCGTGATTTCCGCCGGCGTCAGCCAGGTCACTTCTGATACTTCACTTTCCTGAAGCGCGAACGGGCCGTGTGTCACACAGCTGAATAACCCGCCCCAGACACGGCAGATGGGCTCTTCATAATAAAACAGGCCGTGCTCGGCAAACGGCACACCGGCAATCCCGAGTTCTTCCTCCGCTTCGCGCCGGGCAGAATCAAGCATCAGTTCACCCTGCTGCACCACACCACCTGCTGTGGCATCCAGCAGACCCGGGCAGAAATCTTTGTGCTCAGTCCGGCGCTGAACAAGAATTTTTCCCATGCCGTCATGCACAACAATGTAGGTAGCCCGGTGACGCAGGTTTTCCGCCCGCATCTGCTCGCGTGTCGCCTGACCGATGACATCATTATTCTCATCGACCACGTCCACCCACTCGATAGCGCTTTCTTGTTCCATCCTCTAACCTTTTCTTTTTTTATCAGCATTACAGATGCTGCTTCTGTTTTTTTCAATGACACACGCCGGCAATCCGCAGGCCCTGTTTTATACTGCTTTTATATACCAAACTAATAATGATAGTGTGCCATTATGGTCGTTAAAGCAGTATATCAAGAATTGATAGCGGTTCTATGATTGTTTTTCTTTCTTGCCGATCACATCCCCCGGCCGCAAAAACTGCTATAGTCAGTGAAACCTACCGGCAGAAGGAGCAACTATGCGTATTCTGGTCACAGGCGGTACCGGGCTTATCGGCACCCCGCTGGTACAGGCACTGATTGCCCGGAAATATCAGGTGGTGGTTCTGAGCCGCTCACCGCAGAAAGTCTATTCCCGTTTTTGCTCGGCTGCAGAAAATCTCAGCTCACTCAATGAAATAACACATCTTAATGATATTGATGCGGTCATTAATCTTGCCGGTGAGCCTATCGCAGATAAACGCTGGAGTGAAGAGCAGAAAAAGCGGTTATGTGAAAGCCGCTGGCTGATAACCGAACGGCTCAGTGAACTGATCAATGCCAGTGAGACGCCACCTGCGGTGTTTCTCTCCGGCTCTGCCGTGGGCTGGTATGGTGATCAGGGGCAAACAGTGGTAACGGAGGACGACGAGCCGCATCCGGAATTCACCCACACCTTATGCGACCGCTGGGAAGCTCTGGCGATGAAAGCACAAAGTGAGAAAACCCGGGTCTGTCTGCTGCGCACCGGAATTGTGCTGTCACCGGAAGGCGGCGCGCTGGCGAAACTGCTGCCGGTATACCGCGCCGGTCTTGGCGGCCCTGCCGGCAACGGCCGTCAGTATATGCCGTGGATCCACATCCGTGATATGGTCAGCGCCATTCTGTTTCTGCTCGATGACCCGGCACAGAACGGCCCGTTCAATATGACTGCCCCCTATCCGTCCCATAATGAGCAGTTTGCGGCCGTACTGGCGCAGATCCTGCACCGCCCGCATCTGCTGCGGGTTCCGTCATTTGTGGTTAAAGCACTGATGGGAGAAGCTGCGGTACTGGTACTGGGCGGACAAAATGCACTGCCGAAACGGCTGGAAGACGCCGGATTCGGCTGTCAGTTTATTAATCTGGAAGACGCTCTGCGGGATTTACTGGATAGCCCGGCGGACTATTAGTGCAGATCCCGGCCGGTGATAAAACGGCCGGGATTGCAGGTTACGGCTGTGCAGAACGGGGATTTTTCGCCCCGCTCCAGCGGGCAAATAAATCTTCCGGTAATGCAATATCAAACTGATCAAGCACGCGGTTGACCGTCTGGTCGATAATATCCTGCACGGTTTCCGGCTGATGATAAAATGCAGGCATCGGCGGCATAATGACCGCGCCGATTTCAGCCGCCTGTGTCATCAGCCGCAGATGTCCGAGATGCAGCGGTGTTTCACGAACCCCCAGCACCAGCTTACGTCCTTCCTTGAGCACCACATCTGCCGCCCGGGTCACCAGAGTGTCTGTGTAACTGTGCACAATCCCCGACAGGGTTTTCACCGAACACGGCAGAATAACCATCCCCAGTGTTTTGACAGAGCCGGAGGAGATACTCGCAGCGATATCGCGCTCATCATGCACCACATCCGCCAGAGCCTGCACGTCACGCAGACTGTACGCCGTTTCCAGCGCCAGTGTCTGCCGTGCCGCCTGACTGACAATCAGGTGGGTTTCCACCTCCGGCACCGTTTGCAGGACCTCCAGCAGACGCACACCATAAACTGCACCACTTGCGCCGGTCAGCCCCACAATCAGTTTTTTCATAACATCACCCGACAAAAAAGAGATTAACCCTCATTATATATCTCAAGGTTCTCAATTTCGTTATGATCCCGCAACTTTAATTCATCATCTCTGCGCAGGTTTTCCACATAATCGAGATAATCCTGGTCGATATCTTTGGTGACATAGATACCATCAAATACAGATGCCTCAAGACCACGGATATCCGGGTTCTCTTCACGCACAGCATCAATAAGGTCACTCAGATCCTGGAAAATCAGCGCGTCCGCGCCAATCAGACGGCAGATTTCATCGGATTCACGGCCGTGCGCGATTAACTCGTTGGCATTCGGCATGTCGATACCGTAGACATTCGGGAAACGCACTTCCGGTGCCGCAGAGGCAAAATAGACCTTCTTCGCGCCGGCTTCGCGTGCCAGTTCCACAATCTGTTCTGAGGTGGTACCGCGCACGATGGAGTCATCCACCAGCAGCACATTTTTTCCTTTGAATTCGGTACGGTTGGCGTTGAGTTTACGGCGGACTGATTTTTTCCGCTCCTGCTGACCCGGCATGATAAAAGTACGTCCCACATAGCGGTTTTTCACAAACCCCTGGCGGTACGGCTTATTCAGCATATGGGCGATTTCCAGCGCGCTGTCCATTGAGGTTTCCGGAATCGGGATCACCACATCGATATCCAGATCTTCCCACTCACGGGCAATTTTGGCCCCCAGCTTCTGCCCCATACGCAGGCGGGCATTGTAGACAGAAACTTTATCGATAACGGAATCCGGACGGGCGAAATAGACAAATTCAAACAGGCACGGCGTCAGTGACGGATTTGCCGCGCACTGACGGGTATAGAGCTGCCCGGTTTCGGTGATGTAAACCGCTTCACCCGGTGCCACATCGCGCAGATATTCAAAACCGAGGGTGTCCAGTGCGACACTTTCAGAGGCCACCATATACTCTTCGCGGCCGTCATTCAGGGCACGTTTGCCGAGCACCAGCGGACGGATACCGTTCGGGTCACGGAACGCCAGCAGGCCGTGCCCGATAATCAGTGCCACACAGGCATACGCGCCGCGGATTTTACTGTGCATCGCACTGACGGCGGCAAAAATATTATCCGGCTCCAGCGGGTGAGCATCGAAGCGATCCAGCTCATACGCCAGCACGTTGAGCAGGATTTCAGAATCAGAGGTGGTATTGACATGGCGGCGGGCCGTTTCAAACAGCTGCTGCTTCAGCGTGTGTGCATTGGTCAGATTACCGTTATGCGCCAGGGTGATACCGAAAGGTGAATTAACATAAAAAGGCTGTGCTTCCGATGCACTGGAGCTGCCTGCGGTCGGGTAACGGACATGGCCAATCCCGAGTGTACCCTGCAAACGCAGCATATGGCGGGTTTCGAAAACATCTTTCACCAGTCCGTTGGCTTTACGGAGCCGGAAACCATTGTTACTGTCAATGGTTGCGATACCGGCTGCATCCTGGCCCCGGTGCTGTAACACCGTGAGCGCGTCATAAATTGATTGATTGACTTGCGTAAAACCAACGATACCAACAATACCACACATGTAGTTTTTTCCTCATCAGCCGGGCGGAGAAGGAAAATTCTCCGGCAGGAAACTTGACGCATTCTGGAGGTAGTCAAAGAACCACCTGATAACATGACTGAATTGGGGAATGAGTTGTGACTGCTGCCAGTCGCTGCTCTGACTCATCTGCGTGAAGCTGTCGAGGAAGAACAAAATCGCCGCCACGATCAGCACCCCGCGCAGAGCACCAAAACAAACCCCGAGAACACGATCTGTGCCTGATAAGCCTGTCCGCTGAACCAGTGAACCGATAACATGGTTAATCACCGAGCCGACAATCAGTGTCGCAACAAATAAAATCGCGATAGCGATTCCGTTGCGGACCAGCGGGTCATCAAAGCGCGTAAAATAGTCCGCCAGCAGCGGGAAAAACTCACTGGCCACATAAAACGCACAGACCCAGGTCACTAACGATAAGGCTTCACGAACGAAACCACGAACCAGGCTGACTAATGCCGAGAAAGCAATAATTGCAATAATTGCGTAATCAATCCAAACCATATCACTATCCAAATTGATGCCCCGGCATCAGTGACGGGCGCATTCTAACAGAAAACGAAAACGTTTGCGTAACGGATTTTTGCTCTGTCCGAAAATAAATTGCGGCGAAATAAAAAATTATAATCGCCGCAAAGAGTTAACTATTTTTATTAACGGATACTGCTAATACCTTAAATTCGCTACGGTTTATAAGCCTGTACCCTGCCATCCAGCCCGGTCAGCTGCCTCAGTTCCCCCAGCGAGGACTTCAGCTCTGCCTGTGAGGCTGACGGCCCGACCATAATCAGCGTCAGTTTGCCGCGCGGCACCGTGTAAACCTGATAACCGGACAACCGCAGCGTGGCCACAATCTCCTCAACCTTGCGGGCATTAGATAATGCCCCCAGCTGCACAACATAAGCCTGTCCCTGAGGGGCTTTTTCCGGTTTTGGTTCCGGCTTCGGCCCGGGTTTTGGTTCCGGTTTCGGCTCAGGTTTTGGTTCTGGCTTAGGTTCCGGTTTCGGCGGCTGTTTATCCGGGATCACTACCGGCGGCAGCGGATCGGCTCCCGGCGGTACGTTGGAGGTTGTACTGCCGCCCGGCAATTCTTCTGCCGGGACTTGTGTCCCGGTTTGTGCCGCTTCGGTAATCATGGCACTGGATGCCCCTTCTGAGGGCATGGTCGGCATAGTCTGATTGATCGGATTTACCGCATCAATCTCATCCTGCTCACCCTCTTTCGGGATAAGCGGGATGGCTGCGAACTGGTCTTCGTTATATTTCTTATCGCCGTCCAGCAGCACCGGCAGGACAATCACACCCACCGCCACCAGGATAATAGTTCCGACTAAGCGATTCTGAAATTTACTGGCCACCCGCACCTTCCTTCGCTAAAACGTCCATGACATGCGCCACGGTGTGGAATGATCCGCACACCACCACAATATCGTCCGGGGAAGCATCACGGCGCGCCTGTTCCCATGCGCTTTCCACATCCGCAAACTGCTGCGGGTCGGTCAGGTGCTCTGCCAGCTGTTCTGCCGGCGCACCGCGCAGTTCTGTCAGCGGCGCGACATACCAGTCCGTCACCTGTTCACTCAGCACCGCCAGGGTGCCTTTGATATCTTTATCGCCCAGCATACCGATCACCGCACGGACGCGGCTCTGCGCAGTGCGCGGCAACTGTGCCAGTTTTGACACCAGATAACCGGCGGCATGCGGGTTATGCGCCACATCCAGCACCGTCAGCGGTTTTTGTGAGACAATCTGGAAGCGGCCCGGCAGTTGTGCCTGACGCAGCCCGGTATCAATCGCCTCACGGGTGATGGCGCGGCCGGTTTTGTCTTTCACCTGACGCAGATTGTGGATCACCGCAAGTGCTGTCGCGGCGTTCGCCAGCGGCACATTCGGCAGCGGCAGATTTTCGAGGGTTTCATCCTCACACTGCCACGTCCAGTGGTCACCCTGCTCCGTATAAGACCAGTCATCAGCACGGCAGAACAGTGAGGTTTCCAGCTTGTTTGCCACGTCAGCAATGGTATAAGGCGCATCCGGTTCACCGATCACCGCCACGCAGTGTGGACGGAAAATCCCGGCTTTTTCGCGGGCGATATGCTCGCGGTCAGCGCCGAGCCAGTCGGTGTGATCCAGTGCGATACTGGTGATCGCCGTAATATGAGAATCGACAATATTGGTGGCATCCAGACGCCCGCCGAGGCCGACTTCCAGAATCACCACATCAAGATTGGCTTCGCGGAACAACTGCAATGCCGCCAGTGTACCCGCTTCAAAATAGGTGAGCGTGATGTCACCGCGCTGCGTGTCAATATCCGCAAAGACACGGCAGAAATCAGCTTCCGGCGGGTTTTGTCCCTGAATCCGCACCCGTTCGGTGTAATTCACCAGATGCGGGGAACTGTACACACCCACCCGTAACCCTGCTGCCAGCAGGATGGATTCGAGTGTGTGGCAGGTGGTGCCTTTGCCGTTAGTCCCTGAAACCGTAATGACTTTCGGGGCGGGATAGCGCAGATTCATGATATCTGCCACCGCACCGACACGTTCCAGTCCCATATCAATAACCTGCGTATGCAGATCACCCAGATAAGAAAGCCACGTCATCATTGATGACGCGGCTGTTGGTCTTTCTCGCTTATCAGACATCGTGTTTTTTGACATCAGTCTCTGTTTCGGAAGATAAGTCGGCATCAGGTTCATCCGCAGTCAGGATTTCAATGATTTCATCTTCCTGCGGGAACTGATAGTTAGTCAGTTTTGACAGAATTTCCGCGACGGTATCACGCATTTCCGGACGGCGGACAATCATATCAATCGCCCCTTTTTCTATCAGGAACTCACTGCGCTGGAATCCCGGCGGTAATTTTTCACGGACAGTCTGTTCGATAACGCGCGGACCGGCAAAACCGATCAGGGCTTTCGGCTCGGCGATATTAATATCACCCAGCATTGCCAGACTTGCGGAAACGCCGCCCATGGTCGGGTCAGTCAGCACAGAGATATACGGCAGACCGCGCTCCTGCATTTTGGCCAGTGCCGCACTGGTTTTGGCCATCTGCATCAGCGACATCAGCGCTTCCTGCATACGTGCGCCGCCGCTTGCGGAAAAGCAGACCAGCGGGCAGTTATCTTCCAGCGCCTGTTCCGCCGCGCGGACAAACCGAGCACCGACAACCGAGGACATTGAACCGCCGATAAAGGCAAATTCAAACGCTGCCGCAACAACCGGCATGGTTTTCAGAGTGCCTTTCATCGCAATCAGGGCTTCTTTTTCCCCGGTTGTTTTCTGTGCGGAGACCAGACGGTCTTTGTATTTTTTGGAATCACGGAATTTCAGGACGTCTTTCGGTTCCAGATCAGTACCCAGTTCCGTGGTGCTGCCTTCATCCAGAAACGCCATCAGGCGCGCACGTGCAGGGATCCGCATGTGATGGTCACACTTAGGACACACCTCAAGATTACGTTCCACCTCCTGGCGGTACAGTACCTGACCACAACTGTCACACTTCGTCCAGACACCTTCAGGAATGCTCGCCTTGCGTGTCTGGTTCATTGGGGTCTTATTCAGAATTTTTTCAATCCAGCTCATTAATGACCTTTCCGTCTGAAATCTGGCTCAGCCAGTGTAATTATTATCTGCCATTAAACCACATTGCTTATGCACTGTGGATAAAAAACTGCTCAAACCACTCAGGCGTCATCACGTTTCTGTGCTTTTTTCGCCGCACGGCGGTGACGCCATACCTCGATAATACCGGGCAATATGGAGATGAAAATAATCGCCACGATAAGTAATTTCAAGTTTTCCTGCACAATCTTCGTTTCCCCGAAGATATACCCTGCATAGGCAAATAATACCACCCATACAATCGCACCGATAACGTTAAACATCGCAAAGTGGCGGTAAGACATCTTACTCATACCGGCAACAAACGGGGCAAATGTCCGCACGATCGGAACAAATCGCGCCAGAATAATTGCTTTACCGCCATGGGTTTCAAAGAACGCATGGGTCTTTCGCAGGTGACTCTGACGGAAGATTTTCGAGTCCGGGTTGCGGAAAAGCCGCTCCCCGAAAAAGTGTCCGATCGTATAGTTAACTGCGTCACCAATAATCGCCGCCGTAATCATCAGCAGCACCATGATATGAATATTCAGGTCGTTAGACGGCAGTGCTGCCAGTGTCCCTGCCACAAACAGCAGAGAATCACCCGGCAGGAACGGCGTGACCACAAGCCCGGTCTCACAAAACAGGATCAGGAATAAAATCGCATAAACCCAGATTCCGTAATCTGCCACCATGTCCTTCATATGCACATCAATGTGCAGAATAAAATCGATAAGATATTGAATATATTCCATATTTCACCCCGCCGGACGCAGCCTTCTGCTTATCCGGCCAATAAATTAATCTGCCAGGAAAAGCGGCCCCATCGCCGGTGACGGCAGGGCAAATTCTTCCGGATAATCCACCGAAACCAGATACAACCCTTCTGCCGGTGCTGTTGCCGGCGCCTGAGTGCGATCTTTCAGTGCCAGCAGTTCCGCCATCCGGCTGACCGGCAGATTACCGCAGCCGACCTCCAGCAGAGCACCGGTAATATTGCGCACCATATGATGCACAAACGCGTTCGCTTTGATATCCACAATCACATACTGTCCCTGACGGGTGACATTCACATGCATCACATTACGCCACGGACTTCTGGACTGGCACTGCGACGCGCGGAAAGAAGAAAAGTCATTCTCCCCGAGCAGGCTCTGTGCCGCTTCATGCATCCGCTTTTCATCCAGCGGATAGTGAAAGTGGGTTACGCCTTTACTTAAAATAGCCGGACGAAAACGGTGATTAAAAATCACATACCGGTAACGCCGCGCCGTGGCACTGAACCGGGCATGAAAACTTTCCGGCACCGTTTTGACCCAGCGCACCGCGATATCAGACGGCAGATGAGTATTCACCCCCATCGTCCAGGCCGCATCTTTGCGGACAGCTGCGGTGTGGAAATGCACCACCTGGCCGGTAGCATGAACTCCGGCATCTGTCCGGCCCGCACAGAAAACCGATACCGGCTCTGCGGCCACTTTTGACAGCGCTTTTTCCAGACAGCCCTGCACACTCGCAACTTCTGACTGACGCTGCCAGCCGTAATAGCGGCTGCCGTCATATTCAATGCCCAGCGCGACCGTGGTTTTACCCTCATCCGCCGGTAAAATCACCTCTGACATCAGTAAAACTGCTCCTGCGTCAGACGCTCGGCAATTTCGACCGCCATCAGTGCGCCGCCGAACTGCACGTTATCGGCCACCGACCAGAAATGCAGGATTTCCGGGATGCCGTAATCATTTCGCAGACAACCAATATTCAGCAGATGGTTACCGGACGCATCCGTGACCTGAGTCGGGAATTCCTGCTCTTCAGAAAGCTGAATATCCTCTGCACGCTCCAGTTCATCGCGTGCTTCCTCACTGCCGAGCGGGCGCAGTGTTTCCAGCTGCACAATCTGCGCGTTACCGTAGAACACCGGGGACTGCACACAGCTCACGCTGATCGGCAGACCGGCATCCTGTAACACTTTGCGGGTTTCTTCCGCGATACGGCGCTCTTCTGACACACTGCCCTGCTCATCGGTCAGCAGCGGCAGCAGGTTAAACGCCAGCTGTTTACTGAAACGACCGGCTTCCGGCGGGATGCCGTTGAGGAGTTTGGCACACTCACCGGCCAGTTCTTCCACCGCACTTTTCCCGAAACGGGATACGGAAAACAGGTTGGTCAGATTGATGCGGGATAACCCTGCGCTTTCCACCAGCGGACGGATAGCGGTCAGTAACTGGCTGACGGTGCTGTCTGCCAGCGCAATCAGGTTACGGTTGCGGTATTCGCTCAGTGCCTGCGGGTTCACCGACGGCACCACCAGCGGCACATCCGGCTCCAGCGCAAACAGACCGCTGCTGTCAATCACAATGCATCCGCTGTCCGTGGCGGCTTCATAATAAGCCTCCGTGGCTTCTGCGCCGGCCATGAAAAAGGCCAGCTGAACCTGCGACCAGTCAAAATCACGGGCGTCAGTGACCAGATAGCTTTTGCCGTTCATGCGCACCGATTCTCCCGCGCTGCGCTCTCCGGCCAGTAAATGTAACTCTCCCACCGGAAATTCACGCTCTTCCAGTAATGACACCACCGCGCGGCCGACTGCACCGGTCGCACCCAATACGGCAATATTCCAGCCTTCTGACATAGTTATCTCCGGAACAAAAACTGCACCGCATCAGTGCGGCACAGTCAGAAAAAATGATGAAAAATAATGAATAAATAATGTTATGCGCGGTACTCTGCCGTGAAACCCAGATCAGACAACAGTGCCGCACTCTGCGCATCATCACAAATAACAGTCAGTGATGACCACTCACGGCGATCAGGATAAAACTTACGCAGTTTATCAAACTCACCCGGCACCCCGGCGACTGCACGTAACGCCGCATCATCACGACGGACATCATAAACCAGATGCATTAAACGTTTGAGAATACTTTGCGTTACTTTACCTGACAGCGTAATACAGCCGAATTCCGGTGCCGGTAACAGTTCCGCCAGTGCAACCTGCTGCGGCTGCCCGGTGAAATCCGCGAACGCCTCAAATACCTGCGTGGTACCGCGCGCCTTGCCTTCAAGAGTATAACCGGCAATATGCGGCGTACCGATATCTGCCAGCGAGAGCAGTTCCTGCGACAGATCAGGCTCCGGCTCCCACACATCCAGCACCACACTCAGCGGCTTGCCGCCTGCCAGGACCGACAACAGCGCCTGATTATCCACCACCGCACCACGGCTGGCGTTAATCAGAATACCGTTGTCTTTCATCGCATTAAGACGGATTTCATCCATCAGATGCAGCGTGGTGTACGGCCCGGATTTATTCAGCGGGGTATGGAATGTCAGGATATCAGCCTGTGCCACCAGCGTATCGATATCATAAAATTCACCGGCATCACCGTTATCCGCACGCGGCGGGTCACAGATAAGAATATTGACACCCAGCGCTTCCAGACGTTTTGCCAGACGGCCGCCGACATTCCCGGCACCGATAATCCCGACAGTTTTATCCGTCAGCTGAAAGCTGTCGCGCTCCGCCAGCAGCATCAGGGCGGAAAACACATATTCCACCACCGCAATCGCGTTACAGCCCGGCGCGGAAGAAAAACCGATCCCCTGCTCTGCCAGCCAGGCTTTATCCACATGGTCAAAACCGGCGGTTGCGGTACCGGTGAATTTCACCGGGGTATTTTCCAGCAGTTGCGCATTCACTTTCGTGACAGAACGCACCATCAGCGCGTCAGCATCATCCAGCACCCCGTCCGGTAACGGACGTCCCGGCACCGCCACCACATCCCCGAGACGGGAAAACAGGGTTTCGGCGTAAGGCATATTCTCATCTACAACGATTTTCACGGGCTTCACCTTCATATCTGCCGGCGGCCGGCGGAGACCTGTCGGTACGGCGGCACAACCGGAATTGAAACGGATGGCCGCTATTTTGCCACTTCTGCGGGATAAAACCTACGCCCGGAACACCGATTGTTGCTAAAGAAAGCAATTAAGGCTGATGACGGAAACGTTCCGGTGTCACCCCCGCCAGTTGAGAGAACATCGCAATAAAGGCAGAGGATGAGCTGTAACCCACATCCAGCGCGACATTCTGCACGCTGCGGCCTTCCTGTAATAACGCCACCGCCCGCAGAAAACGCAGGCGCTGACGCCATTCGCTGAATGACATTCCCAGTTTCTGCTGACAGCGCCGTGACAGTGTCCGCTCCGAGGTAAAACGCCGCACCGCCCACTCCGCCAGCGAGGTATTATCAGACGGGTCGCTCTCAAGTGCACTGAGCACCGGCGCCAGCAGTTTATCATCCGTGACCGGCAGATAAGTCGGCTGGCAGCGCGACAACATAAGCTGATCAGTCAGCACCAATGACAGCCGCCTGTCTGCCTCTGTTTCCGGCTCACGGACTTCACGGCTGAACAAATCCTGCATCACGGCGCTGAAGATCGGTGTCAGTTCTATCACACATGCCATCTGCGGTAACTGCGGTGCCCACTGCGGTGAAATATCAATAATTTTGAAAGAGGCGCAGGCTTTGTTATAACTGGCATGTTCCGTTCCCGGCGGGATCCAGATACAAAACCCGGCCGGGGCCAGATAGCGCTGCCCCTCAACGGTCATTTCCATCACACCGCTGGCGACATACAACAGCTGGCCAAAGGGATGATGATGAAGGGCAAACTCCGTTTCCGAATAAAACTGTTCGTGACGGCAGATTAATGTCACCGGATCTTTCACGCCCAGTGATGAAATATCTGACTTACGGGCCATCTTGTCAGATCCTCTCTATAAATTGGCGGGATATCGTTATATAGAATAATTAAGACAGACTACACTACATCACCTGCCTGATAATGAAAATGAGTTTAAGAATGAAAAACCTGCTTTTACCCCTCGGGGCTGTATTAATCTGGTCTGTGAACGCCGTGGTGAATAAACTGGCCGCCGGTGCCATCGCCCCCGGCGCGATTTCCTTTTACCGCTGGGCACTGGCACTCGCCGTGATGACGCCGTTCCTGATCATACCGGTCTGGCAGCAGCGCGCGGTGATCAAACAACATGCGTGGAAGCTGTTTGTCCTCGGTTTTCTCGGCATGGGGCTGTATCAGAGCCTGGCGTATTACGCGGCGTATACCGTCAGTGCAACCTTTATGGGAATTATCACCTCGCTGATCCCGCTGCTGACCGTGGTGTTAAGTATTCCGGTACTGCGGATCGCGCCGACCATCGGTATTGTGCTGGGGACAATCCTCTCCCTGAGCGGCCTGACCTGGCTTATCAGTAAAGGACATCCGGCAGATTTACTGCATCAGGGACTGGGACAGGGTGAAATGCTGATGTTTATCGCCGGTCTGGCTTATGCTTTCTACGGCGTACTGACCAAACGCTGGGCGATCCCGCTTTCAAGTATTCACTCCCTGTATATGCAGATTGTCTTTGGCGTGCTGCTGCTGATCCCGGTTTTCCTCAGCGCCGGTGATGTGGCACTGAACAGCGATAATATCGGGCTGGTGCTGTATGCGGGGATTGCGGCTTCTATCTTTGCACCGCTGCTGTGGATACTGGGCGTAACCCGCCTGGGTGCCAACGCCGCGTCTGTCTTTATGAACCTGGCGCCGGTACTGACCGCCATTATCGCCGCTGTCTTCCTGAAAGAAGAGCTGCACAGCTACCATATTATCGGCGGCGGCGTGGTACTGATCGGGGTCATTATGGCGCAGCGTCTGCGCACACCGCTGACACAAATTATCCGCCGCAAAAGCAGGAAACCGCAGCCGCAGAAGTGTGAGGCCGGGGAATAGATAAAAACAAAATCAGGGCCCGGTATTCAGGGATAATCAACAAAAATGAAAAGCATTAACTCATTGATGAATCATATAACTTTCTTTTGTTGTTATCCCTGTTTTAATAACTTTATCAATGCCTTATTTGTATTACGCTATTTTCGGGCATCTTTGTAGTTTTTCACCTCTGTCACAAAGTGATAAAACAGTATCGGTATTGATTCTTATTATCATATATGACTATGTTAAAGTCCTGCCAATGGCACACTAAACGACGGAATACCATACAGTGACTAAAAAATATTATATTCAAAATATGTGCTGGGGATGGTTTTATACTTCTGTTTTTTTTTACTATTGCTGGAATGATAATTTTAAATACAGACTAATCTTTTTGCTCTTATCCATATTTGGATTTATTTTTTATCCTGTTGCAAAATGGATAACTGAATACTTTTTCCTTAAATTCACGACACCACAATTCTGGAAAAGTGGTTTTTTCATTGATACACCGGGAAAAACTGGTTTATTAGCCATTTATGGTTGTTCTGTATTTTTACTATCATTGCCTATAATAATAATTTTTATTATTACTATTCTTATAAAAAGGCTACCACAGAAATAGGCAGCCTCTGTTTTTATAAATTAAATCCCCCAAAACAGATTAGCCTTTTCAGCCAGTTCATCATCAATCAATACTCCGGTGCCGGCCATTATCAAGCCATAGCCTATAAGGCCGACGGGATTGCCCAGCAATACGCTGAAGATAAATGCAACTACGACTGTCGCAGCATTCCCGGCTACGATAACTTCAGTTTTAACAAAAAATGGCCGCCAATTATCTGTTTTTACAGATTTAATCAATTCACCGACCCAATCAAATGCATTGATCGCATGACTCAGAACCCCCATACCCTTGCTGAATTTCGTAAAACTTTTTGCGATTTCTGCTGAATTGATTGACTCTAACGCCGCGACAATAGCCCTGCGATCTTCAGAATTAATTTTCTGATTAAAATTATTTCTATATTTTTCATAAGCTTTCAATGCATCATCAATATTACGAATTTTTTTCCCTTTTGCCTGCTCAGCCAGAGCGCCAGCTAATTGTTCCGCCTTATCGCCGTATACACTGGATACTTCTTTATAAAAATCTGCTGTAAATTTTACGGCTGTTTTAACCTGACTAAATTCATCTTCTTCTTTTATTACGTCATTTTCTGCTGCTTTTATCCTCTTATCCTGTAAAACAATTTCTTTTGTTATACTTTTTCCTTTTTCCCATTCCGTTTTTATCTCACCATGGGTTTTATCCTGCATACGCCTGTTAAGCTCACTGTTATAAAACCAAGCCTCATCACTTAATCTTTTTCTTTCTGCATCAGATTTTCTTTTTCTTGCTTCATTCAGTAAATTAATTATCTTCTCTTTTTGTAACTGGAATTTTTTCATAATGAGTTTTAGTGTGGCATTTTCTAAAACATCACTTGCGTTCTTTATTTTTTCATTTATCTCAGTTATCTTTCTTATTATTTCACTGATATCTTTATTTATATTTTCTTCAAGTTTTGTTAAGTATTCTAATTTCCTTGCCGACCCTTCACGGCGTTCCTTTCTGATTTCTTCATCCACCGGATGCATCCAGCCATCATCGGCATCATCCCATACAGGATTCGGGGATGTGTTCATATCCGCAATATTCTGATCCCAGATATGCGTTATCCTGCCGCTGTCTGCCGGGATATCCCCGGTCCATCCGGTAACAATCATAGTCTCACCATTGTCTGATGCTTTTTGCCAGCCCTCTCCTTTCCAGTGATACCCCATGGAGGTCATCACATCACGCTCAAACGGTGTGGTGTCTTCGTATCGATTCGTCATAACATATTCCTTTTATAAAGATGCGCAGTGAATACAAATCGGCTCCCGGCCGTGTTTTTCACTGTAATTCAGGAATATGTTGTTTATTAAAACTAAAATTAATCAGGTCTGTATCTTATAAAATAAGGCAACAAGGCGGGATATAAAAACCGCCGGGTGGCGGTTATTGTAATTAAAACAGATAAAAATTATCAGAAAGGCTCAGCGCAATCCCCGCGTATGCGTTTTCGCTGACCAGCTATATGTTTCTGTTCCGCTGCCGGGTTTGATTTTATCCTTTTTTTTCTGCGCTCTGACTTTTGCGGCAGCGGCATCAACTTCTTTGGAAATCTCAGTGATAATCTGATCTTTGACTTTATTCTGCTCCGCATTGGTCAGCGGACGCCCCAGTTTCTTTTGTTCCTGAGCCAGCCGGGTACGGACACGGATTTTTTGCGGCTCAGTCATCTCTGCGATAGTCAGTTTTTTCATTTATTACCCCTGTGACAGTAAAAGGATAAACAACACTGTTACACCCTGACAGACTTTACCGCAAAAGAAAATGCCCCGGTGATTAAACCGGGGCATTTATTTGATAATCAGAATAAAATCAGTTCTGATATTTGCGCATTACCAGTGTGGCGTTAGTACCGCCGAAACCGAAGCTGTTGGACATCACTGTGGTCAGTTCACGTTCGGTCGGTTCGGTGATAATCGCCATGCCTTCCGCTTTCTCGTCGAGCTCTTCCACGTTGATGCTCGGCGCGATAAAGCCGTGCTCCAGCATCAGCAGGCTGTAGATAGCCTCGTGAACACCTGCCGCACCCAGTGAGTGACCGGTCATCGCTTTGGTTGCTGACAGTGCCGGCGTGTGATCACCGAATACTTCGCGGATCGCTTCCAGCTCTTTGGTGTCACCAACCGGTGTGGATGTACCGTGGGTGTTGATGTAATCAACCGGTGTATCCAGGCCGTGCATTGCCATCTGCATGCAGCGGGCCGCACCTTCACCGGACGGGGCAACCATGTCCGCGCCGTCAGAGGTCGCGCCGTAGCCGACCACTTCCGCGTAGATATGTGCGCCGCGTGCCAGCGCGTGCTCCAGCTCTTCCACCACGACCATACCGCCGCCGCCTGCGATCACGAAGCCGTCACGGCCCTGATCATAAGTACGGGATGCTTTGTCCGGTGTTTCGTTATATTTAGTGGACAGTGCGCCCATCGCGTCAAATTCGCAGCTCATTTCCCAGCACAGTTCTTCACCGCCGCCGGCAAACACCACATCCTGTTTACCCAGCTGGATCAGTTCCACCGCGTGGCCGATACAGTGTGCGGACGTGGAGCAGGCAGAACTGATAGAGTAGTTCACACCTTTGATTTTAAATGGTGTTGCCAGGTTTGCAGACACACCGGATGCCATTGCACGCGGTACCAGATAAGGACCGACACCACGCAGACCTTTGGCACGCATGCCGTCAGCCGCGATAGCCTGGGTGCGCGGGGAGCCGCCGCCGGAACCGGCAACCACACCGGTACGGTAGTGAGATACCTGCTCTTCTGTCAAACCGGAGTCTGCAATAGCCTGCTCCATGGAAAGATACGCATAGATAGATGCATCACTCATGAAACGGACAGTTTTACGATCAATAAGACCCGCAGTATCCAGTTTGACATTACCCCAAACCTGGCTGCGCATCCCGATCTCTTTAAATTCTTCTGAGAATGTGATCCCGGAACGACCTTCTCTCAAAGAAGCCAGTACTTCCTCCCGGTTATTACCGATACTTGAGATAATCCCCAGACCAGTGATTACTGCACGCTTCATTCAATACCTCTGTCATTTTAAGTAGTACGGGATTTTAGCGTTACTTTAGCTTACACATGTAAGCTGAACAAGTCCGATCAGACGTTTTTTCGCATCTTTACATACCGATATTGTCCTGTGTCACATCCGGCATGGCAGTACAACGCAAAGCGGAGTAAAATCAGGAAAAACCGAACAGAATCCTCAGGCCGTAACGTGAAAAAAACCGCAATTGAAACTGCACATTTAACCTGGAATGAACAGGGTACACCTGTTTCGCAACATTTTGATGACGTCTATTTTTCGAACGACGACGGACTGGCGGAAACCCGCTATGTGTTTCTTAACGGAAACGGTTTTCCGGGCAGGTTTGCACAGATGACCACCCCGGTCTGCACCGTGGCCGAAACCGGGTTCGGTACCGGACTGAATTTTCTCACGCTGTGGCAGAGCTTCCTGGCATTCCGCACTGCCCATCCCGGGCATCCGCTGAGACGCCTGCACTTTATCAGCTTTGAAAAATTTCCTCTGACGGTGGCCGATTTACAGGCCGCCCACCGGCACTGGCCGGAGTTCGCTGATTTCTCCTTACAACTGTGCGCTCAGTGGCCGCAGCCATTGCCGGGTTGCCACCGTATTCAGCTGTCCGGCGGAGAAATTACGCTCGATTTATGGCTGGGGGATGTCAACGAGCTGCTTCCTTCTCTTACTCACGCGCTGGATAACAAAATTGACGCCTGGTTTCTCGACGGTTTTGCTCCGTCCAAAAACCCGGATATGTGGCAGCAGTCTCTGTTTGATCTGATGATCCGTTTTTCCCGTCCCGGCGGCACCTTTGCCACCTTTACCGCTGCCGGATTCGTGCGCCGTGGTTTGCAGCAGGCCGGGTTCAGCGTTGAGCGCCGCAAAGGGTTTGCACATAAACGTGAATGTCTTGCCGGGGTGAATCCCCGTGAAGCAGTATCATCTGCAACGCCGTGGTTTGATCGCCACCCGGCCGCCGCGCGGCAGAAGATAGCCGTCATCGGCGGCGGGATCGCCGGGGTTCTCACGTCCCTCGCCCTGCTCCGCCGTGGTGCGGAGGTTTCCTTATATTGTGCGGATAACGCACTGGCACTTAATGCCTCCGGTAACCGCCAGGGCGCACTTTATCCGCTGCTGACCGGCCGGGATGATCCGCCTGAACGTTTTTTTACCGCCGCTTTCCCGTTTGCCCGCCGTACATATGATGCGCTGTCAGCTCAGGGTGTGAAATATGACCATGACTGGTGCGGTGTGATTCAGCTGATGTATCACGAAAAAAGCAGTAAAAAAATCAATAATATTTCATCTGTCACATGGCCGGATGAGATGGTGCAGCGCTTGTCACGGGAACAGCTTTCTGCACTTGCCGGAACGGATGTCAATTTTGACGGCCTGCATTATCCGCAGGGCGGCTGGCTCTGCCCGCAGGAACTGGTGCGCAATACCGCAGCGCTGGCACAAAAAGAGGGGCTTCACCTGAATTTCGGCTGTGAAGTAAAAGAATTAATCCCCGCCGGACAGGGCTGGCAGCTTCGCTTTGCCGGTGACAGCACGACAGAGGCCGATGTGGTGGTACTGGCCAACGGCCATTGTATCAGTCAGTTCCCGCAGACCGCCCCGCTGCCGGTCACACCGGTACGTGGTCAGGTCAGCCATGTCCCGTCTGTTCCCGCCATTGCCGGGCTGAAAAAAGTGCTGTGTTATGAGGGGTATCTGACCCCGGTGAATCCGGCTGACGGCCTGCACTGCATCGGTGCCAGCCACCAGCGTAATGATACCGGAACGGAATATCGCGAAGAGGAACAAACGGCGAATAAACAGCGGCTGCTTACGTCACTGCCGGATGTCAGCTGGCCGCAGACGGTGGATATCAGCGCCGGAGCATCCCGTCAGGGGATCCGCTGCTCACTGCGCGATCACCTGCCGCTGGCCGGAAATGTTCCCGATTTTGAAAAAATAGCAGTATGTTATGCACATCTGGATGAACAAAAATCCGCACCTGACTCCGTATGCAGTGTGCCGCATCAGCCACAGCTGTTTCTGCTGGCGGCACTCGGTTCACGGGGATTATGCACCGCCCCGCTGGCCGCAGAGGTACTCGCGGCACAGATTTTTGATGAAGCGCTTCCCCTGGATGATGAAACACTGGCCGCCATTCATCCCGCCCGTTTCCATGTCCGAAAATTGCTGAAAGGCCGCCCGCTGCCGCAAAAGTCATAATCCGCACCTGACCGGCCACAGAGCCGGTCCCCGTCACATTATTGATAATTTTTCCGGCGATAACGCAAAATATCATCGCCGGACTTTATTGATCACTGCCACAAACCCGGGTCATTTTGTGTGCTTTCTCACGAAAACCGGTGCAGTTCACCTGTCAGCGGCAATTTCTCTTGCCCAATGATCAATTTACAGAAAAGTCAGTGCACCTATACGCTTCATCCGGAAATACTAACCGGAGAAGATTATGAAGAATAAAATAGTTATTGCCTTAACCTTTTCGCTGTTTTGTGTCACCTCTGCTTACGCAAAGAACAATAATATTCCCGATAATGCTATTCACAGCAATGTTATTCAAAGCAATGCTATTCAGTACGATACGATCGTTGAGCAGGCGTATCAGAAATTCAAAACCGAAAAAGCCGGTGATGTGGCGGATTACATCCCGGCACTCGCCAAATACAGCCCCGATAATTACGCCGTTGTTATTGCCACGGTAGACGGAAAAATCTACAGCGCCGGGGATAAAGACGCGCTGTTTCCTCTTGAGTCGCTGTCAAAAGTCTTTACCCTCGCGCTGGTGATGAATCAGCAGGGGTCAGAAGTGGTTCTCGAAAAACTGGGTGCTAACGCCACAGGACTGCCGTTTAACTCCGGTCTGGCGATTGAACTGCGTCCGGATCGCCCGCAGAACCCGCTGGTCAATGCCGGGGCTATCAGTGCCGTCAGTCTGATCAAGGCCAAAAATCCGGATGACCGCTGGCAGCAGATTATGGAAAACATGGAAGCGTTCGCCGATACCAAACTGACGGTGAATGATGAAGTGTACCGCTCTGAATCAGAAACCAATCAGCACAACCAGGCACTAGCGCGGCTGATGCAGTCCTACGGCATGTTATACGGCAATCCAGATGAGGCGGTTGATCTCTATACCCGCCAGTGTTCAGTGGATGCCACTACCGTTGATCTCGCCAAAATGGGTGCGGTGCTGGCCAATCAGGGCAAATCCCCGTACAACGGCAAACAGTTGCTGAGCGCGGAAAACACCGGCAAAGTTCTGGCAGAGATGGCTATTGCCGGGCTGTATGACGGTTCCGGCACCTGGTTATATCAGGTCGGCATCCCGGCGAAAAGTGGTGTCGGCGGCGGAATTCTGGCCGTGGTTCCGGGTAAATACGCCGTCGCGGTCTATTCCCCGCCGCTGGATAAAGCAGGTAACAGTGTCAGGGCACAGGCGGCTATCGGTTATATTGCTCAGGAAACCGGGGCTGATTTGTACAAATAATTTTGCATAAAAAAAGGATCATCAGCATTACTGCTGATGATCCATGATCGTCTCTGCTTTATATTTATCAGTCCGCGTCACGCGATACCGTTTCTGTCAGGCGTTCAGAGCAACTGCATTTTTCGCACATTTATCCTCTGAACGGTACAGCGAATCTAATTCCCGTTTGGCATTAAAAATTATTAATCCGGTAAATAAAATCATACCGATGGAAGGGACTGCTCTTTCAATAACGCTCATTCCGTCAAGTTTAAACCAGAAAGAAAATAACAGTGCCAGCAATACCACCGCAGCAACCGCTATCTTGGTGTAAATAGTCACAGCCTGTTGTGCTGTGTTTTTCGGTTGTAATTCAAACATAATCAATACCTGTGTTTTATGGGGACAGACACATTCTGACACAACAAATGTTAATAGCAAGTTAATAGTTATTGCTATTTACTCAACATCTCTGCGTAGTTGTTGACGTTGACGCAACAAAAAGAAACAACTGCCTCAGAAAAAATCACCATTCAGATATCAGAAACATTATTTAAAATCATTCTGTTAAACAGAAAAATCTATATAAAGATGATGAAATACATACCGGAGACAGACAAAAGCGGCACTATTTTCGCCATTAATGTCACAATCTCAAGATCTTTTATTATTATCTGTTAATAACTTAATAATCAGTTTCTTAATCCGCCATAAATAAAAAAGGCCGCATACCGGAGCGACCTTTTCTTTTTACGTGCGATATTTAACTTTTTTAGAAAAACCGGTAAATCATGGCACAACGATCACAGAACTGCAGTCCGTATTCTGCTTCTTTCAGCATAATCGCTTCCAGTGCCGGAGCACGGGAAACATCGCATACTTCAAAACCAAGATGTTCATAATAAGGACGATTCCATACCACATCACGGAATGTGGTCAGTGTTACTGCCGCACAACCGCGTGCCAGTGCCACACTCTTCACCCGCTCAATCAGCTGTCGTCCCAGCCCCTGACGCTGATGCGCCGCAGAGACAGAAAGCTCATCAATATGCAGTCCGGTACCGAGATTGGAAACAAGCACAAACCCGGCCGGTTGATCCTGATTGTCCGCCGCCACCCACGCATTACCGTTGGCGATAAAATTGCGGAATGCCGTTTCGGAATGGCCTTCGCTGCGGGCTATCCACTCATACCCCGGGGCAGTTGCAAATAACGCGCCGGCAGACGATTCCACATCCGGTAACAATGCGGCGTCCGCCGGACGGGCCTGGCGGATGCGGTATTGCGCTTTATCTGTCATTCCTGCTCCTGCGCGCTTTTCAGCAGGCGTTTCCAGGTTTCCAGCACCAGCACCTGATCCGGCGGTGTCAGCTCTCCGGCGCTGATTGCCTGACGGATACTCTCCTCCACCCGGTTGTGAAGTGCCTCAACGGAGTGATCACCCGACTGTTCCAGTTCTGCCACCGCGAGGGTCAGATGCCCCTGCAGATAGCCACCCGCAAACAGTTCATCGTCTGTGGCATGTTCAACCATGTCATCAATCTGGGCGAGGATACGCGTTTCATAATCCGCAAGCATGTTTGTTCCTTAAAGTTCAGTCACCGGAATCGTTTGTCAGGCAAACGGATCTTCCGGCCATGGAAATTGGTCCGCAGTCAGCGGCGGCGTATTGTAAAACGATTGCAGGGCATTAATAAACCTTGCTGCACGAGGGGGTATTGAGTTCTGCGCCAGATATTCCATCACCTGCCCGTGAACAATACGCCGGAATTTGACGCGATCAGGCTCGAAATCGCCGTCAAGATTGTCACAACTGACGTTAAACGGATAACCGGCAGCCTGACAAAATAACCAGTCCAGTGCCTGCGGTTTTATTTCCACGACCTCAAATTCTGACTGCGTTTGTGCGTCCCGCCCGTCCGGGCAGTACCAGTAACCAAAATCCACCAGCTTTCTGCGCTCTTTCCCGGCTATACACCAGTGCGATATTTCATGGATCGCACTGGCATAAAAGCCGTGAGCAAACACGATACGGTTATAAGGCGCTTCATCATCTGCGGGCAGATAAATCGGCTCATCGTCGCCTTTAATCAGGCGGGTATTGAAATCAGCGAGAAATTCGTTATCAAAAATTTCAATCAGTTGCTGATATTGATGTGTACTCATTGATTATATAAACCACTAATAAAAATTAAGAAAGCTGAGACAGCCACGTACTGATAGTATCACCGTGATTGTCATAAAGCAGTTTGATGCTCATCAGGAAAGAGACAGTTACCAGCATCGGGCGGATCAGTTTTTGTCCGCGGCTCAGCACCATACGGGCACCGAGGCGTGCACCGATAAGTTGTCCGCCCAGCATGGCAAAGCCCATCAGCCAGATAACGTGACCGCTGAAAATAAAGAATGAGAGTGACCCGACGTTGGATGCAAAATTGAGGACTTTGGCGTGTGCCGTGGCTTTCGCCAGGTTAAAACCGGCCAGTGTCACATACGCCAGCGCGTAGAAAGAGCCTGCCCCCGGGCCGAAAACGCCGTCATAAAAACCGATCCCGATACCGGCGGTACAGCCGAAGGCAAACGGCATCAGGCGCTGTTTCTGATCCGCAGCACCAATGGACGGCGTCAGCAGGAAATAGAGACCGATGGCAATAACCAGCAGCGGCAGCAACTGACGGAGAAATTCCGGATTCACAAACTGCACCAGCCCGGAACCGATAACTGCGCCAATCAGCGTCATCACTATCGGAACCCGCTGCCCGGCAAGATCCACCGCTTTGCGCCGGACAAAATAGAAACTGGCAGAAAAAGAGCCGCCGACCGCCTGCAATTTGTTGGTCGCCAGAGCCTGCACCGGCGGTACGCCGACAGCCAGCAATGCCGGGATTGTCAGTAACCCGCCTCCGCCGGCGATTGCATCAATAAATCCGGCAATCAGAGCAACAAAGAACAGCAATACATAGATTTCAACACCGAACTGAAACCATTCCATTTTTTACCTGCCAATAAAATCCCGGGCGCAATACCCGGGACGCCAGTTTAAATCATGACCAGGCCGGTAACGGCGGTGTGACATCCGCACATTGTCCGCGGTGACGCAGAAGGTGATCGAGCAGCACTATCGCTGTCATCGCTTCGGCAATCGGCACAGCACGTATCCCGACACAGGGGTCATGACGCCCTTTGGTGATCATAGCCACCTCTTCGCCCTGCCGGTTCAGCGTATTACCGGGAACGGTAATCGACGATGTCGGTTTCAGGGCAATATGTGCGATGATTGGCTGGCCGCTGCTGATGCCGCCGAGAATGCCGCCCGCGTGATTGCTGGTAAAACCGGTCTGATAGATTTCATCCCGGTTTTCGCTGCCTTTGAGGTTAACCACGCCGAAGCCGTCTCCGATTTCAACACCTTTTACCGCATTGATACTCATCAGCGCATGCGCCAGATCCGCATCAAGACGATCAAAGACCGGTTCACCCAGACCCGCCGGGACGTTTTCCGCCACAACCGTGACTTTCGCACCGATGGAATCCCCTTCTTTTTTCAGGCCGCGCAGTAATTCATCCAGCGCCTCCAGCTGACGTTCATCAGGACAGAAAAACGGATTTTGCTCTGCCAGAGCCCAGTCGCGGATATCACATTTAATATCCCCCATCTGAGTCAGGCAGGCACGGACTGTCACACCGAATTTTTCGTGCAGATACTTTTTAGCGATAGCCCCCGCCGCCACGCGCATTGCCGTTTCACGGGCTGATGAGCGACCGCCGCCGCGGTAATCACGAAAGCCGTACTTCTGCTCATACGTGTAATCCGCATGTCCCGGCCGGAAGAGATCTTTGATGGCACCGTAATCCTGTGAGCGCTGATCGGTATTTTCAATCAGCAGTCCGATACTGGTTCCGGTGGTTTTTCCTTCAAATACCCCTGACAGAATTCTGACCTGATCCGGCTCACGACGCTGTGTGGTATAGCGCGATGTGCCCGGACGGCGGCGATCGAGATCAATCTGCATATCAGCTTCTGTCAGCGCCAGTCCCGGCGGGACGCCGTCAACAATACAACCCAGCGCCGGGCCATGTGATTCACCAAAGGTGGTTACGCGAAAAAGTTCGCCGATACTGTTTCCGGCCATCGTGTTTTCCTGTCTCTGATTGTGTGCAAGTGAATGGTTTTAACCTGTTTTTATGCTTCTATTCCTACATGAGGAACGGTTATTTGAAAAGTTTAAAAGCGTCATGATGTTCTGCTAATTGATCACGAGTTAACATAAAGACACCGTCACCCCCGTTTTCAAACGACAGCCAGATAAACGGCACTTCCGGGAATTCGGCCATCAGATGTACCTGACTGTTACCGACTTCACAAATCAGCACCGCATCTTCTGACATATAATCCGGGGCATTTGCGAGAATACGGCGAACCAGTTTCAGACCATCACTGCCTGCAGCCAGCGCCAGTTCAGGCTCAACGCGGAATTCATCCGGTAAATCACTCATGTCTTCCGCATCGACATACGGCGGATTGGTGACAATCAGGTCATACTTCACTGCCGGCAGATCGTTAAACAAATCTGAACGCATCGGAACGACACGATGAGATAACCCGTGATTTTCAATGTTCATTTCTGTGACTTCCAGCACATCGGCGGAAATGTCTGCCGCATCGACTTCTGCGTCCGGGAACTCATAAGCGCAGGCAATTGCGATACAGCCGCTGCCGGTACACAGATCCAGAATTGCTTCCGGTTCGGAATCCAGTAAACCGGCAAAGTGATTATTAATCAGCTCACCAATCGGTGAACGCGGGATCAGCACGCGCTCATCAACATAAAATTCGTGACCGCAGAACCAGGACCGGTTGGTCAGATACGGCACCGGCACACGCTCGGTGATCCGGCGCAGCACACGTTCAACAATGCGGTGACGCTCTGAGGAAGTCAGTCGTGACTGATACAGCTCAGCGGGTAAATCCAGAGGCAGAAACAGTGTCGGCAGTACCAGCTGGAGGGCTTCATCCCAGGCATTATCTGTGCCGTGGCCATAGTAGATGTTCGCGGCATTAAAACGGCTCATTGCCCAGCGCAGTATATCCTGCAGCGTGTGAAGCTCACTGACGGCTTCATCAACGTAAATTTTATCCAAAGTGCCTCCGGCGGGGTAAAACAAAAGAAAATATCTGATAGCGTAGTTTGCCATGAAGTCGCTGCTAAATCAGCATATCTTGTGAAATGCACGGCAATTTTCCGGCAGTTTTTGTCAGTTGTGACCGGCAGTATAGCGTCAACATCCTTAAAAAAATCGGTTACACTATGGAAAATAATCAGTGATGAGATGTTATGAAAAAGAAGACACCCCTGACTGATGATGACCTGAATCTGTTTAAAGAGGCCATCAGCGGGACGCGTAAAATCAGACAGGATATTGTGGTGCACCCGAAATCACGGGCCGGTGTGACAAAAATTGCGCCGGAACGGCTGTTGCGGGACCAGGTTGATGCCAGTTTTTATTTCTCTGATGAATACCGCCCGAACCTGGATATGGACGGCCCTGCGCGTTATCTGCGGGAAAATGCCAGCCCGTATGAGCTGAAAAAACTGCGGCGCGGAGATTACGTACCGGAACTGTTTTTGGATCTGCACGGACTGACCCAGCTTCAGGCCAAACAGGAAATTGGTGCACTGATAGCCGCGGCCCGCCGTGAAAACACCTATTGTGTCTGTATTATGCACGGGCACGGAAAACATGTCCTGAAACAACAGACACCATTATGGCTGGCACAACACCCGGATGTGATTGCCTTTCACCAGGCACCCAAGGAATGGGGCGGTACTGCGGCATTACTGCTGCTGATTGAAATTGCTGAAACCGCCCGGCGCGAGTAATCAGTCAGTCTGTCCGGGACCGCGGTGCCAGAGCAGTGTGCCGCGTCCGTTATTATCCAGTTCGATACAGGCAACAGAGGATGTTGCAAACATCGGTGCCGTCTCCTGCGGACACAATGCCGCCACCAGATAACCGACCAGCGGCAGATGCGATACCACCAGCACCCCTTTGCGTCCTTCCTCCGCCAGATAGCGGATATAATCCGCCACGCTTTCCGCATTTCCTGAAGGAGTCAGTCCCGGCATTACCTCTTCCTGCGCCGGTAAATTGAGATCATCACGAATTTCGGTCAGTGTCTGCTCTGCCCGCAGATACGGACTGACCAGAACGGTATCTGTCAGGATATCCTGCCCGGCAAGCCATTTTGCCATGTTGCGGGAATCGGTTATCCCTTTCCCGGTAAGGGGTCGTACTGAATCACTGGCGGCCTGCAAAGCAGCATCGCCATGTCGCATAATAAATACTTGCATATGTCACCGTCTGAACAGGACGGATACGGTCATAGCTGAATCCCCGGGCCGTATCACATCAAAGAATGATCTGTTTAAAATTATCGTTATTTCTGCGTCCCCGTCAGGGGAGATGAGAGGCATTCTGCCTCAAATTAATCATAATTAAAATGATTCAGCACAGAGATAAACCTGAATTTTGTTCAGAACCTGTTCAGAAAAATAAAACAATTCACTGTCGTCTCACCGTAATTTCTCAGTAAAACCGGCGCTTATCCGCTGCACGTTGCCGTAACGCCTTACACGGTATGAAACGGTCACCGTAACGGGCAGCCAGTGCTGTCAGTTTTTCTGTCATAACGGCTGCGGACAGGCTGTCCATATAGTAAAACGGCCCGCCAAGGAACGGCGGAAAACCGATACCGAAGACCGCGCCGATATCGCCGTCTGCCGGGGAACGGATAACCTGTTCATCCAGTGCCCTCACGGCTTCATTGAGCATCATCATCAGGCAGCGCTCTGTGATTTCCTGTGGTGTCAGGCGTTCCCGCACGGTAATACCCAGCAGCGGATAGATCTGTTTGTCAGCTTTACGCGGTGTCTTCCGGCCACAGCGTTTCCACCACGGTACTGGTGTGTAATCATAAAAACCGCGTTTGTTTTTCTTCCCCAGACGGTTATCGCGGAAAAGGGCATCCAGCTGCGGCGGCAGTGCAAACCGCTCACCAAATGCGGTCTCCAGTACCGGCATAATTTTGGTGCCGACATCGATCCCCACTTCATCCAGCAGTGCTACCGGCCCTAACGGAAAGCCGAAATCTGTCAGTGCCTTGTCGATTTTTTCTGCCGGTTCACCTTCAACCAGACAATGCAGTGCTTCCGTAATATACGGCGCCAGGATGCGGTTAACATAAAATCCGGCTTTATCGCCGACCACAATCGCTGTTTTTCCCTGTTTGCGCGCCAGTTGCAATGTGGTCGCCAGTGTTATTGCATCGGTGCCCTCATGAGGAATAATTTCCGCCAGCGGCATTTTTTCGGCCGGGCTGAAATAGTGCAGTCCGATGATTTTTTCAGGTCGTAACGCCTTTGCAGCAATATCACGAATGGGCAGTGACGAGGTATTCGAGGCAAAAATAGTATCCGGAGATGTCACGGCTTCTGTTTCCGCGATCATTTGCTGTTTGAGTGACAGGGATTCAAAAACCGCTTCCGCCACAAAATCAATACGGTGAAATCCTCTGTAATCCGTGGTGCCGGTCATTCCGTGCATCAGTTGTGTCCGCTCACGCGGGGAAAGACGTCTGCGTTTCACCTGCCTGCTCAGATGCTGCCAGAAAAAGGCCAGTGCTTTACTGACCCCCTCTTGTGAAACATCTTTAATTCTGACCGGCAACCCGGCACGCTGGCAGGTGATTGCGGCTATTCCGGCGCCCATCAGCCCGCCACCCAGCACTGCCACATGGTGTAATTCTGCTGGTTTTACGCCATCCGCTATATCTTTTTTCAGCGCTGTTGAGGCAAAAAAGAGATGGCGGAGTGCGCCGGATACCGGTGTGACCGCCAGTTTACCAAATGCAGCCGCCTCGGCGTTAAACCCGGCATCCCGCCCTTTTTCCTGTCCGCACTGTACCACATCAATAATCTGCTCAGCCGCCGGATAGTGCCCGCAGGTGCGGCGGCGAACCTGTTTGCGGATTATACGGAAAAGGATATCCCGTATCCCTTTCATTTTCATTATTTTTTGCCGGAACGGCACCGGAGCACGCTGTGCAGGATTTGCCGACAATGCGCGGGCAACCGCTGTTTCCAGTAAAATTTCCGGCGGTACAATATCATCGGCCAGCCGTATTTTAACGGCTTGTTTTGTCCGCAACTGCCGCCCGGTCAGCATCATATCCAGAGCCGCCGTCAGCCCGATCAGTGCAGGAAGACGCTGTGTACCGCCGGAACCGGGCAACAGCCCCAGCTGAACTTCCGGCAGACCGAGCCGGGTTTTATCGCTGTCAGAGACAACACGACTGCGGCAGGCCATAGCCAGTTCCAGCCCGCCTCCGAGACAACTGCCGTGAATAGCGGCAACAACCGGCAGCGGATAATTTTCAATCAGATTAAATAACCGTTGCCCGGATTCAGAAAGCGCCTGAGCCTGTGAAGCCTCAGTACACCCGGCAATCATATGAATATCCGCCCCGGCAATAAAGGTATCCGGCTTGCCGGAGATAATCACCATCGCCCGCAGTCCCGGAATTTTGCGGGCATCCCGCAGCACCGCTTCGAACTGTTCAGCGAATTCAGCCTTCAGGGTATTTACTTTCTCACCGGGGACATCAATGGTGATAACGCCGGTGTGATCCGGACGCACTGTCAGGCGGAAAGCAGAAGGTGTTTCATCATGCTGTGTCATCATCAGTCTCCCGTCTTATTCCGTTTCCCAGATCATCGCCACACCAAGACCGCCCGCGGCACAAGCCGTAGTCATTGCAAAACCGCCACCCCGCCGCTTCAGTTCCCGCAGTGTCTGTGTCACCATCCGGGCACCGGTTGCCGCAAAAGGGTGTCCGTAAGCAATCGATCCGCCGAGCACATTAAACCGCGCCGGGTCCACTTCACCAATTGCCGATGTCCGGTTGAGTTTGTCACGGGCAAAGTCCCCGCTGGCAAAACAATGCAGATTAGTCAGAACCTGAGCGGCAAACGCTTCATGCATATCAATCAGCGTCAGGTCGGATAATGCCAGCCCGGCACGATCAAGTGCCTGCGGGGCAGCATATGATGGCCCCAGCAGCATATCTTCCTGAACGGTATTGCCCGTAAATGCATAGCTGCGCAGAAACCCCAGCGGGGTCAGCCCGAGTTCCCGGGCGCGGTTTTCTGTCATCATCAGCACAGCGGCCGCACCGTCTGTCAGTGGCGTGCTGTTTGCTGCGGTGACTGTGCCGTGGCGTTTATCAAATGCCGGTTTCAGTTGGGCATAACTGCCGGCCAGCGAATTTTTCCGTAATGTATTGTCTTCTTCACAGATCTGACTGAACGGCGGAAAACGGGCGATCATCACTTCATCGCGCAGCACACCGGATGTCCACGCCTGTGTGGCAGCCAGATGTGACTGATGCGCAAACGCATCCTGCGCTTCACGGCTGATATGGTAACGCTTCGCCATCTGTTCGGCAGTATCGCCCATACGCAGACCGGTGGAATATTCAGCCACCGCCGGAGCCACAGGCAGAAGGTCCCGCGGCCGCAGAGCCGCCAGTAACCGGAGCTTCTGAGAGACTGTCCGGGCTTTACTGAGATCCAGTAATACCCCTGCCAGTTTGCGTGACACGCCAATCGGCAGGACAGACGCCGAGTCCGCCCCGCCCGCCACCGCTATCTGACTCTGCCCGCATTGTATTGCCTGCGCCGCATTGGCAATCGCCTGAAAACTGGTGGCGCAGGCGCGGGTCACCGAGTACGCATCTGTTGTCACCGGCAATCCGGCACTGAGAACAATTTCGCGGGCGATATTGGGTGCGGCAGGCATTTGTATCACCTGACCGAAAACGACAAGATCAACCAGTTCTGCCGGAAATGACTGACGGAAAAGAAGTTCCTGCACCACAGCCCGGCCCAGTTCAACCGCAGGAATATCACGGTATACCGTGGACTGACGGGCAAACGGTGTCCGTAATCCGTCAACAATTGCAATACGCTCTGCCTGTGCCTGCTTCATTCGTTCATCCTTACATGATGAGAGGTTATCACGAACCGCCGGTGGTCTGACCTGATGATATTGTTAACATCATGTTGCATTCACGCAATGTGAATAACTGAAAAGTGCGAGGTTGCTCAGGGAAATAAACTTTTTGTATAGCAGAAGGTAATAAAAAAGGCCCCCGTATTTACCGGAGGCCTGAATTCAGTTTGCGTATTATTCTGATGAATTAACGCAGACCCAGTTCAAAGATCAATGTTTCAGCCTGGCAGCTGAAAGTGAAATCCGCTTTCAGCTCAACGCCGTCAGCCGTTTCTTTATATTCGCTGTGGATTTTGCATGGTTCAGATGCAGCTGCATTTGCTTTGGCAGTCAGTGTTGCCATCATCTGCTCAGCATCGGCTTTAGATGCAAATACGCGCTCGAAAGAAGAGGTGCAGCTTTCGTTATCAATAATAGTGCCTACATCCACACAGCAGCATGCTGAGGTTTCTTCTGCGCTGCACAGTTTTTTTTTCGTCAGCCATTTCAGTCTCCCGTTAGTTAAAAATAGCCTGCAGTATTAGTACTGAATCATACCATTTATCAAAGTAAACCATAATAATTCAATCTAATGTTTGATCTACTCGGGCTAAAGCCACTTTTCGGCCTTAAAAAAACCATAAATGTTAAAATATTGTAATCTAAATCGCATTTTTGCATCTCAATCCGCTTATTTCAGTACAAAAAAATAACATTTAAGTGTACTGATTCTATACTCTCTCAACTGGTCTGATTTGTCATATCCACAAGCAAACATACAATCCAGCGCTACTTCTGACTACCAAAGTAGTACATAAACAAAATAAACAAGAGGGTTTTGGTCATGAACCAGAAAAACCTGTTCACTCGTTCAGCATTGGCAGTGGCAGTTTCATTAACAGCAACACACGCTTTTGCTGCGGGTTTTCAATTAAATGAATATTCCACGTCTGCACTCGGACGTGCGTTTTCAGGGGAAGGTGCCGTGGCAGATGATGCCAGTGTCGGCAGCCGCAACCCGGCAGCAATGACATTATTTGATCGTCCGTCCATGTCCGCCGGTGCGATCCTGATCAACCCGTCAGTGGATATCAGCGGAAAGTCCCCGCTGACCGGCAACAGCACTGATGCCAAAGATATTGCACCAAGCGCAGTTGTCCCGAACCTGCATTTTATTTTGCCGATTAATGAAAAATGGTCAGTCGGCGCATCAACCACCACAAACTTCGGTCTGGCAACTGAGTTCAAAGATAACTACTCCGCCGGTGCCATCGGCGGTAAAACTGATCTCGTTACCGCTAACTTTAACGTCGCGGGTGCTTACCGTCTGAATGACAATTTCAGTTTTGGTCTGGGGCTGAATGCGGTTTACGCCGATGCGGAAATTTCCCGTCATACCGGTGAATTAGGCCGGGTTGCAGCCGGGATCACCAAAAACCCGGCATTGGCAAAAATTCCTGCGAACTCAAATCTTGCCAAACTCAAAGGTGACGGCTGGGGCTACGGCTGGAATGCCGGTATGTTATATGAACTGGATAAAAACAACCGTTTCAGCCTGACTTACCGTTCCAAAGTCACCGTGAAATTTAAAGATGGTGATTTCACCCAAAATATTCCGGGTCTGCTTGACCGTTCCACCAAGGGTAAACTGGATCTGAATTTACCGGATATCTGGGAGCTCTCTGCTTATCATCGTGTTGCACCAAAATGGGCTGTTCACTATACCTTTGCTTACACCGGCTGGGATTCATTCCAGGAGCTGAAAGCAACGGATAAAGGAAACGGCGGCGTTCTGTTTGAAAAGCATGAAGGCTTTAAAAATGCGTACCGTGTAGCATTAGGTACCACCTATTATCACGATGATAACTGGACCTTCCGTGGTGGTATTGCCTTTGATGACAGTCCGGTTCCGGCGAATAACCGTTCCATCTCTATTCCGGATCAGGATCGTATCTGGTTCAGCCTGGGTTCAACCTACGCCTTCAACAAAGATGCCTCTGTTGATGTCGGTGTTGCCTACATGCACGGACGTAAAGTCGATATTTCTGAACCACTGATGAGTAAAGATCAGCTTGCAGCTATCGGCGGTAAATTAGGTAATCCGAACCTGCAAATGCCTAATTACGAATTCAGCTCCTCCGGTAAAGCCTGGTTATACGGCGTTAACTTTAACTACAGCTTCTGATTTTTCCCGGTTGCGTACATAAAAAAAGTTCTGGTCACTGACCAGAACTTTTTCTTTATCTGTACCGGCACATTATTCGCTGTCGATAGAATCCAAATCATCCGCAATCGCTGCCGCGTTCGGGTTTTCCTGTACCTTCAGTTCTCCGCCTGACGCCAGGAAATCGTTACGCTGGAAATAGGCTTCACGCATCATCAGATACGGATCGCTGGAATTATGCAGCACACCTTCCGCATCCAGTGCCTGTGCACGGTTATCAATACCTTCGATAGCCCATTTACCGACCCCCATCCAGATAGTCAGATAACTCAGCATCGGATACGTGGTATCCAGCCAGTCACCACCATCCACACGCGGAGTCCAGCCGCCATAGCCAGGGATAACCACATAAGGCCCGTACCCGACGCCGTAGTTTCCTAAGGTATTACCAAAACGGGCAGGTTCTGTTTTTGCCAGCTCAGGGTTCGCCATCGACGCAACATCAATCAGGCCGCCCAGTCCGAAGACCGTATTCAGGAAAAAGCGGTTAAAATGCTTGAATCCCTGATAAAAATCACCGCGCAGAAAATTGTTGACCATACTGGCCGGTTCTTCGAGATTGCCGAGGAAGTTGATGGTACCGTTTCGTGCCGGTTCCGGCACATAATCACGCCACGCCATCGCAACAGGTCTGAGCACATAAGGATCCAGCACATTATAGTTAAAATCGAACATTGTGCGGTTAAACCCTTCAAGCGGATCACTGCGCGTTCCCGGTGTCTGATCCGAACTTGCGCACCCGCCAATCAGCAGCACCGCAGCAAGTGTCAGGCCACTAACCTGATACTTCATATGATTCTCCATGCCAAAACGTGAGCAAATTTTACACTTTCACGTATCTATAATAGGTCAATATTACCCGGATTTTGTATATTTGTGTATGTAAATCATGCCTAAATTACCGGGTTACCCCGGCGCCGCAGAGTGGTATCCTGCTCTTCCGGTCAGTCTTTACAGGCAATACAGGAGCCATCATGAATAAAAAAATCGGATTTATTGGTTGCGGAAATATGGGAAAAGCAATCCTTAATGGCCTGATTTCAGGAAAAATTATCAGCCCTGATACTGTTTTTGTGCATAACCACAGCCCGGCCAGTACTGACCGTGTGGCTCAGGAATTCGGTGTTCATGGTGAATCGCACGCTCAGCGTGTAGCGGAACAATCCGATATTATTTTTATAGGTGTAAAACCGTATGCCGTACCCGGCGTATTACGGGATATTTCGCCCTGCCTGAAACAGAATACCCTTATTGTTTCGATGGCCGCCGGTGTCACACTGGAAATCCTGGAAGCTGCTCTGCCGTCACAGGCCAAAGTTGTCCGCCTGATGCCGAACACCCCCGCTCTGGTCAATGCAGGTATGACATCAGTCACCGTCAATTCTTTTCTGTCTGATGAAGAAACTGAGCTGGTTATGTCGCTGTGCCGCAGTTTCGGCCGTGCCGAACGGGTTCCGGAATCACTGATTGATGCCGTTATCGGTGTCAGCGGCTCCGCTCCCGCTTATGTTTTTATGTTTATTGAAGCGATGTCCGATGCGGCAGTGGCAGGTGGAATGCCGCGCAAACAGGCCTATGAGTTTGCGGCACAAACCGTGATGGGGGCTGCCAAAATGGTGCTGGAAACCGGTAAACATCCGGGTGAACTGAAAGATATGGTCTGCTCTCCCGGCGGTACCACGATTGAAGCGGTAATAAAACTGGAGGAAACCGGTCTGCGTCAGTCCGTTATCGCCGGTGTCCGCAGTGCGATCGAAAAATCACAGGAAATGAGCCGGAAATAATCACCGGATACCGGAACCGGCATTTATTGCACCGGTTCCGGTCTGTTCAGACTATCACCACGTTATCAGTTGCTTTTGGCCTGAGATAAATATTTCGCCATTTCATCCTCAGGAACCATTCCGCCGCCGGTTGCCCAGACCAGATGCGTGGCATTTGCCATCACTTCCGGTGTCAGCGCATTAGCCTGTAAATACGCTTCATTCCGGGTCACATGCATGCACCCCGGCATACCCGCTAAAGCAGAAGGCTCCAGCCTGATCGCTTCGGTCTGATCAAGTAACCCCAACAGGTTATACATTTCTGCGTCGTCAATCGTGTAATAGCCGTCGAGCAGCCGTTCCATTGCCCGGCCGACAAATCCCGATGCCCGGCCGACCGCCAGACCGTCCGCCGCGGTAATATTATCAATGCCGATTTCCTGAACCGAAATAGCATCATGAAGACCGGTATGCACCCCAAGCAGCATACACGGCGAATGTGTCGGTTCAGCAAACAGGCAATGCACCGCATCACCAAATGCCAGTTTTAACCCGAACGCAACACCGCCGGGGCCTCCGCCGACACCGCAGGGTAAATACACAAACAGCGGATGCTGTTCATCGACTGTCATTCCCTTTTCAGCAAATTGTTTTTTCAGCCGCAGACCCGCAACCGCATAACCTAAAAAGAGCGTGACGGAGTTTTCATCATCGATAAAGAAACAGGATGGATCTTTTTCTGCCTCTTTGCGCCCCTGCTCCACCGCAATGCTGTAATCCTGTTCATATTCAACAACATTCACACCATGTGAGCGTAATTTGTCTTTTTTCCATTGTCTGGCATCCGCAGACATGTGCACACTGACACTGAAGCCAAGTTTTGCACTCATAATACCGATGGACATCCCTAAGTTACCCGTTGACCCGACGGCAATACGATATTGACTGAAAAACTGCCGGAATTTTTCAGAGAATAACACCGCATAATCGTCACCGGTTGACAGTAACCCTGCTTCCAGCGCTAGTTTTTCCGCATGGGTAAGCACTTCATAGATACCGCCGCGCGCTTTTATCGAGCCGGAAATCGGCAGATGGCTGTCTTTCTTAAGAAACATTTTTCCGGCTACCGGTGTCTGATAACGCGCCTCAAGAGCGGCCTGCATATCAGGAATCGCAACTGTGTCAGACTCAATAATGCCCTGCATAGCCTGCGTTTCAGGAAATGCTTTCATCAGATACGGGGCAAAGCGGTTTAAGCGGGCTTCCGCATCCTTTACATCGTCAATCGTCAATCCCACGTACGGTAAACCAGCTTCTGTGGTGGTCACAGCAGGGTTAAACCATGTAACCGGTTTTAAATCAATCAGTTCCTGTACCAAAGGGTAATCAGCAATAAGCTTTTCAATATTAATCTGAGTCATCATTAGTCTCTTTTAAATCACAAATGAAAGTGCAAAGGTGCCTGCCAGCGCGACAACTGACGCAATCAGCGTGGCGACACTGTAATAACGGAATGTTTCAGACAGCGTGGCATTACAATATTGTTTCACCAGCCAGAATAAGGAATCGGTCACGATGGTGCAGCCGATTGCCCCGGAGCCGATAGCCAGGGTCATAATTTCAGGGCTGATATGGGGATACAGCGGCATCAGCGGAGCCACAATCGCGGTTGCGCCCATCATAGCGACAGTGGCAGAGCCGACTGCGGCATGAAGAATAATAGCCACCAGCCAGGCCAGTAAAATCGGGTGCATATCGATACCGGACAACACCAGTGCCAGAGAATCACTCAGTCCGCTGCCTTTCAGGATGCCGTTGAATGCACCACCGGCCCCGATGATTAATAAGATATTTGCAATCGAGCTAAAGCTCTCTTCCGTCTTACTGAGCAGAACGCTCATTCCCATATTGCGGCGGATACCCAGCATGTAATAAGCGGCAAACGCAGCGATAAACATGGCGGTTATCGGATTACCGATAAACTGTAAAAAGGTGAGTAACGGATTATCTTTACTCATGTTCAGATCTGCGGTTGTTTTAACCAGCATGAGCACAATCGGCAGCAGAACCGTAAATAACGATGCACCTAATGACGGTAAGTCTTTTTCTTCACGTACCTTCAGGTCAGCAAACGCAGCCGGTACGACCTTGAACGGTAAACGATCGCCAAGGAATTTCAGGAACAACGGCCCGCCAATCAGCGATGCAACCAACCCCACAGCTAACCCGGCCACAATCACCGTTCCGATATCCGCACCGAGTTCATTCGTGACAAACAACGCCGCCGGGTGCGGCGGAATAATACAGTGCACGGCCATCAGCGCGGTGCATAACGGAATCGCCAGTTTTAATAATGACGTATTTGTTTTTTTGGCGATCGAAAACGCCAGCGGGATAAGCAATACAACCCCGACCTCGACAAACAGCGTGATACCACAGATAAGACCGATAAGGATCATGGTGACATCGGGGCTTAACCAGCGGCATTTTTCCAGCGTAATCCCGATTCGCTCGGCAGCGCCGGATATTTCCATCATCTTTCCGAGTATCGTTCCCAGTCCGATAATCGCCGCCAAAAATCCGAGTGTCCCGCCAATCCCGTCTTCGATGGCACTGACCATCTCCAGCGGATTCATTTTCATGGCGATCCCGACAAAAAAGCTGGTGAGCAGCAGTGCTAAAAACGGGTGAAACTTAAATTTAATAATTGAAATAATGATCAGCAAGATACTGAAAACCAGCGTACCGATCATCCACATTGTAGAGTCCATATCCTACCCCTGACTGTATTGTTGTTGTGGTTTTATTGGATAATAAATATTCAGGGGTGACAAACGATGAAAGCGGGGCGTTGGGTTAGCTCAGTTAATCCAAATGCGTGATATTCGTCAAATTAAGTAATTTTTTCGTGAATTGCATCATATCAATTCATCTTAAGCGCGGTATTCTTTATGAAAAATACGTCCGCATAATAAAAAAGAGAGATGATATGACATCGAATATGAATCCGTATGAACCATCAGGATTCCTGCGGCGAAACAAACGGGTATCGAGTCATCAGTTATCACGCCTGCATACGTTTGAAGCTGCGGCACGGCACAGCTCATTTGCACTGGCAGCACAGGAACTGGCGCTGACACCCGGTGCGGTCAGTCACCGCATCAATATGCTTGAAAGCGAACTGGGCTTCCGGTTATTTGAACGTTTTCACCGCCGTATTGAACTCACGTCAGATGGTGAGCGTATATACTGGGCCTTACGAAAAAACCTGGATGATATCAACCAGGAAATTATTGATATCAAGAATCAGGAAATCTCCGGTGAATTAACCGTTTATTCCCGCCCGTCACTCGCACAATGCTGGCTGATTCCGGGCATAGCGGATTTTACAGAGCAGTACCCCGCTATTCAGCTGAACCTGTTAACAGGTAATGACGAGGTTAATTTTCGCGGCTATGGTATTGATATCGCAATTTATTACGATGATATGTCAAGACCGAATCTCTATTGCGAAGATTTGATGTCAGAATCCATTGTGCCGGTATGCAGCCCCGAATATGCAGAGCGTTATGATCTGCATAACAATCTTCATCAGCTCAGGAACTGCATGTTATTACATGACCGCCAGGCATGGAGCAGTAACTCCGATTACGACGAATGGAAAGCGTGGAGTGAACACTATCAGCCTGATTTATTCCCTCACCGGCGTAATCTCTGTTTTGATCGTTCAGACCTGGCAATTGTGGCCGCGATGAATCATGCCGGTGTCGCGATGGGACGTAAGCAACTGGTGGAAAAACGTATTAAGAGCAAAATGCTGGTGATGCCTTTCGGGGATATTTCACTGACATGCCGGCAGCGATATTATTTTGCGATGCTCGGCGACAAGCGTAACCCGAAAGCAGATATCTTTATTCAGTGGCTAAAACAACAGGTTACCAAAAGATAGCCGGGAGAACCGTCCGTTCTCCGGCATTCCGCAAATAATGTACACAATCTGTACACCCTGAACAGATGTATCCGGCAAAAAATACACCAGTAACCGGAAACCGGAAAAAACAAAGCGGAAATAAAGACTTGATAGAATACGGGGTTGAGCGGTAACATATGACCCGCCGTAAATCCGGCTATACAGCCGGGCATCATGTCCTCTTAGTTAAATGGATATAACAAGCCCCTCCTAAGGGCTAATTGCAGGTTCGATTCCTGCAGGGGACACCAAGACCGAGTAACCTCGCATTACCCTCCGTTACCAAAACCCCCAAAAAAATCATACCGATTATCAGCTGGTAGCGGGCTGTTTCTTTTCATCTCAAAAGATGGCGGAAAAATCTGTCGTTTCCAGTACCGAAAAGACGGGCAGGAGCGAACCCATGTCATCGGCTCATAACAGGATTTCTCAGGTTCGACTTTCAGTAAGGTTCTGCGAGTATTTTTAATCATCCTGCGAATGCATTAGTGAAATACATTGAGTCACAACCGGACTGTTCCCTGCAGACAAGATAGGCCGGTATTTACCAGCGGCTCACCTCCGGTCAAAGAAAAACTATCTAACCTTGTGGGTTATTCATAAAAAAGCCCCGCTATTTAGCGAGGCGTTATGCGAAAAGAGTTAAAAAATACTACTGCATTACGGCGGGTTTGTTCCGACAGGTATTGGGTATTCCGATGTTGTTACTTTCGGGTATGTTACCGGCGGCCATTGTGGTGTTGTGTATGTCGGAATTTCTGGCTCCGGTGTTGTCACTTCAGGGGTTGTCACCCACGGAGTTGTTGCCCTCGGGGTTGTCACTGACGGAGTTGTGATCGGTGGACATGTACACGTTGGTGTTACCGGCGGACATGTCGGCTCCGGCGGACACGTCGGTTTCGGTTTTTCCGGCTCCGGACATTCACACTCACATCCGCATTTACAGCAGTTGTTAACAATTACCTTGATAACTGTCTGACCATTCTCACAACACGTTCCCTTTTTTACTTCTGTCATTTTTTAATCCTCAAATAACATTGTTCAATATTGAACTGTTTAAATATACAGTATTATTGAGATACCTTATAATCCGCTCCGGACGCCCGCATATATTCAAACTCACGTATTGCCTGCTTATCGTGATTGCAGCCTGCAATTGATTTCATGGCATCGGTCAGCAGCAGGATCGCGCCACCGTAAGTCAGTTCATCCGGGATAACCGGCAGCGGGCAGTCAGCGAGAAGATGAGCCGGAACCGGTACTGACGGCACGGGTACGAATATCTCTTTCGTATTGCTGCAACCCGCCAGTGACACCATCAGGAACAGGAGCAGCAGCGCATTCACTCTCTTTAAGTTCTGTTTTGATAATTGTCTTAACATTGATGTGTTCCGCTTCCTCCGCCTGCTTTACCCGGATATTACTGAGTGCAATACGGTGTCCGGCCATAAATGCTGTCCGCGTCAGATGATTGACCGCCAGCTGCTGGTCATATTTATCCTTTAGTACCCGGTAGTTGTCTTTCAGGCCACCGTACAGATGCAGGGTCAGCAACAGGCCGGTCAATATCACAATGCAGATACCGGACACTATTTTTGTCAGGATATTCATGATGTTTCACACTGATAATGAATGACTTCTGCCTGCGGATGTCCCGGCAGAGGCCGGCAGTAATCCGGAAGTGAATACAGATAACAACCTGCCAGCAGACAGGTTGTCAGTAAGATGATGGCGGCAATAATCAGCACTACAGGGTTGCACGACATACCGCATTCTCCGTTTCGCGCCGGTTAATCAGCCCCTGCCACTGCTTACCGCCCGCAAATGTCCAGCGCTTCATTTCGTCACACGCACCGGCGATATCACCGGCATTGAGTTTACGCAGCATCGCGGAACGCGAGAATGCACCGGGGCCGGTGTTATACACGAAAGAATAGATGGCGGCTCTGGTTGTATCGTCAACCGGGACTTTAATCATCGGATCAACAGCACGGCGGACTTTCTCAAGGTCACGGTGCAGCAGCGCCCGGCACTCATCAGCCGTATAAATTTTTCCCGTCTGAATATCACCGCCGGTATGCCCGTAACAGACAGTCAGTACTCCGGCCACATCACGGTAAGGTTTATATTCCACCCCCTCATAGGCCGTGATCAGTACCAGGGCAGCGGCAACAGCACCGCCTGCAGCGGCGGCAGCTGCTTTTTTGCTCAGATTATTATTCATGATGTTCTCCGGCTTTTATCTGATACTCTTTCCGCCGGTAATACCAATTGATAAAAAATGTACCAATGGTACAGACAATCCCGATAAGGACTGCCCACTGATCCAGCGATAACACTCCCAGAACAGAAGTAATAAGCCCCCAGGTATATGCTGCGGGCCCGGAATATTTATCTGACATGCTCATATACACTCCCTTGCAGAGTGTTCCGTAAATATTATTGAAAGGTAAATTCAGATAATGGATTAAATATAAAAACTAATGCACCGTTGTTTCCGGCTCTTTATTTCTGACGGCCTTTAACCGGGAATCAATATCCGTAATCGCAGAACGTCCGAATCCCGGAGAGATATAGGCTTTACTGACAGTTTTTCCGCAAAATTTAATTCTCTTCATTCCTTTTGACGGACATTTCATTACCGGATTCGGCTCAGGCTCACCTCTGATTTCACGAACGTAGCGGTACAGGCGCGTGACAGCGTCCTGTGCCACAGCATATTGCGGAATATAATGCCGACCCTGTTTAACCATTCCCACTTTTACCAGACTGCCGATTTTATGCAAAATTGTAGTATATGTCCGGATAAAAATTTCAGATGTTCCGGTATATTGCGCAGCATCACTATTAGTAAAATATTCATAGTCCCGGCAGGCCCGGATAATATCGGTATATATTTTAAATTTTTCCTCAGTCATAAGGACATCCTCCGTAATATTACCCTATAAATAATCAGCAGTGCACTGTATTAAACAGCACTATACCGATAGTTATAAAATATAAATAATTGTCAGGGAAATTTAAATAAATTGAATATAAATGTTGCCGGATAATACCGGCAATAATCCCGTTTGCGGGACTCATGTTTGATGGCGATGCGTTTCGTATACCTGCCCCGGAAATACACAACGGTATGCTTCCCGGGTTTGTGCGCATTTTTCAGCGCAGACTGTTAAAGAGCGGTACAACATCATCTGTTGATGGATATAATAATACCATAACTATTAAATATGTCAATATCTTTAGTATTGACAAAAATTTGATTTTTGGTATTACTATAGTATGAATGAAAAACGACAACTGACGACAGAACAGCTGGCAGACTGCCGAAGACTGAAAGCTTTGTATGAGTCAAAGAAAAAAGAGCTGGGTATCACCCAGCAGAGCATTGCTGACATACTGAATATCAGCCAGGGCGCCGTCGGTCACTATCTTAACGGCCGTAACGCATTGAATTTACAGACAGCTAGTGTTTTTTCCTCACAACTTAATGTCCCGATTTCAGATTTCAGCCCGTCTCTTGCCACTGAGGCACAGGCGCTGAGCGCTGCTATTGACAGCAATATTTCCGGCTTGCGGCCTTACAAGCCCTCCCCCCGATACCCGGTGATAAGTTGGGTACAGGCGGGTGCCTGGAATGAAGCAAATGAAGCCTACTGCCTGGATCAAATCGATGAATGGTATGAATCGGAAACCCATGTTCAGGGTGCTGCATTCTGGCTGAGGGTCGAAGGGGATTCCATGACAGCCCCGACCGGTAAAAGCGTACCTGACGGCTCGCTGATCCTTATTGATACCGGCAAAGATTCTGAAAACGGCAGCCTGGTCGTCGCAAAACTGACAGATTCTAACGAAGCCACATTCAAAAAACTGGTTATCGACGGTGGCAACTGGTATCTGAAAGGACTTAACCCGACGTGGCCTGCGATGAAAGTCAACGGTGACTGCAAAATTATCGGTGTTGCCGTTCAGATGATGATGAAGCTGTAATTATCTTCACCCTCCCGGCAGAGGGCATTTTCCGGATAAATATAATACTTATGGTAGTTATTTTGCAGTGACAGGTATCATGCCTGAATAATACTAATAGTATTTTTATTAGTATTGATGTTCAGAAAGGTAAAGGAGACAGAAATGAGTTGCCGCGGATATCATTGCGCCAGAGCCCGCCGGTCTGCCCGCAGACAGCAATTACAGGCAGAGTACCAGCTTAACAAAGAGCTGAAAGCCGCCCTCAGCGGGGAACATATTAACGGAGAGCACATTAACGGAGAGCGCATTCAGGAAGAACCTGTTTTATCGCTGAACAGGCAGCCAATGAACAGAGTCACAAAAGCGCTCTCAGTTCGCCGCACTTATACTGTGAATTCTGCCGGCAGTTGCTGCCTGACAAGCACATCGCTGTATTCCGCCAGCCGCTATCCGTCAAAACCAAAGTCCGGATACGGCGTTACTGCGAAAGTATGAACAGTGACAGATAAACGCCGGGGCCCCCGGCGTTTATCACATTATCCGACCGAATGCAGTTTTACATGTGATCCGAGATACTCCCGCTTACGTTGATTATCAGCAACTTTGTAGCATTCCGGATACAGTGCCGCAATCTCGTCCATTAATTGTGCAGGTGTATTAACTGCTTCCATTTTTGATGCAAGAGCCAGTGCCATATCAAAAGCCACCCGCTCAACAGGATTATATTTTGGTGAAAAGATTTTATTTGGCATATTATTTCTCCATTTATCATTGATAAATAACAATATGCATTACTTATCATTGTGCAGGCTTCCGAAATGAGTATAACGGAATATATTTTCCGGAACAGGTCAGTAACTGCGTATTTGATCAATACAGCAACCTTTTTCCGGTGTGCTATATTCTTTTTTTCTCATCATAATAACTTTCAAATATTAACGTGTCCTTTGTCACATTTTGTCATCATTCACTGACAAATCCCGATAATACATTAACCAGACTTTAAAAAGCCGGACACTACTACACATCCGCTCCGGTATAGTAAGTTCATCCAAGTAGAGAGTACCCTGAAGAAATGTTGTGATTATGCCCGCGGATTGCGGGCTTTTTTTTTTTTCTGTCAAGATGAAATTTTTGCATCACCCTCCCCGTTGACCTTTCTTTCATTTTGCCGCTATTTACTGAGACATACTTTCAGTAAACAGAATGGTGAACATAATGAAAAAACAATTTTCTCTGTTTTTTTCCGGTGCTGTTTTAGCGCTGGGATTTTTACTGTCGGGTTGTGATAAGGGCACAACTGACATGACAAAAATTAAAGTCGGTGTGATTAATGGCGCCGAGCAGGATGTGGCAGAGGTTGCCAAAAAAGTGGCCAGAGAAAAATACGGACTGGATGTCGAACTGGTCGGCTTCAGCGGCTCCCTGTTACCGAATGATCCGACAGCCAACGGTGACCTCGATGCCAACGTTTTCCAGCATCGTCCGTTCCTGGCTCAGGACAATAATGCACGGGGCTATAATCTGGTCGCAGTGGGGAATACCTTTGTATTTCCGATGGCCGGTTATTCCGATAAAATCAGCAATATCAGTGAATTAAAAACCGGCGATACTATCGCTATGCCGAATGACCCGACAAACCTGGGTCGCGCATTATTATTAATGGAAAAAGAGAAGCTGATTAAATTAAAGTCCGGTACCGGTTTGTTACCTACCGCGCTTGATATTACCGAAAATCCGCTGCAACTGAATATCATGGAGCTGGAAGGTGCCCAGTTACCAAGGGTGATTAAAGATCCGAAAGTGACTGTGGCGATTATCAGCACCACCTATCTTCAGCAGACCGGTTTATCTCCGGTAAAAGACAGTGTGTTTATCGAAGATAAAGAATCGCCGTACGTCAATATTATTGTCACCCGTGAGGATAATAAAGACGCAGAGAATGTGCAGAAATTTATCAAAGCTTATCAGTCACCGGAAGTAGCAAAGGCCGCTGAAACCCTGTTTAACGGCGGGGCTGTTCCCGGCTGGTAATGACAACAAACTTAAGAGTGCCGGACACCGTCCGGCACGATTTCTCACTCCTGATCCAGTCCCAGTGCACGGCATGAAAGCAGCACAATCTGTCCGGTAATGGCTGTCAGTGAATCCTCACTGACTGATTTTTCTTCACTGCGGCGAAGATAGGCTTTCTGCGCCACCACGAATCCCAGAATCTGTCCTATCAGTGCATGTGCCCTGATAATCGCTGTTTTTGTATCTGCCTGTACATCCGCAAGCTGTACCAGACGGGTGAGCTGTTCATGAAATGGTTCGATAAAGGACTGATAAATCACATTATAATTTTCAGTCTGCTCCAGTTGTTCCCGCAAAATCAGTGTGGCATACAGCGCATGCTCCGGCGACAGCAGTGCTCTGCACAGCCCGGTAACCATACTGGTCAGAACCGTTTTCAGTGCTGTTTTACCGGGATGCGCCTGTACCATCAATGCTGCCGTGGCGGCATCAATCCCGCTGACATCCGTGACTGCCGCCAGATCATCTGTGATTTTACGGATCACCGCCGCATATACACCCGACTTTCCCCCCATATGATAAGGAATAGCCGACTGATTCACACCCGCCTCCTCCGCCAGCTGCCGGGTCCGGACACCGCTGACGCCGCTCAGGGCAAACAGGCGGACGCCCGCCTGTATCAGTTTCTCTTTGGTCTGCTCTGAGGAGAGCGCATGTTTATTCATCTTATCCGTCATCTGCGGCATTCACCGGTATAATCAGAGATCAGCACGCATCAGCCGGGTGGAATTATCATTAAGCTCAATTCCGCCGTTTTTCCCGACAATCACCGTGCCGCCAAGGTTACACAGATGATAGCCAAAGGCACAGTTAGGTTCAAATGCAAAACTCATTCCCGCTTTCAGCACCAGCTCCCGTCCGGGATTCGGCAAACGTTCCACTTTACGGTAACGGGATACCAGCGGCAGAGACTCAATACCCGGCGCAGTACCGAACCCGATCGGGCCATACGGATTGATGCTGTGAATGAGCGGATGCACATGCCAGCCGCCGGAAGCCAGCAATGGTTTTTCCATTTCATCCACCACTTCCCCGAATGTCACACCCTCTTTCAGATATGACACCCCAATGTCATAACACTCTCTGGCGACCAGAGCTGCTTTTTCCAGCTGCGGATGGATTTTTCCGACCGCAACGGCTGCCTGATGCTGGGTTTCATACATTCCGTACAGTGCAAAAATTTCGGACAATACAATATCACCTGACACAATCTCTCTTGGTTTCTGTGAACGGTACTGCCAGGCCGGCTGACCCCAGCCGATATATTCCGGACCGGATCCCATCAGAATCTCAGCGGTAAAACCACCCGCGGATAAACAGGTGGCGGTCACTGCCGCCGCAATATCCGCCTCGCTGTTTCCCGGTACAGCAGTCACCCGCATCGCTTCACTCATGGCTTCACCAATCGCCGCAGCATGACGGATATGAGCAAGTTCTTCTTCACTTTTCACTGATGCGCGGACAAAAAAGTCACGATAGACCGGCACGATCGCCGCCTGCGGGTACGCTTCTTTAATCCCGGTCAGGGTATTAAACGGCATTGCACCATCAAAATAGAACGGCGGATACGGCTCCAGCCCGATCACGCCGATTTGTGCCGCCGCCGGGACATTCATTTCCCTGAGCAGCGCACCGATATTACGCCCGGTTTTGCCGACCATAATCTGTGACGGGGACAACCACTGATTGTCCCCTCGCATTGCGGCCTGCATATGGTCAGCAATCATCATCGGCGCAAATGTCACGACAACGGGGTCATTATCCTGATAAAAAATCACCACAGAGCCAAGACGATCATTCGTAAAATAGTGATCCACACAAAACGGGGCCGGTGCAGCCGATTCCCGGTCACCGTAAACAATCAGAACATCCAGATTGCGCCGGCGCATGATGTCGCGCGCCAGGTTCCAGCGGCGATCCCGCTCCTGTAAAGAGAAACCGGCCGGTATTGCAGTATTAATCGTTTTCATAACCCACCTATATTTAATTCATTTGAATGAATTAATATCGTAGTGAATGATCTGAAATCCGTCAATGACAAGATCCGGATCAACACCTGAGAAAAAAGTAATGGATTGTTTTATCAGCAGATTTAAAATTGATCTGATAACAATATCAGCCCGGAAAGTGACTTATGAATATATTTTACCTTTATATCCTGCTCTATCAGGACAAAATTGTCGTCCGTGATGTCAGAACACACCGTGAAATGACGGGGATACCGGAAACGCCCTTTACCACAAACCGGTTGCTGGTCGGGGATATGCTCTCTGCCGCCAAAACACTGCAAAAGACGGTTTCACGCCTGACCTCCCCGCTGCCGCTGTGGAAAAAAATATTCAGTCCCCGCTACGCGGTGCTCGTTCACCCGATGGAAATGCGCGAAGGCGGATTATGCAATGTGGAAAAACGTATTTTCCGGGAACTGGCCGGTTTTATTGCCCCGAAAAGAACAGGGGCAGTGAAAGCCTATGTATGTGACCATCCCGATATGCAACCTGATCAACTGGTATTCGATGTGATGTCCGGTAAATTTAAGCTGACGGATGAAGAAAAAAACGCCTCCTGATCGTATTCCGGAGCGGATTTTCTTATTTAACTTTTCACAATAATCCTCTCCGGAAAAAATAAAATGAAGACTCCCTTAATTCTTTATGATGAACCGGATTAATTCAATTTAAGCTATTAATCACTATTTTTTCTGATAATAGTAATAACACCGCTATTGAAAAGGAAAAGGCAATGAATACAAATCAACACGATATAGATAAAGCCGCTGAAAAGATCATCAAAGGAATGGAGCGTATTAACCGCTTTGCAGATAAATACACAACATACCTTTCAGAAAAAGACAAGACGCACCTGATCAGGCTGACAACTGAATTACAAAAAAAACTGAATGCGGACAAATAATAAATTTATTTTTTGTTGATGATTCGTTTATTTTACAAATAAAAACAGGCTAATAAATTGATTAACAAGTGATTTTTTATAAATAAAACCTATAGCGAAATATCAGTATTTGTCAGTTTTCCGGGGATTTGAAAATATTGCCGCTGTTTATGTATATCCCGTTGTGCGGCGAAAAAAACAGGAATATGTTTCATCCATACCCGCTGAGCAGGTATAAATACTCCCGTAATCCTGAGGATATCATAATGAAACATTCAGCTCTTATTGTTGCAACGCTGGCCGGTTTATTCTCTTTCGGTGCAATGGCATCGACATCCGCACCGGCAGTTTCTGCGGCACATTCAGGTATTACCGCCACTAAAGCGGACAGTCATGCTAAAGCCGTAAAACACGAAGCAAAAGTAAAAAGTGAGAAAGGAAAAAAAGCAAAAAAAGTTAAAGAGGAAAAACAGAGCGCAATCTGATTATGATAACGGTGTTATCCGCGGATTAAACCGGCGCCATACCGGGCCGTAAAAAAACCTCCCGTCATACGGGAGGTTTTCCTTTCATCTTAATTACCCGTCATCAAACTGCTAACGCAATAACAAAGATAATGAGCGCGATGCAGGTGAAGAAACCAGTAGGGTATACCATCGTACTTTTCGTCATTGGTGACATGATCGAGTCTCCTGTAAACCTTGCTTAGTATCTGACAAACAAAGAACCCGAAGATATTTAAAGACATCCAAAGACATAAGTAAAGCTGATAGATCACAAAATCGGATGGTAACAGATAAGATACCGTTTCGCTTCATATCATTATTTTTCGGCGGAGATATCCGGTTTACTGCACAATGATCATAACCAGCAGTACAAATATCAGCAAAGCCAGATAAGATTTGGCATAGAATCGGTCCGGGATACGACCAATCAGCGGAGCACAGAGTTTTTGCCCCAGCCAGGAGCCGGCAATCAGTAAAACAAAGGCCTGAATATCCACATAACCGGCAAATCCGCTGCCGAATTCCGATGTTTCATTGCGGGCCAGAAGAATATAAGTCAGTGTACCGGTCAGTGCCATCGGCAAAGATAACGGGTTTGCCATGGCGGTCGCCTGTGCCATTTCCGCACCACGGCGGCGCATCAGCGGTACCGTCATAACACTGCCCCCCACACCCAGAAAGGCAGCCACAACACCAATGACAGTACCGGCTGCCGCAGTGGCACCCGCCGGCATTTCCCGCAAATGAGAAGCTGACTGTGTCATAAATCCGGGACGGAAAATGCTGTCCAGAATGGTAATGGCAAGGTACGCAATAAAAATCCATCTGACCCACTCCCCCTGAACTGCGATCGCCATCAGCGCGCCTGCGACGGCACCGGCGGCAATATAACCTGCCAGCGGACGTACCTGTGGCCAGTTAATCATTCCTGCGCGATGCTGACGAAGTGTCGCCATTGATGAGCTGAATATCATCACGCAGGTAGACGTGGCCACGGCAATATGCATGGCCGCAGCAGCGGTATGACTGTCAGCAGTCGCCGTTAACAGCGCATAAAGCAGAGGAACAATAAAGAATCCGCCGCCGAAACCGAATAACACGGTTGTTGACCCGACAAGACAGCCACACGCAAATAAGAGTAGAAACACAGAAACAGCCCCGCTTAACATAATCGTTGCCTTTACTATAAACAGCCCGCGGGGAGTTCGCTTTTGCATGCAGGACAACCGGTATTGTATTTCAGCCAGGATGGCTTCAGCGTCGTAAAAAAGAAAAGGCTCACTGATGTGTTCAGGAGCCTTATTAATTCTGCTGCTTATTTTATTTACCGGTCAGGTCTTTAATCTCTTCAGAAGGACCATTTTTCTGCACGGAGGCAATACCATTCAGCGCCCCCTGCTTTGATGCATACATCTCGCTGGTGGCGATAATTTCATGGTTACCGGCTTTCAGGACAAAATAGTACGGCTGTGATACATCTTTGGTCGATTTTTTTAACTCGTAATACCCCATAACAAGCTCCTCAGGTTGAAAAATCATGTTAATACGGCAAATCATAATGACGATTTCAGTATAGTCACTGATACGTAAAAACAGGAAATAAAAACCATAAAAGATAATTCCCGATGATATTCAGCGGCCAATCATCAGTAAATACGGGGTCTCATTACAGATAAAATGCCCTGCTTCTCTCATGCCGGATTTCAGATGCGCACGAACAGAGCGCTCATTATCCTGATTAATAAATGCAACCGGCTTTCCGCTGTTTTCCGCGCACACCTGTTTATATAATGCCGATAAAATCCCCTGTCCGCGATAATCCTTTGCGATACAGACCGGGCCATAAAACCAGTTATTTTCCAGCAGTTCACCAAATTGCTGTGAGATCAGTGCGGTCACCGGGGATATTTGTGCGGACTGCACCGGGAAACTGAATACCACACCTGCAATCACGTCATCGTCCTGAGCAATAATCACTGTCAGTGCATGCGCAAACATCGTTTCAACTTTTTTCAGCGGGTATTCTCCCAATAATCCCCCCTGCCGTGACTGTGCGTTTTCCTGTAATAATGCAGCAACCTTTCCGCAGTCCCTATTTTCCATCTGCCGGTAATGAATCATCCTCTTTCCCCCGTATTATTAAGCCTGAAACAAAAAGCCACCGGATAAACCGATGGCATATAAGGGAAATTCAGTCATCTTCCGGCGGATTTTTCAGAAGCTGGTGGATCTCTTCTTTCAGGCGTAATTTTTGTTTTTTCAGTTCCACCACTTCCTCACTGTAGCCACTTCTGTCTGACTTTTCCAGCCGGGCTATTTCATGATCGAGTTGATTGTGTTTATCAAACAACGTGCGGAACTCAAGGTTATTCTGGCGAAGATGGGAAATTAAATCACGGTATTCCGGAAACATAACAATTTACCTCCTGTCAGTGACTATATAATCATCATCTGCGATTTCCGCCTGCAAATCAAAGATCAGACGCTGAAAATTTGACATTGGTTTGTGGTTTAATACCGTATCCGTTTTTCGCTGCCTGCCTTCACGAAGATTCAGCTCCGGCACAACCGGCAGTAAATCAGGGTCTTATTGTGAAGGTCATACGTGCTGATGGTTTTACTTCGTAAGTCTGCTTTTCACTATTCCAGACAAACTCCGGCGCCGCATACCGGCCATAAGTATAGGAAGGAAACTCATTGGGTTTATAAGAAAAATCACTATCGATACCGGTATTTTTGCTTTCTTTTAGTCCGGCTTTAAAAATTTCATTCAGTTTATTTTGGCTTTTTTCTGCATCCTGCTCGAATTTCGAACGACCGGCAAGCATATAGCCAGGCTTACCGGTGGTATTATTTATACGATTATCGGGTGTTTTTTTGGTGGCTATCGTTAGTTCAGAGTGACTTTTATTTCCTGCCTCAGCACAACCAACAAGCAGACATAATGACAGATGAGATATAACTACATAATGCATAAGGTTAATTCCTGATAATTGACCCCGGCATTATTACATAAGATTATTTTATATGTAAATGTAGTGAAAAATAACATACCGTTATTAACTGATAATACCACCTGAGACTAAGTGAAATATAAAATCAATTTTCCCGTCATTTTTTGCATTAATAAAAGAAACAACTATATTTAGTTTCTATCGCAGTTGATTGTCTTATGAAAATAATTTGCATTAATTCAGTAAAGACAACCTGATGACCAGAGCCACTAAGGTCACCGTTAAAACAGGAATGGTCATAATAACGCCTGTTTTAAAGTAATACCCCCATGTAACCGCCATATTTTTCTGAGACAGAACATGCAGCCACAATAATGTTGCCAGGCTCCCGATCGGGGTAATTTTAGGTCCCAAATCTGCACCGATAACATTCGCGTATATCATCGCTTCCTGAACAAGACCTGTCACATTACTGCCTTCAACCGATAATGCACCGACAAGAACGGTTGGCATATTGTTCATCACAGAAGATAAAAAAGCGATGATATAACCCGTTCCGAGTGTTGCAGCCCATATACCCTTGTCTGCAAGATAATTAAATATTTCTGACAGGTAATCTGTGAGCCCCGCATTTTTCAGGCCATATACAACAAGGTACATACCCAGTGAGAAAATAACTATTTGCCACGGAGCACCGCGCAATACTTTCCGGGTATTAATCATTTTTCCCTGTGATGCCACCAACCATAAAACGAATGCACCAATCGCCGCAATAACACTAACCGGAATACCAAGCGGTTCGAGAACAAAAAAACCGATAAGCAGTAAAACCAGAACAAACCATCCCGCTTTAAATGTTTTCAGATCTTTGATCGCCGATGCGGGGGTATTCAGTTTTGACGTATCGTAGTGTTTTGGAATATCCCGGCGAAAGAACCAGTGCAGCATAACAAGTGTTGCAATAATAGCGGCAATATCCACCGGCACCATGACCGACGCATATTCCGTAAATCCGATCTTAAAGAAATCAGCGGAGACAATATTCACCAGATTTGACACTATCAGCGGTAAACTTGCAGTATCGGCAATAAATCCCGCAGCCATCACAAAGGCCAGCGTTGTGCCCTTACTGAACCCCAGAGCCAGTAACATAGCAATAACGACAGGCGTTAATATCAGAGCCGCCCCGTCATTAGCAAATAAGGCCGCAACACATGCACCGAGCAGGATAATATAACTGAATAATAATTTACCTTTTCCCCGCCCCACTTTGCCACATGAAGCGCCGCCCATTCAAAAAATCCGCTTTCATCCAGAATAAGACTGATAATAATAACAGCAACAAATGTGCCCGTTGCATTCCAGACGATATTCCAGACAGCCGGGATATCCTGAACGGTTATCACCCCGGATAATAATGCAGCCAATGCACCGGCAGCCGCACTCCAGCCTATGCTCAGTCCTTTGGGCTGCCAGATAACAAATGCAATGGTCAGAATAAATATTAATGCCGCAATAAACATAAAAACCTCTTTCAGGGAACTATCCGTACCGTAAACACCAAATACAGGAAAAACATTTTTCACCGCAACAAACACATATGAAAAAACACATATGTTAATTTAAAAAAATCAGCCGGAACAATATCCGGATGACGTTTTATCGGTTATTACTTTCAAAAGGTGTGACACCCTGTTTTTTTCTGTACTGAACGCAACATCGATAATATTTCTGACCCAGGGCAACAAAGCGGGTGATAACCGGTAATGAACCCATTTCCCGTGCCTGGAATCGAGCAATAATCCTGATTCCCTGAGCATAGCAAGATGTCGTGAAGTTTTCGGCTGGGACAGGTTTAACGCGGTGTAAATATCACAAACACACAGTTCACCTGATGCTTTGAGCAGCAATATGATATCCAGCCTTGTCCGGTCACTTAATATCTTAAACAGTTGTAACGATTCCATATCCACTCCTGCATAATTACTGCGGACTAATATACTCCCGAATAAACACATACGTCAAAACATATATAACAGAAAACCATCCATAGCATGGATCTGTGCGGGCTTATATTATTACCTCATTACCAGCCACTCTGCCTGACTGCACTCAGCCACCGGAATAGTGACAGAACTGTCGTATATACGCTAAGATCATGTTATCCCTAATCAGGAGCGTTGTTTTGTGATGGCGACAGATAGCCTTAACATCAGAACTTACCAATTCATATTACGTCAGGAAATATAATGAGCACCTCAGTGAACGAAAAGCAGGTAAATGCATCCGTAATATACAAACTGATCCTGATAGGGCTAAGCATTCCGATGATATTTATTTCACTGCTTTCAGGCATTATGGGGGCGTTTGGCTACGGTACTGTTCTGGTAAATGGTGAGTTAATCACAGGTATCGCGGCTCTGCCGGCTTCCCTGCTTATCGGGGTGGCTTTTATTGGTGTATTTACTGCTGTTTTCGGAACAATGATTTTCATCGGATTATGGTGTTACAGCAAATTCCGCCCTTTAAAAATAAAAGTCATTGACTGACGTTAAAATCAATAAATATCCCCCGGCATAGCCGGGGTTTTTCTGTGTACAAGAAGGAAATCCGCCATCTGTTGGCGGATTTCTTTTATCATTATTTTTATTTCTCACCAGAGGTGTATTCGCTTAAAATCCGCACAATAATTTCAACGGGAAAAATCTGTTGCTCTGTTTCCGCAAGCTCACTTAACGCCCACCACTTGTGGTCATTTATTACCTCTTTTTCCTGCGTAGTCCAGTCAGAAAAATTCAGTTCTTCATCACTGACATTGACCAGATAAAATCGCTCCTCTGCCATCACTGTTTCGCCATTTGGCAAAAGCATCGGAAATGTGTTTTCCGCTGCCACAGCACCAAATTTATCGCGGATAATTCCGGTTTCTTCCCTGAGCTCCCTGCATGCAGCCTGTTCATAGGTTTCACCCGGTTCAAGCCCTCCGCCCGGTGTCGCCCAGTATGATTCACCTGACAGAGCACCGCTGTTAAACCGAAAATGAAATAATAATATTTCATTTTGTTTGTTTAAGATGAAGAATCTTGCTGAAGGCCTTATTTTCATTATTTGTACCAAACCACACTGTATTCTTCCCGGATCAAAAAACAGTCCTGAATATATTAAGCAGCGCCGGAAACTCCGTATACCCTTCCCTGTCCAGAAAATGTCCGGCGTTGTTTTCAATAATAACCTGAGTCTGCAACGACTCCGCCAGCATTACAGATGCCTGCGGGCTGACCACCCAATCGTCAGACGATATGACTGATATTCGTTTACCGGAAATATCAGTCAGTTTAGTATAATTCAGAGGATACTGAACATGAGCATCCAGCTCAGGTAGTGTCTCCTGACTGCAATCAAAACCGGAGACTAAAATATAGCCACCCGGTTTTGTCCCTTCAGGAATATGTTCAGCGATATATCGCAATACAGTAATACAACCAAGACTGTGCCCGACAAAAATCGTATTTTCATCCGCTGTTATATTGTTGCTGATAAGGCATTGCTGCCATTTTTGCGGATCAGGAGAATGCGGTTCCGGCATCGCAGGAACGGCAACTGTGGCACCAAGCAATTCCAGCTCTTTTTTTAACCACGGAAACCAGTTATCTGCCGGTGATGCAGTATAACCGTGAACAATAATAACGTTTTTTCCTTTCACTCTCAGCCCCGGTCTTCAGGTTGAATTCTTAACATATTGGTTTTATCCGGCTGTTTTACTATAACATTTTCTGTCATATTTTTAGCCGCTTTTTTAGTTTCTTCAGCTAAGAGACATAAAACCATTTTCAATAAAAATCTGTTGTGATTCAGTCTGTAACAGATAATCAGCAAAGGTCTGTGCTACCGGTGATATTAAGGCCATACAATATATTGCTTTGATATTATGCGCCTCCGGGATAGCTATTGTCGCCAGCCCGGGAAGTTCTGACGCTTTTTTCTGATAGTGCCGGTAACCAATAAATATATCTGCCTGATGAGAATGAATCAGCCACTGAGAGGCCATTTGTCCCGCAGGGATCACCGGAGAATTTTTTCCGCCCGCCAGATGTCGTGTACGATTACGGATATTCTTCGCCAGTTCCGGATCGGTTTTACTGAGTTCAGAATAAAGCTGCACCACATAATCGCCGCAGGGGTCATCAACCGGCGTGGAAGTACCGATAATTAAATCCGGTGCACGAAGTAATTGCTGCCAGTCAGGATACTGTCCGGCTAATTCAGTGGTGGTAGTAATTCCTAAGTAATTGACAATAAAAGGCTCAACCCTGAATGCTACCTTATTCCGGAGTAATGCTTCCGGATGTGTCCGATCCGCAGACAAAAACAGATCGCACTTTACCCCGGATTCAATTTTTTTCCGCAATAAACCGGCCGGACCAAAATCACAGGTTACCGGTGGTATTTTATTACCGGAATAACGGGCCAAAATAGCAGTCAGTACTCCCCGCAGACTGCCGGCCGCCATAATATGCATTAATGACTACCCTGATAGTGAGTACGATAGAATTTCTGATACCAGTTATTCACCTTCGCATCCACATCAATATCGGCAAATTTCTGCGGATACAATTTAGCAGCCATCCATAATTCACCGATTGCCATCGCTTCCGGCATCGGATATCCCCAGGCTTTGGCATATTCCGGCATTAAATAAACACGTTTATTTTTCACTGCATCAATAACCAACCAGCGGGGATCATTATTAATTTCGTCAACAACACCAGGGTAGCGATCCTGAACAAAAATAACTTCGGGGTTCCAGCTGATAACCTGCTCGAGAGAAACCTGTTTATACCCTTTAATGGTCGCGGCGGCGACATTCATTGCGCCGGCATGCTGCATCATTAAACCGGTATATTTTCCTGAGCCGTAAGTGGTTAAATCAGGATTAGCCATATAAGCACGAACACGCTGATTTTCAGGAATATCTTTCAGACGTTGGATTACTATATTTCTACTGTCAAAGGTTTGTTTAATCAGCTCTTTTGCATTGTCCGGCTTATTAACAATATCACCAATCAGGGTAATTCCTTCCTTCAACCCGTCATTGCAGGCTTGCTCTTCATTATCAAGCTCAGGATTCACATTATTTTTGGCGTGGCTGCTGTTGTCTTTCTGCAGTGAAATGGCGACAACCGGAATACCTACCTGCGTGATTTTATCGATCATTTCCTGTGGCGCATAATTAGTGACAAAAACCACCTGCGGTTTCAGCTGCACCAGACTTTCCAGATTGACACTTTTCAGATCACCAACATTGGGCACTTTCACTAATTCAGGTACCAGCCGTTCATAATTTTGACCAAGCTGCTCACGCCAGTTTCCCATCACGCCCACAATTTTGTCCGTCGCATCCAGCTGAACCAGTAAATTCAGTGTCTGATGCTGAAGAACAGCCACCCGCTCAACATGATCATCAATAATAACCTTGCACCCCAGCTGATCTGTAAACTCTCTCGCCGCCTGGCCCGAAAATGAAAAAACGACAGCAATAAAACCAATCAGATACTTTTTCATCATTATTACCCACCGGAATCGATATATATCTGGTTATATATCGGATGGTTTTATGGGTCAACTGTTTCCGGGGGGGTATTGGCATGCAAAGATACTATCTTCTGTGCCGTACTCACTACGTTCAGTGATAATCTTTGTGCAGCCACATTTGCGGCAGGCGCAGGGGATACGACAGCACAGATTTTCCCGATAAAAACCCGCCGAAGCGGGTTATAATGAATACTGATAGTTATCATCAAGCTTAATAAGGTTATAACCACCACAGAAAGATCCGGAGAAAGATATCTGCAACGCTCCTGTATCGGCAGAGTTAACAAAACAGACCTTTCCGGTACTCTCTTTCTATTTGTTGTTATTCGTATCCCGACCCCGGCTGATAACTGTCACAGCACCATCATCACGAAGAGAATAGTCAGAGATAACTTTGCTTATATTTTAATAAGAATGATACTCATTATTTTTTAGTAATAAATAACATTGTGACTATACCTTCTGTATTATCAGATTGCCAAAGGCTCCATATAGACAAAGGAGCTTTTTATTGATTCAGTATAATCATTCTCAGTTTCAGGAAACAGATATTCATAGGATACGTGAAATATATTTATTATCTTAAATACAACACTGACATCTATTTTATTAACACCCCGTTCATACCTTGACAACTGTTGTTGTGATACTCCCAACATTTTGGCTAACATCTTAGTAGTCAAGCCGTTACGGTGTCTTAAGTCGCGGATGTTCTGCCCTACAATAAAATTAATATCTTTCATTATGAACCTCCTAATAAACATATATTAAGGGTAAAGCATAATATGCTGACTGACAAACAAAACCATCGACAAAAAATCAACAAATCAGAATAATAATTTGCCAATGAAAGATATTTATTGCAAAAAATCTATGATTATAACTTAATGACCAATAAAAAGATGAATCCGCCACATTAGACTTAATTACAAATCTGATGCCAGGTAATTATACTTGTTTATATTTCGTTTAACTTTCGGCAGGTATATTCGGTTGCAGAAGTCATAAGTATCCCTTCCATTATTAATTTGCCCGGCAATAGCCGGGCTATTTTTTCTTTTCAGTTGTATCTGCTTTAATAATAGCCATCGGTTATCGTGTTTATTTACCACCAGCAAATACCGTACTCTGCGCCTGCAGAAACTCTGCCGGAAGAGAAGTTACAGAATACTTTTGATGCTCTCAGCAAGTGTTATTGTTGGCCGCCCGATCAGTTTGCTCAGAGTATGACTATCATCGAATAATCCTCCTCCGGACGCACCAACATCAGAGTCAGCAAGCATTTCAGACAGCTCATCAGGTAGGCCTGCATTTTTCAGTGCAGCAACAAAATCAGCCTGACTTAAGTTCTGATACACAACATTCTTTCCGCTCTGTTCAGTCAGTTCTTTCGCCAGGTCGCTTAATGTCCATGCCTCATCTCCGGCAAGCTCATACACCTTACCCGCATGCCCGTCTTCACTGATAACACGGGCTGCAGCTGCCGCATAATCAGCTCTGGCAGCGGAAGCGATTTTTCCGTCTCCGGCCGCACCAATAAAGACACCATGCTCAAGCGCAGCAGGCACACTGGCCAGATAGTTTTCCGTATACCAGCCATTGCGCAAAAGGGTATACAGGATACCGGAATCAGCCAGCATTTTTTCTGTTTCCACATGCTCAGTATGCAAACCCAGCGGAGAGGTATCGGCATGTAACAAACTGGTATAGGCAATAAATTTCACATTGGCTGATTTTGCAGCATTAATCACATTACGATGCTGCGTGACACGCTGCCCGATTTCGCTGGAGGAAATCAGAAGCAGTTTCTCAATCCCCTGTAACGCCCTGATTAATGATGCTTCATCATTGTAATCAGCCTGACGTACAGAAATGCCTTTCCGGCTCAGGGATGCACCTTTTGCCGGATTACGGACAATCGCCACAATCTGGCCTGCCGGGACTGTTTGCAGAAGATTTTCAATAACATGCTGGCCCAGGAGGCCTGTCGCACCGGTAATCGCAATCATAAGATAGCTCCTTAATGTATCACTTGTGTTTCGTTAACATAACACCTAGACTTACTTAAAGTAAGTACATACAAAAAGGTAAGTGTAACGTGGCAGTTTCAACATTATCCCAACAGTTACGCGACGGTAATTTATTTGCCGCGCAGTGCCCTTCCCGGGAAATTCTTAAACATGTAACAAGCCGCTGGGGGATACTGATTTTAATTTCCCTTCGTGACGGGACACACCGTTTCAGCGACTTACGACGCAAAATTGGCGGAATAAGTGAGAAAATGTTAGCTCAGTCGTTACAGGCGCTGGAACAGGATGGCTTTATTAATCGCATGTCATATCCGGTATTACCGCCCCACGTCGAATATACACTGACCGGTTCCGGTGAACAGATAAGTGAAAAAGTCGCTATGCTGGCAGACTGGATAGAAATAAATCTTCCGGACATACTGGCGCAAAAGGAAAGCAAAACAGTATAGTGATTTACGCTGCTGATGCTCCGGTCGTCAGGCATTATTCCGGCTGCTTTGCATCCGCTGAATGTCTTTCAGTACTCGCTTTTCTGTTAATTATCCGCCGCCGGATAATTAACAGGAAAATACCGTAACCGGGTGATATGTTTTAAAGGCGTTAAAATGAGTCAGAATGTATAAAATATTTTTTATTTCATGCTGTTACTCTGATAGCATTAAGCACTGACACTTTGCAATACAGGACTGTTTATATGCACAAAACCAAGGCATTATTATTTGTCGTCTCCTTTTTCCTGGTAGCGGGCTGTTCACCAAAAACCAGGCACCAGCCGGAACAAAATGTATGCGTTATTAAAATGGATACACCGGAAGGGAACCAGCCCGGGAAAATAGATCAGGTCGATGGAATCAGCCCTGAGTGCAGAGCTGTCGAAAAATCAATAAGCAAAGCTATTTGACTTGTTTACCCTGCATATAAAAACAAAATTATCACATCACTAAAAACAGATAATCTGATAATAAAAAAGCCTCACCGAAGTGAGGCTTCTGGCCGTTGACAAACCCGCAGGGGTTGGCGACGACCAACAGAGGTTGTAAAAATAAACCAGGAAAATCAATTTATTGATTTTCGGCTGATAACACAAAGCAGGAAAAACCACGTTTTATCCTGCTTTGTCAGCAATCTCAAAGCCTCACCGAAGTGAGGCTTGCACTGTTGTTATATATACCTTTAATCCACATAAATACTATTAACAACAGCGCACTATATATATCGTATCAATATTGTCATTTTCAAGCCCTGCGGAACCCGCCGGTCTGACAGTTTCCACAGGGTAAACAGAATCAAAAATTAAGCCTTGGTATCTTTATTTTCAATAGCGATTAACTGTGGTTTTTCTTCTTCCGGAATTTCATACTCTATATCCAATGTCAATAATCCGCAGGATAACTCTGCATTTTGGATTTTAACATTCTTACCAAGGTTAAATTCTAATGAAAACTGGCTTTTTACTATCCCCTGATGTACCCATTTCTCTGATTCATTAACCACTTCAGCAGGCTGTTTGCCCTGAATACTGAGCTTGCCTCCTTTCAGTGATACCTCAAGCTCATCTTCCCTGTAGCCGGGAACACTAACCGTCAGCTGATATCGCGCATCATTTAATTGCTTCAGATTGTACGGATGTTCTGAGGTTATTGGTCTGTTGCCCGTAAGCTGGCTGAATAAACGATCCATCTGATCAAAACGCGTTGACAGCAAGCTGTCAGATAATGCCGGAAATAATGAAAAAGAACTAATGTTCTGCATAATTCCTCCTTCAGTATTTCAATTTACTATTGATTATATACCACTGCTTTTCTTATCCGGTAATTACTCTTATCCGGGTACGTTATCTATATAAGGATAGTGTCTGAATTTTCAATATATAGTTTACGCTTCTTTACAGAATGAGATGTATAACAAAAAAATCCCGTAAATACGGGATGTTAGCTTATAAATAATGTGATACACATATAACGCTTATTGCGTCAGTCTGTAACTATCATCAATCAGTGATTTCAGTTCCCCGCTGTTAAACTTGTCATCCAGTATTATTGTAACCCAATGTTCTTTGTTCATATGATACGCAGGATAGACGCCCTCCTTTAAGCGGAGAGAACCCACCAGTTCGGGCGCGACCTTAACATTAATAATATCCGCCATAGTCTTTGCATCTCCGGCACCTATTTTATCAGCAGATACTGACATAATAAGAGCAAACCACCTGGCATTCCCCCGGTGCCTGAATACGGCATAATCCGGATATTTAATCCACGGATAATCAGGGGGTGTGCCGTAGTTATGCTGAATATAATCAATCAGATCGTTCTTTTTCATACCAGTACCTTAAGCAAACCATCAATCGCTATAGTTAACGCCTGATATGACATCCGGGCAAGTTGTTAATAAGGAAATTGATGAACATCACGTATAAAAAACCCGTGATTGCGGGTTTTAAGACCATACCAGATGACAACTAGCGCTTAAATCTTGGTAGTTTTGGCTGAACTTGGCAAACCAATCACCAAAGTGTACAGTTTGTCTTATAAAAAACTAAATGGTGTTTCTTCCTATGCCTCTAGATAATTTTTACAAAATAACGCAAGCCATCATCAACAAATATCGCCAAGAAGTTTTAGAGATATTGAAAACAGGTGATTTAACTCCCTACACTTACTGTAAAGCACAACACAAAGATTACGGAACTTACGATGCCAACTATGATGCTAGGCATCATATTGCACGTGGTTTACAGTTTACGCCTGAATTAGATGGCCAAGAAGGTGTAGAAGAACTCATTCGCAATTTACTGAAAGAAGAAATTAAAGACCGCAAGACAAATAGTTTTCAAGGTATAGGCAGTACCGTAGAGATTTTAGTCCAGTTGTTGCAAGCCTACGGCCATGATGCTGATCAGTTGTTATTTGAGCAGGTCAAAGAAGCCAATTTTGACTGTCATTGTGGATTTGAAGCAGGACGACCAAAACGCGAACGTGACGTTTACAAGCTGAGAGACATTCAGGAGTGTATTGAGATTTTGAATCAGCTTAAAGAACACGAGGCCATGTCTGAGCTCATTGACATTTGGAAAGAGCAGCAGACGCAATGGAACGCTCAAAACCTATCCACATGGCGCTATATGGAAAGAGATAGAGGTAATACACAAGGAGAAATACAAGCCTTACAAATGTTGACAGATTTAACCATTCAAAACGGTTCACTACGGGACAAATGTAGTAAGCTAGACGCCTTGCTAGAAAAGCGCCTTGAAGCCGGCTGCACAGATCAGGCTGAAAAATCAATGCAACAAATTATTCCTCTGTTTGAGAGCAGCGTCTATGAAGACCAGCAATGGCTTCAAGTCAATTTAAGTAAATTTATTTTGATGAACGCCACAAAGCTTGTTATTCAACAGCATGAAAAAGCATTGAAATTGAATGACAATATCCAAATAGAACATCTTGATTTCAAAAACAAACAGCTTTGGAAATGGATTAATCCCTACCTTAAAAAGGTGATTAAAAGCGACTGCCCTTGGAATCTATATCGTATCGGAGCACAAGCCGCTCAAATCATGGGAGATATCAAACTTTCAGAACAACTCATATATATTCTGCAACAAAAGGAAGGCAGCTTTAATCAAGATTGATGATTAATTTCTTCATATTGTTTTTATACTTGAATAAGTTAAGTTAAGTTCGCGTTTGGTTCAGTGCGTAGATCATTACTGAGGGTGGAAGGCCTCTTTTTCTCGTTCGTCATGGCCTTCTCCCAGTTGATTAATATAGACTGATGCTAGTAATGTCTGCTCCTGGCACATAGCAGACGGACACGTGACATTGAAGGTCCGCTGCGGGCGAGGAGCGGCTGTCTCTTGTGGGATGAAATTACAGCAGCAAACTATAATAAACACTGCTATCAAAGCAGTAGCGATTCTGCTATAAAATGCGCAGAAAAATTTTACGAAAACTATGCAGTGATGACTGCCATTCCACGTAATAGAAAATCCGTTATGTCAATTTCCATTAAAGCAACGAGCAACACCAGCACAGGTATCAGGGGAGTTCAGCGGTATGGAGAAATGTATCGCTGGCGTGTTGATGCTGTCAGATTCAGAAGCTTAACAGGACAAGATCCAACACCAGCATTCATTGCGCATCTTAATGAGCGAGAATCCGGATGTGTAGACTCTGCTAGTTTTCATACGATTGAGGATGCTGGGAATGACCTTTGCCGATTCTTAAAAGCTATGACTGGAGTTTCCTTTGAATACTAATGACCTGACTCGAAATTACTTATTACTTTTTTCATAACGCCTGATCCTGGCACAGAACGGTCTGTCCGGATTGCCACGCCGGACATCCACCAGCGCGGCTTTGTTTTATTCCTCTGAGTCTCCGGCCTGCTCTGCTGCTCCCTGTACTTCACGTTCTGCCTGCTCACGCTCCATCTGTTCAGCCAGTTCACACTGCTTCACATTCCACACTGAGCCCTGCGGCATTTCAACACGAACATCGAGGCGGGTTGATTCCGGCAGATCACACGGTTCGCCGTCCTGATAGAAAACTCGCTCACCTTCCGGGGTGATCTCTTTCAGCCGCCAGTTCTGGAAACGCTCCGGTAAGTGCGCATGCTGCCGGTGACAGGTTTCGATGATGATACTGCCGTCTTCCAGTACGCGGTCATCTACATAAACCAGTTCAAGGCCGTTATTGTCTTTCGGTACCGAGATACCACCGTTTACGCCCCATGCACCATCTGAGTTATAACCGAGAATGCCGGTAATGTGATATTGGCCGGTGCCGGTACGGCGGACTTCTGCACCAGCGGATTCATCGTTGGTGTCGTAATTACCATCCGGAAATATTTGGATGATAGGGGATGACCTTTTAAGATAGCCACTGCCATCAAATGCAGTATTGCCACCAATGACAGCCATTTTTCCAGACCCGACATCCTGTAATTGAATATTGCTCCATGACCCATTGCTATATGCTGCTATCAGGCATTGTCCGTTAGACCCACCCTCCGGGCTATTATACGCCCATAAACCTACCTTTCGCTTATTATCCGGAGAACTTGCTTCAAAGTTGGTATTTGTGCCTGTTTGACTAATAGATTTAACTGAACCATAAAACTGAGCATCTCTGGTAATTGAAAACTCTACGGAGTATCCACCAACAATGTAATTATATAATCCCAAACGCCCATCATCACGCGCAATAAAACCAGCTCCCATACCCGGTGAGGTGAATCTATTCGATGAATCGCTATTTACAGATGCAAATTTATTAACCCATTGTCTTGATGCAACAGTTCCTCCATTTCCCTCTCTTGCAAATGTCCAGGAATTAACATTTTTACCTGCTGAATCCTGCTCTACTAACGTGATAGAGGAACTACCATCAATTCCCTCTTTATATGGACTCGTCTGTAATAAAACACCTGTATTATCCAATCTCCACATTTTGAAGGATGTGTAATGCCCTAATGATTTTAAGTCCAGTTTCCCCATTACAGTTACTGCATCATTTTTATCTATCTGTAAAACATTATAATTTTTTCCATCTTGCTTCGCATACAGATTATCATTATGCGCACCCCACCACATTGTATTATCGGGATTCATTATCCCGGATGCTTTTGCCGTTTTGTCACCCACACCAAACAATACAGTTTTGACCCATTCCTGTGAAGCCAGCCCTGTTACATCCTCCAGCGTCACCTTCTGACCGTTCGGCAGTTCAATTTCCACCTGGCCGGTGTCTGTCATCCACTGCTGCATTGCCTGGAGAAAGTAAACGATATAGCCCTGATTGGCTGACATGGTGCGGGCCGCATCTGAAATGGTATCCGGTACCGTGGTGGCGATGGAGTATTTCGCGCTGCTGAGCGTCACCGGGGCATTGAATGACAACACCAGTTCGGTATCGCTGTTTACCGCGCGAATCATCATGCTGACCGACGCTGTGCCGTTCTCGATGCTGATGAGCTGGCCGGGAGCCACACCGTGAATATTCTTTTTCCACTGTGTACCGGTGCCGGTCACAATCGGTGAACCGGTGTTAATGGTTATGGTGCCGTCTGTATAAATCATGGGGTATCCTTAAATTCAGGCATAAAAAAACCGCCGGAGCGGTTATTTTGGTTATTCATTTCCATCGCGGATATGCATCAGGGGCATAAGCAACAATGCAACCTATATCATTCGCATACGCGCCCCCTCCGCCAAGACCGACCAGATTTGATGCTCTCGTTACATAACCGTCACGGGTTACCCCGTAGCCAAATACGAAGCCGCCGAAACTGATTTCAAATGATGTTGAGATATAACTGAGCACCATACAGCCCGTATGCCCACTGCGGTAATCTAGTGGTTTCTGTGGGTCCAGTATCGTTCCGGCATACGTCAGATCTGATATGATTGTTTTTATCCGGAGCGGAAATTTTCCTGATGAGTAAAATAGTTTATTTTCTTCATTAAAAATATTCACTTTAGTTTTCGTATCTATATCTGAGGCTACTATTGGTCTGTATATATAGATATTCACTGATTCGGCTGACAGAAACCTCAACTTTTTAATATCCCATCCGTGACGAACCATATTAGAACCAATACCCGTAGTTCGCGCATCCCGATGAAAAATAATATACCTGTCCCACATTTCTGGGTATATAACGTTGTACTCAGCACGTAAAAAATCATACAGGCCAGGCTCTTTAATGCCCTCCTTACTCATATCCAGTATTTTTTCAAGTACGTAGGTGACTGATGATAATATTCCGACCTCGGCGCCATTCACGGATATAACAGGCCTCACGGTCACCTCCCCATCAGTTTAAATACGTGAATTATCGGCACCGTGGCACTTGCCATACCGCTGTCATGCTCATATGCCCACGTTACCGTGTTACCGTTTACTTTTACATTTGTTACCGTAGGGTAATTTCCATTCATTTCTGAACGATGAGTCACTATAGGAACGGCTATTATCCTTTCACCACCTTTCAGGTAACGACTGTCAAACGACATACTTGTTTTTGAAAAATCAACCTTTTCCGAGTGAATAACAAATACAAGAGAATCTATAATATTATCTATCTCACCGGTATCGTAATATACATTAAAAACGGGTTTCTTCGCCATATATTAATTCCGGTTTGCTATTTCAGTGCTATTTCTATTTTTAGATTTCCGTGTTCGTCCCGTAAATAAAGACCTGAACCATCAAAAGTTAACCCACCGCTTCTATCATTTGAGTTCATTTCAAATTTGTTTGTTTTTGCATCCAGAATAAAACCCTGTTTACCCGGCACATAGTTCTCCGACTGCATTTTGTCAGTAACGACAACTTCATTAAGCCAGGCCTTATTGATAAATGCTTCACGCATAAAGATCTGCCCGCCCTCCATGTACATAAACAGATCCATGGATTTGCTGGACGGGTTATAAAACGCGAATTTCTGTGCGTTAAAACCGATAAGCGTGTTCACCTCTCCGCCTTTCAACTCTGCTCCGATGACCATACCGGCGGAATAGTCCTCACCGTTGTAATGAATGCGGACTTTCATATCGTGAACCACTGATGCTTCACCGGCGGCCATGTCCCACTGCGCGCGGATAGAGTTCTGTGCGATGGCAAAGCTGTCGTCTGCGGTCACCTTAACTGCATCCAGTTTCTCTGCAAGTGCGGTGGTTTCAGTGACGGTGTAGTTGCGGACTTCGATAATTTCGGCTTTCATCGAACCGGTTTCGCGCTGCCAGTAGCCCCACTGTCCGTATGCGTTGTTGGCGTTATTGATGATGGCCTCGAAGTTATCATCCGCCTGCGACTGCAGGTCTTTGATGATTTGGGAATCACCCAGTCCGGCAGCCACTTCATCAATAATGGTCGATGCGTCGAACTCGGCCACACCGCGCACAAACTCAGTCCAGGGGGACTGATTGCCGGTTTTATCTACCAGGCGGGCACGGAAATAAAACGCGGTACCGGCGGCCAGACCGGCAAGCTCATGAGAGCGGGACGGGTACGGCACATCGGCCAGCAGTAACAGATTCTGACCATCGTTGGTTTTGCTGTACTGAATTTCAGTTTTCAGGGTGTCCTCCGTGAATTTCCCGAACTCCCAGTTCAGTTTGATCCCGAATACCAGTGTGGATGCCCGGAAGTTCAGCGGCATCGGCGGATCACCCACTTTCCCGGTCAGCCGGGTCTCCTCTGAATATCCCCAGCCGCTGGAAATTTCCGCCGCGTTAATCGCCCTGACCCGTACCAGGTAGCGGCCTGAATACACCCCGGCCACGTCAAACGAGGTGGTGGCATTGCGCGGCACATTGATCCAGTTGCCGTCATCACGCCGCCACTGCGCCTCGTAGGCAATCGCGTTCTCTGCCGGTGACCAGGTAACCTGCATGGTTTCGACGCTGATCCCCTGGTTAACGACAGAGTAAGAGCTGATGGTGATATCTTTCGGCGGGAACTGGTTACCTGGCGGAATAACACTGATTGGCCGTTCATCGAGCACCGCGCCGGTGTCTATCCGGTCGTACTTGTCCGGATCATGCATCGCCGCCGATATCGTGAACGTGCCGTCATCATTTTCAGTCACGCTCACCACCCGGTACTGCTGGGCGTACAGCTCGTCTGACTCCGTCACCCAGACACATTCCGGTTCCGGCGTTTCGCTGTATTCCGTGGTAACGGTGAGCACGTTATCCGTGACCATCTGAATGGTGCGGGCCTGTGATTTACCGGACGGCAGGTTCAGCATCAGCCGGTCACCCGGCGCGGCATCCGGTTTGCGGTCGAGTGTGATACTCCGGCCATTCACAGCCCTGACGCGGCCGCCGGTGACTTTCCCGGACAGGTTTTCATCCGCCACCGCAATGATGTAGCCCGGCTGCGGGATATTGCCGTCCAGTCCCACACCGAATGTCACTACGCGGTCTTTGTTGTTGGTGAGGATGCCCCAACGGCCTTTGCGGTTGGCCTCTGACTGGCGGGTACAGCCGATAGCGGTCATTTCCAGCTGATTAAAACCGAACCGGTAAACCAGCTCATTTTCAAACACCGGCTCCATCGCATCGGCATAACCGTTCAGCGGATCTGAGTACGACACCAGTGCAGAGGAATAACGGGCCTTACTGCTGCTGCCGGAATAGGTGAAACGACCGTCGAGCACGTTGGCTTTGGTGTAGCTGTAATCAATATCACGCGGCATATCCGCCAGGGTGATAATCTGGTTGCCGCCCCAGTAGATCATACCCCGGAAAATGGCAGAAAAATCACGCAGCACGGTATAGGCTTCATTGCGATCCTGCACATACACGTCACAGACATAACGCGGTTCGGTACCGCTGCCGCCCTTACCATCCGGCACCAGCTGATCACAATACTGCGCAACCCGGTACAGCTCCCACTTATCGATATTCTGCATTTTGATGCGGTCGCCGAGGCCGAAGCGATCGGAAACCACGATATCGTAAAATATCCAGGCCGGGTTATTAGTCCATGCCCATTTAAACGAACCGTCCCAGGTACCAGAATATGTCCGGTGCCCCGGGTCATAGTTTGACGGTACACGGATAATACGCATTTTCGGCTCACAGGTGACCTGCGGGATAGAGCCGTTAAACTGTTTTGAGTCAAACTCAATATACAACAGCGCGGTATGCGGATACCTCAATTTGGCATCAATCACCTCGGTGTAACTCTGCAGCACCATGGTGTCACCGATTTTGGCACTGTTGGCATCTTCAGTGATTTTCCGCACCCGCAGTGTCCACGATGTGGCCGACTGCGGCAGATCAATACGATGAGTCCGCTCATAACCTGACGTGGTTTTGCCCTTCACCCGTCCGTCCACAACGGTTTTCCAACTACCACCGTCAGTTTGCAGATCAATGGCGTATTTCACCTCGTTACCGACCATATCCCCGTTATCCTCCTGGCGGAACAGGGACGGCCATTTCAGGCGGACGCGGACCGCAGACAACTGCGGGTTAGTAAACGCATGCGCCCACGGTGTGCTGCTCTGCATGGTGGTACCAACCGTGATTTCATTCTCCGCCGCCGGCATCCCCTGAATATAGGTTTGCGCCTGGGTACCGGGGCGGTATTCCCACACCACACCGGGAAAGTTTTCCGACCCGTCAGCGTTCAGCAGCGGCGTACCATCCAGAAAGATATTCTTCCCGGTCAGCTCACCGGCAAATTCACCTTCCCCGAGAGCGATCAGCAATTTAGCTTTGGCAACGGACTGTAAATCATCCGGTTGTTCGACGGGCGTGCGCGGGCTGCCACCGCCACCTTTGCGGCCTGTGATTTGTGTCATTGTGGATTTCCTGCTGAATAACTGAAGGGAAAGTTACTGCTGATCTTCGACGTAAATTCCGGCTGAGATAACCGCGCCGCCTATGCGGCGCTTACCATAACCGATCGGTACCGGATAGCCCTGAGAAACGGTGTTCACCGGCGCACCGAATGCATATGATGGCTTATTTTCGCCCTGGTCTTTCATGGCAAGTCCGCCCGGCTGCGGGGACAACATCTGGATTATACCGCCCAGCATCATGGATACGCCGGTCATGGCCAGCCCGGTATGCATCGCTCCCCATGCCGCCACTGACGCACCGCCTGTCCAGAACGCAGCAGCCACCATCACCGCGCCGAAAATAACCTGCAGCAATCCCCCGCGTTTGCTGCCGATCACAACAGGCACAATCCGGATAACATCATCCGTCACCGGAAAAACGAGGTCATCCACCCCGATATTTTTTTTACCTCGAAATACCGCATACGTTAAGCCGCGGGATTTACTGGTATTCAGATAGCGTTCAAACCCGGGAATTGTGCAGCATAAAGCACGGACCGCTTCGGAGGTTGTGCTGACCAGGCGCTGATGTATTTTGCCAAAGGTTTTACCCAGCACACCGCCGAGTACAATTTTCACCATAATTTCCTGTGACATATTTCACCCGTAAAAAAAGCCGCCGGAGCGGGTCATATCAGTTGCTCATGACGCAGTACCATCACTGTACGGTCACGCCAGTAACCACCATACGGCACCCGCTGACTCAGGTGACCGTATAAGTGATGCAGAAGCATGTTGTCAGGCAATAAAATACCGGCATGATTGGCAACCGGTGCCTGTACCTGCATCACGATGACATTACCGGGTTGCGGGTCGTCAACCTGAATAAATCCCGCTTCCCGCCAGTTATCGGCGTAACGGTTCTCACCCTGCTCCCACCAGGGGTAATCCACCCGGTAATCCGGCAGTTCAATGCCACGTTCCTGCCGGAACCAGCTCATGACCAGCCCCCAGCAGTCGGTAAACCCGAGCACAAACGGCCGACCGAGTAATGGCAGCTCACCGCGTGGCTGAACAGTCCGCAGATCCCCCTCCGGCCAGCTGACGATATACCACGGCACACCGAGAGCATCACAGTGTGCTTTATCAAGTTCTGACGGCCGAGTGGTAGCATCCGGGTGACTGTGCACAATACCGGTCACCGTACCCCAATCCTCAGCAGCCGCGTAATCCTCCGGCGATAATACAAAATGCTCTTCCGGCGTAGCCGCGATATTGCGGCAGGGAAAGTATTTCACCACACGGGATTTTTGCGCTATTACTCCGCAGCACTCGCGGGGATATTCACATTCTGCGTGTGCAAAAATAGCTGCCTGAATGTTTTTACGCATCATTATTTCCTCAGTAATGAGGTTCCCGGAAAGCCGCCGAACGGGATCGGATTATTTTTCCCGAAACGGGGAAAGCAACCGGTATTCAGCATGCCGCTGCACTGATCCTGTGCCGGGTCATCCACGCGGTTGCCGTATTTGTCAAAATACCCGTTCTGCCCGGCATAATCACAGCCGTCACCGGATTTGTATTTGCCGCGTATGCACCAGGTACACATTGCATGCAGTTGCCGCGTCGGGATCAGCACCCCCTGCAAATCCATCGGGCTGGCTAATTCAAACCCGATAACTTCGTTAGTTTCTGAGGATTTGCTGTCGATATAAAAGACCGAGACTTTTTCCTGGGTAGGATCTGCCGCCGGGTTGCCATCCGGAAAATTCGCCGCATCCAGATAGTGTGCCAGGGTGTCGTGTATCGTGACTTTCGCTTTCAGCATGTCATCGTATGCCAGACACAGCGCGGTGATTGAACCGTCGAGGTTTGCCACCGATAACTTCGGCTGTGCGCCGGATCCGGTGGTGGATGCCTCTATCCCTTCAATCTGCGCAGGCCAGGCCCGATACTCCTCTCCCTGCCACCAGATGGATTTCGCCGGTAATTTTTCCGGATCACCACCGGCGGCTGTAATTTCTGCCTCTGTATGTGGGATGTTGTATGCATGGAACCGCAAAATATCCGGCGCACCGAATGCGGTACCGTCAACCTCAAAAAGCCGGACGGCATTACCCGGTTCCAGCTTCTGGTAGTCATTTGTGATCATGGTTTAAATGCCTGGGTAAAAGTGAGAGAAAGTGAATAGTTGTCACCGCCGAGCGGGGTGAGCTTATGCTCGTCGCACCGGTACAGACCGACCGGCTCAAGCGGGGGTTTCCACTGAAAAGCCTTTATGCCGCCGTGACGGTCGATAAACTGACGGATAGCCGCGATATACTCCCCGCGACCGGTAAATTCCAGTGACCACTTCTGGCTGCGGGCGTTAATACCGTCACCGGACACCTGCTCATAACCATCACCGAACTTCACCCTGCGGGTTTTATAGGTGATGTCCTCCGTGGGATTAACACGGGGACACCAGGTGAAAATTTCAATCATTGACGGCCCCCTTTCGCAACCGACCAGATGGCACCGCCGGGCCGCAGGTCTGTATTAATCAGCGCCCGGTAACGCTGGTCTACATACTGCCCAATCTCCCGGCCAAACTGTTCATAACCAGCTGACGACTGCGTCTGGCTGCTGCCGTTACTGTCAATGGTAATAAACACCTGTGGTGCTGCAGAACCGGTATTCTGATTTCTGCCGATCGCCCGGACACCGAGAGAGCCATCCGCCGCCCGTGTTAACGGCATAATCGCTTCCGGTCCGGCCTCACCCATCAGCCCGGCACCTTTGGCAAACGCAAAATAAGTCGGTGTGCTGACTATCTGATTACTGTACGCACTCAGGCCCGGGGAGTTATAAACTCCGCCTTTGGCATTTGCCGCGGCACCTCCCAGGAAGTTACCGACAGCACCAATCCAGCCACCGGCATCTGACATGGATTTCAGGCTGTTCACGATGGCAGCGTTGACCAGTATTTTCTGGATGGATTTAAGGACATCTATTGACCAGTCGCGCCAGCTGGCTTTATTTCCGTTCAGCATGTCAGTGATGTTATTCACCATACCGCCCATGGCGCTCTGCACTGCTGATGCGGTTTGCTCCGCATAATCTCCGGCCTCAGCAACCCAGTCTTCCATCCCCCGGGTAACCCCGCTGGTCCAGTCAGACTGAACCTCCTTTATTTTCTGATATTTCAGGTTGAGCGCATCAATCTCCCGGTTATAAGCTTCGGTCGCACTTTTTCCCTGATCAGATTTGGCATAAACACGATCAATCTGCTGACGCTCATCGTAAAGACTGCGCCGGTTTCCGCCCATTCCCCGGGTTTTATCAATTTGCTCCGCTTCGTCACTGAATTTCCGGGCTCCGTCACGCATCGCTTTCAGCGCATCATCCATTTCACGCTGCTTTCTGACCGCCTCATCGGCCTTTTGTGTCCACTCCGCCAGGGCAACAGAGGATGCGCGGATCGCTTTTCGCTGCTCATCCGTCCATTTGGTACCGGCCTCATGCGCAGCCGCATACAGCTCCGCGGCCTTCTCTCCCTGCGAGGCTCTGACTTTCTGAACCTCCGTGGCCACACTCAGATCCGCCATTTTACGGGCATACTGCTCCGCCTGACGTTCCGCTTCTTTCTGCTCTTTATTGAAAGCACTCTGAGCACTTTTACCCGCTTTCAGTTCCTTACTCAGCTTTTCCTGATTCCGGTAGGCTGCCACCTGATTATCAATATACTTCTGCCGGTTATCGGCAAATTCAGGTTTATTCAGCAGACCGATATCATCTGCGGCAAACTCAGCCTGCCGGATAACACGGGCTTCCCCGGTCAGTGCGGACAGTTCTTTGTCCCGCTCTGATTTTTGAATGAAATCCTGCTGTTTTTCGCTGAGAGGCGCTGCCGGGATACGCATCGGGCTGTTAACCAGAGCCAGGCGGTTAGTCAGGATCTGATTTCCGGCAGACATTATCCGGTTAAATTCGCTATGCTCCGCATTCACCATCAGTAATGAATGACGCATATTATTCTGGGCAGCAGACTGCTGACGAATAAGAAAATCACGCTGACTTTCGACCGCCTTCAGTGCTGACTGAATCTCTTCCGATTTTTTGCTCAGCTCATTGAGCCTGCTCTGTTCAACAGAAAGTTCACCCTGCGCAGCCGCCAGGGATTTAACCGCATCCTCCTGACTGATCAGATGATTAATCAGATAGCCGTTGATGCTGGGGCCGGGTGAGGCCAGCATCTGCTGATATCCTGCTATCGCTGATTTTAATCTCTCGACTTTCTGACGCTGCTCATCAACCAGTTTATTTTGCACCGCCAGCGATTCTTTGGTTTTACCAGAGTTATCAGCGGTTTCCGGCAGCGTCATTTTATTAAGATTGGCACGAACCTGGTCAATGGTGGCGGCGTATTCAAGTGCGGACTGTCTTGCCTGTTCCTGCTTCTGGTACATGGTGTACCAGGCACCGGCACCCAGCATCACCAGCCCCGGAATACCACCGACCAGCCCCAGCGCACCACCAAGAAGACGTGAACCGACAGATGTGACGTTATTCAGGTTGTTTTGTGCGATATTGCGGGCGTTAATATTGCGTGTAACGGATGCCTGTACAGCGGCAAGCCGCTTTTCTGCGCCTGCCTGCGCATCGGTTCCGCGTGCAGCTGCCAGTGATTTTTGTGCCCGGTACTCTGCCGCACGCGCTCTGGCAACCGCAATTTGTGTCCCGCGCAGCTGGGCCTGCGCAAGAGCGACCTCGCCTTTTGCGGCACTGACCACCCCGGAGGATGCTTTAACCACGCTGGCGGTCAGTCCACCGAAATACCGTGCCAGGCCAACCCCGACCAGTGCCCCTGCAACAGTGGCGATGGTATCTATATTTCCTGCAATACCATTCAGTGCCCCGGTCAGTGTGCTGGTTGCACCAGATGCCTCATTAGCCCCGCCCACCCACGCCATAAAGGCGTTTTCCACCTTTTGCGAAGCCATACTGACGGTCTGCGGTAACTGCTCAAATTCTTTTCTGAGTTGCTCCGTATTTGTCAGGATCGGGACGATTTTATCCGTGGTCAGCTGCCCGCTCTGCGCCATATCGCGCAGCCCGCCGATGGTGGTCCCCATCCCGTCAGCCAGCAGTTTTGCCAGCCGTCCGCCGTTCTCCATCACCGCGTTAAATTCTTCACCGCGCAGAACACCGGAAGCCAGTGCCTGACTGAGTTGAGTAATAACAGAGCTGGCTTCTTCGGTGCTTGCACCGGACAGCTTCAGTGAAGTTGCGATGGTTTCAGTGACTTTTGCCACATCCCCCGAGGCATAACCCGCATCACGCATCGACTGTGCAATACGGGCATACAGGTTGGTATTTGCCGCCAGTGACGTGCCGGTACGCTGGCTCAGTGACATCAGTTCCTGCTGAGCACGGCTGAAATCCTCCGCAGACACAGAGGCCAGTTTCAGACGGCCGCTTAACTGACTCCAGGTATCGGCATAACTGATAAGCTGCTGCGTGGCAAAAGCACCGGCCATGCCCCCCATTACACCGGTTACCGTGGATTTTATTGATGACAGTTCATTATTCAGTTCACTGATTGCCCGTTTCGTTTCGCGTGATGCCGATGCTGCTTTGCGTCCGCCCTGCTCCAGCGTCCGGTAATAGTTCTCCCCCATCCGTGAGGCGCGCGCTATTTCAGACTGAAACGAGGAGGAATTTGCCGATATTTTAATAATAAGCTCACGAAGCTTTGCCATTACGTCCTCTGCTATGTCAGTACAATCAGGTTTCAGATACCGATTTCAGAAAACCCTCCAGCCCGTCATCTGCCTCACCGTTACCCGTTTTTCCCCATTGCAGCATCGCATCATTCAGGCTGAGTTTGCCGCCCTGTGCGCCGTACAGCGATGAGACAATATGGGCCGTCTGTATGTCACTGCGGATGTCCCCGATCGGACTGAGGCGGTCAAAAGCCATCCACATGGTCAGCTCACCGGCGCTCATCGTTCTGGTCAGTTCATCCACTGTACGCCCCATCCGGAGCGCCAGTGTCATCAGAAAAAACATCCCGGGCTGTGCTACTTTTTTTCCGCTTCATCCGGCGTGGTCATCAGGTCAAGCGCCTGTTTCAGTAAACGGGCATGAACCGGCCCGTAAACAGCCATCACTTCTTCAGTGTCGTCATCACTGAACACCCGCTCTTTATCTTCATCCAGCAGCACATCAGAAAACATCACCACATCTGCACGCAGATTGCGCTGCGCCTGTTCTGCCTCTGACAATTTTTCATCACCGTCTGCGCCGGTATTCATCAGCTCACGCCATCTGAGCCAGGCTGCCGAAGACGGTTCCCGCAGAATAACGGTGACTCCGCTCCATTCAGGTACCTTCACCATCTTTGAACGGAAGGCGTTTTTTGGACTGAGTGCCAGTTCTTTTAATGACAGTTTCGGATTCGCCACGGCTTATTCCCTCTTTCCCGGCTCAGTTACCGCCCCATTTTTCAGCGGAACAGGCTTACCTTTCATGCGCAGCGTGAAAGACGCGGTGACCAGCCCGCTGGTTGCCGCACTCCAGCTGTTCTGACGGACTTCTGCCAGGAAGGCATAACCATTACCTGACGGAAATTCCACTTTGAACGCATGAATAGTATCTTTGTCATAGGCAGTACGCAGAACTTCCTGGCCTTCATCCGGTGACCAGTTACCGGAGATCGTGATTTCCCCCGGAGAGGCCAGCCCGTTGGTCATTTCCTGCTCCGTTGAGCACAGGGTTGTGACATCAATATCCGACTTCTGACCACCGGTATAACTGATCTCTTTGGCCGCACAGGCCAGCGGCAGAAATTCTGCGGATGCGGGGTTCACTTCTGTTGCAGGCAGCTTTGAAATACTGATTTTCGTGCCCTGCGTTTTTTCATATTTGCTCGGCATGATTATTTTCCTGTAAGCATAAAAAAAGCTGCCGCAGCAGCTTGTTGTTCAAGATTACGTTATTGCCAGACCTGACACTCCAGCGTGGCCCGGTAAAGCGAGGTATCCGCTTCATAGCCCTGCTTTTCTGTGAACTCCGCCGGTGAAAGCGGAGAAACAGCAGCAACAGACAGTTCACGGATCCGGCGGGCTTCATCGATGGTTTTTGCATACACATCAATCTGGATATTGGTCATTGTCTCAGCACGGCCGCACAGCACATCGCCGCCGGTATCATAAAGTGAAAAAACACACCACGGCGGCTGAATTTTGGGTTCATCCTGCGGAGCCACATACGGGAAAACCCTGCCCGGCAGCACCGGGGCAAGCAAAGAAAACAAATCAGATTCTTTCATCCGCTCAGCACCTTATCGATAGCCTGACTGAGTTTGCTCAGCGCCAGATCCGCGGCCTCATCCGCCTTACCGTCAAATGCCGGGCGTATAAAGGGTTGTGGTGCCATTTTTGATGTACCGTTTTCCAGAAAGCGCCAGTAAAACGCATTACGCGGATCGTCCGTTTTCAGTGTGTTATCACTGTTGGTTCCTGCGGCGTTGGTTCCCCGGATGTACACCCCCGAGACAACCTCACCTTTATAACGGCTCCGCTGACCGCCGGTAACGATATTACGCACTAACCTGCCGGTTCTGCGGGGTGCACTCTGCCGGACCTCATCCCGCAGCATATCCGCTGCGGCTTTCGCAGCCTCCCGCAGCACACGGGTATTTTCAGCCCGGCTGAGTGATTCCAGATCACGGGATAGTTCAGCAAAACCGGACAAATCCAGCCCCATATCAGCCATCTTTCACCCCCTGTTTACACAGCAGTTCCAGCCGGGTAAATTTCACATCCGGGATCACAGCCTGAATATCGTAGACCTGACCGCGATATACCATCCGGCATGCAGGATGAATATCCGGCCGGTACCGCATCCATACGCGGACCGTTATTTCTGACATTTCCGCTCCGGCGGTCAGCAGTTCCCGGCCATTGACGGGTCTGACTTCCGCCCAGGTTACGGCAACGGGCAGCCATTGGTTTTCACGCTGGCCGGACGGTAAGATAACCCGTTCAGCACGCTGAAATGTGACGCGATGCCTTAATCTTCCGGCCTGCACAGTGCGCTCCCTATAAATTGATGAACCTGTACGGTTCAAGCAGCAGAAAGAAGCCCGCCGGTATTGCCGCATTTTCCCGTGATTCATACAGGTAACCAACGCAGACCAGCAGGGCCAGTTCTATATCATCCGTAACCGGTAATCCGTCCGGATCTGATGCAGGAACCTCTGTGTCATAAAGATGACGGTTAATATAATTTTCAGCCCGCTTCACGGCCGCCCCCAGGTAAGTCAGAAGCAACTCATCCTCAAGGTCATTATCCTCATCAATACGGCACTGCATTCTCAGTTTTTCGAGTGTCGGTAACGGCATATTTCCCCCATGCCTGCGGCCGCTTCAGACCGCAGGCACAAAAAAACCGCAGTTAAGCGGCACACAGGATTGCAACGGTATGACTATCAGGCAGCTTTTGCCACCAGCGCCTTAATCGCTGAGGTATCTTCCAGACAACAGTCAAAGCGGTGAAACGCCAGAAACGCGGTCTGGTCAAATTCAGCATAACGCTCGACCAGACGTTTCAGCGTCATATAAGTGACACGGCGGACAATAAAACGGTCAAAATCACCACAGAAGATAAATTTTTTACCGGCTTCCATACTGTCAACCGCCTGATCAATCACATACGGCATACCCAGAATTGTCGCGGGAGCAACACCGGTGATTTCCGGCAGCCACAGCGGACGCTTGTTACCATCCTCCATTTCCGTGAGCACTTTCAGGGTGCTGTCATTAAAGGCCAGCCGGAACTTAGGGCTGTTGCGGTACGCCGGATCAATGGCGTGTTTCAGCGCGTTGATGTCTTTCCAGCTGAATGCGGCTGTTTTCGCGTTTACCGTGCCTGTCACGGAAACATCCAGGCCTTTCGGCTGCACCGGCGTACCGGCACCGGTACCTTTCACCAGGTATTTAGCCTCACCACGGCCGATACGCTGCGCGATACGGGCGGCAAGGTAGGATTCAATATTGATCCCGCTGTCCTGCAGCAACTCATTTGATACACGGATAATTTTGGAAGACAATTTTTTGGCACCGAGAATGGCGGTGCCGAATTCCACATCCTGTTCACTGGCAGCGGTGTTTTCCCCCAGCAGTTCACCTTCCTCCGCTGTGCCGTCCGATGTTGACCAGGTAATATCCTGGCCGTCCGCCGTCGGCAGAACATGAGAAACCGAGACAATCCCGCCGTAGGCTTTCATCTGCTCAACAACTTTGTTCAGCATCTTAACCGGGACGGTATAGCCCCCTTTCTCATCCGGGGATGTTCCCTGAGCCCGTAATTCCCTCACGGCCTGACGTTCTTCTGCTGTCAGCTCACCGAAACCATGGCGGAGAAAGCGGTCAAATGCCGCTGCGCGGCGCTCTGCGGCTTCACTTTCCGGATTACCGTTCTGTTTTCCGCGCTGTTCCGGCTCCTGATCATCCACAAAAGCCTGATCTGCCGCACGCAGTTCCTCTTCACGGGCAATTTGTTCATTCAGACGATCAAACTCTGTTTTGGCCTTATTCCACTCCGCACGCTGTTCTTCGGTCATAACACCGTCACCGACCTTTTCATGGATTGCACGCATTTCGGTGGCGATGGTATTACGTTTCTGTTTTAATTCATGAAGTTTCATAGAATTGCCTTATACATTCATTAAAGTGAGAAGACGCTCACGCGCCAGTTTTTCATTGACAGCTTTGGCTATACCGCCGCTGTCGCGTGCTTCTTTCCACGCCTCCATTGACCGCACGGTTGAATTTGCGGCCAGATAGGCCGGATAAGTCACCGGACTGACATCATAGAGACGGGAGATCCGGTGAATTTCACGGACAACCATGCCGTCATCATCCTGATACCAGTCATCGCCGTTCACCGCCACGCTGAACGCGAACGAACTCTGACTGACATCCCCACGTAACATCGGAGCAACCACAAGGTCCCGGATAGTTTGTGTATCCGGCACCGTAATATCGTAGGCCAGTCCCTGTTCGCTGATACTCAGCGATAACGTTCCGGAAGCAGACCGGCCGAGGATATAATTGCGGTCATGATTGAACAGCGCCCGCACATCATCATTCAACACATCGTCAAATGCGCCGGGTTTAATAATTTCGCGGAATCCCCACATCGGCTCGGACAGGGAGTTAAACACCGAAGCCAGACCGATAATGTGGGCCGGTTTATCCTCTTCCCCCGGAGCGGCCCGGATCTCACCGCTGTAGCTGCGGGTTTCTCTTTCATTACTGCTCATCTTTTTCACCACCTTCTGATTTACTGCCGTCCGGTTGTGCGGCATTAACGCTGACCAGCATCTCATCCAGTCCGTCAACCGGGTTCATATCCTCAAATGCCCGTGCCTCATTCCGGCTCATCCAGCCGTCAGTAATGGCATAATGATAGAATTCAGCCCGCTCTCTCGGGGTTCCGCGCAGTAATCCGGCCAGATTAAACCGGACATAAAATCCGGCGCAGCGCTCCTGCCGGGTGAACAACCGCCTGTTAAGCTCCTGTTCCCAGTTCACCACCCACGGCATGATCGTATGCCGGACAAACTGAATGGATTGTTCAGAAATGTTGGAGAATGTCGCCTTTTCCAGATCATTGATCATGTGTGCCGGTACGTTAAAAATCCCGGCAATCATGGAGCGGTTCAGCTTCAGCATATCGATCAACTGAGCATCCACCGGGGAAACGGTCAGGGCTTTGTAATCCAGGTCAGCAGGCAACAGCATGGTTTTGTTTTCCTGACTGCGCAGCGCTGCAGACGCTTTCTGCCACATATCTTTCAGTCTGAGCCACCCGTCTTTCTGTAACTCCCCTTTCACTGAGACGATACCGGCCGGACGGGCATTACCGCCGAAGAAAGAACTGGTGTATTTCTGACCGGACATCCCCATGCCGATGGTTTCCGCATGCTGCACTATCGGACTGAGCCCCATCCGCTGGTTATTACCCAGCGCCCGGATGTGGATCATGTCATCCGGACTGACAGCAAAATTCCCCTGTTCGTTATAAACACCGTAGGTATACCGGCCACCTGTGTTAAGCAGTGCGGTTTCCCACGGCATACAGGCTTCCAGACTGGTCACCTCACCGCGACTGTTACGGATCACCTGCGTGTAGCCGTTTCCCCAGCCGAGAATATGGCGCTCTTTGGTTTCCCGCCATTTATAACTGGTCTGCCATTCGTTCGGCTCATCGTGAACAAGGTGAAACACAGGATGATCGCGGGCAGTCTCAACCTTATCGCCGGTTCTGCGCATCACATGCAGCGGCATCTGTGCTATTGAGGAAGAAAGAACATAAATACAAGCATATACAGCAGCCAGTTTCATCGAGGTTTCCGGGCTGACATACACATCTGCTTTGAACAGACCATCTGCATCAACAGAATCTGCACTGATGGGTACCGCCGGATTCTCAATACTGGTCGGTGTATCGCGGAATAATGCATCAAGAAGCACGTTTCCCCCTCATGGCCACAGCCAGTGAATAGATAACCATTGCTGACCCGCCAATCACCAGAGAATCCGACAGACCGTATTTCAGGTAACAGCCTGCCAGCACCGCGCCGAAACCTGTCAGGGCGGTGAGATCAAGAAGTATGTTTTTCATAGGAATAGAATTTCTTCGTCAGGATCCAGAGAGGAAAGGAAGTCGCTGCTGTCCCCGCCGTTCACCATCTGGCGTGATTTGGCAGTAAACAGGGCAAACGGCCCGTCAATTTTGTTTTCCGGTGTCGATTTGTTCGGGAAAATGTTGTCATTTCTGTCCGGTTTTACCGTCACGTTAGACATCATCCAGGACATTACCGGGTTGTGGTCATGGTGAAATTTGCCGGAATATACATCGGCCTGAACGGTTTTCATCGATTCAGACAGGTTTTTCACCGTCTGCGCCACCTCCACCAGCGGAATACCTTCTTCCGCCAGGCGGCGGGAGAACTGAACGGCACTCCACGGGTCAAAACCGAGTTCACGTAAATCCTCACCTTCGCACCATGCCAGAATATCGGCTTTGATGATGTCGTGATCGACAACCTCACCGTCCGTCAGTTCAAGATAACCAGCAGCTCCCCATTTCCGGTACAGGTCAGCGATATGCTTCGGTGCAGTCACTACTCTGTCCTCCGGCAGCCAGAATTTGCACTTCATATGCAGTTGTCCGCGCGGATCCTCATACACTTTAACGGCTGCGGTCACATCGATTTTGTTTGACAGATCCACACCAACCCAGACCGGGTAATTTTTCAGCTCATCATCCGGCGCATTTTCAGGGCAGCTGTCCCACTTACCGGTATCCATCCAGGCGGATTCGGCATTCACCCACATATTGAGGTGCTTGGTCAGGAAATTAGGCCGGGCCGCAATCTGCTCTTTTGCCTTTTTCGCCAGGCGGCGCATATCGTCAAAACGCTTACAGACACCCAGCCCCGGATTAGCTTTTATCCAGATGCTTTCATCGAACGGGTCATCATCCTCATCCGGTGTGTAAATTGCCGCGAAAAAGGTGTCATCCTCCACCACGCCCCGCAGCACCTTGATGGCGTAATCCCGCAGTTCGTAGCAGATGCCCTCGCGGTTAAATCCCGCTGTGGTGATCGCAAACAGCAGGGATTGAAGACGGGCACCGGTCGCGGTTTCCAGCACATCCCACACATCACGGGTTTTGTGGGCATGAAGTTCGTCCACAATGCCGCAGTGAATATTCAGGCCGTCGAGGTTATTTGCGTCACTGGACAGCGGCTCAAAGTTGGATGCAGACCGCTCCTGGTAAATCGCCAGCTTGTTAAATTCAAACAGGCGGCCGAGTGAGCTTTTGGCCTTTTTGACCATATTTTTTGCATCTTCAAACACAATACGGGCCTGGTCACGGGTGGTCGCAGCCGAGTAAACCTCGGCGCCACCCTCACCGTCAGCGCCGGTCATGTACAGGCCGATACCGGATGAGAGGGTGGATTTAGCGTTTTTACGCGCAACTTCGTTATAGGCCGTCCGGAAGCGACGAACCAGCACCGGCTCACCGTCATCATCGTACTGAACCGCCCCGGTGAGTTCATCAACCAGCGGGATCACAAAACCAAAAATATTAATCAGAATAAAGGTATGCCACGGCATCAGCTCAATCGGCTTACCTGCCAGCGCCCCTTTGACATGCGGGACGAACCGGTAAAAATCCAGAATATGCCGGGCGCGTTCCTCCATGAAATAAATACCGCGCTCAGGGCCGTATTCCAGATCATCAAGAAACCGCTGACACGCCAGGCATATCAGTTCGCCCGTAACTATTTCTCCGGCAACCACCTGCTCGGCGTACCGGATCCCGTCTGCTACGGTTGCCATTCATCATTTTCTTTGTTTCAGAAATGCCTCGAAAGGGTCTTCTTCGGCTGGTGTGTTACCGGATACCTTGGCCCGGGATGCCGGAGTGATACCAAACTCTGACATCATTTTGCAGATATTGTTAAATGCCCGGTCCCGCATAGCCACCTGCGGATGCGCCCGGATAATAATGTCACCCGTACTGGTCGTGGTCTGATAAGACTCCCCGACTTCAGCGATCACATCACGGTGATGGCGCCACTCGATGTATGCGCCGATCATTAATTCCAGTGCCATCCCGTCAAGTCTGGTAATTACGCCGATATCATTAAGTTCTTCGGCCATCCGCCTGAACCAGTATTTTTCCTGTTTAGAAAAATGCTTCGGAGTTGGGGGTACCCCTGACGGTGGTTTTGGTTCTTTTTTATTGATCGGGCGTTTTGATGGGTTACCCCTGACCAAACGCAGATGTGTCGGGGTTCTTGGTGGTCCTGACATAATAGATATCTCCTGTTAATACATGCTGGGGGAACCCCAAAAAAAGTTTTCTAACCTGCGGCGATGTGAAAAAAGGCAAGGCGGCGGTCCTCTGGCGGTGGAGCGGCAGAGATTTGACCTCCCCCTCCCCTGTGCATTGCAGCGGTTCAGCCGCGATTGCGTTCAGTTGCCGTCTTCCGGTAGTGACATGGCCAGCACAGGCTTTGCAGGTTGCTTTCCGCATCGGTACCCCCATGTGCTTTCGGAGTGATGTGGTCGACTGTCTTTGCTTCAGTTGCCCGGCCTTCACGCAGACATTGCTGGCACAGATGTTTATCCCTGTTCAGCACCCCAGTACGCAGACGGTCCCACTTTGTACCGTACCCGCGTTCGTGTCGGCTCCTGCCCTGCTGGTGGTTCTCCCACCCTGTATTGCGGTGTTCTTCGCAGTATCCGCTGCGGTCTGTGGTTGTCTTTGCGCAGCCTCGCTTGCGACAGGCGCGTGGTATACGTGGTGGCATAGATTTCCCCAATAAAAAACCCGCCGGAGCGGGTTATGTATTTGTTACGGTCTTTGCCAGGTAGCTCTGTGTTTTTTGCATTCCCGCATTACGGTGCTGATACTTCTCCCCGGCGGAGATTCCATTGCTACAGTCTGCTGGAATGATCCTCTCTTTAGCGGATCAAGGTACTCAAATGTTAGCTCTCCGACTTTAGCCCACAGATAACACTCTATTCCGCCAACTACTGACTTAATTTCTGCTGATACGATCGCTATTGTTACATCGCCACCGTGCTCCCCCATGATTTCATATTTCAAAAAATCATTGTCGCCATTGTCTATGTATATAGTTTTAAGCACATTATGCAGAATCATACAATTCCTCACCGTTGTGGCATGTACCCCGATACTACATGATGGCGGCAGACTTGCATAAACCTCTATCAACGCCACTCGTAAGCGACGTATGCGGAGTTTTATAAAATACAGGCAATAAATAGACCGCAGGGCGGTCTATTGAAGTGTTGCTGTATAATTATGTGGTTAGTCAGCAGGATAAATAATTTGCATATGCATCCCTGATTTGCCGAAAACCTTAATACAGCGAGCCTCGAAATCCTTATAATCAAGTGTTGTTGATTAGTACGCGAAGCAGCCTGTATATTGAACATCGTAGTTAGAGTAAATATTCTTCTTCAATTGCCTTACCGCCCTGTTTTACAGGGCTTTTTTTTGATTTTTTAATCGAATTGAAATTACGGAAGTTCTGAGGGTATACTCAGTACGAAAATAACAATAACTACTTCTCTAATATTCCATATGCGCCCCTTTATTCTGGGGCTTTTTTTTGCCTCTCCGCTTCAATCTCCCGTATTGCCCGTTTATCGTGATTGCAGTTGGCAATGTATTTCATAGCATCAGCCAGCAGCTCTACGGCACCACCGAACGTCAGATCATCCGGTATATCTACCTGCTCACAATCAGCGGTCAGTTGCGGCGGAAGCGGCACCACCGGCGCGGGTATTAATTCCGGTCGCGTATCTGCGCAACTCACTGACAGCATCAGCGGGAACAGGAGCAGCAGCGCATTCACTGTCTTTGAAAACAGTTTTGATAACAGTCTTAACTTTGACATGCTCTGTGTCCTCGGCCCGTTTGGCTTTGATGTTGTCGAGTGCTGCGCGGTGTCTGATGGCAACGGCTGAAAGCGTAATGGTGTTTATCGCCTGCTGTGCTGATAACTGGCCTGAGAGTACTGTGTTACTCACTTTCAGCTGTTGGTTATCTCGGTAGGTGTCATATACCCACCAGGCGGCAGCAATAAACAGCGCGGCAATTACCGCTTCTTTCCGGTTCATAACGCTTCACACTTATAATGGATCACACCGCCCAGCGGGTTACCCGGCAGAGGCTTACAGTGATTCGGGAGTGAATACAGATAACAAACCGACAGCAGAGCAGTAGTCAGCAGGATGATAGCAATGATGATCAACGTTAAGGGGTTCCGTGGCATACCGCGTTCTCCGTATCCCGCCGGTTAATCAGTCCGTGCCACTGCTTGCCACCGGCAAATGTCCAGCGTTTCATTTCGTCACACGCACCGGCGATATCACCGGCATTGAGTTTGCGCAGCATAGTGGAGCGCGAGAACGCGCCGGGGCCGACGTTGTAGACAAATGAATAGATGGCCGCCCGGGTATTGTCATCAATCGGCACTTTGATCATAGGATCAACCGCGCGCCGGACTTTCGTCAGGTCGTCGTGCAACAGGGCCTTGCATTCAGCGTCCGTGTACAGCTTGCCGGGCTGAATATCACTGCCGGTATGGCCATAACATACGGTGAGCACTCCGGCCACATCACGATAAGGCGTATACTCAACACCTTCATATACGGGGATCAGCACCAGCGCACCGGCAATTGCCCCAGCAGTACAAGCAGCCATGACCTTTTTAACCAATCGCTTATTCATGATGTTCTCCGGCTTTCAACTGAAATTCCTTCCGTTTGTAATACCAGTTCACCAGGAACGTACCGACAGTACAGATGATCCCGGCAACAATAGCCCACTGGTCCAGAGATAAAACGCCAAAAGCAGAGGTTATAAGTCCCCAGGCGTATGCTGTAGGGCTGGAATATTTGTCAGACATGCGCATATCCACCCCCTGCGGAGTGTTCCGTATGTTGAGTGATAGGGGTAATGCCGCAACCGGGTTATATGTTTTAAACAGGTTAAAGTGAGGTGGCTGCGGCATTATTCGGAATCCCACCAGCGGCGGGAAAGCAATAAGAAGAGCACTGAGACCGAATACGGATTAGATAATGAGCCTGTCGTATTCCAATGCTCTTATTGTTGCGGACAATAAAAAAGGCCGCACATGGCGACCTTTGTAATACGTTTTTTTTAATTCACACAATAAATATCTGATAGATAAGTCGAGAAAAGACATGTTCACATGCTTAATCGTTTTTCAAACTTATCACGGATAAATACGTATTTTCAGGCTATAATGATAAGGTAACAAAAACCTGAATTTATATGAAAATAATATCGTTTATTATTTATGCCGGTTATTCCCAAACCGGCTTTTTTTTTGTCTGAAATGAGAGCCTGATTTAGCTCAGCCAGGCTGCTATGCGCTAACAGGGCCATCGCTACTAATATTCAGCTGGAACAACCGAACATGTGAACTATCCGGACATTCCGGAGAGTTGAAGCTTAACGCATCCTTATATACACCATGTGCAATGATATATATGTTTAGATTTCATTTACGTTTGTTTTGTATAATCCACAGACATTTTAAATTGAAACGGATTCAGCAAATGAAAAAATCAATCGTAATACCTATTGTCCTTGGTTTCCTTTTAAGTGGCTGCGCAGTTAAAAATGACAATACCAAATTTAATGGATTAGGCCTGACATATCAGTCCGATATTCAAAAAACAGACGATGGTCATTACCTGGCCTCCGTGGAGTCAGCTCCGGCCGCCGGTAGACAAAGTGGCGCAGAAGCTCAGGCAATTAAAAATGCAGCATCATATTGCGCCGCACAAAACAAGGCTGTAAAAGTGATAAAGACAGAAATCGATTCTCATTTAGTTGTGAACGGTGTAGCCCACGTTACTTTTGAATGCAAATAAGCGATATCTGTCAGTTCCCGCTTCGTCCGCTCAAACCGCTCCGCTTCCATTTCCACACCCAGAACGCGGCGGTTGTACTTCAGGGGTGCTTTCAGTGTCGCCCCTGATCCCATAAAGAAATCAGCGACCAGATCACCTTCCCGGCTGCTAGCTTTTATGATGTGCTCCATCATTGCGGCCGGTTTTTCACAGGGGTGCTTTCCGGGGTAATACTGAACCGGCGGAAATGTCCACACATCGGTATAAGTCACATCAACTGATACCATGAAGTAACGGCGCAACAACTGATACTGATCTGACAGTTCGTAATATTCACGCCGGAGGGTGCGCAGCTCACTGACCAGATCATCATGTTCACGGCATGAAGGGTTATTTCGCTGACACTCTGCGGCTTTCCTCTGAAAAAGTGCCTGTAATTTTCGGTAATCCACTTCATTCGGTAACTGCCACTGACTATACCCGAACCAATGTGACGACATCTGCTTGCCGGTTGCCTGGTCAATTTCTTTTGCCGTGATACCCAATGCATCACGCGCCTGCCGGAAATACTCAATCAGCGGGTTAAACACATTTTTCTTTAATTCATTCCGCCGCTGATGGTACTCACTGCCTCTTCCTTTTACCTGTCCCTGATAGTGCTCTGCAAACAGAACCCGCTCAGTAGACGGGGAAAAACAACGCAGGCTTTCTTTGTTTTGCTACCGCCATGGACCGGAAGGGTTTTGATATAGCTGAGTGAGTCGTCGTTAACCAAATTAACACTGTTTAAATTAACAGTGTTTTTCATAGATCAGGGTAATCTTTTTTGTTAAGCTCACTTTGCTTTGTGCAAACAAGTAGTGGGCCTTTGGTTTATCCGTGATCGCTATAACGAGTGAATGGCTGGGAAGGTGCTACCAACCCCCACCAGCCGCCCATTTCACAGTTTAAAGTCGTTTGAATCACTCACCGTTGCCGCAGTCTTTCAAAAGACCGGCAAGGCTGAACTGAGTAAGAAGAAGTCGGCAACGCGGCATGGGAAGCCCTGACAAGGCAGCCGCATCGCTGACAGAGAAAATTCCGCCTGGTAACACCTCCGCCGCTGTTGTCATATCACTCTGTTTTAAAATGACATTTTATAACTTCGGTCAGTTATTGTGCATAACTACACATGTAACTCTGACTAAAAGTAACAGCAAGTCTTATATTTATTTCATGTAATAAAAAAACCCGCGAGTGCGCGGTTTAGAATTTGCGTAGTGTGAATATGTATAGAAATCCCACTATCGGAATATAATAAGGCACTTTCGGACAACATGGAATTATGCACAACATTACCTCATTTATCTGGCAGGAATGATATATTACATATGTTTATTATTCGATTTTGGGGCATATATGAATCTGACAAGAGAAATATGGTATTTTTTCAGCCTGTATCAATCACGTAAAGTACGATTGTTGCATTGTGCAGTCCTGATTTTTGTTTTGGCGCAAATCATTATCAGTAATTGGATGAAAGGCACAAAATCCCCTGTTATACCTCCGCTGGATTGGACTTATTTTTTCACATGGGCTCATATCACTATTGGTTTTTGCTTATTTTTCATTACATTACTCTTAATTATTGTATGCCTCCATGAAAGGGGAATGCGGTATTTTTATCCCTATCTTTGGGGAGATATTGTCCCATTGAAAAATGATATAAAACAACTGATGAAGCTAAAGCTACCAGACAGCGCTCCAAGGGGGTTGGCCGCCGTAGTTCAGGGATTGGGACTCGGGGCATTATCGATAGTCATCATATCAGGAATAATATGGTTTTTTTTATGGTTACAGCATTCACCATCAGCATTAGAGGCGAGAAACATCCATAAATCATTAACCGTGCTAATAGAAATATATATCTATGGACATGGTGGATTTGGACTTATCCATTTTTTTCTATGGTACAAAAAATCAAAAAATAATCATCAGTAATCCCTCTGAAACCAAACGGGCAGTTTGTCAAAAAAACTGTCCGTAATAAACAGCCAGTTAAATGTCATAATGTTACATATCAAAACAACAATTTTACTCAATATGGTACTTGCCAACCAAATCATCATAAAACGGCTTCCAATTACTTCGCCAAGTCCACTTATATTTGGTATCAGATGTTTTATCGCCTGATAATCCACCGACAACGACTCTCATTTCTCCCCATGACCTGAGCATTTCTGACAGCTCTTAAATACCAGTGCCCTCTAATTCACTCGGTTCGCCATAATAACTACCCCCCTTTGCAGCGGCACGCGCCGACAGGTCAGCCCTTTTCCACCGCAGTGCTGGTGCTGACAGACTACCCCCACTAACGGGTGTAATCCTTAAATGCCATTGTGATCGGAATTTTAATATATTGAGTACTACGAACCAAAACTCAATAGCATGGTAATCAGGTGTTCGGAATAACCAAACATGTAAACTATCTGTAAATTCCTGAGAGTTGAATCTGTGAGTTATCGTTACAAATTAGAGATATAAAAAAGCCCCACCGAAGTGAGGCTCATAATTCTTCAGTCAACACCGTAAGAAAATCACTTAAACCCATTCACCATTGCAAAAACAACTAAAAGCAGCAGTACGACAATAAAAAGGTTTTTAGTAAACATAAGAGCATAACTGAAAATAGTTTTTCTATTCACAGGTATTTCCTTAGGAAAATATTCCAGTTGGATACCACATTTATTTTAAGTAATAACCCGCACTTGCAAGATTTACTATTAATAGCAATGAGGTAAGGCGATCCTGGTATTATAGCTCTTTCTCAAAAAACAGACTGCCTATTGTACCAGATAACAAAAAACCCCGACATTGCGAGGTTTAAAATAATTGACTATTTAATGCTTAGTTGGTTTCTGCTTTCATCACACTTTTGCAAAAAATACATCTTGCTCCATGCGGGTTACTTAATGAAATATCAAATTGTGATGTTCGGTATTGTGAACCGCTACAGCATGGGCATTTAAAATAGAAAGCAATGATTATATTGTCTTTAAAGCGCCACCACATTACCAGCGGCAGGACCTTTCATTCCGTTTTCCATGGTAAATGATACCTCCTGACCTTCGATTAAGGATTTGAAGTTATCACTCTGAATTGCAGAGAAATGAACAAAAACATCCTTACTACCATCTTTAGGAGTAATGAAGCCAAAACCTTTATCATCGTTAAACCATTTTACTGAACCAGTCATTGTATTAGACATAGAATTTCCTTTAATTTTTTTGATTGCCATAAGGCATATGCGGTTTGTTTTTTATTTTTACTTATGGGAATTAATTAGAAGGAATTCGCAATGAAGTGGTATCGAGGATAACGCTAAATGGTGAACGACTTTAAACTGACTAGCATAAATAGGCCTGTACTTCCAAACCAGTGAGATCATTAAGCCACAGATGTTCACATATAGCAAATTATATTATTTTATCCCTCAAATGTTACGTATCACCACACGTAAACCACAACTGATTTTAACAACTTATCTTATCTGTTTATCAACATAAAAAAACCCCGTAAAAACGGGGGTTTCAGTTCATAATCAATAAGACACAGAAATAACTCTGATCACAATAGCGTCTTTTTTACGATCGTAAAGTATTAATTTTTAAATCATGTAATTTGTTCATAAATGTCCGCATACCTCCACGATGTGATGTACCGTCCATTTCCAGTTTTATATCTCCCATTATGAGCATTCCTTCCACCAGCCCTTCTGCCTTCTGGAGTTTTTTCCCTATGTGAGTGTCTGAGCACCCGTATTTCTTGGCCAACTGAATAAACGTCTTACCGAAAACATAGTAATCAAAAAGCAGATCATGCATATCGCTGTTGCGGATGTTCAGTTTTGCCATAATGCCGGATATCACCAGTGCATCATTATCAGTACATTGCTGACGACTCTTAACCTTTACGGGGATAAGCCCTTTAAACCCGGCGGCAATTGATGACCAGGTTACAGATTCCGGGTTATCCGCAACCCATGCCCCCCAGCGTTCTAATATCATCTGAATATTGCTCATCGTTTATCTCTCCGCACTCCGTACAGCGCATTAACCAAAAACACCGATCCCGTATGACCGGTTCATAAACTTAAATAACAACTCCAGCTGGCTGCCGTGTTTCCGCTCCCAGGCGTTCACATCCCGGTGTAACTCGTCATGGTGAATACGGCACAGCGGGATGGTAAAAATGTCGTGTGCCTTTGTACCGGTACCGCCGGTGCCGTGCCCGATGATGTGATGCGGGTCATCTGCCTGCTGACCACATACGCAACACGGCTGACTCTTCACCCATTGCAGGTACTTCGGACACTCCCAGCGCTTTAACTTCGGGATCCGCATAAAACTTGCTGGTGGTTCCGGCTCTATATCAGGAACAATGACAGGTTTTATCTGCTCAACGATGTCCTGAACAATCCGGCTGTGTGAGCGCGTCCGGTGAACGATGGAATGCTCCGTCATGGTGCCGGTTATCTCTTCTTCCGGTGACTGCATCAGAATGTAAGAACAGATGAAGGCCGGAAGATGCTCACTGACACGATGCATCACAGACCAGGTGAACAAATCGGAAGGATTCAGAAGATGATCGCCGGGCAACCGTAAATCGATAAATATGCTCTGCGCCACAAATGCCCGCTGGTTGCGTAACAGAATTTTGTCCGCCTGCTGCTGGCAGTACTCTCCCTTCCTGAGAATATTGTCATGATGCCAGCACGTCCGGATAAAACCGTCTTTGTGGCGGGTCATGGTCAGTTCATGGTGATGATACGGATCTGCTTCGTCGTCAATCTGGCAATGATTTACTGATGAAACGTAATGACGAAATCCCTGTAAACCACCGGCAGCTTTTACCACGGCGGGATTGTCCAGGAAACGCAGTACCCGCTCATCTGTCAGCAGCGGCTGTGCATCTGCAGGAACGCGGCCGGACGGAATGCCATCCATTGAACGGGGAGCCGCACTCACAACATAACGGGCACCGTTCCGGAAGTTGCAAATCTCAGCACCGGGATTAAACATCAGGATCCGGGTATCTTTCTGAACAAAGCCGGTTAACAGGTAATTCATCAGGCCACCGCCGGAGTCATCATCAGTGCCAGCAGTTCCGCTGATTTGCTCTCAAAGAAATGCGGCTGCGTTTCCCTCGGGTTCGCCGGAGATGTGATATTTTTGCCGTACAGAAGCCCCTTTGATGTAACAGACCAGAACAGTTTTTGTGTTCCCTTCGAACCCGGACGGGCTTTCTGTTCGACAATCCCCAGTTCAGCAAGACGTTTGTATGCTCTGGTCGCAGACAATGCGGCATTGTGATTTTTCAGCAGCGTAGTCAGAGAGGTTGTCGGTCTGCTGGAGCCATCTACCGCACCCGCCGGTGCATCAATCGCATAGGAGGGAGCCAGATCCGGAAGACCAGCCATTTTTTGCAGTTTCTGATACCCGCCCAGTTTTGAGGAATTCGACAGATTCAGCGTTTTCGCCATAGACTCCAGCAGGATAGCGCCTGCCTGTACCTTATCGGCCAGCTGTACCGCCTGCTGTGTTCCGGCCACCGCATCGAACGTGCGGATAACCTTCAGGTTGAACAGCGGGCTTATCCACATGGCATAGGCATAAACAACCTCACGGGCAACATATGTCCCCTGCTCCGTACCGCCGCGAATGGTGTTTACAGAGGCGATGCTCATATCTGAGCATCGGTCGATTTCTGAACACAATGCCTGTGTTGATTCCATCCGCATAAAGTTAGATGGCTTATGGCGCTCTTCACCCCCGGCGGCACGGTGTAAATCATTCAGGCAATAGCGACCGGCCATGTCCCGGCGCACATTAATACCGTCAACAATAATCAGATTGCTCATCGTTTATCTCTCCGCTCATTAAGCGCAGCCGTATACTGCGCCTCACATCGCCAGACCGTTTTTTCTTCTCAGTTCCCGCTGCTTTGCCGTGAAGGCCGTAAACAACCGGTTATAGACGGATACAAATTCCCGTTCGGTGAGAGTGGCCCGGTTCTCTTCCGGTACCGGGTCCGTACAGCGGACCTTTTTTACTCCCCGCCGACAGGCTGCCACCAGTTCCTCATATTCACGGACTTTCTCCTGTGCATCCGGCAATACCCGGAAAGCCATCCGGTCATTCCCCCGCCACCGGGTCGGCGTGACCGCTTCAATCTTCGCTAAAACCCTGACAGCTGACTGGCTGATACTGCGTGATACGCCGTATTTCTCCATGATGTACCCGGAGGTGATTTCAGTTCCGGCCGGTTCCTCTGCCGCAATTCGGGTGTAAAGCATCATCACGCAGCCTCCCGTTCTTTTGCGGCCTGCTCTGTGGCCTGTTTCCAGTACCCGCGAAATGCTGCTCGTCCGGCAATTTCATTCATCCGCCCAATGTAGGATTTGTGTTTTGCGACCAGCTCCTGTACGCGGTTTTCTGGCTTCCAGTCGGAGGATGAGAACATTTTTCTGAAGACTTCATCGCACTCGGTGGTGTCGATGTTCTTTGAGTCCGCAGAGCGTTTAAATCCGGCGGCCGTATTCAGCCAGTATCTGAAACCGGAGTTCCAGCAGACATACTGCGTACCCTTGCTGGCGTGGTAATCGCTGAACTTCTGAAACTCGTCCTGAATGTCCAGACCGGCGGCTTTGGCCTGCTCAATGTGTTCTGGTGTCGGTGCAAAGTTTTCCGGCATTACGGTTTTGCTTTTGGCTTTCCCGCGAACAGGATTAATATTTTTATTATCTGGATCTATGACTGGATCATGACTGATTCCGGGTGCAGCTCCTGCACCACTACCGGAACCATTTGCACCACCCGGTGCATCTGCTGCACCAGTCCGGGAACCATTTGCACCACTCACCCCCGCAGGATTTGCACCACAGGGTGCAGGAGATTCACCACTCACAGCGGTAGCATTCAGGCACAGATGATAAATATTTGACTGGTTCAGACCGTTGGCCGATTTTCGTGACTCAACACGAACCAGCCCCATTTTCACCAGGGCATTGATGTGGTTCTGCACTGAGCGTTCCGATATTTCACACTGCTCAGCAATGTACGGCACAGACGGCCATGATTCCCCCTGGTCGTTGGCATTGTCCGCCAGTTTGACCAGTACCAGTTTTCGCAGCGGGTTGCCTGTTTTTATCTGCAAAGCCCGTGCAGTTAAAATCATGCTCATGGTTTCACCTCATCCGGACAGCGTGTATACCGTTCCTGAAAGATTTTCAGCGGTTCAAAGCACGGGTGCTCATAACCGTCACGCATGAAAATCACCCGGCTGTTCTCCCGGTCGTACCGGATAACGTGAACTTTCCGTCCCCGCTTATCGGTGTAATACCGGTTCAGATTGTCAGCTGTTTCTTCAGGCATCCTGACCTCCGCTGCGGTAATAAAACTGTGACCAGCTGGCCTCCACCTTTTGCCGGTCTACCACTTCCGGTTTTTTCCGGTAGTTGTCGGCTGTGCCGCCACCCGGTATGCTTTCCACATAACGAAGTGGTTCACTGCCGGTAACAATGCATTTGAATTGCCTTTCCGGTATTGAATGAGTTAATCTGCTCATGCGTTTATCTCTTCACACAATTGATATGGCGCGATCGAAGCCGGGAGCCGTATACTCCCGGCTTCACCCTTTCTGAGTCCGGGTAAATAAAATAATCGTGGATTCAACCTCATCTGTTCTGGCCTGCATGTCTCTGTAGTGTGCAGTCCGTATTGCATCCGCTTCTCCTGTGGTTATTTCTCCGTCCTCAATAGCCTTACTGATACACAGGTCCACAGCCCCGCGCATAACGGATGCCCTGACGCTCTTTTCGTATAAGTCAGTACGGCCGATTTCACTTTTTTTCGGACTGTCCACCAGCAGCATTCCGGATTCTGCCGCGACGTATTCGGCATACAGCACAGTTCCGGAGACTTCCTGCATCACCATCAGGTCATGGTGATCAAAGAACCGGCAGCCGTTTTTCTCATAAAACCGGTTATTGAATGACGTCAGGGACAAGCCGAGGGAACCGGCCATTGCATCACGTCCGCCGGGGACCAGACTGCACATCTCTCTTACAACTTCTTTCAGGGATTTGTTTTTCATTGCCTACTCACTTTCAGATTGGGTTGTAGTTAACCGTGCTTTTCCGTGCTGCTATGCTGATAAAGTGCAGGGTTGTACTTGAGTTTTCCGTTTGTGAGCCGCTCAATTTTCAAAGCTTGTTTTTCCGGAACAACGGATACCCACTGACACACCGCGCTATGGGAAATTCCCAAAACAAATGCCGTTTTAGTTGTTCCACCGAAATAGGCTAAAACTTGATTTTTATGCATGTATCACCCCTTAAAAGTTAGCATACTTACAATATAAACTTGCAAGATACTTACGTCAATAAAATGTAAGCTTGCTTACATGAATAAGACGGAGAAAGTTTATGAATACGCTCGGCGAGAGAATCAAATTTAGAAGGCGTCAGCTTAAAATGACCCAGAGAGATGTCGCCGAGTGTGTGGGTATCTCGGCATCGGCAGTTACCCAATGGGAAGGTGATTCCACAGGGCTGTCCAGTGAAAATCTTTTAAAATTATCTGCTGTGCTTCGTTGTTCACCTCAATGGCTGCTTTTGGGTGAAGGTGAACTAGATCTTCCGTTTCCACCATATGGCAATCATTACGCTCAAATTCCGGTGATTTCTTGGGTTCAGGCAGGAAACTGGACTGAGGTTATTAATCACCCAGATGCTAATTCTCTTCAATATGTTGATACATCAGCAAAAGTAAGCGGTAACGCCTTTGCATTAATTGTTAAGGGGCAGTCAATGACATCAACATCAGGTGATCTTAGTATTCCTGAGGGGGCAATTGTTGTAGTTGATCCCGATTTTGGATTTGTTGAAGAAATGAACAATAAGATAATTATCGCGCAATTAAATGAATCCAATGAGGCCACCATAAAAAAATTCATTATAGATGGCCCCAATAGGTATCTTGCGCCCCTTAACCCCCAATTTAACCCAATACCAGTTAACGGCAATTGCCGACTTATAGGCCAAGTTAAGCAAATAATCATAAACTTAGACTAATATTCCACATCCGTTCAATCCCGCCCTCTTTGCGGGATTTTTTTGTGCCCACGAAAATAATATTAGTAAGCTTATTTTTCTTCTTGACACGGAATGTAAGTTAACTAATATTATAAGCATGCAGACAACAGAACACTTAACAATTAGTGGAGTCTATATGCAAACCGAACCAATCATCACCACCAACAACATGTCAGCAGACGAAGTTGCAGCGTGGATTACTGAAAAAGCCCGGGCGCTTCAAAAACTGCAATCACTCCGTGCTGAGCGCCAAAGAGAGATACGTGACCACGAGCGCACTATGGCCCGCCTCGATGAAGACATCGCCAGATGGGAAGACTTCTGTGCTTTAACAGTACAACCGCAGTAACGGCTGCATATCTGAATAACTGTGTGAAGAGTGTCAATTAGTGTGGGGAGATAGACGTGGACAATGTTGCAAGCGATCCGCGGAAACTAAGAATTTACTCCTTGGTTTTCCATAAGAACGCATTAACGCTGTCAACCGACAATACCCATGATGATTTTTGGTTAGAGTTACATGAAACTGTCGGTTGGGTGAAGTTTGAAAAACACCATGAAGAAAGCGAGTTTGTTAAGAACGGAGCACTGTTTGTAGCCACTGAATTGCGTCCGGTATCTGATTCAGCCCCTTACCCAATAGTTGAAGCACGATGTGTTTTGTGGCGTCAGCGGGAAGCTCTTTTAAGCGCTGCAAATACCCTTTCCTTTCTTCTGGGTCAGGAACGTTCTGGGCAATGAACTCACGCAGTGCAGATAAAGTTTCATCATGCAATTTTACAGTAACAATTTTTAAAGAGGCGGAGATGCTGCCTTCATCACTAAGTAAATTAACAGCATCATTCGTGGCAGAAATGAGATCTAATGCTGGTTCAATACCATCAAATGATTCCTCGATTCCGCCCAGGATTAACCCCTCATCTCTGAGGTAAGCAATATTTTGTAATAGAGTTTTATCATCCAGAGAAGATAACTCTAAAGGTATTGAGTTTATTTGCTCCGGATATTCCTCTACTGCAAGTTCCAGAATTTTAAGTTGAAGATTGCGATCAAAAGCGGCCATAAAAACTATTCTCTTGGTTGTGTGAGAACACCAAGATACCACCGCCGCCCGAGGTGGTTAAACAACCGGGCCCGAATATTGTGAAGAGAGACGACCCCATAACAATAACGATGCAGCATCATTAGCGGCCGTGCATAACACGGTGCAGTCCACCACTCGGCCGCCACTTTTTACAAATATAAGTCCACCGGTGTAAATCGTCCTGCCGGATAGATACCTTGCCTGACCGCCGGTGGACTTATCTTTGTGTGAAGAGACAACGAAAGGAAAAACGCGATGAGCGAGAATAACCGTATGATCAATGTCCCGGAGTTTCTCTCCGGGTTAGATACCGGTGTGTTTAAAAACCGATATTCAAAACCTATACCGGTAAATTCAAAGATTAATTATTTTATGCCGCTTTAACCGACGGTATTTTACTGCCCGCACCAGAGAATAAATTAGTTTAATAAAATATATAATCTTTATTTTAAAGAGGATATACATCATGTCAGAACAGGATAAGCCAAGTGTTAAGATTAATATTACAGTGACTTTAAATGAAGCGCCCTGCATTAATGTTGAGGTAAGTAAGGAATTCAACATACCTGAAAATGCACCTTATATAGCCTCTTTTTTAGAAAAAATCGGTGAACATATTGCCAGCGAAGGGACGACTACAGAGGCTATAAAAAAAGCAATAAAAGACACTATTAAAAAAAGAAATATTCACTGAAGCTACGCTCTTCTTATATCTGAACAGTCTTAATCGTATACGGTGATGTGCAGAGTGTGACTATGAAAATGTTAACTTTGGATGAATGGGCAGAAGACCGGTACAGGAGCCGCCCGCCTAAACTGGGAACATTACAGCGGTACGCCCGATGTGGTCTATTTTTCCCACCGGCACAGAAAGAAGGTGGTATTTGGCGCGTGAGAGAAGATGCCGAACTAGTCGGTAATTTAATCTCACCGGTGATCAGCAAAAGTGACAATCCCAGGCTGCAAAGGATTTTAACTGATGGCTGCCAGACCCCGTAAAAATAATATCACTATCCCCAACCTGTACCCGTTTTTCAGCAGGAAAACCAGCAAGGTGTACTGGCGCTACAGACATCCCGTCACTGGGAAATTTCATTATCTCGGTGACAATGAGGAAGAGGCCAAAATAATTGCGGTTGAGGCTAATCTGCGGCTGGCTGAACAGCGAAGCCGTCAGGTAATGGCAATTAGTGATCGGATGGCGAAAATAAAAGGCAAAGAAATCACGGTTAATACCTGGCTGGATCGGTACCAGATAATCCAGGCGGAGCGTCTGACAGACGGTGAAATAAAACAGAATACCTTTAAACAAAAACAGAAACCTGTTGCACTGATGCGTCATGCGTTGTCACAAAAGCCATTACCGGCAGTCGATGCCCGTGATATTGCCGATATTCTGGATCAGTATAAGGCCAGTGGTCAGCACCGGATGGCTCAGGTTGTCCGTTCGGTGTTAATCGATGTATTCAAAGAAGCACAGCATGCCGGTGAAGTTCCGCCCGGATATAACCCAGCCCTCGCAACAAAGCAACCACGACGAAAGGTAACCCGGCAACGACTTAGCCTGGAAGAATGGCTGAAAATTTATGATATCGCCTGTAAGGACCATAAATATCTCGGAAATGCTATGTTACTGGCTGTTGTTACCGGACAGCGCCTCGGTGATATTTCAGAAATGAAATTCCGTGATATATGGGATGATCATCTGCATGTCATCCAGCAAAAAACCGGAACACGGCTTGCTATCCCCCTATCCCTCCGGTGTCAGGCACTCAATATCAGTCTGCGGGATGTGATTGCCGGATGCCGTGATCTGTATGTCAGTAAATATTTAGTCCACTACACACGAAACACATCACAGTCACAGCCCGGCGGACAGGTAACCGCAAATACCCTGACCACCAACTTTAAAAAAGCCAGGGATAAAACCGACATCGATTGGGGAGAAGGAACACCGGCAACATTTCATGAAATGCGGTCATTATCGGAGCGTTTATACCGGGAACAGGGAATTAATACCAAAAACCTGTTGGGTCATAAAAACCAGCAACAAACCGATAAATATCATGATGATCGTGGCAAAGATTGGATAAAGGTCTTGATCTGATATTTTATTGGCCCATAGTTGAATTCGTATATCTGCCTTTCAAACTGCATATCAGCTTTGTGCCAAAAGAGGACCTTTTACCCTTACATGTGTATAAGCTCGTCCTCAGTCCTAAATTCTCAACGTATCGATAACTGCTCGCAGAGCAGGCGACACATTGCGGTGCGGATAATATAGAAATGAGCCTTCCAGGCGTTGGCTGTAACGTTGTAAAACTCTGATGAGCGAACCCTGTTCTAAATCATCAGATACCAACTCTTCGGGAACATAAGCCAATCCCAGGCCCAGCCTGGCTGCTTTGGCCTCCATATAGCTGTCAGCGAAAATCCACTGCCCTTGCGGCCGATGGGTGATTTTTTTACCGTTATGGTGAAGTTCCCACGAGTACAGTTTCCCGTCGCCAAACTGATAAGCGATGCAGGGATGAACCGCTAAATCTGCGGGGGCTTGCGGAAAGCCATAGCGACGAAAATGATCAGGCGTGCCGACAACAGCCATCTCCATGTCAGGGGAAATACGCACAGCAACCATGCCACTACCTACTTCAGGCCCCAGGCGAACACCCGCATCAAACCTCTCGGCAATAATATCGACAAATCGGCTTTCGCTAATAAGTTCAAGTCGGATATCCGGGTAGCTCTTCTTAAACACCGCAAGCTTTGGCAGAAGCAATTTATCAATAGCATGCTGACTGGCATTGATGCGTACCGTCCCCGATGGGGACTGGCGATAATGAGCCAGCGTGTCCAGCCCCATATCTAAAGCGTCGAATCCTGCTTCAATGGTCCGGTAGAGCTTTTCACCGGCATGGGTGAGAGATAATCTGCGCGTGGTGCGTACCAGGAGCTGAACGCCCAGCCGTTCTTCAAGTTCCCGTACTGAACGACTTATTCCTGATTGTGCCAGGCCAAGGCGATGTGCTGCGGCTGTAAAGCTCCCTTCCCGTACTACCTGCATGAACAGGTACAAATCGTTATAGTTTTCCCGTTTCGCCATCATTCCGCTCCCGAAACCACTTCTTAATTTAGAACAATATGGTATTAATCCTAGCACTTTCCTCCCTCTAATCAGCACTATTTCCGCTAACTATAATGAGTGCATTGCTACAAAGCACAGCAGTGTTGTCCGTATGAAACCTGTTTCAATCACGTTTTATAAGGGGAGTTTTGATGACTGCTTTCACTCAAAAACTGGCAACTGCGATACCTGCCATACTGTTATGTGCATCATTAAGTGGAGTCACAAATATGAGTTATGCAGATACAACTAATCCGAACGCGCCTGTTTCGCTGGTCGAAAAATGGGATAAAACATTCCCAGAAAGCACGAAAGTGGATCACCGTAAAGTGACCTTTCAGAACCGTTACGGGATCACTTTAGTGGGGGATCTCTACATCCCTAAGGATCGTAGTGAGCGTAAGCTGGCGGCCATTGCCGTTAGTGGGCCTTTCGGCGCAGTGAAAGAGCAATCTAGCGGCCTGTATGCACAAACGCTGGCTGAACAGGGGTTTATTACCCTGGCGTTTGACCCTTCGTATACGGGAGAAAGCGGTGGCTCTCCACGTAATGTCGCCTCTCCGGATATTAATACAGAGGATTTTAGCGCGGCAGTTGACTTCTTAGGTCTGCAAAAAGAGGTGGATCGCAATCGTATCGGGCTGCTCGGTATTTGCGGTTGGGGCGGCATGGCCTTAAACGACGCCGCAATGGATACCCGTGTGAAAGCGGTGGCGACCAGCGTGATGTATGACATGAGCCGTGCGATGGGGCATGGTGTGGGTGATGGTAAAGACCGCTATTCCACTAAAGATCGTCGCACCGTACTACAGCATCTGAACGCACAGCGTTGGAAGGATGCGGAAAATGGCACTTACGCACCCGGCGGCCATGACATTAATGTTGATGAGAAGGGTAACGTCAGTGCATCGGATCGTGTTTTGCCGGAAACGTTACCTGCCAATCCTCATGCTGTTTTGAAAGAGTTCTTTGATTATTATCGCATGCCGCGTGGTTTCCATGTGCGTTCGGTCAATTCAACCGGGGCCTGGAATGCGACGATGCCGCTGTCATTTATGAATATGCCGTTGCTGAGTTACGCCAATGAAGTCACTATCCCTACACTTATTGTGACCGGCGAAAAGGCCCACTCACGCTATTTTGCTGAAGATGCCTTTAAGGCCATTGGCAGTAAAGAGAAAGAGCTGGTGATTGTTTCGGGGGCAAACCACGTTGATTTGTACGATAACGTTGCGGGCAAGATCCCGTTCGCTAAATTTGAGCAGTTTTTCAAAGCTAACTTAAGATAACGACCTGAAACTGCCTGCTGATTGCAGGCGGTTTTAATCGTCAGCTCCCCATTCTCATCCGCATGTTCTCGTTATTCTCTGAATAGTGTTTGTCCCGGCTGCTGCTGAATCTCGTCACGTCCATATAAAGAGATGCTGATAATGTCCATAATAAGTCTTAAAAGATCACCTAAGAAAACAGATGCGCACTGGAGTGGCGTGTTTGCCATGACGCTCTGCGTTTTTGTACTAATCGCTTCCGAATTTATGCCGGTCAGCCTACTGACGCCTATTGCCAGCGAGCTGCACATCACGGAAGGCCTGGCAGGCCAAGGAATTGCAATATCTGGCGCGCTGGCGGTACTGACCAGCCTGACTATCTCCCATATCGCCGGAGATTTGAATCGTAAATATCTTCTGCTGGGGCTAACCGTCCTGATGGCCATATCTGGATTGGTTATCGCCATGGCACCCAGCTATCCGGTTTATATGCTGGGGAGAGCCCTGATTGGCGTCGCCATCGGTGGATTCTGGTCACTCTCAGCTGCAACCGCCATTCGGCTCGTGCCGCAGCATCAGGTTCCCCGTGCACTGGCGATTTTTAATGGCGGGAACGCGCTGGCTACCGTTGTGGCTGCGCCACTTGGTAGCTATCTGGGGACAACTGTCGGCTGGCGTGGGGCCTTTTTATGCATCGTCCCCCTGGCGATAGCCGCGTTTATCTGGCAATGGGTCAGCCTGCCCACTATGGAAAGCGATAAAAAACAAAAGCCACAGGGAACTCTGCTTCGTCTGTTCAGAGACGCCATTGTACTAACAGGACTGCTGGCCTGCGGTCTCTTCTTTATTGGGCAGTTTGCCTTATTTACCTATGTGCGCCCCTTTCTTGAGACCGTGACCAACGTAGGTCCTGCCGGGCTCTCTCTGATTTTGCTCGCAATAGGCGCAGCAGGTTTTGTCGGCACATTAGCCGTATCGACATTCCTGAATGCCTGGTTGTATCAAATATTAATAATGATCCCTCTGCTTATGGCAACGGTAGCCGGTACATTATTGCTGTTCGGACACAGCATCTGGGCGGTTACCGTTTTACTAAGCCTGTGGGGGTTACTGGCCACGGCTGCACCAACGGGATGGTGGACATGGATTGCACGGGCGCTGCCCGAAGATGCTGAGGCGGGTGGTGGTCTCATGGTTGCGGTGATCCAGCTTTCGATTGCACTTGGTTCAACGGCAGGAGGAGTGGTATTCGACAGTCTGGGATGGCAAAGTGCTTTCGGCCTGAGTGGGTTATTACTGCTGGGGGCGGCAGCGATTACTTACGTCACATATCTTCAAAACAGTAAAGCGCACTAGCACAATCCATTTATTCCAGGTGTGATCTTAATTGTGGCATATGGCAGAGAGCCGAAAGTTTGCTATTCGCTCAAAGCAGCCATACTTGCTTAAAACCCCTACTCACCTGAATCTTAAACACATCACAAACCGTACAAATTTCATACCGTTTTGCTAAATCATTTTGCAAACTTTTTGATAACCGTTTCAGACTGAACAGTAAAAAACGGGAACTAATAAGTTCCCGTTAATTATTTCACTGTAAACTTAATTACATGTGTTTGATGATTGCGTCACCAAACTCTGAGCATTTCAGCAACTTAGCGCCTTCCATCAGACGTTCGAAATCGTAAGTGACGGTCTTGGCAGCGATTGCCCCTTCCATTCCTTTAACGATTAAGTCAGCAGCCTCAAACCAGCCCATGTGGCGCAGCAGTAGATACTAAGAATCAATATAACTACATAATTCTATTATTAAAAGCCATTAATAATCACACCCTTTCTGGTATTTGAATGTTGTGGCTAACCTATTGTTTTTACAATATTCAGCAGATAGTTTTGGGGAATGTATTTTCAATCATTGGCTCGTAAAAAAACTTATTCCATCTCAACGCACTTCATTGCCTAACTGGACATATTAACTTTTCACCACCGGCAACTGACTGAAATTTGTCGTGTATGCCGGTGACAACATTTCGCGCTTCATCCTGTACCCACTGTCGCTGCCTTTACCGGCAAACCACACACGACCCAGCCCGCTGTTATTTATCGTGTCGATGGTCTTCATCAGCTCGTCGCTGTTTTTGAATGGCTGCCGGGTGGCGAACATATCGAACTGAGTGACGGCTGAATCCGTGAAATCTGACAGGATGATGCCTACTTTATAATACCGGTACCCGTCACACCAGATACTATCCAGTGCTCTCATGGCGGCATTAATGATGTCCCGCGTGTCACAGCTGGGATACTCGAGTGAAATGTTTGCACTGTTCGCATAGTCCGGTCCGTTAGCGTGTCTGCTGGTCTGCACAAACAGCCCGATCATCCGGCAGCGTTGTTTTTCTTCCCGGAGTTTTTCGGCTGACCGCTCGGCATATTCACACACGGCCTTTCTCATGGTTACAATGTCTGTCACTTTGGTACCGAATGACCGAGAGCAGAGGATCTGCTGTTTCACCTTTCTGACTTCTTCCAGCTCAATACAGGGTTCCCCGTTCAGCTCCCGCAGCGTGCGCTCTGTGATAACACCAAAGGTTTTACGGATAGTCGCCGGTGCGGCGTTCGCCAAATCTAATGCCGTACTGATACCCATTGTATTCATCCTGGCAGATATGCGCCTGCCGATACCCCATACCTCACTGACCGGTATCAAAGCCAGCAATTTACGCTGGCGCAGCGGATCAGAAAGGTCGACTACCCCGCCGGTTTTTTTCCATGTTTTTGCTGCGTGGTTGGCGAGTTTTGCGAGTGTCTTTGTCGGTGCAATACCAACACCGACCGGAAGGTGTGTTTTCTGCAGAATGGCCGCCTGTATCTCACGGCCGTAATCCTCCAGGCTGAATGTCCTGGTCATGCCGGTAAAATCAAGAAAGGCTTCATCGATAGAATAGATTTCTGTGGCGGGCGCGAAGGATGAGAGCAATGTCATCACACGGCTGCTCATATCACCGTACAACGCATAATTTGAACTGAATACTGCCACATTATTTTTGTGACAAAAGGCGCGGCATTCATAATACAGTGCCCCCATTTTGATACCGAGGGCTTTCGCCTCTGCTGATCGGGCAATCACGCAGCCATCGTTATTACTCAGAACGATAACCGGCTTGCCTGTCAGGTCTGGCCGGAATACTCTTTCACAGCTGGCGTAAAAGCTGTTTACATCCACCAGCGCAAACATTACCGCGCCCGGTGGATGATGTAGGTGACCACACCGAAGATCTGCAAATCCTGCTCACTGCTGATTGCGATAGGCTGATAATCGGGATTCATCGGGATCAGCATGGGTACCGGAGACAGCTGCAATTTTTTGACAGTAAACTCACCTTCAAAACTAGCAATTACTATATCGCCTTCAGCGGCGGTTACCGCGCTGTCCACGATAACCACATCGCCATCAAAGATATTTGCATCTATCATCGAACTACCTTCAACCCTGAGCAGGTAAGTACTTTCCGGATGTCGGATCAGTTCACTGTTCAGGTTTATGCGATCCTCGATATAGTCCGCCGCCGGTGACGGGAACCCAGCGGCGACATGTTCCAGGAACAGAGGCAATGTCAGAATTGTATCATCGTTGATCTTGACAAGTTTCATACTCAAAGCCGATTAACTGTACGTATATACAGTTAATGATAGAGAAGTTTGGCTATCTCATCAATCTGATTTTTACTAATCTTATGCGTCACATGCATTACTCGTAGAAATCAAATCCGGCAGTCCGTTATGAGCGAAGAACTGACATAACTACTTATGATTATGTTATCGTGTACAATTAATACTCTACAAGCAAAATAGTGTCATTGACTTTGGGTGGCCGCCCAAAGTCACCTATAACCCCGATCCCAATGGGGATTTCTCCATAAACTGGGCAAGAAAAATTAAGTAACGCATTAATTAGCATTCGATCGCTCGACAATGAATATAAGATTTATTTTTAAAAAATAACCAATAAAAACATAAGATTAAATAAAACCTCCTAGTCCTTTGATTTAGTAACGCATATGCGTTACTCTTAGTGAAGGCATTACTGAGGCGATGAGATGAAGAATTTGTTAGCTGATGCACTTAAATATATTGAGTCATCATTTCTGATCAATACGAAAATTTTACAGGGAATGGATGAACATCTTCCATTTCAACTAAGAAAAAGCGCTACTTTGAGCATCGTAAGTATCGATGACAGAGAGTTTATGGCTTTGACAACAGAAGATCCCGAGCTACTGGTGTCTAATAATTTTGTACATCTCAGAAGGCTAGAGGCAAAGTCAGATTTATCATTAATTATAGTGACATCAGAACTAACTTTTGAGTTAAAAAACATATCTAAACAACTAAAAAATGGGTTAATCATTCCTGGACGTTATGTTTCAATGCCGTCTCTGATGCTTCAGAGTGAAACGAAAGACGCTATTCCCGAGCGCTGGGTCGATACCGAAAGCAGCTATGGTATTATTCCTTCATACCTGTTGACCTACTATCTTTCAGGTTATTTTGATGATGGTTTTAACAGCTTTGATATTTTAGAGCTGCTTGAAGTATCAAAAATGGCTTTTTCTCGAGCTGTTAAAGAGCTTTTATCTCATAAATTAATATCTGAAACTTCATATGGACGCAGTTCGCATTTTCAGTTTATAGAATCGCGGAAAAAAGTTTGGAACCATTATCGGCACAGAATTTCTCCTCTCTCTACGGGATTTGTCCCTGTCAGACATGAAACACTTAACGCTGAAAAAGTTTTTCTTTCAGGAGAATCTGCTCTATCACGGTATACTCTTCTAGGCTCACCATCCAGACCTTTTTTGGGAAGGTGTTTGACGGACAAAGACAGATATATGAGACCTATAACACCGGCGACTATGAAAGGCGACTATTTTTTTAAAATACTTAACGTGTTAAATGATGCTGAGTATTACCATACTCATATTGAAGGCTTTGTAATGCTTCAAATTTTCCCTTACCAGCCAGCCATTCAAAATGATGCGTTGAATAAAGTTTTTCTTCTTTTTTCGAGGTTAAACACAGCCGATTTGAGGGTGAAATCATCATATGTTGAACTTGAAGAGCAAGTGTACTCTAATCTTAAAGATTAATAAAAAAGGAATTCAGTATGGAAGGTGAAAATTTTTTAACCGAGTATATGCAGCAATACGCTGATGATTATATTCTTATCGGTGGTAATGCATGTGTATTAAACTTTGAAAATATTGGTGCCAGCTTCAGAGCAACCGTTGATCTCGATATAGTTCTTATAACTGAAAGTACAAATGACGAATTTTACGGTCATTTATGGGATTATATCTCAGAACATGGTTATGAGGGAAAAGTATACAGAGGGAGTAATACAGGAGGTTCTGCCTATCGTTTCATCCAACCTGAAGACAGTCGTGTATCAAACGTGCCTGCTCAAATAGAACTTTTCTCTAGGAAGCCGGATTACTTCGATACTGCTCTTGCCAAAAGACCTCATATCACCCCGATCAAAACAGGCCAAGGTATATCAAATTTTTCTGCTATTTTACTTGATGACGAGGTGTATGAATTTATAAAATCATCAAGAATTTCATTGAAAGGCATTTCAACAGTAAACCTTGAATGCCTTTTCGGACTTAAGTCAGTTGCATGGCACAGCAATCAAGCCCTATTTGATGATAATAAAATTAAAGACAAGAATACAATATTTAAACATCCACAAGACATGATTAGTATTGTAAATGTGATTCCAGAACCTAAAACCACCTTATTTCCAACTCAGATATTTGGCAGTTTGCTGCATTCGAAAGACTGCCTCTCAAATCCGGATGTTCGTGCAGAGTTACAAGCAGCACCGTCCAGTATCGATATTACGATTGACTATATAGATGCTTTCGCCCAAAAAAAGTAAGTCTCACCTGATCCGCATAAATTACAACAGGCCGTTACTGGTACAGAACAGCCTGTCCGGATTGCCGCACTATACATCCACCAGCGCGGCTTCGTCTTATTCCTCTGAGTCTACGCCCTGCTCTGCTGCTTCCTGCGCTTCACGCTCGGCCAGTTCACGCTGCTTCACATTCCACACAGAGCCCTGCGGCATTTCCACTCGAACATCGAGACGGGTTGATTCCGGGAGATCACACGGTTCGCCGTCCTGATAGAAAATGCGTTCACCTTCCGGGGTGACTTCTTTCAGTCGCCAGTTCTGGAAACGTTTCGGTAAATGCGCGTGCTGACGGTGACAGGTTTCGATGATGATACTGCCGTCTTCCAGAACGCGATCAGCAACGTAAACCAGCTCAAGGCTGTTATTGTCTTTCGGTACCGAGATACCACCGTTTACGCCCCATGCACCATCTGAGTTATAACCGAGAATGCCGGTAATGTGATATTGGCCGGTGCCGGTACGGCGGACTTCTGCACCAGCGGATTCATCGTTGGTGTCGTAATTACCATCCGGAAATATTTGGATGATAGGGGATGACCTTTTAAGATAGCCACTGCCATCAAATGCAGTATTGCCACCAATGACAGCCATTTTTCCAGACCCGACATCCTGTAATTGAATATTGCTCCATGACCCATTGCTATATGCTGCTATCAGGCATTGTCCGTTAGACCCACCCTCCGGGCTATTATACGCCCATAAACCTACCTTTTCGCTTATTATCCGGAGAACTTGCTTCAAAGTTGGTATTTGTGCCTGTTTGACTAATAGATTTAACTGAACCATAAAACTGAGCATCTCTGGTAATTGAAAACTCTACGGGTATCCACCAACAATGTAATTATATAATCCCAAACGCCCATCATCACGCGCAATAAAACCAGCTCCCATACCCGGTGAGGTGAATCTATTCGATGAATCGCTATTTACAGATGCAAATTTATTAACCCATTGTCTTGATGCAACAGTTCCTCCATTTCCCTCTCTTGCAAATGTCCAGGAATTAACATTTTTACCTGCTGAATCCTGCTCTACTAACGTGATAGAGGAACTACCATCAATTCCCTCTTTATATGGACTCGTCTGTAATAAAACACCTGTATTATCCAATCTCCACATTTTGAAGGATGTGTAATGCCCTAATGATTTTAAGTCCAGTTTCCCCATTACAGTTACTGCATCATTTTTATCTATCTGTAAAACATTATAATTTTTTCCATCTTGCTTCGCATACAGATTATCATTATGCGCACCCCACCACATTGTATTATCGGGATTCATTATCCCGGAGGCTTTTGCCGTTTTGTCACCCACGCCAAACAACACAGTTTTGACCCATTCCTGTGAAGCCAGCCCTTTTACATCCTCCAGCGTCACCTTCTGTCCGTTCGGCAGCTCAATTTCCACCTGGCCGGTGTCTGTCATCCACTGCTGCATTGCCCGGAGAAAATACACAATATAGCCCTGATTGGCTGACATGGTGCGGGCTGCATCTGAAATGGTATCCGGTACCGTGGTGGCGATGGAGTATTTCGCGCCGCTGAGCGTCACCGGAGCATTGAATGACAACACCAGTTCGGTATCACTGTTTACCGCGCGGATCATCATGCTGAATGGTGCGGTGCCGTTCTCGATACTGATGAGTTGGCCAGGTGCCACACCGTGAATGTTCTTTTTCCACTGCGTACCGGTGCCGGTCACAATCGGTGAACCGGTTTTAATGGCTATAGTACCGTCTGTGTAAATCATGGGGTTTCCTTAAATTTCAGACGAAAAAAAACCGCCGGAGCGGTTATTTGAGATTATTCGTAAATTGCACTGTCTATGTACGGAATATCACCGGTATACCCCCATGCGCCTGAGCCACCACCCCGGCCTACGATCTGCCATAATTGTTCTGTTCTGCCGTTCATAGCAGAAGCAGTCATGTGAAATTTCACCAAAAAATCACGGTCGATTGAAGGTACGTACAGTGAGGCATGACCCAGTGAGCGCATCATTACCGCACAGGTCGCTGTTTTTAACGTGTGTGGGCTGCCGGGGTCTGGCGGGATATATCCGGCTATTTGCAGAGGTTTTTGCCAGCCACACCAGCTGACTTTCCCGTTTTCATCATAAAATCGCGCGCCCCATTTCTGAGATCCGTATTTACGCTCTACCCACCATCCGGGCATAAAGACATAGACAACAGATTTATTACCGGATGCTGTGATCACATGATTAGGAGCATTATTCTGATTATAGTAATTCCCGACAGATAATTCACCGAGCGGAATATTACTGACTTGCGGATCACGGTGTATATAGGAGCTGATAACAAAAAATAACGGCTGCGGATCTGCACTTACCGATATTCCTGTATCTGTTTTTGTTTCTCCGGACGCCCCCGAACCGACATTATATTTTGCATAGAAAACATAACATTCACCATTCGGGGTAAACATAGTTTTGCCGGTTTCATCGCGTACCGAAAAACCGAATGTCATATCGCCCCCAGAGAAAACACAATCATCACCCTCAGTGGCGACTGAATTGCAGACCACGTTACCGTGTTGCCGGATACCGTCATATTAAAAGCACCCCATATCCCCGTTGTGGGGAATGCATATAACTTACTACCAGGTGGCATTTCATAGGTTTTGGAGCCACTGCCGGTTATTGTCAGTATTGGTTGTACAAAATTCGATACCATGTGCACGGTATCGCGCCCCAGGTCATCAAAAGCCCTTATTCCGAATGCCGACATTCCATTCCCTCCAGTACGCTTTCCGGAATCCAGCCGCCGGAGAATTTAACCCCGCTCAGGCCTGATTGTTTATACCAAATGGTGTTCTGGTGCCGTTTGTTGTCGTTTTTCTTTTTTACCAGGTGCAGTTTGTGAACCGGATTCGGGAAAGTAGCCTCCCGGTACCATGCAACACAATCCACATCCGTAATCACCGGCGTACTGACAGCGCATCCGGCGGCAGACAAGACAACCACAGATAAAATAAGCAATTTATATTTCATGATATTCACCCTGTTAATCTTCCGATTTCGACCCGCAGGCGACCTTTTTCATCCCACACGCGGATTTGGTCATTCTTAATTTCCATTCGGCCACCAGAAGCATCCGACCCATTTATTTCTGTTTTTCCGGTTTTCGCATCAATCAGGAATCCGGCTTTACCCGTTACATAGTTCTCCGACTGCAATTTGTCAGTAACGACAACTTCATTAAGCCAGGCCTGATTAATGAACGCCTCACGCATAAAGATCTGTCCTCCATCCATGTACATAAACAGATCCATCGACTTACTGGACGGGTTATAAAATGCGAACTTCTGCGCGTTAAAGCCGATAAGCGTGTTCACCTCACCGCCTTTCAGCTCGGCCCCGATAACCATGCCGGCGGAATAGTCCTCACCGTTGTAATGGATCCGGACTTTCATATCGTGAACCACCGATGCCTGACCTGATGCCATATCCCACTGTGCGCGGATAGAGTTCTGAGCCATGGCGAAACTGTCGTCTGCAGTCACCTTAACCGCATCCACTTTCTCCGCAAGTGCCGTTGTTTCTGTAACCGTGTAGTTGCGGACTTCGATAATTTCGGCTTTCATCGAACCGGTTTCGCGCTGCCAATAATTCCACTGGCCATAAGCGTTGTTGGCGTTGTTGATGATAGCTTCGAAGTTGTCATCAGCCTGAGATTGCAGGTCCTTGATGATTTGTGAGTCACCCAGCCCGGCGGCCACTTCATCAATAATGGTTGATGCATCAAACTCGGCCACACCACGCACAAACTCAGTCCAGGGGGACTGATTTCCGGTTTTATCTACCAGGCGGGCGCGGAAATAAAACGCGGTACCGGCGGCCAGACCGGCAAGCTCATGAGAGCGGGACGGGTACGGCACATCGGCCAGCAGTAACAGATTCTGACCATCGTTGGTTTTGCTGTACTGAATTTCAGTTTTCAGGGTATCTTCCGTGAATTTCCCGAACTCCCAGTTCAGTTTGATCCCGAATACCAGCGTGGACGCCCGGAAGTTCAGCGGCATCGGCGGATCACCCACCTTGCCGGTCAGCCGGGTTTCCTCTGAATACCCCCAGCCGCTGGAGATTTCCGCTGCATTTATCGCCCTGACCCGCACCAGATAGCGGCCTGAATAGACCCCGGGCACGTCAAATGAAGTCGTGGCATTGCGCGGCACATTGATCCAGTTGCCGTCATCACGCCGCCACTGCGCCTCATAAGCAATCGCGTTCTCTGCCGGTGACCAGGTAACCTGCATGGTTTCAATGCTGATCCCCTGGTTAACAACAGAATAAGAGCTGATAGTGATATCTTTCGGCGGGAACTGGTTGCCGGGCGGAATAACACTGACTGGCCGCTCATCGAGTACCGCGCCGGTATCTATCCGGTCGTATTTGTCCGGATCATGCATCGCCGCCGATATCGTGAATGTGCCATCGTCATTTTCGGTCACACTCACCACCCGGTACTGCTGGGCGTACAGTTCATCTGATTCTGTCACCCAGACGCACTCTGGTTCCGGCGTTTCACTGTATTCCGTGGTAACGGTTATCACGTTATCCGTGAGCATCTGAATGGTACGGGCCTGTGATTTGCCGGACGGCAGATTCAGCATCAGCCGGTCACCCGCCGCGGCATCCGGTTTACGGTCGAGTGTGATACTCCGGCCATTCACCGCACTGACGCGGCCGCCGGTCACTTTCCCGGACAGGTTTTCATCCGCCACCGCAATGATGTAGCCCGGCTGCGGGATATTGCCGTCCAGCCCCACACCGAATGTCACCACGCGGTCTTTGTTGTTGGTGAAGATGCCCCAGCGGCCTTTGCGGTTGGCCTCTGATTGACGGGTACAACCAATTGCCGTCATTTCCAGCTGATTAAAGCCGAACCGGTAAACCAGTTCATTTTCAAACACCGGCTCCATCGCATCAGCATAACCGTTCAGCGGATCCGAGTACGACACCAGTGCCGAGGAATAACGGGCTTTACTGCTGCTGCCGGAATAGGTGAACTTCCCGTCGAGTACGTTGGCTTTGGTGTAGCTGTAATCAATATCCCGGGGCATATCCGCCAGGGTGATAATCTGGTTGCCGCCCCAGTAGGTCATTCCCCTGAAGATGGCTGCAAAGTCACGCAGTACGGTATAGGCTTCATTACGATCCTGCACATACACATCACAGATATAGCGCGGCTCAGTACCGCTGCCGCCCTTGCCGTCCGGTACCGGCTGGTCACAATACTGCGCAACGCGGTACAGTTCCCATTTATCGATATTCTGCATTTTGATGCGGTCACCGAGTCCGAAGCGATCGGAAACCACAATATCGTAAAATATCCAGGCGGGGTTATTGGTCCATGCCCACTTAAACGAACCATCCCAGGTACCGGAATACGTCCGGCGCTCCGGATCATAGTTTGACGGTACGCGGATAACCCGCATTTTCGGCTCACAGGTGACCTGCGGGATAGAGCCGTTAAACTGCTTTGAATCAAACTCGATATACAGCAGTGCGGTATGCGGATAAGTCAGTTTGGCATCAATCACCTCGGTGTAACTCTGTAACACCACGGTGTCGCCTATTTTGGCGCTGTTGGCATCCTCTGTGATTTTCCGCACCCGCAGTGTCCAGGATGTGGCAGACTGCGGCAGATCAATACGATGGGTGCGCTCATAGCCTGAGGTGGTTTTACCCTTAACCCGGCCGTCCACAACAGTTTCCCAGCTGCCGCCGTCCGTCTGTAAATCAATGGCGTATTTCACCTCGTTGCCGACCATATCCCCGTTATCCTCCTGATGGAACAGGGACGGCCATTTCAGGCGGACACGGACAGCGGACAACTGCGGATTGGTGAATGCATGTGCCCACGGCGTGCTGCTCTGCACAGTGGTACCAACAGTGATTTCATTCTCCGCCGCCGGCATCCCCTGAATATAGGTTTGCGCCTGGGTGCCCGGGCGGTATTCCCACACCACACCGGGAAAGTTTTCCGACCCGTCAGCATTCAGCAGCGGTGTACCGTCCAGAAAGATATTTTTTCCAGTCAGCTCACCGGCAAATTCACCTTCACCGAGAGCGATCAGCAATTTGGCTTTGGCAACGGACTGTAAGTCGTCCGGCTGTTCGACGGGCGTGCGCGGGCTGCCGCCGCCACCTTTGCGGCCTGTGATTTGTGTCATTGTGGATTTCCTGCTGAAAAACTGAGAAAGGATTACTGCTGATCTTCGACGTAAATACCGGCTGAAATAACAGCTCCGCCGATGCGGCGCTTACCGTAACCGATCGGTACCGGGTAACCCTGAGAAACGGTGTTCACCGGCGCGCCGAACGCATAGGACGGTTTGTTTTCGCCCTGGTCTTTCATGGCGATCCCGTTTGGCTGCGGGGACAACATCTGAATGATGCCGCCCAGCATCATCGCTGCGCCGGTTGTGGCCATAAAGCCAACCATGCCGCCAGCACCAAAAGCGGCAGCAATACCACCCGGCCCCATCCACACCGCAGCGGCCACCAGCACAGCACCGAATATGGTCTGAAATAATCCACCGCTCTTGCTGCCGATCACCACCGGTACAATCCGGATAACATCATCAGTCACCGGAAAACCGAGGTCATCCACCCCGATATTCTTTTTTCCGCGAAATACCGCATAAGTTAAGCCGCGGGATTTGCTGGTATTCAGGAACTGCTCAAATCCAGAGATGGTGCAGCACAGCGCACGGACGGCTTCGGACGTGGTACTGACAAGACGCTGATGTGTTTTACCGAATGTTTTACCCAGCACACCGCTCAACTCTATTTTTGCCATTATTTCCTTTGACATATTTACCCCATAAAAAAACCCGCCGGAGCGGGTTATTGTTGCAATGCTGATTTTCTTAATTCCTTAAACTCATCCGTTAAATTATCAGGCAATCCTTTTTCTATGGATGAAAAATCTCTGAAGAACTTCATCGCTATACCCGGCGGATCTAATTTGGGATTTGATTTTTTCAATTCGTAAATAAACTGATAGACAGTATTTTTATTTATCTCACCATTTGTAATAAAAATCTCTGGTGGCCAATCTCTGAATGAGAATACTCTATCGTTTTCAGTGGGGGTAAATTTGAAAGCAGTGGTATCAGTTACTTTTATTTTTTCAACCTCTTTGCCACAATGCTTACAAATAACTGCATCTGGTTTTATTAACTCCGCGCAGTATTTGCACTTAATGTCATCAACACCAGAAGACTGCCCATTCTTGCTACCGAATATTGTTAAAATAACCCCTGCAAGAAATATTACCGCACTGAATATGAGATAATTTTGTCTGTCAGACATTAAACCTATGTTGTTAACCCTACCGCCGTAAGTGGACACTGAAACGTCCATGTTTATTGCAAAAACCATTGCTATCAATCCAGCAATCATAAGAATATAGCCAATAACTTTCATTACTTCCTCAGCATGATCAGCAAATAAAAATAATGTTATATCCTCACTCCGACTATGTCATGAATATTTTGTGTCTCAGTACCATAACTGTGCGATCACGCCAGTAACCTCCATATGGTACCCGCTGACTCAGGTGTCCGTATAAATGATGCAGCAGCATATTATCATCCAACAGAATACCAGCATGATTGGCGATCGGTGCCTGTACCTGCATCACGATCAAATCGCCTGGCTGCGGAGCATCAACCTGAATAAATCCGGCTTCCTGCCAGTTATCGGTATAACGGTTTTCGCCCTGCTCCCACCAATGATAATCCACCCGGTAATCCGGCAGTTCAATGCCGCGTTCCTGCCGGAACCAGCTCATTACCAGCCCCCAGCAGTCGGTAAACCCGAGCACAAACGGCCGACCAAGTAATGGCAGCTCGCCGCGCGGCTGAACAGTCCGCAAATCCCCCTCCGGCCAGCTGACGATATACCACGGCACACCGAGGGCATCACACTGGGCTTTATCCAGTTCTGACGGCTGGGTGGTGGCATTCGGGTGACTGTGGACAATACCGATCACCGTTCCCCAGTCCTCCGCAGCCGCGAAGTCCTCCGGCGATAATACGAAGTGCTCTTCCGGCGTAGCCGCGATATTGCGGCAGGGAAAGTATTTTCCCACTCTGGATTTTTGGGCGATCACCCCGCAGCACTCGCGGGGGTATTCACGTTCTGTGTGGGCAAAAATGGCAGCCTGAATGTTTTTACGCATCATTATTTCCTCAGTAATGAGGTTCCCGGAAAGCCACCGAACGGGATCGGATTATTTTTCCCGAAACGGGGAAAGCAGCCGGTATTCAGCATACCGCTGCACTGATCCTGTGCCGGGTCATCCACACGGTTGCCGTGTTTGTCAAAATACCCGTTCTGCCCGGCATAATCACAACCGTCACCGGATTTGTATTTTCCGCGCATGCACCAGGTACACATTGAATGCAGTTGCCGGGTAGGGATCAGCACCCCCTGTAAATCCATCGGGCTGGCTAATTCAAACTCGATAACTTCGTTGGTTTCCGATGATTTGCTGTCGATATAAAAGACCGAGACTTTTTCCTGTGTCGGATCTGCTGACGGATTACCGTCCGGGAAATTATCAGCATCCAGATAGTGCGCCAGGGTATCATGTATCGTGACTTTCGCTTTCAGCATGTCATCGTAGGCCAGACACAGTGCAGTGACAGAACCGTCCAGATTTGCCACCGATAACTTCGGCTGTGCACCTGAACCGGTTGTTGATGCTTCCAACCCCTCGATCTGCACCGGCCAGGCACGGTACTCTTCGCCCTGCCACCAGATGGATTTTGCCGGGAGCTTTTCAGGGTCCCCGTCGGCCGCCGTAATCTCTGCTTCCGTGTGAGGAATGTTGTAAGCATGAAACCGCAAAACATCCGGCGCGCCGAACGCGGAACCATCAACCTCAAAAAGCCGGACAGTATTACCCGGTTCCAGCTTCTGATAATCGCTTGTGATCATGGTTTAAATGCCTGAATAAAAGTGAGAGAGAGTGAGTAGTTGTCGCCACCGAGCGGGGTGAGCTTCGGATCATCACAGCGATACAATCCGATATCTTCCAGTGGTGGTTTCCACTGGAAAGCACGGATGCCGCCGTGCCGGTCAATAAAATCACGGATAGGCAGGATGTAGCTTTCCGTCCCGGTGAAATTCAGTGACCACTTCTGACTGCGGGGGTTAATGCCATCACCGCAAACCTGTTCATAACCATCCCCGAATTTTGCTTTGCGGATGCGGAACGAAATATCACTCTGCGGATTCAGGCGCGGACTCCAGATGAATACTTCTATCATCTTCCCCCCTTAACCAGATTCCAGACTGAACCAGATGGTCGCGTTTCCTTGTCCATCAGTCTGCGAAAGCGCTGGTCAACAAATTGCCCAACTTCCCTGCCGAACTGCTCATAACCACCGGATGCCTGAACCTGCTGATTTCCTTCACCGTCAATATGGATATGGACCACTGGCGCGGCGGTGTCACCATTTCCGCCATACATTCTAACGCCGAGATTTCCGTCCGGGCCGCGCTTTAGCGGCATAATAGCTTCCGGTCCGGCTTCGCCCATCAGCCCGGCATTCGGTGCTCCGCCTTTGGCGAAAGCAAACAGTGTCGGGCTGCTGACAACCTGATTGCTGTACTGACTTAATCCCGGGGAGTTATGTACCCCACCTTTGGCGTGTGGCATGACTGAAATGTTTTTTGGCGGCATCGGTACTGTAGACCCGTTAGCAGTACCGCCACCAAACCCACCGAACAATCCGGTAATGGCATTTGTTATCTGCCCCTGAATCGCAATTTTTATCAGATCCTGAATGATAGACTCCGCCAGCGATGCAGAAAGCTCGCGTAAGCCCTCCGAAAAACCCTTTGTTCCTATCAGCATTCCGGCCAGGGAACCCGCTGTTTTCTGCTCGACAGCATCAATAAGGTTAATCTGCATCTTCTGCCAGGTACCCTGACCAGCATACAATTCCTTGGCAGCCTGAATCTGAGCCTCTTTTGATTTCTCAGATGCCTGTGCCACCAGCGCTTCATACCGCTCTTTGTTGATGACACCATCACGGTAATACGCCTGATAAAGCGCCTTTTGTTCTTCCAGTTGATTACGCAGTTGCACAACAGGATCAACTTCACCGGCGAGTGAGATATTCGGCAAGGCTAAATCTTCTGCCTGTTGCGACAACCGGTCGCGCTGACTGGTTTGTGTCAGCTGAAGACGGGCGCGTTTATACTCTTCTTCAGTCAGCAGGCGTGATTCAAGCAGGGACTTAAGCTCTTTATTTGCTTCGCCTTCCTCACGTAGCATAGCCGCCGTCGGAGAATATTTTTCAGCCAGAATAACCCGTTGCCGCTGATAATTTTCAGCGCTGATAAGCGAAAGCCGGTTCATCTCTTTCTGAGACATGCCTCCTGATTTGTGCAGCTCTTTCAGTTTGTCCAGGGTTTCCGATTCACTCAGGGAAATCTTTTCAAGGCTGGTTGCATGTTCTGACTCAATCTGATGACGCAACTGCTTGTATTGATTAAGCTCTTTTTTACCTGATTTGGTATCGGGTAATTCATTGGTACCGGTAGAGACAACTGGCTCCTCTGGTGGCGGGTTATCATCCTCCTTCTTTTTGACCGCAGGCTTTTCTCCGGACCTTAGCCTTTCCAGAGCGGTTTCAGCATTTTTTAAATTAATACCATCAACGTCGTATAATTTATTTGTCGCATTTTCAAGATCTGCACTCAGGCGTGCTATTTTTTCATCACGCCTTTTATTTGTTCCGCCAGCCCCCCAAAATCCGTCCGTCACCTCACGGTGCATTTTTACCTGCTCTAACTCGGAGGTAATTTCTGCAACCTGATTTTTTTGCTCCAGGAATGCCTGCTTAAAATCAATAACCTTTACTTCAAGCTGAGTGGTTGACAGCTGCATCAATGCATCTGTGGTTTCAATAATTGCATTTTTTAGGTCGGTTGCACTTCGTCTGGCTTCCTGTGCTTTGTTATGAAAATAATACAGCGCAGAAGCCGCTATAGTAATTACACCAACAGGCCCGCCTAACGCAGAATAAACCCCTCGCATCGCTGATGCTGATACAGTCAGTGCACGCTGGCTAATTGAGAGCTGATTAGTGGCAACAGACAGCCTGCACGTATGGATTTCACGCTGCTTAAGTAGCTCCGATTCCTGGCGCTCCAGTGACAAACGCTTTTCTTTAAAACCGCTAAGTTCAGTGCCTTCTTTTATTGCCAACTTCCGCTTCTGAGTTAATACCCTCCCTCTTTCATTAATACTGCTTATTTCCTTGTCTATATCAGTAATAGCTTTTCGTGATGCCTCAGCCTGTGCTTTTGCTGTGCTCCTGGTTGCAGACTCTAAGCTGTACCAACTCTTAACCTGCTCCTGTAAACCCAGGGTCATTCTGGATGCCATAACCGGCAAAACTGCATATGTAACAATACTGGCTAATGTTGAGAAATTATCCGTCAGTCCATTCACCGCGGCAGTGACATTCTGAATACCTGATCTTATCGGCCCGTCAGTGCTATGACCCACAGAGAGTGCCAGTCCCTCAAATGAGGTTGCCAGTAATTCCAGATCCCCGTTCAGGTTATTCGCCCTGATATTTGCCTGCTCATACGCAGTGTCTGTGCCGGTCAGTGCCGCGGTGAGTTCTTTCAGTTTGTCTGTGTTTTCACGCAGGTTAACTGCCGCACTCACGTTTGCTCTGCCGAAAAGCTTCACTGACGCTGTGGTTGAATAGTTCTTTTTATCCAGGTTATCCAGTGCAGCACCCAGCCCGACAACAGATGGCCGCAGTGACTTATCGGCTGAGCGCTCAAGAACGAGGATCACGTTACGCAGCATCCGTCCGGCCTCGGCACCTTTGATGCCCTTGTCGGCCAGTACCTGAATCGCGGCATTCAGTTCTTCAAAGCTGATCCCGGCCTGTGCGGCCACAGTGCCGGAGGTTTTAACGGCCTGTGAGGTTTCACTGATTTCAGATGCGCCGTATTTCGCCCCGGCAGCCAGCACGTTAATGTAACGCTCCGCTGATAATGCCGATGCCCCGTACTGGTTAAGGCTCAAAGACAGGGATTTGGCCGCATCTGCGAGATCGACACCTGAAGCCTGAGCCAGCGTGATAGATTTCGCGGTTACCTCTTCCAGTGCGCCGGCCGTTTTCAGCAACGCCGGTTTTGCAGAGGCCAGCAACTTCATTGCATCAGCAACTTTAGTGGCGCCAAATTCAGTGGTTCGCCCCATGCTGCGGGCGGCATCATCATAGCGCTTCATCTGTTCGGCAGATGCGCCGGTGATAGCGCTGAGATCAGATAACGCCTGACTGTACTGGCGTGAAACAGACAGAATGCTGCCGATAGATAACCCGCCACCGGCCAGTAATGCCAGTTTACCGGCCACATTGGTGACGCTTTTGCTGATGCCGTTAAAACTATCCTCAACGCCTTTTGCGTCCCGCTTTGCCTTATCAGAAAAGCGTTTTGTTTCACGCCCGGCATGGTTCATTGCGTTGCTGATGTTTGAACGGAAACTGGCATCGTTCAGCAGCAGGCCGACACGCAGATCTGCAAGGTTTGACATCTATCCTCCGATAATTTTCATGATATCAGCACATTGCTGTTCCACCGGTGACGGCGGCGTTTCCGGTGCTGACGGATTATCCTGTGAGGTATCCGCTGTTCCGGTCTGTTCTGCTTTCAGTGAGAAGTATGCCTGCCAGCCAAGAAGCGTGGATGCCGGCAGGCTGAGTACGCGGTAGGGGTCAATTTCTTTGAGCTCTTCCGCGAGTTGGTGAGCAAAGAAAAGCAACGGGCTGTCCGTCAGTTTTTTTTTGCCTCTTCAAGTGTACCGACAGAGTGGCGTTTCACGATATTAATGGCATCGATCAGAATGGCGTTGTCATGAACATTCACCATTTCATCAGCGGTCGGCAGCAGTGATTTATCAACCGGTTTACCGCCGTCATCAACAATGCAGTTCAGCAGCATATCGACGTTCATCAGAGAAGCTTCGCGCACTTTACCGTCCATGTTCAGATCGGCGACTTCCTGCTCCAGGGTAATCAGCTCATTGGCGGTCATACGGCGGATATTTACCTTAACCCCGCAGAGGATTTCCACTTCACGGATTTCCGGCTTTGCCGCCAGCAGTGATGCTTTCAGGCCTTTCATTATTTCGTTGCTCCTTTGGTCTGATCACCCGCAGCACCTGCAACACCCCATGTCAGGTTATTCTGTTTGCCTTTTACCGTGATCTGAATTGCTTCGTTTGCCGGGGCAGAAACGTCATTCATCTCCCAACCTGACAGCGATAACAGCATGGTTGCCGTGCGTTTGTTCGGCAGAGCAAAGTAAAATTGCACCGTTTCGCGTTTTTCCGCTGCGTTCAGGAACGCTGCGAAATCTTCATTTTCCGGGTCATCAATAAACCCCAGGGATTTCTCAGGCCCTTCCGGCAGGTCAGAAATAAACTGCTTGGATGTGTCGATCAGAGTGGTGACGTCCACAAAGCTGCCGGACTGCCCGGTAGCGCCCAGCGCCTTACAGTTAATCAGTGGTTTCATTGCTTCCACGGTATCGCCGGGTTTCCCGTATTTCACCACGGTACCGGCGGGTAACTTCGCGTATTCCGGTGAGGTTTTATTGTCAGCCATAATTGCTCCTTTAATACTCAGAGAGTGCATTGCGGATCTGCTGTGTCAGCACTTTCAGAACCGCGCGTTTGTTGTAATCCAGCGCCGGACGGATAAACGGTTTTGCTACCTGTTTCACGGTACCGAACTCCTGCGCCCTGGCTTTCATGTAGTGGTCTTTTGCCGGACCGACAGTGACCATCACACCACCGTTAGTCCCTTTGACCCCGGTTGTTTTCAGGGTGATATTTTCCCGCATATGCTTTCCTTTCCCCTTCGGGTCAAATCCGGCATGCTGCTCCATATCCTCTTTCACAACCTGCATTGCCTCACGACCGGCGGAACGCAGTATTTTGGTTTTCAGCGCGGTTTCGACCTGCTGTAACCGGCGCCCGAGTTCTTCCAGCCCCGTAACTTCGATTCTGGTTATCACACGGCATCCTCCGGATAAGTGATGATGAAATCCCGCATTACCGACCAGCGGACAGTGTTGTTTGTCAGCTCTTCCCGTTCCTGCTGAAAGCCACCACGCTGCACGGTCTGCACCGGGTAATTACCGATGTAACCATGCTGGATTGGCTCCCAGGCATCACGGATGGCTTTATCCAGCAGCAGGGCTTTTCCGTAATCATTCAGCACGTGAATACTGATTTGAAAACGCGCCACGATAAGATGAGTGGTGACCATACCGGTGGAATATCGCGGATCACTGATGCGCTGAAAGGTGATACCTTCCTGTGCATCTTTCGGTAATAACAGGGGGAAAACGGGCATTGCGGTGATAGCGGAAAGAGACGACTTAAGGTCACTTTCGATCATGTCGTATGTCTGCCTCCGTGGTAATAATCAGCTTTGCAGGGTCGTTACGGTCACAGGCACGGACGGTAAAAAACCGGTTCTGGTATTCAATCACCCAGTCGATTTGCACATCCGCGCGTGGCCGCGCAGTAAACTGCATGGTTTCGATGACCTGATCCTGCTCTGCTGTCCGGATTTTACGGTTGGATATCGCCTCGGCTTTGGCCCACACCGTGATGACTTTCGTCAGTTCGGTACGAGAATCACCAAGATCACCGGTCACTACCTCCGGCCGGTACAGGGTGATGCGCTTGTTGAGTTCTCCTGCCAGCATTATTTTTCCCTCATTGGTGAAAAACGATAATCACAGAGCAGGTCATAAAAGCCTTGCGGTAACTTTTTCAGTTCCCGGGTGTCATACCAGAAACCAACCACCAGCATCAGTGTCAGACGGATAACTGGTGTGATATCCATTCCGTCCGGATCACTGCCGGGAACAGCATCGTCATACAATTTCCGGTTCAGATAGTTTTCTGCTTTTTCTTTTGCCGCAGCAAGATAGCCGAGCAGAAGCGGATCCTCTTCTTCCGTATCAATACGGCATTGCAGGCGCAGATCTTCAATTGTCGGTAATGGCATGAAACCTCCGGAAATGGCGGCATTTCTGCCGCCGTGACTGATTACTTCGTACCGGCTGCGGCTTTCAGTAATTTCACCGCGTTACTGTCCACCATCATGCTGCCGACACGTTTCGTGGTATAGAAGTGTACAAACGGCTTATTAGTGTACGGGTCGCGCAGCATACGGATACCGATACGATCCAGGATGGTGTAGCAGCGCTTGAAATTACCGAACGCCAGCGGAGCAGCACCGGCAGCCATATCAGCAAACTGCTCATTCTCTGCAATACCGTAGCCCAGTAATGCGGACGGCTGCCCCAGTTGCAGACCAGGCTGCCACAGGTAGTTGCCCTGGGAATCTTTCAGGGTGCGCACTTTGAATAACGTACTGTTATTCATCATAAACTTAGCACCGTTACGGTATGGCTTGCGCAGGGTATAAACCAGCTGCATCACTTCGTCGGCGGTCAGTTCGTCCGGTTTTTTCAGCAACAGGTGCTGTAACTTGCCCCATTCGCGATCTTTATCGCCTTTATCATCACTGCCGTAAGCCAGCAGCCCTTTCGGTTTTTTGCTGCCGTCACCGTTGGTGAATGCCGCTTCTTCCTGCTCAGCGAATTCAATTGTCAGTTCATCAGTAATAAACTGCTCAACGTTGAAAAAGGCATCATCCAGCATAGTTTGGGTCGCCGCCGGATTACCGTAAATCTCACCCCACACCGGTTCAACGATACCGATTTTTGACGTGTTGGTTTCCGGACGGGCATCCGTTTCGCCGACCCAGCCACTGCTTGTTCCACCTTTATTCACCAGGCGCTTGTAGCTCGGGGTGCCGACCGGGACAACATTACATTCCTGACGCATAACGACTTCGTCACGCAGAGCAGAAATAATATTGCGATCCAGTTCTTCCGGTACCGCATAACCTCCGTCCGGATCAGAGCCAATCTGCATCGCTTTCTGTTCCAGTTCAGCCAGGCCATCGTCTTTACCCTTGCGGACAAAGAGCCCAAATGCGCTTTTGTGTTCGGCGACATCTTTGTTTGCCACACCACCGCCCGGACGTTTCACAGCCGCCAGCTCTGCTTCCAGTGACGATTTCAGTTCATCCAGCTCGGATAATTTTCCGTTCAGGGTGTCCACCGATTCCGCCAGTTTGCCTTTTTCTGATTCGATGGCATCAATACGCTTGTCATTTTTTTTCTGAAACTCTTCAAATGAAGATTTCAGTTCTTTTGCCACTTCGCTTACATCTTTATGATCAACAGCCATAACAGCCCCTTACTGATTAAAATTAATGGATTTAAGTGTTTCCAGTGCATCTTCCTCTGCGTCACGCAGAGAGAGAGCATGGTAGCCGTCGGCCATAAATGCCTTAGCCTGTGTCCGCGACAGTCCGACATCACGCAGGACGCGCTCAATACTTTTTTGTGACGGGATGTCACCACGGGCAAATGCAGATTTAACATCACTGACCCGGGCTTCATCATTGGACGGGAAGGTCACCAGGCTCACTTCCCACAGATCAATTTCTTTCAGGAGAAAAGCACCTTTATTCCGGTCGTACTCCCAGTCTTTCAGGATGTAGCCAATAGAAAGGCCGGATAATGATCCTGCCTTCAGATGTGCATGAGCCCGTTTAGACAGCGGGTCATCCTCGATAAGTAACCGCCCTTTGACATACAGGCCGGTGTCATCCTCCTGCATTTCGGTATACACACCGACCGGTTCGGAAATCTGGTGCTGCCAGAGCATGGCCGGAAGACTGCCCTTCTCCCGCCATTCATTCAGTGATGCCTGAAAAGCGCCGGGTACGACAATATCGCTGTAGCTGTCCTTCACGCCGAAAACCGATCCGTACCCTTCAAACTCGCCGGTTTCAGTGACCGACTTTATTTTCAGCGGTATATCCAGCCGCTGTTTAGTCATCATCGACATGCTGCTTTTCCTCTTTTTCCGGGGAGCTCTCCGGTTTTGTGGTCATGTTCATCGGTGTCAGCCAGATATCACCGCCATCACGCGGGTTGAGCTCTTCCAGCTCCCGGCATTCATTGGGCGAATAGATCCCCCAGTTAATACCGGTGGCATAAGCGTCAAACCGTGACTTCATATCACCGCGCAACAATGCTCCGGTGTTGAATTTTGCGTAAAAAACGCCCTGTTTTGACGGTTTTACCAGCCCGACATTAATGCGCTGTTCAATGCGGGTGAGGTATGGCACCAGGGAATAGTTAATAAATCCGATCCCGAGGTTTTCAATGTTGTTGAACGTTGCCCGGTCGGTGTTCTGGATCATGTGCAGCGGAACACGGAAAATACGGCAAATTTCCTCAAGCTGGAATTTGCGGGTTTCAAGAAACTGCGCATCTTCTGATGTCATGCTGATTTGCTGCCATTTCAGACCCATCTCAAGGATCATGGGTTTGTGCGCATTCGCCAGCCCCTGATGCCGGTTTTCAAAGTCAGTTTTCAGCCGCTCCCAGGCATCGTCTTTCAGGTACTGGTCGGTCTGCAGAACGCCACTGGTTACCGCACCGTTCCCGAACAGACGTGAGCCATGCTCCTCCGTTGCCAGCCCCAGACCGACAGCCTGTTTTGCATACGCGATCGGGCTGAGTCCGGTTAATCCGTCCAGGGTGAAAATCCGTACATGCCAGATATCATCCTGTGTCAGCGTATCGCGCTTTCCGTCCGGAAAAGTAACCTGATATTCCGGCTCCCACTTACTGTTCAGTTTTGGTGTAACCGAGGACGGTTCCAGCGGCAGCAGCTCCACTACCTCACCGAGCGCTTTGACTTTATAAGCATAAAAATTGCCACGCAGACACAGACAGGCGATCAGTAATTCCCAGAATTCCTGCGGTGTCATGTAGTTGTTGGGTTTGGTTGACAGCAGTTTGTTCAGCCGCTCACGTACCGCCCGCCGGTTTCCTCTGTCAAGCTGCTCATAAAGAGAGCACGGCAGCATGCCGACAGATTCGGCCAGCACACGAACGCAGCTGAATACCGCAGTGAGTTGCATCGCCAGTTGCGGACTGACGCGGCGGCCGGTATAGGTGTCATAGGTCAGACCGATCACTTCGCTGAGTTCTGATGAACTCATACCCGTATCGGATTTTCTGAATAAACCGGGAAAGAACATTATGATCCTCCGTTGTTATTCAGGCTTCCCGCTGATTTTGATACCAGATATGACCAGAGCAGGCATAAACCGCCGGCAGTGATAAACCCGGCGGCAGGCATCAGCAGCCAGGCACCGAACGCCAGCAGACAGGCACCCGCAATCCCCACCAGCAGGGCGGTAATAGTCAGTAATTTCATTGGATTTCCTCAGAGTGAGCGTAAGCCCCTGGAAGATAAAACATCGGACAGACTTTGTTCCTGCTCCCCGCCATTCACCATCTGGCGTGATTTGGCCGTAAACAGCGCGATCGGTCCGTCGATTTTGTTTTCCGGTGTCGATTTATTCGGGAAGATGTTGTCGTTTTTATCCGGTTTTACGGTCACGTTCGACATCATCCAGGACATCATCGGGTTGTGATCGTGGTGGAATTTGCCGGAATATACATCGGCCTGTACTGTTTTCATGGATTCAGACATGTTTTTTACCGTCTGCGCCACTTCCACCAGCGGGATCCCCTCTTCCGCCAGGCGGCGGGAGAACTGCACAGCGCTCCACGGGTCAAACCCGAGTTCACGTACTTCCTCGCCATCACACCACGCCATGATGTCCGACTTGATAATGTCATGATCGATGACCTCACCGTCCGTCAGTTCAAGATGCCCGGCAGCCGCCCATTTATGGTACAGTTCCGCAATATGGTTCGGTGCTGTCTCTATCCTGTCTTCCGGAAGCCAGAATTTGCACTTAACATGCACCTGCCCGCGCGGATCTTCATAAACCTTAATCGCTGCGGCCACGTCGATTTTATTTGCAAGGTCAACACCGACCCAGACCGGGTAATTCTTCAGTTCATCATCCGGCGCGTTTTCAGGGCAGTTGTCCCATTTTCCTGAGTCCATCCAGATCGACTCCGCGTTAACCCACATATTGAGGTGTTTGGTCAGAAAGTTAGGCCGGGCGGCAATCTGCTCTTTGGCTTTTTTCGCCAGGCGGCGCATATCATCAAAGCGTTTACAGACACCCAGCCCCGGATTAGCCTTTATCCAGACAGACTCATCGAACGGTTCATCATCTTTATCCAGCGTGTAAATGGCCGCGAAAAAAGTGTCATCCTCCACTACGCCCCGCAGTACCTTGATGGCGTAATCCCGCAGTTCGTAGCAGATGCCCTCGCGGTTAAATCCCGCTGTGGTGATCGCAAACAGCAGGGATTGCAGGCGGGCACCGGTCCCGGTTTCCAGAACATCCCACACATCACGGGTTTTGTGGGCGTGAAGTTCGTCCACAATGCCGCAGTGAATATTCAGGCCATCGAGGTTGTTTGCATCACTGGAAAGCGGTTCAAATTTGGATGCAGACCGCTCCTGGTAAATCGCCAGCTTATTAAATTCAAACAGGCGGCCGAGTGAACCTTTGGCCTTTTTGATCATGTTTTTCGCATCTTCAAACACGATACGGGCCTGGTCACGGGTTGTGGCCGCAGAGTAAACCTCGGCGCCACCCTCACCGTCAGCACCGGTCATGTACAGGCCGATACCGGATGAAAGGGTGGATTTGGCGTTTTTACGCGCCACTTCGTTATAGGCTGTCCGGAAACGGCGAACCAGTACCGGATCGCCGTCATCATCGTACTGAGCCTCTCCGCTGAGTTCATCAACCAGCGGGATCACAAAGCCAAAGATATTAATCAGAATAAAGGTATGCCACGGCATCAGCTCAATCGGCTTACCTGCCAGCGCCCCTTTGACGTGCGGGACAAACTGGTAAAAATCCAGAATATGCTGGGCGCGTTCTTCAATGAAAAAGATGTCGCGCTCAGGGCCACGCTCCAAATCATCAAGAAACCGCTGACACGCCAGGCGTATCAGTTCGCCCGTAACTATTTCTCCGGCAACTACCTGTTCGGCGTACCGGATCCCATCTGCTACGGTTGCCATTCATCATTTGCGCTTTTTCATAAATGCCTCGAAAGGGTCTTCTTCGGCTGGTGTGTTAATCGTTACCTTCGAGCGGGCTGCCGGAGTCATACCAAATTCACCCAGCATTGCCCGGATCCGTTTCCAGGCATCGGCTTTCATCGCCGCCACCGGGTGTGCTTTTATCAGCGTGCCGCCTTCGCTTTCAGTGGTGTAGGTATAGCCTTGTTCGTCCAGGGTATCGCAGTGCTGCCGGTATTCGGTGTATGCCTCGATCAGCAGTTCCAGCGCCTTGGCATCCATCGTGCTCATCACGCCCATGGCATCGAGTTCTTCCCCGATTCGCTTAAACCAGTATTTCCCCTGCTTGGTAAAATGCTTCGGTGTTGGGGGTACCCCTGAAGGTGGTTTCGGTTCTTTTTTATTGATCGGGCGTTTTGATGGGTTCCCCTTGATCAAACGCAGGTGCGACGGGGTTTTCGGTGGTCCCGACATAATCGTTTTCTCCTATTGATTCCCATCCGGGTATCCCGGAAAAAAGTTTTCTAACCTGCGGCGATCTGAAAAGAGGTAAGGCGGCGGTCCTCTGGCCGTGGGCGGCAGGGATTTGACCTCCCCCTCCCCTGTACATTGCTGCGATTCAGCCTCGATTACGTTCTGTTGCCGTCTTCCGGTAGTGGCAGGGCCAGCACAGGCTTTGCAGGTTGCTTTCTGCATCGGTTCCCCCATGCGCTTTGGGTGTGATGTGGTCGACTGTCTTTGCTTCAGTTGCCCTGCGCTCGCGCAGGCACTGCTGGCACAAGTGTTTATCTCTGCTCAGGACTGCGGTGCGCAACTTATCCCACTTGGTACCGTAGCCACGTTCGTGTCTGCTCTTGCCCTGCTGGTGGCTCTCCCAGCCTGTATTCCGGTGCTCTTCGCAGTATCCGCTGCGGTCTGTTGTTGTCTTTGCGCAGCCTCGCTTGCGGCAGGCGCGGGGGATGCGTGGTGGCATAGCACCTCCAAATAAAAGCCTCGCTATTTAGCGAGGCGAGATACTGAAAATCTTTAGGTAATCCCATTTACATCTCATATATATCATCACCAGGAAATAACCACCGGAATAACATCATGTCAATGATGTATAGTGGACCGACAATTTCGTAGTTATTTTTATATTACCCTCTATTATTTATTAATTATAATGCTAAAATTTAAACACCATTTAAAACAAGATACTATTGAAAATGCCACAGACTGATACCATTATTTCCATTTTAACTGAAGCAATAAAAAATCCACATATTTTTCAAAAACTACTCAATCTTAATTTATATTTTTACAACCGAAAGCATGAAAACCAAATTCGAGACGAAATTAGCCTTGTTATTAATAAAAATTCAAATTATTTAGCTATAACTGAACACCCAAAAAATAAGTATGGTGCAGTAGATTTATCTCTTTATAAATTGACCAAAGAAGACTCTAGTTTAATTGCTACTATTGAGTTTAAACATCACTACCCAAAAGATTTAGCTATTCCAGCAATACAAAACAGTATTATCTCTGACTTAACTCGGAGTGTATCTAATCAAACAAGTCATTTCGTTCACATTATTCAGCAAAGAGTGATGCACAAAAAACCACCTGTTGGTGATGTTAAATTTTTACAGCGAAACTCAGACGATATAGATAATTATATCCATATTTTAGAAAAACTAGAAAAATTCCCATCTAAATACACAAAAACTCGTCATTCGATAACAGTAAAGTCTGAATTTATTACTTCTATTTATACTTTTGATATTTACTCCCTCATAAAATAATTTTGATATCCTAATTAAAAATGTATTTTTTAACAGGGTTTATAGTTAGTTATCGCTTTTGCCCGTTTCTCTTTGTATCCACATTGTAGATATCCATCAACTGCCCGTTCGCCTTATCCAGCGCCGTCAGCAGGGGTTCTATCCATTCGACTGCCTGACAATATGTCAGTCGGCGGGTGGTAGCGGCGCCAGTACCGGTTGTGTCAGCGATGCCGGGAGCGGAACGCATTGCTGATTCACGGACGGCATAGACGTGGCTGAGCAGCCCGTCAGAAACAGACTGAGGAATATACAGATTACAGGTAGGTTCTTTCCGGATGATGGTGCGGTATTCAATCTGCTTCTCCTGTGATTTGGCTTCTGCCTGCATATTCCTGCTGGCATTTGCTGCAGCGGCATGATTAAAAATATCGATACTGGTATAAGCATTATCAATCAGCTTTTGCTGGTCAGTGATAACCTTGTCTTTGTGTTGGCTTTCCGATTGTTCTGCTGACAGTAAGCTGAACATCCATAACCCGAAGAACACCACAGCCCACAGCCAGCCGTTGAGCAACACAGTAATTACTCTTTTCATGGCGCTTCACACTCATAATGAATCACGCCGTCCAGCGGGTTACCCACCAGCGACTTACAGTGATTCGGCAGTGAATACAGATAACAGCCCGCCAGCAGGCAGGCCGTCAGAAGAATGATCGCGATGATGATCAGCATTATGGGGTTCCGTGACATATCGCTTTCTCCGTCTCGCGCCGGTTAATCAGCCCCTGCCACCGCTTACCACCGGCAAACGTCCAGCGCTTCATCTCGTCACATGCACCGACAATATCACCGGCATTGAGTTTCCGCAGCATAGTAGAACGTGAGAACGCGCCGGGGCCGACGTTATATGCAAATGAGTAGAGCGCCGCCCGGGTGTTGTCGTCAATCGGCACTTTTATCATTGGGTCAACCGCATACCGGACTTTCGTCAGGTCGTCATGCAGCAGCGCTTTACACTCAGCATCCGTATACAACTTGCCAGGCTGAATATCACTGCCGGTGTGACCGTAACATACGGTGAGCACTCCGGCCACATCACGATAAGGTGTATACTCGACACCCTCATAAGCGGGAATCAGCACCAGCGCACCGGCAATCGCGCCAGCAGCACAAGCGGCCATTACTTTTTTATATAATCGGTTATTCATGATGCTCTCCGGCTTTCAGCTGGAATTCTTTGCGTTTGTAATACCAGTTCACCAGGAACGTCCCGACAGTACAGATGATCCCGGCAACGATAGCCCACTGATCCAGAGACAGGGCACCAAAAGCAGCAGTAAAGACACCCCACGCATACGCCGCAGGGCTGGAATATTTATCGGACATACGCATTTTCCACCCCCTGCGGAGTGTTCCGTGTGTGAATTGATAGGAGAATGCCGCAACCGGTTTATATTGTTACAGACGGTTAAAGTGAGGTGGCTGCGGCATTGTTCGGATAATCCCACCAGCAGCGGGAAAGCAATAAGAAGAGCACTGTGGCCGAATACGGATTAGGTAATGAGCCTGTCGTATTCCAATGCTCTTATTGTTGTAGGCAATAAAAAAGGCCGCCTGAGCGACCTTTTTATGCTTTATCTATTTAATTAGGGGCTACCAAAATAGATATACTGCACTTTGCATACCTGATTTATTTTTCAGCGTCAAGTTAATTGACAAAACGATTAATAAAACGTCAAACAAATCGCATTTTCCTAGAATTATCAGTCTGCGTAATAGGGTAGGCACAGTTTCATTTTACCAGTGTTCACAGTACTTCCCACTCTGTTGGAGGGTAACTATCCTCAAGTTATCCACAAAAGCTCGTTACTTTATTCACTTGAATTTGAGGGAGTTTTCCTTTACTTTGGTTACATGACGTACAGAAAAAAAACCGACTGACACGCCAATGCCAATCGGTCTGATCTGTACAGAGTTTTGAGTTTTAGGTGTCGCTCAAACTAGCTGTGAACTGCTTTTCTCAAATGCGAACTTAGTATATGCAGTTTTCCGCTTCGTGTAAATGGACGCCATTCAATGACCCGGAGTACGGAAATATGAGTAATAATACCTCAAACCCAGATGATGACCTGGTTTACACCCCTTACATCACAAAAAACGGAAAACGGATTTATCACCCAACAGGTGGTTTATTTGTTTTCCCAGATAAACGGAAAAAAGCTGATACCCATAAAGCTTGATACTTCTACCTAAAATGCAAGCCCTGACTAATTGATCAGGGCTTTTTTGCCTTTAATTGAGTTGTTCGGAATAACCGAACATGTGAACTATCCGGAAATTCCGGAGAGTTGAACCTGAAAGTTATCATTTGCTTTACTGTCATTATGACTCAAGCATGCAGGGCATAAGATAACGGCATCTTTTGCGATGATTTCCGCATGCCTAATAGCTCGGTACTCCCCGAGGTAGTACCCGATGTACTCAGCCCCTTTCACCTGTTGTAGTTTCTTGCATGTTTTTTTGTGTAAAACCGCTCTGCTACCACTATCGGGCGGTGCTAAAAAATAATCCATATACCCATCAGAGTTATTTTTAACAGCTTTTCAGGCGAAAACAACGCATTATCAGAGTATATAAAAAATAAATAACTAAGCCAAATCCATAACTAAAAAACCCCGCAATTGCGAGGTTTCTGTTTATAAGCAATGTGACATAGGAATCACTCTTATCACAGTAGCACCGAATTTGCGTAGCGCACTAATACTTTTTTACTGCAATTTATTACCCTGGCTTTTTCTATCTCTAAATCCATATCAAGAACTGCACCGGTGGCATACAGATAACCATCGATAAACCCCTCAGCAACCTGAAGCATCTGACGTATGCGACCCTCGCTCAGTTTCCATTTACGGGCTATCGCACGCTTTGATACCCCGTACATATAATGAGCAACAACCAAATCAAGCTCTTCATCTTTTCTGACGGTTTTCAACTTAGTGATTGCCTGGTCGATAACTCGGCCATCGTGATCACTGCATGACTCGCGCTCCGACCTGTCACTGGCAATAAGCCCTTTAAATCCTGCTGCTATGTGTGAGTAGTCCACTCCGCAGTTGTCTGATGAAGCCCATCCGCCCCAGCGGTCTAATGCAATCTGAATATCTCTCATCGTTTATCTCTCCGCGCTCCGTACAGCGCATTAACCAAAAACGCCGATCCCGTATGACCGGTTCATAAACTTAAATAACAACTCCAGCTGGCTGCCGTGCTTTGCTTCCCATGCTGCCGGATCCCGATGCAACTCGTCATGGTGAATGCGACACAGCGGGATGGTGAAAATGTCGTGTGCTTTTGTACCGGTACCGCCGATGCCATGACCGATGATGTGATGCGGGTCGTCCGCCTGGTGACCGCACACACAACATGGCTGGCTTTTCACCCACTGCAGGTATTTCAGACACTCCCAGCGCTTTAACTTCGGGATCCGCATAAAACTTGCTGGCGGCTCCGGTTCTATCTCAGGAACAACGACCGGTTTTATCTGCTCGACGATGTCATGAACAATCCGGCTGTGTGAACGCGGTTGATGGACAATGGAATGCTCTGTCATGGTGCCGGTTATCTCTTCCTCCGGTTTCTGCATCAGAATGTAGGAACTGATAAAGGCCGGAAGATGATCACTGACGCGGCGCATCACCGACCAGGTGAACAAATCGGAAGGATTAAGAAGATGACCGGCCGGCAGCCGCAGATCGGTAAAGATGCTGCGTGCCACAAACGCCCGTTGGTTGTGTAACAGAATTTCGTCCGCCTGCTGCTGGTGGACATCACTCGCCCGCAGGATGTTGTCATGGTGCCAGCATGTCCGGATAAAACCATCTTTGTGGCGGGTCATGGTCAGTTCGTGGTGGTGATAAGGGTTTTCCGGATCGTTAATCTGGCAGTAGCCAACTGATTTAACGTAGTGACGGGATCCGGATAGTCCGCCGGCGGCTTTTATCACGGCTGGATTATCCAGGAAACGAAGCACCCGCTCATCTGTCAGCAGCGGCTGCGCATCTGCCGGAACGCGGCCGGACGGAATGCCATCCATTGAACGGGGAGCTGCACTCACAACATAACGGGCGCCATCCAGGAAATTGCCGATCTCCGCCCCCGGATTAAACATCAGTATCCGGGCATCTTTCTGGACAAAGCCGGTTAACAGGTAATTCATCACGCAGCCTCCCCTGTTTTCTCCACCAGCCAGTGTGCCTGCCGCATAAACAGTTCGCCGATAGCGATCAGTTTGTCGCGGCTGATGTAACTGATTTTGTCTCCCTGCCAGTCCTTATCTAGAATGACGACTGCACCGGCAAAGAAAGCACCTGACGGTTTCTGTTTTTCGTTCGCCGGCACAAACCAGTCCGGTAAATCGAACCCGATACGACCACGGATGAATGCAACGTGATCAGCCCATTCCGGCCACCACACTTCGCTCGTTGCCGCTTTCAGCAGGAAAACATACCGGCCATCTTTCTCACGCATAGCCTGAGCGTGCTCCATGATGTTACGAACACCAGTTACGGCCTGTTTGTCGTGGTAACTACTGCGGGAATATGGCGGATTGCCGTATGCTGCACCGCCCAGCTCTTTCAGTTTTTCTGACCAGTCCTGTATCAGTGCGTTATCTTCGGCGGTGTAATAGTCTGGGCATTTGCTGTTCTGACCATCAGTAAACAGGTCGAGAGTGAACGGGCCGAACTTCGCGTTGATACCCCAGTACAGCGCATCAGGCGTCCGCCACTGGTCACCGACCTCTTTCAGCATGTGAGCAGGTTTATTACGCAATTCGTCCAGTGCAATCACGTAATCTGAGCGCAGATCCTGGGTTTCCGGCAGCGCGGCAAGGATACGTTCACCAATCCAGCGCATAACCGGTACCGCCATGCTGTTACCGATAGCGCGGTAACGCGGACCATCCGGGCAGTCAGCAGCATCTTTACCACGCCAACTGATTCTGGTGTGATTATCAGGAAATCCCTGCAGGCGTTCACACTCGACAGGGGTCAGGCGACGAACGCCATCTTCTGTAACAATGAGGTCGGTACTGTCTTTGTGGTCACGGGCTTTTAATGTCGATGCGTGGTCGGATTCAACGTATTCACCAAATGACCTTATTCTGTAGATTGTGATGCCTGTTTTTTCAGGGCAGATTCCAACTTTACCGGTATGACTTTTCCTCGCCTCGCGGCTCTCAGAACAATCCCCCTGCATGCTCTGGTACTCAAGTAATACTTCAGTTGGACTGAATCCTTCTCCAGCACTCGCGATAACGAATACCCGTGGTCGACCCTGGGCGACTCCGAGATATTTAGCATTGAGCACCCGCCACGCGACAGTTCTTTTTGGTCCAATAACACAACCAGCGACCGGCCAGCTCGCAACGTGCTGACTGGTTTTTTTATTCCACGTCCAGAATTGGTTTGATTTTCCATGTTCAGGTCGCGCACCAGGTTCAAGCGGTTCATCTTCTCCAGCCAGACCGGCAATAAAACATCCGAATGCGTTATCTTCACTGCTGAGAACCCCTTTCACGTTTTCCCATACGATGATCGCCGGCCGTTCATTGTTTTCTTCTCTTTTATCATCAATAGCATCAGCCAACTCAACATATGAAAGTGTTAATTTCCCACGTTCGTCACTCATTCCGCCACGCATACCGGAAATACTGAATGCCTGGCACGGTGTACCGCCCACCAGCAGATCCGGCGCGGGTACATCACCGACACGAACCGCCGCGGCAAGTTTTGTCATATCACCCAGGTTATCCACCTGCGGCCAGTGTGCAGCCAGTACGGCAGACGGGAACGGTTCAATTTCGCTGAACCAGAGAGGCTTCATTCCGACAGGCTCCCAGGCGACCGAAGCGGCCTCGATGCCGGAGCATACAGATCCGTAAGTCAGGCTCATCAGATAGACCCCTTGTTCTGGTGGGTTTTCACCGCTTCACGCAGGCGCTGGTAACGGCTGTGGAATGTGAACGCGTCCGCAATATGCAGCCAGCCGCGGCGCTGAATGTGCTTTTCAAAAAAACGATCATCTGACCAGGCACGTTTCAGGTCACGCAATGCCCACCACCGGATAAAACGGTGCAGAACCGCCATCACAGGAACCACACTCACACCGTAAATCTCTTTGCTTTCTGAGCGCATGATCATGCTGCCTCCCGTTCTTTTGCGGCTTGTTCTGCGGCCTGTTTCCAGATATCAATCCACGTCTTGCGACCCATAAACTCGGTCTGAGTCCGGATGCCGGTTTTCCCGGCCATTTCCAGTGCGATTTCCTCGGTGCGGTTACGTGGTTTTGAACGGGAGCCGATCAGACGGGTGAATGCCTCGTCACGCTCTACGGAGTTAGTGCTGTTTCCGGCGGCTCTGCGTTTGAAGTTGGCAGCCTGTCCAAGCCAGTAGCTGAATGCGCGGTGCCAGTCGGTGTATTTCGTACCCTTGCTGGCGTGGTAGTCGCTGAACTTCTGAAACTCGTCCTGAACATCCAGCCCGGATGCCTCAGCTTTTGCAGCATGATCACAACCCAGCTCAAAGCTTTCCGGCATTGCGGTTTTGCTTTTGGCTTTTCCGCGAACAGGATTAATATTTTTATTATCTGGATCTATGACTGGATCATGACTGATTCTGGGTGCAGCTCCTGCACCACTATCGGAACCAGTTGCACCACCTGGTGAATTTGCTGCACCAGTCCCGGAACCATTTGCACCACTTACCCCCGCAGGATTTGCACCATATGGTGCAGGAGATTCACCACTCACGGCGGCAGCATTCAGACGCAGATGATAGATATTTGACTGATTCAGACCGTTGGCCGATTTACGGGATTCGATACGAACCAGCCCCATTTCCACCAGGGCGTTAATGTGGTTCTGTACTGAGCGCTCTGACATTTCGCACTGCTCAGCGATGTACGGCACAGACGGCCACGATTCACCCTGGTCGTTAGCGTTATCCGCCAGCTTGACCAGCACCAGTTTGCGCAGCGCGTTGCCGGTTTTTATCTGCAAGGCGCGCGCGGTTAAAATCATACTCATGGTTTCACCTCACCCACGCGTGTATACCGCTCCTGAAAGGTTTTCAGAGGTTCAAAGCACGGATGTTCATAACCGTCACGCATGAAAATCACCCGGCTGTTTTGCCGGTCAAACCGGACAACATGAACTTTCCGCCCGCGGCTGTCGGTGTAATACCGATCAAGATTGTCAGCTGTTTCTTTCATGCCGAGGCTCCTGCTGTCTTACCCAGACGGTTAAAATCACCTACCGCCCACTTCACAAACTGGTAGTTTGTTTCCGAGAAACCTTCCGGTACTCTTACCGTATAAACAAATGCGGCAGGGTCTTTTCCACCCTTAACAGGAGCAACGCGGAGTTGCGCAAAGCCTGCCAAATGAGTTAATCTGCTCATGCGTTTATCTCTTCACACAATTGATATAGCGCGACCGAAGCCGAGAGCCGTATACTCTCGGCTTCACCCTTTCTTGTGGTACTTAATGAATGCATAGATAAATGTCCTCCCTGTCGCCACAGTCCGATCCAACAGTTTTTTCAGTTGTTTTTCTTCTTCGCTGTCTACCTGCCCGTCTTCCAGTGATTTATCCATAAACACAGCCAGTGCCCCCTGATTAGCAGCTACCTTGCTATGCAGGCGAAATAATTCGGGCTCATCCAGATCATCCGGATTGATTCTTTCCACCAGCAGCATTTCAGATTCTGTTGCAACATATTCGGCATACAGTTTCGTACCGGAGACTTCCTGCATCGTCATCAGGTCGTGGTGATCGAAGAACCGGCAGCCGTTCTTCTCATAAAATCGGTTATTGAACGACGTGGCAGACATACCAAGCGCACCGGCCATAACTTCGCGCCCACCATTAGTAGCGCTGCACATCTCTCTTACGACTTCTTTCAGTGATTCATTCTTCATTGCCTACTCGCTTGCAGGTTGGGTTGTAGTTACCTGAGTCAGATGGTTTTGGTATCGTTTGGCAATCCATCCGACACATTTGGATAGAGATCCGGACGCAATTGGTTTGGCGTTATCACCCAGTTACCCAGTTCGCACAGGTGGATAACCCTTTCAGCCGGAACCTGGTTGTTCTTGATCCAGTTAAATACAGACTGAGGTGATTTAAACCCGAACATCCGGGACACCGCTGATGGTGACCCCACCGCTTCAATTGCCTTTTCTGTAATGCTTTGTTGTTGCATTCGCGCCTCCTGTTATCAATAAATTAATACTACTTAAAGTAGATAATAAAGGCAACTTATAATAGAAATGACAGTTTTGGATGTAATGGATAGACTTCTACCTATGGTAGAAACTCCGAAATACAAAAGCTTTGCTGACCGACTGGTGCAGCGCATGACTGAAGCGGGGGTTGACGTTAAACAACTATCCGAGGGTGTAGGCGTTACGTATGAAATGGCGCGCCGGTATACCCTGGGATCTGCCAAGCCTCGTGACGACAAAATGGAGCGAGTGGCTGAAGTTGTTAAGTCGACACCTGTGTATCTTGATTATGGTGTGCGAGCGGATGGAACGGTCGACAAGATGGCTACAGATACTGTTACAGTGAGGCAAATCGAGGCATTTGCATCCGCTGGGAATGGCTACATCAACAATCCCTTCCCGGAAGTGATCAGGTCAATCGAGATCCCGCAGGACCGCATCTATGAAATGTTTGGCCGCCGGACGCTTGAAGGTGTGGTCATTATCAATGCGGATGGTGACAGCATGACACCGACCCTGAACCCGAAGGATTTGCTGTTTATTGATACTAAAGTCGGACAGTTTACTGGCGATGGTATCTATGTCTTTAATTTTGAAGGATCAACGTTCATCAAACGCCTACAAAAAGTTAAAGGCCGCAAACTGGCCGTTATATCCGACAATGACTTTTATCCGCCTTTTCACATCGAAGAACATGAAATGCATGAATTATATTTCCACGGCAAACTATTGATTAGTATACCGATGAACATTAAATACTTCTCATAAATACAGAAAACCAGCCTATGCTGGTTTTTTTACGCCCTCATTTTCTACTTTTAGTAGTTGACATCATCTACTTTTGGTTGCATTCTTGTTTTCAACGAAGACAGGAGATTAGCCATGCAAACAGAACCTACCATCACCAGCAATATGTCCGCCGACGATGTCGCACTGTGGATCACCGAAAAAGCCCAGGCGCTTCAAAAGCTGCAATCACTACGTGCAGAACGTGACAGAGAGCTCCGCGACCACGAACGCACCATTAGTCGACTCGATGAAGATATCATCAAGTGGGAAGACCGCTGTGCTTTAACAGTACAACCGCAGTAACGGCTGCGTATCTGAATAACGGTGTGAAGAGTAAACGACCCCATAACAATAACCATGCAATACCATTAGTGGCCGTGCATACCACAGTACATTCCACCAGCCGGCCGCCATTTTTTACAAACATAAGTCCACCGGCATAAATCGTCCTGCCGGATAGATACCTTGCCTGACCGCTGGTGGACTTATTTTTGTGAATAATAAAAAAGAAATAACCATCATTCCAACACCAGGGAATTAATTACTTATAAAAAGTAACGGCTTTTTATTATCTAAATTGTGTGGAGAGAAAACTATGTCAAGAATGGTAGATCTTGAAGCGTGGGCAGAACATGAGTTTGGTGATGAGGCTCCGAGCAGGCGAACATTATATAAATATGCGAAATCTCACATGATGGTACCACCAGCTTTAAAAGTCGGTAAAAAATGGATGGTAGATCGTGACGCACGTTATGTCGGAATTATTTCAAAACCTCAATTACCGGGCAATTCTGGCGATATGTTAAGAAGGATTTTGTCTGATGGCTGCGAGACCACGCTCTCATAATATTATTGTCCCTAATTTGTACTGCAAACTTGATAAGCGAAACAACAAGACATACTGGCAGTACAAACATCCGTTGACAGGTAAATTTCACAGCCTGGGTACCGATGAGAAAGAAGCAAAGGAAGTCGCTATTCAGGCAAATATGATAATTGCTGAACAACAAACAAAACAAATACTGAGTATCAATGATCGCCTGTCAGGAATTAAAAACGCCAGACACGGGATCAGTGTCAGCGTGTGGCTTGATAAATATCTGGAAATTCAGAACGAACGAGTACGTGAAGGTGAACTAAAACCTAATTCACTGAAGCAGAAAAACAAACCGGTAAATTTATTCCGGGAACACTGCGGCATGCTGAAACTTAAAGATATTACTGCATTGGAAATAGCTGAAATCACAAATCAGGTTAAAGCGGCCGGCCATAACCGAATGGCTCAGGTTGTCAGAATGGTGCTGATCGACGTATTCAAAGAAGCCCAGCATGCAGGCCATGTTCCTCCGGGATATAACCCGGCGCAGGCAACCAAACAACCACGAAACAGAATAAAACGCGAACGGCTTTCACTGGAAGAATGGCAGGCGATATTCAGCCAGGCGGAGCATTACCCACACTATCTCAGATGCGGAATGCTGTTGGCTGTCGTAACGGGACAGCGCTTGGGAGATATTTCTGATATGAAGTTTTCGGATGTATGGGACGACATGCTCCACATTGAGCAGGAAAAGACCGGCGTAAAATTGGCTATCCCCCTCTCACTGAGATGCCAGGCGATAGGTATGTCATTACGCGAAGTGATTGCTTTCTGCCGGGATCGTGTTGTCAGTAAATACCTGGTTCATTATCAGCACACCACATCACAGGCGCAAAAAGGAGAAAAAGTAACAGCCAATACCCTGACTACAACTTTCCGGAAAGCGAGGGATAAATGCGGAATAAAATGGGATGAAGGTGCAGCACCAACTTTTCATGAAATGCGGTCATTATCTGAACGTTTATATCGACAACAGGGAATTAACACCAAAAATCTGTTGGGTCATAAAAACCAGCAACAAACCGATAAATATCATGACGATCGTGGCAAAGATTGGATAAGAGTGTTGATATAATATTTTTCTGACCCATAGTTTAGTTCATATATCTGCCTTTCAAATTGTATGTCAGCGTTGTGCCAGAAACGGACGGACATTGCTGACATCAAAAAGTGTTGATCAACTGGGAACAGGTTAGTCAGTAGGTGATGGGAGTGAGTTGTCAGAAGTTGTTACCCGCCATCACCTTAAGCGAGGATTCTTGACTGTACGCGCTCTAAGATACAGTTGCTTCATTCAATGGGCTACCATACTTGAATTTTAAAATTATTACCTTTAGAAGGTATATTTTAAAATAATTCATAAGGTAAATTATTATCATTGATAACAATCAAAGTATCTGACGTTGTATCGGATTGTAGTCAGGAAAAGGAGTTTTTAGTTTCAAGGAGAATAAGTAACTTGCCTAATTATGAATCTTGTCATAATTTAACTTGTTATATCTGAATATGAATGCATTTAATGAGTCGGTGGGGATGATGAATACAGTGAAACTTGAACACTTTATAAGAGCCATTGAAGATGTTGGCGCTCACGGCGACAATGACATGTTGCCTTTTGATATCGATACCGTTTTCATTTCAGAGTCAAAAACACAGATAGCAAATATAGCTTTTGATTTCTTTAAAAGACTTGAAAAAGATGGTAAAAAGAATGCAAGAAATTCATTGAATGAAATTCAAGTTTACTCGGAGAGATTGCTTTCGCCAACTGGTGCTAGCGGCTTTAGAATTTCAACAAAGATACATCCATTTTGGAATATATATCTTAATGGTCTGGCTATCGCGATTGCAGAAATAAATGAATCAAAAAGAAATCCAAATGCACACTCATATCGTTACATAGAAACTGGTGAGAACCTATTTGATAGAGACAAGTCATGGAGGGCATATAAAGAAGCAACAATTAATGATCCAGAATTAATTAATGACGAGGCTGTTGTTATCCAAACAGATATATCAAATTTTTACGAGCATATTTATCATCATCGTATCGAAAATTGTATTAATGATTTATTTGGTGAAGGTTCTACAGTTGCAACTCAAATAGATAGATTGTTAAGTCAGTTGTCAGCTGGTAGATCATTTGGCTTACCAGTCGGAGGGCAATGTTCAAGAGTATTAGCCGAGTTGCTAATGACCTCAGTTGACCAACTTTTGACATCATCAAAACTTAAGTGGCATAGGTATGTAGATGATTTTACCATTATTTCCAGTAATCAAGCTGAAGCGTATCGTGCTATTTCAATTCTGTCGAACGCTTTGGCAGATTATGGACTGTCATTAAACAGAACTAAAACAACAATTTTAAAAGCCCAACACTATAAAAACTTTGTTTATACACAATTGTTTGTTGATGATGATAAATCTAGTAAACTCAAAAAAATTGACTTACATTTTGACCCCTATTCAGACAATCCTGTTTCTGATTATGATGAACTAGTTGAAACTGTCGAGAAACTAAATGTACAATCCTTACTTAATTTAGAGATCCATAAAAGTCAGCCAGACACTTTTTTAGTTAATCAAATAAGTAGAACATTGAAATTTCATGAGCCAGATTTAGCATTACAGTTATGTAAGACATTACTCTCTTCAGAAAATTTACATTCCTTTAGAAGTTCATTTTCTACAATTATTAAAGGTGTGATTTCTATTAGGAATGATGAACAGTATTCTTCTATCTATCAAGAGCTTGATAGGATGGTAGATGATATTGTTGTGCACTCTGAGCATCTACTGCTACCAGAAGCGAACTGTTTGCATTATTTACGTTCTCTCAGAGTAGTTCGAACAAATAATCGAGCTGCCTACGTTCATAGTTTATTAAATGAAAGCTCATCTGAAACAATTAAAAGAGCGTGTCTTGATTGTATAAGAAATTGGAAAGATAGACCTTCATTCATTTCTGAGAGAAATAAGTGGTCAAAATTGACACCGGAAGTACAAAGAATACTTTGGCTCGCATCATATAAATTTAGTGATGATGGAAAGCATTTTAGGGACCAAGTAATAAAATCAATACCTAACTCTTGGTCATTAGGAATTGAACAGAAAGGAAAAGCATCATTTTGTGAAATATTTATTAATTGGTGCAAAGGGGCTGAGAATAAATGAGATTTTTAAGGTTACCTGTCAAAGATCCCAGAACTGTAGCGCGAGATATTCCCGGTATCTGTGATTTGTTATTTCCACAATTGTTACCGGCAATCGTTGCACATCTCAATCGCGAGGCACAACCTATACCCGGTTGTACGATTATTGATGAAAGTATGTTGGTAGGAATAGATACAAATGCAGCTATGCTATTTGAAGTTGCTTATGTAAGAGCAGAGCAAATGCTTGAAGAAAAGAATAAAGATTGGAATGAGTGTTTGTCTATCGCCTCGAGTCGGCAATCAAGGTATTTTGATGCAGTTTTACCTGATAATTTATCAGATATTGAGATTGAAATAGCTAACAAAACCGCTACTAATCTAACAAAATCACTAAGATATTTGAGTAATGAATGGAGTGATAGTAATGTAATTAGGTCTCCCATCATTCCTGGATTTCAATGGATAGCACAAGGTCAAGGAGATTTTTCAATCGGCCAGCGGCTGATCGAAGTAAAATGTACAAATAGAAATTTTTCGTCTTCTGATTACCGGCAGATTTTAATTTACTGGCTATTGAGTTTCTTATCATCAATTGAGGGTGGTGCGGATGAATGGAAGACAGGTGTTCTATTGAACCCTAGAGCAAATAAATACATTGAAATTGATTTCAATGAATTAGTTAGCATAACAGCTTCTGGAAGAACTAAGTTAGAGTTGTTGGAGTTGTTTTCGTCAATTGTGGGTGATTATGCATACAAATTAGGGGAGTGAATCTACGAAATGAGCATAAGTGCAATGCCTTCACAGTCTGTAGTGGATGGCTAAATTTAGCCACTTTAATAGATATGCTAATTTCTTCTCCTCACTCAAAGCAGCCTTGCTTACTTAAAACCTCACTCATCTTAATCTTAAACACACCAAAAACCGTACAAATTTTATACCGTTTTGGGGAGGAGTTTTGGGGAGGTTTTGGGGAAGATTTTCAGTGGTTAAAAAAAAGAACGGGAACTAATAAGTTCCCGTTAATTATTTCACTGTAAACTTAATTACATGTGTTTGATGATTGCGTCACCAAACTCTGAGCATTTCAGGAGTTTAGCGCCTTCCATCAGACGTTCGAAATCGTAAGTGACAGTCTTGGCAGCGATTGCCCCTTCCATTCCTTTAACGATTAAGTCAGCAGCCTCAAACCAGCCCATGTGGCGCAGCATCATCTCGGCAGAGAGGATTTCTGAGCCAGGGTTGACTTTGTCCTGGCCGGCGTATTTTGGTGCGGTGCCGTGGGTGGCTTCGAACAGTGCGCATTCATCACCGATGTTGGCGCCCGGTGCGATACCGATACCGCCGACCTGTGCTGCCAGGGCATCAGAAATATAGTCGCCGTTGAGGTTCATACAGGCGATAACGTCATATTCTGCCGGACGCAGCAGGATTTGTTGCAGGAATGCATCCGCAATCACATCTTTGATAATGATCTGTTTGCCGGTTTTCGGGTTTTTCAGGCTTAACCACGGGCCGCCGTCCAGTAATTCACCGCCGAACTCTTCACGTGCCAGTTCGTATCCCCAGTCTTTGAAGGCACCTTCGGTGAACTTCATAATGTTGCCTTTATGAACCAGGGTGACGGAATCACGGTCGTTATCAATCGCGTAGTTAATCGCTGCGCGAACCAGACGTTTTGTTCCTTCTTCAGAGCACGGTTTGATACCGATACCGCAATCCTGCGGGAAGCGGATCTTGGTTACGCCCATTTCGTCCTGCAGGAATTTAATCACTTTATCAGCTTCCGCAGAACCGGCTTTCCACTCGATACCGGCGTAGATGTCTTCCGCGTTTTCACGGAAAATCACCATATCAGTCAGTTCAGGTTGTTTTACCGGGCTCGGGGTGCCGGCATAGTAACGTACCGGACGCAGACAAACATACAAATCGAGGATCTGGCGCAGTGCCACGTTCAGGGAGCGGATACCGCCGCCGACCGGGGTGGTCAGAGGGCCTTTGATAGCCACGCGGTAGTCACGGATATAATCGAGGGTTTCATCCGGCAGCCAGACATCACTGCCATACAGTTTTGTGGATTTCTCACCGGTGTAGATTTCCATCCAGGAGATTTCACGCTTACCGCCGTAGGCTTTTTTTACAGCAGCATCAACAACTTTAATCATTACAGGCGTTACATCAGCCCCGATTCCGTCCCCTTCAATAAACGGGATAACCGGATTGTCCGGAACGATTAATTTGCCTTGTGCGTCAATGGTGATTTTAGCGCCTTTCGCCGGAACAACTACTTTGCTTTCCATCAACCTCTCCTTAATGTTATGTAAGCGCAATGCTTTGTTAATTTTTTGTAATGGCCCTGTCAATACTACTTGAATAATTGCATCACGCAAATCCTAACTGTTTTAAGCTATAATGTAAGTCTCATTTTTTTTAAAAAAAGATATCATGGCTGTCAAAACTCCCCGAATCCGTACGACCGAAAAAAAAACATTCACACCCGGCGGCACAGCGCCATCTGAATAAGCCTGCCCGTCAGCGCGGTCCGCGTAAAATGGTTTTGTTTAACAAGCCGTTTGATGTACTGCCGCAATTTACCGGTGAACCCGGGCAGAATACGCTGAAGGACTATATTCCGATCAAAGATATTTATGCCGCCGGTCGTCTGGATCGCGACAGCGAAGGTTTATTAATCCTGACTAATGACGGTGTGTTGCAGGCCCGGCTGACACAGCCTGATCATAAAGCAGAGAAAGTGTATTACGCTCAGGTGGAAGGGATCCCGGATGAGGATGCGCTGAATCAGTTACGTAACGGTATCACTCTGAATGATGGCCCGACCCGCCCGGCAGGGGCGGAGATTGTTGCTGAGCCTGAATGGCTGTGGCCGCGTAATCCGCCTATCCGTGAGCGTAAATCTATCCCCGTTACCTGGCTGAAACTGACACTCAGAGAAGGCCGTAACCGCCAGGTGCGACGGATGACCGCACATATCGGACATCCGACTCTGCGCCTTATCCGCTGGCAGGTCGGTGACTATACCCTGGACGCACTGAAACCCGGTGACTGGAGAAGTATTAATGACATTTAAGCCCCATATTACCGTGGCCTGCCTGGTCAGCGCCGGTGAGAAATTTCTGGTGGTGGAAGAGACGGTTAACGGTAAAGCGACCTGGAATCAGCCCGCCGGGCATCTGGAAGCCGGAGAATCCCTGATTGCCGCCGCAGAGCGCGAACTGTATGAGGAGACCGGTATCCGTGCCACCCCCGATGCACTGCTGAAAATTCATCAGTGGGTTGCGCCGGACGGTACACCGTTTATCCGTTTTCTGTTCCGCGTGCTGCTGGACGATGAATGTGAGACGCGCCCGCAGGACAGCGATATTGATTGCTGCCACTGGGTCAGTGCCGATGACATTATTCACAGCACGATACTGCGCTCCCCGCTGGTCAAAGAGAGTATGTTTGCCTGGTTTGCCGCTGAGCCGCAACCGCTGTCTCTGCTGGGAACATTCGGCGACGCATTCGGGGAACCGGTCGCGCCGTAATACATGGCGGGGAACAGACTGCGGAAAATACTTTGCGAAAAAAGTGCCGATCCCGCACCTGAGTGATGCGCCGCTGTACGTATCATGGTAAAGTACGGCGCTTGTTTTTTTCCCCGGTTCTTCTTCGCATAACCTGTTTGCGGGGCAGACCGAATCGCCGCGAGATCAGCCATGTCAGATAACAGCCAGAAAAAAGTCATCGTCGGAATGTCCGGCGGTGTGGATTCCTCCGTCTCAGCCTATTTACTGCAACAGCAGGGTTATCAGGTGACCGGGCTGTTTATGAAGAACTGGGAAGAGGATGATGATACCGAGTATTGTTCCGCCGCCGCTGACCTGGCGGATGCGCAGGCGGTATGTGATAAACTCGGCATTGAACTGCTGACGATCAACTTCGCGGCGGAATACTGGGATAATGTGTTTGAGCATTTCCTGGAAGAATATAAAGCGGGACGCACACCGAACCCGGATATTCTGTGCAACAAAGAAATCAAATTCAAAGCGTTCCTGGAATATGCCGCAGAAGATCTCGGGGCTGATTATATCGCCACCGGCCATTATGTGCGCCGCCGCGATATTAACGGTACCACGCAGTTACTGCGCGGCCTGGACAGCAACAAAGATCAGAGCTACTTCCTGTATACACTGAGTCACGACCAGGTGGCACAAAGCCTGTTCCCGGTCGGGGAGCTGGAAAAACCGGAAGTCCGCCGCATTGCGGAACAATTAGGTCTTATCACCGCGAAGAAAAAAGATTCCACCGGGATCTGTTTTATCGGTGAGCGCAAGTTCCGTGACTTCCTCGCCCGTTACCTGCCGGCTAAACCCGGCCCGATTATGACCGTTGATGGTCAGGAGATCGGTCAGCATGACGGGCTGATGTATCATACCCTCGGTCAGCGCAAAGGGCTGAAAATCGGCGGAACCCGTGAAGGTTCAGATGAGCCGTGGTATGTTGTCGACAAAGACGTTGAAAATAATATTCTGATTGTTGCGCAGGGCCATGAACACCCGCGTCTGATGTCTGCCGGGCTTATCGCGCAGCAGCTGGACTGGGTATCACGTGAGCCGCTGACACAGCCAATGCGCTGTGTGGTGAAAACCCGTTACCGTCAGGAAGATATCCCCTGTACTGTCACCCCGCTTGGTGATGACAAAATCAGTGTCCGGTTTGATAACCCGGTTGCTGCGGTCACCCCGGGTCAGTCCGCTGTTTTTTATCAGGATGAAGTCTGCCTGGGCGGCGGCGTCATTGAAGCGCGTATTACGGAGTGATTATGGCTAAAAATTATGAAGACATAACCCTCGCCCTGGGCGGTATCTGCCAGGCCGCGCGCCTGGTACAACAACTGGCGCATGAAGGTCAGACTGATAACGACGCGGTTGATGTGATGATCAACAGCGTCATCAATAATAATCCGTCTTCCGTCCTCAATGTCTACGGCGACAATGTACAGAATCTGCATACCGGCCTGTCCGTATTCGCCGGGATGTTTAATATGACCGGTACTCAGGGGCTGAATGCCGAGCTGACCCGCTATATGCTGGGTGTGATGCTGCTGGAGCGCCGACTGTATAAAGCGCCGGGGGCGATGGACGAACTCGGCCGCCGTATTGATAACCTTGAACACCAGCGCGACCATTTCGGTTTGTCACAGGAAGCTATGCTCAATACCATCGCCGGTATCTATGTGGACAACATCAGCAGTCTCGGTCCGCGCATCCAGGTGACCGGCTCGCCGGAGATCCTGCGTAATACCCTTATTCAGGCTAAAGTCCGCTCGCTGTTACTGAGCGGTATCCGCAGCGCCGTGCTCTGGCGTCAGGTCGGCGGTAACCGTTTACAGCTGCTGTTTTCCCGTTCACGTCTGGTGGACACAGCCAAATATCTTCTCGCTCAACACTAAAATTACCGGGAGTTGCAACCAATGGAATTATCCTCACTTACCGCCGTTTCCCCTGTCGATGGCCGTTATGGTGACAAAACACGCGCGCTGCGCGATATTTTCAGTGAGTACGGCTTACTGAAATTCCGTGTACAGGTCGAAGTGCGTTGGTTACAAAAACTGGCCGCGTGTGCAGACATCCCGGAAGTTCCGGCTTTTGATGACGACGCAATCGCTTACCTGGATGCAATTGTCGCGAATTTCAGCGAAAACGACGCAATGCGGATCAAAGAAATTGAGCGCACCACCAACCATGATGTGAAAGCGGTGGAGTATTTCCTCAAAGAGAAAGCCGAAGCCGTGCCTGCACTGCACGCTGTGTCTGAATTTATCCATTTCGCCTGCACATCCGAAGATATCAATAACCTCTCTCACGCACTGATGCTCAGTACTGCCCGCGAAACCGTGCTGCTGCCGGCATGGCGTCAGATGATTGATACTGTCCGCGCAATGGCGGCGGATTACCGCGACCTGCCGCTGCTGTCCCGTACTCACGGACAACCAGCCACACCAAGTACCGTCGGTAAAGAGTTTGCCAACGTGGCCTACCGGATGGAGCGTCAGTACCGCCAGTTACAGCAGACAGAGATCCTCGGCAAAATCAACGGGGCTGTCGGTAACTACAATGCTCACTTATCGGCTTACCCGGATATTGACTGGCATAAATTCAGCGGCGATTTTGTGACCTCGCTGGGTATTCAGTGGAACCCGTACACCACACAAATTGAGCCGCATGACTATATTGCTGAGTTCTTTGACTGCGTGGCGCGCTTTAACACGATCCTGATCGATTTCGACCGTGATATCTGGGGTTACATTGCCCTGAATCACTTTAAACAGAAAACGATCGCCGGTGAAATCGGTTCATCCACCATGCCGCATAAAGTCAACCCGATTGATTTTGAAAACTCAGAAGGCAACCTGGGTCTGGCAAACGCGGTACTCGGCCACCTGGCAACCAAGCTGCCGGTATCCCGCTGGCAGCGCGACCTGACAGACTCCACCGTACTGCGTAACCTGGGTGTGGGGATCGGTTACTCGCTGATTGCCTATCAGTCCACACAAAAAGGTCTGAGCAAGCTGGAAGTGAACGAAAAACATCTGCGCGACGAGCTGGATCAGAACTGGGAAGTGCTGGCGGAGCCGATTCAGACAGTAATGCGCCGCTACGGTATCGAAAAGCCGTATGAAAAGCTCAAAGAGCTGACCCGCGGCAAGCGTGTTGATGCTCAGGCGATGCAGGTGTTTATCGACGGACTGGATCTGCCTGACGCAGAAAAAGCCCGGCTGAAAACCCTGACCCCGGAAAATTATCTCGGTGATGCTGTCCGTCTGGCAGACGAGTTGTAATAGTTAATATACTAATAATTAATAACACGGAGGCAGAGAATATCTGCCTCTTTTTTTATGATTAAACGCATATCTGACGTATTATTTGACGTACAAGTTCCCCCGCCTTCATGTAAACTGTTACAATTCACATCGTTATTTGTTCGGATATCTGTCTTTGTAAGGAATTGTGTATGCGTGTACTCATCGTGGAAGATAACAACTTACTCCGTCACCATCTGACGGTTCAGATCCGCGACCTCGGCCACCAGGTTGATGCGGCCGAAGATTCAAAAGAAGCAGATTATTTTCTTCAGGAAAGTCAGCCGGATATCGCTGTAGTTGACCTCGGTCTGCCCGGTGAGGACGGTATGGTAATGATCGCCCGCTGGCGTCAGCAGCAGGTCAAAATTCCGATTATGGTACTGACCGCCCGTGAAAGCTGGCAGGAAAAAGTCGCCGCACTGAATGCCGGGGCGGATGATTATGTTACCAAACCTTTCCAGCTGGAAGAGATTGTCGCACGCATGCAGGCACTGATGCGCCGTAACAGCGGCCTTGCCTCCCAGACACTGGAACTGGGTATTTTTGTTATCGATCTTTCCCGCAAAGAATTCCTGGTTGACGGTAATACCGTCAAACTGACCGCATTTGAATACACGATTATTGAAACACTGATGCGCAATAATGGTAAGGTTGTCAGTAAAGATTCCCTGATGCGCCAGCTCTATCCGGATGCCGAACTGCGTGAAAGTCATACCATTGATGTGCTGATGGGACGTCTGCGCAAAAAAATTCAGGCATTTACCGATATTGATGCCATTATCACTGTCCGCGGACAGGGCTACCGCTTTGACGCCGGGAAGTAACAGACGCCGCTTCAACCACTGAGGTATTGCGCATGACCAGGCGAAAAACGCGCCCTTTTTCTCTGCGGACCCGGTTTTTACTGGCAACATTTGCTGTGATCCTCGCGATGACACTCTCTTACGGTGCGGTGGCGCTGGTCGGTTATCTGGTCAGTTTTGATAAAACCACCTACACCATGCTGCGCAGCCAGAGTAATCTGTTTTACAGCCTGTCGCAGTGGGATAACGGAAAACTCAATATCCGTTTTCCGCCGAATTTCTCACTGAATGCCCCGTCTGTGGTACTGATTTATGACGATAATCAGAATCTGCTATGGCGGCAGTATCATATCGATGCACTGGAAAAAGTGATTCCGGCCAAATGGCTGACCAAAGAGGGATTGTATGATCTGAATACCTCGCTGGATGCCACCAAATCGCTGCTGGTTAATACCCCGCTTTTTGCCACGGAAGATATCCGGATTAATGACCTCGATGATGATCATGATGGCCGGATGATCCACTCCGTATCGGTCAGCCGTTACGGCAAAACCGATACCCTGCCCCCGCTGACGATTGTCGTGGTTGATACCATCCCGCAGAATCTGCAAAAAACATTCCGTGTCTGGGAGTGGTTCGGCTATGTGGTGCTGGCCAACCTGTTCCTGCTCACACCGCTGATCTGGCTGGCGGCACACTGGAGCCTGCGGCCGATCAATGCGCTCAGCGGGCAAATCAGCGCCCTCGAAAAAGGTGAGCGGGAAGATCTGGATGAAACACCACCCAGCGAACTGCGCGGACTGGTGCGTAACCTGAATCTGTTGCTGCACAGCGAACGGGAACGCTACACCCGGTATCAGCGGACACTTTCTGATCTGACCCACAGCCTGAAAACCCCGCTGGCAGTGCTGCAAAGCACCCTGCGTTCGCTGCGCAGCGGCAAAGACATGACAATTGAAACCGCCGAGCCGGTTATGCTCGAACAAATAGGACGAATTTCCCAGCAGGTCGGATATTATCTGCACCGTGCCAGCATCGGCGGTGATAATACCGTGCTGATGCGGGATATTTCTTCCGTACCCGCCCTGATTGACAGCCTCGCCAGCGCGCTCAGTAAAGTGTATCAGCGCAAAGGGGTGGATATTACTGTTGATATTCCGCCGGATATTACCTGGCTGGGACAGCAGAATGACTTTATGGAAGTCATGGGAAATATCATGGAGAACGCCTGCAAATACTGTCTGGAGTTTGTCGAGGTGACAGCACAGTGGCAGCATGATGCCGTTATTCTGATCGTCGATGATGATGGTCCGGGTGTGCCGGAAGAGAAACGGGAACTGATTTTCAGCCGCGGGCAGCGTGTTGATACTCTGCGCCCGGGACAGGGGCTGGGCCTGGCGATTGTCACCGATATTCTGGAGCAGTATGACGGCGGTGCGGTTGTCACCGACAGTCCGCTGGGCGGCGCCCGTATTACCGTGACTTTCCGCCGCCAGGCGGTTCACGACGAAAACACGGACTGATAATCAGTCTGCCGGGCACGTAATTTATCAGTACAGGCATGAATAAAACGTGTCTTTTTCCGTTATACTCCCTTCATCTGCCTGATCACGGCGTTTATTGAGGACGACTACATGGATTATGAACTGAATTTAGACTGGCAGACCTTTATGGAAAGCCACTGGCAAAAACGTCCGTTACTGATCAAAGGTGGTTTCCGCAATTTCCGCGACACGATTTCCCCGGATGAACTGGCGGGACTGGCGATGGAAAATGAAATCGACAGCCGTATGGTCACCCGCTTCAATGGCAAGTGGGATGTGCGCCACGGGCCGTTTCAGGAATTTGACGGACTGGGAGAGAAAGACTGGTCAATCCTGGTTCAGGCCGTTGATCACTGGCATTTCCCGTCTGCCGCGCTGATGAAGCCGTTCCGCTGTCTGTCTGACTGGCGCATGGATGACCTGATGATCTCTTATTCTGTTCCGGGCGGCGGTGTGGGTCCGCATCTGGATCAGTATGATGTGTTTATTATCCAGGGTCAGGGGCGCCGCCGCTGGCGTGTCGGGGAAAAAATCCCGATGAAACAGCACGCGCCACATCCGGATCTGTTACAGGTCGATCCGTTTGACGCTATCATTGATGAAGAAATGGTACCAGGCGATATCCTCTATATTCCGCCCGGATTCCCGCATGAAGGCTATGCCATTGAGGAATCACTGAACTATTCCGTCGGTTTCCGTGCACCGAATGCCCGTGAACTGTTCAGCGGCTTTGCCGATTATATCATTGCCAATGAGCTGGGCAGTTACCGCTACAGTGATCCGGATCTGGCGTTCCGCGATAATCCGGCATTAATTCAGCAGGGTGAACTGACCAAGCTGCACGGTATGATGCAGGATTTACTCGACCAGCCGGATGTGTTCCGTCAGTGGTTCGGGGAGTTTATTTCCCAGTCCCGCCATGAGCTGGATCTGGCACCACCGGAGCCGTCATACAGCCCGGATGAAATTCAGGAACTGCTGTCTCAGGGCGAATCCCTGTTCCGCCTGAACGGTCTGCGTGTACTGCGTGTCGGTGATACCTGTTTCGTTAACGGCGAAGCCCTGAAAACCCCGCATATTGAAGCCGCAGACGTACTCTGCCAGTATGATGAAGTGACTGCTGCTATGCTGGGGGATGCTATCAGCGATCCGGAATTTGTGACGCTGCTGACTGTCCTGATCAATAGCGGTTACTGGTATTTTGATGATTAATCAGCAATAAAACCCTGTTCACCGTTCAGATAAAAACGCCACGTGATATCACGTGGCGTTTTTTTACTGATAGCGGATAGTGTAATGCAGGATAGTCTCTGCCGTTCCCGGCTCAATAATATCCCGTGTCTGCACAAACGCAGCCTGTAGCCGGAGCTCTGCCCGCTGTGCTGTTATCTCATCAAATAAAAGCGATTCCCCGAACGTAACCGGTCTGCCATTGTGCAGCAGCCTGACCCCCACACCGGCTGCACTGCCTTTTTGTCGCGTCAGCTTCAGTGTTCCCGGGCTGTTTTTCGCGGCAAATACATTGCCGGTCAGGCGAATGTCCGCCCGTATCAGTTTGCTGCATTGCAGTGCGATCGTCAGATTGCGGACACTCCCCGGGGCAACAGAGCCTTTACCGCTGAAATCTGTCCGCGATACGGTACCTAAATCCACATCGGTTTCCGTCTGCGGATCAAGATCGCAGGAATGTTGCCTGACCGTAAATTCGCCCAGATGTAACCTGGATTCAACAATATGATACCTTTCCCACGGCCACTGTCCGTCAACACGCATTGAGAGCTGCCCCAGATAGCCGCCGGGATGATGTGCCGTTATTTGCGGTTTCAGCTTATAAAGAGTGACCATAACCCGCACCCGGTATGACTGAGACGGCTTCATCCCGCTGCTGATCGTACACAACCGTTTATTGGCACTGTTGTTGTCCGGTGAGTCACGGCCATCCACATAATGTGACGACTTCATACATTCCGGATGCTCCGCCACCGCTCCCAGGCTGTAACCAATACCACCGGGAAGTTCATAGATTGTTTGCCCTGAGGCGTGCTGTATTTTATTACCCGGTATACCGCCCACCAGCACAAATTCAATCGTTTTACCCGGTTCAATCCGGCACTGATAGGCATCAATACTGTCAGAGAAAATGGTTTCTCCGATCTGTCCGCCGACAGGGATATTATCCGCCGCGTTGATAACGTTGCCGGGTATATGAATAGTCGCCTCCGGTGTTATCAGTACACAGGTTTCCCCGGCTGAAGCAGATAAAACTCCCCCTGCTGTCAGCCAGAAAAAGAAACCGGCACCACATAGTATTCTGAACTGAAAAAACATCATTGCTCCTTTACCGGCATATCAGCGGGAGAGTTATCAGTCCCTGCTGCTCCGGCGGAATAGTAAAATCTGCTTCACACTGCCTGTACATTCCTTTTCCCCAGACCGCCTGTAAACGCCCCTGCACCGGTAATCCGCTGAGATACACCTCCCCGTCTTCACCGGTAATGCCGCTGACGGTGCTGCCGTCTGTTTTTTTCACCTGTATCCGTGCCGCAAACGGCACCACGCCCCCGGGGGTCCGCAGCGCGAAAATTGCACGAAAGCCGCTGTTCACCGCAAAACGGACAGGCACCACCGCACCTTTAGACGGGATCACCTGCACGACCGGATTATCCGCATCGGCATTATCCGGCAACGTTTCCGGATCGATACGGATAATATTCTGATGGTAATGACTCAGATGAGGAATGACACTGAACCCCGTACGGTCAGTCCGTGCGGCTGACCGTGATGCTATACGGACTCCGGCGGCAGTGCCGGTATCTGCCAGACCGTTGGTTTCCCCGAGCGGACGTGACAAGGTGATGCCTTTTTCGTGAATAATCAGCCCGCCCTGAACATTCCCGCTCAGCATGTTGTGATCGCGGCTGTGATTGATACTGCCGCGGATATCGGCCAGGTCATGCCGCCAGCGCAATTCCGCACTCTTATGGTGAACAGCATCCTGCTGCTGATACCGGTGAGTGACTGAATACCCGAGACGTTGTTCATCCCCCGTCAGGCCATTTGCTGATGACTGAAAAGATGATTTTCCTGCCTGATGGTGATAATGAAAGTGACTGCGGGCCTGCTGGCCGGCAAAATCCAGTGGTACTGACAATGAAACAGACACCCGTTTATCGGCTTTACGGTAATGACCACCGGTACGGTACTGAGCATTCACACCGTAATGCACCCGGCCGATATGGCTGAAGTAGCCGGCATCCCTGCTTATCAGTGTCCGGTCTCCGCGCCCGCTGTGCCCCGTGCGGTTATAATTATATCCTGACGATACCGCACCGTTGTCTCCCGGTAACGGCTGTACCAGCCGGGTCTGCCATTGCCGTGAGTGTTGTTCACTTGCTGCGCCGGTATTAAGCAGTGTTCCGGTCAGCGGAAAAAAAGTCTGATAATTGATCCGGTAACGGGGATTCTGTTTTGCCTCTGTGTGCCGCATCAGAATATCAGCGGAAATCCCGCCGGCCGCGCCCATATTCAGCCCCGCCCCGACCCCGCTGCTCAGGGCATGAGATGCCGCATAACCACCACCATATAATGTCAAAAAGGAATTGATGCCGTACGCCGCAGTACCCTGCATAAACAATTTTTTGTTGCTATTCCTGTACCGGTTGTGCTTTCCGGCATCCAGAGTATATTTCAGCTGACCTTCCCGCTGCATAACCGGTACGGACGTTCCGTACTGTGTAAAATACTGCACAGTACCGTCCGCTTCCTCCAGCGTGATATCCAGCGCAGTGCCCTGATACGCATTATTCAGATCATCAATCACAAATTCACCGGCGGGCAGCGACTCCCGGCGGATAACGACACCCTGCTGCCTGATGGTCAGTTCCGCACTCTGTCCGGCGATACCACGGATAACCGGCGCATAGCCCTGCTGATTCAGCGGATGCATATCGCTTTGTGAGGTCAGCCTGATCCCCCTGAATACCCTGCTGTCAAACAGCACATCACCACTGAACACGTCCCCCAGCTGTAACTCACTGCGCCAGGGCGCAATAGCGCGGTACATCCGTAAACGCTCTGACTGCCATGTCATTTTTCCGTTCCGGTGCTCTGCTCTGCTGTGATGACGCAGCCGCCAGAATCCGGCATTGAAACCACTTTTCAGTGACAGGGTATGTCCGGTGGTGTGGCTGAACCGGCTGCTGTTGCGGGAGAAGCGATAATCATAATTAAGCATAAATGCGGTGATGCCCGGCTCCCATAACGCAGCATCAGCCCCCCGCTGTTCATCCGTCAGAAAAAACCGCTGCGGAATCGTAATATCCAGCACCTGCTGTGCAGCGTCAAAATGCAGCGTGACACCACTGACCAGAGCGGCGATATCCTTAATCTGTTCAGTATGATCTGTTGCGGCAAAAGCAGGTGATGCATCAGAACGTAATCCCCATACCAGCCACTGTCTGCGGGTTAACGCCGGCAACAGCATTTTTTGTTGCGGCTGATACCGGAATTCCAGCCACTGCCCGCTGACAGTCTGCTGATTAACCCTGACGGTGACAAAATAGCGCCCTTCTTCCTGAAACTGCCGCTCACGCAAATACTGAAACTGTGCAGGGTTCATCAGCGGTTCATCGCCGTTCAGGCCAAGCGCTGCCGGATTAAAATATGGCGCGGCAGATATCTTTGCGGAAAAAAAAAGCCGGAAGTGCCACCAGAAGAAAAAAATACGGTGTTCTTAATTGCATAGTATTATTATTTTTTAAACGTCACAGGTTTGGAAATAATTCCGCCGAAGTCAGAAATATAGCTGATTGTGATCTTGTCTTTATTATGGATTGCAGTTACCGGTACAGTGAGCGATTCAAACGGGACAATCATATCTGAAACGGTATGTTCTTTATTATTAACAGTAACATCTCTGACAGTAATGTGAAAAGGGGTGTTATTAATGATATTTATTTTATTACCTTTTCGCTCATACCTCAGATTGTTATAGTCAGGTTCAGTCAGACTTTCAGGCCGGTAGAAAAATTTAAACTTTGAATTGATGACAACCTGAAGCTTATTTTTCCTGTGTTCTTCTGTTTCCGGAATACCCCTGACATTCAGCCAGAGCAATGTTTCTCTGTCATCCGGAAAAGCGGGGTTTTTAACGATAACACGCAGGATACCTTTTTTCCCCGCATCCAGCTGAAAGAGAGCCGGTGTGAGAATAAAGTCCTTACTCTTTGTTATACCGTCCTCTTTTTCAACCCAGCCCTGAATTAAGTAAGCTGCTTTTTTATCGGTATTATCAACAGGAACAGCGATCATTTTTTTATCCTGCGGATAAATAAACCGGGTTCCGCCAACGACGACCGCTGCGGTTGCCTGGCTTATTACAAGGTATATAAGAATAAAAAAAGTGAAATAATTTTTCATGGTGCACATTATCCGTGGCGGCAATAATGATTGCCGCCGGTATCAACTGTTACTCGTAAGAAACGGTGTAATTAATGGTAGCATTACCCGTCCCCGGGGTTGCCAGACCAGTTGCCTGGTAGGCTGCGCTGTAGGTCAGTGTGTAGTCCCGTGAATCATTTCTCAGCGTAATATTGCGATCGCCGCCCGCAGGGTTTACCGGGTGATTACCGGTACCGGCAATATTGGTAATCACGATACCGACATTACCGGCACTTCTATCATCTGCATCCAGTGCAAACAGTGCGGCATTATCTTTATGCGCAGAGCCGGTCATGTTAATTTTTAAGAACGTCATGGATAATGAACAATTTGTTATGTCAATATTAAACTGCTCTGCCGGCGTCATGTCATCTTTATTTTTCAGCAATACTGCGGAATGACTTCCGAGATCTACCTCAATATCCTTTTGAGTGATATCACAGCTTGAATCTGTGATTTCACCTTTAAATGAAATACTTCCTTCAATTTCAACAGGGTCTTTATTTTCTTGCTCACCTCTAATTCCAACATCTGCTGCGAATGAATTAACTGACAGTAAAAATAAAGAAGAAATAAATAATTTATTTTTCAACGAAGACATAAATAATTACCTTTAAAGTATATCAACTATATATAATTTTAATGACATAAATTATATAACAAGAATTATATTGCACTGAGATCTGACAGGCATAAAACCATATCAGCAACAGTTAAACAAATACAAAACAAAAATAAGATAATGACGAATAAAAGACATCACACTACCGGGAGAGATCTTACTCCATTTATTAATTTATTTATTTAATAAAAAAGCCACCTTTATTAAGGTGGCTTATTGATATTTAATTGGTATTGATATTATTTATTTCTTCATATCCAGTGCCGTTAATTCTGCAATCCGCATAATCACGGAAACCGCCTGTTCCATGCCTTCCAGTGAAATAAACTCATGTTTACTGTGGAAGTTATAACCGCCGGTGAACAGGTTCGGGCACGGCAGGCCGCGATAAGAGAGCTGTGCGCCGTCAGTACCGCCGCGGATCGGTTTGATATCCGGTTCAATATCGCAGTCAATCATGGCTTGTTTCGCCAGTTCAATCACATGCGGGTGTTTCACCACATGGTCGCGCATATTGTAATAGCTGTCATCAATCGTCAGCTCGATATAGCAGTCCGGATGCAGGCCTTTACCGACTTTTTCCGCAATAGCAATGATATTACTTTTGCGTTTTTCAAAGTTGTTACGGTCAAAATCACGGATGATATAGTGCATTTCCGCGCGTTCGACAGTACCTTTAATACTTTGCAGATGATAGAAACCCTCATAACCCTCGGTATTTTCAGGGGTTTCTTCCGGCGGTAATTCGCTGTGGATGCGGGTTGCCAGTGACAGCGCATTCACCATCACGCCTTTGGCACTGCCCGGATGCACATTATTCCCCTCAATACGGATGGACACCGCCGCCGCATTGAAGTTCTCGTATTCCAGTTCACCGACACCACCGCCATCAACGGTATAGGCCCACTGCGCACCGAATTTTTTCAGATCCACATACTGCGCGCCGCGGCCGATTTCTTCATCCGGCGTGAACGCAATACGGATATCCCCGTGCGGAATATCACTGTTTTTCAGACGGACCATCGCGGTGATAATTTCCGCAATACCCGCTTTGTCATCCGCGCCCAGCAGGGTTTTCCCGTCGGTCATAATCAGGGTTTTGCCCAGCATGGTATGCAGTACCGGGAACATAACCGGTGACAACACCTCATCACCGATACCCAGGGCGATATCACCGCCGCGGTAATTTTCCAGAACCTGAGGATTCACATTACGCCCGGAGAAATCCGGTGAGGTATCAAGGTGAGAAATAAAACCAATGACCGGTACCGGCCAGTCAACATTCGCCGGTAGTGTGGCCATCACACAGCCGTTGTCATCCAGCGAGACATCTGATAACCCCAGCGTTTTCAGCTCTTTTTCCAGAGCACGCGCCAGCCTTAACTGACCATCGCTGCTCGGCGTCAGTTTCGCTGATGGCTTCGACTGCGTGTCAAAAGAGACATAACCGAAAAAGCGCTCTAATAACTTATCCATGTGTTCCCCCAATAACATTGATTTCCTATTATCGGGGAAACATAAATTGAGTTATTGCGTCAAATCAGATTTAGTGTTGTTAATCTGCGCCAGTAACTGACGGACATACTCCGGTACCACCTGTCCGGCAGGTCCGTAGTGACACTCCTCAAACTCACTCTGTACCTTGCTCGGCTCCAGATTAAGCTCGACAGTATGCGCCCCGCACAACCGTGCCTCATGAACAAACCCGGCAGCCGGATAAACATGTCCGGAAGTGCCGATGGCGATAAAAATATCGGCCTCATTCAGCGCCTGATAGATTTCATCCATACCGAACGGCATTTCACCAAACCAGACAATATGCGGCCGCAGCGGTGACGGGAACTGGCAGCAGTGACAACGCTCATCGGCTGACAGATCACCGGTACACGACTGTACCTGGCCGGACATGGCACAGCGGATTTTCAGCAGTTCGCCGTGCATATGAATGATCCGCTGACTGCCTGCGCGTTCATGCAGGTTATCAATATTCTGGGTAACCAGCAGGAAGTTATCCCCCAGAACCTGTTCCAGCTCCGCCAGTGCTAGATGTGCCGGGTTCGGCTGCACGTCCGGGGACTGTAACTGACGGCGGCGATCATTATAAAACTGCTGCACCAGACGCGGATTACGGGCGTAACCTTCCGGTGTCGCCACATCTTCGATGTTGTGCTCTTCCCACAGCCCGTCTTCCGAACGGAATGTCCGGATACCGGATTCGGCAGAAATTCCCGCCCCCGTCAGCACAACAATTTTCGGTTTAAACTGATCCATTTTCCCGGCCATCCATTTGTCGCGATAGAAAAAGCGTAAGTGAAAACGCTGGCGCAGGATCCGCCGCTGTTTGCGTAATTTTCTTAATCGGTGCGTTCTGCGCATCATCCGGCCTTTGTTCATCACTGTCTCCGTTCAGGGTAATGCATCTGCACTTCGGTTTCAAAACTTCGGTTTCAAAACTTCGGATTCAAAAAATCCTTTCAATTTATGCGGGTTTTACTGCCCGCTCAGAATACGCGCCGGTTCAAGACGGCAGGCGCGTCTCGCCGGATACCAGCTTGCCAGCAGACTCAGTACAATGGTGGTTAAGACCACATACAGCAGATCTGTCAGCCGCAGTTCCGACGGCAGAAAATCAATAAAATAGACATCTCCGGACAGCAGTTTATGTCCGATAAGCCACTCAACGCCCCGGATAAGCGGTGTCAGATTCAGCGCCGCCAGCGTGCCCAGTACCGCCCCGCTGATACAGCCGACCATACCGGTCAGCAGCCCGTACCAGAGGAAAATGGCGCGGATCAGGCTGTCTTTTGCCCCCAGCGTGCGCAGAATGGCGATATCACCGCTTTTGTCTTTTACCGCAATAATCAGGGTAGAAACAATATTAAAGCACGCCACGCCAATCACCAGAATCATCGCCAGATACATAATACTGCGCACTAACTGAATGTCGCTGTACATGTAACCGTATTCGTTGATCCAGCTTTTATAGAAAACGTGTTCACGGCTGGCTTCTGCCGCCCGCAGAACAATATCATTGGCATTGAAAACATTATCCGTACGGATTTCGATACCGGTGACACCCTCGCCGTAATCCAGATACTGCTGCGCATCCGCCAGCGGGATCAGCGCCAGCCGGTGATCCAGCATACCGCTCAGACGAAAAACACCAGCAACCTGCAAACGGATGCGTTTCGGCTGTAACAGGCGCTCAGTGCTGTCATGATTCGGGATCATGATAGTGAGCCATTCTCCCGGTGCAACGCCGAGCGATTTTGCCGCGCCGTCACCGAGGATTATCTGACTTTTCCCGGCCTGAAATCCGGCCCAGGCATTATCCGCGACAAACTCCGGCAGCCCGCTGACCGCCGGCTGAGTGGCCGGATCCACTCCCATCAGCTGCATCGCCTGTAATTTACTGCCTTTCTCCGCCAGTCCGGTAAACTCGATATACGGGCTGGCCGCGACCACACCGGGGGTATTTTTTATCCGCAGCAGGCTCTGCGCCCAGGTGTCAAACGGCTGCTCAACGGTGGAAATCTGTCCCTGCGGCACAACGGAAAGCACCCGGTTCTCCAGCTCGCGCTCAAAGCCGTTCATGGCGCTCAGCCCGATAATCAGTACCGCCACCCCGAGCGTGATCCCCAGAGTGGAAATCACGGAAATCAGCGAGACCATTCCCGCCCGTTTCCGCCCTTTGCTGAAACGCAGCGCAGTCAGTAATGACAGCGGTAATGCATTCATAGCGCCGTCTCCGGCTGTGCATTCAGAATACCGTCACGCATTTCCATCTGACGCCCCATTTTCGCCGCCAGAGAGAGATCGTGAGTCACCACCAGAAACGCCGTGCCGAGTGTCTGATTCAGTTCGGATAACAGATCAAAAATACTTTGCGCATTGCGCTGATCCAGGTTGCCGGTCGGTTCATCCGCCAGCACCAGCGACGGCTTGTTCACCAGCGCACGGGCAATCGCCACCCGCTGGCGCTCCCCGCCGGAAAGTTCAGACGGACGATGATGCGCACGCGCTGCCACACCGACACGTTCCAGCATATCCCCCGCCTGTGCCAGGGCTTTATCCCGCGCCATGCCGCCGATCAGCAGCGGCATCGCCACGTTTTCCGCCGCCGTAAAATCCGGCAGCAGATGGTGAAACTGGTAAATAAAACCCATTTCGGCATTACGTAGTGCAGACAGCGCATTCTGGCTCATGGCGGAGAGTGCGGTGCCGTTAAAAATCACCTCACCGGAGGTCGGGGAATCCAGCCCGCCGAGCAGATGCAGCAGTGTACTTTTCCCCGAACCGGAGCTGCCGACAATCGCCAGCATATCCCCTTGCCGGAGTTCAAAATTGACCTGTTTCAGGACATCAGTTTCCACTGTGCCCTCATGATAGGATTTGCATAACTGACGACATGCCAGTAATAACTCACTCATAACGTAAAGCCTCCGCGGGTTGTACCGCTGCCGCCCGCCACGCAGGCCAGAGTGTGGATAATAAAGAGATAAGCATGGCTGCCGCGCCGATGGTTATCACGCGCAGCGGCTCAATCACCGTCGGCAGGGCGATTCCTTTCGGGATCAGCCCCAGCAGCGGCATCAGAATATTCAGTTGTGAAGAGAGCAGCGTGCCCAGCAGGACGCCGATCACTGAGCCGAGAATCCCCGCGCCTGCCCCCTGGATCATAAAGATCAGCATAATTTTACCGCGTGTCATACCCAGGGTTTTCAGGATGGCAACTTCGGTCTGTTTTTCCATCACCAGCAAGGCCAGTGAGGTAATGATATTAAATGCGGCCACGGCAATAATCAGGCTGAGCAGCAGCCCCATCATATTTTTCTCCATGCGCACCGCCTGGAAAAACTCGCCTTTCTGTACGCGCCAGTCTGTCCAGACCAGCCCTTCCGGCAATGTCTGCTGACTGAGGCTGTCCACCTGCAACGGCTGTGACAGATAAAGACGCCAGCCGGTGATACTGCCCGCCGGATAGCGCATCAGACGCGCCGCATCTTCCTGATTCATCAGTACCTGAGTGTTATCGGATTCACTGCCGGAGGAGAAAAAGCCCGCGACGGTAAACAGACGCTGGCTCGGGATGCGGCCCATCGGCGTCAGCTGTGACACATTCGGCACCAGGATACGGACACTATCCCCGCGCTTAAGCCCCATGCGTTTCGCCACGCCCTCGCCGACCACCACATGATATTGTCCTGCCGCCAGGTCAGACGGCCGGGTATTCACCAGATAATCCAGCAGCGGCTCATCCCCCTGCGGGTCAATCCCGGTCACGGAGGCGATCCCCACATTGCCGGTGCTCTGCAATACCACGTCGCCGGTCACAATAGGTGCGGTTTTCACCACATCGCGCAGCCCGGCTAATTGTGATACCGGATGCACCTGCGGGTCCAGCACGCCGTTTCCGGTGGTGATCACTGCCTGCGGCATAAAATTGAGAATACTCTGCTGTAATGAGCGTTCAAAACCGTTCATCACGGATGTCACGGTGATAAGTGCTGTCACCCCCAGCGTGATGCCGATGGCGGAAAGCAGCGATACGAAACGGGCAAAGCGATCTGTGCCCCGCCCCCGCATGTAACGCAGACCGATTAAAAATGAGACAGACTGAAACATGAAATCTGAACGCCCCTGTTGCCAAAGCGAAGTGTTCAGGGATAATAAAGGCTCCGGTTGATGAATGGAACCACTCCCGCCCGTTTGCGGCAGTTTTTTTTCATTGACGGTCAGCGTGTTGCCGGTATCAGACCACCTCTGAACCGGCGGCGCGGCGGCCTTTTATTGCCCGGACAAGCCACTCCGGTATGGCAGAACCTTGTTACCTGACAGAAACACGCAGCCCGATGGAAAACCGAATGTCGCTGAAAACACGTTATGAACTTCCGGCCCGTGCCGCAGATACCCGCCAGCTCGGTGAGATGACCGGTGCAGCCTGTGCGGTGGAAGCCGCGTCGATAATTGAACAACACGACGGCCCCGTCATCCTGGTCACCCGCGATATGCAGAATGCCCTGCGGTTGCGGGATGAAATCCGCCAGTTTACCGCACAGCCGGCAGAAACCCTCGCCGACTGGGAAACCCTGCCGTATGACAGTTTTTCACCGCACCAGGAGATTATCTCCAACCGGTTATCCACCTTATACCGTCTGCCAACCCTGGAAAAAGGCGCACTGATTCTGCCGGTCAATACATTAATGCAAAAAGTGTGTCCGCCTGAATTTCTCACCAGCCATGCACTGGTGATGGCAAAAGGGGAAAAACTGTCGCGGGATAAGCTGCGTGAAGAGCTGGTTCAGGGCGGTTACCGCAGTGTGGAACAGGTGCTGGAGCACGGCGAGTTTGCGATTCGCGGCGCATTACTGGATCTGTTCCCGATGGGCAGCGAACTGCCGTTCCGGATTGATTTCTTTGATGATGAAATCGACAGCCTGCGCACCTTTGATGTTGATACCCAGCGTACACTGGATGAAGTGAACGCGATCAATCTGCTGCCCGCCCATGAGTTCCCGACGGATAAAGATGCCATAGAACAGTTCCGCAGTCAGTGGCGGGAAATCTTCGAAGTGCGCCGTGATCCGGAACATATTTATCAGCAGGTCAGCAAAGGTACGCTGCCCGCCGGGATTGAATACTGGCAGCCGCTGTTTTTCACCGCACCGCTGGTACCGTTATTTGATTATCTGCCTGACAACACGCTGCTGGTTACCCAGGATTTGCAGGAGTCCGCCGACCGCTTCCGCCGCGATGTACAGCAGCGCTTTGAAAGCCGGGGTGTCGACCCGATGCGGCCATTGCTGCCGCCGTCACAACTGTGGCTGACACCGGAAGAACTCAATCAGCAGATGAAAACGCTGCCGCGTGTGCAGCTTAATAATGACAAACTGCCGCGCAAAGCCGCTAATACTAACCTCGGCTACACCCCGCTGCCGGATCTGAAAGTCAATCCGCAGCTGAAATCCCCGCTTGATCCGCTGCGCCGTTTCCTGGAAAGCACAGACGCTGCCGTGATTTTCTCGGTGGAAAGTGAGGGACGCCGCGAAAGTGTGCAGGAACTGCTGGCGCGGATCAAAATCAAACCGGCGGAAATCCGCAGTTTGCAGGATGCAACCGTACCGGGTATTTATGTCATGATCGGCGCTGCCGAGCACGGTTTTGTTGATAATGAGCGTCAGCGCGTCCTGATTTGTGAAAGCGATATGCTGGGTGAGCGCGTGGTGCGCCGCCGTCAGGACACGCGCCGCACGATTAATACAGACACGCTGATCCGCAACCTTGCGGAACTGCGCCCCGGCCAGCCGGTGGTGCATCTGGAGCACGGTGTCGGCCGTTATCAGGGATTAACCACTCTGGAAGCCGGAGGGATCAAAGCAGAATACCTGATCCTCACTTACGCCGGGGAAGACAAACTGTATGTGCCTGTATCGTCCCTGCATCTGATCAGCCGTTATGCCGGGGGCGCGGATGAAAGCGCACCGCTGCATAAACTCGGGGGCGAGGCGTGGAGCAAAGCCCGTCAGAAAGCGGCGGAAAAAGTCCGCGATGTGGCCGCTCAGTTACTGGATATTTATGCACAACGGGCCGTCAAACCCGGTTTCGCGTTTAAGCATGATCGCGAACAATACCGCGAATTTTGTCAGTCTTTTCCGTTTGAAACCACCGCAGACCAGGAACAGGCTATCAACGCCGTGCTGAGCGATATGTGCCAGCCGGTGGCAATGGACAGGCTGGTGTGCGGTGATGTCGGTTTCGGTAAAACCGAGGTCGCGATGCGGGCGGCGTTCCTCGCCGTCAATAACCACAAGCAGGTGGCCGTGCTGGTTCCGACCACCCTGCTGGCGCAGCAGCATTATGATAACTTCCGTGACCGTTTCGCCAACTGGCCGGTGCGGATTGAGGTCCTTTCCCGTTTCCGCAGCGCCAAAGAGCAGCAACAGGTGCTGGATGATACCAAAGAAGGCAAGGTGGACATCATTATCGGCACACACAAGCTGTTGCAGAGTGATGTGCACTGGCATGATCTCGGCCTGCTGGTGGTGGATGAAGAACACCGTTTCGGCGTCCGTCATAAAGAACGTATTAAGGCCATGCGGGCCAATGTGGATATCCTGACCCTCACCGCCACACCGATCCCGCGCACCCTGAATATGGCGATGAGCGGCATGCGTGACCTCTCTATTATCGCCACACCACCAGCAAGACGGCTGGCGGTGAAAACCTTTGTCCGTCAGTATGATGAGCTGGTGGTGCGGGAGGCGATTCTGCGTGAGGTATTGCGCGGCGGTCAGGTCTATTATCTCTACAACGATGTGGAAAACATTGAAAAAGCCCGTGACCGTATTGCGGAGCTGGTGCCGGAAGCCCGTGTGGCGATCGGCCACGGACAGATGCGTGAGCGTGAACTGGAACGGGTGATGACTGATTTCCACCACCAGCGTTTTAATGTCCTGGTATGCACCACGATTATTGAAACCGGTATCGATATTCCCAGCGCCAATACCATTATCATCGAACGGGCCGATCATTTCGGGCTGGCACAGCTGCATCAGTTGCGCGGCCGTGTCGGGCGTTCACACCATCAGGCCTATGCCTATCTGCTGACACCACATCCGAAAGCGATGACCACCGATGCCCATAAACGTCTGGAAGCTATCGCCTCGCTGGAAGATCTGGGCGCCGGGTTTGCGCTCGCCACACACGACCTGGAAATCCGTGGTGCGGGTGAATTGCTGGGGGATGACCAGAGCGGCCAGATGGCCAGCATCGGTTTCACCCTTTATATGGAATTGCTGGAAAGCGCAGTCGATTCCCTGAAAAACGGCAAAGAGCCGTCGCTGGAAGATCTCACCCAAAATCAGACCGAAGTGGAGCTTCGCATGCCTGCTCTGCTGCCGGACGATTATCTGCCGGATGTCAGTATGCGCCTTTCCTTCTATAAGCGGATTGCCAGTGCGCGCAGTGATACCGAACTGACAGAACTGAAGATTGAGCTGATTGACCGTTTCGGCCTGCTGCCCGATGCCGGACGCCACCTGCTGGCGGCTGCCGGTTTGCGCTTACAGGCGCAGCAACTCGGGATACGCCGGATTGAAGCACAGGAGAAAGGCGGTTTTATCGAATTCAGTGAGAAAAACCATGTCGATCCTGCTTACCTTATCGGGCTGCTGCAAAACAACCCGAAACAGTACCGGCTGGACGGTCCGTCAAAACTGAAGTTTATCTGTGACCTGACCGATCGTACCAAACGTATTGAGTTTGTTGCAGATTTACTGACGGCCTTTGCCGCTCATCCTGCATAACGCACAACATCCTCACGCACAACATCCTCACTATCAGGCAGGTGCCGGTTTCGGCCGGCACCTGCCAAAATGAATAAAAATCCACTTATTGTGAATATTAATTTGCAAGGAGATTGTTAGTTCGGTTAGTATTTACCAAAATATAATGACAACAACAGGGTAAATACTATGGATCGTCGTTCGTTTCTGAAATCAACAGGGATCGCACTCGGCGGCTTAACCGCTGCTTCTCTGATCAGTACCGGTCATGCCGCCACTGATACCGTTTCTCCCGCTGTTAAAGCCGCGCCGCTCAGTGCAGAAAATCCGCTGCTGCTGAACTTCAATGAAAACTCTTTGGGGATGTCGCCGAAAGCCCGTCAGGCGATTATCAATGCACTTCCCGGCGCGTTCCGTTATCCGGATGCTGCCCGCGAAGCGCTGATTGAACAAATCGCCGCGCATTTCTCACTGACGCCAGAACACATCAGCCTCGGAAACGGGTCATCAGAAACCATTCAGGCAGCAGTGCAGATGCTGGTGGCGGAAGCACAGAAAAAACAGCAGCCGGTACAACTGATTGTTCCGGACCCGACCTTTAATTATGCCGAACTGTATGCTGAGCCGCTGGGTGTGAATATTGTCAAAGTCCCGCTGAAAGCCGATCTCTCTTTCGACCTCACCGCGATGCAGGCAATTGCGGATAACTTTGCCGGTCATTCCGTTATCTATATCTGTAATCCGAATAACCCGACTGCCATGATCACCCCGGCCTCACAACTCGCGCAGTGGGTTAATCAGGCTCCGCCACAGCAGAATTTTATTATTGATGAGGCTTATGCAGAATTTGTATCTGACCCGCAATTTAAAAGTGCGGTTGAATGGGTGTCTGCCGGTAAATCCAATATTATTGTGACCCGGACATTCTCAAAAATATTTGCCCTGGCCGGACTTCGTGTCGGTTATGGTATTGCCGTACCGGCAGTGACAGAACAGATAAATAATTTCAATTCTATCGATAATACTAATATAGCAGGCGCTGTTTCCGCACTGGCATCCCTGAATGATAAACCGTTTATTGATTACAGCCGCCATTCAACAGATGTAGCACGGGAAATTGTGGTGGCCGCACTGAAAGAATTAAACCTGCCTTATGCACCATCACAGGCTAATTTTATCTTCCACAAAGTGGACGGGGATGTAAAAATCTATCAGCAGCGGATGAAAGAGAACCATATTATGGTCGGCCGTGAATTTCCGCCGGTTACCGGCTGGAGCCGCCTGACATTAGGGACACCGGAAGAGATGCAGCAATTCGTTGCGGTATTAAAACAGTTCCGCCAGAAAGGCTGGGTTTAATTTCCGGTTATATTAAATAAAATTGACTGATACCGGTTTACTGAATAAACCGGTATTTTCTTTTTTTGTCCGCTGCACAATTTATTTTACGCTATCCAGCCCCGGTAAAATGATCAGCCGCCCTGAATTATCCACCGGCATCGCATCACCGGGATTATAATTGATTCTGACCTTACCGACGGTATTGTTAATTTTATATACTACATCGTAGCCGATAACCCGCTGCTCATAAGTGTACGCCGTGGTGCAGGAGCGGTATGTCGGGCCGCCGTACACCTTCGGTTCATGCAGCAGTGTTTCATACAGCAGATACGGGGTACACACCTGTTCTGTCGGGTGAACGATATCCAGAAGCTCCCGTTTATACGGCCCCGGCATGGTTGTCAGGTCACAGTATTCGTGGCGCACCGGTATCGTCGCCGTAATCGGTTCTGATGAAAGAACCTCAGCAACAGCGGGACGTTTATGTTTTATCACAGCAAGGGAAATAATTACCGCAAAAATAACAAAAAGAAGCCCGAGCCCTGTAACAGTTATTCGTGATAACGGTTTCCATTTAGTTTTATTCATTGTCAAATTATCTAAATATCCAACGGTAATTATTAGGATTATTCCTATCGCACAACGGGGGGTATTTTTTAACTGTTTATCTGTCGTGCTATATTCCTTCAGTGCCGCTAAATAAAGGTTAAATAATATTGAATTAAAATCTTGTCCCTGTAATTTATTAATTCAATACGGCTGTGTGTGTACTGACAACGATCAACATTCATTAATAAATGAGCAGTATCTGCCTTATTTTGTTCATTACTACCGGAATTATCTGTTAGTGATGATACTGAGCGCCTGTTTAATAATACCTTTTTTGTGCTGCCTCAAATTTGAGCGATCTGTATTTCCTTGTGGTCAGCAGGGTTTCTTACTGATAAAAAATGACGCCCGGAGGCGTCATTTTTAGCGGAGATCAAATTAATGCAGTTTCAGCCGCGGCCGGATAATCCGGTTTATTCCGCCGACCAGCATCATCAGCCCGGTTTTTATATAACCGTGCAGTGCTATCTGGTGCATACGGTACAATGAAATATACATCACACGGGCAATCCGCCCTTCAATCATCATATTTCCGCGCATCAGGTTCCCCATCAGACTGCCGACCGTACTGAAACGGGACAGAGAGACCAGAGAGCCGTGATCTTTAAACACATAATCCTTCAGCGGCTTATCATTAAGCACCGCAAGGATGTTGTGATAGCAGCGGGTGGCCATCTGGTGTGCTGACTGTGCGCGCGGCGGAACAAATCCGCCCTCTTTTTTCGGGCAGGATGAGCAGTCGCCGATAGCAAAAATCGCATCATCGCGGGTGGTCCGGAGCGTTGGTTTGACCATCAGCTGATTGATGCGGTTAGTTTCCAGTCCGCCGATCTCTTTCAGGAAATCCGGCGCCTTGATACCGGCAGCCCAGACCATCAGGCTCGCGGTAATATGCTCACCATCTTTGGTGTTCAGGCCGGATTCATCGGCACTGGTGACCATAGTCTGTGTCATGACTCTTACGCCCAGCTTGCTCAGTTCCTGATGTGCTGCACCGGCAATTTTCGGCGGCAGTGCAGGCAGGATACGCTCACCCGCCTCCACCAGTGTCACATTCAGCGCATCCGTGTTCAGACCTTTAAAACCGTAGCTGTGGAGCTGCTCAACGGCGTTATACAGTTCTGCGGACAATTCCACCCCGGTCGCACCGCCGCCGACAATGGCGATATTCACTTTTTCGCCTTCGCCGTGGCTGGCGGAATATTTCAGGAACAGGTTCAGCATCTCATTATGGAAACGTTTTGCCTGTGACGGACTGTCGAGGAAGATACAGTTCTCTTTGATCCCCGGCGTCCCGAAATCGTTGGAAGTACTGCCCAGCGCCATTACCAGGATGTCATAATCCAGGTTACGTTCCGGTACCAGCAGGTCACCGTTGTTATCACGGATTTCCGCCAGGGTGATATTTTTGCTGTCGCGATCCAGTCCGGTCATAGAGCCCAGCTGGAAATTAAAATAGTGATTGCGGGCGTGTGCCAGGTAGCTCAGGGCATCCACGCCGTCATCCAGAGAACCGGTCGCCACTTCGTGTAACAGCGGTTTCCACAGGTGGCTGCTGTTGCGATCGACCAGAGTGATTTCCGCTTTTTTCTTCTTACCCAGTTTGTGGCCGAGCTGCGTTGCCAGTTCCAGCCCGCCTGCGCCACCGCCGATAATCACAATCTTCGTATTCGGTGTAGTCATAACATCCTCTGAAAAATAATCTAACGTTATCTCAGGGCTCTTCAGGAAAAACAGTGAGATAACATCAGACAAAACTGAATCGTGTCACACCATGGTATACCACAACAGGTAATTTGGTCATACCATATTTGATCATAATCAAATTTTGGGTAATCCGGCGGTAAAATGCAAACATTATTTTAAAGTTAACAAGAATATTTTACTTTTGGTTTACCTCTGATGTTTTCTTTAATCACCGGATTAACTTTTCACAGTCACCCATGGAAAAAGCCTGTTATCTTGCTGATCCACCAGCAGAAAGTTATTGATATAGCGCAATGACAGGAAAGATACGTAAGAGATACCGCACAGGGAAGGCAGTTTTGAGACAGGAATCGCTTCAGTTGAGGCGTAAAAAAACCGCGCCTTCAGCAGGCACGGTCATTTTACTGATATCAGGCTTTTTTAAACGGTGTTTTAAACTCTTTGATTTCCTGTAAATGACGGGACAGATCTTTAAATTTATGAGCCTGCTCTTCATCCCAGATAACCTGGTAGTAAGGCGATAAAGTATCATGCGCACGCTGACTATCCAGTGCCTCATCATTGCGGGACAACAACACCAGGCAGTTCTGCCGGTTCAGGGTGCGGAAATCCGAAATACACTTGGTCATGATATCCAGATACTCTTCCGGGCGGTCGATTTTGCCTTCCATATTTTCATACGGGAACAGGTTCGGGTTCACCATCACCTGACGAATTCCGCACAGGTAGCCGACACGTTCAGCCCAGAAGCCTCCCAGCCCCACGCCCAGCACAATGGCCGGACCTTCGCTCTGTTTTACCGCTTTATCCACTTCGGTCAGCAGATATTTCATGTCATAACGCGGATGCAGTGTGCTGTAACTGATAAAACGGACATCCGGGTCCGCAAATTTCAGTTGCATCACTTTTTCATGATTGCCCGGGCTGGTTGAATCAAATCCATGAAGATAAATAATCATGCTCGCTCCTGCCATTGTTCGTGTAATACGGATAGGGTTTTGTTCGCCTGCTGCCAGCGCTCACTGCGCTGCAATTCGGCCAGATCATAACCTTTACCCCGATGATACAACTTATCAATACGTTGTGCCGTGATAACAGGCAAATTATCAAGGATAGTCACAGCACCTTTACGGTTATTACAGACCAGGATCATATCGCAGCCCGCATCCAGTGATGCCTGACCGCGTTCGGCATAACCGCCCATGACCGCCGCCCCTTCCATTGACAGGTCATCCGAGAAAATCACCCCATCAAACCCGAGCTGCTGACGCAGAACCGATTTCAGCCAGTACGGCGAGCCGCTGGCCGGACGATCATCAATCTGAGTGTAAATCACATGAGCAGGCATGACGGCATCGAGCAGCCCGCGCTGGATAAATTCACGGAAAATCGCCATGTCTTTACCGCGGATCACCGCCGGGTCGCGTTCATCACGCGGCGTTTCTTTGTGGGAATCCGCACTGACCGCGCCGTGTCCGGGGAAGTGTTTACCGGTACTCGACATTCCGGCGCTGCGCATACCGCGCACAAAACGCTCCGCCATCTGCGCCGCAATATCGCCGTCCTCATGGAACGCACGCGAGCCGATAGCCGCGCTGCCATGCCCCAGATCCAGCACCGGCGCAAAACTGATATCAATATCCATGGCGATCATTTCCGCCGCCATCAGCCAGCCCGCTTCTTCTGCCATCGCAGAGCCGGTGAGCGGGTCATTCAGCAGTGCAAAAGATTGCGCCGCCGGCAGACGGGTAAAACCCTCTTTAAACCGCTGAACGCGTCCGCCTTCCTGATCAACCGCAATCACCACACGGTTATCGCGGGTGGCTTCACGGATCTGCCGCGTCAGTTCACGCAGCTGTGCCGTGTCATGGAAATTACGGGTAAAAAGAATCACGCCCCCGACAGAAGGGTGGCGCAGAATTTCGCGCTCTTCGCTGTCCAGCTCATACCCTTCAACATCTAACATTACAGGACCCATGGTGACACCTCGTTATATTTACCTGAGCCCGGCGGCGGCTTTCAGCGCGGCCGGGTATTGCAGAAACTGCGGGTCGCCGGTTTGTCCCCAGCGGCTCTCAAACCACATAACCATCATATAATCTGCCCGTGCCTGCCAGCGGCAGGTCTGCGCCAGTACGCGCTGCGGACAGTGATAAGCAGAATAATAACGCAGAAAAGTGTGAATTAACGTCAATGACCAGTTATTGGCACGAAAAAGTGTGGCGAGAGAGAGGCCGATATCCGTGTCAGCGGCGTATTCCCAGTCAATCAGATGCAGATCACCCGCTGCGGTCACGATATTACCGGGATGGATATCCATATGTGCAGGGGCGAGTTTCAGCGGCTGTGGTTCCGCTTCGCGCATAAAGTGACTGTGGATGCGCAGCAGCTGTGGTGTGCGGCGGCGTTTGTCCGTCAGATGAAAATGGCGGTCTGCCTGCGCTTTGAGCGGCAGACGGTAACCGGTCTGCGGCTGGTTATGCAAACGGCTGACCAGCGCCGCCAGTTGCGGCATAAACGCCGGTTCCTGCATCTGTTCCGGCGGCAGAGTTTTCCCCGCCACCCGGTACAGCAGCAACCAGCCGTGGCTGAAGCCCGCCACACGCGGCGCCAGCCCGCTGTCACGCAACCGGTGCAGAATACGTGCCTCTTTCTGACGGCTGACACCGATATCCGCACTGTGTGCCGTCTGCGCTCTGCCAATCAGAAATACATCATTTTGTTCAATACTGACACTTTCCCGTGTCAGTCCGTTCAGCGGACGGATTGTCCAGCCGCCGGCCGGCAGTGCGGGAAAGTGTTCAGCGAGACATAACAGTAACGCGCTGTTACTGCTCAAGCACCGCGCCCTTACCGGACCAGATGATTTCACCGCTGCTGACAGACATCAGCTGCATTTCCATCTGACGGGCATCGCGGGTGCCGGTCACCACACTGTACAGCACATAGTCGGCATTCAGGTAACGCGCCAGACCGATAGCTTTGCTGCGCAGAGTCAGTGTGTCGTTATCCCCCATACCAAGCACTGACATAGCACTGCTGACCGCACCGGCCGGGATCACATTCAGCACCCCGGTTTTTCCGATGGTATTCATCAGAGCACCGGTCGCGACATTGGTTTGCAGGCTGCTGTTGGTCTTATTACCGACTTTATTGACCAGCAGTGTGCTGCCCTGATTCACGCCGTCACTGTGCACCATCTGATTAACCAGCGGTGTGATGCTCTGTTCCCATTCAATTTTTTTCATTTTCGGCGGCACAGGCACCGTATCTGACGGCGGCAGCGGCGGCGGTGTGGTATCCGCAGGCGGAGGTGTTACCGTATCCACCGGAGCCGGAGGTGTTACCGGTGCCATTGAAGGACACCCGGCCAGCAGCCAGACAGAGGCAATCACACATAAAAGACGTTTCATCACGATTCTCCTGTCTGCCGGTTATTTTGCCAGCATCGGCCCCAGATGACGGCCGCCGACCAGATGCATATGAATATGGAACACTTCCTGACCGCCGTGGCGGTTGCAGTTCATTATCAGGCGGTAGCCGTCATCCGCAATCCCTTCCTGCTGCGCGATTTTGGCTGCCACGGTGATCATATGACCCAGAACCTGTTCATCTTCCGCAGTGACATCATTCACGGTAGGAATAAGATGATTGGGAATAATCAGAATATGCGTCGGTGCCTGCGGGGAAATATCACGGAACGCCGTGACGCTGTCATCCTGATAAACGATATCAGACGGAATTTCACGACGAATAATTTTACTAAAAATAGTTTCTTCGGCCATAACCTGCTCCTGTAATTAATCAGCCTGACAGACGGGTCCGTATTTACCGGACTGACACCTGAAACAGACGGCTGAAATTGTCAGTGGTGATCTCAGCAAGCGCCTCAACGCTCACCCCTTTTAATACCGCCATATACTCCGCCACATCACGTACGTAAGCGGGCTGGTTCTCTTTACCGCGGAACGGTACCGGTGCCAGATAAGGTGAGTCCGTTTCCACCAGAATACGATCCAGCGGCACAATCCGTGCGGCTTCGCGGATCTGTTCTGCGTTGCGGAAGGTCACGATACCGGAAAAGGAGATATAAAAACCTTCATCCAGCAGTGCCGTTGCCGTCTCTTTGTCCTCGGTAAAGCAGTGTAACACGCCGCCGCACTCCCCGGCCTGTTCTTCGCGGATAATCGCCAGGGTATCTTCACGGGCATCGCGGGTATGCACAATGACCGGTTTATTCAGCTCGCGTCCGATGCGGATATGCTCACGGAAAACATCACGCTGAAGCGCCGCATTCTCTTTCTGATAGTAGTAATCCAGCCCGGTTTCGCCGAGTGCCACCACACGTTTATCCGCAGCCAGTTCGCGCAGCAGTGTGAAATCATACGGCTCATCCAGATTCAGCGGATGAATACCACAGGAAAAGGCCACATCCGGGCGTTCGCCAATCAGCTCACGCATTTTGGTATACCCCGGCAGGGTTGTCGCAACCGCCAGCGCATATTTCACATCACGCTGTGCGGCTTTTTGCATAACATCATCCACACTCTCGTGCCGTTTTTCATAATCCAGACAATCGAGGTGGCAGTGGGAATCGACTAAAAACATAATTAACCTGTTATTTTAAATGAGGTGGTGCAGAAAACAGCGTTTCCTGGTGTAACAATTGTTCTGTCAGCAGCAGCTCCTGATTGACCCCGGTGATAGTCATCAGCCGGTGGCGGCAGGTCAGCCAGCTTTCCGCCGCACTCAGTAAATGCGCGCTGCTGTAATGTGCCGCCAGTTGTGCGATAAGAGCTGACTGATCCTGATTCAGACAGGCGGGAGCCATATTCTGCTGATATTTTACCGCATCCATAAACAGGGTTGTCAGCCAGCTGATGCGCTTTTCCGCATCCTGATGATTCAGTTCAGATAACAGCGATAAAAAGTCCCCGCTGCGTACTGATGCGGCCAGTTGCGTGAACAGGTTCAGCCGGTTTTGCCAGTCAGCGGTTGTCAGCAGCAGCAGTGCTGCTGCCGGGGCATTATGGCAGAGATTCAGTGCCGTCTGACGGGAAACCGCATCGGACTGCGGATGTTCGCGCTGCAACCACTGTAAGCCGGTATCCGGTGACGGTGGTGCCAGGTGATACGCAAAACAGCGGCTGCGCAGTGTCGGCAGTAATTGTTCCGCCCCCTGGCTCTGTAACACAAACCAGGTGTTCTCTGTCGGCTCTTCCAGGGTTTTCAGTAAGGCGTTGGCGGCCGCTTCCGTCAGCAGTTCCGCCTGCGGAATATGAACCAGTTTGGCGCCGCCCTGCTGAGCGTGGTCATGCAGTTTTTCTGTCACGGCGCGCACGATATCAACACCGGAGGTGGATTTGCCTTTTTCCGGCTGCAGCAGATAAAAATCCGGATGTGTGCCTGCCAGCATCAGTTTACAACTGTGGCACTCCCCGCAGCTTTTGATGCCCTGCGGCTGCTGACACATCCGCAGACGTGTCAGGGCATAGGCCAGCTCGTCGGTGCCGGTGCCGGGAATACCGTACAGCAGAAGCGCATGATGCCCCTGGCCGGACAACCACGCGGTTGCCAGCTGACGGTAAACAGGATTAAGCCACGGATACCAGTTCATTACGCCTCTTTTTGCTGTGCCAGCCAATCCCGCACCGCAGTGCGGATAGATTGATGGACATTATCCATTGATTGCGATGCATCAACGGTAACAATGCGCGGGTCAGATTCGGCCAGTTCCAGATAACGGGCGCGGGTACGACGGAAGAAATCCAGCGATTCCTGCTCAATTCTGTCCAGGTCGCCCCGGCTGCGGGCACGGGATAAGCCGGTTTCCGGCGGCAGATCGAGATACAGCGTAAAGTCAGGATAAAAATCCCCCAGCACCGTATCACGCAGTGACTGCATCAGCTTGCGGTCAATACCGCGTCCGCCGCCCTGGTAGGCCTGAGAGGACAGGTCATGGCGATCACCGATCACCCATTGTCCCCGCGCCAGTGCCGGTTTGATGACATTTTCCACCAGCTGAATACGGGCAGCGTATAACATCAGCACTTCAGCTTTATCGGTGACGGTTTCGCCGTCGATCCCGTCTTTAATCAGCGTACGCAGTTTTTCTGCCAGCGGCGTGCCGCCCGGCTCACGGGTATAGATCAGATCCGTAATGCCGTTTTCATGCAGTGTATCAACAATCACCTGACGCGCCGTGGTTTTCCCGGCACCTTCAAGCCCTTCAATTACAATAAATTTGCCTGTCATTGTTTTTTTAATCCGTTACGGTAATCCGCAACCGCCCGGTTGTGATCCCGCAGGTTTGTGGTAAATACATGTCCGCCTTTACCGTCTGCGACAAAGTAAAGGTAACCGGTAGTGTCCGGTCTGGCTGCCGCTTCCAGTGAAGCACTGCCCGGCATGGCGATAGGCGTCGGCGGCATGCCGTCAATCTGATAGGTATTATACGGCGTTGCCCGCGCCAGATCGCTGCGGTAAATCGTGCCCTGATAACGTTCCCCCATACCGTAAATAACGGTCGGGTCAGTTTGCAGGCGCATTTTCAGTTTCAGCCGGTTCATAAAGACCGAGGCCACTTTTTTGCGTTCGCCGTCCACACCGGTCTCTTTTTCAATCAGCGAGGCCATGATCAGCATTTCATACGGATCGGCATACGGTAAGTCGGTGTTACGGGTTTTCCAGGCCGCCGCCAGCTTTGTTTCCATCTGCTGGTGCGCCCGTTTCAGAATCTGGCTGTCTTCCGTTCCGGCGGTATAAAGATAGGTATCCGGATAAAAACGCCCTTCGAGGTGACTCCCGGCAGGCAGGCCGAGCATCTCTGTCAGTTTATCCGCCGGTAAATCCGCGAGGGTCTGTTTCAGGTAAGGCGCTTCCGACAGAATTTTTTGCCAGTCCGCCAATTTACTGCCTTCAACAAAACGGATGCTGAACTGTGCCTCTTTACCGCTGACAAACAGTTGCAGCATGCTTCTGACGGTCATATCCGGCGTCAGGCGGTATGTGCCCGCTTTGATTTTTGCCAGATCCGGCTCCAGTTGCAGCAGCCAGTCATAGTTATGTGATTCCGGGATAATCCCGCTTTCCGCCAGTTTTTTCTCCAGCGCCACCCGGCCGGTGCCCGGCGGGATAGTGAAAATCGTCTCTTCAGTAACGGAAATTTTTTGTCCGGAAAAAGCGTCCACCTGGTGATAAAGCCAATACGCCACGCCGCCTGCAACCGCAAGCAGCACCAAAAATGTCACAAGGAAAATCCGTGTTTTTTTCATCAGTCATTAACTCTGTTCGTTCAGGGTATTGCTGCCGGACAGTGCGGCAAAAGCAGGGTAAAAAGTGAACGGGACGTATACCGCCAGTGATGACGGTCATCCGCACGGATCTCATTGACCGGCATCACCGGCATCAGCGCATTGCACATAATCACTTCATCTGCTTTTGCCAGCACCTGCGGAAAACGTTCGGTTTCATAACAGCGGTAACGGCTGCTTTTCAGTACATCCATGATATGCGCGCGCATCACACCAGCCACGCCGCATTTGTTCAGTGACGGCGTAAATACATCATCACCGCAGCGCCAGAACAGATTGGCACTGCATCCTTCGGTCAGAATACCGTCAGTATCACAGACAATGGCTTCATCTGCCTGCTGTTCTGCCACATACCGGCGGATAAGCACCTGTTCCAGCCGGTTCAGGTGTTTGATACCGGCCAGATACGGATTAACGGACAACGGTACCGGGCTTTTTACCAGCGATAACCCGTTCTCCTGCAATGCCGGATAATTGGCCGGGTAAACAGAACGGATCAGGATCACCACCGGCGGTACATCCGCACGCAGATAACCGCGCCCCTGCTCACCGGCGGAGATAATCACTTTCAGCACAGCATCGGTGCTGCCGTCTGCGGCCTGCATGATCCATTCGATCAGCAGTGATTCATCCGGCGGTGTCAGTCCCAGCCCTGCGCAGCCATCCTGTAACCGGCGCAGATGGCGTGTCAGTAATGCCGGTTTGCTGTTCACAATACGCATTGTGGTAAAACAGCCGTCACCAAACTGCACACTGCGATCAGAAATTGCAATCGTGTGCTGCGGTACACCATTAACCCAGTAATGCGCCTGTTGTGTCATAGCCAACTCATTGTTTTAACGATTATTATTTAATCGTTATTCAGTATCCGGACAGACCTGTATAATAGTACAGCTGTGATTTTTGTGCAAAAGCACGATAACGGATGCATCAGGTAAAAAAAAAAGCGCCGTCATGGCGCTTTTTCCTCAGAAAACAGACTCAGATCTTACGGAAAATCAGGGAACCGTTGGTTCCGCCGAAGCCGAAAGAGTTACAGAGTGCGTATTCCATACCTTCCACTTTGCGGGCTTTGCCCGGTACAAAGTCGAGTTTGCAGACCGCATCATCCTGATTATCCAGGTTGATGGTCGGCGGTATAATCTGATCACGCAGAGCCAGAATAGTGAAAATGGATTCCACTGCACCGGCGGCACCCAGCAGGTGACCGGTCATGGATTTGGTTGAACTGACCAGAACCTTCGTTCCTTCACCAAATACCGTTTCAACGGCTTTTGCTTCCGCCACATCACCCGCAGAGGTGGATGTACCGTGAGCATTAATATAGCCGATGCTGTCAGCAGGGATGCCCGCATCCTGAATCGCGTTTGCCATGGCCAGTGCGGCACCGTCACCGTTTTCCGGTGGTGATGTCATGTGATAAGCATCGCTGCTCATCCCGAAACCGACCAGTTCCGCGTAGATTTTCGCACCGCGGTTTTTCGCGTGTTCGTACTCTTCCAGCACCAGCATACCGGCACCGTCTCCCAGCACAAACCCGTCACGATCTTTATCCCACGGACGGCTTGCGCCCTGAGGATTATCATTATTGGTGGATAAGGCACGTGCAGCACCGAATCCGGCAACACCTAATGGTGTGCTGGCTTTTTCAGTACCACCGGCAACCATGACATCTGCATCACCGTAAGCGATAATCCGGGCCGCGTGCCCGATATTATGCACGCCGGATGTACAGGCAGTGGCAATGGAGATACTTGGTCCGCGCAGACCGTACATAATGCTCAGATGTCCGGCAACCATATTGATGATAGTTGACGGGACAAAGAACGGACTCACTTTACGCGGGCCGCCTGCTGCCAGAGAAGCGCAGTTTTCTTCAATCAGTCCGAGACCACCAATACCAGAACCAATCGCAGCACCGATACGGGTTGCATTGGCTTCTGTTACTTCAAGTCCGGAATCCTCTATTGCACGGATACCGGCTGCAATACCGTATTGAATGAAGAGATCCATCTTCCGGGCATCTTTGCGCGAAATATTAAAATCTTCGTGATTGAAATCTTTTACCATACCCGCGAATTTGGTCGCATGGTTTGAGGTGTCAAAATGATCAATCAGGCTGATACCACTCTGCCCGGCACACACAGCTTTCCAGGATGAATCGACTGTATTACCGACAGGAGATAACATGCCAAGTCCGGTCACAACTACACGACGCTTAGACACGCTTATCCTCCGGGGAAAATAAAAGAAACAAGGCGGTCGGGTGACCGCCTGGACATGAGGGATGCTTACTTGCCTGCGTTCTCAACGTAGTCAATAGCAGCCTGTACAGTTGTGATTTTTTCTGCTTCTTCGTCTGGGATTTCGATGTCGAACTCTTCTTCCAGAGCCATCACCAGCTCAACTGTGTCAAGAGAATCAGCGCCTAAGTCATCAACGAATGAAGCTTCGTTTTTTACTTCTTCCTCTTTAACACCCAGTTGTTCAACGATGATTTTCTTAACACGTTCTTCGATAGCGCTCATACTATTAAATTTCCTATCAAAACTCGCTATATGCGATGGTTTTCGTAGTTTATAAAATACAGGAAAAGATGCAACCCAATCCCGGCTGGTCTAACCATATAAATACTCACTTTTGCGTGCGTTTACACAAAAACGGCAAATGGTTAGCTCAAACATTAAATCATGTACATGCCACCATTGACATGCAATGTCTCGCCTGTGATGTAAGCCGCTTCATCAGAAGCTAAGAAGGCTACAGCACTGGCAATCTCTTCAGCATCACCCAAACGGTTAGCAGGAACCTGAGATAAAATGCCTGCACGCTGGTCGTCTGTCAATGCACGAGTCATATCGGTTTCGATAAAACCCGGGGCAACGACGTTGACGGTGATACCGCGCGACGCAACTTCACGGGCGAGTGATTTACTGAAACCAATCAGCCCGGCTTTCGCCGCCGCATAGTTAGCCTGTCCGGCATTTCCCATCGTTCCGACAACAGAACCGATGGTGATGATGCGCCCGCAACGTTTTTTCATCATGGCGCGCATAACTGCTTTGGACAGACGGAACACGGATGAAAGGTTAGTGTCCAGGATATCCTGCCACTCGTCGTCTTTCATACGCATCAGTAAGTTGTCACGTGTGATACCTGCATTATTAACCAAAATATCGATTTCGCCAAACTCAGTGCGAATATTTTCTAATACATGGTCAATGGATGCGCTGTCGGTCACGTTCAGCGCAAGGCCTTTACCCTTTGCGCCTAAGTATTCACTGATAGCTGCCGCACCGCTTTCGCTGGTTGCAGTACCAATCACAGTTGCACCGCGTGCTGCTAATTTCTCAGCAATTGCACGGCCGATTCCGCGGCTCGCACCGGTGACAAGGGCAATTTTACCTTCAAAGCTCATCTCAACCTCAGCGATTTTCAAGTGCTGTTTCCAATGATGACATATCATTGACAGCAGATGATGTTAATGTTTTCACAATACGCTTAGTCAGCCCGGTCAGTACTTTGCCCGGCCCCGCTTCCAGCAGATCTTCAACACCCTGCGCGGCCATAAACTCAACAGTTTCGGTCCAGCGTACCGGATTATAAAGCTGACGGACTAATGCATCACGAATTGCATCGGCGGAAGTCTCTATCTTAACATCAACATTGTTCACAACAGAAAAGATTGGTGTGTTAAATGTGATATTTTTTAGCGCAACGGCTAATTTATCAGCAGCCGGCTTCATTAATGCACAATGTGACGGCACACTGACCGATAACGGCAGTGCACGTTTTGCACCGGCTTCCTTACATAAGGCCCCGGCACGCTCAACCGCGTCTTTCTCACCGGCGATAACCACCTGACCCGGTGAGTTAAAATTAACCGGTGATACCACCTGCCCCTGTGCAGCATCTTCACAGGCTTTGGCAATGGCGTCATTTTCCAGACCGATGATCGCGTACATCGCACCGGTACCGGCAGGAACCGCTTCCTGCATCAGACGGCCGCGTAATTCGACCAGTCTGATGGCTTCTTTAAAATCGATCACACCGGCACACACCAGCGCGGAGTATTCACCCAGGCTGTGACCGGCCATCATGGCAGGCATTGCGCCGTTCTTTTCCTGCCAGACGCGCCAGATGGCCACAGAGGCCGCCAGCAGCGCCGGCTGGGTCTGCCAGGTTTTATTCAGCTCTTCTTCCGGTCCGTTCTGAACGAGTGCCCATAAGTCATAGCCCAGTTCAGCGGATGCTTCGGCAAAGGTTGCCTCCACGACCGGAAAATTTGCCGCGAGGTCAGCCAGCATACCGACTGACTGAGAACCCTGTCCCGGAAATACCATTGCATATGCAGACATGATTTAGCTTCCTGAAAAATTAAAAACGAATTAAAGCAGAACCCCAGGCGAAACCGCCGCCGAAGGCTTCAATCAGAATCAGCTGACCGCGTTTGATGCGCCCGTCACGAACGGCTTCATCGAAAGCAGTCGGTACAGAGGCCGCAGAGGTGTTGCCGTGGCGATCCAGGGTGACAACGACTTTATCCATGCCCATATTTAATTTTTTTGCGGTGGCACTGATAATGCGCAGGTTTGCCTGATGCGGCACCAGCCAGTCGAGTTCTGATTTGTCGATATTGTTCGCCACCAGCGCTTCTTCAACGACGTTGGCTAATTCACGGACCGCCACGCGGAACACTTCGTTACCCGCCATCGTCAGGTACGCCGGTTTTTCGCTGTCTTTGCGATCTTTATTCGGTAATGTCAGCAGATCGCCGTAACGGCCGTCCGCATGCAGATGGGTGGAGAGAATGCCCGGTTCTTCAGACGCTTCAACCACAAAAGCACCCGCGCCGTCACCAAACAGGATAACGGTACCGCGATCTTGAGGGTCCAGCGTTTTCGCCAGAACATCTGAACCGATAACCAGGGCTTTTTTCGCCATACCGGTTTTAATGAATTGATCCACCACACTGATGGCGTAGCTGAAACCGGCACATGCCGCAGCCACATCAAAGGAGATACAGCTGTCGATACCCAGCAGTTTCTGGATTTCGCAGGCGGCACTCGGGAAACCGTGAGTGGAAGACGTGGTACCCACGACAATCAGATCGATATCACCGGCAGGAATACCTGCCATATCCAGTGCGTTCAGCGCTGCCTGGTGGCCCATCGTGACAACGGTTTCATCATCACCGGCCAGACGGCGCTCGCGGATACCCGTACGAGTAACAATCCACTCATCGGTTGTGTCGACCATTTTTTCCAGATCAGCATTTGTGCGGATTTGTGCAGGAAGATAGCTCCCGGTTCCTAAAATTTTTGTATACATATTAGTTAGTTACTCTTAGGTAATACCATAGCAAGGCGAGATGCGATTCGTTCCGGCACCTGCTTTTCAACGGTCTGAACCGCCTGCGTAATGGCAGCGTTGAATGCACTTACATTCGCCGCACCGTGACTTTTAATCACAATGCCGCGTAATCCTAACAGAGAAGCGCCGTTATACTGGTCGGGGTTCAGGTGACTGAAGCGTTTATTCAGCCATTTTGTCACCACTTTCTTCACGACTTTCTTCACAGCTCTGTACAGCAGAGATGACGATTTGCCTTCATTCTGTGATTTAAACATAGAAAGGATCACACGAATCACCCCTTCCATGGTTTTCAGGGTAACGTTACCCGCGAAGCCGTCACAGACCAGTACATCCGTTTTACCGGTCAGCAGTTCATTACCTTCTGCATAGCCGATATAATTGATGTCCGGTATCGATTTCAGCACCGTGGCTGCTTCGCGGATATTGTCGAGTCCCTTGGTTTCTTCTTCACCGATGTTCAGTAATGCCACACGCGGATGAGGAATCCCGGCCACATCTTCTGCCATCACCGCGCCCATGACAGCAAACTGCACCAGCATCTCACTGCTGCACTCCGCGTTTGCGCCCAGATCAAGCAATACCGTTTTGCCTTTCTTCTGATTCGGCACCACGGTCATCAGTGCAGGACGCTCGATGCCTTCAATGGATTTCAGCATCAGTTTTGCCAGCCCCATCAGCGCCCCGGTGTTTCCGGCACTGACGCACGCCTGTGCCTCCCCCTCTTTCACCAGTTCCAGCGCGATACGCATGGATGTGCCTTTACTCTGGCGGATAGCCTGAGAAGGTTTGGCATCACCGGCAATCGTCTCATAGGCAGGAATCACCCGCAGACGAGTGAGCAGCTCAGCATTCTGGTTTGCAAGCAGAGGAGAAATGGAATCAGGGTGCCCGACCAGCAACAGGGTGAGCTTTGGATTAGATGCCAGTGCCTGCAGCGAGGCAGGCACTGTGACATGGGGGCCGATATCCCCACCCATGGCATCTAACGCGATGGTTAGATTAGTCAAGATATCAACGTGCTTAAAAGCAGCAGATTACTTGTTGATTACCTTACGACCACGGTAGTAACCATCAGCGGTCACATGGTGACGCAGATGAGTTTCACCAGAGGTTTTGTCAACAGAAACCAGAGTTGCTGACAGTGCGTCATGAGAGCGACGCATACCACGTTTGGAACGAGTTGGTTTATTTTGTTGTACGGCCATTGACCTTACTCCTTAAGTACTTTTCTTTAAACTGGCTAATGCAGCAAACGGATTTGGCTTTTCTGCTTCCGGAGGAAGCTCACCAAAGACTTTCACCGCGTCGGACACTTCACAGTGTTCAGAATCATGTACCGGAACCACAGGCAGAGAAAGAATTAATTCATCTTCAATCATTGCCAGTAAATCTGTCTCACCAAAATCACTTACGTCAATTGGCTCATACTCTTCCGGTAATGCCTCAGCCTGTTCATCGCTGACAACCGGGCTGAAACAATACGTTGCGCGGACATGAAGCGGGAAGATGTTACCACACCGCTGACACTCAAGTGAAACATCAGTTTCTGCTGTTCCCTTAATGACTGTCAGACGCTGCGGATCGATTTCAAACGTCAAATCAACATCAACGTCGCTGTCCACACTGACTACCGATTCGGCTAACCGCGTAACCTGCTCAGGTGCATAGCACCCCCGGTAATCCAGGCGCTTCTGCGCGGCGCGCTTTGCATCAATAGTCAGAGGTAATTTTATCTTTTGCATAAGGCGCGCATCTTATATTCGTAAGACGATATAGTCAAAGAAAATATAGACAGCAAAGAGGGCGGTAACCTGCCTTCCCGCTAAAAATACACTCAATAAGCGGCGCATAGTTTAGAATGAGTTTATTCTTTTTACCACGATTTTCGGAATATTTATGATCTCACTGGTTCTGGCCTCCACCTCCCTGTACCGCAAAGCCCTGCTGGAGAAACTCGGCGTGCCGTTTGTCTCCGCCGCCCCCGGCACAGATGAAACCCCGTACCCGGCAGAAGACGCACAATCGCTGGTCATGCGCCTGGCCCGCGAAAAAGCCCGCTCGCTGACACAGCAATACCCGGACAGCCTGATTATCGGATCTGATCAGGTCTGTGTGCTGGACGGGGAAATTACCGGCAAACCACATCACTATGATGCGGCGTTTGCACAACTGCGCAAAGCTTCCGGTCAGCGCATCACCTTTTATACCGGACTGAGCCTGTACAACAGTGCCACCGGAGAAGATCACACGATATGTGAACCTTACCACGTATATTTCCGTACACTGGAAGATGACGAAATCCGCGCTTATCTGCTGGCGGAAACGCCTTATCAGTGTGCCGGCAGTTTTAAATCCGAAGGATTAGGAATCGCCTTATTTAAAAAACTGCAGGGAGATGACCCTAATACACTGATAGGATTACCGCTGATCCGCCTGACTGAATTACTGATTCAGGCCGGATACAACCCACTGCGGATACCCCGCTGACCTTTATCCGGGGTATCCGATGACTGTTAAGGAACTGACATGAAGCTGAAAATGATCGCTGCCGCAACGCTGCTGTTCAGCGCAGCCGGCCTGGCTGCCCCGTCACTGGCGGACAAAACAACGTTTGTTGCCGACTGTACAAAAGGCGCTGTGACCAACCTGAAAAACCCGGACAACCGCAGTAAAGTCCCGGAAGTCTGTGAGTGTGTCTATGACAACTCCCTGGCAAAATTCGGTAAAGACGGGCTGACCAAACTGGATGATCAGATCCGCAAAGGTCAGAAACTGACAGAACAGGATTCGCAGGCTATCGGTGAAATTGCCCAGAACTGCACCACTAAAATTATCGGTGTGCAGACAAAGTAACCACCGCATGTCGTCGATACTGCCAATTTAAGAAAAAACCCGCGTTCGTCGCGGGTTCTTTATAACGGGGTCTGCACTCTGCTTATTTTGCCTGTTTCGACCGCAGCACAGTCAGACAATGACGCAGCTTTTCATCTAACGGCGCCTGAAGGCGCATCGCCTCTCCGGTAGACGGATGTGTAAAAGCGAGTGCCGCCGCATGTAAAAACAGCCGGTTCAGGCCCGTCCCTTTCAGTTGTGCATCAAACTGTGCATCACCGTAACGGTTATCAAATGCGATAGGGTGCCCCGCATGAAGCGTATGCACGCGGATCTGATGCGTGCGTCCGGTCACCGGACTGGCTTTAACCAGCGTGGCCGAATCAAAGCGCTCTTCCACTTTAAAACGGGTTTCTGATGGTTTTCCTTCCGGGCTGACTTTCACCACGCGTTCGCCGCTCTGGAGAATATTTTTCAGCAGCGGTGCCTGCACCACTTTTACGGAAGATTGCCACTGACCGCGCACCAGTGCCAGATAATCTTTCTGCATCTGTTTCAGACGCAGTTGTTCATGCAGCGCCCGCAGCGCGGAACGCTTTTTGGCGATCAGCAGAATACCGGAGGTATCACGGTCGAGCCGGTGCACCAGCTCCAGGAAACGTGCGTCAGGACGCAGCGCCCGCATTGCCTCAATCACGCCGAAACTCAGACCGCTGCCGCCGTGCACCGCCGTTCCCGCCGGTTTATTAATCACCAGAATATGATCATCTTCATACAATACACACTCTGCGAGTGCGGATACTTTATCCAGTTTCGCTGATACCGGCGCATCATTTTTCTCTGCCACACGCACCGGCGGAATACGGATGCTGTCCCCGTCCGCAATTTTGTATTCCGGTTTTATCCGGCCTTTATTTACGCGCACTTCCCCTTTACGGATGATGCGGTAAATCATGCTCTTCGGTACCCCTTTGAGGCGCGCGAGCAGAAAATTATCAATACGCTGGCCGGCTTCATCGCCGGACACAACAACAAATTGAACTGTCTGATTATCAGTTTTCATGAAACGGGGGGCTATCCTCTGAACCGTTGCTCCGCAAACCGGGATCGTTATCCGGTGAAACAGGCGGCAAATGTGCATCAATGTTTTACGCGGCTATTTTCCCATTTTTTCCGGAAAAAGACCAAGGATTAACGTCATTAACAAATTTCTGCATAATTTTCACCGAAACATGCAATGTCACCTTGCTATAACCACACCGGCAATGGAATAATGCATGCGCCGATTTTGGCAAAGCAGATATTTTATATTTGTCTGACCGATGACAACGCAGCAATGGCGTAAGACGTTATTTCCGGTCAGATAATCAGCGGGCTGCGGGTTGCAGCTTACCGGGCCGGTATCACGTATAAACGTGATTTTCAGCCGGCAACGGGGATTCAGACAAGACTGAACCTCACCGACACAATTTGCACCTCTATACGATCGACAGCCGGGAGGCTGACGGTGCGGTAAAAGCCACGAGGTCATCGGTTCCGGTAGCAACGAAATTGCCCGCAGCGCACTAATTAAATGAAAAGATTGAGTAAATTATAATGAAAAGAATGTTAATCAACGCAACTCAGCAGGAAGAGTTGCGTGTTGCCCTTGTCGACGGGCAGCGGTTGTATGATCTGGATATCGAAAGCCCCGGTCACGAACAAAAAAAAGCAAACATCTATAAAGGGAAAATCACCCGTATTGAACCGAGTTTAGAAGCTGCTTTTGTTGACTATGGCGCAGAGCGTCACGGTTTCCTTCCCGTCAAAGAAATTGCCCGCGAGTATTTCCCTGCTAATTACCACGCCTCCGGCCGTCCGAATATCAAAGATGTCCTGAAAGAAGGTCAGGAAGTCATTGTTCAGGTCGACAAGGAAGAGCGCGGTAATAAAGGCGCGGCACTCACCACCTTTATCAGTCTGGCCGGCAGTTATCTGGTTCTGATGCCGAATAACCCGCGTGCCGGCGGTATTTCCCGCCGTATCGAAGGGGATGATCGCACCGAGCTGAAAGAAGCCCTGTCCGCACTGGATATCCCGGATGGTATGGGTCTGATTGTCCGCACCGCCGGTGTGGGTAAATCTGCCGATGCCCTGCGCTGGGATCTCGAATACCGTATCAAGCACTGGGAAGCCATCAAAAAAGTTGCTGAAGGCCGCCCTGCTCCGTTCCTGATCCATCAGGAAAGTAATGTTATCGTCCGCGCGTTCCGTGATTATCTGCGCCCGGACATCGGTGAAATCCTCATCGATAACCCGAAAATTCTGGAACTGGCACGCAAGCACATCACCGCTATCGGTCGTGCGGATTTCGCCAGCAAAATCAAACTGTACCAGGGCGAAGTGCCGCTGTTCAGTCATTATCAGATTGAATCGCAGATTGAATCCGCTTTCCAGCGCGAAGTCCGTCTGCCGTCCGGCGGTGCGATTGTTATCGACACCACCGAAGCCCTGACCGCTATCGATATCAACTCCTCCCGTTCAACACGCGGCGGTGATATCGAAGAAACCGCATTTAACACCAACCTGGAAGCGGCAGATGAAATTGCCCGCCAGCTGCGCCTGCGTGACCTCGGCGGCCTGATTGTTATCGACTTTATCGATATGACGCCGGTCCGTCATCAGCGCGAAGTGGAAAACCGGATGCGCGAGGCGGTACGTCAGGATCGCGCCCGTATCCAGATCGGCCGTATTTCCCGCTTTGGTCTGCTGGAGATGTCCCGTCAGCGCCTGAGCCCGTCACTGGGTGAATCAAGCCATCATGTGTGTCCGCGATGCAGCGGCACCGGGACTGTGCGTGATAACGAATCACTGGCGCTCTCCATTCTGCGCCTGATTGAAGAAGAAGCGCTGAAAGAGAACACCCATCAGGTACACGCAATCGTCCCTGTTCCGGTGGCGTCTTATCTGCTGAACGAAAAACGCCAGGCCGTCAGTGCAATTGAAGCACGCCAGGCGGGCGTCAGCGTGATTATCGTGCCGAACAATCAGATGGAAACCCCGCACTTCCGCGTGGTCCGTGTCCGTAAAGGTGATGAGATCGGTACCCTGAGCTATCGCCTGCCGGAGAAATACGAAGCGGAATCCGCTGCCGGTGAAGAAGAGGAAACTCAGGAACGCCGTGCGCCGGAGCAACCGGCCATCAATGCCTTTGCTATTACTTCCGACGCACCGGTACCGGCACAGTCCGCCGCTGCCCGCAAACCGGAAAGCAAACGTGATAACCGTCAGGACAAGCAGGCACCTGCTGCTTCTGAAGGTGGTTTCTTCAGCCGTCTCATCAAAAAACTGTTCGGTTCCGCACCTGTTGTGCAGGAAGAAACTGAACAGAAAGAGAAAAAGCAGAGTAACGACAACAATAACCGCCGCGGCGGGAATGACCGTAACAAACAGCGCCGTAACCGCCGCGACCGTAATGATCGCAACGGTGAACGCACCGAACGTACTGACCGCCCTGAGCGCGGCGAACGCAGTGATAACGAATCACGTAACAAGCGTGACCGTGATACGGTAAATGAGCCGCGTAAAGGTCGTAATCAGAATACGCCGAACGAAGATCTGACACCGGAAGAACTGGCCGCCCGCGAAGCGCAGCAGCAATTACGCCGCGAACAGCGTGCAGAGCGTCAGCGCCGTCGTCAGGAAGAGAAGCGTACTCAGCAGGATGCGAAAAAACTGCATGCGCAGCAGGAAGATCAGGATGCCCTGAACAGCGACGGTAATACGGAAGATGATGATGCACCAACACCGGTTCGTCAGCGCCGTAACCGCCGCCAGCTGAACGGCTCTGTCCGTATTACGGATGGCGCAACACAAACTGAACCGGCTGTTGCAGCTTCCGTTCCGGCTGTAACCGACACTGCACCTGCGGCAGTCCCGGCGGATACAGACGTACCGGCCGCGGCTGAAAACAATGGTGATGAAACGCACAGCGATAACATTCTGCCGCGCCGCTCCCGCCGTTCACCACGCCATCTGCGTGTGAGTGGTCAGCGCCGCCGCCGTTACCGCGAAGACCGTCAGCTGACGCAATCCCCGGTTCCGCTGGAAATGGCTGTGTTCTCTCCTGAGCTGGCCTCCGGTAAAGTGTGGGTTCAGTATCCGGTTGTGACACCTGCTGTACCTGCGGAACAGGAAATGACAGAAGCGGCTCCGGAAGTCACCGCGATAGTGACAGAAGCGGCAGTTGTCACTCAGATTGTTGCTGAAACGACAGAAGCCACGGTTGTGGCGGAACAGTTCTCTCTGACAATCGCTTCTGAAGCGCCTCAGGTTACCGTACCGGAAGAAATGCCTGCTCAGGAAACCACAGAAGTTGTGGCTGATGAACCGGCAGTAACTGATATCGTTACGGCTGAACCGGCAGCGCCAATCGCCGCCGCAGAACCGGAAGCCATTACAGAACCTGAAGTGATTGCCGAGCCTGAAGTGATTACAGAGCCTGAACCGGTTGCTGAGCCTGTCACAGCTCCTGTGGCAGCACCGGTTTCTGAAACAGCCGTCGTTGTGGCCGGACGCCACGCGTATTCACCGATGACCAAAGCGCCTGCTCCGGCAACCACCGGCGAAGCCTTTGCTATCACTGAATATCAGCGTGAAGACCGCGAAGCCTATTCCCTGCACGGTGCAGGTGGTCATGCCGCGACTAACCATGCAGCTTCAGAGCCATCAAAAACACTGCTCTGATAATGTATCGCTGAACTGAAAATGGCTTCCTCCGGGAAGCCATTTTTTATTTCCGGAAAAGACCGGTAACTGATGGTTCTTTATACGAAGCTGGCTTTCAATTATACTAATGACGTCTTGAGAGTCCTGCTTGTCAGTGACTCTGAAGTAACAGGAGAAACAGCATGGTAAAAAAGACAACCCAGACAACCGTTACAGCTATCGTGGCAAGCCTTATGGCTTCGCTCGCTCCTGTCCCTGCACAAAGCACAACCTTACCCGTAACCGCAGTGGAAATAAGTACAAACCATAATGTGGCGGCCTCGCTCACATTTAATCTTCCGGGTGGCGTCGTTTTCCTGCCGCTTGAAGATGCTGCTGATTATCTTAATCAGATCAATGAACATCAGCGATCACTTCTGAATGCAGCCGTACAAGACAGACAAAACCGGGGAAAAGGTGCCCTTTTTGCATTCACTCCGCGAATGAAACGTTTGTGCGCTGATGGTCTTAAACATCATATGCGCGTTAAAGAAGCCATCCGGCTTGTAATGGCAAATGATAACCTCAGTAAAACGTTCCCCGGTAACCCCGGACAGCAAGCACAATATAAAGCTAATCTGCTTCGCTTCGGTCGTGCGGTCGCACAAAGTGAATTTATCCTCAGAGATACATTGTCACTCATTGAACAAAGCATGCCTCCTGAAAATACAGTGCATTTAACAGATATGCCGGGTGATAACGAAGTCCGTTCCTGGATTGCTGCTGAACACAAAAAACTCAAACTCCCGGTATAGGAGTAACACTGATGCCTTGCATAGTGAGTGTTCATTCTGATGTAGAGATGCCGGATATCGCAAACAGTTACGCTAAAGCTTTAGAAGCCTGGAAGAACTCACAGATTTTACCTGATCATTTCGGTAATGAGGGTCAATGGGAAAGTAATCCCCGGTTGTGTGATTCTTTCGTCTATAAACTACATATCCGATTACCGTCAGAACCCGGATGGAAAAAAAACAAAGCACAGATTGACAGACATTCCAATCATTACCTTGTATTTTCAAGGCATTGGCTCGATTACGATAACATTCAAATCATCAGTGTTATGAGCCCTGACGGCCACGAAAAAGCCAGAACATCTTATATGTCTGAATTGGAACGACGGGCAGAAGAGTTTCAGAACAGTTAAAAAAAAACCGCGAATGCTGCCATTCACGGTTTCTGTGGTTGTGATTATGCGATTACTTAATATCTTTGATATCGCCCATCGCTTTGAGCTCTCTGGAGATTTCACGGCGCTCTTTTGACAGATCCGCATTCTTGATGATGTACTCATCCACACGATCTTCGTAGTCACTGCGCATATTGGCAATGATGGCCTGGATATCTTCAATGGACATACCCGGCTTGATGTAATCACTCAGGTTATCAAGCAGAAGTACACGTTTCTGGTTATCACGGATTTTCTTTTCGTTGTCAGTTATTTCACGCAATATTTTATTTTTACGGCGAAACATACGAACGAACTCCAGGACATTGTGAAAGGAAGGCTTGGTTGTGTTGTCCATTATTCTACCCTTAGTCATATCTGAAATGTGATTCATTAAACAATACAGGTTAACCATGACTGCCGACAAGCACTTCCGCCGGTTTTCGTCAGTTTTATTCAGTGTAGCGTATTTCTGTGCGGAATTGTTTCAGCTGGCAGACATTCCGCACAAAATACCGCAATTTTGTGCGATCTGCTATCGGATAACATGACAGGGATAACCAGTACTGAAATTGGTATTTTGTTCCCGATTTGTTACCCTGTAGCCCATCATTTATCAGAAAACGGGCCATACGGTGTCTTCAGCACAATTTTTCTTTCACGATTACGAAACCTTCGGGCAGGATCCTGCCGGTGACCGTCCGGCGCAGTTTGCCGGTGTCCGCACTGACAGTGAATTCAATATTATCGCCGATCCTGTAATCGCCTACTGCGCCCCGGCGGATGACTACCTGCCGCAACCCGCCGCCGTGATGATAACCGGTATCACGCCGCAGGAAGCGTTGCAGAAAGGTGTTAATGAGGCGCAGTTTGCCAGACTGATTCATGACACCTTTACACAACCGGATACCTGTATTCTCGGCTATAACAGTATTCGTTTTGATGATGAAGTCACCCGTAATATTTTTTACCGGAATTTTTACGACCCGTATGCCTACAGCTGGATGAACCGCAATTCCCGCTGGGATCTGATTGATATCACCCGCGCCTGTTACGCGCTGCGTCCCGACGGTACAAACTGGCCGGAGAATGACGAAGGCCTGCCAAGCTTTAAGCTGGAGCATCTGACGGCCGCAAACGGCATCGCCCACGAAAATGCCCACGATGCGATGGCTGACGTGTATGCCACCATCGCCATGGCAAAACAGTTACGGGGCGCTCAGCCGCGTCTGTTTGATTATTTCTTCAGTCTGCGCGACAAACGCAAACTTGCCGCTCTGATTGATATTCCGTCCATGAAGCCGCTGGTGCATATCTCCGGTATGTTCGGTGCGGTCCGGGCCAATACCAGCCTGGTGGCTCCGCTGGCATGGCACCCGGATAACCGCAATGCCGTGATTATGTGCGACCTGGCCGGTGATCTGACCCCGCTGCTGACGCTGGATGCGGATACCCTGCGTGAACACCTGTATACCCGCCGTGATGAACTGCCGGACGGCGCATCTCCGGTACCGCTCAAGCTGGTGCATATTAATAAATGCCCGATCCTGGCGCCGGAAAATACCCTGCGCCCGCAGGATGCACAGCGTATCGGACTCGACAAAGATGTGTGTGCCCGCAATGCGGAACTGCTGCATCAGCATCCGGAGATCCGCGAGAAAGTGGTGGCCGTTTTCGCACAACCGCGTGAGTTCCCGCCGCAGAATGATGTGGATCGCATGATTTACCAGGGCTTTTTCAGTGACTCAGATAAAGCCGCAATGACCATTATCCGCGAAACCGATCCGAAAAATCTGCCTGCGCTGGCATTGAGCTATCAGGATGCGCGTCTGCCGGAATTACTGTTCCGCTACCGTGCACGGAATTTCCCGGGTACGCTGGATGAACAGGAGCAGCAGCGCTGGCTTGCCCATCGCCGTGAGGTATTCAGTCAGGATAATTTAACGCGTTATTTTGAACAGATCGGTGAAATGATGCAGGAATATCAGCATGATGCGAATAAGACAGAGTTGCTGAAGAAGTTGGTACAGTACGCGCAACGACTGGCGGAGTAAGCAGACAGACCGCCGGGAGCAGCACTCCCGGCAATAATATTATCCCGCTTTATTCGAGGTATAAAACACCCGGCACAGGGATTCCCTGTACTTCGGACAAACAGATACCAGCCGTGTGCGGCTCTCAGTATCCCGTCCCAGTTCCTTCAGCACCCCTTTGGTGATCAGTGAATCAGCACTGCTGTGCTTGATGCCGATACTGACATTTTCATCACGGGCATTCAGAATATAGATAATCAGCGCGCGCTCATCCGAACTGAGGTTATGCAAAACCTCTGCTTTATGGCATTTGACCTGAACCGCTTTGCCGAAGGCATTTTTGAGTCTTTTAAACATAGTGACCAGTAAACAGGGAGAAAAGCTGATTATAATAAAATTAATCCCTTATTAACATTACTGATTTATCCGGAAAATTAATGAAAAAATCCGGTTACAGACATAACCGGATTTTGCAGATTTTCATTCTTCAGAACAGTTATTTCTGATGCTGACTACAGCCACATCCTTCGTGCCCTTCACCCCAGTATTTTAATTTACTGGTTTTACCCAATCCCGGATTCAGGGTATTGGTCGGGTCCGTCGCTTTATAGAAGGCTTTCAGCTGTGGTTTGGCTTTATACAGATGGCCGACATTATGTTCTGCCGGATATTCCGCCCCGCGTGTGTTCAGAATTTTCAGCATCTCTTCTTTCAGTGCGTGCGGGTCCACACCTTTCTTCACAATATAATCCTGATGGAAAACGTGGCATAAAAAATGTCCGTAGTAGAGTTTATGCACCAGTTTGCTCTCAATTTCCGGCGGCAGAACTTCCAGCCACGCCTGATCATTACGGCGCAGCGCAATATCCAGCGCCAGGATATCCTCCACCTTACTGCTGTTGACCGCGTGATAACGGATAGCGGCACCGGCGGCCACAAAACGGTGCAGGAAAGCATCCGCGCCCTCTTTGGCATCACACTCAAAGAAGCCGCCTTCTGCATTTTCAAAGAAACTGCTCAGCCAGCTGCGGGCTTCATCAATGCCTTCACCGGCCATTTTCAGCATCAGGTGATGTTCATATTTATCACGGTACTCTTCCATCCGGCGCGGCAGATGGTTCGGCCATAAATGGCTGAATAACTGCATTGTGCGGTCGATCAGGTTTTTCGGCAGCAGCGGGATTTTATTGAAGATCGCATCCATCCGTCCTTTGATAGTGAACAGTTTCGGCATTTTTTCGGTACCGAGTTTATCAATCGTCAGGAAGCTGTCTTTACCGTAGACTTTCGCGATGTCATAACACTCGCGGTGCATATATTCCCCTGCCACCGGCAGATGTTTAAAGCTGGCGAGAATATGGCGGCGGATATCTTCCAGTACCGACGGGGTATTGGTGCCGATATAGAAGACTTTATTTTCACCCTGGGACGGGAACGTATCCAGGCGCACCGCAAACACCACCAGCTTACCGGCACAACCGGAGGCTTCAAACAGGCGGCGTTCATCGGCATTGAAACGGGACGGCGTGTCTGCATCCACATCGCGGATACGCTGATGATAGTCATGATCAGACGCCGGTTTATCCGTATCCTCAATATCCGCCTCCTGATAGCGGCGGTATTCCAGACAATTCAGAATCTCTTCCGGGGACGAACCTAAATCAATTCCCAGATGGTTTACCAGTTCTGCGGTGCCGTCCGCATTAACACGGCCGTACAGCGCGAGTTCGGTATAAGCCGGTCCCCGCTGCACCAGTGAACCGCCGGAATTATTACAAATCCCGCCGACCACAGATGCCCCGATACAGGAAGAGCCAATCACCGAATGCGGCTCACGGCCCAGCGGTTTCAGGACTTTTTCCAGATGCCACAGGGTACTGCCGGGTAACGCCACAACCTGCTGCTGTTTTGTCAGTACCTGAATCTTATCGAGGCGCAATGTGCTGATAATGACGATCTCACGGTCATAATCATCCCCGCTCGGCGTGGACCCCTCTGTCAAACCGGTATTGGCCGCCTGCATGATCACAATTCTGTCAGCTTCTACCGTGGCTTTAAACACCTGCCACAGTTCATACAGCGTGCCCGGGAACACCACCGCCAGCGCACTGCCCTCACCGGAGCGGAAACCCTTGCGGTATCGCTCCGTCTTACGCGGCTCCGTTAAAATATGTTTATGACTGACAATATCTGTCAGTGCCTGAATAAGACGTGCGCTGTCAGGTTGCTGACTGTTGATCATACTTTCCCCCGATTCAGATTACTTATTGTTCATTAAGTAATTATGCCTCTTATCTTATTTATAATACAAATACTATTTTTAACAAATTTAACAGATTAACCACGAAACCGGTTTATTTAAACAGATTGATCAGCAGCGTTACCATCATAATTCCGACGGTCAGGATCAGTATTTTGCGGACAATTTCACCATTGGTACGGATGGCATGCTGACTGCCGAGATGATTTCCGAGCAGACTGGCAGCAATCATCGGTATACTGAGCAGAAACGCGATATGCCCGGCCATAATAAAGGCGACCAGCCCGCCGACGTTAGATGCCAGATTAAAGATTTTCGAGGTGGCGGAGGATTTCAGTAAATCCAGGTTGTTGATCAGAAACAGACAGATAATAAAGATACTGCCGGTGCCCGGCCCGAAAAAGCCGTCATAAAAACCGACAATAAAACAGGTAAAAAAGACCAGCCAGACAGATTTACGTACCGCATTACCCTGCTGTGCGCCACCGAGTTTCCCTTTAAAGAAAGCGGCCAGCAGGCCGATCGGCAGCATACAGATAATAATGTAGGTAATCGTTTCAGACGGCAGATAAATAATCGCCTTCGCGCCCACCCAGGCGCCGAAGAACGATGAAACAATCCCGGCCGGAATTATCTGCCAGTAAACGGATTTGTTTTTGATAAAGTTTGAAATTGCCGCCAGTGTACCGACAGAGCTCACCAGCTTTTCCTGACCCAGTGCCATATGCGGCGGCAGGCCGGTCAGCATAAAAGCAGGGATCAGAATCAGACCCGCACCGCCTGCGATAGAATCAATATACCCGGCCACAAAAGATGCGATCACCAGCAGTGCCAGCCCCGCATAAAAATAATCAGCCATCAGGCTGTGTTCAATATACATCCGTATCCCTTAATCATTATCTTTTATGATTTACTGTACTTTCAGCGGGTTACTATACCTTATTGCATATAAAAAAACGGCGCACAGAATCAAACTGTGCGCCGTTTCCGGGATAAAAAACTGCTTAAAACTTACTGTTCCGGCATCTGCGGCATCGGACGGCGGAAGCGGCGGGTCAGCCATAACATATAGATCAGACCCAGTGCGCCCCAGCTCAGTCCTAATTCCATCGATTTCGCATCGAGGTTGAACCAGAGTACCGTGACTGTCGCAGCACCGATAATCGGCAGCAGCAGGTAGTTGATCTGGTCGCCCAGCGTCTTGTTGCGGCGCTCGCGGATATAGAACTGTGAAATCACCGACAGGTTAACGAAGGTAAACGCCACCAGTGCACCGAAGTTAATCAGCGCAGTTGCAGTGACCAGGTCAAACCAGACCGCACTCAGCGCCAGAACGCCCACCAGCATCACGTTCAGTGCCGGGGTGCGCCATTTCGGATGTACGTAGCCGAAGAATTTCTCCGGGAACACACCATCGCGGCCCATGACATACATCAGACGGGATACCCCTGCCTGTGCAGCCATACCGGAAGCCAGTACGGTCACGCAGGAGAACACCAGAATGATGGACTGGAAAAAGGCACCGGCTACCATGTACATAATTTCAGGCTGTGACTCTTCCGGATTGTTGAAACGGGACACATCCGGGAAATAGAGTTGCAGGAAATAAGACACCGCGATAAAGATCAGACCACCAATCAGTGCGGTCAGGAAAATCGCTTTCGGGATCACTTTCCCGGCATTCGGTGTTTCTTCTGACAGGGAGCTGATACCGTCAAACCCTAAGAAGGAGAAGCACAGTATCGTCGCCCCGCTTATCATCGGGATCATTTCCGCATCAATGGAGGCAAACGGACGGAAAGAGAGCAGCGTACCCGCCCCTTCACCCGCAGACACGCCACGGATCAGCAGACCGACAAACACAATCATCACAGCAACCTGTACCACGACAATTCCGGTATTGAGGTTTGCCACGACATTGATGCCGCGCAGATTAAATAATGTCATCAGGAATACCAGACCGGCGACAAAGATCCATGGCGGACAGTCCGGGAAGATAGCCTGAAGATAAATTTTTGCCAGCAGAATGTTGATCATCGGCATGAACAGGTAGTCCAGCAGTGATGACCAGCCGACCATAAAGCCGATATGCGGGCTCATGGATTTCTGGGCATAGGTATACGCCGAGCCGGCGGACGGGAACCGTTTAACCAGTTTTCCGTAACTCAGCGCAGTAAAAAGAATGGCTGTCAGTGCGATAGCATAAGACGTCGCAACATGACCGCTGGTAATTTCGGACACGATCCCGAAGGTATCAAAGATGGTCATCGGCTGCAGGTAAGCAAGCCCCATCATAACGACCTGGACGAGTGTCAGTGTTTTTGCGAGTTGTACGCGGTTATTGGCAGCTGTACGGTTCAGGCCAATATCAATTGCAGAATTATGCGACATGAGCGAATCCTCCCGTAACACCGACAATCATACTGATACTACTATCAGATGGCGTGTTACCGGGAAGACTTCGCATCTGCCTGTAGGCAGTGAAGTAAGAAGGGGTTTGGAGTGCAGAGCAGGAGCGCCGTGCTCCGTAGTCATCGTTGCAGCAGCCAGTGCCGATTGGCACAGGTGCAAAAGTGAAAAATTGCGCCATTTATCGCATCCTCATACCGGTGTTTATCGTCCGGTGTAATTCAGTAAACAGTTATCCGGCCTATCGGCCCCTTTTTTTGTCGGTGACAATATTTTAGTGCAAAAAAAAAACCGATGCGTATAAATGCATCAGTTATTTTTTTGGATGGCGCATTCTGCACCCCCCGGTCATAAATTTCAAGCTTTGTTCGCCCTTATCAGGCAATTTTTTTCCATACCGGTTTAGCAGCAGAATTTCCGTGACGAAACTTTGAATATTTATAGCCGAAACGTTAAAAAATCCGGCTGTTCGTGTATTTTTCAGTCACTCTGCCTGCCATAAAAAAATACGGCGCCCGGGAAAGGGCGCCGTTTTCCGACACATAATAATGAATGATAGTTACATCAGAAATTATAGTTCAGACCGATGTTGTAACGGCGGCCGTCGAGTGTGGCACCGTAATTTTCATTATTGATACGGCGATCCAGTACGTTATACACACCCGCCACAAAGTTCAGGTCTTTATTCAGCTGATAGCTGCCGCCGATATCCACGGTAGCATAAGAGCCGGTTCCTGTTGCCATGCTGGTACGGGACAGGTAATCAGACGTTTTACCGCGGAAGTTAACCCGGCTCCAGGTTTTGATATCCTGTGTGGTATCCCAGTTCAGTGTGGCGTTAGCCATATGTTTTGGTGTCTTATTCAGCGGTTTACCTTTAAATTTACCGCTCTTCTGTTCAGAATCAGTAAAGGTATAGTTAGCCGTTAAATCAACAGACTCAACAATCTGCCAGTTCATAATCGCTTCAACACCGCGCATATTGGCTTTATCAACGTTTTCACGTTCGCTCACAAAGTCATATAACTCGCCGCGTCCATCAGCTAATGTACATTTTCTTTCTGCGCCTGTGCCGCAAAGGCGGGTTTCAGTGATCTTATCTTTAAAGTCAGTGTTAAAGACTGTCAGGCTCATATTGAGATCATCCTGATTATTCCACAGCACACTGATCTCTTCGGTAACACTTTTCTCTGGCTTCAGATCCGGATTACCGAAAATAACCGCATTTGAGTTACCGCCGCCGGTTGCCTGTCCCCACGATGCCGTTGCCTGACGCAGATCCGGTGAACGGTAACCGGTAGACACACCACCTTTCACAGTCCAGCTTTCATCCAGATGCCATACACCGTAGACACGCGGTGTCCAGTGTGTTCCGTAGTTTTCATCCTTATCCATGCGCAGGCCGCCGGTCAGAGTGAAATCATTGGTCAGCGCCCAGTCATCTTCCGCGAACAGCGCCCAGCTGTAGCGATCGAGCTTATTACCATCCAGTTTGTTGCCTTTATCTTTCAGCTCTTCGAAACGATACTGACCACCGAGGCTCAGCATATGATCGCCGAGCGGCATAACCGTCTGGTTACGGGCGATGGTGTCGTAATACTCCATATTACGGCCCGGGTTCTTGGTTTCATTACGCTGAACATAGCTGTTCATGCTGCCCCAGTCATAGTTACCGTCATGGGTAATCGCATACTGCGTCATTTCATACTTGCTGAAACTGCTGGATTTTTTCTTTTTACTGGATTCTGACGCACTTTTTTCCCAGCGGGAATCACGGTGCTGATTATCTTTTTTGAAATCAAAATCGATGCTGTTCTGCTCATCCGGCGTTAATGTCAGTGTACCGCCGCCGCTGGTCATGATCTGGCGGTTAAAACCGCTTGAAAAATTATCTTCCCCGCGATGAGAATACTGGCCATTCACTTTCATGCTCAGCAGGTTATCCACCAGCGGACCGGCGGCGAAGAAACTGCCCTGTCCGGTGTTACCGCTGTCTTTGCGTTCGGTAATAGTTGCATCTGTCCGGACACTCGCATGCCACTCACCCTGTGCTTTCCGCGTGATAATATTGATAACCCCGCCCATGGCATCCGAACCATACAGTGACGACATTGGCCCGCGTACCACTTCAATACGATCAATCGCAGTCAGCGGCGGTAACCATCCCTGTTCAATACCGGAGTTATCACTATTAGGGCGCGTTTCACGGCTGGCAACCCGTTTTCCGTCCACAAGGATCATGGTGTATTTCGGGTCCATTCCGCGGATACTGATATCAGAAGAACTGCCGCCACCGGTAACCACAACGCCCGGCACATCTTTCAGTGCATCGGTCACATCACGGTACGCTTTATCTTCCAGCTGTTCGCGTGAAACAACGGAGATAGTCGCCGCAGCATCCTCAATTTTCTGCTGGAAGCCGGATGCGGTGGTGACCATAATCACGTCTTCTTTATTTGCAGCCTGAGCAGCCATCACCTGAGCGGCGAGTGCTGCCATAACACATACCGCCACTTTTCGTTTTGAAAAAATAACCATTCTTTTGATTCTCCAAGAGATAATATATTTATGGACAATCGACATTTGCTCTCAGGGATTTATATCCCTTTTTTAATAATAACGACCCTGCCATTTCAGGCATCAGACATTATTTTATTATTACCTTTTATAAGGCTATTTGTTTTTATAAATCAAACTATACAGAAAACAATGTATTATCAGCGCATAAAAATATATACGATATGCAGATAATCATCCTCTGCGAAAATATATTCCGCAGAGAATAAAAAAGAATATGTAATATAAACCGGTTTTATTATGCCAGCGATGCAACTGCCCGCGGCACCAGACCATCAATCACAACATGCGGCACAGCCTGTGAGCAGTGCTCAATACGACCGCGTACGCCATAAACTGTTGCCAGGCTATCCGGAGTAATAACAGATTCCGGGTCACCTTCCGCAATTAAATTTCCGTCTTTCAGCATTAATATATGATCGCCGTGACGCAGTGCGATATTAATATCATGGACAACCACTACCGTAATGATATTCCGGCGTTGTGTTTCACGACGAACCAAATCCATGACGTGATACTGATAATTTAAATCCAGTGCGCTTAACGGCTCATCCAGTAATAACAGTTCCGGCTGGCGGATTAATGATTGTGCCAGTCCGACTAATTGTTTCTGACCACCGGATAACTGATCCAGATAATGCAGCGCCAGATGTTCAATGCCCAGTTGTGACAGCAGAGACATAACTTCCTGCTCACTGTCCCGGTCTGACACACCGCCGGATGCCCGCTGTGCAACAATGACTGATTCCAGTACATGCAGATGCACACCCGCAGGCAGTGTCTGCGGCAGATAAACCACCTGCTTCGCGCGCTCGGCAAAATTCATCCGCATCAGGTCATGTCCGTCGAGCAGTAACTGCCCTTCGGCTTTATTCAGTCCGGCCAGAGAGCGCAGAAGCGTGGACTTTCCGCTGCCGTTCGGCCCGAGCAGCACAGTAATTTTACCATGCGGCAGTGGTTCAACACTCAGATCTTCAATGATTTTCCGTTTCGGATAACCGGCATTGAAGTGTTTAATCTGTAACCCGCTCTGAGCAGACATTGCATTCAAATCCATCTTACATGCTCCCTTTATGACGCAGGATCATGCTCAGGAAGAACGGCACACCTACCAGTGATGTCACAATACCAACCGGAATAATCACACCCGGAATCAGGTTTTTCGAGGCAATGGACGCCATCGACAATACCAGCGCCCCGATTAACGCACTGGCAGGCAGATAGAAACGGTGATCCTCGCCAAACATCATACGGGCAATATGCGGTGCGACCAGGCCGATAAAGGCAATCGGACCGACAAAGGCCACTGCCAGTGCAGTCAGGATACTGATGCGCAGCAACGTGCCGAGACGCAGACGGCGCACATTAATCCCGAAACTGACAGCCCGGTCTTCACCCAGGCGCAGTGCGGTCAGCTTCCACGAGTTACTCATGGAGAGCGGCAGCAGGATGGCAAATGCCAGCGTCATCACACCCAGTTTCACCCAGGTGGCGCGCGCCAGGCTGCCCATCGTCCAGAAAACCAGACCCTGTAAGGTGTCTTCTGTGGCGATAAACTGCATCATTGAAACCAGTGCGTTAAAGGTAAAGACCATAGCAATACCGAATAACACCACACCGGAGGTTGCCACACGTGTCCAGCGGGTGATGCCGTCAAGCATCAGCGCGGAAAACAGGGCAAAAATAAAGGCGTTCGCGGAGACAAACCACTGATCCGGCACGCCGGGAATACCGATCCCGAGGACTATCGCCAGCGCCGCACCAAACGATGCGGCGTTGGAGACGCCGAGGGTAAACGGACTTGCCAGCGGGTTATTGAGGATGGTCTGCATTTCTGCCCCGGCAAGGCCGAGGGACATACCGACCACCACCGCCATCAGGGCGTAAGGCAGACGGATTTCCCAGACAATCACACGGGTGCCCGCCGACACGCTTTCCGGCGACACGAGGGTCTGCCAGAGCGCATCGAGGGTCAGCCCGGAAGGGCCCATGGTAAAATCGAGCACCACCGTACAGAGTATTACCGCAACCACCGCAAACATCCACATCAGCCGCCTGCGCAGTAAACGCCGGTAATGTGATTTCACATCACAGCTTAATTCACCGTCTGCCTGTTCCGGCTTGGTCTGTAGCATTGCTTCTGTGGTAATACTCATTATTCAAATACCTGCTGACTACTTAAAATTATTTACCGCTGACCCAGTATGTTCCGGTTGGTTCGACAGCCAGGAACTGACTGTACATGTCATCCATGGTTTTCTTCGGATCAAGATCTTTAAACTGCTCCGGATAGAACCACTTGGCAAAGACCTGGGCGGCAATCACGTTATAAGGTGAGTTATAATAGTTGTGCCAGACCGCATAGTCACGCCCTTCTTTCACCGCCGTCAGCGTATTGATACCCTGACGTTCTGTAATGGCTTTCAGGCTGTTTTTTGCATCGGCTTCTGTCGCCTGAGCACCCAGCTGAACGCCCGCATCGGTGCTGCCCGGTGCTTTCGCGCCGCTCACCAGATAAATATCCGGATCAACCGCAATCACTTTTTCCAGGTTCATCGTGCCCAGCGGAGTCGGCAGAACATCTTTGGCGATATTTTTACCGCCCGCGACATCGATAAAGTTACCGAGGTTACCGTTACCGGCTGTACCGCAGCAGTCAGGGAAAGAACCGGCACGCAGATCAATAAAGACAGTCGGTTTTTTGTCTTCCGGGATGTTGTCTGTCACATCGGTGACTAACTTCATCTGTTTCTGATAGAAATCTTCAAAGGCTTTGGCTTTTTCTTCACGGTGCAGCACTTTACCCAGCACACGCATACCCGGCAGGGTGTTTTTCAGCGGTTCGTTGCGGAAATCCACAAATACAACCGGCACGCCCGCTTTTTCCAGCTGACCAACCAGTTCACTGTTTTTACCCGGTCCGTGACCGGCCAGACCAAAAATAGCCACATCCGGATTGAGGGTTAATACTTTTTCTGCACTGACGCTGTCAGCCGTGGTATTACCAATCAGCGGGATCTTGTCGATTTCCGGGAATTTAGCTTTGTAGACAGCATAAGACTGCGGGTCGAGTTTGCGGAAGTCACCCTGCCAGCCTGCAATACGTGCCAGCGGTTTATCCCCTTCCAGCAATGCCACCGCGTGGATCATACGCCCTTCCCCTAACAGGATGCGCTCCACTTTTTCCGGTACTTCCACTGTACGGCCTGCGGCGTCAACCACCGTTTCTGCCCATGCTGCGCTGCTCATCAGAACAGCCCCTGCTGCCAGGCTCATGGTCAGCCCTTTTGCTACAGATACTAATTTCACGTTACCGACTCCTGTTATCTGTCAGAAATTGGCGTTAACAATAAAGCAAATAAGAACTCTTATCAATACGGAATAATTATCTTCCTCATTACAATATTCGTTATCACCGGGAGTTATCGATATATCGAAAGATTATCTAAAGGAAATACGCTTAGTACGCAGATAAAACGACTGACTTAACGAATAAATGTAGTTTCAACCCCGATGATGCCCGTGCAAAACCGGTAACGATAAACATAAAAAAAACCTGACCAACATAGTCAGGTTTTTTATCAATTTACGTTATCTGTCACAAAACCGGGTTATTTATGACTGGCAGGAAAGTCCATTTCGCCGTAGCGGACAAACTTAGTACGCTTAACAATTTTATAACCAAACCAGATAGCGAAGAACAACGGCAGACCGATATACGTCGCGACCACACCGACCCAGTCAATCTGATCCTGAAGGAACGCTTCGTAGTTCTGGCCGAGAGTAATGGTCAGACACAGGATAAAGGCGAAGATCGGGCCGACCGGGAAGAAACCGGAGCGGTACGGTAAATCGTTCAGGTCATAACCCTGCTTAATATAGCCCTTACGGAAACGGTAGTGACTGATAGCAATCCCCAGCCAGGCGATAAAGCCGGTCATCCCCGAAGCATTCAGCAGCCACAGATAGACAGACTGGTTACCGAACATCGATGTCAGGAAACAGAGTGCGGCGATCACAGTCGTGGCAATCAGTGCGTTACGCGGCACACCGCCTTTGGACAATTTACCGAACAATTTCGGTGCCTTACCGGATTTTGCCAGTGTGTACAGCATACGGGTGGACGCATACATCCCGGAGTTACCCGCAGACAGTACCGCTGTCAGAATAACCGCATTCATCACCGCTGCCGCAGAGAGCAGACCGGCGCGTTCAAACACCAGGGTGAACGGGCTGACGCTGATATCGGTTTCATCATTACGCAGCAGGTTCGGGTCGGTGTACGGGATAATCAGACTGATCACCAGAATCGCCAGCACATAGAACAGCAGGATACGCCAGAACACTTTGCGCACTGCTTTCGGAATATTTTTAGCCGGATCTTTGGATTCACCGGCAGCGATACCGATAAGTTCAGTTCCCTGGAAGGAGAAACCGACAATCATCGCCACCCCGATCATCGCGGCAAACCCGCCTTTGAACGGTGCCTCACCGATAGTCCAGTTGTGCCAGCCGGCCCCTTCCCCGCCTTTCATGATACCGGTGATCATCATCACACCGACAATAATAAACAGGATAACGGTACTGACCTTAATTAAGGAGAACCAGTATTCCGCCTCACCGAACCCTTTTACAGAGATAAAGTTAAGCAGGAACATGATGGCCAGGAACGCCGCACTCCAGACCCAGCCCGGGATCTGATCCGCCGGGAACCAGTAGGTCATCACCAGCTGTGCCGCCACGAGGTCAACCGCGATAGTCACCGCCCAGTTGTACCAGTAGTTCCAGCCCAGTGCGAAACCGAAACCTTCATCCACATATTTGGCGCCGTAGGTGGCAAAGGAACCCGATACCGGCATATAGGCCGCGAGTTCACCAAGGCTGGTCATCAGGAAATAAACCATCAGACCGATAATGGCATACGTTAACAGTGCCCCGCCGGGACCGGCCTGGGCGACGGTGGCACCGGAGGCGACAAACAGCCCGGTACCGATAGATCCGCCGATGGCAATCATCGCCAGATGGCGCGCTTTTAATTCACGGCGCAGTGTCTGCGGTTGTTCACCCGCGGTTTGATTTGCTTGCTGAGACATTACAATCCTGTTTCATGTAGTTATTTTTCATCCACTGAGCGTGATTGTAGCGAAATCCCCGGGCAGTACCCAGCAAATATGCGGCATTATAAGATACCTGCATAATCGATGCGGAATTATAAGCACCCGGCTTATAATTGCCTCCGCTGCCCGCCGGAAACCGGCGGCAGAAGAAACAGATGCCGCATCAGCGGCAATAGGTCAGGAAGGTATTAAGCGCGTTGGAGATATGTTTCTGGCGGTGATAGATCCGGAAAAGGGTGCGGTTCAGATTCAGTCCGCGGATTTTCACTTCAGACAGCAGCCCGTTATCCAGCTGTTCCGCAATCACCCGCCGGGACAGACAACTGACCCCGCGGCCGAAACGCACCGCGTGTTTGACGGCCTCGGAATTTCCCAGCTCCATTTCCACACGGAAACCCGGCAAACGGTTGAAAAGAATCTGATCCAGCACTTCCCGGGTACCGGAACCGCGTTCACGCAGAACCCAGGCCACATTTTTCAGGTCGTCCGGCGTAACATTACTCTTCCCGCTGAGCGGATTATCCGGACTGCAGAAGATCACCAGTTCATCTTCCAGCCAGGGCTCTGTAATCAGTTCCGGTGAATGGCAGACACCTTCGATAAGCCCCATATCCGCACGAAACTCCAGCACGGCTTTAATCACTTCCTCAGTATTAGAGATGAATAATTCAACCGGCGTATTTTCATGTACCGCACGGTATGCCCCCAGCATTTCCGGCAGCATATAGTTGCCGATGGTGGTGCTGGCAGCAAAACGCAGTGCTCCCGCATCGGATTTAAACAGCTGTTCAATTTCACCGGCCTGCTCCAGCAGGGCAATGGCTTTCGGGTACAGCAGCCGCCCGTGTTCATTGGTCACCAGGCGTTTACCGACCCGGTCGAACAGCTGAACATTGAGCTGATTTTCCAGATCCGTCAGAGAGGCACTCACGGCGGACTGTGAAAGCGCTAACTGCTGGGAAGCTTGTGTCGTCGAACCGGACTTCTGAACTTCTGTAAAGACTTCGAGCTGTCTCAGTGTGATGCGCATGGCAAAGCGCTCCCTTATTTCATTCCGATTATTATCATCATATTAACATTATACTTATAATTTAACATTGCCATTACCGCTAACCTGATTTTTAGATTAATTATAGAATTATTATCAATTTTAAAAATATTACGCTTTCCGCTATGCTTTGCACATTGTTATTCCTTTTTGTGAGTTACTTATGTCTGAAAGTCATATCAAATCTGAAAAAGCCCGCCATACAGCAAAACCGATGTGGCTGAGACTGCTTCCGGGCTTTGTCCTGGCAGGGGTTCTGACCACTGCCTCGATGCTGCTCGGGGAAATGCCCTGGTTTATCAACCTCGGACTGGGCGCACTGACACTGGCTATTTTGCTGGGAATTATCGCCGGCAACACTGTTTATCCGCATATCAGACCGCAGTGCGAAGCCGGGGTGGGTTTTGCCAAACACTATTTTTTACGGGCGGGGATCATCCTGTATGGCTTCCGTCTGACGTTCCAGCAAATTGCTGATGTCGGGATCAGCGGCGTGATTATTGATGCGGTAATGCTGACCAGCACCTTCCTGATCGCCATGTATATCGGCCGTAAATGGTTCGGGCTGGACAGAGAAACCGTCATTCTGATTGGTGCCGGCAGCAGTATCTGCGGCGCGGCGGCAGTGATGGCAACTGAACCGGTCGTGAAAGCACCGGCAAGTAAAGTGGCGGTTGCCGTCTCCACCGTGGTTATTTTCGGTACCATCGGTATCTTCCTGTACCCGTGGTTGTTCCATCTCAATGCCGCACTGGGCTGGCTGCCGTTCACCGACATGAGTTTCGGGGTGTATGCCGGGTCTTCCGTGCATGAAGTGGCTCAGGTGGTGGCGATTGGTCACACCATCAGCCCGGATGCGGAAAACAGTGCCGTGATCAGCAAAATGATCCGCGTGATGATGCTGGCGCCGTTCCTGCTAATCCTGTCGCAGTATCTGAGCCGTCAGAAAAGCAGCGCCGGAGGTGCAGCGAAAGAAAAATCCAAAATCACCATTCCGTGGTTTGCCGTCTTCTTTATCCTGGTGGCCGGATTTAACTCTTTCCATCTGATCCCGGAGGTGATTGTCCGCCAGATTATCGTTCTCGATACCATTCTGCTGGCGATGGCGATGGTGGCACTCGGTCTGACCACGCATGTCAGCGCAATCCGCCAGGCCGGTATCAAACCGATGCTGATGGCACTGGTACTGTTCGTCTGGCTGATTGGCGGCGGCGCGGCAATCAATCTGCTTATCCCGCTGATCACCGGCTGATCCTGCCTTTCTTTCTGTGATATCCCGGTTGTGCGGCCGGGATATCCTGTCACTGCATTCTCCGGTTCCTTATGCCATAATCGGCACCAAAGAAGGAGAAAAACCAATGAAATATGTCGGAGCACATGTCAGCGCCGCCGGTGGTGTTGATCAGGCGGTTATCCGGGCGCATGAACTGGGGGCAACCGCATTTGCCCTGTTCACCAAAAACCAGCGCCAGTGGAAAGCCGCCCCCCTGTCTGAAAACGTCATCGCCGCCTTTAAGGCCAATTGCAAAAAATACGGCTACAGCCACGGGCAGATCCTGCCCCACGACAGCTATCTGATTAACCTCGGGCATCCGGAAACGGAAGCACTGGAGAAATCCCGTGAGGCGTTTATTGATGAATTACAGCGCTGCGAACAGCTCGGTATCGACCGGCTGAATTTCCATCCCGGCAGTCACCTGAATAAGATTGAAGAAAAAGCGTGTCTGGCACGGATAGCAGAATCAATTAACATCGCGCTGGATAAAACCCGCGGCGTAATTGCCGTGATTGAAAATACCGCCGGGCAAGGCAGTAATCTCGGGTTCCGCTTTGAGCAACTGGCCGCCATTATTGAGGGTGTGGAGGATAAATCCCGTGTTGGTGTCTGTATTGATACCTGCCACGCATTTGCCGCCGGGTATGATCTGCGGACACAGGACACCTGCAAAGCCACATTTGCGGAATTTGAAAGCATCGTCGGATTTGAGTATCTGAAAGGCATGCACCTGAATGATGCCAAAAGCGAATTTGCCAGCCGCGTTGACCGCCACGACAGTCTCGGTCAGGGTAAAATCGGTAATGCACCGTTTGAATTTATTATGAAAGATAACCGGTTTGACGGCATCCCGCTGGTGCTGGAAACCGTGAATCCGGACATCTGGGCACAGGAAATTGCCTGGCTGAAATCGCTGGCAAAATAACCCGGTTTATACCACCGGGCTGAGTTTGATTTTTGCCATCATCGCCGCCAGTTCGGCACGGTCACGGACACCGACGCCGGGCTGGCTCACTGCCAGTGCAGACACCGCAGTAGCCATACGCAGCGTGTGTTCACTGCTCTGACTCATCAGCAGACCGTAAACCAGGCCGCCGACCATCGAATCCCCTGCCCCGACTGTACTGATTACCTCACAGTGCGGCGGCAGTGCACGCCAGGCGCCGGACGCATTCACCCACAGTGCCCCCTCCTGCCCCAGTGAAATCACCACATGGGCGATCCCTTTATCACGCAGGGCATGCGCGGCATGAATCACATCTTTCAGCTCCGGCAGCGGTTTCCCCGCCCAGATTTCAAGCTCATGGCGGTTGGGTTTCACCAGCCACGGCGTGGCTTTCAGGCCGGCCACCAGCGCCTCACGGCTGCTGTCAAAAATAATGCACGGGCACAGCTGGCGCAGGCGGCTCATCCAGGTGGTAAACCACGCGGGGTCCACCCCTTCCGGCAGGCTGCCGCTGACGACCACCATGTCGAACTGTCCGAGCCAGGTCAGCGAATCCGCCATAAACTTCTGCCACTCGCTTTCAGTGATACGGAAACCGGAAAAATTCAGATCCGTTACCGAGCCGCTGTTTTCGGTCAGTTTCACATTGATCCGGGTGCGTCCCGGAATCACATGGAAGCGGTTTGCCAGCCCGTTTTCACTGAAGAAATGCTGGAACTCTTCCTGATTATCTTTCCCCAGAAAGCCGCTGACAGTCACATCCACACCGAGGTCACGCAGGACTTTGGCAACATTAATGCCTTTTCCCGCAGGATGTAACCCGACCGTTCTGACACGGTTCACCTCGCCCGGGACAAGGGACGGACACATCCCGACAAGGTCATAGGCCGGATTTAAGGTAATTGTGGCTACTCGACGGGTCATCAGCCGGGTGCTCCCTCTGTTATTTTTGGCTAACGGGTTATAATCATTAGTAATATTGTGCGGCAGGATACAATAACCGCTTTTGAATCGTTTCAGTTATAACACACACACGCGGATATTCTATGCTCTGAATCATTCAATTTGCAGGAAGAGGCTGTCAAAAACAGACAGGCTGTCACTCCGGCGGGCGGCAGTGTACCATAGCGCCCGCAATCTGATTAAAAAGAAGGAAAAAATAATGCCTGTCGTCGTCGGTACCGGAGTGGTTATTGTGAACAGCAAAGGTGAGGTGCTGCTGGGTAAACGCAGCGGTAAACATGCGCCTTACTGGTCCATTTTCGGGGGACATGTTGATCCCGGTGAAACATTTGAGGCCTGTGCTGTCCGCGAAATTCAGGAAGAGATCGGCATTACTCTCACTGATCCCAAAGTCATCGGGCTGTGCAATAACCTGGAAACCTATCAGGCAGAAGGTAAACACACGGTATCTGTCTGCCTGCTGGCGCAGTATGACAGCGACACCCTGCCGGTTATTCAGGAACCGGATAAATTTGACGGCATTATCTGGTGTTCTCCGGATAATCTGCCGGAGCCGCATTTTGAGGCCAGCCGCAATGCTATTCATCTGTGGCGGACCAGTCAGTTTTATCTGACAAAATAATCTGTTATCTGCCGTACCGGACATCCGGCGCGGCAATTGCTTATTTATCACTCAATCACACACAATTACGCTGATTTATCGGTTTATCCGCTTTACAACCTTTTTTTGCCGCCGTATCATCAAGCTAGTACACGGAGCTGAGTAACCGGAGGATTTAATGAGCAGCGACGCAATAACACAAACCAAACGCCCTTCCGTCCTGGGCGGTGCCATGATTATCGCCGGTACCGCTGTCGGTGCAGGCATGTTTTCCATCCCTGTGATGACGGCCGGTGTCTGGTTTACAGGCTCTGTCCTGCTGCTGATTTACACCTGGTTCTGTATGTATACCTCCGGACTGATGATCCTTGAGGCGAACCTGAATTATCCGTCCGGTTCCAGCTTTCACACGATTACCAAAGATCTGCTGGGTAACGGCTGGTCGGTGATTAACGGTCTGTCGATTGCTTTTGTGCTCTATATTCTGACTTATGCCTATATTTCGGCAGGCGGTTCGATGCTGCAGGAAAACCTGACAGCACGCGGGCTTGATATCACGCCCGCCATGAGCGGCATTTTCTTTGCCGTTGTGGTGGCTGTCATTGTCTGGATCTCAACCAAAGCGGTAGATCGCCTGTGTACCATTCTGATCGGCGGTATGGTGATTGCTTTCGTGATGTCCGCAGGAGGAATGATCACTGAAGTGAAAACCGCGGTGTTATTTAACACGCAGGAGCCGGAAGCCCGGTATCTGCCGTATGCGCTGGTGGCACTTCCGTTCCTGCTGACGTCATTCGGTTTCCACGGTAACGTCCCGGGGCTGGTAAAATACTACCGTAATGATGCGAAATCCGTGGTCCGCAGCCTGCTTATCGGCTCCCTGATTTCGCTGGTGATCTATATCTTATGGCAGTTAGCCGCCCAGGGTAACGTCCCGCGGGAAAACTTTAAGCAGATTATCGCGGAAGGCGGCAATATCACCGCACTGTTAAATCAGATGAAAGCCGCAATCAGCAGTGATACCACCGTGCAGTTACTCAATGCATTCAGTTATATGGCGCTGGCCAGCTCATTCCTGGGAGTCTCTCTGGGGCTGTTTGATTATATCGCGGACTTCTTTAAATTTAAGGATAACGGCACCGGCCGCCTGAAATCTGCTGTGTTTACCTTTGTTCCGCCTGCGATTCTGGCGGTGCTGTACCCGAACGGTTTCCTGTATGCCATCGGTTATGCCGGGCTGGCAGCCACTATCTGGGCGGTCATTGTTCCCGCGCTGATGGCAAAAGCCACCCGCCGCCGCTTCCCGGAGGCAGCCTACCGTGTGCCGGGCGGTAATGCGATGATCATCTTTATCATTGTGTTCGGGCTTCTCAACGCCGTGACACATATTTTGTCCATGATGGATCTCCTGCCGGTTTACCGCTGATTTAATCCTGACAGCACACCCGCAGCATTTCTCTGCGCGGGTGTGCTAATTTTGGCTTGCACATTGGAAAAACTGCGAGTAATTTTGTCGCCAATCCGCAGGTCTGAAGGCCTGCTTTACTATTGATATTACTTATGTAACGGGACAAATTATGGCAAAGGCCAATGAAATTAAACGCGGAACCGCAGTAAGCTATAACGGTAAGCTGCTGATGGTCAAAGATATCGATGTCCAGACGCCGAGTGCCCGCGGGGCCAGCACCCTGTATAAAATGCGTTTTACCGATGTCCGCACCGGACAGAAAGTGGAAGAGCGTTTTAAAGGCGATGATATTATCGACACGATCACCCTGACCCGCCGCGCTGTTCAGCTCTCTTATGTTGATGGCGATGAATATGTCTTTATGGATGATGAAGACTTCACGCCTTATCCGCTGAAAAAAGATCAGATCGAAGAAGAACTGCTGTTTATTCCTGAGGAAGGTCTGCCGGGTATGCAGGTACTGACAATGGACGGCCAGGTGCTGGCACTGGAACTGCCGCAGACTGTTGATATGGAAATCATTGAAACCACCCCTGGTATCAAAGGGGCATCCGCCAGTGCGCGGACCAAACCGGCAACCCTGCCGACCGGGCTGGTGATCCAGGTGCCTGAATACCTGAGTAACGGTGAAAAAATCCGCATCCATATTGCGGAACGTCGTTATATGGGCCGCGCGGATTAATTCCCGCAGCCGGTAAAAACTGCCTGTTACCGGGTTACCGGTTTTCTGCTCTCAGCGGAAACCGGCTGACCCGCCGTCCATTCGCATCCCTCAGAAGTAATCCACCCGCAGATACGCTTCCCGGCGATCTTCATTCAGGACAGAGTAAGACGTGCGCCCCATCGATTGCGGCAGACGTCCCTGAGCAAGTTCACCTTCTGCTGTGTTGTCCTGCATGCTGACGGGTTCGCCGTTGCGCAGGCAACGGTATTCAAATGACGGCTGACTATCCTGCGGTTTCTCCGCCGTCAGGACACTGACTTCGCAGGCGGTATTCACCACACTGCCGGAGAGCAGAATTGTCCCTTCGCTGATACCGGATGCCGCTCCCGGCAGGATAACTGACAAGCTAAACAACATACCACTGAAAATAGCCTTAAGATGATTCATCACAGGCACCTCACTGTTGTTCCGTCGGACTGACGACCAGCGTGTTAACGTTACCGCTGTACTTGTTATAACGCGCCCGGCACAAAAAAAGAAGCGAAAACCGGCATCGTGGTGTGGTACGTCACACGATTTTCACCGGTTTCTCCGGTATGCATTGATTGCGGGGCGCTGTCTTCATTAAAGATAACTGACAACAACCATCGCTAATTGCTTTCTGCTGTCCAGCCAGTGAAGTTTTGCTTCCCCCATATTGGCCGGTATCAGGTCGGACACGGATCGGGTATTGCGGGTGATAGTCTGAGTATTCAGTTGTTCTTTTTTCATTCCTGAACGGTAACAGCGGGAGCTGATATCATTGATATTAAAGTCCATTGTGCAGGGACCTTCAACAATTGCACCATGGAAAGTGATCACACCGGATACTGAGCGGCTTTCACTTTCAGCCGCTGCCGTAACGCTGCTCATTAATAAACCTGCAGCAGCAATAAAGAACTGTAGCTTTTTCATAACGAACCTCTTCGGATAAGTATTCGCGGAAGCAACCCGTTTACCGCGGGATGAAAAATATTCGCTTATTCTTTATCGACAATAGGTCACTAATCTTTACTGAGATATAACAAACAGCCGTGTTTTTAGCATGATGACAGAATTATATACTGTAATTTCTTATATCATGATAATAATATGACTTTATTAACTATTCCACCCTCGTCTGCCATGATTATAGACATTAACCAATAAATAACAATATTTACATAAAAGCAACATTATCCTTTTCCCTTTTTATGTATAAACTCATCCCCGCGTTTCTGGCAGACTGAGGCAAAACTTTTGCTAAACTATTTAATTATCTTCAGGTTTTGTTATGGCAGTGCAGCGCTTCACTCGTCCGTTTTTTGTCAGCCTCAGCGGGGTTATGCTGTTTCTTTCCTGGTACCTGCCGGTTGATCACGGTTTGTGGGCAACACCCGACCATACTGTCTTCCGTTTTTTTAATATCCCGCTTGCCGGTAACCATTCTCTGGCCGTATTTATTGCCGTTATTAATAACCGTGCATTTGACCTGGCTGCGCTTCTGCTGATGGGACTGATCTATTACACCGCTTTCCGTAAACAGGACAGCGCCGGTAAACGCAGACTGGTGATGGCGGGGATTGTGATGGTGGTAAGTGCAGTGCTGATTAACCAGGCCGGGCAGGCAATTCCGTTTAACCGTTACAGCCCGACTCTGATGCTCGATTCGGTTCACCGCGTCAGTGATATCACCGGAATCTTTACAAAAGATGCATCAAAAAGCAGTTTTCCGGGTGATCACGGTCTGATGCTGATGATTTTTGCCGCGTTTGTCTGGCGTTATGCCGGATTCCGTTATTTTTCTGCCGCTGTTTTGCTGGTGATTATTTTTTCCCTGCCACGGATAATGGCAGGTGCACACTGGTTCAGCGATATTATGGCCGGTTCGCTGTCATTGACATTAATTACACTTCCCTGGATTTTACTGACACCTGCGGGTGACCGGTGTGTAAATTTTCTGGTACGCCACATGCCCCGGTTATCCGATATTACAAAGAAAATTTCACATTAGTGAAACATTCCGGACATCCTAATCAGATTACCTTACTGACAAGTTTAAGGTTTTGTAAATAACCGGTTTTTTCCCTCGCCATTTCCGGCCCCTTTATGTAGTATCAATTCGTCCAATTATTAGGAATTGATTAATTTTGCCAGTAATTAGATCGTTACGGATGGTTGATTAATCTCTTTTCATAAATTGTTCATTGATATTAAACGTGCCGTTCCGCACGTTTTTAGAATAAACATATTGTGCACCCGCGTGGATTTAATTAGTGTAAATATGTTTTGTTTTTAAAGTGACATTCGTCACATAAGGAATGCAAGGGAAAACTCACACATGGTCACATCTCAACCGATTCTGAGATATATCACCCGGATTGTTCCGGCATTGATTATCGCGGCGACATTGTCAGCATGCAGTACATCTCCAAATTCAGCCCGTCAAGTTCAATCTGAAACCCGTACAAACAATTTTATTTTGCAAGCGTCTCAGGATGAATTCGAACAGTTAGTCAATAATGTCGATGTTAAATCCAAACTGATGTCTCAGTATGCCAGCTGGAAAGGTGTGGCTTACCGTCTCGGCGGCACAACCCGTTCAGGTATCGACTGCTCCGCATTTGTCCGCCAGACTTTCCTCGACCAGTTCGGTATGGAACTGCCGCGTTCAACAGCAGAACAACAGTCTGTCGGCACCAGCGTAAAACGTGCCAAACTGCAGGCCGGTGACCTGGTGTTATTTAAAACCGGAAAACGTCAGCGCCATGTCGGTATTTATGTCGGTAATGACAAATTTGTCCATGCATCCACATCAAACGGTGTTATCGTCTCCAACATGACAGATAAATACTGGAATAACCGTTACTACGACGGACGCCGTTTAATTAAATAATACATTCACTCCCTTGCAGTGTATTATTTAAAAAGAAAAAGCTTCCTTTTCAGGAAGCTTTTTTTGTATCTGCATTTTACCGGAGCCGGCTGTCAGACCGGCGGTGTTACACATCAGAAAGGGTAACGGGCAGAAATATTCTCTGCAATGGCTGCCCCTGCGGTTTTCAGGGCACACATTGCCGTGCTCTCATCATCACTGTGTAAAAACAGGCACGGCTCCCCTTCCCAGGTCAGGATCAGACTGTCAATCTGCAATCCTTCCAGATGCGACCGGATGGCGCACAGGGCATCATATGTTGAATGGTGGCCGTGACTCAGTAATTTTAAACCGGTCAGGCTGTCTTCCCTGCTCTGCAAAGGTTCCGGTAACGCCTCTAACCGGCGGCCGTCATCATGACCGGAAAGCCGGTAATGCTGTGGCAGGCGGGAAACAACTGAAAGCGCATTACTATTCACACTATTATCCTGTCATACTGTGCCGGTGAATCATCTTCAATAAAATTTCCGACCCAATCCCTCGAAATTAACGAACATTCACTGTTCACGGATGATGAAAAAACGGCGACTTACTCCCGATCCGGCATAAACGTATTCAGTACTTTTCTGCCGGTTGTTAACAACATCAATCCAATTGCCTCTATTTGTATACTGTTTTGTTAATTTTCTCAACTGATTTATTTTATATCATATAGCTGAAGTTGAATGAATAAGGATATCATTCCATGTATTCATCATTCGACCACCTGTAAATATGATTAAATATCAGTTAATTATACAATTAACGAAAAATAGCGGCGTGTTCAGCATGGTTGTCCGTCATGAAACGAAATTCACATTAATGTAACTTTTCATGATTCAGATCAACCAAATGATGACTGAGTAGTTGTCCGGGGTAATCATTCGACTATTACTGATATTACAGAAATGACCGGCCCGGTAAATTCCGGACCGGCAGCAGAGAAAGGAAATCAGGCAAAACGCCGTGCGTACAATACCAGTGATGCAGCAACCAGAATACAGAGCGCCATCGCGCCGACCATCGGCCAGACGGTTGTCATATCAAACGACGCCACCACAGCACCTACTCCCGCACCGATACCAAACCGCAGTACTCCCGCCAGCGATGAGGCTGTCCCTGCCATATGCGGATAATCATCCAGAATCACCGCCATCGCATTGGATGTGATCATGGCAATGTTCCCCACATAGCAGGCCACGCCAATCATAATGGCAACAAAACCAAGGTCTGCTGATGCGGCCAGCAACAGCCAGCATCCGGCCAGCAGTTGTACCACCAGCCCGGTGCGCAGCATATTCAGCGCACCAAAACGGCGGACATAGCGGCTGTTGATGGTGGTCATAATAAAGAGGAAAACGATATTCAGTGCAAAGCAGTAGCCGAATTCCAGCTCTGTCAGCCCGTAGAGCTGAATGTAAACGAATGATCCGGCTGATAAAAAGGAGAACATCCCGGCAAATGAAAAACCGGATGCCACCATATAACACAGCACACGCTTCTGGCGGAACAAGGTCACAAACTGACCGAGCATGATCCGCAGACGGAACGGCTGACGACGCTCTTTCGGCAGGGTTTCACGGATAAAGAACAACACCAGCAGTGCGGCGATCAGCGCGGCAATCATGATTGTCCAGAAAATCGCGTGCCAGCTGAACCAGAGCATCATCATGCCGCCCATGATCGGTGCCAGCAGCGGTGCCACGGTCATCACCAGCACCACAAACGACATACTGCGGGAAAACTCATCTTTGGTGAACATATCCCGCATCAGGGCGTTGATTACCACACTTGCCGCGGCAGCAGCAAAGCCGTGCAGCCCGCGCATGCCGATAAACGTACCGATATCCTGCGACATCGCACAACCTGCCGAGGCCAGAGCAAAAATCAGGGTTCCCCCGAGGATCACCGGCTTGCGGCCGAGTGCATCCGCCATCGGGCCATACACCAGCTGCCCGGCGGCAAAGCCTATCAGATAACTGTTGAGGGTCATCTGGACGTCGCCCTCAGTGACACCAAAGTCACGGGCGATGGTCGGCATGCTTGGCAGATACATATCGATAGCCAGCGGCATCAGCATCGATAACAGACCCAGAATAAAAATCAGGCCGAAATAGGCCGAACGTTGCACTTGCACGCCTGTTACTCCGTATTCAATTCAGTAAAAAGGTGTTCAGAGAACCGACTGAATCTCTTCGTCAGTCAGCGGACGGTATTCTCCCGGCGCCAGGCTGTCATCCAGCACAATGCCGCCGATACGCTCGCGGTGCAGTTCGTCCACATGATTACCGGCAGCGGCAAACATACGTTTGACCTGATGGTAACGTCCTTCTGAAATCGTCAGCCGCACATCCTGAGGCGTGATAATCTCAAGTTTTGCCGGTTTGGTCGGATGCTGCTCACCGTTCAGCATCACTCCCTGTTCAAACAGGGCTGCGGTCGTGTCCGCCACCGGCTCCGCCAGTGTGACACGATAGGTTTTCTCACAGTGATGTTTCGGCGAGGTAATACGGTGCGACCACTGACCGTCATCGGTCATCAGCACAAGCCCGGTGGTATCGATATCCAGCCGTCCGGCGGCATGCAGTTTATGGGCAACCGGTTCATCGATAAAATAGAGAATGGTCGGGTTAACCGGATCATCCGTTGAGCAGACATAGCCCTGCGGCTTATTCAGCATAAAATAGCGCGGCCCGGTGACGTGTGTCATCACATTGCCGTCATACGCCACTTCATTTTCCGCGCTGACTTTCAGTGCGCCGTTTTTCACGACGTCACCATCCACAGTCACCATTCCCGCACGCAGCTCTCTGGCCACGAGGTTCCGGCTGATACCCATCTGATGGGCAAGAAATTTATCTAATCGCATGAATGTCTCTTAAACCTGACGTGCCCGCAGCGGACTGCCGGCAGATAAGCAGATAAAATGAAAGAATTTGGTTCGATAATAACCACAGTAATCATTATAACAACAAACCATCAACATCACAGTGCCTTTCTGACGGCGGTTCCGCTGTTTATCCTCCGCCATGCAGTCAATTGTCGCGCCCAAAGTGTGATATGCTGACACCCTGTTTTTTGTCTGTTCCGCCGGAGTTCCTGTGACGTTTACCCTGCGACCTTATCAGCAGGAGGCTGTCGATGCCACCCTGCTCTATTTCCGCAAACACACAACACCCGCAGTGATTGTCCTGCCCACCGGAGCGGGAAAAAGCCTGGTGATCGCTGAACTGGCCCGGCTGGCACACGGCCGTGTGCTGGTGCTGGCGCATGTCAAAGAGCTGGTGGAGCAGAATCACAGTAAATATCAGGCTTACGGGTTAGATGCAGGTATCTATTCAGCCGGATTATCACAAAAAGAGTCCTCACAGAAAGTCATCTTCGGCAGTGTGCAGTCTGTCGCCCGTAATACCGCCGATTTTGACGGTAAATTTTCCCTGCTGATTATTGATGAGTGCCACCGGATCAGCCTCAGCGAAGACAGCCAGTATCAGCAGGTAATACAGCATCTGCAAAAGAATAACCCGGCCCTGCGTATTCTCGGCCTGACCGCCACCCCGTACCGGCTGGGCAGCGGCTGGATCTATCAGTATCACTATCATGGTATGATCCGCGGCGATCATACCTGCTTCTTCCGCGATTGTATCTATGAACTGCCGCTGCGCTATATGGTCAGCCATCAGTATCTCGTTCCGCCGCAACGGCTGGACATGCCCGTGCTGCAATATGATTTTTCACAGGTACCGGTCAGTGCCGCCGGCATGTTTGACTCGCAGGTGCTGGCGCGGGAAGTGAAAAAACAAAAGCGCATCACACCGCGTATTGTCCGCCAGATTATTGAGTATGCCGCGCCCCGGCAGGGCTGCATGATCTTCGCTGCCACCGTGGAGCACGCAGCAGAAATTGTGTCACTGCTCCCGCCCGGTGAAGCTGCGCTGGTCAGTGCGGATACCCCGTCCGCAGACCGGGAAACGATTATCCGCGATTTCAAAGCACGGAAACTGCATTATCTGGTCAACGTTTCCGTTCTCACCACCGGGTTTGATGCCCCGCATGTGGATGTGATTGCCATTTTGCGCCCGACCGAATCTGTCAGCCTCTACCAGCAAATCGCCGGACGCGGGCTGCGCCTGTCCCCCGGGAAAACGGAGTGTCTGATCCTCGATTACGCCGGAAATCCGCATGACCTCTATATGCCGGAAGTCGGCAATCATAAACCAAACAGCAAAAGCCAGCCGGTGCAGGTATTTTGCCCGTTATGCGGCTTTGCCAACCTGTTCTGGGGATTATGTACCGATGACGGCCATATCATCGAACACTACGGCCGCCGCTGCCAGGGAATTATTGATGCGGATGATGAATCCGCCCGGCATCAGTGTGATTTCCGTTTCCGTTTTAAACTCTGCCCGTCCTGTAACGGAGAAAATGATATTGCCGCACGGCGCTGCTGTCACTGCGATGAAGTTCTCAGTGATCCGGATGACATGCTGAAAGCTGCACTGCGTCTGAAAGATGCGCTGGTACTGCGCTGTGGTGGTATGGCGCTCTCAGCCGGACAGGATAACCGCGGTGAATGGCTGACCATCAATTATTACGATGAGGACGGCACCACCGTCAGTGAGCGTTTCCGGCTGACCACACCGGCACAACGTTTTGTCTTCGAGAAACAGTTTCTGGCACAGCATCTGCGCGCGCCCGGTGTACCCTTTCAGTGGCAGGATGCAGAATCGGTGATCCGTCAGCAGGTATTGCTGCGTTACCCGGATTTCATTGTTTCACGCAAAAAAGATAACTTCTGGCAGATCCGGGAAAAAATCTTTGATTATCAGGGGCGATTCCGTAAATCCGACAGTCTGGCATAACCCTGAGTGCTGCTTTTTGGGTTTTATACCGGGTTTCGTTTGCCGTTTGTCCGCATTTTCGGTAAAATGCACGCCGCTTCACCGGGGGTAACCCTGCCGGAGCCAAATACCGACTTTGCTGCTGGGTCGCCTGTAGCAGAGATTTTTTTTACTCTTGTTAAAGAGAAAAGCTATGTTAACTATCAATGCTGAATTACGTAAAGAGCAGGGTAAGGGTGCGAGCCGCCGCCTGCGCCGCGCAAACAAGTTCCCTGCTATCGTTTATGGTGGCAACCAGGAACCTGTTTCCATCGAACTGGATCACGACATCCTGATCAACCAGGAAGCTAAACCAGAATTTTACGAAGTTCTGAACCTGGTTATCGATGGTAAAGAAACCAAAGTGAAAGTACAGGCTGTACAGCGTCATCCGTTCAAGCCAAAACTGACACACATCGATTTCCTGCGCGCTTAATTACGCCACCTATCGAGCTTTAATCGGGACGCCGAGTAAATAACGCCGCTTTTGCGGCGTTATTTATTTCTGATATACCCCGCCTCTCCAATAAAAACATAGGGTTATCATAGAGCTGTAAGGTGCCACAGAGGGCACTAAATGGCCTGTCTGTGGACACCGTGTGGACACTTTTATCTAAACTCTACATTTACCTTTCAGCGGATTAAGGTCAATTGCATCCTGTAGAAAATCCGGGGCAAAGTGTGCATATGTCATCGTCTGAGATAGATTGGCATGTCCCAGCAATCGCTGTAGTGTCAGGATACTGCCGCCGTTCATCATAAAATGTGTTGCAAACGTGTGTCTCAGAACGTGTGTTGCCTGCCCGCCCGGTAACGTCGGCTTCACTTCCTTTAAAATTTTCCGGAAGCGCTGATACGAAATATCAGGGAATAATAGCCCGTTTTTACCATCACATATCATGTCAGCAACATCATCAGAAATTGGTACAATCCGGGGCTTGCGGGTTTTCGTAAATGTAAAACGTACCTTATTCTGAATCACATGTTCCCGCTTTAACCTGGTTGCTTCACTCCACCGGGCACCGGTACTGAGGCAAAGAACGGCAATGTTATAATCATCACCACTAAGGTTAGTCAGCAATCTGCTGACATCATCATCCGTCAGATATGACATTTCCGTGGCCTGCTCTTTCAGCTTCTTATAACCGCTGAAAGGGTGTTCGCCGAGATAAAGACCAGCATCAATTAAATACGTAAAAATGCCGCGCACTGCGGTAATTTCACGATTAATCGACGACGCTTTAACCCCGTGAGCCGTGCGTATCTGGCAATACTGGGATATAAGTGATTTGTCTATTTTTGGTGTTGCAGGGTCTGACATCACGCGGCAAAACATATCAATTCTGTTCTTTTGATCTCGTCCATGATCGAGATGACTCCCAAATAAATCCCACCATTGTTGCGCTATTTCGCTTAACAGGCGATTGTCGGTTAACTTCGGCGCCCACTCTTTCGAGTGGTTGGCCATCACGTACCGTTCATAATTAACGGCTTCAAACTTCTTATCAAATTTCCGTCTGACACGCTTTCCGTTGCGGCCAGTCGGACGAATGTCCACTTCATAGCGACCATCTTCGAGTTTCTTAATTGACATAAGAAAGCCCTCCGAGGGTGCAAAGACTTTGTGAATCAATAAATTCACAAAAATCGAGATGTATTGTTAACCAGTTTTCTTGTCTGAGCGGCGTGACATTGTTTCGTCTTGCCCACTGTGTGCGAGGACCGGTGCTATCTGACCAGCTTCGGGATTGATTTCATCAAACATGAACCATGTCATATATTTTCGAAATATGGGGATTGAAAAAAACTTCATTGCTGACTCTAGCGACATCTTTGCCTTTCCGCTCTCATATCCATGATAAGTAACATAATTAACACCAATCATCTCAGCAACCTGCTTGACATTTAATCTCTCAGATTCTCGGATCAGTTTTAATTTCTCTCTATCGAATGTTGACATAATATTAGAACTCTCTTATTTTATAAGTGAATTGAAACCAGCCACCAGAGCAGCAGCGAGCGCAAGGGGGCTACAAAGAGCCACAGCAAGAGAGGTTAACAGATGACAAAGGAAAACGTAAAGGTTGCCGCTGCATTGAAAGCAGGTTCTGCGGATTATGTGACCGAAGCCCGGTTTGCAGAAATGATCGGCAAAACAGCACAGGCTGTTTCTGATATGCGCAAGGCAGGGAAATTGCCTTATGTGACAATGAAAAAACCGGACGGTAGTCGTAACGAATATTACATCAGTGTTTCAGCCTGGAATGAGGGCATGGATCTCGCGCGTGCCACTCTGCCCGACGAAATCCGAAACGGCTGGCTTGTGTGGCTGGGTCTCGGTAAACCGCAGATTAGTTGAGGTTGGCTATGGTCAGGCAAATCAGCACACACAGCCAAGCATATCGCGGATTTATTATTATCACCCTACCGCGTAACGCGGCACGGAAAATAACGCAGTATCACGTCACCTTGTCTGATGGGGATGATAGCTGTCATTCGTTCGGGAAGTTTGACGCACTGGCACAGGCGACAGGTTTTATAGATTCATTGTTCGATAAGAAATAACGGCGGTGGCTTATGCGTGCAACAGCTGAATTAATTGATATTACATCACGGTTACAGAGTGAAGATATTAATCGTTCACTGGCTGGCGTTAAGAGTTACAAAAATAACGGTATGTCATTTTCTGAAAGAACAGAAAAACTGACAGAGGCCGGGGCATTGCGGACAACTGTTTTTTTCAAAAACGAACAGGATAATCCGGATAATAGCGAACTGACCGGATTTATTGAATACATGCGACTGTCAGATAAACGAATGTTAGACATGATTTTCTTTCTTGCTGAATTGGGTAATAAAGAAAGGAAATATGCAGACCTGACAAAAGAGGAAAAACAGCAATTAATTATTGCTATTAATAAAATAAAGTCACTAACGGCATTAATGCCGAAAAATATTTCATACCCGATTTAAATATTGACCAAAAAGAAAATGACCTTAACCGGTCAGGGCTTTTTATTACCTAAAAATGAGGTTTTAAAATGAAATCAATTCCGGAACCAATATTCACCCCTGTAGCTGAAAATATCAAAGCCAACCGCGAAGACGAGCGCAAAACCTTGCTTGATGGGTTTGCCGGTCGTTTGCGCACCATTTCCCATAAAGCGTTAAGACAGAAAATGACACCAACTGAAATTTATCACCTGCTCAATGGTGAGGCTGACCGTATCGAAAACGAAGCGGGAGAGCTGAACCATGTCTGACGAAATCGACCGCGCCAATGACCACGCCGCGCTTGTGCTTGAAAGCCAGATAGCCGCCGCCCGTATCACTGCTGCGGGTGTGTCCGCGTTTGAATGTGAGGGGTGCGGTAAACCAATCCCTGAGCCACGCCGCCGCGCTGTGCTCGGTTGCACCATGTGCATTGATTGCCAGGCAATTGATGAACTGAAAAACAAACATTACCGGAGCGTGTGAAATGACCACTAAAAAGACGACATACTACCTAGGAATGTTTCGCTCTGATTACGCAGAGTTTTTTCCGTGTCAGCCGTCATTATCCATACAGGATTTATTTTACCCGCCAGTAATGAGCCAAGAAAATCTCCCATGTTGTCCTGCACTGCAAAAACGTCTGTCCTTGCAGGAGCTGCTTCCATTTTTCCTTCCGAGAACAGAAGAACAGTCTGTTTCGACGCCAGAATCGAATTATGAATATCTGACTCTAGCTCTTCCTTCGTGTTCCAGTATGCCGATTCGCTTGTACGGTAATACACACAATTGCGGAACACGTTTTGGTATTCGCGCTGTATTAGCGCTGTCCATTCTCCGTGCTCTGTCCACTTATCAGGACAGCTTTGTTTTAGAAGCCGGGCCAACTCATTTCGATAATCTTCTGATGGAATCCAGCGCTCTTTTATCCGGCATGAAGATAAAGCCAGGAAAGCGTCGCAGGCACGGAGCATATCGTATGTTGATAAAAGCCTTACTTCGCCTTGAGGCGCAGTTGACGGAGTCAAAAAAGCAGGGTTCCGGACGGGTGGAAGCATCATGACTGTTCCTTTTTTTATCTGAATTCCGGTAACGGATGATACCCCGGACATTACAGAAATAAAAATATGCGAAAAATAAATAAGTAAGGAACTGCGATATGATTGAAAAAACTATTTTGAAATGGGCGGGTTCAAAAGTCGGCATTATGGATCTGTTACGTCCGCACCTGCCAAAAACAGAACGCCTCGTTGAGCCGTTCGCCGGTTCTTGTGCTGTAATGATGAATACTGACTATGAGCAGTATTTAATTGCAGATGTGAATAATGATTTAATCACTATGTATCGCGAAATCGCATCATTTAAAACCAACCGGGTTTTAGAGACGGCAAAGGATTTATTCGAGATCGAACTGTGTGAACCAGGTTATTACGAGGAAAGAGATTTTTTTAATAAGGCTAAATCAGCGCTGCCAAATGTAGCTATTGCCGCTTATTTTATTTACTTAAACCGTCACTGTTATAACGGACTGTGTCGTTACAACCAGAAAGGCGATTTTAATGCACCGCGTGGAAATTATAAAAAACCATACTTCCCTGAGAAAGAAATCCGCGCATTTGCTGCCAAAGCAGTAAAAGCCAACATCCAGCACCTCGTATGGCAGGACACGTTATCGCTGGTCGATTTTGGTGACGGTGTGTATTGCGACCCTCCGTACATGGGGAAAAATTTCACTCAATATCACGCTGACGGATTCACGGATAGCGACAATGAAGCACTGGCCTTTGCCCTGAAAGATTTGAATGATATTCAGGGTAACCCGGTCACAGTATCGAATTCACTGGCAGCAAAAGAGCTGTATGCGGATTTAGGCTTCACTATCCACGTAATAGAAGCACCGCGCACCATTGCGGCCAATGGTAACCGGAAGAAAGCACCTGAAATTATTGCTGTGCTGGGTGGTTGCCAATGAGTATCACCGACCCGCGCAACGGCATTTATATTACTGATACCCGCTACGCTATAGTCCGCCGACTGCCGGAAGAGCACGCATCACTTCCGGCATATGCGCTGATTGAGGCTGATCTTGAAAACAATAGCTGGTCGTTGGTTTCCCGGTATGACAACTCTGTCGTTATGGTTGCTGACCTTGTCGCCATGCAGGTTATCAGGCCGAAAGATAAACCGGTAAAAACACTGGATGAGTATTTGCTTTTCAGCGAAATGATAGTGAAACGCTGTCAGACAGCGCTGTCTGTACTCCGGGAAATGCCGGTTGGTGATCGGCCATGACCGGAAAAGTCATTGATTTCAGTGTGCAGCCGCCGCCGGAACCGGCGGTTTTTGTGCATGAATGGAACAAAAAGCGACATGAAGCGGTGCTGGGTTTTGAACAGCCGTTAACGCCTGTACAACTGAAACAAAATCAGGATTTGCAGGATGAAATTGAGCGCTTGCCGCGCATGCTGCGTTTTCCGTTCCGTAAGCGCTATGAAAGTATTTACGAAGAAAAGGGGCTGTTAGAGGCTCACAGATATCTGTATTTCAAATTTTATCGGGAAATACTTCCGCGAGTTAATGCCGTTAATGACCGATTTTCAGTGCGTCATATGGATCAGTTTAATGCGCTACCGGAGTTATCCGACAAGGCCGTTAAATTACTGGCAAAGCAACTGGCGAAAGTATTTTTTGAACGCTGTCAGCAGTTGATCGACAAAGTTGGCGAAATTGGTGATGGTGCCATATTTAAATTTAAGTACCTGTATGAAATATACGGGCACATGGCTGCTGATGCCAAAGAACTGCATATTACCCCGCTTCACTACAGCCGGTATCTGAAAGGCTCAATTAGTGAAAAAAATATCCATTCTGCGCTTGCCCGTCTGGTGAATGATGATTTCTGGTACCGACGTTTACGGGCGCACCGTGCCCGCTGGCGTGAGTCGCTGCTGATTGCCGTTATGGCCGTCAACAAGAATAAGCGTCCGTATGCCAGCCGTCAGGCAATTAATGAAGTCCGCGCCCAGCGTAAAGCGAACGAAGAATATCTGAAACAGATGGATATTGAAGACACTGAGACGGGTGAGCGGTTTGATCTGTTTGAAAAAGTGATGGGGAGTATTTCCAACCCTGAAATTCGCCGTATGGAACTTATGGCACAGATCGCCGGCATTGAAAGAGTGGCTATGCAACGCGGTGATATTGGCATGTTTGTTACCATCACAACACCGTCAAAGTACCATCCGACAAAGGTTACCGGTAAGAAAGACGAGAAAAAGGCCATTATTAATCATAACTGGTCAAAAGAGGCTTACACACCAAAGAACGGACAGGCATATCTTGTTCGTGTCTGGTCGAAAATACGGACAGCTTTCAAGGATTACGGACTCAAAGTCTACGGTATTCGCGTTGTTGAGCCGCATCATGATGGTACTCCGCACTGGCATTTATTGTTGTTCACTGACAAAGCCAGCCGTGCGCAGGTTATCGACATTATGCGCAAAAAAGCCCTTGCTGTTGACGGGAAAGAGCAAGGCGCACAAAAACACCGGTTTAAGTGTGAACACATGAACCGTGGCGGCGCGGTCAGTTATATCGCGAAGTATATTTCTAAGAATATCGACGGTTACGCACTGGATGGTGAAATCGATAATGACACCGGAAAACCGCTGAGTGATACCGCCGCCGCCGTGACCGCATGGGCGGCAACATGGCGCATTCCTCAGTTTCAGTTTTATAACCTGCCGTCAAAGGGGGCTTACCGCGAGTGCCGCAAGTTGCGCGGTGTTTCTATCGCAGAGCAGATCGGTGATGTGGCGGAAAAGGTCAGGTTTGCCGCCGATAAAGGCTTTTTTGATGAATACATCCTTTCTCAGGGTGGCCCATGCACCCCGCGTGACCTGCAAACGGTCAGAGTCGCGAGACGCGCCGCTGATCGGCTGAACCAGTACGACGAAGAAGTCCCGGAAGTATTCGGGATCTACTCCCCTGTTTTTGGCGGTGATGTCGTCAAAACCCGCGAACGTAAATACCAGATTGTTAAAAAACGCGATAGTCAAAACCCGGCACCGGTTGCCGTTGGTTTTGATTTTAATCTTTTAAAGGGCGGCATCGCCGACCCTCGGAGTCCTGTCAATAACTGTGGATCGGTGATCTCAACCGATGGCGATAAATCGCCAGATTTAGCGCCAAACTACGGCGTGGCGGGGGTTTACCAAATAAAACCGTGGGGTTCATGCCTCAGTGATAAAGCCGCTGAGAAAGCAGCACAAGACGTAAAACCGGCACAAATCGCCAAACGGGTTAATTCCCGCATCACTTTAAGCGACAAAGAAATCACATTTATCCCGGAAATACAGAAATTCACGGCCGCAATGGGGCATGAAATGCCAGCGGACGGGCTGATGATGATGTTTATTCGGGGCATGACCGTTGATTACGGTGATCAAAAATTGTTGTTCCGTGATGGCCGGATGCGGCTGGAGCTGCGCGATGAGGTAAAAGCAGTCAGAGAACGGCAGCAGGCCGTTAAACGAGAGCAGAAAGCGGCGTCAATATTGGTGCGGGTTAAGAAAATGAGGGGACGAAAGTAGCTAAATTAAATTTATAATAACTAATAAATATTAATTTATATCTAATGCTATAATTTTACTCATATAGAAAACAACGATAAAATTATAAAAAAACGCATGCAATCACATTGACAACATGCATCATTAATTAAACTACAAACCATTCCTAGCTATCTTTAGCTCTAAAAGATTTACTTTTTCTATTTTATCTTCGTGTATCATTATTGTTAATTTTGCTGGGTGTTTAAATCTCATCTCACTTATTCTGAAAGTCCATAGCATTATCTTCAATAAATCTTGTTCATCAATAGCCTTATGGCCTTTTATTCTAGTAAGCCCAGACCCAAATATAGGTACAGAAACACTTTTTAGTGCATAAACACGATTTATTTTATCCCAGAAATTTATCAAAAATTCTAAATACTCGGGCATGGTGAGATGAGCTTCATTGTATTTATTAAATTTAGAGAGCGCAGTAAGAATGTAATCACCATAAACACATATAGTACCAACTTCAAATTTTTGTTTTTTCCCCTCATCTCTATCTATATTAAATTCCTTTATCTCATTAGTATCAAATTTATAATTACTTATATAAGCATCTAATTCACTCACTGTGCAATCAATATGGTTTTTAATAAAACACCCATTAAGGCTAGCCTCAGCAATAATTCGTCCATCAACTTGAGTATCAAAGTATTCATTAAATGGAATAACCTTAAGTTCTTCTTGCTCAAAAATATCTCCTGTTTTAATAACAACTTTACTCTCATCGATTGTTAAAGTGATTTCTCGTAAATTGTTAGCTTTACACCAAAGATAAATATACCCAATGAAAAGCACTATAATGCATCCCACTCCCGTCATGATTTTATTATCTGTGGGAATATCAACAAAAATCACAAAAGCACCTATAAAACCAGATAATAATGATGCATATCCTTTAAACTCATTAAAAACCTGTCTATTACAAAAACTGACCTTAGCCATTAGTACTCCTATAATAATCTAAACCGGAAACTCTACAGAGAAAACTTAAATTATGTTATACTGGATACCTAAATATGCCTGGAGAAACTTTTGATTTTACCATAAAATCACGATCAGAAAGCGTCAATCTAATAAGATCTTTTTTCATCGGTATGTGTATAGTGGGGACTTTATCCATAGAGTCTCTAAATATAGGTATATTAGACCATAAGTTTCTTATTTTTTGCTTTAACTTATTGTTATTCAATAAACTTTCCTTAGTTTCATAGTCAGGATATATAACAATCACAGGAAGACCCAATGTATTAATTCCGTAATCAATTTCTTCTTTCAATGCGCGAGAATTTATTGTCCTATCACTTAAAAACAAAATAATATTTTTTGAGTTTCGTAAACGCTCTCTGAGACGAGGCATCAAAGTCCGTACCCAGTCACTCCCATCACGGACATTATAAGTTGTAGCGTGTGAATTACTAAAAGGAAAAGTTGGCTCAGCCCCTTTCCACATTCTTAAGGTATTATAGTAAACAAAATCTTTGGTAGCATTAGCACCAAGAGCACTTTCGCTGAAAGGTTCTGCAACATAAAATGCACAGTAATTTCCATTCATTTTTACAATTCTCCATCATGATAAAAATATCACACTAAATAAAATTTTTATTGAACAACACTATTGCTAAATAGCGTTTAATCCACGAACACATTAATATATAAAAAATATCATAAAAAATAATCATTAATTACATCAATGAGTCATGATCAATTATATACCCAGCTGCTTTCAACTCTCTAGCCAAATCAAGTTTCCAAGCACCACGTAAGTCTAAATCAATATAAACAACACCACTAATATCATTTGGAGTTTCGACACCATTGACCAGAAGAGCTGAAACTCTAGACCTTCCTAAACGACCGATAAAATAACCATGCTCGAAAACGACATTTTGCCTAGCTCTAGCTTTTAATTCTGGATTATCAGTTTTTATTGATCCTATATCACATGGCGTATATAGAATAACTGCATAACCAATATCACTATTAGCCTCTATCTTCTCAATTATCGTACTACTTGAACTTGCTTGTTCATGTAAAATAATTGGCTCTAATCCTGCTTTATCTAAAAATCTAGCCATTTCAGATTTTGCAAAATGATCATGCCCATGTACAACGAATATCTTTTTATTATTATTTAAATTTAATGGCGTAGCTTCTTTTTTTGATGAGGACTCTATATTATCCTTTAATTCTTTGACAAGGTCTCTTGTTATATCATCAGTATAACCGTCCCCGAGTATTACATTCTCAGTAGTAATAAAAACAAAGAAATTATCTGGAACATTATCATTTGCAATTCTAGTTAATTCTGATGATTTTCTCTCAGATTTTTTTATTTTTAAAGAGCGAATATTCTCACTCTTTAAATATGCTCCGTCGATATATATTTCCTCTTTTAAAATATATGGTTTTACTACATCATTCTTAATTTCATCAAGGTCTACTCTATCGTATTCAAATAACGTTATAAATTTTTTTTTATCATCTCTATCATTCGTTTCAACAACAATATGATAATAATTCATGAAATCCCACCTTTCAATTTAAAAATCACTCACAAATAGCCTACCATAAATATATTATTGCACTACGTAAAATACAAAAAAAACAATTAAATATCTGTGATCTACACACAAAATATTTATTTTAATAACTTCTTATACGCACTTAATTGATAGTTAAAACACCACATTACCGAAGAATAAAACACAATAAAACAAAAAATAAATAACACTTTAAACTAAAAAAAACCATTAAATAGTAAATTACTCTTTAAGTCACCAACTAATGACGACCTTATATTTCACGAGTAAGATTATTGCACTAACCACCAATACTAAGGGCTTACAGTTTCTGTTTTCAGTACAAAACTGACCTGTTAGATTACGACATATTTTCATTCATGCGGGCTTCTGTACTAATTTATGCAAGAACCATCAAAAATTGCATGAACGGAGACTGATCGGGATCCACGTATAGCCCACATATCCAGCGGGCTTCATCAACTCCCTTGCGGGTGCATGAAAACCGATGCATTTAGTGGGCAGGCGTGGCGGGGCTACGATTGCGCGGCGGCATGTTTATCCGCTTCCCGGTTGTCGCAAATTTCCCTGGCATGGCGGCGTTAAAAACAAAAAGAGGTGGCACGGGTTATCTTTTTTCAGGTCGTCGCACAGTGCGATACAGGCGGTATAACGGATGGTTTCAGAGGGGCGAAATCCGGCAAATTCGTATTCCGGCAGCAGGTTTTGTATAATATATTGGGGCGCTATTATTATTGGTAACGCCGATCTTCATCATGTACGGACGTAAAAAAACCGCCTGCCGGCGGTTCCTGTGTTTGTATTGTGATTAATCTTCCGGCAACCGGTAATCCTCAAACCGGATCACCTCTTCGCCGCACCAGTCATTCAGCTGTTTCATCTTGGCCTGTAGCGGCATCAGTTCATTGCGGACAAACACCTTTGCTGCCTTTTCCACATCACCGAAGCCGCCGGTGTTCTGCGGCAGGATGCCCATCAGTTGCGGCGGTACGCGGTGGGCAGCCAGCATGTCATCACGGCTGACGTTCTTGATATTCAGAAATTCATCCTTGGCGGCAACTTCACTGAGCGGCATGATCTGAATCCCGTCTTTCTTCCCGTTCGGGGCATACAGGAACAGGTTGCGGAAGTTGCCGGGTCCTTTGCTGCTGCGTACCGCTTTACGGATGTTGTCGATATCACCCGGCGTTTGGGAAGAATCACTGATATACATGATGTACCCGGCGTGACTGCCGTTAAGATAATACCGGCGGCGGAACAGCGTGGCGGATTCGTTCAGCAGGGTTGACGGCAGAGCGGCCAGATATTCCGGCAGGCCGTACAGTTCCTGATTCACATCCGGTTCAATCAGGTGAAACACCGCGCCGGGTTCAAACGGGTACGGCTCACTCTCATAGCCGTATTTGGTGAACCAGTACTGATCCCCGTCAATCCCGCGCCGGGTGTATTTGGCCGGGGCGTGGTCAAACCGCAGGATGCCGCCGAGGCGGTTGTAACGGGTTTCAACGTAGGCGTTACCGAACATCAGAAAATCCAGCGCGAAACTGTCAAAGGTTTTCCGGTCTAACAGCGGGTGCGGGATAAAGGTGCTGGTCAGTATGTTACGTTTCACATAGATTGCGCTGCTGTGATGCGGTGCGGCCCGGAACGCTTTGGACAGCCCGTTAAAACTCAGCGGCGGTTCATACCAGTGCTCCATCCGGACACACTCCAGGTAATCATAAATCTCGCGGCTGTCGAGCACCGAAACCGGCTCGCCGAACGTGAACGCCTCCACGCCGCCGGTATTCTGTTGTTTATGCTGTTTGTTTTTGTTTCTGCGGCTCATTAATAAAGCTCCACGATATTATGATGTTGAGTGTTTTCACCTGTGATAGGTTCGTTATACAGGGCGTGCATTGCCGCCCAGGCGAGATCCGCATGGCTGGCGTCCTCGCTGCGGCTGGCTTCATAGGTCGGGCGGTTGCCGCTGGCGGTGGTTGAGCGGCGGATAGACATAAACGACTGAATGACGTCCCGGTCTCCGGCGTCGAACTCAAGGCGTCCGCTGTTGATGACATCCCATGCTTTCAGCACCAGGGCGTTTTTTACCGCCGGGTTATAGACGAACTCCCGCACCTGCGGGAAAAACTCCTGCACCGATTTGTAAACACCGTGGCCGATCCCGGTACTGTCGATACCGATGTATTCCACGTTATAACGTTCGGTCAGTTGTTTGATGGCTTCCGCCTGAGCGCGGAAATCCATCCCGCGCCACTGGTGGCGCTCAAGAATGCGGAACGCGCCGCCGAACATCACCGGCGGTGCGATCACCACACACCCGGCACTGTCGCCGCCCTCAGTACCTTTTGCCGGGTCATAGCCGATCCAGACAGGCCGGTGACCGTATGGCCGGTACAGTTCCGGCTGAAAGTCCTCCCACACATCCCATGAATCAACCAGGCAACTCTGCATTAGTTCCAGCGAGAAAATGGACGCGATATCGTCCACAAAGTCACACATCAGCAGGTTCTGATATTCATCCGGGCTGTATTCAAGGCGCAACTGTGCGATATCGAACAGGTCACAGCCGCCGCGTACCGCGTCTTCAACGGTGACAATCTGCCGCCACTGACCATCCTCACACAACCGGCCGTCACGTAATGCCGCATGGCTGATATCAATATCCACGTGATCAGCCTTTGCGCGGCCCCGGTTAAACAGTTTTCCTGACCAGAACGGGTACGCGCTGTGGGTCAGACTGGACGGCGTGGAAAAATAGGTCTGCCGCCATTTTTTGTGCATCGCCATGCCGGAGGCGACTTTGCGCAGTTCCTGAAATTTCGGTATCCAGAAATATTCATCCAGGTAAAGATTGCCGTGATAACTTTGTGCGGTCCGAGCATTGGTACCGAGGAAATACAGGGTGGCACCGTTCGGCAAAACAATCGGGTCGCCTTTCAGGTCAACATCGACCTCGCGGGCAATCTCAATGATGTACTGTTTGAATACATGCGCCTGTGCCTTACTGGCGGAAAGAAATATCTGATTGCGTCCGGTCAGCAGCGCATCCATAAAGGCTTCGCGGGCAAAGTAGTAGGTCGCCCCTATCTGGCGGGATTTGAGGATGTCGCGGATGCGGTTCTGCGCCCCGGCGCGGTACCAGTTTTTCTGATACTCAAACATGTTCCCCATGAAAATCTGTTCCAGCTTTTCGATCTGTTCGTCACTGAATACGTTTTTTTCCGGGGCCTTACGTTCACCGGCGTTGCGGTTCGCCAGTTTCGGGTTGAGATCGGTTTCATTGCCGCCGTTCTGATAGCGCCGGATTTTGGCGGCACGCTCCAGCTGACGGCCTAACAGGTCAATCTCTTTGTAATCCTTGCCCTCTTTGCTTTCTTTAGCGATAAGCTGGCACAGCCGCGCTTCAATAGTGAACTCCACCCGGTCAAAAGGCGTGATGTCGTCCCACTGGTCGCGGCGCTTCCAGCTGTGAATCGTTGAGGCTTTCTCACCCAGCATTTCCGCTATCCGTGCAATACGGTAGCCGCTGAAATACAGGTGCATGGCCTTTTTGCGTGAGTCAAATACGGTTATCGTTTCCATGCCGCCAGATTACTGGCCGCACTTCCCACGCGCCCTGCCGTTCTGTTGTATACCGCAGTGGTACAACAGCCTTTCATTGTTTCCGCAGCAATTCACCGGAACCATAGCCCCATCATTACTGACAATCCCGTCCTGACTGATGGAGTCATTCCCATGACAGCAAAATCAAAGCCGGTGCGTATCTGTACAGAGGGTGCCACCACTGATGGCCGCACCGTACAGCGCAGCTGGCTGACCGATATCGAAAAAAACTACGACCCGAACGTCTACGGGGCGCGCATTAATATTGATCACCTCAACATGTCCTACATGCCGAGACTGGGGGATGTCGAATCGGTGTATACCGAAGAGATTCAGGACGGTGCGCTCAAAGGAAAATTAGCCCTGTATGCCACGCTGAAACCGACAGCCGACCTGATCGAAATGAATAAAAAGCGTCAGAAAGTGTACACCTCTGCTGAAATCGCCCCGAAATTTGCGGATACCGGTTCTGCCTACCTCGTCGGGCTGGCGGTGACGGATAACCCGGCCAGCCTCGGCACGCAGATGTTGCAATTCAGTCAGAACGGCGGGGAAAGCCCGTTCTCAGATCGTAAGCAGGCGAAAGACAACGTGATCACCCTGGCGGAAGAGACATTAATTGAGTTCACCGACGAAAAACCGGAAGAGCCGAAAGTCCCGTCCCTGTTCAGCCGCATCGCCGAAACACTGAGCGGAAGAAATAAACAGGACGATGCCCGTTTTCATGATGTTCACCGGAGCGTCGAACTGATCGCCAAAGCCGTTGAAACCATTCAGACGGATGTTGCCGCACTGAAAACAACCTCACTTACGGTGGATGAACCGGAAGAACCGGCGGAACTGGACGCGTTGAAAAAAGAACTCAGTGAACTGAAAACGCAGCTGAGCCAGCAGGATAACAACGGCCATAAGCGCCCGGTGTCACTCGGCAATAACGGCACACAGCCGGAAGAACTGCTGACGGACTGCTGATCCCGGCCTCACCAAATCTGAGAAAGAGAACATGAAAAAAGAGACCCGCTTTAAATTTAACGACTACCTGATGCGACTGTCTGCACTGTATGAAGTGCCGGTTGAGGAACTGACCAGCAAGGTTGAAATCACCCCGTCAGTCGCACAGACGCTGGAAGATAACGTTCAGCAGTCTGCGGCATTCCTCGGCCTTGTGAATATTGTCCCGGTTCCGGAAAAAACAGGCCAGGTTATCGGGCTGGGCGTCGGCTCCACTATCGCCGGAACCACGGATACCACAAAAGAAGATCGCGAAGCGACCGATCCGTCTGAGATGACCGACATTGAGTATGTGTGTCAGCAGACCAACTATGACACCGCACTGACCTACCAGAAACTGGATCTGTGGGCGAAGTTCAAAGATTTTCAGCTGCGTATCCGTAATGCCATTATCCGCCGTCAGGCGCTTGACCGCATCATGATTGGCTTTAACGGTACACACCGTGCCAAAAAATCCGACCGTACTGCAAACAAAATGCTGGAAGACGTCAATATCGGCTGGCTGCAAAAGGTCCGCACCGATGCAGAAGCGCATGTAATCAGTGATGTCAGAGACGATGCCGGTAACGTGATTTCCGCCGTGATCCGCGTAGGTAAAGGCGGTGATTTCAATAACCTTGATGCACTCGTGATGAGCGCCGTTGATGAGGTTATCGACGAAGAGTACCGCGATGACACTGAACTGGTGGTTATCTGCGGGCGCAAACTGTTATCCGACAAATATTTCCCGCTGGTCAATAAAGAGCAGGAAAACAGTGAAAAACTGGCCGCTGACCTGATTATCAGCCAGAAACGCATCGGCGGGTTACAGGCCGTGCGTGCGCCGTACTTCCCGGAAAACGCCCTGTTTATCACCCGTCTGGATAACCTGTCTATTTACTGGCAGAGCGAAACCCGCCGCCGCCACATCATCGACAACCCGAAACGTGACCGGATTGAGAACTACGAATCCGTCAATGAGGCCTATGTTGTTGAGGATTATCGCGGTACCGCACTGATCGAAAACATTCAGATGCAGAACGGCACCCAAAAGCCGGACACGCCGGACACCGGTGATACAGGCAAAGAGGGCGGCGAATAATGGGCGGCAGTATTTTCCGCCGTCATGTGATGCGGGTCAGTGCGCAGCAGGATGCACAGCAGCGCAACCCGCAGACACAGACCGGCACGGCTTACACACAGATGACACTGATGATGAACGCTGACCGCCGCAGGCTGAAGCGCATCCAGTCATTTGAGCGCAAAGCTGCTGTGAAGCGGGAAATGCTGCCGAATTACGCGCCGTGGGTCGGCGGCATTCTGGCTTCCGGCAGCGGGCAGCAGGACGATGTACTGATGCGCGTGATGCTCTGGCGGATTGATGCCGGAGACTTTCACGGCGCACTGGATATTGCGGACTACGCCCTGCGCCACGGCCTGAAAATGCCGGAAAACCACACCCGGACAACCGGGTGTGCTATTGCGGAAGAAATCGCGGATATGGCGGAAAAGCTGTACGCCGCCAAAACCCCGGTACCGCTGGATGTGCTGACCCGGACCCTGAACCTGACCGGGGAAGAAGACATGCCGGATCAGGTCCGGGCAAATCTCCTGAAATGGCTGGGCTATGCACAGCGTGATGACGGGTATTTACAGCCTGCCACCTGTTCATGGTTACGGGCACTTGAATTATATGACCGTGTCGGCGTTAAGCAGGATTTGCGCCAGCTGGAAAAGCTGATCGCAAAACAGCAGGAAGAACGCGACGCGGCACAACAGAACGAGCCACAGCGCCGGGGCGGCACAGCGGAGTAGCCGACCGGCTTATCCGCTGTCCACCGCCCACCTTTTACGGGGTAACCGATGGACTTCACATCAGACAAAACAACAGACATACCGGACGAAACACTCAACAGCGGGGATTTTTTCCCGGATATCAGTCTGCGGAATTATCAGCAGTCCATGCTGACGGACGGCAAAGTGACCACAGAACGGTTACGGCACGCACTGGTCAACGCCATAACGGAAGTCAACTGCGAGCTGGCAGGCTGGAAACAGTCACAGATTGCCGCCGGGTTTGCCTCACTGGAGGCGGTACCGGCCGACCACATCAATAACGACAGTGAACTGATGCTGCTTTACCGCCGGGCGGTATACAGCGGGGCAAAAGCGACACTGACTGAGCGTTACCGCGACACTGACACCACCGACAGCGGCGAAAAGAAAGCCGCCGCCCTGAGTGAAACGGTGGATGACCTGCACCGTGATATGCAGTGGGCTATCCAGCGTATCAAAGGTGAATCGCACAACATCTGTGAACTGATATGAACGTCTTTGCGTTACAGGGGGAAACCCTTGATGCCCTGTGCTTCCGGGTGCTCGGGCAGACGGCCGGTGTCGTTGAACGGACACTGGAACTGAACCCGGGGCTTGCCGGTCACGGTGCCGTGTTACCGCACGGGACACCGGTTGAGCTGCCGGATGTGGCGGAGCAGCCGCAAAAAACAATGATCCGGCTTTGGGATTAATAACACCTCCACAAAGGGGGATGGGTATGAAAACGATGAAAGAACACTGGGCTGACATTCTCGACACACTCAAAAACGCCTGGCCGCAGCTGTCCGGCGTGGCGATAGCTATTTTCATCCGCTATGCGTGCCTGATTTATGATGGTGACACCCGTAAAAACAAGTGGGCTGAATGCCTGCTGTGCGGTGCGCTGTCATGGGCGATTATCAGCGGCGCGGAGTTTATAGGTATTCCGAACGGTGCCAGCGGCATGATTGGCGGTGCGGTCGGGTTTTTAGGTGTTGAGAAGATACGCGACATTGCACACCGCATGATTAATAAACGACTGGGAGACTGATTCATGTCACGAGGTATCCGAAATAATAATCCGGGCAATATCCGGCACAGTAAATCGAAATGGCAGGGTTTGGCCGGTGTACAGACTGACAGTCAGTTTTGTACGTTTATTTCGCCTGAATATGGCCTCCGTGCCCTGATGAAACTGTTACGCACCTACTCAAAATACCAGGGAAAACCGGGGATGGGATGCGGAAAAATTGATACCGTGGAAGAGATTATCGAACGCTGGGCACCGGCTGCGGATAATAATCACACTGAAAACTATATTACCCGCGTCTGTAAAGAGACCGGCTTCCGCCGTGATGTCTGTTTAGATCTGCACGACAAAAACACCACTGTCGCGATGGCAAAGGCCATCATTCAGGTCGAAAATGCCTCACAACCATACGCCGATGCTGTATTTGAAAAGGCGTACGCACTGTTATGACCACCAAAGCCCGCATTATCACGCTGTTATTCAGCCTGCTGATTGCGGGCTTATTATCATTCAGCCTGAAGCATTACTACGACAAAGCCGGACGGCTGGCCGGTGAAAACGCTGCGCTGAAAAAAGACCTCGACCGGCAGGCCGGGATTATCGCCGCGCAGTCATTTGAATTTAACCGCTTTAACCGGATAGCGCAGGCGGCAACGCAGAATAACATCACGCAGCGTGCCGCCTCGGAGGAGCGCCAGATTGAATACCGCACCATTCTTAAAAACACGCCGACCTGTGGTCTGCCTGTGCCTCACGCTGTTTCTGACGGCCTGCTCCGCGACACGCACCGTCTACGTGCCCGCACAATGCACCCCGCTTCCGGACTCGCTGACAAAACCGGTGCCGCCGTCCCTGCCGCCCGGACTCTGACTTACTGCGAACTGCCGTTGTGGATTGATTTGCTGATCGCGGATCTGGATGAGGCAAACACGCAACTGGACGGCATCCGCGCCGCCGAAAAGGCAAGACAGCATGAACAAACTCAACAGCATTAAAGACACCCTGTGCCGGAAGATTCCGTACCTGAAAGAGAACCCGGAAAAACTGTATCTGTTCGTGGATGACGGCGGCATTTTTGCCACCAATGAACCGTCGCTCTCCTACGAATACATTTACAGCCTGAATATTATTCTTGAAGCCTTTCCCGGTGATCAGAATATTGTGTTTGCCGTGATGGTCGAATGGGTAAAACAGCACCAGCCGGATATTCTCGCCAACCCGGACAAACGCGCCAACGGTATACGCTTTGAGGCTGATATTCTCAACAGTCAGACCGCCAACATCAGCATTGACCTGAAGCTGACAGAGCGAATTATTGTTTCTGTACAGGACGGCGCGTATCGCGTTGAAGCGGTGCCGGAGCCGGAAAACCCGATGGACAGCTGGGAATACCTGAATGTCAGAAAATAGTCTTGATGCCCTGAATCATGAACTCGCCGGGCTGCTGGCCCGGGTCAGTCCTGCCGAACGGAAAAAGCTGTCACGGGCGATTGTCCGTGATCTGCGCAAAAGCCATATAGCCCGCATCCGTGAACAGAAAAACCCGGACGGCAGCGCCTATACCCGGCGTAAGGCACAATTTATTACCGTACAGCGGGAAATGCGTTTTATCTGGCGCGGGCGCGAACGGCGGCTGAAGAACTGGCAGCAGAACAAGCGTCTGATCACCGGCACTGACATTGATAAGAATGCGCAGCGCTCATTCCGCAAAGGTGATATTCAGCGGTTCACGGCCATTAAAAAAGACAGGATAAAAGTCAAAGGTAAAAGCAAACAGACCCGCATGTTTAAACGCCTGGCAACCGTCCGTTATATGCGCGTGTTCTCCAATGAAAACGAGGCGGCGATCTTCTTTGCCCCTGCCGCCGCTAACATTGCCGCAGTACACCAGTTCGGTCAGAAAGAACGGTTACGCAACCTTGATATTCAGTATCCGCAGCGTGAACTGCTGGGCTTCTCGCCGGATGATGCCCGGCGGATTGAAGCGGCCATTATCGACTTCCTCGCATCCTGATGTTGTATCTGACGGACATACAACACGGAGCCGGTGCATTAATCCCCGGTTCGGTGGCAGGCTGTCCCCATGAGCGCAAACACCCAAATCGCGGAACTCTTCCGCCTGATCAGAAATATTATCCGAACCGGCGTTGTCACCGCTGTTAAGGCCGGTCGCGGCTGTCGTGTGCAGACCGGCGATCTGGAAACAGACTGGTTGCCGGTTGTGACACTGCGTGCCGGAACCGCCCGCAGCAGTTGGATGCCGTCTGTCGGTGAACAGGTGGTGATCCTCTCTGTCGGCGGCGAACTGACCACGGCGGTTGTGCTGCCGGGAATTTTTTCTGATGAGCATAGCGAACCGACCACCTCACTGACGGCAAACCACGTTACCTACCCTGACGGCGCGGTTATCGAGTACGAACCGGAGACCGGCGCACTGATTGCGACCGGCATCAAAACCGCATTAATTGAGGCCGGAGAAAGTATCACAGCGACCTCGCCGGTCGTGATTGTGAATGCCAGTGAAAATATCCGGTTTATCACCCCGACTGTTATCTGCTCTGACAACCTGACCTGCGCCACGCTGAACGTAATGAAAGGCGGCGAGATGACCGGCAGCTTTAAACACACTGGTGGGACATTCTCCTCAAACGGCGTGGTGATTGATAAACATAACCACGGCGGCGTAGAGCGCGGCGGAAGCCGGACGGATGGTCCGCAATGAAATATTACGGATTTAACGCCCTGACCGGCAGCGGTATCACCGATATTGAGCATCTCCGCCAGTCGGTGCGCGACATTCTGATGACGCCGGTCGGTTCCCGTATTGCCCGGCGCACCTACGGAACCCTGCTGTTCCGCCTGACTGATCAGCCGGATAACAAAGCGCTGCGGCTGCAACTGATGTCTGCCTGCTATTCCGCCCTGCTGCGTTGGGAACCGCGGATTCAGATTCAGCAACTGACAATTTCGTCCCCGCAGCCGGGCAGCATTGTGATCGACCTGTCCGGGGTGTACGCCGGAACCGGCCAGCCGTTTTCATTTTCCGTGCCACTGAGGTAATCATGCCAACCATCGACATCAGCCAGTTACCGCCGCCGGACGTGCTCGAAACGTTAGATTTCGAACAGATTTTCACTGAGCGTAAAGCCGCACTGCTGGCCGCACTGCCGGAAGAACAGCGGGAGCCGGTCGCCCGTGTGCTGCAACTGGAATCCGAGCCGCTGACCAAGCTGTTACAGGAAAATGCCTACCGGGAATTACTGCTGCGCCAGCGCGTCAATGAAGCCGCCCGCGCCTGTATGGTGGCTTATGCCTACGGGGCAGATTTGGATCAGCTGGGCGCGAACAACAACGTGCCACGGCTGGTTATCCGGGAGGCTGACGACACCGTGATCCCGCCACTGCCGGCCGTTTATGAATCGGATTCTGATTTCCGGATGCGCATCCCGCAGGCGTTTGAAGGGATGAGTGTTGCCGGGCCGGTCGGCGCTTATGTTTTTCATGCACGCAGCGCTTCCGGGCTGGTAGCGGATGCTTCGGCCATCAGTCCGGAGCCTGCCTGTGTGACCGTCAGTGTGCTGTCACGCGAGGGTGACGGCACCGCACCGGCGGAGCTGCTGACCCTCGTTGATAAGGCGCTGAATGATGAGAATGTGCGACCGGTGGCTGACCGCGTTACCGTGCAGTCCGTTGAAATTGTGAATTATACGGTTGAAGCCGTGCTGTATCTGTTCCCGACACCCGAATCCGAACCGATTGAGGCCGCAGCCCGTGAACAGATCGCCCGGTATGTGAAAGAGCAGCACCGCATCGGGCGTGATATCCGGCTGTCGGCCATTTACGCCGCCCTGCATGTTGAGGGGGTTCAGCGTGTTGAACTGAACAGCCCGGCAAAAGATATCGTGATCAGTAATACACAGGCGTCATTTTGTACCGACGTGACCGTCACGGTCGGGGGTTCTGATGAGTAGCCGCCTGCTGCCGACCGGTTCCAGCCCGCTGGAACTTGCTGCCGCCGAAGCCTGTGCAGAAATCCAGCGCGTGCCGGTACCGATAAAAACCCTGATCAATCCTGATACCTGTCCGGTGCATCTGCTGCCGTATCTGGCGTGGGCGTGGTCGGTTGACCGCTGGGATGCTGACTGGCCGGAGCGGACAAAAAGGGACGTTATCCAATCCTCCATGTTCGTTCATAAACATAAGGGCACCATCGGGGCGCTGCGGCGTGTCGTGGAACCGCTGGGTTATCTGATCAGCGTTACTGAGTGGTGGAAAACCGGTGACCGGAACGGGACATTCCGCCTGACGGTAGGCGTGTCGGAAAGCGGTATCACAGAAGAAACCTATTACGAACTTGAACGCCTGATATTCGACGCAAAACCCGTCAGCCGTCACCTGCTGGGGTTGTCTATCAACCTGAGTACATCCGGACATTTTTACTGCGGTGCCGCCACCAATACCGGCGACACGCTGACTGTTTATCCGTATATCCCGGAAACCGTCCGGGTGGAAAGCGCAGACTATTTTGGCGCAGCCCTGATAACCATTGATAAAGTGAGAGTAAACCCATGACAGCAAAGTATTTCGCTATCCTGACGAACTACGGCGCGGCACAGCTGGCGAATGCTGTCGCGCTGGGTACGCAGATGAATATTTCCGCTATGGCGGTCGGTGACGGCGGCGGCACGCTGCCGGTTCCTGACCCGGCACAGACAAAGTTAATCCGCGAAACCCGCCGGGCGGCAGTCAATCAGGTATCTATTGACGAGAAAAACCCGAATTTCATCATTGCCGAACAGGTGATCCCTGAAAATGAGGGCGGCTGGTTTATCCGTGAAATCGGCCTGTTTGATGATAACGGCGGTCTGATAGCGGTCGGCAACGCCCCGGAAACCTACAAGCCGAATTTACAGGAGGGATCTGGCCGAACACAGGTTATTCAGATGGTGCTGATGGTCAGCAGCACACAGGCTATCACCCTGAAAGTCGATCCGTCCGTGGTGCTGGCAACGCGGGAGTATGTGACAAAAAGTATTGATGCCGCAATTCAGGCATCAGAGAAAAAAGCAGCCGAGACTTATGCAACAAAAAAATCGGTCACTGAGGGATTAAATAATAAATATGATAAAACCGGCGGTAGCATTACAGGGGTAGTACGAATTAAGTATGACGGACGGGGGCTGGTATTTGAGGCGCCGGAGAAAGATTCTGCGAATTACATGGAATTTATGGCCGGAGGAGACCGCATCGCCTATATCGGTTTTGGGTCGCAGGGAACAAACAGCCTTACTTTCGCAAATACAAAAACGAATGTCACTTTACGGGTAGAAGAAAAAGTAACGGTGAACGGAATTCCGGTAATGCTGGAATCTGACAAAACACCAATTGGTATTTTCGGAGAGTTTCCACACAGAGCAACACAACTACCGGCTAAGTGGTATTCGGTAAACGGAGATCGTTTTGATATTACATCACCGCAGGGGCAGGCGCTTAAATCACTTCCGGCGCAATTAAAATCAGACTGGGGAATATCTGAATCCGGAGGAAAAATAAACCTTCCGAATATTAAACAGTCTGACGGACGCACCCCATTTTTACGGCCTGTTAATGGTACCAGCCGGATCCCCGGAGCGGTTATCCGGGATGAAATGCGTAACCTGACGGGGGGCGTTTATTTCAGGCAGAGGGTATTTTCTTCCGGAGGTGGTTCACCGGAAATTATGTGGCCGCTGGGCGGGGCTAATGATGCAATAACCACACGGGAATACAGTACGACTGCGGGGGCGGTTGGCCTGCCACCAGGCGCAGAGCTTCAAAAAACAAATACAGTAGAACTGAATGCCGCAAATCAGGTTCCAACCGGGCCGGAATTCAAACCGCTCGATATCGGTATAACTCTCGCAATTTACTTAGGAGTGTAATCAGATGACTGTGATTAATTATTATTTCAACCATGAGCATCCGTTACACCCGTTCACCGGGTCTGATTATGCGAACAAAAATTCCTTTGCGCCAGCTAATGCGCTGCGAGTTAAACCGGAAGCACAGCCGGAATTCTGGCCTTGTGAGCAGAATGGCACGTGGGTTCTTGTTCCTGATCACCGTGGAAAAAAAGTATATAACACCACCACAGCGCAGAAATCTGAGATTATTGAATTGGGTGAACTACCGGACAATGTAACCACTATTGCACCGGGTGTAGATTTTCCGAAGTGGAACGGCAAAAAGTGGGAGACAGATAAGGCGGAAAAAAAGGCTGCTGATATCGCGGCTGCAGATGCTCAAAAACAATATCTAATTTCAGAAGTCAACGCTAATACACAGATACTGCAAACAAAACTTGCGCTTGGTCGCATCATGGAAAACGAAAAGGTACTGTTAAACGCCTGGCTGGATTATCTTGATGTTATTTTAAATATAAAAACTTCAAATACATCAAACATTCAGTGGCCTAAGCCACCAAATGATTAATGTATTTCAAGGCCCTAATTTAGGGCCTTGATATTTTTAAGTGATACTTTTAAAAGATATGCGCATGATAGTGTTATCAGGAAAAAAATAACGCCACTTGAAAATTTATCAGGAGAAAACGTATTCCACCGGAAAGCTCCCTCAAAAAGATAAAGTTCATAACTCAGCCCGCCAATAAAAGCTAATGGTTTGATATGAATATTTAACGCAGCCACAATAAATATTATAGCTGGAGCAGATATAGTAACAGTAGCAACCAACAATTCACGATTGAATAAATAACGACTCAACAGATATGAAAATATTAAAAACAGAATGCATCCCAATATAAGAAGCCAACTTCTTTTTATCGGCTTTAACATTGCAACTGCAACGCCAATAGTAAATGAAAATGCATGCCAGCGAAATAACGGAATGGCTATTCGATACGTATCACTTAATTGCTCAGGTATATTAAACAACACAAAGGATAATGCAGCTAACACCATTAACCTCAATAAATTAGTCTTTAATAAACTAAATATCAGATAGAAAGCAAAATACCAAATAACAATGTAATATATGTACCACATTGTGCCATCAACGGTAAGTTTGAGGTTTAGGAATAAGACTGTTTCTAGCATTTCTGACCATCTATCGCCCCAAAATCCTCTAGAACCACCAACAAAAAATGTTGCTATAACAAACGGCACATAAATTTTTTTAAATTTGCTTACCCAAAAACCTTGAAACCCCTTTGACTCAAACGATTTATACAAACCATATCCAGATATAAAGAGGAACAAAGCAACACCGCACGTTGCAATGATTTCCCATGCCCCACTTAACTCAGTTCTCTTGGCTCCAACCAAGTGTCCAAATAGAACCATCATTATTGCAATAGCTTTTACATTTATTGTTGCATTTTTATCAATCATTATAGCTTGAATCCATTTTTCCAGTATGTAGTTATTATGCAGATAGGTGATGATAAAACCAAGGTTTTCAGGAAGATTACAATGCCGGTCATTCACGTAAACCCTCATCAACTTTCACTAGGAATATGCCAAACGCCATTCACTTGGCCTTGCCGTCTGAAAAGAAAGATCCCGTTGTTGTACAACCCACTCCTACAACACCAACAACACGACATCACGCCATATCAATAACACCATAGAAAGCACCAAAAAGAGGAGCTTCTTTCTATGGCACAAGATTATCATCACGGCGTGCGGGTCATTGAAATTAATGACGGCACTCGCCCTATCCGCACGGTCAGTACGGCAATTGTCGGCATGGTCTGTACCGCTGACGATGCGGACGCAAAACAATTCCCTCTGAACAAACCCGTTCTGGTGACGGATATCCGTTCCGCGCTCGGCAAGGCCGGGGATACCGGCACGCTGGCGCACTCACTCCAGGCAATCAGCGACCAGACAAAACCGGTAACAGTTGTTGTCCGCGTTGAACAGGGTGAAAGCGAAGCCGAAACCACTTCAAATATTATCGGCGGCACGACGGACGACGGACGTAAAACCGGCATGCAGGCACTGCTCGTCGCAAAAGCACATACCGGTGTTAAACCGCGTATTGTTGGTGTTCCTGGGCATGACACGCAGGCGGTCACATCAAAACTGGTCCCAATTGCTCAGACGCTGAGAGCATTTGCCTATGCCAGCGCCTACGGCTGCCAGACCATTCCGGAAGTACTGGACTACCGCAAAAACTTCAGCCAGCGTGAACTGATGCTGATCTACCCTGATTTTCTGTCGTGGGATTCCGTCAAAAGTGCAGAGGCCACCGCTTACGCAACAGCGCGGGCGCTGGGACTGCGTGCAAAAATTGACGAAGAAATCGGCTGGCACAAAACCCTGTCAAACATCGGGGTAAATGGTGTAACCGGTATTTCCGCAGATGTATCGTGGGAATTGCAGGACCCGGCAACCGACGCCGGTCTGCTGAATGAAAACGACATCACCACCCTGATCCGTGAAGACGGTTTTCGTTTCTGGGGTTCCCGCACCTGTTCCGATGATCCGCTGTTTGCCTTTGAAAACTACACCCGCACCGCGCAGGTACTGGCCGACACCATGGCAGAGGCGCACATGTGGGCGGTTGATAAACCGATGACCCCGACACTGGTCAAAGACATGATCGACGGTATCAACGCCAAAATGCGCAGCCTGACGACTCAGGGTTATTTACTCGGCGGTGAGTGCTGGTTTGATCCCGATGCCAACAGCAAAGAAGAGCTGAAAGACGGGCAGTTAGCGATTGATTATGACTACACACCGGTACCACCGGCTGAAAATATCAAACTGCGTCAGCGTATCACCGACAGATACCTGATGGATTTCGCATCAAAGATTAAGGGGTAATCATGGCCTTACCGCATAAACTGAAAAACATGAATATGTTTTTTAACGGCGACAACTGGCAGGGAAAAGCCGAAGAAATCACCCTGCCAAAACTGACCCGCAAACTTGAGGCCTACCGTGCAGGCGGCATGAACGGTGCCGCCCACGTTGATTTAGGGCTTGAAGATGATGCGCTGGGAATGGAAATGACCCTCGGCGGTATGGAAGCGCAACTCTATAAGCAGTGGGGCATTGCCGAAATTGACGGTGTGCCGCTGCGATTTGCCGGGGCCTATCAGCGCGACGACACCGGCGAGGTAACCGCCTGTGAGGTGGTGGTACGTGGGCGTTTATCTGAAATCGACCCGGGCAGTGCCAAACAGGGCGATAACACTCAGGTGAAATTCAGCTTTAAACCGACCTATTACCGTCTGGTCTGGAACGGTGCTGATCTCATTGAGATTGATGTCGTCAATATGGTTGAAAAAGTAGATGGTGTTGACCGTCTGGCAGAACAACGCGCCGCTATCGGGCTGTAACAGGAAAAATATAAATGACTGAATACGTTAATAAAACATCGGCGGTTGTTGAACTGGATGAACCCATCAAACGCGGTGAAACAGAAATCACCCGTGTCACTGTCCGCAAGCCTAAAACCGGCGAATTGCGTGGTGTCCGTTTACAGGTACTGATGGAAATGGATGTCATCTCCATGACCGAGGTATTACCGCGTATCACGGACCCGTCACTGACGAAGCCGGAAATCGGTGCGATGACGCCGGGTGACCTGCTCAATATGTCAATCGAGGTGGTTAATTTTTTGCTGCCGAAGTCGATGCAGAACAATTACCCCCAAGACTGACAGTCGATGATTTGGTGGCAGATATTGCCACCATTTTTCACTGGACACCTGCCGCCACGGCGGACATGAGTCTGACAGAATTAATTGAATGGCGTTATCACGCTTACAAACGCAGCGGTAACAGTGAATGAGCAGAAACCTCCGTTTACAGGTCGTGTTAAATGCCGTCGATAAATTAACCCGGCCGTTCCGCAGTGCGCAGGAATCCAACAAACGACTGGCGGGCGCTGTCCGCCAGTCCCGCGATGCACTGAAAGACCTGAACCGTCAGGCCGGACAAATTGACGGCTTCCGAAAAACAAAACAGCAACTCACCGAGACCCAGCAGGCCTATCAGGCGGCAACACAACGCGCCGCCGCCCTCGCCCGCGAAATGAACGCCTCCGGCAATCCGACCCGGCAACAGGCAGAAGCACTCAAGCGCGCGCAGCGTGAAGCTGGTCAACTGAAAAACCGGTTTGAACAACTACAGCGATCCACCCAGCAACAGCGCACCGCCTTACAGGCTAACGGCATCTCGACAACCCAACTCGGACAGGCACAGCGCCGCCTGAACAGCGACATTGCCCGCACCACTCAGCAACTGCAACGGCAGGAGCAGCAGCTGCGCCGCAGCGCCGAACAAGAGCGCCGGATGGCAGCGGCCAAAGGCAGCTATCAGAAAACGATGGATGTCCGGAATAAAATGGCCGGTACCGGCGCGGCAGCGATGGCGACCGGCGGTGCAGCGTTATATGCCGGGAAGAAATTTATGGCGCCGGGCTATGAGTTTGAAACCGGGATGTCAAAAGTGCAGGCATTAACACGGCTGGATAAAAACTCGGAAGAGTATAAAGCACTGCGGGAACAGGCGCGACAACTGGGGGCAACTACCGCATTCACGGCAAACGAAGTGGCACAGGGGCAGTCATTCTATGCCATGGCCGGATTTAAACCAGAGCAGATACAGAACGCTATGAAAGGCACCCTGTCAATGTCACTTGCCGGTGATATCGACCTTGCCACCACAGCCGATATCGGGTCAAACATCCTGACCGGGTTCAAGCTGAACTCTGACGAAATGAACCGCGTCAGTGATACGCTCGTTGCCACCTTTACCCGGTCAAACACCAACCTGAATATGTTGGGCGACACGATGAAATATGTCGCGCCGGTCGCATCCGGGCTGGGTGTGGATCTGGAAACCGCCGCTGTTGCCGCCGGTAAGCTGGGTGATGCCGGTATTCAGGGCAGTATGGCCGGTACCAGTCTGCGATCCATTCTCGGTCGCCTCGCTGAGCCGCCAAAACAGGCCGCTGACGCACTGGAAGAACTGAACATCAAGACACGGGATGCCAAGGGCAACTTACGCGGCCTGCCTGAAATCCTTGCTGATCTGGATAAAAAGACAAAGAAAATGGGTACCGCGCAACGCGCCGGGTACTTCAAACACATTGCGGGTGAGGAAGCATTCTCCGCCCTGTCAGTACTGACAGACCAGGCAGGCAGCGGCGAGCTGCAAAAAATGATCGCCGAAGTCAAAGCGGCCAAAGGTGAAGCTCAGAAAGTGGCCGATACCATGACCGATAACCTTGACGGTGATTTAAAAAACCTCACCTCAGCATGGGAAGATGTCGGTATCCAGATATTCGGCGGTGTTGACAGCCCGCTGCGGGATATCGCGAAATCCATTACCGAGATTATCAGTAAGGTCGGGGACTGGGCGAAACGAAATCCGGAACTGGCGAACACACTGACGAAAATTGCACTGGCGCTGGGCGTGATCCTCGCCGTGGGCGGCGCGATTGTTCTGATGCTGGCCGCGATGCTTGGCCCGGTGGCAATGCTGAAACTCAGTATGTCAGTTCTCGGCATAAAGGGTGCCGGTGCGTTTGGCCTGCTGGCTAAAGGGCTGAAAGCCGTCGGTATGGCCTTATTCGGTGTTGGCAAAGCCCTACTGACGAACCCGCTGTTTCTTGCCGCCGCCGTGATCGCCGGGCTTGCCTATGTGATATATAAAAACTGGGACACTGTCGCCGCTTTCGTTAAAAACATGTGGGCGGGTACAGTCCGGATATTTTCATCTGCCTGTGACTCTATATCTGCGTATTTCAGCGACATGTGGACAAGTATCAATAACGCCTGTTCGGATGCATGGAAATGGATAAGCAACATCATCAGCAGAGCATGGGAGGGAATAAAAAATTATTTCCTGAACTACACTCTTGTCGGACTGATTTATAAAAACTGGGACGGCATCAGGAAATACATGTCAGATCTGTGGGAAACAGTGAAAACCACCATCAAAACCAAGTGGGATCAAATCATCACGGATATTCAGAACCTCCCGGCCACCATGAAGCAGGCCGCATCTGACATGATAGACAGCGTTATCAACGGTATTAACGAAAAATGGACGGAGTTAAAAAATAAGTTCGGCGAACTTAAACAGATGGCAAAAGATGCCCTCACGCCGGACTGGTTAATCGAAGCCAAAAAAGACCCGAAATTTGTTAACGCCGTGGACGCCACGCAGAAGACCACCATGTCCGGCGGCATCCGTAATGCCAACTGGAGCATTCAGCCGAAAAAGTACGCCGGAGCTTATGATTCCGGCGGACGTATTCCGCGCGGTCAGTGGGGTATTGTTGGTGAGAACGGGCCGGAAGTGGTGGACGGCCCGGCAAATGTGACCGGACGGAAAAATACGGCAGCACTGGCAATGCTGGCACTGAGCACCCTTTCACAGCCGATAGCGGCGGCACCGGCACAAACCGCCGGCGGTTCTGTCAGCAGCGCGTATTCGTCACAGCAGAACGCCGCGCCGATCATCAACATCTACCCGACACCGGCGCATTCCGCACAGGATATCGCCCGCGAGGTTGCCCGCCAGCTGGATGCGCACGCCCGCCGACAGCAGGCCAGCCGCCGCAGCGGGTACAGTGACACAGAGGAGTTTTAATTATGGCGATGGCTGCACTCGGTCTGTTCGTGTTTGAGCTGCGAACCGTGCCGTTTCAGGGAATGCAGGAAGAAAAACAATACCGGTTTGCGTATAACAGCCGGGTCGGAAAGCGTCCGTCCTGGCAATTTTTGGGGCTGTCCAATGATCCGATTACCCTGTCCGGCACACTCTGCCCGGAAATCAGCGGCGGTAAGTTTTCCATGATGGCGCTGGAAGCCATGGCCGACAGCGGAAAAGCCTGGTCGTTTATCGGCGGCGAGGGAACCATTTACGGGATGTATGTTATTGAGTCCATCAGCAAAAATAAAAGTGAATTTTTCCACGACAGTGCAGCCAGAAAGATAGATTTTACCATCAAGCTCACCCGCGTTGATGAATCGCTGTCTGAAATGTTCGGTGATATCAGCGCACAGCTTGACTCACTGACTGACACAATCAGCGGCATGGGTAATAAAATTTCTGACAGCATTACAGGGTTATTATCATGACGGATTTTTTTCTCACCGGTACCGAGTGCGCCCCGGCATATTCGCTTTCCGCCGGGTCCGTCAACATCAATGAGCGGATTCAGGGGCGGCTGATTTCCCTGTCACTGACGGATAACCGCGGATTTGAGGCCGACCAGCTGGACATTGAGATCGATGATGCCGACGGCAAAATGATGCTGCCGAAGCGCGGCGAGGTATTATCGCTGCACTTAGGCTGGAAGAATGAACCGCTGATTTTTAAGGGTAAATTTACCGTTGATGAAATAGAGCACAGCGGACCGCCTGACAAGCTGACCATACGCGGGCGTAGTGCGGATTTCCGTTCGTCACTGAACGCAAAGCGCGAGGTTTCCTATCACGAAAAAACGCTGGGCGACATCATCACCACCATTGCAAAGCGGAATAACGTAGAGCCGGTGATCGAGAAGAAACTCGCTGAGATTAAAATCGCCCATATCGACCAGACCAACGAATCAGACGGCTCCTTTCTGGCGCGGCTCGGCAAACAGGAGGGAGCTGTTGCGGCCATAAAAAACGGCCAGTTACTGTTTATGCCGCAGGGCAGCGGAAAAACCGCGTCCGGCAAACTGATCCCGGCGCTGCTGATCACCCGGTCCGTCGGTGACGGCTACCGCTTTTCACTGGCCGACCGTGGCGCATACACCGGCGTTATCGCCTCATGGCTGAACACCCGCAAGCCGAAGAAAAAAGACGAGGTTAAAGTTAAACGCAAGCGGAAGACCAAAAAGAAAAGCCCGGAGAAAATTAAAAAACCGGATGAACCGCAAGGGGATTATCTGGTCGGTGACGAGGGGAATGTGCTGACGCTTTCACACACTTACGCGAACAAAAATAATGCTGAACGGGCAGCGAAAGCCGCCTGGGGAAAAATGCAGCGCGGCGTTGCATCGTTGTCTCTCCAGCTGGCAAAAGGCCGGGCGGATATTTACCCGGAAATGCCGGTTAAAGTTCAGGGATTTAAGCCGGAAATTGACGGCGCAGAATGGATACTGACGAAAGTGTCGCACTCCCTGAATGACAGCGGGTTTACATCTGCACTGGAATTTGAAGTGAAAATCTCTGATGTCGAAATGGGTGACGGATAAAACTCAAAATAATACTGATTAAATCACCAGTGATTGCTATAATTATTACAATATCAACATGATGATAAAAGGTAAGTCAATCATGATGAAATGTCCTCTTTGCGGCGAACTTGCCCGCACCCGCAGTTCCCGCGATGTCACCACCGAAACGAAAGAACGTTATAACCAATGCATGAATATTAATTGTGGTGCAACGTTCGTCAGTCATGAATCTCTTTCGCGGTTCATTACAAAGCCTAATCTCATTGAAGCGGCTATTCCGCATCCCGGGGATAATAAGCAGGTATCGCTCAGTTTTTAATAAAACAAAGCCCCGGATTCCGGGGCTGTTCGTATTATTTTTTTGCGGATGATAAGTCACTAAAGAACGCGTTAAACTCATTTTCATTCTGATCGTTAAATCTGACCCGGTTAAAATCTTCAGAGAAAGAACAACCATATCCATCCTTAGCAATTAAATCGCTGTAATCCTGCACCAGAAGATATTTTTTTATGATATCCAGAGCCTGTTTTTTGGTTATTTTCACACTGTATTCTGGTGAGCTGGGTAATTTTTTCTTATTGTTCATGTCAATGAGGTATGAGGTAACTGTCACTTCATCCTTATTTGTATGAATGAAAGACCGATATATCCCATAAATAACGGCGCGTTTTACCATCAATTCTTTAACATCAGGGTGATCGCCCTGTACTGCTAAATTAGAAAGCCGTATGTGAAGTGGGGCTTCACTGATAATTTCCAATGAATTATTATCAGCATAGTAATCACCGAGATCGGTGAATGCATCAAGTGCAGTTTTGTAATCTGATTTGCACAGATCACTATCAACAGATGTCTGAGCATTGGTAGCCTGTTGTGCAGATTCGACCGATACAGTCTCTGCTGGTTTAGCCGGTACCTTTTCCGTCTGCTGTTCCTGTGAGGACTGAGGCTCATTTTTTACATCAGGGAAAAGCGCCCCGGCAATCATAGCCATGACCAAAAAACCACCAAGATAAAAAATTGACACTTTTTTTCTGTTTGGCATTTTTACGATCTGCGGTTTTATAATTCCGATAACAAAAGCCAAAAGGGAAAGAAGCGCCAAGCCTAAAATAATATCAGCCATATAGTCACCATCGGTTAAGAAAAGTTAAACAATCAAGGATGGGGTTCATTGAACAGGCGATAGGTGGAAAAGTAAAGCCCCAGACATCGGGGCTTTGATCTATATAATGCCGAATGTGGTCGCGATGTGGACATCGCCAGAAACAAATCCTTTTGTTTCATGCAGATAAGTCACTACTTACACGCCGCTTTTGCGGCGTTATTTATTTCTGCCCTTACTACCCTTTATTACCACGGCGCTGTAACTGATCCCGCAGATTCGGCGGAGTTCCTTTAATGGTCAGGGTATCCGTGGCCGCATCCCAGAAAATCCGCTCACCCAGCAACATCGCATCAAAATTAATGGTCAGCCCGCCGCCACTGCCGGCAAATTTTGTCAGCTGACGCAATGTGCTGCGATCAGCCGGGAAAGAGTCTTCCAGACCGTACTCTTTTTCCTGTGTAAACTGCGCAAAACTCTGCTCACCCAGCGGCGGCAGTTCTGCGGACAGTTCGGTCAGCTGAATCTCTTCACCGCTCTGCAACTGCTCCGTGCAGTAATCAAATACCTGTTTGCGGTAAGACTGACGCTCCTGTTTATCCGCCTGTGCTTCCTCACAGTAATCATCCAGTGCCTGCAGCAATCCTTTGTTCTGGATTTTGGCATTAAAGCCCTCAGCGGCACCGAGAAAATCCATAAAGAAATCGGACACTTTACGCCCGACACGACCTTTAAGGAATGTCAGGTAACGGCTGGACTCCGGATTGGTTTCCCATTCGGTCAGATCAATGCGGGCAATGATATCCGCATGCGGGATATCCAGATAATGGGTGCTGTTGAGCTCCAGGCTCTCATTCACCAGCATGCTCTGGCAGTTGTCGAGTACCGCCACCAGCAGATATTCCACCGCCAGATAACGGTAGTGAGCAAATAACACCACGCCGCCCTGGGCAAACGGATATTTCGCCAGCTCATCCTTCAGGCGTACGGTTGCCGCGCGGGTAAAGGCATGAAACTCTTCCTCCCCCTGCCGCTGCAGACGCAGCGCCGCTGATAGTTCGCTCTCTTCATTAAATACACCGTACGCTTTGCTTTTCGCGCTGTAGACCCGGTGCAGTTCAGCCATCATTTCCTCAACAATGGCGGTTTTTTCCAGTGGTGTGTCCCGCAGCACCACTTCCAGTGTCTGTTCATCGCGTTTAATCAGCTGATGTAACGCAATCTGAATGATATCCAGACTCATCTTTAACTCCTTCGGCCTCGTTTGCGCGTATTCAAACATCGTTGCAATCTGTGCGCAAGTCACATTCACAGGAGAATGTGACAAGACAGGATAATCCGCGGCGCGCATACTGAAATTGACCGGTTACCTGCGTAACCGGACCCATAATTGAAATAATTTTCCGCAAAAAGCAGAAATACGGCCGCTCATCAGTTATGATATAGAGCTTTGTACAATCAGGATATCTACGTTTATGCCGCAATCATCCCGCTACAGTGATGAACACGTTGAAAAGTTACTGGCTGAGCTGGTCAGTGTGCTGGAAAAAAACCGGACACCGACCGACCTTTCTCTTATGGTGTTAGGAAATATGGTGACCAATCTCATCAATACCAGTGTTGCGCCGTCACAACGCGCAAATATTGCTGAATCCTTCGCCCGCGCCCTGCAATCTTCCGTCAGTGAAGATAAAGCGCACTGACCGCATTCCGGCTGACGACGAAACTCTATGGTAACGTATCGTCCGAAATACGGTGACAAAGTCTCCCAGATGATAAGCTGGGGGCACTGGTTCACCCTGTTTAATATTCTGCTGAGTCTCGCACTCAGCAGCCGTTACCTGTTTATTTCTGACTGGCCGGACACCCTGATTGGCCGTATTTACGCCATCACCAGCTGGCTGGGACATTTCAGTTTCCTGGCCTTCGCCCTGTATCTGCTGATTGTGTTCCCGCTCACGTTTGTGGTGATGTCACAACGGCTGCTGCGCTTTTTATCCGCCGCGCTCGGTACAGCGGGGCTGACACTGCTGCTGTTTGATATCGGCATTTATGAACAGTTCCGCCTGCATTTAAACCCGGTTGTCTGGGATCTTGTCGTCAACCCGGAACAGGGGGAAATGGCACGGCGCTGGCAGTTTATCTTTATTGCGATCCCGGTCATTTTCCTGATCGAGATGTTGTTCGGTACCTGGAGCTGGCAGAAACTGCGCAGCCTCAACCGGCAAAAATTTGGTAAACCCGTTGCAGTGGTCTTTATCACCGCCTTTATTACCTCCCATATTATGTATATCTGGGCGGATGCTAATTTCTATCGTCCGGTCACCATGCAGCGCTATAACCTGCCGGTGTCTTATCCGATGACGGCACGTAAATTCCTGGAGCGTCACGGCCTGCTCGACAGCACCAGTTATGAACAGCAACTGTTGCTGCACGGCGACCCGACCGCGCAGGGTGTTGAATACCCGATCAACAAACTGACCTATGCAGACAGCGGCAGCGGCTACAATTTACTGCTTATCACCCTCACCTCGCTGAGCCGGGAAGATATTGATAAGGCAATGCCGAATCTGAACCGGTTTGCACAGGAAAGCACGCAATTCACACAGCACTACAGCAGTGAAATCAATCCGGAACGGGCACAATTCGGGCTCTATTACGGCATTTCCGGTACCTATTATGACGGCATCCTGAACGGACGTATCCCGTCTGCACTGATGTCTGCACTGAGTGCGCAGAATTATCAGACCGGATTCTTCTCAACGGAAAACTTTGCCTCCCCGCTCTTCCGCTATGCCCTGCTGGCGGATTACAGCCTGCCGCCGCTGCGTGACGGGCAGGACAACCGCGGGACAGCCACCGCCTCTGCGGATGTGGCAGAACGCTGGTCACTCTGGCTGAAACAGACCCGTAAAGATCAGCCGTGGTTTGCGCTGATTAACCTCAGCACCCCGTTACCGGACGGTCATTCCGCCCCGGATATGACAAATATTGATAACACGCTGGACGCACTGATTCAGGATATCCGTGTACGCGGCGAGTGGGATAAAACCGTTATCGTCATCACCGCCGGTACCGGTGACAGCGTGGAAAAACTGCAGGATAACTGGGTTACTGACGGTAAATTTAACCGTGACCAGTTGCGCGTTCCGCTGATCGTTCACTGGCCGGATACACCAGCGCAAACCATCAGCAAACTGACCGCACACCCGGATATTATGGCAACCCTGATGCAGCGCCTGCTGCACGTCAGTAACCCGCCCGGAGAATACACACAGGGAGATGACCTCTTCACTGCTGTACGGCGTAAGCCCTGGATATTTACCGGGGATAACAGCAATCTGGTGATTATCAAACCGGACACAGCATCGCTGCTGACATCCCAGGGCAAATATCAGCGCTTTGGTGAGGATGATGAAAAAATCCGTAACGCCAAGCCGGATATGGCTGAATTGCTGCAGGTTCTTACAGAGCAGAAGCGCTTTATCGATACCCATTAACGGCAGGATAAAAAAAGCACAACCGGACAGCTCTGTCTTGCTTTAATCAAAGAAAACAGTAGTATAGACATCATTCGGCATGTAGCGCAGCTTGGTAGCGCACCGTCATGGGGTGTCGGGGGTCGCAGGTTCAAATCCTGTCATGCCGACCAGCATTTTTATAAGAAAACCAACCTGTTAGGGTTGGTTTTTTTGTGCCTGTCAAAATACCGATGGTAAAATAATGGTAAAACCACCGACTGAATACAGCTGCGATTTCACCCTTTCCCACCGGCTGCTGACTAAAATTGTGTATGCCGGTGACAGCATTTCACGCTTCATTTTGTACCAGCTGTCGCTGCATGGTCCGCTATGAGCAAAAAAACGGACAAGGGGGATGATCCGAATTAATGTAATCTTCATTATTTGATTAGTCAGCCGGCTTAAAGTAAACACGGTCAGCACTGAACCGGAGATAGCGGTATGACGAACAAAATCAAAAACACAGAAGAGCTTGAAGCACTTTACGGTAAACCGGCAGAAGCCTCTTTATTGAAAGAAGTGAATTATATTCACCCTCTGTACCGGCCTTATATTGAATCCTCACCATTTCTGGCAATTGCTACCTGCGGCTCCGATGGGATGGATGTTTCCCCCGGGGGATGCACCGGGATTTTTAGTGATTGAAGATGAGCATACACTGTTGTTACCAGACCGGCGCGGAAATAACCGTATTGACAGTATGCGTAACCTGCTGGAAAACAATCAGATTGCATTACTACTTCTGATACCAGAAGTAAACGAAACCCTGCGTATCAACGGTACAGCGGAAATTATCATTGATTCAGAGATTCTGGCACAATTCAGTGTAAACGGTGTACTGCCACGTTCGGTACTGCGTATCCGTGTGGAACGGGTCTTTTTTCAGTGCGGACGTGCCCTGATCCGCTCCGGATTGTGGCAGAGTAAATATCCGGCAGAAAAGGGAAAAATTCCGCCACCGGGGCAGATTCTCAAATCCATCAGCCGTGACGAATTCGATGGTGATGCGTATGATGCAGAGCTGCCGTCACGGATAGCGAAAACCCTGTACTGAATAGTACAGGGTAGGATTATTGGTAAAGTAAAAAATCAATAGCTTGATTTTTCTTTATTTTAATATTTGCATTAAAAATGTCTGCAAAAGTATTATTCACCGCTATTAGTAACGTTCTGTTCAGGATTCATTTAACTCATATCGAATATATTACCTGCCACCTAGTACTACTTTATTGCATTAATTTATTTGCCCGGTTGATTACCGGGCTTTTTTTATCTTCTGACCTTTTCCCTTTCTTCACTCTCTGTATATGGACAGCATTAACTTACACTGCTAACTACTGAATTGTTCCATTATCCAAGAGAATCAGGCAACCAAGTGCATCGGTGATATCCGTAATCTCACCTTTTATTTTTGCAGTTTGTCCTTTTTTAATTTTAAGAACATTCTTTTCTTCACTTGGTTTTAACGTATATGAGGCAGCATCTTTATTATTAAATTTAATAGCGACCACTTTAGGCGGAGTTGGTTTATAGAGATCATATCTGACTACCTCTTCTAAACTTGTGATAGTGTTCACCTTTCCTTCGAAGATGACCCACTTCCCTCTCCATTTTTGCTTCGCTGATATTTCATTATCATCAAAGTCCTTACATACTTCTGAATAAGTAGTTTTAATTACTGTTGAATCCACCGAAGGGGATATTTGGTTTACAGCACTATTAACTGAGCGAATAGCGTCATTTATTTTGCATCCCGATAATAATGTAATTATGGTCAGCAGCAATATTTTGTTTTTCATATAAATCCCTTTATAAAACACAACCTTAACAATAAATTCATTAATTAAATAAGTCGGCTCACCGATATCATTTATGAGCGTATTTTTATTTAAAAATCATATTCAAACAAGATAAACAAAAAAATCTCCTAAAATTGTAGCGTTTCATCCGGTTATTTAAAATAAGAAAAATCCTGCCAGCCCGGAAGTTGACTATTATTAAGAAGGATAGTTTTTCAGATACACTATTATCATCATTCTTTCTTCATGTGTATAAAGCGTAAACGTGTAAAACTTATATAAATTTCTATCAGCACTACTCATAAGTGACGTTTACAGAGTTTTATAAAATTGATTGCTGATATCTGAGCTCCGGGTACAAAAAAACCGCCGGAGCGGTCTGTTTGGATTTCGGCTTTAGCCGGTTTAAGAAAACCAACCTGCTGCGGTTGGTTTTTTTGTACCTGTCATCTGCAGACAATCACACCTTAAGCATTTTCACCGTTTCATCAATATCTATTTCATCTTCTGAAAAAATCAGTGTGGTTCCGTGTTGTGTGGTTATCGCCAGTTTTTTCAGTGTGCGTGTTTCAGCCGGAGCGTCGGATTTTGGTCTGATACTGTTCATCAGTATTCCGACAGACAGAACCACATTATCTTTATCAATCCCGGTATTTGCTTCTTCTTCGCTGTAGACCACGAAAGATTTAATGGCTGTCAGTTTAATACGCTCGCCGGCGATAAAAATGTATTTACTTTCCGGTACCACTTTTACCGCATAGGCTGACAGCCCTTTGTTATTGGTAGTGGGCTCAAATGTCACGGCGGCATTTTTCTTAATCAGGTCAGGATTGGCGACCTTAACCACATGAAAATAACGGTTATCACCGTTTTCATCTTTGATAAACCCAAAACCCTTATCTTCAAACCACGTTGTGATTGTTCCGTTCATCGCCATTACCACCTGCTTAATCAATTATCTTCTGAGTTGTTACAGCGCGCAGTATAGAACACAATGCCTGCGCAGACCACGCCTTTGGTCTGAGCTGTCATTATGATGCTTACCGGGGTATCAATGGATAAAAAATAACCACGTCTGCCGCACAGGCGAAAATTGATATTACCGCGATCGGGCAGTGCAAATACAGCGGGCAGCTAACCCCCGAAGATATTGCCGGGCAACCCGGCGACGGTGAAATTCATCTTATTTACCGGACAGATACGGCCGGAAGAGCCTATCCGGTAAAAATAACCCAAAACACCTGTGATGATAAATGTACCGCACGGGATGCCATACGGGTGCTGCGGAAAATAAGATGTCCGCCTGCACCGCCCCGCTATAACCGCAAAATGATTATTAAATTTTACAGTGATACAGAAAAACAACCGGACAAATTTACGCCCGGCAATCTGATGGTTTGAGATTTATCTGCATAACCCGGGTTCCGCCCGAAAAATAGTTATGCTGCAGCCCGGCGGGAAATGCCAGTTGCCATAACCGCATGATCGCTGAATCCTGACAATATTTTCCTGTCAGGATGCCCTGCATTTTATTTATCGCCTGCTCTTCTCTGAATAATTCAGGCGGCAATCCGGTAACCTGATAATTCAGGATAATCACGTTATTCTCACGGGTGACTTCCGTCAGAAGGGTATAAACATCAAACCGGATAGGCAGCAGCTGACTTTCATTTTTAATGATCATCGCCTGAAGTGCATCGTATTCTCCGGCCGTTTTTTTACCTGTTGTTGCTGTATCTGCCTGTGCAGAACTGAAAAGAAAGAGAGAAAAAAATAACATCCCTGCTTTGATAATGACATTGTTCATCATTGTCCTGTTCCCTGTTAAAAATACATATCAAATAACATTTTGGTACTGATCCCGGCAGAAACCAGAATAATCATCGGTTTTATCACTTTCAGTCCGGAACTCAGCACAACCCCGGCTCCCAGCCGCGCCCCGATAGCCTGTCCGGCAAACATCAGCAATCCCAGCGACCACATCATTTTACCCCCGGCGATAAAAAAGATAACGGATGAGGTATTGGAGGCCAGGTTCAGAAAATTAGAGTGAATCTGTGCTTTATCGATCCTGTATCCTAACAGCAGCATATAACTGATGGTATAAAATGTCCCGGCACCGGCACCTAAAAATCCGTCATAAAACCCGACACCACCGCCGCAGATAAATGAAAACATGAAAAAAGAAACACGCTGTTTTTCTTTGGATTTAGTGATATCAGGGGCAAAAATAAAGTACAGCGTGACCCCGATAATTAATCCCGGCAGTAATTTTTTCAGAAAAGTCGGATCAATAAACTGCACAAAAATCGTTCCCGCTGCGGCACCAAAAAAAGTGGTAATAAATACCCATTTGTTATTTTTTAAATCAATCCGCCCCTGACGTAAAAAATAAATTCCGGATGTTAATGAACTACCCAATGCCTGCATCTTATTTGTTGCCAACGCGTTAGCAGGCGGTAACCCGGAGATCAGAAGCGCCGTAATAGAAAGAAAACCACCGCCGCCGGACACCACATTGATAAATCCGGCAGCCACGGCAACAAAAAACATGACAATAAGAAATGTTATGCTCATGGAAAGACACTTTAAATTATAGGGATAATCAGTATATAAAAAGCACACACCTGAAAAAGTGATACCGCCCCTGCTGCCGGATATTTGGTATAATAACTCGTCATCATACTAAACAGGGTACTAATATGTTGCGCTACGGTATTCGCATTACTCATATTTTTCGACATGCTTTTCACTCGCGTCCGCGTTTTATTATCTCCCTGCTGGTCGCATTTGTGACATTTTTTGCACTGCTGCCTGTGCAAAGCGCACTGATGTGCCTGATCCTCAGCTGGAATGCATTTTCCTGGATATATCTGTTATTTCTCTTTGAACGGATCATCAATAAAAAAGTAAAAGATATCCGTAAGCTGACCAAAATTGAGGATGAAAGTGCCCGTATGGTGATGTTTTTCCTGCTTGCCGGGTGTTGTGTCAGTTTACTGGTGCTCTTTTTTGCTCTCGGCGGACACGGTAATCTGACCGGCAATGATAAAGCCGTTCAGTATATTTTGACGGCATCCACATTAGTTTCTTCATGGCTGTTATTGCCGGCCGGATTTACCATGCACTACGCACATCTTTATTACAATAATCCGCAGCAGGATACCCCGTGGTTATTATTTCCGGACAAACCCGCTGAACCGGGCTACTCTGATTTTATGTATTTTTCATTTACGATTGCTGTCGCTTCACAAACAGCAGATGTGGAAATTGCCTCTTCACCGATGCGCCGTGCTGTATTAATGCAATCCATTGTCTCCTTTATTTTTAATATGGCGATATTGGGATTATGCATTAATATTTCTGCCGGTTTATTTTAAACGGGACCGCTGATGGATACATTGCTGTCGCACTGGATTTCAGAATACGGCTATTGGGCAACCTTTTTCGGTACAATGATCGAAGGGGAAACCGCCGCATTTTTATCCGGCATCGCAGCACACCATCAGTTATTATCCTACCCGAAAGTGATGCTGGCAGCCGCACTGGGCGGAATTATCAGTGATAACCTTCTGTTCATGACCGGCTATTTTGCCGGAAACCGGATACTGCCCCGAATTCATAAACACACGGACAAAATAGCCCGCCTGCAACGGATTATTCACCGCCGCGAAAATCTGGTCATTATCGGAGTCCGTTTTGCGTACGGATTAAGAACGATCGGCCCCGTAATTATCGGTGCCGCCGGTATTAATCCGCTGAAATTTTTTGTGCTGAATATTCTCGGCGGGGCAATATGGGGAAGTGTCATTGTGTCTGCCGGATATTTTATCAGCGCCGCAATCCTTGCCCTGCCGCTGCATACTTACCTGGCCTGGTTCCTTATCCTCGCGGCAGTTGCCGGTCTGTTTATGCTGATAAGAAAGCACAAGTTAAAACTGTAAAATCCGGCACTGACCTGCCCGTCCGCCGTTATTCCGGCTTGCGGGCACTAAGCAGAAAGATCATCGGCCGTTCTTTTTCTTCATCCAGTGCCGGATTGGCGGCAATTTGTTCTGCTGATGGTCCCCACTCATTTATCCCGCGGATTTCAAATCCGGCGGCAATCAGCATATTTATCCAGGTGGATAATTTTCGGTGCTGTTTTTCCACCCCGTCAGCAAACCAGTTGCTGAGCCTGACGCCTTCCTGCTGATACTGATTGACCGGCCAGGCTTTATTACCGGCACTGTCAGTACACCAGTTTTGAATAACGGGAGCTGTGTAAATCGGGTGTTCTGCGGAGAAAACCAGATTACCGCCCGGGACCAGAGCCTGATACAGCGTGGCAAAAAGTGCCGGGATATCGTGCACATAATGCAGCGCCAAAGAGCTGTAAATCACATCACTTTGTGTGGCAGGTAATGATAATGTCTCAAGATCAGCCCGCAGGTAGGTAATCTCCGAATCAGAGGTCATCGACGCCGCTTTGGCCAGCATTTTCTCTGACAGATCAAAACCGGTTACCCGGGCTGCTCCCTGTGCTCTTGCCCAGCGGCAGAACCAGCCATACCCGCAGCCCAGGTCGATAACCGATTTTCCGGTCAGTGACGGCAGCAATTCCTGCATAGCAGTCCATTCCGGTGCACCATCCAGCCCTTCTGCTGAACGTGGCAGCGTGGCATAACCGGCAAAAAAATCCGGATTATCATAAATATTTTGAGACATAAATTACCCCTTAAATTATGAGCAAATTATATTCATAATTTCCTTATTTTCGCCACTGTCTGTTTTCCGGACATAAAAAAACCTCACCGGAGTGAGGTTTTTAAAATCTGTGCCTGAGCAGCAGTGATTACAGTGCAACCACGTTAGCCGCAGCCGGGCCTTTCATACCATTTTCGATGGTGAAAGAAACCTGCTGGCCTTCTGCCAGAGATTTGAAGTTGTCGCTCTGGATTGCAGAGAAGTGAACAAACACGTCTTTGCTGCCGTCAGCAGGAGTGATAAAGCCAAAACCTTTATCATCGTTAAACCATTTTACGGTACCAGTAATTGTTGCAGACATATTGAATTTCCTTTAATAAATTTTGTTGCCGTAGGGCATATAAGCGGTTTGATTACGTTTTTACTTATGGGAACTATCAGAAGGAATTCGCTATGAAGTGGTATCTTGGATAACGCTTGACGGAGAACAACTTAAAATCGGACTGACATAAATAGGTCTGTACTTCCAAACCAATGCCGATATTAAGCCATATATTTTGTTATCCGGCAAGCTCTTTTTTATTTATCTCAAAATACAGCACAGTAATGACATCACTCTGCCAGCCCCATATAGCCGTGAATCCCCATGTAAAGCCCGACCAGTGCAATCAGCGCCGCTGAGAAATACGGTGCTTTTTTGGCAATATCGCCCAGCCCCTGCCAGCGGCGGCTGACCTGGCGTAAACCCACGGCAGTCACCACACCGACAGTAACCAGTGTCAGTGCCAGTCCGATACTGAAACTGAGCACCATAGTTGCCCCCAAGGTAAAAGCTTTCAGCTGAAGACAAATCAGCAGAACCGTAATCGCCGCCGGGCACGGAATTAACCCTCCGGTCAACCCGAACAGCAAAACCTGACTGTTTGTGGCTTTACCGCCGGTAAAACGGGTTTTGATTTCACGGGCATGCGCTCTGGCATGAGCATCCTGATATTCATCATCATGATGGTTGTCGTGGTGATGGTCGTGATCGTGATGGACGTGACCGTGGTCGTGACCGTGGTCGTGATCGTGATGATGCGTATGATTTTCCTGCTGTATTTCCGTCAGCCAGTTTTTTTCACCACGATATGTCCGCATAAACATCCAGAATGCCGTTGCCAGAATAATCACCGCCGATACCATCTGCAGCCACGGCTCTACCGCTTCCGGTGTAAAGCGGGTACTGATATACATCCCGCCGAGAGCAATCAGCCAGACAATCAGCGTATGTGATAACGTCGCTGCCAGGCCGAGCATCACTGCCTGTCTGACCGTCCCTTTTACCGCAATAATAAAAGCAGCCATCATGGTTTTTGAGTGCCCCGGCTCCAGGCCGTGCAACGCGCCCAGCGCAATCGCGCCGGGAATAAAAAGCCAGGCATTACCCTGCTGTAACAGAGCGGAAAAATCAGTCATGACGTGTATTCCCTGTTTTCATAATGAAGAAAGCATGACCGCAGTATACTCCCCCCCAGTATAATTACACTACCTCTTTGTACCAAGGAGATGCTACTATTTTGCCGGTCACTTTCTTTTCACCTTATTTCACGGGGTTGCCATGTCACATACCATCAGGGACAGACAGAAACTTCAGAACCGCGCCAGTAAAATTCAGGGGCAGGTCAACTCACTGAAAAAAATGCTTGATGAACCACATGAGTGCTCCGCTGTACTGCAACAAATTGCGGCTATCCGGGGGGCGGTAAACGGATTAATGCGGGAAGTAATTAAAGGCCATCTGATTGAACACGTGGTCCATGAGGAAGATGAGGAAAAGCGTCAGGGTGACCTGGATATTGTCCTGAAAGTGCTGGATTCTTATATTAAGTAATACGGGAAAATAACGGTGATGTGTAACAGTCATCACCGCCGGCAAATTAACCATCATTTAATAATTAAATTCTTTTATCATTTTTTTCCCTGCATCAAAAATAACCCTCAGGCTTATGTCCTGATACTGCCCGTTATGACTGTATTTTTTAATTTTCAGCAAACAGATAAGCGGGTCTTCTTCATTTTTTTCTGTGGTTAATTTAGTTTTATTACCATTTTTAATGGTTGTTTTTATAATATAATCAGGAATATAACGACTTCTGTCTGCCATGGCACGAGCTGCCGGAAGCGAATATTTTACCTTTTCTGAACTATCCGGATTCAGCCTGCTCTTCAGTGCCGGGATCATCTGTATATTCAGTACTGAACTGCCGCTGCGGACTATCCTGGTCGTACCGTTACGAGTCAGAAAAGCGGCCTGCCCGCCCGGTCCGGTCACAACACCGCTGACCAGAAGGAGATCCAGCGGGTCAAATAATGCTGATCCCTGCGGTAACACATACATCGCCTGATAATGTCCTCTGATATCATAAAGATGATAAGTTTGATTCATCCCGTACAAATAACCGATACACAGCCCGGCAGATACATCAATCACCGGTTTTACACCTTCCGGTAAGTCAGCCTCCGCCGGTATTGCAAAAAATTCCCCGTCGCTGAGCGGAGAGTTAAAATCGCTGTATTGACCGGATATCTCATCAAAATCCCGCATTGATATCCCCTTGTTAAAATATTGACTCCTGACTCAATGCCGGAAACAAAACAAATTTTTTCTGCCTGAAATAAAGACAACAACACTATCTGCCGGTACCCGGTGACACATTTTTAATATTTTTGCCGGTATAAAAATACCGTTGTCATCCGCAGAAAATAATAGCGTATAAAAAACCTGGGTATTACTAACCAGGACTATTCTTTATAAAGCGGAGGCAGGAGATAAAAACACTGACAGAACTTCGCGGACAGTTTAACGCCGGTCAATATGGTTTCAGACGGGTTGTGAAAACGACCGGTGCACACTGTGCTGCCACGACCTGAAGGCACTGTACAGCGCCGGATTTGCATGATATTGATTACGTGAATATTACAATTAAAATAAAAATACTGAGAATGTCACCATGCAAGCCGCCACCCGTTCCACTATTGCTCTGCTCGCTTCCTCATTTTTAATTACTATCGGACGGGGTGCCACTATCCCGTTTATGGCGATTTATCTCAGCCGGCAGTATGGCATGGCGGTAGATCAGGTGGGGGTTGCACTGACTGTCGCCCTGACAACCGGTGTACTGTTCAGTCTTGGCTTTGGCATTATTGCCGATAAATTTGATAAAAAGCGTTATATGCTGATGGCAATTGTGGTTTATATCGCTGGTTTTATTGCCATTCCGCTGACACACAATATCGCGCTGGTCGTCGTCTTCTTTTCACTGATTAACTGCGCCTATTCTGTATTTGCCACAGTGCTGAAAGCCTATTTCGCCGATACGCTGCCGCCCGCACGTAAAACCAAAGTTTTTTCCCTGAACTATACCTTCGTCAATATGGGCTGGACTGTCGGCCCGCCAATCGGTACCGGACTGCTGATGTACAGTGCAGATCTGCCGTTCTGGCTGGCAGCCTGTACCGCCTCATTTCCGATATTCTTTATTCAGCGCTTTGTCCGCAGTGTGCCGCCTTCCGCCTCCGGCAGCAACAGCACTGCCTGGCAGCCTTCTGTGATGCTGCACGATAAAGCGCTGCTCTGGTTCACGCTATCTGCTTTTATGGGCTCACTGGTGTTCGGTTCGTTTTCCGCCTGTATTTCCCAGTATGTTCTGACAGTGGCTGATTCCACGCTGGCGGAAAAGGTGATCGGTGTGGTTCTGCCGGTCAATGCTGCCGTTGTGGTTTCACTGCAATACATGGTCGGCCGCCGGATCAGCACGGAAAATCTGCAAAAACTGATGACACTCGGTACTCTCTTTTTTATGGGCGGACTCGCCGGATTTATGATGTCAGGCAGTAATCTTGTCTTCTGGGGATTGGCCGCTTTTGTCTTTACTCTCGGCGAACTGATTTATGCACCGGGAGAATATATGCTGATCGATAACATTGCTCCCGACGGCATGAAATCCAGTTACTTTTCCGCACAATCCCTCGGCTGGCTCGGCGGTGCATTTAACCCGCTGCTCACCGGTGGTGTGCTGACCTATTTCCCGCCAAACACCCTGTGGCTGCTGCTGATCGGGGTTTCGGCCTGCGCCTGGTTATGTATGATGCGGGGTCTGCGGATCAGCAGAAACAGATTCATTCACAACTGAATAGTTGATTAACTTATCATTAATTAATAATACTTCATATTCCGATACGGTAATTTCCTGCTGCTGAGCTATCCTCCCTCTATTGTTTAGTTTCACTTAACATAGAGAGTGCTGTATGCCTCAGCAGGCACTCTGACCAGTCCTGTTATTTCATGTCTGAAAGGAGTTACCGCTATGTCTTATACTGAACCGGATTTGATGAGTCCGGCGGAAGAGCAATCCGTCATCCGTATCCTGAATGCCACCCTCGGGCTGGCGCTGCCCGGTTGTCTGCGGGTTGCGGCAGAGCTGAATATTGCCGACCATCTGGCTGACGGCCCGCTCTCTGTCGCTGTACTGGCAGAACGCACCGGCTCGGACCCGGATAATCTGCGCCGTATACTGCGGATGCTGGCGCTGAACGGTATTTTCACCGGTACAGGTAATGATGATTACCGGCTTTCTCCTGATGCGGAATTTCTCCGCAGGGATCACCCCTGTTCACAGCGGGATGCGGTACTGACACTGACTGACAATACGTACTGGTCAACCATCGGTCAGCTTAATGAATCGGTCCGGGGCGAACTGAACTTTAAAAAACTGTTCGGCAAAACCTTCTATGAATATCAGGCCACCAAACCCAACTGTGACGACAGCTATAATTTCCCGTCCGGGATGTCCGCCCTGTCGGAGATGGAAAACTATTTTGTGACCTGGGCTTATAACTTCCCGTCAGCGTGTCATATCGCCGATATCGGTGGCGGTGAAGGTTCTCTGCTGCTGCGGATTTTACGCAGTGACCCGACACTGACCGCCACCCTGTTTGACAGCCCGCATGTGGTATCAGATAAATATCTGTCTCAGCTGGGGGATGATTCCCGCTGGTCGCTGAACGGCGGTGATTTTTTTAAATCCGTGCCGCAGGCGGATATGTATCTGCTGAAAAAAGTCATTTTTAATCAGGATGATACCAATGCCCTCGCCGTACTGAAAAATTGCCGCAACGCCATGAAACCGGACAGTAAACTGCTGATTATCGAATCCATTGTGCATCCGGAAACCAACCCGTCAGCCCATTACGGTATGGGGATACTTTGTATGGCTATTCTGCCCGGTGGTGGTGAGCGCACAATTCCGGAATTTGAGGCACTGCTGGCTGAAGCCGGACTGAAAATAAACCGTCTCATCCCGACAGAATGCTATATCTCTGTCCTTGAGGTCGTTACGGCCTGATCTTTGATCCGGCACAGTGCGTCCCGGTGCGTGCTGTGCCATTGTGAAAGACCATATGTCATCTGCGGAGCAGGAAGCACCGGTGCGAATATTACTGATTTTGCCGTTTGACAGGACTTACCGCTACCGGAAAAGTGCATTTTCCGTGGCGATCAGCTATGCCCCGCTGACGCTTATCACCCTCGCCGCTCTGGTTCCCCCACACCTGAATGTGCAACTGACCCTCTGTGATGAAGGCGTTTCCCCGCCCGTCACCACCGGAGATTTTGATCTCGTGGTGGTCACCGCCACAGCCTCCTCCTCTCCCCGGGCTTATGCGCTGTGCAGCTACTGGCGTGAATGCGGGGCAAGGACCGCAATGGGTGGCGCACATGCCACATTGCAGCCCGATGAAGCCTCACAGCATGCGGATACCGTACTGATCGGTGCCGGTGAATATATCTGGCCGCAGTTTTTGCAGGACATGGCTGACGGACATCCGCAACCGCGCTATCAGCACCGGCCGGAACGCGGCTTTCTGCCGGGGCCGGTACCGCACCGTGATCTGCTGCCACCCCGCGCCTATATGAATATTGCCACCATTATTGCTGACCGGGGCTGTCCGCTCGCCTGTGAATTCTGTTCTGTGCAACATCAGTGGGGACGAAAAGGCACGGCACGTCCGGTCGCCGAAGTCATTGATGAAATAAAGCAAAGCGGCAAACGCCGCTGGATATTTATCGATCCGAACCTGTATGCCAACCGGCAGTACAGCCTGGAACTGTTCCGGGCGCTGATTCCGCTGAAAATCCGCTGGTCAGGACTGGCGACGCTGAATGTGACAGATGACGACGAGGTATTCCGGGCGCTGCGTGACAGCGGCTGTGAAGGGTTGCTTATCGGGCTGGAAAACCTCAGTCAGCACACCATGGCGGCCACCGGCAAGAATTGTAACCAGGTCAGTGAATACCGCCGTCAGATCCGGCGGCTGCGCGATAACCGGATTGCCGCACTCGGCTGTTTTGTGCTCGGGTTTGATGAAGATACACCGGAAAGTATCCGTGACACGATACGGCAGATCCCCAGCCTCGGGCTGGATCTGGTACGTTTTTCCGTCCTCACACCGCTGCCGGGTACGCGTCTGTGGCAAAGGATGGCAGAAGAAAACCGGTTAATCACGCAGGATCTGAGTCTGTATGACAACGAACATGTGGTTTTTCAGCCGCAAAATATGTCACCGGAAACCCTGCAATCCCTGCTGCACGAAGCCTGGCGGGAAACATACCGCCTGACAGCCATTCTGCGCCGGGTATTCCGCCGCCCGGGCTGCCGTTTTATCCGTCTGGCGGCCAATCTGGGCTTCCGGCTGTATGCCCGCCGGTTACGCCATGAAAAAACCGGGTTGTTCAACCCGGCAGTAGTGATAAATAACACAAGGAAAACAGACTGATGCGTCTTTTACTCAACAGTATTCTGCTGATTTTTTCGATGACCGCAGCAGCGGCCTGTTTATGGGGAGTCAGTCACCTCGCCTGGTATTATGCCCTGCCCGCGCTGATCGGTTTTATGCTGATCAACAATATGCCGTTTGCCATTCTGCATGAAGCGGTACATGGCGTGGCCGCCCGCTCTGCTGCCGGTAACCGGGCTATCGGGATTATTGCCGCATGGGCATTTCCGACCTCCTTTACCCTGCAACGCCGCGCACACCTGAATCACCATAAAAATAACCGGACAGATAAAGAGCTGTATGATTATTATCTGCCGGGCCAGCCGCGCTGGCTGCGTAATGTCTGGATGTACGGCGGAAATCTGCTCGGGCTGTACTATTTTTGTGTGCTGCTGGGTAATCTGATCTGGTTTATTGCACCGGGCGTCTACCGCTCCCGGCTGTTTGTCACTAAAATCGCACCGGCGCTGGGATTCGGCTCACAAGTCCCGGAACTGGCAAAACTGCCGCCGCTGACCATCTGGAGTGAACTGCTCGGTGCGTTTCTCTGGCAGGCATTGCTGTTTTGGGTGCTGGACTTAAGTGTGACCGGTTATCTGCTCTGCCTGTGGGCTTTTGCACTGCACTGGTCAGCACTGCAATATGCGGATCACGCCTGGAGCCCCCGCGATGTGATGAACGGTGCGTGGAACCTGAAAGTACTGCCGGTTTCCCGCTGGCTGGCACTGAATTATCACTGCCATCTCGCTCACCACCAGCACCCGCAGGCACCGTGGTATGAACTGCCGTCGCTGGTGGATGACCAGCCGCGTCCGACTTTCTGGCGTGTCTATTTCACTATGTGGCGCTATGGCGTGCGGCCTGCACCGCAGATGGGAGCACCGGCAGATCTGAATTTTGTATTTCCGCCGGAAGAAGAAAAAAGACGGTGATTTCTGTCAGTCCGTGAAACGTCTGATAACGGGCAAAACGAAAAGTCGCTGTAAATACATCCCTGTAAGCTCAGGCGCGTCATCCATGACGCGCATGCTTTTCGTTCACCTGCCCGTTACCCGGCGAGCGACATAACCTGCTTTTTTATTAAACTATTGTTTCTTCCCGGCGTCTGCCTGCGGTTTTACCGTACTTTTACGGCGGAACAGCACAATACCGGCCAGCAGCCCAATAACCAGCCCGCCCGCACCGTACATCATGCCCTGTAAGGCGTTACGGGTTTCATTCAGCAGCGGGTTATCCGTGAAATCAGTGCCGATATGAATGGTGCGGATTTTCCAGGCACCGTCCTCAAGCGCCACCGTCGCGGTCCAGCGGGTCGGAAAATCATAGGTCCGGCCATCGCTGAGCTGATATTTTTCCATCCCTTTACCATAGGCGACACCCCAGGTTTTATCCGGGGATAATTCTGTCACCACATCAGCGTTAAAACTGATATTCAGTTTTTTCAGGAATTTGTCCGGCCCGAACCAGGATTCAAAATACGGTTTTATCGCCGCTTTGCCGGAGATAAACTCCTGGGTTATCGGGGTGGCACGCAGGTTTTCACTCATCACCGGCAGCATTTTGTCATAATCGCCGCTGTTGATCGCTGTTTCCACCGTGCCGATGACCTGCCGCAGTTCATCGTGGATAGCACCGTCGTCTTCACCAGGCTGCGCATAAACCGAAAAACTGAAAATCATTAATGCACTGATAATTATCCTTTTCATCAATATTTCCTCATCATATAGGTAACCGTTACCGCTAACAGCAGGCCGGTGACCACATCAGCCACATGGTGCTGGTGAACCAGCAGCACAGACAGCACAATCAGTACCAGCCATAACAGAAAAAACAGCGTCAGCCCGCGCCCGGTATGCCGGATAACGGCCAGCACCGCAGCACATGACCAGGCGACATGCAGAGACGGCACCAGATTATGCGGGTGATCCAGTGCGAACAGTGTCGTGTACATCGTCTGATACAGCGGAGATACCGGGACCTGCCGCACAAAACCAAGCTGCGCCGGAAACAGAAAAAAGATCACGCCGCCCAGCAGAGTCATCACAATAAACGTGAGTGCAAGCTGCCGGTGCTCACGTCGCGGCAGAAACAAAACCGGCATCAGAATAATCAGGTAAAACGAGCAGTACACCCAGATAAAACCGGGCATAAACGGGATATGCAGCTCAGCCGGAAACCACAGGGAATACAGACTTGCACGTCCGGCAGTATACGCATTCATCAGCGGATAAACCGTGAAAAACACCACACTGACCGGAATACACCACAGCAGATAGCTGATCACACGGCGGGAAAAAGAATCCGGGCTGGTATTCATTCACCCTCCTTATTTCAAACCAAAGCGCATCCGGTGTTTTTTATGCACCTCTTTGCGGAATAACAGGGTATAACGCCAGAATGTGGCCATGCGCGATAAGGATTGCAGAGTCAGCCGCAGGTCAGAGAAACGCCGGATAATCGATGGTACACTGTTAAAACGGCTGCGCGCCGCGTGGCACAGCTCAGTCAGGGTTTCCGGACTCATCCGGGCCGGCTGAAATGCCGCCTGATTAAAGCGGTATTCCGGATGCAGCCACCATTTTCCGTCAAACAACAGACGGTTTTCCTGCGCCAGCTGCTGATACAGCGGCGTGCCGGGATACGGCATCAGGATGTTATAGGCAGCAAAAGCAAAGCGGTTTTTCAGTGCGAATTCCACCGTATCTTCCACGGTCTCTGCTGTATCATGATCATATCCCAGAGTGAACGCCGCCCAGGTCTGCAATCCGAAGTCCCGTAATACTGAAATTTCCTCGCGATACTGTGAAAATGTCCGCATATTCGGCGATTTTCGCGCATCGCGCAGACTGTCCGGGTTGATGGATTCAAACCCCATCACATTGCCCCAGCAGCCGCTCTGCTGTAACAGCGACATCAGACGGCGGTTGCGGGTCATATCCAGGCTCGCCTGGCTTATCCAGCGGACATTCAGCGGCGTCAGTGCGCTGCACAGCTCACTCAGTTCCCGATGATCGGAGGCAATATTGTCATCGACAAAAAAGATAAATTTCGGTTTTTGCGTTTCAATCTCCCGCACCACTTCATCGATCCGGCGAATATAGTGCTGACGCCCGAAATAGCGGCTGACAGCACAGAAACGACAGGCAAAACGGCAGCCGCGGGTAAACTGCATCAGGCTGATCGGCAGATACCCTTTTCCGCGGAAGATATCACGGCGCGGCAGACAGCCGCACAAATTGTGATCGACCTGACCGACCCCGGCCGGGGCATCATAACGCGGCTTCAGACGGCCTTTCTCCGCATCGCGGATCATCTCTGTCCAGCGGGTTTCCGCATCACCGGTAAAAACGCTGTCGCAGTGCTGTGCCACTTCCTCCGGCAGCAATGTGGCATGGATCCCCCCCATCACCACCCGGACATCACGGGCGCGGTATTCCGCCGCAATCTCATAGGCGCGGCGGGCAGTGAAGGTTTCCACAGTGATAGCGACCAGATCCGCCGGTTCATCATACGGGATGGCTTCCATCCGGTCGTCATACAGTACCACGTCCACGTCAGGCGGGGTCAGACCGGCAAGCACACCGAGCATCAGCGGCTCCATCCGCCCTTCATCCACATAAAGGCTGTGTTCCTGACGGCCGATATTCGGTTTAATCAGTATCAGTTTCACTCTTTTCCTCCCGGGCGTTTTCCCTGCTTGCGGGCAATATCCCGGTGCGAGGCGATATTGTAAAGCCAGGCAACCAGCTGAGTACGCCAGTTGCCGGAACGACACAGCCGCCGGATAATGGACGGGTAACGGTAGAAGCGGGTACGGGCATAGAAACATCCGTCAGCCAGTTCGGCAATACTCATTCCTCCCGGACGGAAAGCCGGTTCGCCGTAACGAAAATCCGGGTCGAGCCACCAGGCGGGATAAATCAGCCGCCCCTCCGCCTCCAGCCGTGCATAAAGCGCCGTGCCGGGTGTCGGGATCAGCAGATTAAAATTGGCAATCGCCAGTTTATTGCTTTCCGCAAAGGCCAGCGTACTGCGGATAGTTTCCGGTGTGTCTTCGTCGTAGCCGAAAATAAAGGTGCCGTAGACACATATACCGCGCCGGTACAGCGCCGCCAGCACAGCGGCATAATCCTTCGCGGTATGGCTGCGGGATTTTCCCATCCGCCTGAGCGTGGTTTCATTCAGGCTTTCAAAACCGATCAGCACAAAACAGCACCCGGCAGCGGCCAGTTTATCCAGCATTTCCTCATTACGGGCAATATCAATGCTTATCTGACATCCCCAGCGGCGCTTCAGTGGTGTGAGCATCACCAGCAGTTCATTCAGTGCCCGTTTACCGGCAAAGAGGTTGTCATCCACAAATATCAGAAACTGTTTTGCAGGCAGGGATAAAATTTCATCCCGCATCTCATCAACCGGCCGGGTGCGTACCCCTTCCGGATAAAAGGCATGGATAGAGCAGAAATCACAGGCAAAGCGGCAGCCGCGCGAGAACTGCACCAGCGACACCGGGGCGTAACGTTTGCCCTTAAAAATAGTCCGGTCAATACGGCAACCGGCAAGCGGACGGTCATGCGCCCCACGGTAACGGAGCTTCAGCGCATTGCGTTCACAGTCCGCCAGCATTTGTTCCCATGCCCCTTCCGCATCGCCGAGCAGCACACTGTCCGCATGCTGCAACGCTTCATCCGGCATAAAGGTGACATGGTAACCGCCCATCACCACGGTTTTCCCCTGACGGCGGAACCGGTCAGCAAGCTGATAACTGCGCTGTGCCGTGAACGTTTCCGCCGAAATGGCAATTAAATCCGCTTCCGGCAGTTCGTCCGGGATGATATCCAGCCGGTCATCATAAAATGTCACCCGGTGCCCCGGCGACAAGGCCGCCAGGATCCCCATCGCCAGCGGTGTCATAGCATCTTTCGTGCGGTAATCCCCCATATTCGGGTAGATAAGCACGATATTCACAGCAGAGCTATCTCCGGCCACACAATCCGGCCGTCCCACTGCGGCGCAGCCGTCAGATCAACACCGTAAATCCGGGTACGGTAAACCGATGCACCGGTACGTTTAATCACATCATTGGTGCAGATGTGTCCGGACGGAAGCCCGACTGTCATAATCGGTGTGGTACAGTGCAGCAGGGCTTCCTCAATCAGATCCGGCAGTTTGGTATCATCCGTACAGGCCAGGAATGACAGGAAACTCTGCGGGATCACTTCCCCGGCCTCCGGCATCTGCGGCCGCCGGGTCATCCCGGCAAACGCATTGTAAAGCGGACGCAGCATCTTCATTCTGCCGGAGTAACCGGCCACAATAACCTGTTTGAATGATCGCTGATCCCAGAGCATACCGCAGGCCACCAGCTGTCCGTTCTGATAACTGCCGAGTACGGTGATGCCGGTCTGCTGCATGGCTTTCAGATTCAGCGCCGGTGCCAGCTGACGGGAGGAGGATTCCTCCGCAAAGAAACGGATCACATCCGTGTAATCTTCCGGCGGTACCACTTTCCATAATCCGCGGTTTTTACCCCGGCTCTTGCTGATCGCCAGCGTACTCATGCTGCTCAGAGGGCGGTAAAGCGGTAAGCCTTCCACGCCCCGTTCCAGCAGACGCCGGGCCAGCAGATTATTTTCCGCAATACTGGTGTAACAGTGATCCGGTGTCGGCAACTGCCGCAGCCAGGAAAATCCGGCCTGTAACACTTTCAGATGATTACGGTATTTCGGCACAACACGCAAACTGCTGAGATAGCCCATCCGCGCCTCTTCGCCGTTAACCCAGCCTTTCTGCACCGTCAGCTGACACATACCAATCAGCGTGTCACCGTCTCTTGCCAGTGCCGGATAGACTTCGCCGAAATCATCTTTCGGGGAAAAATAACCGGGCCGCCGGGTCATCACCAGCTCCCAGTCCCCCTGCATGGCATTCTCTTCGAGGAGCCCGAGTAAATCCGCGATATGCTCCGTTGTCGCGTCGATAACCTCTATCATTTAACCTCTGCTAATTTACCCTGCCAATTTTCATCACCGAGCGGGTAGCCGTTGCGGCTGCTTATCTCACGGTGATGCAGCCAGTTAATCGGGAAATAGTTGCGAAACATAAAAAAATCGCCCCGGTTACGCCAGCTGCGCTGAAGAATCGAACGTGAACTGTAAAATGCCTTCCTTGCTGAGAGGCACCCCTGCGTTACTGCCTCCGGAGACAGCTGTGCCGGATAAAACGGCAGCTCGTTGTAACGGTAGTTATCATCGAGCCACCAGTGTTCATAGCGCAGGCGGTTTTCCTGCGCCAGCCGCGCATAAAGCGGCGTCCCCGGGAACGGCGTCATATGGTTAAATGCCGCGATATACATACTCTGTTCACGGGCGTACGCAACCGCCTCGCTGAATGAGTCCGGAGTATCATGGTCATAACCGAATACAAATGTGCCGTATACTGCTATATGATGGCGGCGCAGATTAGCCAGCGCCTGACTGTAGCCGCCTTTCATGGTGTTAAAACCTTTTTTCATCTGCCGCAGATTAGCTTCATTCAGGGATTCAAAACCGATCAGAACCCCTCTGCATCCTGCCTGCGACAGCGCACGGACAAACTCTTCATCATGTGCGGCATCAATACTCATCTGGGTCACCCAGCGTATTCCGGCTTTCGCCAGTGCCGGCAGAAATTCACGGCTCTCCCGCAGATTGCCCGCAAAATTATCATCCACAAAGAAAAACAGATTTTTTGTACCTTTCAGTTCTGATAACTCCCGCAGCACATGATCCGGATCGCGCCGCCGGTAACGCTGCTGATAAAACGACTGTACCGCACAAAATTCACAATGAAAGCGGCAGCCGCGCCCGGTTTCCACCAGGCCAATCGGTAAATAACGTTTCCCCGCAAACAGAGAGCGGTCAACACGGATACTGCGCAGATCGGTCTGTGTTCCGTGATATTCCCGCTGCAGTGTGCCGTGGCGTAAATCATCAATCATCGATTCCCAGACTGACTCAGCCTCCCCGGTGATAATGACATCCGCAAAACGTTTTACCTCCTCCGGCATCAGCGTGGCATGGAATCCGCCCATCAGTACCGGCACACCCCGCTTCCGGTACTCACTGGCTATCTGATAAGCCCGCTTTGCGGTATAGGTTTCAACTGAAATTGAGATCAGATCTGCCGGTTCATCAAACGGGATCAGTTCAAGACGATCGTCATAAAAACGGGTTTCAATATCTGCCGGTGTCAGCCCTTTCAGCGCCGCAACAGGCAGCGGCTCCATCTGCCAGGAACGCAGATAGGTTTCATCGCGCCGGTGGCCGATTGCCGGATGGATAAATGTCAGCCGCATCAGTGACTGCCTGATTTTGCCGGACGGTGCTCAACCGGCCAGTCACAGGTATAGTACTGATGCAGATGATGCGCATAGAAGCGGTAACCCAGATTGGCGGTCAGCGCCAGAGGCTTAAAGTTACGCGCCTGCCATAACCGCTTAGCGATACTGCGGTAGCGGTACACTTTTTTCCAGGCACGTTCGTGCCCCAGTTCCAGCTCCCGCGCACTCATCAGCGCCGGACGGAATACCACATGCTGCGCGTCATACAGCGACCAGTCAGTGGTTAAAATCCGCTGTTCTTCCTCAAGGCGTTTAAACAGCGGCGTGCCCGGGAACGGTGTCAGAACCGAGAAGCGCGGTAAATCGATTCCTGCGTCGATGGCCAAATTAACTGTACGATCAAACACATCCGTGGTGTCGTGATCCAGACCAAACACAAAACAGCCCTGAATCGCAATTCCCAGCCGGTGCAGATCGCCGATCAGTTCTTTATAATCCACCGAACCGTTGAATTTCTTCCCGGCATCTTTCAGGCTGCCGTCACTGACGGTTTCCAGCCCCAGCAGTAACCCTTTGCAGCCGCTGCGGGCCATCAGCTCCATCAATTCATGATTATGAGCAATCAGCACGGTAGATAAACCGAACCACTGAATGTTCAGCGGGATCAGTGCGGTGAACAGCCGTTTGGCATAGCCGATATCTGACACCAGGTTCAGATCGACAAAAATCACTTTCCGCTTGCCGGTACGTTCCACATAACGGCGGATATCCTCAGCAACCCATTCCACCGGATGCTGGAATTGTTTACGTCCCCAGGCACTCGGCGCAACACAGAATTCACAGTTATGCGCACACGAGCGGGTCGCCTCAAACACCCCCTGGGTAAGAAAGTGCTTCGCATCGAACCGCTCACGCTCAGGAAATGGCAGATCCGGGATATCAAGGGTAAAATCCGCACCCTGGCGATATTCACGCTGCATATTACCCGCCATAAAATCGCGGATAAGCTGCGGCCAGCTCTGCTCGGAATACCCGGTGCAGACCGTATCAGCATGCTGTAATGCTTCCTGCGGCAGTAATGTGACATGCGGCCCGCCGAGTACCACCGGAATATTTTTCGCCCGCATCTGAGCCGACAGTTCATAAGCCCGCGGTGCGTTGCCGGTGATCACCGTCATCGCCACCAGGTCTGCGGTGAAATCCTCAGGCAGTTCCTCAATGCTTTCGTCAATCAGACGGATATTGACCGGCAGGGATTTCGGCACCAGCGCCGACAGCATGGTCAGCGTCAGCGGCTGATAACGCAGCGAGCGTTTGAAGATCCCGCCCCGTTTCCGGTACAGCGGCCCTTTCGGCGAAAGCAGCACCAGATCCAGCGGCCGCTGCGGCGTATAAACAGTCTGTGTCGTCACGAAAACTCCCTGATATCAAACATGGCACGCCAGTCAGGCAGGGTCAGCAGAGCCGGGATTTTTATCTCCCCCAGCCGTTTTCCCCGTTGCAGCTGCCGGTGAAAATAGTGCTCCGCCGGTTTATGCAGGCGGAGGTATGTCAGCGGGTTAAGCTGTCCGATGCGGCGGGCGTAGTGATACTGCGGATTGGTGCACAGGTAGCGCTCGGCTTCCTCACAATACGCCTGAGCCTGTATATCACTGACTGAGGTATCACTGAGCAGCAGCACATAGCCCCGCTCATCCGCTGCCAGTGCGGCAAAATCCTGTGATGCCGGTAATCCGGCACACACGAACGGTTCGGTCAGTTTTTCCCCGACCAGGTCACTGCATATACCGTCACGCCCGCAAAAACGCAGTTGCGGAACAGCTTCCGCTGTATGACCGGTACACAACACGAGATCCTCTGTCTGATAGCGGTACAGCCCGCTGTTGGTGGTGACAATCACACTGTATGTCTCACCGGGGATCAGCTCATCCGCCAGATATATCTGCCCGCTGCTATGCCGGAATTCATAAAAATTGCTGTCCGCACTCAGTTGCGGATCGCCGCAGTCAGACGGAACCGTGATCACGGCTTCAGTGGAAAGCAGCCCTTTTCCCTGGAGTGTCACGCCGGGAAAGTGAGCCATCAGCGCCTGTGCCGGTGAGGCGGATGCCGCCTGATCCCAGCAGCTGATCAGAACCAGCTGCGGCCATAACAGTGCAGTTTTATGCTCCCGCAGATACTGCCGGTAACGCGCCAGAGCCGCCGGGTCCGCCTTCAGGGAATGACCGGCAAGCACTCCGCCATCACGCAGCAATACAGATATAGCCTCCTGCCGTGAGTCCAGGGCTGTCAGCAGCGGAAATAAAAATACGGGGCTCCAGACTGAGATCAGACGTAAACCGGGGCACTGAAGCAGATAAATCAGGGTCAGTAACTGCCAGTCGGCTGCATCCTCAACCTGTGACAGTGTCAGCGGTACTGCGGATAATTCACTGAACGCCGCCAGATTATCCGCGCCCAGATAGAGCGCATCACCGCCGCCGACCGGAATACCACAGGGTGTTTTTGTCGTTCGTGTCACTGCCGGGCTGAGCGCCCAGTAAACATGGCCGGAGGTCAGTGAAAAACGGCGGATAACGTTATGCAGCCAGCCGGTGACAGCGAGACGGAAATCGGTTAATCCGGCGGCAGTATAGGGAATAAGTTTACCGCCGCTGTGACTGCCGCCGGTCAGTTCAAATGCCGGGACCGGCGCACTGCACAGCAGATTTTCTTCCCCGTCCGTCATACGGGTGATAAAAGGACTGAGCTCAGAATAGGTTGTCAGAGGGACGTTCTGCTGATAATCCGCCACGGATTTTACAGATGAGAAATGATACTGCCGCCCGTATTCACACGCCGCATTATCAGCCAGACAGGCAGATAACCAGCGGAACTGTCTCTCACGCAGTGAACCCGGAGACAACACAGGAGGCGTACCGGCCCGGAAATGCTGCCATGCATTATCCATAGCAGAACTCAACACCGGGATCTTCAAACAGAGGCTGAAAACGTTTTGCCACATTCTCAGGAGAAACTTCACACAAGCAGACCAGCTCATGACCGCAGACATAGTGCGGGTTTTTATGCAGGAAAAACGCGACATCCGGTTTGCTGCGCTGCGCGTCAGTAACCGTTGCCATTTCACGGCTCAGATAACCGAATGATGACGGACATTCCACCACACCACGTACCGGGTTATAGAGTAAGCCGAATTTATCTTTTGCCAGTTCTGCTGCCAGCCGCGCCAGTTCCGGTTCTTTGATATTACCGTTCCGGTGCGGATAGAAAGTCTGTGCCAATGTGCTCATATACCGGTAAGTGCGCACCCCCTTTACCAGCAGGAACCAGAATACCCGCTCCCCGGGATGTTCGCTGCGCAGAAGCGCAATACGCCGCAGCCAGGCACCGTGCAGTGTCTGCTGTTTCCAGTGGGCGGGATGCACAATTGTATCGCCGGAATAAACAATCCGGTGTCCGCGGAACGAATAAAACTGCAGAGTACTGAACCCGGCCATTTCATCACCCGACATCAGAAACAGCACTTCCTGTTTATGATCGAGATCTGACAAAAACTGAACACCGTCACTGCCGGTGTAATACATAAAATAGAGTGAGGCCATTTCCTGACGCTGCGCTTGTGTCAGGGTTTTTACAGGCTGAAAAAATGCACGATACGACACTCCGCCGTCTCCTCCGGTAGATTTACCCGCACTGCCGCTTTTCCTTAAGTGGAATACCTATCTTAGCGACCTTCGCATCAGAAACAATCAGCGATGCCTGAATCTTTGTTTAATATCATAAAAAACGTTGCATATGCTGTTTACGTGCCTTTTCCTGCCGGAGCGGGCCGGGTAAATATGGCTGTTCAGGAGCCTGCAACCAGAGTATCCGGGATAATTCTTCTTATTTATAAAATAATGATAATTTCGGATAATTAAGGTTGTCATTATTTTATTATGCGCCATTCTGCGTCAATCAGACTTACCCCATATTTCGGCAACAGGATTATACCGTATCATTACCGCATAATTTCCCGGCATCCGTTGTTCAGGGAACACGTCCGGCCTGTAATCAGTGCCGGAGCAGAAGCCACCCGAAGTTCCGTTCTAAAAACCGTGACAATCAGTGCGTCACAGAGGGAAACGTTAATGGAAATAACATCCGATCAGAAGCGGACAATCTGTGCCCTGTTAGCTGAACAGGCCGGACACCAAATCCGCAGCGCAGAAATCACGGCATTGTGTGATGATGAAACCATCCGCGCCGCCCTGCTCATTCTCAGCAGTCTGGTTGACATTAAATACCGCGAAATAACCGTCTCACTGTCTGCAGCCCGGGATGAATATGAGCGCAATAACCCGCAAATGATGATGGGCTGCCCGCTCAGTGACAGTACGCTTTCCGCCCCGGCGGAAATCCCTGACTCACCTTCGGATACAGATACAAATACTGATACAAATACTGATACCGTTCATTCCGCATTTTTTGCAGCTGAACCGGAACCACTTATTCTTTCTTCTGATCAGGAAGCACCGGTTATTACGGATGATACCGTTACAGCACCGCAGTCTGCCTCAGAGGAAGAACAAGCCTCCGCAGAGATCGATCGTTTATCTTCAATATTTGGTCCGCATGCTTTTCTTACCGCCGAATCCGGCGTTGCTGAACCACTGAATTTTTCTGCTGACGACAATTGCTCTGCCGACGACAATGTTTTTTCTGACAACAATGTTTTTGCTGACGACAATATTTTTGCCGGCGGCAATGCAGAAAAATCCGTTGCAATGCCTGCTGCTGATAACTCTGATGAAACAACAGCATTAGCCGGATCGGTATTCAGCGATACATCCCTCTTCCCGGAACCTGTCACCTTCAGTGATCCGCTGAAGGACGGCAACTGGCTGTTTGACGACCTGGACACTGATGAAACAGATACCCCGGTTATCGGTGAACTCCCGGAGCCGGAACAACCTCAGACTGCTGCCGCATCCGCCCCGGTCAGTGAGCCTGTGCCGAATCACGACTGGTCATTCAATACAGAAAACAATCCGCTGTCAGAGACAGACCCGGAAGAATATCTCTCATCCCCGGCCACAGAACAAAAGCCCTGGGGACTGACAGCGCTGTTTGCGGCAGGAAAAAAAGAGAGTCCGCCACCGGCCGCACCGGATACTGAGCGGGAGTCTGCCGGAAATACACCTGTCGCGGAAAAGGCACCGCCTGAAAATACAGCATCCGGGGCAACGGCCTCCTCTCCCGGACAACCGGCAATCCGCGTCAGTATTGCCCGCGCCCGCTTACTCGAACCTTTCAGCTCGCCGGTAACCGCAACACTGGAAGACGGCAAAGCGGTCGCGATTCTCGGCATCTATTTCCGGCGCAATATCGGCCTGAGCTTTAATGATAAAACCGGCAATCTGCACGGTACGCCAACCGAATACGGTGAATTCCCGGTACGCGTCGTCTGGGAACTGGCACCGAAAAAACGATTTTCCTCCGATATCCATTTTACTGTTGATCCCGGTTCTCATAGTGTCACACCGTCACTGACCATTTCTCCGCCGGTACAGTAAGCGCTGCCGCCCCTGCCTGTCTGAGTGCAGGGGTATTTCCGGCAGTACATTATTTTTTTATCATAATTATTTCTGAGCTGCCGCCGTGGCAGTAAACAGCCTCAAAAGTGAGGCACTGTTGCAATCACTCCGTTTTCCGTTTTTTTATGGCTCAGCCCGTAACAGGTAAACGTCCCCTCCGCCGTAAACTCAGCCTCCAGTTTTCTGATGAAAAAAGGAAACGGACGGTGATGGCCTTTACCTGACAAAGATTCAGTCCAGATAAACGGCAGTGTTTCCGGAATAAACAACCGCCCGTTCCCCGAACTCTGAAAACGCCGTAACCCTTTTACATGCTCACGGACATAACTGACCGGCTGATTTTTTTCCGGAACAGGTAAAATCCGGCTTAACCGGATATAAGGATAAAATGAAGACAACCGGGCAGAAATTGCCGGTATTGCCAATGAGTCATAATCCTGTGCCAGCAACCGCAGGCAGTTTCCCGGCGTTTTCGGCTCACGGCAGTAATCCGGAAATGCAATGGCAATGGTGCTGTCCGTTTTACCGGTTTTATTCTCTGTCAGTACCAGATGAAGCTGTTGCCAGATTTGACGGCGGAGAAATACAACAGATATCAGCGCATCCGGCAGGATAGTAATTGTCTGATAAAATCTCACTCGCTTACCCTCCGCAGCCGAAAACCCCGCCGCGGATTAACACTGCCACGACATAATTTTCTTCATGTGCCGGAAGTGTTTTCCCGCTGACCCATTTTTCAAAAAGTGTATAAAAATCCTGCCCTGATCCCGGCGGACGAAATACTGCCCCCAGATGTGTTACCGCACCAAAAGGATCAGCGGCAATAACACCTGCCCCGGCTGATAAATCAGAAAAGTCAGGGTACCAGGTATCCACAGAACGCAAAGCATTGCCTATTTTTTGTGAATGCATTCCCGCTGCTCCGTCAATATTGCAGAGTATCCGGCTTTTTCCGCCCTTTCTTTTATTCACCACAAATTCACAACTGGGATAAACCTCCTGCCCTTTTCCTGTTCTGACTCTGGCCGTGATAACCAGTGATAAGGCCCCCTCATCACCGCTCAGTGCTGCGGCAATATGCCCCCCCAGATCTCTGACTGAATTATCTGTCTGTTCAAAATGACGAAGACTGTATTTTCCGGCATCAAATATCCATTGCTGCTTTTTTTCCGTACTGCGGTTATCCACAACCACATTAATATGTTCCGCGCCAATCCGGTTGCGCCACAAAAAACGACCGCAGGCAATGTTATGTGCATACCGCTTTGATGGCTCCCTGCACTGTTCCCTTTTCAGATAATCTCTGATGACGGCCTGATAATCCTGACGAAAACATTCATTATTACAGGCGGCCGGAAATGGCAGTCCACCGGTTATTTTCAGTGAAAAACGGAGTATAAGCACATCCTGCTCCGGTCCGAGCATACAACAATCCATATTTTGAATATTCGGATCATGAATGTCCGGTGAAGATATCCTGCTTTTATCTGTCCCGCGGGATGTCCGGCGGAAAGCACATGTCCCGCGTACCGTTCTCGTCTGTATATTCAGCGAAGTAACCGGAGAATCCGGTTGCTGTGATGTTCCGGAAAAAAGGCCATCCGAGGGGCTAAGCTTTTTTGAGAATGATAAAACGGACGGTATATTACAGATTCCTTTCATTTATACTTTTCCGTTAATGATTTTTCTGCTGACACAGATAAAGATTGTCATCAGGTAAATAGTGATAACACCACAACATAGCTGAAGGATTCCGTAATTTATCTGTCCGCCGGAACTCACCTAATGTGATAACACTCTCCGCAAAGCGATGCGGTATGCCTTCATCCCTGGCATTTTCCGCCGTCCCCGGCGGAGAAAGCCCCTGATAGCCGGTTACCACCGGAATCAGCCCCCTACCGGGAACCGTGATATATTTCAGTAATGCTGCCATTGCATCCATTCCGCTGTTCATTGCCCTGATCATGACATCCCGTCGTTCCAGTAATGCATATCCGGGAGCTATGCGTTGTCGTAATTCACACCATCCTTGTTTATTGTCCGGAATAATACCTGTCTCCGGAATACCTGCATCCGTGATATCACCTCCTGCAATTTTCAGTATTCTTATAGCCTCTGATACAACCCGGATAAATTCCTTATTTTTCTCTTCTGTATTTTCACCACGGATAAACAATGAAACATTAAGATGACAATATACTTCCTCAATCAATGATGAATTTCTGCCTTTTTTATCAGGCGGCTTCCGGTTATTAAGCACGGAATACGCCAATTCACCTGATCCTGCATACAACCGTAAATGACAATCGTGACTGATAATACCGGCGCCATTAAACCTGACTGACGGAAATCCCTTTTCTCTCACTTTTCGCTCAAGTGCATGAACAAATCCCAGCCAGGCAGTGACTGCCGGAAAACCGGCAATCAGTGCACCGGATAAGGCATTCGCATTCTGAATCATTATATTTTTCAGCAGAAGATAATTAATGAACACGATAAGGATCTCCGGCACAGACCGTTCCCGGCGGGATCGACAACAACAAAAAGGCTTTTCCTTGATTGCGTATAGTAAGTGCAGAAATATTTTGTGGTTTACTGCCGCCGATACGAATAACAACAAGATCGCGGGGAAACACACCGGATATTTCAAGCCGGCGGCGCAGTTCAAATAATAACCCCGACGGTGTCAGAACCGACAACAAATGATAATCCGTTGTGTTCCCGTCATCCGGTACAGGAAAAAACACCTGCTTTATTTTCGGGCTGGTTACTGTTGTTTTTGTTGCTGATAATATCTGTAAAAAACCAGTGCGTAATGTCAGATAATCTTCTTTACCCAGGATTTTTATTGCCAGTTCACTTTCTTCACACAGATGAGTCAGTAACGTCTTTCCATCCTGCATCCTCAGCATCAGAAACGTGTATATTTTCAGTACCGCCGCATTACCTTCTGCATCCGGCGAAACTTCCGTATTACCGGATCGCAGGAAGCCATCATTTTTCTTTTTTACACCGGTACCTGCCAGCACTGAACTTACTTTTTTGTGACGATGTTTACGGGCACCGGGATGCGAGAACGCCAGAGGATGTGTGGTCAGTGACAGCTGTTTTGCACGTTTCGCCGCATCAGATAACCAGTGCCGGCGGGAAAACCCGGGGGATTCTTTTAAAGCCGGGTATTTTGTAAAAAAAGCAATAATTTCCGGGTCAGGCATAGAATATCCTTTTCTTAAAATAATCAGGTTGATAATAATACTGAAATCTTCATCAGAGATTGAGTCGTACATCATCAATTCACAGGATATTTAATATGTCTCAGAAAGAATTTTGTCTACAAGCAAAATATAAATTTTGACGTGATAAATTTATTTTTGCGATCCGGATGGAGATTAATAAATAAATCCATCACTAAAAACACAAAAAACGGCATATCTGAAAAAGAGATGCCGTAATTATTATTGAATTTTTATTTTTTAGCTGGCTTATTATCCTTAAGCCAATTTTGCATCTGCTTTATTTCCGGATCCTGAGCGGCAATGATATCCTGAGCTAATTTTCGCATTTCCGGGTCTGAACCGTACTTCAGTTCAATCTTTGCCATTTCAACTGCGCCTTTATGATGTGCAATCATCCCTTCCGCAAAGGCAATATCCGCATTTTGCTCGGATAATGTTTTTGCCATATCATCATGCATACGCATCATCGAATCACCCAGCTCTTTCTGTACCGGCGTGGTAACGGCATGCATGTCACCGCTTAATAATACCGGATTCGCTGCAGCACCAAAGGTAATTACACCGGATAACAATGCAGTGAGGATAAGTGTTTTTTTCATGATTCATTCCTTATTTAATATTTGGTTGACGGAATTAATCATAAAGGTTGCCCTAAGGGAAAGGTCAATGCGATGAAAATAACTTTACCATATTTACATTTAATAAAGTTCTCTCCACAATCTCTGAACAATTCAGATAATATTTCATTAATCAGGCATCAATATTAATGCAGGAACTAAAAAGATAACAAAAATAATCAAATATCCCAATAATGCACCTGTACGGCTTTTCATTCCCACAAGAGAAGGCTTGATCAGACCCGCAACCGCAGCTACAAGTGCCAGTCCTGCAATAACCATTAAACCATCTTCCATACACCCTCCGTTTACCTTTCCTGCAGGTAATTCTGCGTATGACATTGAACCTTGCTCTTAAGGTAAAGTAAAGTTCTTAAAAATCACAACATTCTGATGTCAGAACAAGAAGATGGCAGTAAAAAGAACCGAGCGGAAAACACAAAAAGAAAACCGGGCATTCTCTCCCGGTATCATTATGCTGCAGTTATTCTTCGTTCAGCTCTTCAATAACAGTTTCCGGTGAATTTTTCCATTTACTATCAGTTAATTGCTGTTCCCGACGCTCTTTTTTATCCAGCCAGTTTATGACATATCTGGCACTATGCTGGGAGACAAAACCACAGTTATCACAAATAAGACGATAATAGTAATGATTTATACTGTCAGCCGGGATACCCGGAGTATGATAATAGAAAGTGACAAATGTCTGTGGTGGTTTGCTATCCAGTTTGTCCTGTGCTGTCGTATAGTGTGTTTCATCGATAATTTGTCTGCCATTATGCCCGCACATAAGACACGTGGTTTTGACTTTTTTATCATTCAGATAATGAAAAAATTCAGGACCTGTTACTGTTTTCAGGCGTTCCACGAACTCCAGGATCTGAACATTATTCGGTGATATGTTATCCATCAGATACCTCTGACTTTGTATTGTCATTCTGTTTTTTAAAATAAATACCATTTTTATATTATATATTACTTGCCTGTTTATAACTAACTGAAACGATATACATTACATTTTCAATTTTATTTGTTTATTTCATTATTTTCATTTCTGCTGAGTATTTATCAGCAGATAACCGTATTTTTACCCGCAATAATAGTACGGTTCCCGGCTCAGATTATCATTTTCGGGCTATAATCGTTTAATACGTTTATCCACTGATAGCCTGAGGTGTGGTGATAGCCCCTCTTCACCGCAAAATTATTTGGCCTTTACGGAGCGTTATCAGGCGGTATAATTATCAGGAATTATTAATTCAGAAGACAGCGCCACCGCTGACATTAACCTGCAAAGACATGCTGCAGGTACTAATTTCAATCCACAGAGGCAGATAAATAATGGTTTCTCCCGATCTCCGAAACGCAAAATTACGGTGTACGGCCGGCACAACAGATATACTGGGCCATCTCATTATATGGCTTTTACTGTCCATTGTTACGTTTGGGCTCGCCATGATGGTGTTTCCGTATTACCTCATAAAATTTATCCTGAACAATACTGAGGTTGTCGATAAACGTGATAACACCAGAATTTGCCGCCTCAAATGTGAGATAAGTCTTTCTGGAATGATCGGTTACATCATACTGTGGACAATTCTGTCGATAATCACATTCGGGATTTTATATTTTGTATTTTTATACAAAGTTTATGCACACTGCCTGGATAAAACAACATTTACTGAACTTTGATTTTCTCAGTAAAAACCGGATAGCCTTTATGGTTATCTGGTTTTGTTCCGCAAACATATGCACAGAAAAGATCTGCATCAGCGGATAGTCACAGAAACTGGGGAGATCATTGGGAAATGGCATCAGAAAACGACTCCCCGCCAGAACCAGCACAGCGTTGCCGGAGGGGGAATTTTTAAATTCATTGCTTACGTGAATCATTTCAAGCAATTGTATCATGATTGTACAATAAGATTGTGTTATTCTATGCTTGAATATCAATAGGCTACCGAAAAATGTGATATGATATTGTGAAAGATATTAAGGCCATGAACATGAATATGTACAATAATGACGATACAAAAAAATTAGTGTTTGCTGATTTTGCCAGATACTGCAATAAACTAACATTTTATTCGTTTTATAGAACATTCAGAAAAAATGAGTCATTTAATTTTTTATTCTGGTTCAGATTGAGTAATCACAGAAATAAAGCAATCCGGAAGCTATCACGATTCTTTTATAGGAAAAAATGCAGAAAGTTTAACATATTCCTTCCTGTTGAGACATCTATTGGTGGCGGCTTATACATTGGACATATAACCGTTGGCGGTATATGTATTAATCCGACAGCAATCATTGGTGAAAACGTTAATATAAGCCATCAAATAACGATAGGGTCAAATAAAGGGAAAGCAGCAAATATTGGAAACAATGTTTATATTGCACCACATACTTGTATTATTGAAAATGTATCTATTGGAAATAATGTTAAAATTGGAGCTGGCTCTGTTGTTGTGCATGATATCCCTGATAATGTAACTGCTGTTGGTGTTCCCGCAATGATAGTAAAAAACAAAAAGAACAATGCTCTTTCATTAAATTTAATGTAGAATTAATGTAGTTTACAATATTACAGGAAAAGATAGAATGAAATTATTACATTTGATTAATTTACAAGGATTTGGTGGTGCCGAACGTCTCTTTCTGGAATATTTAAAAAACAGCTCTTTTGATAATGAAATATTATGCACCAGCAACAGTATAAATAAAAACATAAAAGATGAAGTATCATCATTAAGAATTAAATTCTCAAACTTTATCGGTAATACAAAAATAAAATACCCAACATTTTTAAGAAAAATTGCATTAGTCCAAAAAATAAAGAAAAGTAAGGCTGATATAACTATCATTTGGGATTTTATACCACGATTACCATACAAGCCCCAAAATACAACTTTAGTTTACTATGACCATGGTTGCTCCTGGCAGTATGAAGCCAATGAAAAAACCATATCTTTTTTTAAAAAGTTAGATTGTGCCATTGCTGTTTCTGACGCATCAAAAAGAGTCATGGAATTAAGATTTAATCTGTCATGCCCGATAAATACGGTAATAAACCGGTTGCCAATAAAACCATTGCTATCATCTAAAATGATTAACAATGAAAAACCTATTACTTTGGGAGTCGCCTCCCGGCTGGTTGGCCTTAAGGGTATTGGAATTGCAATTCTGTGTATTAAATCTCTTGCAGATCAGGGAACAGATGCAAGGTTAATTATAGCCGGAGATGGTGAACAAAAGGATGACCTAATAAAGTTAGTTATTAAATTAGGGTTAGAGGAAAAAATTAAATTCATTGGCTATCAGGATGATATGAAAAAATTTTACTCCTCTATTGATATATATATCAGTACACCCGTTGCTGAGGCCTTCGGCTTATCATGTATTGAAGCTATGTCAAATGGTGTACCAGTCATATTCCCTTTATTGAATGGACAACCAGAAGCAGTAAGAGATAAAATATGTGGTATTGGTATCGTCCCGGATATTTCAGCAGAAGAATACTACAAAGAAACAGGGATAAATATTAACTTTCCTCATGATGTCTATGATCCTGTTAACGATTGTCTTGTACCGCCTAAATTAATTGATCCTCAAAAATGTACATCAGCAATTATGAATATCATTGAAGATTATGAACAATTTAGCAAAAGTGCGCTGGAGTGGTCTAAAGAAACCATGAATTATGACCTGTTCATTAAAGAATTTGAATCTGCTATAAGAAAATAAGTCACGAAATTATAGCGGTATGCACATATACCGCTATAATTACCCATCAGAATTACCCTATACGATACCGCCCCGATTACATTAGCATTAACAACTAATACTGATAAACTATTCACCATATTTTCTGTCGTTCAGGAAAATTATGGCTATGAGCACCTGTCGCAACAGTGTAGCTATGCCCTTCAGCTGAATTAGTACCCGACGTACACGCCGCCGGTCCGCCTTCACCAGCAGGAACTCCCTCCATGGCTTATTGTCTTAGTCCCGTAATCAAAGCTTGATGTAAATCCTGAAAAACCATAACTGTGTGCAGGCAAATGCGCAGTTGTCAGCGTAATATTGTCATTTCCGCTGCTGTTCACCAACCGGATAGTTTTATTTTCACCGATAGACGATCACTTGGAGCCCGGAAACAGGCTGTCCGGGTTCTTGCTTTGTGCAAACCAGATCACCACACCTACCGGGTAAATAATGTCGATATTAACAGCTTTTTGTAATGCCTCAGTAATCGCTTTCTGGCTCATGGTGTTGTTGTTGATGTCCCGGTTGTCTGGGCCACTGCGTTTTTGTCCGGTTTATTTTCCGGATCTGTGGCGAGAGCACATCCTCCCACAGCATATAGTTACCTTTATTATGAAGAATATCGCTGTTCCCGGCCATGTAGAGCTGTTGATGTTTATAGAGGTAAAAGTATGTCTGTGGTATACTTTTATTAATTAATATGAATAACAGCTTAACTATTATGTCAATTAAATACAGATCAGATATCGATGGATTAAGAGCAATTGCTGTTCTCTTCGTTGTGATATTCCATAGCTATGATAATTTAATTCCATCCGGGTTTATTGGTGTTGATATATTTTTTGTCATATCCGGATTTTTAATTTCATCAATAATAAGACAGCAACTTATTGATAATAGCTTTTCATTTTCTGATTTTTACAGGCGCCGTCTCTGGCGGTTACAGCCTGCACTGCTATTGGTAATGCTGTTTGTTTTGGTGATAACATCAATACTTTATTTACCCGATGATTATATTGATGCTATGAATAGTGAGAAATACACCTCATTATTCTTATCTAATCAGTATTTTTCCCGTGTAACGACAAGTTATGCCGCACAGGGTTCTGTATATCTTCCGCTTTTGCATACCTGGTCACTGGCGATTGAATGGCAATGGTATCTCTTTATGCCGCCAGCGTTATTCTTGTTACATAGATTATGTCATCGTTATCATTTTAACAAAGCAGGTATTGTTTTATTAATTTCTTTATTAACCATGGCTTTATCATTATATTTATCAAGTAATTACCCAACCAAAAGCTACTACTTATTCTCAACCCGGATCTTTGAGTTTATGATTGGGGTGATTATTTCTTATATACCTCAAACAAAAAAACGAAGAAAAACAACAGATAATATACTATCTATATTTTCTTTTTTTATATTATTATTTATAGCAATCAGTGATTCCGTATTGCCCGGGTATCCTAACCTTTATACTATAGGCGTTTGTATCTGTGCGGCAATCATTATCTACACCGGAAAAAACAAAACCATCATAAATAAAGTACTTTCAATAAATATGATTGTTTTTATTGGTACCATATCATACTCCCTTTATTTATGGCATTGGCCTGTTTTTGCTGCAGCACGTTATATCGGTTATTTCGAAACTGATACCGAAAAATTATCAGCCATACTAATTACACTAATTTTATCTTATATTTCCTATAGTTACATTGAAAATAAATTCAGAAAATCCAAACTAAACTTCAAGTATACCGTTTTGATTTTATTCGTTATTCCTGTGATCACTTCATTAGTGTTCAGTAAAGTTACTGAAAAAAACACCGGATTCAGTTTCAGACTCGGAACTGAGTATCTGAAAATGGAAAAAGCACTGAAAGATCATCAGTATGAAAATCGTTCATTATGTCTTAGTAATGATAGTGTAGTAGCCGATGGTGTCTGCCATACAGGAAAGAAAAACGCGGATAAAAAAGCATTTTTATTTGGTGACTCACACTCCAATCATTTTTGGGGATTTATGGATGTCGTCGGAAAAGATGCCAATATGGATGTAAAAGCACAAGCAACGTCATCCTGTCTGACGCTACCGGGCGTCTACCTTTACGACTGGTGGAATTATAAAAATACTGTGTACCAACGCTGCTATGATGATACCCAAAAATATTATGATGAAGTGAAAGCAGGGAATTATGATTATGTCATTATTGCTGAGGTCTGGGCTAACTATGCCGGCGATAATGTAATTAATCAGATAGGTGATACAAGAACTGTAAAAGAATCCAGATCACGTACAGAAAAAGCACTACGGGAGGCGCTGAATATCATTACAGAATCTGGTGCAAAACCGGTTATTTTCAAAGCCATCAACCCAATGCCACAGAATTTTATGACTTGTTTTTACCAGAATGTAAAATTGCGTCGTGATTACCGGAATAACAATTGTAATTCCGGCACATTTAACGGCGATGAACAAGAATGGTTCAGTCAGCTATTTGTGACACTTAAAAAAGAGTACCCTTCACTGGTAGTGATTGACCCTAAAGATACTCAATGTGATAACGGATCCTGTCTGACAGATATTGACGGTATTCCTGTTTACCGTGATGTCGGACATTTAACCGACTATGCATCAGTTATTTTTGGAAAATGGTATTTAGATAAATACCAAAATCCATTTAAGTAATTCAAACCAGCAATGAAGGGTTATGCCCTTCATTGCTTTATCTTATCAGCTTACCCGCCCCATCCATCCGCATAATATAAGTTTTTACTACAGACACCGAAGAGCCACTGTAAGTATCCCGTAATCAAAGCTTGATGCAAACCCTCAAAATTATGATCGTGAGCAGATAAATGTACGGTTGTCAGATTGTGCTTTTGAATAGCTGCAACCGGCGGGCAGATAATTAGCCGGTAACTGAAATTTCTTATCGCTTTCACCTTGGGCATAGGCACAGATATCACCGTTGGTCATATCCGCTTTCAGTTCCGCCTGTATGCTACCGGCATACTGGAAAGCTGTATTTCTCTTACTACACCGGCAATATCATAAAATATACTATTCATCTTCCTGTGTTCGATATCTTTGGCCGCCTGATCGGTCGCCTGGTCATGCTCATAATCGTAGTGATAGCCCTGAATATAAGACAGTGAATCATCAGCCTGTACTTCATCAGGCATAACGATGCGATCCCCTTTGTGTTGCAAAGAGGATTTTAAATTTATTTATTATTATATTGATATCAATAGGTTAACACCATTTTACACAAAAAATCAAGGGAATAGATTTAGACTATATATCAATAAGTTAACTATAACACTCACCAAGAAGTTAAATTATATCCGTTTGTAGTATCAACAGCATACAGATGATCATGGTATAATATTGTGAAAATACAATTGCTTTTTAATTATAGAATGAGAATGTTTTTATGGGTTCATCGGTGAAACTTGCATATCTTGATTCGCTAAGGGGAATAGCCAGTATTGTTGTTGTTATTTCACATATAACACTACTTTATTTTCCTTATCTGCATAATTTTGGAGAATCTAAAATACCAGAAGACTACGTTATACAATCATGGCTCCATAATAGCCCCTTTGGTTTTTTTTATTCTGGCTCTACAGCTGTATATATCTTCTTTGTAATGAGCGGAATAGTGCTAAGTATAGGAGCTTCAAAGTATTCAACTAGTACTGGAAAGTTAATAATATCGAGGTATGTCAGATTAGCAATACCTGCAGCTGCATCATGTATAATAGCTTACTTCATGATATCTATCATTCGTATATACAATATAAGCATTGATGATAATTTAATTAATAAATCACTCTCTGTAGATAATCCGGGTATACTTAATGCAATTTATTATGGTGCAGTACGTTCTGTATTTTACCTTCGAGGTTCAATAGAATATAACCCTGTTTTATGGACTATGGCTATTGAGTTTTATAGTTCCATATTTTTGTATATCTCATACAGAACAAAAAAACCTATTATTTCAATGAGTATATTCTCCGCTTTATGCTCAATAATAAGCTTTAATATATTTTGTGGAATATTTTGCTTTCTTATTGGCATGTTAATATTTAAAAATATAAAAAACCTCCCAAACAAAATTAATTTACCATTAATTTTTATCGGCATATATTTTTCTGGCATTCACTCAGACTCGTCAAGTTATTATATATTTACCTTATTTTTTGGTAAATACACATACACACTGTTAAATGCTATCGCCGGTGTCATATTTGTTTACGTTGTAGTCTCAAGTCCAGGTATAAAAAAAGTATTATCAGCAAAAATATTGCAAAAATTAGGAAAACTATCATTCCCAATTTATTTAGTACATTGGAGTGCTATATATATAGTATCAAATACATTAATACTGGCAGGTATAAATAACACGGCAATATCGATAGTATTATCGATAGTCTTAACACTATTGATATCAATGTTGTTTTTTTATATTGACAAATTATCCATAAGCATATCTAAAGCATTTAAACGATAATAAGTATAGCAAACCAATAATTTGGTTTGCTATATGCGAATCTTAATAACTGCATATTGATATCCCGTAATGAAGAAGGAAAGAGGTCACATCGATGCCGTTTTAACACATAGCCACCATGTAAAATCCGAATGGGAAAAACAACATTTACTTTCAGAAGCAAAAAATAAAATTGCAGTATGCTGTGGATTCAGGTGTCGCGACTAAGCACCAGATCTTACCGCGTCAGAGGCACTTTACCTTTGTTGGCATCATTCTCCGTATAGCTGAAACTGAAGATATCCGGATGCACATATAGAAATGGCTTGTTATGTTATACGAACAGACAACTAAGACAAACACTGGGATTAACTATACCGCTATCAAAGTGCAAAAAAATGCAATGCTTCAGCGTTTCCTGCTGGCGAAGAAAAAAGCCGGGCAGGTTGTCACCAGGCCTATCTGGTTCATTTATTGAAGAGAGACTCCTTAGGGAGTCTTTTCTATGCCCGCAATGTCAGAATTAATTGTTGTATTCCCGCCTTCTGCAACACCGGCGACACGACACAATGCCACATCAGTGACATCAGTGACATCATAGAAAATCTCAATAAAGGGAATTTCTGTATCACAAAAATATCACCACGGTGTACGCGTTATTGAGCACAATCACGATATCCGGCCAATCCACAGCGGGCCGGACAAATGGACGCAAAGCAACAACTCACAGTTGCCCTCACTCGCGAAATGAGCCCCTCCGGCAACCAGACACGACAACAGGTTGAAGCGCTTAAACGTGCATAACATGAAGCCAGTCAATTGAAAAATAGGTTTGAACAACTACAGCTATCCACCCAGCAACTGCAACGGCAGGAACAGCACCTGCGCCACAACATCGAGCAGGAAAAGCGCATGGGACAGCTATCAGAAGACGATGGATGTCAGAAACAAAATGGCCGGCACAGGTACTGCGGCTATGGCAACGAGCTGACAATATCCTCGCCGGTGATATTGACTACCAGCGCTGCCACTTTTGATTTTGATACACGGAAAAGCAAAGAAAAAAGCCACCGCAAGGGTGGCTTTTTTTAACTCTAACTCACTGATAAATCAATGAATTCTTATATGGTGCCCAGAGCGGGACTTGAACCCGCACAGCCTTGCGGCCGAGGGATTTTAAATCCCTTGTGTCTACCGATTTCACCATCTGGGCTGAATATGGAGGCGCGTCCCGGAGTCGAACCGAGGTACACGGATTTGCAATCCGCTGCATGGCCACTCTGCCAACGCGCCTTGGAGCGGGAAACGAGACTCGAACTCGCGACCCCGACCTTGGCAAGGTCGTGCTCTACCAACTGAGCTATTCCCGCATCTCTGAACTTACTGATTTACTTATTTGTTTTCGTAAACCGCTGTGTCGTTCGGATGCGTTGCATTCTACTGATTTCACGCTGTGAGTCAACCGCTTAATTCATGAAAAATGATCGTTCGCTGTTTTTTACAGCACATCGATCAGGCTTCGCTCAAATCCGCCCATGCAGCGCGTAAATATTGGAACATAGACCAGAAAGTCAGAATCATTGCAATGTAGAAAAGGACGAAAGCAGCAATTTCCGTCAGCTCATTCGGCCGCCAGATAAGCCCCACCAGCGCCACCATTTGTGCCGTGGTTTTTACTTTACCCATCCAGGAGACCGCGACGCTGTTACGTTTACCCAGTTCAGCCATCCATTCACGCAGTGATGAAATAATAATCTCGCGGGCAATCATTGTGATAGCAGGCAGTGTTATCCACCAGACTGCATAGTACTCTGTTACCAGTACCAGAGCGGTCGCAACCATGACTTTGTCCGCTACCGGATCCAGAAATGCGCCAAAACGGGTGGTTTGCTTTAAACGGCGGGCCAGGAAGCCATCAAACCAGTCTGTCATCGCAGCAAGGACAAAAATAGCGGCGCTGACAACAGGCGCCCAGCTGAACGGCAAATAGAAGGCGAGGACAAAGAACGGTATCAGGATAACGCGAAACAGAGTCAGCCATGTAGGGATATTTAATCGCATAACGGAGCCATTATTTTATAAGTCAGATGAAAAAGCCGCTTGCGCATCTGCCGGCATATATTACCGCCCCGCTGATTCCGGGGCACGTTGCGTAATTTTCAGGTTCTGCGCAATCCTACCGGATACCACCATATTACCACAGTTACAGATAACTCACCGCTGTTATTGAAAAAATTCTCACATCAACCATACATATAAGCCGAATCGTTAATGCTTAAGCGCGTGGTAAATTTTTTCCGCCAGTGCATAAGAAATCGTCGGTACTTTGGCAATTTCCTCAATACTGGCATTGCGTAACGGTTGTAATCCGCCCATGTATTTAAGCAGCATCTGCCGCCGTTTCGGCCCGATACCTTCTATCGATTCCAGTGCACTGGTATTTTTGACTTTCGCCCTGCGCTGCCGGTGACCGGTGATCGCATGGTTATGGGATTCATCACGGATATGCTGGATCACATGCAGCGCCGGTGAGTCCGGCGGCAATGCCATACCTTCCCCGGAGGCGGTGAAAAAGAGCGTTTCCAGTCCCGCTTTACGGTCAGCGCCCTTCGCCACCCCAATCAGTTTCGGCTGGTTTTTGTCCCAGTCCACCTCAAGGCTGTTAAAGGCGTCAATCGCTTTACCGAGCTGGCCTTTGCCGCCGTCGATAAAAATAATATCCGGAATTTTCTCATTACCGATATGTTTGCCGTAACGACGGAGCAGAACCTGATCCATCGCTGCATAGTCATCCCCGGGGGTGATGCCGGTGATGTTGTAACGGCGGTATTCCGATTTCACCGGTCCGTTGCTGTCGAATACCACACAGGAGGCCACGGTCTGATCCCCCATGGTATGACTGATATCAAAACATTCCATACGGTTGATGGTTTCAATGCCGGTCAGTTCTGACAGCGCTTTCATTCGTGTCGCAATCGTGGATTGCTGCGCCCGTTTTGTCATTAATGCGGTAACGGCATTTGTGTGTGCCAGCTTCAGATAACGGGCACGATCGCCGCGCGGTTTCGGCTGGATAAGTATCCGCCGCCCGGCAAACTGAGACAGGGTTTCTTCCATAATCTCTTTTTCCGGTAACGGGAAATCCAGCAGGATATCATCCGGTAATGAGCGGTTTTCACTGCCCTGCAAATAAAACTGGCCGATAAAGGTTTGTACAATTTCATCCTGCTCAGTGCCGGCCGGTACTTTCGGGAAGTAACTGCGGCTTCCCTGTACCCGCCCGTTACGAATAAACAGAACATGGATACAGGCCAGCCCCTGATCAAAACAGACGCCGACAACATCCAGGTCATCACCGGCACCGGTGACAAACTGTTTTTCAGTGACCGCACGGACAGCCTGAATCTGATCCCGCAGGCGTGCGGCATCCTCAAAACGCAGCGACTGACTGGCCTGCTCCATTTTTTCCACCAGTTCTGTCAGTACCTGCTGATCTTTGCCTTCCAGAAATAAGCGGACCAGATTCACTTCTCTGTCGTAATCCTCATCACTCACCAGTCCCTTCACACACGGCCCCAGACAGCGGCCAATCTGATATTGCAGACACGGACGTGAGCGGTTGCGGTAGACGCTGTCCTCACACTGGCGGACGGGGAACAGTTTCTGCATCAGCGCCAGTGTTTCGCGGACAGCATACGCATTCGGGAACGGCCCGAAGTATTCTCCTTTGGCGTGTTTGGCCCCGCGGTGAACAGCCAGCCGCGGGTGTTTGTCATTGCTGCTCAGATAGATATAAGGATAGGATTTATCATCGCGCAACAACACGTTGTAACGCGGCTGATATTTTTTGATATAGGTGTGCTCAAGCAGTAATGCCTCTGTTTCCGTATGCGTTACGGTGACATCTATCTGAGCAATATTTTTAACCAGCTGTTCGGTTTTTTTACCTGAAACCTGCGTGCGGAAATAGCTGGAAAGCCGTTTTTTCAGATCTTTGGCTTTCCCGACATAAATCACAGTGCCTTCAGCATCATACATCCGGTATACACCGGGCTGACTGGTCACAGTTTTTAAAAATGCTTTCGCATCGAATTCAGTAACAACCGGTTTTTCCATACGTGATGCAGACTCTCTGTTCTCGGCGTTTATTCAGTCATTGGTTATCGCGCCTGCTGCTCTCAGCAGGTACGGATGGCACCACACTGTCAATATGGATCAGTCCGTAGCGCAGTGCCAGATGGGTGAGTTTAATATCACCATCAATATTCAGCTTATTAAATATTCTATATCTATAACTGTTCACCGTCTTGCTGCTGAGACACATTTTGTCAGCAATTTGTGTGACTTTGATGCCCTGCGCTATCATTACCATCACCTGACGCTCCTGATGGCTCAGTTTATCCAGCGGATTGCTGTCATGTGCATGAAGACGGGTGTCAAGAATCGTCTGCTGAGCGATTTCCGGTGCAACATAACGCTGACCCCTGCTGATAATCCGGATAGCATGCAGTAAATCCTCCCGGTCACTGCTCTGATACAGATACCCGGCCGCACCACTGTTCATGACTTTATAAGGTGAGATCAGGCTGTGCTCATCGGTGAGGATAATCACTTTAGTTTCTGAGGTGTAACGGGTAATTTTCTTTGCCGCATCGAGGCCGCTCATCATGGGAAAACCGATATCTAGCAGTGCCACATCGGCATGATTATCACGGCACCAGCGCACAGCGCTATTACTGTCTCTGACTTCCCCCGCCATCTTCATACCTGATGTTGCCGTAATAATGGCACCAATCCCTGCACGGTAAAATTCATTCACGTTTGCCACCAATACTGAAATCACACAGAACTCCTTTCTGAATTTTCAATAAGTTTGCCGTAAATTATACAAGCCCCGGTTAAACCGTTATTTAATAAAGATGACATTCTTTCAGTAAAAGACTGAAAATTATAAATATATTTCGCGACGGGAAATTGATATCAGTGATGATTCAACAGAAACGGCGGAATATAAATAAAGCTGCCACCGGGTGGTGGCAGTCAGAATATATTACGGCATATCAGGATGAAAACGGTCAATGCTGACCAGCTGGTCAAAAGGCAGTTTACCAATACGCGGATAGGGTTCGCCCGAAGATTTACCAATAGCGACCATCAGGCAGATTTCATAATTTTCCGGCAAATCGATAACTTCAGCCACCGCATTAAAATCAAATCCATCCATCGGGCAACTGTCATATCCCTGTGCTTTTGCCAGCAGCATCAGCGTCTGGGCAAAAATACCGGCGCTGCGCATGATTTCATCACGCTGGGTTTCCGGTTTACCGCGGTAGTAGTTATCAACCGCACCGACCATAAAATCACGCACCAGCGGGTCGGCATCATGCCATATTTCACGGGTACGGGAACTCCAGGCCGCGACATCACCACACAAAATCACCAGCATGGAAGCATCCGTCATCTGCGGCTGATCCCACCCCACTTTACGGATATTGCGGCGTTGTGCCGGATCTTCCACCAGCAGCGGACGCCAGTGCTGCAGGTTAAAGGCACTCGGGGCATTTTCCATCGCCAGTGACAACAGCGCTTTTTTCTCATTAAGCGGGATCACAAAATCAGGATCAAACTTCTTGGTTGCCCTGCGCTGGCGCACTGCATCAATAACATTCATATAGGCTCCTGTTTATTCCATTTATTATCCGGATGATTTATTTACCTTAGCATGAATTTGATTCCGGATAGCGGTGCGTGATGATTAAGCAAAAAAAACCCGCACTCCGGTGAGTGCGGGCTTTCAGTTATTAACTGTCAGTAAGACTACACGATCAGTTTGAATACGATGTTACCGATGGTCAGCAGACCGATGATAGTAACGAAGTAGTTAGATGCCTGACCTTTGTATTTGCTCAGAGCCGGTACGCGGTTAACAGCATACATTGGCAGTAAGCACAGCAGAGATGCGATGATTGGTGCACCCATTGCTTCAATCAGATCCAGGATGTTCGGGTTGATGTAAGCGATGAACCAGGTAGAACCCATGATGAAGACCATGGAGATCAGGTTCAGTTTACCAACGCTGACTTTGTTTTTGTCGCCACCGAAAGCAAATTTCAGTAACAGACCGTTCATACCTTCCAGAGTACCCAGGTAGTGACCGAAGAATGATTTGAAGATTGCAACCAGTGCGATGATTGGTGCAGCCCAGACCAGGATAGTCGCCAGAGTACCGTTAGCGCCGCCCACGTTGTTGAAGTGGTAAGCCAGGTAAGTCAGAACAGGAACGTTCATCTCTTTTGCTTCAGCCATGTTAGCCGGAGACAGCGCGAACAGGCAGCTGAATGCGAAGAACATAACCACACCCACCATCAGTAAACCGGCACGGGAGATGATTTTGTTAACTTTCTGCTCGGTGAAATCTTTACCGCACGCCGCTTCGTACTCTTCACGTTTTGATACCACGAAAGAAGAAACGATTGGTGAGAAGTTGAAAGAGAACACCATGATAGAAATACCCAGCCATACTGTTACCAGGATACCGCTGTGGCCGAACAGTTCAAAGCTTTCTGCGTTCACATTGTCAAATACGGCAGTGTTCCAGTAAGGGATCAGAGCCAGGGATAACAGCACCAGGCTGGCAATGAACGGGAATACCAGGTAGCTCATTACACGAACCATCAGATCTTTACCGAAGTAAATGATGACAGCCATGGCTAACAGCAGAACCAGAGAAACCACACCACGGTTCAGCGGCATCAGACCCAGCTGCTGTTCCCAGAATGCCATAAAGGTATTGGTGATAGTTACGCCGTAGATCCACAGAAGCGGACAGATTGCGAAGAAGTACAGGAAAGTGATGACAACACCACCGCTTTTACCAAAGTGTTCTTCAACAGTTTCTGTGATATCGCCTGACGGATTGCTGCCTGACAGACATAAGCGGGCTAATGCACGGTGACATAAAAACGCGATCGGATATGCCAGAACCAGCATGATCAGAATCGGGATCAAACCACCGTAACCTGCACGAATCGGGAAGAATAGTACCCCTGCACCTATAGCAGTACCGAACAGACCGAGTGTCCAGGTCGTGTCCGATTTACGCCAGCTTTTGTACTCAGCCGGAATCTGGGTTTTGTCAGTACTCATGTTGCTTTTCCTTTTAAAAGACTATGCAAATATTATTTTTCGTGGGTACCAATAATTTCAGAGATACGAGTCAGGTCAATGTTCCCGCCGGAAATGATGCTGACTGTCTTCTTGTGTTCGATATATTTTTTCAGTTTTCCGCTCAGAATCGCAGCAGACGCCAGTGCACCGGCACCTTCGGTCACTACTTTGTTGCGCTGAATTAACGCAATCATGCTTTCGCGGATTTCTTCTTCTGTTACCAGAATGATGTCTGTAACCAGCTCTTTCACGATGTCATACGTGATACTGCCCGGAGTCGAAACATCACAACCATCTGCCACAGTACCGGCATCACGATGGGTCGTGATTTTACCAGCACGGTATGATGCTTCCATACCATGAACGTTTTCAGATTGGACACCGATCACATTAATAGTCGGGTTGATGGATTTCAGAGCAATAGCAACACCGGCAATCAGACCGCCGCCACCGATTGGAACGATAACGTTATCGACGTCATACAGATCTTCGAGGATTTCCAGACCGATAGTCCCCTGGCCTGCAATCACTTTTTCATCATCGTATGGCGGGATAAAGATACGGCCTTCCTGCTCAATGATCTCTCTTGCTTTAGCAATCGTGTCGTTGAAGTTATTACCGTGCAGAACAACTTCCGCAGAGTAATCTGAGGTTGCTGCAATTTTGGATTTTGGTGCACCTGTAGGCATAACAACTTTGCCGTCGATACCTAACATCGCACAAGATAAAGAAACGCCCTGAGCATGGTTACCGGCTGAGCAGGCAACGATACCCTGTGCTCTTTCTTCTGGTGTCAGCGAACTTAACTTGTTAAATGCACCACGGAGTTTGAATGAACCTGTGCGCTGCATGTTCTCAAATTTTAAGTGGATTGTGCCGTTGCACTTCTCACTTAAATAATTGGACTTCGGCATTCCCGTTTTATAGACATGTCCTCTGATGGTTTTTTGTGCATCAATGATATCTTTAATGGTTACCGGAAGATCGTATGTAATCATGACAAACCTCGTCCTATCTTTTTATATATATTAAAATTGAGTCTAACTATACCGATAAATTTAAAAACAACTGTATTTCAAATCATATTTTTAAAATATTCCCGAAAAACTTTCTCAACGTGTGATCCAATCCAAATTTCTTCCGGTTTTCTGTCTTTTTTAATGTTTTATATTTCATTTCAAGTTAAATGAAAATGACTTAATGTTATTAATTTGTTAAAAATAAGCAGCAACATTAACACTTGGTTATGTAACGTGACATGTTTTCCGTTTTTTGTTATCTATGTTACTATTTTGTGAGAAAACCTCTGCGTAAAAAGACGTATAAATGATCCCTCTGCGTAAAAAAGCCCCTGTATTTTGACAAAAATTAATCTTACCAAGGTCCCATCTTACAGCGAAATATCCTGATTTTTTTAACAATCCTGAAAATACAATGTGACACAAATCACTAAAAAACACACATCTTATTGTTTATAATGACTTTGTGTATTTTTTACCCATAACAATCCGGATTTGCAGTAAGACGTAACATGTTCTTCCATCTGTACGGATTATCACCGGATTCTTCTGAGGGTTAAATTCGGATAAAAAATCACCAAATCTTTTGTTTATATGTTAATGATTACCATTTAAAGCCTGGATGTTACATTTGCATGACATAAATCGTAACGTTTTTTTGCCTGCCACCCCAAAAAATTGTTCACTTTAGGAAACAGCTAAACAGCTGTTTTTTTAGCCCTGATCTGTATTTTTTTCAGCCAGACCGTTAATTAAATATATATTAAATTTGTGACAATTTTATTTATCCGGTATTTTTAAACAGGAATTAAATAGTGTGAATAAATAATTTGATTTATAACCTATTTAATAATCAAAAAACGATATATTTATATTTTTTTATAATACGGTTTATGGCTTTTTATTTCTTCCCGGTCAAAAATAGCCGGTTTTCGTCTGTGGGTATAGCATCCAATATCAACATAAGGCAACTATCAACGAGCCATTGGATTTTTATCCTACTGAGTAAAACAAAAATAGATTTTAATATCACTGTAAAAGCATCCAGTGCCTATCGTTAATCCATTGCCGGATGACATTAAAACGGAAGAAAATGTTATTTTGCTAAAATCGATTCAGTCATAAGAATGGTTTTCTGCCCCGCTGACACAATTATCTGTTACAACTCACTACTCAGGCGGCAGACACTAACCTGTGTGACAGTCTTCATACTTCATCAATCATGATGGCTTTGCCATTGCATTCCGGGACAGCCATGCTGTAATGATTTACGACTTAAGTGTTAACCCCGGTAAACAGGAGAATGTATATGTTCGACTTGACAGGTAAAATCGCAGTGGTTTCCGGCGGCGCCAAAGGGATTGGCCGCGGCATCGTAACCGCGCTGAAAAAAGGCGGCGCCACCATCATTATTGCCGATATTGATGAAAAAACCGGCCGGGCGACGGCTGCTGAGCTGGGTACAGATTTCATTGCACTGGATGTGACCTCTCAGTCTCAGTGCCGTGCTGTTGTCAGTGAGATCAGAGAAAAGTATGGCCGTCTTGATATTCTCTGCTCAAATACCGGCATTTTCCCGCAGTGCACCATCAAATCCATGACGGAGCAGGACTGGGATACCATGCAGAAAGTGAATGTGAAGGGGATGTTTTTCCTGGTTCAGGCGGCACTGAGCGTGATGGAGGAACAAAAATACGGCCGGATCGTGATTACATCTTCAATTACCGGCCCCGTCACCGGCTTTCCGGGCTGGAGCCATTACGGTGCAAGCAAAGCAGCACAACTCGGCTTTATGCGCAGCGCCGCTCTGGAGTATGCCCATCTGGGGATCACCATTAATGCGGTACAACCGGGGAACATCCTGACAGAAGGGCTCAAAGCACAGGGTGAAACGTATCTGAATCAGATGCGCGCCACTATTCCGACGCACACCCTCGGCGAACCGGAAGATATCGGTTATGCAGCGGCGTTCCTTGCCTCTGATGAAGCGAAATACATTACCGGACAGACCATCATTATTGATGGCGGCCAGATCCTGCCGGAATCCCCGGAAGCGCTGCTCTGATAAAGCAGCGCCGATAAAGCTGTTCTGATAAGGCTGTTCTGATAAGGCTGTTCTGATAAAACCATGCAGGTGAGGATACCGCCCGGTATCCTCTTATTCGCCCTGTTCCCTCGCGGCCGTAATCAGTGTTTCACCCAGGTAACTTTTCTCAGATGTTATACCCGGCAGCACCAGATAATATCCCCCGCCGAACGGTTTGATGTAACGTTCGAGCGGTTCGCCGTTCAGGCGTTTTTGTGTATCAATAAATCCTGTTTTCAGATCCTTCTGGAATGAGATAAACACCAGCCCCATATCCAGCTGTCCTGACGGGGTCAGCCCCAGAGAGTAGCTGTAACTGCGGCGGCGCAGTTTGGCAACATGTCTCTCCGTGGATCGGGGTTCCGCGCGGCGCATATGTGAGTCAAATAAGACCCGGTCACCGTGCGGGTCCTGTTTAAAGTCCGGATCGTCATGTTCCGCCATTTTTCCCATCGGCGCACCACTGGCCTTATGTCGGCCGAAATCATTTTCCTGATCCTCAAGCGGTGTCCGGTCCCAGAACTCCAGTTCAAAGCGGATAAGGCGTACTGCCTGATAACTGCCGTTTTCCGCCCAGGCGGGTTCCCGGCTGGTGATCCAGACAAGATCATTCATCAGGACATCATCACCGGCGTCTGCATTCCCGGTGCCGTCTTTAAAGCCAAACAAATTAACCGGCGTTGTGCGGCACTCGATATCTCTTGCAGGCAGAAAACCGTCAATTTTCCATAATGGTGCCACCCGGCCGGAAAGACGGCGCAGCACTTCGCGTAATGCGTAAATCACCGTTTCACGGCTGTTGGCACAAAACTGCAGCAGGATATCCCCGCCGCACCAGGCCGGATCAAGCCGGTCATTCGGGAATGCGGTCATGCCCGTAAATTTCTTTGGTTTCAGCGGAGATAAGCCGAAACGCGCATCAAACAGAGAATGACCGAGAGAAACCGTGACCGTCAGCGCATCAGCTGTCAGTGCCGTACCGAGAATACCCGATTCCGCAGGCGGCATTCTGTCATCGCCCGGTGTTGCGGCCTGCCGGTTACGGGTCAGTTCCGCAATACAGCCTGTCAGCCGCCGGAAAACATCCTCAATCTCATCCAGAGTTTTCACCGTCAGATTCAGTGCCAGGAAAACAGCTTCTTTTTGCTCCGGAGTGATAACCCCGGCCTGATGTTTACCTGTAAACGGAATTTCCCGCAGCCGGGCGCTGTTATCGCACGCTGCCGGTGCGGCAACGGCAGAAAAGGCCGGTAACCCGCCGGATAACAGGACACTCCCTGCCCCCAGCCATTTCAGGGTGCTTCGTTTGCTGAGGCTGACAGACTCGTCTGATTCAGCCGGATTCGGTTTACCGTGTCTCATTGTTCATTCCGGTATTTGTAATACACATCTATTTTCAGCTCCGCACGCAATTGTGCCAGAGATTCCGCCAGCAGTGTCAGATCGGCATACAGCTGCTGTTTATCTTCCGGTGTCAGTTTTTCATACACAGCATACTGCCCCCGGGTATCCCGGTAGCGTGCCATTACGGCATCCGGCCCGGCAAACTGTTTGCGGAGTGTGTCATTTGTTTTAGCGGATAATAACGGTGCCAGCCCGCTGACAATACGACGCGCCCCCTCAATATTCGCGGCAATATCTGATAAATCCGAGCGGCTGTAGCGGTTTTCAGCACCGGCCAGTTTGGTACTGAGGATCAGCTCAATACTATCATCCGCTGACTGCACCAGTTTCGCTGCCGGCAGAGTTTCCACGGCGATCCGTTGTTTCAGATCGGCAATATTGCGCAGTAAATCTGCGGTGGCAGCCTGTGCAGCGGCAGGATCATTTTGTGCAAACAAGGCATATTCGATGCGGTGAAACCCGGTGAATTTCGGATCCTGCTCGCGGCTGAGAAAATATCCGGCATGAGGGTTAATCACTCTGTCGGCGTGACCGAAGACCACCACCGCCGCACGGATAACTTCGTAATCATAATGTGCCTGAATACAGGCCTGCCGAGCAGCGGCCATATCCCCGGCGGTCAGGGCTTTTTGTAACAACAGCAACTGATGTTCAGTTTCTGCCGCCTGTTTTCCCATCATCGTCATATAATCCGCCACAACCGGACGGAATTTTTCAGGGGACGGAATATCCCCTTTGGCGATCACCACATCACTGCCGGTATCCGGATTACCGGCGCGGTATTTCTCCGCATAGCCGGGCGTACTGAGCAGCAGAGATGTCAGTATCAGTACAGCAGTCCGGTTAATCAGCATGTTTTTTTCCTTTGCGGCAGAACAGCGCAATAATTACCAGCCAGTACACCACGAAAGTAATCACGCTCAGGCCGATAGGCTGCGCACGGTAGCCGAACAGGCTGGCGAGGAAACTGCCGGTGGTTCCGGTGTCATCGAGCCAGTCCGTGGTATCCCACAGCGGATAGATGAGAAAATCATTCAGTTCGATATCATGCTCTGTCAGCAGATTGACAATCTCTTCCGTTCCCTTAAGTAACAGAGAGCAGGCCAGAAACAGCAGCACAATACCGGTGATACGGAAAAACCATTTCCAGGCAATTTTACGGTACGTGAACATAAACAGCCACAGAGTCAGTGCTGCCACGGCGATACCGGCCACAACCTCGCCGGTAAATGACCACATGGTATCCGCATTCAGCCCCATCACAATACCGGAGAGAAACACCACAATTTCACTTCCCTCACGGGCTATCGCAATCGCGACAATAAACAGTGCCCCCCACCAGGAGTGCTGCCGAGCGCTGTCGTTCATTTCCTGCTCAATACCGACTTTCAGAGATGCGCTGTGCTGCTGCATCCAGTACACCATCTGCACGATCAGTACCGATGCGAACAGCGACATGCCGATCATAAAGTACGTCTGGCCGCTGTCATCCAGCACATTAAATACGCCATAGATAAGCAGAGCAAGAAACAGTGACAACGCGACACCCAGTGCCACTCCGCCCCAGAGATAGCGTCGTCCTGCGGCTGCATCCGGGTGCTGTTTTATCCACGCATAAATGATGCCGACTACCAGCAGAGCTTCAAAGCTTTCCCGCCAGACGACAAAAAGAACCTGTCCCATAATTAATTCCTGTGAACTGACACTTATTCCGCGATGATTTCACCGGCCGGATGCGACAGATGAAAATCATCAAAAAAGGTATATTTCCCGGGTTTAAGCGGCGCAATCACCACCACGGAAGACGCGCCCGGCGCCAGCACTTTCTCTTTGCGCAGCTGGGTGCTTTCAAATTCGACCGGTTCTGTTCCGGTATTGGCTATTTTGATGCGGATCGGCGTTTTCGCAGGCACCTTAAGTACCGGCGGAGTCAGTTCGCCGTTATTCATTTCCAGTTCGACAGTGAATTTTTCCGCCGCACCGGCGGGTAGTGATATCAGTGAAAGCACAGATAAACACAGTGCCATAACAAAGGATTTCATGAGTGACCTCTGCGGGATAGTGACGTCCGGTGTCCGGACAGCAGGTCGGTATTACCCGGCCTGCTGTTTTCCTTAAATAATAAACTCAGTAACTGCCTTTGCGGCCGGTACCGGCATACTCGAAGTCCCAGGAGACATCAAACGGTTCAAACCACGGGGCAACACCGGTTTCTTTATCAATATGACGACCGAATGCCACGCTGTCATTCATGCTCGGCGGAGAGATACGATATTCGACACGGTATTTGCCGTAGCCATCCAGCTTCAGGTTTTCACCGTAGTGCGGGCCATCGCTGGCAACCATCGCCATAAAGGTGCCGGACTGGGCTTTCTTCGGATCATCCAGTTTGGTGACTTTGTAATCCACTTTCAGATACGGGATCCAGTCTCCTTCCGCGAAACCGTTCGGGTTTTCCTCAACGGCATGGATATCCGCTTCCAGATGGATATCTGATTTGTCTGCCGCCAGGTGATGCATTTCATGTTTGCCTTCCACCGCCATGGTAATCGGCTGCAGATACACACCCTGAATTTCCATACCGTTTTTGATAACAGGCTGCCCGAGCGGATACTCCAGTGCCATGGCGGAGGTTGATACCACGCCCAGTAATGCTGCTGCCACACTCATCCCGATACGCATGCTGATTCCTCATTGTCATTATACAAATAGTACCGACAATAATAATCATTATCATTTATGCTGTTCAAGTAAAAGTTATCGTTTACCGCCACATTTTTCAATGAAACGGTTACATTTCATCCCAGATTCAGCCACAAAATACATCCGCAAAAGCAATGTCCGGCAGGAAATATCCGTTGTTGTATAATTTCCGCTGATGCGTTACATCTTAACCAGCCTTCTGCAAATGAGATCACACTGATGCAAGCCGATATTGTATTGTTCGATATTGTATTGTTCGATATTGTATTGTTCGATGATTTTGAAACTCTGGATGTGTTCGGCCCCGCTGAGATTTTCGGCCGTTCCCCGCATTACACACTGAATTACTGTTCTCTCCGTGGTGGTGTGATCACCAGTTCACAGGGGGCACAGATAATAACAACTGTATTTGAGCCGGAGAAAACCGCACTGATGCTGGTGCCGGGAGGTCAGGGCACACGGCGGCTGGTCAGTGATGAAGATATGCTCGCAGCGTTGCGTACCGCGGCACAGCACGCACAATGGTGCCTTTCTGTCTGTACCGGTTCGGCCCTGCTGGCGGCGGCCGGTGTGCTTGACGGCAGACGGGCGACATCCAATAAACGCGCCTGGCAGTGGGTAACCTCGCTGCCGGCACAGGTAAATTGGGTGAAAAAGGCACGCTGGTGTACGGACGGCCGTTTTTATACCTCTTCCGGTGTATCGGCAGGCACAGATATGGCGCTGGCATTTATTGCTGATCGCCATGGTGAAGCCGCAGCAGAAGAGATCGCACAACACATTGAATACCGGTGGCATAATGATGCCGGTGATGACCCTTTCGCAGTATAAAAACTGGACGACAGGCAACCATTTACGACATAATAGCCCCTCTGAAATAAAACCGGCGGATGTTTATGTTAGAAACTATCGGATTTGTGTTACTGGTGAGTACGTGCGGCGATGATGCCTGCGAGGCTCTGCCGGTCACAGAGGATATCTATAGCAAACATGAATGTGAACTCCGCCTGGAATATATCGCCAAACGCCGTCCCGGCCTCTATTTTATGTGTAATGAGGTGATGCGCGAAACCGGCTCCGGCAATGACGACAGCCCCGGTATTCCGGACAATCCGGAAAACACGCTTCCCGCAGATGAGCAGCCGTAATTCTTCAGCTGAACGGATTAATTCCCTGTTTTATCAGGCGCCGGAAACGGTAAATCGCCCAGCCGTTGATTACCAGAAACGTCGATTCAATCAGTGTGCCGCCCACGGTTCCCAGCCAGGCGTTATACACCACCCAGCAGGCCGTTGAACACCAGAGTACATACCGCATACGCAATCCGCCCAGCAGAAAAAATGCAAAGGTGCTCATCAGTGTGCCCGTCACCGGAAGCACTTCCTGCCAGGTACGGATATTCGGTACAGCAAGAATCAGCGTCAGTGAGACAAATAACCAGAGAATCCGGCGCTGGCGGTGACTGATGGAAACATACGTGCGGATACTGTTGAGAGTGGCACTGATCCCCGCCGGATAAGCCCCGAGCAGAAAAAAGTGAGATGCCATAATAGCGGTGTAAATTGATAACCGGATTTTGAGCTTCCGCTCATTGCGCTGGACAAAAACAGTTGTTCCGATAATAAACGCAACAATACCGAGCCCCTGCCCCGCGTAATACAGATAGTCCATCTTCCCCTGCCGTAATCACATGCTGAATGGTTTTAATTATTGTGCTGCCAGCATAAACATAATTTGTTCAGGTTGCGAGCTATTGCACGTTTCAGACATTAAAAAAGAGGCCTCAGCCCCTTTTCTTATTGCATCATGCCGTTATCACATGTGCCGTGGTATTAACATGCCATATAGCCCGGATAATGTGTCTCGATTTTATGATAGGTCCGGGTTTTCTTATTGTCGTCCTGAATCACACAGATTCTGCTTTTTGACTTCAGCGCCTGCGGGATTTTTTCCGCGTTTTCATCCGCGGCAGCTGCAATAAAGATGTTAATTTTTGATTTTCCCTTACTGTACGTGTAAGGCATTCCTAACAAACGTCTCGCAGCTCTATTAGTTCGCATAATAAACTCCTCATTGTTATGAACGTTCACCCATTATAGCAACTTACTGAAAATAATAAAGTTTTCCCTAAGTTACTGATTTAACGTCTGCATAATGGTATTTCCGGGTTGCATCCTGTATGTTGGATACAACCTGTTCACTGCCCGGGAGTATCTGATAAATGGCCTGTATTTTTTGTGATATTGCAGCGGGGAAATCCCCCTGTCATAAGATTTGGGAAGACGAAAACTATCTGGCGTTTTTGTCCATTTTTCCCAATACCGACGGGTTTACCGTTGTGATCCCGAAAGCGCATTATCCGAGCTATGCATTTGATCTGGAAGATGATGTCCTGACCGGACTGGTACTGGCGACCAGGAAAGTGGCAAAAATTCTGGAACAGGCATTTCCGGATGTCGCCCGCTGCGGGATGTTTTTTGAGGGCTACGGTGTGGATCATATCCACAGTAAACTCAGTCCGATGCACGGTACGGCGGATATGACGGAATGGCGGCCGATTGAACATAAACAACCCGCGTTTTACACGCAGTATCCGGGATTTTTGTCATCCCACGACTGTGAGCGGGCAGATGACGGGAAGCTGGCTGAACTGGCTGCAGCTATCCGCGCAAGTCAGAAAAACTGAGTAATTCCGGTGGTGCGCTCACCGCCGGAATATTGTATCAGCAGAATATTGTATTAGCAGAATATTGTATTACCGGAATACGATATCAGCGGACTTCACAGCCGACTACTGTCGCATACCCCAGGCCGTCACTGTCCATCATCAGCAGGCATTGCGGGCTGAGGGTTTCCATGGCTTTTATCAGCATCATCGCCATCACAAAGACGGCTTCTCTGTCAGCACTGACCTGATTATCCGCAATATAAATATTATTTTTCAGGAAGGTACGGCGTTGTGCTTTATTGCAGAACTCATAAATCACATCCTGAGCCAGTTCACTTTCCCGCATCAGCCAGAACGATTTTTCTTCCTCTTTATCCAGCAGATTCATTTTTTCCAGCATCGGAAGATCGGACGTTAACTGCATTTCATTGATCGGCATAAAGCGTGACAGACTGCCGCTGAACGGGAATGTATTGCGCTCAAAATAGTAGCAGGATGTCAGCAGAATGGCACTTGCCATTTCATGAAAGGCCGGGATTTGACCAACCTGCCAGATATTCAGTCCGGCGAGCAGCCACATGGCGCTGTTATCCTCCTCATCAAACAAATGACCGATATCATCCGGGCTCTGAATGATTTCTGCCGTGCAACCCCAGATTTTTGTCACCGCACGTTCGATTTCTGAATTTTGCAGCTGATTCGGGGTAACCACATACACGGTTTTTAATTTTGACTGGTAACCTTCGTGCTGCTGATTCAGATCTTTATCCAGTGCGGTAAAAATAGCTTCAACCGAGTGGTCATAACCGGCAAGCGGCTGTTTATCTTCCTCTTCTGTCCGCCGTTTTTGCTCTGATGTGTAAGCTTGTTTAACATTTTTCGGCATCAGTAATGAAGCTCCGGTCACCATCAGTTTGCGCTGACACCAGTTTACCCATTCATTACGTTTAAAATTAATGGAGGCATTCCAGCTCTGACAGGCTATCCGCGCCTGCTCATGACGGTGCATGGCATAAGTAAACAGACACATCCAGATCAGAATGTAAGGCAGGTAGATAAAGATCAGTACTTCTGTCAGCGGGAGTTTGAAAATATAAAAATCGAGGAAAAAGATCAGTGCCAGAACAGCGAACAGCAATCCCAGCCACAGCGTAATTTTGGCACCCGGCGCATCACGTTTAACCGGAAATTCAGGAACAGGCCACGACATCGGAATAGAGCTCCATGCTGAAAAAAACAGAGATATGCCGCTCCGGGCTGCCGGAACGACGTCAGTATTGGTTATAAAAAGAGAGATCACAAAAAATCGTGACTGATACAGGAAAATAACGGCAGACCGGTTAAAAACTTTAATGGAACAGTATGAGGCAGATCACAGAATCAGACGGAAAGTATCGGGAAACAGACAGAAATACAGAAAGAGGATAATAAGACGAAAAAGAGAGAGAAGAAAGATGGTGGGTCGTACAGGATTCGAACCTGTGACCAATTGATTAAAAGTCAACTGCTCTACCAACTGAGCTAACGACCCATCTTTGGGATTTACTTTTCAGGAATGGTGGGTCGTACAGGATTCGAACCTGTGACCAATTGATTAAAAGTCAACTGCTCTACCAACTGAGCTAACGACCCATACCTGAGTGATGCGGGAGAATCATGTGAAGTGGTGGGCGATACCGGGCTCGAACCAGTGACCCCCTCCTTGTAAGGGAGATGCTCTACCAACTGAGCTAATCGCCCACTTCAGGATGACTGCAACTTACATCATTATTATGAATGGTGGGCGATACCGGGCTCGAACCAGTGACCCCCTCCTTGTAAGGGAGATGCTCTACCAACTGAGCTAATCGCCCATTCATAACATTTACTTCTTTACTTCACTATCACAACGTTCATTCTTAATAAGAATGGTGGGCGATACCGGGCTCGAACCAGTGACCCCCTCCTTGTAAGGGAGATGCTCTACCAACTGAGCTAATCGCCCGTCGTGATGGAGGTGCATTATAGGGATCTCCGCGTTTGAGTCAACGCTTTTTCGAAAGAAAATGATCGTTCGTTGTAATTTTAGTCACCCTGTTCTGATTATCGCCATCCGCGTGCAGTATGTAAGCAGAAATCGGATAAATCGTGATCTCCGTCGGGTTAATCGCTGCAAAAACACGCTGTTTTGTCATGCTTTTTTCCTTTTAACGCGAGAAAAATGACTTTTTCGGCCTTCTTTCCCCCTTTTCATTGAGGAATTATGTCTCAGTGCTAAAATATCCCGCATCGTATTTCATCATCCACTACGTCTGGCGCAGACGTTATGAAAGGCATTCCAATGAGTAAAGTAAAAACCCGTTTCGCACCCAGCCCTACCGGCTACCTGCATGTGGGCGGTGCACGTACCGCTCTGTACTCCTGGCTGTACAGCCGTCACAATCACGGTGAATTCGTCCTGCGTATAGAAGATACCGATCTTGAACGCTCAACTCAGGAAGCTATCGACGCCATTATGGACGGGATGAACTGGTTAAATCTCGGCTGGGATGAAGGCCCGTATTACCAGACCAAACGTTTCGATCGCTACAATCAGGTGATCGACACCATGATTGAAAACGGAACAGCTTACCGCTGCTACTGTTCCAAAGAGCGCCTGGAAGCCCTGCGTGAAAAACAGATGGCAAATAATGAGAAGCCGCGTTATGACGGCTGCTGCCGCGATCACGCTCATAACCATACTGCGGACGAACCGCATGTGGTGCGTTTCCGTAACCCGCAGGAAGGGTCTGTTATTTTTGATGACAAAATCCGCGGGCCGATTGAATTCAGCAACCAGGAACTGGATGACTTAATTATTCGCCGTACTGATGGCTCCCCGACCTATAACTTCTGTGTGGTTGTCGATGACTGGGATATGGAAATTACCCATGTTATCCGTGGTGAAGACCATATCAACAACACGCCGCGCCAGATCAATATCCTGAAAGCGCTCGGCGCACCGGTGCCGGAATATGCCCACGTCTCCATGATCAACGGCGACGACGGTAAAAAATTATCCAAACGTCATGGTGCGGTAGGTGTAATGCAGTACCGTGATGACGGTTATCTGCCGCAGGCTCTGCTGAACTACCTGGTGCGTCTGGGCTGGTCTCACGGTGATCAGGAAATCTTCAGTATTGAAGAAATGACTGAGCTGTTCACGCTGGAAGCCGTCAGCAAATCTGCCAGTGCATTCAATACTGAGAAATTACAGTGGCTCAACCACCACTATATTAACAGTATGCCGGCGGAAGAAGTGGCCGTTTACCTGCAATGGCATATTGAAAATGCCGGGATTGATACCCGCAACGGCCCGCAACTGGCCGATCTGGTCCGCCTGCTGGGCGAACGCTGCAAAACACTGAAAGAAATGGCGGAAACCTGCCGTTACTTCTATGAAGATTTTGACAGCTTCGATGCCGATGCAGCGAAAAAACACCTGCGTCCGGTTGCCCGTCAGCCGCTGGAAGTAGTTAAAGCCAAACTGACCGCACTGACCACCTGGACACCGGAAGCCGTACATGAAGCCATTCAGGCAACGGCTGATGAACTGGAAATCGGTATGGGTAAAGTCGGTATGCCGTTACGTGTTGCTGTAACCGGTGCCGGTCAGTCTCCGGGCCTGGATGTGACCGTACATGCGATTGGTCAGTCCCGCTCTCTGGCGCGTATCGATATGGCGCTGGGCTTTATTGCTGAGCGCGAAGCACAATAATCATTATCTGCTGCTCAATACCCGGCCCTGTGCCGGGTATTTTTTCATCGGTCGCACACTAATTTCATATTAAGCCGTTGACAGCACAGGGAAGCTTGCCTATTATGCTGCGCGTCCGGTCGATTTTATCGGGGCTATAGCTCAGCTGGGAGAGCGCTTGCATGGCATGCAAGAGGTCAGGGGTTCGATCCCCCTTAGCTCCACCAAATCTTTGGTGACTGATAATATCGCGACACCCGGTTTTCCGGGGCTATAGCTCAGCTGGGAGAGCGCTTGCATGGCATGCAAGAGGTCAGGGGTTCGATCCCCCTTAGCTCCACCAAATTCAAACCCCGGTCTCTGACCGGGGTTTTTTGTTTCTGTTTTCTGTCATTGTGCGGTATAGCCGCCATCCACCGGATAGAACCCGCCGGTACAGAAACGGCTGTCATCTGACAGCAGAAACGCCACCATTTTTGCGACTTCTTCACGAGTGGCCATCCGTTTCATCGGGTGACTTTCTGCCATCATTGTCTGCACATCCTGCGGTAAATCCAGAATAGCCGGTGTCGCCACATAACCCGGCCCGACCGCATTAATCCGCACGCCCTGCTCTGCATATTCCAGCGCCGCTGCACGGGTCAGCCCGAGTACGGCGTGCTTGGCTGCAGTATAAGGGGCGATCCCTGCAATACCGGTTATCCCGTTACAGGCCGATAAATTCACCACCGCCCCGCCGCCGCTTTTGATAATGGCGGGAATGCCGAATTTCATCCCGAGAAATGTACCGGTTACATCCGTATCAATCACATCCTGCCAGGCCTCAAAATCGTAATCCGCAATCTTCACACCGTGCGGCCCGGTGATGCCGGCATTATTCACCAGACCGTGTAAAGCACCGAATTTATCCAGCACCGTATCCACCATCTGTCTGCAATCATTCAATTTACGTACATCTGCTTTGATTGCCAGCACGCTATCCCCCGTAGGATCCAGCTCATTTATTGCTTTTTGTAAAAGACCCGGATTTCGCCCGGTAATTGCCACTTTAGCGCCTCTTTTCAGTAATTCACGGGCAATTCCTTCACCCACCCCGGTTGAAGCCCCTGTAATCAGTATAATCTTCTGTTGAAAGTCAGACACGATATCACCTTTTAATTAACTTTGGTTAACTAAAAGCTTAATTGATTAACTTTTGTTAATCAATGTTCTTTTCCTGATTTTGCCTTTCAGCTAAACTAAGGAGTGAGGATAAAAGGGAGGTGTTATGTCATTCAAGGAACTGGAAAATACACTGTCATTGTTACAGTGCACATTGGTAGCGCAACGAACCATCTGCTCACCCGAAAAGGTGACATGGGCACAATATGATGTCATGGAAATGTTGCGCCTTCAGGGGGATTTAACCCCGTCGGATTTAAGCCAGAAACTCGGGATTTCGCGCCAGAATGTCTCGAAATCATTGCGGGCGCTGAAAAAACATCAGTTTGTTTCCCAGTATCAGTCGGAGACCGATAAACGGGAACTGGTTACCCAGCTGACACCGGAAGGTGAAGAGTTTCTGTCACGCGCGGCAACAGGACGCACACGCAATGCAGAAAAAGTATTTGCAAGTCTTGATGACGATGAACAGCGTCAGTTTCGTATACTGAGCAGGAAAGTCATCGATGCACTGACACAGGATCAGTGAGCAGGACGTTTAAGCGGTTTTATCAGGCCACTTAAACCTTCAATTTTAATCGCGAGGGTGATCTGCATCAGCTGACCCAGACGTCCTTCAGGAAAGCAGTCTTTACGGGCAAACCAGAGCAGGTATTCCTCAGGAAGGTCAATTAAACGACAACCTTTGTATTTACCAAATGGCATAGCAGTATTAGCGACAGCCACTAAATCTTCTTTTTCCATCATCTTTCCTGATGTAACTGAAACGGTCTTCCGCGGAAGACCGTTTTTCATCATTGTTGTCAGTTCAGCAGCGCAATAAATTCATTTTCATCTATTACTTTAATACCCAGCTCTTCCGCTTTGGCCAGTTTGGAGCCGGCCGCTTCCCCCGCAACCACCAGGTCGGTTTTTTTCGACACGCTGCCGGTCACTTTGGCACCCAGAGCTGTCAGACGATCTTTTGCCTCATCACGGGTCAGAATCTGCAATGAGCCGGTCAGCACAACCACTTTACCGGCAAACGGATTATCCAGTGCCGATGCATCCACAGCCACCACATCCGGCCAGCTGATACCGGCTTCGTCCGTCAGTTTGGTGATAACCTCCCGGTTATGCTGTTCACGGAAGAAATTCACCACATGCTTCGCCACTACCTCACCCACATCAGGAACCGCTTTCAGCGCTTCTGTATCCGCCTGCTGCAGGGCCTCCAGCGTTCTGAAATGTTCCGCCAGGTTAGCAGCTGTGGCTTCGCCGACTTCACGTATTCCCAGCGCATAGAGGAAACGGGCGAACGTGGTCTGTTTTGATGCCGCCAGTGCATCTGTCAGTTTTTGTGCGGATTTCGGCCCCATACGCTCCAGTCCGGTCAGCTTTCCGGGTGTGAGCTTCCACAGATCCGCCGGTGTCTTCACATATTCCGCATCCACCAGCTGATCGATAATTTTATCGCCCAGACCGTCCACATCCATGGCGCGGCGGGACACAAAGTGCTTGAGTGCTTCTTTGCGCTGCGCCCCGCAAATCAGGCCGCCGGTACAGCGGGCAACAGCTTCGCCCTCCACCCGCTCAATATCTGATCCGCATACCGGGCAATGGAGCGGAAACTCAATTTCCCGTGCATCTGCCGGACGTTCAGATTCCACCACGCCCACCACCTGCGGGATCACATCCCCGGCACGGCGGATAACCACAGTATCGCCGATTTTCAGCCCGAGGCGGCTGATTTCATCCGCATTATGCAGTGTGGCATTACTGACCGTCACACCGGCCACCAGCACCGGCTCCAGACGGGCAACCGGGGTAATGGCACCGGTACGGCCGACCTGAAACTCCACATCACGGACAACCGTCATCTGCTCCTGGGCCGGGAATTTAAAGGCCGTCGCCCAGCGCGGTGCACGGGATACAAAACCCAGCGCCTCCTGCTGTGCGATGGAATCCACTTTGATCACCACACCGTCAATATCAAAGCCCAGCACCGGACGGCTCTCTTCCACATTGTGATAGAAATCCAGCACAGCCTGACTGCCGGTACAGCGCATAACCCGGTCGCTGACCGGTAATCCCCAGGCTTTAAATTGCTGCAGCCGCTCATAATGACTGCCCGGCAGTGTGCCGCCCTCCAGCACGCCCACGCCGTAACAGAAAAAGGTCAGCGGACGTTTTGCCGTCACTGACGGGTCCAGCTGGCGCAGTGAACCGGCCGCCGCATTACGCGGATTGGCAAATACTTTGCCGCCGGTGCGGCGCGCTTCCTCATTCATTGCCTCGAAGCCTTTCTGCGGCATAAAGACTTCACCGCGGATCTCAACACGCTGCGGGATATTTTCCCCGCGCAGTTTCAGCGGGATAGCGCGGATAGTCCGCACATTGGCGGTAATATTTTCCCCGGTCGTACCGTCCCCCCGGGTTGCTGCCTGTACCAGGCTGCCGTTTTCATACAGCAGGCTGACCGCCAGGCCGTCAAGTTTCAGTTCACAGCAGAATGTCAGATCCTGCGTGTCTTTCAGACGGTCGCGCACACGTTTGTCAAAAGCGAGATAACTCTCCTCATCAAACACGTTATCCAGTGACAGCATCGGGATTTCATGACGCACCTGTTCAAAGGCACTCAGCGGCGATGCCCCGACCCGCTGTGTCGGGGAATCCGGTGTAATCAGCTCCGGATGTGCCGCTTCCAGTGCTTTCAGGCTCTGCATCAGACGGTCATATTCCGCATCCGGCACTTCCGGGTTATCCAGTACGTGATAACAGTATTCATGATGGCGCAGCGTGGCGCGCAGTTGTTCAATGTCGTTTTCGTTATTTTTTGGCATCATAGTTATCTGCAATCTGTTTATACCTGAAAAAAACCCCCGTCATTGCGGGGGTTTTTATGCGATTTATGTTTCTCAGTTCTGTCCGGTGACGAGAACTTTCCGGATGCGCGCCTTGTACACCTCGATTTTCTGCGGTGTCAGCATCTTACGCTCTTCATCCAGAACCACCCCGCCGACATCCGATGCGATGCGCTGGGCGGCCTGTAACATCAGCTTAAAGTTCTGACCGGCATCGCCGTAGGACGGCACCATCATAAACATGGCCACACCCGGGGTTTCGATCTCTTCCATCTGCTCCGGCACAAATGTGCCCGGATTCACCATATTGGCCAGACTGAACAGAACCGGACCGCTGCCCGCCGGATCTACATGGCGGTGATAGATATTCATGGCACCGAAACGGAACCCGGCCTGCTCAATCGCCGTGCGCAGGGTGTCACCCGCAAGCATCTGTCCCGGATGTGCGGACACAAACAAAGCCAGTACCAGTTCCTTGTTCTCCGCGCTGCTGGCCGGAACCTCTTCCTGTACCGGAACCGCTTCCGGTTCAGCCGCAGGTTCCTCTGCGTGTGTATGGGAAATACCGGCTTCTGCTTCTGCTGCCGTGATCACCGCTGCCGTTGTTATTTCCTCCGGAGCAGAGGCATCCGGTGCCGGTGCTTCCTGCTCTAAAGCATCAAATAATCCGATTTGCGGCTCTGTTTCCGGTGTTTTTACCGGCTGACGGCGCGGGCTCTGAGCTTTCGGTATCACAGGCTGCTCTTCCGGCGCTGATGACGGATATGCTCTGCCGGCAGATAATAACGGATCCTGCTCATTCTGCGCTTCTGAATACGGAGAAACCCGCGGAGCCGGATCTTCCGGTAATGCGGCAGCATGACGGGAGCCGTCAGCCTCTGACATGTCATCAGCGGCTTCATCCTGTGACTCGTATTTACGACGCTTCATGGGGCGCGCGCGAAACAGGGATGAGCGCTCTTTACGGCTCGTCCACAGTCCGTGAAGCAACAATGCGATGATTGCTGCCGCCCCCACAACGATTAATATCAGACGCAAATCTTGCATCAGTGCTATCTCTGTTGTTTAAATTAAAGGCCACCATGGCAAAATACTATCGTTTGATTACAAGAGTATTTGTCAATGATGTTAAGTTCAAGTCCCTGCACGTATTTCTTGCAATAAAGATCATTTAATTGCTCTTTTTGACTGATTTTTCATCCTGACATTTCATTTGTGGCCGGACAAATCAATAGTTCAGTCTGATAGTATAACGTTTTCCAATCATAGGAGTGAATAGGAAGTATGACAAATCCTGTCAGGCCGCTCAGCGGCTTTGCATATGTTGCACAAGGATGGCGGCTGATGATGCGTCCGGGTATCCGGGCCTTCGTGATTCTGCCGCTGCTGGCCAATATCGTGGTTATGGGCGGTGCACTCTGGTGGTTATTCAGTCAGTTTGGCGGATGGATGACCTGGCTGATGGATAAAGTCCCGGGCTGGCTGCAATGGCTGGATTATCTTATCTGGCCGGTGGCGGTGATCTCCGTGCTGCTGATTTTCAGCTATTTTTTCAGTACCGTCGCCAATATCATCGCCTCGCCGTTTAACGGCTGGCTGTCGGAGAAACTGGAAGCGGAACTGACCGGGCGTCCCGCGCCGGATCAGGGCTGGGCGGATCTGATGAAAGATATTCCGCGTATCCTGAAACGGGAGGTGGTCAAGCTGCTCTATTACATCCCGCGTGCCGTTATCCTGCTGATTCTGTTCTTTATTCCCGGGGTCGGACAGACAATCGCACCGGTACTCTGGTTTATTTTCGGTGCATGGATGATGTCCGTCCAGTACGGGGATTTTCCGTTTGATAATCACAAGGTCAGTTTCCCGGACATGAAACGCACCCTGCGCCGCGATAATATGACCAACCTCCAGTTCGGTTCACTGGTCAGTGTGCTGACCATGATCCCGTTTGTGAACCTGTTTATCATGCCGGCCGCCGTCTGCGGTGCCACCGCGCTGTGGGTGGATCGCTACCGCGGACAGTTTGTCCGCGGCTGATCGGCCATCCCTTTCCGTGCAGGGCGGTTATCGCGCCGCTCTGCCGTTTTTCCTGTCTCTTATGCCTTTTCGCTATTAATTATCCGTCCGGTTATATGGATATGCCGATTATGTATTTCCTTTCCGCCGGTCAGCGGGTAATGTGGTTTTATATTTAGTCTGATTATGAATAACCCTATAAGGAAAACCGATGAGTAAGATATATGAAGATAATTCGCTAACCATTGGTCACACACCGCTGGTGCGCCTCAAACATTTCGGTCACGGCAATATCCTGGCGAAAGTGGAATCCCGTAACCCGAGTTTCAGCGTCAAATGCCGTATCGGTGCCAATATGATCTGGGATGCGGAAAAACGCGGTATTCTGAAGCCCGGCGTGGAGCTGGTGGAGCCGACCAGCGGTAACACCGGGATTGCACTGGCTTATGTTGCTGCCGCCCGTGGTTACAAACTGACCCTGACCATGCCGGATACCATGAGTATCGAGCGCCGTAAACTGCTGAAAGCACTGGGAGCAAACCTAGTACTGACCGAAGGTGCGAAAGGCATGAAAGGTGCGATTGAAAAAGCCGATGAAATCAGCGCGTCTGATCCGTCCCGCTATATCGTGTTGCAACAGTTCAGCAACCCGGCCAACCCGGCGATTCACGAAAAAACCACCGGCCCGGAAATCTGGGAAGACACTGACGGTAATGTGGATGTGGTGGTTGCCGGCGTCGGTACCGGCGGTACTATCACCGGTATTGCCCGCTACCTGAAAAATATCAAAGGGAAAAAAGACGTCACTATCGTGGCTGTCGAGCCGGAAGGCTCTCCGGTGATCACCCAGGCACTTGCCGGGGAAGAGATCAAACCGGGTCCGCATAAAATTCAGGGGATCGGCGCAGGGTTTATCCCGGGCAACCTGGATCTGAGCCTGATCGACCGTGTTGAACTTGTCAGCAACGAAGATGCCTTTGCAACCGCCCGCAAACTGATGGAGCGTGAAGGTATTCTGGCCGGTATTTCATCCGGTGCGGCCGTTATTGCCGCTGAGCGTCTCGCAAAAGAAGATAAATTTAAGGGCAAAAATATCGTTGTGATCCTGCCGTCTTCCGGTGAGCGTTATCTGAGTACTGCCCTGTTCGCAGATATCAGTGATGACTGATCAACTGAACGGATTCAGTCCGCGCCCTGCCTGACATCGAAAGCACCCTTAAAGGGTGCTTTTTTTGTGCAACGGATCAAAGTTTGGCACTCTGCGGGGTGATTTTTGTGCGGTTGTTTAGTATTAAAAATGTAATTATTTCACAGCTCAAAATAATGACACCAAATACGTATGTCGAATCTTCGGGTTGTGCTATTTTACTTGCTCCGGCTATGATTACTGTTATATGTCTTAATATTAACTGCCGATAAAAAATTTCTAACATGAGGTAACGCTATGTATCAGCAAGAAGTCACCATTACTGCTCCTAACGGCCTGCACACCCGTCCTGCGGCTCAGTTTGTCAAAGAAGCCAAAACCTTCGCATCTGACATCACCCTGACTTCCGGCGGCAAAAGCGCCAGTGCCAAAAGCCTGTTCAAGTTACAGACTCTGGGTCTGACACAGGGTACTGTGGTGACTATCGCCGCAGAAGGTGAAGATGAGCAGAAAGCAGTAGAGCACCTCGTCAAACTGATGGGTGAACTGGAGTAATCTCCTTCCGCCCTCACCTGTCAGGATCCCCGGCTATTGCTGCATGCCGGGGATAGTCTGTTTCCGGGTACGCTCACGCAGCCCGCTGCTGTACGTCCCCCAGTAAACTCAAAGGTATTATTATGGTTTCAGGAATCTCTGTTTCACCGGGTATCGCTTTTGGTAAAGCGTTGTTACTCAAAGAAGAACCTATCATTATCAGCCAGAAGTCGATTTCTGCTGAGCAGATTGATGCTGAAATCCGGCGTTTCACTGAAGGCCGCGCCAAAGCGTCCGCACAGCTGAATGCCATCAAAGAAACCGCTGAAAAAAATCTCGGTGCGGAAAAAGCCGAAATTTTTGAAGGTCATATCATGCTGCTCGAAGACGAGGAGCTTGAAAATGAAATTACTGACATCATCAAAAGCAAAAAAACGGCTGATTACGCGGTACACCAGGTGATTGAAGAACAGGCCACCGCGCTGGAAGGCCTTGATGATGAGTACCTGAAAGAACGTGCGGCAGATGTCCGCGACATCGGTAACCGTCTGCTGAAAAATATTCTCGGCATGCCGATTATTGACCTCAGCGCCATCGCTGATGAAGTTATTCTGGTTTCCAAAGATCTGACACCGTCCGAAACCGCACAGCTGAACCTGAAAAAAGTGCTGGGCTTTATCACCGATATCGGCGGACGTACTTCCCATACTTCGATTATGGCCCGTTCTCTGGAAATCCCTGCCGTCGTCGGTACCGGTAATGCCACTGAAAATATCAAAAGTGATGATTACCTGATTCTGGATGCGGTTAATAACACCATTTATCTCAATCCGTCAGAAGACGATATTGAACGCATGAAAGAAGTGCGTGACGACTATCTGGCGGAAAAAGCCGAACTGGCAAAACTCAAAGATCTGCCTGCCATCACTCTCGACGGCCACCAGGTCGAAGTCTGTGCCAATATCGGTACAGTGCGTGATATGCCGGGTGCGGAACGTAACGGCGCGGAAGGTGTCGGTTTATACCGTACCGAGTTCCTGTTTATGGATCGCGACTCGCTGCCGACAGAAGAAGAACAGTTCCGTGCTTACAAAGAAGTCGCCCAGGCTATGCCGGATGAGGCTATTATTGTCCGCACTATGGACATCGGCGGTGATAAAGATCTGCCGTATATGAATCTGCCGAAAGAAGAAAACCCGTTCCTCGGCTGGCGTGCTATCCGCATCTGTCTGGATCGCCGTGAAATTCTCGATACACAGCTGCGTGCGATTTTACGCGCCTCCGTTTTCGGAAAACTGCGTATCATGTTCCCGATGGTTATTTCCGTCGAAGAAGTCCGCGAACTCAATAAGATAGTGGACGAAATGAAACAGCAGCTGCGGGATGAACAGAAACCTTTTGATGAAACTATCGAAGTTGGTATCATGGTGGAAACCCCGGCGGCAGCAGTCAATGCACGTCACATTGCAAAAGAAGTCGATTTTTTCAGTATTGGAACCAACGACCTGACGCAGTATACTCTGGCTGTGGATCGCGGAAATGAGCTGATTTCCCATCTCTACAACCCGATGTCTCCTGCGGTGCTGAACCTTATCAAACAAGTCATTGACGCTTCCCACGCGGAAGGGAAATGGACCGGAATGTGTGGTGAGCTGGCGGGTGATGAACGTGCAACTTTATTGTTGCTGGGCATGGGTTTAGATGAATTTAGTATGAGTTCTATTGCTATCCCGCGTATCAAAAAACTGATCCGCAATACGCATTATGAAGATGCGAAAGCACTGGCTGAACAGGCACTCGCTCAGCCGACAGCAACAGAACTGATGGCACTGGTGGAAACTTTCACCAAAGAAAAAACCCTGTGCTGAGAACGCCAAATTCACGCCCGGTCCCGTATCAACATTTAGGAGAGTATTCATGGGTCTGTTTGACAAACTGAAGTCGCTGGTTTCGGATGATAAAAAAGACAGCGGCACGATTGACATCGTGGCGCCGCTGTCCGGTGAGATTGTGAATATCGAAGATGTGCCTGACGTTGTTTTCGCTGAAAAAATTGTCGGTGATGGTATTGCCATCAAACCGGCGGGAAACAAAATTGTTGCCCCTGTTGACGGTACAATCGGTAAAATTTTTGAAACTAATCACGCTTTCTCCATTGAATCGGACAGCGGGATTGAACTGTTTGTTCACTTCGGGATCGATACAGTCGAACTGAAAGGTGAAGGCTTCAAACGTATTGCGGAAGAAGGCCAGCGCGTACAAAAAGGTGATCTGGTGCTTGAGTTTGATCTGGCTCTGCTCGAAGAGAAAGCCAAATCCACCCTGACTCCGGTGGTTATCTCTAATATGGATGAAATCAAAGAGATGACCAAAATGACCGGCCCGGTCACTGTCGGTGAAACTGTTGTCATTAAAATCAAAAAATAACAGCGTTTGCACCATAGTCTGTACACTGAAAAACGGTTTCTGCGGAAGCCGTTTTTTTCGCCTGTTTTCCTTTGATTGATTAATTCTGTTGTATTATCCCCTGCCTGTTATCCGGAAACAGCCGGAAAAGTATTTCTCACCTCAGTGAAATGCGCTAACATGATCTCCCGTGACGGTCCGCAATTTATGCAGATAACATATTGCCTGATGCGGCCGGGTCCGCCGGAACGGCGGGCGGGATAAACGGGATATTTTCATTTTCGTTCGTCACAAAATGGTAATGCTATGGAATTTAATTCAGTTCAGACACAGCAAATAAAGCAGAACATGCGCCTGTTCACTGAGCGCCTGTATCCGAATGGTCATATCCCCGATGAGTTCGATGTTCAGTACCGTACTGACAATAACAACATACTGATTTATCAGAAACAACTCGTCTGCCCGTGCGGCACTCCGCAAACCATCGAAAAACAAATCGCCAAACTGACCTGGTCAGAAGCTGATGATAACTGGCAGCTTTTTTATGTGGATAACAATAAATGGCAGCCGGATCCCGACACCCCGGCCGGCACACTGAGTACACTGCTGAAACAGATTCTGGATGATAAATCTGACCGTTTTATTTTCAGTTAGTCACCACATCACACAATTAAGCCCCGTTAAGGGGTTTATTTGTGAATTTTGATCGTTTTCACGTATAGTGCTCTTTACGCAGGTTACTATTACTAATAACTTATTTGCCGGCTTTCAGATTGAGAGGTGTGTATGTATAAAACGATTATAGTTCCAATCGATATTTCCGAAACCGGGCTGACCCGCGAGGTGATCCCGACGATTCAGACATTAGCCAAATTTGAAAATGCCAAAATTCACTTTATCGCTGTGATCCCGTCATTCTCTCACTTTGCGTCGTTCGGCATTGCCTATGCCGCAACCCTGCCGGAAAAAGATGAGATTCTGGACAGCGCCAAAGAACAACTGGCGAAGATGGTCAGTGATTTTAATCTGCCTGCGGAGCAGTTTGAGCTGCATGTCGTTTCCGGCTCACCAAAAGATCAGATTCTGAAACTGGCGGATACCCTGGAAAGTGACCTGATTGTGATCAGCTCACGCCGCCCGGATATGTCCACCTATCTGCTTGGCTCTAATGCGGCGGCTGTTGTGCGTTACGCCCATACCTCGGTTCTGGTTGTCCGCTGATACGCGGCAGTGCCTGACTGAACGCCCGTTTTAACGGGCGTTTGTTTTTTTTATTTCCCCGCAATCCCGCAGATAATCACTGTCCGGCATACCAGTCACGGATAACTGACAGGATTTGTCCGGTATGGCGGTTTCCGTCACTATCCTTAAAGTAGTGATCCAGATTATCAAAGGTTCTGAATGTCACGGCCGGGTTCACCACCGCATTCTGCATCTGCTTAAACGATGTGATACTAATATTGGTATCATTCAGCGTCTGAATAACCAGAACCGGTTTTGTCTGACCGTTCAGCACCTGTTGTGCATCTGCCGCCAGATATTCACGCCACCAGCGTGGTCCGTGCTGACTGACCAGCATATCGTCTGCCACCTCATTGCGTTTTACCGCATCGGTAAATGCCAGAAAACCGGCTAATTCAGTCTCCTCAGGTGGCTGAGGACTATTGCGGAAGCTATCCGTGACATCATCAAGGAAAAAGCGCCCGCCGCCGTTGATCGCCACCACCGCATCAACCGCCGGTGACGCCAGCGCGGTATGCTCCGCAACCGTTGCCCCTTCGCTGCCGCCCAGCAGCAGCACTGTGCCATACTCCCCTTTCAGACGATCGAGCACCGCCGCATAATCACTGACCCGGACTGACAAAGTATCGTTGAGCATGGTTTCCGCCGGGCAATCTGCCCGCTCACCATCACGGTCATTAAAAGGCAGCGCATCGGTAATGCCGTATTTTTCCACCAGCAGAATGTCATGATCCGGGAACGCACCACCGAATGTATCCACCATAAAACGGTTATTTTTGGCACTGTTACAGTCTGAGCCCTGAATCAGCACCAGCAATTTCCGGGTCGGTTCCGCCTGCTGATGCAACAGGTAATAATGAATATCACTGCCATCCTGCCGGACAAGACTTTCTGTCCGGGCCGCTGCTTTCCCGCTATTTTTTGTTTCTGATGCCATTGCCGGCATAATCAGCAGACAACCCAGTAATGCACCGATGACAGCCTGACGCATTTTTACCCCTTCACATAAAACAGATAATCAAACAATGTGCGGAAACCCAGCTTCTGATACAAACTCAGCCCCTCAGAAGAGGCTTCCAGATAACAATCACGAAACCCGCGTTTCCGGCACAGTGTCAGTGCATGGTCCAGCAGCAGTGTGGCGTAACCGTTGCCCTGATGTGCAGGTATTGTCCCGAGATCGTCAATCCGCGCCCCGCATTCAGACAGAGACAGCGTGATGCAACTGACCGGTTTCCCGTCACATAGTAAAACCGCATGGTGCAGCTCAGTACCGTTTGCCATTGCGCGCTGATGATAGCTGATATAATCACTGATGATACTGAACTGCGGCGTTTCCTCTCCGTCTTCCTCATCAGCCGGAAACGCGGCTTCCAGCGGCTCAGCCCATAACGCAAGCTGATCATTGACCTCCCGGATTTCACATCCCGCCGGAAGGACAGAAGATGGCTGCCACTCATCAATATTCAGATGCATGGCACTGGTTTCACCGTCAGCCTCATAACCGGCAGCCTGAATCTGCGGATGCAGTGCTTCCGCGGCAGATTTCTCCGCCACCAGGCAATGGGGTTTGTGATGAACGGAAAAAGCCTGCTGTGCCTGTGCAAATTCATTTTTATCCGCACCGGCCTGCAAATAGATATAGTTAAATACCGGCACCGGTAACGGTGTCAGATAACACTCTGCACGATCACTGACAGTGATAACGGTTTGTACGATATTGCGCCAGAAATGACGCTCTGTGGCGCGGTAATTCTGTAAACTCATGGTGTCTCCGGAACAGCGTAAGATTCGGCCAGTGTCTGTGAGATAAGTTCTTCAAATAACACTTCCTGGCCGCCCGGGATCAGCTGGCGGTGAATATCCCGGCGTTTGTTATCATCACACAGGCGCTGCGCCACCCAGCCGGTCAGATAGATAGCAGACAGACACCCGCCTGCGGTAGCAATATTACCGGCAATCACGATAGGTGTATCTTCCGGCTCTGCCCCCTCAGCTCTGAAACGTGCCATGGCATCCGGGTGAGTTGTCGAACGCAGGCCCGTCAGTAGCCCCAGTTTATGCAGGATAAACGAACCGGCACATACAGAGCCCAGCAACTGTTTTTCCGGGTTCAGCTGTAATGCCCCGGTAAATGCCGGGTCTGCCAGTGCCGCCGGAATGCCTTTCTGACCACTGGTGAACAGCACAGCATCCGCATCAGCAGCCTCAGACAACGGCCCGTCTGTTTTCACTTCCTGTCCGAGTACAGAGACATGAACGGGTTTCGTGCCAAGCACTTTTACCGTCCACGCCTGTTTTTCCCGTCCGAAAATATCCCGCATCAGAAAGTAATCGATATCTGTAAATTCATCAAAAATCACTATAGCAATAGTTTTCATCGGAACCTCTCAGGTAAAAACACGGGTTTTGAGCATCCGGAAGATGAATACAGATGCAGATTGCTCCACTCTATAACATAAGCCGCCATGTACCTTATCAGAATGTTAAGGTATTTCATGGCTGCGCTGATACTCAGCGTCTGCGCACCGCCATAATCTGATGCACCACAATACCCGCCAGTAATCCCCAAAAAGCAGAGCTGATGCCGAGCAGCGTAATGCCGGACGCTGTCAGCAGAAAACAGATAATCGCTGCATCCCGCCCTTTTTCATCCGCCAGTGACTGATGCAGGCTGTTCATCAGGGTTGTCAGCAGTGCAAGCCCGGCCAGGATCTGTATCAGAACCGCCGGAAAGGCATTGAACAGCATAAATACCGCTCCGCCGAAAATCCCGGCCAGCAGATAAAATATTCCCGCCCAGACAGCTGCGGTATAACGCTGTGCCGGATCAGGATGCACATCCGGTGCCATACAAATCGCAGCGGTGATCGCGGCAATACAGATACTGAATCCGCCCCACGGTGCAAGCACCATCGCCGCCAGCGAGGAGCAGGCCAGCAATACTGAGGTATGCGGCGGATAGCCGTTAGCCTGTAAAATCGCAATCCCCGGGGCATTCTGAGAGGCCAGAGACACAATAAAAAACGGAATACCGACACTGATCAGAGAAGTCAGTGTAAATGACGGCATCACAAATTCCGGCAGGACAAACACATTGCCCGTCCGGACAAAATGCAGGTCACCGCTCAGTCCGGTCACGGTAATCCCTGTGATCAGTGCCGCAATGATGGCATACAGCGGGAAAATCCGCCGCATCACCACATAAGCGGCAATCATGGCGGCGCACAACACGAAACTGATATCGAGCGCACCGAATGCCGTCAGCCCGAAACGCAACAGAATGCCTGCCAGCATCGCTGACGCCAGCGCACGGGGAATGTGATTCATCAGCCGGGCAAAAATACCGGTTACACCACACAAAAACATCAGCCCGGACGCAAAAATAAACACTCCGACGGCTTCACTGATGCTCACACCGGATAGACTGGTGACCAGCAGCGCAATTCCCGGTGTGGACCAGGCCGTCAGCACCGGCATTTTATACCAGAGTGACAAGCCGATAGTCGTCACCCCCATCCCGATCCCCAGCATCATCAGCCAGCCGCCGGTTTGTGCGGCATCAAGCCCCGCCACCTCCAGTGCCTGTAAAATAATGGCCACCGAACTGGCGTAACCGACCAGTACAGCAACCAGTCCCGTCATCATCATTGCTGGAGAAAAGGCACGAAAAAATGTTAACTTAGTCATAGGAACACACCATCGGATGTTATAGCATACGACCGGAACTCTACCACCGGATGCTATAACGGACAATGACGATCACCCGGAATAATGACAATTTATGCACGATATCACACCGGCTGTTGCTGAAACTTTTAAACAACTGCGTGCCGAACGCGGACTGAGTCTCAGCCAGGCAGCACAACTGACAGGCGTCAGCAAAGCCATGCTCGGCCAGATTGAACGCGGGCAGTCCAGCCCGACTGTATCGACACTCTGGAAAATCGCCACCGGATTCAATGTGGCTTTTTCTGTATTTCTGGAAGGCGCACAACCACAGCAGCAACCGGGGCTTCACCCTTTTGCAAAACTGCCGGTCTTTGAGCAGACCCGCTCCGGGATGCGTGTCACACCGCTGATCCCGTTTGATGATGAACTGAAAACAGACTTACTGAAGATTGACCTGCTGCCCGGGGCGCTCAGTGAATCCGGCCCGCATGAGCCGGGCGTTATCGAGCATGTCATTGTGCTGGAAGGCGCATTACAGCTGCGGCTGGGAGATGAATGGCATACTGTTTCGGCCGGGGAATCTCTGCGCTTCCACGCGGATATCCCGCATGCATACGCCAACCCCGGACATTCCGTGGTCACGCTGCACAATCTGATCCACTACCCGCACCCTGCCGGCAGATAAAAAAAGCGGGGTATAAAAATATACCCCGCTTTGACTTAGCAGATCGTCTTACTTTATTTATAACATCAAAAAATTAAACTAAAATATATACCTGTTCAGTTTAACTTATTATATACCGTACTGATGAAACCGGACGATATGTTTATACTGAACAGAAAGAATGCCAACCAGAATATTATCTTCTGTTATACATGGCGGTTTATTTATTGTTTAATTAAACATATTCAGGCATATTTCTATACCATCATGATGTTTTCACTGGTGTTACTACTGATTTTAATACTAATGTTAATACTAATGTTAATACTACAGGTGCTTTTACAGCATTCTGGTATTATTTAAAACGACTGTCGCAGCAGTCTTTCTGGTGTTGTAAATACTATTGTTATAAGTACTATTATCATAAGTGCTATTATTATAAATATTATTATTGTTATAACTTCATCTGGTGTTGTTACTATATTATTACTGTTATTGTTACTGCTTTTTTATTACTATTGCTGTTCGTCTTTGCTTGTTTTTTCTTATTAAGGATATTACCAAACTACGGGAGCATTATCGTACAGTGATCCTGAACCATTCTGAAACGAGATTACACATCACAACGAAAAGATAAAAAAAAAACCACTATTCCTTCCGGATACAGTGGCTTAAATAAAGTATTAATTAAATTATTTCAGTACGTTATCACACATCATCTGAAGTGTATTAATAAACCGGGCTGCATGAAAGCCATCACAAACGGCATGATGCACCTGCACAGAAACAGGTAATAATACGCGGTTATCTTCCTGCTGAAACTTCGCCATAGTAAACACCGGAGCAAAATAGTCATCATTACCGGTGATATTCAGGTTAAATCCGTCAAAACTCACCCAGGGTAATGATGATATATTCAGGTGGTTCTCTGGTAACGCTCCCTGCGGGAACAATGCAGTATTATGCTGATATTCTGCCATCACCGCATTATAGCCCGCCATAAATTCACTGATATCCGGACAATAACGGCAGAAGAGCGCAGAAAATGTTTCAGTCTCTTTATGAAAAACAGTAAATACAGGATCGGTCTGATCCCAGTAAATCAGTGCATTATCTTTCATTGCCATCCGGAACTCCGGAAACTGATTAACAACCCGGGAGATCAGATAAATCATCACCGGATAAAATTTATAATCTGTTTCCGCCAGTGCGGTACGCAAAGCAGTAATATCGAGTTTTGTGGTCAGGCTGAATCCGCACTTAATCTGCTGACGATAAAGAGCAAAATGTTCTCTGCGGTTCCAGGTATTCAAATCAATTCTGGTAAAATTCATGTTTATTCCTTCTGATTAATAGCGAAAAATATTAATAATCAGAAGGCAGTCTGGTTGTCTCAATGGGCAGCATCCCGTCCTCCGTAAGCCGCTTGATGCAGAATAATGATATCAGATGCGGGCTTAAGATGTATTAAGTCCGGTTTTGTTTATTCCGGCCACTCATCCGCAAATACATAACGGATCAATTCCGCTGATTCACGGGGCGGTGCTTTCAGCACCGCATCCATCAGATCAATTTCCATCTGACAGGTTTGCCGCTTATTTTCCGCCAGTGCAAGCGGGTCATCCATCAGGAAACGGTCACCGTATTTATCCGCCGGTTCCTGTATCTGCGCTGAAAATAATATATTAATATCATCCGCAGAATAGTGTTCAACAGGAACGCCTTCACCGGCAGAATTCACCAGATCCAGTACCGCTCTGTTGCTGATAATAAAATTGCGGTATTCCCCGGAGGCCAGTTTCATATCCGGCGGGCCTGACACTTCCGGATGCAACACGCGAAAGCAGAAGTCACCGGATGTATCCTGTGCCAGCGCTTTCTGTAAAAATTCCAGCCGCATTTTCCCGTAATTAATGACTGCATCATCTGCCGCAAGATAAAGCAGATGTTTAAGATTTGCAGTAGCCCACTGCTGTACCCGCATATAGTGCCCTTCTCTTTTTCCCGGGATACTGCCGGCATTTTTATAATCGGCAAAAAAGGCATCGAACGCCTCAGGATCAACCTGATTGATGGCTTTCAGTGTCGGTGACATATCAATAATACGCGTTTTTAACTGCACCTCTTTTTCCGATAGCGTGCTTTTAATAAAAAAAGCAAAAAACAGCACAATCAGCGATAAATAAACGGTTTTTTTCCGCCTGATTACAATTTTATCGGTAATAGTTAATACTATCAGCAGGATAATAATAAAAATAATCAGAACAGAAATGACGAAATAAACGGACATTTTATCTCCGGGAAAAGAGGGTTCAGACAGATATTTCTTTTTTATTCAGATATCCGGCGGGGATCAGCATAATCATAATCGTGATCGCAATGCTGATAAGATCCACAATGAGATAATCCGTCTGCCATATCAGAAGCAAATCAATAACGGTATACAATATCGACGTATTATAGGCCATCGTAAAACCGATATCACGCAGCCGTTTAGCAAGAATATTGACTGAACACCAGAGAAAGATACCACCGGCAACCGCAATATAAGTGAAGAAATAAAAGGAAGAGTAAGGAAAACCCAGCAGATCCGGATACACCGGCATGGTCAGTACCGCAAGCCCGGTAAACAGCCCCAGCCACAAATTGGCAATAAAATACGGCCATCGCGCAAGAACCGATGTGCTGTCCGGCTTAAACAATTCCCTGAAAATCTGTTTATGCATCCGTTGCTCCCGGCTTTGTGATGATTTTCCCTGGTGGCCAGTATAAGTTACCGGGACATCATATTCTGAGAAAACCATCACTAATATGACGGTGTTACAGCATAAAACAATAAGTAACCGGGTAGTTTTCTGTACGTAGTGACGTACTACTCTTCCCGCTGCTTAACACAGGTTTCTTTTATTTTCTGCATATTATTCTTCAGCGATACCTGATGTTCTTCAGGGAAGTAACTGTAATCCAGCGAAATATAGAAACGGGCATCCCGCATCATTACAAATAAACTGATCTCTTTTTCTTTTGATTTATAAATGAAATGCTCTTCATCTGCTTTTTTACTTTCCAGTACTGAAGGCTTGCCATATTCCGCTTCAAGGTCGTGCTGTAATTTTTTCAGCAGAGTCTGATACGCGGTTTCATCGTCAGTGGAATAAAAATAGCCGATCCCGACCAGCCCGCTGAAATCCGGCTGTCCGTACTGCGGTAAAAAACGGAACTCGTACTCTCCTGCTTCATTTAATCCGCCGGAAAATGTTTTGGAAGTCACTTTGGTCAGCGGGCAGGCATACTCACTGTTATCTGTCTCAGGCTGACTGCCGAGCCGTGGTGCCAGCGCCTCTTCGGTCATCCCCCAGGTCAGCCCGAAAGGTGCGGAATAACGCGCGCCGGACTGTTCATGTTTAACTGTATTACCTGCCTCTGATTTATCACAGGCTCCCAGCAGCAGAGATGCCGCAATCAAAGCAGATAGCATCGTTATTTTTTTCATTATTAAATATACCCGTTGATTTCATGATAACGTTGTCGTGCCGTATTTGACTTATTACTCAGGCCGGCAGTTTTCCGGCAACAGACAATATCAATCCTGAACAAAAGTGCCAGTAAAAAATAAAGCCTCCATTCCGGAGGCTTGAGGTTGCTGACTGACCAGTCCTTATATCTGTCGTCAGGATTTTTATTTACGTAAAAATGGCAGTAATACATCCATCAGCTGTTCCGGGCATTCTTCTGTCACAAAATGACCGCATTCACTGAGCATCGCCCCCTGCAAATCAGCGGCTCTTCCCTGCATTGTCTGCTGCGGGGCATCACGGGTAGCGTGATCCGCTCCGATAGCCAGAACCGGCATCATCAGTTTTTTCTCTGCCCGCTGCTTATTCTGCAGGATGGTTTGCGGGATAGCCCTGTAATAGGCAAATCCGGCACGCAACCCGCCCGGCGAAGAATAGGCAGCGATATAGGTTTGTGCCGCAACGCGATCACGGCGGTAAGCCCAGTGGTCAAAAATAAAATTCAGATAGTCCTGCTCTTTTCCGGCAGTCAGCATTTCCGGTAAATCCGGCACCTGATTAAACATAAAGTGCCAGAGGAAAATATTCTCTTCCGGATCAACAAAAATAGCCGGTGCCGGCGCCAGCCCCGGAATAACCGCTTCCGTTAACGCTATTCTTTTAATATCCGCAGGATAATCCGCCGCCAGTGCATAACCGACCCACATGCCGATATCGTGACCAACAACCGAATACGTTTTATAGCCCAGCTGATGCATCATGGTGTGTAACACCGTTGCCACCGCGCCGGTATCATAACCGCTCTCCGGACGGGCGGAGTAACCGGTTCCCGGCGGATCCACAGCTATCGCCGTATATCCCTGCGCAGCCAGCTCTGTCATCACATAGCGCCATGTATACCAGGTCTGCGGCCAGCCGGGGATCAGTAATACCGGCTCCCCTTTTCCCGCTGTCACATAATGGATACGCTGCCCGGCCACATCCGTGTAGTGATGCTGAAAATCTGCTTCATTCGCCTGTATTGCTGGTGTTACCGGCTGTTTCAGTGTATTTGCCGCAGACACCGTACCGTGCACTGCGAACGTCATGACTGCTGCCAGTAATACCTTCCTGAATAATGTGTTCATACCTGTTCCGTATAATCTGTAAATGATAAGAGTCCCGGGCAGCCCGTAAGAACGGGTATTTCCTGTTGCGGAACCAATTGTTTGTCAATCGACAATTAATAGATTACGGGGGAATTCAAATCTTTGTCAATCATTAAAAAATAATTCTTTGTTAACCGATAAAGAACTGATAGCATTTGTTTCAGATAACGTATACGGAGAATTAATGATGGCAGGCAGACCAAGAGAATTTGATCGCGAAGAGGCATTACGTAAGGCTGAACAGGTGTTCTGGCAACGTGGTTATGAAGGCACGTCGGTGTCTGATCTGGTTGCTGCACTGGGTATTGCATCAGCCCGGATCTATGCCGCTTTCGGCTCGAAGGAAAATTTGTTTCGTGAGGCAATAGCCCTTTATCTGGCCGAAGAAGGCGCTTTTGCCGGTGCGGCCATGGCTGAGCCGGATACCCGCAGTGCCATAAAACACCTGCTGACCGCTGCTATTGATACCTATACCCGTGATGACCGGCCGCGCGGATGTATGGTGGTGCTGTCACTGACTAACTATACCACTGAAAACGAAGCCATCATGCACTGGCTGGCCGATCACCGCCGTGCACGGACAGACGGCATCATACAGCGTATCCGCCGTGGTGCTGAGTCCGGTGATATACCGGAAAATACCGATATACAAGCTTTGGGGGATTACATTGCCACACTGCTGCACGGAATTTCTGTCCAGGCACGGGATGGCGTCAGCCGCGCCCGCCTGCTGGCGATGGCGGAGGTTGCCATGCACACGTTTGATGCGATGACCACCCCGCCGGATACACACTGAATCTGTTTTCACTGACAGGAGAATCCCTGATGTCCTCTTCCTTTCATCCGGTATGCACATGGCTTTCAACCTCTCAGCCGGCATCCGGTGAGACATTTCCGTTTCCGGCGGATATTCCGGCCATCACCGGCAATCAGACCCTCCGGCAGACATTTCGTATCAGCCTTGGCGGGCAAAAACTGCGGCTGGTTTTTTCCAACCGTTACGGCACACAACCCCTGGTGGCCGGAGAGAGTTATCTGTCCGTCTCCGGCCTGTACAGCGCAGTACCCGTCACCTTTGGCGGACAACCCGGCGCAGTGATTCCTGCGGGCGATATTCTGCACAGTGATGAGATCCCGCTGCACATTCCGTCATTATCAGTCATCACTCTGCGGACTTTCCTGCCGGAGCCGGTGCCGCTCAATACCTTTCACTGGGATGCGCGTCATTTTTCCTTACTGGAACCGGGCAACCGGGCTGCCCGGAAAGAAGATGCTGACGGTCAGTTTCTCAGCTCCCGCCTTTTACTTGAAAGCGTGCTGATTCAGCCGGAACAGGAGGCCGCGACACTCGTGGTTATCGGTGATTCGATGGTTGACGGTAACGGCGTCGAAATGGACACATACGGCCGCTGGACTGATTTACTCGCTGAACGTTTTATTGATGAAAATATTGCCGTGGTGAATGCCGGGCAATCGGGTTCACGCTTGCTGAAAAACACTATCGGCATCAGTACATTGTCACGGTTTGAACGGGATGTCCTTCAGCAGCCCGGTGTCACTGCCTGTATCGTACAGGCCGGACTCAATGATATCGGGCTGGCAGGAACGGCGTTAGATCCGGCAGGTTCTGTACCTTCAGCAGCGGATGTCATTACGGGATACCGGCAATTACTGACCATGGCGCGGGAAAAGGATATCCGCATGACGGCTGTCACACTGGTGCCCCTGCGCGGAACCGGAGGATATAGCATGGACGATTTTTATTCGGCAGAAAAAGAAGCTGTACGGCAGGAGATAAACCACTGGATACGGACGAGCGGTGAGTTTGATGCCGTGATTGACAGCGATCTGCTGGTGCGCAACCCGGACTGCCCTCAGCAGCTCAGCGCGCAATATGATTCAGGAGATCATCTTCATCTTAATCATAAAGGGCATCAGCGGGTCGCACTGTCTGTCCCGCAGGCCGTTATCCGCGCCTGACACCCAAAAGCCCCGCAATTTCAGCGGGGCTTCGGTATATAACCCGGTTATACTTTTATTGCAGCCGCGGCGTGGTAATCGGCGGCGCGGTTACTGTCCCCGTTGGCGGGGGAGTAAGTGGTGGTGGCTTGATTGTCAGCGAAGGTATCTTCTTCAGATTTTCGTTTCCGGCCTCTTTCTTTCCGTTATTTGCTTTATCAGTCATTTTATATTCCTCAGATTAAAATAATGCTTAGTCTCTGTATTGCTGGTTAAATATACAGCAGGAATATGATGACTGATAATCAGCTCCGGAAGACGGAGTATAAAAGAACGACCGGGTTACGTCTCAAATACGTCCCGGGGTGAAAAGCCGGTATCGGGAGATAATCGCTGACTCTTTGACAGGTAATGGTGCCGGATACCGGATTCGAACTGGTGACCTTTTCATTACGAATGAACTGCTCTGCCAACTGAGCTAATCCGGCACGCCATTATTACACGCCTGCTCCGCCGGGTTTTCAAGAAAAAAAGCGGAAATCGTGGCCGGTTTGTCTGTTTTTGCGTCTTTATTCATGCCTGCCTTGCGTGATCTGATGCACAAATTCCATATTTTGCATTTTCATCGGGCTGCTGCCGGACATGCGAAAAATGATGTCGTCATCTGTAAACGCCACCATTTACGACCAAAGTAAAATAACGCACTAAACCGGATTAAACTCAATAAAAACCCCAAACCAGCGACAAAAACCAGCAATACAATCTGTATTAATTTATTTTTTAATTATTTTATTCTGATAAATTTATTTCGCAGATATGTACATTACAAATATCCTGTTACTCTTCTTTCGCAGATAGTGTAAATATTCCAGTACACCATTTTGCTTTACTAACATGACTGTAAATGTGAAACCGTGAATATGATCACTAAACGGTCATATACCGCATTGCATAACAATTCACTGCTTTAATTAATTATCTTTGTTATTCCCGCCGTCCGCTTGTTTTTCATTCATGTAACGTAACATTATCAATGTGATCTTTATCATCAAATTTATCCTGACTGTGTCACATTTTTATTTTTATCTCTGGTTTCAGTTTAAGGATTCAATAATTCATAATGTTTTTCCGTACGATCAATATAAACAAGTGTGATTATAACAATGGGTATTAATTAGATGTTTTCATATAAAATGCGGTATACATGTATGTAATGCATAGTCTTGATTAAGACATAACAGAACTCTTCACTCGTTTATTTATTCATCCTGTAAAGATAGATTTAAATTATCACTTCACCATCCTTATTTACCCTTTATTAACATTTATAAAAAAACACCGAATACAACAGCTTTGCATTACTGTATAACCACCCGCAGCCATTAGATTATTTATATTTAACCCTGACTTTAATGCCATGAAAATCGTATATTACCCATAAATACACAACATAGGGTTAACAAATATAACTTTATGAATAAAAAGAAATATTTTAGTTTAAGTGATATAGATCACCCGGTTTACACCTGTAGTTAATACACCTTTCGTTTATTTATACCGTCCCCATTCCCTTTTCATTTTTTTTCACGCATGATGATTTCACGCCAAACGAAACGGATGGCAGAAAAAGAAACAACAGAAAATTAAAAACTGAATTTGAATTAAGACAAGAACACTACCGGATTTACAATTGCTATATCATTCACAAGGCATGAGATTTATAAACAGATAAATGCCTGTGTAAATTATCGAGTTATTATTATAAATAATTGGAGATTTTACCATGATGTATCCAGCAGAACCGTATCGTATTAAAAGTGTTGAAACCGTATCCATGATCCCTCGCGAAGAGCGTATCAAAAGAATGAAAGAGGCCGGGTACAATACTTTCTTGTTAAATTCCAAAGATGTTTATGTAGACTTACTGACCGATAGCGGCACCAACGCCATGTCCGATAAACAATGGGCCGGCATGATGATGGGTGACGAAGCGTATGCGGGCAGCGAAAACTTCTTCCACCTGGAAAGAACCGTTCAGGAATTATTCGGCTTTAAACACATTGTTCCTACTCACCAGGGCCGCGGTGCAGAAAACTTACTGTCTTCATTAGCGATCAAACCGGGTCAGTATGTTGCAGGTAACATGTACTTCACCACCACCCGTTATCACCAGGAAAAAAATGGTGCGACATTCATCGATATCGTCCGCGATGAAGCTCACGATGCGGGCCTGGATGTGAAATTCAAAGGCAACATCGACGTTAAGAAACTGGAAAAACTGATTGCAGAGAAAGGCGCGGAAAATATCGCTTACATCTGCCTGGCAGTGACTGTAAACCTCGCGGGTGGTCAGCCGGTTTCAATGGCAAACATGCGTGAAGTCCGTCAGTTATGTGATAAACACGGCATCAAAGTATTCTACGATGCGACCCGCTGTGTGGAAAACGCCTACTTTATCAAAGAGCAGGAAGAAGGCTTCGAAGATGTCTCCATTAAAGACATCGTTCACGAAATGTTCAGCTACGCTGACGGTTGTACCATGAGTGGTAAGAAAGACTGTCTGGTGAACATCGGTGGTTTCCTGTGTATGAACGACGACGAGATGTTCTCTGCTGCACGTGAACTGGTTGTGGTTTATGAAGGGATGCCTTCTTACGGCGGCCTGGCCGGTCGTGATATGGAAGCGATGGCTATCGGTTTACGCGAAGCGATGCAGTTCGAATATATCGAGCACCGCGTCAAGCAGGTTCGTTACCTGGGCGAAAAACTGAAAGCAGCCGGTGTACCGATTGTTGAGCCGGTCGGCGGTCACGCAGTATTCCTCGATGCACGCCGTTTCTGCCCGCATCTGACCCAGGATGAGTTCCCGGCACAGAGCCTGGCAGCCAGCATCTACATGGAAACCGGTGTCCGTTCTATGGAGCGCGGTATTATCTCCGCAGGCCGTAACAAAGAAACCGGCGACCATCACCGTCCGAAGCTGGAAACCGTTCGTCTGACTATTCCGCGCCGTGTATACACCTATGCACACATGGATCTGGTTGCTGACGGTATTATCAAACTGTTCAAGCACAAAGAAGACATTAAAGGGCTGAAGTTCATTTACGAGCCGAAGCAGTTACGTTTCTTCACAGCACGCTTTGATTACGTGTAATTATCTGATGACAGCGGCCTCATTATTTTAATGGGGCCTTTTTGTCTCTGTATCCCTATAACAATAAAGAACAAATAAAATCGATAAATATGAATGCTGTTGGTGATATTTATCATTAATAGGAAACTTTTATTATGAGTATTCATAGTGCCGATACAAATAAATCACCCGGACTGACCAGCGGAACCATGCTTGTTATAGCAACAGTCGTTGGCGGCGGTATGTTTTCTTTGCCGATTGCGATGGCCGGTGTCTGGTTTTCCGGTGCCACCGTTATTTTGATTTTAGTTTCAATTATGATGTTACTGACCGGTCTGATGTTAGTTGAAGTTAACCTGCATTTTGAACCGGGCGCCAGTTTTAATACCTTTACCACTGAGTTACTGGGCAAAAAATGGAATATCGTCGTGGGTATTGCCTTCGGGTTTGTCCTCTATATTCTGACATATGCCTATATCTCCGGGTCGTCCGCTGTACTGGCTCAGACGATATTAAAATATACCGGTGTTGCGCTGCCGATAAAAGCAGCAGTCGTGATTGTCGCCTGTCTGGTGGCCGCGATTGTCTGGTACAGCTCCTTATGGGTCGGGCGTATTACCACTATTTTAATTTTCGGTAAGTTTATCGCGTTCTTTGCCACATTTTCCGGTCTGGTTGCGCATGTGGAAATTGCCAATCTGCTGGATTCCGCATCGGTCGCCATCCCCGGAACGAAATATCTTCCCTATGTCCTGATGACACTGCCGTTCTGTATTATTTCGTTCGGTTTCCACGGTAACGTGCCGAGTCTGGTGAAGCTGTACGGTAAAACAAAATTCCGCTTTATTACCCGTTCAATCATTATCGGGACAATATTTGCGGTTCTGCTGTATATCTTCTGGCTGGGCGTCACAATGGGTAATATCAGCCGCGCCAATTTCTCACCGATTATTGCCAAAGGCGGGAATATTGATGTGTTCGTTGAGGCTATCGGCGGTGTAATGTCAGGCAAAACCATGGATGTCATCCTGACATTCTTCGGTAACTTCGCCGTGGCGAGCTCCCTGCTGGCAGCGACACTCGGTCTGTTTGACTATATTGCCGACCTGCTGAACTTTAAAAATGACAGCGCCGGCCGTTTCAAAACAGCCGTGGTCACTTATCTGCCGCCTGCGGTGGTGTGCTTCTTCTTCCCGAACGGATTCGTTTATGCCATCGGTTATGCCGGTCTGGCCTTTACTATCTGGAGTGTGATTTTACCGCCGTTCCTGGTAAAAGCCTCACGTAAACGCTACAGCGACAGCGCAACTATTTACCGTTCGCCGTGTAATAACGCGGTACTGAATCTGGTGATTGTCTGCGGTGCGATTGTGTATCTGACGGTTATTCTGGACGTGTTCGGCTGGCTGCCGGCATTTAAATAAAAGGTGACAGACGGCCGGATGCAGATAATGCTCCGGCCGCTTGTGCAGCGGTTCTCTCTGATCTGCCGGGAGGCAAATCATGTATTTCACCCTGTTACACTGGCAACACCCGCTGTTTACCCGCCGTCAGGCGTTGCGGTTACTTATTCAGTTACAGAGGGCTGTTCATATGACACGCAGGGAGAGACGGGAACGCCGGATCAGAAAAAACGCATCGGAATAAGAGCGGAAAACTGATCAATTTTTTTGATAAACTTACGGTAAAGCGCTTTCATAATCTCTCCAAAACCGTGATAACTATCACCCTGATAACTACCACGTACCGCGTATCTTACTCATCCCGCACCGTCCTGCAAGGTTCCGCGCACAATTTTCCCCGTTGTCCGGTGTAAAAAAATCACGACACTTTATCACTCAGAGTGCAACTCTGTGATAAAGTTATGCAATCGTTTGTTCGCTGCATTTACAGGATAAATCATGCAAAAATCGTTATTTATCGGCACATTGCTGTCCGCATTTTTTTTTCAGTGGTTTACAGCCCGCGCTGGCGCTGACCTCTCAGCAGACCGCCGAAAAACTCTCTCTGACTGAACTGGCTGAAACCTACAGCCCGGAACAGATTGCCGCGCTGACACAACAGCCGGAAGCAAACGGGTTCGATGCACTGATGATCACCATCGGTGCACTGACAGCGGATGATCTGAAAAACCCGGCAGCAGAGAGTGATAAACTTCAGGCTTTTGCGGATGCTCAGCAGCAGAGTCACACCCGCTATCTCGGTAATGTGTCGGATAAAAATATTGTGCCGCGTCTGCACACCGCATGGAAAACAGCAGTGTTCCCGAACGATCCGAATACACTGAAAACCCTGAATAACTTTATTGATAAAGGCTATACCAGCGGCTATAACCTGGTGGACACCCGCCAAGAATCCGGCTTTGATAAAACACGGATGATCCGCTACGGCCATAATGATATCGATCACGCCGCCCAGCTGATTTATCTGCTGCGCCGTGAAGGGTTTGATCCGAAAGTGCAGCTGACGCCGAAATCGTCCGCATTTCTCTATCTGGATGAATGGGGTGAGGCGGATTATCCGGTCACCACACTGAAAAGCGGCAAAAAAGTGGCGATCGCCAGTGAATATAATCTCGATCTGGAATTTCCGGCAATTGAAGAGCGCGACCGCTTTAAGAGCCTGATTGACCAGTACGCCAAGAAAAATACCGCTGACCAGAAAGGGCTGATCCGTTCAGCCTGGTGGCAGCCGTTTTACCGCATCTATGTCCCGGCGGACGGTTATGATGTCGTGGCGGAAACCCGTGTGACCGGCGGCCATTATCAGGCTGATTTGATGGCACTGCCGGAGAATGCGGAAAAACAGGCGGAAAATATCCGTAAAGCGAAAAGCGGGATGCAGGTGACAAGCGAAAAAGTCTGGGTAAATCCGTCTTTTTACCGCTATCTGCAAGGGGATTATAAGTAATCCTGCTCCCGTTAATCGTCTGATATGCGAGGTTCGCGATAGCGGGTAAAAGAACGAAAAGCATGCGAGCCATGGATGGCGAGCCTGAGCGTACAGGGACCGTATTCACCGCGACTTTTCGTTTTTCCCGCTATCAGTGAACCGGGAAGATCCTCCCCGGTTTTATTACTCAGCCGCCGATAAACAGCCCGGCAATTGTGGCCGCCATCAGGTTGGATAACACCCCGGCGACCAGCGCTTTCATCCCGAGAGTGGCAATCTCTTTGCGCCGGTTCGGGATCAGGCTGCCGATGCCGCCGATAGCAATCGCCACGGTACCGAAGTTGGCAAAACCACAAAGTGCAAACGAGAGGATGATTTGTGTCCGCTCTGTCATCGGCAGACCGGTAGCTGCCACCACTTCATTCCCTTTCAGGTATTCGGCCAGGTTGGCATAAGCAAAAAATTCGTTGATAACAATTTTCTGTCCGATAATCGCACCGGATGTCAGCGCTTCATTCCACGGTATCCCCATCAGCCACGCCAGCGGTGACAGCAGATAGCCGAGGATCAGTTCCATGCTCAGATCCGGCAGGCCAAACCAGCCGCCGACACCGCCGAGCAGCCCGTTTAACAGCGCCACGAGGCTGACAAACGCCAGCAGCATCGCGCCGACCGCCAGTGCCATATTCAGGCCGTTAATCGCCCCTTCCGCTGCCGCATCAATAATATTCGCCGGACGGTTTTCCTGTACCGGTTTGGCATTGGATTCATCTGCGGTCTGCTGTGTTTCCGGGATCATCAGTTTGGCAAACAGTAACCCGCCCGGAGCGGCCATAAAGGACGCCGCCAGCAGATATTCCATTTTCACCCCCAGCGAAGCATAACTCACCAGCATGGTACCGGCGATAGATGCCAGCCCGCCGCACAGCACTGCAAACAGTTCTGAGCGGGTCATACTGCCGAGATACGGTTTAACCAGCAATGGTGCTTCGGTGACGCCGAGGAAAATATTAGCTGCCGAGTTCATCGATTCTGCCCGGCTGGTTTTCAGCAGGCGCTGTAACGCCCCGCCGACCCAGCGCACGAGGATCTGCATAATTCCCAGGTAATAAAGTACCGCTGACAATGCGGAGAAAAAGACAATGATCGGCAATACACGCAGTGCGATAACAAATCCGCCGCTGCCGAAGATCTCAAACATTTTGTCAGAAACAAGGCCGCCGAAAATAAAGGATGTGCCGGCATTATTGAAGTTGATCACTGTGGTGACCGCCTCCGCCATCACAAATAATACCTGCTGTCCGGCCGGGGAGTAGAGAATTAACCCGCCCAGTGCCAGTTCAATAGTAAAAGCCAGTACCACCGTACGCAGATTAATGGCGCGGCGGTTTTCAGACAGTAAATAACCTATTCCCAGCAGTACCACGATCCCGAGAATGCCGATTGCTGTATTCATAATGTGTAATCCGGTAAAAACCCTGAGTGAAAAATCCGCCGGCAGCGGCGGCATAAAAACCAAACCGTGTTAACATGCTGACCAACAAATACCGACCCTTCACACGGTTTGATTGAGAGGAGAGTGCTTTTTATGGCAGTTGCAATTCAGGCAAGCGCAAACGATTTCGCAGAAACCATTATTATGCCCGGAGATCCCCTGCGCGCCAAGTTTATTGCTGAACATTATTTGTCGCAGGCGCGGGAAGTAAACAGTGTCCGCAATATGCTGGGTTATACCGGAGAATACAAAGGCAAACCGGTTTCGGTGATGGCCCACGGCATGGGTATCCCCTCCATCTCGATGTATGCGTATGAGTTGATTCAGGATTTCGGCGTAAAAAACCTGATCCGTATCGGCACCTGTGGCGCGGTACGGGATGATGTGTCACTGATGGATGTGGTGATTGCCATGGGCGCCAGTACCGATTCCAAAGTGAACCGTGACCGCTTTTACGGTAACGACCTCGCGGCGCTGGCAGACTGGCATCTGCTTTCATCTGCGGTGAAAACGGCTGAACGTCTGCAATTACCGGTCAAAACCGGCAATGTGTTTACTGCGGATCTGTTTTATACCACCCGCCCGGAACTGTTTGCGGTGATGGAGCAGTACGGTATTCTCGGGGTGGATATGGAAGTCGCCGGACTGTATACCGTCGCGGCAGAACTCGGGGCAAAAGCACTGGCGATTCTTACAACGTCTGATCATATTAAAAACGGCGGAAAACTGACTATCGACCAGCGTCAGAATGCAATGCACAACATGATTGAGCTGGCGCTGGAAACCGCCCTTTCTCTCTGATCCGCCACTCTGATCCGCCACTCTGATAAGTACTAAAAAAGAAAAAGCGCCGTAAAGGCGCTTTATCCGGGGATGAATTTACTCTGCGGATTTCGGTTTATGGACAATATCCGCGTAATGGCTTTTATCATCCGGTTTCGGATAAACGCGGTAAATATATTCATCCGGCGTTACTTTGATATTTTCCACCACGCGGGTAAATAATACTTCCCCTTTGTCATTCTTACCGGTCAGCGTCCGGGTTTTACCATCTGCGCTGAATGACCAGTCGCCCTGTAATTTCAGCTTACCTTCCGGGGTATACATTTTGACTGAACCGTCTTTTTCATAATCTGCCAGTCCGAAGAAACCGGCAACCGTCTCATCAGTGGCAGGAATGGCATTCCCGTCCTGATCCAGGGCTTCCGTGGTTACCCAGGTTTTGCCAATCAGATAATCTGCCGTATTCCCGGCTTTCTGTGCTGTGGTTGCTGCTGTTTTTTCCTGAGCAGGCGTCTGCGCCGCCAGTGCTGAAAATGAAAATGCCGCAGCGATAACGCCGGCAATCAGTGTCATTTTTTTCATATCAGTTCCCTTTGTTAATAAGTTTATTGTCTTTGTAGTGATAACAAGTCTGAATATTAATCATAAGCAAATAAATCTTGTTCGCTCATTTTTTACGTAAGGAAATATAAAAGTACTTAAATATCCGGCTTATTTCTGACACATATTTTCCGGAATCCCTCATCCGGAATATGGAGAAAAAATGAAGGAATGTGCAGATATTATGATGAATTGTGCAGGGATTATGATTTCACCGTCAGTAAGGGTAAAACGGATTGCCAGTACGGACGGCATCGGCAATGATGATACCAACAGCGAAACGACGTATCAGAAATCAACATCAGAAAGGAATATTAATATGAAAAAGATCATTGCCAGTGTTATCGGATTGAGTTTGTTAGGTGCCGGGTTTACAGCGATCGCCGCACCAGCCCCGGCAAATCAGCCACAGCAGAATGGTCAGTACATGGATGGTAACGGTTATTGCGACGGTAACGGCGGACGCCACATGATGCGCGGCAACCATGACGGACGCGGCTATCATAACAAACGCGGTTACCATAATAACCGGGCGCCGGTTTTCCAGTCTTCACTGACAACCGCCACGCCGGGCGAAGCGCTGAAAAAAATGAGCGCTGATGCCCCTGCAATCAGTAAAGACGGCAAACAGTATTTTGTACGTGCCAGCGTCCGTGATATCAACGGTAACACGCTGTATCAGTCTTCATTATCCACCGCAACGCCAAAAGAAGCACTGGCGAAAATGGCGGCTGATGCTCCGGCTGCCGCATCCGGTCAGCAGTATTATGTCCGCGCCGGTATTATGGAAATTCTGCCGGTTAACACCGCACAGTAATCCGCATAGCGCAGAAACAAAAACACCGCGTACTGACGCGGTGTTTTTCTATTTATAACTGAGATCAGCTTGCCAGAATCCGGGATTTGCGGCGTACCGCTGACAGCAGCATATAAATCGCGGTGGACAGCAACACAATAAAGAAGAAGTTCATAATACCGTCAGGCTGTTTCATAAACTGTCCGGCCACCAGCGGCCCGGCTGCCGAGCCGACGCTGTAGCAGAACAGCATCACCTGTGTCGCCGCCACAATCACATTTGCCGTGAGTGTGTCACACGCAAGTGTGATCGCCACCGGATACAGCGCAAAAGAGGACATGCCCAGCAGTGTCAGCGCTGCCACCATCACCAGATAGTGGCCGGAGAGGTAAATCATTCCCATCGCAAATACCCCGGCAAGAGACACCATTGCCAGCAATAAAACTTTACTCATCCGCGAGGATAACTTGCTGATCACCGGCTGAATAATCATCCCGCCGAGGATAATCGCCGCCATCAGCCCGCCGACCTGCTCCGTATTGTAGTGTTTTTCCTGTAACGCCAGCGGCATCAGCCCGTAAATCGTGCCCATAACAATACCGGAGGTCATGCAGCCGACCATGGCCGGTTTGCTCAGACGCAGGATTTTTTTCAGTGATAAGCTTTGATGCCCGCCGTGACAGACTGGTTGCGCTTTGGAAAGCAGCGGCGGCAGTACGGCTGCAAACAGCAGAACCATGACCACCGCAAACGGCACGATACCCGCAGTCCCGAACACACCAATCGCCAGCTGGCCCAGTGTGGTTCCGCCATACAGCGCTGTCATATAAAAGCTCAGGCGTTTAGCGCGGATTGCCGGGTTATCGCCAATCAGCAGCCAGGATTCAATCACCACAAAAATACCGGCGACCGCCACCCCGGCCAGCATACGGGATGCCAGCCATGCGCTGAGATCGGTATAAAACGGTAAAACCGCCACCGTTGCCGCCAGGGCCAGCACAAAGAGAATAAAGGAACGGCGATGACCGATACGGGCAATCACCGGCTCAATCAGCATCGAACCGAGTAATAAACCGATATAGTAAGCACTGGCTAACCAGCCTGCATAATCTGTACCGATGGCAAAATGGCCCAGCGATAACGGGATCAGGCTCATCAGATAACCAGATGCAATCGCAAATAACGTCAGACCTGCGACAGGAATTAACACACTGTCAGGACGCGGCGTGCGGGTGCTGTGACTCACTGCTTTTCTCCACCTAAAACAAAAAAATCAAAAAAAACATGACGCTGCTTTTTTTCTCAGGCTGTTTCATCGCCAAAATGGTTGATGACGGGTCATTGATAGAAGCAGTGGATTGTGAATTTATGTCTGAAACGGAGCGGAATATAGCCCCTTGAGAGGGAAAAATGAAATCAAAAAAACTAATGGCTGCGAGTAGTTTTTGTTATGGAAGGAAATAACAGAGGAATATGGGGTTTCCCCTGTTATTTTTGGTATTTTCACATGCAGATTAACAAAAAAATAACTTATTTTTCCTTATCCGCCGGTAACAGTGAAATTACGGTATCCAGCGCATCCGGGATAACACTGCCGTGTGATTTACCGGGGAAGGTCAGGAACCGGCACTGTTTGTCCCGCAGTTGTAACTGCTCACAAACTTCCCGTGCGGTAATGTCACTGTAACGGACAGAGAGATTGTGTTTCTGCTCTTCACTCATTTTGCTCAGGTCCGGCTTTTCTTCCAGCCCGCCCTGAGTGATAGTCAGACGGATATCCGGCGGGAGGCGGTCAAAGCGCTCTGCCGTCATATAAGTGCCATGACCCCACCACAGAGACGGGCTGGCACTGATGTAATCGGTAAATAAACCGGGCTCATCTGTAGCTGTCCGCAGCACAAACAGCCCGCCGAGGCTGTGGCCGAAGAAGTAGCGGCGGTCGTTAACGGAATAGTGACTGCTCACCCACGGAATAACCTGTTCACGGATAAACTGCCGGAAAGGCTGTTCACCGCCGCCTGCTGCAAATTGTTCACCTGCTGCGGGTGGTGTGTAATCAAAAGTGCGGGTTTTCGGGTAAGCCTGGTCAGAGAGATAACCGATTCCCACTACCAGCGGCAGAGGCCGTTTTTTTCCGGCGCTGAGCCGGTTAATCATCATCGGAAACTGGCCGTTACCATCAAGCATATAGAGTACGGTGTACGCCGTCTGCGGCTGTTTCGGCTGCGCGATAAAGAGGCGGTAGTGACGATCGCCCTGCTGCATCTCATGATGCGTTACCGTAAATTGTTGTTCTGCCGCTTCAGTGAGCGGCGTGATCTCTTGTGAAGGCCGCGCCATCAGGGGGGATACCGCCATCATGCAACAAATCACCATTATTTTTTTCCACATCCTGACTCCGGGAAAACTCGTTTTACTACAGTGCTCCGGCTGATACCACGCAGAACGAAAAGACGCTGTCACATCCTTGTTCGCGAAATCTGCTGAATCATCCGGTTTGTGGCAAGGCGGCAAAGGAAGAATTCCGGGGAGCATACACCAGTATGTGACCCGGAATTCTGAGTGCAGCCAACACAGCCACAGAGTGGAGGATGACGCAGATTCGCTAAATCATTCGCTCTGTAGCATGCGGCAAAGTGAGGATATCCCCGGGAGCATACATCAGTATGTGACCGGGGTAGCCGAACGAAGCCAACGCCGCCACAGGGCGAAGAATGACGCGTAATCAGAAATTCAGTTTCAGATTAGCCCAATACCGGCGCCCTTCATCGATCTGCCAGTTCCCGTTAGTATCGATATCATCCCCTTTCTCGTTGGCGATGTTCAGTACTGCAAAGTTCAGCAGAGCATTTGGCATGACCTGGTAGGTCATCCCCAGATCGAGGGTGGTGATCCCGCTGCGCTCGCGCGGCTGTTTTGCCCCGTTACGCTGCGCTGCCCAGACCTGTTTGCCGGTGTAGTTTGCCTGAGTGTAGAAGTTCATATCCGGGCGGTACTGCCAGTCAAGTCTGGCATTTGCCATATGACGCGGTGTCATTTCCAGCGGTTGTCCTTTCAGGGATTTGCCGTTGAGTTTTTCATCGTCACTCTTACGTTCTGAATCGGTGAAGGTGTAGTTCAGGTTCAGATTCCATTTTTCTGCCACCGGAATACGGGAGGCCATTTCCACACCACGGATATTCGCTTTACCCACGTTGTCGTAGATAAACATATTCAGACCGGTCAGCGGGTCGGTTTCACCGGCAACCTGGTAGCTGGTCAGCTTGTTCTTGAATTCGGTGTTAAACAGAGTTGCACTGGCAGAGAAACCGGATTCGTGGTCATAAGCAATACCCAGTTCTTCGGTAACGCTGGTTTCCGGTTTCAGGTCACGGTTACCGTACATGATTGCTGCACCACCCTGTGTCGATGTCCCGAAGCTCGGGCTTAACTCACGCAGTGTCGGGGCTCGGAAGGCTTTCGCCACGCCGCCTTTAATGGTGATTTCATCGGTCAGTTTATACACGGCATAAGCACGCGGGTTCCAGTGTTTACCGTAGAATTCGTGGTCGTCCATACGCAGACCGCCGGTCAGCGTCAGATCGTCAGTCACACTGAACTCATCTTCCACAAACAGCGCTTTCTGGTCTGCCGTGATTTTCTCGGTAACTGTTTGTTTGTTTTTAATCGCGGAGTCATCTTTCAGTTTGGCATACTGATATTGTCCGCCAACGGTCAGAACGTTGGACGGCAGGAATGCCGTGACTTTACCGTCAACCACGGTGTTGGTGACTTCCGGACGGCGGGCATCATACGCCATCACCCAATCTTCGTTTACTTTGTTCCATTTACCGGTATTGGTTTTACGGACGGTATTTTCCTGGTACACACTCACTTCACTGTTGATTTCATCCCAGTCACCTTTCCAGGTCAGCGCCCAGTGATTGCGATCGTTGTGTACTTCGGATTTATTGTTTTTCTGCTTCAGGCCGCCGCGCTCAGAGAAATCAGCAATGGATTTCCCCGGAGTGGATGTATGTTCCTGCGTGCTGCGGCCGACTTCCGCGAGGAATTTCTGTCCTTCAACCGGCGTAAAGGCCAGTTTGGCGGTGATGTTTTTATCGTCTTTACGCGGTGTACCTTCCTGAAGATGATCTTCACGGCGATAGTTCAGTCCGCCGTACACCTGTAACCCCAGCTTGTCTTTAATCAGCGGGCCGGAGACGTAGAAATCGGTATTTGCGGAGTTACCGTAATCTTTACTTTCCTGGATGATACCGCCCATACCCATTGAGCCGTGCCATTCATCCGCTACCGCTTTGGTAATAATGTTGACCACACCGCCCATGGCATCAGAACCATACAGGGAGGACATTGGTCCGCGGATCACCTCAATACGTTCAATCGCTTCCACCGGCGGGATAAACCCGGCTTCGTAACCGCCGCTGCCGTTCGGGCGGGATTCACGGCTGTTCTGACGACGACCATCCACCATAATCAGGGTGTAATCGCCGGACAGGCCACGGATACTGATATCGGGCTTCATACTGCCGCCGATCACACTGACCCCTTCCACATCTTTTACCATGTCAATCAGGTTGGCAGCCGGTTTGTTTTGTAACTGTTCTTTGGTGATAACCGTAATACTCGCCGGTGCATCGCGCATTTCCTGCGCAAAACCTGACGCGGTAACCACAATGGTATCTTCTTTATTTTCAGCATAAGCGGCAGCAGCCGCTGACATAACAGCAACAGCAAGCAGTGAGCGTTTGAATGAGGCGTTCATATTATTCCCTGACAAGATTGATATTTTTTATTTGAGATATTAAATGAGAATGATTAATCCTATCATTGATATATGCCATTGAGAATATGATCGCAAATGAAAATTATTATCATGATGATAATAAATTGCTGTGACATCGTTAAACCTGAAAGTACTGCTGGAAAGTAAACGGCGGAAATGAAAATGGCGGGACAAAAAAAATGCTGCAAATTCAGACGAATTTGCAGCCTTCTAACAAAGTACCAAAGTAAATAGTGAGGGATAACAGATAAATAAAATTAACACATTCTCGTCAGGAAAATCTGCTCATCACCGAGTGGCGGAGGACCAGTACCGGTGTGTAACACGGCGGGCAAAACGGCAGCGTCTGTGAGGACGCCAGCGCCAGTGCCAGCTGAGTTGCTGTCTGAGCCATCATGTCAACAGGATAACGTATTGTGGTCAGGCGAGGTTGGATATATCGTGCGATCATGCTGTCATCAAAGCCGATAACCGAAATATCCTCCGGCGCGCGCAATCCGTTTGCTTCAATCACGGAAAGTGCCCCCGCTGCCATAAAATCGTTGTACGCCACCACTGCGGTTACCGGCAGTGATAGTGACAGAATCGCGCTCATCGCCGCTTCCCCGCCCTCTGCCACCGGTTCACCGGCAGCAATATAAGCATCCGGCAGTTCACAACCGGCCTCTGCCAGTGCATCGCGGTATCCTGCCAGCCGCTGCGTGCTGTCCTCAATCGTATGTGATGACGATAAGCAGGCAATATGGCGATGCCCCTGTTTCAGCAAATATTGTGTGGCAAGTTGTGATCCGCGCCGGTTATCCAGAGCAACGCAGCGGTTTTCCAGCCCGGGAATTATCCGGTTAATAAACACCATCGACGGCATTTCCGCCGCATACCCCCGCAGCTCTTCATCACTCAGTGCTTTGGCATGGATCACACAGGCATCACAGCGGCTGTTCATCAGCAGTTCAATACCCCGCCGCTCATCCTCCTGCCGGTGATAACCGTTGCCGATTAAAAGATGTTTTCCGTGCTGATGCGCCACTTCATCTGCGGCTTTGACCAGAGAGCCGAAAAACGGATCGGACACATCGCCCACCAGCACACCGACAATATCACTGCTCTGGCTGACCAGCGCCCGCGCCGCGGCATTCGGGCGGTAAGCCAGTTCTTTCATTGCCGCCTGAACCGCGCGGACAGATTCCGCCCCGGCTTTCGGTGACTGATTGATAACCCGCGAAACGGTCGCCACAGACACTCCCGCCAGTTTCGCCACATCTTTAATGGTCGCCATTCACCACTCCGTTAGTATTTTGTGATCCCGGTACTTGCCATCCGGTGTAACTCTGTTAATTTTTATTATCTTTTACTAAAATTTTACCGGATTTTACTATGGACACTGTCGCTTACCCTGATTTCGCTAAACTGGAGATCCGCACCGGCCGGATCACCGATGTCAAACGTCACGAAAATGCCGATAAACTCTATATTGTTCAGATAAATGTCGGTGACCGATCACTTCAGACCGTCACCAGTCTTGTGCCGTATTATACAGAGGAAGAGCTACTGCATAAGCAGGTTGTGGTGCTGTGCAATCTGCAAAAAGCCAAAATGCGCGGCGAAACCTCTGAATGTATGCTGCTGTGCGCCGAAACTGATGACGGTTCAGAAAGTGTCCTGCTGACCCCGGAACGCGTGATGCCCGCCGGTGTCCGTATTGTCTGATAAATCAAAGTTTATCAACAGCCTGAGTGGCTCACCGCTGTGAGCCGCTGTTTAAAACACAAACCGGTACACCGTCACACTCTCCCGCCGCTCCCCCGCCGCTGAAATACCTCTGACCGCATCCGGCCAGTGCGGATGATTCGGCCCGTCGGGGAAATACTGGGTTTCCAGCGCCAATCCGGCATAATCCTGATAATCGCCGTGTTTTCCCGGCTGACCGCCGAGATAATTGCCGGTATAGAGCTGTATGCACGGCATCGTGGTAGCGACTTCCAGACACACATCCCCGCCGGGGACCAGTATGCCGCAACAGTCTGTTTTCCGTCACACAACGCCGGGTCCGGTACAAAGGCGTGATCAAATCCCTTTGTCTGCCGCTGAGCTGCTTCTGACATAAATCCCTGCGCCAGCGGCCTGCGGACGCGCAGATCAAAGACGGTTCCGGCGACCGGGCAGAGTGTACCGTCCGGTAAGTTCTCCGCATTCAGTCCGAGCCGTTTATCTGCCCGGATCTGCATGTCCCCCTCTGTCACTTTCACGCCGCTGTTTTCACCGGCAAGGTTAAAGTAAGCGTGATTGGTCAGACTAACCGGGCAAGCTTTATCTGTCTGTGTCCGGTATGTCAGGCGGACTTCGTTTTCCGGCGTCAGCTGATACGTGATTTCTGCGGTGAGATTGCCGGGAAACCCCTGGTCGCCGTCCGGTGAGTATAAAGAGAAGGTCACGGACTCCGCTGAGCGGCGGCGGATCTGCCAGCGCCGGTGACTGAAGTTATCGGTTCCGCCGTGCAGGCAAGTGGTGCCTTCATTGCAGGCAAGCGGATAAAATTGCCCGTTCAGGGTAAAACCGCCACCCGCAATCCGGTTGGCAAAGCGTCCGACGGTCGCGCCGAAATAAGCGGTCTGACGGGCAAACCCGGCGCTGTCCGCGACGCCGCACACCACATCCCGCACACCGTCCGCCAGCGGCAGCTCACAACTGAGCCAGGTTGCACCGGTGTCCGCAATACTGATACGCATACCGTTGCGGTTGGTCAGGATCACTATCTCCGCCGGCCGGCCGTCTGCAAACGGCGCGGTTGACAGCGCCCGTTCATACGGGCGCAATTCCCTATGAGTCATATCACCTCCGTTCAGCGGATCACTCCGGCACCGTCAGTGGCACGGCAGACATAAATATCCGCAGTCAGACCGGTGATCGCCGTGTAATGTGCATTAATCGCGTCGGTGACCGGGCTGACATGTTCCGGCTTCACCAGCGCGACCACACAACCGCCGAAGCCGCCACCGGTCATACGGACACCACCCTCAAGACCGATCACATCACCGATAATGGCCACCAGCGCATCAATTTCAGGGACGGTGATTTCAAAATCGTCACGCATGGAGTGATGGGATTCCGCCATCAACTGGCTGAGGCGAGGTAAATCCCCGTCTTTCAGGGCTTCTGCCGCCGCCAATGTGCGGATATTTTCACTGATCACATGACGGGCCCGTTTCGCAGTCACTGCATCCAGCTCATGGGCATGGGCGGCAAACTGCTCCGCCGTGACATCACGCAGCGCCGGAACACCGAAGAATGCGGCGGCAGCCTCACACTGACGACGCCGGGTGTTGTATTCACTGTCCACCAGCCCGCGTTTTTTATTGGAGTTAACAATCATTACCACGCTGTTTTCCGGCATGGCAACCGCACGGGTTTCCAGGCTGCGGCAGTCGATCAGCAGTGCATGCCCGGCTTCCCCGCAGGCTGAAATCAGCTGATCCATAATGCCGCAGTTACAACCGACAAACTGGTTCTCCGCCTGCTGTCCGTTCAGGGCGATAGTTTCCCGGCTGACCGGCAGGTCATAAAGGGCTTTGACGGTCTGGCCGATCACCACCTCCAGTGAGGCGGAGCTGCTCAGCCCCGCGCCCTGCGGCACATTGCCGCTGACGGCAATATTCATCCCGCCGAATGTAAAACCGCGTTCTGCCAGGTATTTGATTACGCCGCGGATATAATTCGCCCACAATTTATTGTCGCGATATTCGATCGGTTGTGAGAGATCAAACTCATCGCGATCATTATCATAGTCCGCCGCCACCACGCAGACCTTTTGATCATCACGCCGCGAAGCGGCCGCCACCGTGCCGAAATCAATGGCACACGGCAGAACAAAACCGTCGTTATAATCTGTATGTTCACCAATCAGATTCACCCGGCCCGGTGCCTGAATCAGCATGTCAGGGGATGCGCCGAAGCACTGCTCAAAGGCATTCTGTGCCTTGCTGATAACTGTTTTCATCGGAAACCTCAGATTATAAAGGGGTTTTAAAATGGTGGTCGCTGACCTCACGCAGCCGTTCTGCGGCCTGCTCCGGTGTCAGGTCACGCTGGCTTTCCGCCAGCATTTCATAACCGACCATAAATTTGCGCACTGTCGCAGAACGCAGCAGCGGCGGGTAATAGAGTGCATGTAACTGCCAGTGATCCACCGGTTCACCCTGCTGAAAATACGGGGCAAAATGCCAGCCCATCGAGTACGGGAAAGCACAGCGGAACAGGTTATCGTAGCGGCTGGTCAGTTTTTTCAGCGCAAGTGCGAGATCATCCCGCTCCTCACCGGTCATGTCTTCCATCCGGGTGATCACACGGTGTTTCGGCAGCAGCATGGTTTCAAACGGCCACGCCGCCCAGTACGGCACCACCGCCAGCCAGTGCTCAGTTTCCGTTACGGTGCGGCGGCCGTCTTTCAGTTCCGCCTGTGCGTAATCAAGCAGCAGATTACTGCCGTACTGCTGAGTATAATCGCGCAGCAACCCGTCTTTGCGGCTCAGCGCATCGGGCAGAAAATCACTGGCCCAGATCTGGCCATGCGGATGCGGCTGCGAACAGCCCATCAGCTCGCCTTTATTTTCAAAGAGCTGAACCCAGAGGTATTTTTCCCCCAGTTCCTGTGCTTGTGCCTGCCAGGTATCAATGACTGCGCGGATTTGTGTCACCGGCAGTTCGGGCAGAGTTTTGCTGTGATCGGGGGAGAAACAGAGCACACGGCTCAGTCCGCTGACGGCCTGTGTCTGAAATAACGGATGCGTGTTTTCCGGCTGCGTGCAGGGCTGCGGCCTCAGTGCGGAGAAGTCATTCTGAAAAACATAAGTACCGGTGTAAGCGGGATTAGTATCGCCGCTTACCCGGGTATTTCCCGGACACAAAAAACAGTCCGGGTCATAAACCGGTAAATCTGCCACATCAGCGACTTCATCCCTTCCCTGCCACGGGCGTTTCGCCCGGTGGGGGGAGACTAAAATCCACTGTCCCGTTAACGGGTTATAGCGGCGGTGAGGGCAATCAGACGGATCAAAAGTCATCATAGATACAATTCTCTCTGACGATGAAACGGGTTAGCGGTGATTGTCCTCAGGCGTTACCGGTTTTCTTACTTCGTCAGTCTGCGTAACCTTCCGGGTTCTGCTGCTGCCAGCGCCAGGAATCCTGCGCCATATCATCAACAGTACGGACTGCGCGCCACTGCATGTCGCGGGCGGCTTTTTCCGGGCTGGACCAGCATTCAGCGATATCGCCCGGACGGCGGTCACACATGGCATAAGGGATCGCTTTACCGGCCGCTTTACTGAACGCCGCGATCATTTCCAGCACACTGGTGCCTTTACCGGTGCCCAGGTTATAGATATGCAGCCCGGAAGACTGTGCCACGGTTTTCAGTGCCGCGATATGGCCGTCCGCCAGATCCATCACATGGATATAGTCACGTACCCCGGTACCGTCTGGTGTAGGGTAATCGTTTCCATAAATACTGACTTTTTCACGGCGGCCGATAGCAACCTGAGTAATATACGGCGTCAGGTTATTCGGAATACCTTTCGGATCTTCACCCATCGTGCCTGTCGGATGCGCCCCGACCGGGTTGAAATAACGCAGCAGTGATACAGACCAGTCATTATCTGCGATCAGCACATCACGCAGGATACGTTCAACCATATATTTACTGGTGCCGTAAGGGTTTGTGGTGTTGCCGACCGCAGATTCCTCAGTGATCGGCACACTGGCCGGATCGCCGTAAACCGTCGCGGAAGAGCTGAAAATAATCCGTTTTACCTGCGCCCGCTTCATGCTGCGCAGCAGAACCAGCGTACCGTTAATATTATTGTCATAATACTCAACCGGTTTTTCCACCGATTCACCCACGGCTTTCAGGCCCGCGAAGTGAATCACCGCGTCGATGCGGTGTTTGGCAAATACGCTGTCAAGAAAGGCTTCATCACGGATATCCCCCTGATAAAAAACAGGTTCTTTTCCGGTAATTGCGGTGATCCGCGCCAGAACTTTTGCGCTGGCGTTACACAGATTATCCACAATAACCGGTGTCATGCCTGCATTCATCAGCTGTACGCAGGTATGGCTGCCGATATAGCCCATACCGCCGGTGACAAGAATTTCCACATATACCTCTCAGGCTTTGTAATGTATTCAGAGAAAACCAAAGTATAACGTGAGGACGGGGAAGATTCTAACCATGAATACTATTTGAGTCCGTGACAGCGATCGTATTTGTGTAAACGTTTACACTAATACGCTGAATGGTTTTTACTAAAACGTTCTGTGCTACTATAACCAAGAGTTACCGCCTGAATTAAGCCTGTTGCCCTGCCGCAGTTTCCGGCCGGAGGAGAAAGAACAAAAGAATGGCCACGCTAAAAGATATCGCCCGGCAAGCCGGTGTCTCACTCGCAACCGTGTCCCGGGTGCTGAATGATGATCCGACACTCAGTGTGAAAGAAGAAACCAAGCTGCGTATTCTGGAAATCGCCGAGCAGCTGGAGTACACCGTTTCCGCGCAGCGCCGTCACTCTCCCGGCAAACGTCAGACGCAGCGTCTGCACTTTCTCGCGGTTTACAGCTATCCGAAAGCCGCTGAAATTAATGATCCTTATTATCTCTCCATCCGCCACGGCATTGAATTGCAGAGTGAACGGCTGGGTATTGAACTGACGCACGCCTATGAAAATAATCTGCCGGAGACGGTCACCCGTCCGGACGGTGTGCTGCTGATCGGACATGGTGCCCGTGCGGTACTGACAGAGGTGCAGGCACTCTGCTCTGCGGTCTGTTTTATCGATTTCAGTGATCGCCAGAGCAATTATGACGCAGTGGATATTGATCTCGCGTACATTGCGCAGTCCGTGACCGATTTCTTTATTGCGCAGGGTTATGACCGGATAGGCTTTATCGGCGGGCAGGATTCCCCGGCGGCGGCAGATATCCGAGAGGTCGCTTTTACGGAATACGGCTCACTGCGCGGTGTGGTACGCGGAGATGATATCTATCGCGGTGATTTCTCCAGCGCGTCCGGTTATGCACTGGCGAAACAGATGCTGGCAAAAGAGAGCTATCCGAAAGCCCTGTTTGTCGCCTCAGATTCCATTGCCATCGGGGTGCTGCGGGCACTGCATGAGCAGCATGTCGCTATCCCGGAGGATATCGCCCTTATCAGTGTTAATGATATTCCGACGGCCAAATTTACCATTCCGTCACTGTCGACCGTCCGTATCCACTCCGAGGTGATGGGCAGTCAGGGCGTGAATCTGCTGTTTGAACGTCTGCGTGACGAACGGCAGGAACCGCTTCAGGTTTTTGCCGCTTCCCGCCTTATTCTGCGCGGCACCACGAAGTAACACACCCTCCGTAAGATTCTGACGGCAGCCTTTCCGGGCTGCTGTTTTTCTTTCAGAAAAATTTTCCTTCTGAAAAAATGACCACCTTTTACACAATTTATCGCTTCAGCTCACAAGATCGCGCCGCTGATATGCTGAATATGTGATCAGGTTAAATATCTTAGTTTTACTCTATAGTTTTTAGTAAAACTTTTACTAATATCCCGTTAATGATTGATCTCATCCGATAGCCCGCAGTGATTGCTGACTATAAAGAAGGAGCTTCTGTGAATAACTGGGAAAACTATACCCTGCTGCATGAAAACCGCCTGCCGCCGCGCGCGTATTTCTTTGCCTATGATAACGATGCCGCCGCACGCACGTATCAGCGCGAACTGAGTCAGGGTTTTAAACTGCTCAGCGGGCAATGGCAGTTCCGCTATTTTGATCATCCGCTGCGCGTGCCGGAGGCGTTTTACCATACGCCGATGACAGAGTGGTCATCCATTACTGTTCCGAATATGTGGCAGATGGAGGGCCACGGACAGCTTCAGTATACCGATGAAGGCTGGCCGTTCCCGATTGATGTGCCGTTTGTCCCGTCAGATAACCCGACCGGCGCTTATCAGCGCGCGTTTACCCTGGATGAAAGCTGGTCGCAACAGCAAATCATTATTAAATTTGACGGTGTTGAAACCTATTTTGAAGTCTATGTAAACGGCCACTACGCCGGATTCAGCAAAGGCAGCCGCCTGACCGCTGAATTTGATATCACCGCGTTTGTCAGCACCGGGGAAAACCTGTTATCGGTCCGCGTCATGCAGTGGGCGGACAGTACGTATATCGAAGACCAGGATATGTGGTGGATGGCGGGTATTTTCCGCGATGTATACCTGATTGCACAGCCGCCGGTACATGTCCGTGATCTGACTGTCCGCACTGATTTTGCGCCGGATTACCGCAGTGCCCGCCTGACCGCATCCGCTGAAATTTCGGGCTCCGCCGCCGGGATGCAGATTGAGGCTGTTTTGTATGACGGCAGCACCGTCTGTTTTTCGCAGAAAACAACCCTGACCGCCGGTGAGCAGACCGTTATATTCACCGCAGATATGGATTCCCCGCACTGCTGGAGCGCAGAAGATCCGTATCTGTACCACCTGCTGATCCGCCTGTCAGACAGCAACGGCAATTTGCTCAGTGTGATCCCGCAGCGTGTGGGATTCCGCGATATAAAAATCCGCAATGGCCTGTTTTATATCAATAATCATTATGTGAAATTACACGGCGTCAACCGCCACGATAATGATGAACACAAGGGTCGTGCCGTCGGCATCCGCCGGATGGAGCAGGATCTGCGGCTGATGAAGCAACACAATATCAATGCCGTCCGCACAGCGCATTACCCGAACGATCCGCGTTTTTACGAGCTGTGTGATATTTACGGCCTGTTTGTGATGGCGGAAACCGATGTCGAAACCCACGGTTTTGCCAACGTCGGCAATCTCAGTCAGATCACCGATGATCCGTCCTGGGAGCCGGTGTATGTTGACCGTATCCGCCGCCAGGTGCATGCGCAGAAAAACCATCCGTCCGTGATTATGTGGTCGCTCGGTAATGAATCCGGTTACGGCTGTAATATCCGCGCCATGTATGATGCAGCCAGAGCTATTGATGACACCCGCCTGATCCACTATGAAGAAGATCGTGATGCCGATGTGGTGGATATCATCAGCACCATGTATTCCCGCGTGCAGATGATGAATGAGTTTGGTGAATATCCGCACCCGAAACCACGCATTATCTGCGAATATGCCCACGCTATGGGCAACGGGCCGGGCGGACTGAGTGAATATCAGGCGGTATTTGACCGCCACGATGCCATTCAGGGACATTTTGTCTGGGAATGGTGTGATCACGGTATTCTGGCACAGGATGAACATGGCCGTCCGTTCTATAAATACGGCGGCGACTATGGCGATTACCCGAACAACTATAACTTCTGCATGGACGGCCTGATTTTCCCGGATCAGACGCCATCCGCCGGTCTGAAAGAGTACAAACAGGTCATCGCACCGGTAAAAGTGCGCGATTTTGATGTGAACAGCGGCGAAATCACCATTGAAAACCGTTTTTGGTTCAGCACGCTGGCGGAGTGTCAGATCCGCGCTGAATACATCGCTGACGGCGATATTATTCACAGTGAAATCTTATCACTGCCTGAACTCGCCCCCCGTGAAAGTGCACGTGTTGCCCTGAATCTGCCGGAGGCCGATGGCCGCGAGATGTTTGTTAATATCATCGTCACCCGCCTGAATGCCACCCGTTACAGTGCCGCCGGACACGAAATCGCGGTTTATCAGTTCCCGCTGGCGGCGGCATCCGCACCGGTGCTGCCGTTTATCCGCCATGATGCGACTCCGCTGACTATCTGTGACGAACGGCTGGAAATGCATATCCGCGGTTGTGATTTCACCCTCACCTTCTCAAAAACCGACGGAAAATTAATTCACTGGGAAAACCGCGGGCAATCCCTGCTCGCCGCCGCGCCGCGGATGCGTTTCTTTAAACCGATGATTGATAACCATAAACAGGAATATGAAGGGTTATGGCATCCGGCACACCTGCAAATTATGCAGGAACACTTCCGTGGTATGGAAACGACACAGGAAAACGGCCATGTGATTGTCACGGTGAACTCCGTGGTAGCCCCGCCGGTGTTTGATTTCGGTATGCGCTGCACTTACCGCTACAGCATTGCACCGGACGGCCATGTTGCGGTAACACTCAGCGGCGAGCCGTACGGCGATTATCCGCATGTGATCCCGTGCATCGGTATGGATATGGGCATCGATGCCCGCTTTGACCACGCGGAATACTACGGACGCGGGCCGGGCGAGAACTATGCCGACAGCTGCAAAGCCAACCTTATCGGCCGCTATCAGTCACCGGTCAGTGATCTGTTTGTCAATTACCCGTTCCCGCAGAACAACGGCAACCATCAGGATACCCGCTGGCTGGCGCTGACGGACAATCACGGCAGCGGCCTGTTTGTGCGTCCTGATCAGCCTGTCAATTTCAGCTGCTGGCCGTGCCGGGGGGAAGAGCTTCACCGTGCACAACATCAGCATGAATGGCAGCCGGACGGCCATATCACCCTGAATCTTGACCACGCCCTGACCGGGCTGGGCTCGAACTCCTGGGGCAGTGAAGTCCTCGACAGTTACCGCGTCTATTTCCGCCCGTTCCGTTTCGGATTCACACTGCTGCCGTTCACGCAGGGCGACTGCCGCGCGGAAACACTCGCAGCACTGCGCTTTTCCGGCGAAACACACTCAGGAGGCGAAGCATGATCCTGTTTACTGATTTAACTGATTTTCAGCGTTTTTTCCGTCAGGGAAAAAAATGGCAGCGTTGTATTGAGGCCATCAATAACCTGCCCGGTATCCGCCCTGATGTGACCTACTCAGTCGGCGATTCACTGGTGTACCGGCTTCAGACAAAAGCAGAGCCGCAGACGGATTTCCTCGGCAAACGCCGTTACTTTCAGGTGCATTACTGGCTGGAGGGGGAAGAAAACGCAGAATACGCCGCCAAATCCACCCTGACACCGGTGGGTGCCTACTGCGATGAAACTGACCGCGAAACCCTGCGCGGCAACGGGGAAACGCTGCTCTGCAAACCCGGCAATGTGCTGGTGTGTGAAAATCACGAGGCATACCGGTTCGCCTGCACCGGTGATGTCCGCAAAGTGGTGTTCACCGTGACCATTGAAGACGGTTATTTTCTGAATAAATAACCCGTTATAAATAGTTAATAAATAAATGTGCGGGGAACCACCCCGCCTTCACCCGACAAAACAGGGCTCTGTACCCGCCCGCGTCGAGATCCACGGAGAACGCTATGTCCACATCCGCGCGTAATACCATCGGCAAGTTCGGACTGCTGTCCATGACTTTTGCCGCTGTATACAGTTTTAATAATGTTATTAATAATAATATCGAGCTCGGGCTGGCCTCTGCACCGATGTTCTTTATCGCCACGATTTTCTACTTTATTCCGTTCTGTCTGATTATCGCAGAGTTCGTTTCTCTGAATAAAAATTCCGAAGCCGGTGTGTATGCCTGGGTGCGCAGTGCTCTCGGCGGCCGCTGGGCTTTTCTCGCCGCGTATACCTACTGGTTTGTGAACCTGTTTTTCTTCACCTCACTGCTGCCGCGCGTTATCGCCTATGCCTCTTACGCGTTCCTCGGCTATGAATATATCTTCACGCCGGTCACCACCGCGCTGCTCAGTACCATACTGTTTGCATTCTCCACTTACGTTTCCACCAACGGGGCAAAACTGCTGGGGCCGATGACTTCGGTCACGTCTTCGATGATGCTGCTGCTGACCTTCTCCTATATCGCACTGGCCGGTGTTGCACTTGTCGGCGGAATTCAGCCTGCGGACCCGATCACCGTGGAAGCGATGACGCCGGACTTTAACTGGGCATTCCTCGGGATCACAGCATGGATCTTTATGGCCGCCGGGGGCGCGGAATCTGTTGCCGTGTATGTGAATGACGTCAAAGGCGGCAGTAAGGCATTCGTAAAAGTGATTATTATCGCCGGGTTATTCATCGGTCTGCTTTATTCTGTCTCTTCAGTGGTGATTAACGTATTTGTACCGCGTGAAGCACTGAAATTCACCGGCGGCTCTGTGCAGGTCTTTGAAGGATTATCCACGTATTTCGGTCTGCCGGAGATCCTGATGAACCGTTTTGTCGGCGTGGTTTCTTTCACGGCGATGTTCGGCTCTCTCCTGATGTGGACTGCGGCACCGGTCAAAATCTTCTTTGCTGAGATCCCGAAAGGTGTCTTTGGTGCCAAAACTGTCGAACTGAACAAACACGGTGTTCCGGCACGTGCCGCCTGGATTCAGTTCCTGATTGTGATCCCGCTGATGTTTATCCCGACACTCGGCTCCGATACCGTTCAGGATCTGATGAATACCGTAATCAACATGACCGCCGCCGCTTCTATGCTGCCGCCGCTGTTTATCATGCTGGCGTACCTGAACCTGCGCCGCAAACTGGATCATATCCCGCGTGATTTCCGCATGGGCTCACGCACCACAGGGATTGCTGTTGTCTCCCTGCTGATTGTGATTTTCACTGTCGGTTTCCTGGCGTCCACTTTCCCGACCGGTGCCAATATTGCCACTATCCTGTTCTATAACGTCAGCGGGATACTGATTTTCCTGGGCTACGCCTGGTGGAAATACAGTCGTTATGAGAAAACCCTGACAGCAGAAGAACGGAAAATCGCCGATGCCCCGACCGCGCAAACCGCGCTGGAACGTGGCGAGCAGTCCGTTGAGAATATCTGATTAGCCTGAAGATACAGAAAAGCCACCGTACGGTGGCTTTTTTATGTCTGATGCTCCGGTGACTCTGGTGGTAACCGGCAAAAATGAAAAGTCGCTGCAGCGATCCTGAAACGCTAAATCATTTCGTTCAGAGCAAGGCGGCAAGCGAAGGGGGCCGGGGAGCATACATCAGTATGTGACCCGGACCACTGAGTGCGGCCAACACAGCTATGGACGGAAGGATGACGCGTGTACACTCAGAAGCGCGGCGGCTGCAACTCCGCCGGTACTACGTCGGAAGTTTTGATCAGATTAATAAAATCAATTCCCTGCGGGCTGAAAATAAACAGCGCATAACCGGTGGCCATTTTAATATCGTCGTTACGGGCAATCCCCGGGAAGCCCGGCATCGGGCCGCCCTTTTCAACCTGCTTAATCAGCCCCACCTGGTCGATCATCACACTGCATGCCAGCTGGCCGTTCATCTCTTTTTTATCCATCCGCACCATATCGCCCTGATACGGACGTGAGGTGAAATGATCGACGCCGTTCTTATCTTTTACTGCCACACCATACTGATTGGTGGATTTATCCAGCAGCGTCAGGGCGATATTCTGTGATTCTCCCTGTAACGGAAGCTGATAAATACCGGTGAAATCCGGGCAGTTTTCCTGTGTCTGCGCCGGTGGCAGGGGCGCGGCACAACCGCTGAGCAAAATCGGAAGCAGTGCGGTTGCCAGCCAGAGTTTGTGCGTCATAAATATCCTTTTGTCAGTGCATTTTCCGGAGCCGGAACAGACACAAAGTTTATCACAGTTTCCCGGGCATCCGGAAAAATGCCTCAGAATAGCGTTACTTTACCTTATCCCAGCGCACCAGACTTTCTGATAATACCGCCAGTAAAATTGCCACCAGCATGCCGTTCCCCAGCATCGGACGCAGCAGCACCGGCAGGTCGCTGATAAACACCGCGGGCGGATTGATCAGGAAAATACCCACAAACAACGGAATTGCCAGCCGGTAAATATTGCGTGCATTCAGGGAAATTTTATCCACAAAAGCCAGCGAGGAGAACATCAGCGGCAGATAGGTCGCCAGCATCACCGCACTGCCGATGGCAAGGGGTAGTCCGCTGAAAAAGAGCGTGACCGGCGGAATAAGCCCCATCAGCAGAAACAGCACACTGCCGACCACCAGCGATGTCCGGCTGCTGTCATTGGTCTGCGTGATTAATCCCACCGAAGAAACAAACGGTGCAAACGGCACTACCGCCAGCGGTGCGGTCAGCAGCGTCACCGAGCCGGTGACAATAAAACTGCGCCGGAACAGGACACTGTTTTCCTGCAATTTATCCATGTAAAACACATCTGTCGAACGGATCGCGCCAAAGGTATTACTGATATTCAGCAACCCGGTCAGGATACAGGTAATAATCACACCCCAGCGGAATTCAAACCCGTCAGTGCTGCCGAGCGGCAGAAATTCCCATGACGCAGATGCCACATCCCGCGCCGGCGGGGAGAACAGCAGCACATACGCGCCCCAGCCCAGCAACACGCCAATCAGCAGCGCATATTTGGCCACCGATACCGGGGCATACACAATCACGCCCAGCACCAGGATCAGCGTTGCCAGCGCCAGGAAAAACACCGGATAATTTACCGTGGCATCCGGCGGCATAATACCGAACGGCAGACCCAGCATCCCTTTCAGGAAGATAGACACCAGTTGTGCGCCTATCATAAACATAAACACCGCCATCACCGCCGGGTTAAAGATCCGGGCGATGCGGGCCCCCGCACCGGTAAAGCCAATCACCAGTGTGATAAGCCCGGCACAGGCAATCCCGATAGCCAGGTTTGCACCTGTCACCCCCGCTGAAGTACCGAAAGAGGCTTCCGCCACCGCGATCCCCAGAATGGTCGCCCACCACAGGCCGGTCGGCCCTTCCATAATGGCACGCTGGTGACCGGTAAACACCTGCACCAGACTGCCAAGTGCGGTGGCAATAAAACTGTATTGGGTGATAGTCAGTGTAACGGCATCAGAGAGATGAAACGCAGATTGCAGCGTCGGCGGGATCAGCACCGTATTGCAGAAAATAAAGAAATACCACTGAAAGCCGGATAACCAGTGGCTTTTTTGCATTTTTATCATGGGATAACGCCTTTCGGATGCTGTGTCAGATTTATTGTTAATATAGTGATAATGATCATACTATCAAAGAGAGATTATTTTGTGAGTTTTTCACTCAGAGAGGTCATGATGAAACCATCCGTACTTGTTTACCGCGATATTCCTGACGATATCCTCACCCGCCTGTCTGCTGAATGTGATGTCCGCCGTGTGCCGGAAATTGATCCGGCCATTGACCCGTCAGTGAAACCGCTGCTGGCCGGAGCGGATGCTATCCTCGGTTCCGGCGGGAAAATTGATGCCCGTTTTCTGGCGATGGCCCCCAAACTGCGGGTAGCCTCCACCATCACCGTCGGCTATGACAATTTTGATGTATCAGCTCTCAGTGCACGGAATGTGGTACTGATGCATACGCCGGATGTGCTGACAGAAACCGTTGCCGATGCCACCATGGCGCTGGTGCTGGCGACAGCACGGAAAATGATTATCAGCTCTGAACGGGTGAAACGCGGCGAGTGGACGGAAAGCATCACGCCTGACTGGTACGGCTGCGATGTTCATCATAAAACGATGGGGATCGCCGGGATGGGCCGCATCGGTGATGCGCTGGCGCGCCGGGCGCACTGCGGATTCGGCATGAAAGTACTCTATAACGCCCGCTCCCGTCATGAAAAAACGGAAAAAGCGTATCAGGCCGAATACCGTTCACTGGATGCCCTGCTGGCAGAATCTGATTTTGTCTGCATCACACTGCCGCTGACAGCGGAAACCCGCCATTTATTCGGCCGTGAACAGTTCGGAAAAATGAAGCGCAGCGCCATTCTGGTTAATATCGGGCGCGGTGCCGTGATCGACGAAGCCGCACTGGCACAGGCACTGAAAGAGAAAACCATTCTCGCCGCCGGTCTGGATGTTTTTGAGCAGGAACCTCTGCCGCCGGATTCCCCGCTGCTGTCACTGGATAATGTGGTACTGATGCCGCATATCGGCTCTGCCACCCATGAAACCCGCTACGCCATGGCGGCCTGTGCCGCCGATAATATTCTGCGCGCCCTGAAAGGTGATGTCAGTCAGAATTGCGTCAATCCGCAGGCTCTGCAACAGTAATTATCCCTTCAGCACACAGCAGATTATCTTTACCGGATAATCTGCTGAAGTTGTCACTCCCGGCTCACGATAAAAATATTAATTATTATAATTATCAGATAAATACGATAGCATTTTGACCTGAAACACTTTATTCCTGAGTACAGATATTTGGGAATAGTACAGGCAGTGTATTAAAGGTCAGCACATGAAAAAAATCAGATTACCGCTTCTTTGTATTCCTGTTTTTCTTTTTGGCTTATTTCTGTTTTTTCATGAAACGGGGCGTATCATTTATCATGAATCCGATACTTACCGCTATTATATGTATACCGACAGCGGGATACGTAATGCACCGCGGATTTCAGAGAATTATCAGTTTGAATATATCCCGACAGAGGGAACAATATCTGAAATGAGCAGTATTGTTTTTCATGATGCACGGGATTACACGCCCCTGAAAGATTATCTGAATAATACCGGCTATTACCTCTACCGAACTCAGGATCAGGGACAGAATGAAATCTGGTTATCCGCACAGAATAAAAAAGTCCTTTATTCTCTGCACCGGGATAAACAGGGAAGATTTATCCGCCTGTCCCGCAGTTCTATATAAAAAGACGGATATACCGGGATAGCCTGTCTTGTTCGTCAGAATGTAATTGAACGACCGACACTGACAGGGTCACACCAGCGGGTTTTATATTCCCCCGACATCATGCCGTAAGAATAGATCACCGGCGCAGGCTGTTCCGCTGTCAGACAGAGATTACGCCACATCAGCATAGTGCCGACGGAATATTTACGTAAATTCATATCATAACCAATGTTCAGAAAATCAATAAATGTTCCCTGTTTTGACGACGTGGAGAGTAATAACTGAATACCCACCGCTTTACCGTCAAAAAATGCAATTTCCCCGAAAAAATGATTATAGCAATGATGAAAAAGTGCGCGGATAACCGGATCATTCTCCACTTCATGCTCCCGCCGTTCAGCATATAACCGGAAGTAAGTTTCAAATAAAAAATCCGGCCCCGCAGTGCTGACATTTTCAAATGTCCCGCCATCCGCCATAAATTTACGGATCTCTTTTTTCCGGGTGGCTTTGGTTTTAGCTGAAAAAGCAGAAAGATCTTTTGAAATGGCCACATGACGCCGGGAGAACAATGAGAATGAGCTGTTATAAAACTGACGGCATTCCGTACTCAGGGATTTGGTTTTAAACGGCAAAAAACATTTAACGTTTTTATTAAAAGGCAGCAGGATGGAATAACGGGGAAAATACATCCACTTCAGACTGTTTTCCGGGTTTTTATCGTCATTTGCCAGCCAGCCATTATCTGTGCAGACCGCACCTTCAATAACACCTTTTTTTGTATAGGCGTAAAAATCCGGTTCAGCACCCTGCGCCATAGCAAACTTAATATAGTGCGGTGAGGTTTCCGCGTTATAACCGAATTTCTCACAGCAGGCTTCATAGTCACTGAAGCTGCATTTTTCCCATCCCAAAAATTTCATCATACCCGCAGCGTTCTGATCATTAATGTCATTATGTCCGCCATTCTAATTAAACCGGGTACAGGTGCAACTAATAACAGATAACCGTTGCGGATTCATACCCGCAACGGTGATTCTGTCAGAAGATAATAATCAGGTTGTCAGCCCGGCACGGACGGACTGGGCGGGATCAATATGCGTCATCACACTCAGCACCTGCGGGTCACGGCGGATATTCATTTCAGCCGCAATGGCAATGTCATGCCCTTCTTTAACTGTCAGGTTTTCATCGATTTCAAGATGAACATCCACCAGCAGATAATCACCGGACTTACGGGTTTTCAGATCATGAACCCCCTCCACCCCCGGGGTGTCCATCACCAACTGTGTGATTTTGGCGACAGTTTCTTCATCCGCACCGCGATCCATCAAATCCTGAAGTGACTGAAGGGTAAATTTCACCCCCATGCGCAGAATAAATAACCCGACGACCAATGCCGCGATCGGGTCCAGTATTTTATAACCCAGCAGGCTGCCGGTGATCCCGACAGCCACCACCAGCGATGACGCAGCATCCGAGCGGGCGTGCCAGGCATTGGCTTCCAGCATATTGGATTTCACTTTGCGCGCCACATGCAGCATATAACGGAACAGCCCCTCTTTTGCCAGCAGCGCCAGCAGCGCCACATACAGTGCCAGCGAGTGCACTTCGGGGATGGTTTCCGGCGACATAATCCGTGAACCGGCTGTCCACAGCATGCCTCCGCTGACGACCAGCAGCAGCACCCCCAGAACCAGCGATGCCACATTTTCATAACGGAAATGGCCGTAAGGATGTTCTTCATCCGGCGCTTTACGGCTGCCGCGGTTGGCAATCAGTACCACAAAGTCAGCGATAAGGTCAGATAAGGTATGAACCCCGTCAGCAATCAGACCCTGTGAATGCGAAAAAATACCGGCCGCTATCTGCCACGCAGACAGCAGGCTATTCACCCAGACACTGACCCAGGTACTTTTTTTCGCGGCCGCAAATTTTATCTCACGGCTGATATCCGCGCAGTTTTTGACGGTTTCATCCGCCTGTGCAGGTATATTAGACATAATTTAATTCCACATTAATATTGTGGTTAATACAAAGCAAATCATTGCAGTGAATCGTGATCATTATAGTTCAGCGAACGGATAAATGCCGTTCTTTATGAACAGGAAATAAAAAATTACAATTAATAAGGTTATCTCAGAATAATAATTCAGCGTCTGCAGTATGCCACAATAATTTTTTCACGTCTCCAATTTTATGATTTCATTTGATTTTTATAACTGAGAATCATTATTCTTATCGCTTTTAAAACGACTTATTTCATTTCCCTGCCCGGATTAAACCATCATTATTCCCTTTAATTTATTTTGTTATTTTCATAAGTGCTGATAATAAAAATAAACGATAGTTATTTTCATTTCACAAATTAAATAAGCTGCCGTCATGATCACAGCACGTCCTGTCATTTTTTGCCATACTGATACTGATTTCAGTTAACAGGAGGCTGTATGTACAACACAATTCTGGTTCCGATTGATATTCTGGAAGATGACCTGACAGACAAAATGCTGCCCCATGTGGAAGCGCTGGCAAAAATTGATAATCCGAAAATCCATTTCTTCACCGTTATCCCTAACGTGGAAATGTTCTTCGGTGTGGAATACGCCTCAATGCCGGTCAGTATGCGGGAGTCCGGAGAGCGTATTGAGCTGGCGCTTGCCGCACTGAAAGAGATTATTAAAGGGATTGCCGTGCCGGAAAGTCAGTACACCCTGCACGCGGCTATCGGATCAGCCAAAAATGAAATTCTTTCTTATGCCAAAGAGATTAACGCCGATCTGATCCTGATGGGCTCTCACCGCCCGGGGGCGGCAACATTCCTGCTCGGTTCCACCGCCGCAACGATTGTCCGTCACGCCAAAACCTCAGTGATGGTTATCCGTTAATCCCGTTTATCTGCCGGTTCTGCCCCGCTATACTGCGGGGCATATTATTTCAGCTGCGTTTGAGCTTATCGGTATTTGCCAGATATAACGCCACCGTCAGCGCCAGTATTGACAAGGTATGCAGGAATGTCGCGTTCGCATCAGAGTGGTCGACAATAATTAACCGTACCATCGCCGTAATGCCGATGTAGATAAAATAGCGCAGCGGGAAATGATAGCCCGACGAAAAATACTTCACAATTAAGGCAATAAATTCAAAATACAGGAAATAGGTCACGATACTGTCTAATAACAGATAGGTCGTTTTCTCCTGTGCGGAAAAGAGCAGATTAATCAGTGTCAGTGTTTCTTTTCCCATAAACACAATCAGCAGCACACCTAAAATCAGCAGCGCAATATTCAGAATCCATTGCAGAACGGTTGCTATCTGGCGGGATGGCTGAAATTCCATAATCAATAGCCTCAGTAATAAATGACAGTTACGCCTGTAAACAGTATGGGTTTAAGTGTACGACGAAATGATGACAGAACAGAATAAAAAACACGGCGAATGCCGTGTTTCAGGCCGTTGACAAACCCGCAGGGGTTGGCGACGTCCGACAAAGGTTGTAAAAGTAAACCAGGAAAATCAATTTATTGATTTTCGGCTGATAACGCTTTTGGTTGATAACACAAAGCAGGAAAAACCACGTTTTATCCTGCTTTGTCGGCAATCTTAAACACGGCGGATGCCGTGTTTTATATATCAGAAATTAACGGATTATTTTGCCGGTGCATCCAGCAGCTGGTTGTCCGTGCTCCAGACACGATATTTCACATCCACATCTTTCGGCGCGTAAACCACAACCGGCAGACGGCTGTTGTAGCGGACAAACGCTTCATCGCCCAGATTCGCACTGATAAATGCTTCATGTTTTTCATTATTCAGGCAGCCCATCATGGTGGACATCGGCCCGGTTAATTCGCCGGTTTCATAATAGTCATAACCGAAACCCTCAACGGTTTTTTGTGTCAGCGTCCCGCCGAACCACTGACGGTTGCAGTCCGTCATCTGGTTTTTACCGATCACCAGTTCGATTTTATACTGACTTTCATCCGCCTTCGACTCAACAGCAATCACATGGCGAACCTGACCTGACGCAGCCTGCGGGAAATGTTTCAGCTCATTCATGCCATTGTCATTTTTTATCATCTTCAGCGGCTCTGCTTTAACAAGCTCTGCTGCTTTTACCTCAGCAGCGGGCTCTGTTTTGACAAGCTCTGCTGCTTTTACCGCAGTCAGTGGTGTTGCAGCAACAATTTTTGCTTCTTCAGCATAAGCGCCTGCGGCAGCAAACATGGCCATAACAGGAAGAATCAATTTTTTCATCAGATAATTACCTTGTTTTTATAAGTACATATGATTACGAAACCATCTCATAATCTTCATGCTGACTATTAAGAACATTATAATAATATTTAGTTCACCGCCAGACTAAAACACAGAGTATTCTTATAAAGTGGCATATAATATCATAAAAATAATCATGGCCAGTGTGTTAAACCAATGATTCCGGTGAGCGCCATCAATCCCGCCAATAAATCACCACCTATTTATGCCATTCTGATCACGGATATAACGACGCGATCCATGCATTCCGTATTGTGTTTGTTATACTGAAAAGGCTACATTCCCCGTCAAACAGGAGGTTCTATGCCACTTGATCAGCAAGCCCTTATAGCACAGCTTAAAGATTCAAATCCTCGTTTTGCCGCACTGCATCTGAAGCATCATCAGTTAAATAATGAGATTGCCGAGCTTGAAGGCCCGAACGGCGCAGGCTATAACGACAATGTCGTCCGGCTGAAAAAAGAAAAACTACACGTCAAAGATGAGATGCAGCGTATTTTAGCGGAGTGTCAGTAACTTCTCCCTGTCAGATAACGCCCTTTCCCGGGGCGTTATCTTATGTCACCTTCCCTTTCTCACCATAATCTGACCTGACGCAATTCTGTTGCGCCTTAAAAGATGCATAATAATTACATCTTTAATATCCGACCGGAGTTATTATGTCTGAGAAAGCCTCTGTCCATGGCCACGAAGTCATGAACATGATTATTGAAAGCGGGAAAAACTACACCACTGAATCCCTTATCGCGGATATTCACGCCACATTCGGCGAAGATACCCGTTTCCATACCTGCTCGGCAGAAAATATGGATGCGAAAGCGCTGGTCAGTTTTCTGGCGGCACGCGGAAAATTTATTGGCAGTGAAGAAGGGTTCAGCACATCTGCTGAGAAAATCTGCAATCACTGAGTGACATGAAAAAACCGCTATCTCCCCTGAAGGCACAAAAACAGGGAGATAGCGTTTCCTGTAACAGGAAAAAAATCATGATGATGCGTTATCATCGTCCATCCAACTGTCATCTTCCCAGATGGTCTGAATGGTATCCATCAGTGACTGTTTATCGTCGGGGGATTTCACACCCGAAATATTAATGGTGGTCTGGCTGCTTTGCGCAATACGGAACTGCATGTCCGGATATAACGGCAGGATCCGGCGTTTTAACTGAACTTCGAGGGACTGAATAAGATGCGCAGGCACTGCATTTCGTTTATCTAACAGAATTTCAATACGCATGATGTTGCTCTCCGTAAACTGTATAGATATACAGTATTTTATTTTTAAATAAAAAGAAAGCAAATTTTAAGCACACTATTTAAATTTATGGGTTTTACTGCACGAAAGAGGAGTTTCCGATGGCCGGTAAACGTATTTTGCGGGAAATCACCACCGTTACCCGTATGGTGGAACTGTATGAACGCCGCCATCCGGCACCGGCAGATGCCCCGGAACATTACCGTGATCTGCTGGCTTATGCGGTGAAACGGCTGGAAAAATGCCGTTACGGTGAAGACAAACCCGCCTGTAAGCAGTGTCCGGTACACTGCTATCAGCCAAAGCCGCGGGAAGAAATGAAAGTGATCATGCGCTGGGCCGGTCCGCGTATGCTGTGGCATCATCCGATCCTGGCTGTCCGTCATCTTATTGATGACAAAAAACCGGTGCCGCCTCTGCCGCCGCGCCGCCGTACACCGCGCGAATAATCAGGATTGCCGGGCGCGGTAATCCGCCTGTGTGATTTTATACAGAACATGGGTCTGTAACGGATGACCCTGTTCCAGTGACGGATGCTGAAAATCCCGCTGATACTGCATCCCTGCTTTCACCATCACCCGTTCGGAAGGCAGATTCACTTTCGCGGTAAAAGCGACAATCTCCGGCATATTCAACTGCATAAAGGCATAATGCAGCACCGCATTTGCCGCTTCTGTCGCATAGCCTTTGCCGTGAAAGCGTTTCGCCAGACGCCAGCCGATTTCAGTACACGGGTTGAAATCAAAAGGAGCTGACGGAATATTGAGGCCAACAAAACCGGTGAATTCCCCGCTGTTTTTTTCTTCCGCTGCCCATAATCCGAATAATTTCTGCCGCTCAAAACGGCGGATAATTTCATCGGCCATCGCATCGCTTTCTGCCGCACTCAGACATGCAGGAAAAAAACGCATAACCTGCGGATCGGCATTCAGCGCGCGGAACGGCGCATAATCTTCCGGCGTCCAGGGACGCAGGCGCAGACGCGGGGTGTCAATAATCAGCATATACTCCTCCGGTGTATTCAGTGATAAACGATACCGGAGAAGTATAACGGATTTGGCTGAACGCGGCGCGGTTATACGCGCTTAAAGACAGACGGGACCTTTTCCGGTTCTTTACTTTTACCGTTGCCGTTCTGTGACGGGGATGATTTTGGTGCTGATTCCTGAGCTTTCTCTGCCGCACCGGTTTTTTCAGCCGGTTTCGGCTCCGTCACTGCGGCCGGTTTATTATTCTCCGGGCGGGACTGAGGGGCCTGTGCCGCAGCGGTTGCTTTACCGGCAGGAACATACGGTTCTGACTGGCCGATAAAAGTGCCGCCTTTACGGATGGAGAAAGCAGACGCCCGGCAGATACCGTTAAGTTCACCATGCTCAAGAATCTCCGCCTGCTCTGCTGTACAGGTGCCGGTCAGCACGCCATCAATCAGCAGTGTTTCGGCAATAATATCCCCTTCCACCACACCGGACTGCATAATGCTGACAGTGCCGGAACGGGCTTTGATCTGACCTTTAATTTTGCCCCAGATTTGCAGGTTACCGCTGATTTCAAGATCACCGGTCAGCCGGGTTTCTTTGCTGATCACGGTCGGCTGGCGGGATTCGAGGGAAGCCAGCGGGCGTTGTTTCTCTTCACCGCGGGTTGACAGCAACTGACTGATTTCATTTGCCTGAGCGTTGAGTTCAGCTGCTTTTCTGTCCTCTTCATCTCTTTCTTCTCTGTTTTTTGATGACGGTGCCGCAACCGGCTCCGCTTCCGGGACATCTGATTGTTTTTTCTTACCGAACATGACGTTTTTCCTTTCCTTTTTCCTTTTCGGGAGCATCGTAATAGCGCAAATAACAGCGGCGATACCCGTTAAATAAACAGGCCACGATGCATGCCCGGCTATTACTGCATACAATAACAATCCCCATAGAAACCAAAGGGATGTCAGCATAATATTAAGCATGGCAGACCTTTATCACGGTATTTTTATATTACGGAAGATTCTTTTGTCATATTGTACGCAGCCGCCGCGCCGGTAAAGGGCGGATTAAGACCAGTATCAGTATGTAATCAGGGAAATAGAGAAAGCGGTGACTATATCCGGATACACTCCGTGTATCCCGTGACAACATCCCTGCATTACAATCCGTCACCGCCCTCTCAGATGTCTACCTTAACTGAAGAGGACAGAATAAAAATATCATAATTACATCAGGATTTTATCTTCCTCAAGCCCTTGTCGTCCCCCGGATTTTTCTGCCTTCTGTTTCAACGATTTATTCTGCCGGGATTCCCCTCCTCTCAGATTCATATACAACCCGAACCAGTGAAAACAGGCTATTTTCCGGCAGATTACTCCGTGCAGAATTCATAAAAATAACAGACACCTTAATCAGAGGCTGGTTTCAGCGTAATACTGACCGGTTCTCCCGGCAGAAACGTTTGTTCCTGCTCCGCTTCAACCGTCAGCTGATCAGCCCGCAACAGCCGGACATTCAGACGCAGGGGTTTATCGTCAATCATAAAGCGCGGAAGTTCAAAGTCGAAATAATAGGGCAGTACAGAAACCTCAGCGCGCTGTTCAACGACCGGAGATGTCACCGCCTTTTTGCCCTGACAGACAGTCAGCACCAGTGTCTGCTGTTCATAACGGAACCCCGGCAGATCGGCATAGCCGGTTACCCTGCCCGCAGGCTCTGGTTTCACAACCACGCATCCGGCCAGCATTATCACCGGAAAAAGCAGATATTTTTTCATCATTGCCCCATATAAAAATCAGGGCTGATTGTATAAAAAAAGACGTTTCCGGCCTGATAACATCAGCCGTAAAAATAGCAAAAAGGGCGCTTCTGCGCCCTTTGAAATAGAAGGTATTGTTTCCTTATGCTTTTGCCGGAATGTACGGAAAAGCGTCCGCTGCTGCCATATTATTTTTCGCTTTCTCCAGCACCGATTCTGATTTGCTGATAATGTCATCCAGTACGGAGAGAGTACCGCCTTCTTCTTTCACGCTTTCCGTCTCCGGTTGTATCTCTTCTGTACCGCCGCTGATCAGATTATCACTGATAAAACCGGATGTACCCTGCATCAGATTCAGCGCCAGCTCTGTCCAGGCTTTGCGGGTTTCAGTACCGGACATCAATTCCGCCAGCGCATCCTGTTGTGATGCCAGTGATGTATTCAGAGCCGAAAGCTGCTCATCCAGCGCCTTTTTACTTTCTGCCGTCAGAGCCGGGTCTTTCAGTGCCTCTGTGGTTTTGGCAATATCACTTTGTGTTTTTTCAATACCGCTGCTCAGTGCATTTTCCTGCTGCGCGGCAATCTGATCCTGATAAGCCGACACATTATTCAGTACCATTGTCCCCACTGATAACACGCCGGAAATCACGGAAAACGCCATTTGCCAGTTTGAGCTCAGGTTCAGCTCACCTGCGGATGATTTCAGATTATCAACAGAAGCGAAGTTCGTCATTTCACTCAGTTTATTGCTGATTTGCTCTTTGGCGTCCTTCACGCTGCTGAGGAGAGACTGTAAATCCGCCAGTGATGACGATATCGTGTCCAGTACCGAACTGTCTTTGCCGTCTGCCGGTGGTTTCGGCAGCGCAATACCGCTGTCACCGCTGATAACCGTATTTTTTACCGGGGAGTTTCCCATTTCCACCGGTGTTTTTCCGCCTGATTCAGCTGTTTTCACCGGTTTACTGTCCGGCTGCTGAATGTCATTCAGTGTGATGACGGGTGTTTTTGTGCCTGAAATTGCATCCATGATTACTATCCTTTTCCCTGGTTAATTGATTAATATAATAATTTCACGACTATTTATTTTGCAGCATGTGCCGCGGCTATCCGGCCGGCAACTTCCGCTTTTTCCTGTGAAAAACGGGATAATGCCGACATTGCATCCTGATGCTGTGAGATCATTTTGCTGAATTCATTCTGAAGCTTTGTCATGGCCTGCTGTAACAGCATCATCTGCCCTTTTGTTTCCTGTGAACCGGCAATCTGCTTATTCCCGAGACCTGACAAAACCGCCGCGGTGGTACCGGAGATAACGGCCCCCGCATCCAGTACCGAGCCGGAAACAGACAATCCGGTCTGCACCAGCGTACTCCCGGCTCTGGCGCCCTCCTGAGCAATCACACCGGCCGCACCACCACCAAATGTCACCGCGCAGGTGGCGATCCCCGCGACAACCTGAAGTCCTGTCATCGCCGGGCCCAGATATTTCATCGTTTCATCATCAATCAGACCGGCTTCCGCCGCTTCATTGACTATCTGAGATGCAACGCTGGTCACCGCACTGGCGATCATCATCGCGCCGGCCAGCGCCCCGACGCCGGTTGCGATTAATACCGTTCCCGCGATGGCTGAAACCGCCGAACTCAGCCAGCCGAATATTTTATTCGCCGTACGCGAACGCTCTGCTTCCTCAAAACGGGTTTCCGCTTCTTTCAGCTGTTCCCTGTTTTCCGCAATTTTCTGCGTGTTTTCTTCCCGCGCCTGCCGGATCTGGCTGACTTTGATATCCTTCATATCGGATTTTATTTGTGTCAGCAACAACGCCAGTTCGGTTTCAAAATTACCTTTCGCCAGCACTTTCTCAATCGTATCGCGGCTGGTGATCAGTGCCTGCCAGCTGCGGTGAGCGTCTTTATCCGCCACCCCCTGTGTTTTATCCGCCAATGCTTCCGTGTTATCCGGCTGTTCAATATCCGGTTTAACCAGCGGGATAATATCTTTGGTCAGGCCGCACTCTGCTTCCTGCGGCAACAGAGGCTGCGGCTCAACCGGGGTGGCACCGGGTTGCTGAACCGGCCGGGCAGCGGCACGGGATACGGCAGAAAAATCATTCGCCGGTGCCGGTCTTACCCCGGGTAAATCAATGACATTCTGCATTTCCGGCCTCCGCCTGTTCTCTGGCCGCCGTCAGCATGACACCGGCTTTTTTCAGCAGCACGTCATGGCCCGGACGGGTTTTGGCCAGCAATTCCGCACTTGTAAACGCCTGTATTGCTGAGCTGAACTCTTTCAGATGTAGCAGACACTCACCGGCATGAAACGGAAATGCCGGATCTGACGGCGACATCAGCGAAGCATAGCTGTAGGTTTCCAGCGCCTGGTGATAACGCGCCTGCTGCTGACGGCAGGCGCCCAGCGCCAGGAAAAAACGGCTATCGTAGTGATTAAGCATGCACAGCACCTGAAATAAACTTTCCGCATCCGGATATTTTCCGGATTCATAAAAATCACAGGCAACTGCATATATTTTTTCCAGTTCATCGCCGGAAATATTTTTCAGCATCGCCAGTGATCCGCCTTCCGAAATAAATTTATTCAGTTCTGATTCTGTTGTGGTATTGTCATGAACATCCATGTTATTTTCCTTTAATTACATCGAGCCGGATAAATCCTGAAGTAATGTATCTAATTTCTGAATAAAACGGGTTAATGCTTCAATGGATGAATTATAGATATTGCTGATTTCATTAAGCTGTGTGCTTTTTTCATTCACCATATCGTTAAGCGGTCGTGATACATCGCCGACCATACCGGCAAAGTGCCCTAATTTATTGTTATTCTTGTCATAGACATATTTATTTTCCAGCCCGCTCATTGCCGGTGATGATTTCTTATCACTTTGCAGAAAATCTTTGATAGATAAAATATCGCCGGGACCGGTTTCTTTTCCGGCAATTTTATCAAGAAAGACTTTTTCTTTTGATGGCGGCGGGCCGTTAAACTCAGCCGCTGTCATTCCGTACAGCGCCGGATCCAGTAAATTCTGGCCGTTATTATCAATATTGATTTCCTGATTTTCCGATGACAGCGTTTTATTCAGCTGAGACTGGATAATACTGAAAATCTTCAGCTCAATGGCCAGTTCATGCAGTTCCTCTTTGATATTATCGCGGGCTTCCCGTGTACTTTCGACACTGTTATTCATGCCGGACAGGATCTCACTGACCATGTCGTTATACTGATTGCTCGCCCCGACAATCATCAGCAGTGATTTCAGGCTGATAGTATCGCCGGTGATCCCGCGGATATGACTGATATTGTCATCCAGCTTCTGTCTGTCAATAATGATGTTATTTTTCCGGCAGAAGGTATCAATCACCATATCGGGTGAAAATTGACGGTAGTCTTCATTGTTAACGCTGATATTATATTTATTCAGTATATCGGATACCAGCCGGTAATTTTCAGTGGCCCCGCAGTTATTATTATCCTGTTGCCAGAGAGCCGGCTGATTAATATTGCTGATACTATCCATTTATTCACCTTATTTCTTCGCGGGGAATGTTACTCAGATATAACCTGACAATCACCGGATGAATATCCAGTCTCATTAATGCCAGATTATATTGTGCCTGACAGCACTGATATTCTCTGATCACAGAGATACTGTCGCTCAGCGTTTTTTTTTATTATTTTTTCATTTTCCATAGCAGGAATAGTAAGATAAAAACCCGCTATTTTATGTCATTATCAATCTGTGAGTTTATCACTTCATCAATTCTCACTCTGCCGAGCGGCTGGATATTCACCGAAGGCAGTAATTCCTGATAAGAAATAACCGGCAATGACGAAAATTCCTGCTCAATAAGCCGTCTGACATAACGCCGGATATCCCGTGATACAATCAGCACCGGTTTATTCATCATTCTCTGTAAATCCCCGAACATCGCTTTCATTGCGGCCATCAATGCTTCGTGCACTCCCGGCGGCAGTGTCAGATAGCTGCCTGAAAGGGTCTGGCGGATATGGCTGCGGATAAGTTCTTCCAGTTCATGATCATACAAAAACGCCGGTAACACCGAATTGCCGTTGCTGTATTTATGACAAATATAACGGCCCAGCTCTCCGCGGACATATTCCGTCAGCATCACAACGTCTTTTTCATTTTGCCCCCACTCTGTCAGTGCCTCCAGAACGGTGCGCATATTACGGATAGAAATATCCTCTTCCACCAGCCGTTGCAGTACATCAGTGATTTTATACAGCGGTACCACCCGCTGCACCTCTCTGACTAACTCACTGAAACTGCCTTCCATTTGTCCGAGTAAATAGCGGGTTTCCTGAATACCGATAAAATCGGCAGCGTATTTTTGCAGAATAAACGCCAGATGGGCCTTAATAATGCCCATCGCCGGTAAGCAGTGTAAACCGGCATCTTTTGCCCGCACAGACTCCTGTTCTGTGATCCAGTACGCCGGTGAACCATCGAACCATGTTCCTCTTTGCTCATACCGCACCCCGAGCATCGTCAGCTGCTTTTCTTCCTCACGCACCAGAAGCTGTTTTTCCGGCAGAACGCCCTCTCCGACCGGTACTTCCTGTAATAAGATCCGGTAAGTATCCGCCGGAAGATAATCACTGAAATGCAGACTCACGCCGGGGAACGGTACACCGAGTGAAAGATAAAGGCGGCGGCGCAGGCGGATCAGCGCCTGATTAAAATCATCCGCAATCAGTCCGGCCTGTAATGATGTGCTGAATTCCATCATCAGCGGTACCGTCAGTGCAAAGGTTTCCGGCTCTGCCAGCGCCTCATCACTACCGTCCGCCTTTGTCGTCCTCTCAGAAGAACGCAGTACCGGTGCGCCCGCGCCACCGGCCACTGCAGCACTGAGTGATTGCGCGGGGGGCATATTCTGACTTTTTGCACGCCGTTTCAGCAGATACCCCCCGCCTGTCAGGAGCAGTGCCAGCGTCATAAATGTCAGAACCGGAAACCCCGGCACCAGCCCGAACAACAGCAGCAGAAAACCACCGACCTGTAACGCCTGCGGCTGCCCGGTTATCTGCTGTCCGATATCATTTCCGAGATCACGTGAGTCCCCGGAAGAGACCCGGGTAACGATAATCCCGGAGGTCACCGCAATCAGCAGTGCCGGGATCTGCGACACCATACCATCCCCGACGGTCAGAATACTGTACAGCTGTAACGCGTCCGCGGCGCTCATCCCTTTCTGCCCGGTTCCGATAGCCAGCCCGCCGATGATATTAACGCAGATGATCACCAGTCCGGCGATAGCATCACCTTTGATGAATTTCATCGCACCGTCCATCGAACCGAACATCTGACTTTCCTGCTCCACCACCCGGCGGCGTTCGCGGGCTTCATCCATATCAATCACGCCCGCACGCATGTCGCCGTCAATACTCATCTGCTTGCCCGGCATCGCATCCAGAGAGAAAACGCGCGCTGACTTCCGCCACACGCTCCGCACCTTTGGTTATCACCAGAAACTGTACCACGGTGATAATCAGGAAAATCACAATACCCACCACCAGATTCCCGCCGACCACAAACTCGCCGAATGTCTCAACGATCTGCCCGGCATCCGCTTCCAGTAATATCATCCGTGTGGTACTGACGGCCAGAGCCAGCCGGAAAAGCGTCGTAACCAGCAGAACAACAGGAAAGGCAGAGAACTGAAGCGGAGAGCGGATATAAACAGCCATCATCAGCAAGGTGACGGATATCATCATATTGACGGCAATCAGCGTATCCAGAATAAAATCCGGCAGCGGCAGAATCATCATAAAAATGACTGCCAGTAACAACAGCGCGAGAAATATATCCTGCCGTCCGGCAATGCGGAGAAGTAAGGATTTGGCGTCAGCCACAGTATGTCCTGTGCAGTAAATAACGCCGGTAGGTTTCGAGTGCTTCCTCGTATAATCCCTCCTGCTGAAATGCCAGTGTTTCACACAACAGCAGATTCGCATCACTGTATCCGGCATGATGCAGCAGTGCACACTGAAATAACGCTTCCTGTCCCTGTTTATGCTCAATCAGGGCGAGAATTAATATTTTACGTGCGCGGATATGATCCGGATTATAAATAAGTAATGTCCGGATCAGCGTAATACTGTTACTGAAAAAACCATACTGAAATTGCAGCCAGGATTGCTGGAGTAATACTTCGATCTGTAATGGGCTCATTATATTATACTTTTATCATCAGGTTTTTGTGGGATATCAGAAGTAACATATTGTCGAGCAATGAGCTTAAGATCGGAAAAGCAGCGACGATATCAGGATCAGTCTCTGAATGTGTTAATAAACAGAGGTCACTCAGCAAATGACAGAATAATACCGGCTGCCCGGCCAGCTGCGGATCAATGACCGGACGGGCAGCAAGATATAACTGTTTCCGGCTGTCTCCGGATTGATACAGCGCCGCCAGTTCAGACGGAAAAATATCACTGAATTCACCGGATACGGCCGGTTTCACTGCCGCCGTGGTCATTCCGGCTGACATTTCCTGCGGATTTCCCTCCGGAAAAACAGCGCCGTAAGCCGAAATACGATTAATCATCCGTTAACTCCTCCCGCAAATAATAACGGCCGCTCTGCCGTTATTCCCTGACAGCAGCATCCGTTTATTTTTATATTCTCCCCGCAGTTTTTACTAAAATCCCCCCTTCCGCTGCCATCGCAGGCAAACCGTTTCCGTCAGACTGGTGCGGAGGAGTTTTTATGACAATAACCACACTGCGTTCCCGTCTCAGAAAACAGCGGACAAACATAACCGGTGATCGCTTTTTCACGCCAATCGGCCGGGTGCTCAGTGTCACCGGCACTCTCATCCGGGCGTCGGTCAGCCACGTTAAAATCGGGGATATCTGCCTGCTGCTGACCCCGGGAAACCGGATAAAAGCCGAAGTGGCCGGTCTGGACGGCAGTGATGCTCTGCTCACACCTTACGGCGGAGTGAACGGAATCTCGGCCAATACCGGCGTCCTCACTACCGGTGCCCCCCTGCGGATTGCATTGTGGCCGTCGATGACCGGTCACATTTTTAACGGACTGGGGGAAGCACTGACACCGGTGACACTGCCGCCGGAGGTGATATACGGCGATCTGCATAACGACCCGCCGCCGGCGCTGACCCGGAAGATGATCACCACTCCGCTTGCTCTGGGTATCAGAGCGATTGACGGTCTGCTGACCTGCGGCGAGGGGCAGCGGATGGGAATATTTGCCGCCGCCGGCGGCGGAAAAAGTACCCTGCTTGCCGCGATTATCCGCAATACCGAAGCGGATATTTGTGTGCTGGCGCTGGTCGGGGAACGGGGACGTGAGCTGAATGAATTTATTCAGCATGACCTTGGTGAATGCGGGCTGAAAAAAGCAGTGCTGGTTGTCTCCACATCGGACAGACCCGCTGTTGAGCGGGCTAAAGCCGGTTTTACCGCCACCCGGATAGCCGAGTATTTCCGTGACCGGGGAAAACGGGTTCTGCTGCTGATGGACTCCGTGACGCGGTTTGCCCGCGCACAGCGTGAGATAGGCCTGGCTGCCGGAGAACCGCCGGCCCGTCAGGGATATCCGCCGTCCGTCTTTGCGCAGTTACCGGCGCTGATGGAAAGAGCCGGACAATCCGATACCGGGTCAATCACCGCGCTTTATACCGTTCTGGTCGAAGGTGACGATCTGAATGAACCGATTGCGGATGAAACCCGTTCAATCCTTGACGGACATATTATTCTGACGCGAAAACTGGCGGAAATGCAGCACTATCCGGCCATTGATGTTCTGAAATCCGCAAGCCGGGTCATGAACCGTATTATTCCGGAAAGTCAGAAAAAAGCGGCTTCCGCTGTAAAGACGGTACTTGCGCAATATGATGAACTGGAGTTTCTGATCCAGCTTGGCGAATATGAGCCCGAAAAAATCCGGATAATGATGACATCATCCGCAAATACCGCAACATCATGCAATGGCTGAAACAGGGAACGGATGAATCTCAGGATTATGCACAAACCTGCCGGGAAATCACGGAGTCTGTATTATGATCGCCATCAGCAACAGCAAACGGGCACGCATTCTGCGTTATTACCGCTATCAGTCAGCACAGGCAGAACAACTGGCGGCGGAAGCCCGCAAAACAGTACAACAACTGAACTACCGCCGGGAAACACTGGAACAACAGGCCGCCGTACTATCCCGGCGCCGTGATGCACTTGCCGCAGGCCCGGATGCCGGGTCCGTCACGACCGCCGGTCATCTGGATCTCTGCCGCCGGCAAATGATCGGACTGAGTGCCGATACCGTACTGGCGGAAGATGCGCTGCGCAGTCATGCGCAGACGACGGAAGCCGCACAGCGCATTCTGAACGATCGTCAGAAACAGTTACAACGACTGGATCTGAAACAACAGCTTATCAACCGGAACGTGTTCTGATGGCACGTTTTTTCTTCTCTCCGCCGGCCACCACCGCAGTTCCGGTACCGTTACTGAAACCGGCTGTATACACACCAGCGTCAGCTGTCGCCACCAGCGCGGAGATCCGGCGGTTTCTGTTTGTCATTCAGCACGGAAAGCTCCCGCCGGCATTTGATATGTCTCCGCAACACTCCGCCCGGCCACAGAAAGAAGCCATATCGCCACAATCAAAAACTGAGATTCCCGGATTCTGTCTGTTCCCGGCCGGAGATAAAGGGGAACCGATGCCAACACAGCCGGTTTTCCGCCGCAACGCCACAGATAAGGATACAGGCACTGACCACAAAATCCCCGGTGAAACAGAAACAATCCCCGCAGATCTTGTTCCGAACAGCCACACAGAAAAAATAACGGCACATCTTCAGCTTCGCAGAAGCGAGCTCATCACCGGTATCAGCGATACGCTGATCAGCCGCATCAGCCATATTGCCGGAAAAACCGGTTCACTGAGCACCTGCCGGGCCACCTTTCCGGTTCTGGGAGAAGTCAGTTTCACTGTCCGCCACAGTGCAGACGGTGTGCATATTCAGATCCGCTGTCCGTCAGCGGGACAGGCACTTCTGCTGTCCTGCCTGTCTCAGTTACAGGATCGGCTGACGCAGAAAACGCCTCAGCCGGTCACTATTTCGCTCACCGGGCACCTTTCCGGGTCCGCCTCTGCCGTGAGGCGCAAATAAATGAACGACAGCTCTTCAAGTCCGGTAGTTATCCTCAGCGAACAGGATCTTGCCGCTATCCGGCTGAAACAACGTTACCGGACGCGCTATTCCTCCGGTTCAGGGGATGCGGAAATCCGGTATCAGACACACACCACAACACTGACACTGGCTGTCACCCGGCGCGGACAGTCCGGCTCTGTTTACTGTAGTTATGATGACCTGGCTGTTTTACTTCAGCCGCAATTATCAGGTACCGACATTCGCTTGTTACCGGATGATATACTGACAACATTGATTACAGCATGGCTGGACAGACACTCCGCAGAATTTCATTTACAGGAAATAATAAAAGAAAACAAAACTGTTACCGGACTTACCGTTATTTTCAGCAGTGCTATTTTCGTATTTTCTGATATATCACTCATTCATTCCCACCTTGAATTAATGAATACACCAACCGCGAAAATACCCCTGAAAATACATATTTGTTCTGCCGATTTTTATCTGCCCCGGTGTGAAATACTGAGACTGAACACCGATGATCTGATTATCAGCCCGTTTTCTGATGACCACATTCCGGTTTCTGTTTATTACCGGCACGCTTTTGCGGCAACCGGCACCCTGGATTCAAATAAGGTGACTATCCGAAAAATGACCCTACATTCACGGCGTAAAACCGCATTATCATCACTGAAAAGTGTGATCCGTTTTGAGCTGGCAGAAACAGAGATAACACTGGATGAACTGGCCGCACTGAAGCCGGATTCACTGATAACACTGACCGGGCAATCTGAACATTATATCCGTGTTTTCTGCGACGACGATTATATTGCTGACGGCATACTGGTTTCATTTCAGCAGCGCCTTGCCGTTCAGATTAAAACACTGACCGGTATCCCGGAAAACAGCGACACCGGGTCATGACTATTTCAGAACCGGTCTCTTTAATTGTCCTGCTGGCACTGCTGTCCTTTATACCGGTGATTATTGTGACCGGAACTGCCTTTATTAAAATAGGGATTGTGCTGTCTCTGCTCCGTAATGCCCTCGGCGTACAGCAAATCCCCTCAAATCTGACGATGCACGCCTTCGCCCTGATCCTGGCAATGTTTGTTATGGGACCCGTGATATTCGATATTAAAGATGCCGTTGATACTGACCGGTTATCGTCTGAACCGGCATATCTGTCAGAGGCCGTCATCCGGGCAGAAAAAATATACAGCCATTTTTTAATCAGGAATACCGCCCCTGAAAGCCGTCAGTTCTTTCAGGAAACGGTTAAGAGCATCTGGCCGGAACGGTACCACCCGTCACAAAATAATCCGCCGTTATATATTCTGTTACCCTCTTTTACGCTCAGTGAATTAATCAATGCCTTTAAAATGGGTTTCTTACTTTATTTACCGTTTCTGGCCATTGATTTTATTGTTTCCAATATTTTACTGGCAATGGGAATGATGATGGTATCACCGATGACACTCTCTGTTCCTTTAAAACTGCTGTTATTTGTGATGGTCGGCGGCTGGGAAAAACTGACCCGCGCCCTGTTATTCAGTTATCAGTTCTGACGATGGATCAGCAACTGCTTTTCTGCACCGGACGAATGCTCTGGCTGATTTTTATTCTGTCACTGCCTGCGATCCTCGCAGCAACAATCGTTGGTGTACTGGTGGCGATAATTCAGGCTATTACACAGATTCAGGAACAAACACTGGGGTTTCTGTGCAAACTGACTGCGGTGGTTATCACACTGTTTATGACGCTGAGCTGGTCCGGTCAGCAATTACTGGTATTTATGAATCAGATATTCGGATTACTGTAATGTTATTAACCGGATTAATTTATCCCTTTTTGATTTCCTTCTTCCTCTCACTGCCCAGGTTATACGGTTTTTTCTTATTATTACCGCTGATAAATAAATCACTGACCGGACACCGCTTAATCTATAATGCTATCGTATTATCTCTGGGATTATTTGTCCGTCAGAGTCTGCCGCCATTGCTGCCTGAACTGACGTCCTGGGTTTTCTTTTTTATTATTCTGCGGGAATTTTTCACCGGGTTACTTTTTGGTGTGATTGCAGTTATACCGTTTTGGGCCATCGAAGCAGCCGGACAATTTATTGATCAGCAACGCGGTGCCACGGCTGGCAGCATGCTGAACCCGCTTTCCGGGCAGCAGGCATCTCTGACCGGCATCTTTTTCACGCAGTATCTGATCCTGTTTTATCTGACATCAGGTTTATTTTTTCAGTTACTGACATTATTTTTCCGGAGTCTGATCTGGTATCCGATCACCGCATCTGATTTTCCGTTTCCGGCAACGCTGCTGCCGCTGTTTTACGGATTACTGTCACTTTATAGCCATGCGGTGATTAATTTTGCCCTGCCGCTTATCATACCGATGTATCTGACCGAAATTGCGCTGGCGTTTATCAATAAATTTGTTCCCGCCTTAAATGTCTTTGTTATTGCCATGCCGCTGAAATCGGCAGTTGCACTCTTTGTCGCAACCGGTTATATCATGCTGGTCAATGAACCACTGACCACCCTGATCAGGGAAACATTTACCCTTATCACCCGTCTGAATATGCCGTTATTGTGACGACAGAAACAGTATGAGCGGAGAAAAAACTGAACAGCCCACGGCTAAAAAACGCAGGGATAACCGCAAACAAGGCATGGTATTTAAAAGCCGGGAATTACTGCTTTTTCTGATCTCTCTGTGTCAGGTCTGCGGGCTGGTCACCTTTATTCCGTCATTATATTCCGCTTTTTATTCACTGTTACAATATACCCTTGAGAGTGCTGCCACCCGGCCATTGCCGCTGATGATATCGGATATAAAAGTGCTGATTGCCGGGAAATTACTTCCCCCGCTGATATCACTTACCGGGGTATTTATTGCAGGTATTGTTGTCAGCCATATTCTTCAGTTTGGTTTGCTGCTGAACCTGTCCGCCATAAAATGTGATATTACCCATATCTCCCCGCATAAAGGGATCAAAAAAATATTTTCCCTCAATAATATCTGGGAATTCATTAAATCCGTCATCAAAGCCGGATTATTGTCACTCATCCTCTTCTGGTTACTGCGCCGCCACTATCCGTCATTTGTCAGGTTAGTCACTGTCAGTATCCGCGAAAATCTGATGGTTGCATACGATATCGGACAGTGGCTGCTTTATCTGTTTTTTTCCGGGGTACTGATCATTGTGCTGGCTGATATTGTTATTTCCCGTCACGGCTATCAGAAAAAGATGCTGATGACCAAAGAGGAAATCAAAAATGAATACAAAGAATCCGAAGGTAACAGCGAAATAAAAGGCAAACGCAAGCAGTTCCACAAAGAGATACAGCAGCAGGATATGCGATCAGCCGTCAGGAAATCACGCTGTATCGTTGTCAATCCCACACACTATGCGGTGGGTATCGATTACAGGGAAGATCGGACACCACTGCCGGTGATCACTTTTAAAGAACAAAATGATATTGCACTTCATATCCGCCGGATAGCCCGGCAGGAAGGCGTTCCGCTGATTGAAAAGAAATATCTGGCCCGCTACCTCTACCGCGTTGGTCAGATCGGCAGTGCTGTTCCGCCGTCAACACTGGAAATCATTGCTGAGATTTTATACTGGCTGGAAAAAAGCGATCAATATCGTGGTGCAGACACTGACCTCACCGATAACAATCAATGATAAATTAAAACGTTAATTTATCATTTAATGACATTATGCATACATAACCCGGAAATATTTTCCCTGAAATAACGTATATTTCCCCTTAATAGCTTTCTTTCTTTTTTTTTCCGCTTTTTTGTTAAATAACCACATCGCATGTATCTTTTCTGTTCCTGTCATTTTATGACATTAACATTTTTATTATTTAATTTTAATGACATCTTTCCATTAACGATTAATTAATCATCTGATTATGAGGATATTGATTCACACTGTGAATAAAGAGCTATCTAAAGCAATAAATAAAGCCATTAACTCTGATAATCAGGATTTAAAAGTAGAAAACATCATTACTGACTATATAATTATATACATTGAATGTATTAAGACCGTCACTTTTGATTTTTACCCGCATTCGTTACTCAGAGATGCTTATGAATTCACTTAGTTTATTAGATAGCGAACAAATTATTATACAGCCTGTAGCCATCGAATCATCTGACTTCAATATTATTGAGCAGCAGGAAAAGGGACTGTATATCCTGGTCTCCGGCACCATGAAATGGCAGGATTGCACCAGCTCTTTCATGGTGAATAAAAATGAAATTATTTTCTCCAACCAGGGCAGTTATGCATATCAGCAGGTATCTGAAAATGCCCGCTTGTTATGGGTACCCCTCAGTAATAACTTTCTGCGTGATTTTCTTCATCGCTTTTCTGACATACTGACACACCTTCACAGAATTACTGAACCTACCTCAGGTATTCTGTTTTTTCCGCACTCTGATATCATGGCCGGCAGTATTGACGGACTGTACAGTTCCTATCAGAATAATACCCCTTTCCCGCTGATGAAATTAAAGCTGGAGGAGCTGTTGCTGATTATTGCGCTCGGTGAACAGGGAATAAAACTGATGTCGGTACTTCGTCAGCTAAGTAACCGTCAGGTTGAGCGTTTACAGGCGTTCATGGAAAAACATTATCTGAAAGACTGGAAACTGAACGAATTCGCCAAAGAATTTGGTATGGGTCTGACCACCTTTAAAGAATTATTCGGTACAGTTTACGGTACATCTCCGCGGGCATGGATCAGTGAGCGCCGGTTATTATTCTCTCACCAGTTACTGTTAAATACTCAAATGAGTATTGTAGATATTTCCATGGAAGCCGGTTTTTCCAGTCAGTCTTATTTTACACAGAGTTACCGGAAACGATTCGGATTTACCCCCAGTAAAGCCAGAACCAACCACATTATCTGACGAATAATGATAAAAAATTAAAATAAAAATTACACCAATATAATATCGCGTCTGCTAGGCTGTCCCCTTTGCTGTACTTTATGTTTAACACAGAGGGAATTATGCTTAACAAAACAAAAGATACTGCTATTGTGTCAGATACTGACGCATATGTTTTTTATGAAAAATATAATGAAAATGATTTATTATCAAAATATATTCACCGAGAAAATATTGATAAATTAAAAAAAACCGCCTGGTTCAGCCGCAGGAAAAAATGGAATATTCCTTTCCGGCATAGTGATTTAGTTATGATCCGAAAAGCCATATGTCAACATCCGGATAACTGGGAATCATATCTGGCTGATACGATCAGACTATCCGAATCCCGCTGCTGGGTCGACTGGATTATTACAGGTGCCTATCAATACTGGCAGAATAAAAACCATAGTGAATTAATCACACTGAAAAATACATACGATGAATATCTTATTAATGAAAAGCAGCTGTCAGCCTTAGTTTCACTTTACAGAGATAATGACATATTAGTTGGTCAGTCTGTTATTGATGAGACAGAACACAAGCTATCAGAATGTAAACAAACAGCGGCACGGCTGGAAAATGAGATTAATACATTGCAGCAATCTGTTTTGTTTAGTGTCCGTGACCTTTATGATGCATTCCGTGCCACTGTTTATCACAATAATACGCTGACGCATGACCATTTTCCGGATGAGTTACAGATATTCATCGACTCTCTTTTATTACTGAAAGAAAATAATAATGAACGCGTATATCAATGGTTATATCAAAGAAATCTTTGCCTGCATGGTGACACTATACTCTGGTATTAATGTCCGCCGGATAAACCATTACCTGACAGGGATACTTATATCCCTGTTTTTCTCTGTTTGTCAGGCTGAGTCATTTACCTCTGATGAACCTTACAGCTTTATTGCCAATAATACCCCGTTATCCGAAGTTCTGATCAATTTTGCCGCCAATAATGATATTGAAACCGAAATAAGCCCGGATATAAAAGGGTTTGTGAATGATCATCTCAGTGCGGATACGGCGACAGAATTTCTGGAAAAATTGTCCCGCCTCTATCGTCTGGAAACGTATTTTTATAATAATACGCTGTATGTCAGTAAAAAGAGCAGTAATCAGACCCGGACTATAGGGCTGAAATACCTGACAGCAGGAGATGCCGCCACACTGTTACGGGATACCGGTATCGCTGACAGCCACCGGAAAATAACAATCAGTTCCCCGCGGCAACTCAGGCTGGCCGGGCCGCCTGCTTATCTCACATTTGCACAACAGGCAATTGATGCCAGAGAGAGTGAGTTAAGTGAGCAACATCTTTCACCGGTACAAACTGTCACTATTATTCCGCTGAAATACAGTTCAGCAATCGACCGGATTATTAAATACCGCGACAGTCAGATTACCGCACCCGGCGTTGCCACTATTTTATCCCGAATTCTTTCCGGACCGGTTAATCTTCCCGGATACAAGTCACCGGAAGGTCAGAATAACTATCAGGGTGTTATTAATGCTGACCCGACACTGAATGCCATTATTTTACGGGATACACCTGAGAAAATAGCATTATATAAGGAATTGATCAGTAAGCTGGACATCCCGACATCCCGGATAGAAATCGCACTTTATATTATCGATGTTGATACTCAGCGTGCCGGTGCTCTGGGTATTGACTGGGGCGGCACCATAAGCAGCGGTAAGACCAATATCAGTATATCTTCCACCTTATCACCACAAGGTGCCGCGGCCGGAACGCTGCTCAATCAGACCGGACTGAATCAGTTGCTGGCTAACGTACATCTGCTGCAAACCAAAGGCTATGCCCGGATGGTATCCCGCCCGACAATTCTGACGCTGGAAAACAGCCCGGCGCTGATCGACCATAATGAAACCTATTATGTCAAAGTCAACGGTGAGCGGGTCGCTGAATTAAAAGGCATCACCTACGGAACACTCCTGCAATTAACACCCCGTATTATCCGGGAAACCCAAAATACTCTGCTGGATATGACCCTGCATATCGAAGACGGTAATCAGAAAGCCGGTAATAACAACAGTGATACGATCCCGACAATCAATCGTACCGTTATTGATACCATTGCGCGGGTCGAATTAGATCAATCGCTGCTGATCGGCGGTATTTACCGCGATGAAGAATTAAAAACAGAATCAAAAGTTCCGTTACTTGGTGATATTCCCTGGCTGGGAGCGCTGTTCCGGAGTGAAACAACACAGGAACGCAGTGCTGTCAGATTGTTTATTATCCGGCCGCGGATTATCGATTACGGAAAACCGGTTTCATCATCATAAAAAAACAGTTTTTAATACGGATATTAATACCTGTCTATGACTATCACTTTATCTGTTTTATCCGGCCTGCACCGGGGAACAAAAGCAACGTTTCCGGTTCCGCCTTCCGGCGATATATTCATTACGCTGGGGGCGGATGCATTACGCACCGATATCACACTGCTGGATCCGGGTATACTTCCGGTGCATTGTCGTCTGGCTGCGGATAAAAACGGTCTGCGCCTTTGTGAGAATAACAGCAGTGTACCGCCGGAACAGGGTAATCGTCATATTCTTCCCGGTGACCATATTGTTGCCGGGAAGCGTTTTGAATGTGCCGGGATAAGCTTCAGTGCACAATACACAACAGCAGCAATACCCTTTCGCCACCGGAAAATCGTCTTTATTTTCGTCTTTATATTGCTGTTCATTTCCGCCGGACTCTTTTTCTTCACCCGGCCGGGACGTACGATACCGTCCGCAGAACAATTTTTATCGGCGGAACCCTACCGTTGTTTATCACGGGAGAAACACGATAATAAATGGATAATCCGCGGGTCCGTGACCCGTGCGGCAGAAAAAGAACTGGTGGCTTTTTTCAGGCAACAGGATATCGCCTACCGGCTGAATATCAGCACCCCGGATACAGAACTGAACACATTAAATTCATGGCTCAGTGCAGCACCGAATAATCACCTGACTGCCGAATTAAGCACAATGTGCGGCCACATTACTATCCGCGGAACCCGGGCACCGCATCAGCAAAAAATATCAATGAAAGACTTTTTACCGGCGTTACTAATACCATCAGGAATGTTGATTGATGACCAATCAATAATCACTGACGATTATATAAAAAAAACAGATTTGCAGATAAATACAGTTAAAAAAAGCAATGATATTCTCAGTTATATGTTCACGGAAACGTCACTTGTTATTATCACCGGCCGAAAGGAAAGTGCACAGTTAAAAAAACAGTTATCCGTATTTCTTGATACGTTTAACCGGGAGTTTGCATTTAACTATCAGCCTGAGTTTCGTGTACAGCCGATCAGTAAACCCGGCATCAGGATCAGCGCGGTTTCTCTCGGGGAAATACCGTATATTATTACTGACAGCGGGGGAAAATACAGAGCCGGGTCATCTCCGGATAACGATACCAGGGTTATTTCCATTGATAAGGAGAAGGTGGTGTTACTGTATAAAAACGAATATTACACCATCGTACTGACTGATGACAAAAAATGATGATTCATTTGATTACCTGATAAAAAATCACCCGGCAGTGTTATTACGGATACAAAAATTAAAACAAGAAACAACATGTCGTATGTCAGCGTCAAACAGTAAGCATATTTTTACTCAGCTCCGGACAAAAGCAGATGCATTGGATGCTGCTGAAATCATTTTAAATACATTGTATTAAAGGGAACTTATGCCAATTATTTTTGACCCGACACGAAGCGGAAGTATACTTGATGACATACTGAACAGCCTGAAAGAACAGGCTCAGACAAATGAAAAAGAGCTGAAAGACGCAATAGAAAGTTTAAAAACAAATCCGGACAATCCGGCGTTGTTACAGGAATTACAATACCGGACAACAAAATGGAGTCTTGTTTTTAATACCGCATCTTCATTAGTTAAATCAATGAAAGATATTATGCAGAATATACTGCAGAAAATATGATGGTATATTCAGATGAACGTCTTCTTGCTGAAATCGCGCTGGCCGGTATTCTTGCCGGAAAATATAAAGAAGCGGAGGCTATTGCTGCCTGGTTGCTGACACAGGACACCCGGTATCATGAAAGCGGAAAACTGATCCTGGTGACCTCCTGGCATGCCTGCCAAAAATACACAGAGATTGTTCATCTGCTGTCAGGTAGCTGCAGTTCATCCCTGTTACCGTTTAAAGCATTAAGTGAATACCATCTTGGCCTTACCCATAATCTTAAAAAAACAATAAAAATATTAAAATCCGACGGAAATAACGAATTAACGGTATTTGCCGAACAATTTGAAAAGGATTTGTTTTTATGAACAAAGATACAAACAGCAATAATGAAATATCTGATATCACTGAAAACCGTGAGCAACTATGGCTGGAACTTGAAAACTGCACGGTTGAAAACCCGGAATATCGTGAGTTATGTAATACACTGCTGATACCGGTTATTTCTGATTTAAAAAAAATCAGTTATCAGAATACTATCAACCGGGATATGTTATTGACGATTTTGTCCCGTTATGATGAATACGGTCCTCACCAGGAATTTATTTTGTCACGGTTATGGCAGAAATTACCGGATTCACTTTCCGGCACGACACTTAAACATCTGATATCTGCCGAGCTGAATCAGCAGATAGCAGTAAATAATCAGCTGGTTCTGCAACAGAATAACATCCGGTGATCACAATGATATCTGCACTCCGTACCCATACACTTCCGCTGTCTGATCTCGCGGTGACAGCGGAGGAGAATACTGTATCAGCGCAACCGGCTGAGGAAACAGAACACCTCAAAAAGATATTTGATAATTTCTACCGGACAATGAAACAGGATGCTGACAGTATCGCCGGATTGCGTGACAGTGCAGCACTGACATCGCCGGATATATTATTGCAGACACAATTAACCCTGGCAAAAATTCATTTCCGTGAAGAATTACTGGCAAAAACTGTCGGAAAAGTCAGTCAGAATATCGATACTATTATTAAAAGCCAGTAATATGCGGTTACTTATCTCTGCACTCTCCCGCTATTTCCGATTTGTTATAATCAGCCTGTCAATATTATTACTGACGGCCTGTAAAACAGAGCTGTACAGCGGATTACAGCAAAAAGAAGCAAATGAAATGTATTCTCTGCTGCTGGAGAATCATATTATTGCGGAAAAAAAATCCGGCAAAGAAGGAATGGCAACGTTATTTGTTGAGGAATCACAGGTTCCTTATGCCATTGAATTGCTCAAACAACGCGGCTATCCGCAGAGACAATTTCAATCCCTGAACGATATTTTCACCGGCGATACGCTGATCCCAAGCCCGCAGGAACTGACGGCCAAACTCAGCTATGTCCGCTCACAGGAACTGGCTCAGATATTATCCGATATTGATGGTGTGATTACCGCCAGAGTGCTGTTTACCCGGCCTGAATCTCAGGCCAATCCAGAGACCGCGGACGGAAAACAGGGACGGGCTGTGATATTTATTAAATATTCCGCTGATATTCCGGTATTCCGCTACCGTGAGCAAATTATGCAGCTGGCAAAAAACAGTATTGAGGGACTGGAGCCTGAGAATATCAGCCTGACACTGATACCGGCGGTGGCCACCAAACCGGTGATCACCACACCGGAATTACGGACGATGCTGAATATACAGGTCACCACCGGCTCTTATCCTAAATTACTGGGGTATATTGCCGGATTTGCGATACTGCTGCTGCTATCTCACCTGCTGCATTTTTTCTTTCACCGCCGGAAATTACGTCATGGCTCCGCTGACTGAATTCGGGTTTTTCTTTTGTCCGGCACTGTATTGCCATCCCCGCAATCTGGATACACTGCCGGATTATTCACTCATATCCGCCCTGCCGGATAAATACAGAAATCCGCTGCTGAACAGCCGGTTGTTCAGCCATTATGACTTAACCGCAGAAATAACGGTATTGTCCGGGCTTCAGCGGGCGATATTACTGAGTGACACCGGATTACAACGCTTTCTGACTTTCTGTGGTTGTTGTTTCTACCTGCCGGATCTGATGACGCACTGGCCGGTTCCCGCCCGCCGTCACCCTTTTTCCGCTTTAACACAGGAAGATGCCGGACGGCTTCTGAACTGGCAATCCGGCTTATTATTACCGCTGCACAACTACCAGCGCTCACTCACTCATACTGATCAGGATAACGTGATTCTCAGTGTCACCGGCCGTCAGCTGTGGTTTTATCTGCTGCGGGAGAGCCATGAGCAATTTCACCGGCGGGCGGAATTGCGCTTTCCGGATACCGTGCCGCTGATCCCGTTTCCTTCTGAACTCACTACTTTTCTGAACACATTATGCCGGACGATACTTCAGGCGCTGACTGCGTCAGATTGCCCTTCAGCCGCCTGACCGCGGATACGTTTACCCTGACGGCAGCCCCCTGCATTATCCCGGCTGCCGGTTACCGCGGGTTACTCAGCAGAGAAGCGCTGAAAGCGGAGACAGAACAACTGCGCAGCCAGATGCGGACAGAACTGGCTGATGAAGCAGAAAAGGTGCGCAGGCAGGTACAGGATGAGCTTGCTTCCGGGCAGGCGGAAGCCCTGTTGCAGACCCGCCGTCATTGCAAAGAGGTTATCGCGCAACTTGACGATGAGATAACCGCAATGATCTGCCATACCGTACAGATACTGCTGGAAGAGACACCACCTGAGAACCGCCTGCGGGCGGCCCTGCGCCGGAGCATGAAACAGATAAACCCCGGTTTTTCCGTGGCGCTGGTTGTACACCCGGATCAGGCCGCATTTTTGCATCAGTGGCTGTCAGCAGAAAGCACAATAACCCTGCCGGATGATATATCGGTTGAGACTGACAACACCCTCCGCCCCGGCGACTGCCTGATCCGCCAGGGCAGGCAGATTATTCATGCCACGCTGGAACACCAGCTTTCAGTGCTGCGGGAAATGTGCCGCGATTAGTCCGGTAAAATCGCAAATGACCGGACCGGGAACCCGCCTGCATTGTCCGGTTTTGCCACGATATTAAAAATGACCGCGCCTTTGGCCGGGACTTTATCCAGATTAGTCAGCAACTCTATCTGATACGCATCCTGATCCAGTACAAAATATTCCGCCAGCAGCGCACTGTTTTTACGGAAATCCTGCGCTGAATCGGTATCAAACGTTTCATGTCCCACCGCGCTGATCCCCCGCTCACGGAACAAAAACTCCAGCGCATCCAGACCCCAGCCCGGAATATGGTTGTTGCCTTCCGCATCTTTGTTATCCATCAGCGCCTGTGACGGCCAGCGTTTGCTCCAGTCCGTGCGTAAAGCCACAAAACTGCCGCTTTCGATACGGCCGTGTACCTGCTCAAACGCCAGAATATCCTCTGCGGATAAGGCAAAATCCGCATCCTGCTGTGCGCGGGCGGACTGATCGATCACCACCAGCGGCAATACCAGCTCCTTCAGTTCCAGCTCGTGAACGAAGCGGCGTCCCTCCACAAAATGGCACGGTGCATCAATATGGGTGCCGTACTGGCCGGGGAAAGTAAATTGCTGGGCAAAAAAGCCGTCACGGTAATCAAACAGGGTTTTGAATTCCGCCGGTTCAAACATAAAAAAGTACGGTGAATCCGCATTAAATGCGTGTGTCAAATCAATCCATTTTTTTGATTTCAACAGATTCACGGCTTCAATTAATGATAATGACATTCTGCCCCCTCAATGTTATACCGGTAGTTGTTGTGATTTATGCTCTGGTTATCAGTCAGAATTTACACGGCTTACCGGGGAAGTCATTTGCAGATATTTCATGTTGTTTGTCCGCACCGGACAAGGAGAACGCGATGTTAAAAGTAATTGCTGAAGATTTTATGCAGCCGGATGCTGTTGAGATCCTGATGCCGATGTATGAAGAACTGGTTGCCGCCACCCGCCGTGAGCCGCTGTGTATCAGTTATGATCTGTTTGTCGATCAGAAAGACCCGGGGCATTTTATTTTTATCGAAACCTGGCCGGATCAGGCCGCGCTGGATACCCATTGCGCCAGTGAGCACTTCCGCCGTCTGGTGCCCGCCATTAATCAGTATCAGCGTGCTGAACCGCGTTTTCTCCTGATGGACAGCGCCGTTAAGTAACAATCAGGGCGGATATCCCCCGCCCTTCCTGATTCAGTCGTGGTCGATTTTCGCTTCTTTCGCTGCCGCTTCACACCACTCAATGATGGCAGGATGCGCAAGGATCCAATCAATCCACGCCTGTGCCGCTGCTGAAAACGGCAGCTGATAAGTCCGTGCGCGCAGGGCCACCGGCACATAAAAAGCATCTGCCGCGCTGATATTTTCCCCTGCCAGCCACGGGCCGCCGAACCGGGTTAATCCCTCACACCAAATCTGCTCCAGACGCTGACACTCTTGCTGTAATTCCGGCGTCATCTCTGCGGCCGGGCGGCTTTCTGTGCAGTTCAGCGGGCACTCACGGCGCAGCGTGGTAAACCCGGAGTGCATTTCTGCCGCGGCAGAGCGCGCCCATGCACGGGCAGTTTTTTCCGCCGGCCAGGTCTGCGGATAATCCTCCGCAATATATTCACAGATTGCCAGAGAATCCCAGACCGTGGTCTCCGCTGTCACCAGGCACGGCACCAGTCCGGACGGGGAAAAACGGATAAATTTCTCATAACTGCTGCCGCCCGGCACAAAGGTGGCCAGTTGTTCATCAAACGGGATATTCAGGGCTTTCAGTAAAAACCAGGGTCTCAGCGACCAGGAAGAGTAATTTTTATTGGCGATCCACAATTGCAGAGACATATAACCCCTCTCAGTGAGATTAAAATAAATGATATAAACAGCAGGCTGATTACCTTACCCAATGTAGCCGGTTTTTATTCCGCTGCCTTAAAAAAGGATAGATCCTGTTCATATTCTTTCTGATAGTGCCCTCCCGTACCCAGTTCATCCTGCAAAAAATGTAAAAATGCGGAAACTTTTTTCGGCAGATAGTCACGATCCGGATAAACCGCATAGATATGATGCAACGGCAGCGGGTATTCAGGTAACAGCGGCATCAGACGCCCGGCGCGGAGATCCGGTGCCGCGATAAACTGCGGCAGCTGACAAATCCCCGTTCCCTGTAACACCGCCTGATGCAGTGCCAGACTGTTGTTGGCCCGCAGTGTGCCCTGCGGAACAAAACGCACCATCTCTCCCCTGTGCAGAAAAGTCCACGACTGGCCAGCCTGAAAATAGCTGTAAAACAGGCAGTTATGCGACTTCAGCTCAGTCAGATTCAGAGGTGTGCCGTGCTGTGCCAGATACGCTGGAGACGCGCACAACACACTGCGGCAGGGCGATAACACCCTGGCAATCAGAGAGGAGTCCTGCAATTCCCCGATCCGGACAGCCAAATCAAACCCTTCCCCGACCAGATCCGTCAGTTTGTCATCAAACACCATTTCCGCCTGCAATGACGGCCAGCGCTGTAAAAAAGCAGGCATAATTTTTGCCAGATGCAGACTGCCGAACACCGCCGGGGCACTGATTTTCAGTGTGCCGTCAACTTCACGGCTGTAATGCGACAACGCATCCTGTCCATCCAGCACAGCCTGATGGGCTTTTTTCAGATAGGTGTAATAAAGCTGCCCGGCTTCTGTCAGCTGTAAATGGCGTGTGGTGCGGGTGACCAGACGGATGCCGGTTTGTGTTTCCAGCGCTGCCAGCTTTTTACTGACCGCCGATTTGGTCATGTGCAGATAGTCCGCCGCCTTTGTCAGACTTCCCTGCTCTGTAATTGCGATGAACACCGGTAAAAGCGAAAAATCCATAGATGCGCCTTATTTGTCAACCTGCAGGAAACTCTGTTTTTCTCTTTATAGCGTTTATTACAATCACCGGCAATCTTTATACTTTGTTTGTCCGCAATAATGTGAAAGATAACAATTTGAAAAATAACGATGCGAAAAATAACGATGAAAAAAGAGATTTTGTTACCGCTGATTGCTTTACTTTCCGGGGTATTACTCACTCTGATGATTATGAGCAACAGCTATTTATCCACCTTTACCTCTCCGTTACACGCCTCCTGGCTGACACACGGTACCGGCGCGGTTGTTGCCCTGATAATCTGGCTGACAGTGAAAACACACCTGCCGCAGCGCCGCGACGGCAAAAAAATTCCGTTGTGGTGCTATCTCGGCGGAATACCCGGTGCATTCACCGTGTTGCTGGCGGCAGTCACTGTTAACAGCCCGCTGTCACTCTCCGGTTCGATTGTGCTGATGCTTGCCGGGCAGATAGTTACCGGCCTGATTATCGACCATTTTGGCCTGATGGGACTGGCACAGCGTAAAGTGACCGGCCGCGACGGGCTGACACTGCTGCTGTTATTCAGCGGCTGTATTCTGATCATTGCAGGAAAATAATCATGTTACTGTTTTATATTACTATCGCGCTGACAAATGGTATTTGCATTATTTTCAGCCGCAGTATCAACGGCAGATTATCTCAGGGCAGCAATGCGTTTTATGCCTCTTTGGTCAATCATGTCGCCGGGTTTATCTTCCTGAGTGTGGTAGTGCTGTTTTACCTGCCGCAGTTCCCCGTCACGCTGAACAGCATTCCGCTGATTGCATTTAGCGGCGGCATTATCGGCGCCTGTTTTGTGGTGATAAACAGTTATATCCTGCCGCTGCTCGGCGCTGCACTGACCACCATTCTGGCTATCGGCGGTCAGGTATTATCCGGTTTTATTATCGATATTATACAGCACGGCATGCCGTCACATCTGGTGATGCAGATAACCGGCGTGATCTTAATTTTGCTGGCTATCGGTGTCCGCTACCGGCCATAATTTTTCATATTTCGTTGTTCAGCGAAGTGTTTTTTCTGTGCTTCCGTTATGATTATCCTCAACACATAAGGAGGCACTCATGTTTGCCGTTATTTTTGAAGTCAGTATGCCGGAAGATAAGCAATCCCGTTACCTGGATATTGCCGCCGGGCTGCGCCCGCTGCTCAGTGACGCAGAGGGCTTTATCTCCATTGAACGCTTTGCCAGCCTGAGTACACCGGGCAAATTATTGTCGCTCTCATTATGGGAAGATGAAGCCTCTCTGCTGAAGTGGAAACAAAACCTGCAACACCGGCAGGCACAGGAAGAAGGCAAAGCGGATATTTTCTCATTTTACCGGATACGTATTGCTGAAATCAGCCGTGAATATGAGTTCGGGCAGGAATAATCTGCGGAGGTGATATGTCAGAAGAACACATTCCGGAATTAGAAACCGCTCTCGCCGGTGTGGCAGCCGCCCTTGCCGATCCGTCCCGTATCCGCATGCTCTGCGCCCTGATGGATGGCCGGGCCCGGACCGCAACTGAACTGAGTATTGCCGCAGATATCAGTGCGTCAACGGCCAGCGCGCATCTGACAAAACTGGTCACCGGAAAATTGATCATCTGTATACCGCAGGGGCGTCACCGCTATTATCAGCTTGCCGGATTAAACGTGGCTGAATTCATCGAAAAAATGATGAATCTTACCGGGATTCCGGTGACAGCCGCTATCCGCAAGTCCTCTGCACCGGTACATTTACGGCAGGCCAGAACCTGTTATGACCATCTGGCCGGCGAAACGGCTGTTGCTGTATATGATGCGATGCAGGAAAAAGGCTGGATAACCGCAGACGGAACCGCACTGACAGCATCAGGTGAATCCGCGCTGATAACACTTGGCCTGCCGCCCGCACACACCGTGAAACGGGTTTTCTGCTGCGGCTGTCTGGACTGGAGTGAACGCCGGTTTCACCTCGGCGGCTATCTGGGTGCAGCCCTTTTCACACATTGTGAACAACAGGGCTGGCTGACCCGCACACCGGGCTATCGTGAAGTGACGATCACCGGAAAAGGAAAAAAACAATTCCGGCAATGGCTGGGGATTCAGATTTTATAATTATGAGCTTCTGACCAGTAACAGCGATAATTTACGGGCAAACGGCAGAACAAATAAGACTGTCGGAAACGCAATGGCCCAGGATATACCCCATGATGTCAGCCACGGGGAAACCAGTTGCCAGGAAAAACCCAGCGCTTTGACCGTACTGATAAAAGAGACAATACCGCTCATCACCAGCGATAAGAAAAAAGGCACCAGAAAGATTAACGCACGCTGAGGAAGCTTAGGAAAACCTAAAATATAATTTTTGTCCTGAAAAGACATAGATGACTCCGTATAGTGACGACACAACAACACATAACCGTTGTAATGTACAAAGTTACATGCGTTGATTAACGTAAACGCTTACGGGTCAGAGAATTGACCGTTGATGGCGCTATTCTATGAATCTGAATGCATTTGTCAAATGCAATTTATTCTCAATACCGCAATATTTTTTTAAATCCTGATAATTCAAAAAATAATCAGCATAATAGCATTGTGATTTCCCGCCCGGAACCGGTTTCCCTTTCGTATTATTCTGTAATAAGTCAGACAGGAAGACAAAAACCATAAGGAAAAACCCCATGAGTGAAAAACATGAGCATGGTAATATAAAATCACTGCCGGAATCACGATTACTTATTGCATTTGCATTAACATTTTCTTTTATGCTGGTGGAATTTATTGGCGGTTATCTTACCGGCAGTCTCGCCCTTATTTCAGATGCCATGCATATGATGACAGATGCATTCGCTCTGCTGCTGGCACTGATTGCCATCCGTGCAGGAAAAAAAGCCGCCGATTATCTCAAAACATACGGTTACATCCGTTTTGAAATTCTTGCCGCGATGATGAACGCCCTTATTTTACTGGCCGTCGCATTCTACGTATTATATGAAGCCTACCGCAGGATCTCTGCAACCCCGGATATTCAGTCTGTCGGTATGCTGATTATTGCTACTGCCGGTCTGATCATTAATCTGATTGCCATGCAGCTTCTGAAAAACAGCAAAGAAGAGAGCCTGAATGTTAAAGGGGCCTATCTTGAAGTCTGGGCAGATATGCTGGGCTCAGTCGGCGTTATTGCCGGTGCGATTATTATCTGGCTGACAGGCTGGTTAATCGTCGATTCTGTTATTGCCGTCTTTATCGGCTTTATGGTTTTTCCGAGAACCTGGATTCTGTTAAAATCCTGTATCAATATATTGTTACAGGGTACACCGGAGAATATCAGTATTAATGATATTATTAATGAGATAAACAGTAATGAGGGTATCGCCGGGACTCATAATGTCCATTTGTGGGCATTAACACAGAGTAATTATGTATTAACGGCTCATATAATATATAAGGCTGGCGCTGACCATAACAAAATCCGGAAATCATTAACAGATGCTATTCATGAAAAATATGATATTGATAATATTACCTTTCAGATGGAACAGGAAAAACCGGAGTAAAATTACTCCGGTTATCTAAAAATACGCCAGAACACTGCTGATACTGTCAGCTATCTGAGAAATGGTACCGGATTGTGAAACGATCCGGTTATAAAACTGAAAAAGTACATCACGATAAACAAAAGCAATAGCAATCACGGCGAGAAAAAATGTATATCTGAGTAAGTTTGTCAGTAGTTTCATTACGCTTATCCTTTTCGTAATGTTATTGTTATCCGGGTTAAGGCTGTGAACAACACAGCCTTAACCGGTTTCAGTTATTCTTTATTCTGCCAATGATACACGTTCTGCATTAATCTCATGCTGAATCAGATGGTTATCAACACGCCCTTCAACACGTATTTTAGTTTCAGGTGAAACATTGATTCCGTTCCATTTTTCGTTATCTATTTTTACACGGGTAATACCGGAGTCATCTTTAAACTCATACAGGTTGTGGCTGATATTCCTGATAATAAAACCTTCGATAATCACTCTGCTGTCATCCGGCTGATTATTTGCATTTGAAACGCTGACAACCTGTGCCGCCTGTGAAGCAAACCCGCCGCCTGCTGACTGATTGTTATGATTCACGTTTGCCAACACATTAGCTGATAAACCAAATACCGCGCCGCCAAGCAATCCTGCTAATAATAACTTTTTCATAATCCCTCCGGGAATATCATATTAAAATGGCTAAAGTTACTTTTGGTGGTTAATTTTAATGGGTACTTTTTGTATCTGACTAAAGTATAACTATAGAGTTAACTCCAGAGTCAATATTATCAGACTATATTTACTCAACTATACAGATTACCCGGAAATACATAAACGCGGATTAATCATCTCCGGAAAAATTCAGGAAACTGAACATGCTCTCTTTATAACGCGTGGTGGCTTTCAGAATTTCAGTACCGGAAACCTCCTGTAAACGTCCGTCATGAGCCATTTTCCGGAGTTCATCAAACCGGAGGTCATCACTCAGCAACGCGCGTACGGTTATCTCATCCGGAATGAAATAAATTGGTCCCCGCATAAGCTGTGACGCACCCAGACGATCAAAATAATAGTATTGCCCGCCCTTTTGCCAGACCTCTCCGTAATGATGAAACGTAACATCGCCGATTTTTACCCAGTTGCCGGTTATATTATCGTTAAGGCGGCGGAGAACCGTGCTGCGGGAAATCAGTCCCGGCGATTTCCTGTTGCCCCATCGTTCCGCGCCCTGCAAATACCGGGTTTCATTACCGCAGGTAAAAATCAGCGGTGATATTTCCTGACAGCTTTCCTGCAATGACGGATTATCGCCTGCACGACGGATTTTCTCTTTTTTCCGGTCGTAAAAATAAACGCCCTGCGCGGATAAAAACAGCCCCTGATTAACATGCTGGCCATAAAAACTGATTACACGATAAGGCGCATATTCCGGCGGAAATACCTGATTATTGATGGCCACCTGACCGGTTTGCGGATCAAATAAATAGGCTTCCTGAAATAAATTGCCGAGGTAAAAGCTATACAGTGATCCGGTGTCTTTCAGCGGCAATAAATGGTGCTGATAATAAACATGCTCCCCGTCATGATAAAATACCCGGCTCTGACGCACTGATTTATCCTCCTGCCGGACATCCGCGGGGCGTATTGTCTCCGGGTTTGCGCCGGGCATTAATTTACCCTCAAAGAAAACCTGTTTTCCGTTACTGATAAGACCGGAGTCCGGTAATATCCGGTAAGGCGTGGCTGACGGCGGCAACGGCTGCTGCGGATAATAATACGTCTGCGGTTTATCACTCAGTCCCCAGCCGTAACGCCATTCCTGATACAATTCCTGCAGGCCGGACAGTTCATTATTTATCAGGGTATACGGGGCACAGAAAACCGTATTTTTGCCATCCGTAAAATAAGCATTACCGATAGTGACGGCGGTCTGAGGATTAAAATCCGGGACGGGAAGATTACCGCACCATGCGTGATTTTTATCCGCTGCAAATTGCCGGCCATTGTAGTTGTTATTATCAGGCAGCAATCTGAAACTGTCCGGGTCTGCGCCGGGGATTAAAAAATACCCGTCAGACGGAACTGCGGCATAGACATGGCCGTCATACAATGTAAATACAGAACTTCCGAACTGTTTGCCGTCGCGGTCAATATCGTAATACGGTGTTTTATTCGCGGCCAGAATAACCCCGGAGATAAACAGGACAGAAGCCGGCATAATGCCGGACATCAATACAATGATAACCGTTTTGCTGACTTTCATATTTCTCCGGTCATTTCCTCACCGCCATCCGCTGATAATAATTCCCGCCCCGGCAAGAACGACAGCCGCACCAGTCCAGTCTGATACTGACAGCGATACACCATCAACCACCCGCAGCCATATCAGTGCAGTCACCACATAGATTCCGCCGTACGATGCGTAAATTCTGCCGCTGGATTCCGGGTGCAATGTCAGCAGCCAGACAAATACAACCAGACTGGCAGCAGCAGGAAGTAATAACCATACACTCCCCTGTTTTTTTAACCATAAATACGGAAAGTAACAACCGGCAATTTCAGCCAGTGCGGTCAGAACAAAAAGGCCGATAATTTTTAATGTCATGCAGTTTTCTCCGTCACAATCCGGCCAGTATACCGGTATATCTGTGCAAATTCCTGTTATCCGCAAAGAGATAACATTTTTATATCGGCGGCTGATGATATCAGCTGAATTCTGCTGTGTATTTTATATCCATCATCAGGAAGATAAATACGCCCTGTATTACCTTACTTATTTTTATTATTTATGAACATCATCAAAATACAGACTGACAGAGAAAATAAAAGCCCTTAATCCTGAATTAAGAGCTTAACATAGCTATCACCGGCAATTACTCAGACTTAGCGGCCCACGTTGCCTGATGAACCGGTATCGTAGTAAACCGGGTGATAATCTGATTGTATGTCTCGTCAGGATTTAAGGACGGGAATTGTTCAGGATAAATAAATTTAGCCAAAAACTCTAATCCCACAATATTATACGGGTGATTATAGAAATTATGATAAATACCATATAACTGATTATTTTCCACTGCAGTAATCTGACTGAATCCAACCCGGTCTTTTAATCGTTCAAACCCGCTGCTGACTTCTTCCTTTGTCACATCGTATCCAAATGGGGCTGCTATGCTGTTTTTATTTTTCCAGCGACCGCCTGTCACAATAAATATATCCGGTTCTTCACTAATGACTTTTTCTAACGAAATTTCGCCTGATGCACCGGGTAAAAAATGGCTGCCGATATTGTCTCCGCCAACCGCCTGAACCATTCCGCCCCATCCTGCATTATTATGTGTAAAGCAGCAACTCCCGCCATTCGCACCGGCTTTTGCTTCAATAAATACCCGGGGCTTATTTTTAACAGATGCAGTTTTACTTTTCAGTGTATCCAGGTGGCTTTGATAAAAATTAGTGTACTCTTTAGCCTCTGATTCCTTATTCAAAGCAAGCCCCAGCAGTGAGATACTGCTTTTTGTGTTCTCTGCCGGGTTGAGGAATGTATCGACGTAAATCACCGGAATACCGGCTTCCTTCAGTTTAGCGATGACTCCCGCACCTTCCAGCGCCGGTTTTGCCCGCAATTGCGCAATCAGCACATCCGGTTTTTGTGCTATCACCTGCTCAGCATCAACTTCACCTTTGTCATTAAATCCCATATCCGGAATTTCTGAGATATCGGACTTCCATTTTTTCTCAAGCAAAAAAATCGTCTGCGGATCTGACTTTTTCAGGTTGTTATTCCACGCGACAACTCTTTTGAACGGGTTAGTTCTGTCCAGTAATGCCAGAGTCATAATATCTCTGCCATCCTGCAGAACAACACGCTTAGGTTCATGATTCAGCGTTATAGTCTGCCCATCGGTATCAGTGACTGTTACCGGGTAAGTTGTTGCGAATGAAGATACCGAAGATAACGATGTCAGCGCGGCAATAAGCAGGTGATATTTAATTTTCATTTGTGCTCTCCATACTAATAAGAAATGAATGCTAACAGTTCTCATTATCATCATCAATATAAAGTAATCCCCTGTATTTTATGTGTATTTATTATGTTGTGATCGCCGCAAATAGCCCGGGGACTTCTGTGCCGTTACCCCCGGCTGAGAGAGGAAATGCTGAAAGTAAGTATGGTGTAACAGAAGCAACCGGAAAACGTTAATCAGGTCTGTATCAGCCCGATGGTATTGCTGTCTGCCGGAGAAAACAGACGTCAGGATGTAAAGACGGTCATTGTTCAGGATAAACGAACTTAGCTGTAACAGCTGATTTTGTAATGTTATACGGGTAATTGAGGACGTTATGATAAATGCCGTATAACCGGGTATATTCCGCAGACAGAATAACCCCGGATAAAAACAGGGCTGAAACCGGCGTTATGCCGGACAGAATAAGAAGAACACGCGTTTTCCCGGCTGTTATGTTTGATCAGCCAGTAGCTGCTTCATAAAAATTTTAATAAACAGATCGAGCGGTTCACCATTGCGGGTCAGTTTGGCACGCATGACCGCCCCTTCCCAGCCCGCCCAGAAAAAGGCAGCCATCTGCCTGCAGTCAGTATTTCCGGAAATAAGATTTTGCGCCTGCGCTTCCAGCAGACAATTCTCCACTTTTTTTTGCCAGCCGGTAATAATGTCATTGAGTAATTCACAATACCCGGCCGGCAGACTGATCACTTCCTGCCCGAGATTGCCGATCAGACACCCGCGCTGCCAGTGATATTTTTCCATTCCGGACTTAGTGATACTGCAAAATGTCAGTAATCTTTCCGGTGGCGGCAATGTGGTATCAGACAGACATTTATCCAGCAGATGAGAAAAACAGTCGTCATAATGACGTATCACTTTCAGACCAAAATTTTCTTTACTGCCAAAGTAATAATAAAAAGATCCCTTCGGAACACCGGCTTTTGCCAATATTCCGCTGATATCTGACGTCATATATCCTGTTTCGGTAAACACCTCCGTACCGCTGCGGATCAGTATTTCTTTTACATCAGTACCTGCATCATGGTTTTTCGGCGGTCGTCCCCGTTTCGGTTTTGTCATTATTGCTGTCATTACGTTTTATCCCTGTTATGCGGAATAGACAAATTGCTGTCCGTATACATTCCGGTTGTTTCGCTGCAGGAAAAAATCCTCCCGCCGTAACTGCACGGGAGGAACCCACCGGAGAGTGTTCGTTATTTCATCATTACGTCCTGGTTTTGTTTCATTTCAAACCGCGGGGAAACAAAACCATACAGTGTCCAGCCGAGGAAGGTGGCAAGCGCCCCCCACATCACGGCATCTTCACCGGATGAATACAGCGCATAGAAACTATAAACGGCACCGATAAATGCAATCACATTGCCTGTCCGTGCTTTCTTAGGATCCACATTGGCGACCTTCTGCAGAATAATCATGGCAGCCATGGAAAGGATATAAGGGATAATGTTGGTAACAACCGCCAGGTTAACCAGCACATTGAACTGTTTATTCAGTGACGGGCTGATGGTCATCAGCGACAGTGCAGACTGAATAATAACAATAACCAGCATACCTTTTACCGGGGCATCCGCTTTGGTAACAGCAGAAAAGATTTTCGGAAAATAGCCGGAATCAGATGATGATTTAAATACCTGCGCAATGGTGAACTGCCAGCCTAATAATGAACCGCAGCAGGACATAATCATCAGCGCCATAACAACTTTACCCACACCCGGCGTAAACATTTGTGAGAATGCCAGGCCAAACGGCGCAGTTGAGTTTGCCAGATCCATATTCGGTACAATACCGGCGATAACGTTTGTTGATACGATATAAATAACCGCGGCGCCTAATGTTCCGCCCAATACCGCAATCGGCACATTTTTCTCAGGGTTATCAACCGCCTCACTGTTAGCACACGCTGATTCCATCCCTAAAAATGCCCATAATGTCATCGCAATAGAGGAACCGACCGCCTCAAAAAGCGGAAAATTATGCGGGTTCCAGGAATTAACATACAGTTCAGGACTGAACCACCACCAGCCGATAACCGAAATACCAACAACCGGAATAATTACCCCCCAGACAGTCACACTGCTGATCCGCCCCGTGATCCGTGCACCGCCGAAGTTTGCCACCGTACAAATCCACAACACAACAATTGTGGCAATACAGATACCCAGCGGCGTCATCGCCGCATCCATCAGTTCAGCACCATAACCGACGGCTGAAATTGCGATCGCAACGTTTGCAATCAGCAGAGAAACACCATAGGTATAATTCGCCATAAAGTTACCGGATTTACCGAATGCGTATTCCGCGTAACCTCCCATCCCTCCGCTGCGGCGGCTGTACATGCCGCACTTGGCAAATGCATAAGCCAGTGCCATAGAGCCGACGGCGGTCACAACCCAGGACAGAATAGAAATTGTCCCCACTTCCGCCAGTTTTGTCGGCAGCATAATGATGCCGGACCCCATCATATTCACAGCAGTTAATATAGTGAGCTGTAATACGCTCATTTTATTTTTTGAAGCACTCATCATATTTCTCCCCGGCTGACGGAGCACGCTCATCCGCGCTCCGTCATGCACGAATTAACGAACGCAGTGTTTAATTACATAGCCGTATGCCCGCTGACGGCCATCTTCGTCACAGCGGATATACACACCCTGTAATTCCGGTGAGAATCCAGGGAAGAGGTTAATCCCCTCCTCGAGCGCCAGGAAGTATTGCTGCACAGAGCCGCCCCAGATTTCCCCCGGAACCACACACAGAACCCCCGGCGGATAAGGCAGAGCACCTTCAGCCGCAATACGGCCTTCAATCTGATCCACTGCAACCAGTTCCGCATTACCGCGCACAAACGCAATATTCGCTGCCTGCGGCAACATGCTGACCTGCGGGAAGTGTGATTTGCGGAACATCTCTTTCTGGAGTTGTTTCACATTAAACTTCACATACATATCATGCATTTCCTGACATAACTGACGGATGGTATACCCCTGATAACGGGCTTCATGCGCATGATATACAGACGGCAGCACCTCTTTCAGCGGCGCATCCTGTTCCAGTAACTGCTCAAAACGGGCAATCTGAGCCACCAGATGCTGCATTTTTGCCATGCTCTCGGCAGGCGTCAGCAGGAACAGAATGGAGTTAAGATCGCATTTTTCAGGAATGATATTATTTTCACGCAGATAGTTAGCCAGAATCGTTGCCGGCACACCGAACGTTTCATAATTACCGGTTTTGGCATCAATCCCCGGCGTTGTCAGCAGTAATTTGCACGGGTCAACAAAATACTGATTTTGTTCATATCCCTCAAAGGCATGCCAGCGCTCACCCGGCACAAAATTGAAGAACCGGAGATCATTGGCGATCACATCAGTATCAAAATCGCCCCATGAACGGCCGTCAATAGTTTCCGGAATGAACGGACGGATATGCTGGCAGGATTTCAGCAGCAGCTTACGGGTTTCAATCCCGGTTTTCACGCAGTCCATCCATAAACGCTTACCTGATTTCCCTTCATGCATTTTGGCGTTCACATCCAGAGCGGCAAACAGCGGATAGAACGGGCTGGTGGAAGCATGCATCATAAAGGCATTGTTCAGACGCTTATGATTCACATAACGGCTCTGGCCTTTAATATGGCTGTCTTTTTTATGGATCTGAGATGTCTGAGAGAAACCGGCCTGTTGTTTATGGACTGATTGTGTAACCAGAATTCCGGGATCATTTTCATTCAGCTCCAGCAAAAGCGGAGAACAATCTTTCATCATCGGAATAAACTGCTCATAACCAACCCAGGCGGAATCAAATAAAATGTAGTCACATAAATGACCGATTTTATCGACAACCTGACGTGCGTTATAAATTGTCCCGTCATATGTGCCCAGCTGAATAACGGCCAGGCGGAACGGACGTTTTTCACCGGTTCGTTCAGGTGCGACTTCTTTAATTAAGCCGCGAAGATAATCTTCCTCAAAACAGTGAGCATCAATCCCGCCGATAAATCCGAACGGGTTGCGCGCCGCTTCCAGATAAACCGGTGTTGCCCCTGCCTGTATTAATGCGCCGTGATGGTTTGATTTGTGGTTGTTACGATCGAATAATACCAGGTCACCCGGCGCCAGTAAGGCATTAAGCACCACTTTATTTGAAGACGACGTACCATTAAGGACGAAATAGGTTTTATCCGCATTAAAGACTTTCGCCGCATGCTGCTGTGCCGCGCACGGAGCCCCTTCATGAATCAGCAGATCCCCCATGGAGACATCCGCGTTACATAAATCAGAACGGAATAAATTTTCACCGAAATATTCAGCAAACTGGTTACCCAGCGGGTGACGGCGGAAAAACTCCCCGCCCTGATGTCCGGGACAATCAAACGCTGAATTGCCCTGCTCAACATATTTTTTCAGACTGCCGAAAAATGGCGGTAACAGACTTTCTTCATATTTCAGCGCCGCTGTTTCCAGTTGCTTACTGTATAATTCACCGTTCTTTTTATTTAAATCAATCACACCGGTTAACCGTGTAATGATATCTGCCGGAATGACTTCGTGATCACTGATTACAGCAAAAACCGGCTGTTCAAAACTGTGCTGCTCAATAAAATCCAGCTTTCCGTCGCGGATATCATCAAGTGAAATAACGATTACAGCAACATCAGTAAAATCTGTATTCAGGATATCCACACATTCCCGGTGTGTTGAAATATAGTCAGACATATCATAGCTGACAGCTATTTTATAACTTTTCATTTTCATACCTTTTATTTTTGGCAAAAAAATCCCGCTAAAATATTCAGAAAAAATATTTCAGTTATTTATTTTCATAAATGCGAGTTTGTTCCCTCAATATATTATTGAGTTAAAAAATCACATTTCTCTTTATGCCATTACGTATGTCAAAACAATGCTCAGGGCTGACGGCTTTCACTGTCTCAGCAAGGGCTTTTTTGCCGCAGCCGGAAATGACGAAAGCTATTTACCTGCACATTGATATGCATGAAAACCAGAGTATGAATTATCAATCAGAATTCAGTATATCCTCACATAAATGCGGGATATAATGAGAAAGAGGTCGACGATCCATACGATGGCAATATGCAGACAACGTCATGGATGTCAGTAGAGGAACTACCTTTGCGCATTAAAACGATTAAAATCAAAACACGAGCGATGTGAGAACATCATAAGGTGTGTGACACGTCTTATATGCGGCCAAAATCGGTTATTGTTTTCCATTTTTGCACCTGTTTAAAATTAAGACTATCTGACGAACAATTATCAATATAACCAAGTATAAATACCATACCGTGATATACATCAAAATAATAATCTTAAAAATATATTTAACCAATATTATCTGGTATGAAAATGCATTTTGTTAATACCGTGTTGTATATATTATTGACGTAAATTAAAAAATAAATACATATTTAATATAGTTACTACGTCTATATTAGAGATAATAACTAACTTTTTGATAATATAGTGATCCGGTCTATATTCATTATTTATAAGACAATAAAATACAATCACGATATATATATTTAATCAAATAGCACCAATAGTTTAATTTTAAATTAAGATGCAAAAACAGTAAATTATAGAAAATACTATTTTATGACCGGAAAACTCGTAAAATTAATAAAGTGTTATTTTTGAATAATTATTCATTAAACCAGCAATCGTCGCTGTGGTGAATCAGGTGTTGTCTGAGAGAGCGGATAGCGGGCGTGTCACTGCGGAACGGATTAATGAGGCAGGCTATCGGACCAAAGCCGGTAAAGCGCGGGACAAGGATATCTGTTCAGCACGAAGCGGCAGCGGCAGCGGCAGCGGCAGCGGCACAGTACATCAGACTCCGCAAACACAGAACACGATATTCATTTATCCTGAATTGATTTTTTTAAATTACAACCTGCAAAAGACCCTGACTCACAAGCCTTGCTATACCATTTTTTCGCTTTTAGTTTATTTTTCGGAAAAAAAGAACCACCTGTGGAATATAAATTACCAAGGCTTATTTGTGCCCTTGCATTTCCCTGATTAGCGGCCTTTTCATACCATTTTTTTGCAAGAAAATAATTTTTATGAACACCTGTTCCTGAATAATAGAAGTCACCGGCCTGTATCTGAGCAGTTAAATTCCCCTGCATTCCGGCTTTTTCATACCAGTAAAGTGCCTGAGCCGGGAACGCAAAAACGCCATCACCTTCATTATATATATCTCCGATCTTTTTTTGAGCAACCGGGTCTCCTTTTTGAGCGTCGGGGAGCAACAGGATGTATTCAGGCTTACTCCTGATTTCCGCTAACATAGCGTCATAATCAACAGCAGCGAAAGATTCAGCCGCAATAAAATAAAGAAATAACCATGTAAAAATTTTCATATTCTGTCTGTCCATCTATTTTATTCTGACCGCATATCCCCTGATATGAGCATAAACATCATGTTCCGTAAACCACTCATGCGCAGGATTTACCGGATACCCTCCTCAGGCTGAAAGCGCAGCTTAAGCGTACTGAGAAAAAGCGGGATATTCTGAAAAAGGCCGTGCGGTACTTTGCAGGAGTGAACTCATCCCCGAAGAAAAAGTTACCCGGTCTGTAGTCCGGGTTACCTCAGCGCACATCGCGGTGTGGCACCGGGGGCGCAGTGTTCTGATTGCAGATGATACAGTTGCGGGCAGGCTGGTTGTACCGTTTCCACAGTACAAACTGAAAGCTGAGTGAGGATACGATCTGGTTTATCGTACCGGCTCTCAGGATCCCCCTGAAGTCCGGGCTCTGAGGGATTGGCTTTCTGAAGAAATGCGTGCGCCGGAAGAATAAAATACCAGTGAAGTTAAGGTCCGCTCCAGATACAAAGCCGGCCATAATCCCCCTCTGAATTAATGAACACATCTGATAAACCCTAGCTAATTACCCTGCCTAATCGAATAAATCATTTTACGTTATGCTTTTCCGGTACAACCGCTGAAGGATAACGTCATGCACACTGTAAAACTGAACAACGGTATTGAAATGCCCCTGCTGGGCTTTGGTGTGTTTCAGATGTCTGATGCCGCTGAATGCGAAAGAGCCGTTATTGATGCCATCGATACGGGATACCGCCTGATCGATACCGCCGCGTCTTACCAGAATGAAACCCGGGTCGGTAACGCACTGAAACATAGCGGTATCGCCCGTAACGAGCTCTTTGTAACGACCAAGCTATGGCTGCAGGATACTAACTACGAAGGCGCTAAAGCACAGTTCGAACGCTCTTTGAATCGGCTGCAACTTGACTACGTTGACCTGTATCTGATTCACCAGCCTTACGGTGATGTCCATGGGGCATGGCGTGCTATGGAAGAACTGCAGCAGGCAGGAAAAATTCGCGCCATTGGCGTCAGCAACTTCCATCCAGACCGGCTGGCCGACCTTATCGCCTTCAACAAAGTGACCCCTGCGGTGAACCAGATTGAAGTTAACCCCTTCAACCAGCAGCTATATGCGGTTCCATGGAATCAAAGCCGTGGTATTCAGCCGGAGGCCTGGGCACCGTTTGCTGAAGGCAAAAATGGTCTGTTCCGGCACCCGGTGTTAACGGCGATTGGTCAGAAGTACGGCAAAAGCGCGGGTCAGGTGGTTCTGCGTTGGATCTTCCAGCGGGGCATCGTTTCACTGGCCAAATCGGTGAGAAAAGAACGTATGAAAGAGAACATCAACATTCCCGGTTTTGAACTCAGTTCTGAAGATATGCTGCAAATTACAGCACTCGATACCGCAACCAGCGCCTTCTTCTCTCACCGCGACCCGGCGATGGTGGAATGGCTGACCGGCCGCAAACTTGATGTTTAAGCCACAAAAAAGAGGTATTCATTCAATGCAAAAACGTTATCTGGGTAAATCCGGACCCGAAGTCTCCGCACTTGGACTCGGTTGTATGGGCCTCAGTCATGGCTACGGCCCGGCGACCGATACCCGTCAGGCTATCGGGCTCATTCGCGCAGCGGTTGAACGAGGCGTCACCTTCTTCGATACCGCGGAAGTGTATGGCCCCTTCCTTAATGAAGAAGTTGTCGGTGAGGCCTTAAAACCATTTCGTGACCGCGTGGTTATCGCCACTAAGTTTGGTTTTACTTTTGGCGACGACAACAAGCAGCAGATTTTAAACAGCCGTCCGGAGCATATCCGTGAAGCAGTGGAAGGATCATTACGCCGCCTTAAAATTGATGTCATTGATCTGCTGTATCAACACCGTGTCGATCCGGATGTGCCCATTGAAGATGTTGCGGGAACGGTGAAAGACCTGATCGCGGAAGGCAAGGTCAAACATTTCGGTCTGTCCGAAGCGGGTGCTCAAACCATTCGTCGTGCGCATGCCGTACAACCGGTCACTGCACTGCAAAGCGAATACTCCATGTGGTGGCGCGAGCCTGAGCAGGAGATCCTGCCGTTACTGGAGGAACTGGGCATTGGTTTCGTTCCCTTCAGCCCATTAGGCAAAGGCTTCCTGACGGGGTCTATTAAGCCGGGAACCACTTTTGGCAAGGATGATTACAGAAGCCAAGTGCCGCGTTTCGCCGGGCAGGCAATTGAAGCCAATGAAAAGCTGGTCTCATTGCTGGGTGAACTGGCGGCAGAGAAAGGAGTGACATCTGCACAAATCGCGCTCGCATGGCTGCTGGCACAAAAGCCGTGGATTGTTCCTATCCCCGGCACTACTAAACTACACCGGCTGGAAGAAAACCTGGGGGCTGCCGACATCATCCTTTCACAGGATGATTCGCGACAGATAACCAAGGCGCTTGAAACGATTAAAATCGTCGGCGAACGTTACTCCCCTGAACATCAGGCTCGCGTGGACCGTTAGTACCCGGGCGGGTCCGCAGCGAATGGCGGACCCGTTATTCCCGGCAGCGAAGCGCATCGATCATCAGCGCAAAAGCGGGCGGATGCTGCTTACGGCTCGGGTAGTAAAGATAATATCCGGGGAAAGACGGACACCAGTCCTGCAGAACCTGAATAAGCTCTCCTGACTTTATATAATCCTGCACTCTGTCTTCGGGTATACAGGCGATGCCAAAACCGGATAACGCCGCATCAATCCTTTCAGCCTGCAGATTAAACGTGACCTGCCCTTCCACTCTGACCCGTAACGGTTTCCCATCCTTCTCAAACTCCCAGTGGTAAAGTCCTCCGGCAGTTGGCAGCCGCATATTGATACAACGGTGATTTTGTAGCTCGTGCGGAGCTTCAGGCGCGGGGTTAGCGGCAAAATAGGACGGAGCTCCCACCACTGCCATTCTCATGTCCGGCCCAATTCTTACCGCAATCATATCCTTATCCACACTTTCACCCAGGCGGATCCCGGCATCAAAACGCCCTTCAACAATATCGACAAAGCCATTATCCACCACCAGTTCGAGATTAATTTCCGGATATTCCCTGAGGAAGGGTTTTAGCTTCGGCCATACCAGGGTTCGCGCGGCATGCTCCCCGGCAGATAAACGGATATTGCCGGAGGCGGTGCCGTTCAGCTGAACAAGCGATTCCAGCTCCTGCTCAAGATCAGCAATACGCGGTTCAAGGCAGGCAATAATTCGCTCACCGGCCTCTGTAGGGGCTACGCTTCGGGTCGTGCGGGTCAGAAGGCGGATATTCAGCCTTTCCTCCAGGGCCTTCACCGCATGGCTGAGTGCAGACTGAGAAACGCCCAGTTTACCCGCTGCTTTGGTAAAACTTCGTTCCCTCGCTACCACAAGAAAAATTTGCAGTTCGTTGAAGTTTTCTTTCAGCATCAGCGATTTCCTTATGGAGACATTCCCTTCAGCACGTGCTCATAAAGGGTATTTATAGACGCAATCATTTTAGCTCCATTACTGACAAATTTGCAGGGCTTCTCTTTCGGCTTTACAGTTTCAGCCTGACGAGCAGTTAACTTCATTGGGAGTACCTCTCAGCAAGGGGTACAATTGAGTTCAACAGACTAACAGATTGCTATAACTGCTGATTTATCAAGGGGAAATTGAGTTTGGCAGACTTCAGGAGACTTGAGTCTGGAGCGGGCGAAGGGAATCGAACCCTCGTATAGAGCTTGGGAAGCTCTCGTTCTGCCATTGAACTACGCCCGCATCAGGATGTGTGAGATTATACGCCGGTCAGCTTGTATATCAAGAGGATAGTGAAAAAAAAGCCCCACAATCTTGTGAGGCTCCGTATTCATTTACTGCAATGATTATTTGCCCGGACGCATCGCAGGGAACAGGATAACGTCACGGATAGTGTGGCTGTCAGTAAACAGCATAACCATACGGTCGATCCCGATACCCAGACCCGCTGTCGGCGGCAGACCGTGCTCCAGCGCGACAACATAGTCTTCGTCATAGAACATCGCTTCATCATCACCGGCATCCTTCTGACGAACCTGCTCGGCAAAACGTTCTGCCTGATCTTCCGCATCGTTCAGCTCGGAGAAACCGTTACCGATTTCACGGCCGCCGATAAAGAACTCAAAGCGGTCAGTGATAAACGGATTGTCGTCATTACGGCGTGCCAGCGGAGAGACTTCTGCCGGATATTCAATGATGAATGTCGGCTGGATCAGGTGGCTTTCTGCCACTTCCTCGAAGATTTCACACTGTACGCGGCCCAGACCCCATGATTTTTCAATTTTGATATTCAGGGATTTCGCGATAGCAACCGCTTTATCCATATCGTCCAGATCCGCCATATTGGTTTCCGGACGATATTTGCAGATAGCTTCTTTCATGGTGAGTTTGGCAAACGGTTTGCCGAAATCGAACTCCTGGTCACCGTATTTCACGACCGGGTTACCCAGCACATCCTGCGCGATGGTGCGGAACAGCTCTTCGGTCAGCACAATCAGGTCTTTATAATCGGCATACGCCATATAAAGTTCCATCATGGTGAATTCAGGATTGTGACGCGGAGAAACCCCTTCGTTACGGAAGTTACGGTTGATTTCAAACACACGCTCAAAACCACCGACCACCAGACGCTTCAGATACAGTTCCGGCGCAATACGCAGATACATATCGATATCCAGCGCATTATGATGAGTGATAAACGGACGCGCACTCGCCCCGCCCGGGATCACCTGCATCATCGGGGTTTCCACTTCCATAAATCCTTTGTTCACCATGAACTTGCGGATTTCAGCCAGGATACGTGAACGCATCGCGAAGGTGTTACGGGATTCATCGTTGGCGATAAGATCCAGATAACGCTGGCGGTAGCGGGTTTCCTGGTCATTCAGGCCGTGGAATTTATCCGGTAACGGACGCAGTGCTTTGGTCAGCAGGCGGACTTCAGTACAGTGGACAGTCAGCTCACCGGTTTTGGTTTTAAATAACTTACCGCGTGCCGCGAGGATATCGCCCAGATCCCATTTTTTAAAGGATTCGTTGTACACGCCTTCCGCCAGATCATCACGGGAAACGTAGATCTGAATACGACCCGCAGTGTCCTGTAAGGTGGCGAAAGAGGCTTTACCCATGATACGGCGGGTCATCATACGGCCGGCAATCGCCACTTCAATATTCAGGGCTTCCAGCTCTTCCGCGCTTTTTTCGCCATACTTCTCATGCAGCTCACCGGATACCGCGTCACGGCGGAAATCATTCGGGAATGCAACGGCTTCTTTCTCACGCAGTTGTGCCAGTTTTTCACGGCGCGTTTTTAATTCGTTATTTAAATCAGGTGCCTGCTCAGCACTGTGTTGATCTTGTGACATTTTTAATCCTTATAAACCCGCTTTTAAGCTGGCCTCAATAAATTTATCCAGATCACCGTCTAATACTGCCTGAGTATTACGCGTTTCCACACCGGTACGGAGATCTTTAATACGGGAATCATCAAGTACATAAGAACGGATCTGACTGCCCCAGCCGATGTCGGATTTGTTATCTTCCATTTCTTGTTTATCGGCGTTTTTCTTCTGCATTTCATATTCATAAAGTTTTGCTTTCATCTGACGGAAAGCCTGGTCTTTATTCTTATGCTGCGAGCGGTCATTCTGACACTGAGTGACGATCCCGGTCGGAATATGGGTAAGACGTACCGCAGATTCCGTTTTGTTGACGTGCTGACCACCGGCACCGGAGGCGCGGTAAACGTCGATACGGATATCCGCCGGATTGATTTCGATATCAATGTCATCATCCACTTCCGGATAAATAAACGCGGAACTGAACGAGGTATGGCGGCGGCCGCCGGAGTCAAACGGGCTCTTGCGCACCAGACGGTGAACACCGGTTTCTGTGCGCAGCCAGCCGTAGGCATATTCGCCCATGATCTTAACCGTTGCCGATTTCAGACCGGCCACATCACCGTCGGATTCTTCAATAATTTCGGTTTTAAAGCCGCGGCTTTCTGCCCAGCGCAGATACATACGCAGCAGCATGCTTGCCCAGTCCTGAGCTTCTGTACCGCCGGAACCGGCCTGGAGGTCGAGGTAGCAGTCAGCGCTGTCATATTCACCGGAGAACATCCGGCGGAATTCCAGCTGGCCGAGTTTATCCTCCAGCCCTTTCAGCTCTTCAACAGCTTCATTAAAGGTTTCTTCGTCATCCGCTTCGACAGCGAGTTCCAGAAGACCACTGACATCCTCAAGCCCCTGGTCAAGGTCATCAATCGTTTCCACGATGGCTTCCAGAGAGGCGCGTTCCTTACCGAGTGCCTGGGCACGTTCAGGTTCATTCCAGACGTCAGGCTGTTCCAGCTCAGCGTTAACTTCTTCTAAGCGCTCTTTCTTGGCATCGTAGTCAAAGATACCCCCGAAGCACCGAAGTACGTTCAGTCAAATCCTGGATCTGATTTTTTACCGGGTTAATTTCAAACATGTCTTTTATCTTTTTGTTGATTGTCAGGTAATAATGTGAGAACTGTACATTGTAACGAAAATCCGGTCATCATGACAGCACTGCAACCCCCTTTCGGACTAAAATTAATCCGGCCAGATATGTTCTATCAGTAACTGCACACTGCGCTGCCCGCGGAACTCATTCACATCCAGTTTGTAGGCGAGGCGAACCCGCTGCACACTGTTGTCCGGCCAGTAATTTACATCAACGTTAAAAGCGATACCATCAAGCAGCGGACCGCCGCCTTCCGGTTCGATCATCACTTTCAGGTGTTTTTCACCGACGATGCGCTGTTGCAGCAGACGGAATGTACCGTCAAACAACGGCTCCGGGAAACCCTGACCCCACGGCCCGCCTTCGCGCAGAAGCCCGGCAGTTTCCAGTGTCATCTCCTGAGGCGGCAGCACCCCGTCACTCCAGATGACCCCGTGCAGCAGGCCCGGGTCGATCATATCATCTACCAGCGCGGCAAATTTATGCTGAAAATCAGGAAAACAGGATTCCGGCAGAGAAAGCCCGGCAGCCATTGCATGACCGCCGAATGCGGCCATCATTCCCGGATTGAGGGTATCGAGCCGTTCGAGCACATCCCGCAGATGCAGACCGCTCACTGAGCGTCCCGAGCCTTTCAGCAGGCCGTCACCACAGGGAGCAAACGCAATTACCGGGCGGTGATAGCGCTCTTTGATACGTGAAGCAAGAATACCGACCACGCCCTGATGCCATTCCGGATGATACAGTGCAATACCCGACGGCATTTCTGTGGTGCTGTGCTCAATCTTACTGAACAGCGTCAGCGCTTCCTGCTGCATCCCCTGCTCTATCTCGCGCCGGGTCTGATTCAGGCCGTCCAGTTCATGCGCCAGCATACGCGCTTTCGCCATATCATCGGTCAGCAGCAGTTCGACGCCGACTGACATATCATCCAGCCTGCCCGCTGCATTAAGACGCGGCCCGAGAGCAAAACCCAAATCACTCGCGACCAGTGCGGATGCCTGCCGTTTGGAGATTTCCAGCAGTGCGGTGATCCCGGCACAGCAGCGTCCCGCACGGATGCGGTTCAGCCCCTGATGCACCAGAATCCGGTTATTCTGATCGAGCGGCACTACGTCCGCCACGGTGCCCAGCGCCACCAGATCCAGCAGTTCCGCCAGATTCGGCTCGGCAATATTCTGCTGTGCAAACCAGCCGTCCGCCCGCAACGATGCCCGCAGCGCAGACATCAGGTAAAAGGTCACACCGACCCCCGCCAGGGATTTGGAGAGAAAACCACAATCCGCCAGGTTCGGGTTAATAATCGCTTCCGCCGGCGGGAGGATTTCCCCCGGCAGATGGTGATCGGTCACAATCACGCGGATTCCGGCGGCATGAGCAGCGGCGACACCGTCATGAGAGGAGATGCCGTTATCCACTGTCATAATCAGCTCCGCCCCTTTGCGGCGGGCCTGCTCTGTCACCTGAGCGCTGAGCCCGTAGCCGTCCTCAAAACGGTTGGGGACAAGAAAATCCACTTGCCGGAAGCCCATCCGGTGCAGTGCACGGACAGACAGTGCGGTACTGGTCGCACCGTCAGCGTCAAAATCGCCGACAATCACAATCCGCTGATTCTGATGAAGTGCCTCTTTCAGTAATGCGACGGCCTGATCGATACCACTGAGCTGACCGTAATTAAGCAGTCCGCGGGCACCGCGTTCCAGTTGCTCTGCGGAGGTAATCCCTCTGGCGGCATACAGACGGCATAACAGCTCAGAGCGGTCAGGGGCAAGCAGTGCGGTGTAATCCGCTGCTTCGCGGCGGCGGAGTTCTGTTTTTATCATAACAACCTGATTATGCTATTAATTATTTATTTACTAATTCAGCAATTTTATCCGCAGATAAGTAACCGGCAATCAGTGTTCCGTCTTCCAGGACTATCGCCGGGGTGCCGGTGATGCCGAATTTCAGGCCGAGATTATAGTGTTTACTGATATCAATATTACAGCTGTCTATCTGCGGGATCGGCTCATTACGGAACGCACCGTCCAGCGCTTTGGTTTTAAACCCGTTACACCAGACAGACTGCATCTCCCGCCCGACCGCAGATTCCGGCCCTTTGCGCGGAAACGCCAGATAACGGACGGTAATTCCCTTATCGTTTAAAGCTTTATTTTCATTATGCAGTTTGAGGCAGTACGGACAGGTGATATCCGTAAAGACCGTAATAACATGATTTTCGCGCTGAGATTTATAAATGATCATCTCATTTTCAAGACTGTTCAGTTCCTCCAGCAGCACATTATTGGTGATATTTTTCGGGGTTTTACCGCTCATATCAAACATCGGCCCCTGCAGCAGATAACGGCCGTCATCGCTGATATAAAAAACACCCTGTGCAGTGGCAACCGATGAGACACCGGGTACCGGTGACGGACGGATCATGGTGGCGGTCATGTCCATTTTGCCCAGCGCTGCTTTGATTTCGTTTTCCCCGGCAACCGCGCCGTGACAGAACACCAGCAGAGCTGCCAGTGCGGATGATACAATTTTCAGCATACTCTTTCCTTATCAGCCGCGCGGATGGTGCTGCTGATGCAGCGAGCGTAACCGCTCCGTCGCGACATGGGTATAAATTTGCGTGGTGGATAAATCACTGTGCCCCAGCAGCATCTGCACCACCCGCAGATCCGCCCCGTGATTGAGCAGATGGGTGGCAAAGGCATGGCGCAGCACGTGCGGTGAAAGTTTTTCTGTCGCAATCCCTGCCACCACCGCATAGTGTTTGATACGGTGCCAGAATGTCTGCCGCGTCATCTGCCGCCCGAGCTTACTCGGAAACAGCACATCTGCGGCCTGTCCGTTCAGCAGCGCCGGTCTGGCCTGTGCCAGATAGACCTCCAGCCAGTAGACAGCTTCTTCCCCCATCGGCACCAGGCGCTCTTTATTGCCTTTACCGATCACGCGGATCACCCCCTGACGCAGACTGACATCCGGCAGAGACAGTGATACCAGTTCCGTCACGCGAAGACCACAGGCGTAGAGTACCTCCAGCATGGCTTTATCGCGCAGTTCGAGAGCATCGGTAACATCCGGTGCCGCCAGCAGGTCATCCACCTGGCTTTCACTTAAATCTTTCGGCAGCCGGGCGGGCAGTTTGGGTGCCGACAGCTGAATGGTCGGGTCATCCGTCCGCAGTTTTTCGCGGTAGCAATACTGGAAAAACCGGCGCAGCGAACTGAGCATCCGCGCCGAACTGGTGGCTTTGTAACCGCGATCCAGTCTGTCTGCCAGAAAAGCCTGCAAATCAAGGGTGGTCAGTGATAACCAGTCCAAATCCTGCGGTGCCAGCCAGTCCGCCAGTGCCTGCAAATCCAGGCGGTAGGATGCCAGGGTGTTTTCCGATAAATTCTGTTCCAGCCAGATAGTATCAAGAAACTGCTCTGTCAGTGCATCACTTTCGCTGTGTTGTACGGCGTCCTTCACCGCTGACCTCCCGTTTGAATTCCCGTGTCAGAATTAACTTATCTTCTGTTACAATACCGTAATCCTGTGATGAAAGCAGCGGACAGACGCAGCGTGCTTTCATTTTTTACCTGATACACAGCAGAATAAACAGATGAAAATTGGTCTTTTTTATGGTTCCAGCACCTGCTATACCGAAATGGCAGCTGAAAAAATCCGTGATATTTTAGGTGATGATCTCGTTGAACTCCATGATGTGAAAGAGACAGATCTGCAACTGATGGAAAGCTACCCGGTGCTGATCCTCGGTATTCCGACCTGGGATTTCGGTGAAATCCAGGAAGACTGGCTGGCGGTGTGGGATCAGTTGCCGCAGCTGAATTTATCGGGAAAAATTGTCGCCATGTACGGCATGGGTGACCAGGTGGATTACAGCGACTGGTTCCTGGACGCTTTGGGTTATCTGCATCAGCAGCTGCAATCATCCGGGGTGAAATTTGCCGGTTACTGGCCGGTGGATGGTTATACCTTCACCAGCCCGAAAGCCCTGACGCCGGACGGCAAACACTTTGTCGGGCTGGCACTTGATGATGTCAATCAGTATGACGAGAGCGAAGAGCGTATCGCCACATGGTGCATGCAGGTGCTTGAGGAAGTACAGGAGCTGCTGTGAACGGGTCAGATATCCGGATACTGCAAAAGCAGCTGATTAAGGCTGCTCCATGCCTCGGCCGGGACACTGTCAGAGGCTATCCACAGGTATTTCTGCCGCCCGGATGTCAGTGAGCGCAGATGCAGACGGATACCAAGCCGTGTGATATACGGCGGTTTGGTGATCTCCCATTCACTTTTACGCCACAAAATCCGGTTATGGTTTTGCAGACTTGCAGGACCGGCGCGTTTGCTGATTTTATACTGTGTCCGTCCCCAGCCCGCTATCAGCAGCAGTGTCAGCGGCAGCCAGATAAATGACGTTTTGCCGGGCCAGGGCGCAAATAATACGCTCAGCACCAGCACACCGTAAATCAGCGTTGAAAAGACCTGAGTCTTAAATGAGACACGTAATACTGATTTCCATAAAACCACGGCCTGCCCCCTGTATCCTGACACAATGACAGCATCCGCTGTCCGGCTGAAAACCCGGTTTTCCCGGGCCCGTCAGCCGGAAAATATACGGTATTCCGCCCCGGTTTCCTATGGAATAACTGTGACCGGTTATTACGTTCCCCGGCGGTCAGTCCGGATAATATGCCGAATTCTGTGCCGCCATCCGTGCCTGATTACGTTCCTGAATCAGCCGGATAATCTGATACAGCGCCTCATCATCCGGGCGGCCTTTATTCATCAGCCAGTTAAACAGATCCGGGTCCGGGCAGGTCAGCAGCTGAATAAAATCCTGTTTCTGACCATCGGTCAGCGTGTCATATTCATGCTGAAAAAACGGCATAATCGCAATATCCAGTTCCCGCATGCCGCGACGGCAGGCCCAGTGGATGCGGGCTTTATTTTCAATATCTAACACCGGTATATCCTTTTTATTGAGAAGCGGTTTATCAGACCGGTAAACATCACTGATGATATCAGCGTAGCCTACCAAGCCCTGACAATAAAGAAAATCGTCTGCCGCACATGCCGGAGAAAAATGCGGCACAGGCGGAAAAATTCCGGTTATCCGCAGCAGCGGATTTCATTATCACTCCGCACGCAGCGCATCACACAAAGGGTCAATAATATTCTCTTGCAATGTCTGTTATCTCTTTTACCATACATTGCACAGCTCTCCGGACAGGTAAAACATCATGAACACAGAAACAACCGCATTACTCCCGCAACTGAGTGATTCTCTGCCTTTAACACGCGTTGCCCTCAGTGATCTGGCGCTGGTCACTATCACAGGGCCGGACAGTCAGAAATACCTTCAGGGTCAGGTTACCGCCGATATCGACGCCCTGGCTGATGATCAGCATGTGCTGTGTGCACATTGCGATGCCAAAGGAAAAATGTGGAGTGACCTGCGTCTGTTTCATTATAAGGACGGCTACGCCTACCTTATCCGCCGCAGTGCGCTGGATACCCAGCTTGCGGAACTGAAAAAATATGCCGTTTTCTCCAAAATTACGATTGCCGCTGATGATAGCGCTGTACTGACCGGAATTGCCGGCCACGGCGCAGCAGACGCCTTACAGCCGCACTTCAGCGCTATACCGGATGCTGACAGTCAGGTTGTCAGCAGCAATGACACCACACTGCTGTATCTGCCGCTGCCGCAGGGGCGTTTTATTCTGATCCACTCCGCAGAGCAGGCAAATGCCTTAGCGGACACCCTGTCCCTGCCGTCCGCTGCTGATACTCAGTGGACCGCGCTGGATATCGAAGCCGGTTACGCCGTGATTGATGCGGCGACAGTGAATGAATTTCTGCCGCAGGCAACAAACCTGCAATCCCTGCCGCGGGGTATCTGCTTTAAGAAAGGCTGTTATACCGGGCAGGAAATGGTGGCCCGCGCCAAATTCCGCGGTGCCAACAAACGCGCTATGTTCACACTTATCGGCCACAGCCGCCATGTGCCGGTCGCCGGTGATGATGCCGAACGTCAGTTAGGTGAAAACTGGCGCCGTACCGGGACTATCCTGGCCGCTGTCCGCCTGAGTGATGAACGTGTTCTGGTGCAGATTGTGATGAATAATGATACGGAGGAAGAGGCTGTCTTCCGTATCCGTGAAGATGAAGAAAGCCGCCTGAGTCTCTTCCCGCTGCCGTACTCCTTTACTGAAGAAGCCTGATTTCCCGTCACCACCCGGCGCAGCGACTCCCTGTCTCTGCGTCCGGGGTATTCTGTATGAGTCTGTATTGAGGTTGTTATGTCATCAGCTGTTGCTGCACAGAAAGTCATTCCTTTTTCTCAGTTAATTACCTTTGTTATGGAGCTGGATAAGCTCAAAAGCGTTTACCGCAAAACCCGCCTGCTGAACAATGAACGTCAGGAAAACTCCGCTGAACACAGCTGGCATTTTGCTGTAACCGCAATGGCGTTTGCGCCGTATGTTGAGGATGCGGATATGCTGCGCATCCTGAAAATGGCACTGCTGCATGATGTGGTGGAAATTGACGCCGGTGATGTGCTGGTCTTTGACCTGGCCGCCCGTGAAGCGGTCGCAGAAAAAGAAGTCGCTGCCGCAAAACGGATTTTCGGTCTGCTGCCGCAGCCGCAGGCCGGTGAGTTTCAGGTGCTGTGGAATGAGTATGATGCAGCAGAAACCCGCGAAGCTCGTATCGCCAACATGATCGACCGCGTAATGCCGGTACTGATGAATCTGCACAACAACGGTCAGAGCTGGGTGGAAAATAACATTTCACTGGAACAGGTGATTGATCGCACGAAATTTATCGCGGATGTACATCCGGCATTCTGGGCATGGCTGCGTGCCGAACTGGATACCGCGAAGCAGAAAGGCTGGCTGCGCTGATAAAAAAGGCCGGTTGTGATAACACAACCGGCCTTTTCTTTATCGTTTACCGTTTACCGGTTACTCGTAATCACTCATCGGTGCACAGGAGCACTGAAGGTGACGGTCACCGTAAACATCATCCAGCCGTTTAACCGTCGGCCAGTATTTGTTGTCGCGGGTGGACTGCGTCGGGAATACCGCCACTTCACGGCTGTACGGGTGTGACCACTCTGCGGCCAGCTCAGTCTGGATATGCGGGGCATTCACCAGCGGGTTATCTTCCGCTGTCCACTCACCGCTGCCTACCCGCTCCATTTCCGCACGAATACCCAGCATGGCATCAATAAAGCGATCCAGTTCCGTCTGACTTTCGGATTCTGTCGGTTCCACCATCAGTGTGCCGCCGACCGGGAACGACATCGTCGGTGCATGGAAGCCATAGTCAATCAGGCGCTTGGCAATATCCATCTCGGTGATACCAAACTTCGCTTTCAGCGGACGGATATCCAGAATACATTCATGTGCCACATAACCATTACGGCCGGTATAAAGTACATCGTAAGCGGATTTCAGCCGTGCCGCGATATAGTTAGCATTGAGGATCGCCACCTGACTGGCCTGACGCAGCCCCTGAGCACCCATCATGCGGATATACATCCAGCTGATCGGCAGAATAGAGGCACTGCCGAACGGTGCGGCAGATACCGCGCCCTGAGAGGTCAGCAGATCAGAGGTCACAATAGTGTGTCCCGGTACAAACGGTGCCAGGTGTTTTTTCACACCAATCGGTCCCATACCCGGTCCGCCGCCGCCGTGCGGAATACTGAAGGTTTTATGCAGGTTAAGGTGAGAAACATCCGCACCGATAAAGCCCGGTGTGGTTACGCCAACTTGTGCGTTCATGTTTGCGCCGTCCAGATACACCTGACCGCCGAATTCATGAATAATATCGCAGACTTCGCGCACACCTTCTTCATATACCCCGTGGGTGGACGGATAGGTGATCATCACACAGGACAGGTTTTCGCTGTGCTGTTCTGCTTTCGCCCGTAAATCAGCCAGGTCAATGTTGCCGTCTTCATCACAGGCCACCACCACGACTTCCATCCCCGCCATATTGGCTGAGGCCGGGTTAGTACCGTGAGCGGACTGCGGGATCAGACAGATAGTGCGGTGCCCTTCACCCTTGCTTTCCTGATAGCGGCGGATAGTCACCAGCCCGGCATATTCCCCCTGTGCGCCGGAGTTCGGCTGCATGCACATGGCGTCATAGCCGGTCAGCAGCACCAGCCAGCGGGAAAGCTGTTCTATCATCACATGATAGCCCTGCGCCTGCTCCGGCGGACAGAACGGGTGCATGTTACCGAATTCCGGCCAGGTGATCGGGATCATCTCCGCAGCTGCATTCAGTTTCATGGTGCAGGAGCCGAGCGGGATCATCGCCTGATCCAGCGCCAGGTCTTTACGGGCCAGGCTGTGCAGGTAGCGCATCATATCCGTTTCGCTGTGATAGCTGCGGAAGTTCGGATGCTTCAGAATTTCCCCTTCACGACGCAGCGCGGCAGGAATAGATTCAGAGGATGCGGCAACCTGTGCATCCAGTGTATCGATATCCCACTGTGCTTCCTGTCCGGTCAGTACCGCGTACAGATTTTCCAGGCACTCACGCTGTGTGGTTTCGCTCAGGGTTACCGCAACGGCACCCGGCAGATCGGTACGCAGGTTGATGCGCGCGGCTTTGGCGCGGGCCAGAACAGCAGCTTTATCCTGCACCTCAATGGTCAGGGTATCAAACCAGGTGGTATTGCGCAGACGCAGACCCGCATCTGTCAGGGCTTTCGCCAGGATATCCGTCAGGCGGTGAATGCGCCCGGCAATCCGTTTCAGACCTTCCGGGCCGTGGTAGACCGCATACATCCCGGCGATATTCGCCAGCAGAACCTGAGAGGTACAGATATTGGAGTTCGCTTTTTCACGGCGGATATGCTGTTCGCGGGTTTGCAGTGCCAGGCGCAGTGCGCGGTTACCGGCGGCATCAATGGATACCCCGATAAGACGTCCCGGCATGGCGCGTTTGTAAGCATCGCGGCAGGCAAAGAAAGCGGCATGCGGGCCGCCGTAACCCATCGGCACACCAAAACGCTGGGCTGAGCCGAAGACAATATCCGCGCCCTGTTTGCCCGGCGCTTCCAGCAGTACCAGTGCCATAATATCGGCTGCCACACTGGTGATCACCTGACGCTGATGTAACTGAGCCAGTAAGTCACGGTAATCATGGAGCTGCCCGCCGGTGCCGGTCTGCTGCAACAGCACACCAAACACGTCATCGTAATCAAGGGCTTTTTCCGCACTGTCAATGGTCAGTTCAAAACCGAAGTATTCAGCACGGGTGCGGATCACATCCAGGGTTTGCGGATGCACATCATCCGCAATAAAAAGCGGTTGGCATTTTTCTTTTTACTGACACGTTTTGCCATCGCCATGGCTTCCGCCGCCGCGGTCGCTTCATCCAGCAGTGAGGCGGACGCCAGTTCCAGACCGGTCAGATCGATAGTCACCTGCTGGAAATTCAGCAGCGCTTCCAGACGGCCCTGGGAGATTTCCGGCTGATACGGCGTGTACGCGGTATACCAGCCCGGATTTTCCAGCAGATTGCGTAAAATTACCGGCGGCAGAATCGTCGGTGCATAGCCCTGGCCGATATAAGAGGTAAACTGCTGATTCAGGCCGGCAATGGTTTTCAGTTCTGCCAGCGCATCCTGTTCGGTTGCCCCTTCGCCGACCGCAGGCGGGATATCCAGCTGAATATCGTCAGGGACAATATGACGGGTGAGATCTTCGAGTGACGCCGCACCGACTGTTTTCAGCATATGCAGCTGCTGTTCAGGGGATGCGCCGATATGACGGCGGATAAATTCACCGCGGTTTTCAAGCTGAGTTAACGTTTGAGTCATCGTTCTCCGGTTCCTGACATTATCTGATTCAATAAAAACCCGAAAAAAAACCCTGTTTGCTTACAAACAGGGTTCCGCTAATCCGTCAGTCTTCTTCTTCAGCCTGCAGTTCTGCGTATTTGGCTGCGTCCATCAGACCGGCAAACTCATCCGGGTCCGTGATTTTAATGCGGATCATCCAGCCGCCTTCATACGGCTCGCTGTTTACCAGTTCCGGGCTGTCTTCCAGCGCCTCATTCACGGCGATAACGGTGCCGGTGACCGGCGCATACAGATCTGATGCTGCTTTTACCGACTCAACAGTACCGAATGCTTCACCAAATGTGATTTCATCACCGACTTCCGGTAATTCAACAAATACCACATCACCCAGCAGTTCCTGCGCGTAATCGGTGATCCCTGCCACATACTCATCACCACTCTCATGGCGAACCCACTCGTGATCTTCTGTGTATTTCAGATTCTCAGGTATATTACTCATCGCCAACGGCTCCTGTTATCGGGTTTCTCAAAATTTAACAATAAAAAAAGGTTATTCAGACCAGTGCTTTGCCGTTACGGACAAATCCCGGTTTCACGACCTCAACAGGCACTTCACGGTTGCGCACCTGTACAATAGCGGTATTACCGATCCCCTGCGGAACACGGGCAAGCGCGATACTGAATCCCAGTGACGGGGAGAATGTACCGCTGGTGATAACGCCGGTCTGCTGTTTGCCGAGCTCATCGGTAAAGCGGACTTCCATGCCAGCCCGCAGTACGCCTTTTTCGCGCATCACCAGTCCGACCTGTTTTTCAGTACCTTCGCGGCGGAATTTTTCCAGTGCCTCACGGCCGATAAAATTCCGGTCTTCCGGCTGCCAGGCAATGGTCCAGCCCATATTTGCCGCCAGCGGATTAACGGTTTCGTCCATCTCCTGGCTGTAAAGATTCATGCCTGCTTCAAGGCGTAAGGTATCCCGCGCCCCTAATCCGGCCGGTTTCACACCGGCAGCCAGCAATTTTTTCCACAGGTCAGCGGCCTGCTCTGCGGGCAGTGCGATTTCATAGCCTTCTTCGCCGGTGTAGCCGGTCGTGGCGATAAAGTAATCGCCGCTCTGTACGCCGTAAAACGGCTTCATTCCGGCAACAGCCGCCTTTTGCTCTTCACTCAGCAGTGTCGCGACTTTTTCTTTGGCATGCGGACCCTGAACCGCAATCATCGCCAAATCATCGCGGACTGTCATCTCAGCAGCAAAGTTTTTGCGATGTTCGTCAATCCACGCCAGATCTTTTTCGCGGGTGGCAGAGTTCACCACCAACCGGTAAAAATCATCCGCAAAGTAATAGACGATAAGATCGTCAATCACACCGCCGGACGCGTTCAGCATCCCGGTGTACAGTGCTTTGCCTTTTTCGGTGAGTTTCGCCACATCATTGGCGAGAAGATAACGGAGGAACTGCTGACATTGCGGACCATGAAAGTCGACGATTGTCATATGGGAAACATCGAACATACCGGCGTCATTGCGGACATTGTGGTGCTCTTCGATCTGGGAGCCGTAGTGCAGCGGCATCATCCAGCCGTGAAAATCCACCATTTTTGCCCCGCAGGCAACGTGCTCACCGGACAGTGGTGTGTGTTGTGCCATTCTATCCCCTTTCAGTCAGACATAGTGCGCAGCGTGTACCGCGCAAACGATACCCTTTTCCTGACGTTATCACCGAATCACAAACGGAACCATAAGAAAAAATTGTGACCGTGTACGCGGGCGGAAAAATATGAGCCGTCAGTATGCAGATTTTTCATCTGCCATTCTGAGCCCTGAGGCGCAAAAAAGGATTAACAGGTGATAGTTTTGAATTAAGCGGCGGGAATGCACTAAAACACCGGCCGGATCGACCAATTAAATTTTAGTGCATTATGAATAAAACTAATGTGAAAAAAGGCCTTAAATTAGATTTTTTCAGCTGATGCCGGCGTCGGTTCACACAGCCAGTCCGGCATATCACTCAGCCCGCGGGCATGACGCAGCAGTGCCGGTTTTACGCCCGGCAGTGTATCCGCCAGCACCAGGCCGACATCACGGACCAGTTTTTTCACCGGATTGTTGCCGTCGAACAGCTCACGGAAGCCCTGCATCCCGGCCAGCATCATTGCGGCACTCTGTTTGCGGCGACGTTCAAAACGGCGCAGCCAGAAATAGTTGCCGATATCTTTGCCTTCGGCAGTCAGACGGCGGATTTCACCAATCAGCTCCGCCACATCCATAAAGCCGAGGTTCACTCCCTGTCCGGCCAGCGGATGAATGGTATGAGCCGCATCCCCCAGCAGTGCCAGACGCGGCGCGGCAAACTGGCGGGCATAGCGGCCGGTCAGCGGGATCGCCCGACGTTCACTGACAACCTCACACAGACCGAGACGCAGATCAAACGCCGCCGCCAGTTTATGGTTAAACGCGGTTTCATCCAGATCCAGGCAGTGCTGTGCGGTCAGTCCGGGCAGTGACCAGACAATCGAGCAGTGGTGAGCATCCGGCAGCGGCAGAAATGCCAGAATACCGTCACCGTGGAAAACCTGTCGCGCCACATTCTCATGCGGCAGTTCTGTGCGGATGGTAGCGACCAGTGCGTGATGCTCATAATCCCAAAACGAAACAGGGATATCCGCATGCTGGCGCAGCCAGGAATTTGCACCGTCTGCGCCTGCCACTAAGCGGGTCGTGAGCATATCGTCATTTTCCAGGGTGATAAAAGCATCGTTTTCGCCCCACACCACCTGACGGATTTGCGTACCGGTGAGCAGCGTCACATCAGACAATGTCTGAACCCGCTCCCAGAGCGCGTTGCGGATCACATCATTCTCAATAATATGGCCGAGGTGTTCACAATGGGCTTCCGCCGCGCTGAACGCGATACGGCCGAAGCTGTTGTTATCCCACACTTCCATACCCTGGTACGGTGCCGCACGTTTGGCCTGAATGTCCTGCCAGACGCCCAGCCGCGCCAGTAAGCGCTCACTGGCGCTGTTGATGGCGGAGACCCGGACAGCAAACGGCGCCTGCGGATCAAAACGGGTATCCGGCGCCTGTTTTTCAATTACCGCAATACGCAGCCCGCAGCCGTGCAGACCACAGGCCAGAGCCAGCCCGACCATGCCGCCACCGGCAATTACCACATCATATGACTGCATTGTTTATCCTCTTTCCGTGGCGGTATTAAGCGGCTGCGCGACCCAGCCGAGCGTCTGTTTTGCCAGCCGGTTGCGCAGAAACGGCAGCATTTCCATTGCCATCAGGCCGGCATTCCGTCCGGCGGCCAGCGGGAAGCAACGATTGGAGAAAAGGCGCACCAGGCTGTCAGTCAGGGTCATTGTCGCCTGCCGGTCAGCTTCACGGGCTGCCTGATACTGCGTCAGCACGCGGTACTGGCCAATATCTTCCTGTGATAAAAACGCCTGACTGATAACCTCCGCCAGTGCCATCACATCACGCATTCCCAGGTTGAATCCCTGGCCGGCGATAGGATGGAGTGTCTGAGAGGCATTGCCCACCAGCGCCAGGCGGTGGGAAATCTGAGAGTGCGCGGCACTCAGGGTCAGCGGATAACAGTGGCGGGCACCGGCAGTGATAATTTTGCCCAGTTGCCAGCCGAAGGCTTTCTGCAATTCGCGGCAGAAAGTCTCATCATCCCATTCACGCACGGTGTCCGCATGTTCTGCACGGTGACACCAGACCAGCGAACTGCGCCCTTCTGTCATCGGCAGCATCGCCAGCGGCCCCTGCGGGGTAAAACGTTCAAACGCCCGCCCCTGCGGATCCAGTTCCGTCATGACATTGGCGATCACCGCCACCTGCTCATACGGTGTGTCATTCCACTGCATACCGCACTGCTCTGCGACTGCAGAATGACTGCCGTCCGCCGCGATCAGAACCTGTCCGTTCAGCACCGTACCGCTCTCCAGCTGAACACTGACCGAGTCCGTCGTGCGGGTAATATTTTTTACGCTGTCCGGACAATACAGTGTGACATTGTCGGCTTTTACCAGTTCGGCAAACAGCGTTTGTCCGGCATCATACAGTTCAATAACCTGTCCGAGTGCATCAATATCATAATCACCGGCGGTAATATTCACACAGCCTGTATGCCCCTGATCAGACACATGCACCCGGGTAATCGGCGCTGCATACGCTTTCAGGGCAGACCACAGCCCGATTTTCTCAAGCCGCTGACAAGTCCCGTACGCCAGGGCAATCGCCCGCGCATCAAACCCCGGATGATGGGCATCCGGTAATCTGGCTTCCGCCAGTGCGACGGGAAGCCTGCCGTGACTGAGGCGGGAAAGCGCCAGCGCCAGTGTCGCGCCGGTCATTCCGCCTCCGGTGATTATCACACTCATTAATTATTCAGCCTGTTTTGCCTGCGCCATCAGCGCTTCAATTTCATCTGCGGTTTTAACCACGGAAGCTGTCAGGTTTTCGTTGCCGTCAGCTGTGATGACAATATCGTCCTCAATACGGATACCGATGCCGCGATACGCTTCCGGCACATCCGCATCCGGCGCGATATACAGCCCCGGCTCGATAGTCAGCACCATGCCCGGTTCCAGGATGCGGTCACGTTCTGTGCCGTAATGGCCGACATCATGCACATCCAGTCCTAACCAGTGGCTGAGACTATGCATGAAAAAGGCGCGGTATGCTTTGGTTTCGATCAAATGCGGGACATCCCCGGTCAGTAAACCGAGTTTCACCAGCCCTTCCGTCATGATTTCCACCACACGATCCGTCACTTCTGCGATCGACGTACCGGGGCGGTAGAGTTCCAGAGAAACATTCAGGGTTTCCAGCACCAGGTCATAGATTTCGCGCTGCTCTTTGCTGAATTTGCCGTTGACCGGGAAAGTACGGGTAATATCTCCGGCATAGCCTTCAATTTCACATCCGGCATCGATCAGCACCAAATCCCCGTCTTTCATCCGGCATTCGTTTTCGGTGTAGTGCAGGATACAGCCGTTTTCACCGCTGCCGACAATCGTGTTATAGGACGGGAAACGCGCGCCGTTACTGACAAATTCGTGTTCAATTTCGCCCTGTAACTGATATTCGTACATACCCGGACGGCATTTTTCCATCGCACGGGTGTGTGCCAGCGCACTGACTTTTCCGGCACGGCGCATGATGTCCAGCTCCGCCGGGGATTTAAACAGACGCATTTCGTGAACAACCGGCCGCCAGTCAATGATCGTGGCCGGCGCGGAAAGGTTACGGCGGCTGCCGCGGCGCAGTGTATCGAGAGCATTAAAGACGATGGTATCGGCATACGCCATTTCGCCCTGTGCGAAATAGAGGGTGTCGAGGCCGTTAAGCAGCTGACAGAGCTGTTCATTAATCTCATCAAACGGCAGAGCGCGATCCACACCCAGTTTTTCCGGTGCCGCGTCCTGGCCGAGACGGCGTCCGAACCAGATTTCTGCGGTCAGATCACGCACACGGTTAAACAATACACTGTGGTTATGGGTTTCATCACTTTTAATCAGTACCAGTACCGCCTCCGGCTCACTGAAGCCGGTCAGATAGAGAAAATCACTGTGCTGACGGTAGGGATAGTCGCTGTCCGCATTACGCTGCGCCGGAGGTGCCGCAAAGAAAACCGCCGCGCTGGCAGGTGCCATTTTTTCCAGCAATGCCTGACGGCGTGAGATAAATTCTTGTTTATTCATACCCTCTTTCCTTGTACGTGTGATGATTCAGAAATCTGATGGTTCAGTGTGCAGCAGATTGTCTGCCGCGGACAGCTTCAGATATATCAGTGTAATGTCGGTTTCTGTGCCGGCGCATCAGCCGTTTGTGCGCTGCGCGGTTTTGCCAGCGAGATATAGCACAGCTGTACGGCCACGCGGACATACTCGATCACTTCTTCCAGCGCATCATCCAGTGCTTCGGTATCTTCCGCTTCATCATAGCCCAGCATGCCGATTTCACGCAGATCAGTGACAATTTCTTTCACTTCATTACGATCACCAAATTTCGGATCGGCCACACCCAGACCTAATAAGAAGTGATTGACCCAGCCGGCCAGCTCATCAGCCCGGGCAAACACACCCGCTTCATCATCCGGCAGCAGTAAATTAAACTGGCATTCGGTATCATCAAGCAGCTCAAATGTGGTATTAAAGAGAGCACGCAGCGGTTGTGCCAGAATCTGTGAAAACGCCATACCTTCGTTGGTCAGGTCGTGGATCAGCGCCATCCAGCTCTCATCAGTGTTACCGCCGCAGAGCAGACCCGTGATCAGGCCGTGCATCTCTGACGCAGTCATGGCAACGGCTTGCTGACGTAAAAGTTCATCAAGTGTTTTAAAATCGGGCAGTGTTTTATCCGGGGTCATTATTTTGCTCACCAGTCGGGTTTCAGTTCGTGATATGCTACCATCAAGAGGCGCCGCTGTACCAGATAAGGGCTGCGGCCTGCTGCTATAACGTACACAATTCACGTCACACAGGATAATATCCTGTTGCAGAACCAAAGGAAGATTTCATGTCTGCACAACCCGTTGATATCCAAATATTCGGGCGTTCCATGCGCGTTAATTGTCCACCGGAACAAAAAGAAGCTCTGCTCGCTTCCGCTGCGGAGCTTGAACAACGGTTACAGGACCTGAAAGAGCGCAGCCGGGTCACTAACGCGGAACAGCTCGTTTTTATCGTTGCGTTAAACATCTGTCACGAACTGACACAAGAAAAATTGAAAACGCGCGATTATGCCTATAACATGGAACAAAAGATAAAACTGTTACAGCAGACTATCGAGCAGGCGCTGCATGACCAAACCCGAATTACAGAGCGCCAGGTAACACCTATTGAATAAAATTGTTTAGAAATCAGTCACTAGACAAAAAAAATTTCGAAATTAGGTTGCAATCTCAGCCCGATTTCATACAATGAGTTTAAGAACAACGTTACACGTAGTTCACAAAATTCTCTGAGATGTTTGTCTGCGGGTCAGTCCCCTGAGCCGATATTGATACAGACAGAATGTGGTGATTTGTCACCGGTGAGCATACCTGATTCGTTCAGGCAGCCTAATGGAAGCAACGCCGCGTTCACCTTGAACCAAGGGTTCAAGGGTTACAGCCTGCGACGGCATCTTGGAGACCTCTCTCTTATTTATCTCCTGATATTTCGCTGATTTCACTATGACTCATGACCCGCTGTTACAATCACGGCATCATCTGCGTCAGTTAATCCGCAACAAACGCCGTGCCCTGACCCCGCAGCAGCAGACGGCTGCCGCACAAGATCTTGTTCAGCAAATCATTCACCACCCCGGCATTGACCGCGCTGATAATATTGCCCTGTTTCTCTCTTTTGACGGCGAGATAGATACCCGCCCGCTGACAGAATGGCTGTGGTCACAGGGGAAACACGTATATCTGCCGGTTCTTCACCCGTTCAGCCGCCATCATCTGTTATTTCTTGCCTATCGTCCTGATACCCCGCTGATTAAAAATAAATTTTCAATTTCAGAACCGGCTTTGGATGTCACACAGGTATTGCCGCCGCAGGAACTGGATATCATGTTTATTCCGCTGGTTGCATTTGATGAAAAAGGCGGGCGTCTCGGGATGGGCGGCGGTTTTTATGACCGTACACTGGCAGACTGGCAGAAGAAAGGATTTTACCCGCTGGGACTGGCGCATGATTGTCAGCAGGTCAGTGAGTTACCCGTTGCAGAGTGGGATGTGCCGCTGCCGGAAGTGATCACACCATCACGCCGCTGGCTGTGGCCGGAACACAAATAAACCTGTATAAACAGACTGTTACTTATCAGAGAAATACACCGGCACGCATTGACTCCGGTGAAACTACCGGTAACGGGCAAAACGAAAAGCCGCTTTAAATACACCCCTGTAAGCTCAGGCGCGTCATCCATGACGCGCATGCTTTTTCGTTCGCTTGCCCGTTATCCGCAGAGCAATCACCGCTCTCAGAACAACAGACGTGCTCTTATTGTTCCCGGCAGGGCTTTCAGTTGCAGCAGAACATCATCCGCCTCATCCTGATTATTTGCCACAATATCGATAACAACATAACCCAGATCACCCGCCGTCCGCAGATACTGTGCTGCGATATTGATACCGCGATCAGTAAAGACCTGGTTGATGCTGGTCAGCAGACCCGGGCGGTTTTCGTGAATATGCAGCAGACGGTTTGCATTCTGTCCGTGCACCGGCAGTGATACTTCAGGGAAGTTGACCGCAGAAAGCGTCGAACCATTATCGGAGTATTTCGCCAGCTTGCCGCCGACCTCAAAACCGATATTTTCCTGTGCTTCCTGGGTTGAGCCGCCGATATGCGGAGTAAGAATGACATTATCAAACCCAATCAGCTCAGAAATAAACGGATCTTCCGGGTCATTGTTTGCCGCCGGTTCAGACGGGAACACATCCACCGCCGCGCCGGACAGGTGTTTTGAGGCCAGTGCCTGACTGAGCGCCGGAATATCCACGACCGTACCACGTGAGGCGTTAATGAAAATCGCGCCCGGTTTCATCAGTTCAAACTCATGCTTACTCACCATATTTTTGGTGGATTCCGTTTCCGGTACATGCAGCGTGACCACATCACTCATATTCAGCAGCTCAGATAAATGACGCACCTGAGTGGCATTACCGAGCGGCAGTTTGTTTTCGATATCGTAAAAATAGACATCCATACCGATGGATTCCGCCAGGATACCCAGCTGTGTCCCGATATGGCCGTAGCCGATAATCCCCAGTTTTTTACCGCGCGCCTCATAGCAGCCTTTCGCCTGTTTATCCCAGATACCACGATGCGCTTTGGCATTTGCCTCCGGAATACGGCGCAGCAGCAGTAACAGTTGCCCCAGCACCATCTCAGCCACGGAACGGGTGTTTGAGAAAGGTGCGTTAAAGACAGGAATACCGCGTTTTGCCGCCGCGCCGAGATCGACCTGGTTAGTCCCGATACAGAAACAACCGACAGCGACCAGTTTTTCCGCGCAGGCAAAAATCTCTTCTGTCAGTTGGGTACGGGATCGGATACCGATAAAACGCGCATCACGGATCGCTTCTTTTAATTCTTCCGTGGATAATGCGCCTTTATGATATTCAATGTTTGAATAACCCGCTGCTTTCAGACTGTCTGCCGCACTCTGGTGTACGCCTTCCAATAGCAGAAATTTAATTTTATCTTTTTCCAGTGATACTTTTACCATGACCCTGCCTTTTGTTAAGTTCCCGAAATGTCCTGTCCTCACATCAAAATAACAAAAAATAACGTCTCCGCAATACACGCCCCTGTATAAGTCACAGAACAAGTTACAGGGAAAAGGCAGGTTTGCAGAAGAAAATGAAAAAATGCCACTGAGTGCTGATATTTTGGGCATATCAAAGACAAAATTGTGATATATATCACCGAAATTTATGATTTAAAAAAAAATTAAAAAGGAACCGTCTCCGGTTCCTTATTCTGTATCGGTATATTACAGATAGCTTACTGATTTATTTAATGGTTTTTACGCCATCCTGAGTACCCATCAGCACCACATCCGCACCGCGGTTGGCAAATAAACCTACAGTCACCACACCGGCGATACCGTTAATTTTATTTTCCATCTCAACCGGGTTCAGAATTTCCAGATTGTAGACATCCAGAATCACGTTGCCGTTATCCGTTACCACATTCTGACGGTATTCCGGCTGACCACCGAGTTTGACCAGCTCACGCGCCACATAAGAACGCGCCATCGGGATCACTTCCACCGGCAGCGGGAATTTACCCAGCACATCAACACGCTTGCTTTCATCCACGATACAAATGAATTTTTTCGCAATAGCCGCCACGATTTTCTCACGGGTCAGTGCCGCACCACCACCTTTGATCATGTTCATATGGTGGTCGATTTCATCCGCGCCGTCGACATACACGTCCAGGCTGTCCACATCATTGCAGTCCAGCACCGGAATGCCGTAGCTTTTCAGTTTTGCGGTTGATACCTCTGAGCTGGATACCGCGCCGTCAATCTGGCCTTTCATGGTCGCCAGCGCATCAATAAAGTGAGACGCGGTGGACCCGGTGCCCACACCAACAATAGTGCCCGGCTTCACGAATTCTAATGCCGACCAGCCAACCGCTTTCTTTAATTCATCCTGAGTCATGTTATTGCCTTTTCATCGTCATCCTATGCCACCGGCATAGCCCGTGATAATTATAGCAATTATTTCTCCCCCGGAATGCGAATTGTGGCATATTGTGAATGACTGATAATAAAGAGGAGAAAACCGCCATGAGACGACCGGATTATCGTGCCCTGCAGGCGCTGGACGCTGTTATCCGTGAACGTGGTTTTGAGCGGGCTGCACAGAAACTCTGTATTACCCAGTCTGCCGTTTCTCAGCGCATCAAACAGCTGGAAAACCTGTTCGGACAGCCGCTGCTGGTGCGTACCGTGCCGCCGCGGCCGACCGAAGAGGGTCAGAAGCTCCTCGGTCTGCTGCATCAGGTGGAATTACTCGAAGCCGAATGGCTGGGGGATGATGCCGGTAATATTGAACCGCCTCTGATCTCTCTGGCGGTCAATGCCGACAGCCTCGCGACCTGGCTGCTTCCGGCGCTTCGCCATGTTCTGGCTGATCTGGCTATCCGCCTGAATATTCAGGTGGAAGATGAATCACGCACGCATGAACGTCTGCGGCGCGGGGAAGTGGTTGGTGCGGTCAGTATTCAGCCGCGTCCGCTGCCGGGATGTCTGGCGGATCAGCTTGGCGCGCTGGATTACCTCTTTGTCGCCTCACCGGAATTTGCCGCCCGTTATTTTCCTGACGGCGTCAGCCGCAGTGCTCTGCTGAAAGCCCCCGCTGTGGCATTTGATTATCTTGATGATATGCACATGGCCTTCCTGCAGACCAATTTTGACCTCGCACCCGGCAGTGTGCCGAGCCATGTTCTTAATTCCTCGGAAGCCTTTGTGCAGCTGGCAAAACAGAGTTCAGCCTGCTGTATGATCCCGCATTTGCAGATTGCGGATGAACTGGAGCGGGGAGAGTTGCTGGATCTGACACCGGGTCTGTTTCAGCGCCGGATGCTGTACTGGCACCGGTTTGCACCGGAAAGTGCCACCATGCGGCAGGTGACTGACGCCCTGCTGAAACACGGGCGTCAGACATTGCGGCAGGCGCCGCCTGAAACGGATTAACGTTTCAGTTCAAACACAACATCCACCTGATCGCGGAAGTCGATAGTCTGTTGTTCATAGGTTTCATCCGCAGATACCGCTGCCGGTGCATTGGCAGCCAGCATCATTTTACCGCGCGCCATCACCGGAACCGGCTGTGGTGCGTTATAACCGATGCTGTACACGGCACCCAGCTCAGAACCAAAGCCTTTTGCCACGGCTTTCGCCTGTGAAACGGCATCATCAATGGCTTTCTGACGCACTTCCGCACGATATTTCTCCGGATTATTCACTCCGAACTCCACTGCACTGATATCATTCAGGCCGCTTTTCAGTGCGCCGTCGAGCAATGTGTTCAGCTTGTTCAGATCATAGACTTTCACCGTCACTGAACGGGAGGCGTTATAACCGCGGATAACAGATTCTTCTTTCTCTTTATCATAGACATAATCCGGACTGGTACTGATATTGGCCGCATTAATGTCTTTCTTTTCAATCCCCTGAGCTTTCAGAAAATCAAAATATTGCGCCACACGTTTGTCCGCCTGTGCTTTGGCGGCTGACGCATCTTTTTCCTTTACGGTCACATTGATAGTCAGTGTCGCCATATCAGGCTCAGCCTGAATCACAGCGCTGCCGGAGGTTGAAATATGCGGGCCTGCGGGGGTTTCCGCTGCCTGAGCCGCAGCCGTGTAACTCCCCAGGGCAACCATAGCGGCAAGAGCAAGAGATTTCAGTTTCACATATCCTCCTTCTGTTTTAAACCGGTCACATAACAGGACGTTATGCCGGAATAAATAACACTAGCACACTCTGACGAAACAATATTTCGGATTAATAAGAAATATTCAATCCTTTTAAAGCTAATTGTATCGCGATATACCACATCACCGAGCCGACAAACAGGTTGATAATCCGCTGTGATACCGGTTTTTGCAGCACCGGCGAAAACCAGGCCGCCAGCAGCGCCAGGCCGAAGAACCACAATACCGATGCACATACTGCCCCTGCGGTAAACCAGATGCGCATATCGGAGCCCAGTTGTCCGCCGATACTGCCCAGCACCACAAAGGTATCCAGATAAACATGCGGATTCAGCCAGGTAACGGCCACCAGCGTCATAATCACCCGCCAGCGGCTGCGGACAACCTGCTCCTGCATCGTCAGTCCGGCATCCGCCGTAAAGACTGCCCGCAGCGCTCCCCAGCCATACCACAGCAAAAATGCCACCCCGCCCCAGGTGACCAGTGCCATCAGTAACACAGACTGGCTCAGCAGTGCGCTGCCGCCAAAGACCCCGGCCGTGATCAGTAACACATCACTCAGCGTGCATAAAAATGCACTCATCAGATGATACTGCTTCCTGCTTCCCTGTTGTAATACAAATACATTTTGTGGCCCGAGCGGCAATATCATTGCCGCGCCAAGTAATAACCCCTGAAAATACGTCGATAACATGCAAAAAATCCCGATAATTATTCAATCCACGCCGGATGGAATGAATATTACCGGGATTTCAGTATTAGTGAAATTAATACAATTAATGGGTCATTAACGAGACTAATATTTCGAGAGAAATGCGGTCAGATCCACTCCCAGACCAGACGCACCGGGGTACCGAGGCATTCACTCACACGGCTGATAATTTCATCCCGCCCGTTATCCATACAGACAATAAAACTGTTGTTATAACGGACAGTCAGCCCGTAACACGCAAGACCGCCGGTTTCATCATAATCCATATCGGGAATGACGGCAGGCGCCCCGCAGCAGGGGGTATTGCGCGGTGCCAGAGCGGCAGAAATGCGTTCCTCTCCGGTAACCGCAAAAATCGCATTCATCTGCGCCCCCCACCAGGTACCGGAAACCGGCTTGCGGCAGACAGGACAGAGCGGATAACGGAAGTTTTCACTGCCGGACCAGAAAATAATATCCGGGTCCGCCTGATGCATAATATCGTCAGCCGCCATCCACTCACTCAGATACTGTTCCGCAGCCTTCTGCTGCTCAGCATCCGGGACATAACTCAGTGTCTCAGGAATAAAATGAAGTAAATGCTCGCTCATCACAATCTCTCACTTTACGGCAAAAAAAAGCGGCACCCGGAAAAAGGGTACCGCTGATAATATACACCTGTTACGCCTGCTGTTGCTGATTATTCTGATGCATATGGACATCAAGCTGCGGGAACGGAATACCGATATTATGCTTATCCAGCGCACGTTTGAAGTTTTCCAGCAGATCCCAGTATACATCCAGGAAATCGCCGTTTTTTGTCCAGTAACGGACAACAAAATTCAGGGAGGATGGTGCCATTTCGTTGAGGCGAACCACGATACCTTTCTCTTTCTGCACGCGCGGATCAGCGGCAACAATCTCAGTCAGAATCTCTTTAACCTGATCAATATCGGCGTTGTAAGCCACACCGACAATGATGTCACGGCGGCGATCCGGTTCACGGGTAACGTTAATAATATCGCCCGCAATTACTTTACCGTTCGGGATCACAATAATCTTGTCATCCGCGCTGCGCAGTGTGGTGGAAAAAATCTGCACATTCTGAACAGTCCCTTCTGACGCCCCGATAACCACATATTCACCTGCACGGATAGGACGGAAAATCACCAACAATACCCCTGCCGCGAGATTTGAGAGTGATCCCTGTAATGCCAGACCCACGGCCAGACCTGCCGCACCCAGCACCGCGATAACGGACGCCGTCTGCACACCAAGACGCCCCAGAACGGCAATCAGTGTGAAAGCAATAACTGCATAACGAACCATTGCTGACAGAAAATCAGAGACGGTAACATCCACACCGCGCATCGACAGCAGGCGGGAAACCGCTTTGCCGGCCATTTTCGCCACAAACAGACCGATAATCAGTGTCAGCACAGCAGCCACAATATTCACCGCATAATCCAGCAGCAATGTCTGATTATTTGCCAGCCAGCCGGTCGCCTGATTCAGGCCATCCGTCAGGATTTGTTCATTCATTCATCCACCTCATAAGTTATCGGAAATAAATAAAAACAACATTGTTGCAATAACCGACCGATTATCGCATCAGGTAAAGAACTACTGGTTTATATTACCGTAACAAATGAAAATTTCAGAATAAAAATTCTCAGCCCTGCCCGCCGGTCACAATAAATTTACGATAATTTTCCAGTAAAATCATAAAGTCAGCCGTTCCGCAGAACGCAATACTTTCATTATCGTAATAACTCATACCTTCATCCGGTTCATCGGTTTCAAAGGTAATCTGATTGGCGTTAATCATGATTTCCTCATCATCCATCAACAGGGTGTATTCATGACCCACCCGCTGCCACTGCTGCTCACGCCCTTTAATACTGTCAAACGCCAGCGTTATCTCATCGATGACCGAGAGATCCCCTTTTACTTCTTCATTCAGCCAGTGACCGATCGCTTCGTGATCCATTGACAGCTTAACTATCACGTTCCCGTCGATCCCGAGGGAAAATTCATAATCCATCGCTGTATACCTCTTGTTAATACTTTACCGCTGTCACGTATGCAACACCTGTCCTTATTTTAGCGGGTTATCCGGTTTTCAGGTACATCCACACCGTAATTAACCGGCTGACAGGTATAAAAAAACGGGAGACAGTGTCTGCTGTCTCCCGCCGGTACAATAACTGCGGATTGATTCAGATGCTGACTATCACACCTGAGTCTGGAAAATCACGCCATCCGCAATTTTGGTGTACTGATTCAGCTGGTCAAAGTTGAGGTAACGATAGGTATCTTCCGCTGTCTCATCCACTTTATCCATAAAGGTCTGATACTCCGCCGGTGTCGGCAGGCGTCCCAGCAGGGAGGCAACTGCCGCCAGTTCCGCTGAGGCCAGATACACATTCGCACCGGTGCCCAGACGGTTCGGGAAGTTACGGGTGGAGGTGGATACAACCGTTGAGTTATCCGCCACGCGCGCCTGGTTCCCCATACACAGTGAACAGCCCGGAATCTCAATACGGGCACCGCTTTTGCCGAAGATGCTGTAATAGCCTTCTTCTGTCAGCTGCGCGGCATCCATTTTGGTCGGTGGTGCGACCCACAGACGGGTCGGTAACTGGCCCTTATAGCTGTCGAGCAGTTTACCCGCCGCACGGAAGTGCCCGATATTCGTCATGCAGGAGCCGATAAACACTTCATCAATCTTGCTTCCGGCCACATCAGACAGCAGACGTGCATCATCCGGGTCATTCGGCGCACAGAGAATCGGCTCCCGGATTTCATTAAGATCGATTTCGATCACGGCAGCATAATCTGCATCCGCATCGCCTTCCAGCAGTTGCGGATCGGCCAGCCATTTTTCCATGCTCTGAATACGGCGCTCGATGGTACGACGATCACCGTAACCTTCCGCAATCATCCATTTCAGCAGGACGATATTGGAATTGAGGTATTCCGTAATCGGCTCTTTATCCAGTTTGATGGTACAACCTGCCGCAGAACGCTCGGCAGATGCATCCGCCAGCTCAAACGCCTGTTCCACTTTCAGTGTCGGCAGCCCTTCAATTTCCAGGATACGGCCGGAGAAAATATTTTTCTTCCCTTTTTTCTCAACAGTCAGCAGCCCCTGCTGAATAGCGTAATACGGAATCGCATGCACCAGATCACGCAGCGTGATCCCCGGCTGCATTTTTCCTTTAAAACGCACCAGCACAGATTCCGGCATATCCAGCGGCATCACACCGGTTGCCGCCGCAAAAGCGACCAGACCGGAACCGGCCGGGAAGGAAATACCAATCGGGAAACGGGTGTGTGAGTCACCGCCGGTGCCGACGGTATCCGGCAGCAGCATGCGGTTCAGCCAGGAGTGGATAATACCGTCTCCCGGACGCAGCGACACACCGCCGCGGTTCATAATAAAATCAGGCAGGGTGTGATGTGTATTTACATCCACCGGCTTCGGATAAGCAGCAGTGTGACAGAACGACTGCATCACCAGATCCGCTGAGAAACCAAGACAGGCCAGGTCTTTCAGTTCATCACGGGTCATCGGCCCGGTGGTGTCCTGGGAGCCGACAGAGGTCATCTTAGGCTCGCAGTACTCACCCGGACGAATTCCCGCCACACCGCAGGCACGGCCGACCATCTTCTGAGCCAGTGAGAAACCGCGGGTGCTTTTCTCAACCGGTTTTGCCTGACGGAAAATATCCGTATGCGGCAGGCCGAGAGACTCGCGTGCTTTTGCAGTCAGGCCGCGACCGATAATCAGCGGAATACGGCCACCTGCGCGGACTTCATCCAGCAGCACATCGGTTTTCAGTTCAAACGTCGCCAGCAGCTCATTGGTGTCATGATTGCGGATCTCGCCCTTATACGGGTAAACATCAATCACATCCCCCATATTCAGATTGCTGACATCCACTTCCACCGGCAGCGCCCCCGCATCCTCCATGGTATTGAAGAAAATCGGGGCAATTTTTCCGCCCAGCACAATACCACCGCCGCGTTTATTCGGCACATACGGGATATCATCCCCCATAAACCACAGCACGGAGTTGGTCGCAGATTTACGGGAAGACCCGGTACCGACCACATCGCCGACATAGGCCAGCGGGAACCCTTTTTTGCTGAGCAGATCAATCTGATTAACCGGCCCGATATTGCCCGGTTCATCCGGATCAATACCGTCACGCGGGTTTTTCAGCATCGCGAGTGCATGCAGCGGGATATCCGGACGCGACCAGGCATCCGGTGCCGGTGACAGATCATCGGTGTTGGTTTCACCGGAGACTTTAAAGACAGTAACGGTCAGTTTCTCTGCCAGCTTCGGACGTTCAAGGAACCAGTCTGCATCAGCCCAGGACTGAATAATTTTCTGTGCATATGAATTACCGGCTTTTGCCTTTTCTTCCACATCATAGAAATTATCAAACATCAGTAAGGTATGAGAGAGCGCTTTGGCGGCGACAGGGGCCAGTTTTTCATCATCGAGGGCTTCAATCAGGGCGTGAATGTTATAGCCACCCTGCATGGTTCCGAGTAATTCAACGGCTTTTTCAGCGGAGATCAGAGGTGAATGTGCTTCACCTTTTGCCAGAGCGGCCAGGAAACCGGCTTTCACATATGCGGCTTCATCAACACCCGGCGGTACACGGTTGGTAATCAGATCAACAAGAAACGCTTCTTCGCCTGCCGGCGGAGATTTCAGTAATTCGACTAACTCAGCAACCTGAGCGGCTTCCAATGGCTTAGGGGCGATCCCTTGTGCTGCACGTTCGGCAACGTGCCTGCGGTAATTTTCCAGCACGACGTACTCCTTGCTTTGTGTTTTTTATGAGTGCCCGGCAACGGGGTTTCAGCATATCAAAATTTAAACACATTGTTAATTCATTCACATTAAAGCAACATAAACAATTTGTGAGCTGAATAACATTAGTGAATTAAACTTGCTGCTTACCCGTTTCACCAGTGTTATGCCGTTTTAAACAGGAATCTGCACAATTATTGATTACGCCGGAAATGCAAAAAACGGTCGTTTGCGCAGTTCAGCTGCACCGGGAACGACGGTCAGCATACTGAATTTATTAATATCTGAATAATACCGGTTTGTCTATGAGTACACAGGCGGGGCGATGGCTGCGGGGAATAAAAAAATCCGGCGCCAGAGGCTGCCGGATTTTTATTTTCAGCCGGGTAACAATACTGTTACCGGGTCAGCTGATTACTTTTTCTTTTTCGCTTTCGGATTCGGAAGGTCAGTGATGCTGCCTTCGTAAATCTCAGCCGCCATACCGATTGATTCGTACAGCGTCGGGTGAGCGTGGATGGTCAGAGCCAGGTCTTCCGCATCACAACCCATTTCGATAGCCAGACCGATTTCACCTAACAGCTCACCGCCGTTAGTACCGACAATCGCACCACCGATAACACGGTGAGATTCTTTGTCGAAAATCAGTTTGGTCATACCTTCAGCGCAGTCAGACGCGATTGCACGGCCGGAAGCCGCCCACGGGAAGGTTGCTGTTTCGTAGCTGATGCCCTTCTCTTTCGCTTCTTTCTCGGTCAGACCAACCCATGCCACTTCCGGTTCGGTGTAAGCAATAGACGGGATCACTTTCGGATCGAAGTAGTGTTTCAGACCGGAGATAACTTCGGCTGCCACGTGACCTTCGTGAACACCTTTGTGCGCCAGCATCGGCTGACCGACGATATCGCCGATAGCAAAGATGTGCGGCACGTTGGTGCGCATTTGTTTGTCAACGTGGATGAAACCGCGATCGTCAACTTCAACACCGGCTTTATCAGCCGCCAGAAGTTTACCGTTAGGAGTACGGCCGATAGCCACCAGAACCGCGTCATAACGCTGTGGTTCTGCAGGGCCTTTCTTGCCTTCCATCGTGACATAGATACCGTCTTCTTTTGCTTCAACGGCGGTCACTTTGGTTTCCAGCATCAGGTTAAACTTGGTGCTGATACGTTTGGTGAACAGTTTAACAATGTCTTTATCTGCTGCAGGAATGACCTGGTCAAACATTTCAACAACATCAATCTCTGAACCCAGCGCGTGGTATACGGTACCCATTTCCAGACCGATGATACCACCACCCATGACCAGCAGACGGCCCGGGACGGTTTTCAGCTGCAGCGCATCAGTTGAATCCCATACACGCGGATCTTCGTGCGGGATAAACGGCAGCTGAATCGGGCGTGAGCCCGCTGCAATAATAGCATTGTCAAACGTGATGGTGGTTTTACCCTTCTCACCATTGACTTCGATAGTATTCGCACCGGTGAACTGGCCGAGACCATTCACAACAGTCACTTTACGGCCTTTCGCCATACCGGCCAGACCGCCGGTTAACTGAGAAATAACTTTCTCTTTCCACAGACGGACTTTATCGATATCAGTCTGCGGTTCGCCGAACACGATGCCGTGAGAAGCCAGCGCTTTCGCTTCTTCGATCACTTTAGCAACATGCAGTAATGCTTTGGACGGGATACAACCTACGTTCAGGCAGACACCGCCTAAGGTTGAATAGCGTTCAATCAGGACAGTTTCCAGACCTAAGTCAGCACAGCGGAAAGCCGCTGAATACCCTGCAGGGCCCGCACCAAGTACAACGACCTGGGCTTTAATTTCAGTACTCATCGTGACCTCTTAATTGTTTGTCCGGCGGGTCAGACGACATATATTCCACCGGGACGTACACACTGAGAGCAGTTTACAAAATTGTTAACAACCTGGAAAGGCGCAGTTCTGTGACCTGACTCCCGTTATCCGGGATGAGCACGTTTCAGCCTGCGCCGCTGAGACCGGCTCTGCACCGGTCTTAGTGTAATTGCTTACATTGCCAGGCGGCGTAAATCGCTCATGTACTGATTAATCAGCGTGATGAAGCGGGCGCCGTCAGCACCATCGATCACACGGTGGTCGAAGGAGAGTGACATTGGCAGAATGAGACGCGGAACAAACTGTTTGCCGTCCCATACCGGTTTCATGGATGAACGTGACAGACCCATGATAGCCACTTCCGGTGCGTTAACAATCGGTGCGAAACCGGTTGTCCCGATACCGCCCAGGCTGGAGATAGTGAAGCATCCGCCCTGCATATCAGAAGAAGTCAGCTTACCGTTACGGGCTTTTTTGGAGATTTCAGCCAGTTCGTAAGACAGTTCCAGAATACCTTTTTTGTTCACATCTTTGATGACAGGAACAACCAGGCCGTTCGGGGTGTCTACCGCGATACCGATATTGACATATTTCTTCAGAATCAGACGCTGTGCATCTTCAGTGATAGAGCTGTTGAAACGCGGCATTTCGACCAGCGCTTTCGCGGCAGCTTTCATCACGAAGACCAGCGGAGTGATTTTCACGCCCAGCTGTTTCTTCTCAGCTTCTTTGTTCTGCTGTTTACGGAATTCTTCAACGTCAGTGATATCCGCTTCATCCATCAGCGTAACGTGCGGGATCATCACCCAGTTACGGCTCAGGTTAGCACCGGACAGCTTCTGAATACGGCTCAGTTCAACTTCTTCCACTTCACCGAACTTGCTGAAGTCCACTTTCGGCCATGGCAGCATGCCAGGTAAACCGCCGCCTGCAGCAGCCGGAGCCGCTTCAGCGCGTTTCACCGCATCTTTCACATAAGCCTGAACGTCTTCACGCAGGATACGGCCTTTACGGCCTGTGCCTTTGACTTTCGCCAGATTCACACCGAATTCACGGGCCAGACGACGGATAACCGGACTTGCGTGAACGTAAGCATCGTTCTCAACGAAGTCATTACCCGCAGCCGGTGCTGCTGCCGGAGCTGCTGCCGCTGGTGCAGCTGCTGCAGGCTGTGCTGCCGGAGCAGGTGCTGCGCCCGCAACTTCAAAGACCATAATCAGAGAGCCGGTTTTGACTTTATCGCCGACTGCTACTTTGATTTCTTTGACTTTACCTGCCATCGGAGACGGGACTTCCATTGAGGCTTTGTCGCCTTCAACGGTGATCAGAGACTGTTCTTCAGTCACGGTATCGCCGACGCTGACCATAATTTCAGTCACGTCAACTTCGTCACCGCCGATATCCGGTACATGGATTTCTTTGTCTGCTGCCACGGCCGGTGCCGCTGCTGCAGGTGCCGGAGCGGCTGCGGCAGGCTGTGCCGCCGGTGCTGCGCCCGCAACTTCAAAGACCATGATCAGGGAACCGGTGCTGACTTTATCGCCGACAGCAACTTTGATCTCTTTAACCACACCCGCCATCGGAGACGGAACTTCCATTGAGGCTTTGTCGCCTTCAACAGTGATCAGAGACTGTTCTTCAGTCACGGTATCGCCGACGCTGACCATGATTTCAGTCACATCAACTTCGTCACCACCGATATCCGGTACGTGAACTTCCTGCAGTGCAGATGCTGCAGCCGCTGCCGGAGCAGCAGGTGCGGCAGCCTGAGCTGCCGGAGCAGGAGCCGCTGCTGCGGCCTCTGCTTCAAATACCATGATGAAAGAACCGGTGCTGACTTTATCGCCCACGGCAACTTTAATCTCTTTAACAACCCCTGCCTGCGGAGACGGAACTTCCATCGACGCCTTGTCACCTTCAACGGTGATGAGTGATTGTTCTGCTTCTACTTTATCGCCGACACTGACCAGAATTTCAGTTACATCAACTTCATCTGAACCGATATCAGGCACATGGATTTCAATAGACATTAATTTTTACCTCTTATGCCACACGCGGGTTAACTTTTTCAGGGTTGATGCTGAATTTCTTAATGGCTTCTTCAACCACTTTCACGTCAATTTCACCACGTTTAGCCAGCTCACCCAGAGCAGCAACAACAACATAACCAGCATCAATTTCGAAATGATGACGCAGGTTATCACGGCTGTCTGAACGGCCGTAACCGTCAGTACCCAGTACGCGGTACTGGTCAGCAGGAACATAACCGCGAACCTGTTCTGCGAACAGTTTCATCCAGTCTGTGGATGCCACAGCCGGTGCATCGTTCATCACCTGAGTGATGTAAGGCACGCGCGGGGTTTCTGACGGGTGCAGCATGTTCCAGCGATCACAATCCTGACCTTCACGTGCCAGCTCGGTGAACGAGGTCACGCTGTAGATATCAGAGCTGATGCCGTATTCAGAAGACAGAATCTGACCTGCTTCACGTACGTGACGCAGAATCGCACCTGAACCCAGTAACTGTACCTTGCCTTTATCACCGGTCAGGGTTTCCAGTTTGTAGATACCTTTACGGATACCTTCCTCAACACCTTCCGGCATTGCAGGCATATGGTAGTTTTCGTTCAGTGTGGTGATGTAGTAGTAAATGTTTTCCTGCGCTTCACCATACATACGCTCCAGACCATCCTGCATGATGACCGCAACTTCGTACGCGAATGACGGGTCATAAGACAGGCAGTTAGGGATAGTCAGAGACTGAATATGGCTGTGGCCATCTTCGTGCTGCAGACCTTCACCGTTCAGGGTGGTACGGCCGGAAGTACCGCCGATCAGGAAGCCGCGTGCCTGCTGGTCGCCTGCCATCCACATCAGGTCACCGATACGCTGGAAACCGAACATTGAGTAGTAGATGTAGAACGGAATCATCGGCAGGTTATTGGTGCTGTAAGAGGTTGCAGCCGCCAGCCAGGATGCGCCCGCACCCAGTTCGTTGATACCTTCCTGCAGGATCTGACCTTTCACATCTTCACGGTAGTAAGCAACCTGCTCACGGTCCTGCGGGGTATACAGCTGACCTTTGGAGTTGTAGATACCGATCTGACGGAACAGACCTTCCATACCAAATGTACGTGCTTCATCCGCGATGATTGGCACAATACGCTCTTTGATGGATTTGTTTTTCAGCATCACGTTCAGTGCACGCACAAACGCGATAGTGGTGGAGATTTCTTTGTTCTGCTCTTCCAGTAACTGGCTGAAATCGCTCAGTGCAGGAATATCCAGTTTCTCATCGAAGTGAGAACGGCGTGAAGGAACCGGACCATGCAGTGCCGCACGGCGTTCCATCATGTATTTCTGCTCTTCAGAGTTTTCGTCAAACTTGATGAACGGCAGTTTTTCCAGCTGATCATCAGCCACATCGATGTTGAAACGATCACGGAGATGGCGCACGCCTTCCATGTTCATTTTCTTAACCTGGTGAGCGATGTTTTTACCTTCAGCAGTATCACCCATACCATAACCTTTAACGGTCTGGGCCAGGATCAGGGTTGGTTTGCCTTTGGTGTCATGCGCTTTTTTCAGTGCAGCGAACATTTTCTTCGGATCGTGACCACCGCGGTTCAGTGCGAAGATCTGCTCATCAGTCCAGTCTTTGACTAATGCAGCGGTTTCCGGATAACGGTTAAAGAAGTGTTCACGAACGTAAGCACCATCTTTGGATTTGAATGTCTGATAGTCGCCGTCAACGGTTTCGTTCATCAGCTGAATCAGTTTACCGCTGGTATCTTTCTTCAGCAGTTCATCCCAGCGGCCGCCCCACATGACTTTGATTACCTGCCAGCCCGCACCGGAGAACATACCTTCCATTTCGTTAACGATTTTACCGTTACCGTTTACAGGGCCGTCGAGGCGCTGCAGGTTACAGTTGATAACGAAGATCAGGTTGTCCAGGTTTTCACGGACAGCGATATTGATTGCACCTTTAGATTCCGGCTCATCCATCTCGCCATCACCCAGGAAGGCATAAACGGTTTGCTCAGAGGTATCTTTCAGACCACGGTGTTCCAGATATTTCAGGAATTTAGCCTGATAGATAGCAGCCAGCGGCCCCAGCCCCATAGAAACGGTCGGGAACTGCCAGAAGTTAGGCATCAGTTTAGGGTGCGGATAAGAAGGCAGACCTTTGCCGCCGATTTCCTGACGGAAATTGTTCAGCTGCTCTTCGGTCAGACGACCTTCCATGAATGCGCGTGCGTAGTAGCCCGGGCTTAAGTGGCCCTGGAAATAAATAACATCACCGCCGTCTTTTTCGTTCTGGGCACGGAAGAAGTGGTTGAAGCACACTTCATACATGGTAGCCGCAGACTGGTAAGACGCCATGTGACCGCCCAGATCCAGATCTTTCTTGGATGCGCGCAGAACCATCATGACAGCGTTCCAGCGGATAGCAGAACGGATACGACGCTCCAGCTCCAGGTTGCCCGGGTAGGCAGGTTCATCCTCAACAGGAATGGTGTTGATGTAATTACGGGCCGCAGCACCTGCTGCAACACTCACACCACCCTGACGGGCAGTATTCAGAACCTGATCAATCAGGAACTGTGCACGCTCAACACCTTCTTCACGGATGACCGATTCGATCGCCTGTAGCCAGTCGCGGGTTTCGATCGGATCCACGTCATTGTTCAAAATGTCTGACATGGTGTATTCCTTATAGTTTATCTGTTTCTAATGATATTCGGAGCCTATCTTCACGTATCCCGCCTTAACGGTGACGGGCGACGTGAAGATAGGCCCGGCTATATATTGCCGCTGATGCATAGGTCAGCTTACAGACGCAGCATTCAGGGATCTGTAAGCCCCAAAACCATTACTGATTTATTCTGTATACTGCTGAAGACGGCGCAGTGAACGTTCCCGCCGGGTGTGCTCCCGGCTCATATCCAGCAGGACGTCTTCCAGGAATGCCAGATGGCGGTGGGATGCCTCCCGCGCTGCCTCCGGCGACCGGCTCATAATGGCCCGGAATACCTGTTCCCGGTGTTCGCTGACCATCGCCAGCATCTCTTTCCGGGTGTATAAAAATTCAAAGTTCTGCCGGATATTTTTTTCCAGCATCGGCACCATACAGCGCAGCAAATGTAACAGCACCACATTATGTGCGGCTTCTGTGACAATAAGCTGATATTGCAGTACGGCCTGAGATTCTGCTTCCACATCCCCGGCGTCGCGGGCATCGGCTATCGCCTGATGACTGTTGGTGATACGGACAAAATCCGCTTCGGTTCCCCGCAGCGCCGCATAATAAGCAGCAATACCCTCAAGGGCATGACGGGTTTCCAGCAGATCAAACTGAGATTCGGGGTGCCCTTCCAGCAGCTGGGCAAGCGGGTCGCTGAAGCTTTGCCAGAGATTGCTCTGTACAAATGTGCCGCCACCTTGTCTGCGCAGCAGAAAGCCTTTCGCTTCAAGTTTTTGAATTGCTTCGCGCAGTGAGGGACGTGAGACATCGAACTGTTTGGCCAGCTCGCGTTCAGGCGGCAGCTTTTCCCCCGGGCTTAATGTGCCGTCGAGGATTAAGTGCTCAAGCCGCTGTTCGATCACGTCGGCTAATTTTGGTTGGCGGATTTTGCTGTAAGCCATATTTGTATCAGAACCATCAACATGGATAAATATTGCTTCATGGGTTTTGTAGTCAATTGGTAATACCAATTTCTTTTACAGGGTCTTAAAGTAACAAAGTATTCACCAACTGTCTATAAAGACCTTGAGCTAAATCATAAAAACCAGCAAGTTTTAACATTTTTTTTTAAATTTTAGCATAAATTGATAACTGATACGTTTAAATGCTGCATCGTGAATGTTACAGAATTTAACGTTTAAATTCAGATAAATACGCAAACTGAACCGTTACAGTGACCATTTTTATGAATATACAATCAATATTTGTGCATTTTTACCGCGCCATATAACTATCACCCTGATTTGCCCCGGCCTCGTCAGGTTATCTCCGCTGCGTCTGTATCCATAAAATGCATTTAGTCAGTAACAGGTTACCGGAATGCTAATTTTAGCAGGGAACCGGTAAACAGGAAAACTTCGCCTCAGTCAGATCTGCGAAATTTTACGGCTTATTCAGCCGGAATGTCTGCCGGATTCAGTGAATTCCTGTATCGGTTCCAGTCGAAACAAGGGCCGGGATCTGTTTTGCGTCCCGGTGCGATATCACTGTGTCCGGTGATATGCCCTTTCATTTGCGGGTAATGCATCAAAAGCGTCTGTGTCACAGAAGCCAGTGCCCGGTACTGTTCATCGGTGAATGGTTGTGTATCGGTCCCTTCCAGCTCAATACCGACGGAAAAATCGTTACACTTTTCTGTCCCCTGATAGCAGGAAACGCCCGCATGCCAGGCTCTTGCATCAAATGGCACATACTGCACAATTTCCCCGGTCCGGCGGATCAGACAGTGAGCAGAAACCCGCAGCGCCTGTATTTCTGCAAAAAACGGATGTGCATTAGGGTCCAGCGTCCCCTGAAAAAGCTGGTCAATATACGGACCGCCGAACTGCCCCGGCGGCAGGCTGATATTGTGGATCACCAGTAAACGGGGAGTCACGTTTTCCGGCCGGGTATCGTGATGCGGTGAGATAACCCTGCGCGCTGTGGTCAGCCAGCCATCCTGAATATCCATTCGTTCTCCTGAGCAAAAGCCGTTATTGAATCACATAACCAATATCATTTTGTGCCGCACAGTATACGTGTCTTCCCCCCTCTCCGGGGAGTGCTGATTTTTTTCAGCTGATTTCTGCGTGTCAGACCGAAAAAAAAATCTGCCGTTTTCAGTTGTTACACCGCAGTTTTCCATCTGTGCCGAGAAATCCGGATACCTCTCTTTTTTGACGATCCGTCATTGAATAGAGTGCATCACGCTAAATAAGTACCCCGTTCACAGACACAAAAAGGAGCATCAGTATGAATCAGCACGGATTCACATTAATCGAGGTGATGGTGGTGATCGCCATTGTGGCGGTTCTCAGTGCCATTGCGGTTCCGGGCTATCAGAACTATATCCGCAAAGCAGCACTGATTGATGTGCTGCGGACTGTCACCGCGTTTAAAACCGGTGTGGAGTTGTGCAGTTTTGACAGCCCCTCTTTTGCCGGATGCAACAGCGGACAAGGTTCCGTTCCCGCCGGTTCCCCGGGACGTTATATCAAATCGGTTAAAGCGGAAAACGGTGTTGTGACAGTTCAGGGAAACAGTTCACTGGCTGCGCTGACAGTCAGCACAACCCCGGTAAGAAATCCGCTGAACGGCATTACTGTCTGGACAACCGCCTGTGACACGAAAGAAGACGCACTGAAAAAAATCTGTATTGACGTCATTAAGTAACATACCGACATGAAAAGGAATTCATTATGCAAGCAGGTACACTTTCCCCTGTTACCCGCACCGGCGGGGAGGAACAACTCTTACTGGCTGAAGTTCATGCGTTATGTGAACGTAACGAGCTGATGCTGATTGACTGTAATCCGGATGCGGTCCGGGTTGCAGCCGCACAGCAGCCGCGCCGGGATGTTGTGTCCGCTATCCGCTTTCTGGCCGGTAAGCGGGTGGATATTGAATTATGGCACAGTGAGAAACTGGCTTACTGCCGCCGGAATACCTCACTGCCGGAGCCGGTACTTTTCCCCGGCGTAACACCGGAAACAAACGTACCGGTTTCTGCGGATACCGGTGCACCGCCGCCTCCCGCCCTTCCGCCTGCCGATAATCACCGGCAGCCACCGGATACCGACACATGGCCGGCAGAACAACAATCCGCCGCGGTCAGCTTTGTTAACCGGATGATTGCCGGTGCTGTTGCCAAGCGGGCATCCGATATCCATATCGAACCGGCACAGCAGGGCTACCGGATACGGGTCAGAATCGACGGGCAGTTGCATACACTGAATTCTCCGCCGCCGGAAATCAGCGGAGAGATCATTATCCGCATCAAAATTATTGCCGGACTCGATATTGCCGAAAAACGGTTACCCCAGGACGGTCAGTTTGAATGGCTGGAAAATAACACCCGTTATGCGATCCGTGTCGCCACACTCCCCACAATTTATGGTGAAAAAGTGGTGCTCCGGCTGCTGAGTACCACGCAGAATCTGGCGCTGGAAAAATCAGGACTGACACCTCAGCAACTGAAAACATTACATGACGGCCTCAACAGTGCCACCGGTATTATTTTACTGACCGGCCCCACCGGCAGCGGTAAAACCGCCACACTTTACGGCTGTCTGCAATACCTGAATCAGAACAACCGGAATATCTGCAGCGTTGAAGACCCGGTGGAAATTCCGCTGCGGGGGATCACCCAGACACAGATAAACCCGAAAATTGAACTGGGTTTCGCCGCCATTCTCCGCGCCCTGCTGCGCCAGGACCCGGATGTCATTATGGTGGGTGAAATCAGGGATAAAGCAACGGCTGAAATGGCTGTCAAAGCGGCTCATACCGGTCATCTGGTATTATCCACCCTGCATACCAATTCCGCGGAAGATACTTTTTCGCGGCTGCGGCAACTGGGCATTGACGAGTATTTCATTAAAACCTGCATCAAACTGATCATTGCCCAGCGTCTGGTCCGCATGCTGTGTCCGCACTGTAAAACACAAAAACAGGAAACGGAAAACGTGATACTGGGCAGCGGAAAAACACATCAGTTCACCCCGTGGCAGGCAAACGGCTGTGAGCACTGCTTTTCAGGTTATTACGGCCGAACTGCCTGTTTTGCCTTTCTGACACCGCAACAGGCGCAGTCTTCTGCCGCCGGTGCATTGCCCGGTTCACTGTTTGACGCAGGTGTCGCACTGGCAGAGTCCGGGGTAACCACACTCAGTGAGATTTACCATATGCAGGATATCTGACATCTGCTGCTCAACAGGAGTGATGCTATGCAAATTTACCGGCTGTATGACTGGTCCGGTCTGACACCGGTTAACCGGGTAGTGACCGGAATCCTTATTTCGTCTTCAGAGAATAGTGCTGTTAATCAGCTGATTTCGCAGAGCATCACACCTGTTTCACTGCACTGCCGCAAGCGGCTGGTCTGTTCACAGAAAGAGAAACACTACCTTCTGCATTTCACACAGCAGCTGACAACCTTACTGACATCAGGACTACCGCTGCTGAAAGCACTTTCCCTGCTGGCCGGTGAATGCAGCCACCCGCTGTGGACAGAAGTGATCCGCGCGCTTACCGGACAACTGCAACAGGGAAAAACATTGACTCAGGGGATAATGCAGTTCCCTGCTTTATTTGATTCCTTTTACTGCCAGATGATTACGGTCGGGGAGGAAACCGGTAAATTACCGGAGTGTCTTCATACTATTTCACAACATATTCAGAGCAGCCGTGAACACCGGGCCGCATTAATCAAATCAGTCCGCTATCCTGTTGCATTGTTAATTGCCAGCACTCTGATGGTCACATTAATGTTTCTGTTTGTAATTCCCGAATTCGCCCAAATATATGCATCATTCGATGCTGAACTTCCGGCACTGACACAACAATTGATCAGGATTTCCGGTATTATTTCCGTGTATACAATTCCGGTAATGAGCACAATAACAGTAATTACATTTATTTATCATATATTTCGCCGGAAACACACGGGTATTAAAAAAGCAGAATCAATCTGTATTTTACATATTCCGTTTATCGGCAATATTATTATTTTCAGTTATGTGTCCCGTATTTTCCGGATGCTGGCAATGACACAACAATCGGGCATCACACTTATTTCGGGTATTAATACACTTATTATGACGACTTCACATCCGTTATACAGAGAGGCTTTAAGCACAATCAGGGAAGAATTGCTTCACGGGAAATCATTCAGCCAATCAATTAAGGAATCGAAATTATTTCCTTCATTATGTTATGAACTGATTGCCACCGGTGAGGCTACAGGGCAATTCGGACACTTTTTTTTCCTATACCGCAGAATGGTTTAAATCTTTCGCCTTAAATCAAATTCAGGATTTTTTTAAAATACTCCAGCCATTACTGTTTACCTTCCTGTCAATTCTCGTCGCCATTTTATTAATTGCAATGTATTTACCTTTATTCCGGCTCGGTGAAATTTTGGTCTGATAACTATTCATTCTGTAAAGTATCTGAATAAAAAATTCAAACCTGTGAAATATCTCTGTATTCACTGCTTATTTGCCATAGGAGAAATTAATTTCATCAGGTACAATTTACCCGTTGTTTCGATCAATACAGGAATACAATGGCTTATATTGTTGCGTTAACCGGGGGTATCGGCAGCGGGAAAAGTACCGTTGCGGATATGTTTGCCCGTCTCGGGGTCCCTGTAACAGATGCGGATATTATCGCCCGTCAGGTGGTTGAACCGGGAACACCGGCATTGCAGGCTATTGCTGAGCACTTCGGCCCGCGGATTCTGACCGCAGACGGCACTCTGGACAGAGCTGCGCTGCGCCGGGAAATCTTCGCAGACCCGGAGGAAAAAGCATGGCTCAATCAGTTACTGCATCCGCTTATCCATCAGGAAACCCGGCGGCAGCTTAACAATGTAACAGCCCCTTATGCCCTTTGGGTGGTTCCTCTGCTGGTTGAAAATAACCTTGCTCCCCTGGCAGATCGCGTACTGGTTGTGGATGTTTATCCGCACGAACAAATAGCCCGTACCATGCGCCGTGACGGCGTTTCCGGAGAGCATGCCGAAAATATTCTCCGGGCGCAGGCATCCCGTGAACAACGTCTTTCCGTTGCCGATGATATTCTGACCAATCATGATAACGATGAGCCGCTGATGCCCCGCGTCCTTGCACTGCACGAACATTATACAGCGTTGGCCCGTCAGCCAAAACAGGAACACCCATGAGCGAAATCCGTCAGTCTGTTACTTTTGAACATCCATTAAACGAACGAACCCGTTCATGGCTGCGTATTGAAACATCACTTCAGCAAATGAGCACTCTGTCCCCGCTCGACTCTCTGCCGTCAAGCCTGGCATTTTTCCGGGCTGTCGCCGAATTTATCGAAGTGATTGATCGCGGTGAAGTCCGTTCAGAAATTTTAAAAGAGCTGGAAAAACAGCAAAAGAAACTGGCAATGTGGGCTGAAGCGCCTAACGCCGACCAGGCCCTGATCCGCGGATTTTCAGACGAACTGAAACAGAAAGCGGCAGAACTGAGTAAAGCCCCCCGCATCGCCCAGCACCTGAAAGACGATAAAATTATCAGCATTGTCCGCCAGCGGCTGAGTATTCCCGGTGGTTGCTGCGGTTTTGATCTGCCTTACCTCCACCTGTGGCTGAATCTGCCGCAGAGTGTGCGTGATAACACGCAGGCCGCCTGGATTGCAGGTTTGCAGCCGCTGAATAATGCACTCAGCAGCCTGCTGACGCTGCTGCGCCAGTCCGCGCCTTTTGCCGCAGCCGAAAGCCATAACGGCTTTTATCAGGATAATGCGGAAGGTGCGGATTTACTGCGTCTGCGTCTGCCGGTTGATTGCCAGATTTACCCGCAGGTTTCCGGCCACAAAACACGTTTTGCCATACGCTTCCTGCATACTGACAGCGAACACGGTATAATACCCGCTACTTTACCGTTTGAAATTGCCTGTTGTTAGCAGGGAGGATGCTATGTCAGAAGCTATTATCGTTAACTGTCCGAATTGCAAAAAAGAAGTTGTCTGGGGGACGGAAAGCCCGTACCGCCCGTTTTGCAGTAAACGTTGTCAGTTAATTGATCTCGGGGAGTGGGCTGCGGAAGAAAAACGGATTGCCAGCCGGAGTGACCTTTCTGACAGTGAAGCCTGGAGTGAACCGGAAGACAGTTCACCGTACTGATTAACTTACCGGACAGCGGCTGAACAAAAACAGCCGCATCCGTATATCTGAATCTTATTCCGTCAGTAATGCCACAATCCCGCGGTTGACCGGCGGAAACTCCTCTGCGATCAGTGCTGTTTGTTTTACCCAGCGTGACGGCTGGCCTTCTCGGCCGTAAGGCGCGTTCTGCCACTCTTCCACCAGGAAGAAATAAATGGTGATCAGGCGATCCGGAAACTCATGCTCTGCCGTCTGTAACAGCTCACCGGGCACAGCCACAATACCCAGTTCTTCTTCCAGCTCCCGTACCAGCGCCTGTTCCGGTGACTCTCCGGCTTCCAGTTTACCGCCGGGAAACTCCCAGTAACCGCCCATATGAGATTCAGCCGGGCGCTGAGCAATAAAGATATCGCCTTCTGCATTACGGATAACGCCGGCGGCAATACGTAAGTGTTTTTTTTCCATCATGTTCTGTCCGTTTTATTTACAGAAGAAAGGCGGGGTTTGAAGTGACCCCGCCTTTTTGCTTTTTATGCTAATCGTCTGTCAGGACTGATTATTTCAGTGCACCGTGGCACTGTTTGTATTTCTTGCCGGAACCACAAGGGCACGGATCATTACGGCCGACTTTGCGGACACCGGATGCGATTTCCGCTTCCGTTTTGGTCATCAGCGCAGCATTGTCATTTTCATGGCTGAGCTGCTGGCGCTGTGCCAGACGTTCAGCTTCCTCGCGGCGGCGCTGCTCCAGTGCTTCAACTTCTTCCGGCATGCGGACCTGAACTTTGGAAATGGTGCTGACCACTTCATATTTCAGGCCTTCCAGCATGTTAGCAAACATGGAAAAAGACTCACGCTTGTATTCCTGCTTCGGATCTTTTTGTGCGTAACCACGCAGGTGGATACCCTGACGCAGATAATCCATCGCTGCCAGATGCTCTTTCCACAGTGTATCCAGCGTCTGCAGCATCACGCCTTTCTCGAAGTGACGCATCATTTCAGCGCCGACAATCTCTTCTTTGGCTTTGTAAACCTCAACCGCTTTATCGAGGATACGCTCACGCAGGGTTTCTTCGTGCAGCTCAGGTTCTTTATCCAGCCACTCTTTGATTGGCAGATGTAAATCGAAATCCTGTTCCAGACGTTTTTCCAGGCCCGGGATATCCCACATTTCTTCCAGAGACTGCGGCGGAATATGCGCATCGATAACCGTTGTGAAGACATCACCACGGATGCTGTCGATAGTTTCACTGATATCGCCGTTATCCAGCAGATCATTACGCTGGGTGTAGATAGCGCGGCGCTGGTCGTTTGCCACATCATCATATTCCAGCAGTTGCTTACGGATATCGAAGTTGCGGCTTTCCACTTTACGCTGTGCGTTGGCAATCGCTTTGGTCACCCACGGATGCTCAATCGCCTCACCCTCTTTCATACCCAGTTTGCGCATCATGCCGGTAACACGGTCAGATGCGAAAATACGCATCAGTGCATCTTCCATAGACAGGTAGAAACGGGAAGAACCCGCATCACCCTGACGGCCTGAACGACCGCGTAACTGGTTATCGATACGGCGGGATTCATGGCGCTCGGTACCGATGATATGCAGACCGCCTGCCGCCAGAACGGCATCATGACGTTCCTGCCATGCGGCTTTCGCCGCAGCAATGTTCTCTTCTGTCGGTTCATCCAGCGCGGCCAGATCTGCCTGTAAGCTGCCGCCCAGCACGATATCCGTACCACGACCCGCCATGTTGGTAGCGATAGTCACATGACCTGAACGACCGGCCTGTTCAACGATATCCGCTTCCATGGCGTGGAATTTGGCATTCAGTACACTGTGCTCAATTTTGGCTTTTTTCAGTGCGTTGGAGATAAGTTCTGACTTCTCGATAGAGATAGTACCCACCAGCACCGGTTGTCCGGCTGCGGTACGCTCACGGATATCTTCAATGATGGCATTGAATTTATCAGCTTCTGTCATATAGACCAGATCCGGTAAATCTTTACGGATCATCGGACGGTTAGTCGGGATAACAATGGTATCGAGTTTATAAATTGAACTGAATTCAAAAGCTTCCGTATCCGCTGTACCGGTCATCCCGGCCAGTTTGGTGTATAAACGGAAGTAGTTCTGGAATGTGATGGAAGCCAGTGTCTGGTTTTCATTCTGGATTTCCACACCTTCTTTGGCTTCCACTGCCTGATGCAGACCATCAGACCAGCGGCGGCCCTGCATAGTACGGCCGGTGTGTTCATCGACGATGATGACCTCACCTTCGCTGACGATATAATCCACATCGCGGACAAACAGAGAGTGCGCACGCAGACCCGCCATGACGTGATGCATCAGCATGATATTTGATGGTGAGTACAGTGATTCACCTTCATTCATCAGACCGGCCTCAGACAGCAGCTCTTCCACCAGCACCAGGCCGCGCTCGGTCAGTGTGACCTGGCGGGATTTTTCATCCACAGAGAAGTGACCTTCACCTTTGAAGGTATCGGAATCATCTTTTTCCTGACGAATCAGGCGCGGGATCAGTTTATCCACTTTCATATACAGCTCAGAGCTGTCTTCTGCCGGACCGGAGATAATCAGCGGGGTACGGGCTTCATCGATTAAGATGGAGTCGACCTCATCCACCAGCGCATAGTTCAGCTTACGCTGTACACGCTCTTCCGGGCTGAACGCCATGTTGTCACGCAGATAGTCAAAACCGTATTCGTTGTTAGTACCGTAGGTGATATCAGCTGCATACGCTTCGCGTTTTGCCGGTGCAGGCATGCCCGGCAGGTTGATGCCGACAGTCAGACCGAGGAATTCAAACAGCGGACGGTTGTTTTCGGCGTCACGCTGAGCGAGGTAGTCGTTCACTGTCACCACGTGAACCCCTTTGCCGGACAGGGCATTGAGGTAGGCAGGCAGTGTCGCGGTCAGCGTTTTACCCTCACCCGTACGCATCTCGGCGATGCAGCGTTCGTTCAGCACCATACCGCCAATCAGCTGGACATCAAAGTGGCGCATGCCGAATACACGCTTACTGGCTTCACGCACCGTGGCAAATGCTTCCGGTAAGATATCCTGCTCGGATTCACCTTTTGCCAGGCGATCACGGAATTCCTGTGTTTTGGCTTTTAATTCATCATCACTGAGTTTTTCGAACTCAGGTTCCATCCGGTTGATAATTTCCACGGATTTGCGCAGGCGGCGTAAAGTACGGTCATTCCGGCTGCCGAAGATTTTGGTCAGTAATTTTACCAGCATAGTAAACGTCTCTGTTCAGGCACAATCAGGCCTTGTTAATAATCAATATGTTAATAATTTCTTTTAGGGGATTACGCAGATATTACGCAGATATTACGCAGATTGTACGGGGCCTGCACGGATGCCGCCGGTGCGGGCAATCCACTGAACAGAAAAAGACGGAGACGGGTTATCTGCGGCAATGCGCTGCGGCATAACAACCGGATGATAAACAGGCAGTGCCGGGGAATCGGTCAGAATGGCATACAGTGCCGCCAGCATATTTTGTGCGGAGGCATCATGCCGGTCTTCTGCCGGGGTATTATCTTTTGACGCATCTTCCGGGCAGGAAAATGCAAAGGAAATCTGGCGGATAACATTACGGACAGCATGCTGCTGCCAGTAATTTATATTCTGTGAGGTTCTCGCCGGCTGGCTGCTTTGCAGGAACAGGCTGTCAAAGGCGGATAATGCCTGACTCTGGCGGTTTTGTGTTGTCCCGGCACCGGCTGTGGTAACATCACCACTGTTCAGGACTGCAGGCAGGCCAAAGCCGGTCGCCACAATCCCGATAAAGAGATGGCACCAGAAATAACGCCTGCCAAATTGCCGCCAAAGATTTAAAATAGTGTTTCCCTCACGAGATCCGGAGTATATGTGATGCGCGACAGTCAGCCAGTTTCCCTTGAAAGTCTGCTGGAAAGCGGAACTAAGGATAATAATACCCTTAAAAGTATTCAGCAGCGTGCTGTCGTGTTACTTAAACTCAACCGCGCCGTTCTGGCGCTGCTGCCCGCGATGCTCAAACCGCACTGCCGTGTGGCTAATTATCGCAAACAACTGTTAATTCTGGAAGTCTCTAATGCGGCACAGATGACCCGCCTGCGTTATGAACTTCCTGCGCTGCGTTCCGCATTGCGCCGGGAGATTTTACCATCATTATCGGCCATCGACATCAAAATCAACCCGTCATTGATGAAATCATCGTCAACCGGGCGATCGGGTGATGATAAAAACAGCAATTCAGATGTCAGAGGACAAAAAACAGCAGAGCCGGGACGGAAACTGAGTACGGAAAGTGCCAATGAGCTGAAAGCGCTGGCGCAGAGAAGTCCGGAAAAACTGAGGAAGAAACTGGAGAAATTGGCTGCACTGGCCGGAGAGAGTACCAGTGCAGCAGATTAAGCAGACGCTATTTGGTAAACAGCGTCAGTGACAGGAGAGTCAGGGTCAGAGCAACAAGCTGTGGTGCCATGACCTGATTATGCCAGTACGGTTGACGGTGCACGGAATGCAACCGGCATCTGTGCTTCGTTCTCGAATGTCACGAGTTCCCAGGCGCTCTCTTTTGCCAGAACAGCCTGAAGTAACTTGTTATTCAGTGCGTGACCGGATTTGAATGCCGTGAAGGCACCAATGATATTGTGGCCGCACATAAACAGGTCACCGATAGCATCCAGCATTTTGTGACGTACGAATTCGTCTTCAAAACGCAGGCCGTCTTCGTTCAGCACGCGGTAATCATCCACCACGATAGCACAGTCAAAACTTCCGCCTAAACATAAGCCTTTGGACTGGAGATATTCAATGTCACGCATGAACCCGAAGGTACGTGCACGGCTGATATCCCGGACAAAGTTTTCCGCAGAGAAGTTCATCGCGTAGCGCTGAGTGCTGGAATCGATCGCCGGATGGTTGAAATCAATCGTGAAATCTAAGCTGAAACCGTTAAACGGAGAGAGTTCAGCCCACTTATCACCATCTTCAACACGGACGGTCTCTTTCAGACGCAGGAATTTCTTCGCGCTGTTCAGTTCTTCAATACCGGCATCCAGTAACAGGAATACGAACGGGCTTGCGCTGCCATCCATAATCGGGATTTCAGCGGCATCGACTTCGATAACCAGGTTATCAATGCCGAGCCCGGCCAGTGCTGCGTTTAAATGCTCAACCGTGGAAATACGTACGTTGTCTTCATTTACCAGACAAGTACATAACATCGTATCACGCACGGATTTCGCATCTGCCGGAAAATCGACAGGCGGATTAAGATCAGTACGGCGATAGATGATCCCGGTATTGGCCGGTGCCGGACGCATTGTCAGCGTAACTTTTTTACCGGTGTGTAAACCCACACCCGTAGCCTGAACAATACGCTTTAATGTTCTTTGTTTGATCATCGTTTCTGTCTCGTTTGATTAACTGTCTCCCTGTCATTATAAACTAATGACAAGGGAGATAGTTTAGCACAAAAAGCGGAGATGCAAATCTTTTCGGTTTAGTCAGCCTGTTTGCGTAAAAAAGCCGGGATATCTAAGTAATCCGGTTCTTTATTGCTCTGAGCTGACGAATCGTTGACAACCTGTGCCACTGATTTGCTCTCATCGATGCTGGTCATGCTGTTTTGCATTTGTGCATAACGATGTTCCATGTTGTTGGTCTGTACCGCTTTATTGGTTACCAGCGTGATTTCCGGACGTTTGTCCATGCCGATACCGGTCGCGACCACAGTCACACGCAGTTCATCGTTCATTTCAGGGTCTAAAGAAGTACCGATAACCACGGTCGCATTATCCGATGCAAACGCACGGATAGTGTTACCCACGGTTTCGAACTCATCCAGACGCAGGTCAAAGCCCGCCGTGATGTTAACCAGCACACCACGCGCACCGGACAGGTCGATATCTTCCAGCAGCGGGCTGGAGATCGCCATTTCGGCTGCTTCTTCCGCACGGTCTTCGCCGCGCGCCGCGCCGGAGCCCATCATTGCGTAACCCATTTCTGACATCACGGTACGGACGTCCGCGAAGTCAACGTTCATCAGACCCGGACGGGTGATCAGTTCTGCGATACCCTGAACTGCGCCGCGTAACACATCGTTAGCAGCACCGAAGGCATCCAGCAGAGAAATCCCGCGGCCTAATACTTTCAGCAGTTTGTCATTCGGAATAGTGATCAGTGAGTCAACATGCTTGGATAACTCAGTAATCCCCTGCTCGGCGAATGCCATGCGTTTTTTGCCTTCAAAGTTGAACGGCTTGGTCACCACAGCAACGGTCAGAATGCCCAGCTCTTTGGCAACTTCAGCAACAACAGGTGCCGCACCGGTCCCTGTACCGCCGCCCATACCGGCTGCGATAAAGACCATGTCCGCACCGTCGAGTGCATTGCGCAGAGCTTCGCGATCTTCTTCCGCCGCGTTACGGCCCACTTCCGGGTTTGCACCCGCACCCAGGCCTTTGGTGATCCCGTTACCAATCTGAATAGTCTGGCCGACGGCGGTTTTACGAAGCGCCTGAGCGTCCGTATTCACAGCGAAGAACTCAACGCCTTCGATGCGTTCACGGACCATATGCTCAACAGCGTTACCGCCGCCCCCGCCGACGCCGATGACTTTAATCACCGCGTCGTTGGTCAATTCCATCGGTTCAAACATAATCTCTCTCCGTTTTGTGCCTTTCTTATATGGCCGCTATTATCGCCAGCCTTAATACAAATTAAAATTCTTTTCTGAGCCAGCCAGTTAATTTTTTAAACCAACTGCCCACCGAGGCACGTTTTTCTGTCTCGGTATCGCCGACCAGGTGAGATTCTTTGCCGTAATGCAGTAACCCTACTGCTGTAGAGTAATACGGTTCCTGCGCATAATCCGTTAACCCGGTTATGTTAAGCGGTTGTCCGATACGAACCTGTGTATGGAAAACACGCTGTGCGCACTCAACCAGTCCGTTAATCTGAGCCGCACCACCCGTCAGCACGATACCAGCGGCCAAATGGTGTTTGACACCCTGCTGACGTAATTGTTCCTGTACTTTCAAAATTTCGTCATTAACCAGATTGAGTAACTCGGTGTAACGCGGCTCAATCACTTCGGCTAATGTCTGGCGCTGTAAACTGCGCGGCGGACGCCCGCCGACACTCGGCACTTCCAGCGTTTCGTCTTTGCTGACCAGCGCTCCCAGAGCACAACCGTGACGGACTTTAATTGCCTCCGCATCATTCGGCGGTGTGCCGAATGCGTAAGCGATATCACCGGTCACCACGTTACCGGCATACGGGATAACCCTGGTATGACGCAGCGCGCCGCCGGTGTAAATCGCCATATCCATAGTACCGCCGCCGATATCCACCACACAGACACCCAGTTCGCGTTCATCTTCCGTCAGTACCGCAAAGCTTGAGGCCAGACCGGCGAAAATCAGCTGATCCACTTTCAGCCCGCAGCGCTCAACGGCTTTGACAATATTTTTTGCCATGTCGTTATGACAGGTGATCAGATGCACTTTTGCCTGCATCCGCACACCGGATAATCCCACCGGGTTTTTAATGCCTTCCTGGTAATCGATGGCATATTCCTGCGGGATGACATGCAGAACACGGTGCTCGTCGCGGACACGGACAGATTTCGCCGTGTGCACCACATTCTCCACATCTTCCTGGGTCACTTCTTCTTCTGAAATCGGCACCATACCAATTTCATTCTGGCAGCTGATGTGTTTGCCGGATAACGCCAGATAAACTGATGAAATCTGACAGTCCGCCATCAGTTCCGCCTGGTCGATGGCACGCTGTACGCATTTTACCACCGACTCCAGATCATTGACGCCGCCTTTGTCCATTCCGCGTGACGGGCAATTACCCGCACCGATAATGTTCACCACACCGTCCGGCAGAATTTCACCAACAAGCGCAGATACTTTGGCGGTGCCTATTTCCAGGCCGACGACTAATTTTCTATCCGTTGCTTTGATCATTGTTATTCTGCCCGCCTTCTTTACCTGTTATGTCTTAATTTCCGTTTGCGAAAGGATCGATCTGCAATGGCGCCCAGCCGACCGCAGCACCGCTGTCATAGCGGAGATCGACATAATCAACCCGTTTGTCCTGTTCCTGCGCCAGAGTCGGATACAGCCCGATAAAACGCTGTAACCGGCCTTTGGTATCCAGCCGTCCGAGTTCAACCCGGACATCGTTATCCAGCACCAGCTGCCAGGCATGACGCGGTGACATCGAGGCTGATTTGATTTTCAGTCCTGTCCCGCTGAGCTGTTGCGCCATCTCACGATATCCGCTCAGTACATCCTGTTCACTGCCCTGTGCCCCGTAGAGCATCGGGAAAGATTCTTTTTCTGTCAGTTCCGCCGGCAGGCTGAAAACCCGCCCTGCGTCATCAACCATCTGTGCGTCATTCCAGCGTGCATACGGCACATATTCGACCAGATGAATTTTTAATTCGTCCGGCCACTGCTTGCGCACAGTGACCTGACGTAACCACGGGATCCGTTCCAGCTGCTGCTGTACTTCGTTGACATCCAGTGTCATAAACGTGCCCGGCGTCCCGAGGGATAACACCGCTTTGCGCACATCATCGTTTGTCGTGTAATGGCGCTCACCGGTTAATACCAGTTTTGACATCGGCAGGCGGTCTGCATCTTTCATCCAGTTCAGCACCATCAGACCACCCCAGACCAGCGTTCCCAGCACTATCAGGAAAAACAGCAGCCCGGCAAGGTATGTGCCGTTACTGGGACGTGAACCGTCATAATCCTGATCCGGTTCCGGTTCACGCATATTCAGTGCAGCCTGTGACATATCAGTCCGCCAGTGCCAGAACGTCCGCAACAAAGGCGGAGAAGCTCATACCGGCCTGACGTGCTGCCTGCGGCACCAGACTGTGATTGGTCATACCCGGAGAGGTGTTAACTTCCAGCAGGTAGAACTGCCCGTCACTGTCGAGCATCACATCCACACGGCCCCAGCCTTCACAGCCCACGGCTTTGTAAGCGGCTTTTGCCAGCTCACGGATTTCTGTCTCACGTTCCCCTTCCAGGCCCGGACAGAAATATTGTGTATCGTCAGAAATATATTTGGCTTCGTAGTCGTAGAATACCGCCGCAGGCTGAATGCGGATAGACGGCAGCATCTGCTCACCCAGGAAACCCACGGTGAATTCAGGGCCGCTGAGCCATTTTTCCACCAGCACGTCTTTGTCGTGTTTAAACGCTTCTTCCAGCGCCGGACGCAGCGCCTGTGCATTGTCCACTTTGGACATGCCGACACTGGAACCTTCCAGGCTTGGTTTGACAATCACCGGATAACCCAGCGGTGCCACACCCTGCTGTAATTCTTCATCACTGATGTGCGCGAAACGGGCAGCATTGATGGCAAAATACGGGGCAATCGGCAGACCCGCGCCCGCCCACAGCTGTTTGGTACGCAGCTTATCCATAGAGAGTGCGGAGGCCATCACACCACTTCCGGTGTACGGCAGTCCCATCTGCTCCAGGCATCCCTGAAGTGTGCCGTCTTCCCCGCCGCGGCCGTGCAGCGCGATAAAGACTTTGGTAAAACCATCTTCCTTCAGGCGGATAACCGGATACTCTTTGGTATCCACCGCAAATGCATTAATACCGGCTTCTTTTAAACCGGCAAGAACCGCCGCACCTGAAGCCAGAGAGACTTCACGTTCTGCGGATGTACCGCCCATCAGTACCGCGACTTTTTCAGTCATTCTTAATTATCCTCACTCAAAACCGGCCGTAATTTTGTGTCAGCCAATGTACGCGCTATTTTACCGATATTTCCGGCGCCTTGAACCAGTATTAAATCATTATCTTCAAGAACCTGTGCCAGCACCGCAGAAATTTTGCCCGGTTCGGTGACCAGGATCGGGTCCAGCTTACCGCGCTGACGGATTGTACGACACAGGGAACGGCTGTCCGCCCCCGGAATTGCCGGTTCACCGGCGGCATACACATCCAGCATCAGCAAGATATCGACCTGATCCAGCGTGTTGGCAAAATCCTCATACAGATCACGGGTACGGGTGTAGCGGTGCGGCTGAAATACCATCACAATCCGCTTATCCGGCCAGCCTGCTCTCGCTGCTTTAATCGTCGCATCCACTTCGGTCGGGTGATGGCCGTAATCGTCCACCAGCATCACGCTGCCTTCTTTTTCATTCACATGCTCCAGCGGGAAGTTGCCGAGGAAGTCAAAACGGCGCCCGGTGCCCTGGAATTCACGCAGAGACGCCAGGATATCCTCATCCGGAATGCCTTCTTCTGTCGCAACCGCAATTGCTGCCGTGGCATTCAGCACGTTGTGACGGCCCGGTGCATTCAGCTCCACCTTCATATCAGGCAGACTTTCCCGGTGAACAGTGAAGAAGCATTGTGAACCGCGCTGTTCAAAATCAGTGATACGGACATCCGCATCCTCATGAAAACCATAGGTGATCACATAGCGGCCGATACGCGGCACAATTTCGCGGATCACCGCATCATCCATACATACCACGGCAAGGCCGTAGAACGGCAGGTTATGCAGGAAGTTCACAAAGGTATCTTTCAGCGTTTCAAAATCACCGTGATAGGTATCCATGTGATCCGGCTCGATATTAGTGACCACGGCCACCATCGGCTGTAAATGCAGGAAAGAGGCATCGCTTTCATCCGCTTCCGCAATCAGATAACGGCTTGAACCGAGACGTGCATGCACACCGGCCGCTTTGACCAGACCGCCGTTGACGAACGTCGGGTCCAGACCGCCCCGGCCGTAAATGTCGGAAATCATCGCTGTGGTGGTGGTTTTGCCGTGCGTACCGGCAATCGCCACACCGTGACGGAAGCGCATCAGCTCCGCGAGCATTTCCGCGCGGCGGATCACCGGAATACGGGCTTCACGTGCCGCAACAATTTCCGGGTTATCCGCTGAAATCGCGGTGGATACCACCACCACACTGGCGTCTGCCACATTTTCCGGGCGGTGATTGAAATAAATCGTCGCGCCCAGGTTAGTCAGCTGTTTTGTTACCGCATTCGGCGCCAGATCAGACCCGCTGATCTCATAACCTTCGTTCGCCAGCACTTCCGCTATCCCGCCCATACCGGCGCCGCCGATACCGACAAAGTGAATGTGCCGGACGCGTTTCATTTCCGGAATGAAGGATCGTAATTTCGCCAATTGCTGTGTATTCACGTTATTTCTTCGCTATATCAATTCGTTAGTTTTTTTTCGCTGCCGCAATAATTGCATCTGCCACCCGTTTGGTGGCATCGGTAATTGCGACACTTCTTGCTTTTTCCGCCATGGTCAGCAGGCGTGGTCTGTCCCACTCGCGCAACTGCTCTGCCACCGCCTGTGCATTAAAGGATGGCTGCTCTGTAATCACAGCGGCTCCCGCCTGTTCCAGCGGCAGTGCATTCCAGTATTGCTGGCGATCTTTATGCTGAAACGGCACAAAAATCGCGCCCAGCCCGACAACCGCAATCTCACTGACGGTCAGCGCCCCGGAGCGGCAGATCACCACATCCGCCCAGGTATAAGCTTCAACCATGTCATCAATAAATTCTGTGACAGTCACGCTGTCTGACGCACCCTGTGCGTTATACAGTTCCTGTGTGCTTTCCGCACTGCCTTTACCGGCCTGATGACGGATACAGACGGCATCCCCCATAATACCGGCCACTTCCGGCAGGGTCTGGTTCAGGACGCGTGCGCCCTGGCTGCCGCCGATAACCAGAATGCGGACCGGCCCTTCGCGCCCGGCAAAACGTTCAGCCGGTGACGGCAGGTTCAGGATATCCTCACGCACGGGGTTACCGACCACCGGTGCCTGCGGGAACGCGCCCGGGAATCCCTGTAATACAGTGGTGGCGATTTTCGACAGCCAGCCGTTTGTCAGACCGGCCACACCGTTCTGTTCATGCAGGATCACCGGAATACCGCAGCGCCAGGCCGCCACACCGCCGGGACCGGAGACAAACCCGCCCATGCCGAGCACGGCATCCGGCTGGTAGTCACGCATAATTTTTTTCGCTTGTTTTATCGCTTTCGCGATACGGAACGGCGCGGTGAGCAAAGCTTTCACGCCTTTGCCGCGCAGACCGGTAATCTCAATAAAATCGATATCAATACCGTGTTTCGGCACAAGCTGAGCTTCCATCCGGTCACGGGTACCCAGCCAGCGGATTTCCCAGCCCTGACTCTGTAAATAGTGCGCAACCGCAAGCCCCGGAAATACATGTCCGCCACTACCACCGGCCATCACCATCAGACGGGGGGCTTTATTACTCATCGCGCTCTCCTTGAGAATGCCTGGGCTTTGGCCAGGCGTGTTTCAAAATCAATCCGCAGCAGCAAGGCAATGGCTGCGGTCATAATCACTAAACTGGAGCCGCCGTAACTGATCAGCGGCAGTGTCAGCCCTTTGGTCGGCAGCATACCGGAGGCCGCGCCGACGTTAACCAGCGCCTGGAAGCTGAACCAGATACCGATGGCACAGGCAAGAAAACCGGCAAAGCGCTGATCTATCATCAGTGCGCGGCGGCCGATAACCATCGCGCGGAACGCGACAAAAAAGACCATCAGCAGCACCAGAATCACACCGAAGTACCCCAGTTCCTCACCGAGGATGGCAAAAATAAAGTCGGTATGGGCTTCCGGCAGATATTCCATTTTCTGAATGGAATTTCCCAGCCCCTGGCCGAAATAATCACCGCGGCCGAATGCCATCAGTGACTGTGTTAACTGATAACCGCTGCCGAACGGATCTTCCCACGGATCAAGGAACGAGGTCACACGCCGCATACGGTAAGGTTCGGCGATAATCAGCAGAACCACAGCAGCGACACCGCCGCCGATAATCGCGATAAACTGCCACATCTTGGCACCCGCAAGGAACAGCAGCGCCAGTGTGGTGACAAACAGCACGACCACCGTACCGAGATCCGGCTGTAACAGGAGCAGCACCGCCAGCACAAACATCACGCCCATCGGCTTGCAGAATCCCCAGAAGTTATTTCTGACTTCATCCACCTTGCGCACCAGATAGCTTGCCAGATAGACAAACAGTGCCAGTTTTGATACTTCCGCCGGCTGAATACGCATCGGCCCGATCGCAATCCAGCGCGATGCCCCGTTAACGGAACTGCCCACGCCGAGAACCACTATCAGCCCGCCGATCGTACCAATCAGCAGTAATGTGCTGTAACGCTGCCACATTTCCAGCGGGAAACGCATAATCACGGCAGCGATAATAAAAGAAAAAATTAAGAAGCCGCCGTCACGCTTGGCAAAATAAAACGGATCTTCCGCCAGACGCTGCCCGACGGGCATCGAGGCGGAGGTCACCATCACAAAGCCAATCGCAGCCAGTCCCAGTGCAAACCACAGCAGTGTCCGGTCATACATCACGACCGTACTGAACTCGCCGTTACGCTCGCCGATCATCCAGTTTTTAAAACGCTGTGATCCGGGGAATTTCATGCCGCCAACTCCCGTGCCAGACGGGCAAATTCACGCCCGCGCTCTTCAAAATTACGGAACTGATCCAGACTTGCACAGGCCGGTGATAACAGCACCATATCCCCGTCTGCCAGCGATGGTGCCAGTGCCCGCATGGCCTGCTCCATGGTGTCTGTCAGCAGAGAGACATCCGGACGCAGTTGTGCCAGCTGTGCGCCGTCACGGCCGAAACAGTAAAGACGGATTTTTTCACCGCTCAGATACGGCAGCAGCGGTGAGAAATCCGCTGATTTACCGTCGCCGCCGAGCAGCAGATGCAGACAGCCGTCAACCTGTAAACCGTTCAGCGCCGCTTCGGTGCTGCCGACGTTGGTCGCTTTGGAATCATCAATCCAGCGGACGCCCGCCGATTCATGCACCAGCTGAAAACGGTGCGGCAGACCGCTGTATGTGCGCAGTGCTTTCAGCGCACCCTCACGCGGAATATTGACCGCATCCGCCAGAGCCAGTGCCGCCAGCGCATTACAATAGTTATGCTGACCGTGCAGGATCATCTCATTGCAGCCGATAATTTTTTCGCCGCAGAAGCAGAGTGACTGCTCATCGGTATCGAGCCAGTAATCCCCGGTTTCGGTGCCGAAGCTGACATATTCAGACCGGTCACAATCACAGCCCGGCTGAGTCAGCGCATCTTCCGCGTTATACACGCAGACCGCAGCGTCGTGATAAACGCGCAGTTTTGCCGCACGGTACTGTTCCAGCCCCTGCGGATAGCGATCCATATGATCTTCAGTAACATTCAGGACAGTTGCTGCCGCCGGTTTCAGGCTGAACGTCGTTTCCAGCTGAAAACTGGATAACTCGAGCACACAGAGCTCGTAATCGCCTTTCAGCAGTTCCAGGGCAGGCAGGCCGATATTACCGCCGACACCGGTACGCAGACCGGCGCAGCGCCCCATTTCCCCCACCAGGGAGGTCACGGTGCTTTTGCCGTTCGAACCGGTGATCGCCACAACCGGGACAGTCACTTCGCGGGCAAATAATTCGATATCACCGATAATTTCCGCGCCGGCTTCTGCCGCTGCCTGTAATTGCGGGGTACTGACGGCCACACCGGGGCTTGCGATAATCAGGTCTGCATCCAGCAGCCACTGCGTTTCAAACCCGCCGCAGTGACACTGAACGCTGTCCGGCAGCTTATCGATGCCGGGCGGGGAGGTGCGGGTATCCATCACTTTCGGTGTAACACCGCGTGACAGAAAAAAGTCCACACAGGAAAGCCCGGTTAAACCGAGCCCGACAATCACAATGTCTTTCCCCTGATAATTCGTCATGATTAACGTACCTTGAGTGTCGCCAGACCGATCAGCACTAACATCAGGGAGATAATCCAGAAGCGGACAATCACCCGCGGCTCAGGCCAGCCTTTTAATTCATAATGGTGATGAATAGGTGCCATCCGGAAAATACGCTGACCGCGTAATTTGAAGGAGCCGACCTGTAAAATCACCGACAGAGTTTCCACCACGAACACACCGCCCATAATCAGCAGCAGGAATTCCTGGCGCAGCAGAACAGCAATCGTACCCAGCGCGCCGCCGAGTGCCAGCGAGCCGACATCGCCCATAAAGACCTGTGCCGGATAGGTGTTAAACCACAGGAACCCCAGCCCTGCACCGACAATCGCGGTACAGACAATCACCAGTTCCCCGGCATACGGCAGATACGGGATATGCAGATAATGAGCGAAATTCACGTTACCGGTCGCCCAGGCCACCAGTGCAAAACCGGCAGCCACAAAGACGGTCGGCATAATCGCGAGGCCGTCGAGGCCGTCTGTCAGGTTTACCGCGTTACTGGTACCGACAATGACGAAATACGCCAGCAGGATATAGAGCACACCCAGCTGCGGCATCACATCTTTAAAGAACGGCACCACCAGCTGTGTCGCCGGGGTGTCTTTACCGATGGCATACATGCTGAACGCCACGGTCAGCGCCAGTACGGACTGCCAGAAATATTTCCAGCGGGCTATCAGCCCTTTGGTGTCTTTACGCACGACTTTGCGGTAGTCATCGATAAAACCGACAATACCGTAGCCGATCAGCACCAGCAGCACACACCAGACATACGGGTTATCCAGACGCGCCCACAGCAGAACAGAAATGGCGATGGAAAACAGGATCATCATGCCGCCCATGGTCGGGGTACCGCGCTTGCTGAAATGCGATTCCGGCCCCTCGCTGCGGACAACCTGGCCAATCTGCATTTTCTGAAGATACGCAATCACATGCGGTCCCATCCATAATGCAATAATCAGCGAGGTCAGCAGGCCGACGATGGCACGGAACGTCAGATAAGAGAAGACGTTAAACGCAGTGTGAAACTGCACCAGATACTCAGCCAGCCAAATCAGCATGGGACATTCTCCTGCAAGGCGTGCACAACTTCTTCCATTGCGGAGCTGCGTGAACCTTTAACTAATATTGAAATTGATGAATGCTGTGCCACCAGAGGTGCCAGCGCAGCAATGAGGGTTGTTTTATCAGCGAAATGGCGTCCCTGGCACTCATCACTGATAAAATGGCTGAGCTGACCGGCGGTAAATACCGCATCCAGCCCTGCATCACGGGCAGCCTGCCCGACTCTGCGGTGACTCTCTTCGGCATAACCGCCCTGCTCGCCGATATCCCCGGCAACCAGCACACGGTATCCCGGCAACTGTGCCAGCACACGGATTGCTGCAATCATCGAGCCGTCATTTGCATTGTAAGTATCGTCAATCACCAGCTTACCGGGAGCTATCTCAACCGGATATAAGCGGCCGGGAACCGCAGTGGTCTGCGCCAGACCACTGCGGATATCCGCCAGTGTCGCCCCGGCAGAAAGTGCCAGTGCCGCCGCCGCAAGTGCGTTGGCGATATTGTGACGCCCCGGCTGCGGCAGGGTGACAGCAGTGCTGCCTGCCGGTGTGTGCAGGGTAAAATCGGTGGTCAGCGGATTCATCACCACACCGGTGGCGTAAAAATCAGCCTGCGGATGCGGATCAACGGAGAAACTCCAGCGGGTCTGGCGCGGGGTCAGATGAGCCTGCCAGTGAGTGATATCATTGCTTTCGAGATTAATAATGGCGGTGCCTTCGTCCGTCAGGCCGGTGAAAATTTCCCCTTTCGCCTGTGCGATGGCCTCTGCGGAACCAAATTCACCGATATGGGCGGCAAACAGGTTATTCACCAATACAGTCTGCGGATGTGTCATCGCCGCGGTATAGGCGATTTCACCGGTGTGGTTGGCACCCAGTTCAATCACCGCAAACTGATATTTTTCTGTCAGACGCAGCAGTGTCAGCGGTACACCGATATCATTGTTAAAGTTACCGGCGGTAAACAGCGTTTCGCCTGCCTGCTGTAAAATGGCAGCCGTCATCTCTTTGACAGACGTTTTGCCGGAAGATCCGGTCAGCGCGACGACCTTTGCCCCGCTGCGGTCACGGTTGCCTTTTGCCACCGCACCCAGCGCCAGACGGGTATCTTTAACGATAATCTGCGGGCAGTTCACATCCATACGGCGGTTGACCAGAACAGCGGCAACCCCTTTCGCGGCTACATCCGCAATAAAATCATGAGCATCAAAACGTTCACCGGCCAGGGCGATAAACAAGGCACGTTCACCGATAGTGCGGCTGTCAGTGGTAATGCTCTCAATCATTTCTGATGACGCGTGGCCGCTGAGGATAAGCTCCCCGGCGGTCAGTTGTGCGATATCAGCAAGGGAGAACGGGATCATGCCATCACTCCCAGCAGGCGGGCGACGGTCAGACGGTCGGAGTAATCCAGACGGCGGCTGCCGACCAGCTGATAATCCTCATGTCCTTTTCCTGCCACCAGCACCACGTCGTCCGGTTTTGCCTGCATCACCGCAAATGTCACAGCTTCCGCACGTCCCGGGATCGGCAGTGCGCGGGAGGTATCAACCAGTCCTGCCATAATGTCATTGATGATAGCCTGCGGCTCTTCGCTGCGCGGATTGTCGTCCGTGATCACCACCACATCGGACTCCTGCTCAGCGATTGCGCCCATCAGCGGACGTTTGCCTTTATCGCGGTCACCGCCGCAGCCGAAGACACACCACAGCTTGCCTTTGGTATGCAGACGCGCCGCACTCAGGGCTTTTTCCAGTGCATCCGGGGTGTGGGCGTAATCCACCACAACGGTCGGACGGTTATCCGCCGTGAACACTTCCATCCGGCCGCAGACCGGTGTTAACGCCGCTGCGCTGTTCAGCAATGCTTTCAGGTCATAACCCAGGGCCAGCAGTGTTGCCGCAGCCACCAGCAGATTGCTGACGTTAAAGGCGCCCATCAGCGGGCTGTCCAGTTCACCGTCACCCCAGCTTGAGGTAAAGGCGATGTGAGCACCGCTGTCGTGATAATTCACAGAAACGGCTTTCAGGAAACGCCCCTGCCAGTTGGCGGGCAGGTTATCTTCCATTGTGACGGCTACCGCTTCCGGCAGTTTTGCCAGCCATTTCAGCCCGGTCTCATCATCCGCATTAATAATTTTTTGTTCGCTGTGATGGGTTGAGAACAGCAGCCATTTGGCAGCTTCATAATTAGCCATATCACCGTGGTAATCGAGATGGTCACGGCTTAAGTTGGTAAAGACAGCAGCACGGAACGGCAGTGCCGCCACGCGGCTTTGCACCAGTCCGTGAGAGGAGACTTCCATCGCCGCCACGGTGGCACCTTTTTTTGCCAGTTTGTCCAGTTCGAGCTGGATATCCACCGCAGAGCCGGTAGTGTTTTCTGTCTGGATCACATGACCGAGCAGCCCGTTACCGACTGTTCCCATCACAGCGCTGGTTTCGCCCATCGCCTGTGTCCACTGCGCCAGCAGCTGAGTGGTGGTGGTTTTACCGTTAGTCCCGGTAACACCGATCAGTTTCAGACGCTCCGCCGGATGGTGATAGAACTCACCGGCCAGACGGGATAATTTTTCATTCAGATGGCTGAGGTAAACCACCGGTACACCATGCAGTACCTGCACACTGCCGTCTTCCGCCGCACCATCCGCTTCCGCCACCACGGCAGCCACGCCCTGAGCGATGGCCTGAGGAATGTAGTGACGCCCGTCAGACTGGTGGCCTTTTACCGCCAGGAACAGATCACCGGCAGCCGCTTTGCGGCTGTCCAGGGTCATATCACGTAACGCCTTAGCCGGTGCATCAACACCGAGCGGCGCGAGTAAATCGCGCAAATTACGATCTGCCACTTGTACCCTCTTTTGGTTTATTAGTAACCACTTCATTGGTTTGTTCTTCCGGTGTCAGCGCATCCGGTTCCACGTTCATTGTCCGCAGAACACCGCCCATGATGGCACCGAATACCGGTGCGGAGATCGCACCCCCGTAATACTTGCCGCCCTGCGGGTCGTTGATGATCACAACCAGAGCAAAACGCGGACGGCTTGCCGGCGCAACCCCGGCGGTGTAGGCGATATAGCGGTTCACGTACTTTCCGTCGTCGCCCACTTTTTTCGCGGTCCCGGTTTTAATCGCCACGCGATACCCTTTGATCGCAGCGCGCGTTCCGCCGCCGCCCGGTAACGCAACACTTTCCATCATCTGAACCACGGTTTTCATCACCGGCTCAGGGAAGACGCGGGTACCCGGTACAGGCGGGTCCACTTTCGTGATGGACAGCGGGCGGTAGATCCCGAAACTGCCGATTGTTGCATAGGCCCGCGCTAACTGTAACGGTGTTACCATCAGCCCGTAGCCGAAAGAAAAGGTGGCCCTTTCAAGTTCAGACCACCGTGTTTTTTTACTTGGATATATGCCACTGCTTTCCCCGACCAGCCCCAGATTGGTCGGTTTTCCCAGCCCGAAACGCGAATAGACGTCCACGAGTTCCTGAGCGGGCATCGCTAACGCAAGTCTTGAAACCCCTACGTTACTCGATTTCTGTAAAATACCGGTGATGGTCAGTTCGGCATAACGGCCTACGTCTTTGATTTCATGACCACTGATCCGGTACGGATAAGTATTCACCACGCTGTTCGGTTTGATGATGTTATTGTGCAGCGCACTCATCACCACCAGAGGTTTTACCGTCGAGCCCGGTTCAAAAATATCGGTGATAGCACGGTTACGCATGGCATCTTTCGGCGTTCCCTGGAGGTTGTTGGGGTTATAGGACGGGCTGTTCGCCATCGCCAGAATTTCCCCGGTATTCACATCCACCAGAATCGCTGTGCCGGATTCCGCTTTGTTCAGTGCCACCGCACTGCTGATTTCGCGGTATACCAGCGCCTGTAAACGTTCATCAATACTGAGTGTCAGGTTGTGTCCGGCCTGACTTTCACGGGCGATGGTGTCTTCAATAACACGGCCGCCGCGGTCTTTCCGGACTGTCCGCTGTCCCGGAACCCCGGTCAGCCAGCGGTCAAAGCTTTTTTCGACCCCTTCAATCCCCTCATCATCAATGTTGGTAACACCGATAATGTGAGCGGTGACTGAACCGGACGGGTAATACCGTTTTGATTCTGCCTGTAAATAAATTCCCGGCAGATTCAGTTTTTTCACGTAATCGCCGATGGTCGGGTTGACCTGGCGCGCCAGGTAAACAAAGCGACCTTTCGGGTTTGCCGTGACTTTGCTTTTCACCTGGTCGAGCGGAATATTCAGCGCTTCGGACAGTGCACGCCAGCGGGTGTCATCCCCTACCCCGCCTTTGTCAGCTAACTCTTTCGGGTCTGCCCAGACCGCATTCACCGGCACACTGACTGCCAGAGGCCGCCCCATACGGTCGCTGATCATGCCGCGGGCGGTCGGGATCTCCTGGACACGCAGCGAACGCATGTCACCTTCTTTCACCAGCATGTCCGGGTTGATAATCTGTAAATACGCCACCCGGATCAGCAGTGCGGCGAGGGCAATCCCGATACCGCCGCATAACAACGCAAAACGCCAGCTGATAAAACTGGCTTTTTCTTCCGGACGTTTGATACGGGCTCCGCCCTGCGTTTTGCCTGCTGATTTTTTGCTTTTCATGCCTTCGTCATTTCGTTACGACAATTTTTTCGTTTGCCGGATCCACATGCTGCATACTGAGACGCTCAACGGACAGGCGCTCGACACGGCTGTGATCCCCCAGGGCGTTCTCTTCCAGAATCAGGTTACGCCATTCGATATCCAGCGAGTTACGCTCCAGCACAAGATGTTCCCGCTCTGCGGTCAGCAGACGTGTTTTATGTGCCGTGATAACCACAAAAATTGCGCTGACGATCACGGCGATAAATAAAATCGCAGGGATAAATCCGTGGCGCAGCAGGTCACGACAAATAACGCGGGCTAAATTGTGCCGTTCTGTGGTCATGCTTTCTCCGCAAAGCGCAGTACAGAGCTGCGGGCACGCGGGTTAACACTGATTTCCTGCTCCGACGGTTTCATTTTTCCCGCCAGTTTCAGTGCCGGTGTGCCGTGCGCTTTCAGTTGCTCTTCCGTCAGCGGTAATCCGTGCGGGACCTGCGGTCCGCGGCTTTCGTTGCGCATAAACTGTTTTACAATCCGGTCTTCCAGTGAGTGGAAGCTGATCACGGATAAACGTCCGCCCGGTGCCAGAATACTCAGTGCACCGGTCAGTGCCTGGCGGATTTCATCCAGTTCACTGTTCACATAGATGCGGATTGCCTGGAAGCTGCGGGTCGCCGGATGCTTGTGCTTTTCTTTCACCGGTGACACCGCGGCAATCAGTTCTGCCAGCTGTTTTGTCCGTGTCAGCGGCTCTTCTGTCTTGTTCCGTTCAACGATGGCGCGGGCGATCCGTTTTGAAAAACGCTCTTCTCCGAAGTTTTTCAGTACCCACGCAATATCTTCTTCTTTGGCTTCGGTCAGCCACTGTGCGGCGGAAATTCCCCGCGTCGGGTCCATACGCATATCCAGCGGCCCGTCACGCATAAAGGAGAATCCGCGCTCCGCATCATCCAGTTGCGGGGAAGACACGCCCAGATCGAGCAGAACACCGTCAATCTGTCCGTCCAGCCCCAGCTCATTCACATAACCGGCGATACCGGAAAACGGACCGTGAATAATGGAAAAACGCGGGTCGTCAATCTGTGCCGCTGCGGCAATTGCCTGCGGGTCCCGGTCAATAGCGATCAGACGCCCCTGTGCCCCGAGTTTTGATAAAATCAGACGGGAATGCCCGCCACGACCGAATGTGCCGTCGATATAAATACCGTCTTCACGGATCTGTAATCCGTTAACGGCCTCATCCAGTAAAACACTGGTATGCTGAAACTGACTCTCTGCCATTTAAAGTGATAAATCCTGTAACCGGGCGGATAAAGGTCCGGATGCCGTCTGCCCGGCAGCAATATCATCCTGTACCTGCTGATACCACGTCTGTTCGTCCCACAGCTCAAACTTGTTGAACTGCCCGACCAGCATGACTTCTTTGGTTAACCGCGCATGTGTGCGCAGTGTACCGGCTAACAAAAGACGTCCCGCACTGTCCATCTGACATTCAGTGGCATGACCCAGCAGCAGACGCTGAACACGGCGTTCTGTCGGATCCATGGTGGACAATTGTGCCAGCTTCAGTTCGATCAGTTCCCATTCCGGTAAGGTGTAAAGCAGCAGACACGGCTGGTGGAGATCGATAGTACAGACCATCTGACCTTCCGACTTTTCAGCAAGCAGCGACCGGTACCGTGCCGGTACGGTTATGCGCCCTTTGCTGTCAAGATTAACCAGTGTTGCCCCGCGAAACATACGTTTCTCCGCTCAGTTTTACCCCGAACTACCACTTTCACCCACAATTCCCCACCAACAGAGTTTACGAATGGTACGAAAAGCTTGTCAAGCCAGAGCTGACAAGGTTCCGTTTCCGTTATCGGGGAATAAAGGGGTGAGAAAATATGGGATTTTTTGCTTCAGGGAACAGAAGTGAGGTAACACACTGATTCAAATCAGAAAAAAATTCACATAATACGCACTCGGTTAACCGGGGCAAATTATACCGAATCTGACGAAAGAAAGATGCATTTTTGCGAGGTACCCCTCACTTTCAGGATAAAAATTGACCACCCGGGTAACCCCCCCGGAATTTTTATTTCAGTTATCTGTGCTGTTACTTTCTGTTACAGTGCGTGATTATCTAATATTTGAAAATATAAAATTCATCATATCAATAAGATAACTATTTTAAAACGGAATGGATGATAATTTTCGCTATATACCCATAACCACAATAAGTGTATTTGCCGGGGAAAAAAGGGGTTCTGTGAAAATTGTCAATTTCTGTCAATCAGCAGAATTGAAAAAAAATCTTAGGATTCCTCCCAAAAAGGGTTTTTCATCTGTTTTCGGCGGATATAAATAAAAATACCTATACGTTTCCGTACAGGTATCAGAAAAAAAAATGATTTTACTGTCTGAATATTACCGGCGGCTCAGACTTCCGCGGCGGCACAGATCACGGCGGATCCGGGTAATACCCGCGGCCGGTTTCTGTTTTTCATCCAGGCTTGCCAGCACCAGCTCCAGTACACGCTCCGCAATGTCACGATGACGCTGCGCGACGGACAGAACCGGACACTCAAGGAAATCCAGCAGTTCATGATCACCGAAGGTCGCGATCACCAGCTGCCCCGGCAGACGACCGCTGCGGGCCAGTGTGGCATCCATCACACCCTGTAACAGCGCGAACGATGTGGTGAACAGTGCGTCCGGCATAGGGTTGTTTTCCAGCCAGCTGTCAAACGCTTTCGCGGCGGCGTCACGCTCATAGCTGTCGGCATACAGGAAATTCACTTTACGTGCATCACCTTCCCAGGCTTCACGGAATCCCTGCTCACGCAGGAAACTGACGGAAAGTTCCGGTAACGCGCCGAGATAAACCACCGATTCTGCCGGGAACTGACGCAATTCGGATGCCAGCATTTTGGCGTCCTCAAAGTCATCCCCGACCACACTGATAAAGTGCTCATTTTCCAGTGCACGGTCAAGCGCGACAATCGGCAGCGAGCGGTTTGCCCAGCGCTGATAGAACGGATGCTCCGGCGGCAGAGCGGTGGAAACGATAATCGCATCCACCTGACGCTGTAACAGGTGTTCCACACAACGGATTTCGTTGTCAGGCTGGTCTTCGGAGCAGGCGATCAGCAGCTGATAACCACGGCTGCGCGCCTGGCGCTCCAGATAATTTGCGATGCGGGTATAGCTGGTGTTCTCCAAATCCGGGATCACCAGTCCGATAGAGCGGGTACGGCCTGCACGCAGACCGGCGGCTACCGCATTCGGATGGTAATTATGTTCACGAACCACCGCCATCACTTTTTCGACAGTTTTGTCACTCACACGATATTGTTTTGCTTTTCCGTTGATGACATAACTGGCCGTCGTGCGCGACACACCGGCAAGGCGGGCGATTTCATCCAGTTTCACGTTAACCCCTTACAAATCAGGAAACGGCCCGAACAACGGGCCAAATAAGAAGAGTGATCAGTTTACCCTTTCACCGCAAATATTTCACCGCATTATTTTTTCACCGCGCGACATCCCGACGATGCCGGAGCGGGCAATCTCAACGATTTCAGCAAAGCCGCGCACCGCATCCAGAAAGGCATCCAGCTTTTCAGTGGTGCCGGTCAGCTGTACGGTGTAGAGCGTCGCCGTCACATCGACAATCTGCCCGCGGAAGATATCCGTACTGCGTTTGACCTCATCCCGCCCGTAGCCGCTGGCCTGTAATTTGACCAGCATCACCTCGCGCTCAATGTGGGAGGCAGCGGTCAGTTCTGTGACACGGAACACATCCACCAGCTTATTAAGCTGCTTTTCAATCTGTTCCAGTACCCGCGCATCCCCTTTGGTCTGGATGGTCAGGCGGAACAGTGACGGGTCATCCGTCGGGGCAGCGGTGATACTTTCGATATTATACCCGCGCTGGGAAAAAAGCCCTGCCACACGGGATAACGCCCCTGTTTCGTTTTCTAATAAGATTGACAGAATCCGGCGCATGATCAGGTCCTCTCCGTTTTGCTTAACCACATTTCATCCATCCCGCCATTGCGGATCTGCATCGGATAAACATGCTCTTTTTCATCCACCATCACATCGGCGAACACCAGCCGCTTCTCTTCACGGACAATACGCAGAGCTTCCGCAAGCTGTTCACGCAGCGTGGCTTTATCACTGATACTGATACCAACATGCCCGTAAGCCTCCGCCAGCCGGACAAAATCAGGCAGTGAATCCATATAGGAGTGGGAGTGACGGCCGTGATAGACCATATCCTGCCACTGTTTCACCATACCGAGGAAACGGTTGTTCAGATTGAGCACCAGCACCGGCAGCCCGAACTGTAATGCGGTGGACAGCTCCTGAATATTCATCTGAATACTGCCGTCCCCGGTGACACACACCACCATATCATCCGGTTTTGCCAGCCGGACGCCCAGTGCCGCCGGCAGGCCGAAGCCCATCGTGCCGAGTCCGCCGGAGTTGATCCAGCGGCGCGGTTCATCAAACGGGTAATAGAGCGCGGCAAACATCTGGTGCTGACCGACGTCAGACGTCACATACGCCTGTCCTTCTGTCAGCTCCCATAAGGTGCGGATCACGGTCTGCGGTTTGATTTTTTCCCCGCTCTCGTCGATCGTCAGACATTGTTTCGCTTTCCACTGATCAATACGGCGCCACCAGTCGCACAGCGCATCCGGATCCTGCTCATCGGTCAGAGATTCAAGCTGTAACAGCATCTGCGCAAGACACAGTTTTGCATCGCCGACTATCGGAATATCCGCCGCCACCGTTTTTGAAATAGACGCCGGATCGACATCGATATGAATAACCGTTGCCTGCGGGCAGTATTTCGCCAGGTTATTGGTGGTCCGGTCATCAAAGCGGACACCGACGGCAAAAATCACATCACTGTGGTGCATGGTGTTGTTCGCTTCATACGTACCGTGCATACCCAGCATGCCGACGCACTGCGGATGAGTGCCCGGAAACGCGCCCAGTCCCATCAGGGAGAGCGCCACCGGCAGACGCAGTTTATCCGCAAGGGTGAAAATCTCCGGGCTGCATCCGGCACTGATGGCACCTCCGCCGATATACATGACAGGACGTTTCGCCTGCATCAGCGTGATAAGCGCGCGTTTGATCTGCCCTTTGTGACCGGCACCGGTCGGGTTATAGGAGCGCAGACTGACCCGGGCCGGGTAGCTGTATTCATGCTGCTGCTGGACAATATCTTTGGGGAAATCAATCACCACCGGGCCGGGACGGCCGGTTTGCGCCAGATAAAAGGCTTTCTTAATGGTGGCGGGAATATCCGCGACATCATGCACCAGGTAACTGTGTTTAACGACCGGGCGGGAGATCCCCACCATATCCACTTCCTGGAAAGCATCGTTACCGATCAGCGCGCTCGCCACCTGGCCGGAGAGCACCACCAGCGGCACGGAATCCATATAGGCGGTGGCAATGCCGGTAATAGCGTTGGTCGCCCCGGGCCCGGATGTGACCAGCACCACGCCGGTTTTACCGGTCGCGCGGGCATAGCCGTCCGCCATATGCACGGCCGCCTGCTCGTGACGCACCAGAATATGCCCGATACCGCCCACGGTATGCAGTGCATCATAAATATCCAGAACCGCCCCGCCCGGATAGCCGAATACGTGTGACACGCCCTCATCAATCAGGGAGCGCACAATCATTTCTGCTCCAGTCAACCTCTCCATAAATGCTCTCCTGCCCGTGATTACGGGTTGTAACTGCAAGTGATGTGTTTGTCTGTTTTTAGTTATCTGAGGATTAACATAACGATAAAATGACAGCGCTGGCAAATGCGTTTTTCGGGGAGCAAAAAGCGGAAAACCACAGGAATAAAGGAAATGTCATGATCCGCAGACGATCATGCCTGTGGCAGGAAATCACAAAGCAGAGTTCACTGAGAGAGGGGGAAAAACCGGCGGGATATAAAAACGGCACTGCACAGAAAACCGGCAGTGCCGCAGAGAGAATTATTCCGTATACATCGATTCAATTTCACGCTGATAGCGCTGGGCGATCACTTTACGGCGCAGTTTCAGCGTCGGCGTCAGTTCACCGAGTTCCATGGAGAAATTCTGCGGTAACAGTGTGAAACGCTTAACCTGATGGAATGCAGCGATATTTTTCTGCAACTCTTTCAGACGGCTTTCAAACAGCGCCACAATCTGGCTGTTTTTCAGCAGTTCCATCCGGTCATGGTATTTCAGGTTCAGCGCCCGGGCATGCTCTTCCAGAGTGTCAAAGCACGGCACAATCAGTGCGGAGACAAACTTACGCGCATCCGCCACCACTGCGATATGCTCGATAAAGCGATCCTGTCCCAGTGTCCCTTCCAGCATCTGCGGCGCAATATATTTGCCGTTGGAAGTTTTCATCAGATCTTTCAGGCGTTCCGTGATAAACAGATTGCCTTTCTCATCCAGTGCACCGGCATCACCGGTCCGCAGCCAGCCATCATCAGTAAACGCCTGACGGGTCTCTTCCGGCTTATTGTAATAACCACGCATCACTACCGGCCCGCGTACCTGGATCTCATTTTCCTCACCGATACGCACTTCCACATCCGGCAGCGGCACACCGATAGAGCCGAGCTGATAGCCGCTGTTTTCCCAGCAGGATACCGTGGCACAGGTTTCTGTCATGCCGTAGCCGTATTTGATATTAATACCGACAGCGAGGAAAAAGCGGATAATTTCATCATCCAGCCGCGCACCCGCCGCCGGTAAGAAACGGACATTGCCGCCGAGGACATCACGCAGCTTGCCGAGCACTTTTTTCTGAGCAAACTGATCACAGCGCGCAGCGAGCCATGACAGCTTTTCACCGCGCTGCTGTGCATCCAGTGTTTTTTTGCCGGTACGTACCGCCCAGTGAAATAACGCACGCTTATACCACGGCGCCTGTGCCACTTTTTCGTAAATACCGCTGAACACTTTCTCATAGAAACGCGGCACCGCACACATCACGGTCGGTTTTACCGATACCATCGCTTTGCGCACCAGATTGGTGTCACTGAGATACACATTCAGTGCGCCGGTGTGCATCACATAGAAACTCCAGGCGCGCTCAAAAACGTGTGTCAGCGGCAGGAAGCAGAGTGAGACATCATCTTCGGTCAGTGTCAGCCGCTCATCATGCAGATACAGCTGGGCAGCCATATTGCGGTAATCCAGCATCACGCCTTTCGGTTCACCGGTGGTTCCGGAGGTGTAAATCAGAGTGAAAAGGTCATCAAGAGAGCAATCCGCGATGCGCTGCGCCAACTCTCCGGCATAACTGCCGTCGTGCCCGTTCATAAACTGGCGCAGTGTACAGACCGCCGGATGAGACGGGATCGCCGTGTTTTCCGGGTTCATGATGATGATTTTCTGCAGAGACGGGCAGAGAGAGAGCAGCGACAGTGCAATTTCCGCCTGTTTCTGACCGTCCACAAACAGGATACGCACCTGCGCATCATTGAGAATATAGGCCGCCTGATCATCACTGCTGGTCGCATAGAGCGGTACCACAATGGCGCGGCACTGAAGAACAGCCAGATCAGTTAATGTCCACAGGGCGCTGTTGTGCGAGAAAATGGCGACATTTTCCTGAACCTTAACCCCTTCCGCCAGCAGGGCTTCCGCCAGATTTTCACTGAACGTCCCGGCCTGCTGCCAGGTAAAATCAATATGCTGACCCTGTTCACACCACTGTCGCAGTGCGGTTTTGTCACCCCGGCGCTGTTTTTGCTGTTGCAGCCGCGTCACTAAATGATAGTGATGCAAATTTGTTGTTGTCACACGCGTTTCCTTTACTGAGCCGTCAGACTGTACGGTTTCACGTTATGTAATGATTTTCAGCTTACAGTTGTACGCTTAAATTTTTCCGCAAGTGTAGCCTGTTGTCTCCGGGAACAAAAGCAAATTTAGTTATCTTTGCAATGGCGGGATCACAAAAAAGCGCCGGCAGGCGTATTTGCCTGCCGGAGAGATAAATGAATTAAATGACTGATTAGATATGATGTGTAAATTGCGTCAGCAGTGCTTTCATCCACTGATGACCTTTATCGCGGGTACAGGCCTCATGCCAGATCAGAAACGCCGGACGGCTGACTTTATCCCACGGCAGCTGCACTTCCTGAATCGGCAGGACATGAGAATAGAGCTGGATCAGCCACTTCGGCGCGATCGCCACCAATTCCGTTTTAGACACAATATTCAGTACACTGACTAAATTGGTTCCCTGATAAACGATAGCCCGGAGTAATTCATTATTTTCATAATACGGTGAACTGAATGAATCAATTAAGTCCAGGGATACCACCGCATGCTGTTCGGTGAATATCTGTTTCTCGGTAACGGTATATTGTATGCGGGAATGGTTACGGGCAGCAACCAATGATAACTGATCATTAAATAATAAGTGATGACTGTAATCCGGCTTATCGAAACGATTATAACTGATAGCAAAATCCGTTTCCTGATATTTCAGGTTATGCTCGATCTGTGAATTCATATAAGACTGAATATTAACATCGATATTTTCACTGTGAAGTTTAACCTGTTCGATTATTTTATCTGTCAGCCGGATATCCAGCGGACTGGAAATGGCCAGATTAAATACCCGCTCACTGCTGCCCGGTTCAAAACCGGCACCCGGCAGCTCGTTATGCACCAGCTGCAATGCCTGTCTGACCGGACCGAACAGCTGTTTGGCGCGCGCAGTCGGCTGAATCCCGCGGCCAAAACGGACAAATAATTCATCATTAAACATAACCTTAAGCCGTGACACCGCATTACTGACAGCCGGTTGCGACATACCTAAAAGTTCAGCAGCCCGGGTGACGTTCTGCATCTGCATAACCGCATCAAAAACCGTCAGCAGATTAAGATCCACATTGCGCAGCTGTGTTTCACCGGATTCTTTTTTTTACTTCTGCCACTGAGGTGTATTCAGTCATCTTAAACTCCAATAAATGATTATAATGACTTCAATAAGCTATCCGCCGCCATACTGAAACAGCAGATAAATACAAAATTGAAATCTATTATCTCAATTGATTATCCAATTAATAATTGAGTCTCTTCCTTGTATGGTTCTGAATACGCGGGTGCGCATCATCATCACAATGCATACTATTTAAATATTTAAAGTCAGTTATTTATTCATGCAACTAATAAATCAACACTGCTTTATTCATTTAGTTTCCATGCAATGAGATAATAAAACAAAGATTGTGTTTATTCATAACAAAATTATCTTTTATCAGCAGAAAAAATCTGATTTCTTTTACTGACGTAACCGAAAAAATAAACTGTTCAATGAATATCTCACCTGTCACCGGCGGTAACCTGACCGCCGGATACCGTATTCCCTGCCGACTCAACTGATTCAGATTATCCGCAAAAAAATTCTGTAAAAATATTAGCCCAATCATTTAGCTGACTTATAGATGAAAACGCTGATTAATTTTTATAAATTAGTCACTTTATCTGCTTTTGGTGCTTTTTTTCTCCGTTGCTCAGTATCTCCGGCGAAACAGGAGAGTTGACAGCGCTTTTTATATTCAGTATCAATAATACATCGCCACGGATAAACCTTGTGTTCCGTGCCACTGAATTTACTGAGAAGGTTATTACTATGTCTTTCACTTTCCGCCTAAACAGCCTGCTAATTATCGCCTTAACTGCGCGTGGCGGGCTCGTGGCCGGAAGTTCCTCATAACTTTCTCCCTGAGACCTGAAAAACCCGCGCAATGTCGCGGGTTTTTTTATACCTGCAAACCGGAAAACAGAACAAGAAATAACCGAGAGGATCACAACATGAGCGATAACGTCATCATTTTTGATACCACACTGCGTGACGGCGAGCAGGCATTACAGGCCAGTCTCAGCGTCAAAGAGAAATTACAGATTGCTTTCCAGCTCGAACGCATGGGGGTTGATATTATCGAGGCCGGTTTCCCTGTCTCCTCTCCCGGTGATTTTCAGTCGGTGCAGACCATCGCCCGCGAAATCAAAAACAGCCGTATCGCTGCTTTATCCCGTTGTGTGATCGGAGATATCGACGCGGCTGCCGAATCCCTGAAAGTCGCGGAAGCGTTCCGGTTGCATATGGTGCTCGCGACCTCCGGTATTCACGTCAAAACCAAACTGCGCAAGACCTTTGCTGACATCATCGATATGGCGGTCGGCTCGATTAAACATGCCCGCCGCTTTACCGATGACGTCGAGTTCTCCTGCGAAGACGCCGGGCGTACCGATATTGATGACTTATGCCGTATTGTCGAAGCTGCGATTAACGCCGGTGCCACGACTGTCAATATTCCTGATACCGTCGGTTACACCACCCCGTACCAGTTCGGCGGCATTATCAGTGAATTGTTCAACCGCGTACCGAATATCGACAAAACCATCATTTCCGTCCACTGCCATGACGACCTGGGCATGTCCGTTGCCAACTCTATCACTGCCGTACAGGCGGGTGCCCGCCAGATTGAAGGTACCATTAACGGATTAGGTGAGCGCGCCGGAAACTGTGCGCTGGAAGAAGTCATTATGGCGATTAAAGTGCGGGAAAAAATGCTGGGCGTACGCACCGGGATCAATCACAAAGAGATTTACCGTACCAGCCAATTGGTCAGCCAGTTATGCAATACGCCGGTACCACCGAACAAAGCCGTGGTCGGCAGTAATGCGTTCTCTCACTCCTCCGGTATTCACCAGGACGGTGTGATCAAAAACCGCGAAACCTACGAAATCATGACGCCGGACAGCATCGGCCTGAAAGATAACTTAATCAACCTGACCTCCCGCTCCGGCCGTGCGGCAGTGAAACACCGGATGGCGGAAATGGGCTACCAGGAAGACGATTATAACCTGGATGAGTTATACGCGGACTTCCTGCAACTGGCCGATAAAAAAGGTCAGGTTTTCGATTACGACCTGGAAGCGCTGGTGTTTATGAAACAGCAGCATCAGGAGCCGGAGCATTTCTCGCTGGCGTTCCTCAACACCCAGTCCGGTACCGGTGTTAAAGCGTCAGCAACCGTCAGAATGCAGGCCGGTGATGAAATCATCTCCGAATCCGCGCAGGGGAACGGCCCGGTGGATGCGGCTTATGAGGCTATCCGCCGTATCGCGGGGTATCCGCTGACCCTCGCCGCCTATCAGCTGACCGCCAAAGGTCAGGGAACGGATGCATTGGGACAGGTCAATATCGTGGTGGAGTATGAAGGCCGCAAATTCCACGGCATGGGACTGGCAACCGATATTGTCGAATCCTCCGCTCAGGCCATGATCCACGCTGTTAACAGCATCTGGCGTGCCGGACAGGTAAAAGAAGAAAAACGGCGGATACAGTCAGATAACAACACGCACAACGACACTCATAACGATACTCATAACAATACTCATAACAACAATACAGAGACAAAGGAAGCGGTGTAATTATGTCGGAACAATTTCATATTGCAGTTTTACCGGGCGACGGAATCGGCCCTGAAATTATGGCACAGGCTTATAAAGTGCTGGATGCCGTGCGCAGCCGCTTTAACCTGACCATCACCACCAGTGAATATGATGTCGGCGGCATTGCCATCGACAACCACGGTCACCCGCTGCCGCCCGCCACACTGAAAGGCTGTGAGCAGGCGGATGCGGTGCTGTTCGGCTCTGTCGGCGGTCCGAAATGGGAAAAACTGCCGCCGGACTCACAGCCGGAGCGCGGTGCCCTGCTCCCGCTGCGTGCACATTTCAAATTATTCAGCAACCTGCGCCCGGCCAGACTCTACCCGGCGCTGGAAGCGTTCTGCCCGCTGCGCAGTGATATCGCGGCCCGCGGATTCGACATCCTGTGTGTCCGCGAACTGACCGGCGGCATCTACTTCGGACAGCCGAAAGGCCGTGAAGGCGAAGGAAAATATGAGCGAGCTTATGATACCGAGGTGTATCACCGCTATGAAATTGAACGCATCGCCCGTATCGCCTTTGCCTCCGCACAAAAACGCCGCGGTCAGGTGACATCGATTGATAAGGCCAATGTGCTGCAAAGCTCCGTATTATGGCGCGAAGTGGTCACTGAAATCGCCAAAGAGTATCCGGATGTCACGCTGTCACACATGTATATCGATAACGCCGCCATGCAGATGGTCAAAGATCCGTCGCAGTTTGATGTCATCCTCTGCTCCAATCTGTTCGGCGACATTATCTCCGACGAATGTGCGATGATCACCGGCTCTATGGGCATGCTGCCGTCCGCCAGCCTGAATGAGAAAAAATTCGGCCTGTATGAGCCGGCCGGCGGCTCTGCGCCGGATATTGCCGGACAAAATATAGCCAACCCGGTGGCACAGATTTTATCCGCCGCCATGATGCTGCGCTTCAGCTGCGGACAGGATGCAGCGGCGGACAGCATTGAAAACGCGGTAAACCAGGCGCTGAATGCCGGATACCGCACCCGCGATGTGGCCGGAAGCGGCAAGAGTGTGACCACGGACGAAATGGGCGACATTATCGCGCGTTTGATTACAGAAGGGGCTTAAGATGAGCACAGGAAAAACTTTATATCAGAAATTATATGATGCCCATGTGGTTCGTGAAGAAGCAAACGAAACGCCGATCCTGTATATCGACCGCCACCTGGTGCATGAAGTGACCTCACCGCAGGCATTTGACGGATTACGGGCAAAAAACCGCCCGGTCCGCCGCCCGGAGAAAACCTTTGCCACCATGGATCACAACGTCTCCACACAGACCAAAGATATTAATGCCTGCGGCGAAATGGCCCGTAATCAGATGCAGGAACTGATCAAAAACTGTGAGGCCTTTGGTGTCCGTCTCTATGATCTGAACCATCCGTATCAGGGCATCGTGCATGTGATGGGGCCGGAACAGGGCATCACTCTGCCGGGTATGACGATTGTCTGCGGCGACTCCCACACCGCCACCCACGGCGCATTCGGCTCGCTGGCCTTTGGTATCGGCACCTCTGAGGTGGAGCATGTATTAGCGACCCAGACGCTGAAGCAGGCTCGCGCCAAAACCCTGAAAATTGAAGTGCGCGGTAAAGTCGCCCCCGGCATCACCGCCAAAGATATTGTGCTGGCGATTATCGGCCACACCGGCAGCGCGGGCGGCACCGGGTATATCGCGGAGTTCTGCGGTGATGCCATCGAGGCGCTCTCCATGGAGGGCCGGATGACCGTTTGTAATATGGCTATCGAAATGGGCGCCAAAGGCGGGATGATTGCCCCGGATCAGACCACGTTTGATTATCTGAAAGGCCGTCAGTTCTCCCCGCAGGGTGCGGACTGGGATGCCGCTGTCGCTTACTGGCAGACCCTGAAAAGTGATCCGGATGCGAAATATGACGCAGAAATTATTATCAATGCTGCGGATATCGCCCCGCAGGTCACCTGGGGCACCAACCCCGGCCAGGTGATTGATATCAGCCGGGCGATCCCCGCACCGGACAGCTTTACCGATCCGGTGGAGAGAGCCTCGGCAGAAAAAGCACTGGCGTATATGGATTTAACACCGGGCGCCAAATTAACCGATGTGAAAATCGACAAGGTATTTATCGGCTCCTGTACGAACTCACGGATCGAAGATTTACGTGCGGCAGCAGCAGTTGCCAAAGGCCGCAAAGTAGCGCCGGGTGTGCAGGCGATAGTGGTTCCCGGCTCCGGGCCGGTGAAATCACAGGCAGAAGCGGAAGGTCTGGATAAGATTTTCACTGAGGCCGGGTTTGAATGGCGTTTACCGGGCTGCTCGATGTGTCTGGCGATGAACAATGACCGTCTGGCACCGGGAGAGCGCTGCGCCTCCACCAGCAACCGGAACTTTGAAGGACGTCAGGGACGCGGCGGGCGTACTCACCTGGTCAGCCCGGCCATGGCCGCTGCGGCGGCTGTCACCGGCAGTTTCGCCGATATCCGTACCATTGAGATGCGCTGAGGGAGATGATCATGGAAAAATTTATTGTACATCAGGGGATTGCCGTACCACTGGATGCCGCCAATGTGGATACCGATGCCATTATCCCGAAACAGTTTTTGCAGAAAGTGACCCGCACCGGCTTCGGGCAGCATTTATTCAACGACTGGCGTTTTCTCGATGATGACGGACAGGTGCCGAACCCGGATTTTGTCCTCAACGCCCCGCGCTACCAGGGTGCATCAATTCTGCTGGCACGGGAAAACTTCGGCTGCGGCTCCTCGCGTGAGCATGCACCGTGGGCCTTAACGGATTACGGCTTCAGAGTGGTGATTGCGCCAAGCTTTGCGGATATCTTTTACGGCAACTCATTCAACAATCAGTTATTGCCGGTGAAATTACCCGAAGACGCGATTGATGCGCTCTTTAGCTGGGTGCAGAAAACAGAAGGTGCGCAGATTATTGTTGATCTGGAAAACCAGAAAGTGATCGCCGGTGAGCTGGAATATCCGTTCAGCGTTGATACTTTCCGCCGTCACTGCATGATGAACGGCCTCGACAGTATCGGCCTCACGTTACAGCACGACGATATGATTTCCCGCTTTGAAGCACAACAACCTGCATTTATGAACTGATAACCGGATTCATTTCCACCATTGAACCCCTGCCATCACCCCTTTTGTGATGGCAGCTTTTTCCCCGTTTCCCTCCCTGCCTCATTTTTCCTGAACGTCAGACAGAAAAAAACCAGCCTTGCGGCTGGCGGTAACAGTCACCATTACTCAAGAATCGGGAGTGAGTCAGGTATCACACTGACATCATGAGCTGCTTTAATGTCACTGAGTATGGACGTAATATACGGAAATAAAAATGGACAGAAAATTGACCGGAGTTCCTCTTTTATGAGCACACCACGCCTCCAGCACCAGTTTATCCGCCTGTGGCAGCATCATCAGGGTCAGGAAACCGATACCACACTTCAGGAAATCGCCGATATCCTGCACTGCTCCCGCCGCCATGTCCGTTCTCTGCTCAACAGCATGCAGACCGCAGGCTGGCTCAGCTGGCAGGCGGAAACCGGACGGGGTAAGCGCTCACGGCTCAGTTTTCTGCAAAGCGGCCGGGATTTACAGCACGCCCGCGCCGAACTGCTGATTGAGCAGGATAATATCGAAAAACTGGTGGCGATGGTCAATGATAAGGATGCGATGCGCCAGATGGTGCTGTCCCAGCTTGAGCGCAGCTTCCGGCAGGGAAAAAGCCTGCTGCGCATTGTCTATTACCGTCCTTTTTATAATCTGCTGCCCGGCTCACCGCTGCGCCGCTCAGAGGTTCATCTGCTGAGTCAGATTTTTAACGGGCTGACCGCGATAAATGAGGAAAACGGGGAAGCGGTTCCGGCGCTGGCACACCACTGGCAGCAGAGCGGTGAAAAACAGTGGCGTTTCTGGCTGCGTCCGGCGATTTTTTTCCATCACGGCCGTGAATTGCAGATGGTGGATATCATTTCCTCTTTTGAGCGGCTGCGCGACACACATCCGCTGTTCAGTCATATCCGCACTGTCCGCTCGGATATGCCTTATATTATTGATATCACGCTGAGTGAGGCTGACAGCTGGTTTCCGGTACTGACCGGCAGCCCGCACGCCGCGATTCTGCCCCATGAGTGGCAGGAACTGCCGGATTTCGCCCGCCATCCGGTCGGTACCGGGCCGTATCAGGTCGTCTGTAATAATGACCGCAAACTGACTATACGCGCCTTTGATCACTATTACGGCTTCCGCGCCCTGCTGGATGAAGTCTCTGTGCTGGTGGTGCCGGAACTGGAAGAGAAAATGGTCTGCACCACACTGCATATCGGTGCTGACGGCCCGGAGCGGGATTCACTCGACAGCCGGATGGAGGAAGGCTGCTATTTTCTGCTGCACGATGCACGTTCGGCAAAAGGGGAACGGGAAGATATCCGCCGCTGGCTCAACAGCCTGATGACACCGGTCAATCTGCTGTATCACTGCGAGCCTCTCTATCAGCGCCACTGGTGGCCTGCTTACGGTCTTCTGCTACGCTGGCATCACAGTAAGCTTATCCCGCCCTGCGAAAAACCGGCGGATTTGACAGAACTGACTCTGACGTACTATCAGGATCACCACGAATATCATGCCATCGGTAAATTATTACAGCAGTTGCTGGCGGAACAGGGTGTAAAACTGACGATTAACATCACTGATTACGATACCTGGTTTAACGGTGATTGTGACAGTGATTTCTGGCTGGCCACCGCCAACTTTTATAAGCCGCTGGAGTTTTCCGTCTTTGCCACCTTGTATGAGCTGCCGCTGCTGCGCCGCTGTCTGGGGGATGATCTGCACACGCCGCTGAAGCAATGGCGGCAGCGCTCACTGTCACTGGCGGCATGGTGTGAACACATCATTGATCAGCAGATGTTGTTCCCGCTGTTCCATCACTGGCTTGAATTACAGGGTCAACGCAGTATGCGGGGAGTCAAAATGAATACCTTCGGCTGGTTCGACTTTAAATCCGCCTGGTTTACCCCTCCTGAAAGTTAATTCACAGAAAAAGGCAAAGTTATAAACACCCTCCGATAAAAAACCGGCTTTTATTCACGTTTTCTGTGGATATAGTTGTGAAAAACGCAAGGGTAATGGGGGTATAGTTTTTAACAGACCACGGTTGATAAAATCACAACCGTTAAATAAACCCTGATAAATCATTTCGATGCAGAAATAAAAAAAGAGAATCGTCTGAAAAATTAAACGGTATTTTTTTCCGCAGACTTACACAGGACAAAAAATGACCACACCCGGGGTTATCCACAGATTGTGGCTCATCCGTGAGCAAAACCCCTGCTGACACGCGAAAACAAGCGGAAGTCAAGCCTGTAAATCAAACCAGTAGTGAGGTCATTTTCCACTTATCCCATAAAGCTGTGGATAACTCAGTGTAAGATCCTGTTCATTGTCTGAGGATGCAGGTGCACAACCCGGCGGGGTTATTCCTGCGACGAAAATTAATAGCTATATATCAATAAATTAGATAATATTTATTTTTCATTCATGCCTATGTATTATTTTACCGGATATTACTGTTCAACTTTTAAGCATATAACATGACATCTCTTTTTCCGTCCCCGCTGCCCCCGGCCAGTGAGTCAGAACTGCTCAGCCGCGCGCAATCCCTTGCCGGTGCTACTTTCGGTGAGCTGGCCGGCTGCGCCGGTATACCGGTACCGCCGGATCTGCGCCGTGATAAAGGCTGGGTCGGAATGCTGCTGGAATACTGGCTGGGCGCGGAAGCAGGCAGTAAGGCCGAGCAGGATTTCGCTCACCTGGGCGTCGAGCTGAAAACCATCCCTGTGGATGAATCCGGTGTGCCGCTGGAAACCACCTTTGTCTGCGTGGCACCGCTGACCGGCAACAGCGGCGTGACCTGGGCCGAGTGTCATGTGCGTCATAAACTCTCCCGCGTGTTATGGGTGCCGGTGGAAGGTGCGCGTCATATCCCGCTGGCAGAGCGCCGTGTCGGCTCACCGCTGCTGTGGTCGCCGTCTGATGAGGAAGAGCGCCTGCTGCGTGCCGACTGGGAAGAACTGATGGATATGATTGTGCTGGGAAAAGTGGAGCAAATCACCGCCCGTCACGGCCAGGTCATGCAGATCCGCCCGAAAGCGGCCAACAGCCGGGCACTCACAGAAGCTATCGGTCCGCACGGACAGCCGATACAAACACTACCGCGCGGCTTTTATCTGAAGAAAAATTTCACCGCGCCTTTACTTAAACGCTATTTCCGGTGCTGATCACTGTTTTGGGAGTTTGCTCCCGGTAAATATGAATCGCTTCAGTCATTAATACCTGTCCGAAAATAATGACAACAGGAGTGTTCCGGATGAAAAAAAATTTACTGACACTTTCACTTGCAGCTGCATTACTGACTCCCGCCCTTCCCGCTTTTGCTGATACATCCGCCGCTGATATGACACTGGAACAGGTTCTGGTGATGAGCCGCCACAATCTGCGTACCCCGATTGTCAACACCGGTATTCTGACCGAAATCACCGATAAAACCTGGCCGGCGTGGGATGCGCAGAGCGGTTACCTGACCACCAAAGGCGGCGCGCTGGAAGTCTATATGGGACACTATTTCCGCGAGTGGCTGGATGAGAACAAACTGCTGCCGGATACTCTGTGCCCCACCGGTGAAAAAGAGCTGAATGTGTATGCCAACAGTCTTCAGCGCACTATCGCCACCGCGCAGTTCTTTACCGCCGGTGCGTTCCCGGGCTGTACAATCACCGTCAATCACCAGCCGGAAATCGGCACCATGGACCCGGTGTTTAACCCGATCATTACCAATGACAGCGCAGAGTTCAAACAGGCAGCTCTCGCCGCCATGGAGAGCCATTATAAAGGGCTGGATCTGACGCCGGGCTATCAGGCACTGAATAACGTACTGAATATCAAAGACTCGGAACAGTGCAAAACCAATAAACTCTGTTCACTGGCGGACGGCAAAAACAGCTTTATTATTGAAGCCGGTAAAGAGCCGGGCGTGAAAGGGCCGCTGAAAATGGCTAACTCCGCCGTGGATGCCATCGACCTGCAATATTATGAAGGTTTCCCGGCAGACCAGGTCGCCTGGGGCGAAGTCACCACACCAGCGCAGTGGACTGTCCTTAATACGCTGAAAAACGGCTACCAGGAATCCCTGTTTACCCCGCGTATCATTGCAAAAAATGTCGCGCATCCGCTGCTGAACTACATTAATCAGCACTTTGCCGCCGCCGCGCCGGGCAGTGAAGCGAAGTTTACCTTCCTGGCCGGGCATGACTCCAATATTGCCTCGCTGCTTTCCGCACTGGAATTTAAACCGTATCAGTTACCGGAACAGTATGAACATACGCCAATCGGCGGCAAATTAGTGTTCCAGCGCTGGACAAATAAAGCGGATAATAAATCCTATGTGAAGATTGACTATATTTATCAGTCCTCCGATCAGCTGCGGAATAACAGTTATCTGTCCTTAAAAACACCACCGCAAAAAGTCACACTGGAACTGAAAAACTGTCCGGTTGATAAAAACGGTTATTGCGGATGGGAAACGTTCCAAAAAGTGATGAACGACAGTTTGTCAGAATAAACATTATATTTTCATACTCACGCCCGGCTTACCGTTGCCGGGCTCTTTATTTATATCCCCGTCACGCTTCGGATAACACTGATAGATTAAGACACCGTAAGCCGCTACTATTTAACAATCTGAAAATCATCACGATATTTTATTACTCATTTATCAGTATCGGCACCCGTCCGGGAATTAACGGTCATATACCGGGCTGAATACACGGATATCATTAATACGATGAAATATTTAAAATCATTACCTATTCCATTATTTATTATTGCAACTGTCTTAATAAGTTCAGGTTGCAGTCAGAAAAACTATGATGTCGATACCGGTGAAAAAATAATATATCCCTCCTCTGACGGTGTATTACTGGGCGCCTGTGATAAATGGACACTGAAGGATGAACAAGTCCGGAAATTAATTTCCATGAGTAAACCCTACACGGCACTGCCATACGGCGAATACAGCCAGACGCCGTGTAATATGAGCGGTACAGTGGTCATTAACGGCAAAACCTGGGATTACCTGCTTAACGGCGGCGGGATTATCACACTGAGTATTGATGGCATGGTGCGCTACCGCGGCTGCAATACCAGTGCCTGCAAACCGTATCTTCTGCTGCCTTACCGGGGGAAATCTTTTGCCGTCAAAGATGGTGATACGCTGGTAACAGAAAACGACAGCACTGAAAACCGGGGTAAACTGCTGAGCCGTGAAAGTGTCGCACAACGGCAGCAGCACAATAGTGATCCGGGAATGGTTTCCGGTGCGCCGTCTGACGGCACGATGGTGAATCAGGAGACAGGTCCGGAATTATTCCGGCCGGATAACGGCCAGATGCGCAGACCTGACGCACAACCGGTCACCGGTGGTCAGAGCGGACAAACAGCGCCTCAGGGACAGCCGGGCACACCGGTTTCTTCAGAGCGCAACGGAAAAGTACCGTCCGCACGACCAAAAACTGAAAGCAGCCGTACGCCATCGGTGAAAGACAAGATTATCTCCGCGGCAGAATCGGCCATGCCATCCGCAGAGATTGAGGCGCCGTCAATATCCGCGCCGGAAGTGGGGTTCTCCGTTCCGGGAACATCAGCCCCCTCTGTTGATGTCAAAGCCCCGTCAATCAGCCTGCCGGCAGCAGAAATTTCTGTTCCGGCACTGAAAACGCCGTTCTGATTGTCTCTGACGTACAAAAACCCGCCTCCGGCGGGTTTTTTAATACCTGCTCCGCCGCATATTCCGTGCTCTGTTTCAGGCTGCCCATATAACAATCCATACCGTCGGTAAACAGATGGAACAGACAACCGACCGCCACTGCCCGCACTTTCCATGACGGGATCAGCAGCAAAACAAGATAAACAGCCGCAGCCCACACGGTATGCAGCGGATGAAAACCGACACTGCACCGATCCGGATCAAATACCGGGTCCGCCAGCAGGTGATCCGCATCTATCACCATGGTGGCAATCATAATAATTGACGCGGCTTTCCAGTGCTGACGCCAGAACAGCCGGGCAAACAGAACCGGTACCAGAAAATGGCAGCCGTAATGCAGGATATTCCGGAAAATTTCAAATGCCACAGTGACTCCGCTGACGGGTTATCCGTTTTAATGACGGCTATCATAACGGAAATAACGGAGGCTATCCGGCAAAAAAGAGTGTCATCCGTAAAAAGACTGAAACACACCATATTCAGGGTAACTGCGCCGTCATTAACTGGTCTGCTTTGCGGGTTTATCGCTGCATTGTCTTAAGTAAATGAAGAAGATCGGGTATATTAGCCCCTGATTGTTGGCTACCAAGAAAAAATAACTATGATTATCAAACCTAAAATTCGTGGTTTTATCTGCACTACCGCTCACCCGGCGGGCTGTGAAGCCCATGTTCGTGAGCAAATCGCCCGTGTGAAATCCTGCGGCGAACTGAAAAACGGCCCTAAAAAGGTTCTGGTGATTGGTGCATCCACCGGTTACGGTCTGGCTTCCCGTATTAATGCCGCTTTCGGCAGCGGTGCGGCGACTATCGGTGTATTTTTCGAAAAGCCGGGCAGCGAAAGCAAAACCGGTTCTGCCGGCTGGTACAACGCAGCGGCTTTTGATAAAGCCGCCAAAGAAGAAGGCCTGTATGCAAAAAGCATCAACGGGGATGCCTTCTCTGATGAATGCCGTCAGACCGTTATTGATCTGATTAAACAGGACCTGGGCCAGATCGATCTGGTTGTTTACTCTCTGGCATCGCCGGTCCGTAAAATGCCGGAAACCGGTGAAATTGTCCGTTCCGCCCTGAAACCTATCGGCGAACCGTACAAATCTGTCGCGCTGGATACCAACAAAGACGTACTGATCGAAGCCGTTGTTGAACCGGCCAATGAGCAGGAAATTGCCGACACCGTCAAAGTGATGGGTGGTCAGGACTGGGAACTGTGGATGAACGCATTAGAGGAAGCCGGTGTTCTGGCGGATAATGCTCAGTCTGTTGCCTACTCCTATATCGGTACTGATTTAACCTGGCCGATTTACTGGCACGGTACGTTAGGTAAAGCAAAAGAAGATTTGGATCGCGCAGCAGCGGCCATTAATCAGAAATTGCAGGCCAAAGGCGGCGCAGCCTATGTTGCCGTACTGAAATCAGTCGTCACCCAGGCGTCTTCCGCCATTCCGGTAATGCCGTTATATATCTCTATCGTGTTTAAGATCATGAAAGAGAAAGGCATTCACGAAGGCTGTATTGAACAGACTCAGCGTTTATTTGCCACCAAACTGTTTAATGGCACATCACCGGAAACCGATGAAAAACAGCGTCTGCGCCTGGATGACTGGGAATTACGCGATGATGTTCAGAACACCTGCCGTGAAATCTGGCAGCAACTGACAGATGATAACATCAATGATTTAACCGACTATCAGGGCTATAAAGCGGAATTCCTCCGTTTATTCGGCTTTGGTCTGGACGGCGTGGATTATGATGCGGATTTAAGCGGTGAAGTTAGCTTCGACGTAAAAGAATTAGTGTAATCATCACTGAAAAACCCGCCGCAGCCCTGATAATTCAGCGGCTGCGGCGAGTTTTCTTTTATCGGACGGTTCAGCGGGTTTCGCAGACCAGCCAGTAATAATGGTTATTATTGAATCCGAACTCATCCAGCACGGTCAGCCCGAGCTTACGGGTGTGCGCAGCATAAGAGCGCGGATTAACCTTGTTGATAAAGGTAACCAGGATATCAAACCGCTGCGACATTTTTTCCAGCGCAAACGCAAACAGCCCTTCCAGCACACCCTGCCCGCGCAGTGATGCATCAATACAGACCGGACCGTACTGATAGGAATTCTCCGTCGTCAGCGTCTGACCGGCAAAGGTATAATCCCCCAGTTTATCAATCATATGAGCAAACAGCGGCCACGGTGACCAGTACTGCCAGGATGCCGCCATCACAAACGCCACGACCTTTCCGTCCTGTTTCGCGACAAATAATCCCTGCTCATTCTCTATCAGATCAATCATCTGCTCATCACTCATCTGTGTGGTGACAAAGCCGTCCGGCTTGTCTTCTTCACTGATGGTGGTCAGATGATATCGTTTTAATAAGGCTTTTACCTGATCCATATCTGCCGGTTCAGCAACACAATATTCCATCGTTATTCTCCGTTATCATTGTTATTCTGCGGCGGGAGGTACCGCAATATCCGCAATGCGATCATGACCGATCACACTGAAATAGTCATCCGCAGCCAAAGAGAGGGATCTCACCAGCTCACCGGCATTAAAAAATACCCGTCCGGCACCGGTCAGACGCTTGTCAACATACAGCGTCATCTCGTCATTAAAGCTGAACGGCGGAACAGCCCCCATCGGGCAGCCGGTCAGCGCCTGTGCTGTTTCCGGCGCGGCAAACGAGGCTTTTTTTCCGCCCGCCAGCTTCGCGATATGTTTAAAATTAACTTTGCAGTCGCCCGGCACAATCGCCAGCACATAGCGGATTTCCGGTGTGCTGCCGGTGACCTGCAACACCATGGCTTTTGCCGCCTGGCTGAGTTTATTCCCCCGGATTTTACTTATCGCGTCAGAACGGCCTTCCGCCGGATGTTCGATCACCTCAAAGGACACCCCGCGGGAATCCAGTAAACGGGTGATTTTGTCAAATGTTGTCATATAAACCTCACAGTCAGCCGGAGAAATCCTTGCGTCATAATTTACTCTCAACGTACTCTTACAGAAACACACAGAACCCGTAAGAATGAGGCAGAACAGATGGCACCGCTTCCGCGCTACCGGCAGATGGCCGATCAGATAAAACAGGCTGTCCGCGAGGGCGTTTTACCGCCGGACAGCCGTCTGCCGTCCGTGCGCATTCTGGCGGCACAGTACAATGTCAGCCTGACCACCGCGCTGAAAGTGCTGCGCACGCTGGAAGATGAACATGTTGCGGTGGCGCGGCCGAAATCCGGCTTTTTTGTCGCGCCTGTACAGCCGGTTGCGGCGGAAAACCGCAGCACAGAGACACTCACCGCTGATTTTGCCCCGCTGGATGAACAGACAGAACTGCATATGTCGATGGTCGGCGAAGAGTGCCGTGTCCGGCTGGATCTGGCGAACGGCCGCCGGGAGCTTTATCCGGTCAGAAAGCTGAGTCTTATCATGCGTCAGCTCAGTTACAGCAAACCGTTTCTGCTGGGGGATTCGGTCAAAGGCACCGGCTATACCCCGCTGAAAGAGGAAATCGCCCGCCGGGCGGTCAGCTATGGCTGTCATATCACTCCGGAAACGCTGCTGATCACTAACGGTTGTATTGAAGCGTTATCACTGGCGCTGCGTGCCACCCTCAGCCCCGGGGATGCGGTGGCGGTGGAATCTCCCTGTTACTTTGTGCTGTTACAGATGCTGCGTAATCTCAATCTGCGGCTGACCGAAGTGGATGCCTGTGATGAGGGGTATGTTGACTGCGATAAACTCACCGCCCTGTTCCGCCGCAAAGCAGTAAAAGCCTTTGTTACGCTCGCCAACGTCAATAACCCGCTGGGTAAAACGATCCCGGATGAAGTCAAAGCGGAAATCACCCGTCAGGCAGACGAAAACGGCGTCATCATTATTGAGGATGATACCTTCGGCGATGCCGCATTCGGCGGGCAGCGCCCGTTCCCGATGCGGGCATTCAGCCATAATGTCATTCTGTGCAGCGGATTTTCCAAAACCATCGCGCCCGGCGTGCGTATCGGCTGGGTTCACAGTCAGCATTACATGCGTAAAATCACCTCACTGAAATACACCTCATCCATGGGATCACAGGTACTGCCGCAGGCCGCCATCAGTGAACTGCTGAGCAACGGCGGTTATGACGCCCACCTGCGCAGATTACGCCGTGAACTGGCGGAGCAGGTACACAATATCCGCCGTGCCGTACTGCGGGAATTTCCGCCGGGCACCACCGTGACCGAACCGGAGGGCGGTTATGTATTATGGGTTACCATGCCGGAAGGCAGTCTGAATGTGCGGGAACTGTTTCTCAATGCACGCGCGGAAGGGATCGGGATTGCGCCGGGGCATATTTTTGCCACCGACAACCGCTATGACCGCTGTTTCCGGCTCAATGCCGGGTTCGGTTGTGATACGGAAGTGGAGGATGCCATCACCCGGCTGGCACAATGGTGCCGGGAATCACTGCAAAAACACTGCCGCTGAGCGGCAGTGTGAGATTGCTGACAAAGCAGGAATTACTGAAAATCACGATCGCTGTACAGTCTGGTCTGTTTGACGGCATTAATATCTTTGGTACCGCCCAGCATCATATTGATGCGTAATTCTTTATTCAGTTGCTGAATAACAGAATTTACCCCTTCCGCCCCGCCCAGATTCAGGCCATACAGAACCGGACGGCCGACAGCAACCACATCCGCACCGCTTGCCAGCGCTTTAAAGACGTGCGAACCACGGCGCACACCACTGTCAAACACGATTGGCACACGTTTGTTCACCACTTTTGCAATGGAAGGCAGCACATCAAAAGAGGCCGGTCCGCTGTCCAGCTGACGACCGCCGTGGTTTGATACCCAGATGGCATCCGCACCCGCCTCAATGACGCGGTCAGCATCTTCCGGTGACTGAATACCTTTCACAATGACCGGCAGACCGGACAATTTTTTCACATACTGAATATCATCCGGAGTAAATGCCTGTTTGGCCTGAGCGTAGATCTCGCTGATCCCCGCGCCTTTCCCGGTTTTGGAGCCGTCATTATTCTGTGCGGCAAACAATTCAAGGTTGGCAAATCCTAACGGGAACTGGAAATTGTTGCGTAAATCATCCTCACGCCAGCCGCCGACCGGAGAATCCACGGTCAGAATAATCGCTTTGGCACCACTTTCTTTCGCCCGTTTCAGGGTGAATTCATTAAACGCATTATTTTTGCTCATATAGAGCTGGAAGAAGAACGGATGTCCGTCAGATACCGCCGCCACTTCCTCAATAGTTTTATTTCCGTAGGTGCTGAGAGAGAAAACAGAACCTGCTTTTGCCATGCCTTTTGCCGTGGCAATTTCCCCGTCACGGTGTGCCAGCCCCTGTGCCGCCATCGGTGCCTGAATGACAGGCGTTGCCAGAGGTATGCCCAGGAATGACGTTGAGAGATCGATATCCTTTAATTCAATTCCCTGCATCACCCGCGGCATAATATATTTGCGATCAAAACCGGCGGTATTATCACGCATATTTTTTTCATCTTCCGCACCACCACGGATATAACCGAATGCCCCTTTGTCCATATTGGCTTTTACCTGTGATTCCAGGTCATTCAGGTTAACAATTTTCACCGGCCCTTCTTTGGTACTGGCTTTATACTCTGCCGCGTACGCGGTACTCAGTGTCATTGCCAGCCCCAGCGCCGCAACGGCAAATACACCTGCTTTTGATTTTTGCATAATATGATTCCTGTTCCCGGTATACATTTATTGTTTAATTGCTTCAGCCTGAATTTTCAGTGACATATTCGCCGAAATACCGGCATCGGCGAGAAAATCAACGCCCCACTGAGTACGATCAATCGTGGTTTCAAAATCACCGCCGCAGACATCTGCTTTAAATACCGGACTGAAATAACAGCCGAATTTCGTTACCTGTAACTGTACCGGATGTGTTTTTCCTTTGATCGTTAAATTACCATCCACCGACATCAGTTTATTTCCGGAAAAATGCCATTTTGATGAATCAAATTTAATCTCCTGATATTTTTCCGCATCAAGAATATCTGCACTCAGCATATGCTGATTAAATCCGTCAATCCCGGTATTCAGGATTTTCACCGGAATAGTGACCTGAACATGCCCGGTTTGTTTCTCCGGTGAATAGGCCATATCACCGGTAATATTATAAAAACCGCCGCTGTTGGTAGAGGTATTAAAATGATCAATATAGAACACCGCTTTGGTATGGCCCGGATCTAATTTATAGTCAGCCGCCTGTGCGCTATTCCATAAAAACAGTGAAGCAAACAGCGTTAAGCCGATCTTTTTCATTCTTTCTTTCCTGATTAATATTCTGACAGTCGCCGCCTCTCTTTCTGCGGCCCCGATGCCGCTAACAATACGATGTTCCTTTTCCTGCCGGTAGAGCGGATATTGATAAACACTGTTCTGAAAACAGGATAATCCGGGTATCATAAAACTGTTCTGTTTCTGCAACAGTGAAACCTGTTTTCATGACTACTCCCTGACGATTTCCGCCCTTATTATCAATTCATACATAATTATCAGGAGAGACATCATGAGAAACATTATCGGCACCTACCGTGCACCAAAAGGCCATTGGGTCGGCGACGGATTCCCGGTCAGCCAGATGTTTTCCTACAGTAATCACGGCAAACATCTCAACCCGTTTATCCTGCTCGACCGCGCCGGACCTGCGGATTTCCCGGCATCAGCAGGCGCTAACCGTGGGGTTGGTGAACACCCGCACCGCGGCTTTGAAACGGTAACTATCGTCTATGACGGCGAGGTGGCGCATCACGACTCCACCGGTCAGGGCGGTGTTATCGGTAAAGGGGATGTGCAGTGGATGACTGCGGCATCCGGTATTCTGCATCAGGAATACCATTCTGACCGCTTTATGCGGGAGGGCGGCACACTGGATATGGTGCAGTTGTGGGTGAATCTGCCTGCTTCCGCAAAATCCGCCGCGCCGGGTTATCAGTTACTGAAAAACAGCGCCATTCCGGCGGTCACATTGCCGAATGACGCGGGAACACTGCGGGTGATTGCCGGGGAATATGCCGGGGCACGCGGCCCGGCCCGGACGTTTACCGAAATGGATGTGTGGGATCTGCGCCTGAAAGCCGGAAAAGTCACCGGCCTGACGGCAAAAGCCAGCCGCAACGCCGGGCTGATTGTCCTGCACGGCAGCATTTATGTCGACAGCCGTGCACCGCTGCACACCGGCGAACTGATGATTCTGGACGGCACTGACAGCACCATTCTGCTGGAAGCAACCGAAGATGCGGTTGTCCTGTTCCTCAGCGGCGAGCCGATTGATGAGCCGGTTGTCGGTTACGGCCCGTTTGTAATGAACAGCGAGCAGGAAATCCGCGAAGCTATCGAGGATTTCAACAACGGCCGTTTCGGACAGATCCCGGCTGAGTAAGACAGATGAGGCAAATACGTCCGTTATTTGCCTCACAAAATGAGGCGAATAGCGTGGTTATTTGCCTCATCCTCTTATTATCCTTTATTCAGACAATAGCGGCTGCTGCGCCCCCCGCTTTCACTTTCTGTCAGATAACCAGACTCAACCAAATCAGCCAGATGCCGTGTTGCACTGGCGCGACTGACTTTTGCTGCTGACATATACTGCCGGTTATTAACACCGTCAGAAAAATCACCGTCCAGCATCCGGTTCAGTACTTTGGCCTGCTCCGGTTTCAGCCGGTTCTGATCAAACCGGTGCCAGTATCTGGTTTTTTCCAGTGTCCGCCTGATTTGCGCCAGCGTTGCGCCGACAGACACCACCAGCATTTTCACAAACCAACTCAGCCACGGCGTAATGTCCGTTCCCTGCCGTTGTGTCTGCTCCAGCACATTATAATATTCTTTACGGTGCTCATTGATGGTCTGCGACATTGCATATAACCGCACAGTACTGTTTTCTGCCTGAGCCAGTGCCAGATCCATAATAAGACGCCCAATCCGGCCATTCCCGTCTTCAAAAGGATGAATGGTCAGAAACCACAAATGGGCAATACCTGCCCGTAAAACGGGATCAATACCGGGATTATCTCTGCTTTCATTAAACCAGGTGATAAATGCGTTTATTTCTGCATCCACCCGATCCGCCGGAGGGGCCTCAAAATGAATGACCGGTTTATCCAGCCTGCCGGATACCACCTGAACGGCTCCGGAACGGAAACACCCTCCGGTTGTCCGGTTAAAAAGGTTGTCATTTTCAGGGAATAACCAGGTATGCCATTTCAGAAGACGAGCCGCAGAAAGCGGTTCACCGGGATTATTGATTGCATCCAGAGCTGACTCCACCAGACCTTCCGTACGTTTATCCGCCGGATAAGAGACCTCCTCAGAAATACCAAGGTGATTCGCCAGTGATGATCTGACAGAACGGGCATCCGGTTTTTCTCCCTCAATATCACTTGAGTAGATAATATTTGCCAGAAGCGTATCCAGTATCTTATCTTCAGCAAGATCAAGCGCTTTATTGCTGCCGTATAAATCACCCTGAAGAAATGCAGCTTCCCGCAGCAGCGGTAGTAACTGCTGCAAATCATACGTAAATCCGGGCCAGCTATGATGTTCCCATATCCACATACTGCCTCCGATGAGTAGAATAACACCGCTATTCTACTCACTAATTGAGGCGAATAGAATGATTATTTGCCTCACTATCCCCCCGCCCCCGAAAACGCCGCCGTCTGCGGAACATGCTCCGCCAGATAATTCAGCAGCGCCTGCACAGCAGGTAATAACCCTTTGCGGGACGGGAAAACCGCGTGGATCACATCTTCCGGGAACTGCCAGTCCGGCAGGACACGGACAAGCCGCCCGGCATTCAAATCGTTAAGCGCCACACCTTCCGGCAGCCGGGCAATACCCAGCCCTTTGCATGCCGCACGATGCAGTGTCATGACATCCGTTGTGGCCAGGCGTGCCGTGAGGTGTTTGGTGATGCTGCTGCCGTCTTCGCTGGTCAGTGTCAGCGTGTAGTTCTGTTTTTGTTCGCTGTTGGCGAGGATCGGGAATTCTGTCAGATCATCCGGATGCTGCGGTGCCGCTTTTCCGGCAAATAACAGCGGCGAGGCGACCAGCACACGGCGTGAATATCCGAGGACTTTCATGGTCAGTCCGGAATCATCCAGCGGAAGAGAGCGCACCCGCAGTGCAAGATCAAACCCTTCACTGATCACATCCACCGGACGGTTAACCGCCAGGATCTGCACATCAATATCCGGATATTTCACCATAAAATCGGTCAGCAGATCCTGAAGATAGGCCTGTAACAGTGCGACCGGACAGGAAAACTTCACGCTGCCGCGCGGATGTCCCTGTACCGAGCAGATAATCTCTTCAGCAATTTCCGCCTCATCAATCACGTTTTTGCACTGCTGGTAGAAAGCCTGCCCGACCTCAGTAACATGAAACTGACGGGTGGAGCGGTAGATAAGTGAGATATTCAGTTTTTGTTCCAGGTCAGCAATACGCCTGCTGAGCCGGGATTTCGGAATGCCCAGTGCTTCTCCTGCCGGCGAAAATCCGCCGTATTCCACCACTTTCACAAAATAATAAAGGTCATTCAGATCGTATTTCATGCCTGTCACCCGCAGCGTTATCCTGCTGGTCAGTATACATAAAAAAATCCGCCGCATTCAGCATGCGGCGGATGTCTGTGAATATAAACGCAATAATTTAGCGGTAAACGATACCACCGTCGGTCAGAATCGCCTGACCGGTGATGTAATCCGAGTCATCGCTTGCCAGGAAAGAAACCAGTGCTGCCACATCATCCGGTGTCTGAGCACGGCCCAGCGCAATACCGTCGACATATTTTTTGTAGGTTTCCCCTTTCGGCGCGCCGGTGATTTCAGAGAAACGCTCATCAATTTCCACCCACATATCTGTACCGACGATACCCGGACAGTAAGCGTTCACGGTGATGCCGCTGCTGGCGAACTCTTTGGCCGCTGCCTGTGTCAGTGCGCGGACCGCAAATTTAGTGGCGGAATAGACGCCGAGTAAGGCAAAACCATCATGCCCGGCAATGGATGAGGCGTTAATGATTTTCCCTTTCTGTCCGCGTGCTTTGAATTTGGCCGCTGCGGCCTGAATTCCCCACATGGTACCGTCGACGTTAATACGGAAAATACGATCCATATCCTCCGGCAGAACATCTTCAATCGCTTTAACCTGTGCGATACCGGCGTTATTGACCATAACATCAAAACCGCCCAGCGCTTTTTCTGCTTTATCAACAACCGCAAAAACCTGATCGCGCTGACTGATATCTGCGGTGAATGTCGCTGCTTTACGACCCAGGGCTTCCACTTCTTTTTTAACTTTCGCCAGCCCTTCTTCTTTCAGATCCACCAGCGCGATATCCGCCCCTTCTTTGGCTAACCGTAATGCGATACCACGACCAATCCCCTGCGCAGCGCCGGTAACCAGAATCACTTTACCCGTTAGTGCCATGATGTGCTCCTTAATGAGTGAGGTATTTCGTTATGATATTAATACTCATTTAAAAACATACGCGTTTTTACCCGGGTTGCAAGCCGGTAAGCACAGAATGAGCAACCCTCCGTTTCGAATAAGACGCTATGGATCAACAAATATCGCGCTATCGTATACTTATCAGGTAAATAGGATTATGCCGATAACAATCAGTATATATTTCTATAGTTTTTACTATATCAGGATTAACTCACTGTGAGGGATTATATATGTTATCTGATAAAGTAAATAAATCTGATCATTATGATTTATTAAATGATAATAAGTTAACAAACACAGGGCAACAATCAAAAAGTACCGGCCTTATTAACGAACAGCTGGGTGATTTACCTTTCGTATCTGATCCGGAAATTACAAAAGATATCATATCAAAAATTGAACAGGGCAGTATCACAACCGTCAATGCTGTTGTACTTCACCGTACCGGCGGTGCTTCTATGGCTTCAGCAATTGCCACTTTCAAATCCAGCGCCATCGGGACACACTTTATTATTGATAAAGACGGTACAATAAAACAAACCGCAAATACCGATAAATATACTTATCATATCGGAAAGGTTCGTGCGCGCTGTATGGAAGAAGGTACGTGTAGTGCAGAAGAAGCAAAAAAGATAAAAGATTTCGGCTGGTCACCAGATAAAATTCATACCAATGAAAAAACAAAAAATTATCCTGACCGATATCCGATCAATACAGACAGCCTGGGAATTGAAGTTGTCGGTAAATATAGCAAGTCAACAAAAAGCTGGGATCAGGCAACTGCTCAGCAGAAAAAATCAATCAAATTTCTTATTAAAAAATTACAGAAGACATATAATCTGACAGACAGAGATATTTATGAACATGACAAAATTTCGTATAAAACTGCCGGTGAAGGTGGCGATCTTTATTCTGGCGGGAATTAACAGCGCTTGTGCAGCAGATAAAGCACCGGATATTCGTATGACGTCTCCGGTTGAAAAAATATTGCAGGAAACCACCGATAATACACTCTCGGCAGCCTGCCGCAGCTGGAATCCGGATAGTAATACTATTCAGGCGGTATTTATGCTGAGCCGGGCGTATCCGGAAGAGCCATACTCTCTTTTTTATCAGACCCCATGTGATGTATCAGGAAAGATGACTATTGACGGGCAACCCTGGCAATTTTCCCTTAACGGCGGCGGAATTATGACACTGACCAGCGGAAATAAAACCCTGTACAGGGGATGTTCTGATGCACAGTGCGCCCCTCATATTTTACTGCTGACAGACGCTATGTCGGGTAAGTAACCACTATATTTATTATTTATCTGCCTGATGTAAAAAGACCCGCAGTTGCGGGTCTTTTGTTTTAACGGTGGTAAAACCGGTTTCAGCCTTTTTTCGCGGCCTGGAGATAGAGCATTTCCAGTGCGATAGTTGCGCCGGCCAGCGCTGTGATATCAGACTGGTCATACGCCGGTGCCACTTCCACCAGATCCATCCCGACGATATTGAGCGGCTGAAGACCGCGCAACAGTTTCAGCGCGCGATCGGTTGTCAGACCGCCGATAACAGGAGTACCGGTGCCCGGGGCAAATGCCGGGTCCAGACAGTCGATATCAAAAGTCAGGTAAACCGGCATGTCACCGACAATCGCTTTCACCTGAGCGATCACATCATCCACCGTGCGGTCATTAACCTGCGCGGCATCGATCACGGTGAAACCGTTATCGGTTTCATGCTCGGTACGGATACCAATCTGCACGGAATGCGCCGGGTCAATCAGTCCCTCATTCGGGGCATGATAGAACATGGTGCCGTGGTCAAACTTGCTGCCGTTACCATAAGTATCGGTATGAGCATCGAAATGTACCAGCGCCATCTTACCGAAATGTTTGGCATGTGCGCGCAGCAGCGGCAGAGTAACAAAGTGGTCGCCCCCGAAAGAGAGACATTTTTTACCGGACGCCAGCACTTTCTCTGTGTGCGCCTGCAACTTATCACTCATGTCCTGCGCATCACCGAACGCGAACACCAGATCACCGCAGTCCACCACATTGAGACGCTCACGCATATCGAATGTCCACGGCCAGCGGTTACCTTCCCAGGCCAGATTGGTTGAAATCTGGCGGATCGCTGCCGGTCCCTGACGGGAACCGGCGCGGCCTGAAGTCGCCATGTCAAACGGAACACCGGTGATCACCCAGTCCGCATCACTGGTATACGGCTGGAAATTCAGCGGCAGGCGGAGAAAACCAAACGCATTAGAGACCAGTGAATTATCGGTCTGATTGCCTAATGTGCTGTTAATCATAATGATTCCTTTATCAATGTCTTACTGACACAAAACCGGACGTATTATTCCGCCGGGTATTATTCATCTTATAAGCTATTCGTCTTCCAAATACGTATAACCGTACAGACCGCTCTCGAACTCTTCGGTAAAGGCTTTTTGCTCCTCTTCATCCAGATCAGAGATTTTCACCTGATCACGGAAGCGTTCGAGCAGAATTTTCGGATCGAGCTTCACATACTGAAGCATATCCGCCACGGAATCGCCCTCTTCACTTTCCAGATAGCGAACCTGATTGTTCTCACCGACATACACATCCAGTGCCGCAGTGTCACCGAACAGGTTATGCATATTACCGAGGATTTCCTGATAGGCACCAATCATGAAAAAGCCCATCATCGGCGGATTTTCCGGGTCATAAGACGGCATCGGCATGGTGGTTGCCACGCCGTCGCCGTCAACATAATGGTCGATAATCCCGTCGGAATCACAGGTGATATCCAGCAGTACCGCGCGGCGATCCAGCGGCTTATCCAGCCCCTCGATCGGCAGTACCGGGAACAGCTGGTCGATCCCCCACGCATCCGGCAGTGACTGGAACAGCGAGAAATTCACATAGAATTTATCCGCCATACGTTCCTGAAGCTCATCGATAATCGGACGGTGTGCGCGGTTACCCGGATCGAGATCCTGCTGGATACGGCGGCAGATATTCAGATACAGCCCTTCCGCCCAGGCGCGTTCAGTCAGGGAAAGCATGCCCTGTGCATACTGCGTGTGGACATCGTGCAGGTCGAGCTGACTGTCGTGCAGCCATTCGCGCAGAGAGCGGGCGTTGCCCTTGGTCTGCATCTCTTCCCAGGTTTCCCACAGGCTGGCAACCGGACGCGGTGCATCTTCCGCCGGGGCTTCCACCGGGGAGAACTCGTTACGCTCCACGCCGATCACATTGGAAACCAGCACCGTATGGTGAGCCGTCAGTGCGCGGCCGGATTCGGTGATCACCGTCGGATGCGGCAGACCGTGCTCTTCACAGGCATCACCGATAGCCCAGATCACATTATTGGCATACTCATTCAAACCGTAGTTTACCGAACAGTCAGACTGAGAACGGGTACCTTCATAGTCCACACCGAGGCCGCCGCCGACATCAAAGCACTGAATATTGACACCCAGCTGATGCAGTTCGACATAGAAACGGGCGGATTCACGGACACCGGTGGCGATATCGCGGATATTTGCCATCTGTGAGCCAAGGTGGAAGTGGAGCAGTTGCAGGCTCTCCAGGCTGTCTGCCTGACGCAGCATATCAATCAGCTGAAGCACCTGAGTGGCAGCCAGGCCGAATTTGGATTTCTCACCGCCGCTGGCCTGCCATTTGCCGGAGCCCTGAGAAGCCAGACGCGCCCGCACACCCAGGCGCGGCACCACATCAAGATTTTTGGCTTCTTCAAGCACCATGGCAATTTCAGACATTTTTTCAATCACAAGATAGACTTTGTGACCGAGTTTCTCGCCCATCAGAGCAAGACGGATATATTCACGGTCTTTATAGCCGTTGCAGACGATGACACTGCGGGTCATACCGGCATGTGCCAGTACCGCCATCAGCTCGGCTTTGGAACCGGCTTCCAGCCCCAGCGGCTCTCCGGCATTGACCAGGGTTTCAATCACGCGCCGCTGCTGGTTAACCTTAATCGGATAAACCAGAAAATAATCACCTTTGTAACCATAAGATTCGCGGGCACGACGGAACGCGGCATTAATTGAGCGCAGACGATGCTGCAAAATCTGCGGAAAGCAGAATAATGCAGGCAGACGGATGTGTTCCCGTTCTTTCTGAACACGGTTGACCAGTTCAGCCAGGTCAACGGAGGCCTGCGGCATATCCGGATTCGGGCAGACGGTGACATGACCGAGGTCATTCACACCGTAATAGCTGCCGCCCCAGTATGCGATGTTATAGGTCTGCTGCATCTTCAGCGCGATATTATCATTCATTAGTCATCTCCTGATTCTGGAGTGAAACTTACCTGTATGGCTGACATACGCCTATCCCCCTTCACCGTGGGATAAATCTGTCCTGTTGACAAGTAAAAATTCAAAATGGATTACATCATCCGGCAAAAACCGGACACAGATTTACGGGCTTACCGCAGAGTGACCCGCCTGCTTGCGTTATCCGGTCTGTTTGAGTGTAACGGATACGGAAAACACCGTGCAGAGCACGTGTCAGTCAGAGAGGAAGAGAGAACAGAAAAGGACGCGGACACATGCTGTAAGGCACGTGGCTGTTGAACGTCAACAAGCAGCAGATAATGGTTCATTAACCCATTTACCCCCACACAGGATTACACGCCGTAACCCCCGCCTGAATCATACAGAAAACCTGAGTTTCTGCCGTTTATAACTGAAGAAAAATTCACAGCTACCGGGAGCAGTTTATACCGGTTATGACACAAAAATGCAAAATCAAAATGACAGATAAGTGTAAAAAATGAAAACAGTCCGGTAACACATTCCGGAAAGCGAAAAAAACCAGTGAAAAAAGCGGAGGCACTATAAAATTTCTGGAACCACTGCCGATTTTAAACTAGAATAGCCGTCTAGAAGTTAATACATCCATCAATGTACCGAAAGTTCACTTCACTTAAGGTAGAGAAAAATAATGACTACACATCTTTTCACTTCTGAGTCCGTATCTGAAGGACACCCGGATAAAATTGCCGACCAAATTTCGGATGCAGTCCTTGATGCGATTTTAGAACAAGATCCCAAAGCGCGTGTTGCCTGCGAAACCTATGTCAAAACCGGTATGGTTCTGGTCGGCGGTGAAATCACCACCAAGGCCTGGGTTGATATTGAAGACATTACGCGCCGCACAGTCCGTGAGATTGGCTATACCAGCTCATCCATGGGCTTCGATGCTGACTCCTGTGCGGTGATCAGCGCCATCGGTAAACAATCTGCCGATATCAACCAGGGTGTTGACCGTGCAGACCCGCTTGAGCAGGGTGCCGGTGACCAGGGTCTGATGTTTGGTTATGCCTCAAATGAAACTGACGTGCTGATGCCGGCACCGATCACCTATGCTCACCGTCTGGTTGAGCGCCAGGCTCAGGTCCGTAAAAGCGGAACTCTGCCATGGCTGCGCCCGGATGCGAAAAGCCAGATCACGTTCCGTTACGACGACAACAAAATCGCCGGGATTGATGCGGTTGTTCTGTCAACCCAGCATTCAGAGGATATCTCTCAGAAAGATCTGCATGAAGCCGTGATGGAAGAGATCATCAAGCCGGTTCTGCCGGTGGAGTGGCTGGACCCGACCACCAAATATTTCATCAACCCGACCGGCCGTTTCGTTATCGGCGGACCAATGGGTGACTGCGGTCTGACCGGCCGTAAAATCATCGTCGATACTTACGGCGGTATGGCACGTCACGGCGGTGGTGCATTCTCCGGTAAGGACCCGTCAAAAGTTGACCGTTCCGCAGCCTATGCCGCCCGTTATGTGGCAAAAAATATTGTCGCAGCCGGTCTTGCTGACCGTTGTGAAATCCAGGTGTCTTACGCGATTGGCGTGGCAGAGCCGACCTCTATTATGGTAGAAACTTTCGGTACCGGTAAAGTCTCCAACCAGCAACTGACACTGCTGGTGCGCGAGTTCTTCGACCTGCGTCCGTATGGTCTGATTCAGATGCTGGATCTGCTGCACCCGATTTATCAGGAAACCGCAGCATACGGTCACTTCGGCCGTCCTCAGTTCCCGTGGGAAAAAACTGACAAAGCAGAACAGCTGCGCGAAGCCGCCGGTCTGAAATAATTTACTGCTTTAACAGACATACAAAACCGGCTGAAAAGCCGGTTCAGGCCGTTGACAAACCCGCAGGGGTTGGCGACGACCGACAGAGGTTGTAAAAATAAACCAGGAAAATCAATTTATTGATTTTCAGCTGATAACACAAAGCAGGAAAAACCACGTTTTATCCTGCTTTGTCTGCAATCTCAACCGGCTGAAAAGCCGGTTTTTTTATGCGCAGAATCGGTGAAAAACTATATTTTTCCGCGCTGACATGATGAATACAGCGCAAAAATCACCATCCCGGCAGTCATTGATGCTGTAAATATCAAGCCCTTAATACTGAGCATACCGGCCAGCACAATACCCGGTCCCGGGCAGATCCCCGCCAGTCCCCAGCCGATACCAAACAGCACGGCGCCGGTCAGTAACCGTTTATCAATTTTGCTGTTTACCGGTAACTCCGGCGGTGTACCGCATACCGTCTTTTTGCGTTTTTTGGCCACGGCAAAGGCAACCATACTGATCGCCATCGCTACCGCCATGGTGATCAGCAGAGAGGGATCCCAGTTGCCGGTAATATCCAGAAACGCCAGAATCTTCTGCGGGTTTCCCATCCCGGCCACCAGCAGCCCGAGGCCGAACAGAATTCCGCTGATTAATGCAGTGATAACAGGCATAGTGCGTCCTTATTTCATCAGCCAGACAGTCACAAAGGCACTGACCATAAACACCGCTACCGCAGCAAATGATCGTTTTGACAGCCGCGCCATACCGCAGATACCGTGCCCGCTGGTACAACCGTTACCCAGCCGGGTGCCGAAACCGACCAGCAGACCGGCAGTGATCAGCAGCGGATAGTCCGCTGCAATCACCACATCCGGTTGTCCGGCAAACAGCATGTAAATCCACGGTGCACCTGCCAGTCCGGCAATAAATGCTATCCGCCAGCCGCTCTGTTTTGTGAGCATATTGGCGAAGATCCCGCTGATACCGGCAATCCGCCCGTTAAACAGCAGCAGTACCGCAACCGCGATGCCGATCATCAGCCCGCCCAGCGCCGCACTGACCGGCGTAAACGCCGCGCTATCAATCACCATATTATTTCCCTTGTTTTTCAGGACAATAAAGCTGATACAGCGTGGTCAGCAATATCAGCACTTTTTCATCTGCCACGGAATAATAGATACGTTTTCCTTCACGCCGGGTATTTACCAGTTCTTCATTACGCAACACCGTCAGTTGCTGTGATAACGTCGGCTGATTGATGCCGGTCCGCTCCTCCAGTTCGCTGACATTGCATTCCCCCTGACTCAGCTGACAGAGCAGCAACAGACGATCCGGATTTCCCAGTGTTTTCAGCAGAGCAGCAACGCCTGCGGCGGCTTCCTGCATATCGGTAAGCTGTGTTGGTGTCATGAATTAATTCCTTACGACATTATATGATTTAATATAATATTATTTTGCAACATATACAACATGCTGATAACGGTTGCAGCTTTACAGCGGTATCGCTAAGCTTCCGGTTATGAAACCGATCCGAATCCCCACCGCATTACAGCAGGCATGCATGCAGACCCTGCGTGATTATCTGACCCGCGCCCGTCTGGCGCTGAAAACAGATTATCCGGAACCTGAACTGAACTACCGTCAGCGCGGTACCACGGCCGGCAGTGCCCGCCTGCAAACATGGGAAATCCGCCTCAACCCGGTATTACTGACTGAAAACGGCCATGAATTCATACAGGATGTGGTTCCTCATGAACTGGCACATCTGCTGGTTTACCGTCGTTTCGGCCGCGTTGCCCCCCATGGGCGGGAATGGCAGTGGATGATGACAGACGTGCTGGGTGTCCCGGCCGTCCGCACACACCGCTTCGATGTGACTTCCGTCCGCAGCCGGACATTTACCTACCGCTGCCAATGCAAAACGGCACATGAACTGACAGTCCGCCGTCACAACAAAGTGTTACGCGGGGAAAGTCAGTACCTGTGCCGTCAGTGTAAAAGTACGCTGGTGTGGGATAACAATGCGGCTGCAATATCATCCCCCGGCGACCTTATACCAGATCAGTCATAATCAGCTTGGCCATCTCGAAGTAGATAATCAGCCCGGTGCCGTCAATCAGTGTGGCAATAAACGGCGCGGAAACAACAGCCGGGTCCACTTTCAGACGCTTGAGCACCATCGGGATAATGGAAGATACCACCGCACTCCAGACCGTGATACAAACCAGTGTCAGGCTGACCACCATCATCACTTCCGGCCCGACACCCAGGAACCAGGCACGGATCATCCCCGCACATCCCATGGTAAAGGCAACCAGCAGTGACGTGGACAGCTCTTTGCGCAGCACCGCGCCGATATTGCGCAGGCTGACTTCTCCGAGTGCCATCGCACGGACAAGCGTCGAGGTGATCTGTGTTCCGCTGTTACCCCCGGTGCCGATCAGCAGCGGGATAAAGAAAGCCAGTGAGATAGCCGCTTCCAGCTGCTCCTCAAATGCCTTGAGCACCGTACCGGTATAGGCTTCCGCCACAAACAGCATCAGCAGCCAGACTGCGCGCTTGCGCCACAGAGTGAACGGGCTGGTGCTCAGATAAGGCTCATCCAGCGGCTGAGAGCCGCCCTGTAATGCCGCATCCTGGGTATTCTCATCTTCAATCAGTTCCGCGATATCCTGCGGACGCAGAATACCGGCCAGCTTGCCAAACTGTACCACCGGTACAGTATCAATCCCGCTGTTGTTGATAAGCTCGTACACGTCGTGCCGGGACTGCTCCGGTGACACAGAGAAATAGGTCTGGCGCATCACATCCGCGACAAACGTATCTTCCGCTGCGGTCAGCAGGGCTTTGACCGGCAGGATACCATTCAGGTAATTATCCTCATCCAGTACATATAAATAAGTGGGGATCTGCTCACCGTCCAGTTCCTCACGCAGCGTGTGTTTGACGGCCGCAATCGTGTCTGACACGGTCACGCGGATATACGCCTGACTCATGTAAGCACTGACGGCGTCTTCATCATTACGCTGCGGACGTTCGGTATGGTGTGGCGGATTAACGGATGGCGCGGAAATGACCAGCGTATCCGCTTTTTCGTAGTTGGTTAATTTCATGATGTGTGACCCTATGTCTGTTATGGACTTCAAACAGCACTCCAATAGGGGCGAAACCAGATGAGAGAATGCGTAGGCTATCTCACGTCTCGGTTTTAGCACTATACAACGTATCCCGCAGACTGCGGGAAGTTACCTCGGGTTATACCTTCTGTTCGATATAACCTGTCCTAATCTTGGGCGTCTCTCGACGTCGTCAGATCAGCAACCTTTGTTTGTATAGGAGCCTCGCCTAACGAGATACTGCACCTTAAATGCGGCGCGAATTATAACGCTCAGAAATTATATGGCGAGGACTATCAGCTTTTCGTTTAGAAACTATTGAGGTTACAAATCAGGTCCGGGAACCCAGATCATTATCGCTCTCATCACCGGTCAGCTGCCGTGTCACTTCCTCACAGCGGACAATTTTACCGTCTGCCAGACGGAAACAGGCGAAAACCTCAAAGGCGGCGTGTTCTCCACTGACTTTTTCCGCCTTCGCGATATGCTGCGTGTGTACACAGGACTCGCCTTCTGCGATGGATTTAATCTCAATCGTAATATTGCGGGTCGCCATTTTCAGGGCATTAAGATGGGCAAGAAACGCGGGGAACTCAATTGTCTGACCATTCACTACCTGAACATAATCACGGGAAAAATACTGTTCCACCAGGGATTCATCACCGATATGTTCACCGAGAACGTCAGTCAGGGCACGGGTTACAAATTCTGTCTTATTCATTGCTGAAAATCCTTTTTTATTATGATGACATTTACAGCATAGCGGGAAACCGGCCGTTTTTCTGCCGGAAATATAAAAAGCGCCACTAAAAATGGCGCTTTTTTGCAATTATACAGAATGATTCTCAATCAGGCTAATTCAACATTGCCCTGAATCTGACAGCTGCACGCCAGAACATAACCCTGTTCGATCTCTTCCGGGGTCAGCGTCATGGTGCTGGTGGTGGTGTATTCACCGCTGCGGATGCGGGTTTTACAGCTGCCGCAGACACCGGCGCGGCAGGCCGCCATCACCGGCACACTGTTGGCTTCCATCGCCGCCAGCAGCGTCATACCGACAGGTACTTTTACCTGACGCAAAGGAGACTGAATAGTCATAGTGACCATCTGCTCTCCGGCTTCTGCTTCCGGCTCCGGCCCGAAACGCTCCATAAAGAAACAGCCGGGATCCACATTCAGCGCCTGACAGAATGTCTGCACATTTTTCATATACGGCGCCGGACCACAGGTCATGACGGTATGCTGTGCGATATCCGGGATCAGGGATTTCAGTTTTTCTTCTGATAACCGGCCTGATAACAATTCATCCGTCTCATCACTGTTTTCCACCATCAGAATCAGACGCAGACGGGCCGGGAATGCAGTCAGCAACTGCTGCCATTCCTGTGCAAAAATCACCTGCTGCTTATCACGCACGTTAAAGATCACTGTCACCTGACTCTCAGGCTGACGATGCAGGATCCAGCGGGTCATCGACATTACCGGTGTCACGCCGCAACCGGCTGCCAGCATCAGATAGCGCTCTGCAGGGCGGGCATCACAGGTAAATTCACCCTGTGCATCAGACAGCCACAGGTAATCACCCGGTTTCACTTCACCGGTCAGCCAGCCGGATCCTTGTCCGTCATCAAGACGGCGTACCGTCAGGCTCAGGAACGGGCTCAGTCCCGGTGTGGACGATAAGGTATAAGCACGCAGTGTCTCATCACTGTTGCGGATACTCACCAGCGCATACTGCCCTGCGTGATACTGATAAAAATCGTGGTTAATCAGATTGATAGTCCACACATCCGGGGTTTCCTGCCTGACAGAATGGACCTGCATGCGGTTCGGACATAAAGACGTCGGCATTGTCATCGGGCTCTCCTGACTCCGTGCCGGAGAGCGCGTTACCGCCCTCTCCGGTGCTAACAGTTACAGCAATTACGCGCCTAACACAGCGTGTAAATCATTTTCTACAGTGGTAATCGGACGCATACCGAATTTTTCATTCAGTACATTCAGCAGATTGTCTGTCAGGAATGCCGGTGCGGTAGGACCGGTGAAGATATCCTTCACGCCCAGCGCCAGCAGGGTCAGCAGAATCACAATCGCTTTCTGTTCAAACCAGGAGAGCACCAGTGTCAGCGGCAGATCATTCACGCCGCAGCCCAGTTTCTCAGCCAGTTTCACGGCCAGCATAATGGCAGAGTAAGCATCGTTGCACTGACCGACATCAAGCAGACGCGGTAAACCTTCCAGAGTACCGAAATCCAGCTTGTTGAAACGGTATTTACCGCAGGCCAGAGTCATAATCAGACAGTCCTGAGGAACCTGACGGGCAAAATCAGTGTAGTAGCTGCGCTCACCGCGACTGCCGTCACATCCGCCGACGAGGAACACGTGACGCAGTTTGCCGGTGGCAACAAGGTCAATCACGGTATCTGCGGCATTGAGCAGCGTTTCACGGCCGAAACCGACGGTGATCAGGTGCTCGATTTCGCTGTACGGGAAGCCGTCCATCGCCTGAGCCTGTGCGATAATATCGCTGAAATCATCGCCGTTCAGGTGTTTCGCGCCCGGCCAGCCGACGATACTGCGGGTCCAGATACGGTCGGTATAACTGCCAGGATTCGGGTCCAGAATACAGTTGGAGGTCATCAGGATCGGGCCCGGGAATTTAGCAAACTCAGTCTGCTGATTCTGCCAGCCGCTGCCGTAGTTACCGACCAGATGTTTGTATTTTTTCAGTTCCGGATAGCCGTGTGCAGGCAGCATTTCACCATGGGTGTAAATATTCACACCGGTGCCTTCTGTCTGTTGCAGCAGCATATGCAGATCTTTGAGGTCATGACCGGAGATCAGAATCGCTTTACCTGCCACCGGACGGACGTTCACGGAAGACGGAGTCGGATGACCATAAGCTTCAGTCTCACCGGCATCCAGCATTTCCATGATTTTAAAGTTCATCATACCAATCGCCATGGACTGGTTGAGCAGTTCACCCATGTCAGACGGATCAGTACCCAGCCACGCCATGATTTCATGATACTGGCCGTAAATCTCATCGCTGTATTTGCCCAGCACATGAGCGTGCTCCATATACGCCGCCGCCCCTTTCAGGCCGTACAGGCAGAGCATACGCAGACCGTGAATATCATCACCGATAGCCTGCTTATCTTTATTCAGGGCAAATTCATCCGCCTGTTTCACCAGTGACGCAATATCCGTGCCCTTCAGTTGCAGGTTTGCTAACGGGTGATTCACAACCAGTGCCGGATTTTTCGCCAGGCAGCGTTTCATCAGGCTGTCACGCATCACAATCGCTTCCTGCGCATAACCGATGATGCGATCAGAATCGAAGTTAACGTTGGTTAATGTGGAGAAAAACGCACGCGGCGCAAAGCTGTCTGTGTCGTGATCGATGATACCTGATTCACGCGCAGCAACCGCCCACGCTGAAAGACTTTCCAGCACTGCCACCAGCAGATCCTGTAAGTCAGATGTTTCTGCGGTTTTACCGCACATGCCCTGAGCATAGGCACAGCCATTACCCACAGGCGTACGCATCGTTTGTTCACATTGCACACAGTACATGCTCTTGCTTCCTTATAAGTTGTATTTTATATGCAACATAAGAATACGCCATTTCAGACCGGTGAAAAGGGGTTTTCCTGACTATCATTGCTTTGCTTGATCTAAAGCAAAAATTAACCGGCACGACACATCACTATCGCGAATGATTAACATTTACAGTGTGTTAAACATCATATTGACTAAGGGATTGTCCGATAGTTTGGGATCCGGCGGCGTGATATAAACCGGTAAGGCAACTGACCAGAGGATGGATAAAATGTTATATATTGATGATAACGGATTAGTAAAATCAAACCGCATTACCATTAAGCGATTCAGTAAAATCGAGCGCGACCCGATGGATAAAGTGAACGGTATTATTGTGCACCAGACTGGTACGCCTGCTGAAACACATGTCTTTAACAGTTACAGCCATGCCGGCAGTAATGGTGCTCACTTCTTAATTGATAAAGAAGGCGTGATTTATCAGACGGCTTCGCTGTTTAAAACAACATGGCATGTGGGACAAATGAGATCCCGCTGCCTGATTACAAAGAAATGTGAGCCTTCTGAGTTAAAGAAGATGGCTGATTTAGAAATAGGGAAAAAATTTAAAGATATATCTGATACAGAGAAATCCAGAGTATTCCCTGAACGTTATCCCGGCAATATCGATAGTATCGGGATTGAAATAGTTGGTAACGCGTATAGCCAGGAAGGAAAAAAAACATATGAATATGAAAATGTTAACTCAAAACAAAATGCATCTCTTAAGTGGCTTATCGCTGAGTTAATCGAAACATTAGATATTTCCTCTGACGAAATATACCGGCATCCTGATGTGGGACGAAAGAATAAAACAGAAGCGAGTACAGCATCATGGTAAAAAAAAATAGCGATTATCACCGTTATGTTTTTTGCATTACCTGTAATGACTCAGGCCAGGTCTGTAAAAAATATTGAAATAATTGAATCCGGTGCTATTTATGACGGAGAAGATAATATCTATGAAAAAGAAGCATGCAAAAGTTTTATTCCGGAGAAAAAACAGCTCATAACATTTTTTAAACTCGCTGAAGAGTCGAAAGAAAACAGATGGTTGCATGATTATTACTCTGCCTGCATTTCATACGGAAGCGTTCAGTTTAAGGATGGACAATCCGGTAAATGGACACTTCAGTCAAGTGGCCTTGCATCAGTTATTCTGAATGACGGCAGTTCTGTTTATTTTTTCTATAAAGATAACGCGTGGAAAGACCCGAATGCCTGCACTTATGGTTTAGGTGATGAGCCAAATCCTGATCCCGGGTGTTAATAGCGGTAAACTAAAGCGGATACAGCACTATGGCAGAGAGAAGAGATATCCTGTTATTTGTCCTGTTTTTTGTGCCGGCTATTATGAATGCTATGTCTGTAAAAAATATAGAGATAGAAAATTCAGGAATCACTGTCACAAAAAATCCCCCTGCGGGCGAAGTTACTACCTGTAAAAAATTCACACCAAATAAAGAACAACTGATCAATTACTTCCGGTCAGCAGAGACATCATCAGACATGTCATGGGATCATGATTATTATTCATCCTGTATTTCATACGGCAATCTTGAACTTGAAAATGGTCAGACAGGTGAATGGCGAATATCATCAAGCGGTGCCGGCGATATCCGCTTTCCTGATGGTAAATATATCTACCTGTTCCGCGAAAAGAATGAATGGGTTGATTCTTATTTATGCGGTGATGAACCCGATTGCTGACATATCTGCCCTCTCCCGGGATAACGGGCGGACTAATCCATAAATCGCCCGTTTCCCGCTAAAACAGCAAGCTCACATTCACACCAAAAATAACTACAGCACCAATCATTTTGTAACTAAATTCTGAATCATAAAATCAGCATCTTAGTAACTTTCCGTTAAAAAACCATTGCGCACCGGTAATGGTTATAATTATCATTTGCTTTCTTAAATTCTCACGGAAAACTGAGTGATGACTGATTCCTGTAACGCATACTACCGCCCTGCCCGCCTCACTCCGCTGGCGCTGGCGCTCGCTTTTATCAGCAGCGGCAGTCTCGCCGCCACCGCAGATACTGAAACCCCGATCGTCGTTGTCGGTAACTGGCTGGATAACACCGATAACAGTGATATTTTGCTGAACCACGGCGGCGCCCGCACCATCAAAACCAAAAAACAAATCGATGAGTCCGGAGCGGAAACCATCGCGGATGCCCTGCGTGGTATCCCGGGCGTTCAGGTGCGGGACAGTAACGGCACCGGCGGCAGCGATGTCTCACTCAATGTCGGTATCCGCGGGCTTCCGGCACGGCTTTCCCCGCGCTCCACCATTTTGCTTGATGGTATTCCGCTGGCTGCCGCCCCTTACGGACAGCCTCAGTTATCGATGTCACCACTCTCTTTAGGCTCCATCAGCAGCATTGATGTGATGCGCGGTGCCACCTCTGTCCGTTACGGGCCGCAAAACGTCGGCGGCGTGATTAACTTTGTCACCAAACCGATCCCGGAAACGTTCGGCGGCTCAGCCTCTGTCAAAACTCAGGGCGCACGCACCGGCGGGCTGAAAACCCTGACCGATGCTTCTGTCGGGGGTTCATCCGCAGATGGCTCTGCGGGCGCGATGCTGCTTTACTCCGGCCTGCACGGCCAGGGTTACCGCAAAAATAACGACAATACCGATATCGATGACATTATCCTGAAAACCCGTTACGCATTCAGTGATACCGATGAACTGCTGGCAAACTTCCACTATTACCATGCTCAATCCGGGATGCCGGGCGGCCTGTCAGAAACGCAGTACAAAGCCGATCCTTATCAGTCAGTTCGTCCGTTTGACCGTTTTGAAGGCAACCGTCAGGATATGTCCTTTAAATACCGCCATCAGGAAGATGATAAACAGTTTGAATTACTGACCTGGTTCAGCAAAAGCTACCGCGGCAGTTATATTGAAAGCGACGGAACAAAAGAGAATGCCGGCAAGAGTCGTCTTATTTCCTATCCGCGTCACTACACTGCTTACGCCATTGAACCGAGCTATTCACAACTGTTCCGCTTTGATAACCAGTCCCATGAAATTACCTTCGGTTACCGTTATCTGAATGAAACGGCGGATGAAAAAGCCTACCGTTCCGGCTGGTATCCGACCGGTTCACAAGGCTCACGTCCGCAGACCGACAGCTACTATCAGCACACCTCCGGCGGGACTGAAGCCCATGCGGTCTATATTGATGACACCATTAATTTCGGTAACTGGACGGTAATTCCCGGCCTGCGTTATGAAAATATAAAAATTCATCTGGATGACGGTTTCCGTAATCAGTTCCGCAGCAAGAGCTACAGCGAGCCGTTACCGGCCCTGTCCGTGATTTATCATATTGATGATCAGTGGAAGCTGTTTGCCAATGCGGGCAGTTCATTCGGCAGCCTGCAATATTTCCAGCTCAATACCGGCGGCGCAGGTAATGATCCGGCAAACGGCCTGAGTGCGGAAAAAGCCCATAACTATGAAGCCGGTACACGGTTTGATGACGGACTGCTCTCGGCGGAAATGACCCTGTTCTATATCGATTTCAATGATCAGCTGCAATACATTGAAAATTCAACAGGCTGGACAAACCTCGGCGCGACCACCCATCAGGGGGTGGAACTGGCGCTGAATTATGACCTGAGTGAAACAGCAAAATGGCTGGACGGCGCCAGTATATACAGTACTTATACCTACACAAAAGCAGTCAGCAAACGCGGTAATTTTGCGGATAAAGATCTGCCATTCTACTCCCGCCAGCTCTTTACTGCCGGTGCCCGTTATGAAACCGGAAACTGGGTGTGGAATCTCAACACCTATGCGCAGTCAAAACAGCAGTCACCGGGAACCGGAAAAAATTACATTACCGAAGGCAGTGCTGACGGGCGTTACGGCATTATTCCGGGTTATATGATGTGGGATGCCCGTGCGGAGTATCATTTCGGCCCGCAATGGTCAGATCTGACACTGTCTGCCGGGGTGAAAAACCTGTTCGATCAGGCCAGTTTTACCCGTTCGACAGATAATAACTACGGCATTTATGCCGGACAGCCGCGAACCTTCTTCGCACAAGCTTCCGTGAAGTTTTAAAGGTCACTGATTATGATGAAAACTGTATTCCGTACCGCCGGACGTCTTCCGGCACTTATCTTCACCGTCTGTGCCGCACTCGCGGCACTGATGCCGTTCAGTACCGCAGCGGCTCCGGTTACTGTGACGGATATCGCCGGGCGGACAGTCACCGTTAATGCGCCGGTATCCCGGATTATGCTGGCAGACAGCCGGGTGCTGGTCGCCCTGAATATCCTGCATCCGTCTGAGCCGCTGAAAGGCATCGCCGCATGGGATGATGCTCTGAGCAAAAAAGCGCCGGATCTGCGCATCGCGTATGAAAAGCAGTTTCCGCAACTGAAAGATATCCCGGTATTTCCGAACCCGTACACATCGGATTTCAGTGTTGAAAAAGCGCTGACGTATCAGCCGGACCTGGTGATTTTCGATACCGGGCTGCAAAGTAAACTGACAGAAAGCGGCACGCTGGATTTGCTGGACAAAAGCGGCATTCCGGTTATTTTTATCGATTTTCGTCAGTACCCGCTGCAAAACACCATGCCAAGCATGACGCTTTTGGGTCAGGTATTCGGGCAGGAAAAGCAGGCAGCGGCGTTTAATGATTTCTACCGTCAGCGGCTGGATCTGATCCGCTCCCGTGTTGCAAACATCCCGGAAGACAAAAAGCCGACAGTCTTTATCGAACGGGCAGCAGGCCTTGCCGGGGAAAACAGTTGCTGTAAAACCTTTGGTAACGGTAACTTCGGGGAGTTTGTCGCCGCAGCCGGGGGACATAACCTCGGTGCCGACTGGTTTAAAAATGGTATGGGCGGTGAAGTGAATGAAGAACAGATTATTGCGGCTGATCCGCAATTTTATCTGATGACCGTTGCCGACTGGGAAAATACCCGCAAAGGCAGTGTCTCAGTTCCGCTCGGTTATACCGGCTCTGCGGAACGGGCAGTACCGGCGCTGGAAAAACTGATGTCCCGGTCAAAACTGCAATATCTCACCGCTTATCAGCAAAAACAGGTGCTGGCGCTGTATCAGCAATACTATGACACCCCATTCAATATTATTGCCGTGGAAGTTATCGCCAAAATGCTGCATCCGGATCTGTTTCCTGAACTCGACCCGCAGGCCGACAGCCTGAAGCTGCATAAAACCTTTACCGCTCTGGACGGCAGCGGCCTGTTCTGGCTGCAACCCTGAGCACAGTGCGAATAATAACGGGCAGGAAACTGCCCGTTCAGGCCGTTGACAAACCCGCAGGGATTGGCGACGACCGACAGAGGTTGTAAAAATAAACCAGGAAAATCAATTTATTGATTTTCGGCTGATAACACAAAGCAGGAAAAACCCCGTTTTATCCTGCTTTGTCAGCAATCTCAACGGGCAGGAAACTGCCCGTTATTATTTCTGTTTAAATCTCTGTGATTATTTCTTCTGATACAACTCATTTGCCATATCAATACTGTCCGCATTAACATCCCGGATATGATCACGCGTCAGACGGTATACCACCGGACTTAATAAGATCAGTGCGATCAGGTTCGGAATAGCCATCATCGCATTCAGGGTATCGGCCAGCAGCCAGACAAATTCCAGTGACTGTGTGGCACCAACCGGTAACGCGATCAGCCACAGGACGCGGAATACCTTAATCGCCTTCACACCAAACAGATACTGAACACATTTCTCACCGTAGAAACTCCAGCCGAGGATCGTGGTAAACGCAAAAATGGTCAGTGCTATCGCCACAATATAGTTTCCGCCCGGAATCGCAGCTTTGAAAGAGGATGCAGTCAGTGTGGCACCGGTTTCCGCTGTCAACCAGCCCCCCATAATGACAATAGTCAGCCCGGTCACCGAACAGACAATAATGGTATCAATAAAGGTGCCGAGCATCGCGATAAGCCCCTGACGGATCGGGTTCTGGGTTTTCGCGGCAGCATGCGCTATCGGCGCACTGCCCAGCCCAGCTTCGTTGGAGAACACGCCGCGCGCCACCCCGAAACGTATCGCCGCCCAGACTGTCGCCCCGGCAAATCCGCCCTGTGCCGCCACCGGTGTAAAAGCAGAGGTCACAATGAGGGAGAATGCTGCCGGAATTTCACTGATATTCAGCGCCAGCACCACAAGACCGGCGCCAAAGTAACCGACTGTCATAAACGGTACCAGTTTACCGGCCACATCCGAGATACGGCGGATACCGCCGATCAGTACCGCACCGACCAGCAGCACCAGTGCCACACTGGTCACCCATTTGTTGACGCCGAAATTACTCTCCAGCACATCCGCCACCGAGTTGGCCTGAACAGTATTTCCGATACCAAACCCGGCACAGGCACCAAACACCGCAAACAACGTTCCCAGCCAGACCCATTTCGGACCAAGGCCGTTTTTGATGTAGTACATCGGGCCGCCGACATACTGCCCGTATTTATCCACTTCACGATAGCGTACCGCCAGCACGGCTTCAGAATATTTTGTCGCCATACCGACCAGCGCGGTCATCCACATCCAGAACAGTGCTCCCGGCCCGCCCATCACAACTGCCGTCGCCACCCCGGCGATATTCCCGGTGCCGATCGTCGCGGACAAGGCCGTCATCAGAGCATTAAACGGGGAGATCTGTCCTTCCCCGCGGGATTCATTGCGCTGAAATAATAATTTAAACCCGGTCCCCAGTTTACGTATCGGTAAAAAACCCAGCCGAATCTGCATATATAAACCGACACCCAGTATACCCACCAGCATCGGCACTCCCCACACCACGCCGTTCAGCGCGCCCAGCCACTCCGTTATTAAATCCATTCACGCCTCCTGACCGGCCCTGTTACTTTTTTATTTTACGTGTCACATATAAATAACATTTATTTATCATTTATTAATAAAGCGGAAAAACGCCCGGAATGCGAACAAAAAACGTCCGGATTGGTGTCGGATTTTTGAATCTGTGAAGGGTGTCACTTGTCACAAATTGAATTAAAATAGTAAGTAATTTTTATTTGTAACAGGTCATATTCAGCCATGTCAGATGCTTTGCCGCATACGGCAGCCACGCTCAAACGCCGTTATCGTGTGCTCAAACGCCTTAAAGAACGCAATCTCGCCCCTGTCACTGTTCTGCTGCTGGCAGCTGTCGTCGGCGGACTCGCAGGTTTTACCGGTGTGTTGTTTGAACGCGGGGTTAATTGGGTAAGTGAGTACCGGGTCAGCTCCCTGTCTTCACTGACGGAAAACAAAATCGTACTGATCCCGCTGATGTTTATTATCTCAGCTCTGCTGGCCATGTCAGGCTACTGGCTGGTGCGGCGTTTTTCGCCGGAATCCGGCGGATCGGGTATACCGGAAATTGAAGGGGCATTGCAGGATGTGCGCCCGGTACGCTGGTGGCGGGTACTGCCGGTGAAATTTATCGGCGGCCTGGGGACTCTCGGCTCCGGTATGGTGCTGGGACGTGAAGGCCCGACCGTGCAGTTAGGTGCAAATATCAGCGGGCTGGTCAGTGCGCTTGCCGGCGTGAAAAATAAAGAATCCCGGCATACCTTACTGGCGACCGGTGCCGCCGCCGGTCTGACCGCCGCATTCAACGCACCGCTCGCGGGGATACTGTTTATTATCGAGGAGATGCGCCCGCAGTTCCGTTACAGTCTGATTTCTATCAAAGCTGTTTTTATCGGCGTGATCATGTCGAGCATTGTTTTTCAGACATTTAACAGCGGCTCAGCGATTCTCGATATCGGAAAATATCATGCAGCCCCGCTGAATACACTCTGGCTCTATCTGGTGCTGGGAATGGTTTTTGGTGTGATTGGTGTAATGTTTAACCGTTTTCTGCTCACCATGCAGACACTGTTCCGCCGTTTTTATCAGGATAAAACATCCCGCTTTGTCGCCACCGGCGGACTGATCGGCGGGTTATGCGGTATTGCCGGGCTGTACTGGCCGCAGGTAACCGGCGGCGGGTTCGCGGTGATTCCGGATGTTGCCGCGCTGCACTATTCTCTGACCGCTATTCTGATGATCTTTCTGTTCCGTGTACTGACCACGGTTATCTGCTTCAGCTCCGGTGCGCCCGGCGGGATTTTTGCGCCGACACTTGCGCTCGGTACCCTGTTCGGCAGTTTCTTCGGTTATGCTGCCATGCTGCTGTTTCCGCAGTATCAGATTGAACCGGCAACTTTCGCCATTGCGGGGATGGGCGCACTCTTTGCCGCCACGGTCCGCGCACCGCTGACCGGCATTGTACTGGTACTGGAGATGACGGATAACTATCAGCTGATCCTGCCGATGATTATCACGTGTCTGGGGGCAACCCTGGTGGCACAATATCTGGGCGGGCGTCCGCTCTATTCTGTACTGCTGGAGCGGATACTGATGCAAAACGGCACGCCGCCGGAAAAAACCGGTGACGCGCCGCGAGGGTAATAATCAGGCTTTTTTGCGGGCAATCAGGGTGGCAAAATTCAGCCGTATCCGGTTGCCTGCCGCATCAGTGCGGTGAAGATGTCCCGGGTTTTCGTTGTATTTCAGGATCTCCCAGTCCGCATAATAACCGGATAATTCACCCGGTTTCAGGAAGCAGTCAAACGGCAGCTCATCATACGGCATATTCTCTGTCTCCACCGGACAGACGATCAGGTTAAACCCGTCCTGACGGGTATGTGCCTGCATATCGGCGACGATCGCGGCAATATTCTCTCTTTTCAGGAACATCAGCACCACGGTGGAAATAATGATGTCATAATCATCCTGCAACGCATGCTGGTTGATATCATAGACCTGCGTGCGGATATTGCTGATCCCCGCCGCGGCTTTAACATCCTCAATCGCCTGAATGTGCTGCGGATTGATATCCATGGCGGTTACATCATAGCCGAGCTGTGCCAGGAAAAAGCTGTTGCGCCCGCGACCGGAGCCTAAATCGAGTGTTTTACCCGGTTTGGTCATTGTCGCCAGTTCACGGACTTCAGAATGCGGGCGGGTCAGTCCGTGGATTTTATAGAATTCATCTTCAGGCCGGCACCAAAAGGCGAGCTGGCAGGAAATATCATCACTGACAGATTCAATTTTGTGCCACACCTGCGGGTCAAGGCGCGGCGGCTGATGTGTGGTATCAAAGTGGTAGCGGGTCTCTTCGCCGTTTTCACCGAAAACGACAAAATCCATCTCCCCTGCCAGTACCGTCAGCTGCGCCCACGTACCTTCTGCCGTATTATGGCGATCCATAAAGGCCATCGGGATAGTATTTTTTTGCCAGACCGGCAGGGTTTTATAACAGACTACGTTTTCCATTTTACGCCTCACCTTAAAGATGCATTTTAAATACATCTTATAACCTTTCCGGTGAGGCGTAAACGATTTTTATTTCTGACGGGCGATAGCTTCGTTTATTCCCTGGAACACGAAAGGTTTAGCATCGGTGAAATCATTGGCCACATCACCGGAATAAATATTTTGCTGTTCCGGCCCCAAATCGAGTTTCTTCACTTTGCCGTTTTCTTTGCTGAAATCCACTTTCTTCAGGTCAACCCAGAAGATATTCGGTGTCAGTGCTGATTCAAAGAAATAAATCTGACGTTTGTGATCAGCAACTGTGCGCCAGCGGGTGGAGGAGATATTCGGCTCCTCTTCGGTATTCAGCCCGAACGGCACAGACACATTGCGGATCACGCTGAAAACAGAAGCAACCGCTTTATTCGGCGAGGTCGCTTTCGGAATGGCGTTGATATAGAAAGAACCACGTGCAAAACGGTCTGCTGAACGGTTAGTGCCCGGCAGCATCACGGTGCCGTTGATTTGCTGCCAGTAGCTGTCCAGTGCCAGTTGTTCACTGAAGACCGGGGAGTTGGTCATTACCTGATATTTTCGGCTGTGATGAATCACCTGCTTGCCATCAATATATTCAATGATAGCACTGTCACCGGAAGCATCTGATAACGACAGGTGCAGTGTTGCCAGGCGCTCTTCGCCCGGAACTTTGTCTGTAATCACCGCGAACGGCTCTTTTTCCAGAGCGGTAACGGCCTCTTCAACTGTCGCGTAGTTATCCAGCACATACTGTGCCCAGGCTGAAATGCTCAGGGTGGGATTATTATTTTCCGGTGTCGGATAAACAGATTCCACCAGCCACAACAGGTTTGCGGACAATCCCTTTTCATTAATCCCGTCTGTCGTGGAAACATCATAACCGGATGCCACCACACTGCCGTATTTTGACACCCATTTCACGGAATTTGGCCCGGCGGCGCCATCACGTTCCATCCCCTGCGGGAAGATCCATAAATTGGTGCCGACATCACTTTTCCAGTCCATTGACCGGGCGGTGATCACCTGTGAATCATCGCCGAGATACACCAGACGGGTGCAGGCAGAAGCAATCTGTGCGGCCAGTAAGGTGGCCGACGCGACCGCCCCGGCAAGCACAATTCGTTTAAATGTCATGAAAAACCCCTTTTCATTGCGTCCGGTAACCGGCAGCCTGCCGGTTACACTTCCTTATAACTGTAGCTCTTATCAGGATTTTGTGGCAAACGGCGGCCGGGCAAACCAGACAAGAACAATCAATCCGATAAAAATACCGCCGGAGAGCCAGAAAATTTCATTGGCACTGATAATCAGTCCCTGGGCAGTGATCTCCTTCGCCAGATAAGCGGAGGTCTGCGCCTGTGATAACCCGTGCTGCGCCATCTCCTGATACATCTGTACTGATTCCGGATTATACGCGGTGACGGACTCCGTCAGCTGAGAATGATGTAACGATTCACGACGGCTCCACAATGTTGTGGTGATCGATGTACCGACCGATCCCGCCAGTGTCCGGAAGAAGTTAGCCAGCGCAGAAGCGGAGGCCAGTTTCTCCGGCGGCAGGCCGGAAAGCGTGATGGTGGTCAGCGGCATAAAGAAGCAGGCCACTGCGAACCCCTGAACCAGCTGCGGCCAGACAGAGGCGTAGAATCCCATCTGCGGCTCAAAAGTATAGGCGCGCCAGTAAAAGCAGACGGCATACACCATGAAACTAAAGGTTACAATCCAGCGCAAATCCACCACATTGGAAAGCTTACCGACAAACGCGGAGATCAGTATCGGCACCAGTCCGATAGGCGCCAGCGCCAGCCCCGCCCATTCCGCGGTATAGCCGTAGACCTCCTGAAGTAACTGCGGCAACAGCACAATCGCGCCGAAATAGACCATATACGCCAGGCTGACTGACAATGTGCCGATGGTAAAGTTACGCGACTTAAACAGCGACAGCTCCACGATCGGGTTTTTATCCGTCAGTTCCCAAATCACCAGGAAGACCAGCGCAATAGTGGCAATAACGGCCAGTGCGACAATTTCATCTGACTCCAGCCAGCCGAGATCTTTCCCTTTATCCAGCAGGATTTGCAGACAACCGATCCCGACCACCAACAGCGACAAGCCAATCACATTGAGCGGAACCTTTGTCACTTTGGATTCCATACCGCGCAGCAGCATCATACTGGCAATGACCACCACAATCCCGATAGGGACGTTGATAAAGAAAATCCAGCCCCAGTGAAAGTTATCGCTGATATAACCGCCCATAATCGGCCCGAATACCGGTGCCAGAATGATAGTCATCGACCAGAGTGCCAGAGCGGTATTCTGTTTGGCAGGCGGGTAACTTTTCAGCAGCAGGCTCTGTGAGAGCGGAATTATCGGCCCTGCCACCCCGCCCTGTAACACGCGGAAGAAAATCAGCATTTCCAGGCTGTCTGACAATCCGCACATCAGTGAAGTCAGGGTAAACAGCCCGGTGGACCAGATAAAGACCCGCACTTCCCCGAAGCGTTTTGCCAGAAAGCCGGTGATGGCAATGGAAATCGCGTTGGATACCCCGAACGAGGTAATAACCCAGGTGCCCTGTGAGACAGAGGCACCGAGATTGCCGGAAATGGTCGGGATCGCCACGTTGGCAATGGTGGAGTCCAGCACCTGCATAAAGGTGGCCATCGACAGCGCGATGGTCGCCCAGACCAGTTTCATGCCGGTTAACGGTTGATTAGCCACAATAAAGCCCCGCGCTGATTAACTGGCGTTATCGGTAATGATTTGCGCAATCACCGCATTGACCGGAGCCAGATCCGGGATCAGCACATCACTCTTAAAGGCCGGTGTATCACGCTGAACATTAGCCAGTACCGGGCCATCGCTGTTTTTGGTTTCGATAGTCACGTTCATCGACAAGCCGATACGCAGCGGATATCTGGCAACCTGCTGCGGGTCCAGCTCAACTCTGACCGGCAGACGCTGCACCACTTTGATCCAGTTACCGGTGGCATTTTGCGCAGGCAGCAGGGAGAAAGCACTGCCGGTGCCCATATCCAGCCCGGCCACCGTACCGTTAAAGATAACTTTATCGCCGTAAAAATCACTGGTGATCGTGACCGGTTGTCCGATCCGCACACCGCTGAGCTGTGTTTCCTTAAAATTGGCATCTATCCAGACCGGCTCGACCGGCACAATCGCCATCAGAGAGGCGTTCGGGCTGACCTGAGCCCCGACCTGCACATTACGGCGGGAGACATAACCGGTAAACGGACTGCGGATTTCTGTACGCTGTAAGTTAATCCAGGCATCACGGACTTTATCCGCAGCCTGTAATACGGCAGGCTGATCAGCCAGCGCCGTGGTTTTCAGTAATGCTTTGGTGGCATTCAGTTGCTGAACAGACGCATTCAGGGATGCCTGAGCCTCTTCAACGGCTTCACGTGAGTGCTGTAAGTCTTCTTTGGAGATAGTTCCCCGCTGTCCTAACACGCTGCGGCGGGCATAGTCACTCTGCGCCTGATTCAGCATCACTTTTTTCTGTGCGATGACCGCACTGAGCTGATCACGGTTAAAATAGAGCTCCTGAGTCTGGCGCACGGTTGCCGCCAGGTCATGGCGCGCCTGTGCGTAAGCCAGTTCAGCATTAGTTTTATCCAGCACCACCAGCACATCACCGGCACGCACCAGATCGGTATTCTCAAAATTCACCTGCGTCACATTACCGGTGGTTTGCGCCACGACCGGCACCTGAAGCCCCACGACGTAGGCATCATCGGTATATTCCTGATAACGCAGTACCAGCAGCCAGTAAATCAAATAACCGGCCAGCAGCACAATAAAGAGTAAGGAGGTTCCCGCAAGCCAGATTTTCCGTTTGACAGGATTGGATGACGATGTTTTTTTGTCAGAAGGCTGGGCAGCAGAAGACTGCTCTGATGTGTTGTCCATCAAAATACCCCGGTAATAAAGTTAATCCGAAAAATATTGCGCACAGAATAGCCTGAATCACTATAAAAGTAACGGTAAGTGGAATATTACAGGGTAAAACCGAAAACAATATAAACAGAAGCAAAACATCTGCTGAACACAACAAAAAATGTAACCAGACCATCAGTTTATGACTAATAACAAGTTAATATAATGAAATTGACGGGTATTAAAGTAATATCCCCTGCCGGTTTTGATATTTATTTTTTCTCATTCTGTAATAGTCCCGGAATACGCAAAAGCAGATAACAGGAAAAAACCTCTGATTATTCGACCTTCGTGTTCATTTTCGGGTATCAGAGTATTTTCTGTTTATATTTCCGGATTCTTAAACAAAGTATCGTGTTTTACTGACATTTGTTTATTTTTTACCGGGATACGGAAAACAGCACGATTTGTACATTTACGGTTATGCTGCTCTGCCGGCAGAAACAAAAAAACCGCAAAACAAATTATTCTGCGGTTATTGAACGGCTTACTTTGATGTTTACTGAGATAAAATCAGACGTAATGCTTCTGCACTCGCTGCTTTATTCGGTTCCTGCATAAAGTAATCATAAAAATCCCCGACAAGGTGGCAGGTCGTTACCGGATCTTTTGCCCCTTCATTCAGGTTGGTTAACAGTTCTGTTTTATCGCCGTATTTTTCTGTCAGTTTCTGATAAATATTCCCTAATACCTGATACGCTTCATCAGCAGGAACGTCACCGGTATTCCGGTCTTCCAGTGATGATGTCAGGATCAGATTCACCGTTTTCAGCATCCGGATATCGGCTTCATTATAGATAAACTGAGATTTATTCTGCGGGAACTTTTTCAGTCCCGGGAAAAAGTTATTGAAACACTGCTGTCCGGACGGATCTTTTACCAGATACCCTTCTGCCTGCTCTTTTACCGCGGCGGCAAAGGCATTCAGCGCATCATCAGAAGCATACGGTATCCGGTCAACTAATAATACGGCCGTCAGCCCGGCAATATCATTCATCCATTCCACTTTCTCTCCGCTGGTCATGGTGCCGTAATTCCCCATTTTCTGTTTTATATCCTTATATTTTTCCGGGGAAATTTTACCGACCACTTCAATAAACCGCATGGACTCCGACATCATTTCGGCTTCAAGTGATGCTTGTGTATTCATGCCGTCTTCACTGACAGCAGTAACCGAAACAACATCATCCCGTGTACCCATATAATAACCGGCACCGGCAAATACCACGGCAACAATAAGAACTAACAATAAGCTGAGTTTTTTATTCACGCATTTTCCTCTGATACGCTGAGTTATCACTGAGAAAGATAGTGACATAAATTAATAAGGCCTGCTATTGCAGGCCTCTGATAATTGCTCAGTCCGTAAAAATAATCAGATTTTTACGCCTTCAACAGAAATAATCAGTTCAGCATCCTGTGATTTAGGTCCCAGATCCGCTTTGATATTAAAGCTTTTCAGAGATACTTTCCCGGTGGCTTCAAAACCGGCGCGGTAACCGCCCCACGGATCTTTGCCTTCACCGGTCAGTTTTGCATCCAGTGTTACCGGATTAGTCACACCGTTCAGGGTCAGATCACCGGTGATAATAAAGTCATCACCTTTCTTTTCCACTTTCGTGGAAACGAATTTCGCTTCCGGATTTTTGTCTGTATTCAGGAATTCACCGCCGCGCAGATGTTTATCACGCTCAGCGTGGTTGGTATCCAGGCTGCCGGTTTTGATAGTGACATCCACTTTATCTTTTGCCGGATCGGCTTTATCAAAGGTGAACGTACCGTCAAAATCTTTAAATGTCCCGTACAGCCAGCTGTAACCCAGGTGCTGAATACGGAACTGCACAAATGCGTGCTGTCCTTCTTTATCTATTTTATAGGTGTCGGCCATTGCCGCACCTGAACCCAGCAGCATCATACCTGCGCTTAAACCAACCAGTGCTTTCTTCAGCATTGTATTTACTCCGTCATAATAAAATTACGGGCGCCCTGTTCAGGGTTTCATGCCCAGCATGCGTTTTAATGTGGCGTCTTTATCAAAAAAATGGTGTTTAAGTGCAGCCAGCGCGTGCAGCGCCGATAACACAACAACCGCCCAGGCAAGATACAAATGTACCGTTCCGGCGGTGTCCGCCTGTCCTGCCCCGTCTGTCAGCGAGGCCGGAACATCAAACCAGCCGAAAACCGATACCGCCTGACCATTTGCCGTTGAAATAAAATAGCCGGTGAGCAGAATGGCAAACAAAATACCGTACAGCAGCCAGTGCGCCAGTGTTGCGCTGATGCGGGTAAACCGGCTGTAAGTGGATAATGCCGGCGGCGGCGGCGAGATCCAGCGCCAGATCATGCGGACAGCCAGCACAATAAACAGCAGGACTCCGATGCTTTTGTGGATCTCCGGTGCGCGGTGATACCAGACATCATAATAACCCAGCGAAACCATCCACAGCCCCAGAGCGAACATTCCGTAAACGGTGAGCGCCACACCCCAGTGAAGCAGAACGGAAAGATGTCCGTACCGTTGTGCACTATTTTTCCATTGCATTGATAAATACCCTTTCCTGTTCCATACGGATAACATTTCAGTAACAGTGGGATACTTTACGTGAATTTTCCTGTCAATATCGGACAAATATTTTGTTTAAGTCAGTCAAAATTAATCATTAAGTTACTAATTTGACTGTTATTTTCATAAATAAAAGAAATATTAAACCGGAAAAATCTTATATGGCGGGATTTTGTAAGACAGGTTCAGTCTGACTTATAACCAAAATACAGGAAAAACAGGGATACGACGGATAGCCACAAAAAATAATTTTAATATTTAAAAATATTGTTGATAAAAAAGTTGACGAACATCACACAAATGCTATGATACACCCATCGAAGCAAAACAGCTTACCAACCTAATTCAAAAGCAGGAGTTCATTATGAAAAGTATCAAAACTTTCTTCTCAAATCTGACCCGTGCTGCTGCTATCATTGCAAAATACAGCAAAGCATTCTGATAAATCAGACAGATACAGAAAAAGCGCCCATCGGGCGCTTTTTTTATGCCTGCAAATAATCTGACTTTGCCCTCCGCCGCGTCATCCAAACTTTATTTTAAGTAATTAAAATTAATTTTATATAAAATTTGACATACGTCACATAAATGGTATAGTAGCGCCATCAAAGCCAAACAGGCTTATCCACTGACTCAAAAGCAGGAGTTTATTATGAAAAGCATCAAAACTTTCTTTTCTTATCTGACCCGCGCTGCTGCTATTATTGCTAAAAACAGCAAAGCATTCTGATAAATCAGACAGATACAAAGAAGCGCCCGATGGGCGCTTCAGGCCGTTAACAAGCCCGCAGGGATTGGTGACGACCGGCAGAGGTTGTAAAAATAAACCGGGAAAATCAATTTATTGATTTTCGGCTGATAACACAAAGCAGGAAAAACCACGTTTTATCCTGCTTTGTCAGCAATATTAAGCGCCCGATGGGCGCTTTTTTTATGCTGCTTTATTTTGCCAGCGGCGCAAATAACCAGCGCAACCACCAGCGGGCTTTCCAGCCGGGGTTTTTCTCACGGACCACCGGTGATTGACGGCAGACAGAACGCATAATTTTCCATTCGAAATCAAGGAATAACCGGGAGTGTCCGGCTTCTGCACCGTATGTGCAGACTTCCTCATGCTTGCGCTTATCAACCGGCGTGTTGTATTCCAGACTTCTGTCCAGAGTATGGTAGGACTTCTGACGATCCACAATCCGCTCCCTGGCATACACCGATTTCGGCAGATAACGCTGGCGGGACCCGTGGTATTTCTGCAATTTCACAAAACGGTAATCTTCTGCGCCGTAATGGCCGCAAAATTCTTCATCATAACCGTAAAAGCGGAAAAAACGGGCACGGGACATAAAGAACAGATTGGAATGCCCTTTGCGGATATTGTCCTGCTCGTCCAGGCGGTAGAGTTTATAGAATGTCCGCCCGGGATTCGCCGCATTAATCAGATAAGTAAAAGTAGATACCGGCAGGACATGATCCAGATCGGTCATCAGAATTTTATCTGACGCCGCATATGTCACTCCCAGATTACGGGAACCGCCCTGATTCCACGGAATATCGGTCGTGATCCGTAACCACGTCAGATTTAAATTAAACTCAGGAATTTCATATTCGAGTGGGGAGCAATCATCAACAATCACGAACTGAACATAATCCAGCACAGATGCCGGCATAGTCTCATATTCACGAAGTAAATTGACGACTTCAGAGATATCTTGCTGATTACAATAGAAATGAGTGATGTAAGTAAGTTTTATATGTTGCTTATCCGCAACTTTTCGGAAGAATTCGCGTGACATAATACCTGTAACCCTGCTAGCACAAATGACCGACCGGCAATTAGCAACCAGTGCGATGTTAATTGCCGGCTATTCTCACATACAGGGGGTACACTGTCACTACTCAGCAGACAGAAACTATTCCTTACCGAAAAAGTAATCCACCGGAACATGGAACATATCAGCCAGATACATCAGATAATGTATACTAATGCGACTGGTTCCCCGTTCATAACGGTTAAACTGCTGCTGTGTTATTCCCATATCTTCCGCTAAACGAACAACACTTAACCCTAAGTATTTTCGCTTTTCTTTAATACGACTTCCTACACAGGAATATATAGATTCCGTCTCCATAAGATTCTCCTTCACTTATATTGACCACGTAATAACAAAAAAATCCATTTTTAAAAGCTTGCCATTCACATGCTAATCTGCGGCTAAATAAAAACATAACCACATGAAAAACAAAAATATAAAAATATAAAAATTATGCGAAAAAGGCATCTTTTATTTCGAGATCAGGATTTAACCTTATAGGCACATTGTTTGCAATATCAATAATCCTATTTGATGTAATAATACCTATCCGATCACACTTAATATAACAAACAGTCTTAATACGATTATAAAATTTCGCTGAAAAAACAGACTGTTTAATATTTATTAATCATATATCCTGATATTTAATAGAAATAATTTCGTAAGAATACTTAAGATATATTTACATTTATACCTTATCACTCGCTTAAGAAATGCCGCTCCGGGTTATGTGTTAGTTACATCACAGAAAAAATACATATGTATAGCTATAATTTACATATGTAGCCACTTATCTCTGTTTCTGAGGTTATCTTATGATGCAACAATCCCCTGCCGGATATACCCCGCAAACCTGTGACACACTTCCTGCTTACCTGTCCTCACATTTACCCGGTGAACTGCTGCCCGGAGGCGTGCCGGAATCCTGGCAGATTGAGGAAATCGGTGACGGTAATCTCAATCTGGTATTTATTGTCAGAGGCAGTGAGAGAGCCCTGGTGGTGAAACAATCCCTGCCGTACGTCCGTGCAGCCGGTGAATCCTGGAAACTCTCTTTGCAGCGCAATTATTTCGAATATCATGCGCTGTCACAGGAAAAGCGTTTCGCGCCGGACTGTGTACCGGACGTCTATTTCTATGATGAAAGCATGGCACTGTTTGCGATGGAATATCTCGCTGACCATATCATTCTGCGCAAGGCGCTGATTGCCGGTGAATATGTTCCTCAGCTGGCAGAAAAAATTGGTCTGTTTATGGCACGGACACTGTTTCATACCTCAGATATCGGTATGGCGGCACAGGAAAAGAAAGCACTGACCGCCCAGTTCTCCGCCAACCATGAATTATGCAAAATCACCGAAGACCTGATTTTTACCGAGCCTTATTTTCCGGCACCGCGTAATAATCACACCTCCCCCCAGCTCGATCGTGATGCAAAAGCCGTGATGCTGGACAGGGAAATGGTGCAGGTCGCGATGCGCTATAAATACAAGTTTATGACTCAGGCGCAGGCACTGCTGCACGGGGACTTACATTCGGGTTCTGTCATGGTCGGTACTGATTCTGTTCAGGTCATTGATCCTGAATTCAGCTTTATGGGGCCGATGGCCTTTGATACCGGCAACTATACCGGCAACTTATATATGGCCTGGTTCTCTCAGCCCGGACACCGGGAAACCGAAGAGGAAACCACACGCTATCAGCAATGGCTGTTATCACAGATAAGACAGACCCGAGCTGTCTTTGAGGCGGAGTTCCGTCGCCTGTGGACAGAAAAATCACAGGGCGATGCCTGGCCGCGCGAGCTGTATCAGGACGGCATGTTTGATGACAAATTCCTGAAAGCCGCACAGGACAGTTTCTTCGCAGAGCTGTTTCAGGACACCCTGGTCAACGCCGGGCTGGAGATCAACCGCCGCCTGCTCGGGTTTGCCGGTGTCGCTGATTTCAAAACCATTGCTGATGTGGATAAACGCGCGGCACTTGAGCGCAGAGCACTGAAACTGGCACGGGAGCTGATTGTTAACGCCCGCCATTACCACAGTTTTGAGGATGTTGAAGCCTTTCTTGCTTACTGTTAAGCATCACCTGCACACGAGGTTATAATGAAAATTCACGGGAAACATTACCGTTCCGTCTGGCTGGCAGACAATGACATTCACGTCTGTATTTTTGATCAGACAAAACTGCCGTTTGAAGTCAGTATCATCACACTGACAACGATGGAGGAAGCCGCAACCGCCATCAAAGATATGTGGGTACGCGGCGCGCCGCTGATTGGCGCCGTGGCCGCTTACGGTGTGGCACTGGCGATGCACCGCGACAGCAGTGATGCCGCCCTGCAAAAATCATATGACGTGCTGGTTGCCACCCGTCCGACCGCAATTAACCTGAAATGGGCACTGGACAGAATCTGCGGTGCACTGACACCACTGCCGGCAGCAGAACGCCGTGATGCCGCTTACCGCATTGCCGCCGAAATTGCAGATGAAGATGCGGAAATCTGCCACCGCATCGGCGAACACGGACTGACTGTCATCCGTGACATTGCCGCCCGCAAGAAACCGGGCGAACCGGTCAATATCCTGACCCATTGTAATGCAGGCTGGCTGGCCACCGTTGACTGGGGCACTGCACTGTCACCAATTTATCAGGCTTATGATGAAGGTATTAATATTCACGTCTGGGTGGATGAAACCCGTCCGCGTAACCAGGGCGGGCTGACCGCCTTTGAACTGGGTTCACACGGTGTGCCGCACACTCTGATTGCCGATAACGCAGGGGGACACCTGATGCAGCACGGCGAAGTGGATATGTGTATTGTCGGTACTGATCGCACTACTGCACGCGGGGATGTCTGCAATAAAATCGGTACTTACCTGAAAGCGCTGGCGGCCAAAGCCAGTAACGTGCCGTTTTATGTGGCGCTGCCGTCACCGACCCTCGATTTCACGGTATGGGACGGTGTAAAAGAGATCCCGATTGAACAGCGCAACGGTGAAGAACAGTCACACGTTTTCGGTATCACGCCGGAAGGCACCCGCAGTTGGGTGAATACGGCCCCGGCGGGCACCCGCTGCGGCAACTACGCCTTTGATGTCACTCCGGCAGAATACGTTACCGGGCTGATTACCGAACGCGGTATTTGTGACGCCTCTCCGGCCGGACTGAAAGCGATGTTCCCGGAGATGTGGCCGTCAGAGTATGAGGTGTAATCATGACCCGCACTGAACTGGCACAACAGATTATCGATACCTGCCTGAAAATGAATGCAAGCGGACTGAACCAGGGCACTTCCGGGAATGTCAGCGCCCGCTGGCAGGAGGGTATGCTGATCACCCCGAGCGGTGTTCCCTATGAAAAGCTGACACCGGACAGCATTGTGTACATGGACAGCAGCGGACAGGCAGAGGCGGATAAAATCCCGTCGAGTGAGTGGCATTTTCACCTGAGCTGCTATCAGGCACGTCCTGAGCTGAACGCAGTGGTACATAATCACGCGCTGAATACGGCGGCGGTATCCATTCTTAATGAATCCATTCCTGCGATCCATTATATGGTCGCCGTGACCGGAACTGATCACATTCCCTGCGTACCGTATGCCACCTTCGGCACGCATGAACTGGCGGATATTGTTGCGGAAGGAATTAAAACCAGTAAAGCTCTGATTATGCAGCATCACGGTATGCTGGTGATGGAAGTTAACCTGGAAAAGGCGCTGTGGCTGGCGCATGAAACCGAAGTATTATCTGCGCTGTATCTGAAAATCCGCGCCATCACGCCGGATGTGCCGGTGCTGAGTGCAGAAGAGATGCAGCGGGTGCTGGGGAAATTCAAAACCTACGGACTGAAAACCGGAAAATAGTGATGTCCGGCGGCAGAAAACGGTGCAATGCATCGTTTTTTGTCACCCTGAGTAATTAATTATTTTAAATGATAATCATTTGCAATATAATAAAAATCTTAATGTATTTGTTATTTAAGGTTTTTATGAAAAAAGTCATTTGTTATGCTGCGTTTGTCTCTGCCGCCCTGCTCCTGTCCGGATGTGCTGCCACAAAAAATCCCCCGCCATTCAGCGAAAAAAGTATTGAAGAGTGCAGCCGCTATCTGCCGGACGGCATCGCTTACTATGTCAGGATTGAGGGCGAAGTGGATTTAAACAAGCAGTTTAACGGTGATATCAATGTAACCGCATTACAGGACAGTGCACCTTCCGTTGCCTTTAATCATGACATGATCAAAACCGGTGCGGATAAATACATGGATTGTGCTATTCAGCTGCTGAATAACGGTAAAGGCGACACCCGGACGCCGGAAGAAAAAGCCGCGGCAGAAAAACAGTAACCACGGATATTAATGCTTTCATGTAAAAAAAACCGCCGGACGGCGGTTTTTGCACTTATTTCTCTGACAGCAAATGTGACGCTATCAGCGGATCAACAATCAAATCAGAAACATAACCGCCGCACAACGCTCCGCGGGTAGCGGCGATATTTTGTTCACCGGTGGCAATAAAAATCCGCCGCGCAATGTTACGCAGCTGCGGCAGCCGGATACCGAGGATACGGGCATCCGTATGGGTATCCAGCGGTTCACCGGCCTGATCATAAAAACGTCCGCAGATAACGCCGACAGCGCCTTTGCGGCGGAAATCGGCCATTTCCTCCGCCGTGATCACCCCGGCGCGGATCAGCGGGTTCTCTTCAGTGACATTTCCGGCGACAAACAACGCTTTGGTGCAGCGTTCAAGCTGGGCAAAATTTGCCTGAATAATAGGCTCACGGCGCAATGCATCCGCCAGTTCCGCAGAACTGACAATCGCGGGCACATGCAGATACACACACTCGCCGCCGAACTTACCGGCAATCAGCGAGGAGGACTCCACCGTGGTGAAATCCGGCTGCGACGGCACCGAGCCGAGCATCTGCAATACGGTCATATTGCGGATCACTTTGGGTGTCAGACACTTCGCCATATGATGAATTGTCCGTCCCCAGGCCACACCGAGCATATCCCCGTCCTCAATCACCTGACTGAGATACACCCCGGCGGCCTGCGCCATATTTTCCCGGCGGCGGGCAGAATCCGCAGCCGCTTCCGCGACCGGGTTATCCGGCACCACCAGCACATTGGTCAGATTAAATTTCTGTTTCAGTGACAACGCCATATCGATGAGGCTGTAACGCGCCATATCAAGGCTGATATGCACCACACCGTTTTCCCGGGCTGTTTGCAGGTATTTCACTACGGTCACACGGGAAATTCCCATTACATCAGCCACTTCTGTCTGACTGAGACCGGACTGATAATAGAGCCATGCGGCCTGCAAAACCGGATCATTACCGAACAGCAGGCGTCCGGCCGGGCGGTTGTCACTGTTTGTCATGCGTCGCGCACCACACTGCCCCAGAGATCATACTCATCGGCATGTTCAATGTTCACCATCACAATATCCCCCGGCTGCACATCAAATTCGCCGTTGAGATACACCATACCGTCGATTTCCGGTGCATCTGCCATACTGCGGCCGACTGCGCCCTCTTCTTCATCAACCTCATCAATAATCACCGGCAGTGTACGGCCGACTTTTTCTGCCAGACGCTCAGCAGAGATCTGCTGCTGTAACTGCATAAAGCGGTGATAGCGCTCTTCTTTGATCTCTTCCGGCACCTGATCCGGTAATTCGTTGGCATGCGCCCCTTCCACCGGACTGTATTTAAAGCAGCCCACGCGATCCAGACGGGCTTCTGCCAGGAAATCCAGCAGCATCTGAAAGTCTTCTTCGGTTTCACCCGGGAAGCCGACAATAAAGGTGGAACGCAGTGTCAGTTCCGGACAGATTTCGCGCCAGCGTTTGATACGCTCCAGTGTGCGCTCAACGGCACCCGGACGCTTCATCAGCTTCAGGATACGCGGGCTGGCGTGCTGTAACGGGATATCCAGATACGGCAGAATTTTGCCTTCCGCCATCAGCGGGATCACATCATCCACATGCGGATACGGATACACATAGTGCAGACGCACCCACACGCCGAGCTGGGATAACTGCTCACACAGACCGATCATGCTGGTTTTCACCGGCAGGCCGTCGCGGAACCCGGTACGGTGTTTGATATCCGCACCATAGGCAGACGTATCCTGGGAGATCACCAGCAGTTCTTTCACACCTGCCTCAACCAGACGCTGCGCTTCACCCAGCACCTCGCCGATCGGGCGGCTGTCCAGATCACCACGCATGGACGGGATAATGCAGAATGTACAGCGGTGGTTACAGCCTTCTGAAATTTTCAGATACGCGTAATGGCGCGGTGTCAGTTTCACGCCCTGCTCCGGCACCAGGCTGGTGAACGGATCATGCGCCGGTTTCGGCACATATTTACGGACACTCGCCAGCACCTGTTCATAACTGTGCGGGCCGGTGATTTCCAGTACTTTCGGGTGAACTTCACGGATCTGGTCTTCTTTTGCACCCAGACATCCGGTCACGATCACTTTACCGTTTTCCGCCAGTGCCTCGCCGATAGCTTCCAGGGACTCCTGCACAGCACTGTCAATAAAACCGCAGGTATTAACGATCACTACATCAGCATCATCATAGCTCGGCACGATCTGGTAACCATCCGTACGCAATTCAGTCAGAATACGCTCGGAATCTACCAGGTTTTTCGGGCAGCCTAATGATAAAAATCCAATCTTTGCCATTTATTATATAATCTTTAATTGAGAAAGCATGAAGTATACAGGATGCCAAAACTTTATTCATATGTAAGATGCCCCCTGTCAGCAAGATAAAATCACGGCCCCGGAACAACAGCCGGTGAGCTGAACTACCCCGGAATCAGAGTTGCTTACCTGTCAATATATAGCAGAATAAAACCGCAGCTTTAATGATTATATCCGGGCCCGGCATTGTTATCATAATCCGGATGAATTGCTGTAATATTAAAAAACAGCTATCTGAATCATCAGTACTATGTAATATCAGCACTATGTAATATCAGGCAGCTTTTGATTTCCGCCAAACCAGACGATACATAGCCAGTAAAAATAATATAATGGCTAACAACGATATTTTTATGATGACGGGCATCAACTCATAAATACCAGCCCCCTGAGAGTTCAGCATAGTAAACCCGCTTATCATTGTACTTGATGGAAAGATTTCCATCGTTTTTACAACCCAGCCGGGCATATTAAACGTAGGGAACGAGGCACCTGATGCATAAAAAATAACCATCGAAGTAGCCGACAGGATCTGCATCGGACGGTTAATATTATCCAGAAAACTACCAATCAGCATCGCCATTGAACTTACTGCCGCAGAAAACAGAACAATCAGCCAAAGCTGTAAAAACATATTGCCTTCATTAGGATACCCTTGTAAGTAATAAACCCAGCCAAACACAAAAATTGCCCCGAAAAAACCAACTATAAACAAGCCCAGAAACGTTCCGGTAAATTGCGATAAATTAATATTGGTTAAACCGACGCTATTACGTAATGCGATGAGCATAGAACCGGCAAAAATAAGTGTTTGCTGAAGTATGATAATAAATACCAGCGGCATAATAAAAGATTCATATCCCAGCGTGGGATTATAGAGAGGAAGAGAAATAATATTATTGGCGGCTTCAGGTGTTAATCTGTTCACATCTGTCGTAGAGCTTATTGCATTAGTCACTGCCGCTCTCAAATCGGCAGCGACAGCCATATAACCGCCTGACAGGTGTACATCGATCCCGGCGTCTCCTCCTCTGATAAGATTATTTTTAAAATCGTTATCAATAGTTATCACTGCGGAAACTTTTCTGTTGCGCAATGAATTTAATGCATCAGACAGAGAACTATCAACCCGGGTAACATCAATCTCACGGGTAGTTTGCAGATTGTCGATCAGGTTACGTGACAATGATGATTGATCAAAATCGACCACCGCAACGGGAAGTTTGAGGTTAATCTGTGCCTTATAGGCACTTGGATAGAAAATACTATAAAGAATCAATGACATAATTGCCGTTGAAAATATAGGCTGAGATTTTTTTATTGATGTGAGAGTACTGATAAAGCTCTCTCTAATACCATCAAACTTTACATTCTCCTGAAACGTTGCCGGCTGCTGCTTATATTTACGTTTCCCCGCCAGTATAAAAGAGACCGTTAAAGGTATGATGATATAGAGTGACAGGATACCAAACTGGTACAAGCTTGTTGTGATATCACTGCCAAGATTGACCTGCTCTAATTGTATGCGGTAATAGTGAGTAAATGGCTGAAAGTTACTCCAGAATTTAGCCCAGCCATTGGCATTCAAAATGGACAGCGTACCATCAGAGTAAGTTAATGCAGCACTGGTATATACCGTTGAGATACTTAATGCTGTAAGTACATTTCGTGTTATTGAAATAAACATAATGGCGATAGATGCAGTGAGAAGACACAGCATAAATATCGCCAGTATTAATAACCATGAATTACCTGAAATCGGCCAGCCCCGTCCCACTGTTTGCCAGACATTAAATATTAAATTCCACAGAAAAATAATAGTTATATAGGGAAGACAACGGGAAATAACCTGAATTGACAGATAGATTCTGCCTTTCTTAATCCGGCCGGCGCAAAGCTTACCGTCTTCAAAAAAACGTCCGATAGCGCAAATTACAGCACTGCTCAGGACTATACTCAGTAACACCGGTATTGCGATTGGCGTCAGGAATCTTTCATAACTATTTTGCGGATTGCTGATACTGACTACTTGTATGTTTGGCACTGAGCTGCCCGTACCTTTATGCTCAGCACCCAATGATTTCCTGTTATTGAGTGAGCTATAGGCATCATTCACCGCAGCCTGCAATCCGATAAACGCAGCATTACCTGTCGATCTGAACTGTCCGTTATAACGAATGATGACCTTATTATCATCCTGACGGATAGTTGATCCGGATGCACCACGGGGGATCTCTATAAAAGCATAAATTTTCATGCTTTTCATCAGGCGTTGAGCCAGGGCAACATTTTCCGGTATTTCTGTTAACTCAATACTCTTCGATGCATCAATATTCCTGATTATTTCCCGGCTCAATGATGAATGGTCGTAATCCACCAGTGCTACCGGTATTTTCTCAGGCACACCGGAACTGAACATCGCGCAGACAAAAGTTAATAAAAATACCGGCACAATAAACAGTAAAATTTTCATGTAGCGATCATGACAGATGAAATTAATTTCATCTGTCAATGAGGCTGAAAAGTCCGCTAAGGTTTTATTAGTCATTACCGGCTGGCCAATCAAAAATAACAGACATGCCCGGGCGCATTCCTTCTGTCTTATTCACCGGATGTAACCGTACTTCAAATGTTCTGACGTCATAACCGCTTGACTGACGGGTTGCTCTCCATGTGGCAAAATTGCCTTTGGGATTAATAAAAAACACCTGAAATTTTACAGTTTTATCCTTCAGTGCAGGGATCTTTCCTTCAATCACATCACCTGTTTTTAATGCGTTAAAACGATCTTCCCGTAAATTGACGGTTACCCAAAGATTATTTAAATCAATCATACTGAATATAGGTGTACCGGCAGAAACAAGCTCTCCCTGATTAGCGAAGCGTTTGGCAATTTCTCCGTCATTTTTTGAATGAACACTCAGCTCTCTGACCAGGGAGTCAGCAGACTCAAACGCGGCCCTGGCTGCATTTACATTAGCATCAGCAATGCGAATGTCCTCCGTCCTGTTACCGCGTTTGGCTTGCATATATTGCTCATAGGCAGCATTTGTTTTCTGCCCGGCAATTTTATATCTGGCAATGGCATCATCACGTTCCTGGGCAGAGACAGCTTTACTCTTCTCATAGAGTTTTACTACCCGGTCCGTGGTTATCTTTACGTTTTTTTCATCTGCCTGAGCACTTATCCAGTTAGCTTTTAATGACTCAATATATTCTGAACGCTCTCCGTTATAGGCCTTTTCCTGACTGGCAACAGCCGCAGCTAATGCTTCCTTTGCCTGCAGGGCATTCTCGGTGGTTTGTCTGTCATACAAACTGACTAAGGCCTGCCCGTTACGGATGCTGTCTCCTTCCCTGACATGCAGACTATCAACTCTTGCCGTCACTTTACTGGTGATATTAATTTCATCTGTATCAACAATGCCTTCTAATATCTCATGTTCAGAGGAATGAGATAAAATAAATCCGGCAGATAACACCATTATTATAACGATAAGTATGGTTATCTTTATTTTTTTATTCTTTATCGTCATACTACTTCCATCCTCAGGCTATTTTCTTTAGCTTTCCATTATCTGAACAACATGTTCTGTTCTTTCATCTTCTTCTTTCAATGAACAAACAATTATGACTGCAACAACACCTCTTCATTATACGTTTCTTCAGCACATTGAACACCTTAATATTTTTAACACACTCATCAAATACTAACCCGGCATATTGATTCCATTCGCAACCATTTGTTAATAAATGCAAAAAACAGAAAATAGGCAGATAATTAATATGAACTGAAGCCGGTAATTTTACCTCCTGACTATATGATTGCTTCCTGTTCAAATCAGATTATAAGATATGATGGTATTACCTGATAAGAAATCCGGCTCAGACCAATCCGTCACATTTTATATTATTTGAATTTTGGGGTTACATTTTATTACATAATAACGTCATCCTGATTCAGCAATAATTGACTGACTTAACTCTCTGTACTTAACTCTCTGTCCTTAACTTTCTGAGCTCACCTGCATGTATTTACGTCTGCATCACGCCGGTATTAGTCATTACAGAGAGGAAAAATGGCAAATTTCAGCAAACAACCCCCTGACGGATAACCTCCCGCAGAAAAGATCCCGGTGACAGAGAAAAAACCGGTGCAATTCGTGCAATCCCCCGGGCGCTGTATCCTGCCGTTTACAATGAATGTGATACATACGGCAGCTTTATCCTGCTGATCCGGCTATGCTTTCTTTATCAGCACTAAATATCACCGTTATAAAAATTAAAAGTATTATTTTTTACGGACAGATATTGGAGTGCTCCTGTTGTGCTTATCTCATTATTTTCCATAAGAAGGGTAATCACGGTATCTATGCAAAAATCAAAACGTAAAACGTGGATTTTTTATCTCATCCTGATCATTGTCCTTGCCGCCGGCGGCTATCTGTACCGCATGCTGCAAAGCCCCGGGCTCCCTGAGGGATTCGCGCAGAGCAACGGACGGATCGAGGCAACGGAAATTGATATCTCAACCAAAACTGCCGGACGCATCAGTACCATCAATGTCAGAGAGGGGGACTTTGTCCGCGCCGGGGATGTGCTGGCACAGATGGATACCCGGACACTGGAGGCTCAGCTGAGTGAGGCACAGGCGCAGCACCGCCAGGCGGACAGCAATGTGATCTCCTCACGCTCGGCACTGGCGCAGCGCAAAAGTGAGAAAGCCGCCGCAGAGGCGATGGTGCGCCAGCGCACCTCAGAACTGACCGCCGCACAGAAGCGTCTGGCCCGCTCTCAGGCACTGGTGAGAACCAATGCGGTATCTGTTCAGCAGGTGGATGATGACCTGGCGGTTGTCCAGGGCGCCCGTGCAGCGATGGAAGCCGCCAAAGCGCAGGTGGCGGCCGCATCTGCCGCCATTGATGCCGCGCAGTCCGGTATTATCCAGGCACAGACAAAAGTGGATGCCGCACTCGCGACACAACGGCGGATTGAAGCCGATCTGGATGACAGTCAGCTGAAAGCGCCGCGCAACGGCCGTGTCCAGTATCGTGTTGCCGAACCGGGGGAAGTGCTCGGTGCCGGTGGCCGTGTGGTGAATATGGTCGATCTCAGCGACGTCTATATGACCTTTTTCCTGCCGACAGAACAGGCCGGACAGGCCGGTATCGGCAGTGATGTGCATATTATCCTTGATGCCGCTCCCGGTCTGGTGATCCCGGCAAAAACCTCGTACGTTGCCAGCGTCGCGCAGTTCACCCCGAAAACCGTGGAAACCGATAATGAACGTCAGAAGCTGATGTTCCGCGTTCGTGCCCGTATCGCACCCGAACTGCTGGAAAAACACCTGGAATATGTGAAAACCGGCCTGCCGGGGCGCGCCTATATCCGGCTTGATCCGAAACAGGAATGGCCGTCTGACCTGGAGGTGAAATTACCTCAATGACATCATCAAAACAGCATTCTGACACCGCAATCGTCACCCTGGAACAGGTTACGCATCATTACGGTGATGTGTGCGCCCTTGATGATATCACGCTGAACATCCCCGCCCGTCAGATGGTGGGGCTGATCGGGCCGGACGGTGTCGGGAAATCCACCCTGATTTCCCTGATCGCCGGTGCCCGCAAAGTGCAGCAGGGTAATGTGATTGTACTGGACGGCGATATCCGCGAAGAAGAACACCGCCGCGCCGTCTGCCCGCGTATTGCCTATATGCCGCAGGGGCTGGGGAAGAACCTCTATCACACCCTGTCGGTATTTGAAAACGTGGATTTTTTCGGACGGCTGTTTGGTCAGTCTGAGGAAGAGCGCCGCCTGCGGATTGATGATCTCCTTACCAGTACCGGACTTGCTCCGTTCCGTGACCGCCCGGCGGGGAAACTTTCCGGCGGGATGAAACAGAAGCTCGGTCTGTGCTGCGCACTGATCCACGATCCGGAACTGCTGATCCTCGACGAACCGACCACCGGGGTTGATCCCCTCTCCCGCGCCCAGTTCTGGGAGCTTATCGACCGTATCCGTGAACGCCAGCAGAATATGAGTGTGCTGGTGGCGACGGCCTATATGGAAGAGGCGGAGCGGTTTGATCATCTGGTCGCGATGGACGACGGCAAAGTCTTGGCCACCGGACACGCCCGTGAACTGAAAGCGCAGACACAGACTGATGAACTGGAAGCCGCTTTTATCGCCCTGCTGCCGGAAGAAAAACGCAAAGACCACAAAGCGGTGGTGATCCCGCCGCGCGAAACGCAGGATAATGAAGAAATCGCCATTGAGGCGCAGGATCTGACCATGCGCTTCGGCAGTTTCACCGCCGTTGATCATGTCAGTTTCCGCATCCCGAAAGGGGAAATCTTCGGGTTCCTCGGCTCCAACGGCTGCGGGAAATCCACCACCATGAAAATGCTCACCGGGCTGCTGCAGGCCACGGAAGGGAAAGCGTGGCTGTTTGGTCAGGAGGTCGATCCGAAAGATCTGAATACCCGGATGCGGGTCGGTTATATGTCACAGGCATTCTCCCTCTACAGCGAACTGACCGTCTTACAAAACCTGGTACTGCACGCCAAGCTGTTCCATGTGCCGGAAAACGAAATTGATGAGCGCGTTGATGAAATGATGACGCGCTTTAAACTGACGGACGTCGCTGATGCCATGCCGGAAGGACTGCCGCTCGGCATACGCCAGCGCTTATCGCTGGCCGTGGCAGTTATTCACCGTCCGGAAATGCTGATCCTCGATGAGCCGACATCCGGCGTTGATCCGATCGCCCGCGATATGTTCTGGGATCTGATGGTGGATTTATCACGCAAAGACGGCGTGACCATTTTTATCTCCACCCACTTTATGAATGAGGCCGCCCGCTGTGACCGTATGTCACTGATGCATGCGGGGAAAGTACTGGTGACGGATACCCCGGAAAACCTGGTCGCCACCAGCAAATTTGATACCCTCGAAGCCGTCTTTATTGATTATCTGAAAAAAGCCTCGGGGATTGAGGATGATGCTCCGCCGCCGGAAGCACCGGAACTGCCTGCCGACAGCAGCGAAGCGGCCGCCACCGCACTGAAACGCCGTTTCAGCCTGCGCCGTCTGTTCAGTTACAGCCTGCGCGAAGGGCTGGAACTGCGCCGTGACCCGGTGCGGCTGACACTGGCTCTGCTCGGTACCGTGATCCTGATGTTTATTATGGGTTACGGTATCAGTATGGATGTGGAAAATCTGCGTTTCGCCGTGCTCGACCGCGACCAGACCACCACCAGCCAGAACTATGTACAGGATCTCTCCGGTTCCCGTTACTTTATCGAACAACCACCGCTGCAAAATTATGACGATATGGAGCGGCGGATGCGTGCCGGGGAAATCGCGGTTGCTATTGAAATTCCGCCGGATTTTGCCCGTGATATCGCCAAAGGCCATGATGCGAAACTGGGCGTCTGGGTGGACGGTGCCATGCCGAACCGGGCGGAAACGGTGCGCGGTTATGTGCAGGCGATGCATCTTAACTGGCTGACCCGCATGGCCTCAAAACAGCCGGTGGCCAATCCGCTGAGTTCTGCGATTGATATCGAAACCCGTTACCGCTACAACCCGGATGTGAAAAGCCTGCCCGCCATTGTTCCGGCGGTGATCCCGCTGCTGCTGATGATGATACCGGCGATGCTCAGCGCCCTGAGTGTGGTGCGGGAGAAAGAGCTGGGATCGATTATTAATCTCTATGTCACCCCGGTGACCAAAACAGAGTTTTTAATCGGCAAACAGGTGCCTTATATCCTGCTGGGGATGTTTAACTTTTTCCTGCTCTGCGCCCTCTCGGTCTGGGTATTCGGTGTGCCGTTTAAGGGCAGTTTGCTGACGGTGACACTCGCGGCGTTCTGCTATATCACGATTGCCACCAGTATGGGGCTGCTGATTTCCTGCTTTATGAAGAGTCAGATTGCTGCAATTTTCGGCACCGCGATTATCACGCTGATCCCGGCCACGCAATTTTCCGGCATGATTGACCCGGTTTCATCACTGGAAGGTATGGGTTACTGGATAGGACATATCTACCCGACCGCCCATTTTCTGACCATCACCCGGGGAACGTTCTCCAAAGGGCTGGGGCTTATCGATCTGTATCAGGCCTTTATTCCGCTGCTGATCACGATTCCGGTTGTTCTCGGGTGCAGCATCTTTTTCCTGAAAAAGCAGGAGGGGTAATATGCGGACACTGAAGAATATTATCTATCTCGGGATGAAAGAGCTGCGCAGCCTGATGCGGGATAAAGCGATGCTCGCGCTGATTGTGTTTGCCTTCACGGTATCCATCTATTCTTCTGCGACAGTAACGTCCGGCTCACTGCATCTGGCGCCGATTGCGATTGCGGATCAGGATCGCTCACAGCTCAGCGAACGTATTATCAACAGCTTTTATGAACCCTATTTTCTGCCTCCGGCCGATATTGATATCAGTCAGATGGACGGACTGATGGACAGCGGTACCTACACTTTTACCATGGATATTCCGCCGAACTTTCAGCGTGATGTGCTGGCCGGACGCCGCCCTGCCATCCAGCTGAACGTTGATGCCACCCGTATGAGCCAGGCGTTTCTCGGCAACAGTTATATTCAGAATATTGTTACCGGGGAGGTGAATACTTTTCTGGCTAAAAACCGGCAAAACAGTGTGCTGCCGGTAGATCTGGATATCCGCGCCCGTTTTAACCCGAACCTGAATCAGATGTGGTTCGGGTCGGTAATGGCAATTATCAATAACATCACAATGTTATCGATTGTGCTGACGGGTGCTGCCCTGATCCGCGAGCGGGAACACGGCACTATCGAGCATCTGCTGGTGATGCCGGTGACACCGTTTGAGATCATGATGTCCAAAGTCTGGTCGATGGGACTGGTGGTGTTGCTTGCTTCGCTCGGCTCACTGCTGCTGATTGTCCGCTTTCTGTTACAGGTGCCGATAGAGGGTTCAATTGCACTGTTTATGTGCGGAGTGGCGCTGAGTCTGTTTGCCACCACCTCTATTGGTATCTTTATGGGAACACTTGCCCGCTCGATGCCGCAGTTCGGGCTGCTGATGATTATGGTGCTGCTGCCGCTGAATATGTTGTCCGGCGGGATGACCTCGCGGGAAAGTATGCCGCAGTTTGTACAGGATGTGATGCAGACGATGCCGACGACACACTTTGTCAGCCTGGCACAGGCCATTCTCTACCGGGGGGCGGATTTCCTGATCGTCTGGCCGCAGTTTATGTATCTGATCATTATCGGCGGGGCATTTTTCGGCGCCGCGCTGCTGCGTTTCCGCAAAACGATCAGTGCCATGGCATAACCCGGCCAATTCCGATGCCGCCGGCGGCGGGGCATTATAGGCTGTCAGTTCAGTGAAGATTCAGTAAATAACGGATAATGCAGGGATACGGATATGAGAAAAGTTCTGCTGATGAGTGATACGGGAATTTCCCCGCAGATGCTGGCGCAAAAAATGCGTGATGAAGCACTGGCACGGGGTATTGATGTCAGCATTGAGTGCCGGTCTGTTTTTGATTACCGCGAATGTGCCGCGGAGTATGATGCCGCTCTGCTCGCCCCGCAGTCCCGCCACCACCTACGCGAGTGCCAGCAAAGCGCGGCTGCCGCAGGAAAACCGCTGGTCTGCATCGATCCGGATATGTTTTGGGATCTGCAAAGTGCTGCGGTATTGGATTTGGCGTTGTCGTTATTGAATAATCCGTGAAGCTGTAAGCAACTAAACCATCTTCTTTCTGACCCGGACGACGGGATAACCGGCAAAACCGGAAAGACGCTGACACGTCCCTGTTCGCCCGAATCGCGCCATCCCTGGCGCTTCACGCTTTCCTTTTTTTGTCGGTTAATCCCTGATGTACTTCAGCTATGCGAAAAAACAAAAAACAAAAAAATTCATAAAAAAAATCAATCTGCTAAATCATCCGCTCTGTGGCAAGGCGGCAAGGGAAGAATTCCGGGAAACCTATTTTGCCACAGTGCTTCGACTGATACCGTACAGAACGAAAAGGCGCTGTCACATCCCTGTTCGCTCGGGTCGCGCCATCCCTGGCGCTCTACGCTTTTCGCTCTTCTGTACGGCATCTGCCGTGTACATAAAGTCTGGCGTAAATAAAAACAGATTTTCTGAGCGCAGCCAACGCCGCCACAGGCGGAAGGATGACACAACAAAGAATCCGCTAAATCATCCGGTTTGTGGGAAGGCGGCAAGGGAAGAATTCCGGGGAGCATACATCAGTATGTGACCCGGAATTCTGAGCGCGGCCAACACAGCCACAGACCGGAGGATGACGCGGATTCAGGATTTGAGGAGACCGCGCACTACCACCTTGCTCGCCGGGGCGCTGCGATCAGTCGCCCGCCGCACTGCCATATTGATCGCCTGCCAGGCAATTTCCTGTAAATCATGGGAAATACACGGAAAATTGAATCCGTAGATATCAGCATGAGAGACTTCATCGATGCTGAACAGCGAGACATCTTTTTGCGGGATAAGATTGTGACGGATACAGGCTTTGATAATCCCCAGTGAAATCTGGTTATTACAGCCGACAAAATAGTCCGGTGCGGAATGGTATTTCAGGTAATGGTCGGTGACTTTAAACGCTTCATCCATCAGGAAGTCCGCATGCAGCACATTAACGCTGCTGACCTGGCCGTGCAGACCGGCCACCATACCGGTAACGCGATCCTGAGCCACATTGGAATCTTCCGGGCCGGAGACAATCACCACGTTATCTGCTTTTTGTGAGAGCAGATAGCGCCCTGTCTGCAATCCGCAGTCGAGGTTATCGATATAGACGCCGCTGCATGCTTTGGCATCCAGCTCGCGGTCGACCAGAATGACCGGAATATTGAGCAGTTCCAGTTGTTTCATGTAAGCCGGGCGGTAAACCCGTTCGGCGGAGACAACGGATAAAATGATGGCATCCACATTGTAACCAATCAGCTTATCAATGATACGCGCTTCATTTTCACGGGATTCATAAGAATCAAACATCAGCGTGTCATAACCGGCGTTATACGCTTCCAGCGTGATACGTTTTGCCAGCCCGCCGAAAAACGGGTTGCTCATATCCGGGCTGACAATACCGATAGTGCGGGATGACTTGGCGCGCAGACTGCGTGCCGCCGCATTCACCACATAGCCGATTTTATCAGCCGCATCGAGAATACGTCTGAGAGTTTCCGGGTGAACCTTATCCGGCTGCGAAAATGCGCGGGATGCGGTGATCTTACTGACATTCGCAATAGCAGCCACATTTTCCAGCGTGACTTTCTGTGTCCGGGGTTCCGCCAATTTTCTCTCCTTAGCAGCAACGTATCATTTTATACCATAATAATATCATCTAAATCGATTCAGTCACGTGAAAAACACGCTTTTTGTCACTTAAATCACTATCAACAACTTTTTAACAATCTAGTCTTTTTATCCGCGGGTCGGTAAAAATATCGTACTCATCGGTATTCTCTGTGGAGAACTCCGAGACAACCGCGCCCTGCGGCCCCGCTTTAAACCAGTGGCGGGTATCCGGTGCGATGGTGTACTGCTCTCCCGGACGCAGCAGAATAAAGCGATCACAGGTGTACCATCCCTCATCACCCTGCGGCGGGCGGCAGATTGGGTTACCCTGCACATCCTGATTCGGTGTCAGCGCAGGATCATCAACAAACAGATAAACCTCGCCCCAGCGGCAGCGGAACGTTTCCTGCTTGCCCGGCCGGTCTTTATATGGCGGATGGCGGTGCTCCGGGCAGGTCTGGTCAGCAAACAGAACCAGCTCCTTGGCGCAGTACAGCGGGCTGTTGCAGTAAGTGAGCAGTTGCAGACCCGAGCGCGGATAATCCGGCAGATTAAAGTGAGCAATCTCAATATTCTGCTGTTCCGTTTCTGTCAGAACGATATGCGCCTGTTCCAGAATCGTCAGTGATTCCGCGATGTACGGCTGTTTATTCATCGGCCTCTCTCCTGAATGATATCGTTATCATTATAGCCCTGCCCCGGGTTGCAAAAATGTGACCGGCAAGACCCTTTACTGAATACTTCATGAGTAGTTCGGACTTTATTTAATAAAAGTTTAACCATCATCACATAATTATAATAAACATTGCTCTATTATCCGCATCATAGCAATGATATCGATATCATTTTAATGAAAGGAAATGATCATGAAGGCATTAGTATTAGAGAAAGCAGGGAAAATCGCCATTCAGGATTGGCAGAGTAATGAAGTGCTGGGCGACGACGATGTTGAGATTAAAATCCACACCGTCGGTATCTGCGGCAGCGATGTTCATTATTACCAGCATGGCCGTATCGGGCCGTTCGTGGTTGAGGCACCGATGGTGCTGGGTCACGAAGCGTCCGGTGTGATCACCGCAGCCGGTAAAAATGTGAAACACCTGAAAGTCGGCGATCGCGTGTGCATGGAGCCGGGTATTCCGGATCTGCAGTCCCCGCAATCCCGTGCCGGTATCTATAACCTTGATCCTGCTGTTCGTTTCTGGGCAACCCCGCCAATCGACGGCTGCCTGCGTGAGAGTGTGATCCACCCTGCCGCATTCACGTTCAAACTGCCTGATAACGTTTCCTTTGCCCAGGGCGCGATGGTTGAGCCGCTGGCAATCGGTATGCAGTCCGCCACCAAAGCCGGGATCAAACCGGGCGATATCGGTCTGGTTATCGGTGCCGGGACTATCGGTATCATTACCGCGCTGTGCGCACTGGCCGGCGGCTGTTCAGATGTCATCATCTGTGATGTGTTTGATGAAAAACTGAAAGTGGCTGAGAAATATCAGGGTCTGCATGCGGTCAACAGCAAAGATCAGCAGGCACTGGCGGATAAAGTCCGTGAACTGACCGGCGGCGAAGGCGTGAACGTTCTGTTTGAATGCAGCGGCGCGAAACCGGTTATCGCCTCTATCTCTGATCATATCGCCCCGGGCGGTACTGCGGTTCTCGTCGGTATGCCAATCGATCCGGCACCGCTGGATATCGTGGCGGCACAGGCGAAAGAAGTCACCTTCAAAACCATTTTCCGCTACGCCAATATGTATCCGCGCACCATTCGTCTGCTGAGTTCCGGCAAACTGAATGTGGCTCCGCTGCTGTCCGCAACCTACAAGTTCAAAGACAGTGTCGAAGCTTATGAGCGCGCTGCCGAAGGCCGTGCGACTGACGTGAAAATTGTGCTGGAAATGGAGTAAACCATGACGCTCTATGCCGGTATTGACTGCGGAACCCAAAGCACCAAGGTCATTATTGCCGATAACCGGACCGCGCGTATTCTCGGTGAGGGCTCAGCCCCTCACCCGATGATCAGCGAATCAGACGGAAGCCGTGAACAGGAAGCCGTCTGGTGGACTGATGCGCTGGAAACCGCGTTTGCTCAGGCGATTAAAAACGCCGGAATTGACGGGCGGGAGATCCGCGCCCTCGCCGTTTCCGGCCAGCAGCACGGTTTTGTGCCGGTCAGTCATGACGGTACGGTGCTTGCGCCTGCCAAACTGTGGTGTGATACCTCGACCAGTGCGGAAAATCAGTGGTTTATTGATGCACTGGGCGGCGAACAGGCCGCACTTGAGCGCCTGGGTGTGTTGCCGCAGACCGGCTATACCGTGTCAAAAATTATCCGCTTTAAACAGCAGCATCCTGAACTGTGGCAACAGCTGCGTTATGTGCTGCTGCCGCACGATTACCTGAATTTCTGGCTCACCGGACAGGCCTGTGCCGAGCACGGTGATGCCTCCGGGACCGGGCTGCTCAATATCCGTACCCGTGAATGGGATCAGGCAGCTGCTGATCTTATCGATCCGGAAGGCCGCTTATGGCAGGCACTGCCGCCGCTGGTGCGTGCAGAGCAAATCATCGGCACGGTTCGTCCGGAGATCGCGGAGAAACTCGGCATTTCCCCGGATACCCGCGTGGCATCCGGCGGCGGTGATAACATGATGGCCGCCATCGGCACCGGTAATATCCGGCCGGGCATTACCACCATGAGCCTCGGCACCTCCGGTACGCTGTTTACCTTTGCCGAAAACCCGGTAGTGGCGGATTCCGCGATGATCGCCGGATTCTGCTCCTCCAGCAACGGCTGGCTGCCGCTGATCTGCACCATGAACGTCACCTCCGCCACCACCACGGTTCAATCATTATTAGGTATGGATATTCAGGCCTTTAATGAGGCGCTGAACAGCAGTAAACCGGGTGCTGACGGCCTTATCATGCTGCCGTTCTTTAATGGTGAGCGCGTACCTCAGTTACCCGATGCCCGCGCCAGCCTTCACAACATGGACGGCAGCAACCTGACTCCGCAGAACCTGAGCCTGGCCGTGGTGGAAAGTGCCACATACGGACTGCGCTTCGGTATCGATCTGTTCCGCCGGCAGGGCATTTCCACGGATGAGATCCGCCTGACCGGGGGCGGTGCCCGCAGTGTGAAATGGCGTCAGATTGTCGCCGATATCATGGCGGCACCGGTCGTCTGCGTTACCAACCAGGAAGCCGCGGCACTGGGGGCAGCTATCCAGGCTATCTGGAGTGATACCCTCACCACAGACAGCGCACCGCAGGCACAACTGGCGGCTCTTTGTGACCGTTTTGTGCAGCTGGATGACAGCAGCCGGACACAGCCGGACCCGGCAAATACGGCAGTCTACGAATCGCTGTATCAGAACTACCTTGCCTTACTGACATCAGAATACCCGGAGGTCACATTATGACAGCAGCTGTCGCTGACAATGAGGAATTACTGCGGGTTGAAGGAGTGCGCAAAGCCTTTGGTCAGGTTGTTGCACTGAAGAACGCGCAGTTTTCACTGAAGAGAGGTTCCATTCACGCCCTGTGCGGCGGGAATGGTGCCGGTAAATCCACGTTCCTGAGCATCCTGATGGGTTTTATCCGTCCGGATGCCGGTGAAATCTATGTCAAAGGCAAACGCTGTGAATTTCATCAGCCGCTCGAAGCCCTGCATGCCGGTATCGCGATTGTTCAGCAGGAACTGAGTTCCATTCCTGACCTGACAGTGGCTGAAAATATCTGGCTGGGGCGTGAGCCGCGCCGCTTCGGGTTTGTCGACTTTAAACAACTCAACCGGCAGACCGCTGAACTGCTGACCGATCTGCATTTTGAGATCTCCCCGTCAGAAAAAATGCGTAATCTGAGTGTGGCGGAGCAGCAACTGGTCGAAATCGCCAAAGCCCTCTCCCACGCGGATGCGGATATCATCATTATGGATGAACCGACGTCCGCTATCGGTGAGGAAGATGCGCAGAAGATTTTCGATGTGATCACCCGCCTGACGGAAAAAGGTAAAGGCATTATCTATGTCTCACACCGCCTGTCCGAGATTTTTCAGATAGCCGATACCTTCACCATTTTCCGTGACGGCACGTTTATCACCGACGGCCCGCTGACAGGTATCACCCGCGAAAAACTGATTGAGCTGATTATCGGCCGTGAAATCAAAGATGAATTTGCCAAATTCAATGAGCCGGCAGATGAAACCATTATGGAAGTCCGGGAATTGTCCCGCGATAACCAGGTACACGATATCAGTCTGACACTGAAGAAAGGCGAAATTCTGGGAATTTACGGGCTGGTCGGTTCCGGCCGTTCCGAATTTCTCGATCTGATTTTCGGTATCGAACACGCCGATAAAGGCACGATTCAGATTGGTGACCGTTTCCTCGACAAGCACACCCCGAAAGATTCCATTAATGCCGGGATCGCGTATGTCACCGAAGACCGCAAAGATACCGGGCTGATGCTGGGCCGCTCCATCAATGAAAATATCAATATTGCCTCGTTTGGTGCCATCAGCACCGGCGGCTTTATTAATAACCGCAAAGAGCAGGCCCGTGCGGATGACATGATAGCGCTGTTCAATGTCAAAACCCCGGATGCGGAACAGCTGGCCGGTAACCTCAGCGGCGGTAACCAGCAGAAAGTGGTTCTGGGACGCTGGGCGCTGATCGAGCCGGACGTGATGCTGCTCGATGAGCCGACTCGCGGCGTGGATGTCGGTGCCAAGAAAGAAATTTATAAGTTTATGTCTGAGTTCGCCTTACAGGGCAAGGGCATTGTGATGGTCTCTTCTGAGCTGTCGGAAATTATCGGTATGAGTGACAGAATTATTGTTTTCCGTGACGGACGGATCGCCGGAGAGCTGACCGCCGCCACTGCCACCCAGACCGATTTAATGAAACTTGCGGTGTGATCTCACCCGCCAACGTATGCATGAATAAAGAGAAGTGACCATGAATACAACAAATACTGCACCCGCACCAGGGGTCTCATTTATCGCCCGTAACAAGAAAAACATGCACAAATACGGCATCATTCTGGCGTTCTTTGTGCTGTGTCTGATTGTGGCCGTTGTCGGTGAGGTTCAGGTAGCCCGCGGCGAATGGACGAATAACTACTTTCTGAGTCAGGATAACATGCTGATTATCCTGCGACAGATTTCCATCAACGGTATTCTCGCCATCGGGATGACGTTTGTCATCATCACCGCCGGTGTTGACCTCTCTGTCGGTTCGGTGCTGGCACTGAGCGGCATTGTGGCGGCGCGGTTTGCCACCAGCAATACCGGCCTGGCTATCGGTGATACCGCTAATGCCGTGATGATCCCGATGATTATCGCGCTCGGTATCGGTATCATTTGTGGCCTGCTCAACGGGACGATTCTGGCGAAATTCAATCTTCAGCCGTTTATCGTCACCATGGGGATGCTGTCTGCGGCACGCGGTCTGACTCTGCTGACCACTGACGGTAACCCGGTTTCCCAGCTCAACAGTGATTTCCGCTGGCTGGGTAACGGTTATATCCTTGATATCCCGGTACCGGTGGTGATCCTGGCGGCTATCTTTATTCTCGCCTGGATATTACTGAACAAAACCACCTTCGGCCGCTATGTGTATGCCGTCGGCGGCAACCCGAAGAGCGCCAGAACCTCCGGGATCAGTGTGATTAAAATTAAAGTGCTGGTTTACACCCTGTGTGGTGCGTTAGCCGGTATTGCAGGGCTGATTCTGACTGCCCGTACCGGCTCGGCACAGACCAGTGCCGGCAGCGCCTACGAACTGGATGCGATTGCCGCAGTGGTTATCGGCGGCACCAGTATGGCCGGTGGCGTGGGTACGTTAGTCGGCACCCTGTTCGGTGTGTTAATTATCGGTGTGATGAATAACGGTCTCGACCTGCTGGGCGTGCAGTCGTATTACCAGCAGATTATCAAAGGCGCATTAATTGTTATCGCCGTACTTTTGGATCCGTCACGTAAGCAACGCCGTGACTGATGGCAGTACCGCGCAGATTCTTTCAGTTTAAAGCCGGCACCGCCACATTCTGCATGACGCGTTTACGCAATATCATTCAGTCTGTGGCAAGGCGGCAAGTGAAGAATTCCGGGGAGCATACATCAGTATGTGACCCGGAAGGCTGAACGCAGCCAACACCGCCACAGGCTGAAGGATGACGCGTAAAAGACTATTACAACAGCAAAAAACAATACCCTACACAATGAAGGAATGACCATGAAAAAACTGACCAAAATCGCTGCACTGACAGCCCTGATGATGGGCGGACAGGCATTTGCGGCACAGGACAATCCGGTGAAAATTGCTGTTCTGATGTACGGCATGAAAGCCGAATTTGTCCAGTTAATGGAAAAATCCGCAAAAGAACATCCGGCTGTGAAAAACGGTGAAGCGATCATCACAGTTTATGATGGCCGTTATGACCCGATGGTTCAGAACAACCAGGCAGAAACCGCAATCCAGACCAAAACCGATGCTATCATCATCAACCCGATGGATTACGAAGCAAATATCGACGTGGTCACCATGGCGAATGACGCTAAAATTCCGGTTATTGTCACCAACGCCCGTCTGAACACCGACAAAATGACCGCAGAAGTAGTGTCTGATGACGTCCTCGGCGGTTATATGGAAGCCAAAGCAGTTCTGGCAAAAATGAACTGTGAAGGTAACGTGGTTATTATCGAAGGGCCGAAAGGCGGCAGCGGTGAAATTCAGCGCGGCGAAGGTAATGACAAAGCAATCGCTGAATGCGGCCCGGGTAAGATAAAAGTGCTGGAGCGTAAAACGGCGAACTGGTCACGCGCGGAAGCCATGCCGCTGATGGAAAACTGGTTACAGAAACACCGCGGTAAAATCGGTGGCGTGATCGCACAGAACGACGAAATGGCGCTGGGTGCAATTGAAGCGATTAAATCGGCCGGTCTGAATGTAAATGATTTCTCTATCGCCGGTGTTGACGGTGTATCTGACGCTATCCGCTCTGTTCAGGACGGCGAAATGGTTTCGATCCTCCAGGATGCCAACGCACAGATGCAGGGTTCAATCGACCTGGCAATGAAAGCGGTCAAAGGCGATAAATACGAACCACAATCCCAAATCTGGGTTCAGTATGCTGACCAGCTGAAATGGAATGATGGTAAAGACAAACGTTACGCAATTCCGTGGACTCAGGTTACCAAAGAAAACGCGCAGCAGTTACTGGATGCCCGTAAATAAATAACTGAATAATGCATTCACGCCGTCTTCAGCAGAAGACGGCTGAGATTGCTGACAAAGCAGGATAAAACGTGGTTTTTCCTGCTTTGTGTTATCAGCCGAAAATCAATAAATTGATTTTCCCGGTTGATTTTTACAACCTCTGCCGGTCGTCGCCAACCCCTGCGGGTTTGTCAACGGCCTGCGCCGTCTTCAGCCGAAGACGGCTTTTTTTATCCGTTTTATCTTCTGTGCGTATTGTTTTATAAACAATTTAAAAAAACCATGTCCGTAAAGCGGTATTATTTACTGAATATCCCGCAACACCGTTTTCATCCTTTCCCTCACTATAATTCGCCGTATGATAGGGTTATCTGCCGGATAAATACGCGATGTGAAATGATGAATGACAGAGAAAAGGCCATCGAAAAAGTCAGAAAGCTGATGTCTCTTGCCGAAAATGCCGGTAATGAGAATGAGGCCGCGAATGCCTTTTCAAAAGCACGGGTATTTATGAAAAAATACCATCTGGAGCTGTCCGATATCTATTCCGCAGAACCCTCCCCGCCATCATCTGCGTCACCATCTCCGCCACGCAGAAAAACACCACCACGCCCGCTGACACCGGAAGAACAACACCGGGAAATGATGCGCCTGAAACAACAGGAAGAAGAGCGGCTGCGGGCATTTCAGAAAGTAGCGGAACAACAGCAGCAGCGGAAACAGCAGAGAGAGCGGGAACAACAGGCGCTGCGGGCATTTGAACGGCAGCAGGCAGAACTCCGGGCTCAGCAGCAGGCCGTACAGACACCACCACCGGTAACGCCGCCGCAGGAGCCCGTTCCGCAGCCTGACAAACAGCCTCCTCCGCAACCGGAAAACCCCATCTCAGAACAACCCCGCGAACCTGCGGAGCCGGTTTCCCGCCCGCTGATTGCCGGGTTTCTCGCCGCTCTGACACGAAAACAACACATACCGTCGTATATCATCGCGGTGATTATCATTGTTTTTATTCTGTATATTTTCTTTTTTCAGTCATGACGGCACGCCGGGCGTGATCCCCAGCATCTCCCGCGCCAGCGCATTCCAGGCCAGACAACTGCGGCTCTGATACCCTTTCATATTTGCCAGCGCAAGATCATAAGAGAGTACCGGGTCCGCCACACTGACCGCCGCCAGCCCGTCCGTCCGGTGTATACGCCACATACTCTCCGGCAGCAGCGTGACGCCGACCCCGGCACTGACCATCGCCATAATCAGATCCAGATGATTGCTCCGCCCGGCCACCACCGGCTTGTAATGGTAAATACCACAGGCGTTACGGATAAGCTCATTGATACGGAAATCTTCGGAAAACAGGACAAACTTATCATCCGCTAATTCGCGGAAACTCACCTGCTCCCGGGTGGCCAGCGGGTGCCGGGTATTGACCAGCAGCATCAGGCGATCGGTTGCAAAGCGCTGTAAATCAAAACGGGTATCATCAAACGGCAACATAACAGCGGCGGTTTCCACACTGCCTTCTGCCATCGCCTCCGCCATCTGTTCTGTACCGAGTTCAAGAATTTTCAGTTCCGCCTGCGGATGGCGGGTACTGAACGCCATAATGATGCCGGCAAAATAGGTCGATGCGATAACCGGCGGTAATCCGACATTCAGAGTGCCGGTCAGCGGCCCCGATTTATCCTGTAACGCTTTGTTCATACTGTTAAACTGCGCCAGAATACGGGTTGCGTGATCAAACAGAACCGCGCCCTCATCTGTCAGCCGGACACCATCCGGTTCCCGTGTCAGCAGGGTAAATCCCAGCTCCTCTTCCAGCCGGAGAATACTGCGGCTGATAGCCGGTTGTGTCACAAACAGGGCATCCGCCGCCCGGCTGAACCCGTTAAGCTGCACCACTTCCGTAAAATAGCGCAATGTCCGTATATCCATGACCGTCACCTATTACCTTTTGTTATAGCCCCGATGAGTATAAACCATTTCCTATTCCCGGTAATTACCGCTAAAACTCATTCATATTACTAATCATTTAAGGCTGATAAATCAGCCACTGTATTACCGGAGATCATCATGACAAAAACAGTCGCTGAACATGTGCTGAGCCGCCTGCAGGATTTAGGTATCCGCCATGTCTTTGGTGTGGCGGGAGATTTTGCTTTCCCGATTGAGGACGCCGTCTGCGAAAGCCGGACTATGCAATGGATGGGTAACTGTAATGAACTGAATGCCGCGTATGCGGCTGACGGCTATGCCCGGGTTAACGGCATGGCGGCGCTTTCCACCACATTCGGTGTCGGGGAGCTGAGTGCCATCAACGGTATTGCCGGGTCTTACGCTGAACATCTGCCGGTCTTTCACCTGGTCGGTATGCCGGCCAGCGGCGTGCAAAACAGCGGCCGCCTGGTGCATCACACCTTAGGCAACGGTGATTTCAGCCTGTTTTATGAACTGGGGCAGCGCCTTTCCTGTGCACACGCCGTTATGACCCCGGAAAACTGCGTGGCAGAGACAGAACGTCTGATCGCAGCCGCACTGCGTGAGCGCCGTCCGGTCTATATCGGTTTTCCGTTTGATTACGCCACACAACCGGTTCAGATACCGGAGCACCTTACCGTACCGGCACAACCGGTCAGTGATAACACCGCGCTGGCAGAAGCCGTGGCGGCGATCAGCGCAAAACTGGCCGAAAGCCCGTCGGCCTGTATCCTGCCAGGCATGCTGACCGCTCGTTCCGGACTGATTGATGACGTACAGGCCCTGATCCGTCAGACCGGCCTGCCGTACGCCACCATGTTTATGGATAAAGCGATTATCAGTGAATCTGATCCGCATTATACCGGAATGTACAACGGTCAGCTGATGAACCCGCAGGTCAGGGAATTTGTTGAGAACAGTGACTGTGTGCTGGGTATCGGCGCGGTGATGACAGACTTTAACACCGGCAGTTTTACCGCTGATATCGCACCGGAAAAGCTAATCAGCATAATGGCGGATCATGTCCGCATCGGCACGGCGGTGTATCAGAATGTGTATATGCGGGATCTGCTGCCTGCCCTGACTGCCGTTCTGCCGCACAGAGAGTGCCGCATACCGCCTGCTGCCGGACTGGGCAAGCCGGTGACAGAAGCATCCGGTAACATTACCCCGCAGTATTTGTATCCGCGTTTTGAACAATTGTTCAGAAAAGACGATATTATCATCGCCGAAACCGGCACGGTTTCTATGGGACTGGGCTTTGCACTGCTCCCGGAAGGGGCGCAGTTCCATAACCAAACGTTATGGGGATCTATCGGCTGGGCAACCCCGGCGGCCTTTGGTGCAGCGGTTGCGGCGCCTGATCGCAGACTGATTCTGATCACCGGGGAGGGTTCACATCAGCTGACCGCTCAGGAAATCAGCCAGTTTGGCCGTTTTGGTCTGAAACCGCTGATTTTTGTGCTGAACAATGACGGCTATCTGATTGAGCGCCTGCTGTGCAAAGACCCGGAAGCCGTTTATAACGACCTGCCGCAATGGCGTTACGCGCAACTACCGCAGGCGCTGGGATGTGACAACTGGTATTGCCGCCGTGTCACCACCTGCACGGAACTGGATGAGGCGATCCGGGAAGCGGAGTCCGGTGACTGCGCTGCATATATCGAAGTGGTGACAGAACGTTATGCCGCATCTGATCTGGCAAAAAAACTCGGTGAGTCTGTCGCGACGCTTTATTCGTTTTAAATCACCCGTAATCCTGATACTGCCCGGCGGTATCAGGATGTTAAAAACCGTTCTTTTCACATAAGGCTTTATTGGCATTCAGGGTAAATAAAACATGGCCGGGATAATCATCGTAATAATGATGTATTTCCGCCAGCCCTTTGGCCTGAGCCAGCCGCACGGTCTGTAACGAGCATGTCCGGTAAATCAGGTCTTTTTGCATCGTTTTCTGATCATTTTCCCGCGCTTCTGCCGGTTTTTTCAGCCAGTCCGCTGACAGGGAATAATGGTAAATCACATCACTTCCTTTTGCCTCAACCTTTTCAATATACACCGTGTCATCTATTTTCATGCGCGGCTGTCCCCGCATCCGTGCCCGGTCATTTTCCGCAGCCAGTGCCGCAGCCTCACTGACACTCATCGTATCTATGCGCTGTTTAAAAGCAGTGACATATGCCGGAGACTGAGAATAATGCTCCGCGTAGCGCTCACGAAGTTCCTGATCACTCATGACACAACCGCTCAGAATCAGTGCGGATAACAGCAGAAGACGTTTTTTCATACTCAATCCTTACAGGATAAATCAGCGGATATCGGATTCCGGATAGTTTTTATACATAATGACTTTAATGACCCGGTCGCTGTCAAAACAAAAACCGAGCCGGCGATCGAACCAGTCATAATAGTAGCAATTATCGTCCGGAGATACCTGATAGAGATTTCCGTAAGCGTTAACCATATCCTGATAGGTATCACCTGCCGCAATGCCCCGCCGGGTTTTATAGCGGTCATTTTTGAAGGTTATCTCCGAAATGTATTTATCCTGTCCCCCGGTACGTTTTTCAATAATCATATTGATCCCGGCTACCGTAATTATCGTATCACCGGCATCAAAACGCCATAATTCAAACTCCCGGAAAAAATCATGTACCGGCGGTACCGATACCTTTTCCCTTTGCTTATCCAGCCAGCCGGAAACCGTATTATCACTCAGCGGTTTCCCCAGAAAATCCGCCGCTCCGTTATCGGATGACCAGATGAAATCCTCATAATTAAGGGCATTACTTTGCTCATCCGTCTTTTCCAGCAGTGATAATTTTATCCACCCCTCAGCCACTTTATTTTTGCTGTTCATGTAATTCACATAGGCAAAATCGCCCTGTCTGCGATACTGCAGAACACGATCCCCGCGGATAATAAAGTGATCTGTTTTACATTGTTCATCCGGCTGGGAATAAAACCAGGCCCGGCCAACGGAAATAACCACTTTCTGTGCAGGTTGTGTCAGCGTCGGGGCAGACCAGGTGACCGGGTTTACCATGCAGTTTTCCTTTCCCGGGGCGGTCAGAAGATAGGTGATACGGGTTATTTTTTTCTCTTTGTCTGTTTGAAAAATAAGACTCATATTGCTGTGGTGATAAATAAATGATTCGCTGTTCTCATCCGCATCAAAGCTGCTATGAAGACCATAGCGTTCAAACATCAGAAAATCAGAATCACCGGTTTTAATTCCGCGATGTGTTTTATACTTATCCGAAAGAATAACAATCTGACTGACAACTCCTTCATCCCGGCTATTATTAATTCCCTCTGTAACATATACATAAATATCCGGCTCAGGAATCACCACACCCATTGTTTTCCCGGTTTTACTGTAACCTGCAAATACCAGCCCGGGTTCCTTTGCATAATATTCTGTGATATTCCGGCTGAGTTCACTCAGGGGTTCACCGGGACGAAGTACTATCTGATTAACCGTCAGCTGATAATCTTCATCTGACAGCGGATTATCCGTTTTTCTTTCCGGTTTACGGTTTACGTCATCTTTTTCTTCCGCAAGCGGGGATATTCTGAGATTCGTTTTTGTCAGCTGAGATAATTCCAGCCAGCCGTCAATCAGCTCACCTTCGCTGTTGATATATCCCCCCAGCAGATAATCACCGGTGGTCTGATAACCGATAACTGAATCACCTTTAACCAGAAAACTATTTTTACTTTTACAGCGGCGGTCCGGCGCAGAATAGAAATAAGCACGTCCGGGAGAGGACACCCGGTAAATATGACGTTCAGTGTCATATTCATCAGTATTAATACGTAAAGATATTTCCTGACATTCATCTGTCACTGCCGGTGAAATTAGCGGATAAAATAATAACAGGCCGGATAACAGTATTTTTATCATTCACTCGGATACCGGAAAAATAAACATAATAAACTTATAGCGTATTATCTCTTTTCTTTCTTCGGTATCCTCACTATTTTATACTCTTTTTTTTATTACCCTTTCACCAGAATCACTTCTGTTCCTATCCGGCGCAGCCCGGTCAGGCTCGCTTCCGGAATACCGTCATCGGTAATAATGGTATCAATACGCTGGGTATCAATTATTTTATGCAGGCTGGAGCTGTTAAATTTACTGGAGTCTGTTACCACCACAATATGCCCGGCCACTTCACACATCCGCCGGTTGAGCCGTGCCTCATCTTCATTATGCGTGCTGATTCCGCGCTCAAGATCAATCGCATCCACCCCGAGAAATAACATATCAAAGTGATAATTCTGTAATGACTGCTCCGCCTGATCCCCGTAAAAGGAGAGAGACTGACGCCGCAGCTGTCCGCCGGTCATCAGCAGTTCCACCCCGGGCGCTTCCAGCAGTGCATTCGCCACATTCATACCGTTGGTCATCACAATCGTGTCCTGATGATGGCGCAGCTGACGGGCTATTTCGTAGGTTGTGGTACCGGAGTCCAGAATAACGCGCTGCCCCGGCCGGATCAGTCCGGCTGCCACCGATGCAATATTACGCTTAATGGTGGTGTGGCGGGTGCTTTTGTCTTCCAGTGACGGCTCACTGACCGGCGCAACGCCTTCACAAATCAGTGCGCCGCCGTATGCACGTACCGCAATCCCCTGCTTTTCAAGAAAAGCCAGATCATTGCGGATAGTCACCGTGGAAACACGGAACTGCTGCGACAACTCATTGACCTGAACACTGCCATGGGCACGCAGAAGCTGAATGATATGCTCACGCCGCCCGCTCGTTCCCATTACCCGGTTATCCGTTCCGGTGTCCGGACTGTTCATGGTTTTATCCTTAACATTCATTTAAAAAATCTTTCGTTTCATTTCGTTTGGTATATTAACGCTTTTCTTTGTACAGAATGCAAGCCCATAAAAAGGGTTAACATCCGGTGACCCAGGAACAGACCCTTTCATTATATTTCTTTTGTGATGCAGATCCGGATTCCGGAAGCTTTCATTTTGTTTTCTTTTTTCTCTATAGCAGTATGCTATTCAGACATCGAAACAAAAACAAACCAAATCCGGCTGTAAGGAGAGGAAAGTGAAACTTTTAACTGATATCGTTGCCCGCCACAAACAGGGGAATAAAACAGGAATTTATGCTGTCTGTTCCGCCCATCCGTATGTTCTGAAAGCAGCGGTATGTTTTGCCCGTGAACAACAGACGCCGTTACTGGTTGAAGCGACCTCCAACCAGGTCGATCAGTTCGGCGGCTATACCGGCATGACACCGGCAGACTTCCGCGATTTTATGTGGAAACTGGCGGATGAACATCACTTTCCCCGCGAACAGCTGATCCTCGGCGGCGACCACCTCGGGCCGAACCGCTGGCAGAATGAACCCGCTGAAGAGGCCATGGCAAAAGCCGATGAGCTTATCCGCACCTATGTTGCCGCCGGATTCAAAAAAATTCACCTCGATTGCAGTATGTCCTGCGCCGGTGATCCGGTACCGCTGACGGATGAGATTGTCGCACAGCGTGCCGCCCGCCTGGCGGTCATTGCGGAAGAAACCTGTGAAAAACATTTCGGCGTCCGCGATTTGGTGTATGTGATTGGTACAGAAGTACCGGTACCGGGCGGCGCTCACGAGGAACTGAATGAACTGGCGGTCACCACACCACAGGCTGCATCCGCCACTATCGCCGCGCATCAGGACGCCTTTGCTCGCCATCAGCTCACGGATATCTGGCCGCGCATTACCGGGCTGGTTGTACAGCCGGGCGTGGAATTTGATCACAATAATGTCATTGATTACCGGCCTGAGAAAGCCCGGGCACTGAGTGAGATGGTCACACATCATGAACATCTGGTGTATGAGGCGCATTCCACCGATTACCAGACCCCGCAGGCACTCAGTCAGCTGGTGGATGACCACTTTGCGATTCTGAAAGTCGGCCCCGGACTGACCTTTGCCCTGCGTGAAGCCCTGTATGCTCTTGCCGGTATTGAAGATGAACTTATTGCCCCGGCGGCACGCTCCGGGCTGCGTCAGGTACTGGAAGATGTCATGCTGCAAAAACCGGGCTACTGGCAGAGTTATTACACCGGTGATGAGCTGACCCGCCGCCTTGCCCGCAGCTACAGTTACTCTGATCGCATCCGCTATTACTGGCCGGATGACACCATCAGTGCGGCAGTCGCCCGTCTGCTGGAAAATCTGACAGAAACCGCGATCCCGCTGCCGCTGATCAGCCAGTATCTGCCGTTACAGTATCCGCTGGTACGCGCCGGAACGATTTCCGCCGCACCGGAAGACTTAATCATCGCGCACATTCAGACTGTGCTGCGTCACTATCACGATGCCTGCCGATAAGAGCGAGAAACAGCCATGCCAAATATTGTGTTAAGTCGTATTGATGAACGGTTAATCCACGGACAGGTTGGTGTCCAGTGGGTGGGATTTGCCGGTGCCAATCTGGTGCTGGTCGCCAATGATGAGGTCGCGGAAGATCCGTTACAGCAGAACCTGATGGAAATGGTGCTGACGGAAGGGATTGCCGTGCGCTTCTGGCCGCTGCAGAAAGTGATCGACAACATTCATAAAGCTGCTGACCGCCAGAAAATTCTGCTGGTCTGCAAAACCCCGGCAGATTTTCTGACCCTGGTGAAAGGCGGTGTTCCGGTGGAACGTATTAACGTCGGCAATATTCACTATACCGAAGGCAAACGTCAGATTGCCAAAACAGTGTCTGTGGATGAGGCGGATATCGCCGCATTCCGCGGGCTTAACGAGGCCGGTGTTGCCTGCTACATCCAGGGTGTACCGACAGAACCGGCGCAGGATCTGTTCAAACTGCTCTGAGGATACATGTATGGAAATCAGTCTGTTACAAGCTATCGCTCTCGGGCTGGTAGCCTTTATTGCCGGATTGGATCTGTTTAACGGGCTCACGCACATTCACCGTCCGGTGGTGCTGGGGCCGGTGGTCGGTCTGATCCTCGGCGATCTCAATACCGGGATACTGACCGGCGGGACGCTGGAACTGGTCTGGATGGGGCTCGCACCGCTGGCCGGCGCCCAGCCGCCGAACGTAATTATCGGTACGATTGTCGGGACGGCCTTTGCTATCTCCACCGGTGTCAAACCGGAAGTGGCGGTCGGTGTTGCGGTACCGTTTGCCGTGGCGGTTCAGATGGGGATCACCTTCCTGTTTTCAGTCATGTCCGGTGTGATGTCCCGCTGTGACAAAATGGCGGCCAATGCGGATACCAGAGGGATTGAGCGCATCAACTACCTCGCACTGCTGGCGCTCGGTACGTTCTATTTTCTCTGTGCCTTCCTGCCGATCTATTTCGGGGCAGATCACGCCAAAACCCTGATTGATGTACTCCCTGCACGCTTAATTGACGGACTGGGTGTTGCGGGCGGCATTATGCCGGCCATCGGGTTTGCCGTCCTGCTGAAAATCATGATGAAAAATGCCTACATTCCTTATTTCATTCTGGGATTTGTCGGCGCCGCCTGGCTTCAGTTACCGGTTCTGGCTATCGCCGCTGCCGCACTGGCGATGGCAATGATCGATTTCGTCCGCAAACCGGCAGAAAGCGAACCGGCACAACCGTCACACGAGGAATTTGAAGATGGCATCTGAAAAAAATCATTCATCTGCCGCAGAAGCGGAAACCTTACTGCCTGCGGACTGTAATCAGGATGTGTATGAAGACCAGAGCACCGGCGCGGAACTGACCCGCAAGGATATCAACAGAGTCGCGTGGCGCTCCCTGCTGTTACAGGCTTCCTTTAACTACGAACGGATGCAGGCCGCGGGCTGGCTGTACGGACTGCTGCCCGCACTGAAAAAAATCCACACCAATAAACGTGACCTGGCACGCGCCATGAAAGGCCATATGGGATTCTTCAATACCCACCCTTTCCTGGTAACCTTTGTTATCGGCATCATCCTGGCGATGGAACGTTCCAAACAAGACGTGAACAGTATTCAGAGTACCAAAATTGCTGTTGGCGCACCGCTGGGCGGGATCGGCGATGCCATGTTCTGGCTGACACTGCTGCCTATCTGCGGCGGTATCGGTGCCAGTCTCGCATTGCAGGGCTCTATTCTCGGTGCCGTGGTCTTCCTGGTGATGTTTAACGTCGTGCATTTCGGCCTGCGTTTCGGCCTGGCGCACTATGCTTACCGGATGGGAGTTGCCGCCATTCCGCTTATCAAGGCTAATACCAAAAAAGTCGGTCATGCGGCCTCGATTGTCGGGATGACCGTGATCGGTGCCCTGGTGGCGACTTATGTCCGGCTTTCAACCACGCTGGAAATTACCGCCGGTGATGCAGTGGTCAAATTACAGAGTGATGTGATTGATAAGCTGATGCCTGCTTTTCTGCCGCTGGTCTACACCCTGTCAATGTTCTGGCTGGTGCGCCGCGGCTGGAGCCCGCTGCGTCTGATCGTACTGACGGTGGCGCTGGGTATCATCGGCAAATTCGCCCATTTCCTGTAATTAAGAGGAGCAACTGATGCCGGGAATTATTTTATGTGGTCACGGGGGCTTTGCCTCCGGACTGGAAAAAGCCATGTTACAGATTATCGGGGAACAGGACGATTTTGCAGCGATTGATTTTCCGGCAGAATCCACCACCGCCCGTCTGACACAGGAACTGGAAGCCGCACTGGCGCTGATGTCACACTGCGACAGCGTAATTTTCCTGACCGATATCCTCGGCGGCACCCCGTTCCGGGTAGCGGCCACGCTATCACAGGGCCGGGAAGACCGCGAAGTAATCACCGGCACCAACCTTCAGCTGCTGCTGGAAATGGCACTGGAGCGGGATTCTCTCTCTCCGGCCGATTTCCGCCGTGAAGCTCTGGCCTGCGGGCACCGGGGATTAACCAGTCTGACGGATGAATTACAGCGGGAACGCTGCTGTGAAACGGAGGACGAAGGCATATGATTCAGCAAATCCGCGCCCGTCGTGTACTGACAGAATACGGCTGGCGGGAAAATCAGGCGGTGGTGGTGTCAGACGGCATTATTACCGCTATCACACCGCTGGCGGCAAAAGAGACACAGTTTGACGCTGAGCAGCTCTGCCCCGCCTATATTGATATCCATGTCCACGGCGGACAGGGTATGGATGTGATGGATGATAATCCGCAGGCACTGAAAACTATTGCGGTATTTAAGGCACAACAGGGCGTCGCCGCCTGGCTTGCTACCACCGTGACCGCCCCGCTGCCGGATCTGCGCAGCACTCTCGCGCGGATCGCCCGCTACTGTCAGCAGCAGACGATAACAGAACCGGTGGCGGAAGTGCTCGGCAGTTATCTGGAAGGCCCGTATTTCACACCACAGAACAAAGGCGCACACTCACCGGAGCTGTTCCGTGAATTACACATCAGTGAGCTGGATACCCTGATTGCCGATGCGGAAGGCACACTGAAAGTGGTCGCGCTGGCACCGGAAAAAACGGAGGCGCTGAATGCTATCCGTCACCTGAAACGGCGCGGGCTGAATGTGATGCTCGGCCACAGTGCCGCCACGTATGAGCAGACTCTGGCGGCTCTCGATGCCGGGGCTGACGGGCTGGTTCACTGTTTCAACGGCATGACCGGCCTGCATCACCGCGAACCGGGCATGGCGGGAGCGGGATTATCCGACCCGCGGGCCTGGCTGGAGCTGATTGCTGACGGGCATCATGTACATCCGGCAGTGATGAGGATTGTTTGTCAGTGTGCCGCGCACCGCACAGTGCTGATCACCGATGCCATGCGGGCGGCCGGACAACCGGACGGCATTTATGATATCTGCGGCCATGATGTCACCATGAAAGCGGGCATTGTCCGGACCGCCTCCGGCGGCCTCGCCGGCAGTACCCTGGCACTGGATGACGCCGTCAGCAGGATGATTACCGCAACCGGTACACTGCCGGAAACCGCCATCCGCATGGCCTCCCTGCAACCGGCACAACTGCTGGGGATCACCGCGACGCACGGCAGTATCTCCCCCGGGAAACGGGCGCATTTCAATGATCTGAACAGTGACTGGCAGGTAATACAAACCTGGATCCACGGACAGCCGGTACGCTGATTTCCTTTCATTATGAGGCGCAGTTCTCCCTGCGCCTTTCTTTTCCTTGTGTTTACCCGCCGAAGGTTTTTATATAACCATCTAATAAACAACAGCTTAATCATTTCACCTGTGGTGCAAATCACACTTTTCGTTTTCTTTTTATTACTGCATTGATCCTTTGTTTTCCTTACTGTAAATTGAAGTGAAACCTCAAAACGAAACCAACCGAAAGGCAATGACCGATCGTACGATCTTTTGATTCATTTCACTTTCGGCTGAACGTCATGTAAAGGATGAAGCTATGCACGACCCTCTTTCTGCCGCCACACCCCGCTATTCCACCTGGACGGAAACGGAGATCCGCCAGCAACCTGATTACTGGATGAGTGCATTACACTCAATCGACTCACAACGCGCACAGCTGGATGCCTTTCTCGCACCGCTGCTGGCTCAGGACAACCTGCGCATCATTCTGACCGGCGCCGGAACCTCCGCCTTTATCGGTGAGATGATTTCTCCCGTACTGCGCCGCCTGACCGGTAAAAATGTCAGCGCGATCCCGACAACCGATATCGTGACCAATCCGGCGGATTATCTGCCTGAGCAGCAACCGGTACTGCTGGTTTCCTTTGCCCGTTCCGGTAACAGCCCGGAAAGCGTTGCCGCGTTTGATCTTGCTAATCAGTGTGTTGCCCGCTGTTCTCACCTGGTGATCACCTGTAACAAAGACGGTCATCTGTATCAGCGCGTACAGGGCAGTGATAACGGTTTTGCCCTGCTGATGCCGCCACAGACTAATGATAAAGCCTTTGCCATGACCAGCAGCATCACCTCCATGATGTGCAGCTGCCTCGCCGCCCTTGCCCCGCAGACGTTCAGCACCAAACGTTTTGCCGTTGTCGCACAGCGGGCACGGGATATTCTTGCCGCACATGGCAGCAGTGAACAGATTCTGCCGGGCAATGATACTTTTAAGCGCGTGGTTTACCTCGGCAGCGGCAGCTTTCAGGGGCTGGCGCGGGAATCCGCCCTCAAACTGCTGGAACTGACCGCCGGGCAAATCGCCGCCTTTTATGACACCCCGACCGGCTTCCGTCACGGCCCTAAATCGCTGGTGGACGGCGACACCCTGGTGGTGGTGTACATCTCAAACCAGCCTTACACCCGTCAGTATGATTTGGATCTGCTGGCCGAACTGCGCCGCGACCGGATCGCCAGACAGGTCGTGGCAATCGCCGATCAGCCTGATGACGCCATCAGTGCCGGAACACACTGCTATCTGCCTGCCGGTGACGCCCTCAGTGACGCGGAACTGCTGTTCTGCTTCCTGCCGTATGCACAGTTATTTTCCCTCAGTCAGTCCGTCAGAACCGGTATCACACCGGATACCCCGTCTGCCAGCGGGACAGTTAACCGCGTTGTTCAGGGCGTGATTATTCATCCCTGGAATAACCAGAACACAGGAGCGTAATCATGGGGATCATCTCAACCAAATATCTGCTCACACACGCACAAACCAACGGCTATGCGGTTCCGGCGTTTAATATTCATAACGCCGAAACAATTCAGGCCATCCTGGAAACCTGTGCGGAACTGCGCGCACCGGTGATTCTGGCGGGTACGCCGGGCACCTTTAAACACATCAGTTTCCCGGAGATCTATGCACTGTGTGATGCCTATTCCCGCTCGTTTTCCATGCCGGTCGCGCTGCATCTTGACCATCACGAAACCCTTGACGATATCCGTACCAAAGTCGGCCAGGGTGTGCGCAGTGCCATGATTGACGGCAGCCATTTCCCGTTTGAGGAGAATGTCGCGCTGGTCAAATCCGTGGTGGATTTCTGCCACAGTCAGGATTGCAGCGTGGAAGCGGAGCTCGGCCGTCTCGGCGGCGTCGAGGATGATATGGATGTGGATGCGGAAAGCGCCTTTCTGACCTCCCCGGATGAAGCGCGCCGTTTTGCACAACTGACCGGCATCGACAGCCTGGCAGTCGCTATCGGCACCGCTCACGGTCTGTATACCAGCCGTCCGAAAATCGATTTCGCCCGGCTGGAAAAAATCCGCAGTATCACGGATATCCCGCTGGTACTGCACGGTGCAAGTGATGTGCCGGATGCGGATGTCCGCCGCACCATTGAGCTGGGGGTGTGCAAAGTTAATGTCGCCACTGAGCTGAAAATTGCCTTTGCCGGGGCGGTCCGCGCGTGGTTTGCGGAAAATCCGGACGGCAATGACCCGCGCTATTACATGCGGGTCGGCATGGATGCGATGAAAGCGGTTGTCCGCGATAAAATCAGAGTCTGTGGTGCGGAAGATCAACTTCTGTAACCCGTCAGGCGGCACTGTGTTCCCCCGCAGTGCCGCCTTTTTCATCTGCGAAAAATAATAAAAAACAACAATAAAAAAGACTGTTCCGTAACACCCCTTAACCAATAATTTATAAAGAAGCTGAGGAGTACCCTACGATGTCGCAGGAAAAGTCGTTTAAATCCAAACTCTGGGAATTTTTTCAAAGTCTCGGGAAAACCTTTATGTTTCCCGTCTCATTACTGGCTTTCATGGGGTTATTACTCGGGATAGGCAGTTCAGTTACCAGTCCTTCCGCTATCAGCAGTTTTCCGTTTCTCGGCAATGAGTTTGTCCAGCTGACCTTCGGATTTATGGCGATGGTCGGCGGTTTTGCCTTTACCTATCTGCCGGTGATGTTTGCGATGGCCATTCCGTTCGGCCTGGCAAACCGTAACAAAGCAGTCGGTGCCTTTGCCGGATTTGTCGGCTATATGCTGATGAATATGAGCATCAATTATTACCTGACCGTCACCCACCAGCTTGCCGACCCGGCGATGATGAAGCAGGTCGGGCAATCCGTGGTTCTCGGTATCCAGACCCTCGAAATGGGCGTGCTGGGCGGGATTGTGGTCGGCGTTATCACTTATTTTCTGCATGAACGTTTCCAGGATACCGTTCTGCATGATGCTTTTGCGTTTTTCGGCGGCATCCGTTTTGTGCCGATTATCACCGCACTGACGATGTCTCTTGTCGGCCTGGCGATCCCGTTCCTGTGGAAATATGTTGCCATGGGAATTGCCGGGATCGGCCATATCATTCAGAGCACAGATGTTTTCGGCCCGTTCCTGTACGGTGTCGGTGTACTGCTGCTAAAACCGTTCGGACTGCATCATATTCTGCTGGCGATGGTGCGTTTTACCCCGGCCGGCGGCACGGAATTTGTGGACGGCTATGAGATTGCCGGAGCACTGAATATTTTCTACGCCGAACTGAAAGCCGGACTGCCGTTCAGCCCGCATGTCACCGCTTTCCTGTCACAGGGCTTTATGCCGACCTTTATCTTTGGTCTGCCGGCTGTCGCCTACGCTATCTACCGCACAGCAAAACCGGAGAACCGTCCGGTGATCAAAGGATTATTACTGTCCGGGGTCCTGGTTTCCGTCGTCACCGGGATTTCCGAGCCGATTGAGTTCCTGTTCCTGTTTATCGCGCCGGTGCTCTATATTTTCCACATTATTATGTCCGGTCTTGCCCTGCTGGTGATGGCACTGCTCGGTGTGACGATCGGTAACACCGACGGCGGGATTCTGGATCTGCTGATCTTCGGCATCATGCAGGGGACCGCGACCAAATGGTATCTGGTGTTCCCGGTCGGGATTATCTGGTTCGCTATCTACTTCTTTGTTTTCCGCTGGTACATTCTGAAACATGACGTCAAAACGCCGGGCCGTGAAGATGCCGCTGACGGGGCGGAACAGGCGGTGAAAGCCAATACAAAAGCGCGCGGCAAAGCTAAATACGATCACAATCTGATCCTCACCGCACTCGGCGGCAAAGAGAATATTGATTCGCTGGATAACTGTATCACCCGCCTGCGTCTGGTGGTGAAAGATATGGATAAGGTGGATCAGAAAACACTGAAAGATGCCGGTGCACTCTCCGTTGTGGTGCTGGATGCCCATAGTGTGCAGGTGATTATCGGCCCGCAGGTGCAGAGTGTGAAATCCGGTATTGAAGCCTTAATTTAACAGGAACTGAGCATGTACAATTTTGATGAAATAATTGAGCGCAAAAGTGACCGCTGCCGGAAATGGGATCATCAGTATGTCTGCTCCCGCTTCGGGGATGTCCCGCAGGATTTCATTCCGCTGTGGATAGCCGATATGGATTTCAAATCCCCGCCCGCGGTGATTGAGCGGTTCACGCAGGTGGCACAGCACGGTACCTTCGGCTACACCTGGTGCTTTGATGAATTTTACGATGCGGTAGTCCGCTTCCAGGCACAGCGTCATCAGGTTACGGTTCAGCCGGAGTGGGTGACACTCAGTTACGGCACCGTGTCCACCCTGCACTACCTGGTGCAGGCATTTTGTCAGCCCGGCGACTGTGTGATGATGAACACACCGGTCTATGATCCGTTCGCCCACGCGGTAACCCGCCAGAATGTCACGGTGCTGACTAACCCGCTGGTGGCGCGGGATAACCGCTATCATCTTGATTTTGAGCATATTGAGGCGCAAATGCGCGAGCACCGGCCGAAAGTCTGGCTGTTCTGCTCGCCGCACAATCCGTCCGGTCGTATCTGGACAGCGGCAGAGATCAAACAGGTATCGGATTTGTGTCTGCAATACGGTGTGCTGCTGGTGATTGATGAAGTGCATGCGGAACATGTGCTGTACGGCAGCTTCACCGGTTGTCTGCGCCCGGGATGTGCCGCGCCGGAGAACCTGATCCTCCTGACGTCCCCGAATAAAGCCTTTAATCTCGGCGGACTGAAAACCTCTTACAGCATCATTCCGGACCCGGCACTGCGGGCACAGTTCCGGCGTCAGCTGGAGAAAAACTCGATTACCTCACCTAATCTGTTCGGGATATGGGGCATTATTGAGGCTTATAACAACAGCACGGACTGGCTGGATGAACTGAATGATTATCTGAGAGGCAACGCAGATTATCTGGCACAGGCCGTGGCGGATTATTTTCCGGACTGGCAGATGATGCAGCCGGAGTCTTCTTACCTCGCCTGGATTAATATCAGTGCCACCGGACGCACAGCAACGGATCTGACACACGAATACGCCCGTAAAACCGGTGTGGTGGTTGAGGATGGCAGTCACTATGTGGCGGATGGTGAACAATACCTGCGGATTAACTTCGGCACGCCGCGTTCACTGCTGGAGGAAGCGGTAAAACGTCTGAAAAACGCCGGCTGACAGAAAAAAAATTGGCGACCTTGCTGTATTCCGTCAACAGGGTCGCCATAATTACCGATGTTTTACCTTATACTAACAACACTTAACTACTCTGATTTGTCATGCGCACTTCAGCGAAAATCCATTTTCATCAGAGCATCAGGGCATGACACCTGTCAGCTCTTACTTCCCTGTAACGGTAAATTCCTTTTACCGTCCCCTTCCCGGGGCAAATCCGTTTATTACCTGTGGTGATAAAACACAGGCTCCCTGATAATACATCCGTGTGGTAAATCCGTTTACACCGGACGACCTTGTCCGGTAACTTCCGTTTATGTCCCTGAGAGATATATCCTTATATCCTGCTAAATCATTAAAAAATAATTCCTTTATTTTTTAAGATAATAACGTGTCGGTCAGGTTATATTCGCATCCTTGCGGACATATTGGCTTATAACGTTCCTGTTATAAGAAACATCTGTAATAACTGCAATTTTTAATATTTCAGTGAAATGCATTAAGACTAATTTATAATTCACATCCGGCGTGACATTATAAAAAATACTCAGGCACGTCATTAAATCTGAGGGTAATAACGTGAACACAATATCAATTTACATTTAAAAAACCCAAAGACCAATAGGAAAACACTCAATTTAAATCAGGTTCTTCACATCTCTTATATAAGATATATATAAATAACATCTCTTATTAGCGCTAAAGACTATCATCATAAAATATATCGTCAATAAGAAATGGATTAGCTTTATACGCAAGTCGTCATTTTCCCGTCGTTATTTCTTTTATTAATATTTCTTCTTCGTTCTCTCATAAAATAAAAAAACAACCACAACCCCCGCTGCGATATAAAAAACCAGCAAAAAGACGTGATATAGATAAAAAAACCGGAAATACGGATCATATGATTATTCTGATAAAATTTAAGGCCAAATTATTTCCTGAAACATTTTTATGTTTTTAGGATAAAACTCATTTTATGCGTAAACGGCGTTCTTATCAAAATACACATAATTTATTGATTATAATAAAAATATAATCCAGGTTACCGCATTCCTTTTTTTTGCAGCATATAATGGCATGGTTACAATGCAACAAAATAGCAACAACAATACATTAGTTTAAATAACTATTCACAGTAACACCACTTAATCCCGGTTAACCTCAGGCCATATTATTTAAGATGATAATACATTTTTAATTACCTTTCTTCATTTAATAAACCAATTCCTAATATAATTCCATTAACTGAAAATAGAAATATCTCATTTAAATAAAATCAATCAACAGAACGCCCGCCCGGGAATAGTCTCACTTTATCTGCCCTCCGGTTCCGGAACCGCTATTATCATTACCGTTTCATTATCAAAATGAGAGGATATCATTCTCATACTGCATAAATCCTGTTTGCCCCTCTTTTTATCCGCCCTGCTGACCACCGCGGAAAGCCTTTCGCAAATACCGGGTGATATATTTCACAAATCACCGGTGATTTAAGAGTTCTCTCACATTTCTGTTTCTTTGTCGCGCCGCTGGTTCAGTTATTGCTTTACTCCCTGTACCAACGATCCGCTGAGGCCGACGTATGACCTCTCATTCCATTTATTATAAAAGGAGAGAAGGATGTCAGATCTCAATCATCCAACCTCTGATCTAATCTATCAGCTGGACGACAAACCCCCGTTTTTCCAGGCCCTTCTTGGTGCGGTTACCCATTTATTGGCTCTGTTTGTTCCGATGGTCATGCCTGCCCTGATTGTGGGCAAAGCACTGGATTTATCTGCCGATACCACGGCTTATCTGGTATCGATGGTGATGATTGCCTCCGGAATCGGTACCTGGATACAGGTTCACCGTTACGGACCGATGGGCTCCGGCCTGTTATCCATTCAGTCGGTCAATTTTTCATTTGTCACTGCCATGATTGCTATCGGTACAGCCATGCGCAGTGACGGAATCCATGAAGAGCTGATTTTATCTTCTCTGCTCGGTGTTTCTTTCGCCGGTGCTTTCCTGGTTGTCGGTTCCTCTTTTGTTCTGCCTTATCTGCGCCGGATAATTACCCCGACGGTCAGCGGCGTGGTGGTGCTGATGATCGGTCTGAGCCTTATTAAGGTCGGGATTATCGACTTCGGCGGCGGGTTCTCCGCCAAATCGGCAGGCACATACGGCAACTATGAAAATATCGGCGTGGGATTGCTGGTTCTGCTGGTGGTAATCGGCTTTAACTGCTGCAAAAGCCCGCTGCTGCGGATGGGCGGTATCGCGATTGCCCTCGTGGCAGGCTACATTGCCTCCCTGTTTCTCGGTCTGGTGGATTTCAGCACCTATCAGAACATGGCCTTTATTACCGTACCGGTGCCGTTTAAATTCGGCTTTTCATTTAATTTCACCCAGTTCCTGGTGGTTGCCATTATCTATATCCTCAGTGTGCTGGAGGCGGTCGGTAACCTGACGGCAACGGCCATGGTATCCAACCAGCCGATTAAAGGTGAGGTGTATCAGAACAGGCTGAAAGGTGGTGTGATGGCAGATGGTGTCGTTTCCGTTATCGCCTCAGCCCTCGGCTCTCTGCCGCTGACCACCTTTGCCCAGAATAACGGCGTGATCCAGATGACCGGCGTGGCCTCCAGTTATATCGGGCGCTTTATTGCGGTGATCCTGGTGTTCCTCGGCCTGTTCCCGGGGATTGGCTGGTTCTTTACCACTATTCCGGCGCCGGTACTGGGCGGTGCGATGACACTGATGTTCTCGATGATCGCCATCGCCGGGCTGCGCATTATTATCTCCAACGGCCTGCGCCGCCGCGAAACGCTGATAGTGGCAACGTCTCTGGGTCTCGGGCTGGGTGTTTCCTATGATCCGCAAATTTTCAGTATCCTGCCGCCGTCTTTATATATCCTTGCCGAGAATCCGATTTGTGTCGGCGGTCTCACCGCCATTATCCTGAATCTGCTGATCCCTGTCGGACAACAGCGCAGTGCGGCCAATGAGGAAGAGCCGGATATGCTGGCAGACGAGCTGGAAGCCATGCTGGATATCCCGGATGCAGAGCGTGACCTGCCGGATATGGCCATGAGCGCGGAGAACAAACGCGTTATCTGACCCCTCTGATTTTTGCCCGTAAAAAAACCGCGATAATTGTCATTAATAATTATCGCGGTTTTGTTTTTACTGCGGTCTGTTATGCGTTACTGACCATCGCCTGCGGTGCCTGAGCCTGTTCATCGAACATACTCAGCATTTCGCGGGCGGCCTGACGACCTGCTGCCATGGCGGTGACCACCAGATCCGCGCCGTGCACCGCATCACCGGAAGCAAAGATTTTCGGATTGGAGGTTTGGTTGCTCATACGTCCATTACCGCCGGTTTTAATTTGTCCCCATTTATCCAGCTGAACATTATAACCACTGAGCCATGGCATCGGATGCGACTGAAAACCGAATGCCATAATCAGCACATCCGCACCGAGGATAAATTCAGAGCCTTCCACCGGTTTCGGACGGCGGCGGCCATCCGGCCCCGGATCACCGAGCTGGGTACGGATCAGCCCGATACCAGTGACAGCGCCCTCCCCGTTGCGGTCAATAAACTGCGGCTGCACGTTATAGAGGAATTCCACCCCTTCCTCGCGGGCATTAACCACTTCTTTCTTCGAACCCGGCATACTGGCCTCATCACGGCGGTAGGCGCAGATAACACTCTCAGCCCCGCGGCGGACAGCCGTACGCACGCAGTCCATCGCGGTATCACCGCCGCCGAGCACCACCACTTTTTTCCCTTCCACATCAATCCACGGATATTCATCCGCCACCGGCAACCCCATCACCTCACGGGTACTGGCGATCAGGAACGGCAGCGCCTGTACCACGCCCGGGGAATCCTCATGCTCCAGTCCGGCTTTCATCATGCCGTAGGTTCCGACTCCCAGCAGCACCGCATCATAGTCATTCATCAGGCGGCTGAACGGGATATCTTTGCCGATTTCACAGTTCAGATGGAAAGTGATCCCCATATCCGTGAAAATCTGCCGCCGCTGCGCCATCAGCTGTTTGTCCAGCTTGAACGGCGGGATCCCGAAAGTCAGCAGGCCGCCGATTTCAGGATGGCGCTCAAACACTTCCGCTTTCACCCCGGCGCGGGTCAGTACATCCGCACATCCCAGTCCGGCAGGACCGGCACCGATAATCGCAACGCGTTCCGGGCGGGGAACCACATCCTCCGCCACCGACGGCCGCCAGCCCATCTCAAAGGCCGTATCGGTGATATAACGTTCGATATTTCCCACAGTTACCGCTCCGCCGTGGTTACGCAGCGTACAGCGGCTTTCGCACAATCTGTCCTGCGGGCAGACCCGGCCGCAGATTTCCGGCAGTGAACTGGTCGAATTGCTCAGCTCCGCCGCCTCAATAATTTTGCCTTCGCGCACCAGACGGACAAAATCCGGAATAGAGTTGTGCAGCGGGCATGACAGGTTACACATCGCTTTTTGTGAGCAGTACAGGCAGCGCTCGCTTTCATAACCGGCACATTGTTCATTCAGCCCGATATAAATTTCACCGAAATGATTTTTACGCAGCGCCGCACTCTGTTTTTGTGTTCCTTCACGCGGCGGGCGTTTGAGGATCTCAAAACGGATTTCAGACTGGCGGGCACGGTTGTATGCCCCGGTGGCTGCCCGCATCAGACGGTCATTGCGCAGGATCACCAGTTTATGTTCATCCAGGATGCTGAGTGCGCTGGTCGGGCAGTTCGCCACACACGCGGGCGAGCCGCCGGTGGTATCACATAAATCGCACTTTTGTGCCAGTTCGAGTGAGTGATCAAAGGTCATCACCATTTCCATCGCCCCGAACGGGCAGACCAGCACACAGCTTTTACAGCCGATGCATTTTTCCTGATCCAGTTTGACAATATTGTCCGCCATATACAGAGCATCCACCGGACAGGCGGCGGCACAAGGGGCGTCTTCACACTGACGGCAGGTGACAGCGAGGCTGTCATTCTCTTTGAACATGACGCGGATACGGGGAGCGTAATCACGGCTGTCATGTGGCCAGTGGTGATCATTATGCGCGACAACGCAGGCAATTTCGCAGGCGTGACATCCGATACATTTCTGGCTGTCCGCAACTATACATTTGTTCATGTTCACCTATCGCTTTCCAGTTTTCAGTGTTGGTAACCATGCAATAACCGGGCACATCCGGCCTTTCTTAGTCTGTTTTATGGTCATTTTGCGGGGCGGGTCAAATTCTGCGGATGCAGGAAAGCAATAACACACGCGCAACAAGGTTACCGGATTTTTTTACTTTAACGGGGAGCGGGATTTGTTTTTTTGACCTGACGCGGTCTTAAGCGGAATAAAAAAAATTGAATCGTATCAGCTGGTAACAGGCGCTTCCTTTTGCAGAAGCGCCTGTGAATCCCGGGAATTTATCTGAACAGATCAGACACCCGGCGCCATCGCCAGACCAATAAATAACCCGGCAATCGTCGCACTCATCAGGTTGGATAATGTTGCCGCCAGCAATGCACGGACCCCGACACGGGCGATATCAGAGGCCCGCTCCGGTGCTACCGCACTGAACGCCCCGACCACCACGGCAATCGAACCGAAGTTGGCAAAACCGCATAACGCAAAGGAGATCACGGCAATGGTTTTGGCATCGAGTGTGCCGTCCTGTAAATGCGGAGAGAAATCCACATATGCCACGAACTCGTTGATCGCCAGTTTTTCACCAATCAGACTGCCCGCCAGCGCAATGTGCTCACTGCTCACGCCCATCAGATATGCCAGTGGTGAGAAAATATAACCGAACAGGCTTTGCAGGCTGATCCCCTCAAAACCCATAACGCCGCCGAGGCCGCCAATCAGCCCGTTAATCAGGGCAATCAGTGCCACAAATGCCAGTACCACTGTCGCCACGCCGACCGCAATTTTCAGCCCGAGCATCGCACCGCCTGCCGCGGCCTCAATAATGCTGGCCGGACGTTTTTCACTGAACGAAATTTCGGTGAATTCCACGGTGGATTCCTGTGTCGCCGGACTTAACATCCGCGCAAATAAGATCCCGCCCGGAATCGCCATCAGAGAAGCTGCCAGCAGATATTCAATCGGTACGCCCAGTCCGGCGTAACCCACCAGCATTGATCCGGCAATGGAGGCCATGCCGCTGCAAATCACGGTGAATAATTCATTGTTATTCATCCGGCTGACAAAGGGTTTCAGTACCGCCGGTAACTCATTCTGACCGAGGAAAATGGTGGTTACTGCCGCAAAAGATTCTATCTTGCTGATTTTCATGGTCTTCTGGAAGACATACGCCAGAATATTAATCACCCAGCGCATAATGCCGAGGTAATACAAAATCGCGATCAGAGAAGTGATAAAGATAATGGCCGGTAATACGCGGAATGCGAAGATAAACCCGGCCCCGTCAAATAACACATCCATTTTCGGGCCGACCAGGCTGCCGAAAATAAAGGCGCTGCCCGCATCACTGTAGGCGATAACATTATTCACACCCGATGCGATGGTCTGAATAAACCATTTCCCCGCCGGGATATACAGCATGATGGCACCGAGTGCCACCTGTAACAGCAGTGCCGCGCCGACAGTGCGCAGACTGATTTTCCGCTTATTGACCGAAAAAAGAAATGCTATCAGTAATAAGACGCCGATCCCCGCCAAACTCCGTAATATATCCATAATCCGGCCCCGTGGTTATTATACTCATCAGTTGTATGCTGCAATGCCCGGTAAAGGCTGATTGTGAGATCAGCACCTTACCGGGTCATATGTTTCATCAGTTGTTATGACCGGCTACCGGTCAGCCGCTTACAGTTGCTGATAAGCGGACGCGATACGGGCTGCCAGTTTCGCGTTGTTAAAGACCAGCTCAATGTTGGAGTTCACACTGTTACCGCCGGTCAGTTCCGCCACGCGAGCCAGCAGGAACGGCGTGCTTGCTTTGCCGTTAATACCCTGCTCATCCGCTTCGCGTACCGCCTGTGCGATTGCGCTGTTGATGGTTTCTTCCGGCATCGCAAACTCATGCGGGATCGGGTTGGCAATCACCATGCCGCCGTTCAGGCCGGTCGCCCATTTGGCGTGCAGTGCTTTTGCCACGTTTTCCGGGGTTTCCATGCGGATGGTGACCGGGAATTCGCTTTCACGGCAGAAGAAAGCCGGTAATTTATCCGTCTGATAGCCGACAACCGGTACTCCGTAGGTTTCCAGATATTCCGAGGTCAGCCCCAGATCCAGAATGGATTTGGCACCCGCGCAGACAACCGCCACGTTGGTTTGCGCCAGTTCCTGTAAATCCGCTGAAATATCAAAGGTGTGTTCCGCACCGCGATGCACCCCACCGATCCCGCCGGTGGCAAAAACAGCAATCCCGGCCATTTCCGCGATAATCATGGTGGAGGCAACGGTGGTCGCACCGTGGATGCCCTGGGCGATCACAAACGGCAGGTCGCGGCGGCTCACTTTCATGACCTTGTGGCCTTCTTTGCCGAGCATCTCAATCTCATCATGAGACAGACCCGCTTTCATACGGCCGTTAATCACCGCAATCGTCGCCGGGATCGCACCGTTGTCGCGGATACGCTGTTCAACTTCCAGTGCCATTTTCACGTTGTCCGGATACGGCATACCGTGAGAAATAATGGTGGATTCCAGTGCCACAACCGGCTTTTTCTCCGCGAGCGCCTGTGCAACCTCAGGGGAAATATCCAGATATTCTGCGTTCAGTTGTTGAGTTTTCATGCTTGTGATTCCATTAGTTTGTGAACACTGTCTTTTGACAGACCGGGATTATTTGTCAGCTCGCTGGCGAGCGTCAGGGCGGAGCAGCCCTGGGAAAAACGGATACTCTGTGACAGCGGCTCACCTTCGAGCCAGCAGCGGGCAAGACCGGCCATCATGGCGTCACCGGCACCGGTCACATTGACAATGTGGACACTGAACGGCTTAGACCAGCCGTTTTCACCGTCCGCTTCGCTGTAATAAACGCCCTCGCCGCCCATACTCAGGGCGATGCGCTGCACGCCCTGTTCATGCAATGCATTAGCGGCACGTACCACATCCTGTTTATTCTCCACTTTGATACCGGTGAGAATTTCCGCCTCAAAGCGGTTGGGTTTCAGGGTGTGGATATGGCTGAGCCACGGCTTGATTTTGTTTGCCTTGAACGCGGAAACCGTATCGACAAAGACCGGTACATTACCGGCATTGGTAAACAGCCACTCCAGCGCGCCTTCTGACAGATTGCAGTCCGCCACCAGCACACCGGCGTGCCGGATCAGATCCCGGGAGGTCGCCAGTAACGCCGGGGTCAGTTTTTCCAGGATGCGCATATCATTAATGGCGGTGATCATCTCACCCTGCGGATCCAGCAGTGACAGATAGGTTGACGTGGTTTCCCCGTGCAGACGGTGCAGATTACTGACATTCACACCGGCCAGTTTTGCCTGTTCATACAGGGTGTTACCGTAGAAATCATCACCGATGACGGAGATAAAATGAGATTCACAGCCCAGCAGGGCAATATTCTGGGCGATATTGCGCCCGACCCCGCCGGGTGAACATTTGATATGACCGGGATTAGAATCTTCATACACCAGATTCAGGTCAGAATAACCACAAACATCCATATTGGCTGAACCGACAGTCACCACATAGCGGTGCTCGGAGAGGATGTATCCCTTACCCTTGATGTAGCCTTTATTCATCAGATTCATGATATGTCCGGCCACCGCAGAGCGGCTGATACCTAATACGCCGGCCAGTTCCTGCTGCGGAATGAGCGGGTCACGCCGGAGGATCTGAAGGATTTGTTTTTCTCGACTGGTCATAAGCGGACACTTGTTGGTTATTAAACATGTGCTTGTTTTATTTTTTGTCCGCAACAAAGTAAAGCAATGAAATAAAGATTTCGCCGGAATTTAAGTGGTGATCGTAAAATGAGATGAGTGGGTTTTCAGCATAAAAACAGGAGGGAGATCATGTTTTTTATATCATCAAAAATAAAATAAAAAACACAACGTAATAACCTTCAAAAAAAGGTGATTAATTTAAAAAATAATACGTATATCTATCAATCTGTTATATCACGGTTGTCACAATAACAAACATGTGTTTGTTTTCATGATCTTATAGAGAAATAACTGAAACGATCATTTTACCGTTACATAAATATCGTGATACATGTCAAACAAAAAAAGCAATACCAGAAATAAAAAAGATCGGATTTTGATTGCCGCAACTCCGCTTAACTCTCTCAGCTGAATCGCTTATTCTTATTTTATTTTGAACTGACACGATTAATCAAGTTTTATATTAATTTATTAATGAAATAACAAAACAGCCCGGAAACAACATCAGTTTCCGGGCTGTTGGTTTTATATTGCAGTGCAGCTTTCGCTTTTCTGTCAGTGATGAAGCATTTCGTGAACGATATCTTTTCCGCTCATCGTATAAGGGTAATAGGTCGGCCAGTTATCCAGCTGAGTCAGCAGTGCTTCCTGGGATTCATTACCCATATACAGGTGGAAATGACCCGCTTTTTCCGGTGCAATGATATGGTCGCTGAACTGGATATATTTCGGTGCATGGCTGTTTTTATCTTTACACTCAAACAGATAACGCGCCCCTTTCTTGCCGGAGGTGTAATTCAGTATCCGGTAACCGGCATACTGATACTCACACTGATCCACCTTATCCCCGTGATGGAATTCGATGATATTATTTTCAATACCAATCATATCCACATCGGTTTTATAGCCCTTTGTATAATAAGCGCGATACTCTTCTGCGGTTTTATCGCCGTTCTTCGCGGCTTTCGCCTGCATCACCGGGTCCAGCTCACCGCTGGCGAGGTAAGGCGCAACAGACTGCCAGACGCCATCCCAGTCGCTCAGCTGCCGGTCTTTGACATCCTTATCCGCAAAAACACCTTCTGCTGCCTTGCGCTGTGCTTCTGTCTGCGGTTTGTCGTGGTGATGGCCGTGTGCTGCTGCCGTACCGCTGAATAATCCCGCCAGTAACAGTAACGGGAGAACTGATTTAGCTGTCATAATCACCCCTGCACGGCTTTAAAACGCGGATTGGACTTACAAATCACATAAATACGGCCGCGACGGCGGACAATTTTACAGTCCGGATGGCGCTGTTTCGCACTTTTCAGTGAACTCAATACCTGCATCGGTTTTTCCTCTTCTTTTAATGTACAAAACGCCCGAAGCGCTTGGTAAAACGGGCCACATTCCCTTCCTGCGAGTGTGTTTTCTGTTTGCCGGTATAGAACGGGTGGGAGTGGGACGAAACATCCAGGGTGACATAAGGATACGTCTGCCCTTCAAATTCGATGGTTCTTTCCGTTCTGATGGTGGAACCGACTTTGAAATACACATCGGCTGCGGTGTCGTGGAAGATGACGGTCCGGTAATCCGGATGAATATCGGGTTTCATGGCTGCCTCATTTTGTTATGTTATATTATAACAATAATGATTTTTATCACTGTTGACCACTATTTTTTAACCCTGTTTTTTATACGGGAAAGGATTGCAATTGCAGAAAGAAAGGAAAAATAAATCAGATCAAAAGGATATAAAAACGGGCAGCCACCGGTGAATCCGGTGGCTGCCCGGGAGAAATACAGCGGTCAGAAATCAGCTCTCTGCCAGAAAATCGTTATCCTCCAGTACCCGCAGCGGCTCAATATCACTCTCTTTTTTGATAACCAGTGACGGGTCTGAACGCAGACAAACACCGCCATAGTGGCCGCCGACAGTAAAAGTACACATCTGGATATAGCGGCCTGCTACTTTCGGCAGACACCAGAGCTGCTGATAGACGTTTTCCTGCTCCCCGAAACGGCCGCAGGTTTCATCCAGCACGGTATCGCGGTGATCCACCAGCCCGATATTACTGCCGCAACGTCCGGCGATTGGTTTAACCGCATAGCCGGTCTGCCGCAGTTCATCACTGAGCTCAAACTCCGTATCCAGCAGATAAGGGTGGTGCGGAAACAGCGACCACAGGATCGGCAGAATCGCTTTATTGCCCGGGATCACCGTCCACAGCGGCTCAAATACCCGGATTTCCGGGCGCAGCAGCACATCAATCAGCCGCACATTATTTTCATGGCGCGGATGACCGGTACGGATAGGCAGCGCGGAGTATGTCCTGTCATTTTCACTCTCCTGCCGCAGTTGTTCCAGTGCCGTTTCCCACGCCCAGGTTTTCCAGACACACTTGAGCACGCGCCCTTCGCCGTCGATCACCTGTCCGCTTTCATTCCAGCTCAGTTCATCCAGACCGTGAATGATCCGGTATCCGTACCCTGCTGCCGTGATAGCCCGCGCCATATAGAGCGCATGGTAATCTTCTTCGCTGTCTTTATCCTGCATAATATGGATAAACGGCTTGGCTGACGTGTGTTTCCAGATATCCGCCAGCATCTCTGACAGACGTTCCCCCGGGTCCCAACCCTCTGTCAGTCCGCCCTGTTTCGCCCATTTTGGAATAATCCGCCCGGTTTCCGCATGGCAGGAGGCGGAATCCGCATTGTATTCATACACTTTCAGACCGCGTTCATCCATACAGAAATCCAGTCTGCCGGTCACCATATCGTGACGCCGGTTCTGCCAGGAGAGCCGCAGGCGCGGCCAGAGAATTTCAGGGATATTGAATAATTTCAGCAGATTGTCATCTTTCAGCACTTTTTCAGTAGCATGCAGATACATCAGATGGACTTCGTTGGTGGCCTGCATCAGAGCATTTTCAGCCGTTTCCGAAATCGTGAAATAGTCGTGCGGATCGGCATTCAGATTGTGGCCGTGATTGGCTTTAATATAGGCTTTTTCCATCGGATCGGACTCATCCAGCCATTTTCCGGTGAAATCCGCTTTTTCACCCAGCCGGGCAGCGTGGAGTGTCATCAGCGCCGGGTTCACCGCCGGCTCTGTCCACGCATATTCATCATCGATTGTCTGGATCATCCAGCCGAGAATATGTGTATCCGGAAACGTATCCGACAGCGTGTAGTAACCGTCTTTGACATGCATCGGCAGCTCACGGGTCCATTGCTGACCGCGCGGCAGTTTATGGTGGATGACATTCTGCTCCACAATCCGGACTTTATCCGCGCAGACCTGCGTGATCACCGCCACATGACCGGTGCGCTTAAATTCGCCCCCTTCCTGCCAGATAAGTAATGCCCCTGCTACCGGTGCCTGGTGACAGCCGTTTTTAAACGCCCTCAGCGGAAGGATACTGTCATCCACCACATGACGCAGAAAACGCAGGGAAAAAATCTCATACGCCATGCCGACATCGGTAAACACCACACCATAATTGAGATACAGGAAGCGGCGGGCAAATTCCACACACTGCCATTTGTATCCCATATATTCATTTCCGATATAACTGCGGAAAGAAATATCATCCTCTTTTTCTGCTTCCGTGATGGTATCGTAGTCAGAGGAATAGATAGCCACACCGCCGGGCGCATAGCCCAGTAATGTCCCGAAAGGTTCATGCTCCGTGATGATTCCGCTCATAGTACGGCCTTACTGATATTATTTAGATTACAATAGTTGCTCTTGATAATAATTCAGTATACGCCTGTCCATAAAAAAACACCGATGCTTTTATGCATCGGTGTCAATCATCATTTCGGGTTATGTCTGGTGAGACATATCACATTGCCGGACTTTCTTTTTTCGGATGATAACCGTTAAAAAACAGGTTCAGTACGACCGCGCTGACAGTGGCCAGCAGAATCCCGCTGTGCAGCAGCGGCTGTAAGAACATCGGCAGTTTGGCAAAGAAATTACCGGAGAGCGTTGGTGTCAGTCCCACCCCCAGACTGATCGCCACAATATAGAGATTGTAATTATTGCCGCTGTAATCAACACGGGACAAAATACGAATTCCTGTCGCCAGTACCATCCCGAACATCACCAGCCCCGCCCCGCCGAGGACAAACTGCGGAATGGAGGCTATCACCACCGCCATTTTCGGCAGCAGACCAAAGATAATCAGGATAAATCCGGAAACCACACACACCCAGCGGCTGTGAACTTTTGTCACCCCCACCAGCCCGACGTTCTGGGAAAATGAGGTATGCGGAAAACTGTTAAACAGACCACCGATAATGGTGCCGATTCCGTCCACCCGCAGCCCGCGCACAATATCGTCTTTTTCGACCGGACGGCCGACAATCTCCCCCAGTGCCAGAAACATCCCCATCGATTCAATAAAAACAATCAGCAGAACAACACTGAGGGTGATAATGGAGATCGGTTCAAATGTCGGCGTTCCCAGCGCCATCGGGGTAACCAGTTTAAACCAGGGGGCATCCGCATATCCGTCAAAGCTGACCTCATTGCACATCAGTGACAGCACAAAACCAAAGATAATCCCCAGTAATACCGAGATATTACAGAGAAAACCCTTACAGAATTTTGTGATAAACAGGATAGATAACAGAACGGCAAATGAGATGCCAAGGTAGAGCGGATGACCATATTCCGGGTTACCTTTGCCGCCGGCAGCCCAGTCGATCCCCACCTGCATGATGCTCAGTCCGATGGAGGTAATCACAATACCGGTAACCATATTGGGGAAAAGCGGCATCAGTTTCCCCATCAGCGGTACGATCAGTGTTGTCAGTACCCCCGCCGCAATGGTCGCCCCGAAAATCCCCATCAGGCCGATATCCGGGTTGGCGCCGATGGCCAGCATCGGTGTTACCGCCGCGAACGTAACAGACATAATCACCGGCAGACGGATACCGGCAAATTTTCCGATACCGATACACTGCAACAGTGTCACGATACCACAGCAAAACAGATCCGAACTGATAAGCAGTGTCACCACTTCCTTGCTCAGCCCCAGCCGGTCACCGATAACCAGCGGTACGGCCACGGCACCGGCATACATCACCAGCACATGCTGTAATCCCAGCATCATCAGTTTTCCTGCAGGTAATATTTCTTCAACTTCGTCAATAACGGGCTTAACCGGTTCCTGTGCTTGATCCACACTATGATTGCTCATGAAACAGACTCCCTTACAACCGGGACTCCCCGGCTTCGATTCGAAGATCTCGGAAAATGACCCCTGGCGTCAGGGTGTCTCACTATGATGACGAACCCGGCCCGGGTATCTGTTCATCATTTAAGCAATTGAGCAAAATTCAGACCAACGCGATTTTCTGTCAGCATAAATGCTGTTTTTCGTGACAGAATTCCGGTTTTTTGACGCACTTTCCCGATAAAAACGAGATACCCGCCGCATTTTTGTTATACCTGCAAAATGTCATTTTTCAGGCCGGACGATATAACAATCGATTGCCTTCTCAATTTAATAATCTCATTATCACAATGATAGCGGCTTATCGTCCGGAATATCCGCCGTAATACCTTCTCTGAAATGACGCGCACGAAACCCTTTCAGACGCAGGGAAATAACCGCATTTGCCGATAAAAAGCAATAAGCCCCTCTGCAATACGCCACAATTTCTTTATCATCCGGCAGTTGCGCAAGACAGTTTTCCAGTTGTTCAACCGGTATATTCACCGCTCCGGGCAGATGCCCGTCCTGATATTCCCGTTCCGGGCGGACATCAACCAGTAAAATCTGACCGGATTTCATACCCGCCACCAGCTCCGTTCCTGAAATCGGTGATAAATACTCTTCAGACAGCACATTCCGGTTCAGCCTGCTGCTCAGTTCATTCCGTGTATATTCAGACTGCAGTTTCAGGGCTGACAGCATATTCAGTACCGGGCCGTTTGCCAGGCGGTAACAGATATTTTTACCTTCCCGTTCACTCTCTGCTAATCCGGCTCTCTTAAGCTGCTGTAAATGTTGCGAGGTATTAGCCACACTCAGACCAACAACTTTTGCCAGTTTTTCCACAGAAAATGTGTCCCGGGCAAGATATTGGATAATGTTTATCCTGTGAGGATGGCTCAGTGCCCGGGCTAATTCAGCACATTCTGTTAATTGCTGCTCATCTAAGAGAGCCTTAATTGACATTATTTACCTCCGGTCATAACATTCAATTAATCAATTGAATGTTGAATTTATCATGTCTTTTATAGTAATCAAACAGGCCGGAATTACAACACGGCACGCTGAAAAGGAATCAGGATCATGACACTGACTGCTGTTTTACTGACAACATTATTAGGGATTGGTGCCACTGTAGTGATGGATCTCTGGGCATTACTGCTGAAATCAGCCGGGCAGCCGACACTGAATTTATCCATGATCGGCCGCTGGACGGGCCATATGCTGCACGGACAATTCATTCACCGTCCGACGGTAGCCCAAAGCCCGCCGATCAGGAATGAAAATGCGCTTGGCTGGTTCGCACATTATGCTATCGGTATTATCTTTGCATTTATCTTTATTTTCCTGACCGGTGAATTCTGGTTTCTTTTTCCATCCTTCTGGCCGGCTTATGCCTGGGGGGTGATTACTGTCGCCGCACCGTATTTTATTATGCAGCCCGCGATGGGGGCCGGTATTGCCGCATCACGGACACCGAATCCGGCCAAAGCCCGTCTGATGAGTTTTTTATCCCACAGCGCTTACGGTGCAGGTCTGTACCTGACCGGCCTGGCCCTGCATCCGCTGATAACCGGTTTCTGAACAGAAATAAAAAAGCCACCGATCACATAATGACCGGTGGCCGTCTCTGTTTACTGTCCGGGGACTCAGAACAGCGTAATCTGTGCTTCCGTTAACAACTCCGGATCCTGATTCACCATATCATGCGCCATAAATTCAGCCGACGACTGCAGATAATCCGGTGTACCGGCAGCTGTATTATCATTCTCCGCCGGGGTGTTCTCCTCCGGTAACTGACTCAGTAACTCATCCAGATTCAGAGAATCCTCATGTTCAGAGAGAAGCCCGGCTAAAGCCTGTACCGCACTGTCTTCAGCACCCGGCAAGACCGGTGCTTCCGTTTCTTCATGCTGACCGGTGGTGTCATAGTGAATACTGAAAGCCTCAGATTCCTTGCCGATCACACCATTACCTTCAACACGTGCGGTGTAATGGTAAGTCTGACCCTGTTCAAAATTGCCGCCGGTATCATTAAACGTCCATTTCCCGCTGCTATCCACAGTGGCATATCCCGCCACATCACCATCACGGGAAATAACCACTACCTGGCCTTCCTCAGGCACACCGTCAAGATGTCCGTTTAACACAGGCGTCACTGCTGAAAGATTATCAGGATCAATCTCAGCGGAATCGGTAACATCATCAATGATGGCTGTCGCGGTGGTATCAGCCGGAACATCTGTCTTATCCTGGTCATCCGCCGCAGTATTGCCGTTATCTTTGTCATCAGTACCGGTATTGCCGTTATCTTTGCCATCAGTACCGGTATTATCGTTATCTTTGTCATCAGTACCGGTATTACCGTTATCCTTGTCATCAGTACCGGTATTATCGTTATCTTTGTCATCAGTACCGGTATTACCGTTATCTTTGCCATCAGTACCGATATTATCGTTATCTTTGTCATCAGTACCGGTATTACCGTTATCTTTGTCATCAGTACCGGTATTGCCGTTATCTTTGTCATCAGTACCGGTATTGCCGTTATCTTTGTCATCAGTACCGGTATTGCCGTTATCTTTGTCATCAGTACCGGTATTGCCGTTATCTTTATTATCAAAGGGCGGCACCCGATTCGGATGATCATTGCCTGAATGGCCGCTTTTGCCGATTGCCACCGCAGCGCCGCCGGCAACAGCCACGCCTAAAAAGGTCAGAACTTCCCAGCCGGATATAAATGACTCCCAGGTAATCGGCGCGAGCAGTTTTGTACCCGCCTGCTGAACCGCGGCCTGTTTATCCGCCATATTACTGATATTGTCATATTCCATGGCAGACTTCGGTGTATAGTTATGCACCTTTTTATTCTCAGCTTCACCGATAACCTGACCGGGAAACAGATAATAGTCTTCGATCACCACAGACGGCTCTTCTTCGCCCGCCAGAAATAATTTCAGATTATTACCATCGCGGATGATAATCGTCTCCCGGGGGGCGGAGCCTGTCTGTTTATCAACCAGCACATAATCCACTCCCGGCATGGCTTTCAGAACATTAACCCCGTTTTTGACAGTGGTTTCCGCTTTTTTTGTCACGCGTGTTGCTTTATCGACAATGCCGATAACGATAGGCATATTACATAACTCCTGTATATAAAATGAAGCAGGTGCCCACCAGATATATTTCAGAATAATAAATTATGCTTAATCCCTGACCGGAGATTACCCTGAATCATTATCCGGAAATAAAAATGAACATAAAATGAGATAAATACCGGATGCATGACGATGGCTCACTGCAATAACACCGCTAATACTACAGACAATACGATATGAATTGAATATTATTTTACTCCCTGAGCATTCCGATTAATCTTAAACAGAAAACCTGAATTTAAAAAAATGAAAATATAATTTTCATTTTCAGTGAAGAAGAGAAAGATCCGGCAGCAATAAAGTACCGGTTCATCGACAGATAATTATGTTACACAGCAATATTGATTAAGTATGTTCATACTTTAAAAAATGCTATCCGGACTTATCTTATAATCCTGTTACATTCCGTAAGGCATTTTTCTTATTCCGGATATAGTGTTAGCATTCTGAGTAATAAAACTCTGAAAAAGAATCCGATTACTCTCTGAATATCCCGGTGATAACATTATGGAAAATAAAACATTACCTGAATTTGATATCTGTCAAACCAGCGGCGGCCACCAGTTCCTGCTCACTTCCGGGCCTGACTACATCAGTAAAGTATTACGCGGAGGTGCCCTCTGGAGAACAAAAGAAATCAATATCAGTCAGCGCCTGCTGGAATTTACAGAGGCTCCGGTGATTTACGATATCGGCGCTAATCTTGGCTCCTGGACAATTCCGGTCAGTAACTATTTTCAGCACCGTAACGGTATTGTCTACGCTTTTGAACCCCAGCGTCAGGTATATAACCAGCTCTGCGGTAATATCTTCCTGAACAAACTGAAAAATTGTTATACCTTTAACAGCGCAATCGGTGACTACGATGGTGAAATTGATGTACCGGTCTTTGATCCGCTGACTGACAGTAACATGGGCGCAGTTTCTCTTGACAAAACCGTATTCAGTGAACAACGTGCAGGTTCAGCACCACCAACAGAAAAAAGAACAATCAGCACACTGGATACACTGAATATGCCGCATGCCAGTCTGCTGAAAATAGATGCTCAGGGGATGGAAGCAGATGTTCTGAGGGGCGGAAAAAAATGGATACAGGCATCCGGTTACCCTTATATTATTTTTTCAGTGTGGGGCGACTATATGACATCGACCATAGAGAAAAATAAACAGGTATTTTCCCTGCTGCAGGATGAAATGGGGTATGAACTGCTTCAGATTGATGATTTTTATGTTGCACAGCATAAAAGCAATAAAAGCGGAAAGCTGGTTCAGACACCAAACGGCTATATTGTAAAACGGGAAACGTCACAGTTTGGTATGGATTTTCTGAGTTTCTGACATCATTAAGAATAGAAAAGGAAGCCAATGCTTCCTTTTCTATTACCGGTAACTCAGACTGACCTGCTGGGTTTCCATATCGTAAGAGCCTTTAATACGCAGATCCAGCGGATACGGGTCCCAGTAAATCAGTGTTCTTATTTCAAACACAATAATGCCATATTGCGCATACTGATCTTTTCCCGCTAACGGGGTTATCACCAGTGATTCCGGAATAATCCTGCTTTCAAAACGCAAAATAGCCCGGCGCAGTTTTTCCTCGACCTGTTCCCAGCCCAGTTGTCTGGCATAGGCGCCGGTTAACGGCGCAATACCAAAATTAATCACTGAGTCAACAACCGGTGATTTACTGTAACGCCGCAGCTCTCCTTCCGTATTTTCAGTACTGAAAATAGCCAGGAGATCACGCAATATAACCTCACGCATTTTACGTGAATCGAAATAGAATTTATCGACAGGCTCACGCCGCTCTTTCGGATGATCATCAATCAGCCGGTCAAGCAATGCAGGCATATATTGCTTTTTATTATCCTGCATGTTCAGTTTCAGCACCGGCTGTTGTCATGGAGACCTTATTCAGTTCAGATAACGGATATTCTCCCAGGTCTGTAATGACCATTTTTCCGCCTTTTCCTGTCAGGAAATACTCTGAAACCTGCTCCCACTGAGTTTCAAAACCCAGCTTAATTTTATCACTGTCAGTATCACGGACAGGATAACGGGCCGGAATATAACCGTAAAAAATATCATTTTTTACTTTAATCTGAGCGTGGATCCAAATCAGATCCAGTAAATCGCGGGGTTTAACAATATTGATGGTTTCAATATCCGCAAACGGTACCCAACGGTAGCCACCGGCAACAATAAACTCACAGATAGGCCCCAGACGGCTGTCATTATCTGCCATCCAGGCAAAATCACCGATCTTTTCACCGTTGCCGCCGGCTGCCGGTGCATTCTCAAAGGCCTGTAAACGCAGTGCTTCTGATTTATCCGGTTTATTCTCTATCAGTAATTTATTGGCTTCCCAGACTGATTTCATCCATTCCGGTAAGTCCTGCTGCAGCGTCATCGGTTCGCGCTTTCCTTTCAGAACTTCTTCACGCAGAATTTCACTGAATACCAGGTTTTTATATAATTCAAGCTGCTTGTCATCATTGTGACCATCAATTAATGACCAGGTTTCAAGCTGAATCATCGCTTTTTCCCAGTAACCTTTCAGGCAACACAATTTAAATAAAGTCTCACGAATAACTAAGTCATTCGGCTTTTGTTTTACCTTATTCAGAGTTTCATCAAAAAATTCATCCAGCGATGAGTTGGTAAGAATATCAGAGAGTTTTTGTGTTGTGGCCATTTCAAAATCCTTAATTGATTATAAACGGCTGTCTAAGCCTAATTTATAGAGTTCCTTAGAAACGAGTGAGGAAACAGAGTCTTTTGCGTACGGAATAATACCGTCCGGAGCAAGCATTCTCAGAATGTCATAATCTTCATGCTCATCCTGTGTTAAATCAACTTCTTCCATCGTTGACAACTCCCGCCAGACACGTTCCATAAATGCTGACGTTTCAAAAATACACTCGGTCAGATTCAGATCTTTTATCTGCTCACAGAGTGAATCAAAGCTGCCGTCATCATCCGCGGCAGATAATTTTGCCTCTTCTGCAGCGGTATACGTTTCCGTCTGCGGAGAATCAATTTCCCCCCATAACAGAAATTTTTTATATTCAACTTCCAGCTTTTTTAATTCATCGCCGCTTTTTCTGTACGCTTCTGCGGCATATTCTATAGAAATAAACCCCGCACCCTGCGGTAATATTTCATTGATTTCAATATTCATGAAATCAATTTTTACCGGTGTTAATTCTGTTAATGCCTCAATAACTGATGCTGACTGGTTATTTTCAGCCGCAACAAACGACAGCGAAAAATGGCCAATCTGAACAGCAGAGCCATATATCAGCCGGATTTTTGACCCGAACGCAACCTGCTGTTTATTCACGAAACAGACTAAATCCCGGCAGGTATTCTGTAAAACAGGGCCGGTATTGGTGTAATAAAACAGAACGTCCGTATCCTGCTCTTTGCCTGAATTCAGCGCAACATCGGCAGTAAACGCATTGATCGCCACCGGATTATCGATAGTATTCTGCTCTGTCAGTTTGACCGACCCTTTACGGGTCGGCCAGTTAAAGTGCAATAGCATTATCAGTGTCCGATAAACACATTACATGAACCTGTTGATACTACTGTGCCGCATCCGCCGCAATCCCCGGCCCGGGCGGCCGGGATATTATTGACAAAAACAGTACAGGATGCGCTGCAGATACAACTTTTAACATGAATAGTGCAACATACCGGCGCTCCCAGAAAGGTTTGCGGGATACAGTTGGTAAACACGTTACATGAACCCGCTTCCACAACCCCGCAATGGCAGGCTAAATCGCCCAATCTTGCTGCTGGTAACATAGTGTCTCCTTATATCAGCTGTCCGGAACAGCCCCCGCAGGGGCTGTGGTAAATCAAGGCGGGAAAGTAAAGCGCGGTGTCGTCACTTTCGGTGTGGTCACTTCCGGTGTTGTCACTTCCGGTGTCGTCGGTTCCGGTGTCGTCGGTTCCGGTGTCGTCGGTTCCGGTGTCGTCGGTTCCGGTGTCGTTGGTTCCGGTGTCGTTGGTTCCGGTGTCGTCGGTTCCGGTGTCGTCGGTTCCGGTGTCGTTGGTTCCGGTGTCGTCGGTTCCGGTGTCGTCGGTTCCGGTGTCGTCGGTTCCGGTGTCGTCGGTTCCGGTGTCGTCGGTTCCGGTGTCGTAATTTCCGGTGTCGTAACGAGCGGTGTCGTCACTGTACCCGTCGGTGGTGGAGTAAGCGGCGGTACCGGGATAATAGCAAAGAAGAAGAATCCCGGCAGTCCCGGCATTGCCGGAGCTGCAACCGCGACCGGACTGCCCGGCTGGGTACCGAAACCGCGGGCATGCGCATTATCACCCGGGTTAAGGTAGGTATTTGCCCCGTCAAGAATCAGGCCGTTTTTGGCTTTGATCTTAATCTGGTCAGCCGTAATCACCATACATCCCACACAGCCGATAGCCAGTTCTCCGCCGGATGTCAGAGCAAATGCACCACCGACTCCCATCTGCATGGCACCACCGACCGCTACCGAGTGGTAACCACCGACGTTTGTGGAGTAAGCTCCGCCCACGTTAATAGCATAAGCCCCGCCAACGTTATACGAACTGGCCGCCGCGATATTCATGGCGTGGCTGGAACCGTATATCCCGCTGAAGGCGCCGCCGATAACAATGCTATCGGTCATACCGACAATACGGGAGGCTGAACCGACAACATCCTGGGAGAAGTTAGCCCCCACGATCTGGCTGCTGTTGGCACCAACCATACTGCTCTTGTTCACACCGACCGTTTCGCTGCGGTTGACCCCGACAGTGGAATCCGAGTTCACACCGATAGTCTGGGTATGGTTAACCCCGATAAGCTGGGTTTCGTTGAGTTTGGTCACACGGGACATATTTCGTTCCGCCTGCTCCCAATACTCTTCGAGTCCCGGTTTATCGTCAAAACGGATACCGTTATAGTTGGTTTTTCCCCCGCCGATAGTCCGGCTGATTAAACCACTCTGTGTCCGGTTTGCCGGCAGTTCCCACGGCGGCGGCGTCATGTTGTTATACAGACTGCCGATAATCATCGGGCGATCCGGGTCACCATACAGGAAGTCGACAATCACTTCCTGACCGACACGCGGAATATAAATCCCGCCGTAGTTATCCCCGGCCCATGATTGACCGACACGTATCCAGCAGGAATCGGCATCGGTATTTTTGCCGTAGCGATCCCACAGGAAACGCACTTTTACCCGGCCATATTCATCAGTCCAGACCGTCTCTCCCTCCGGCCCGACAACCAGTGCGGTTTGCGGCCCGTGAGTGAACGGCTTGGTGATAGTCTGAGGCGGACGATAGACTTTTGTTGTCGGCTGCACCACAAAGCTGGTGTAGATACTGAAATCATCACTGTCAGACTGCTGGTTGATTTCAGTCGCCCGCAGCTGATTCGAAATTACCAGATATTCGCGGTTTGCTTTGGATTGCGGATAATTTTCCAGTGTAAAGGTTGTGCCGCAGACCACAGAGCGGATTTCACCGGAACCGGCTGCTCTGGAACCAAGACACCCCTGCTCCTCACTGCGGACACGCGCCAGGAACTCCCCGACAGACGGATCATCATAATCCCCCGGCCACTGGTACTGTTCATACTCGTTAAAGTTAGTTTTACGCGGCTTTTTATCCACCGCGGAAATATCCGCACGGGATTTTTTAAAGTCATAATCCGATGTCAGCCATTGCCCGGATGTCACCGTTTCCTGAGCGCCGAACTGATCGATATATTCCTGTCCGTCCTTCGGTTTATCAGACTCATACCGCAACGTATGATACGCCGGACTGAATGTCCGCTTATGCGCACCGACATGGTCAACAAGGATCAGCCGGTTCTTCAGATCAGAATGCTCATAGAACCAGTAAATACCCCACTCTTCCATCAGGCGCTGAACGAAATCAAAGTCCGTTTCACCATACTGAACCTGATAATCAAGCTGCGGATAAATAGCTGACAGGCGCTTTTCGATCGGGAAAGGGAACTTTGCCAGAACTTCATCAATAATATCCACGACGGATTTCTGCTGAAAATTCTTATAGTCAGAAGTCAGCGTCGCCAGATTCAGCCACGGACGTATGATAAATTCATACATCGCCTGATTCTCATCCCGTCCGATAAAACGGGCACGTTCCACCAGACCGGTGACCTCTCTGTGGCCCTTACCTGAACCACGTTCAATATCCAGTCCGTTACCGTCCAGCTCGATAACAACCGTCATCTGCTGTCCGATAAATTTTTTCAGATCAAGGTTTGCTGCGACCTGCCACGGAATAGCAGGGTTTGCGGGTGTTTTCGCAACTACCTTATACTGATACAACACTGACAGGGCTTCCTCACCCTCCAGCGTCGATATTGCAAGGCCCGGCTCACCTGCCAGTTCCGGCATTGCCGAGCAATACAGCGTTAATGTTCGAGGCATATTCACACCTAATTGGTTTGATACAAATCAAATTTGTATTAAGTACATAATTAAACGGAGACATCCGTGTTTCTGATATCTATCTTAATTGAGTCTAAAATGTTTCCCTGCCGATTCAGACGCCATAGCCAGGCAGAGTCAAAAGACTTAATACAATAAGGCCAATTTATCCATGGCATCGCGCTAACTCCTCCATTGTCATTGATATTGCAATCCGTGTACGTCATTTCAGATATCAGAACGTCCGAATTGTTCTTAAACTGAAACCGGGGTTTCAGGAGAACCGATTCCCACAGCGGAGAGTAATATCGTTGCAGCGACGTAACCCAGTTTCTTAATTTCTTTTCATCAATCACACAATTTTCATTTTCAATATGAAATGCAATTATCCGGGAGCACCAGAAAATAACATTTGATACCGTACTCAGGTGTCTGACAGTCCACTTATCCGTTGCCTTTGTGTACAGAACAACACATTTATCATCACTGAGGAAACTGAAAGCACCGAGATAAAACGTATCTTTCTTTTCTGAAGCCGGTACAGCAAAGCACCACGGGAATTGCTCTGTAATCATTCTGCTGTTAAGCGACTGATTGATATTTAATTGGCTGCACTGGCGGATAACACGATAAATTACGTGATTCCCCTTAATTCGGTTTCTTCCTGAACTATTTCCTAACCCCGGAAAAATTGTCTTTATTTTCATAATAAGCAGCCATTTATCAATATAAGGAAATCGCTCTGATAATTAATAGGAAAAGTCCACAATTAAATAAGCAACCGAATATTCTTAATTACAATTACCTATTATTTAAATAGTTGCTGGGCATTTAAAGTTCTTCAGTAATTTATTAACCGGCTTTCCTTTATAATTTAATCCGTTAACATTTATACTAACCTTCTGATCACCCAGCCGGTAAATTAATGTCTGTTTAGCCGGCGATATATCTTTCTGTTCGGCCGCCATATCCATCCAGTGCAACAGTGCCCATTCGCCCATCAGCACACGTTCTTCAGTGTTTTCTGAATTCTCTGCGGAAACGGCATTCATCGTAATGGTATTTTCAGTATCCTGCTCCGGCCATTTAAATACTTTAGGCCAGACCGGCCCGTGTTTATAAGTCAGTGCTGTTCCGTTAATATTGATACCAAACTGCAAAATCCGCGGCGATAATGCCGGGATACTTGCGTTAAAGCTGAAAGAGACATTTTCACTCATCCCGTTACGAAAAAAAGCTTTCTTGATCTCCCGGGCCTGTTCGAAAAAACGCAACACCTCCCGGTCTTCATTTCCGCGCAGATCTTCACGTTTATAACGCCATGGTGACACACTGGTATCCACCAGCTTTTCCAGGTTCTCTTTATAGTACGCATCCACTATGCCGTTCGGCCCGAAGAAAACTTCGAACTCCTCAAGGCTGACTTCCTCTTCGCTGTCCGCAAAGGGGTAGCTGCCCTGAAAAGAGGCGACACACATGTCGCCTAATTCCGTTTTAACTGCTTCATTACTTTGCAGTGTGAACTGCTGACTGAGCTTTACGGAGATTCCTCCCAGCAGCGGCATAATGATCGCTTTGAGCGGTGCCGGCCAGAGCCGTGATTCCGCTTTCAGACGTTTTTCCGCCTCTGACGGGTAAGGCAGCGCGCTGCCGTCCTCCATCGCCGATTCCGTAATCACCAGGTAGTTATGCTGATCCCCCAGCATGCTGATAATTTTGTTCAGCCCGTTATCCCCGCCCTGTCCCGCCTGTATCCGCCGGTTTCCCTGCTGCGGAGACGTATCCAGGTTGATTAAGCGGTGCAGTGCCGAGAAACGGCGATCCACATTGTCATACAGGATTTTTGTTTCCCGCTGCGACAGTGCATCCTTAACGGTCTGAAGGTCTTTCAGGTTACGGGTGACAGATCCCATACGCCCGGTTGTCAGGTTCCGCCCGGCCTGAGTTTTGGACAGATCAGGCATTTGCGATTCCTGTTTGGCAAAATCCACGGATAACGCCGTTTCATGACCGATCTGCGTGATCATATCAATCAGCGGTGAATCCGGGGCACTGAGGATCTGCAAAGCGTACATATCAAATGTGGTATCGTTTCCCACGGCCGTATCCGGCACAATTTTCTTCAGCTGAATGCCGCTGAGGAACTGATTCCAGACTGATGTATACTCCTGAAGATACAGTTTCAGAACCGCTTCTTCTGTCTCCGACATATAAAAGCCGTCAAGCTGCTTAATATCGGTTTTACGGCCCTTACCTTCATTTTTCTGTCCTGTGATCCAGCTATCTTCACTCAGGATATTTTTCACGTAGTCCGTCAGTTTTTTTTTTAAAAACCTGATGATACCCGGCATTGGTAAAAATGCCGGGGATACCGTTCAGTGCCAGTGATTCATCACTGATTTCCAGAATACTGCCCAGCTGATCACCGGCCAGCTTGTTCAGTGTTATATTTTCAGGCGCCTCCGTCATCGCCTGTTCTTTAACTTTCTGGTACAGGCGAGAGGCTAACGGCTTTTTTTGCAGAACCACGCGTGCGGCTGCCACGAGGCGGTCATTAATCTCAGGGTTATACCGGCTCCACTGCGGATTATTGAACAGCTCTTCCAGATGTGAAACAAAGACGATGGTCTGACCGTAGTTTTCGATCATCCGGTTTGCCTGTGCTTCTTCCGTCAGCGTTTTAATCAGGTAATCCTTATCGAATTTCCCTTCACCGTGCAGCATCAGATAGGTCTTCAGTTTATCGTAAATAGTATCTGAATCATCTGCTGTCACTGCGTCATACAGCGATTTTTCTGCCATCCGTTCGAGCGAGAACAGCATCCAGCGCTGCAGGAAATACTGATAAATCTTGTCTGATTCCTCACGGATATCAAAACCGGCATACAGGCCGTAACGGTAAGACAGACGCGGATCTTTAAAGTCGAACACGCCCAGCACCGGAATATCCTGGGTCAGTGAAAGCATCTTCGCCAGCAGGCCGTCACTGTTATTTTCCAGATACTCATCCAGAACCGTCGATACCTCTTCCACTTTCGCGGTTGCACCATCCAGATAATCCCGGTTGTTGTGATAACTGATCACCAGTGCATAACAGAGCCAGACCGTCAGCAGAATCGTCAGCAGATGACCGGCCAGTGTCTGGAAGCGGTACTTGGCGGTCAGCGCCAGGTTATAACGCACCAGGTTGCGGTCACGGACAAAGTTCTCAAACAGGTGTTTCAGGAAGAAATGCTTACCGTTTACGGTTTCCTGAACCAGACGATCTTCCGTATCCTCAGCTTTATCAGCGACCACATCCCCCAGGCTGTTTGCCATATCCCGCCATTTCTGAACAATGGTATTCGGGTTGAGCAGAGACTGCATGGTTGACTGCGTACTGCTGGCAAAATAGATACCGCGTAAAGACGTAAACTTCTGCGTATCATCATAACGGGACGGCGAGAAGACGTTCTGACCGAACTCGGTGATGGAATCCGCCAGTAACCGGAAGTCCTGTGGTAACTGATACATGCGTTTACGCGTGGTGACATCATACTCATCCAGCATACGCGCCGTCATATCTTTATCGAGACGGCCTTCCAGCGCGGATAACTCATTGCGCAGCACATCGCGGATCTCGACAATCGCATCGGATTTTTTCTTTTTCTCACCAAACGGCAGTGTAAAGCCCCAGATTTGATCACGCTCTTCCATCGTCAGCGACCGGAAGTATTCATCAAAACCGGACACCATATCCATCTTGGTGATCATTACATACACCGGGAAACGCACCCCTAATTCATGGCGCAGCATATCCAGTTGTGTTCTGAATTTTGATGATAATGCGTACAGCTCTTTCTTATCTTTACCCAGCAGGTCAGTCACCGGGATGGTAACCACCACACCGTTGAGTGATTTCAGCGGACGGTTTTTCTTAATCGCCTTAACCAGCGCTTCCCATTCACCCGCGTTTTCATCTGACTCATCAATGTATTTACCGGAAGTATCAACAAAGATAGCTTCATTGGTAAACCAGCATTCACAGTTAGCGGTCGGCGTGCTTTCTCTGGAAACGCGCAGTAATTGTTCCGGTAACGGGAACTCCTGACCTGATGACAGAACCGCTGTGGTTTTACCGGCATCCTTCGAACCCAGCATCATGTACCATGGCAGGTCATAAACGACTTTTTTCGGACGCCAGAAATGACTCCAGCGGGAGATCTTACGGCTGGTATGCGCCACATAACGGGCGGCATTATTAATAACCGCAACAACTTCCCGGTAATGTTCACCTGCACGGACAGGATCAACGTTACTTTTCTTAAAGAAACGATCGAGTTTTTCCGGGTTGAACCGCAGCATGGAGATCAGCAGCCAGACACAATACAGCAGTGTCACCAGCGTAATGACCCCGATAACAATCAGCCGGGGTGTGGTTTCCTCAAACGGATAGGATTCCCCGAGCAGCAAATAGGGCGAGAATACCCAGAATGTCACGCAGAGTGTCAGTACCCCGAGCAGAAAACAGGGAACACGGCACCAGAGCCCGATAAAAATAACAGCCAGCAGAACAATGAAGATGATCCGCGGTACTGCATCTTCAAGCGGACGAATCTCACCATAGCCGAATGTCGGTCCCAGGTACCATATGATGGCGGCTGCTAATAAAAAGAAAATAAAGATCAAAAATCTTTTTAAAAACCGCAGTGCAAATGTTCGATTCCAGAATGACATTTTATAACTCACAGATAGGTAACATAAACGACAACGCGACGGTTAAGCGCACGCCCTTGTTCATCTTTATTACTGCTGATCGGTTGTGAAGCCCCCATGCCTTTTGTCTCAATACCCTGCGCCGGGATACCTGCTTTCGCAAAGAAGTCCCCCACAGATTCAGCACGTTTCAGCGAGAGCTCCTCGTTACTGGCAAATTTAGCCCGTCCGATAGGCACGTTATCCGTATGTCCGGTAATCACGACCTTACCGTCAACACGTTTGACTTCATCTGCCACCCGGGTGAGGATTTTGTCCATTTCAGGTTTAACTTCCCTGCGTCCGGAAAGGAACATGGCATCACCGCGGAACGTCACAATACTTTGCGGACCGGTTTCATCCACTTCAACCAGACCTTTGGCTATTTCATCTTTAAGCAGAACAGCCAGACGTAAGCGCGGCATACTGACCGCCAGCTGAGTATGTTTCAGCTCACCGCGCTTCAGTGCTGCGGCACGATCGGTAAATTCCCCGAGATCAACGGAGAGCCAGTATTTAAAGAGGGCGAACAGACTAATCAGAATAAACGTGCAGATAATCAGAGAAATACGGACAGGCAGGTAGATCCGGCGCACTTCATTATCTTCCTGGGTCACTGTCGCATTCGGCGATAATGCCGCCGGCACCGAGTCACGGGTACTCTGCTGTAACGACAGCAGACGCTGGCGGATTTTATTCAGCTGGCGATCGCCGTTTTCGATAATACTGTAACGACCTTCAAACCCGAGGCCGAGAATACGGGACAGAATGTCCAGCACATCGGTATATTCCTGCGGGTTCATGGACAAACGGCCGATCAGAAGGAAGAATTTGTTCCCCCCGTCGTTATCCCCTTCAAAGTGGTTCAGCAGGTTACTCTGCGACCAGCCGGAAGCCAGCCCCCAGGCTTTGGAGTGAATAGATTCATCAATCGCGGTACAAATGGCATAACGGATAATGGCCATTTTCTGCCACGGAATACTTACCGCATCACAGACCGCCGTAAAGGTGGATATTTCATTTTTCAGGCTCTTTTTGAGGATTTCCACCTGCTTCAGGTCGGAAACCTGCTCAGGCAGTTCACTGAGCGCCCGCAGAAGCGGCTGTACCGCCTCAAGCAACGGATCTTCCGCCCGGCTGACACGCTGTATCCGGGCCTGGATGCTTTCACTTTTAATCGCAAGATCACGGTAATCAATTTCGTCATTGCGCAGCGGGTCGCTGTCCAGCGGTGCGAAAAAACTACCGTCATCATGCAGAAAAGCCCCCATTGACTGGGGGGACTGCTCTTCCTGATGATCCGCTAATGCGCCGTCAGGACCTTTTTTGTCCTGATCGTCATCATCACCGTAATTGTCATTGAACAGGTTCATTAATCCCTCACGCCCCAAAGCTCAAGCCGTATCCCCGGGAAGTCCCCTGCAACGTGAAGGGCAAGAGAGCCGCTGTTGAGAATATTTTCCCAGTAAGGTCCCTGCTTCATCAGTTCAAAGTACAGATATCCGGAGGTATAAGGTATTTGTCTCGGCGGAACCGGCAGATTGCGTAAAATCAGACCCGGCAGGTGGGAACGAACCAGATCCTGGAGTTTATGCGGCGAGCTGATTTTGGTCTGTGCCACAAACTGGTGCTGCATAACATCCTGCGGCAACTGCGATGACGCCGCGAGTACCAGATTGGAGAAACCGCGCAGTTCGCTCGGAATGACCGATGCCGTCCAGACACCATGCTCCTGGCGCACCAGCGGAATGCTCTGGCCGGAACGCACCAGCATCTGGTTCAGCAGGCCGTGCACTTCATCCACCAGCGGGCGGATTGACGCATACAGATTGGCGTGGTCATAACCCGGCGCCACATTCGGCCGGCGTGTTTTTGCCCGCAGGAAAGTGGATAATTCACCGGCAAACTTAGCCAGCTCCTCATAAATCACAATCGGTGCGGTTTCCGGGATATGACGCAAATGGTTTAAAATCGGCTCATATTTGTTGAAGATCTGCAGTAACAGATAGTCAACCACTTCCGCACTGGCGCTGGCTTTACCGTCACTGGATGCCAGACGTGACGCCAGCATATCCGCACGCATTTTTACCAGGCCGTTTAAGTGCGTGATCCACTCCATCAGCAGATAGTTAGCCGCATAACCGGTAACCGGCGGGATATGATCCTCCAGATGCAGCAGCACACTGCCGTCCGGCTGGATAGCTTTGACTTTCGCCAGTGCAATACCAATCCATGATTCCGTCATTTCCGTTTCCGGCATCAGGCGCAGACGCATACGGGCCAGCTGGATCGGTTTCGGTCCCTGGCGCACAGCGTTGGTATCATTAATCTCTTCTTCATACGAGGAGAAACGGGCTAATGAGCTGCTGTCAAACTCATCAAAAATCGTTTCATCACTGTTATCAAGACGTAATGGCACGGCCAGATAAATCATCTTTCCGAGATGCTCGGCTGTAATGGTTAAAGGTTCAGGCTGCTCATCGTGGCCCGGGATCCCGAATGGCGTACCATCAGGAAAAACCCCCTGCCCTGAACGTAAGACCAGCTTGCCATAAGACAATGCCTCACGATCAATCTCGTATTGTGCAAAACCCCAGAAGAACGGACTAATGGTCGCTGCACGTTTATGAGCAATATATTCAAAATAACGTTCTTGCTGTTGGAATAGCTGAGGGCGCAGGAACAGTCCCTCACTCCATACGACTTTATTTGTTCTCACAACTCATCCATTCTCTTTGATTGACACAACTGAATTTGAAAATAAGACTTTAATTTCATGTTCAGGCTCGGTAAATAAAATATACTTTTCAGTCCATGTTGCACCGCGTAAATTTGATAAAGGATATACGGCACTCCATTTGGCATTACTGATATCTTTGTAAGCTGCTATGACCCCGATATAGGGAAATTCCGAATTAATTTTGTAATCAATGATTTTTGTCTCACCTGGTCTGATAATATATTCCAGGATAAGCATTTCATTTTCAGGATTAGGCTTGTTTTTATATAAATAGGTTAAATAATCCGTACTTAAAAATGATTGCTTAGATTTAACAGCATAAACAAATACATTCAGTGGTGATGGCAGATGGTTTTTGTTTTTATTAATTTCAGCGCTGGCCACTAAACTAATTTTTAGTTCTGATGCGGACTTATCTTCAGAAGAGGTTGATTTTGATGTACTAAAAAAACTGCACCCTGTAATCAGAAAGGATATGACCAGGACACACAGGATATTCACTACCTTAAACAGGGTATATTTTCTTTCTGTATTATTGGACATATAACCATGCCTGGCATTATGAAAATGCTTATATGTATAAACAACTAAGAGTCATTAATAATATTGTCCGCCACCGTAAATTGCAAACAATTAAATATTTATAAAAAAACTTCCCGGAGATAAAAACCTGCTGCCTGAAAGCAGCAGGTTTTATTCCAACATAAAATACTATCAGCTGATAAGGTTAGCTTTAACATCGTAGGTAGCTGCGATAGTACCTGCTTTGTTACCTTCAGCATTCTGGATAACATATTCCTGAGTCATCTTAGTGAAAGAGAATTTAACCACTTCACGCGGACGGCTTTCGTCTTCGATAGAACCCTGCATTGCAACATCAGTGACGATAACATCAGTGAATTTAATGACCAGGTATTCCAGTGGGGTACCACCCGCTTTACGGACAGTAAACTGGATGTCTTTGATGTGTTTACCGGATAAGCAGTAGCTCAGCAGGTTAGGACTTGCTTTATCGGTATAGTGAACAAATGTGAAATCTTCCACAGTTGCTTTACCGGAACCGCCGCCTGAACCACTGTGCATGTTAGACTGCTGGTTTACACCCCAGCGCCATGACAGAACTTCAATTTCATCCTTGTGCGCGTGATCCTGAGCTTCACCATCGATGCCTGCGATTCTTAAAAACATATCTTGAGCCATCAGTATTTCCTCTTATTAATGCATTAATCAAATTGCTTTGACAGGTAACCACACCCTGTGGTGACCACTTTTGTTATGCCGGATATCGGACCTGATATCCTTATGGTTCTCACCGGCAATGAACTGCTATTCCCTTTGTGAAGCGAGAGAATATTGTGTCAGGACGCGATTACGCAGCACCTTTCAGTGACGGTAATTTAGCGACCATACGTAAAGAAACGGTCAGACCTTCCAGCTGGAAGTGCGGACGCAGGAAGAATTTCGCCTGATAGTAACCAGGGTTCCCTTCCACATCCTCAACCACCACTTCCGCGGCAGCCAGCGGACGGCGTGCTTTTGTTTCCTGAGAAGAGTTAGCCGGATCCCCGTCAACATAGTTCATCAGCCAGTCGTTCAGCCATTTCTGCATGTCATCACGCTCTTTAAATGAACCGATCTTGTCACGGACGATACATTTCAGATAATGCGCGAAACGGGAGCAGGCGAACATGTACGGCAGACGTGCTGACAGGTTGGCGTTAGCCGTTGCATCCGGATCATAGTATTCCGCAGGTTTCTGCAGAGACTGAGCCCCGATAAACGCAGCGTAATCTGTGTTTTTACGGTGGATTAACGGAATGAAACCGTTTTTGGACAGTTCCGCTTCGCGACGGTCAGAAATCGCAATTTCTGTCGGACATTTCATGTCCACGCCGCCGTCATCGCTCGGGAAAGTATGGCAAGGCAGGTTTTCAACCACACCACCACTTTCCACACCGCGGATAAGCGTACACCAGCCAAAATGTTTGAATGAACGGTTGATGTTCACAGCCATTGCATAGGCCGCGTTTGACCATGAATATTTGCTGTGGTCGGAACCGTCAGTGGTTTCTTCAAAATCAAACTCGTCAACCGGGTTCGTTGCGATACCGTACGGCAGGCGCGCCAGGAAGCGCGGCATGGCCAGACCGATATAACGGGCATCGTCAGACTGGCGCAGTGAGTTCCATGCTGCATATTCCAGGTTCTGGGTAAAGATTTTGGTCAGATCACGCGGGTTGGACAGTTCCTGCCAGGAATCCATCTGCATAACAGACGGTGATGCACCGGTGATAAACGGTACGTGTGCAGAAGCAGCCACTTTCGCGATAGAACCCAGCAGGTCAACATCAGGCGGAGTATGATCGAAATAGTAGTCAGCAACCAGGCAGCCGTACGGCTCGCCACCTAACTGGCCATATTCTTCTTCATAAACCTGTTTGAACAGCGGGCTCTGATCCCATGCCACGCCTTTATAACGTTTCATGTTACGGCGCAGTTCGTCCTTGGACATATCCATGAAACGTAACTTCAGCTTCTCATCCGTTTCGGTGTTATTGACCAGATAATGCAGGCCGCGCCATGCACTTTCCAGCTGCTGAAACTCTTTGTGATGCAGGATCAGGTTAATCTGTTCTGACATCTTCAGATCGATTTCCGCAATGATTGACTCGATATTTTTATACGCGTCATAGGAAATCGTAATTGAATTAGCCAGCGCCTGTTCAGCCAGTGTTTTAACTGCATTCTGAACCGCCGTTTTGGACTGTTCAGTTTTGGATTTAAACTCCTGTGCAAGCAGGGAGCTGAAATCACTTGTTTCCTGCGTCTGCGTCGCTTTCGCACCGGCATTTTTCTGAGTATTTTGAGCTAACATATCTCTGTCACCTACAATTCTTAATCGTCCTGAGACGGATCTGAAACTTTGTCTTCACGCTTAGGTGCAGACGCCAGGGTTTTCAGCAGTTCTTTATCCTGCAGAATTTGCATGATCAGACCTTCCGCCCCTGCCTTACCATCCATGTAGGTTTGCAGGTTAGTTAACTGAGTACGTGCTTCCAGCAGCTCAGCCAGTGGCTCGATTTTGCGGGCAATCGCATCCGGCGCAAAATCATCCATGCTTTCAAATGTGATATCGACCATCAGCTGACCGTCACCGGTTAAGGTATTAGGTACAGCAAAAGCCACGCGCGGCTTCATACCCTTCATGCGGTCATCGAAATTATCAATATCGATGCTCAGGAATTTTCTGTCTGTAACAGGCGGAAGCGGCTCCAGCGGCTTACCGGATAAATCAGCTAATACACCCATTACAAATGGCAATTCGATTTTTTTCTCACTACCGTAAATTTCGACATCATATTCAATCTGCACGCGGGGAGCGCGGTTTCTTGCTATGAACTTCTGAGCACTACCGTTATTAATTCTCATACCGTGTTTCTCTTTTTTGTTTAATTTGATTAGTAAATTTACTAATATTACTTCACTCAAATTAGCCGCTTTCATTAGCCAAAAACAATACCAGACTGATGAGCAAAGGCGTCATTACATATTAAACATTACTACTGAATATAAACCGGGATAAATCTGTTTGTTGTGAACATATTACTTTCAAAAAATATTGAATGTTATTTATAACTAACTTCCAAAATCGACTTCGCTTTTACATTTCCCGCTGAAACTGCATTATCACCGGCAAAATAAGACACATAATAATTTTTTGTTACCGGAGATCTGTTGTCAGGAATAGGATACAACTGCCCGGATAATGGATCATCAATACCAATATGTTTTGATTTATCATCCCGTATACGCAGTTCAACATTTTCTGCAAAATCTGCACCGATACTATTTTTAAGGTTTTTATTTAATGGGCTCAGGTTATTATCACTTTTGAAGAAAAGTAAAATATCTCCTTCTTTCGGGCAATCTTTCAATGTAACGCTGAATTGTGTTGCTCCGGCTTCTTTCCCGGCTGCTGATAATGTCCTGTACGATATTGTCGGTAACACCACCGTTTCATCCGATGACTTTCCGTTAACTGAAATAGAACATGTACCTTCTGTGTATATACCCTTGAACTCAACTTCAATATTTTTGAGGTCACAATTATTACATATAACTTCAGCACGGGAGTATGTAAATATTCCTAAAAGAATAAATAAAACCATTGCTCGCGGGAATAATGATATTCCGTATTTTTTGATGATGTTCATTAAATACATTTTACCTCCACCTGAATCACTGAGTTATCTGCAGCCGCAATTTTCTGCGCAATACCAGGTTCCGGATTGATCACACACTCACCGGCTGTTCCTGATTTCACAGATAATGCTCCGCTGCTGCCATCCCAGCCGCGTAAATAAGCCATTCCGGCCTGGCCGACAATAGTCTGGTATTCACCACTGCCGTCATAGATATTGGTTCCGATCGGCAGGAATTTACCATTCTTATCTTTAACGATAAGTACAACCGGTTTACCGACACTGGTTTTTATCTTCACAGCAATCGCCGCACCATCACGCGGCACCACTATCGCCAGGTCATCGATCAGATCCACATTCGGTCCCGCTTTACTGACATCAAGGCCCACCTGGTTTTCACGGTATGAATTCAGATAAGGAACAATGGCATAACCTCTGCCGTCAATCTTACTGCCGTTGCCGTTCAATGCTGCCGCGCCCTCGGCACCATCAGCTTCAATAATCGCAAAAGGTGCATCACCGACAGATGGCCCCAGGGTCACACCACCGGGATGCGCAACGATACTGCCGTTCGCTGAAAACGAGAGCTGCCGGTTCGAGCGGTTATTCATCGATCCGGTAACACCATAGGTACCGACGGCACTCCGGTAGTTTGCTGCCGCCGTCAGTGAATCACTGGTATCTGAATGTGAGTTAGCCGTCGCACCGATATTGTAGCTGAGCTCACTCTGATCCCCCTGAGAACCGGATGCGGAGGTATAGAATGACGTATTGCCATCCGCATTACGGGTTGTGGTCAGCGACAGACTGTTAAACGCCGGCTGATAGTTATAACCCCGGTACAACGGAATATTAATATTCAGCACATAGGTATTATCATAGGTATTTTCACTGGTTTTTGACCGCTGATAAGCCAGACTGTATGAGAAATATTCCAGACTCTGCTGATAAGAAACCGACCACTGTGATGATGCCTGTCTGTCCGTCCAGTAATCATAGTAGCTGCCCATTACAGATACCGAACTGTTATCCCATAAGCGCTGGTTAAGGTTCAGTGAATACTGGTTTTTGGCGTTGACGCCCAGATAAGGGTTAATTAATTTCCCGCTTTCATCTGTTCTGTTGTCGTTATAATTTTCTCCGCGCGCTCTGATCATAGTCGCATCACGGAAACTCAGATAACCGTCGTTTGAATAACGGTAACTGGATACAATAACGTTAGTATCGGTTTGCTCAAACAACCGGCTGTAACTGATCCGGAACGACTCACCGGACTGTGATTTCTCTTTCAGGTCACTGCGGGCATGGGTCATGTCCAGTGCAATACCACCAATCGGGGTGTTCAGTGAATTACCGATAGCCACTGATTTATAGTTTTCAGATAACTGGAAGCCGGTATACCAGGTCAGGAAGTTATTTATCCCCTGAAGTAATTCCCCCTCCACCACGGCCGGTGACTCACCGGCAGAACTGTCACGCAATTCCCCGGCAGAAATCGCATACTGCAGTGTTCCGGGCTTTAACATCATCGGCGGTGCTGAGAACACGATATCCTGAACTTTCTCACGGCCGTCCGCTTCAATAATCACCATCTGCAATGTACCGTTGGTACCGAGTGCACCATAATCACTGATTTCAAATGGACCCGGCGTCACCGTTGTTTCGTAAATGGTATAATTGTTCTGGCGGATTAACACCCGGGCATTGCTATCTGCAATACCGGTAATAACGGGTTTGAAGTTATTTTCAGAATCCGGGCGCATTTTTGTATTTGTGCCCAAAATTCCCCCCCGGATACCGTAACTGTCAAAAATACGACCGCTGGTGAAAGTTTCACCGAGTGTTAACCGGCTTTCCCATGGGGTAATATCCGTTTCAGCATAGAGCTGAATATTTTTATTACTGAAGCTGTTATTTTTAGACCATACGGAGTTACTGCGGTTACGCAGGCGCCACCCGTCAAAGTTCAGACCGGCTGTCCAGTTAATATTCGTGTTGTAATAGTTTTCTTTATCACTGCTGTTACCGGATTTACTGCTTGATAAATAACTGTTCAGGTTATAGTCAATAAACAGTGCCGTGACCCCCGCTTCCCAGCGTGACGGGTCAATATAGTCTGAAAGCTTATGCTTCAGGCTCGCCTGGGGAACCGTTATATTTAATACCAGATCTCCGGTATTATAATACGCTTTTGCATAGCTGACATACGCGGAAAGCGGCTGACAGGAACCATCGCCGCTATTAATATTGTTTTCAGACTGACCAGCCAGCTTATTATCAGCAATAATACCTAACTCTTCGAGCTGCTCAGGCGTAAAACACGCATCAGCCCGTTTATCATTAGATATATTTTTGAAAACAATACTGCGCTTCCCTCTGTTATTTTCATTGATAACCACATCAACTGTATAAGTTCCTTCCGGTACAGGATTGCCATAACGGTAGTCAGAGACATCAACATCTAGTCCCTGAATAAAACTGGCGTTATAATCCATTTTTCCGTCACCTGCACTATTTTCATCTGTCAATGAAGTAGTGCTGCCAAATGATACGGCCGGAAATAAAAAAGAACAGAGCATTAATCTCCATTGACGCTGTCTCATACTAATACTCCTGTTATCGGCAGTTACACTCCCTGTTAACCACCTGAATTAAATCCCTTTAAACAGTATTATTTAACGATAGAAAATCCTGCCCCTGACTTTGCCATTTTTGTGGTAATCTGACTGCCGTATTCATTCAGAATAAAAAATTCAAACTCAGAGATATTTCCGTTTGTTTTCTGAGCTTCTTTCGGCTGGGTATATACCGCTGAAGACATTGGTGAGATCATATCGCCATCAAACAGAACATCTTTTCCGTTAATCTTTGCTTTTATTCCGGTGACAGTAATATAAAGCGGTGATGCACTTTCCGCTTTCAGTCCTGTACCTTTCCCCGGGACATCCACCACACTCCATTTGATTTTATCAGTTTCAGCGGATACCATGCTTTTGCGTAAAGATTCCGGACGATAAAAAAGTTTAATCCGGGTTTTAAAGGCCAGTTCAAGGACTTGTCCCGCATTCCGGCCTTCTTCTGTTTGCGGCGGAATTTCCAGAACATTAAAGTAGTACGCAGATTCTCTGTCCTGCGGAAGGGACATCCCGTTATAAATAACCCGGATACTCTGCCCTTTACCCGGTTCAATCCGGCTTATCGGCGGTGTGATAACAAATGGTAGTTTCGGGTTATTAATGTTATTAACGTCAACACCGTCATCTGCCCATGCCTGAATTAATACCGGCTGAGTTTCATCCCTGTTATTAACTCTGACAACCTGCTCTTTCTTTCCGCCGTCAAAAATAATACGGGTGCCCTCGATAACAACCGCACTCTGTGCCATGCCGGAAAAAAGAGACGTGATCAATAACGCTTTTATAGATTTTGCTAACATAATAACCTCTGTTAATTAAAAGACAGAGCCATATAATGGCTCTGTCCGGTACGTCTGTTACTGATAAACCAGAGTATACATAACAGTGGCGTTTACCAAACCGGGAGTAGTCTGTGCTGTGGCGTAATAACCGCCGACATAATGGAAGTCCATTGTCTTCTTAGCAGCGGTGATATCCACCCATGCTCCGGTTTCACCAATTTTGTTATGAACGCGCTTGCCACCAGTGGTACTGTAAATTTTGATCTGAACGTTTTTAGCGTCATTAGCACCAGTCAGATTATTCAGCAGGTTACCTGTTGCAGGGTCCCAGTCCGTTGTTTTTCCGACCGGTTCAAGATGTACAGCAATTTTTTTACCTACAAGATCGGTAGCTTCCGCTCCTGAACAGTCAACATTTATTGTAAACGGCATATAACCACCTTCATCACCGGATGCAGCCAGTGATTTAACAGACACCTTAGGTAATTTTACTGTCTGATTCAGTGGGCTGGTAATTTGACAGGTTTCCTTAATTAACTCACCGTCGAATGTTATGGTACCCTGACCTTCAGCCGCAAAAGCAGAAGTGCTTGCACCGGCAACTAAAGAACCAGCCACTAATAATGCTAACTTGATTTTTTTCATATCTATATCCTTAATATATGATTATGTACTTCACTGCTTTCCATAAAACGGTTACCGCGTCTTACTCTGAGGTGACGGTAAATCCATTTTGATTATCGCAACTCAGAATGACCTTCTGAATTGCAGATTCCGTGTTCCGGTTTAAAATATGTAAACCGATTTTTGGTAAAATATTTTGCTCGATGAAACGAATCAGGATTCGCGCACCAGTTTCAGCCACGGAACATTGGCTGATAATTGAATCCACCACATCGTCACCGTATTCGAATGCCGCATTATGCTGTGCAGACAAACGATGACCGACCCGATCCAGGTGAATACGGACAATCCGGCCCAGCGATTCATCCTGTAACGGATAGTACGGCACCACACTCAGGCGTCCGAGGAACGCGGCCGGGAATACTTTCAGCAGTTCCGGCTGTAATGCGGTACGCATACCGTCCAGATCAGGGGTCGTATCCGGGTCAGCGCTCAGGCTTGAAATCAGATCACTGCCGGCATTACTGGTCAGTAAAATAATGGTGTTTTTAAAGTCGATCACACGGCCTTCACCATCTTCCATACGGCCTTTATCAAAGACCTGGAAGAACAATTCGTGAACATCCGGATGGGCTTTTTCCACTTCATCCAGCAGCACGACGCTGTAAGGTTTTCTGCGGACAGCTTCAGTCAGCACACCACCCTCACCGTAACCGACATAGCCAGGAGGCGAGCCTTTCAGGGACGATACGGTGTGAGCTTCCTGGTATTCACTCATGTTGATGGTGATAACGTTTTGCTCACCGCCGTACAGCTGCTCGGCAATGGCCAGCGCAGTTTCGGTTTTACCGACACCGGACGGCCCGACCAGCATAAAGACGCCGATAGGTTTACGCGGGTCCGCCAGTCCGGCACGTGAGGTCTGGATAGACTCACTGATAATATCCAGTGCATGCTGCTGCCCGATAACACGTTCTGCCAGATGATTCGGTAATTCCAGAACGGCATTCAGTTCATCTTTCATCATCCGGCCGACCGGAATCCCGGTCCAGTCTGCGACAATCGATGCCACAACCGCTGCATTAACTTCCGCCTGGATAACCGCATCTTCACGCAGGTTCTGACGGATAGCCTCAAGTGCTTTTTCCTGCTCTGCCAGCTGTTTCTGCAACTCAGCCAGTTGCTCTTTTTCACTGAGCACAACAGTTTCCGTGACAGCTTCAGCCACTGCGGTATCACCGGTTTCAGCTGTGACAGCGTGGGATTCTTCAGCAACCGGTGCAGCAGCGTCAGCCGGTTTATCACCGCTGATTAACGCCTGAATCTGACTGCGGATTTCCACAATGGCCGCCACTGCTGATTTTTCTTTCAGCCAGCGGGCTTCCATTTCTTCTGCCTGAGCTGTCTGCGCTTTAATATTATCCTGCAGGGCATTCAGGGTATCGCTGTCTTCACGGCCGAAATTCAGTGCCTTTTCTGCCAGTGATAATTCAGACGATGCTGTCTGCGTTTTATACTGAAGTTCCTGCAAATCTTTCGGCGCAATATTCTGGGCAACCGCAACACGGGCACAGGCAGTATCCAGCAGGCTGATCGCTTTATCCGGCAGCTGACGTGCAGGAATATAACGGTGGGATAAACGGACCGCAGACTGAAGTGCTTCTTCCATGATCCAGACGCTGTGGTGTTTTTCCAGCATCGGCACCAGGCCGCGCAACATGGCCACACTCTTCTCTTCTGAAGGTTCGTCGACCTGTAATACCTGGAAACGGCGGGTCAGAGCCGGATCTTTCTCAATATGACGTTTGAATTCACTCCAGGTTGTGGCGCCGATCGTTCTCAGCTTGCCGCGTGCCAGAGCCGGTTTTAATAAGTTTGCCGCGTCACCGGTGCCGCTGTTACCACCCGCACCGACCAGTGTATGGACTTCGTCCACAAACAGGATGACCGGATTCGGGGAAGCAACTGCTTCTTCCAGTACGGATTTCAGGCGGGATTCAAATTCACCTTTCATGCTGGCACCCGCAGAGAGTGCAACAATATCCAGGTTCAGGAGACGAACTTTTGCCAGCGGCGGCGGTACATGACCGGATGCGATAGCCAGTGCCATCCCTTCCACCAGTGCGGTTTTACCCACCCCGGCTTCACCGGTCAGTAACGGGTTGTTCTGACGGCGGCGCAGCAGAATATCAATCATCGTGTTGATTTCCTGCTCACGGCCGATCACCGGATCAATTTTGCCTTCACGGGCCAGTGCAGTCAGATCAGTGGTGTACTGCGCCAGTGTTGCTTTGCCCTGCTCACCGGCCATGGCGCTGCTGGCTTCACCCGGCAGGCTGTTTTTACCGCCGAGATCGCTGTTATCCGTTGCATTTTGCTCTGCTTCCGGCGAATCTTTGGTAATGAATGCCAAATCTGACGCCAGAATATCCAGCGGAATTTTGTCAAATACCGGTGAAATCGCGGATAATGCCCGGCGCAACTCCGTTGTCGTCAGGCAGGCAAGTAATAAATGGCCGCTGCGGATAGCGCTCTCTGAATATTCCAGACTTGCACATACCCAAGCACGCTCAATTGCCATTTCAATATGATAAGAGAAATCAGAAATAGAACTGGCGCCTGACGGTAACCGCAGAAGTGCCTGATCCATCCCTTTTTCCATTAACTGGATGTCGAGTTGAAAGTGACGGACAATTTGTCTCAGATCACTTTGTTCCTGTTGCCACAGCTGAACCATCCAATGGACAAGTTCAACATAAGGGTTGCCTTTTAATTTACATAAGGTCGTTGCACTTTCGATACTCCGGAATAAAGTCGTATCGAGCTTGCCAAATAAACTCTGTCTGCTGAAAGCCACAATTATTACCTAATCAAGTGTTGTTTATACTAACAATTCACCCTTAGCAGGTGCACGGTTTATAAACACAATATGTTATAAATACAATATGTATTACGCATAACCACGCATGCGTATAAATAACTAAATGAACACATATCCGGAATACATAAACATAAGTGTGTTTTCAGAAATGCTGATTCATAATAAAAGCAAATAATATTACCTGACAATAAGAATTAACCTTAAGTTTATTCTTAAGATAACATCCTGATGCTCTGCATTAATCCTTATATGCACTACACACTATCCTGAGGTTTACTTCGTGTCTTTACACCAAGACTATTATGTAAATAAAAAAAACACAACCACGAGAAAAAATAAATATATCAATTTAGAAAATTCTTATGACAATGGCCAAGAAAACAACCAATTAATCAATAAAAAACAACAAGATAAAAATAACACCAATCAGATTGATTCAAAAAAAGGATTAATAGAGAATTAATAACAACAATGAACATCAAATAATAAAAAACAAAACAAAAAACCAGAACACCGTAAAAAAATCACCAAAACACCCTAATAAATAATTAATCTGACCACAAATAAATCGATGAATGAAATGATTAAGCATATATCCCCTGGTAATATACAATCGATATAATTAAAACTAAAATACGCCCTCCGAAAAAAGATGAACACCCGGCATTCATAAATTAATCATATTATGTTCACATTGAAAATTACTTATTTTTTCATCATATAATTTCCTTACCACAAGGTAATAACACGGTAATACAGACTTATCCGATATCGGTATGAACGTATGACCTTTATTTTTAACCAGAGTTTATTCAGTGTCTTTTCATATTTAGATCTTTATTATTTTTTAAGGCTGATAATTGCCTTCATAATTCATTTCTTTTCAGAGGTATATCCGTGGATCAGAAATTTCTTGATTTTTACAATCGGGAACTTACGTTTATGAAAGAAATGTCCGGTGAGTTTGCGGAAAAGCATCCGAAAATCGCCGGTCGTCTGGGCATGAATGGTATTGAAGTTGCTGATCCTTATGTCGAGCGGCTGATTGAAGCGTTTTGTTTTATTTCAGCGCGTTCCCAGGTAAAACTGGATGCCGAATTCCCGAAATTTACCCAGCGTTTCCTGGATGTTATTTACCCCAATTATAATGCCCAGACCCCGTCAATGGGGGTCATTCAGCTGCATCCTAATACCAAAGAAGGTGATTTGTCGAACGGCTATCATGTTCCGAAGAACAGTCAGATGTTTACCCGGTTATTGCCGGGTGAACAATCACGCTGCGAATTCCGCAGCAGTCAGGATCTGACATTATGGCCGGTTGAAATCGAAGATGTCCGGCTGACGTCAATCCCGCCGGATATTTCCAGCCTGGAAAAATACAGAATATCTTATTCACGCCTGAAAGGTGCGTTACGGATAAAACTGAAGCTTGACGGCGATAACCTGTTTTCCCAGCTCGAAAATCTCGACAAACTGCCTTTTTATATTGATGGTGACGAACGTGTTGTCTCACATATTTTTGAGCTGATCCACGCGCATTATGTCGCCATGATTATCCGCAGCGGCGGCAGTGAGAAGAAAGATACCACTATCGTCAACGGTGGTGTCTCTTTTGAGGGCCTGCAGCCTGACCAGGCATTATTGCCGGTTCAGTGGAATATGTTCCATGGTCATAACCTGGTTCAGGAATATTTTTCCTGCCGCCAGCGCTTTTATTTCTTTACGCTCAATCATCTGCGCGATGCTCTGCGCCATAATGATACCAATGAAGCGGAAATTATTATTCTGCTGGATCGTTTTCCTCAGGATCTTATCAGTCATATTGATAAAGATCGTTTTCTGCTGTTCTGCACACCGGTTATCAACCTGTTTCCCAAACGAATCGATAAAATCGAAATTAACCGTGCGCTGAATGATTTTCACGTTGTACCGGATCGCAGCCGGCCGCTGGACTATGAAGTTTTTTCTGTCCGCAAAGTGATGGGACAACAGGCAGAAAACAGCAGTGAGGTCATTTTCAACCCGATTTATCAGACCCGCCACAGTGACTCCGGAAACTTCGGCCGTTATTTCTCACTGCGCAGGGAAACCCGCGCCAACGGCAGTGCACGCCGTAAATATGAGACGCTGACACCGTATATCGGTACTGAAGTCTTTATTTCCCTCGTCGATCAGCAGGAAGCCCCGTTTGATGACGATATCCGTTATCTCTCCGTGGAAGCGCTGGTCACTAACCGTGACCTCCCCCGCCTGATCGACCGGAGCAATGATTATGATTTAACGCTGTCAGATTCCGTTCCGGTGTATGGCGCCAATTTCCTGTCACAGCCGAGTCCGCCGCATCCGCCTTTTGCCCGTGGTGAGTCTGCATGGCGGCTTATCCGTCAGCTCAGTTTTAACTACCTGCCGCTGCACGATATGGATCACAACCGGGGCGGGGAATCTCTGCGTAATCTGCTGCGTCTGTTTGTCAGTCCGGCAGATCAGGAGTCTATGACACAAATTGACAGTCTGGTCGGCAGTAAAACCAAACCGGTTGTCCGCCGGTTGCCGGGCAATGAATTACTGGTCTACGGCCGTGGTGTTCAGTGTGTTCTGACTGTGGATGAAGTCGGCTTTTCCGGGTTAAGTCCTTATTTATTCGGGTTAGTGATGGAAAACTACTTATCCCGTCACGCGGCAGTAAACGTCTTTACCGAGACAGAACTGCATTCAATGCAACGCGGCCTTGTTGCCAAATGGGCACCAAGGCCGGGTAAACGCGGGATTCTGTAATGAGCCATCTGCATCACAATATGTTAAGCGACCTGTCGCGCTGGTATAACGAAGAAGAGCCGTGGAAAAGCGGCTTTATCAGCCTGATGCGGGCCGTCGCGGCGAAATATCCCGATATGCCGCCCGTCGGAACAGCAGCACGTCCCCAGCAGGAGCCTTACCGGCTGGGACAGACACCCAATATGGCTTTCGCGCCGCGTGAGATAGCCGATATCTATCACGAAGGTAGTTTGTGCCATATCGATCTCTACAGCCTCGGCATTTGGGGACCGCAGGGAGCGATGCCGGTTAACTTTACCGAACAGGCCTTTATCCGGCTGGAACATCAGGACACCCTGCTGCGTGATTTTGTGAATATCTTTCACCACCGCGCACTGTCTCTGTTTTACCGGAACTGGTTTGTTTCACAGGACGTCGCCACCCTTGATCGCAAGGATGATGAGCAATTTTCTTTTTATATCGGCGCCCTCATCGGCCTGGTACCGGATGAAATCTGTAACTCCGTTCTGCCGACACACGCCCGCCTCTCCTCTTCATCTCATCTGATCCGGGAGGCGCGCAATCCTGAAGGACTGTCCGGTGCGCTGGAGTATTACTTTGGTATCCGGGTTCAGTTGCAGGAATACACCAAACAATGGATTTTTCTGGAAACAGCCGATCAGACCCGGATGGGGGATCTGAACTCCTCATTACTGTTGTCAGAAGGCGCCATTTTGGGCAATACCGTCCAGGACAGACAACACAAATTCAGTCTGATTCTGGGCCCGTTAACGCTGGAACAATATATGCGCTTCAGTTTGTGGGGAGAGGATCTGCCGATTCTCAAAGAGTGGGTCCGTAACTTTGTTGGCTTTGAGTATGCCTGGGATGTTCAGCTGGTGCTGGCACCTGACGCGGTACCTGAAGCTAACCTCGACGGCAGCCATCAGCTGGGTTATGCCGCCTGGCTGCCGCGGGAGAAACAGGATGAACCGATATCCGGTATGAGTTTTGATCCTGAAACTCACCTGAACTGAGCCGTTACATTTAACCGATAATGGAATAATGACCGTGAGCGAAGAACTGCAATCTACTTTTCAGTCTGATTTTTATACAGAAATCCTTACGCCGCTGGAAGGGAAATTCGTCTGCGGCGAAAGTATCGAATATGACCCGTTATACATCACATTACAGTCCAAAATGGCACCCAAAATGGGCGCGGAATACGGTGATTTTGTCGAAACAACAGAACCGGTTAACTGGCGGGAAATTGAAAGTGACTGTCTGGAACTGCTGAAAAAAAGTAAGCATATCCGCCTGATCGTTCTGTTAATCCGTGCCCGCAGCCGCCAGATTGGTCTGTTTGCTCTGGAAGAAGGGCTTATCGCGCTGTATCAGTTGCTGAAAAACTTTCCGAATGAAATTCATCCTCAGCTTTACGATGAAGGTGAATTTGAGCCGTTTATGCGTGCCAATGCCATTTCCGAACTGGAAGATACGGATGGCTTTATGCTGGATTTACGGCAGATGACACTGCCTAAGATCAACGGACTGCAACTGACCATCAAAGACGTTGAACGCGCCTTTGCCATCCCGAAAGAAGAAAATGCCCTCGCGGAAGAGAGTGTCACCGGTATTCTGAATGAATGGCGCCTGAATAATGATAAAACACTCGCCTCCCTCAATAATGCCGCCCTGATTCTGGACGCTATCAAAAAACTGACCCGGGAAACGCTGGAAAATGAAACACCGGCACTTCCGGCACTGACTCAGGTACTGTCGTTATTCAATAAAGATCTGACCGCTAACGGCAAAAAACTGCCCACCGGTGTCTCCCCTGATGGTGATGCCGATTTAACCTCTGAATTAGTCTTTGCCGGGGATGACCCGGCGGATGAAGCCCGCAGTCAGTCATCGGATTCTGTCCGCAGCACAACAGAAACGGTCGTTGACGGCGATAGCACAACGGTGACAACCGAACGGGTTGTCTATCGCGACAAAGTCATTAACACCCGGCAGGATGCCCTCGAAAGGATCCGTGAAGTGCGGGCATGGTTTCAGCAAACCGAACCCGGTAACCCGATTATTTTACTGCTGAGGTATGCCGAAGAAGCGGCAGGGAAAAACTTCTTTCAGCTCAGTAAATTATTCCCCGCTGACATGCTCGCTGTTTTGGATATCAATAAGGATATGTCATGAAAATAAAATTACTGGCCGCACTGGCCGCACTGGGAATATCAGGTAATGCACTGGCGGTTGAATGTACCGCAATAAAACCACCTAATTATCAGACCGAACGATTGAATGCTTCGTCGGCCCCCATTGAATTACGGGCGGATGCACCGATAAGCCCGGATATCCCGATTGGTCAGGCAATCTCTACATCGCTGAGTACAGACATTGACTATATCTGTAAAGGCAGCTCACTCACCGGTAATCGTCCGTTGGTCGGAGTTACAGGCTACCCCGGCTACCCCGGTATGTATAAAACAAATATAGAGGGTATAGGTGTTAAATTTACTACCTCAGCTCCGGATGGCTCTGCAGTGGGCGATTTACCCAGACTAAATTTCCCATTGTCTTCAGAACCAGATCCCGAGACCGGAGGGAGTAGTGTCGGGGTTATCCGGGGACGCTTTAATGCGACATTCTATAAATTAAGTAATGAGATTAATCTGACCTTAAACTACCCCAACAATAACCTACTATTCGGCGCGCAACAAATTGGCGACAATTATCTTGAACAGACCTCTATCACAACTTATTACATGGATAACATTTATATTTTCAGTACACCGGTCTGTACCGTTGATAAGCCCCTGCCGGTCGACTTTGGTACCGTCAATGCAGATAACGTCCGGAGCGGAGTGGCAAAGCCATTCCAGTTCGGTATAGTATGTAAAACAGATTACAACAGTTACAATGTTACAGCATCAATTAAAGGTAATAAAATAACAACTGATGGTAAATATATTAAAGTCAGTGACATTAAAAATAATGATGATTCGCTGATCATCGAAATAACTGATGACCAGAAAAAACCGGTCATGGTTGATAACTCAACAAGAATAGATATAACAAATTTAAAGAGCGGACAAAAAGCTAATTTCGGATGGACTGCAAACCTCAAAAAGCAGGATGGAAAACCGTATCCGGCACAGGGGAAATTCACGGCATCCGCTATTATTACTCTGGATATTAAATAGCAGAAATGCATTATGAAAAATACAATCTTTATCAGTATAGCCAGCTACCGGGATTCCGAATTAATCCCGACACTGAAGAATATGGTTGAAAATTCCGCCAGTCCGGAGAAATTATTTATCTCTGTATGCTGGCAGGATGAAAAACGTGATTTTTCTGTTTTTACTGATGCAGGTGCGACAGAAAAAGACTATTCTGAAAGTAATCCGGATGTTATCCGTCTGAATTATCAGGGGGCAACAATCAATGTTCACTTTGTACAATATTATCAGGCTCAGGGCGCATGCTGGGCCAGACACTGCTGTGAACAATACTATACTGATGAAGACTATTTTCTTCAGATAGATTCTCACTGTCGTTTTATTCCGGACTGGGATAGCAGACTGACTGAATACTATCTGTCTTTGAAAAAAGATTTCAGAAAACCAATTATATCCGGCTATCCGCCCGCGTATACCCCGGCGACAGAGGATAAAGAAGAAGTCCGTCATGAGACCTTTGCCAGAATGGTATTTAATCAGTTTAATGACGGTGACATTCCTTCTTTTAACCCAATCGCATTTCTTGATAATAAACAATATGCCCGGGGATGTTTTTTAGCCGGTGGTTTTACTTTTGCAGCGGGTCAGTTTGTACTTGATGTTCCCAATGACCCGCAGGTATTTTTCCTGGGGGAAGAAATATCAATGTCCGCAAGAGCATTTACTCACGGCTATGATGTTATCTATCCCAACAAAATATTTTTGTATCATTTTTACAGCCGCTCTGGTTGTGACCGAATCTGGGGAGACCATACCCAGGAGAAAAAAGAAAAAAAAGTGGTTGAAAAAAGCTGGTTTGAACGGGATCAATTATCAAAAGAACGGGTTCGTCAGGTATTAGGTATTCAGCATTCTGATGATATCATCCTCGGGAAATACAGTTTAGGTACAGAGCGGACACTGGAAGAATATGAATATTTAACCGGTATAATGTTCAGTGAACAACTGATCGTCAAAGAACTGCTGAGTAATACTAAACCGTGTTATTTTGATTATATTCCGGCATCACGGGAAGCATGGATAGCTCAGTTATACAGTGACTATTGCCAGACGATTAAAATTAACAAATCTGAATTAAGCGCAAATGACGATAATATTGATTACTGGTCATTAGGTATATTTACTGAAGATAATCAGCTTATTGCCATGCAACGACTGACATCCGAAGAGTTAACCAGGCAGGAATCCGGTGATGATCAAAATATCTATCAGTTCGAAATAAAACTGAAAGATAAAACTCACCTTGTTCCTAAAAAACTCCGGCTGGCACCTTTCTTTACGGAGTGCGGCTGGGGAGAAACCGTGGAGAAAGTATGGTAAACAGTCAGGATGTCTTCAATAAGATAATGTGCATTGATGCACTTATTGATTTGGAGGCAATTATCCCCTCTTTATCAGAATTACAACTGAACTTATCAACATCGGTTCAGCAGTTCCGTGATTGTCTGGAACTGGAAGATCCTTATTTTGCACATTCTGAGAACTTCTGCCGGCTGCTCTGTATTTATCTGGATAAAATCATCCTCAAATACACCGACAGCCAGCAGCTCTCCTGGGCGCCTTATTTACTGGAAAATTATTTCTACGGTTTTGATCGGGAATCTTTTGATGTTGCGGATCAACTGACACTTTTTTCTGATGTAAAACGCAACGCGGTTTTTTTACCGGCTTATCAGATGGCGTTGCGGCTGTCCGGATTACCGGAATATAAAACCGTACTGAAACCGGTTATTCCGTTATTTGAAAAACGGCTGCCTGTACTGCCGGCGGCTGAACCAGTGGCACCACCGGTACCTGAAACACCGCCGGCACCGGAATATCCGGCACCGGTAACCTACCGGACAGTCAATATGCCGCTTATTTTTGCCGCAGAGATCCTTTGCCTGATATCGATTCTGATTTTTACCGGGCTCTATATTCGTGACACACTGGATACCCTGATTTAAATGAAAAATTTTGCCACTGTAAAAAAATGGCTGATTGTTTTATTCAGTCTTCTTGCTCTCACGCAGGCAGGGCTCGCTGTTTATGATAACGCGCATCTGTTTATCTGGCTGAGCGGATTGTGTATCGCACTGTTTATCATCGCGGTTCTTTTTGCTGTCCGTCTCAGAGAACATTCAGAGGTGGTGATTCATGATGACAACGACGCAGATACCACAACGGCACCGGAAATTGTCTTTATTCTCGGGCCCTATGCCAAAGCCTGGTTCAGCCGGCAGGATGAGGCTGACACGCTCCGGTTTGATAACCGGATTATCTGGATGCTGATAAACAAGCCTGAGGATATTCACAAACAGGTTGCGGCTATCAGTCAGAAACACCGCCATTATCAGATTAGTGCTGTCTTCCCGGTATTACCGGATGGTAATGATTCCGATGCCCTTTTGCTGAATAAATTGACGGGCTGGAAAAATTCCTTTTCCCGCAGTCAGTTTGAACAGCAAATTCCCTGCACGTTAATCATTTATTCACGCCTGAGCAGCCAGCGGTTTGCCCATGATCCGGATAACGCGATCTGGATCGGACAATTTAATCTTTATGATACTCAGCCCAAACCATTCCGTGATCAGATCACCTTACTGCGCAAAGAACTGAATACGGTTTACCGGCGGCCCCATCCGGTTGCCGCACAGCACCGTAATGCACTGGCACTGTCCACACTGAACTGGCTGGATGAAGCCGGTCTGATGGCAGAAATAGAATCCCTGTTTTCTGAAAGCGTCCTCAGCTTTACCAACCTGATGTTTTCTGATTACGGAAACGGCCCGACACGCCATGGTGCCTGGTCCCGCTGGGTTCAGAAAAAATTTGCACTGCTGCCGCTGATATCGTCTTATCTCACGCTTCCGCCATTACCGGTAAATATCGGGGAACCACCGCCGCAGATCAAAAAACAGATGATTGAAATGACGCCGGTTCCTTATAAAAAGCAACGCTATTTATTGCTGCTTATTCCGGTACTGATTGCCGGAGTAATAACAGGAAGCCTGCTCTGGTCACTCGAGTTTAATATTCAGCGTAATGCGATAGTTAATGACCTTGTCAGCAAATTTGAGGCCACACCACCCAATGCATTACAACAGCGTGTTGCTATTATTCAGCAGATGAAAAAATTATCCGCTGCTATTTCTCAGCATGAAAAACCGCATTTTTTTATCATGGAATTAACGTCACCTGCCCTCTTTATCAATAAACTGGATAAATCAATTACAGAGTTTTCCCGTAGCCCGCTCTATGTGGCCCATGATAAAAATATTGTCTTTGACACCGGTAGTTCACAGTTAAAAAAAGAAAGCACAGAATATCTGATGCCGTTATTAACGTTTATCAAACAAAATCCGGATGTGAAAATTTTAATTGAAGGTTATACCGATAATACCGGCAATGACAAAATTAACATTAATTTATCACTGAACCGGGCTGAGCAGGTAAAACACTGGTTACAGGAATCCTCCGGATTTCCTGATACCCATTTTGTTACCCGCGGCTTAGGTTCCCAGAATCCGGTTGCAGATAATGATTCTCAGGATGGCAGAGAAAAAAATCGCCGTGTTGAAATCAAAATTTATCAGGAAAATCAGTAATTACATATTTTGAGGATTATTATTTATGAGTAAAAATAACGAGTACATGATTCCTGAAGGCAGTTTTATCACATCAACGCCCGACCTTGACAATACGATTAATATTCTGATTTATCGTGATCCTACGCTGAATGAGTATAATATTATCGTTCACCGTGCCTTTTTAGCTGAAGATGAAACTGTTGAAGAATTTTGTGAAAATGAAGTGACTAATTTTACCCGTGATTTACCCGGTTTCCAGGAAGAAGGTAAAATGATTACCCATGAGCTGGGCCCGATGAAAATGAAAGTTGTTCAGATTGCCAACAGCTATCTGAAAGAGGGTGAACGTATGCAGCAGGTGCAGTCTATGATTAAACTGCCTTATCATAAAGATACCAACCCGAACAATAATCGCCTGATTATTTTTACTCTGAACCGTACCGGTGAGTTTACCGAGTATCAGCGCAAGCATTATGTTCGTGTATTAAACAGCTTTACACCAAATTCAACTTTTGGATTATTAGGCTGATTTATCTCCCCTATTACAAAAATAGGGGAGTCTTCTTTTTCTACAGTAACAACTCTGCGATAATTACATTTCATCCAGCGTTCTGGTAAAGGACGTTGTACGATCTGTTATTATATTTTCAATATCACTCTGGTCGACTAACTGATATCCCACACACGGATAAGCTGCGTACCAATTATCTTCTTTCATTAGCTCATTCCAGTGAAGATCCAGACAACATTTATGTCTGGGTACACCAGCACTCAGTTCTTCTGCTGATTTAATAAATACATTTCTCAGTGTCTGATAGTAGTGCTGATTAACAATATAACTGTTCGTTAAATATGAAAAGTAAAGACGATAAAAGCAGCCATGCTCCTGCTTAAGCTGAAAGTAACTTCCCGACAATAATCCTGCATCCCATGATGAAAATATCAGACTGCTGAAAAAATAATTTATCCTGTCTAATGATTCATCATCATCATTGAAAATCATATCATCTTCCAGAACGAGAACGTTATTCCAGTTATTTCCTTTTGCCATTGTCATAACACCGATATGAGAAAGTGTGCATCCCAATGCACCATTTTCATTTTCAACAGCTTCAAAGCGGATAATTTTATCCTGTGGTACGCCTATTTTTTTCAGCTGAAATTCAATACTTTCCCGGCGGTCAGTTCTTTTCGTCAGGTTAATATAGACAACTTTATCAACAAAATTCCAGTTAATTTTAATCATTCGATTGTCCTGATATTATCTTAAATAATCATTATAGCGTCCTTATTTCCGCTTAGATAATATGCTCCGGATAAGGATTTTTCACATTATCCCACAGAGTAAATGTCATTTTCAGAGGATAAATCTGTTATTTCCGGCATAAAAAACCGCCCGTAAACGGGCGGCTGAATAAGATTGTAATAAATATATCAGTCTGATTATTTTTTGTTTTTAAAATCAATAACCATGCGACCGGTAAATTTACCCTGCTCCATCTCTTCAAAGATAGTATTGATATCTTCGAGCGGGCGCATTGCCACTTTCGGCACAACTTTCCCTTCCGCGCCGAAACGGAAAGCTTCTTTCAGATCTTCACGGGTGCCCACCAGTGAGCCGACGACTTCAATGCCGTCCAGTACCAGACGCGGAATACTCAAATCCATCGTTTCGACAGGCAGACCTACCGCCACAACACGGCCGGCAGCGCGGACGCCGGCAACCGCAGAGTTAAATGCGGATTTGGCTACTGCGGTTACCACGGCAGCATGTGCACCACCCAGTTCTTTCTGAATGATCTCATCGACATTATCTGTCTTCGGATTCAGGGTCAGATCAGCCCCCATCTCTTTTGCCAGCGCCAGTTGTTTATCGTTAACATCAATAGCGATCACCTTGGCATTAAAGACATTTTTGGCGTACTGCAGCGCCAGGTTTCCTAATCCGCCAAGGCCGTAAATCGCCAGCCACTGGCCCGGTTTGATTCCGGAAACTTTAATCGCTTTATAGGTGGTGACACCGGCACAGGTAATGCTGCTCGCTGCGGCTGAATCAAGACCATCCGGCACTTTTACCGCATAATCGGCAGTAACGATACACTCTTCGGCCATACCGCCATCCACGGTATAACCGGCATTTTTCACTTCACGGCAAAATGTTTCTTTGCCGCTGTTGCAGTATTCACAATGGCCGCAGCCACGGAAGAACCATGCAACGCTGGCACGATCACCAACTTTCAGCGAAGTGACACCTTCAGCTATCTCCGTTACCACCCCGATACCTTCATGTCCGAGGATCACACCGGATACATCACCGAAATCAGCGTTTTTCACATGCAGGTCAGTGTGACACACACCGCAGCATTCCATTTTCAGCAGGGCTTCCCCATATTTCAGCGGGCGTAATGTTTTCTCTTTGATTTCTACGGTCTTATTTTTTGCGACAACAGCTGCTTTCATAGTTAACCTCAATAACGGAATAACAGAAAAGTTATGTTCAGTTCAGTAACATAACGACCATTAGCCCTTTTATTTTAGCGTGAAATACGAAATGATACTGCACATTGAATGCCAATGATTATAACTACCATTAATAAGAAATATTGTATTCGACGGAATATCCGTCATTATCTGTTACTGACGCGATACCGGATACTGAGGTGCAGGCAGCGGCTCCCGGGGTTCATTTTCTATCGTGCCGAACCGGATATCTCCGTTGTTCCAGTCACTGACTGCCTGCTGCAGTGTCTGTGTGTCATAACCGACAAAATTCCACCACATCATAATTCTTTCCTGTACCGGTGTTCCGCCCAGTAACAGCAGCCGTGTCCCTTTCATCAGCGTCAGTGTGACGGAAGACAGTCCTTCACCGGCATATACCAGTTCATTGACGGAATAGTCCTCATCACAGTATGTCAGGCGCCCTTCCAGCACAAAAATGCCGTATTCAAAATCCGGCCGGGTATTCAATGTGGTTGTCGTTTCCTGCTGAGCCTGCAAATCCATACCGATCAGCGGAGAAAAATGCAGAACCGGCGAACGGCAGCCATCATATTCGCCGGTCAGTAATGTGAAACTGATCTGGTCGTGATGCCAGACAGGTAACTCCGGATAATGGTCAAAACGCGGTGCAACCATACTGTCCGCAGGCGGTAAGGCAATCCAGAGCTGAGCGGCATGCAGGCGGGCATTTTTGCCTGCGGAATCCTCAGTATGTGTGATACCGCGCCCGGCAGTCATCAGATTAACCTGGCCGGGACGGATAATCTGTTCCGATCCGAGGCTGTCCCGGTGCAACACTTCACCCTCCAGCATCCAGGTGAAGGTCTGTAAACCGATATGCGGATGCGGCCCGACTTTCATGCCGTCATCCCCTCCGAAAACCGCCGGACCGGCATGATCCAGAAAACACCATGCGCCTATCTGACGGCGCTCTTTTACCGGCAGTACCCGGGATACCGGTACGCCACCGACATCTTTAATTCTCGCGCTGATGCGCCGGGGTAAGACTGCGTTTTTGTCTGTCATGCTGCCTCCTGCCTTATCAGTGAGTGGACACCGTCAGCACCGCGGACGGCGGTCTTAAGGTATTCAGTATACTGAGAAAGCGCCCCGTGTCACGGTGTCCGGCAACAGGATTAACGCATCCGTCACCATCCGCGGAAAGATATAAATAATAAGCGACAGACAACGAAACAGGTAAAAATTCTATTTTACCGGACTTAATAAAGCGATGTTTTCAAACGTAACTATTTGCAAACACAGCTATCTGCAAATTAACGATTTAAAACAGCCGTTATTATAAGATGAATAGCATTTATATTTTACTATTCATCTTATAGCGACCTGCTGAAGCAACGTATCATAACGAAACAGCTTTAATTATTTTCCGCAGTAATATTTTGCTGCATTATAACTATCTGTATCAGGGAATACCGTCAGTTTTTCAACTTTACCGATATCTTTATGGCTGGTATCCAGTTTGCGGGAGTAAATAATACTATCATTCATTATGTACACTCTGGAAAGCCGGTGGCCGGAAAAATTCAGGCAGTCCAGTGACCAGGTTTCAACAATCCTGTTAAAAAACATGCCATTCGGTTTTCCTTTATCTGACATTTCCACTTTTTTATCGCCATTCATCTGTATCATAAATGAAAATGTAACATTGAGTTTACTATCAATCTTAGGATTTTCTCTGGTGAAAAAAAGACTGTATTCCTCTTTTTGATCATGAATACCGGAATCGACCCATTCTGTCTGTGCAACAATGATAATATCATCGCCATCCTCCGGTTGTGATGTTACAACCGGACTGACCTGCACCGCGGTATTGACAGCTCCCGGCACTGATTTAAGAAATTTCTCTGCTGATGAAAAAAAAACTGATCGCTGACAATGATAACAAAACCATACCATTCAGCATTATATTACTTGCTCTTTTCATAAGTGTTAACATCCCTGTTTGTTATTTATTATTTCATCCGTAAATAAAAGTTTATTATTAACACATCCGGATATGACAAATAAAATAAATTCCGAAAATTAGGATAAACACCCGGAAATATCATAATAGTTATAATCTGATCGATAATAAAAACCCCTATGTGGCAATTATTATCTCCGGTTATATCGGTAACAGATTTATTTACTCTTTTTCCCGTCCAGGGAAATAACCCTGTCCGCTGACTCAATGGTCGATTCACGGTGAGCGATTATAATCCGGGTGATCGGCAACTGGCTGATCGCCTGGTTGACGTAAGATTCACTCTCTTTATCCAGCGCACTGGTCGCCTCATCCATAAACAGAATACGTGGCCTGCGGTACAGCGCCCTGGCGATAAATATCCGCTGTTTCTGCCCGCCGGAAAGCCCTTCACCCAGTTCACCGATCAGCGTTTCATATCCCATCGGCATCGATGTAATCACGTCGTGAATATAGCTGGCCTGTGCACAGGCTATCATTAACTCCTCGTCGGGATTTTCGGTGAATCCGCAGATGTTCTCGCGGATCGAGCCGGAAAACAGTTTGTCATCCTGCATCACGCAGGCGATCATTTTATGGTAGTTATTGACCCCGAGCTGGCGGATATCGATGTTATCAATAAACACTTTGCCGTCAGAAGGTTCAAACAAACCGCACAGCACTTTCATCAGTGTGGTTTTCCCCGAACCGGACGGCCCGGTGATCGCCACACTTTCACCGGGCGCGACCGACAGATTAATATCACGGAAAATCGGTGCGGACTGGCTGTCATAGCTGTATGCCAGACTGCGGGTTTCCAGCCCGGCGGCCTGCATCTGCGGCTCGTACGGCACATCCGGCTTTTTATTTTCCTGCTCATTCAAAGCGATATCAGAAATACGCTCGTTATGCAGGCTCATGATCCGCAGTTGCAGCAGGAACTCAATGATGGAGGCCGCGCGGCCGGAAAACTGCTCGCGGTAGGCACTGAACGCAACAAACATCCCGAGGGTCATGGTGTTATCGATCACCATGGTGGCGCCGATCCACAGAATAACTACCTGATCGCAGGCCATAATAAAGGTGTTTACCCCGCCGAACATCAGGTTCATTTTGGTCAGGCGGATGCCAGTATTGATGGAATCCACTTTCAGATTCAGCCAGTGATTACCCCGGCGCTCGCTCATGCCCTGGGTTTTTACCGTGGTGATCCCGTAAAGGGATTCCATAAAGTACGACCCGGCGCGCGCCTCTTTAATCAGCGATTCTTCCGACAACCGGCGGTAATAGCCGTACGTTGCCAGCCGCAGGCCGATATACACCGCGGTAAAGGCCAGCACAATCCAGGTAAGACTGCCGCCGTAAAGGATCATCATGATAAACACACCGATCAGCATGATGCCGTCCATGATCGCCCCGACCACGCTGGTGGTAAAGGTGGTACGCAGGATATCGAGCGAGCTGAAACGGGACTGAATGTCCCCGAGTTTACGCCGCTCAAAGTAGCTGAGCGGCAGACGCAGCAGATGCGTGAACAATCCGGACTGCCACTGGACGTTGATCAGCGTTTCCATCACCAGGCTTGCCCAGGCACGGCACATACTCACGGCCGCTTTCAGCAGAATAAAGAACAGCAGCCCGATACAAATCAGGGACAACAGCCCCTGATCCCCGGCGGGGATCGCGTGGTCCATTACCAGCTGGGTACCGACCGGCATAATCAGCCCGATGGCCTCAATCACCACCGAAAACGCGAAGATTTTCAGCAGGGCTTGTTTCAGCCCGTGAATATTACCGATAAGCTTGCGCAGACTGAGTTTTTTTACCACCTCCTGTTTGGTGAAGGTGCTGCCGGGCCAGGCTTCCAGGGCCACGCCGGTGAAATTGCGCGACATCTCCTCAATGCCGGCCACCCGGCGGCCGTATGCCGGGTCGTGCAGAATAAATTTGTTACCGCTGATTTTGACCAGTACCAGGAAGTGATTGAAATCCCAGTGTAAAATACAGGGAAGCCGCAGATTCGGCAGATCATCCATATCCAGCGACAGGGCGCGGGTGGTCATCCCCAGCTCCGACGCCATGCCGGTGAGACCGGTCAGTGTCGCGCCGCGGGCCGAGAGATTGAACTTCTGACGCAGGGAAATCAGATCAATACTTTTACCATAATGCGCGGAGATCATCGCAAGGCTGGCCAGACCGCACTCGGATGACTCGGTCTGGTGAATAACCGGAATGCTTCTGCGCAGGCTGAGGTCGAGCTTTTCCAGCAGGTTTTTTAAGGATAAACGGCGCATACGGCCTCCCGGTCAGATAACAGAATCCGTTCTGTCATGGTGTGTCTGCTCCTGCCGGCCCGGAGGCACTCTGCTTCATGTTATAAAACGGCGAGACCATCCACTGATAGATTTTGCGCTTTTCCAGAAACAGACTGGTATTGGCTTTCATACCGTTTTGCAGGCTGAGTTCACGGCCGTCATACGAAACCTTTTGTTTTTCCGGGCGAACAATGACTTTGTAGTATGGGATGGACTGCGGCATCTGACTGACTTTCGGTGCACCGGCGTAGGTCATCATTTCCTGCGGTGAGGCCGGGGTTTTGGAAATCATCTGAATGGAGGCGGCGAACTGGCCGAATTTTTCCGCCGGGAACGCCTCATAGCGGATATTCACGGCATCACCGATGTTCAGATAAGGGAGTGCATCATTGGGTACCCAAAGCACCAGCCAGTACTGACTGATATTTTCCGGCAGGATCTGGAGCAGGGTATCCCCCGGATTAACCATCTGCCCGACCGTCACGCTGAGGGAGTCCACACGGCCGTCAGTCAGGGCACGGACAATAATTCCGCTGCCGGCTTCGTTGGCCACCTGTTCTTTCATCAGTTCGGATTGCTGTAATTCCAGCTGATAAATCCGGTTATCAAATTCCGCAGACTGAGTCAGAATCTGACTTTCCAGTAACGTCACCTGCAAAATATTCTGCTCATTCTGGCCGCTTAATCCCAGCAGGCTGTTTTGCTGGGAATAGTAAAGTGCGGCCTGATTCATCCACTGATCTTTATTTATCAGACCTCTTTCCCGGTAGTGGTGATAATTATCCATATTCAGTTTCATAATACGGATACCTTCCTGTGCCCGCTCAATAATACCGGCAGAGCGTAACTGTGCCTGTGCATAAAGCGATTTTTGTTTTTCAAGCGAGGTCAGTGTGGTGTATTTGTTCTCTCTGAGGCGGGTGATCATGTCGCGGATATGCTGTAACTGATGTTCAATTTCACGGCGCTGATTATCACTGACCACACCGCTGTCAGTCGCTTTACTGGTATCAATACTGTAAACCGGTTCTCCCTTGCGGATAACCTGCCCTTCAGTCACATATTGCCGGGTAATAAACCCCTGTACACCGGCAGATACAATGACAGCCCGCGGATTTGTGGTGATTTCCCCTGTCACACTGACCCGGCGTGTATAACTGCCGGATAAGATAAAGACCAGAAAAGCAGTTAAAAACAGGACACTGCATAATAGGATCAGCCACAGCGGAATACCGGGTAACAATAACGCCTTACCCCGCCACTTCATTTTTCTGTTATCAAGTGCAGCTTTGCGGAACACAATAAACCCTGCCTGCGGTTATCCGGTGAAATAAAAGGCAGACAGTATCAGGGAAAAAATAAAAAAAAGGGAATTCATAAAATAATGAATTCCCATAAAATAAAGTGTTGACATCAGGAATACGGTGATTCCGTATTAATCAGCCCAGGATTTTTTTAAATAATCCGCCAACACCAGGTAATAATGTTAAACCAGTTTCGATTGTGCCACCAACTTTACCGCCAATCTGAGAACCCAGGTTCTTACCTAAATCCGGGTATTTTTGCCCGATATTCATCTGGGCAAGCAGAGGTACTTTTACATTCACAAATGAAACGAATGCACGGAATGTAGCATCACCAACTTTGCCGCCGACACTGGTCAGGCTATCTTTGATAAAACCGGCACCTGAAACTGCTTCAATTTCCTGAATACTTAACTCTTTCATAGTAGACTTTCCTTTCATTATTAGTTATTTCATCCGAGCACCTCAGAAGAATATTTATTTTATATGAATTAACACCCGACAATGAATAGGTAAAATAACGTAACAAAAACAAATTCGCATTATTAACGATGTGATAACACCATCCGGTTATATATTGAAATTTATCTTATTTATCATGCCGTTGAGTTGTTAATATATTTTCATTATCACTAAAAAGGAACACACGTACTAGGTATTAATAGTATCTTTTATGCTACAATAGTACCTGATACAGTTAAATTTTAATCACGGTTATGCTCCCGATATATTTCAGCTATCAAGGTAAAGAAAGGAGTTGTAATAAAACAAGCCATATCATGACGCAGGAATAATAAAAATATCTTAACTAACGGGGAGTGGCGTAATTATTTTCGGATTCAGATTAAATACAGAGTATTCTTATGATTAACAGCGATAATATTAATGATCCTCCGCTATCACACCAGCAGAGGATCATCACTGAGACAGATTACTTTCTCAGATTAATTATTTACAGATAGTACCGAGATCAATTACACGACCCAATGTTTTTTCAATAAGACCACCGACAACAGAACCCACCTGACCACCGACATCTTTTCCCAGATCAGGAACAACGTCTTTCAGGCTTACTTTTCCGATAACAGGAAGATCAACTTTCAGAAATGGTGAGAGCAGCCCGAAACCCAAATCGCCCAGTTTTTCACCAATGCCGGTGAGTGTATCCTGGATACAACCCGCGCCGGAAACCAATTCAATTTCTGTATGATTTAATTCTTTCATTATCAATCCTTTTAATAATCAATGGTTTTATTTGAATAATAAAAAATTCACAATGACATTATTTCTAAATTATTTATTATTCAGGATATATCCTACTGATTTTTTTAAAGACCAGATAATTCAATGTTTATTCCGGGGATATCAAAAAAACAATAATAATGGTAAGACAGGAATGAACTCTGTCTTCCTGCCTTACCTTATAGCTGATATTATTTATTGCTGAGAACGCATGTCCATGATCATTTTACCGTCATAGTCTGCACCCACAACAATATTAGGTACTTCACCTTTATATTTCTCCGCTTTGATTTGTTCAATTTCAAGCTGTTTCCAGTTAATCATTTCGCGGGTGATTGTCTGCTGCAGTACAGTGTTAGCTTCAGATTCTTTCTGAGCCGCATATAAACGGGCATCAGCCTCCTGACGCAGGGCATAAGAGCTCGCCTGGGCATTACGTTCACGGGCAAGCGCCTGCTGCTCTGCTGACTCACGCTCAGCCTGTGCGATTACGACTTTTTTCTGTGCCAGTTCACGCTCTTTTTCAGCTTCTGCTTTTGCCTGGTTTATCTGCTCCTGGCGCATTTTGGTATTCACAACCTGCTCCTGAACCACTTCCGGCAGCGTAATATCCTGGATCATAATTTCTTTAATCGTATAACCGTACGGTGAAGCGTAACCCTGAATGGCATCACGGATAGAATCCTGTAATTTCCGCTGTGTATCTGCGGTATACAGATCCTGGGCGTTGGCAACATCTTTCCCGAACTCCAGAATCGTGGAAATCAGTTTCTGGCGGACATATTTATCCAGCGCTTCACTTTCTGTACCACCATTAATACGGAGAACCGGCGCTTTGGCGCCATCAAACTGAAGCATCACTGTAATATCAACGATAGATTTCAGTTTATCCTGCGATGGTACACGTAACTCTTTCAGTGACACACGGATATCTTTTGTCGAGTACGTATCGAATGTCATAAAAGGGTTAATCGGGAAATGCAACCCGGCATCATATGCCACCGGATTAACCTTACCTAAAAAAGTCCCGACTTTTACCGAACCATCCTGAACAATAGTGTATGAATTAAAGGTAATTATTCCTGCAAACAGGAGAATAACAGCAACAATAATTAATTTGACCACTGACTTCAGTTTCACCGGATTTACTGCCTGCATCATTTGCATGTCCCATCCCTATAAGATAATTCTTAGTTAATATTGTTTTTTATAAATACTGTCTTTTTCATCGATCACTTTCATCTTTCAGCGCTATTATTCATAAAATACCGCTGATGAGCAAATTCCGGTATGTATATCCGAATTTTCTTTAACCGGCAAAGAATCAGAAGAAAATAATACCAGTGACCATTACCTGTAATATGAATAAAAATACAGAGATTATTCTGTCACATCAGTCTGCCGTGATAATACACCTTTCGCTAACTGATTATAATTAGTAGTATGGGAGAGCACGTAATAGTGCTAACTTTGCAAGTCCGGACATCCGCCGGAAGGAATCCGGCAGATGTTCTTTTATATAAAAAAGCCCCCGGAACGGAGGCAAAGGACTTTCGTCAACAAGATTCAGTATTATATTGCGGATAATGCAATATTAATTATTCACATCCACCACCACACGGCCGCGGATTTCACCGTTCAGTAAACGCTGTGCTGCCGGAATCGCTTCATTTAACGGAATAACCCGGCTGATGGTTTCCAGCTGCGCCGGATCTGTCAGTTCTGCCAGCTGTTTCCATGCCGCCACACGGTCTGCCTGCGGACGCATCACACTGTCAATCCCTATCAGACTCACACCTCTGAGGATGAACGGTGCAACAGTACCGTTAAAATCCATCCCCTGTGCCAGACCGCATGCCGCCACAACACCGCCGTACTGCGTACCGGCACAGACACCGGCCAGAGTATGGCTTCCCACGCTGTCAACCGCAGCCGCCCAGCGCTCTTTGGTCAGTGGTTTACCCGGTGCGGATAACTCGCTGCGATCCATAATTTCGGATGCACCCAGCGTATCGATCAGGTACGCGGTATCTGTAGTGCGGCCGGTGGATGCGATAACGTCAAAACCTAATTTTGACAGCAGAGAAACCGCAAAGCTGCCCACACCGCCGCTGGCGCCGGTGACCAGAACTTTACCGGATTCTTTGGTGATCCCCTGCTTCAGCAGAGCCTGAACCGCCAGCATAGCGGTATAACCGGCTGTCCCGATCATCATTGCCTGTTTTGTGCTCATTCCGGCCGGTAACGGCGTCAGCCAGCTGTCTTTCACTTTTGCCATTTGTGACAAACCGCCCCAGTATTTTTCACCGACGCTCCAGCCGTTAAGCAGTACTTTATCGCCTGCTTTATAATGCTCAGAGCTGCTTTCAGTGACAGTACCGGCAAAATCAATACCCGGAACCATAGGGAAACTGCGGACCACCGGGCTTTTACCGGTGATCGCCAGACCATCTTTATAGTTCAGCGTGGAGTAATCAATCTGAACCGTCACATTGTGTTCCGGCAGTTGTGATTCATCGAGCTGAGCCAGTTTGGCGGTATAGCCGTCGGTGTTCTCAATCAGAATACAGTTAAACATGGTGTTATCCTTTTATGAATATAGACCAGATGTCTACTTAATTGTAAAAAAATTTATTAAATACGCACCAGGGTGTTAACGGCGGTGATATTTAATAAATTATTCTGCAACATTCCCCGGGGCTGTTATTTTTTATCCGCCAGTATCTGCGTCATAAAAACAGTGATAAACAGATCCAGCGGTTCACTGTTACGCGTCAGTTTGGCTCGCATTACCGCACCTTCCCAGCCCGTCCAGAAAAAAGCGGCCATCTGCCTGCAATCTGTTTTTCCGGAAATAAGCTGCTGTTTCTGTGCTTCCAGAAGACAGATTTCCACTTTTTTTTGCCAGCCGGTAATAATGTTATCGAGTATTTCGCAATACCCGGCCGGCAGGCTGGCAACCTCCTGACCGAGATTTCCCACCAGGCACCCGCGCTGCCAGTGATATTTTTCCATTCCGGCTTTGGCCGTCCGGTAAAATAACCGCAGTCGTTCCGGTGGCGGCAGCGTGGTATCAGACAGGCATTTATCCAGAAGGCGGGAAAAGTAGCTGTCGTAATTACGCATAATTTCCAGACCAAACTGCTCTTTACTGTCAAAGTAATAGTAAAAAGAGCCCTTCGGCACACCAACTTTTTTCAGGATACCGTTGATATCCGAAGTCATATAGCCTTTTTCGGTAAACATCTCCATGCCACTGCGGATCAGCATTTGTTTTACATCTGCACCCGCATCATGATTTTTCGGCGGCCGTCCCCGTTTTGGTTTTATGATTTCTGATGTCATCGCGTCTTTACCTCTGTCATACGAAACAATATAGACCGGTTGTCTTGTAAATGCCATATCTTTTTCCGGGTGCCACGGAGCCAGAACTTTACCGACCTGCTCTTTGGTATCCTGCGACTGACCGGCAATCATGTTGTACATGGCCTCTGCCTGCCGGGCCCGACAGGGTTTTCTGTGATCCGCACATTGGACTCATGCCCCTCTGTTCAGGTGGCCAAATTTATTAAACCACGACAGAAATCAATAGCGGACTGTAATCACGATAAGCCGGCAATACGGGAGACAGAGGCGCATTGCATTTCCGGAGCTGATTATTAAGCACCACCTGACAACTGTATAATTATACAGCTCAATGGGAGCCTGATATCAAAAAGGAATTATCATGACTCAAGTAACAAAGGAAGCATGCTGTGAGAACGGGCAGACAGTTATTAAGATTATCGTGAATAACTGTTGCAAGTGCTGCTGCAAATGTGAGGAACCGGAAAAACCGAAACCAACCTGTCCGCCAGTAACGCCGAAACCGACATGCCCGCCTGTGACTGTATGTCCGCCCGAACCAACATGTCCGGTGACAACCCCGTGCGTAACAACACCATCAGTGACGACACCAGAACCAACAACACCAACAGTGACAACACCAGACCCAACAACACCAACAGTGACAACACCAGAACCAACAACACCAACAGTGACGACACCAGAACCAACAACACCAACAGTGACGACACCGTCATTTACCGTACCCGTAGTAACAACACCAACAGTAACAACACCAACAGTAACAACTCCGTCAGTAACTACACCACGTATAACTGGGGAGCCTTGATTTAAAAACGTATATTAAGAAAACAATGCCTCGCTAAATAGCGGGGCTTTTTATATCTGATTTCTCATAGCCTCATATAGTACGCACTATATCGGCAGGGAGGATGATCTACATCCTGACCACCGGGGACAGACCGGTCGTCACCAGGCAACGCAGGGAACGTGGAGTCTGATGAACAGGTTCGCTTTTCTATAAGGATTTACACCATGATCACTGCCGTAGTTTTACCCGGGTACCATTTTCAGAAAATGGTACCGGCATCTGATGGGCAGGTATTCACAACCAGCTGGAAGATTGCTGACTATTTTGGAAAAACCATAAAAACGTGCTGAGGAAAATAAAGCAAACAATCAGCGATTGTCCTGATGAATTTGCTGAGAATAATATTTATTCAACTGATTACATTGATAAAAATTGCGATATTCAGCCAATGTATAAGTTATCAAAAGATGGCTATACGCTTCTGGTAATGAGTTTTACCGGAAAGAACGAAAGGCGGACGTTTTTGAGATAGACAGAAGTTGAGTACGAAAGATGGGCTTGGTCACAAAAAATAAAGACACCCGTTAAAACACCCGCGCTTTCATTATTGATAGTAACTGTGCGGGTAATTCTTTGTTTTATATGGTACGCCCTACAGGATTCGAACCTGTGACCTACGGCTTAGAAGGCCGTTGCTCTATCCAGCTGAGCTAAGGGCGCGCTGAGGAAAAAAACAGCGGGTTAACTGCTTGATGCACCGTGGATTATACGGCTGAGGAGCGGCGAGTCAATCAGAAAATAAGTTATCTTCGGCAGTAACTTTCCGCCACCTCAATAAAACATAACTGACAGACGGAAAATGTTCTGACAGAATAGTGCCCATCTTTTATCTGTTTTATGGATTTTTACACGATGTCAGCAAAAATTATAGACGGGAAAACGATTGCGTCGACCATCCGTGCCGAAGTTGCCGCAAAAGTTCAGCAACGGATTGCTAACGGAAAACGTGCTCCCGGTCTCGCCGTTATCCTGGTCGGTGAGAACCCCGCATCTCAGATTTATGTCGCCAGCAAACGCCGTTCCTGTGAAGAAGTCGGATTTATTTCACGTTCTTATGACCTCCCCGATACCACCAGCGAAGCCGAACTCCTCCATCTCATTGATAAACTGAATAACGATAATACTATCGACGGGATACTCGTTCAGCTTCCGCTGCCAGCCGGTATTGATAATGTCAAAGTCATTGAGCGTATTCATCCGGATAAAGACGTAGACGGTTTTCATCCTTATAATATCGGCCGCCTGTGCCAGCGTGCGCCAAATCTGCGCCCGTGCACACCGCGCGGTATTGTGACGCTGCTTGAGCGCTGCAATATCAATACATTTGGTCTGAATGCTGTGATTGTCGGCGCATCCAATATTGTCGGCCGTCCGATGAGTCTGGAGCTGCTGCTGGCCGGTTGCACCACGACGGTCACTCACCGCTTTACCACAAATCTGCGTCATCATGTCGAAAATGCGGATCTGCTGATTGTGGCTGTCGGGAAACCCGGTTTTATTCCGGGCGAGTGGATCAAACCCGGCGCGATCGTTATCGATGTGGGTATTAACCGCCTGGAAAACGGCAAAGTGGTCGGTGATGTGAATTTTGCCGAAGCCGCCGAACGCGCAGAGTGGATCACCCCGGTACCGGGTGGTGTCGGCCCTATGACGGTTGCCACACTGATTCAGAATACATTACAGGCCTGCGAAGAATTTCACGATAAGGACGAATAACCATGGATATTTTTAATCTCGACGGGCACCCGCATGTTGAACTGTGTGACCTGCTCAAAATTCAGGGCTGGGCAGACAGCGGCGCTGCCGCCAAACAGTTTATCGCTGATGGTCAGGTGACTGTTGACGGTGAAACAGAAACCCGCAAACGCGGCAAAATCACTGCCGGTAAAGTGGTGGAATTTGCCGGTCAGCAGGTAAAAGTGGCTGAATAATATCAATTTGTGAATAAACCAGAGCATCGACTCTGGTTTTTTTATCCGCATAATAAAAGAGCCGCAAAAAATGGAAACACAAAAATTCAGGCCTGTGCAAATTGCGCTGCACTGGTTTATTTTTCTGCTTGTGATTGTCGTTTATATCAGTGGTCTGTTACGGGATTCTGCTGATGAGCCGCTGCGGAGTATCTTGTCCGGGTTGCATTACAGCTGCGGTATCTCTGTCGGTATACTGATGATTGTCCGGCTGGCGGTCAGAATAAAGCATCGCGCACCGGCTATTATCCCCAAACCGTCCCCGGTGATCACCGGATTATCTCATCTGGTGCATCTGATGATCTTTGTGATATTTATTCTGTTACCGGTGCTCGGTTTCAGTATTAAATATCTGAACGGTTATGACTGGTCATTATTTGGTATTCCGATGCCGGTATCTGCCACACCGGATGAAGATCTCGCGTACAGCATACAGAATATTCATGAGATCATTGCTAATACCGGTTATTTTATTATCGGCCTGCATGCTGCAGCCGCACTGGCACATCACTATTTCTGGAAAGATAATACCCTGCTGCGCATGATGCCGCGTAAACGGCACTGATTATCCGCCGCTGAAATATAAAACGCCCGGCAGTCATAACCGGGCGTTTTTAATACTGAAGAACGGTATCTGTATAATTTGTTAACGGTATTTTTTGTGGTATTCACCGCGGGTGACTTTAAATTGTTCAGTCATCGCTTTTGCTTCCTGAATTTTACCCTCTCCCGCCAGTTTCAGTGCCTCGTCGATTTGTCCGGTCAAAACATCATAACCATGATGGTAATCCTTCACTTCTGCGCTGTCCGCCGCTTTACCTTTCAGTTTGGCGGGTAATTCCGCTTTGGCACTCTGTGCCGCAGCACGCATTTCTGTCAGTGCATCCTTCAGCGCTGCCGCGTCATCTGTTTTTTCAACAATCTGTAAATTTGCGTTCAGCGTTTTCATATTATCTGACAATCCGGCGGCTGACGCCGTGACTGTACCAAACGCACAAACGGAAACGAGCAATACCGCTAACATATTTTTACTCATCAGATGCTTCCTTTATTTTTTTAATAAAAATACGACAAGAAACTCACGTATAAAATCAGCTACGCTGACAGAATAGCTGATAATTTGCTGTTATACCTGCACCGTAAGAATAAAACGAAATAAAAAAGCCCGGCAATAAATCATGCCGGGCTTTTCAGCCAGAATGTAATAACGATTACTTACGGCGCCAGGTGGTGCCCTGCGGGCCATCTTCCAGCACAATACCCATATCGGTTAAGGCATCACGGGCCGCATCAGCCTGCGCCCATTCCTTTGAGGCACGGGCATCGTTACGCTGTTTGATCAGTGCTTCGATTTTTGCTGTATCTTCATCACTTTCGCTCTGCGCACCGCTTTGCAGGAACTGCTCAGGGTCCTGAGTCAGCAGACCCAGCACACCCGCCAGCTGGCGCAGTTGTGCCGCCAGGCCGTTCGCCGCCGTCATATCTTCCTGTTTCAGGCGGTTCAGTTCGCGTGCCATATCAAACAGTACAGAATAAGCTTCCGGGGTGTTGAAATCATCGTCCATTGCATCGCGGAAACGACTGGCGAATTCCTCATTAACCACCACCGCCGCGTCTTTATCTGTGCCGCGCAGAGCAGTATAAAAACGCTCCAGCGCAGTACGCGCCTGCTTCAGGTTCTCTTCCGTGTAGTTAAGCTGACTGCGGTAATGTGCGGACAGCAGGAAGTAACGCACCGTTTCCGGGTCGTAATAACCCAGCACATCGCGGATGGTGAAGAAGTTATTGAGGGATTTCGACATCTTCTCTTTATCGACCATCACCATACCGGAGTGCATCCAGTAATTCACATACGGGCCGTCGTGGGCACAGGTTGACTGCGCGATTTCGTTTTCATGGTGCGGGAACATCAGGTCAGAACCGCCGCCGTGAATGTCAAAATGCGTACCCAGCTGTTTGCTGTTCATCGCAGAACACTCGATGTGCCAGCCCGGACGGCCTGCGCCCCACGGCGATTCCCATGACGGCTCACCCGGCTTGGACATTTTCCACAACACGAAATCCATCGGGTTGCGTTTTACATCCGCCACCTCAACACGTGCACCGGCCTGGAGCTGTTCCAGATCCTGACGTGACAGCAGGCCGTACTCCGGGTCGCTGCTGATATCAAACATCACATCACCGTTATCCGCCACGTAGGCGTGATTTCGGTCGAGCAGTAACTGCGTGATCTCAATAATTTCTTTGATGTGATGCGTGGCACGCGGCTCTGAATCCGGGCGCATCAGGTTCATGGCATCGAAATCGCGGTGCATCTCCGCCACCATGCGATCCACCAGCTGATCACAGGTTTCGTGGTTTTCATTCGCCCGTTTGATAATTTTGTCGTCCACATCCGTGATGTTGCGGATATAGTTCACATCATACCCGGCGTGACGCAGATAGCGCACAATGGTGTCAAACGCAACAAATGTCCGCCCGTGTCCGATATGACACAGGTCGTAAACAGTGATACCACACACGTACATCCCGATTTTACCGGGGTTAATGGGCTTAAATTCCTCTTTTTGTCTTGATAAGGTGTTATAAATTTTCAGCATAGGACTATTCCATTAAAAGTCTGTACGTGTTGATGGTGACTTATGTTAATTAATTGATAATAAATACTTTATTTTTTATATCTGTCTGCGGGGATCATAATCTGAGACAGGTCAGGTTATTGAAACGCGAATACCCTGCAAATGCAAGAAAGACCCTGTAAAACCCGGTGATTATAACAAATACTGACGCAGATTAGTGAGTATGATATAACACACCCCGGAGATAAAAACGGCAGATTATTGCCTTTATAATATAAGCAGCAGGAAATTATTATGGTAACTTTTCATACAAATCATGGTGATATCGTCATTAAGATGTTCGCGGACAAAGCACCGGAAACGGTCGCAAACTTCCTGAGATATTGTGAAGACGGTTTCTACAATAACACCATTTTCCATCGTGTTATCAATGATTTCATGGTCCAGGGCGGTGGTTTTGAGCCGGGCATGAAGCAGAAGCCAACCCTCGGTATGATTAAAAACGAAGCCAACAACGGTCTGAAAAATAACCGCGGCACCCTGGCGATGGCCCGTACCAACGACCCGCATTCCGCCACTGCACAGTTTTTCATCAACGTTGTTGACAACGACTACCTGAACTTCCGTTCAGAAACACCAAGTGGCTGGGGCTACTGTGTGTTTGCTGAAGTGGTTGAAGGTATGGATGTTGTGGACAAAATCAAAGCAGTCAAAACCGGCAACAGCGGTATGCACCAGGATGTGCCGCGCGAAGATGTGATCATCGAAAGCGTGACTGTTTCTGAGTAAGTATGACCACGCTTATTATTGCAGATTTGCATTTAAATGAGCACGAGCCGGCGATCACCGCCGGCTTTCTTCGTTTTCTGCGCGAACAGGCGGTTCACGCATCACAACTCTATATTCTCGGTGATTTTTTTGATTACTGGATTGGTGATGATGACCCGAACCCGCTGCATAAAACCGTGGCTGATGCGCTGAAATCCCTCAGTGACAGCGGCGTGAAGATCTTCTTTATCTGCGGTAACCGTGACTTTCTGCTGGGCAAACGCTATGCCCGTCAGTGCGGAATGACGCTGCTGCCGGATACACAGGTAATTGAAGCCGAAGGGCATCAGATCCTGATCATGCACGGCGATACTCTCTGTACCGATGACACGGATTATCAGCATTATCGTCAGCGCGTTCACACTCCGTGGATACAGCGCCTGTTTCTGTGGCTGCCGCTGTCACTGCGCCTGAAAATCGCGAAGAAAATGCGGGCGGGCAGTCAGTCTGCCAATCAGCGCAAAAGCGAAGCGATTATGGATGTAAATCAGAACGAGGTGATGAAGGCATTCCGTCAGCACCGGACACGCTGGATGATCCACGGTCACACCCACCGTCCTGCGGTACACGATGTTTCTGCTGACGGCGAAACGCACTTTCGCGGTGTTCTCGGTGCGTGGCATTCTCAGGGTTCCGCCTTTAAAATCACCCCGGACAGTATTTCGCTGATCTTCTTTCCGTTCTGAGCCATTACCTGCCCGTATTTGTGAAAAATCCGTGACGCAAACGTTTTCCTTCGTGATTTACCATGATATTATGCCCGTCTTCTTCACCGGCTCACTGCCGGACGTCTGTCAATTTTCGTGACGCGGGATGTACAGGAGCACCGAAAACATGAACGCCGCCTCTTCGCAACAACACTCACCGGCAGCCAAAGTGGCTATTGTTATGGGTTCCAAAAGTGACTGGAGCACCATGGAACACGCCGCTGCGATCCTCGACCTGCTTCAGGTGCCTTATCACACCGAAGTGGTTTCCGCGCACCGCACGCCGGACAAACTGTTTTCTTTCGCTGAAACCGCAAAAAAGAACGGGTTTGATGTGATCATCGCCGGTGCCGGTGGTGCCGCGCATCTGCCGGGTATGCTGGCGGCCAAAACCCTCGTTCCGGTGCTGGGTGTGCCGGTGCAGAGCGCCGCACTCAGCGGCGTCGACAGTCTCTATTCCATTGTGCAGATGCCGAAAGGTATTCCGGTCGGCACGCTGGCGATCGGTAAAGCCGGTGCCGCCAATGCCGCTCTGCTCGCGGCACAGATTCTTGCCCTGCATGATGAGGCTCTGCTTGTCCGTCTGACAGAATGGCGCGCAGCACAGACCGATGATGTGCTCAGTAACCCGGATCCGCGGGAGGCCTGCTGATGAAACCGGTGTGCGTTCTGGGAAACGGCCAGCTGGGCCGGATGCTGCGCCAGGCCGGTGAGCCGCTGGGCATTTCTGTTTATCCGGTCGGGCTGGATGCCGAACCGGAAGCCGTTCCTTATCAGCACAGTGTGATCACCGCTGAAATCGAGCAGTGGCCGCAAACCGCGCTGACACAAGTGCTCGGGCAGCATCCCGCCTTTATCAACCGGGATATCTTTCCGCGTCTGGCTGACCGCCTGCCGCAGAAAAAACTGATGGATGATCTGCATCTCGCCACCTCACCATGGCAGCCGCTTTCTTCCCCTGATGAATGGCCTGATATTTTTGCCCGCCTCGGGGACTTTGTCATCGTCAAGCGCCGTACCGGCGGCTATGACGGCCGCGGCCAGTGGCGTGTGCGTCCCGGGGATGAATCCGCCCTGCCGCCGGAAATTTACGGTGAGTGTATTGCCGAGAAAGGCATTCTGTTTTCCGGTGAAGTGTCGCTGGTCGGTGCCCGTAACCGCGCCGGAGAATGTGTGTTTTACCCGCTGACGCATAATCATCACGAAGAAGGCATTCTGCGCATGAGCGTGGCCTTCCCGCAGACACAAAATCCGCTTCAGGAACAAGCTGAGCAGATGCTGGGCGCGATCCTCAATGAGCTGGATTATACCGGTGTGATGGCAATGGAGTGTTTTGTCACAGAGGACGGTCTGCTGATCAACGAACTGGCACCGCGTGTGCATAACAGTGGTCACTGGACACAAAACGGTGCGTCAGTCAGCCAGTTTGAGCTGCATCTGCGGGCGATTCTGGATCTTCCGCTGCCGCAGCCGGTCGTGACCGCCCCAGCGGTGATGGTGAATATTATCGGTACTGAACTGAATACGCAGTGGCTGGCACAGCCGCTGGCGCATCTGCACTGGTACGATAAAGAAGTGCGGCCGGCGCGCAAAGTCGGTCACATTAACCTGTCACATCCGGAACCGGCACAGCTTATTGCGGCACTCAGTGAGCTGGCACAGAATTTACCGGCGGAATATCAGTCTTCTGCGGACTGGGCAAAAACAATATTAAGCTGGTAGTCGGCACCGTTTCCGGCGACAATAGTTCCATTCTGATGCCCGGCGTTCAGCCGGGCATTTTGCTTTTTACGCCTTTTCCGGAGCCGGGATGTTTTCGTCAGATCGCCGCTTAGGCCCTGTTTATCAATGGACTATACTCACCCTGCTGGGGCTGGTTTATTTTCTGACCACCGCCACCACCTTTACCTCATTAGGCGTGGTCTTACCCGGTATGCTCAGAGAACTGAACTGGAGCTGGACGGACGCCGGTTTCGGGTTCACCCTGCTCGGGCTGACCTGCGGATTATCCAGTTTTCTGCCCAGTCTTCTGATCCGTAAAACCAATGTGCGCCTGACCCTGCTGACCGGACTGCTGCTGTTTCTGGCCGGGTTTTACAGCCTGTACACCACACAGTCGATTCAGCGCTATTTTATCGGTACGGCTTTCCTCGGGATTGGCTTTACCTTTATGGCCACCGTTCCCGGTACCTATGTGATTTCACGGCTGTTCAGCCGCCAGTCCCTGGCGTTTGGTTTTTACTTTACCCTCGGCGGACTCGGCGGTGTGGTCGGGCCATGGATCTATTTTCTCGCCGCCCATGTGTTCGGTTCATGGCGGGTACACTGGCTGATCTCCGCGCTGACGCTGGCTGTTGTCACACTGATTACCCTGCTGGTGATGCGGGAAGGCCGCCGTGAAATCACGCATGCCCGTGCAGTGATGTGGCAGCAGAAGAAACAAAGTTCCCGTATCTACCGCAGTCAGGCGCGCTGGAGCGCCCGTCAGGCGCTGAGAACCTGGCAGTTTTATGTGATCGCCGCGTCTTATACCGCCTTTTTGTGGTGCGGATTCACCGTGAACAGTTTTGCGGTGCCGCATATCATGGACAAAGGATTCAGCGAAACCATCGCGGCCACACTCCTCAGTACCATGGCCTTTATCAACGCCTTTTCCCGTCTGGCAGGCGGAGCGATAGGCGAGTGGCTGGAGCCGAAAAAGCTGCTGATTATCAGCCTCGCCACCATCACGTTTGGTGTGCTGACGCTGAGTATCGCGACCAGCTGGCCGCTGCTGATCCTGTTTACGGTGCTGGTGGGGATTGGTTACGGTATGACATTCCTGGCCTCCAGCGTGCTGCTGGCAAACTATTTTGGCCGCGGCCCGTATCTGGAGCTGTTTTCTGTTGTGAATCTGATTTCCACCTTTGCCTGTCTGGCACCGTTTTTTGCCGGTGCCGTCAAGGATTACAGCGGCAGTTTTACCCCGGCGTTCCTGCTGATCGCCCTGCCGGTGATCGTGATTCTGGCAGCCACATTCTTTATGCGGCCACCGCAGCACAAACCGGTCAGGGCATACACGCCGTCGCCGGACTAACTCTGTAAACGGCGGTGCTGCTGAGAATCCCCGAGCAAACGGAGCCCCAGCACACTGCCGCAGAGTGAAAGCAGAAAACCTCCGGCCAGCGGCAGCCCTATCCACAGCGGCCACTGCAATTGCCACGGGAAATCAAACACGCGGGTCTGCAACAGCCACAGGGCAATCTCCGCACCGAGTGCCGCAACCACGCCCGCCATCACGCCCAGCAGCGCAAATTCACTCCACAGCGTACGCCGCAACAGGCGTTTTCCGGCACCGAGGGTGCGGTATACCACCAGTTCAGTCCGGCGCTGATTCATACCCACCTGGATCTGCGCCAGTAATAACAGCACACCACAGATCAGCACCAGTACCACCATCGCTTCCAGCGCACGGCTGACCTGCGCGAGAATGGTCTGGATCTGTTTCAGCATCGATCCGGTATCAAAAATGCTGATAGACGGATACTTACGATTCATCTGGGTGATTAATCCATCATTACCGTCATAGTGAAAGCTGGTCAGCCACATGGCACTCTGATTTTCCAGGGACGCCTGATTAAAAATAAAGAAAAAATTCGGCCGCATACTTTCCCAGTCCACCTGCCGCACACTGCTGACGGTCGCGGTAAACGGCCGGGTATCCCCGGTGAATGTCAGGGTATCTCCCACTTTCAGGCCGAGCTGTTTGACGACTTCCATCTCAATAGAGACTTCCCCGGGTTTCGGCGGCCAGGTGCCGTCCTCCAGCTCGTTAAGCGGCGGCAGGGACTCCGTCCAGGTGAGACTCAGTTCACGGCGGACCGTATTGTTGCCGGGATCACGCGCATCTGCCCATTCCAGCGCAGTTTCGCCGTTAATACCGGACAGCCGGGCCAGCACCACCGGATAATATTCCGTTGGCGTCACGTTGTGCGCTGCCAGCAGCTGATTGACAGGTGCTATCTGATCTTCGGTCATATTCACCAGAAAATAGTTCGGCGTATCCGGCGGCAGTTGCTGCTGCCAGCGCCCGATCAGATCACCGCGAACCATCACCAGCAGTCCCAGCAGCATAAAAGAGAGCGCAAATGCACCGGTCTGAACCAGCGTCTGACCGGGCTGACGCAGCAGGCGGCGGACAGCCAGCCGCAGACTCAGTGCACGAAACGGGATTTTGGCCAGCAGCCACAATCCGCCGTATCCGGCCACTGCCAGCAGCGCAGCGATCAGAACCACACCGGCCAGTACTGCCCAGAGCAGAAAAGAGGCGTTGGTCAGCACCGCCAGCCCGCCAGCCACAATCAGTGCTGTCAGCGGCAGATACCAGCGCAGCGGCCAGACCGGTGCCACCACGTCATCGCGCAGCACGCGGGTCGGTTGTGTCAGCATCAGCTGGCGGTACGGCCGTGCACCCACCAGCAGAGTGATAGCCACCAGGGTCAGCAGTGCCCATGCCCACGGCCATAATCCCGGCGCGGGCAGCGCTTTCGGCAGCAGCGGAGAGAGCAGGCTCATCAGTACGGCATCAAAAATCAGCCCCAGCAGCGACCCGGCGACCATCGCTGCAGCCATCAGTACCGCCCATTGCCCGACAACCCAGTAACGCAGCTCCCGCCGCCCTGCACCCAGCGTTTTCAGTACTGCAATCAGGGTATGACGACTGCGGCAGTAGTGCGACATCGCAACGGCCACGGCGGCAATCGCCAGTAACAGGGTCAGCAATGCGGAGAGCACCAGGAACTGCTGAGCGCGATCGATCGACTTCGCCAGCGCCCCGCCCTCCTGCTGCAAAGTGACCCAGCGCTGATCGATCCGCAGGGCATCCTCATACTGCTGTTTAAATATCGATACCGCATCCGGCGCACCGGCAAACATATCGCGGTAAGTCAGGCGGCTCCCCGGCTGTATTGCCCCGGTGGCTTCCGCATCCTGCAAACTGATCAGGACGCGGGGAGCCATCTGGAACGGATTAAAACCGCTGTCCGGCTCCTGAATAAGAAAACCGGCAATTTTCAGGTCGGTATCCCCCACTTCCAGCATCTGTCCCGGTTTTACCGAGAGCAGTTCTGCCAGGCGCGGCGCGATAAGAATCTCCCCCGGTGCAGGTTTCAGGCCGGGCGGATCGGTTTCCAGCTCACCGTACAGCGGATAAGCCTCATCGGCTGCTTTGACATACACCAGCTGCGGCACATCATTGGCAAACACCATGGTGTTGAAGCTCATCTGCTGACTCAGCGCCAGGCCGCTTTCCTGCGCCTTTTTCAGCCAGCTTTCATCAGCCGGATGCGAGCCGCGCAGCACCAGATCACCGGCCAGATAATCACGGCTCTGATAATTCACACTCTGATTAATGCGATCACCGGTACGCCCCAGCGCCAGCACACAGGCGACTGCCAGGGTCAGTGACAGCCAGACCACCAGCAGGGACGGCGTGCGCCACTCCCGCCAGAACCAGCGCCAGATCATGTCAGTTCCTCCAGCTTGCCGTCAGACAACTTCAGCCGCCGCTGACAGCGGGCAGCAAGGGTCAGATCATGTGTGACCAGAATCAGCGTGGTGCCGTAATCACGGTTCAGTGAGAACAGCAGATCCGCAATTTTGTCGCCGGTACGGCGATCAAGGTTACCGGTCGGTTCATCGGCAAACAGAATTTTCGGCCGGGTCGAGAATGCCCTGGCTATCGCCACCCGCTGCTGTTCCCCGCCCGAAAGCTGGGCAGGCATATGTTTCAGGCGTTTTTCCAGCCCCAGCTGAATCAGCAGCTGCTCCGCATTTTCACGGCTGGCAGATTCGGATTCACCGCGTAACAACGCAGGCAGCTGGACATTTTCCAGCGCATTCAGTGTCGGGATCAGCATAAAGGACTGAAACACAAAGCCGACATCCCGCGCCCGCAGTTTTGCCCGCGCTTCCTCATCCAGCTGCGGCAGTGACTGTCCGAGCAGTTTCACCTCACCGGACGTGCCGTCATCCAGACCGGCAATAATTCCCAGCAGGGTCGATTTTCCGGAACCGGACTCCCCCACCAGCGCAATTGTTTCTTCAGGCTCGACAACTAATCCGACACCCTGCAATATAGTGATCTCATTTTCACCCTGACCGACGCGCTTAATAAGATGATCAATTTCAAGAATAGGCTCCGGAGCCATCTCTGTTTCCTTTTTCTGCTGCTGTTCAGCGGGAATCTGTATGCCGCCGGAACATTACTGATACTGGGGGACAGCCTGAGTGCCGGTTACCGCCTTCCGGCCGGAGAGGCGTGGGCGGCACAGCTGGGACAACGCTGGCAACAGGCCGGTAACGGCATCACACTGATAAACGGCAGTATCAGCGGAAATACGGCCGCTCAGGGACTTGCCCGTCTGCCTGCACTGCTGGAGCAGCACCGGCCGCAATGGGTACTGATTGAACTGGGTGCCAACGACGGCCTGCGCGGCCTGCCGCTGACACAAACCCGCACCGATCTTCAGGCAGCGATTGATGCCGTGAAAGCCGCCGGTGCGAAGCCGCTGCTGATGCAGATCCGTATTCCGCCGAATTACGGCAAACGCTATACAGAGCGGTTCTCTGCGCTCTATCCGGCGCTGGCACAGGAAAATGCCGTTCCGCTGATCCCGTTTTACATGGAAGCGGTCATCACCAACCCGCAGTGGATACAGGATGACGGCATACACCCGAACGCAGCGGCACAGCCCTATGTGACAGACTGGATGGATAAAACGCTGCTGCCTTACTTACAATAACAGGCGTCAGACTATCCTAAATGATTTGTCCATGACTTATAAGCAGTTAAGCAGGTAAAGAAATGCAAAAAGCAGTTTTGATCACCGGCAGTTCCAGCGGTATCGGGTTATGCGCGGCAAAGACACTGAAACAGCGGGGCTACCGTGTGCTGGCCGCCTGCCGCAAACCGGCGGATCTGGCCGAAATGGCACGCCTCGGGTTTGAACCGGTGGAACTGGATCTGGACTGCCCGCAGAGTGTTGCCCGCGCTGCGGAACAGGTACTGGCGTTAACAGATAACCGCCTGTACGGCTTATTCAATAATGCCGGTTTTGGCCTGTACGGCCCGCTGGAAACGGTCAGCCGTGAAGATCTGGAAAAACAGTTTTCCGCCAATCTGTTCGGCACGCATCAGTTAACCACGCTGCTGCTGCCTGCCATGAAACAGGCCGGCGAAGGCCGGATAATCCAGACCAGTTCCGTGATGGGTCTGATTTCCACCCCCGGACGTGGTGCTTATGCCGCCAGTAAATACGCGCTGGAAGCCTGGTCCGATGCACTGCGGATGGAACTCGCCGGTACCGGAGTCCGTGTCAGCCTGATTGAGCCGGGACCCATCACCACCCGGTTTACGGAAAATGTCACACAAACGCTGCAGGATAAACCGGTCAAAAATCCGGGAATTGCCCGCCTGTTTACCGGCAAACCGGAGGATGTGGTGAAAAAAGTCATCTGTGCCCTGGAGCACCGGCACCCGAAAATACGCTATCCTGTTACGGGTCTTACCGTAATCGTGATGTGGCTCAGACGCCTGCTGCCACTGTGGCTGATGGATAAAATACTGAACAAAAAATCCTCTGCTGCTTGAAATGCTGCGCTGCGCCCAGATGTTAATAAAAAGTCCGCCAATTTATTAAGAGAATGAATATGTTATCAAATGCACATATCACAGACGTTAACGAAACCAATTTACGCCAGGTTATTGAATCTTCAATGCAGGTGCCGGTGGTCTTTTTCTTCCATTCCGCGCAGTCCCCGCAGTGTCAGGAACTGGGCGCTATTCTGGAAAAAGTGGCCGCTGACTATGCCGGGATGATGATCCTTGCCAAAGTAAACTGCGATACCGAGCAGATGATCGCCTCACAATTCGGTCTGCGTGCGGTGCCGACCACCTATCTGTTCCATCAGGGACAGCCGGTCGATGGCTTTGAGGGGCCGCAGAATGAAGAAACAGTCCGTAACTTCCTGGCAAAATTCCTGCCGTCCGAATCTGAAATCAAAACCGGTCAGGCCATCGAACTGATTGAAGCCGGTGATTTTCAGGCTGCTCTGCCGCTGCTGCGTGAAGCGCATCAGGCAGACGACCGCAACAGTGAAATCACCCTGCTGCTGGCACAGACGCTGCTGGAAGTGAATCTGTCAGAAGAGGCAGAGAAAGTATTGAAGTCTGTCCCGATTCAGGATCAGGATACGCGCTATCATGGTCTCTTATCTCAAATTGAGTTACAAAAACAAGCTGCAGACACGCCGGAAATCCAGGAGCTGCAAAATGCCTTTGCCGCAGATCCGGAAAATGCAGAACTCGCGGTACAACTGGCGCTGAAACTGCATGAAGTTCACCGCAATGACGAAGCACTTGCACTGCTATTCAGTTTCCTGAAGAAAGATCTGGCGGCTGCGGAAGGTCAGGTACGCAAAACCATGATGGATATTATGGCGGCAATGGGAACCGCAGACAGTACTGCCGCATCTTACCGTCGTAAGCTATACTCGTTACTGTACTAATTATTACTTTACTGAATTATTTAACCCACTCATTACTGATAAGGATTTTGGCTCATGGATTTGTTCTCACTGGGTTTTGTCCCGATTATTATTCTCATCGCCGTCATTATTGTCGCGACCGGTGTCAAAACTGTACCGCAGGGCTTTCAGTGGACTGTTGAGCGTTTTGGCCGCTATACCCGGACACTTCAGCCGGGTCTGCATATTATTGTGCCGTTTATGGATCGCATCGGCCGTAAAATTAATATGATGGAACAGGTTCTCGATATTCCGTCACAGGAAGTTATCTCCCGCGATAACGCCAACGTCACCATCGACGCCGTCTGCTTTATTCAGGTCATTGATCCGGTACGTGCTGCGTATGAAGTCAGCAACCTGAATCTGGCGATTATCAACCTGACCATGACCAACTTCCGTACCGTGCTCGGTTCGATGGAGCTGGATGAAATGCTGTCTCAGCGCGATTCCATCAACTCCCGCCTGCTGCATATTGTGGATGAGGCAACCAACCCGTGGGGGATTAAAATCACCCGTGTTGAAATCCGTGACGTGCGTCCGCCGAAAGAGCTGGTATCTGCGATGAACGCCCAGATGAAAGCGGAACGTACCAAACGTGCCGATATTCTCGAAGCGGAAGGTATACGTCAGGCGGCTATCCTGAAAGCGGAAGGTGAAAAACAGTCTCAGATCCTGAAAGCAGAAGGTCTGCGTCAGTCCGCATTCCTGGAAGCAGAAGCCCGTGAACGTGCGGCTGAGGCGGAAGCCCGCGCCACACAAATGGTATCGGATGCTATCGCTGACGGTAATATGCAGGCTATCAATTACTTTGTGGCGCAGAAATATACCGATGCACTGACCAAAATCGGTGCAGCGGAAAACAGCAAAGTCATTATGATGCCGCTGGAAGCCAGCAACCTGATGGGTGCTATCGGCGGTGTGGCTGAAATGTTCAATGTGTCAAAAGACACGAAAGGTCAGGGTAAATCCGCATGATTGAGATGATCGCATCACAGGCGGTCTGGTTCTGGCTCTGTTTCGGCGGCATCCTGCTGATTCTGGAGATGCTCGGCACCGGGGGATATCTGCTCTGGAGCGGTGTGGCGGCACTGATTGTCGCACTGCTGACGTGGATAATACCGGGGCTGAGTCCCGAGTGGCAGGGCATTATCTTCGCAGTGATGACGGTGATTTGTGCGGTGCTGTGGCGTAATTTTCAGCGCCGCCGCCAGCGTGATGACAGCAGTTCACCGAATCAGGCCAATCACAAGCTGATTGGTCTGCGCGCCGCACTGCTGACAGAGACGGAAGAGGGTTACAGCCGCATCCGCCTCGCAGACGGAAGCTGGCGTGTTTACAGTCAGTCGCCGCTGCCTGCCGGTACGGAGGTGGAAGTGATTGCCGTTGACGGTATTACACTGACCGTCCGGGCTGTCAGCCGGTAACTGACCGGAAAGACAACAGCAAAACGGCCTCTGTCACCAGAGGCCGTTTTTATTTATCTCAATAATCTTGTCTCAAAAACCTTACCGCATCACGCGCCTTTAAAACGGTAGCGTTCATTCACGGAATTGGTCAGATCCTGCATAATAATATTGGTCAGTTTATCGGTGGTATTTAATGCGTCCTGCATCACTTTATTCTGGAAGTCCTGTAACAGCTGTTTGGCCTTAGCCGGGTCTTTTTTATAGATACTCAGATACTCTTTTTCCATTGCCTGTTGTTCTTCGGCAAACTGAGCTTCCTGTTTGCTGTATTCCGCCTGCACAATTTTCGAATATTTATTAAAATCGATCATCGCCAGAGTCTGTAATTTACGGAATTTCCAGTGCGCGGAAGCATTATCAGCCTGCGGTGAGCCGATGGTATAGGCTTCCACATAACTATCCGGGCCGTAATACACCGGGACATAAACAGATAATGTCGGCATACCGAAAGCGATATAACGGACATTGCCGATTTCTTTCGGTAAATCTTTGCGTACCTGTAAAATATGGGAATGCTGGGTTCTGAATACCGAGATTGGTCGTTTGGTGGTATCCGGATAGGTGGTGGCATAAGGGGATATGCCGACATTTTCATAATGGTTGCGCAGCCCGGCTTTAATATCTTCCAGCCCCAGTTTTTTCGCCGGTTTTAAGAAGACAGGGAAATCATTGGATTTCACATCTTTAAAATCAGTCTTAATTTCCGGGTTATACATTTTTTGCAGCACTAAGACACGCGGATAGTTGTAATAACCGTCACTTTTTGCATCATCTTTGGTATAGGCTTTTTTGAAATTAAATTCACCGTCTTTCTTCGGATCATATAAGCCGTTTTGCTCGGCAAAGGAAATCAGTGTCGGAGATGACAGGTAGTTGTCTTTGTCATTGATATCAAATTTTTCCAGGCGCCCCTGGTTGGCGGTGACATAATAGGTATTGGCCGGAATTTTCGCAGCCATCCACTGGTGGCCGCTGCCGGTTTCCAGATACCAGATCCCGTCTTTATCAATAAAGGCCACACCGAAACCTTCACCGGCGCCTTTTTCCTCAATAATTTTCCCTAACCGCATTACTCCCTCTTTCGCGGAAGAGACATACGGTAATACCACATCCGGAATGGCATCTTCAATAATCCCGGTATCTTCGACATACGGGTCAATTTTTAATGATGCATCATTGGCAAAAATGGTTTCTGTGGCACTGATCCCGACACCGGCGTCATTAAAGCCGTTAGAGCTGAAACGGAACTGACCTTTATCATTCCATTCCGGGATAGTGGTATAACGCATTGCCTTTTCCGGCAACGTATAGGTAAATTTATTTAAGTTGGTTTTAAACTCAGTGTCTTTATTGATTTTTTCCTGATTCACCTGCAAAACTTTCGGGTTTGCCGGATTCATATCTTCATTGCGGGCAATATATTGCGCACCATCTGAAGACGCATTTTCACCGACAAAAATAGTGGTACATGCCGTTGCATCAGAAATCACCAGTGCAGCACCCACAGCAAGAGATAAAACACTACGTTTCATAGAGAACACCTTCCATTGAGTTATAAATTGCGTTTACGCTATCCATTACCCGCTGATTTTTCTTTTACGCAGATCGCATAATACAAAGTCAATCACTGGATTATTCTCAAAACATGGTTTATTTCACTAAATTAATTATTTTTTACGGATAAGTGTTTGGGTTAAAATTACGGATTATTTTTTCAGCGGGGAATTGATCGGGACAGGGGATCGTGTGAATTGTTATTTTATTTCTTTTTTACTGATCACAATTAAGCGGTGTGTGGGGGTATCCGGATCATTCCCCCAATAAAAATCACTCCAATATTCAAAAAAAGATTCAATATCCTGAATAGCAAACAGTGGCCTTTCCGGCTCTCCGCCATCTGAAGCATAAACATAAAAACCGGCAGCCAATGCCCATGAAATCATTACTTCCCAAAAACGCCGGCCGTCACCGGTTTGTTCTTCATCGGTAACCACAATATGATAAGTATCCGGCAGCCAGCGGAAAAAGTGCCGCGGCAGGTCTGCAACAGCAGACTGATGTTTGTCATTGGTTGTCCGCCATACTTTAATTTGTGTGCAACTTGTCTGACCGGCAACAATGTCATTGCGGAAGCAAAGCTCAACCAGATAAACGGTTTCGGGTAAATCCCCGGTAGTCACCAGCCTGTACTGCTGCTTTTTACCTGATTTAATAAATTGATAGCCCTCTTTTACCTCATAGCCGGGCAATAAAAACTGATGTGTACCGGCAGCCGGAAACAGTACTGTCAGTTCGCTGTTTTCAGAGGGCAGATTTAATTTCCGGTTAAAACTAGCAGTGAACTCAATTGTCTCCGCCATCCTGTAAATCCGCCATTAAATCCGGAATACAACTGAATATTTTCCCTTTTCCGTATTCTGATTCAGTAATTGCAGCCAGAGTACACACGGAATAGTGATGCGGTGTCTGTTTCATATTATTCACTGTTACATCCGTTAAGTCCGGTATTGCACTTTCTTTTAATTCAGACATATCAACCCCGAAAAATCGCAGAATAAACATAATGATAAAAAACCGGGCATCAGATTAAATTCAGCCGAACTGATATTGCTGATAATAACCACCGTGATATAAACAATTTTTAAACCACGCCGGATTGTCACATAAAAAACGGCTCCGCAGGGAGCCGTTTTATCTTACTGAATAAACTAATAATTACTTCACTTTACTGTTTACACTGCCGTGATCATTAGTGACAGAAATTCCCACCGGGGATTTTCCGTTTACGATCCCGTCCTTAACCGCACTGACAGCCTGTCCGGCATTGAGCGGGAGTTCGCCGTGAATGCGGGTGCCGGTTTCTTTGACCGCCACAGAACGCATTTCGGTGTTCCCGCCATCCGGCAGACCGTCCAGCACCGCACCTGTCAGAATGGTGCTGCCGCCGGTGCGCAGTTTACCCTGTTCACGGGCTGTCAGACCGGATTGCTGTCCCACCTGCTCAGAAGAGCGGGTTTCAAAGGACGCTTTCACCTTGCCGTTCATGCCGGCAGGAGATGTCAGACCGGATTTCACTTTATCCGCCACCGTACCCGCACCGGTTCCGGCATTTTCACGGACAGAATCAGCTGCTTTATCGAGACCGTTTTCCAGACCGGCTTTGATATCATCCGCAAACTTCGGCGTACCGGCATTCGCCAGTTTCGAGGTGGTACTGCTGCCCTCATCATTGGTATGTGCCGCCGACAGATCCGCATCCGCTTTCAGAACCGATTCCGTGTTAGTCCGGCTTTCAACCACCAGATCACCGCCGACACGTCCGCTGATAGTATCCGCGCTCAGTTTTCCGCCCTGAATCCGCGTGTCATTGCGGCTGTTCAGCGTGAGATTTTCGCTTTCAGTCAGGGCATTTTTCTGTGTGACTGTCTGCTGATTATCAATCCCGCCTTTCAGACCGGCGCTGATATTATGCCGTGAACCGGTTTCCGGATTTTCTGTACTGCGCGAGGTCCCGATATTCAGTTTTCCGCCCGCATTCCAGTTGGCTTTATCCGTGGTTTTCTGTGCGGATTCAATCACAATCCCGCCGTCACGGGCTGTCAGTGCGATATTTTTTGCATCGGTCTGTGTGCCTTTCAGATGCAGTGCATCATCCCGCATGCCATCTGCTGAGACAGCAACCGTACCACCGCTGCGCAGACTGCCGCCGCGCTGATCCGTCACGTTTTCAGACTGTTTGCTGATACTGAAATCCGCACCGCCGCCCAGTTTGCTGCCGGTTTCTGTTTTACCGCCGCTGACCTGCACACCGCCGTGCCACTGATGGCCGGAAATGGTATTTGTGCTCTCCGCACTGTTCAGCAGGGTATTGTGCCCGCCTTTCACGGTGATATCCCCGTCACTGCTGACATCAGTACCGTTAGCGGTCAGGTCGTTTCCGGCCTGTAATACCACCCCGGTTTTCCCCTCAGTCACACCGGTTTTCGCCGTTGTACCGCTTTCGTTGTACACTTCACGTCCGCCGCTGAGACCACCGCCCGCATTTTTCAGGTTAATCGACTCCACATTCACCTTCGCCCCGGCGTCATAGCCGCTGACGGTTTTACTGTGTGTATCTGCTGCCTGATCCAGCGTCAGATTGTCACCGGCACGGACAGAAACGCCTCCTTCCTCACTGCGCAGTGTATCACCCTGTAATGAGACATCACGCCCCGCCTGCAGCGCGATATCACCTTTCGCTGACAGCGATCCGGTCACCGCTTTACTGCTGCTTTCCGTTGCCAGACGATGACCACCGCTGCCTTCCGCGTTGATCGAAACGTCCTGTCCGGTGGATGTCGCCACACGCAGGCTGCCTTTGCCCTCTGTCACAGATTCAGACTGATGGTGCGTATCTGCTGCTGCCGCGGACTGATAATCCCCGGTATTGATCGCAATACCGCCGTTTTCCGCCCGGTAACGTGTTCCTTCATCCAGAACACGATCTGTGGCGTTCACGGCAACAGATCCTGCATTAACAGAGGTGGTTTTCGCCTGTGTGTTTTCGGTGGTGGTCTTCCGGTTTTCCCCTTTGCCGCTCAGGTCAACGCCGATGTCCGGCAGACCGGTGGCGGCGGTGCTGTCAGCCACACCGGCAACATCACCTTCCGCAAGATTTTCACCGGCTTTGGCCAGCGGACGGGAGACTTTACTGTAATCAAGGGAAACACCGAGACTGCCTTCGCCGCCTTTGGTGGTTTCCGTGGTGCGATCACTGTTATGAGCAGCCCGGTGTTCCGAGATCTGCGCCGTTTCCGTATAAGCGCCGCCCACCGTGTGTGATGCGCCCTCCTGGGAGAGGGTTTTTCCGGCGGTCAGCGTGAGATTACCCTGCACGTTCGTGCCGGAGGTGACCGCCTGATGCTGCTCCTGTGTTTTACCGGTTTCAGTGTGACCGCCGCTGATCCCGCCGCCGATTTTGTCCATACCGCCGGTCAGGTAAATGCCGCCGTGTGATTCCCCTTTCTGCTGTGTCCGGCTATCACTGTTATCTGCCGCATTCAGGGTGATATTTTCAGCAGAAAGCGCCGCATCCCCCTGAGTCGTGGTCAGTGAAGAGCCGGTAAGGGTGAGATCCTTCCCCGCAGTGACAGAAACACTGCCGCCTTTCAGTTCACTGCCCTGCTGCGTGACAGAATCCTGTTTTTGCGTTTCGCGGGTATGGCTGATATCCAGACCGGCGCGGTATTGTTTGTCTTTATCCTCTTTGGCATAGCCGCTGATTTTCAGTGTGGTTTCTGTTTTGTCAGACTGCTTTTGCGCCTGTGCCGCACGGACATTAATATCCCCGAGGGTATCAATTTTCAATGTGCCTGCACTTTCAATCAGACTTCCGGCGATGGTGATATCATTTTTCCCGGCCAGCCGCAGATCGGCCTCTGATTTCAGCTCACTGCGCTCCACCCTGGTATCTTCACTGTTCTCACGAAGCGTACTGCGGGTGATGTTAAATGCGCCGCCATCACGGTTATCAATATGTTTTGCCGTCCGGCTGATGCCGTTTTCAATGACCAGCGTGCCCTGCTCGGTCTGCACCAGGCTGTCCTGTGTCCCTTTTACCTTGCTGCCGGTGACAGTGACGCCATTACCGCCGGAAAGCCAGAGTTTACCGCCCGCGGTAAAGCCGGAACCGTGTGCCGTTTCTTCCGTGGTGGCACTGTTTTCACGGGAACCGCCGCCGATACCGCCCCAGGACGTGACATTTTCAGTATGTCCCTGGTGCTGTGTCGCGGTTTGCGTGCTGATGGTGAGATTGTTGCCGGTGTTGATAATCATATCTTTTACAGCGCGTGCCTGTGCCGCCTGAGCCCGGATGTCATGACCGGCATTCAGTCCCAGATTACCGCCCGCGATCAGTTCCGTTTTCACCAGCTGTTCTTTCGAGGTGACATCGCCGTGTGTACCACTGAGCAGTTTGGCCGTCTCATTGCGTTTATTACCGGATACGGTTTGCGTGCGGGAGTTTGTCACGCCCTCAAGCCGGATATCGCCTTTGGCATCCGCGCTGAGATGTGTTCCGGCCTCCAGTTTTGCCCCTTTCAGGGTGATATCACCGGTTGCGGCCGCCAGCCGTATATCACCGGCAGCACGGATGTTACTGGTTTCCTGCCGGATGCTTTCATCTTTGCGGGTTTCGTTATTTTCCCACGACATCTTCCACTGATTTGTGGTGCGGGTGTCTGACTGCGCAACCTGGTCACTGTCGAGCGTGATGGTTCCGGCCTGAACCGAGATATCCTGTCCGCTCAGATCGGTGCCGGTCAGCCGGGCGTCCTGCTGAGCCACCAGCGTGATGTTTTTTCCGTCCAGCGAAGTGCGGGTGTAGCGCCCCTGCCGGGTTTCAGTGGTGACTGACTGACCGCTGCGTTTATCTTCTGTCCGGTGATGTTCATTACGTAACTGACCTTCAGTCCGCACTGTATCGCCGCTCAGACGGATATCACCGCCGGTGACCTGTGCGCCGGTCAGTGTCAGTGCGCCCTGTGACTGCGCATCAAAACCCTTTACAGCATCAATATTACCGGCCAGTTTTACGCCGCTGCCCTGCGCGGTGTTCACCAGACGGATTTTCCCGGCACGCATACCGCCCAGGTAGTAGCTGTCCAGCGGAACCGCATTTTTACCGGCGGAAATCGTCAGCAGATCAGCAGAGACGGTATTGTTGCCGGTGATCACATTCAGTGCCGCCGCGCGGATCTCTCCGTCGGCATTAATCGCGGGAGCGACCAGATCCAGCACTTTACCGGTGGTGATCCCGTTATTTCCGATCGTCAGTGAGTTTGTGTTATCCCGGGTGCTGTACGCACTGATCATGCCGTTTTCAATCAGCGGATTACCCACGATCAGACCGGCATTATTGGTATTGATAAACCCGCAGCCCTGACAACTGATCCCGTTAGGGTTAGCGAGGATCAGATCCGCCGCCATGCCGAAGACTTCCTGCTGACCCAGCAGCAGAGAGGGGTTACGGCTGACCACTTCGTTGAGGATCACCCCGGCGGCCTGCCCGTTCAGGTTTTTATTGGCCTCCAGCATACCTGCCAGTTGTGACTGTCCTGCGGTCATGCTGTTATTAAAGACCGCGCCATGATTATCCACATTAAAATCAAGATACTGGTTATGAGACAGCCCGTTACTGTTCGGCGCTGTAATATTGACAATATCTGTTCCGTTTACCTGCGAAACACCGGGGCCGTCCGGGCCGCCGTCCGCCACAATCCCTGCGGCTGCACTGTTCAGCGTGACAAAGGCCAGCGCCATCCACGCGGCCACCTTACCTGACGAAGAGAGTTTAAAGCGTTCTTTTTTCATTGTATTTCCTTACCATCCAACGACTGACGGAGCAGATCAGAACTGATATCCCAGGCGCAGGGAAAACAGGGTATCCTGCGAAGGCAGAGCAGCCGCTGAGGTCCGGGCACGGCTGATTTGCGCATCCAGCTGCGCGCCCCCGTAACTGACATTGACCCCTGCGGCGATACCTGCGGCAGACTGCCATCCCGCCTGCCCGGTCTGAGCCATAACCCGTCCGTAGTCCGCACCGGCACGGGGCGTTACCGTGATCCCCTGCCGGACAAAACGGCGGGAAAGGGTGTTTTGCCAGTACCATCCCTTATCCGCCGATAACGAGCCGTCGTGAAACCCTCTGATCGTGCTGTTATCCGACAGTGTCAGCCACTCCACCCCGGGGAGATGCTCCTGTGTGTACTGACCGGCCAGATGACTGCTGAACAGATAAGCGTTCTCCGACAGCGAAAACTGCTGAACATAACTGAGTGAAAATTTGCCTTTGGTGTATTGCGGATCGGCGCCCGGCAGCGTGTTCCGGGTATCAGCCCCGAACAGTGTGGTGCCTTTTTCCGCCGATAATGATGTGCTGATAACGCCGCCCGGCACCAGAATCAGCCCGGTGTAACCGGCTTCGGCAACACTCAGGGACGGGCTGCTGACACCAATCAGGGTTTCATTAAGGTAGTTGCGGCTGCGTTTATATGTCATTTGTGCCATCAGCGAATCAATCCGTGACCGGTTACGGAAGATGACATAATCTGCCCGCAATGCGGCCTGGGCGCTGTCCCCGCGCAGAATGACGTGCTGATAACGCAGTGCCTGATTGATCCGGTAACGGGAGATACTGCCGTAAGTGCTGATGGTCAGTGCGCCGTAAGGTACGGAATAGAACAGCATGCCGGAGCGGCTGTAACGTGCTGCCGGGTTGTCTGTTGTGGCAGAGCCGCTCAGGCTGACAAAATCGGACAATCCGGCCGGGCTGTCAGCGGTGACAGCGGCACGGATCACGTTGCGTCCGGTACTTTTCTGCCCGTAATTATCCGCACTGAGAGAGAAACCGGCCGGGGTGCCGCGCTGATTCACCAGGCGGATCACTGATCCTCCGGGTGCGCTGCCGGGCAGAATATCCATCGTCACATGATTCGATTTCAGGCGGTTCGCCTGATCCAGCCCCTGCTCCAGTTCGGTAATTTTCAGCGGCTTACCGATCAGAGAGGGAAACAGCAGTGACGTATTAACACCGCGATCCGCGCCGTCAAACTGCTCTATCGTCCCTTCTGTCACCCCGATCCCCAGCTCGTGATAATCATTGACCGGCAGAAAGCGGACCCGCGCGGTGATATAGCCTTTATCCAGATACCGCGCCATCAGTTCCGCCACCAGCCCGTTAATATCCCGGCTGCGGATGCAGTCTTCAGGTAATGATGAGAGTGAACGGAGATCATCCTGAGATAACAGTGTGATCCCGGTGAGATACACACCACTGACCGGCAGACAATGTTCATTCTCTGCCGCGCGCAACAGCGGCTCTGCGGGGGTGATCGTTGACTGCGGCTTGCTCAGCTGCCGCCGGGTCTGCTGCTCAAGCAGGTCGCTGACCTGTTGTGCGGCATCCTGCATCGCCCGGCGCGAGGCATCAGCGCCCGGGTTTTCCGCAGCGGAAGGAAAAGGTGCGGCATATAATGGCGGGCAAAAAAAACAGCCCTGATAATAGTATCCGGCGTAATAATGTCTGCAGTTTGGTCAATTCGTCTTACTTATCCTTTGCGTCAGTTACCGCCGCAGCGGACAGAAAATGCCGGTTTTCTCCGGTATGGCACCGGATGAAAAAAAGCCGCGCTTTTATCTTTTATCGGCAGAAATAAGAAAAACTTAACTGACAGGATATAAAACGGCGTCCGCCCGGCGGGCAGACGCAGAAAACAGGCGGATTATTTATGGCAGGCAGGTTTGCTGTGACGACAGCCGGAGAGATGATCGATAATCGGACATTCCGCACTATCATCCCCGGGGCAGGATTCCGCCAGCGCCAGCAGGCGGTCACGGATAGCAGTGAGCTCCGTAATGGTTTTCTCAATCTGCTTCACTTTACCCAGCGTCGCGGATTTCACATCCGCCGCATGGCGGTTCGGATTACGGAACAGCGATAACAGTTCGCGGCACTCATCCAGCGTGAAACCGACCTCTTTTGCCTGGCGCAGCAGTGTCAGTTCATCGACATGCCGTTCACTGAAATACCGGTATCCGTTTTCACCCCGTTCCGGGGGGGTGATCAAAGATTTATCTTCGTAAAAACGGATCGCTTTTGGCGTTAAACCCGTTTTTTGTGCAATATCGCTGATATTCATAACTTCTCCTTGACCTTACCCTTGAGGGAAGGTTTACCATCATCGTAAATCAAAATTCCCGTTCCCCCGAACAGAATTTTTTCTTTTGCGCCGTGTGTTGTTCTGCGGCGTGATGATGCGAAACATGTAAGGAAAAAAAGTATGGCAAATACAACTATTCTTGCGCTGCAGGGGCTGTCCTGCGGACATTGCACCGGCAGTGTCAAAAAAGCACTCGACGCCCGTCCGGATGTTGAATCTGCGGTGGTCACCCTTGATTTCGCCAAAGTGACCGGCGATGCGGATGCGCAATCCCTTATCAAAACTATCGAAGAAGCCGGTTATGAAGCACAGATTGCAGACAAGCCCGGTACAATTTTACAGCTTCCCGGCTGAATTGTATGAAATGTGCCGCGAAAACGCAAAGTGCATTAGAAGCGGTTGAGGGTGTTGCTGCTGCGGTGGTTGATACCAAAGAAGCAAAAGTGTACGGCAAGGCTGATGCACAAACCTTAATCAGCGCGGTGGAAGCCGCCGGTTATCAGGCGGCAGTGGCGGGAGAAACCCCGTCCCCAAAATCTGAACCGCTGACGTTGCCTCAGACTGAGCCAGCGGCAGCGGAGCACTGCGATATTCCGGCCACACCGGATAACACCCCTGCAATGCCTGAGATAGAGGAAGATGACGACAGTCTCTCCTTCCTGCTCGACGGCATGACCTGTGCAAGCTGCGTCAGCAAAGTACACAAAGCGCTGCTCAGTGTGGACGGCGTGGAGAACGCCCGTGTTAACCTCGCGGAGCGCAGTGCGCTGGTCACCGGTCACGCCTCTGCGGATGCGCTGATCGCCGCCGTGGAGAAAGCCGGTTACGGTGCGGAGCTGATTCAGGATGATGCCAAACGCCGTGAGCGTCAGCAGGAAGTTGCTGTCGCCAATATGAAACGGTTCCGCTGGCAGGCTGCACTGGCGCTGGCTGTCGGTATTCCGGTGATGATCTGGGGAATGATCGGCGACAATATGATGCTGACCCCGGCGAATAACAATATCTGGCTGACTATCGGGATCGTCACCCTGGCCGTGATGATTCTGGCGGGCGGGCATTTCTACCGCAGCGCCTGGCAATCCCTGAAAAACGGCAGTGCGACGATGGATACTCTGGTGGCGCTCGGCACCGGTGCCGCGTGGCTCTATTCCATCACGGTAAACCTCTGGCCGGACGTGTTTCCGCCGCAGGCGCGTCACCTCTATTATGAGGCCAGTGCCATGATCATCGGTCTGATAAACCTGGGTCATATGCTGGAGCAGCGCGCCCGTCAGCGCTCATCAAAAGCACTGGAGCGTCTGCTGGATCTGACACCGCCGACCGCACGTGTGGTAACACCGGAAGGTGAAAAAGATGTACCGCTGGCGGATGTGCAGCCGGGTATGATCCTGCGCCTGACCACCGGTGACCGCGTGCCGGTCGATGGTGAGATCACACAGGGTGAAGTGTGGATGGATGAGGCGATGCTGACCGGGGAACCGATCCCGCAGCAGAAAACTACCGGTGATACTGTTTCCGCCGGGACTACGGTACAGGACGGAACTGTATTGTTCCGTGCCGCCGCTGTCGGCAGCAAAACCACGCTGGCCCGCATCATTAAACTGGTGCGCCAGGCACAGAGCAGCAAACCGGAAATCGGTCAGCTGGCCGATAAAATCTCAGCTGTCTTTGTACCGGTTGTGGTGGTTATCGCTCTGATCGCCGGTGCCGTCTGGTATTTCTTCGGTCCGGCACCGCAGATAACCTATGCGCTGGTAATTATTACCACGGTACTGATTATCGCCTGTCCGTGTGCACTGGGGCTGGCAACACCGATGTCGATTATTTCCGGTGTCGGACGCGCCGCTGAGTTTGGTGTACTGGTGCGGGATGCGGATGCATTACAGCAGGCAAGCACCCTGGACACCATTGTTTTCGACAAAACCGGAACACTGACCGAAGGTATGCCGCAGGTAACGGAGATCCACACCTTCAACGGATTCAGTGACGATGATGTTCTGCGTCTCGCGGCAGCGCTGGAAAGCGGTTCTAATCACCCGCTGGCCCGCGCCATTACTGAACGGGCAAAAGATCTGACACTGCCGTCTGTCACGCAGTTCCGTACTCTGGCCGGTATGGGGATCAGCGGGGAGTCTGAAAACCGGACACTGCTGCTGGGTAACCATGCGCTGATGCAGGCACAAAATATCAGCACTGCCGGCGAAGCGGATGCATTGGTGCAGTCACAGGCCGGTAAAGGCGTGACCCCGGTGATGCTGGCGGTTGACGGCAAAATCGCGGCAATACTTTCCATCCGTGATCCGCTGCGTGAGGACAGTGTCAGTGCGCTGGCGCGTCTGCACAAACAGGGATACCGCCTGGTGATGCTGACCGGCGATAATGAAGTGACCGCACGAGCTATCGCTAAAGAAGCCGGGATTGATGAAGTGATCGCCGGTGTGCTGCCCGACGGTAAAGCCGCTGCCATTGAAAAATTGCAGCAGGCCGGACGCCGTGTCGCGATGGTCGGCGATGGTATCAACGATGCACCGGCGCTGGCACGGGCCGATGTGGGGATCGCCATGGGCGGCGGCAGTGATATCGCCATCGAAACCGCGGCTATCACCCTGATGCGTCACAGCCTGCATGGTGTGGCCGATGCCGTGGCAATTTCGAAAGGGACACTGCGTAACATGAAGCAGAACCTGCTGGGTGCCTTTATTTATAACACTCTCGGGATACCGATTGCTGCCGGGGTGCTGTTCCCGTTCACCGGCACCCTGCTCAACCCGGTCGTGGCAGGAGCAGCTATGGCGCTGTCATCCATTACCGTGGTCAGCAACGCCAACCGGCTGTTACGCTTTAAACCAAAAGATTAATCACTGACCTGATAAGGGAGCGAATACTTCGCTCCCTTATTTTTTTCTTACTGATTAACCGGATCTTACGTAACAGGGTTGAAAAAAACATGCGGTTGCAGTCAACTAGTGTATCGTTTCACGACAGGAGTCGTCATGAAAACACTGTTCCGCCGGCTGAAAGATTACCTTATCCCGCCTGATCCGCAGGGTGGCTGCACCTGGCCCTCTATCGACCTTACACTCCCCGGGGATATCTCTCTGCACCTGGTCGGCAGTATTCATATGGGTTCGGAAACGATGTATCCGCTGCCCGGCCCGCTGCTGGAAAGAATCAACCGCGCCGACGGCCTGATTGTGGAAGCTGATATCACCCGTCCGGCACCACCGTTCCCCGGACAGGACCCGGAGCATCCGCGTCTGCCGGTAAGTGAGCGCTTACCGGAGCACCTGAGGGACGACTACCGCCGGTACTGTGAGGAACAGCGCCAGCCGGTGCAGACCCTTGATACCCTGCCCGCCTGGCAGGTTGCCCTAATCCTTCAGTCAGCCCAGGCACAAAGTCTAGGGCTGCGGCCGCATTACGGGATTGACTATCAGATGCTCAATGCCGCTCACGGGCAGAATATCCCTGTTTTTGAGCTGGAGGGTACACAAGCGCAGATGCAGATGCTGCTGGATTTCCCGGACGAAGGGCTGAGTCTGCTGGAAGATACGCTGGCCTACTGGCATGACAACGCACGGGCACTGCAGATTATGCTCGGCTGGTGGCTGGATTACCGGCCGGAAAAACTCGCGCAGCCGCTGCCTGCCACCTTCAGCGAGCAGACGTATCAGCATCTGATGATCAGCCGCAACGACGCCTGGAAAGCGCGGCTGACACAATTACCGCCCGGCAATTATGTGGTGGCGGTCGGTGCGCTGCATCTTTACGGCGACCATAATCTGCCGTCCATTTTGTGTTAAACTGGCAGGCCTTGTGACACTGCCGTCTGAATTATCTGCAAGGAAAGACCTATGACACCGGCTGTAAAACTTCTGGAAAAAAACCGGATTTCATTCACCCTCCATCCGTACGAACATGATCCGAATGATCATAATTTCGGTGATGAAGCGGTCCGCAAACTCAATCTCGATGCCCGTCAGGTATATAAAACCCTGCTGGTGGCGCTTAACGGCGATAATAAACACCTCGCCGTGGCCGTCACCCCGGTATCAGAACAGCTTGATTTAAAAGCGGTGGCCAAAGCCCTTGGTGTGAAGAAAGCGGAAATGGCCGACCCGGTGAATGCACAGAAAGTCACCGGTTATCTGGTGGGCGGGATCAGCCCGCTGGGACAGAAAAAACGCCTGCCGACCCTGATTGATGAGGGCGCACAGGAATTTGCCACCATGTTTGTTTCCGGCGGCAAACGCGGCCTGGATATCGAACTGGCACCGCAGGATCTGGCGAAAGTACTGGACGGGAAATTTGCCCCGGTAGCGAAACGGGACTGATATACCGGATAAATATCCTCCGGTCCGGCCGGGAGGTTTGTGTACAATAAAAAACCGGGATTCACTTCACATCCCGGTTTTTTAAGGCCGTCATAAACAATTATTTGTTTTTGTAGATAATCTCGCCTTTCGGTTCATAATCTGCCGCTTTCAGCGGAGAATGGGCTTCGATATAGCCTTTCAGCACTTCTGCATCGACAAAGCCGGTACTCACATAGCCCGGATGCGTATCAATTTTCGGATAACCATCCCCGCCGATCGCATTGAAGTTCAGTGTCGCCATACGGTAGGTTTTTGCCGGATCCAGCGGTTTGCCGTCAATCGTCACATCACTCACCGAGCCGTCTTTATTCAGTGTCAGTCCCACATTATAAAACTGCGCGTAAGCCCCTGAATCAGTTTTCATATTGGCGACGGCGGTCAGATACGGCAGTACTTCGCTGCCTTTGAAATCGACATACACCAGTTCATTGGCAAACGGCTGTACTTTCAGCACATGTTTATAGGTAATATCACCCGGCTCGATAGAATCACGCACACCACCGCCGCTCATGATGGCAAAATCGGCATTCGCCCGCTCTTTTTGTGCGGACAACAGCAGATGTCCCATGCTGGTCTGTTCAAAACGGACTTTGCTGCGGTCACCTTCCAGTTTACTGTCAACCGACCCGACTTTAATATTAAGCTGCTCATTGCCCTTTTCCTGATACGGTGTCAGCAGTTTCAGCATGTCGGGGTTTTCGGTAATTTCACTGGTGTAATACACCCGCTCAGATGTTCCGTCCTCTTTGGTGACTTTCTTCTTCAGATTCACCGGGATAAGCTGATAGTGCTTCAGCTTGAATTCACCGTTGCGGAACTGAAAATCTGCCCGTCCCACATATTTACCCCATTCATGTGCCTGTACAATCCAGGTGCCGTTCTGGTTATCCGGCGCACACGGTGTGCCGGGAACGTAATCGGCAATTTTGTAATTTTTATTTTCCGGCTGCATACAGACCGGGTCCTGTGAGTGACCACCCACAATCATATCCAGATAACCGGCCGGCAGACTGCGTGCCATTTCGACATCGCCCGGGGCATTGGAGCCGTGATTGCTGTCATCGTAGTGACCCATATGGGTAGCAGCGATAATAATGTCCGGTTTCTCGGTTTCACGCAGTATTTCAACCACTTTTTTCGCTTCTTCTGCCGGGACGCGGAATTCCGTATCCGGGAAATTACCCGGATTACCGATTTTCGCCGTATCGTCCGTTGTCAGACCAATCACCGCGATTTTCACACCTTGTTTGTCAAACACCGCATACGGTTTAAACAGACGTTCACCGGTGCTTTTCTTATAAATATTGGCGGACAGGAACGGGAACGTGGCCCATTTTTCCTGAATACGCAATGTTTCAAGCGGATTATCAAACTCGTGATTTCCCAGCGCCATTGCGTCGTAACCGACCAGGTTCATTCCTTTGAAATCCGGCTCGGCATTCTGTAAATCAGATTCCGGCACGCCGGTGTTAATATCGCCGCCGGAGAGCAGCAACAGTGATCCGCCTTTCTCTTCCACCTCTTTACGGATGCCGTCCACCAGAGTTTTCTGGGCGGATAAACCATATTCGCCGTGATCGTTCTGCCAGAAATGACCATGGTGATCATTAGTGTGCAGAATAGTGATGTCGTAGGTTTTATCTTTTTCCCAGGCATTCGCCAGCGCCGGAAAAAGAACTGCGGATACCGCCAGCGCGCAGGCTGCGGTTTTCAGTCTGAATGTCATGGTCATTCCCTGTATGTCTGAATGATGATACCGGTACAGAAGCTGCTCCCGCCGGTGTTCTGCTGAAAGTATGATGAAAATTCACAAATTTTTACACCAGATATGATAAATACAGCAAAAAAATGAGACATCACTCAATGTTTTGTCATTTATTTCAGCCGCACGAATGCGATAACACATCCTTAAAAAATCGTTAAATATCAATATTCAACCAAATTAAATCGGGCGTTTCTTATCCGTACTCAGGTGCTGTTATTTTATTCTCCCCGGACATTATGATGCGATTACCGGTATAAACACCACGGTTAAACACGTAATTTTCTGGTCAATTTTACAGATACCGCAAAATCGGCATCAAAAACAGATTAAACACACTCAATCATTTGTTAAATAACGACAAAGAAAACACAAAACAAAATCGATTCAGGTGAGAACATATGACCGGATGCGGAGAATAATCTAAAAACAACCGGCATTTCACATTATCAACTGCCAAATGCCGTTTTTTACATAATCAGTTATATTTTTAACGCGATTTATGTCACGAAAACATGTATTATATTTATAGCTAACCAACATCCGTTCACACCACTAATCAAAAGGAGAATGAAAAAAGTGCACTCAACGCCTCTTATCACAACTATTGTTGGCGGTCTCGTTCTCGCTTATTTACTTGGTATGTTAGCGCAGCGGTTAAAGATTTCCCCGTTAGTGGGTTATCTGGCGGCGGGTGTGTTAGCGGGTCCTTTTACCCCGGGATTTGTTGCCGATGCCTCTCTGGCACCGGAACTGGCAGAAATCGGGGTTATTCTGCTGATGTTCGGGGTCGGGCTTCATTTTTCACTGAAAGATCTGCTGGCGGTTAAAAATATCGCTATTCCCGGCGCTATCTGTCAGATAGCTGTCGCCACTATTCTGGGTCTCGGCCTTTCCAGTCTGTTCGGCTGGGGATTATTTACCGGGATCGTATTTGGTCTGAGCTTATCCACAGCGAGTACCGTGGTGCTGCTGCGCGCCCTGGAAGAGCGGCAACTGATAGAGAGCCAGCGCGGTCAGATAGCTATCGGCTGGCTGATTGTGGAAGATCTCGCCATGGTATTAACCCTGGTGCTGTTACCCGCAGCGGCCTCTATCATCAATAATCCGGAAGCCAGTGCCAGCACATCAGAACTGCTGATGAGCCTTGCCGTCACTATCGGTAAAGTAGTGGCATTTATCCTGATTATGATTTTTATCGGCCGCCGCGTGATCCCGTGGTTGCTCGCCAGAACAGCGGCCACCGGTTCACGGGAGCTGTTTACCCTGGCGGTACTGGTGCTGGCACTGGGTATTGCTTATGCCGCCGTTGCGCTGTTTGATGCCTCGTTTGCTCTCGGTGCATTCTTTGCCGGTATGGTGCTCAATGAGTCAGAACTCAGCCACCGGGCCGCACAGGACACTCTGCCGCTGCGTGATGCCTTCGCAGTGCTGTTCTTTGTCTCTGTCGGGATGCTGTTTGACCCGATGGTGCTGATCAACCACCCGCTCGGCGTACTGGGTGTGCTGGCGATTATTATCATCGGTAAATCTGCTGCCGCTCTGCTGCTGGTGAGGATGTTCGGCCATAACCGGCGGACAGCCCTGACTGTTGCCGTCAGCCTTGCGCAAATCGGGGAGTTCGCCTTTATCCTCGCCGGAATGGGCGTCACGCTGGAGGTTCTCAACCGCCAGGCCAATGACCTGATCCTGGCCGGTGCGATAGTCTCTATCATGCTCAACCCGGTACTGTTCACCCTGCTCGACCGTTATCTGGAAAAAACCGAAACGCCGGAAGAGCAGCAGGAAGAAGAAACGCTGGAAGAGATCACTCAGGTGCCGGTCAATATCTGCGGACATACCATTGTTGTCGGTTATGGCCGTGTCGGTGCGATGCTGGCGGATAAGCTGCATAATAAAGGGTATCCGGTTGTGGTGGTGGAGGATACCCGCGCCCGTTTTGAAGAGCTGGCTGAACGCGGTTACCCTTCCGTGATGGGGAATGCGGTGGCACAGGATGTACTGGAACTCGCCCGCGCCGATTGTGCCAGTTCCTTGCTGCTGACAATTCCGAACGGCTATGAAGCCGGTGAGATTGTGGCCAAAGCCCGCGCCATGAACGCACATATGACAATTATTGTCCGCGCGCATTATGACGACGAGCGTACCTATATTATGGAGCGCGGTGCAAACCGTGTGGTGATTGGTGAGTTTGAAATCGCCCGTGCGATGAGCACACTGCTGGCGGAAAATCAGACCGACCATGAATTCGGCTGCCCGGTCAGTATCAATCCGGTGGCAGAAACTGCGCCGGAAACAGAAACGGAAGGCCGCTCACTGCATGATATGCTGCGCAAACCGGAAACAGATGCCACTCCGGAGAATCAGAACCCGCATCCGTCGGCATAATCTGTTTTAACCTGCTGAAATACAAGCCCGGTCAGCAAACCGGGCTTTTTTATATAAATATAAAAAATCCTGCCGGAGCAGGATTTATATCAAAAGATAATAAACAGATACTCAGTCACTGAACGCCATTATTTGTGCAGCTCTGCCGTCATAATCACATTATCAGTCGTACGGGAAATATAATATAAACACCGGATAAAATTGATTCCATCATATTACTTTACGATATTTGTTATATTTTAATTAATAATTAAAACAGCAATTATTAACTTCATTAAATTACCTGAGAATAGTCAGTACCCCATCAGGTGAAAATATAATAATATCTGTCATCGTCATGAGTTTTGAGAAATGCACACCATAAAAAATCGTTACCACCTTGCTCCTGAGGAGGCACTATGCCTGATTCTGGCCAGTATTTTATTGCAGTGCTACTGAGTTTTGTGAATATCATATATTTCAGAAAGATAATACTAAAACAAAAAATAATAAATAGAGTTATTATATCTGTAATTGTATCAACGCTATTTGTTACATTGTTTCCTCTTTTAAAGGCAAGTGTATTAAAAGAGATATATTTTAACTTTTCATTTCACACAGATATTAATTATTCTATCTCGGTTATTACAGGGAGTGTTATTAATCTGATCTCACTATGGGTATCAGATTCTGTAAAAAGGATTAAATAATATGAAATTATTAGCTAAGCATAACACCTGAGCAGATGGAAATGTACAGAAATTATTTTAATTCGCAGAACTAAGCATCAGCTATAAGCCCCGTCTGACCGGGCTTTTTTATGTGTATATAAAAAATCCTGCCGGGGCAGGATTTATATCAGAGGATAATAAACAGGTACTCAGTCACTGAATGCCATTATTTGTGCAGCTCTGCCGTCATAATCACATTATCAGTCGTACGGGCACTGGTGATGGTATAACCGGAAGCTCCGCTTTCCTGTGCTTTCTCAGCAATTTTTGCTTCAGCTGATGTCAGTGTGTCACTGGTGACAGAGACGGATTCAGCAGAAGCCGCAAAGGAAAACAGTGTCAGAGCAGAAGCAGTAATCAGTGTTTTTACAGTATTCATGGTCATTTCCTTGTTACATTCAATAAGGGGTATATTTCATCTGGCAAGCCTCTCTTGCCGGGAATGACCAAAGCTTAAACCTCAACATAACCTGAGGTTAAAGCGAATTTTTCACCTCAACTTCATCAGTAAAGTTGATGATGCCGATGTGTAACACGGATTATTTGTTATTGCCCATAAAAAACGCCGGAAAATTCCGGCGATTATCTGTCAGTTGTTGTTATCAGCGTTCCCAGTATGACTCTTCCAGGCTATCTTCCCGGTCCGGTAATCCTTTGGTCAGACGCGGTGAGTGCTGGATCAGTACCTGATAGCTGACACGGTTGGCATATTTGCAGATCTGAGCCAGTGAGGAGTATGTCAGATAGCGGCGCTGATGCTTACTGGAGTTCGGGATATTCATCCGGTGATAGCTGTTAGCCGTAATATCATGCAGTAAGGCAGATAATGCACCATCACCGGCACCGTTGGTGTTCATAATCTTGTCCGGACCGCCCATATACGGTTCGATATGGGAATAGACCCGTGCGGCGTCCTGACAATCTTTCCGGCGCATTGCACGGCTGAATTCATAACGGTTAAATTCGGCCAGCGCCCCCGGCAATAACGGGTGGGTGGTTTCGCGCATAAATTCTTTTTCTGAATAACCCGCCATATATAAACCGGCAGGGCCTGCGGTACACAATACCAGATCCACCCAGTCCAGCGCTTTATCTGATGCCAGCAGCGGATCGGTAAAGCCGGTCAGTGCCAGCGCCTCTTCTTCATTCATTGCCAGCACAGAAATGTTTTCTGCGAGGAAATCACACCACCACTGCGGATCTTCCGCGATCACATGTTTGGTTCCCAGTGTCAGGATCACCGGCACATCATGTTTTTTGGCGTACTCAATAGCTTTCATGGTGGCATCCGGCATCGGTTCGCCCGGTTTGCAGCGCACCAGATAGGCGGTCAGCACCAGTGCGGAGGCTTCCGCAATAATCTCTTCCGGAATGCTTTCCGGACGCAGCTGGTTCATCAGCCCGGGGCTGATGGCAAATGTCCGCTCACCGTTTTCACTGATCAGGGTGAAACAGCGGCCAATCGGGCCGTCAACACCCTGCAAATAATTGAGATCCATGCGGCTGGATGTATTGCACAGATAATAATAGGCATAACTGCCAATCCGGATATTATTACACATCGTGCCCAGCAGTACGGAACGGTCATCAGCCAGTACTGAGTAATTATGAAGGGTATTTCCGATGGTGCCGCCGGCAAATTCATGGGTGATCAGCGAGCGCTCAATCAGCTCACGATACAGCTCTTCAGCCACATCATCCTCAATAACCAGCGAATGCCCGCGGCTGAGCTGATAACGGCGGATAAAATCATCATCCACATTGGCTTCAATATCCACCAGCGTCTGATCAATACCGACGATATATGCGCGGGTATTTTCATCATCTTTCATCAGCTGGACGGGCTGTAATAACGGGTCACGCAGGCTGACCGGGAAGTAGTGTTTGGATTTGCGTCTGCCGGGGAATTTCATAAAGGTTCATGGCCGGAAAAAAAGATGCCGTATTTTATCATAACCAAAAAGAGAATGTGAGCGGACAGAACCCTTAATGCCCGCTCAACCGGAAACTATGCTGATTTTTTTCTGTTAACAAACATATTCCATGCAAAAACTGCCATCACAGAGAGGATAAACCCTAAAAAGGCAGATGCAATAAGATACATTTTAGCACCGGGGCCGTCTTTCACCACCGGCAGAGCCGGGGATTCGGTCACGGTAAACGGAACAATATCCACAGAGAACGGCGCGATGCTTTTGATACTCTTCAGTGTATAGGCTCTGTCCAGAAGATCTGCATCCACCGCCGGTAAATCTAATGCTTTCAGTGAATTTGTCATCTGCATAATTGCAGGGCGGCCCATCGCACTGTAAGCCGCAACCGGATCAGCTTCCGGATTCTGAGGCGGAACAGATGCTGTCGCCGGTGCAATGCGTTCTGCCGCTTCCAGGTAAGCCAGAGTCTGTTCACGCTGATGCTCTGCTTTGACCAGCGCCACACTATACTGGCTCTGACCGGCACTCAGTGCAGCAGCCAGGTTTTCCTGTAACTGCATCTGCATGACGTTCTGGCTGTATTGCGCGGTGTAATCGAGATAATCCGATAACATCCGCTGCGCTGTCTGCGGATCAGCCGCAGTGAACGTCACCTCGGCAGTGGCCGGTTTCAGGATATCGCCATCGGTCTTTTTAAAACCAAAAGTACCGGAAGCCGCGGTATCGCCCGGTAAGCTCAGAAATGATTTCTGTACTGACGGTGCCTGCCAGACAGTACTGAAAACATTGAACGCCGCAGGCAGATCCGAGACGGCTGACACATTGAGTGCGTTCATCTGCAAGCGAATTTTATTCAGCTCAGGCATATCACGCAGCTCTGTTGCCGTCACTTCCGCAGTACTGGTCCACTTTTGCGGCAGTATTTTGGAGACACCAAAACCGGCTGCGGCGAACAATACGGTCACAATGACGATAAAAACTTTATAGCGGTATAACAGTTTCAGAAGATCAATAATATCGATCTCGTCATTATTAAGGTTCACTGAACCCTTCTCACTCACCATGTCCATAGCACCCGTTCTGTTTGCGATGAAATATCAAATTTCACTTAAAATCAGCAATAATATCTGTCAATTTTAAGCCAATTAATTGTTACATGTTTAATGTTAACATTAATTCCTTAAAATTCTACGCATAACAGTGGTATATTTCGGACTATTCCAGATTGGAACGCAAAAAAACTAGCCTACCAGCTCGTGTAATAGTTTTATATGAATATCATCATCATTCAGCGATTCAATGTAATGATATTCCTCCCCTCCGGAAGATAAAAATAACCCTTTATTCTGTTCCTTAATCTCTTCTAATGTCTCAAGGCAGTCAGCCGAAAATCCCGGACACATCACCTGAACAGACCTTACTCCTCCTAAGGGTAATCCCTTCATTGTTTCATCCGTATAAGGCGTCAGCCACGGCTCCCGGCCAAAGCGGGATTGATAAGTGTGCATGATATGTTCAGCCGGGAAACGGAGCCGCTCCCGCAGTAATGCCGTTGTTGCCTCACATTCTGCCGGATAAATATCCCCCTCTTCCGCATAGCGGACAGGAATACCGTGATAGGACAAGATCAGCCGGTCCGGCTCCCCGTGCTCCGCAAAAGCCGCCTCCGCCGATTGTGCCAGCGCCTCAATATAGAGCGGATGCGTCGCATAACTGCGGATAAAATTGAGTGACGGAAAGGTCCGGCGGCGTTTAAAGATATCTGCCAGCCCGTCAAACACCGCACCGGTGGTTGAGCAGGAATACTGCGGATACAGCGGCAGGACATCCAGATGCGTCACGCCCTGCTCCAGCAGAGTATCAACAGCGGATTCCAGCGATGGCGAACCATAGCTCATTCCCAGCGCCACCGGTGTACCCGGCAGCTGTGCGGCCAGTGCTGCCTGCTGACGGCGGCTGTACACCAGCAGAGGAGAGCCCTCCTCCATCCAGATCGACTGATACAGCTTTGCCACACGCGGTGAACGGAACGGCAGCACAATGCCGCGTAAAATACACTGCCAGAGCAGCGGAGAGACATCCACCACACGCGGGTCACTCAGGAACTGCTTCAGATAGCGTTTTACCGCCGGGGTTTCCGGCGCATCCGGAGTGCCTAAGTTAACCAGTAAAACGCCGCGTTTGTGTTGATTTGTCATCAGAAAATCCTGTCAGCAACTAGAATGATTGTCAGGGTAATGTATTGTCAGTAATGATTCTTATTCTTTTCTGCCATGTTCTTCATGTTCTTCATCCTTTTGTCCGCAGGTTCGTTGGCTGCTCTCTGTCACCCCGGTCACATACTGATGTATGCTCCCGGTGTGCCTTCGTTTGCCGCCTGCCTGCAAACAAAATGATTTTGAACACCGTCCTTCATCCTTACACCCGCAGGTTCACCGGCTGCTCTCTGTCACCCCGGTCACATACTGATGTATGCTCACGGTGTGCCTTCGTTTGCCGCCTGCCTGCAAACAAAATGATTTTGAACACCGTCCTTCATCCTTACATCCGCAGGTTCGTTGGCTGCTCTCTGTCACCCCGGTCACATACTGATGTATGCTCCCGTGTGCCTTCGTTTGCCGCCTGCCTGCAAACAAAATGATTTTGAACACCGTCCTTCATCCTTACATCCGCAGGTTCACCGGCTGCTCTCTGTCACCCCGGTCACATACTGATGTATGCTCACGGTGTGCCCTCGTTTGCCGCCTGCCTGCAAACAAAATGATTTTGAACATCGTCCTTCATTCTTACACCCGCAGGTTCGTTGGCTGCTCTCTGTCACCCCGGTCACATACTGATGTATGCTCACGGTGTGCCGCAGATCAGGATAAAAAAAGGCAGCCGTTTGGCTGCCTGACAGAAATAAGTGCCGGATTAACCCAGGATACGGGCTAATTCCTGACTGACTTCGCTTACCGGACGGGTGCCGTCAATACGGTTGTATTTCACGTCACTCATCTGAGCTTCTTTCTGATAGTACTCAATCAGTGGTGCAGTCAGCTGATGGTATTCCACCAGACGCTTACGGACGGTTTCTTCCTGATCATCTTTGCGGATGGTCAGTTCTTCACCGGTCACGTCGTCTTTATTTTCTGTCTTCGGCGGATTGTATTTTACATGATACACACGGCCTGAGCCTGCGTGCACGCGGCGGCCGATAATACGGTCAACGATAATGTCATCCGGAACATCGAATTCCAGAACGAAATCAACGGTGATACCGGCTTCTTTCATTGCATCTGCCTGCGGAATGGTACGCGGGAACCCGTCCAGCAGGAAGCCGTTACGGCAGTCATCCTGTTTGATGCGCTCTTTAACCAGTGCGATAACTAATGCGTCAGTCACTAATTTGCCGTTGTCCATCAGTTCTTTTGCCTGGAGACCCAATTCACTGCCGGATTTCACTGCTGCACGCAGCATGTCACCCGTCGAGATCTGAGGGATCCCGTATTTTTCCATGATAAACTGAGCCTGAGTCCCTTTACCGGCGCCCGGAGCGCCGAGCAGAATAATACGCATTGCGTAAACCCCTTGCTGGTTGCTTTTTTATAATTCGGATAAAAACAAGCTACCATACCATTTGTCAGGGTATGGACTCAAGAAAAGCGGGGAAACTCTCCCGTTCGTTTTTACTGATTTCAATGAAAAAACCACATGATTATCATGAAATCATGTGGTTTTTAAGCGGGTTATGCGCGATTGCGCTCACCCGGCGCGGGAACGCCTGTTTTTAGCCTAATAACAGACTATTCATCCGGGAAACGAATTCGTTCGGATCTTCCAGGGTTCCGCGTTCAACAAACAGTGCCTGATCGAGCAGCAGATTGATCCAGTCGGCAAAGCGGCTTTCGTCCTGCTGATCTGCGGCCAGTTTCACCAGCGGATGCTCCGGGTTCAGCTCAAAGTTATATTTCACTTCCGGTGCCTGCTGACCGGCTGCGGCGAACAGTTTCGCCATCTGCGTACTCATGTCATCCGCATCAGTGGTCACAATCGCCGGCGTTGACGTCAGACGGTGTGTCAGTTTCACTTCTTTCACACGGTCACCGAGCAGTGTTTTCACACGATCAATAAACGGCGCCAGCTCTTTGTCTGCTTCTTCTTTCGCTGCCGGATCTTCATCCGCCAGTTTTTCCAGCGATTCATCCGCCTTGCTGACAGACTGGAAGGTTTTACCATCAAATTCATTGAGGTAATTCATCATCCACTCATCGATACGATCGGAGAGCAGCAGTACTTCAATGCCTTTCTTACGGAATAACTCCAGATGCGGGCTGTTTTTCGCCGCTGCATAGCTGTCTGCGGTGATGTAGTAAATTTTTTCCTGACCTTCCGCCATGCGGGAAACATAATCCGCCAGGGAAACGGTCTGTGCGGAGCTGTCTTCTTTCGTGCTGGCAAAACGCAGCAGTTTGGCGATCAGTTCCGCATTGGTGCTGTCCTCACCCGGGCCTTCTTTCAGAACCAGACCGAACTGCTGCCAGAAAGTCTGGTATTTTTCAGCGTCATTGTTCGCCAGTTTCTCCAGCATCTGCAGAACACGTTTGGTCAGTGCACTGCGCAGGCTGCGGGTCACAGCGCTGTCCTGTAAAATTTCACGGGAGACGTTCAGCGGCAGATCATTCGAATCTATCAGACCGCGTACAAAGCGCAGGTAGTTCGGCATGAACTGTTCCGCATCATCCATAATAAAGACGCGCTGGACATACAGGCTCAGACCGCGGCGCTGGTCGCGGTGCCACAGGTCAAACGGTGCCACGGACGGGATATAGAGCAGGCTGGTGTACTCCTGCTTCCCTTCCACGCGGTTATGCGCCCATGTCAGCGGATCAGCGAAATCATGGGAGAGATGCTTGTAAAACTCATTATATTCTTCATCACTGATGTCGTTCTTATTGCGCGTCCACAGTGCCTGAGCTTTGTTGATTTTTTCCCAGATGACAGTACCATCTTCTTCATTTTTGCTTTCGATTTCCACCGGCAGCGCGATATGGTCAGAATACTTGCCGATAACCGAGCGCAGACGCCAGTCATCCAGGAACTCATCTTCCCCTTCACGGAAATGCAGGGTGATATCGGTTCCGCGTGAATCCTTATGGGTTTTGGCGATAGAGTAATCCCCTTCCCCTTCAGACTCCCAGAACACCGCCTGGTCAGACGGCACACCCGCTGCACGGGTGATAACAGTGACTTTGTCCGCCACGATAAAGGCGGAATAGAACCCCACCCCGAACTGCCCGATCAGCTGGCTGTCTTTTGCCGCGTCAGAGCCGAGTGATTCCAGGAATGCTTTGGTGCCGGATTTGGCAATCGTACCCAGATTGTCGATGACTTCATCGCGGGTCATCCCGATACCGTTATCACTGATGGTCAGTGTACGCTTTTCTTTATCAGCGGACAGACGGACATGCAGATCACCATCGTTTTCATACAGTGAACTGTCAGATAAGGCACGGAAACGCAGCTTATCGGCCGCATCAGAGGCGTTGGAGATAAGCTCGCGCAGGAAAATTTCTTTGTTGGAATAAAGTGAGTGGATCATTAACTGCAGAAGTTGTTTTACTTCTGACTGAAAACCACGGGTTTCTTGTTCTTGCAGACTCATGAATAACCTCAGACTGACTTATCAACGAAAAAAAACAGGATAAAAATCAGGTGGGGCCGGTCTTCAGATTTTCAAGGCAAACGGGGAATTTTTTGTGACAATTCTGAGGAAAAGTGACAGACGGCGCAGGCCGTCTGTCCGGATAACAGGCAGAAACCGCCGTCAGTAATCGCTGTTGTAACGGATTTTCTGACGTCCGGCGATGGAGTGGGACAAGGTTGTGCCATCCACCATTTCCAGTTCGCCCCCGACCGGTACGCCGTGAGCGATACGGCTGGCTGAAACATCATACTGCGCGCACATTTCCGCAATATAATTGGCCGTCGCTTCCCCTTCCACTGTCGGATTGGTCGCCAGGATCACCTCATTGAGGGTTTCCTGAGACAGCCGCTCCTCCAGTTTATCCAGCCCGATATCAGCAGGACCGATACCGTCCAGCGGCGACAGGTGTCCCATCAGCACAAAGTAACGGCCGGAGAACTGCCCTGTCTGCTCGATAGCGTGGATATCCGCAGGACTTTCCACCACACAGATAAGGCCGGTCTGCTGACGGCGCGGATTGGCACAGATAGTACACTGCTCCTGCTCGGTAAAGGTCCGGCAGTCGCGGCAGTGGCCGATTTCCGACATCGCGCGGGTCAGCGCCTGCGCCAGACGCATGCCGCCGCTGCGGTCACGCTGTAACAGCTGAAACGCCATACGCTGGGCCGATTTCGGCCCGACGCCCGGCAGACAGCGCAGGGCGTCCATCAGTGCTTCAAGAAGCGGACTGGTTTGCATCAGAACGGCATCTTAAAGCCCGGCGGCAGCTGCATTCCGCTGGATACTGACGCCATTTTTTCTTTCTGGGTTTCGTCGATACGACGTGCGGCATCATTAAATGCGGCAGCAATCAGATCTTCGAGCATCTCTTTGTCATCTTCCATCAGGCTTGGATCGATTTCCACGCGGCGGCAGTTATGTGCGCCGTTGATAGTGACTTTAACCAGGCCCGCACCGGATTCACCGGTGACTTCCGTATTTGCAATCTCTTCCTGCATCTGCTGCATCTTATCCTGCATTTGCTGGGCTTGTTTCATGAGATTGCCCAAACCGCCTTTACCGAACATAGTTTTCTCTCTTTGACTAAATTGCGTATTCCAACGCAAGGTGGTTAAACAGGCCGGATACTCTCTTCATCCAGTTCCGCATCAAAAAAGGTCAGCAGAGTCTGAATGGTTTTATCCGTCACAATGGACTGACGCGCCTGCGCCAGCATCTCTTCATAGATAGCCTGCCGCCATTCCAGCGGCGTTTTTATGCTGACATCATCATCTTCACAAATAGTGAGACTGATAACTTTACCATAAAGTTCACTCAGTGCATCACTCAGCATACTGTGTGCTGATTTTGAATTCAGGTGGCGCTGGGAGGAGCGCAGATGCAGACAGATACTGTCTTCGCCGGTCTGCTCTTTCACCGCATTCAGTGCCAGCTGCTGCACCAGTTTCGGCAGCTGCATTTTATCAATATCTGCCGCCCATGCATCACGTTCACGGGCAGCAACAGCGAGTTTTTCAGCCACTTCCGGCGTTTTTTCATGCTCAAGGGCTTTTTTGATATCTTTCGGCCGTGTAACCGGGGTTTTCTCTTCCGGTTCATCCTGTTTCTGCGGACGCCACTGGTACGGCTGCGGTTTACCGGATGCTTTCGGCTGCGGTGCAGACGCAACATGCCCCCGGCGGTTTTCAGTCACGGCAGCGAGTCGCTCCAGTGCTGAGTTCGCCGGTTTAACCTTATCTGTTAAGGTAACCGGCTCAGACTTTTTTGACGGCGGAGTCTCCTGCCGGTTCAGCGCATCACGGGCTTTCAGCAACTGTGCAGTCGGGCTGTTCTCCGTTTCCGGTGACATCACCGGCGGCGGTGTGCTGCGGGCCGGTGCGGCAGGTTCCGGTGTCTGCGGTTGTGACGGTAAAGAAACCGGTGCCACGGACGGCGCGGTGATCACTTCATCAATCACATTACGCGGATGGAATGCCAGCGCGCGCAACAGCGCCATTTCAGCGCCCATTCGTCTGTCCGGGGTATACGGCAGCTCTTTGCGGCCGACCAGCAGTGTCTGATAATAGAGTTGCAGATCCGCCGGGGCAATAGCCCGGGCCAGGATGCGCAGACGCTCTTCTGTCACACCGGCAGCACTGTTTTCCTGTACCGGCAGCAGTTGCAGCATGGCAATTTTATGCAGCGCAGCCAGCATTTCTGTCAGCAGATTATCCCAGTCCGCGCCCCGTGATGCGGCATCATTCACGCCGTTCATCACCTGAACGCCATCCCCTTTGACCAGGGCTTCCAGGATAGTCAGGGGCTGCTCGTCGTCGAGAGTGCCGAGCATCTGCGTGACCACCTCTGTGGTCACTTTTCCGGCGCCGAGCGCAATCGCCTGATCCGCCAGACTCAGCGCATCACGCATACTGCCGTCAGCGGCACGGGCCAGTAACAGCCGTGCGCGGGCATCGTTTTCAATCTGTTCGGCAGTCAGAATGGTGTCAAGCTGCTGACTGATCTGATCCACATCCAGCGCTTTAAGATGGAACTGTAAGCAGCGGGATAAAATTGTCACCGGCAGTTTTTGCGGGTCCGTCGTGGCCAGCAGGAATTTGACGTGCTCCGGCGGCTCTTCCAGGGTTTTCAGCAGCGCATTAAAGCTGTGACGGGAGAGCATATGGACTTCATCGATCAGATAAACTTTGAAACGCCCGCGTGACGGGGCGTACTGGACGTTATCCAGCAGTTCACGGGTATCTTCCACCTTGGTGCGCGACGCGGCATCGATCTCAATCAGATCAACAAACCGCCCCTGCTCAATTTCCAGGCAGTTCTGGCATTTGCCGCACGGTGTGGCGGTGATGCCCTGCTCACAGTTAAGACCTTTGGCAAACAGGCGCGCAAGGGTGGTTTTTCCGACCCCGCGGGTGCCGGAAAAGAGATAGGCGTGGTGAAGCCGCTGATGTTCCAGCCCGTTTGCGAGCGCTGTCAGAACATGCTGCTGACCGATAACCTGTGAAAATGTTTGTGGTCGCCACTTACGGGCAAGGACTTGATAGCTCATGGATTCCGCAGAGAGTGAACATGATTTTCCATCATGCTACCACAGCCTCACCACAATGGGCGAGGCTGAGTTTGCGTTTAATACAGGGGAAAGACTCAGCCGCCGGCATATTCCAGCAGGCAGAAGCTGTGCACACCTTCCGCTTCAAGGCGTTCGGCGCCGCCGAGATCCGGCAGGCCGATAATAAAGGCGGCTTCATGCACTTCACCGCCCAGGCGGCGGATCAGGCGGATAGTTGCGTTCACGGTGCCGCCGGTGGCCAGCAGGTCATCGACAACCAGCACACTGTCACCACTGCTGATGCTGTCTTTGTGCATCTCCAGCGTGTCAGTGCCGTATTCCAGATCATAGGTCTCGCTGAGGGTATCACACGGTAATTTCCCTTTTTTGCGGACCGGCACAAAGCCGACACCCAGACGTAACGCAACCGGTGCGCCGAATAAGAATCCACGGGCTTCAGTGCCCACGACTTTGGTGATCCCTTTGTCTGCGAAATGCTCCACCAGCATATCAATCGTCAGACGATACGCTTCCGGATTAGCCAGTAATGTGGTGATGTCGCGAAACAGTACCCCTTCCTTAGGATAGTCAGGGATAGTCCGGATACTTTCTTTAATAAATTGCAGTTGTTCAGCAGTTGCGCTCATAATAGGTGCCATAGAGATAACACGAAACCTCAGAATCTATGCAAATCAGGGGAAAATTGCAACCGTATCCCGTGACTTTGCCGATTATTTGTTGTTTTATATCAAACAGACTAAAAAATGCTCCTGTAACTATGATCTTCAACAACGATCCCGGGCACATTTCACTGAGGCGGATAATGAACACCAGACAATTGTTACAGGCGCTGCGGCAGAAAATCAGCGTACTGGAAACACAGATTGCACCGATAGCGGACCGGGAACTGAGCCAGCGCCGCTTCGATGATACCCTGTTCGCCGCCCGTAATAAAACCCTTCGCCTCTGTATGGATGAATTACTGCACCATACTGACCAGCTTGAGCAGTGCGCGGATGAGAACCGGGCGGAACAGGTACGCTTCCTGGCCGAAAAAATTGTCGCCCAGATTGCGGCACTGAACCGCGAGGCCGCCACACAGTCACTGCGGCAGAAAGAGCAGGGCTATGTGAAACGGGACAGTCAGGTGGATCTGTATCAGCGCCTGGCACAACATCAGGATTATGAACGCCGCCTGGCACAAATGACCGATGACCGCGAACTGGCTCTCGGCCGCGCACAGACCTTTGCCGAACAACAAAAAATCCAGAAAGAACTGGCGGCGCTGGCCGGACGCCTTGTCCGCTGCCGTCAGGCTTTACAGCGCATTGAACGGCAGATTGAACGCCACGACGGCACCGAATTTTAATCAGACAGCGGATATCCCATGAGTCTTGAAAATGCCCCCGATGAGGTAAAACTGGCGGTCGATCTTATCTGCCTGCTGGAAGAGAACCGTATCCCGGCCGAAACCGTGCTCGCGGCGTTACAGATTGTCCGCCGCGATTATGAAAACAAACTGCGCGATACTGACGGTGATCAGGCCGGCTGAGCGCCGTCATCCTTCTCTTTTCCCTGCACCTGCACTTCTTTGCCGCTGTTCTGATCGTGGAGATACACTTCCAGCTGGTTGAAGGCGATATTGATATCGTTTTCACGCGCCATCCGGTCAATAGCACGGTTCACTTCATCCGTAGTGGCACTGCGGTCGCCGATGGTGCGCACATAGAAACGCAGCTGGTGATCAAGGCTGCTGGCACCAAACTCGGTGAAATACACGCCCGGCGCCGGATCTGTCATCACTTTCGGGTTATCTGTGGCCGCTTTCAGCAGAACCTCTTTCACTTTCGCCAGATCTGAACCGTAAGCCACCCCGACATTAATCACAATCCGCGTTACCGTATCGGAGAGCGACCAGTTGGTCAGGCGCTCGGTCATAAAAGCTTTGTTCGGGATAATGACCTCTTTGCGGTCAAAATCAATTACCGTGGTTGCACGGATGCGGATCTTGTTAACTGTCCCGGAGAAGGTGCCGATAGTGACAGTATCGCCGATACGGATCGGGCGTTCGAACAGAATAATGATACCTGAGACAAAGTTGGCGAAGATCTCCTGTAACCCGAAGCTGAGGCCGAAGGTCAGGGCTGCCGCCAGCCACTGTAATTTACCCCACGACACCCCGAGAGTCCCGAATGCGGCAATGGTTCCGATCCCGACAATCAGGTACGTCAGAATAGTGGTGATGGCATACGACGTTCCCTGACGCAGCGAGAGCCGCGAAAGCACAAGAACTTCCAGTAAACCGGGCAGGTTGCGCATCATTATCCAGGACACCACCACAATCAGCACCGACAGAATCAGATCGCCGAGCGTGACCGCTTCCACCACATTCCCCAGCGTGGTATCCACGTTGTAATGCCACAGTGTGATACTGTCGAAGAAAGAGAAAATAGTAATAAAATCAGACCATATTCCGTAGAATGCGGCGGCAAAGACAATAAACAGCACCATGGATGTCAGGCGCAGCGACTGCTGGTTAATCAGCTCCATCGACATCGGCGGCTCTTCCACAATCATATCCGGGACATCATCCCCGTCATGCTGTTCTTTAAGCTGGATCTGCTGTTTCTGACGGCGGGCCAGCGCACGCTGATAGGTCAGACGCCGTGCCGCCAGTGCCAGGCCGCGCAAACTGGAGTGATACACGATATACCACAACAGCAGCAGATAGAGGCTGTCTATCCAGCGGCTGCTCAGGCGCAGTGCGGTGTAGTAATACCCCAGCCCGACCAGCACCACCAGCACCAGAGGGGAGAACGTCAGCAAGGTCAGCAGGACAGCCCGCACCAGGTGAGAGCCCTTTTCGCGCCAGATCTCAATGCAGAACGGCAGTGTGAAGATAAAGACAAATACCAGTGCCACCGGCACCACCAGCTGTCCTATCACATCGTCCACCAGACGCAGCGGGTATTCCATACCGTAAGCCGCCCACAGCATAATCGGCAGCAGAGGCAGAGCCAGGCGCAGCAGTCTGCGGCGGCCGGTCCGGCAGATTTCCGGATCAATACCGAAGTGCGTGACGGCGATCCCTTCCGGTTTCATAATCCGGTAACTCCACTCAAACAGCACCCAGAAGAGTGCCAGCTGGCGGGAGATAGTCCACATCAGCGCGGAATCCGCGCTGCCGGTTTTCAGACAGAAATACCCGAAAGCAATCACAAACAGCGAGGAAGGCAGGGTTTTGATCAGCATCAGCCCCAGCGCCATCGGGGTGTAGATCTGACGGTCTTTTTTCAGACGCCCGACATTGGTATTAATTTCAGCCAGTTTGGTATCTATATTCTTGGTACCGAAACGCAGCAGCAGCGCAATAATCAGCAGCGGAACGGTAATAAAGAGGGAATCGACAAAGCCGTTGATCAGACTTTGCAGCGACCAGTTCAGATCCAGTGACGTCAGTTCCTGTTTAACCGCACCCGGGAAGGACTGAAACCAGGCCAGGTTGACCGGTTTGTTACTGTTGACCCAGAAAATCTGCTGCGCGAGGGTTTTCTCCAGTGAGGCGACCACCGTCACGAGCTGAGTCTGATCCAGTTGCAGGTTAATCGCCTGGGAAATCTGATTACCCATCTGGGTGTTCAGCTGATCCAGCAGATCCTGACGGACAGACACCACCTGTACCAGCGCATGCTTCTGTGCCCGCAGCTCTGCTTCCGTTTCCGGCATATCATGCGTTTTGGCATATTCATCAATCAGGGTGCTGACAAAACTGTCCGGCTGATAGAGCTTGTCACGCTGCTGGTTGATTTCAAACTGTTCCAGACGCATGTCGGCGATTCTGTCCGGTAAATCCTTAATCAGCAGATCCGGCGGCAAATCGATCTGCTCTTTAAACAGGATACGGGAGAGCAGCAGGCTGCCGCGCAGCACGGTGATCTGCTCTTTGAGGTTGCGCTCGGATTGCAGTGCGCGGTCAAGAATACTGCGGACTTTGATGGTACGCTGCACCAGCTGGTTATTGTCACGGGTGGCGGCGACCAGTTTTTCACTTAATTCATGGTTCAGGGCAATTTCACGCAGCACCAGCGGATCATCCCGCATATTGCGCTGGGTATCATCCGAGCTCTGTGCTTCTTTTGCCGCCTCTTCCGAATAATCCAGCCGTTTGCTGCTGACCGTTTCCTGAATCACATCGATATAGCTTTCCAGCTGTTTGATGTGTTCACCCACATAATCACGCTGCACCTGAAGCAGATTCTGTAATTGCGTATTCGACTGCAATGCACGCTTCTGATAATCAATCTGCTGCTGTAAGTAATACTGCTCCACCTGAAGAGACTCGATTTCAGTCGGCCTCAGTACTTTCTGAGCCGCCATAGAGTCATTCAGTTCAACACGGATTTGCTGTAAACGCTGCACATTGGCATACATGATATTCTGCGCGCGCTCCGGCTGGGTCTGGAGAGCAATCAGATCACTGTTATAAGAAGAGAGGTTATTTTGTGCGGTCTGCAACGCTTCAAGGGTGTTGTTTAGTTTCAGTTCCAGCTGTGAAAGCGGCAGACGCTCAACAGAGGCGCGGTAATCAGCCAGACCTTCATCCGTTAATGATTTAATCTGTGTTAATTTTTGTGTGACCTGTTCTGACAGACGCGGGGCTTCATCCACCCGCTTTTTCAGTTCCTGTGATTTTTCTTTGAGGGTATCCAGATTGTCATAAAATACCAGCGCCCGCTCCAGATCCTGCACGGACAATTTATCCGCAGCCGTCTGTTCTTTACGGTTATTCAGGGCATTCAGTTCAGTCTGGATTGTGTTACGGTCAGGAATCTCCTGAACGGCCGCCGCTGCACTGTTCTGAATAAGCACCGGCAACAGAAAGAAAAAACAGGTAAAAAGACGGAGAAAAATCCGTCTCAGCAGACCGGAAGCCGGGACACGGCTGACTTGCTTCATCATAATATCCACTTGTATCTGCCCTTCCCCGGCTGTCCGTTTCAGACTATCTAATTAAAAAGTAATGATTTTTTCAGCATCAAGCGACCACTGCGCCAGTTCGGCCAGTGTGCCTATTTCCACCCCGTCCACCAGCGGAAGTTCAGAGATACCGCGGGCATCGGTGCAGGTTTTGCACAGTTTAATGGCTGTTTTCTGTGCCAGCAGGATCTCCAGCATCTGTTTCAGGTTATAACCCTCTTTCGGCTGCTGACCGCGTAATCCGGCTACCACCGCATCCGACATCAGAAAAACATTCATCGGCACCTGACTGTCCTGCTCTTTAATTGCAATCGCCAGACGCAGTGCATTAAATAAAGATTCACTGCCATATGCAGCGCCATTGGCAATAATTAATACAGGCTTCATACATGATATCCTTAAGGTTAATATAATAAAATGTAAATCAGGCGTCTGCCGGCGTCAGCTGCATATTTTTACTGAGCATTAACATATCCAGATAACCGTCAACCAAATATTCCGCCTGTCCGTCAATATTAAAACTCTCACTGGAAAAGAGCCAGTTTTCTAACAGTCCGGTTACCATCCCCCGCAGCATGATTGCCGCACGGCGCAGGTCGAGGGTTGACGGCAGCAGTCCCAGTGTCACACTTTCGATCAGGAAAGATTCAATTCTTGAGTATTCCGCAGCATATAAATTTTGTCTGATGGTAATTAATTCGCTCATTTCACCGGTAAATTCACATTTATGAAATGAAATACTCAGAATAGCCCGCATTTTGGGATCGGATACCACTGAGGTCAGAATGTAAATTAATATTTTCTTAAACACTAAAAGTGGATTATCCGGGTATTTTGCCCGATACTCTTGTTCAATAACGCCAATTTTTGTATCGGTTATCGAACAGACTTCAGTAAACAGATCAACTTTATTTTTGAAGTGCCAATAGATCGCACCACGGGTCACACCTGCTTGCTTAGCAATATCCACTAATGACGTCGCAGATACGCCCCGCTCACTGAAAGCGGTTAATGCGGCCTCAATAATCTGCCGGCGGGTTTCTCCGGCCTGCTGTTTAGTTTTTCGTGCCATGTAAGGCCTGTGTCATCTGAAGTTAATTTACATACATTCGTGTATGTTTGTATTATAGCACGCTGATTTATTAGTTAATCAACCATATTTACCGGTTAAAAATCGACATTTTATAGAGGTTTACTATGCGAAAAAACAGAGGCGTTCTACCTCTGGCTATGCTCGTTCTGTCCGGGAGCTTTCTGCTGTCCGGATGTGGTGAAGAGCAGAAGCAAGGGGGCGAAATGCCACCGCCGGACGTTAAAGTCGTTACACTGAAAGCTGCACCACTGACAGTGAGCACGGAACTGCCGGGACGAACTTCTGCATACCGCATCGCGGAAGTGCGCCCTCAGGTCGGCGGCATTATTTTAAAACGCAACTACAAAGAAGGAAGTGACGTCAAAGAAGGCGAATCGCTCTATCAAATCGATCCGGCTCCTTTTCAGGCTACGCTGAACAGCGCACAGGCTGAACTGGCAAAAGCCAAAGCGAACGCCGAGCTGGCCCGCCTGACAGTGAACCGCTATAAACCGTTGCTGGGAACAAACTATATCAGCCGCCAGGATTATGATGAGGCGGTCTCCACGCATGCACAGGCTCAGGCTGCGGTTCAGGCTGCACAGGCTGCTGTTCAGACTGCGCAAATCAACCTGAACTACACCAAAGTCACCTCCCCGATTGCCGGTCTGTCCGGTAAATCAAACGTGACTGAAGGTGCATTAGTGGCAACGGGTCAGACCCAGCCGCTGACACTGGTTCAGCAGATTGACCCTATCTATGTGGATGTGACCCAGTCCAGTGATGATTACCTGCGTCTGAAACAAGAAATCGCCAGCGGTGCTGTAGATAAAGAACAGGGTAAAGTTGCTGTCAGCCTGGTGACGGCTGAAAACAAAGATTATACCCATAAAGGTTATCTGGAATTCTCCGACGTGACTGTCGATGAAACCACCGGCTCTATCACTATGCGTGCCGTGTTCCCGAACCCGCAGGAATCCCTGCTGCCGGGAATGTTTGTCCGCGCCCGTGTGGATGAAGGTGTCCGTCCTGACGCAATCCTGGTTCCGCAGGAAGGGGTTATCCGTACGGCCAAAGGCGGCGCAGTGGTTAACGTGGTCAACGCCAAAAATGAAATCGAAGTCCGTCCGGTCACTGTCGGTCAGTCTTACGGTAACAAATGGCTGATTACCTCCGGTGTGAACGACGGGGAGCGCGTAGTGGTTGAAGGCTTCCAGAAAATCAAAGCGGGTGCTGCCGTTAAGGCAACAGAAGCAGATTTAAATGCACAGCCGGCGGCTGCGCCGAAAAATACTGAATCTGCTCAGAAGTCCCAATAAGGAGTCAGTGATTCATGCCAAAGTTTTTTATTGAAAGACCGATATTTGCATGGGTAATCGCAATTATTACCATGCTTGCAGGTCTGTTGGCGATCATGAAATTGCCTGTGGCACAGTATCCGACTGTTGCGCCGCCGACCATTTCAATTTCCGCAAACTATCCGGGTGCGGATGCCGAGACAGTTCAGAATACGGTAACTCAGGTTATCGAACAGAACATGAACGGTATCGACAAGATGGTGTACATGTCTTCAACCAGTGACTCAGCGGGTAGTATGAATATCTCGCTGACCTTTGAAGCTGACGCCAACCCGGATATTGCCCAGGTTCAGGTTCAGAACAAACTCCAGCTGGCAATGCCGCTGCTTCCTCAGGAAGTTCAGCAGCAGGGTATTACCGTTGAAAAATCCACCAGTTCCTTCCTGCTGGTGGCCGGTTTCGTGTCTGAGGACGGTACCATGTCCCAGAACGATATCGCGGACTACGTCGGCTCTAACGTCAAAGACCCGATCAGCCGTGTGACCGGGGTTGGTGAAACCCAGCTCTTCGGTACTCAGTATGCCATGCGTATCTGGCTCGATCCGGACAAACTGGTGAAATATAACCTGAGCACCATTGATATCATCAATGCGATTCAGGTGCAGAATAACCAGGTTGCCGCCGGTCAGCTGGGGGGAACACCGCCGGTACCAAACCAGCGTCTGAATACCTCTATTATTGCGCAGACCCGTCTGAACACGACTGAGCAGTTTCAGGAAATCATGCTGCGGGTTAATACTGACGGTTCGGTTGTCCGCCTGAAAGATGTTGCTTACGTGGAACTCGGTGCTGAGAACTACGGGATTATCGCGCGTTATAACGGGAAACCGGCAGCCGGTATCGGTATCAAGCTGGCAACCGGTGCTAACGCCCTGGATACCGCCAAAGCGGTTCGCGATAAACTGACAGAAATGTCAGAGTTTTTCCCTGACGGCCTGGAAGTTGTTTACCCGTACGATACAACACCATTCGTTAAAATCTCCATTTTCGAAGTGGTGAAAACACTGGTTGAAGCAATCATGCTGGTGTTCGTGGTGATGTATCTGTTCCTGCAAAACTTCCGTGCGACACTGATCCCGACTATCGCCGTACCGGTGGTACTGCTGGGGACCTTTGCCACCCTTGCCGCATTCGGGTATTCGATAAATACCCTGACGATGTTCGCGATGGTGCTGGCAATCGGTCTTCTGGTGGATGACGCCATCGTGGTGGTGGAAAACGTCGAGCGTGTCATGCAGGAAACCGGCCTGCCGCCGAAAGAAGCCACAAAAGTGTCGATGGGTCAGATCCAGAGTGCTCTGGTCGGTATTGCCATGGTGTTATCAGCGGTATTTATTCCGATGGCCTTCTTCGGCGGGTCAACCGGGGCAATTTACCGTCAGTTCTCCATTACCATTGTTTCCGCGATGATATTGTCAGTCTTCGTGGCGCTGATCCTGACACCGGCACTGTGTGCCACCATGCTCAAGCCGGTTGCCAAAGGCAGCCACGGCAGTCAGACCGGTTTCTTCGGCTGGTTTAACCGTGTGTTTGAGAAACAGACCCACCACTACACTGACAGTGTCGGCCGTATGCTGCGCGGCACCGGACGTTACCTGCTGATCTATGTGCTGCTGGTCGCGGGTATGATCGTGATGTTCACCCGTCTGCCGACCTCTTTCTTACCGGAAGAAGACCAGGGCGTACTGCTCTCGATGGTTCAGTTACCACCGGGTTCGACGCAGGAACAAACTCAGACTGTTCTTGATGGTGTCAGTAAGTACTATCTGGAAGATGAGAAAAAAGTCGTTGAATCTGTCTTTACCGTTAACGGCTTCGGCTTCGCGGGTCAGGGACAGAACATGGGTCTGGCGTTTATTGTTCTGAAAAACTGGGACGAACGTAAAGCAAAAGAAGATAAGGTGGAAGCGGTTGTTGCACGCGCCAACCAGCACTTCTTTACCAACTCGTCAGCCTCGATTTTCGCGGTAAACATTCCGCCGATTGTGGAACTGGGTTCATCCAGCGGTTTTGACCTCGAACTGATGGATAACGCTAACCAGGGTCACGAAGCACTGACCGCAGCCCGTAACCAGTTACTGAAGATGGCAGGCGAGCATCCGGATATGCTGGTGCAGGTGCGCCCGAACGGGATGGAAGATACCTCACAGTATCATATCCATGTTGATCAGCAGAAAGCCGAGGCATTAGGGGTTGATATCAAGACCATTAACGCCGCGCTGAGCACCATGTTCGGCGGCAGCTACGTCAATGACTTTATCGACCGCGGTCGTGTGAAGAAAGTGTACGTACAGGCTGATGCACCGTTCCGTATGCAGCCGAAAAATATTGCTGAGCAGTATGTCCGCAATAACCAGGGTCAGATGGTACCGTTCTCTGCCTTTATCGATACGAAAAAGGATCCGTGGACTTTCGGTTCACCGCGCCTTGAACGTTATAACGGTATTCCTGCTATGCAGATTCAGGGCAGCGCCGCACCGGGCAAGAGTAGTGGTGATGCGATGGCACTGATGGAAAACATGGCGAAAGAACTGCCGCAGGGCTTTGGTGTTGAGTGGACAGGTATGTCTTACCAGGAAAAACTGTCCGGTAACCAGGCGCCTGCACTGTATACCATCTCTCTGATCGTGGTCTTCCTCTGTCTGGCGGCCCTGTATGAGAGCTGGTCGGTTCCGTTCTCGGTTATGCTGGTGGTTCCGCTCGGGGTTATCGGTGCACTGTTACTGACCCATGCACGCGGGCTGGACAACGACGTGTACTTCAAGGTCGGCCTGCTGACCACCATTGGTCTGTCGGCGAAGAACGCCATCCTGATTGTCGAATTCGCCAAAGACCTGATGGAGAAAGAAGGTAAAGGGCTGATTGAGGCAACACTGGAAGCCGTTAAGATGCGTCTGCGCCCTATTCTGATGACATCGCTGGCCTTTATGCTCGGGGTTATTCCGTTAGTCCTGAGTAACGGTGCCGGTTCCGGTGCACAGAACGCCGTAGGTACCGGGGTGTTCGGTGGTATGATCGCCGCAACATCACTGGCTATCTTCTTCGTGCCGGTCTTCTATGTGGTTATCCGCCGCCGCTTCAGTAAGAAGAGTGAAGACATTGAGCATGCTCATGCGGTAACGCAGAAGAGCGATAGCCCTGACGGGTTTTAATCCTGCTTAAACATAAAAAGGTCACATTAGTGACCTTTTTTATTTTCACGCCATGATAAATATTTTTAAATTTGAGTAAGAAGAACTTAAATAAACAATAGATAAAAGTAAATTATAACATTCCGCAAATGTAAGGTTTTGTCATAACCCGTAATGATTCCCCACCGCGCTATTCCACAAAAAACCAATAAATTTAATAAGATGAGTAATTATACCCGGTGCGTTCAGGCATTTACTCTGCATTTAAATTTACTTTTTTTGTATTTTGGCTAGTGACAAGTGCTGAAATAGTGTTATATTACAAACAGGATTAAATCAGATCTTTTTATTCACGTCTTTTTCCGGAACGTCATGTTCACTAACTGAAACAGATTAACATGTAATCAGCATCTGATTATCCACTTGTGCTGAACAGAACCTTACATTACCTTTATTTATAATTAAAGGCGGTTGATATATATAATATACCGACGTCGATAGCGTAATAACTTACTCATGTGTTAATTATAATTTAACGTTTTTCAGCGCCTTATCATTCCCGGCTACATTCAGGAGGTGATTATGGACGAGTATTCTCCACGAAATTACGATATTGCGGTACTGAAGTATCTGTGTGATGAACTTTGCCGTGAAGGCACACAAACTCTCATCAGAAGCAATAATTTTTGGGTTAATGATTTAGCCTCAGATTCAAACTTAAAACTTAACGAATTATTAGGTTACATTGCTGACGTGACCTGGAGTTTTAAGATAAAACATACACAAAATAAGGATCTCATCTCATTTGTCGATGAATACATCGATGAAACTTACGCGCTGTTTGGTCAGATGGAAGTTTCATTTAATGATGTTGAGGAATGGAAGAAGATGGCATCACTGGTAAGCAGCATGCTGACCAGCGAGGGGCATCTGGTCCACTAACGGAATACAGAACTAAAATCAGTATATTGCGTACTAACAACTCAGCAAGAAGATGACATATGATGACTAAACTTGACTATCTCATGCGCTTACGTAAGTGCACTTCGATCGAAACACTGGAACGTGTCATTGAGAAGAACAAATATGAACTGACTGATGACGAGCTGGAGGTTTTTTATTCAGCTGCCGATCATCGTCTGGCCGAATTAACCATGAATAAACTGTATGACAAAATCCCGGCGTCTGTCTGGAAATTTGTCCGTTAATTCAGTCTGCTGTAACCGCCTCTCTCAGGCATTGTCTTATTTTTAGTGATCACGGGCCAAAGGCACAGCTGACTGACTTTGGCTTTCGATCATGCCTGCTATTTATCCCGCTATTCCTTACTTATATTACGATATATATATTGTTTATAACAAAAGTATATATTTTATGTTTGTTTCACTCACCAGATTATTAAATCCTGATACGCATTTATTAAACACCGGGTATACCGAAAATTTTATTTTCAGTTTTCACCACTATAACGGGTTAAATCAAAAATAGGATTTTTATCTAATCATGCGCTTTTATGTGAAACTCACTCTTTTACACTGAGAACATAAAACAAATTTTACTCATATTGTTATATCCCTGAATCCGGTGCGACCCTCTGAAAGTCCCGGTTTGTGCTGTCAGGCATAATGTCAAATTATGAATATATTAATATGATGCACCGGATGAATGGTGAATGAATAACAGGTGAATAACGAAGACAACCACCGGATGCAGACAGAGGCATTCAGAATCAATAACAGGAGAATAGCGGCAGGTACTGCAGAAATGGGTGGGGGCCTTGCCAGCGACATCCCGGCACACAATTCCCCTGCTATGGCTGCTTCCTTCCGGACCTGACCGAGTTAACAAGTTCATGTTGCGGGAGAACCAACAAAGCCCCCATAGGAACCCTCAATAATGAGGCGGTGCCATTATCCGGGATCATCACTGAAATAGCAAGGCAACCGGGACTGACCGCTGTAATTTTACACACCTCTGACATAACCATACACACCTGCCGGCCGGGAACCGCACATAACGGCGGTTTATCATTTTTCAATTGCACTGACAGCGATTAGAATGGACGGTTCCTGCTGAAAAGATGAATAAGGGTAACTATGAGCCTGGCGTTAGAAAACCTGATAAACCTGATGGCACTGGAAAAACTCGAAGACGGGTTATTCCGGGGGCAAAGTGAAGATCTCGGCCTGCCGCAGGTCTTTGGCGGACAAGTTGCCGGACAGGCACTGTATGCAGCGGGACAGACCGTTCCGGCTGATCGCCGCGTTCATTCATTCCATAGCTATTTTCTGCGCCCGGGCGACAGCCATAAACCCATTATTTATGATGTGGAAAATCTGCGTGACGGCAAAAGTTTCAGTGCCCGCCGTGTCAGCGCTATTCAGAACGGAAAGCCGATTTTCTATATGACCGCCTCTTTCCAGGGGGAAGAGAGCAGTTTTGAGCATCAGAATGCCATGCCGGACGTGGCCGGCCCCGACGGGCTTGTTTCTGAAACCGATATTGCCCGGAAAATTGCGGCTGCTCTGCCGCCGAAAATGCAGGCTCTGTTTCTGCGTGAACAAGCCATTGAATGGCGCCCGGTGCAGTTTTACAGCCCGTTTCAGAATCCCGCAAGTCCGCCGGTACGTTATACCTGGCTGAAAACCAATGGTGCAATGCCGGATGATCAGGCGCTGCATCAGTATCTGCTCAGCTATGCCTCTGATTATAACTTCCTGCCGACCGCGCTTCAGCCTCACGGCTACGGCTTTATGCAGCCGGAAATTCAGATTGCCACGATTGATCACTCCATGTGGTATCACCGCCCGTTCCGGCTGGATGAATGGCTGCTGTATGCCGTGGAAAGCCCGACAGCATCCGGCGGGCGCGGATTTGTTCGTGGTCACTTCTATAATCAGGCTGGTGTTCTGGTTGCTTCTACTGTGCAGGAAGGCGTTCTGCGCTTACGGGATATCTAAACGTCCCGGCAATAAAAAACCCCCGCTGCACACCAGTGAGCGGGGGCTTACTTTTTCCGGCTATGAACGGTTATAAGCCTGTTCGCCGTGCGTGCTGATATCCAGCCCGTTGATCTCATCCTCTTCTGTACAACGTACGCCGGTTGTCAGTGCCGCGCATTTGAATGCGATGTAAGTAACCACTCCGCTCCAGAGCACAGTCACCAGGATACTCTCCGCCTGTATCCATAACTGATGCAACATCGTGACGCCTTCCGCATAACCCGTGCCGCCGAGTGCCGGTGCCGTGAAAATGCCGGTCAGCAAACATCCGGCGATACCGCAGACGCCGTGAATGCCAAAAACATCACAGACATCATCCGCTTTCAGCCGGCGCTTCAGGGCTGTAACGCCCCAGTAACCGGCAATACCACTGATCAGTCCGATGACAACCGCTCCCGGGACACCCACCGTCCCTGCGGCAGGCGTGATCCCGACCAAACCGCTGATACACCCGGAGCACGCACCAAGAAGTGAGGGCTTACCCCGCATACACCATTCTGCGATCACCCATGCCAGCACCCCTGCGGCCACCGCAATCACGGTATTCAGAAAAGCCAGCGCCGCAATACCATCCGGTTTTCCGGCAGATCCGGCATTAAACCCGAACCAGCCGATATAGAGGATAGCGGTACCGGTAAATACCATCGGCAGGCTGTGTGGTTTGGTGGCGGCTTTCCCCGGCAACCGGCGCGGTCCTAATATGTAAGCACCAACTAACCCGGCAACTGCCGCGTTGATATGCACAACGGTTCCCCCGGCAAAATCCAGAGCGCCATCTTCCGCCAGCCAGCCGCCGCCCCAGACCATATGCGCCATCGGTACATACGCCAGGGAGAACCAGATCACCGTAAATAACAGAAAGGCAGTAAATTTGATCCGCTCCGCCAGCGCTCCGGTGATGAGTGCAACCGTAATTGCCGCAAAAGATCCCTGAAAAATAACGTGTGTCAGCAGGCTGATGCTGCCGCTGTTACTGACCGGTGTGATCCCGCTGAGAAATGCATGAGATAACCCGCCGATCACACTGTTTCCGTCAGAAAACGCCATACTGTAGCCATAGAAAATCCATAACAGCAACACCAGAGCAAAACTGACGATGACTTGTGTCATCACTGACAATACATTCTCACGCCGTACCAGTCCGCCGTAAAACAGAGCGATACCGGGCAGAGTCATAAAATAGACCAGTGCCGCACAGATCAGCATAAAACCGTTATCCGCGCGATCCATCCCTTCCGTTGCGCTGTAAGCCGATGCCGGCAGTACCGCAGATATCACAACAGGCAATACTATTTTTCGTTTCATCATCTGAGTATCTCCGCGCGGTTTAAATGGCATCATCATTTTGCTCACCGGTACGTATCCGTACCGCCTGAGTAATTTCTGAAACAAATATTTTTCCGTCACCGATACTGCCTGTGTATGCTGACCGGCAAATCGCATCAACAATGCGATCAAGGCAATCATCAGCCACAACAATATTAATCTGTGTCTTCGGCAGGAAATCGGTGCTGTACTCTTCCCCGCGGTACAGTTCGGTATGTCCTTTTTGTCTGCCCGCGCCCCGCACTTCCAGTACGGTTAATCCCTGAATACCTTCTTCGTTCAGCGCATCTCTGACGTCATTAAGTTTAAAAGGCTTGATGATGGCCATTATCATTTTCATCGCATGCTCCGCTTCAGGTTGTTGTTATCCTGCGGATAAATTGCAAAAGTGATGCCAATGCATGAGATAAAAATTAAATTATTTAATAACAACAGGATAGAAATAAAAAAGGCGTCTGAATCATCAGACGCCTTTTCCGCTAACGGGAGGATTGCACTTTTTTACAGCATCATGCACCTGTTTATGTGAACGATCTCACAATTATAGTGCAGGAGCTTCGCTCTCTTCCGGGGCATTCAGTGATTCCCCGACCTGCTGCAACTGATACATCTGGTAATAGCGGCCTTTCTCTGCCAGCAGCGCCCGGTGAGAGCCGGATTCCGCCATTTCGCCGCGGTTAAGCACATAAATGGTATCGGCATCCACAATGGTTGACAGACGGTGTGCAATCACCACCAGCGTGGTTTCACGGCGGATCAGTTGCAGAGCTTTCTGAATGGCCTGTTCAGTACCGGAGTCAATATTGGCGGTTGCTTCATCCAGGATCAGGATTTTCGGGGTCTGTACCAGCACCCGCGCCATTGCCAGCAACTGTTTCTGCCCGTCAGACAAGGTGTTGCCCTGCTCTCCCAGTTCCGTATCCAGCCCGTGCTCAAGCTGTGAAATATGCTCACTCAGCTGAACCATATCCAGCACCCGCCGGATACGCTCATCATCAATATCCCGTCCGAGGGTGATATTGTCGCGGAAGGAGGCGGCCATAATAACCGGGTCCTGCTGCACCATTGCAATGCCCTGCCGCAGTGCTTTATGTGAAAACTGTTCCAGCGGTCGCCCGCCGAGACTGATTTCCCCCGCCTGCCACGGGTAATAGCCCATCAGCAGATTCGCCAGTGTGCTTTTCCCGCTGCCGGTATGTCCGACAAAAGCGACAAAGCTGTGCTCCGGTACATCCATACTGATATCGCGCAGTACCGGTTTTCCGGGCTGATAAGCAAATGTCAGGTGTGATACACGGATACTGCCGCAGGTCAGCGGTTGATCATCCGCTCCGTACTGCTGCTGCGGGCTGTCCATCAGCTCAAAAACACGTTCGCCGGAGATCACCGCCTGCTGTAAAACAGACTGCTGGGATGTCAGCGTGATCAGCGGTTCATTCAGCCGCCCGAGGTAGGTAATAAAGGCGTACAGTACCCCGACGCCGATAACCCCGGTCCCCTCAACCCCGAACAACAACATCAGGCCGCAGAGGATAGCCGCCGAAAACAGGCTCAGCAGCGGGCGCAGCAAAATACCGTCCAGCCGCAGTGCCGCCATTCTGACCTCATAATGGCGGCGGTTGGCGGCAAACATCCGTTCACCGAAACGCGCCTGCTGGCGGAACTGCTGAATAACCGTCATGCCGCTGATAACTTCATGAAAACCGTCATTAATATCCGCCAGATAACTGCGCACCCGGCGCACAATCGGCGTACTCAGCCGCTGGTAGATCCACATCACCAGCATTACCGCCGGGAACATGGCGGTTGCCACCAGTGCCATCCGCCACTCCAGGGAATACATGGCGATCAGCATCACCACAATCAGGGCGATACTGCGGAACAGTGTCGGCAGGACGTTCACGAACAAGTCTTTGATCATTTCCGTGTCATTGGTGACGCGGGAGATCAGCTGCCCGACCGGCTGAGTGTCAAATGCGCTCAGCGGCTGACGCAGTGCGGCGTCCATCACATCGGCCCGCAGTGTCTGTACCACGCCGACTGCCGCCTGATTGAAGTAGATCAGCTGAAAATAGTGCAGCAGCGAGGCAGCAATCTGTAAAGCGATAAACCCGGCCACCAGCCATAGTGTCACGGACAGAACAATCTGGTTTTTCGCCACCATATTATCAATGAAATAACTGACCAGAACAGGTGCGGCAACTTCTGCAATGGCTGTCAGCCACAGCATCACAATGGCAGCAGCCATCGGGCGGCGGTAGTTACGGCCGTATCCGAGAAGGCGTTTCAGCGACGGCCACAGGTTTTTTGCCGCTTCAGGGCGGATCTGTTCACTCATCGAGCGCGGCCTCTAACTGCTGATAATGATACATTTCGCGATACCATCCGTTCTGATTAATCAGTTCCTGATGACGCCCCTGAGCACTGATACCGCCTTGTTGCAGAACAAGAATATTGTCTGCCTCTGTCAGCGCGGAAAGCCGGTGCGCACTGATAATCACCGTGCGTCCTTCGCCCCACTGCCGCAGATTTTGCAGTATCCGGTGTTCGGTCTGCCCGTCCACCGCGGAAAGGGCATCATCGAGGATCAGGATTTCCGCATCCATCAGCAATGCGCGGGCAATGGAGATCCGCTGTTTCTGTCCGCCGGATAACATAACGCCCCGCTCACCGGCCTGAGTCTCATAGCCGAGCGGCAGACGCTCAATATCATCATGTACACTGGCCAGCCGGGCAGCATGTTCAATCTCTTCCTGTGTCGCCCCGGGCCGTCCCAGCGCAATGTTGTTGGCAATCGTATCGGAGAACAGAAACGGGGTCTGATTCACGACAGCCAGCCGGGTATGCCAGCCGGAGAATGTCAGTTCAGGCAGCGGTTTACCCTGAAAACAAATTTTGCCTGCTGTCACATCGTAATGACGCTGGATCAGTGCCAGCAGTGTGGATTTGCCGCAGCCCGTCGGGCCGCACAGCCCGAGCAGCTGACCCGGTTTCAGGGTAAAACGGACATCATGCAGAATCGTCCGGCGGCTTTCCGGATAACAAAATTCATCCACCGCCACTGACAGCTCACCGCGCCCGGGCGCCGGGGCATCAGTACCGTCCGCCAGTACCGGCGGTGTTTCAAGAAGAGACTGGATACGGCTGTAGGCCGCACTGCCGCGCTCCACAATGTTAAACATCCAGGCCAGCGCCAGCATCGGCCAGATCATCAGCCCGAGATACATAATAAAACTGGTCAGCCCGCCGAGTGTCAGTGTACCCTGCACCACCATCCAGCTGCCGCCGGCAACCGCAAGCAGGTTGGACATCCCGATCGCCATGATGATGGTCGGATCAAAGCGGGCATCCACCTGTGCCACATGCATATTTTTGCGTCCGGCTTCGGCCGCCACAGATTCAAACCGGGAAGACTGGTGATCTTCCAGGCCAAACGCCTTTATCATCCGGATACTGCTGAGGCTTTCCTGAGCGTGATTATTCAGTGAGGAGAATGCACCCTGTGCTGTTTTAAAGCGCTGATGAAGCTGCTGTCCGTAACGTTTGATCGCCAGTGCCATCAGCGGCATCGGCAGCAGGGACAGCAGTGTCAGCTGCCAGCTGATCTCAATGCTCATCGTCAGCAGCACCACGAGCCCCATGACGAACGAATCCACCAGCGTCAGTACACCTTCTCCGGCGGCAAACACCACTTTATCCACATCGTTGGTACTGCGCGCGATCAGGTCGCCGGTACGGTAACGGTGATAAAACGCCGGGGACTGGCGGCTGAACTGCTGATAAAAATCCTGCCGCAGACGCACCGCCAGCTTATAGGATGCGCCGAATAACCAGACCCGCCAGATATAGCGCAGAATATAAATCACCAGCGCAATAAGCAGCATCACACCGACCCAGCCCCACAGCGCCGGGGTAGTCATCGTTTCTTTGGTCACGCCGTCAACAATAATGCCGACAAAACGCGGCGGCAGGATCTGTAATACCGCGATAATGATCAGAAAAGTGACCGCACCGGTATAGCGCCGCCATTCACTGAGGAAATACCATTTTAATTGGGCAAATAATCTCACAGGATCCCGTTAACATCTCAGGTTAATAATCAGTCCGCTTTGCATTTCTCCGGAATCGGCAATGCGGTGGTGTACTTTATGCGCTCCATCGCGAAATTGGAAGTCACATCAATTAAACCGGGTACACCGTTGACCAGTTTTTTGTAAAAATGATCGAAGCATTTCATATCCACCACTTCGACCTGCAGCATGTAATCGAATTCCCCGGCCATACGGTAAAACTCCACCACATCAGGCATCTGCTGCACATACTCCACAAACTGAGTATACCACTCGCTGCTGTGATGTTGTGTCTTGATCATGACAATCACGGTCAGTCCCAGTCCGAGTTTTTCCGGGTCAAGCAACGCCACGCGTTTACGGATGTAACCGTCATCCTCCAGCCGCTTCAGTCGTTTCCAGCAGGGAGTGGATGTCAGATTTACCGCTTCGGACAGTGTGTTCAGTGATAATGACGCATCTTCCTGCAAGAGTTGTAACAATTTACGGTCTGTTTTATCTAACATATCGCCACCAGAGAGAATAAATTTCTCCATATCATGCATGATAAAGAAAATAGAAAAAGCCTTTTCTCTCACAGAATTGCTAAGATGCATCAACAGACCGTGAGGAGATACTACATGACAACCCAATGGACGACATCCGCCATTAATGCCATTCAGGCCGATTATCAGCGCAGTGCGGATACCCACCTGATCCCGCTGGAATTACCCGTTTACCCGGGGGTTTCATTATATCTCAAGGATGAAAGTACTCACCCGACAGGCAGTCTGAAGCACCGCCTGGCACGTTCGCTTTTCCTGTACGGCCTGTGTAACGGCTGGATCCGCGAAGGCACACCGGTCATTGAGGCATCATCAGGCAGCACCGCTGTCTCAGAAGCTTACTTTGCCCGCCTGCTCGGCCTGCCGTTTATTGCCGTTATGCCGCGCTGCACCGCGCGCCGTAAAATTGAACAGATTGAGTTCTACGGCGGACAGTGCCACTTTGTGGACAGCAGCGCTCAGATCTATGCGGAATCCGAACGTCTGGCCCGTGAAACCGGCGGCCACTATATGGATCAGTTCACCTATGCCGAACGTGCCACTGACTGGCGCGGCAACAATAATATCGCCGAAAGCATTTACCGCCAGATGTCACGGGAAGCCCATCCGGTTCCGCGTTACATTGTGATGAGTGCGGGCACCGGCGGTACATCAGCCACCCTCGGCCGGTTTATCCGCTACCAGGGACATGATACAAAACTGATTGTTGTTGATCCTGAAAACTCCGTTTTTCATGACTGCTACCATCAGAAATGCTCACATCTGCGCTGCGATACCGGCAGTAAGATTGAGGGTATCGGCCGTCCGCGCGCAGAGCCGTCCTTTATTCCCGGTGTGATTGATGATGTGCTTAAAGTCAGTGATAAGTGCAGTATCGCCACCCTGTACTGGCTGGAAAAACTGCTCGGACGCCGCGCCGGCGCTTCCACCGGCACCAATGTCTGGGGTGCGCTGCAACTGGCGAAACAAATGCATGAACAGAAACAGACCGGCTCCATTGTCACGCTGATCTGTGACAGCGGCGAACGTTATCCTGACACTTATTACAATCCGGAATGGGTAGCGGAAAATATCGGTGATCTGACTGACGCGCAGGCAACACTACCCAAATGGTGATGCAGCCGTTACCATAAACCTCATCTTTTTATAATGAGGTTTACCGATGAAACGTGCTGTGGTCGTATTCAGTGGCGGGCAGGACTCCACAACCTGCCTGATTCAGGCGCTCCGTAACTATGATGAAGTGCATTGTGTGACGTTTGATTACGGACAGCGCCATAGTCAGGAAATAGATGTTGCCCGTAAACTCAGCCTGAAACTGGGCGCGGCAGCGCATAAGGTGCTGGATGTTTCCCTGCTGAATGAACTGGCGGTCAGCAGCCTGACCCGTGATAACATTCCGGTGCCGGGGTTCTGCGAAAGTGAACAGAGTGATATTCCGAATACCTTTGTTCCCGGGCGGAATATCCTGTTTCTGACCCTGACAGCGATTTATGCGTATCAGGTTAATGCCGAAGCCATTATCACCGGTGTATGTGAAACCGATTTTTCCGGTTACCCGGATTGCCGTGACGAATTTGTCAAAGCCCTCAATAAAGCGGTTAACGCCGGTCTGGCCCGCGATATCCGCTTTGAAACCCCGCTGATGTGGCTGGATAAAGCACAGACCTGGGCTCTGGCCGATTATTACGGGCAACTGGACACCGTCCGCACAGAGACGCTCACCTGCTATAACGGTATTCAGGGGGATGGTTGCGGGGAGTGTGCCGCCTGTCATCTGCGCCGCAACGGGCTGGACAACTACCTTGCTGATCGCAGTGCTGTTATGGCCGCCATGAAAAAAATCACCGGCCTGCAATAAGCGCCTGTTACGCCCGGTGACCGGCCGGGCGTTCTTCTGTCCTTCGGCTCATCAGCTCTCTTTCGGTCCTGTCAGCAATTCAAATTTATCACGGATTTCCCCTTCAATCGGGATCGCTTTACCGGTTTTCATATTAATAAAGACAAAAGTTACTTCCGCATCCGCCACAACCTGCTTATCTTCCTGACGGGTAATGATCTGTTTGAGAACACCGCTTTTCTGCCCGGCATGCTGTAAATAACTGTCGATGACCAGCCGCTCTCCCACATAGACCGGTAACCGGTAGTTAATATTGATATTCACCACCACCACAGCAATATCCATCTGTTTAAACCAGCGGTATGCATCATAGCTTTCCAGCCAGTCCCAGCGGGCAGCCTCCAGAAACTCCAGGTAACGCGCATTATTCACATGTCCGAAGGCATCAATATGGTAGCCAATCACTTTAATTGTGGTGCTCATAATATTTCTCCCTTTACTCTGTTTCCGGTATTCCCTTCCCCGTCAGCCCGGGGAAGGGAAATCAGCTTCTGCTGATATTACAACGCTATCTTATCGCTGTTCATCGTAAAAAGGCGCTCACCAATACCATATACATCTTTCAGTTGTTCCGCAGAAGTAAATGGTCCGTTTTCCGTGCGGTACTCCACAATCCGCTGTGCTTTTTTCGGCCCGATACCGCTCAGTTCCCGTGCCAGTTCTTCCGCTGTGGCGGTGTTAATACTGATACGGTTTGTGTCCTGTGCAGCAGACGGCTGAACCTGCGTACTTTCCGCCGGTTGTGCCACCTGAGCCAGAGAGGAGGTACTGAAAAAACCGCCGGTTAACAGCGCTGATGTTAATAATAATGCAGATGTCCATTTTGTTTTCATGCTATTTCTCCTTTTGTGTTTAGCACAAAGCGGAGTGTCGCAAAAATTTTTTCTGCCGGGGGATTTTCAGAACAGAAATGCGAAAGGCTGCGAACGCAGCCTTTCGGGAGATGTAACACGACATTTTATTTTTCGGTACAGATCGAAAAATTTTAGTCCATATTTCTCACATCAATATCTGCGTTGGCACGCAGGTTCAGCAGTAATGATTCCAGTTCAGTGGATGCCATCTGCTGACGCAATACTGTGCGCAGCTCAGTTTTTTCCTGATCGGTTGCAGTACCGGCAGTGACTTTATCGAGCTGAATCAGAACAATATTGCCCTTGCCGTCAATGGTGCGGCTGTAGGTCGGTTTACCGTCCGCCGGATGCGGCTGGGTAAAGGCAGCATTAATTACCGGATCTGACGGATTCAGGCGCTGAACGGTCTGTTCTGCACCGAATTTCACATCGGCTTCTGTTAACGCCGCGTCACCTTTACCTTCTTTCAGTGCCGCCAGCAGTTTATCCGCTTCCGCGTTCAGCGCGGCTTCAGCTTTACCACGTTTGACCAGCGCACTGATATCAGATTTTACTTTCTCAAACGGCTCTGTTGCTTCCGGGCGGTACTCATCAACACGAACAACAAATGCACGATCACCGGAGACAGTAATGATATCGGAGTTAGCACCGGACGGCCCTTTCTCATCAAACAGTCCGTTTTCCGTTAAGGCTTTTAACACTTCCGGATAGTTGATCGCGTCCGGCAGGTTATTCAGTGCAAACCAGTCGGTCTGTACGGCTTTAACGTTTGTCGCCTGCTCAACACCCATCAGGGATTCGTTATCATTCGCTGCGGCTTCACTGGCTTTCTGCTGGAGGTCAAAGAACGCTTTGCTTGCGGCTTCGCCTTTCGCCAGACGGGTCACTTCGTCTTTCACATCCGCCAGCGGTTTAACGGTTTCCGGCTCATACACATCGAGACGGAAAATTGCGTAGCCGTTATCCACTTTCAGGATTTCTGAAACCTGACCGGCAGCTTTCAGCCCGGCATCTTTGATTTCAGGGATAAGCGCGGCATCTTCCATCCAGCCGATCACACCGCCGTTACGGGCAGTCAGTTTATCGGTGGATTTTTCTTTTGCCAGGGTTTTGAAATCTGCCCCGTTTTTCAGTTCATTCAGTACGGCTTTGGCATCATCTTCCGTCGCCAGCATGATCTGGCTGTACTCGCCTTTTGCCGGCACGGTGAAACGCGGGATATTTTTGTCGTAGTAGTCCTGAATCTGTTCTTCCGTAACGCTGGTGTTGTCCTGGATATTTGCGGCATCCAGCTCAACAAAACTGATTTTTAAAGCCTGCGGTGCGATGAAATTGTTTTTATTCTTCGCGTAATAAGCCTGCAGCTCTTCATCGGTTGCGGTCTGTTTTTCCTGTGCGGAAGCCAGATCCAGTGTTGCGGTACGGATAGTGCGCGACTGGAGTAAAACCGCCGCGGCATTGGTCACTTCAGAATCCAGCACAAACGAATCACGTACAAACGGCTGAACCAGCTGAGCCTGAATCATCTGCTTGCGCAGATAGGCTGCATAGGCGTCACCCGTGATACCGTTACGGGACAGGAACGTACCGTAAGCATCCTGGCTGAACTGACCGTTAACCATAAAATCAGGTTCCTGACGAATCGCGTTAATGATCTGCTCATCGCTGACAGTGATGCCTAATTTCTGTGCATACTGTTCCAGCAGAATGGTGTCGATCATCTGGTTCAGCGCCTGAGAACGAATCTGTTTAACACCCTGTTCGGTACTGACTAACTGCGAGAACAGGTCACCCAGCTGAGCCTGCTGGCGGTTACGCTCTTCCTGGAAGGCGCGCTCTAACTGCTGGACCGATATTTCAGTATCGTTCACTTTGGCAGCATAGTTAGAACCGCTGACGAGGTAACCACCGACACCTGTCAGAATAAATGACAGGATAATGATGGCGAAGACAATTTTAATCACAGGGTTGTTCGCCGCTGTGCGCAGGTTTTCCATCATAAGAAATCCAAACTCCGCTTTGGTAAAAGAAAAATCAGGTCAGGGGAAATTATGCCCTAAAACAAAAAAAAGCGCATCATTCTGATGCGCTTCCTGTTTAGCTTTATACGGTTTTTGTGCCCGGGACAGATAAATATCCCGGTGCCTGAGGAAAAACTCAGCCGTTTACTGCGTCTTTAAGACCTTTACCTGCACGGAAAGCCGGGACTTTCGCTGCGGCGATTTTGATCTCTTTGCCGGTCTGCGGGTTACGGCCTGTACGTGCTGCGCGCTCACGAACAGTGAAAGTACCGAAACCAACCAGAGCCACATCATCCCCGCCTTTCAGAGAATCAGTTACTGAACCAATAATTGCATCTAACGCGCGACCAGCCGCAGCTTTAGAAATATTAGCGTCTGCAGCAATTTTATCGACCAATTGTGACTTATTCACTATTATCATCCCCTTTCAGAATTTTCGGCCCGGATTTACGAAGTATGTTCCTGACAGCCACAGCCGTTATATCAAGCCTTTTCGCTCTTGGCAAGATTGCAGACTTCGCATATTTCGTAAGAATGTTCGCTAAATTAGCGGGACAAAAAAAGGCTGACAAGTCCGAAAGTACCTGTCAGCCCTTTATTTATCTGAACTTCTTGACGCAGGTCACTATTTCCTACGCTTTTTTACTTACCACTTCCATGCCGAAAGCAGGATTCACTAAGGCAAGTGAAAGAACTTCATCTATTGTTTTAACCGGATGAATATCCAGATCCGCTTTTACGTTATCCGGAATTTCTTCCAGATCGCGGCGGTTTTCATCAGGAATCAGAACAGTCTTAATGCCGCCGCGGTGTGCTGCCAGCAGTTTTTCTTTCAGACCACCGATAGGCAGAACCAGACCACGCAGGGTAATTTCCCCGGTCATCGCCACATCAGCACGTACCGGGTTACCGGTCAGCGCGGAAACCAGTGCGGTACACATCGCGGTACCGGCACTCGGGCCGTCTTTCGGTGTTGCGCCTTCCGGAACGTGGACGTGAATGTCACGTTTTTCATAGAAATCATTGTTGATCCCTAATTTATCCGCACGGGCACGTACCACGGTTAACGCTGCCTGGATAGATTCCTGCATCACTTCACCCAGTGAACCGGTGTAGGAGAGTTTTCCTTTGCCCGGAACCGCTGCGGTTTCGATGGTCAGCAGGTCACCACCGACTTCTGTCCACGCCAGACCGGTTACCTGACCCACGCGGTTTTCAGTGTCTGCACGGCCGTAATCCACTTTCTGCACGCCGAGGTAATCTTTCAGGTTATCCTGATTAATTTCGATGTGTTTCAGTGTTTTATCCATCAGCAGTTGTTTCACCGCTTTACGGCACAGTTTGGAGATTTCACGCTCCAGTCCGCGCACACCGGCTTCACGGGTGTAATAACGGATGATGCCGAGGATCGCACTGTCATCAATGTGCAGCTCGGTTTTCTTCAGCGCGTTACGTTCAATCTGCTTCGGCAGCAGGTGACGTTTGGCGATGTTGAGTTTTTCATCTTCCGTATAACCGGACAGACGGATCACTTCCATACGATCCAGCAGAGGTGCCGGAATATTCATGGAGTTGGACGTCGCGACAAACATCACGTCGGACAGATCGTAATCCACTTCCAGATAGTGATCGTTAAACGCGATATTCTGTTCCGGATCCAGCACCTCAAGCAGTGCGGAGGCCGGATCACCGCGCATATCCGATGACATTTTGTCAATTTCATCCAGCAGGAACAGCGGGTTTTTCACACCGACTTTTGCCATTTTCTGGATCAGTTTACCCGGCATAGAACCGATGTAGGTACGGCGGTGACCACGGATTTCCGCTTCATCACGCACGCCGCCCAGCGCCATACGGACATATTTACGGCCGGTTGCACGGGCAATAGACTGCCCCAGAGAGGTTTTACCCACCCCCGGCGGTCCGACGAGACACAGGATCGGTCCCTTGATTTTACTGACACGGCTCTGAACCGCCAGATATTCAAGGATACGCTCTTTCACCCGCTCCAGGCCGTAATGGTCACTGTCGAGGATTTCCTGCGCCTTAATCAGGTCTTTTTTCACCTTGCTGCGCTTAACCCACGGAACCTGAACCATCCAGTCGATATAGCTGCGGACAACAGTCGCTTCCGCAGACATCGGGGACATCATTTTCAGTTTCTGTAATTCAGCTTCCGCTTTCTCTTTTGCCTCTTTCGGCATCTGCGCTTCTTCGATTTTACGTTTCAGCGCTTCCGCTTCATCCGGCGCGTCGTCCATCTCACCCAGTTCTTTCTGGATAGCTTTCATCTGCTCATTGAGATAGTACTCGCGCTGGCTTTTTTCCATCTGCTTTTTGACGCGGTTACGGATGCGTTTCTCAACCTGTAACAGGTCGATTTCCGATTCCATCATCGCCATCAGATATTCGAGACGCTCAACCACATCTGCCATTTCCAGTACAGACTGTTTGTCCTGTAATTTCAGTGTCATATGTGAAGCGATAGTGTCGGCCAGTTTGGCGACATCTTCGATACTGTGCAGGGAGGTCAGGACTTCCGGCGGGATCTTTTTATTCAGTTTGATATAGCCTTCAAACTGGTTGATCGCCGTGCGCAGCAGTACTTCCTGCTCACGCTCGTCCACAACAGGGGATTCCATCAGCTCTGCCTGGGCAGAGAAGAAATCACCGTTGTCACTTAATGTTTTGATATGCGCACGTTGCAGGCCTTCGACCAGCACTTTTACGGTGCCGTCCGGCAGTTTCAGCATCTGTAATACAGACGCGACTGTCCCGACGGAAAATAAATCATTGACGCCCGGTTCATCCGTTGACGCTTCTTTTTGTGCAACCAGCAGCACTTTTTTATCCATATCCATCGCTGTTTCCAGGCAATGGATAGATTTTTCGCGCCCGACAAATAAAGGAATAACCATGTGGGGGTAGACCACCACATCGCGCAAAGGCAGTACCGGGATTTCAATGCGTTCAGCACGCTCAGGATTCATAGAGCACTCTCTTCGTTTAGCTTACGCCTTGTTGGGAACGTCGTGAAACGCGTTATCACGGGTTCCACTCCATAGAATGATCAATATATGGGGATGCATTTCTCACATTCAACACTTTATTTAGTAAGAAAAGCAAAATGAGGGAAAATTCCCTCATTTGGTTAATATTGATAACAACTGCGCTAACTTTCCGTTACTCGCCGGAAACCTGAGCTTCCGGTTTACGGTAAATCAGCATCGGTTCGGTCTGATTGGTTATCACGTTCTCATCAATAACCACTTTTTCAACATTTTCCATCGATGGTAAATCATACATTGTGTTGAGCAATGCCGCCTCAACGATGGAACGCAGACCACGGGCACCGGTTTTACGGTTCATCGCTTTTTTCGCGATGGCAATCAGTGCTTCACGGCGGAACTCCAGTTCAACATCTTCAATGCTGAACAGTGCCTGATACTGTTTGGTTAATGCGTTTTTCGGCTCCTGAAGGATCTGAATCAGCGCATCTTCACTCAGTTCACCGAGCGTTGCCACCACCGGCAGACGACCGATAAATTCCGGGATCAGACCAAATTTGATCAGATCTTCCGGTTCAACCTGAGCCAGTAATTCACCTTCCGTTGCTTTGTCTTTCTCGCCGCGTACTTCCGCACCGAAACCGATACCGGAACGGGTGTTCAGACGCTGGCCGACCACTTTATCCAGACCGGCAAATGCCCCGCCGCAGATAAACAGAATTTTCGAGGTATCAACCTGCAAAAATTCCTGCTGCGGATGTTTGCGCCCGCCCTGCGGCGGAACAGCTGCAATCGTACCTTCAACCAGTTTCAGCAGCGCCTGCTGAACGCCTTCACCGGACACATCACGGGTAATCGACGGGTTATCTGATTTGCGGGAGATTTTATCGATTTCATCAATATAGACGATACCGCGCTGTGCTTTCTCCACATCATAGTCGCATTTCTGTAAAAGCTTCTGAATGATGTTTTCCACGTCCTCGCCCACATAACCGGCTTCAGTCAGTGTGGTCGCATCCGCCATTGTGAACGGCACATCCAGGTAGCGGGCCAGTGTTTCAGCCAGCAGGGTTTTACCGCTGCCGGTCGGGCCGATCAGCAGGATATTACTTTTACCCAGTTCCACGCCGTCAGCGGTTTTATCGCCGTTGCGCAGACGTTTGTAGTGGTTGTATACCGCGACTGCCAGCACTTTTTTAGCCAGTTCCTGACCAATGACATAATCATCGAGGTGCTGACGAATTTCATGAGGAGTCGGCAGTTCACTGCGTTCACTGCCCCGGGCCGGGATCAGATCTTTAATTTCTTCACGGATAATATCGTTGCATAAATCAACGCATTCATCACAGATATACACTGACGGGCCGGCAATCAGTTTTTTAACCTCATGCTGACTTTTTCCGCAGAAAGAGCAGTACAGCAGCTTTCCTGAACCGTCTTTGCGTTTGTCTGTCATCAGTAAACCTCACTTAATCAGTACAGCTCACAACCCGTGAGCTGCAAAAAAATATCACAGCACCGCTGTACCCTGCCACCCGGCAGAATACGGGCAGTACCGGTGTTACTTACCGGTGTGTGTAAATATGGTCAACCAGACCGTATTCCTGCGCTTCTGTCGCGGACAGGAAGCGGTCGCGCTCGGTATCGCGCTGAATTTCCTCAACGGATTTACCGGTATGGTGAGCTAATAAATCATTCATGCGCGCTTTCACTTTCAGAATTTCCTGAGCATGAATTTCAATATCAGTAGCTTGTCCCTGATAGCCGCCCAGCGGCTGGTGAATCATCACGCGGGAGTTAGGCAGACAGTAACGTTTGCCCGGCGCACCTGCCGTCAGTAAGAAAGCGCCCATTGAGCAGGCCTGGCCTACGCAGATGGTGCTGACCTGCGGTTTGATAAACTGCATGGTGTCATAAATAGACATCCCTGCGGTGATCACGCCGCCCGGTGAGTTGATATAAAGACTGATGTCTTTTTCCGGGTTCTCAGCTTCCAGGAAGAGTAACTGTGCCACGATCAGGTTTGCCATATGATCTTCAACCTGACCGGTTAAAAAGATAATACGGTCTTTTAATAAACGGGAATAGATATCGTAGGAGCGTTCACCACGTGAAGTCTGCTCGATAACCATCGGCACCAGCGCCATGTTGGGTGCGAAAGTATCCTGATTGTCGTGATATGACATGTCCATCTCCTGATTGAATTTTATTGGTGCCTGGCGGATACCGGTTATTTTACTTGAGATCCGGTGAGATGACCATGCGCTATACGCGATTCGATCATGCACACGCTGTCCGGCAGAGACCCTGTATGGCAAATATGGGGGATAACCACCGCAGTTTTCAAGGAATATTGTCAGAAATGACAAAAAAACCGCAGGCAATATACATTGCCTGCGGTTTTAATCAGATAAACAGCCTTCGGCCGTTCACAAAGAGAGAGGATTAACCTGCTGCCTGAACCTGGTTCATCAGGTCAGTGAAGCCGGTTTCTTTATCTGTCACTTTTGCTTTCGCCAGAACAGTCTCAACAGCCTGCTCTTCCAGTGCCAGATTACGGATACCGTCCATCATCTGTTTGTTTTTGTTGTAGTATTCTACAACTTCAGCCGGATCTTCGTACGCTGATGCCATTTCTTCGATCAGGGCATTAACGCGCTCATCTTCAGCTTTCAGTTCGTTAGAAGAAATCACTTCACCTAACAGCAGACCAACCATGACACGGCGTTTAGCCTGACCTTCAAACAGTTCGCGAGGCAGTTCCATCGCCTGTTTTTCAGAGCCGCCGAAACGCTGTGCCGCCTGACGGCGCAGTTCTTCGATTTCGCTGTCAACAGCCGCTTTCGGTACATCGATTTCGTTTGCTTTCAGCAGACCATCGATAACCTGGGATTTGATACGGTTGCGTACTGCATTTTTCAGTTCGCGTTCCATATTTTTGCGGATTTCCGCTTTCAGACCTTCCAGGGAACCGTCGCCGATACCGAAACGTTTGATGAATTCTTCAGTCATTTCCGGCAGTTCGCGCTCTTCCACTTTTTTCAGGGTGATAGCGAATTTCGCTGCTTTCCCTTTCAGGTTTTCAGCGTGGTAATCTTCAGGGAAAGTGACATCGATTTCGAATTCTTCACCGGCTTTGTGACCCACAACACCGTCTTCGAAGCCCGGGATCATGCGGTTCTGGCCCATGACCAGGACGAAATCAGATGATTTGCCGCCTTCGAACTCTTCGCCGTCAACAGAACCGGTGAAGTCGATAGTAATGCGATCGTCAGCTTTTGCCGCGCCTTCAATGACTTTCCACTCAGCCTGCTGCTTACGCAGAGTTTCAACCATACCGTCGATATCTTCGTCTTTAACGGTAACAACCGGTTTTTCAACTTCGATTGTTTCCAGACCTTTCAGCTCAACTTCAGGGAAGACTTCAAACTCAACAGTGTAAGTGAAATCCTGACCTTCTTTGTACGGCTCATCGACTTTATAGTCCGGTGCACCGACAGGATTGATTTTGTTTTCGATGATCGCGCTGACAAAGTTACGTGACATCAGGTCGCTCAGTGCATCCTGAACCGCCACATCGCCGTAACGCTGTTTGATGATGTTATGCGGCACTTTACCTTTACGGAAACCGTCGATACGTGCTTTTTTGGCGATTTCAGCTAATTGTTTATTTACTTCTTTGTCAATGTCGGCTGCAGGAACGGTGATTAATACACGACGCCCAAGGCCTTCAGTCGTTTCAACAGAAACTTGCATCTTATTACCTCAAAAAAGTCTATTGCTCGGTCAACTCCAGATCTCACACCGGCCCGATGCCTGTGTGAAACGATAATGAACCGGGGCGGTCGCATTTAAAAACCGAGTTCCCTTATATTCAGAAGCGTCCCGAAACCATACGGAATTTCAGACGCGACATTATAGCGATGCTGACAGGCCGCGTCGAGAAGTGCAGACAAAAGAGTCTGAAATTCACTCTTTTTCTGTTAAATTTTGTGCTGTACGCTGCTTTTTCACCCAACAAGCCGCTTACTTTCCGCCACCGTGGCAGCGCGGGGACGGATTCACCTGACCCTGACTGTGATTCCACTCATCCGGGGTATAAGTATGCAGCGCCAGCGCGTGAACCCCGCCCGCCAGTTCATCCGCCAGCAGGGTGTACATATGACGGTGGCGTGCAACAGGGCGCATCCCCGCAAAAGTCTCACTGACCACCACCACCTTAAAATGAGTTTCCGATCCTGCCGGAACATTGTGCTGACCACTCTCATTCACCACATCAATATAATGAGGGACAAGTGCATGATTCAGTTTTTCTTCAATACGCTGCTGCATCACAGCAGGAAATGATGCCGACATAACTATCCTTCCGGTCAATACTGGCTTTCAGAGAAAGCCCAGTGTAGTGAGTTTTTTATCAAAATCCATACCATTCACGGATAAAGCCGATTATCATCATGCGTTAAGCCGAACACTCACACCCCGGCGTTGATCCGGTGCTGTGACTGACTTCAACAACCTGTAACGGATTCATATTATGTTGAAAAAATACCTCCTCCCGCTGTTCGCAATGCTTTTACTGGCCGGGTGTCAGGCGCCGTCCAACACTCTGTCTATTGAACCGGTGATGAAATTACCGTCTGCGGACCCGACTCTTGGTGCCGCCACTATTTCGATTACCGGTGTCGACAAGCGCTCTTCGCAGACACTGGCTGAATTCAGCCGTAACGGCCAGCTGGCACAGCTGCGTCCGTCCCGTGACCTGCGTTTCCTGATGCAGGAAACCCTGGAAAAACAGATGACCGCACGCGGTTTTATGATTGGGTCACCGGCAAACGCCAATGTGCAGATCGCCATCAATACCTTTAAGGCGGATGTGCAGGAAGGCAGCCTGCGTCATAACATTACCGTGAATATTGATATTACTGTTCTGGCCACCGCACAGAATAACAGCACAAAGAGCCGGACATTCCGTACCAGCTATAATGTGCAGGGTCCGTTAAGCGCCAGCAACGAGAAAATCACTGATGCCTTTAACCGCGCACTCAGCGATATCGTCGCGGACATGGCTCAGGATACACAAATCAGCCAGTTCATTAAGCAAAATACCCGCTACTAATCTGCCGTGCCGCCCGCAGCCGGATAACGCCGGGCGGCCTGCTGTTTTCAGTCACTGTGAATGCACCGCAGCCTGCGGTGTGTGAGGATAATCATGCTCCGGAGTATTTGGGCGACATACAGCCAGCGTAATGCCCGTATTCTTTTACTGCTCGGTTTCGCATCCGGACTGCCGCTGGCGCTGACCAGCGGCACACTCCAGGCCTGGATCACCGTCGAAAACGTGGATATCAGAACCATCGGCTTTTTCACCCTTGTCAGCCAGGCCTATGTTTTTAAGTTCCTGTGGGCGCCGTTTATGGATCGCTATCAGCTGCCGTTCCTCGGACGCCGCCGCGGCTGGATGATCGCCACACAACTCCTGCTGGTTGTCAGTATTGCCGGTATGGGGATGCTGAAACCGACGGAACACCTCTGGTGGCTGGCTGCGGCAGCGGCGATAGTCGCCTTCTGCTCCGCATCACAGGACATCATTTTTGATGCTTATAAAACCGACCTGCTGTCCGCGAAAGATCGCGGCACCGGGGCGGCAATATCAACCTTAGGTTACCGGCTTGCAATGCTGCTCTCCGGCGGGCTGGCACTGTTTATCGCCCACCGCTATACCGGCTGGCAGAATATGTACCTGCTGATGGCGGGACTGATGCTGATCGGTGTGTTCGCCACGCTGATAGCGAAAGAACCGGAAACCGATGCCCCGCCGCCGCGCACACTGCGTGAAGCGGTACGGGAACCGCTGGCCGAGTTTTTCTCCCGCAATAATACCTGGCTGCTGTTACTGCTGATTGTGCTTTACAAAATGGGTGATGCGTTTGCCCTGACACTCAGCACGCCGTTTCTGATCCGGGGCGCCGGGTTCGGTCCTGATGAAGTGGGGCTTATCAACAAAACCCTGGGACTGGCCGCGACGATTGTCGGTGCCCTGTACGGCGGTTATCTGATGCAGCGCTGGAGCCTGTTTAAGTCACTGATGTTTTTCGGGATTTTGCAGGGATTCTCCAACCTCGGCTACTGGGTGCTGTCCGTCACACCACAAAATATCTATATGATGGGCGGTGTGGTGTTTATCGAAAATATCTGCGGCGGGATGGGGACAGCGGCTTTTGTCGCCCTGCTGATGACGCTCTGTAACCGCTCATTCTCCGCCACGCAGTTTGCCCTGCTCTCCGCGCTGTCAGCGGTCGGCCGTGTCTATACCGGGCCTTTTGCCGGCTGGATGGTGGAAACCTACAACTGGAGCTGGTTCTATCTGTTCACTGTGTTTGCCGCTGTTCCGGGATTGCTGCTGCTGATGTTGTGCCGCAAGACATTGCTTTACACTCAGAAAACGGAGCAGTTTCTGCCGAGGCGGCACTTCCGCAACGGCTACCGGACGGCGATGTCGCTGCTGGGGATAACAGCCGTGCTGTTCACCGCCAGCCTGATCCTCCTGCTGACCGGTGTATTTGAACTGACCCCGGGCTTTATTCCGGATACGCTGAAAGGTGACCTGTTTATTTACGGCCTGAATATCGGTATTGCCGGGTTGTTCCTCGGCGGGCTGCTCGATTATTGTGCACTTCGCCGCGATAAACTGGCCTGATCGGCTGTCACGAATATCAGAAAAAATTCAATCAAAAGTTTATAAAGCCGGTTTTAACCGGCTTTTTTTATTCCTGACTTTAGAGATTGGTCACAATTTTTGTAATTTATTTCTTAAAATTACATTCAAAACCACAAATACATCACATCACCCATTTTCCTTTTTGTGCCCCCGGCCTATATTCGCGCTGTTACTTCTGACTTCTTTACTCTTTAACGACCAAATAAACAGCTAAAAAATTATGAAAAAAACGACTATTGCAGCCCTGATCGCTGCAACCGCCGCGTTTTCTGCGCAGGCTGAATATCAGTGGGGATTTGCTAACGTCAGCATGAACTATCTGGACTGGACTCCGCATACCACCCACAAGAGCGGTAACAGCTCGCATAAAGATGACTTTGCGTATCTGGAGCTTGAGGGCGGTGCCGGTTTTACCTGGGGTGAGCTCTACGGTTTCTTCGACCTCGAGAATGCATTCAACAGTAAAAACGATTCCGATGCCGGGGATAACCAGCGTTACACCTTCAAATCCACCGCACGTATCTACCTGGGTGATACCGGTTTTAACGCTTACGGCCATGTTTACGGTACCTATTCCCTGCCGGGCAACGGTGGTAACTTCCATGAAGTAAACACTCTGTACGGTATCGGTTATAATACCGAATTCAACGGGTTATGGTTCAAACCATTTGCAGCGCTGCACTATGTTGATCAAACATTTTACAGCGGTAACAACGGTTATGTCCTCGGCTGGGTTGCCGGTTATGACTTTAACCTGTGGGATGAAAAATTCAGTATCACCAACTGGAACGAAATTGAGCTGAACCGTAACGAACGCTACGGCAACGGCGGGCGCGACGGTGTCAACGGTGCGCTGGCCTTATGGTGGACACCGGTTCCGTCAGTAACAACCGGCATTCAGTACCGCTATGCGGATAACAAACTGGGTGAAGATTTCTACCAGCAGGCTGTGGTTTACAGCATAAAATATAACTTCTAGATCACATTTTTTCACTGCGGAGGGCAAAAACCCTCCGTATTTTTACCAAGAAACTGTTTCTGAACAAAAAATTTTCACCATTACATCACATAAAGTGTAATAATCAGTGTTTCATCCTTTCGGTATTTCCTTCCTTAATCTAAGCTTAAATATAAATTTGTCTCGTGATTGTTAAATTTGTGATTTTTATTTCACGAATTAACAAAAATCGGATTACTTGTGATCCTTTTAACATAAAGAGGCAACAAGCCAACCAATCTTATTACATATATTTACACTGATCTTACCTTGCCGTAATATGTGCGGACTGATGAAACGACAAGAGTACTTAAGTACCTTTGTTTTTGGGGTCGTTGGATGAGACTTATGAACTACAAAAAGAGTATTGGGGTAATCTCGCTGCTCGCATCTGCACTTTTGCTGGGCGGATGCGATATGGCACTGATGAACCCGAAAGGCACTATCGGTGCTGAGCAAAAAACACTGATTTTAACCGCCATTGGTCTGATGCTCATTGTGGTTATTCCGGTCATTATCATGGCAATCGTTTTTGCCCTGCGTTACCGGGAAAGCCAGAAAGCAACTTACCGTCCTGACTGGGCGCATTCCAATAAAATTGAGCTGGTCGTCTGGACTGTTCCGATTATTATCATTCTGATCCTGGGTACCATTACATGGAAAACCACCCATGAGCTGGACCCGTACAAGCCACTGGTCAGTGACCAGGAGCCTGTCACCATCCAGGTTATTTCAATGGACTGGAAATGGTTATTTATCTATCCGGATCAAGGTATTGCTACTGTCAATGAGATCGCATTCCCTGTCGGTGTTCCTGTCAATTTCAAAATCACCTCTGATTCTGTGATGAATTCATTTTTCATCCCGCAGTTAGGCGGACAGATTTATGCAATGGCAGGTATGCAGACCAAACTGCATCTGATTGCTGAAGAACCGGGCGTGTACAAAGGCATTTCTGCCAGTTACAGCGGTCACGGTTTCTCTGACATGAAATTTACCGCCACAGCCACACCGACACGCGAAGCCTTTGATGAGTGGGTTGCGAAGGTGAAAGCCTCACCGGACACCCTGAACACCACCGAAGCGTTTGACGCGCTGGCAAAACCGAGTGTGAATAACCCGGTTGTCTATTTCTCAACTGTCAAACCAAACCTGTTTGTGGATACCATTAACAAATTTGGTCACAGCGGCCACGGTGCCGGAAAGACACAGGAAGGCGAAAGCCATTCAATGATGAACATGAGCGCAGATGAACACAGCAGCCATACGCCTGCAGCTCATGCCGGGAATGAGGGGTAAAGCATGTTCGGAAAATTAACACTGGATGCCATCCCCCTGCATGAGCCTATCGTTGTTATTACGGTACTGGGTATCATTCTGGGTGGTGCTGCACTTGTCGGTCTTATCACCTACTTCCGCAAATGGACGTGGTTATGGACTGAATGGTTAACAACTGTTGACCATAAAAAAATCGGTATTATGTACATCATCGTTTCAATGGTGATGCTGATCCGTGGTTTTGCTGACGCCATTATGATGCGCGCCCAGCAGGCCCTTTCGTCTGCCGGTGAAGCCGGATTCCTGCCGCCTGAACACTACGACCAGATCTTTACCGCCCACGGCGTTATTATGATCTTCTTCGTGGCGACACCGTTTGTTGTCGGCCTGATGAACCTGGTCGTGCCGTTACAGATCGGCGCACGTGACGTTGCCTTCCCGTTCCTGAACTCCCTGAGCTTCTGGTTCTTTATGGTCGGTGTGATCCTGGTGAACCTCTCTCTGGGTATCGGGGAATTTGCACAGACCGGCTGGCTGGCCTATCCGCCGCTGTCGGGACTGGAATATAACCCGGGCGTCGGGGTCGATTACTGGCTGTGGAGTCTTCAGATATCCGGTATCGGTACCTTACTGACCGGGGTTAACTTCTTCGCCACCGTACTGCGTATGCGCGCACCGGGTATGTCGATGATGAAAATGCCGGTCTTTACCTGGGCGGCATTCTGTACCAACATCCTGATTATCGCCGCGTTCCCGATTCTGACCGTGACCTTAACCGGTCTGACCCTTGATCGTTACATGGGCACCCATTTCTTCACCAATGATATGGGCGGCAACATGATGATGTACATCAACCTGGTGTGGGCATGGGGTCACCCGGAAGTCTATATCCTGGTTCTGCCGGTCTTCGGGGTCTTCTCTGAAGTCACTGCGACATTCTCGAAAAAACGCCTGTTCGGCTATACCTCACTGGTATGGGCAACCATCGCGATTACGGTTCTGTCCTTTATCGTCTGGCTGCACCACTTCTTTACCATGGGCTCCGGTGCGAACGTCAACGCCTTCTTCGGTATCGCCACGATGATCATCTCCATTCCGACCGGGGTGAAGATATTCAACTGGCTGTTTACCATGTATCAGGGCCGTATCGAGTTCAAAACCCCGATGCTCTGGACAGTCGGCTTTATTATCACCTTCTCCGTCGGTGGTATGACCGGGGTTCTGCTGGCAGTACCGGGTGCAAACTTTGTCCTGCATAACAGTCTGTTCCTGATTGCACACTTCCATAACGTCATTATCGGTGGTGTGGTCTTCGGATGCTTCGCCGGTACCGCTTACTGGTTCCCGAAAGCGTTCGGCTTCACCCTGAACGAAAAATGGGGTGTCCGTGCATTCTGGTGCTGGTTCATCGGTTTCTTTGTTGCCTTTATGCCGGTTTACGTGCTGGGCTTCATGGGAATGACCCGTCGTATCAGCCAGAACATTGACCCGACTTTCCACACTATGCTGTTAATCGCAGCCGTCGGCGTGGCCATCATCGGTGTCGGTATTCTGTGCCAGGTCATTCAGTTCTATGTCAGTATCCGTGACCGCAACCAGAACCGTGATGTCACCGGTGACCCGTGGGGCGGCCGCACACTGGAGTGGGCAACCTCTTCACCTCCGCCGTTCTATAACTTCGCTGAAGTGCCGGATGTTCAGTCCCGTGATGAGTGGTGGGATATGAAAGAAAAAGGCACCGCCCATAAACGCCCTGCAAAATATGAAGAAATTCATATGCCGAAAAACACGGCAGCAGGTGTGATTATCGCCGGTTTCAGCCTGATCTTTGGTTTCGCCATGATCTGGCATATCTGGTGGCTCGCGATTGTCGGTTTCGCCGGCATGATCGTCACCTGGATTGTGAAAAGCTTCGACGAAGATGTGGATTACTATGTTCCTGTGGCTGAAGTCGAAAAAATCGAAAACGCCCACTACGAACAACTGAGCAAGGCAGGTGTGGATAATGTCAACTAATACCCTGACTCAACATAATAACGCCCATGATAATCATGGGCATCACGATGCAGGTGCGACCAAGGTCTTCGGATTCTGGGTCTACCTGATGAGTGACCTGATTCTGTTTGCGAGTCTGTTCGCCATTTATGTGGTGCTGAAAGACGGCACCGCCGGCGGACCGTCCGGCAAAGAAATCTTTAACTTACAGTTTGTACTGGTGGAAACCTTCCTGCTGTTATTCAGCAGTATCACCTACGGCTTTGCCATGCTGGCAATGAACCGCAATCAGGTGGGTCAGGTTAATCTGTGGTTATTTGTGACATTCCTGTTCGGCCTCGGCTTCGTGGCGATGGAAATTTACGAATTCCATGAATTAATCAGCGAAGGTTACGGCCCGGATCGCAGCGGCTTCCTGTCCGGTTTCTTCACCCTGGTGGCAACACACGGTCTTCACGTCACTGCCGGCCTTATCTGGATCATTATCATGATCATCCAGACCAGCCGCCGCGGACTGACCGAGGTGAATAAAACCCGTCTGAACTGCTTAAGCCTGTTCTGGCACTTCCTGGACGTGGTCTGGATTTGTGTGTTCACCGTTGTTTATCTGTTGGGGGCACTGTAATGAGTCATTCAAATACAGCCGGTACCGGGGCAAGCCACGGTAGTGTGAAAACCTATCTGATCGGCTTTATATTGTCGGTCATTCTGACAGTCATCCCGTTCTATATGGTGATTGAGGGAACCGCCTCAACGTCTGTACTGCTGGCGACTGTTGTGATTACTGCTGTTGTTCAGATTCTTGTTCACCTGGTGTGCTTCCTGCACATGAATACCGCGTCTGAAGAGCGCTGGAACCTGATTGCGTTCCTGTTTACGCTCCTCATTATCGGTATCGTGGTCGTGGGTTCACTGTGGATTATGTACAACCTGAACATCAATATGATGGTTGATTAAGAGTTGCCGATATGATGAAGCAATACCTGCAAGTGACCAAACCGGGAATTATTTTCGGAAATTTAATTTCTGTGGTCGGGGGATTCCTGCTCGCCTCCAAAGGTGACATTGATTACCCCCTGTTCATTGCGACATTGCTCGGTGTCTCGCTGGTCGTGGCCTCCGGTTGTGTTTTTAACAATTACATCGACCGCGACATCGACTCCGTCATGGAACGCACGAAAAACCGCCCTCTGGTAAGAGGGCTTATTGACCCGAAAATCAGTCTGGTTTATGCCTCTGTGCTGGGTATTGCCGGCATGACGCTGCTGTTAGTGGCAGCCAATGTGGTGGCAATGCTGATTGCTGTTGTCGGCTTTGTGGTTTATGTCGGGGTTTACAGCCTGTACATGAAACGCAAATCGGTCTACGGCACACTGGTCGGCAGCCTGTCCGGTGCCGCTCCGCCGGTTATCGGCTACTGCGCAGTGACCGGCCAGTTTGATACCGGCGCACTGATCCTGCTGTTAATCTTCAGTTTATGGCAGATGCCGCACTCCTACGCGATTGCCATCTTCCGTTTCAAAGATTACCAGGCGGCCAATATCCCTGTACTGCCGGTGATTAAAGGTATTTCTGTGGCGAAAAACCACATTATCCTGTACATCATCGCCTTTATGTTTGCCACACTGATGCTCGCCATCAGCGGGTATGCGGGATATAAGTACCTGATTGTCGCAGCGGCAGTCAGTGTCTGGTGGCTCGGCATGGCATTATCGGGCTATAAAACAACGAACGATCGCCTCTGGGCACGTAAGTTGTTCGTGTTCTCCATTGTCGCTATCACATCACTCAGTGTAATGATGTCTGTTGACCCAAGCGTCTCCGGCGATGTTCTGCTGGCCTACAGCCGTTAACACACACTTTCTGTAATAACAAAATGGCAGGGCTTCCCTGCCATTTTGTGTTTAGTAAAAACCACAAATCTCATTAGAATGTGGTGTCTGTTTTTTTGAGGTTATCCCATGAACGATAATAAAATGACTCCGGTTGAGCGTCGCGCGACCTGGGGCTTAGGCTCGGTATTTTCTCTGCGCATGCTCGGCATGTTCATGGTATTACCTGTTATCACCACATTCGGACTCGATTTTAAAGACGCCACCAGCACACTGATAGGTTTTGCCATCGGCGTCTACGGCCTGACACAGGCCATCTTCCAGATCCCCTTCGGCCTGCTTTCTGACAAAATCGGCCGTAAACCGCTGATTATCGGCGGGCTGATTATCTTTATGGCGGGCAGTATTGTTGCTGCACTCAGCCACTCTATTTACGGCGTGATCGCCGGACGGGCGCTTCAGGGTGCAGGCGCGATTTCCGCCGCTGTCATGGCATTACTGTCCGATACCACCCGTGAACAAAACCGCACCAAAGCGATGGCCTTTATCGGGATCAGCATCGGGATCACCTTTGCGGTCGCTCTGGTACTCGGACCGGTACTGGCGGATATCATCGGCCTGTCCGGCCTGTTCTGGGGTATTGCCCTGCTCGCTTTTCTCGGTATCCTCGTCACGCTGTATGTGGTGCCGGACAATAAAGAGCACCGCCAGAACCGGGAAACTGCCGTGGTAAAAGGCGCAATTAAACAGGTTCTGATGGATAAACAGCTCGCGCGGCTGAATTTCGGTATCCTCGCACTGCACACTCTGCTGATGGCGACCTTTGTCGCCCTTCCTCTGGTGATGAGTGATGCCGGGCTGGCGCGGGAGTCCCACTGGAAAGCGTATCTGTACACGATGCTGATAGCCTTCGTGTCTGTGCTGCCGTTTATTATTTATGCGGAAAAATACCGCAAAATGAAGCAGGTTTTTGTCAGTTGCGTGATCATGATGGCGCTGGCAGAAATATTATTCATGCTGGCAGGTAAAAACCTCTGGCTGCTGTACGGCGGATTGCAGATCTTCTTTATTGCGTTCAATGTGATGGAAGCGATTCTGCCGTCACTGATCAGCAAAGAAGCCCCGGCCGGCTACAAAGGAACGGCCATGGGGATCTACTCCACCAGCCAGTTTATCGGCGTGGCACTGGGCGGCAGTCTCGGCGGCCTGCTCTACAGCATTAATGGCGCACTGGCTGTTTTCGGCGGTGGTCTGGTACTGACACTTATCTGGCTGGCTGTCAGCCTGACACTGCGTCAGCCGCCGTATGTCAGCAGTCTGCGTCTGGAATTACCGGAAAATGACGTGAATCATCCGGATATTGCTGCAAAATTGCGCGAACAGCCGGGTGTATGTGATGTGGTGATTATTGCGCAGGAACGGGCGGTGTATGTGAAAACAGATACCAAACTGTCAAACCGCAAGCAACTCGAGGCGGTTCTGCAGGGCTGAACAGAAACCGGCAACCATGCTGATGCGGGTTGCCGGATAACACTCAGTCGCGGAAGTTTTTAAACTGGAAAGGCTGCCCCAGTTTCCCATTGCGAACCAGTGCCATAACAGACTGTAAATCATCACGGGATTTGCCGGTCACACGAACCTCTTCTCCCTGAATCTGTGTCTGTACTTTCAGTTTGCTGTCTTTGATCAGCTTGACGATTTTTTTCGCCAGCGCACTGTCGATCCCCTGTAACAGCGTTGCCTCAACACTGTACAGCTTGCCGCTGTGAACAATCTCATCCGGAACGGTCAGAGACGCGCCGTCAATCCCGCGTTTTGCCAGTTTTTCCCGCATAATATCAACCAGCTGATTGACCTGGAAATCAGATTCACTGGTCATCTTAACACTGTTATTTTTTTCATTGAGCTCAATCGTGGCGGTAATGTTGCGGAAATCCCAGCGACTGGTCACTTCACGCTGTGCGTTTTCCACGGCATTGCGCACTTCATGTAATTCAACTTCAGAAACAATATCAAATGATGGCATCGGAAGACCTCCCTATATTCAACTGACCGGCATGATACCGGGTTTATCAGACCAACAAAAGCACTATATTTCCCGCTATATTTACTAAGGTGCAAACGGACAAAAAGTGGTACTATTCAGTGATATTGCTCACATCTTTTTCGCTGTCCGGAGTCCTTATGAAAATAACAGTACTGGGTTGCGGCGCAATCGGGAAACTCTGGCTTGCTGCACTGTCAGGCAGTCATGAGGTGCAGGGATGGATGCGTATTCCCGAGCCTTACCTGAATGTAAATATTGATTCTCTGAACGGAGAGCCGTTTTACGGGCAATTTACCACAAATGATCCGGAATTCCTTGCGCAAACCGAATTACTGCTGGTTTGCCTGAAAGCCTGGCAAACCTCCGAAGCCGTTAATCAATTACTGCCGAAAATCCCGGAATCCTGTCCGGTACTGCTGTTGCACAATGGTATGGGCGTGGCGCGTGAGTTATCCCGCTGTCCGAACCCGCTGCTGACCGGCATCACCTCCCACGCTGCATTTGAAGAAGACGGCCTGCTGCACCACAGCCGCCGCGGACTGACACACATAGGCCCTGTGAATGAACGTGCCCGTGATTATGGTCATCTGGCAGATATTCTGCACGACGCCCTACCGGATGTGGCCTGGCATGATGAAATCGATGCCGCCTGCTGGCAAAAACTGGCCGTGAATTGTGTTATCTCTCCGCTGACCGTTATCTACGACTGCAAAAATGGTGAGCTGATGTCACACCTGCCGCAAATCCGGGTGCTGTGTGATGAAGTTGCGGAAGTAATGCTGCGTGAAGGTATTCATACAGACGGTGATGATATCTATGAATACATTCTTCATGTGATTGAAAAAACCGCCGATCACAGCTCGTCCATGCGCCGGGATATTCTTTACGGCCGTTATACCGAAATTGATTACATTACCGGCTATCTGCTGCAACGAGCCCGCTATCACGGGATTTTGCTGCCGGAACATATTCATGTTTACAGCCTCGTCAAACAAAAAGAGGAACAAAATGCCCCCTTCAGTTCTCATTTGTCTCGCTGACGGCTGCGAAGAAACCGAAACCGTCACCACCGCGGATCTCCTGGTGCGTGCCGGTATTACTGTCACTCTCGCCAGTGCCAATGATGACGGCGGCTGTCTGATCACCGGTTCACGCGGGATCCGTATTATGGCCGATGTACCGCTGGTACGGGTGGCGGATACCCCGTTTGACGCCATTGTGCTGCCGGGCGGCCTGAAAGGTGCGGAAAATCTGCGTGACAGCCCGCTGGTAATCGAAAAAATCCGCCGCATGCATTGTGACGGACACATTGTTGCGGCCATCTGCGCGGCACCGTCTGTTATTCTGGTGAGCCACAATCTGTTCCCGCTTGGCAATATGACCGGTTATCCGGCGCTGGAAGATAAAATACCGGCAAAACAATGGGTGAATCAGCGGGTGTATTTTGATGAGCGCGTTAATTTACTGACCAGTCAGGGTCCGGCTACCGCTATCGATTTTGCTCTGCGCCTGACTGAACGCCTGTGCGGGCAGGAAACTGCCGCGAGAGTGGCGGCTGAATTAGTGCTGCCGCCGGGGATATGGGATTATCAGGATACCCCCTACCGCACACTGGCGGACAACAAATAAAAAAACGCCCGGCTATCTGCGATACCGGGCGTTTGAGATTGCTGTAAAACAGGGTTTTTACTGTACCGGCGGTTCCGGTGTCACCATCATCCATTTTTTGGGTTTCAGCGAGTAATGTCCCGCTTTCAGTGCTGCCCATGCCGCCTGCTGATCGGCTTCAGAGGCATACTGAATATCCTGATAATCGCTTTCTGTCCAGACCAGCTTATCCGGCTCTCCCTCAGCAACTTCAGTGGTCTGCTGCCAGATCTGACAGTACAGCGATGTATCGGAGTAACCGGTAATACAGACCACCGCCTCATCCTGTCCGTCTCCGTCCGCATCCGCCATAAATCCGAGACACTCCCCGTTCGCGGAGGTTTCCGTGCAGAACCAGCTGCGGGTAACATCCGGTTTTCCCTCCCACCAGGATTCCGGTAATTCCGGGCTGCCCGGTACTGTGAGCAGCACTTCCTGCAGCGTCCGGCGGTTATCCTGATCATAAGAGGAATAGGTCAGTGCTTTACGGTATTCCGGATTGTCATTCAGCACGGTGAGTACCACCTCGCCCCGTTTCCCCAGACCTTCCAGGGTATAGCGGATATCAGAGGTGACTTTGATTCTGCCCTTTTCAATACCGGCCAGAATACTGTTTGCCGTGATCTGTTTAAAATCTGCCAGCGGACTGCTGATCACCAGAATAACCGCCATCAGAGTCAGTAATCCGGCCTTGTTGACCGGCCCGAGCAGTTCCGCCCATCCGCTGCGTTTCCATAACAGTGCCACGCTGTACGCCAGCACGACCACCGCCAGAAACAGCGCGATACTGAATCCGTATAACCGATCCATACTCCAGCTGTATTGATTAACACGCACCAGAATGCCGTAAACCGACGACAGTGAAAAAACGTTCAGCAGCAGTACACCGGCCAGAACCAGCCCGCTGAGCCAGGAGCGGAAGCGCGGGACGCACTCATTGCCGTAAACCAGATTCAGCAGAATGATGTTCAGCGCGACAAACCAAATCATGGTGAATGAACCCAGCCCGCTGACACGGACGCCGGTCACCACGGATAACAGCAATCCGCCGGCGGCAATCACACCGATAACTGTCAGCAGCGGCAACAACACCCGTGCCACATAGCCGGCAATTTTTCCGGTGCTGAAAGAAAAGACCGACCGGACAAATACCAGACTGACGTTAAACCCGAGACAAAAACTCATCCAGTAATACAGAGAATCATCCAGCCACCCGCTGAGAAACTCCAGGTTCACAATCCGGAACAGATAGACCGCCAGATGCAGCATGCCCATCACCAGCAGACCGATAAGCCCTGCCAGCGCACCCAAAACGGTGTTTCTGACATACTGTTCCGTCAGCAGCGCATAATCCGGATTCCGTGAGCCGGATGACTGCCATAGCTGAAACCACGGCAGAATCAGCCAGAACAGCAATACCAGCAGAGGAATAAGCGAAGAAAGTTCACGGGTGTGGCCCGCCGTTGCCTCACTCAGATACCAGTAATTCATCCAGACACAGAGAACCGCCGTCAGGACCAGCCCTGTCCAGAGAGCCGCAGAGGAAAACCGGTTGATCAGATAACTGAATACCGTCGGCACAAACAGCGCCAGCAGCATCGGCAGCCAGACCAGTGACCCCGGCAACTGCCATGAACTGCGGATCAGGTAATCGGATGTTGCATTCAGTGCAAGCCCCTGAAGGAGCGCCACCACAATAACAATAAAATAGACAAAACGGCTTGCCGGTACCGGGACTGTACTGTTTTTCATTCTGAAACCCCGTCAGTAATGGATATTGCTGCCGGACAGCATAGTGCCCGTGCTGACACAACGATACCCCTCAGACTCTGAAAAATAATAAAAAACCCCGGCTCAGCAGAGACGGGGTTCAGAGACAATGATTATATCACGGCTCAGGGACGATACACCTTCACATTGGTATAGCCCTGCTCTGCCAGGTAAAGTGCCTGAAGACGGCTCATCACCCCGCGATCGCAATAAAGCAAATAGGTGGTCTCCGCCGGTAAATCACCGAACTGAGTGCTGAGTTTGTAGAACGGCAGTGTGCGCACTTCGGTTCCCTCAATCTTCAGCGGGTGTGATTCCTGTTCATCCGGCGAACGGATATCCAGCACCACGTCAGAAGCAGACAGCTCAGACACCATCTCCACTTCAGTGACCTGCTGCTCACTCTGCTGCGCGATCACACGGATATCCATGTTCTGCGCGTTGAGCACCACATCATCCAGAATCGCGAAGTCGAATTTTTCTTCTTCGGCTTCGATTTTCTCTTTGACGGCTTTTACGGTCGGATTTTTTGAGATCACACCACAGAATTCCGGCATGGTACGGGCAAAATCTTCAGTACCGATCTGACGGGCAAGATTGATAATGGTTTCTTTGTCGTGTGAGATCAGCGGACGCAGTACCAGTGTATCAGTGGCATTGTCGATCATACGCAGGTTGGTCAGCGTCTGGCTGGACACCTGTCCCAGCGCTTCGCCGGTCACAATCGCCTGCACGCCGTAACGTTCCGCCACACGGGATGCCGCACGGACCATCATCCGCTTGAGCACCACGCCCATCTGGCCGTCATCCACTTTTTCCAGAATTTCCGCCACAACCGGCTCAAAATTCACGGCGACAAAACGGACTTTATGCGAACTGCCGAAGCGGTTCCACAGGTAATGCGCCACCTGTTTCACACCGATTTCATGTGCCGCGCCGCCTAAATTGAAGAAGCAGTAATGAACACGGCAGCCACGGCGCATCAGCATATAACTGGAGACACCGGAGTCAAATCCGCCTGAGATCAGGGATAACACATCTTCCTGAGTCCCGATCGGGAAACCGCCGATACCTTCCAGACGACGCACCACAAGGATCAGTTTGTCATCTTCCACTTCCAGGTTCACCGTCACATCCGGATGCGTCAGTTTTACCTTCGCAGACGGAATATGCTGGTTCAGGCCGCCGCCGACATAACGTTCCAGCTCAATGGAGCTGAACGGATGCTTGCCGCGGCGTTTGGCGCGGACACAAAAGGTTTTGTTTTCCAGTGACGCGGCATACATCTCAAATGTCTGCTCATAGATATTATGCAGATCGGTAAATGCGCGCTCTTCCACCTGTAAAATATGGTGGATACCGGGAATGCGGGTCAGGCGGTCAGCCACGCCCTCACCAAGCTCTTCTTTCTTCACGCGGACTTCAAGATAGTCCCAGTGACGGACAACCGCCACATCTTCGGCCAGATCTTTAAGCACATTACGGATATTGCTGGTCAGAATTTTAATAAAGCGCAGGCGGACACTCTGGCTTTTGATGGTAATTTCAGGAAATAATTTAATGATAAACTTCATAACGGTTTACTGGCTATCGGCTTGATTTGCAAAGGACGGAGCAGCCGGTGTCGGGCAGCGGCAATCCCCGTTGATGAAATTGAAAGGCGGCAGTATATCACCATATCTCGATCTGCCCCGTAAAAATCGTAAATGAGGGGCACAATTTTCACTGAAAAGTGTAAACTAGGAATTATTTGCGACATAAATGCAACATCAGTGAAAAACAGACTATGACCAAGAAAACATCCGCAACGAAAACCGATGCACTGAGCTTTGAAGCATCACTCGATGCCCTTGAGGGGATCGTCACCCGCCTGGAAGCGGGTAATCTGCCGCTGGAAGAAGCCCTGGCCGAGTTTGAGCGCGGTATCGCACTGACCCGCACCAGTCAGAAAACCCTGATGGCAGCCGAACAGCGGGTACAGATCCTGCTGAATGATGATGAAAACGCCCCGCTGAGCGATTTTACACCTGAAAACGACTGACCGCCCGGATCGGCGGTTCCCTGTGTGAACGAGAATGACCATGTCTGAACAAACTCCCGAAACATTCCGCAACCAACTGACACAGGCCAGAGAGCGTGTTGATCACGTTCTTGATGAGATCCTGACCACTCTGCCGTTTGCCGCCACCGACATGGGCAAAGCCATGCATTACGGTGCTTTGCTGGGCGGCAAACGCCTGCGCCCGTTCCTGGTGTACGCCACCGGTGAGATGTTTGGTGTTGCCGCTGATAACCTGGATGCCCCGGCGGCGGCTATTGAGTGTATTCATGCCTATTCCCTGATCCATGACGATTTACCGGCCATGGATGACGACACACTGCGCCGCGGCAAACCAACCTGCCACGTCGCATTCGGTGAAGCGAATGCTATTCTGGCAGGCGATGCCCTGCAAACCCAGGCGTTCGCTATCCTCGCGGCACGGCCGATGCCGGATGTGCGCCCGGAAGACCGTCTGGCGATGATCGCCGAACTGGCGGATGCCGCCGGTCTTGGCGGAATGTGCGGCGGCCAGGCACTTGATCTGGAAGCCGAAGGAAAAAACATCGGTATTCATGCGCTGGAACAAATACATAACCATAAGACCGGTGCTTTAATCCGTGCTTCCGTCCGCATGGGCGCGATGAGTGCCGGTGAAGCAGGCCGCCGCATGTTACCGGCTCTCGACACATACGCACAGGCTATCGGCCTGGCGTTTCAGGTACAGGATGACATTCTGGATGTTATCGGTCATACGGATGTGATCGGAAAAAGCCAGGGCAGTGACGCCGCTCACGGGAAGAGCACGTATCCGTCGCTGCTCGGGCTGAAAGCCGCTCAGGATAAAGCACAGGCGCTTTATCAGGAGTCACTGGCTGCGCTTTCACAGCTTGAAGAACATCATTACAACACAGCAACCCTGCGTGAACTTGCTAATTTTGTGATTGAACGTAACAGCTAATCCGTCCGGCACGTTCCGGTATTTTCAGAAACTTTAATAAGAATTAGTGAGCATTACATGAGTATTGATATCGCTAAATATCCGACTTTGGCACTCGTTGAGACGCCTGATGATTTGCGTCTGTTACCGAAAGAGAGTTTACCGAAACTCTGCGATGAACTGCGGCAATATCTGTTAAACAGCGTCAGCCGTTCCAGCGGGCATTTTGCCTCCGGTCTGGGGACGATTGAACTGACTGTCGCACTCCATTATGTCTATCAGACGCCGTTTGATAACCTGATCTGGGATGTCGGCCACCAGGCTTATCCGCACAAGATCCTGACCGGACGCCGTGACCGCATCGACACCATCCGTCATAAAAACGGGCTGCATGCCTTCCCGTGGCGCGAAGAGAGTGAATATGATGTCCTGAGTGTCGGTCACTCCTCCACCTCTATCAGTGCCGGTGTCGGGATGGCGGTTGCCGCTGCCCGCGAAGGACGTAACCGTAAAACCGTCTGTGTGATCGGTGACGGTGCAATCACCGCCGGGATGGCTTTTGAGGCGATGAACCACGGCGGGGATATCAAATCCGACATGCTGGTGATCCTCAATGACAACGAGATGTCCATCTCCGAAAACGTCGGCGCCCTCAATAACCATCTGGCACAACTGCTTTCCGGCAAGCTCTATACCACGCTGCGCGAGGGCGGAAAAAAAGTCTTCTCCGGCCTGCCGCCTATCAAAGATCTGCTGAAGAAAACCGAAGAGCACATCAAAGGCATGGTGGTACCGAGCACGTTCTTTGAAGAGCTGGGCTTTAATTATATCGGGCCGGTCGACGGACACGATGTGTTATCCCTGATCCAGACGCTGAAAAATATGCGTGATCTGAAAGGTCCTCAGTTCCTGCATATTATGACGAAAAAAGGACGCGGTTATGAACCGGCTGAAAAAGATCCGATCAGCTGGCACGCCGTGCCGCAGTTTGATCCGTCAACCGGCACACTGCCGAAAAGCAAATCATCCAAACCGACCTTCTCAAAAATCTTTGGTGACTGGCTGTGCGAGGAAGCAGAACACGATCCGAAACTGATGGCGATCACCCCTGCCATGCGTGAAGGGTCCGGTATGGTGCGTTTCTCCAAATCCTTCCCTGATCAGTATTTTGATGTGGCGATTGCCGAGCAGCACTCAGTCACCTTTGCCGCCGGGCTGGCTATCGGCGGTTACAAACCGGTTGTCGCAATTTACTCCAGCTTCCTCCAGCGCGCCTACGATCAGGTGATCCACGACGTTGCCATCCAAAAACTGCCGGTGCTGTTTGCTATTGACCGCGCCGGGATTGTCGGCAATGACGGCCCGACACACCAGGGGGCGTTTGATCTCTCCTTCCTGCGCATCCTGCCGAACATGGTGATCATGACCCCGAGTGATGAAAACGAGTGCCGTCAGATGCTGCACACCGGCTATCACTACGGCAAAGGCCCGGTTGCGGTACGTTATCCGCGTGGCGGCGGTTGCGGTGCCACACTCCAGCCGCTGGCTCAGATTGAGATCGGCAAAGGTGTCGTCCGCCGTGAAGGAGAAAAAACCGCGATTCTGGTCTTCGGTACCCTGCTGGAAGAAGTGCTGAAAGCAGCGGAAAACCTGAACGCGACCGTGGTTGATATGCGTTTTGTCAAACCGCTGGATGAAGCCCTGATCCTGGAGATGGCAGCACGTCATGACACCTTGGTAACAGTCGAAGAAAACGCCGTTATGGGCGGTGCGGGCAGTGGTGTGAACGAATTCCTGATGGCACAGCGCAAGCCGGTGCCGGTGCTCAATATCGGCCTGCCGGACAGCTATGTGCCGCAGGGTGACCAGGAAGAGATCCGCAGTGATATGGGGCTGGATGCAGACCATATTCAGAAGTCCATCGAAGCGTATCTGGCAAAAGCCTGATTACCTTTCTCCGGACACAAAAAACCCTGCATCACATCCGCAGGGTTTTTTTATGTCACTGATAACGCGTTTACGGTCTACTCTGCCGCAACTTTCACCGCAAAGTGATCAAACCCGCTCAGCGCCGGTTTCACTTCCTCACCTTTACTGAAATAGCGGATACCGTCACTCTCCGGCTTCATCTGCCCGATACAGCAGAAAGGTGCACCGGTATGTGCCAGGGCCATTTCCAGCGCACCACGGTTGATTTCCGGAACGGTAAAGCACAGTTCATAATCCTCACCGCCGGCCAGCGCGCGGGCAAGCGCCTGCTCCGGTGATGAACAGGCTTTCAGTGCCTCAGACATCGGTAAATTATCCAGTTCAATCCTGGCACCGCAGCGGCTGGCTTTCAGGATATGGCCGAGATCAGAAATCAGCCCGTCAGAAATATCAATAGCAGAGGATGCAAGGTCACGCAGCGCCTGTCCCTGCAGGATACGCGGTTGTGGCCGCAGATGGCGTTTCAGCAGATAGTCTTTATGTGCCGGGTCTTCAGGCTGCAATTCATCCAGCAAAATTGCCAGTCCGGCGGCACTGTCACCCAGCGTGCCGGTGACATAGATCCAGTCGCCGTTACGGGCACCGGCGCGTTTCATCGCCCGCCCGGCCGGTACCAGACCATGAACGGTCAGCGTCAGGCTCATCGGACCGCGGGTGGTATCCCCGCCGATTAACTGCATACCGTAATAATTGAGTTGTTCGAAGAAGCTGTCACTGAATTCCCCCAGCCACTCTTCATCAATGGAGGGCAGCGTCAGCGCCAGTGAAACCCAGGCCGGATCGGCACCGATAGCGGCCAGATCACTTAAATTCACCGCCAGGGACTTCCAGGCCAGATCACGGGCAGACACCGAAGGCAGAAAATGAATGCCGGACACCAGGGTATCCGTACTGACAGCAACCTGCTGTTTTTCCGCCACGGTCATCAGGGCACAATCATCCCCGATACCCAGTTCAACGTCCCGGCGGTAATAATGCTGCCGGTCAAAAAAACGCCGGATGAGATCGAATTCACCACAAGCCATAATCAGAAATTCCGCGTTCAGATAAAGACAAAAGGCCGGTTTTACCGGCCTCTTTTATATCATGTCATGTATGTCCGTGCATAAAGTATCAGATGATTACTTTCTGCGGGCATTTGGCGCGGCTTTATCGAGCACGCCATTGACAAATTTGTGGCTTTCTTCCGCGCCGAACACTTTCGCCAGTTCAATCGCTTCGTTGATCACCACTTTGTAAGGGATATCCTCACGGTAGCTTAATTCATACATCGCCAGACGCAGAACCGCTTTTTCCACCTGACCTAACTCCTCCAGCTGGCGGGAGAGGTACGGCGCCATCAGTGCATCAAGGCGCACTGCATTCGTTGCCGCGCCGAAGAGCAGCTCACGAAAATAGGCGACATCAACATCTTTGACATCCTGCTCTGACAGAAATTCTGATTCAACATCCGCAATGTTATTGCCGGATAACTGCCACGAATAAAGCGCCTGAACGGCACATTCACGAGCACGACGACGAGCTGCAGGTTTCACACATATCCCCTTACTAAAATCTAAATTCAGCCTTTGATGGCTTTAATCACATTGATCATTTCCAGCGCGGTCATTGCGGCTTCCGCCCCTTTGTTACCGGCTTTGGTTCCCGCACGTTCAATGGCCTGTTCAATATTTTCGGTGGTCAGCACCCCGAAAGTCACCGGAATCGAGCTGTTCATCGCAACGGCTGATAACCCGGAGCTGCATTCACCTGACACATATTCAAAATGTGCAGTGCCGCCGCGGATAACAGTACCCAGCGCAATGATAGCGTCATATTTTCCGGTGTCGGCCAGTGTTTTCACTGCCAGAGGCAGTTCATAAGCACCCGGCACCCAGACCGTTGTAATGTTCTCAGAGGAAACCTGACCGATACGCTCAAGCGCATCAACCGCACCGTCTAACAGGCTGTCGTTGATGAAGTTGTTAAAGCGGGCAATTGCGATGGCGATACGCGCACCCGGCGCACTGACAACACCTTTAATGACGTTCATAGCCTTTCCTTCTTACGAGTTTCATACTGCGGGGCGCGGATTTTATCACATTCTTTCCGTCACCGCGCCTGTGTTTTTCAAACTCCGGAATAAAATTTAAATTCCGGCGTAAATTCAGCGATTAATAAACCGGGATCAGCCGCAGGCGGAGATCCGGCCCGACCATCGTGCAATCGTCAATCCGGAACTGCGGCGCATCCCGCAAATGGGCAAGCGGCGGCAGTGTAAAGAGATCCTGCGCATCACTGCCCAGAATTTTCGGCGCCAGATAGAGCACAATCTCATCGGCCAGCCCGGCTTTCAGCAGCGCACCTGCCATATGTGAACCGCACTCTGTCCAGATATGGTTAATATTGCGCTTGCCGAGCTGCATCATCAGCAGAACCAGATCCACACCACTGCCGTTCTCCGGAAGAATAATTTCCTCAACATCGCCCTGCCAGTTATCGGGCTGAGAGGCGGTTCGTGCCAGCCAGCAACTGCCGGGTAACTGTGTGACACGATGCTGTGCGGTGACCCGCTGACGGCTGTCCGTGATAATCCGCACCGGCTGGCGGATAGCCGCTTCCGGATAACTCTGCTGCAACGATGCCGGGAAATCCGCATGACGGACAGTCAGACCCGGATCATCCGCCAGCACCGTGGCACTGGTGGATAAAATGGCTCCGGCCTGTGCCCGGAACTGCTGGACATCCTGCCGTGCAGCTTTTGAGGTGATCCACTGACTTTCGCCGTTGGCCAGGGCGGTTTTGCCATCGACAGACGCCGCCATTTTCAGCTGGATATACGGGAAACCAGTGCGCATCCGCTTAAAGAAGCCTTTATTCAGCGCTTCCGCTTCCTGCATCAGAACACCGTGACTGACGTCAATTCCGGCTTCGCGCAGTTTAAACAATCCGCGCCCGGCCACCTGCGGATTCGGGTCCTGCATGGCGGCCACCACCCGGCTGACCCCGGCATTCACCAGTGCCCCGGCACACGGCGGCGTACGGCCGTGATGACTGCACGGTTCCAGTGTGACATACGCGGTGGCACCGCGGGCTTTCTCACCGGCCATACGCAGCGCGTGCACTTCCGCATGCGGTTCACCGGCGCGCTGATGATAACCTTCGCCGACGATTTCGCCGTCACGTACAATCACACAGCCGACATTCGGGTTCGGTGCCGTAGTAAAACGACCCAGTGCCGCCAGTTCAAGGGCGCGGGCCATATAGAATTCATCAGAATGCATCATGTTCAGTCCTGCAGGCGGGCAATTTCCTCGCCGAATTCACGGATATCCTCAAAACTGCGGTAAACCGACGCAAAGCGGATATACGCGACTTTATCCAGCTTTTTCAGCTCGCTCATCACCAGTTCGCCGACAAACTTAGCAGAGACTTCCCGTTCACCGGTAGCCCGTAACTGTGATTTGATATGGCTGAGGGAGGTTTCGATATTGTCAGAACTGACCGGACGTTTCTCCAGCGCCTTTTGCATACCGCGGCGCAGTTTTTCTTCGTCAAACGGTTCACGGCTGTCATCACTTTTGATCACGCGCGGCATAACCAGTTCGGCAACCTCAAACGTGGTAAAGCGTTCGTGACATTCCAGACACTGGCGGCGGCGGCGGACCTGGGAGCCATCACCCACCAGGCGTGAGTCGATGACTTTGGTATCAACGGCAGAGCAAAACGGGCAATGCATAAATTATCCTGCGGGTCAATGAACTGTCGCGGTAGTTTACCCTGTTTACACATAAAAAACACCCTGCATGCTTGCACATACAGGGTGTTTTCTGTTTTTCACGGCAGAAATTACGGCAGGATAGATTCCTGATCCGCACCTTCTTTTTCCACTTTCTGCACAATCAGGTGCTCACGCTTCATACCCAGTTTCAGGGCCAGCGCGGACGCCACGTAGATTGAGGAAATAGTACCGATAGACACACCGATCAGCATGACCAGTGAGAAGCCCTGCAGCATCGCACCGCCGAAGATATAGAGCATCAGAACCACTAACAGGGTGGTTGCCGATGTCATAATGGTACGGCTTAACGTCTGAGTCAGGGAAACGTTCATGATCTCATACGACGTACCACGGCGGATTTTGCGGAAGTTCTCACGGATACGGTCAGATACCACGATACTGTCGTTCAGTGAGTAACCGATAACCGACATCAGAGATGCCACAATGGTCAGGTCAATCTCAATATGGAATAACGACAGTACACCAAGGGTGATGATAACGTCATGCGCCAGCGCGATTACCGCACCTAACGCCAGACGCCATTCAAACCGCATCGCCACGTAAATCAGAATACAGATTAATGCCGCAATCAGCGCCATCGCCCCGGTCTGAGCCAGTTCCGCACCCACACTCGGGCCGACGAACTCGATACGCTTAACCACCGCACTTTCATCAATGTTTTTGTTGATCACATTGATAACAGTTTTACCCAGTTCCTGACCGGCAGCACCTTCTGCCGGCGGCAGACGCACCATGATGTCACGGCTGCTGCCGAAGTTCTGGATCAGCGGATCTTTAAATCCTGCCTGCGCGACGGTATCACGGATTTTATCCAGGTCAGCCGGCTGGCTGAAGTTAACTTCAATGACGGTACCGCCGGTGAAGTCCAGACCCCAGTTAAACCCTTTCACGCCGATGATTGCCACAGAGGCAATCAGCAGCAGCGCCGAAATGGTAAATGCCACGTTGTCCCAGCGCATAAAGTCATAGACTCTGCGGCCGTGGTTTAATTGTTCAACAGTATAATCCTGTGCCACAACGTGCTCCTTAAATAGACAGCTTATTAATACGTTTACCGCCATACAGCAGGTTCACGATGGCGCGTGTACCGATAATCGCTGTAAACATGGAGGTTGCCACACCAATGGCTGTCGTAATCGCAAATCCTTTAATCGAACCGGTACCGACCGCGTAAAGAATAACAGCGGTAATCAGTGTGGTTAAGTTTGCGTCGATAATACTTGAGAAGGCGCCTTTATACCCTTCATGGATCGCCTGCTGGACAGATCGGCCGTTACGCAGCTCCTCTTTGATACGTTCGTTTATCAGAACGTTCGCATCGACCGCAACCGCAAGGGTCAGCACGATCCCCGCAATCCCCGGCATGGTCAGCGTTGCACCCGGTAACAGCGACATCACCCCGACAATCAGGATAAGGTTCGCCAGTAACGCGCTGCTCGCGATCAGACCGAACTTACGGTAGTAGATCACCATGAAGAGAATTGAAGCCATCAGCCCCCACAGACACGCTTCCAGGCCCTGCTCGATATTCTGCAGACCCAGAGTCGGCCCGATGGTCCGCTCTTCCACAATCTGGATTGGTGCAATCAGAGCACCGGCACGCAGCAGCAGTGATAACTGACGTGCTTCATTGGCATTATCAATCCCGGTGATACGGAAGTTCGATCCTAAACGGGACTGAATATTGGCAATGTTGATAACTTCTTCGTTTTTCTCAAGGATTGAGCGGCCTGCGGCATCTTTACGCCCGCTGTCTTTATATTCGACAAACAGGGTCGCCATCGGCTTATACAGGTTATCCTTGGTGAAATCGGACATGGTGTTACCACCGGTGCTGTCCAGCGAGATACTGACCTGCGGCTGACCGTATTCATCACTCTGTGATGTGGAGTCAGTAATATGGTCACCGGTCAGAATCACACGCTTGTACAGTGCGACTTTACGTCCGTCACGGGTGTATTTCACTTCGGTGTCGCCCGGGATACGGCCTGCATCGATAGCGGCAGGGTCAACAGTGCTGTTGACCAGACGGAATTCCAGCGTCGCGGTTGCGCCGAGGATTTCTTTCGCCCGTGCGGTATCCTGGATACCCGGTAATTCCACCACGATGCGGTCCGCACCCTGGCGCTGTACCAGCGGCTCAGCAACACCCAGCTGGTTAACACGGTTACGCAGGATAGTAATGTTCTGCATGACGGCGTAACTGCGCGCTTCACTTAAGCGCTGATCGCTCATCACGGCGGTCAGGGTACTGCCTGAACCATCTTTGAAAACTAAATCACGCAGGCGTTTTGATAACAGAGAGCTGGCTTCGGAACGTGAAGCATCATCACGGAAGCGGACTTCCACGCCGTAATCCGCAGATTTGCGGACAGAAGCGAACGGAATACTGTTTTCACGCAGCAGAGAACGGATACCATCCAGGTTCTGCTCCTGCAGTTTACCCAGCGCGGTTTCCATATCCACTTCCATCAGGAAGTGAACACCGCCACGCAGGTCAAGACCCAGTTTCATCGGCTCGCCACCGACGGCAGTCAGCCATTTCGGTGTTGCCGGGGCAAGGTTCAGGGCAACAACATATTGCTCACCTAAGCCTTTCACCAGCTCTTCACGGGCACGTAACTGGATATCAGGATTTGAGAAACGGGCAAGTATCACACCATTTTCCAGTGCGACCGACTTACTCGCGATCTGATCTTTTTCTAAAATGCTCCGGACCTGATCCAGGGTCTGTTCATTGGCGGCGGTTCCCCGCGCGCCAGTGATTTGAACAGCCGGATCCTCTCCGTACAGGTTTGGAAGCGCATAAAGCAAACCGATGAGGATCGCAGCGATCAGCATCAGATACTTCCACAAAGGATAACGGTTTAACACGGCAGTCCCTTCGGGAAAATCATACTACAGGAAGATTACAGCGCCTTCAGTGTACCTTTCGGTAAAACTGCTGCGACGAAATCACGTTTGATGGTTACTTCAGTTGTTTCGTTCAGTTCCAGAACGATGTAGCCGGTGTCAGACACTTTAGCCACACGACCGATCAGACCACCGGTAGTTAACACTTCATCGCCTTTCGCGATAGAGTCCATTAATTGCTTGTGTGATTTTGCACGTTTCTGTTGCGGGCGCAGGATCATGAAGTAGAAAATCAGCACGAATACGACCAGCATGATAATCAGAGACATCGGGCTGCCCTGAGAAGCTGCCGCACCTGTCGATGCTACTGCGTCAGAAATGAAAAAACTCATCAAACTATCCTCTTGTTATTCACATAATTATCAGGCAGATAAACCTGCCGGTGGTGCATCGCCTATGTTATACACCACCGGGTGATCCCGTTTCGGGGAAATCACTCACTTAACGGCGGAACGGGTTTCCCGATCCGCTGATAAAATTCAGCGGCAAATGCTTCCAGACGGCCTTCTTCAATGGCCTGCCGGATACCTGCCATCAGACGCTGATAGTAGCGCAGATTATGAATGGTATTTAAGCGCGCGCCAAGGATTTCATTACAGCGATCCAAATGATGCAGATAAGCACGCGTATAATTACGGCAGGTATAGCAGTCACATTCCGCATCCAGCGGCGATGTGTCTGATTTATACTTCGCATTACGGATTTTTACCACGCCGTCCGTCACAAACAGATGTCCGTTACGGGCATTACGGGTCGGCATCACGCAGTCGAACATATCAATACCGCGGCGCACACCTTCCACCAGATCTTCCGGTTTACCCACGCCCATTAAATAGCGCGGTTTATCTTCCGGGATCTGCGGACAGACATGCTCGAGAATGCGGTGCATGTCTTCTTTCGGCTCACCGACAGCCAGACCGCCCACAGCGTACCCATCAAATCCGATTTCCACCAGCCCTTTCACTGACACATCGCGTAAATCTTCGTAAACACTGCCCTGGATGATACCGAACAGTGCGTTCGGATTACCCAGTTCATCGAAGCGATCACGGCTGCGTTTAGCCCAGCGCAGGGACATTTCCATGGATTTCTTCGCATAGTCCCAATCCGCCGGATACGGTGTGCACTCGTCAAAAATCATCACGATATCAGACCCGAGATCATACTGGATTTCCATCGATTTTTCAGGACTTAAGAAGATTTTTTCACCGTTGATCGGGTTACGGAAATGCACACCCTCTTCTTTGATTTTACGCATTGCGCCCAGGCTGAAGACCTGGAAGCCGCCGGAGTCAGTCAGAATCGGCCCTTTCCACTGCATAAAATCATGCAGATCACCGTGCAGTTTCATAATTTCCTGACCGGGACGCAGCCACAGATGGAACGTGTTGCCTAATAAGATTTGCGCACCGGTCTCTTTCACTTCTTCCGGTGTCATCCCTTTCACTGTGCCATAAGTCCCCACCGGCATAAATGCAGGGGTTTCAACAACGCCACGATCAAAAATTAAGCGACCACGGCGCGCACGGCCGTCTGTCGTTTGCAGTTCATATTTCACAAAACCTCCGGCATCAGAAAAACAGTCTGATGATGTTGAATTAGCGGCAGTCAGTCAGCAGTCGCTGAAATCTGCCGGATCAGTAATCTGTAGTATATCAGTCGTCGTGACCAACTTTTTCAAATTTCGCCTGCGGGTTGCGGGTAATAAACATCGCATCCCCGTAGCTGAAGAAACGGTAATGCTCACGTACCGCTGCCTCATAGGCCTGCATGGTGTGCTGATAACCGGCAAATGCGGAAACCAGCATAATCAGCGTGGATTCCGGCAGATGGAAGTTGGTGATCAGTGCATCCACCACCTGATACTCATATCCCGGATAAATAAAGATTTGGGTATCATCAAAGAACGGTGCAATCAGTGCATCCTGTGCCGCTTTCGCCGCGCTTTCAAGAGAGCGCACCGACGTTGTGCCGACCGCAATCACTTTATTACCGCGTGCTTTACACGCCAGCACAGCATCAACCACGTTTTGCGGCACTTCCGCATATTCGGAGTGCATGATGTGATCTTCAATATTATCCACGCGCACCGGCTGGAATGTCCCAGCCCCGACATGCAGGGTGACAAAGGCCATTTCCACACCTTTTTCACGCAGTGCCGCCAGCAGCGGCTCGTCAAAGTGCAGCCCGGCTGTCGGTGCGGCGACCGCACCAGGCCGGTCATTATACACGGTCTGGTATAACTCGCGATCCGACTCTTCATCCGGACGGTCGATATAAGGCGGCAGCGGCATATGACCAATCTGATTGAGAATGGTCAGCACATCGCGCTCATCATCAAAACGGATTTCAAACAGGGCCCCGTGACGCGCCACCATCGTGGCATTTACGCTCTCATCTTCGCCCAGCAGGAGTTCCGCACCCTCTTTCGGTGCTTTGGATGCACGGACATGCGCCAGTACGCGATGCTCATCCAGCATCCGTTCCACCAGCACTTCAATCTTTCCGCCGGAGGCTTTGCGGCCGAACATTCTGGCGGGGATCACGCGGGTATCATTAAATACCAGCAGATCACCGGGATTGAGTTTATCCAGCACATCGGTGAAGATACCGTGGTTCAGTTCACCACTGGCACCATCGAGTGATAACAGACGGCACTTGCTCCGTTCCGCCTGCGGATAGCGGGCGATAAGTTCGTCCGGCAGTTCAAAAGTAAAATCGGCAACACGCATGAGATTCTCGGTTTCATCTCAAAAAGAAAAACAGGCGCAATAGTCTAGTGCCCCGGTAAGCAGGGCGCAAGAAATAACCCGTCTGACGGCGGAATAAAAGGCTGCGGTATTATGAATTTTCTCGCACATCTCCACCTTGCCTCACTGGCAAACAGCAGTTTTCTCGGCAATCTGATGGCAGATTTTGTCCGCGGCGCGCCGGAAGACCAGTACAGCGCACCGGTCGCCGCGGGGATCAGGCTGCACCGGCGCATTGATACCCTGACCGATTCACACCCGCTGGTGCGGGAAGCCCGTCAGTTATTCCGCCCGGAATACCGCCGCTATGCACCGATCACGCTGGATGTGGTCTGGGATCATTTCCTCTCTCTGCACTGGTCAGCATTTGAACCGGCAGTCTCCCTGACAGATTTCACACAACACGTCCGTACAGTGATTGAGCCGCAGCTGGCTTTTACGCCGGTGAAGTTTCAGGAGCTGAATGAATTTATGTGGCCGCAGCGCTGGTTAATCCGTTATCAGGAAGTCCCCTATATCGGACAGGTGCTGGCAGGGATGGCAAAACGGCGTCCGAAACTCGCCGCTCTCAGGGAGACAAATCAGGATTTTACAGATAATTATCAGTCTCTTGAGGAGATTTTCTTCCGCTTCTACCCTCAGATGATGGATACCGTGACAAAGCCGTTTACAGCTCAGTAACGGTTTTTACGTTCATTCACACAATTAGCACTTGAACTTTACTCAAATAACTCTATCTTATTCGGGTAGCAGATAGAATAATGAACTATTGATAGGTAAAACCTATTATATTAATCGGTATTATGAACTTTAATACCGTCCCCGGATTCTTTATTCTGTCTGTTGTTTATTGCCATACTCTATATAATCTTACAGGAGTAAATTATGGTTCTGGTAACCCGTCAAGCCCCCGATTTTACAGCTGCAGCCGTTATGGGTAACGGTGAAATTGTTGATAACTTCAATCTGAAAAAACACCTGAACGGCCGTCCGGCTGTTATCTTCTTCTGGCCGATGGACTTCACTTTCGTCTGCCCTTCTGAGCTGATCGCATTCGATCACCGCTATGAAGAATTCAAAAAACGCGGTGTGGAAGTGATTGGTGTGTCTATGGACTCTGAGTTTGTTCATAACGCATGGCGTAATACTGCTATCGAAGATGGCGGTATCGGTCAGGTTCAGTATCCGATGATTGCGGATATCAAACATGACATCATGCGAGCTTACGGCGTTGAGTTTCCGGAAGCCGGTGTTGCTCTGCGCGGTTCTTTCCTGGTGGACAAAAACGGTGTTGTCCGTCACCAGGTCGTCAACGACCTGCCGCTGGGCCGTAACGTAGACGAAATGCTGCGTATGGTTGACGCACTGCAATTCCACGAAGAGCACGGTGATGTGTGTCCTGCTCAGTGGGAAAAAGGTCAGGAAGGTATGAATGCATCTCCGAAAGGCGTTGCTGACTTCCTGAAAAAGAACTCCGGCAAACTGTAAGTTCCGGTAGTTAAAAGCGTCGTAAAACCAGCCTGAGGGCTGGTTTTTTATGCCTGAATCACGGGCAAAAAAATACCCCGCAATACGGGGTATTTTTATAATCAGGGCTATCAGGCGTGTTTGTGATTTACTTCCGGCTCAGCGCCCATAAGGCGATCAACCACAATGGAAACCACCAGCACTGCCAGTGACGGCGCAAGCCATGCCAGGTCATATTTAAAGAACGGCAGTGACTCAATCCATGACGGCATATAAGAGCCGAACATTTTAGTGGCTTTCAGCGCCCCCATCGTTCCGATAATCAGGCTGACCAGCATCGCCGGCGCAATGACCCGTCCCGGTTTTTTCCAGAAGCGCAGCGTGAAACTCAGCAGAATCAGCACAATACACGGCGGATAAATCGATACCAGTACCGGAACGGAGAATGCGATCAGCTTACTCAGCCCCAGGTTTGAAATCACCATGGAGAATGCACCGAGGATCCACACCAGTTTACGGTAAGAGATCGGCAGATAACGGCTGAAGAATTCCGCACAGGCACAGGTCAGGCCGATAGCGGTCACCATGCAGGCAACAAAAATCAGCACTGCAAGGAAGAAGCTGCCGTAGTTACCGAAGGTATACTGCACGTATTCATGCAGAATTTCCGCACCATCGGCAGGATTCGGGATAATCGATCCGCTGTTTTCCCCTAACTTGAACAGAGCCAGATAGACCAGCGTCAGCAGCACACCGGCAATCAGCCCGGCCCACATGGTATAGCGGGTCAGCAGCGAAGAGTTTTCCACCCCGCGCGAACGGGCGGCATTAACAATGACAATCCCGAATACCATCGCACCAAGGGTATCCATGGTCAGATAACCATTAATAAACCCGTTGGAGAACGCCATCTCTTTATACTCCGGCGTTGCCATAATGGCATCACCTGCCGGCCACATTACCGCAGCCACCCCGAGGATAGCCAGAGCCAGCATTTTAACTGGTGCCAGTACATGCCCGACGCTGTCCAGTAATTTACCCGGATACAGGGAAATACCGATCACACAGGAAAAGTAGATCACACTGTAAATCAGCAGGGAAATATCAGATTCCCCGCCCACCAGCGGCGCGATCCCGATTTTATAGGAAACGGTGGCTGTACGCGGTGTGGCAAACAGCGGCCCGACGGACAGGTACGCCACAACGGCCAGCAACAGCCCGGCATATTTACCGACCGGTGTGCTGAGTGCCTCAATACCGCCGCCGACTTTTGCCAGAGCGATTACTGTCAGAACCGGTAAACCGACACCGGTGATCAGGAAACCGGCAGCTGCCGTCCAGACCATTTCCCCGGCCTGAAGACCAACCATCGGCGGAAATATGATATTTCCTGCCCCGACAAACAGCGCAAAGGTCATAAAACCTAAGGCTAAAATATCTCGTGAAGTTAAACGATGCGCCATATTATTTTTGTCTGCTACTGTTAATTTAACGTTAAATATTCAATAAAAATATCGGAAATAAAAATCCAACTCCCTGATCTGTCACCGGCGGCATCTCCTGCTGTTTTAACAATCTGTTAGCACTACGTTATTCATCATAAGTTAATAACTATAGTGATTACATTTAAAAAACAGTGATATTTGCCAATAACTGACTACAAGTAGAACTTTTATAGCGCAGAAAGGCAATAGTCAAAGCAAAAACCAGAACTATATACCACAGTCTATTTCCAAAGCAGAGATTGCTGTTATGTAAGCTTCAATAAACACTATATGATTTGTTTATATTTTAATCAGACATTTTAAATCTGATGAAATTAACAGCGATTAAATAAAGAAAGCGGCAAATGCCGCTTTAATGAGAGGATTTAGCGATAAGCCGGGCAGGAATGGTAAAACTGAACTCCGTTCCCTGCCCCGGTTTGCTGGTAATATCCAGATGGGTATGATGATGCTGCAAAGCATGTTTCACTATCGCCAGCCCCAGACCGGAGCCGCCGGTCTGCCGGGAGCGGGATTTATCCACACGATAAAAACGCTCGGTCAGACGGGACAAATGTTCGGCCGGGATACCCGGACCGTTATCTTTGACACTAAACACGGCATTGCCGTTACTCAGTGCCCAGCTGACCTCAATCCGTGTATTTTCCGGCGTGTGATTCACTGCGTTATACACCAGATTAGACATCGCACTGCGCAGCTCTTCCTCATCACCGAAAATCTTCAGTTTGTCATCCACCGTAAAGCGGATCTCCTGCTTACCCCGGCTGAGGGTTACGGCTTCCTGCTGAAGCATGATCAGCATCCCCGGCACATCCACCACCTGATCCAGCCCGCTTTTGACCGCCACTTCAATTTTTGACAGTTGCAAAAGCTGCCTGACCATACCGTCCATACGACGAGTCTGTTCCTGCATGGTCAGAATTGCTTTTTTGTTCATCGGATTATCAAAATCCTGATCAGCAAGCATTTCCAGGTAGCCCTGCAAAACAGTCAGCGGCGTGCGCAGTTCATGACTGACATTGGCGAAAAAATCACGCCGTGAGTTTTCGAGACGGCGTTTTTCTGTCACATCACGGGCAACCATCAGCAGTTGTCCTTCCGAATACGGCATGATGCGCAATTCCATCATACTGCTGTTATTCAGTTCCAGTGTCAGCGGCAGCGTGTAATCCCCCTGAGTCAGATAGCGGCTGAAGTCCGGATAACGCAGAAGGTTAAAAATGTGCTGTCCGTTATCATCCGGCCAGCGGAATCCCAGCAGGTTCTGGGCATGTTTGTTACACCAGAAAATATTGCCGTCTTCAGTCATCATCACCACCGCGTCAGGCAGGGATTCAGCGCCGCTGCGAAAGCGTTTGATCAGTGTGGCGAGTTCACGGCGGCGCTTGCGGTTACGCTGCTGAAGCTGGTAGATACCATAAAAAATCGGTTCCCAGCTGCTGCGGCCGGGCGGCGGCAGCATACTGCGATCCAGCCACAGCCAGCCGGACAGTTTCAGTAAGTTATAGCTGTGCCAGATAGCAGCGGCAAACAGTGCACCGGCAAGAAACCAGCCGGTATGGCCGAAAAAAAGTGATAAAAAGAGTGCCGGAAGGCAGAAAATCAGTAATTCCAGTACAATTTTTTTCCACGAAAGACGCTCAAGCACGCGCGATCCTCTTGCGGTTTATCATTATCATCAGTAACGGACAGAGAAGCGGTAACCCGTTCCCCGGACTGTCTGTATCATTTTATCATGTCCGTCCGCTTCCAGTGCTTTACGCAGGCGGCGGATATGCACATCCACCGTGCGATCCTCAACATAGACGTTTTCGCCCCAGACATAGTTAAGCAGTTGTTCACGGCTGTAAACCCGCTCCGGATGAGTCATAAAGAAATGCAGCAATTTAAACTCTGTCGGCCCCATTTCCAGCGGGTTCTCATTACTGGTCACGCGGTGGGAGGCGGGGTCGAGAGTCAGGCCGTTCATCGCGATAAGATCATCTGCCGCCATCGGGGAGATACGCCGCAGAATCGCTTTAACACGGGCCACTAACTCTTTCGGTGAGAAGGGTTTGGTCAGATAATCATCCGCGCCGGTTTCCAGACCTTTTACACGGTCTTCCTCTTCACCGCGCGCCGTCAGCATCATCACCGGGATTTCCCGCAGCTGGCTGTCCCGTTTCATATGTTTGATAACCTGAATGCCGGAGCCGCCCGGAATCATCCAGTCCAGCAGGACAAGATCAGGGAAAGGCTCCACCAGCCGGGCGATGGCCGCATCATAATCATCTGCCTCAATAGGCTGATAGCCATTCTGCTCCAGTACAAAACAGACCATTTCACGGATAGGTGCTTCATCTTCAACGACTAAAATTCGTCTTGCCATGGCGTTCCCTGTTTACCGTTAATTCATTTCATCAGACAGTGCCGCGATTATGCGTCACTTTTGTGACAGATTTATGAATATCAGCCGATACCTCAGGCTGCACCGCAAAGATAATGTCATTAAACTGACATACTACACACAAAATGCGTGTCAGATCGTAAAATACTGGATATTCATCCAATATTTATTCTTACCGGCTGATTTCCGTTATACTCTGTTTTCAGTAAACCGCCTAACACGAATGCGCGGGCACCGTACACGAACACCATTCGCGAACACCATATTGCAAACACCATATTGCAAACAGAATGTGCGGTCAGTTTTCCCGGCAGGAATAACTATATATATGAAAATCATTCACACATCAGACTGGCATCTCGGACAGTATTTTTACACTAAAAACCGGTTACAGGAACATTTGCAGTTTTCAGACTGGCTGATAAACCTGATAAAAGAACAGCAGGCGGATGCCCTGATTATCGCCGGTGATGTCTTTGATACCGCCTCACCGCCGAGCTACGCCCGTGAACTGTATAACCGTTTTGTTGCACAACTGCAGCAGACCGGTTGTCATCTGATTGTGCTTGCCGGTAATCATGATGCCGTTGCCACACTGAATGAATCACGCGAACTGATGGCCTGCCTGAATGTGGATGTCATCGCCAGACCGGAACCGGGCCGGGATCTGATTGTACTGAATAATAAACAGAACCAGCCCGGCGCGATTATCTGCGCAGTACCGTTTTTGCGGCCGCGGGATATTCTGGAAAGTCAGGCCGGACAATCCGAAGCTGAAAAACAACAGGCACTGCTGACGGCCATACAGACACACTATCAGACCCTTTATGACAAAGCGGTTGCAAAACGGACAGCGCTGGGCGCGGAGATCCCCGTCATTATGACAGGCCACCTGACCACTGTCGGTGCCAAAACATCGGAATCTGTCCGCGATATTTATATCGGCACACTGGATGCCTTCCCGGCCGGCGCTTTCCCTCCTGCTGACTATATTGCCCTCGGACATATTCACCGCCCGCAATCCATCGGCGACAGTGGCACCATCCGCTACAGCGGCTCTCCCGTTCCGCTCAGTTTTGATGAATCCGGACAGGAGAAAAGTGTCTTCCTGCTGACTCTGGATAACAACAGTATTACGGCGATTGATGCGGTGCCGGTTCCCTGCTTTCAGCCTATGGTCTGCCTGAAAGGTGATTTTGATGCTATCAGCCGGGCACTGGAACAATTCCCGCCACGCGATGAACACACACAACCGGTCTGGCTGGATATCGAAATCGCCGGGCGTGATTACCTGCCGGATATTCAGAAGCGCATTCAGGCGCTGACAGAGCCACTGGCCGCAGAAGTGCTTCTGCTGCGCCGGGAGCGCAGACCCGTCACCGCAGACAACAGCGAAGCCCTGCGCGAAACCCTGAATGAGCTGACGCCGGATGATGTTTTTGCCCGCCGTCTGGCACTCAGTGATACTGAAGAGAGTGATATCCCGCGCCTCACCACCCTTTTCCGGCAGGTCTGTGAGCAGGTTCGCGATCAGGCAGAAAGTGACAGCAGTGCGGACAGTACCGATATCAGCAAAAAGAACAGCGCCGGCAGCCGGAAAGGAAAAAGTGAATGAAAATCCTGACATTGCGGTTTAAAAATATCAATTCACTTCAGGGCGAATGGAAGATCGATTTTACAGCGGAGCCGTTCGCCGGTAACGGGCTGTTTGCCATCACCGGTCCGACCGGAGCCGGGAAAACCACCCTGCTGGATGCTATCTGTCTCGCGCTCTACCATGAAACCCCGCGCGTAAAAACATCAGCTTCACAGAATGATGTGATGACCCGTCATACTGCTGAGTGTCTGGCTGAAGTGGAATTCTCCGTAAAAGGAAAAGCATACCGTGCTTTCTGGAGTCAGCGCCGCGCAAGAGATAAAGCAGACGGAAACCTTCAGCCGCCGAAAGCCGAACTGGCGGAATGTGCAACCGGTAAGATCCTCTCTGACAAACTGACACAGGTCAGGGAGAATATCATTGATATCACCGGCCTGGATTTCGCCCGTTTCACCCGTTCTGTCCTGTTATCACAGGGAAATTTCGCCGCCTTTCTGAATGCGGATGATAATGAACGGGCGGACCTGCTGGAAGAACTGACCGGCACGGAAATTTACCGTCTGATCTCCCGTCAGGTTTATGAGGACTACAAAGCCGCACAGCAGGCACTTTCTTTGCTGGAAGCACAGACCGGTGCTATCCGGCTTATGACGGATGATGAACGCCTTGCATGTCAGTCTGAACTGACCACCCTGCAGGCTGATGAGCAGGTTCAGCTTATCCGCCAGACACAATTACAGACAGCACTGCAATGGTGGCTGCGCCGCGACACGCTGGAGACAGAAACGGAACAGCGGCAGCAGCAGTATGCTTCAGTTATGCGGCAGATACAGGATGCACAAACACAGCTTGACCGGCTTGCCCGCGCCAAACCGGCAGAGAAACTGCGTCCGGCAAAAGAGGCAGTACAGAACAGCGCCACGTTAAGTGCGCAGTTAACGGCCCGTATGCAGGAGCTGACACAAACAACAGAAAGTACAGTTAGCTCACTGCAGCCGCTGACCGGCCGGTATGAAGAACAACAACAGCTGCTCGCCGGACTGAAACAGCAGTATCAGCAACTGGAAACGCTGGCAGAGAACGAAATCAGGCCGCTGGATAACCGGTTACAACTGCTGAATAATCAGTCTGATACGCTGAAACAGCAGTATCAGGGACAGTTACAGGAGCAGCAGGCGTTACAAAGCCGTACAACAGAACTTCAGCAACAACTGACACAAACCCGTGATATTCATACCCGCAGCACACAGTACCGGCAGGACAATAGTCAGAAAGCAGAGCTTCCGTCCGCCATTATCCGCTGGCAGCATGAACTGAACACCCGCCGGGAATACCGTTCTCAGATATCAGTTCTGACAGAACAGCAGCAGGCCGGAGAGGTTCAGCAGCAGTCGCTGGCTGCCGCACATACCGGAATAACCAACCAGCTGACCGCCCGTAACCAATCTGTTCTGCCGCTGAAAACAGAACTGGATACCTTACAAACCACATTGCAGCATGCACAGCAGACTGAATCAGATCAGCAATTAGCCGCACAACTGCAGCAAACCGATGAAAAACGCGGATTACTGCAAAAACTGGCGGCTATTGCACCGGAAATCACCCTGCTGACCCGCAACCGGAAAAATCTTCTGCAACAGCAGCAGATATCTCAGGATGAAATAAAGACACTGACAGACTGGTGCGCGCAGCAGGAACCGCTTCTGGCTGACCAGCACACACACCTGCGGGATCTGACCGCCCGTTATCAGCTCGAACAAACCATTGTCAGGCTGGATGCGGAGCGTCAGCGTTTACAGGCCGGAGAGCCCTGTCCGCTGTGCGGCAGTACGGCTCACCCGGCTGTCACGGATTATCAGCAGGTAACGCCGGATGAAACCGCACAGCGCCTGGAGGTACTGACACAAACCATCAGGGAAGCGGAAAAGCACCTGACGGAGAAACAATCCCGGCTGGCGTTTACCCGCACACAGCACGAAAAACTGAGTACAGAATTACAGGAAACCGGTAATGCTCTCGCGGCACATACCGCACAGTGGCAGAAAATCTGCCTCGGGGGCGGCTTCACATCCCTGACGGATTCCCCTGAATCACTGAATGACATCATTCAGCACTATGACGGGCTGTATCAGCAGCAGCAACAGGCACTGGAAAGCCGCCGTGCTCTGGAAACACAATTACTTACCCTGAAAAACCGGTTACAGACTGAAGAAACTGAGTGTGAGCGACTGTCACAGACACTACAGCGCAACAATCAGGAACAGCAGTTCCTGACACAACAACAGACAGAGCGGGCTGCTCGTCTGGCTGAACTTCAGCAGCAGGAACAGGCGCTGGAAACGTCTCTGGTACACTCTGTAACCGCTTTTGGCTACGCAATTCCCTCTCCGGAGGAAACAAATGCGTGGCTGGCACAACGTCAGCAGGAAAGTGATCAGTTCGCCGCCAATGAGCAGCAAATACAGCAAAGTGCACAACAACTCACAGAGCTGGGCGCACAACAGCAAAATCTGGAAGTACAGCAGGCAAAACTGACGGCACAACTGGCAGAACAGTCCGCCGCACTCGCCACACTTCAGGAACAGCATAAAACCGTCACGGCACAGCGACAGGCGCTGTTCGGTGATAAAAATATCAGTGCCGAATTACAGAAACTGCTTCATCAGCAGCAGGAAACTGAAAGCACACTGAAAGCCCTGACACAGCAGCGCGACAGCCTGCAACAACACCTTGCCGGGCTGCGGGGAGAAGAAAAACGGCTGCAACAGCAAATACTGGATGTGCAGGAACAACACAGCCGGAATCAGCAGGTTTTTCAGCAGCAACTGGCAGAAAGCCCGTTTGCCGGTGAAGCGGATTTCCTCACGGCTCTCCTCAGTGAAGAGGAACATCAGCAGCTGCAAACCCTGGAAACGGAACTTAATCAGGCACAACTGAAAGCCGCCACCAGCCTCGGGGATACCAAAGCCGCACTGGAACAGCACTTGTCCGCACAACCGGAACCGTTCCGTGAACTGCCCCGCCTGCAACTGACAGAATTACATACTGCTGCGGCACAACAACTGCGGGAATTGAGCAGCCGTCAGGGGGAACTGCGCGGACGTCTGACCGCAGATGATAATCTGCGGATACAACAACGTGATTTACTGGAACAAATTATCCGTCATCAGCAGGACGTGACTGACCGCAGCCGTCTCAATCTGCTGATAGGCTCTGCCGATGGTGCCAAATTCAGCCGCTTTGCACAGGGGCTGACTCTGGATTATCTGATCCATCTGGCAAACCGGCGGCTGGAAAAACTGCACGGCCGCTATGTATTGCAGCGCAAAACGGCGGACAGCCTGGAGCTGCAAATCACCGACACCTGGCAGGCTGATACTCAGCGTGACACCAAAACCCTCTCCGGCGGGGAAACATTCCTGGTCAGCCTGGCGCTCGCACTGGCTTTGTCTGATCTCGTCAGCCATAAAACACAGATTGAATCGCTGTTCCTGGATGAAGGCTTCGGTACACTGGACCAGGAAACACTGGATATCGCACTGGATGCACTCGACAACCTGAACGCAACCGGGAAAATGATTGGGGTTATCAGCCACATTGAAGCGATGAAAGAACGGATTGCGGTGCAGATCTCTGTCAGAAAAATGAACGGACTCGGGATCAGTAAATTGTCACCGGAATATCGTGTTACATCAGCGTGATATTTTCACGCCGGGAGCAACACCCTGTTAATTCAATGATATTTATTGAGATTTTTTATATTGGCCGAATTTTTTGAAACATAAGGTTAAATATTTTCGGTATGTTTTTTGATTCATTGCTTATATGCTGTTCTTCATGAACTGAAGAGAGCACGGAAACCGGTTTTTCCGACAAAAAATTTAACGGAGAGTAACATGTCTAATTCATTTATCGAGTTAATTAAAAAACGCAGAACAATTTATAGCCTTGGTAATAATCTGCCTGTTTCTCAGGATCGTATCGCTGCTCTCATCAAAGAAGCCGTGAAACACAGTCCGACTGCATTTAACTCACAATCATCACGTGTCGTGGTACTGTTTGGTGAGAACCACAAAAAACTGTGGAACATCGTCAAAGACGCACTCCGCGCTATTGTACCGGCAGACGCATTCGCCGCCACTGAAAGCAAAATTGATAATGCATTCCTGTCCGGTGCCGGTACTGTCTTATTCTTTGAAGACCAGTCTGTTGTCAAAGGATTACAGGAACAATTCGCACTGTATGCGGATAACTTCCCGGTCTGGTCTGAACAGGCCAGCGGTATCGCACAGTTTGCTGTCTGGACAGCACTGTCTGAAGAAAATATCGGTGCATCCCTGCAACACTACAATCCGGTGATTGATGAGCAGGTCAGCAAAGCCTGGGATATCCCGGCAGACTGGAAACTGCGTGCACAGTTAGTTTTCGGCTCCATTGAGCAGGAAGCCGGTGAAAAAGCCTTTATCGATGATGAAAGCCGTTTCAGAATCTTTAACTAATCTTCCGGACTCAGCAGCACATTAACCGCTGCTGTTCCCGGGCGCATCAGGCGCTTTACCTGTCATAAAGCGTCGTTATTACCTTCTGTTATCGTGTTAAAATATGCCTTGCCCGCCTTGTGCGGGCTTTTTTTTATCAGGCTTTCGGCCACAGCCAGGCTGCGCCGCGGACACCACTGGAATCACCGTGAACCGCTTTGCGGATCGGTGTGTCACACTCACCGCCGAACACACGGGATCGAATCAGGGACGGAACAGTCTGATACAGGCGATCGACATTACTCATCCCGCCGCCCATCACTATCACATCCGGGTCCAGCATGTTCACCACCTGGCCGAGCGCTTTTGCCAGCCGCTGCTCATAATTCACCATCACCTGTTCAGCAGGTAAATCTCCCTGCGACAAACGACGGATAATCTCCGCACCTTTACAGACCTCGCCGGTCAGCGCCGTATAATCAGCCATAAAACCGGTTCCGGAGATAAACAATTCGGTACAGCCCTGCTTACCGCAATAGCAATCCGCCATCCCTTTAAACAGCCGGTCAGCTTCATCCTGCCACGGCAGCGGGTTATGCCCCCACTCTCCGGCCACGCCGTTTCCGCCGCTGTGAACCTGTCCGTTCAGGGCAATTCCCGCACCGCAACCAGTGCCGATAATCACCGCAAATACCACCGGAAATCCGGCTCCCGCGCCATCAACCGCTTCTGAAACCGCGAGGCAGTTTGCATCATTCGCCACCCGTACTTCCCGTTGCAGTAATGCACTGAGATCCGCATCAAACGGCTGACCGTTCAGCCAGACAGAGTTGGCATTTTTTACCCGTCCGGTAACCGGTGACAGCGTTCCCGGTATCCCCACGCCCACCGTACCGGTCTCTCCGGTGGCGGCTTCTGCGTCGTGTACCAGACCGGCAATCGCCTGTAATGTCTGCTGATAATCAAAACGCGGCGTATCCGTCCGTTTACGGAACAATTCCTGCCCCTCATTACTGAGTGCAATCACTTCAATTTTGGTGCCGCCCAAATCAATACCAATCCGCATACTGTCCCCTTCTGCTGTGGATTTACGCTCTGCTTTCATACCTCTGATAATGCAGCCCGTCCGCCTGACAATCAAGTTTCCGCGCGAAGGCATTAGAGCAACGCAGCAAGATCCGTTATCATAGCGGGATGCAATTCTCACCGCGCAATGACCGCGCATCATAAAACAGGACTGTCCGATGTGGTTTAAAAATATACTCGTTTACCGCCTTAGCTCGCCGTTTCCGCTGTCTGCCGATGAGCTGGAAAAACAGCTGGAACACATGGCATTCACGCCGTGCGGCAGTCAGGATATGATGAAAACCGGCTGGGTTTCGCCAATGGGCTCCCGGGGCGATGCACTGACACATGCCGCCGGTAAACAGATCCTTATCTGTGCCAAAAAAGAAGAAAAAATGCTGCCATCGCCGGTGATTAAGCAGGAATTACAGGCAAAAATTGAAAAACTGGAACATGAGCAGCACCGCAAACTGAAGAAAACCGAAAAAGATTCGCTGAAAGATGAAGTGGTTCACGCGCTGCTGCCGCGTGCTTTCAGCCGTTTCAGTCAGACCGCCATCTGGATTGATGCGGAAAACGGCCTGATTATCGTCGATGCGGCCAGCGCCAAACGGGCGGAAGATAATCTCGCCCTGCTGCGTAAAACACTCGGCTCACTGCCGGTGATCCCGCTGACCACCAAAGACCCGATTGAACTGACACTGACCGAATGGGTACGCTCCGGTGATTTACCGGCCGGTTTTGCTCTGATGGATGAAGCCGAACTGAAAGCGATTCTTGAAGAAGGCGGTGTCATCCGCTGTAAAAAACAGGATTTGGTGTCGGATGAAATCGCCACCTGTATTGAAGCCGGAAAATGCGTCACCAAACTGGCTCTGGACTGGGAAGAACGTATTCAGTTCCTGATATCTGATGACGGCTCCTTTAAGCGTCTGAAATACAGTGATGATTTAAAAGATAAAAATGAAGATATCGACCGCGAGGATTTTGCCCAGCGCTTTGATGCTGATTTTGTTCTGATGACCGGCGAACTGAGTGCGCTGATCAGCAGTACCATCGCTGCCCTCGGCGGTGAGGCGGAACACTGAAAACAACATCTGCGGAAAGCCCGGTAACAGGCTCCCGCTGATACCCGCTGTTTATGCCCACGGCAGCGGGGCTTTTTCATCGTTACCGTGCTCGCCGTAATAGAGCGACGGCAGAAAACGGGACAGATAAGTAAACTCGTTATAGCAGTGCTTCATCAGTCCGAAACCAATCTCATCCGGCAATTCCGTCAGCGGATCGGCCAGCGACGCCCCGAGTAAAAACCGGCTGCGTAATACACATCCGAACTCAGTATCATACGTGATATGCAGCATTTTTCCGTCGATCGGGTAACCCAGTGTATCGGTTTTTACATCATCGCCGAACCCGATATGAGCACAAACCGCACCGGAAATCTGATGAGTCTGCCGTGCAGACGCCAGTTTATCCGCATCAAAGAAATCCGGTGCATCATTGAATTTCAGTGTCGCACCAACCGGCGGGATCGGCCCGAGTGACTCAACGGCACGGATTGTCGCCCCGATATAACTCTCCCCTTTTTTCCAGACGGAATCCCAGCCGTGGTGTGCCACATGGTCATGCGGATGCCACCAGCGGATATGCTGCGTGGTTTCAAAAAATGTGAACCACCACTCCAGCATCCGCCCTTTGCAACCATGCAGATCGGTTCTGACAGAGACTGTCAGCAGCCCCTCATCGCTGCGTTCCAGACCCATTTCCATTCTCAGTGGCTCAGGGGATAATAACTGATTAATATCATTCAGTGCCCACGGTAAGTTTTGTTTTTTTGCTGACATAACGTATACTCCATAATTAAGAAACGAATTTCGTTTCCAAATTAATATTGTCCTGCAACGGGTATTTGTCAATTGAGGATCGCACGTATGGCTAATCATGAACCGGCCGCAGAGTCACGGGGACGGGGACGTCCGGTTGTTCCGGAAGAAGAACTGATTGCAAAAATCCGTGAGGCATCGCTCTGCCTGTTGTTATCACAGGGGTATTCCGCCATGACGATGGATGCCGTGGCAAAACGGGCCGGTGTCTCCAAAAAGACGCTGTACCGGTTTGCTGAAAACCGGGAAGATTTGACGGAGCAGATAGTGCGCGGCTGGACGGATTCTTTTGTGCCGCTGTTTATGCAGGATGCAGAAAATAAAGATGACTTTTATCAGTTACTTGAAAAGAATCTGACCACCATGAGCCATAAGGTGCTCAGCGCTGAAGCCGCAGGGTTGTTTTGTCTGCTGAGCAGTGAGTTTCCCGGCCGGGAGTTATTACTGCCCCGTTACCAGGCAGGCGGAATCGAGCGCGGACGCGCGCTGCTGGCGGAATGGTTGTCCCGGCATCAGGACTTTTTATCTCAGCCGGATGCGGCACAAACCAGTGATTTATTGTTATCGATGGTCATGGCGGAGCCGCTGCGTCAGATTGCCCTGAAACTGGCACCTCCGGCGCCGGACTATCCGGTAGAGCCGCGTATCCGTGCCGCAGTGGCATTACTGAAGTGCTGACAGGCACCGGCAGATAACCGGTGCCCGTAAACCGCATTATTTCTGTATCAGATAGCGGATTGTCGGCCCGTCCTGCTGGATGGATAACACGGTGTAGCCGTGGTTTTTGGCGTCCTGCGGGATATTATTGATGGATTGCGGGCAGTCACTCACCACTTCGAGGATCTCCCCGGTTTTCAGTGACGGCATGGCTTCAAGGGTCGCCACTGCCGGATACGGACACGGCTCACCGACCATATCCAGCCGGTAATCCGGTACAATTACAGTATTATCGGTATTCATGGTGTGCTCCTTAGTGTGCAGCAGAGGCGACAGCGTCAGCCTGGTTTTTCCGGCGGAAGAAGCGTTTCTCCCACATCAGTAACAGGATAAAGGCGAAAGCGAGTAATCCGTAAGTGACCAGCAGACCACCGGCCGGGCCGAAGGTATCCAGCAGATTGACTTTATCGTAGTCAGTCGCCAGCCACGGCGCCACGGAATCCCAGTAGTACGCCAGAATGGTCGCACCGATAATATTCCCCAGTCCGACCCACCAGAAGTGCACCTGACCTTCCACAGCGCGGTACATCCAGCCGGTTTCACATCCGCCCGCCAGCACAATACCAAAACCGAACAGCAACCCGCCGATCACGGCATTAGGGCCTGCCCAGAAGATTTTCGGCTGTACGCCCAGTTGCACATAGCTGTAGATCCCGATAGCACTGACCGCCATGCCGAGAATAATCGCTTTGGCCATCTGGGTACGTCCGGTTATCCAGACATCACGGAACGCGGAGGTAAAGCAGATTTGCGCCCGTTCAATCAGCAGACCAAACCCGATACCGAACAGCATCGCCATCCCCAGTTTCGGGGATTTAAACAGTGTGAACAGAGACCAGGTGAGGCACAGCAGGAAAATCAGCATACCGAGACGAAAACGGCGTTTCGCCCGCTGCAAATCCTGTGTCAGCGGCGAGGCTTTGCTGACTTTCTGCAGTTTGACCGGAATACGGAACATCGGCAGCAGCGTAAATTTCGCGCCGAAGTAAGAGCCTGCGGCGGTTGCCAGCGCAAAGAACCAGGCATGCAGGGAGAATTGCGGGATACCGGTAAAGAACGCCGCCAGGTTACACCCCATCGCGAGACGCGCACCGAAACCGGCAATAATACCGCCGATAACGGCCTGCCAGATACGGATTTTGTGTTGCGGGAGGCGGATTTTGACATTATTAGCCCATAAGGCTGCGGCGATACAACCGGCAAACATGCCGATAATCATCATACCGTCGATACGATCCAGGGGCGAGCCCTGCAAACCGATCACCTTAAAATACCCCCAGTTTTCCGGATGAGCGCCGAACAGTTGCAGAATGTGTCCGCCCCAGCGCGTAAACTCTCCGGTGACCGCCCAGAATGTGCCTGTTAATCCGAAGTAGTATGCGGATAAGATGCCGGCGGCGATCACTGCGGGCAACGGCTGCCAGAACCTGACAAGATACGTTGATTTAAATGTAGACCAGTTCATTTTTTTACCAAAAAAATCCCGACAGCGTCGGGAATCGATGTCGGAGTACATGTGTACCAGTAGGATCTGTATATGTGATCCACCGGAGAATCATACTCCTGTTGAGATAATTAGCTTATTAATATTTTAAAAATACTGACATGTCCCTGCCCGCCCGTGTCGTACCATCCCCGGCACTTTACGCTTTCTTTTTTTGCCGGTTATTTGGCGAATTACCTCATCACCGGAGAATCAGGGAATAACCAGCAAACCGGAAAGACGCTGACACGTCCCTGTTCGCTCGGATCGCGCCATCCCTGGCGCTTTACGCTTTCCTCTTTTTGCCGGTTAGTCCCTTATGTACTTAAACTCAGAAAAAACAGGAAATCAGGAAAATGAATCTGCTAAATCATCCGCTCTGTGGCAAGGCGGCAAGGGAAGGATTCCGGGGAGCATACACAAGTATGTGACCCGGAATCCTGAGTGCGGCCAACACAGCCACAGGCCGGAGGATGACGCAGATTCGGTTCGCGCCATCCATGGCGCTTAACGCTTTCCTTTTTTGCCGGTTAACCCCTCATGTACTTGAACTCTGTTAAAAACAGAGAACAGAAAAATCAATCTGCTAAATCATCAGGTTTGTGGCAAGGCGGCGAAGTGAGGATATCCCCGGGAGCATACACCAGTATGTGACCGGGGTAGCCGAACGAAGCCAACACCGCCACAGACCGGAGGATGACGCAGATTCGCAGATTCAGCAGATGCGGGGCAGCGGCTCGTTATACGGAAGATCCAGCAACCTCGTTGCACCGAAAATCCCCTGTACTTTCACCTGTTTTGCCTCTGTCACCTGCCCGATGGTACAGGCATCCTGTCCGGACTGGCTGTTATGAAGAGCTGCCAGTACCGCGTTTTCGGCTTCCGGAGCAACAACAATCACCACTTTGCCTTCATTGGCAAAATTGAGTGCTTCCAGTCCCAGCAGTTCACACACACCACGTACTGCGGTTTTCAGCGGCAATTTCTGTTCTTCGATATTCATGCCGCACTGCGAAGCATCCGCAAACTCATGCAGAATAGCGGTGACACCGCCGCGGGTGGCATCACGAACAGCCCGGACGCCGTCAATTGTCCGCAGCGGTGCGAGCATCGGTTCCAGTACCGCACAATCGCTGCGCAGATCCGCATCCAGTCCGAGGTTTTCACGCAGATTGAGAATTGCGGCACCGTGGTCGCCCAGTGTGCCGCTGACAATAATTTTATCCCCCGGACGGCATTGTGCTGCTGCCCAGTTCAGCTGATGCGGGATCACCCCGATACCGGCGGTATTGATAAAGACTTTATCAGCCGCACCGCGCGGAACCACTTTGGTATCGCCGGTCACAATCTGAATGCCATTCGCTTTTGCGGTTTCTGCCATGCTGTTAACCAACTGAGAGAGGATCTCAAACGACAGACCTTCCTCAAGAATAAATCCGCAGGAAAGATAGCGCGGGATCGCACCGCCGACAGACAAATCATTGGCTGTGCCGCATACTGCCAGCTTGCCGATATTACCGCCGGGGAAAATAATGGGGTCGATCACATAGCTGTCAGTGCTGAACGCCAGACGATCACCGGCGGCCTGTAATTCCGCCAGCGGTATTCGCGCCTGGTCTTCTTTTTCATTCAGATACGGATTAGAAAATGCCTGTAAAAACAGGGAGTCGATCAGTTGCTGCATCCCCTGTCCGCCGTTGCCCTGTGCCAGGGTGATTTCAGTAATAGGTTTCATTTTATTCTCCGCGCCGGTACTGATAATAAGCCGCACATGCTCCCTCAGAGGAAACCATCAGTGCACCGAGTGCGGTTTCCGGTGTGCATGCTGTGCCGAACAGCGGACAATCAGCCGGTTTACAGCGGCCGGTTAACACATCCCCGCAACGTGCCAGCGGGTTATCCGCAACAGATTGCGGCTGCGGCCGGAAGCGGCGCTCCGCATCAAATTCATGATAAGCCGGTGTCAGCTGTATGCCGGAATCTGCGATATTGCCCAGCCCGCGCCATTCACTGCTGGCTTTCAGCTCAAAGACCTCTGCCAGTGCTTTCTGTGCCAGTTGGTTTCCCTGCTCCGGAACAATACGGCTGTACTGATTTTCCACCGCCATCGGCGCCAGCTTATCCTGCGCCTGTTTTTTCAGCTGGCGGACAACCATCAGAATAGCGGTCAGCAAGTCCAGCGGTTCAAACCCGGTCACCACAAACGGTTTGGCAAATTCATCACACAGCGGCTGATACGGCGTGCAGCCTATCACCATACTGACGTGTCCCGGCGCGATAAAGCCGTCGATAAACACATCTTTCTGTTCCAGCAGTGTGCGCAGCGTCGGGATAATGGTGATGTGCTGACAAAAAACGGTGAAATTTGTCAGTCCGCTTTTTTTCGCCAGCTGTAACGTGGCCGCCGTGCCCGGCATGGTGGTTTCAAAACCCAGGGCAAAGAAGACGACCTCTTTATCCGGATTATCGCGGGCAATAGTCAGCGCATCCAGCGGGGAGTAGACGATACGGATGTCACTGCCGTGACGGCGCGCATCCAGCAGTGAACCGCCGCGACCGGGAACGCGCATGGCATCACCGAACGTGCAGAAAATCACCTCCGGACGGGCTGCGATTTCCAGACAGGCGTCAATACGCCCCATCGGCAGCACACAGACCGGGCATCCCGGTCCGTGCACAAATTCCACTGAGTCAGGCAGCAATTTATCGAGCCCGAATTTAAAGATGGCGTGCGTATGCCCGCCGCACACTTCCATAATCTGCAAAGGCTGTTTCAGCGGGTGCGGCCATGAAGCCATCTCTTCCCTGATTTGCGCCAGCAGTTTTTCTGCCAGCGCCGGATCACGGAACTCATCAACAAAACGCATAGAAATCCCTTATTCCGCTGCACTGCGCTGCTGGTTTACATCACTCAGGCGATCCTGCAGCCAGGCGACCCACTCATTCATTCCTTCACCGGTAGTGGCAGACAGTACAATCACATCAATATCCGGATTCACACGGCGTGCCGCATCCACACAGGCTTCAATATTGACATTCACATACGGCAGCAGGTCGATTTTATTAATCAGCATAAGATCAGCGGCTGCAAACATATGCGGATATTTCAGTGGCTTATCTTCACCTTCTGTTACGGACAGGATCGCCACTTTATGCTGTTCTCCCAGGTCAAAACCGGCAGGGCAGACCAAGTTACCGACATTCTCAATAAATAACAGGCTGTTATCTTTCAGTCCGAGATGATGCATCGCATCATGCACCATCTGAGCATCCAGGTGGCACCCTTTGCCGGTATTAACCTGAATCGCCGGCACGCCGGTTGCACGGATCCGCTCAGCATCATTGGTGGTTTGCTGATCGCCCTCAATCACAGCACAAGGCACTTTATCTTTCAGATAATTGAGTGTGCGGGTCAGTAATGTGGTTTTGCCGGAGCCGGGACTGGACACCAGGTTCAGCGCCAGAATGCCCTGCTTCTGTAAATGTTCACGGTTATGAACAGCGATCTGGTTGTTTTTATCCAGCACCCCCATTTCAATCTGCACCATGCGTTTCTGGGTCAGGCCCGGTGCGTGAGTACCCGCTTCCCCCATCCCGTAATGCATATTGTCTTTATCCACCACCGGCGCAAAGGCAGCCGCTTGTTCATGACCGTGGTCATGCGAATGCTCATGATCATGTGAATGATGATGGTCGTAAGCATGTCCGTGCTCATGAGAATGGCTGTGATCGTGACCGTGGTCATGGCTGTGTTCATGTCCGTGGCTGTGCTCATGGCTGTGTCCGTGAGCATGCTCTTCACCGGCTTCACGGCCGTCATAATAGTAGTGGTTTACATCGCCGTTATGATGGTAGTGGTGGTGATGAATAATGACGGGGCGGGAAGAGTTATCATGCTCGTGATGGTGGTGATCATGATGTTGGTGATCATGATGTTGGTGATCATGATGTTGGTGATCATGGTGCTGGTGATCATGGAGGTCGTGGCTGTGACCTTCAATCTGCACGTTTCCTTCGCTGCAACCGCATGTGCTGCACATAATCCTGACTCCTGCTCGATTTATTGGCTCCGGCGCGGCATTGTGGTCAGACTCGTGACAGGTGCAAAGCATCTGATCACATGGTGTCGGGCAGTCAACATAAATAAAATATTACACATAAAAGCCGGTAAACCATTACCGGCTTTTATATGTCCGTTATTAATTATATTTGTAGCAAATCGGCGGAGTGCCTGCTTTGACTTTGCGCAGGTCAGATGGATTTTCCCTGCGCAAATAGTGATGTGTTTACGCTGAACTCAGTGAACAAATACGACGTAAACAGCCGCGGCCACAATAAAGCGGTAGATAGCAAACGGAATAAAGGAGATACGCTTAATCAGTGACAGGAACGTTTTCATGGCAATCAGCGCCACAATAAACGCCGACAGGAAACCGACCGCAAACATCGGGATATCTGAGCTGCCCAGGAAATGCCAGCTCTTGTACAGATCCAGTGCTGTCGCACCCATCATCATCGGTACCGCCAGAATAAAGGAAAATTCTGATGCGGTATAACGGTTGATCCCCATCAGCATACCGCCGGAGATGGTGGCACCCGAGCGGGAGAATCCCGGCCACAGTGCCAGACACTGGAAACAACCGATGGCAAATGCCTGACGGTAACTGATGTCATCAAGCCCGGTAGCCTGTGCTTTCTTCGGTTTAAAGACTTCCGCCACAATCAGCAGGATACCGCCCGCTACCAGCGCGTACATCACATTCACCGGATTAAACAGTGATTTTATCTGATCACGCAGCAATAACCCGAGTACCACCGCCGGCAGCATCGCAATAATAATATGGAGTAACGTCAGTTTTCCCTGAGTCTGCCCTTCATGGGGAACATTGCCGAAATGAATACCGATAAGCGCAAACATCCGACGCCAGAACAGGAATACCACGGCGAGGATGGAACCAAGCTGGATAACCACTTCAAACGTTTTTGCTTTATCGCCCGTAAACCCGAGAAGCTCGGCAACAATAATCATATGACCGGTTGATGACACCGGTAAAAATTCAGTTAATCCTTCAACAACCCCGAGAATCAAAGCATGCAGTAAACTTGTGATATCGCCCATATAACGCCCTGTATGGCAGATAAAATAAGGCACTCCCGGAGGCGGGAATGCAGGATACGAACAGCATATGACGCAAGTGTGACAACTTTATGACACCCCTGCCGCTTTTATGACAGTTCCGCTGACGGCATTATGACAACATCAGCCCGCACTTCGTTCAATTATGACACCGACTTCTTCCGCCTGCGCCACCGCTCCCGGCTTGGCCACGCGAATACGCACCCACGGGGTTCCGAATTGTGTCAGCAATAATGACGCCACTTCTTCCGCCACACGTTCAACCAGTGCGAACTGTCTTGTCTGCACATAATCCAGAACCGCCGTGCTGACCCCGGCATAATCGAGACAATGTTCCACATCATCACTCTCTGATGCGCGTTTGTTATCCCAGTGCATTTCGATATCGAGCACTAATTTCTGCGTAATACCCTTTTCCCAGTCGTAAGCACCAATCGTTGTGAAAACAACAAGTTTCTTAATAAAAACAACATCCATCCGCAATTACCCCGTTTTTTTATGCTCATCGGATATCACTTCCCATGAAATATGCGTATTATCCATGGAGGCTGATAACTATAATTTACCGTCTGTCAGGAGGGAAGGCATGAGTGGAATCGCGCTTGGTATGATCATCTTCGCTTATCTGCTGGGATCTGTTTCCAGTGCGATCCTGATCTGCCGTCTTGCGGGACTGCCGGATCCGCGTCACCACGGCTCCGGAAACCCGGGTGCCACCAATGTGTTGCGGATCGGCGGCAAACTGGCGGCTGCCGGTGTCCTTATCTGCGACGTTCTCAAGGGTATGCTGCCGGTCTGGCTCGCTTACCTCCTGCAAATACCGTATTTTTACCTCGGTATTATCGCCATTGCAGCCTGTTTAGGCCATATTTATCCGGTATTTTTCCACTTTAAAGGCGGAAAAGGCGTGGCAACCGCATTCGGGTCGATTGCCGCCATCGGCTGGGATCTGACCGGGCTGGTCGCCGGGACCTGGCTGCTGACCGTGCTGCTGAGCGGTTACTCATCATTGGGTGCGATTGTCAGCGCCCTGGTGGCACCGTTTTATGTCTGGTGGTTCAAACCGGAGTTTACCTTCCCGGTCGCCATGCTCTCCTGCCTGGTGCTTATCCGCCATCATGACAACATTCAGCGGCTGTGGCGCGGACAGGAAAGCCGTATCTGGCAGAAGCTGAAGAAAAAGCAGGCCAAAACGGATAAAGAGATAATCCAGGAAGCAAAAGAGCAGGAAAAAGAGGATTAAAAAAGGCGCATCAGCGCCTTTTTTTGTGTCCGGAAATTATTTATCCGGCGGGGGTAACTCAGCCAGCGGCCAGCGCGGGCGGACAGTCACGCCTAATTCACTGCGCATCCCGCCTTTAAAGCGGATCATCCCGGCCAGCGCAATCATCGCGCCGTTATCCGTGCACAGCTCAGGACGGGCATAGAACGCTTCTCCGCCCAGTTTTTGCAGTGTCTGCGCCATGCGTTCGCGCAATGTGCGGTTTGCACTTACCCCGCCTGCCATTACCAGCCGTTTGAAACCGGTCTGCTCCAGCGCACGTTTGCATTTGATCACCAGTGTATCCACGACAGCATCTTCAAAAGCGCGGGCAATATCCGCTTTGGTCTGGTCTGAATCATCGTTCTGGCGAATCGTGTTGGCAGCGAACGTTTTCAGCCCGGAGAAGCTGAAATCCAGCCCCGGGCGATCCGTCATCGGACGCGGGAACGTAAAACGCCCCGGCGTGCCCTGAGCCGCCATGCGTGACAGTGCAGGCCCGCCCGGATAATCCAGCCCCAGTAATTTAGCTGTTTTATCAAAAGCTTCCCCGGCTGCATCATCGATAGACTCACCCAGCAGCGTATATTCACCGATACCGGTTACGCTGATTAACTGCGTGTGGCCGCCGGAGACCAGCAGCGCGACAAACGGAAACTCCGGCTGATGTTCTTCCAGCATCGGTGCCAGCAGATGGCCTTCCATATGGTGAACCGGTACTGCCGGGACACCCCATGAAAACGCCAGTGCCCGACCGACTGTTGCCCCGACCATCAGCGCCCCGACCAGCCCCGGTCCTGCGGTATAGGCCACCGCATCAATATCCTGTGCCGTCAGACCGGCCTCTTTCAGTGCGGCCTGAATCAGCGGCACCGTTTTCCGGATATGGTCACGGGATGCCAGTTCCGGCACCACGCCGCCGTAATCCGCGTGGACTTTAATCTGACTGTATAACTGATTAGCCAGCAAACCGGCCTCATCATCATAAATTGCGATTCCGGTTTCATCGCAGGACGTTTCAATGCCTAACACTCGCATGGGACTTAACTCGCTGGAACAAAAACTGACGGGACTGGCGGCGGACAGCAGGAAGCACATCCGTCTCCGCAAAGAGATCAGTGTATCACCATAATGGCGTGCTGACAGGTATTAAGGTGAAATACGGGACTTTTTTGCCGTCTTTTTATTCACCGGAAACCGCTTATTCACAGGATGCACACAGTTATCCACACACTTTTCCCCTGCGCGGCGGATTTATCTTGCTGACAAATCGCCGCGTATCCGCTATAATCTCCACCCTCTGTAAAACCCCTGTCGGGTGTGCGGATCCGGTCCCGGCGGTAACACCGGACCAAATCCGGGGTATTTCTCTGTCTGATTATCCACAGCACTTTACAACGTGGGTCACATTGAAGTAAAATTCCGCACCATTTTAAAGACAACTGGCATAACGCCAGTACAGACCTATTTATTGAGGTGAGAGGCACATGCCGGTAATTAAAGTACGTGAAAACGAGCCATTTGACGTTGCACTGCGTCGTTTCAAACGCTCCTGCGAAAAAGCAGGCGTATTAGCTGAAGTACGTCGTCGTGAGTTTTATGAAAAACCAACGACTGTACGTAAACGCGCTAAAGCATCTGCTGTTAAGCGTCATGCTAAGAAACTGGCTCGCGAAAACGCACGTCGTACTCGTCTGTACTAATCGCTGCGGCCGCGCCGCAACTTAGTCAGACCGCAGTAGTTGCAGTTAATGGCCGTGTTTCCGGAAGGAAGCGCGGCTTATTATCGTTATCAGACAGGCGAAAAAGGGGTTATGGCCGGGCGCATTCCACGCACATTTATCAACGACTTATTAGCGAGAACCGATATCATCGATCTTATCGATGTCAGGGTGCCGCTGAAAAAACACGGTAAAAATCACCAGGCGTGTTGTCCTTTCCACAACGAAAAAACTCCCTCTTTTACAGTCAGCAGCGATAAACAGTTTTACCACTGCTTCGGCTGTGGTGCCCACGGCAATGCTATTGATTTTTTAATTAATTATGACCGGCTCGAGTTTGTCGAGGCGATCGAAGAATTAGCAGCAATGCACGGGCTGGATGTTCCTTATGAAACCGGAAGCGGCAGCAGCCAGATAGAAAAACATCAGCGCCAGAATCTTTATCAGCTGATGGAAAAACTGGACAGCTTTTACCGCCATGCATTACAGGCGGATAACGCCGTGCACGCCCGTGAATACCTGAACCGCAGGGGTCTGAGTCAGGACATTATCAGCCGGTTTGCTATCGGCTATGCCCCCGCAGGATGGGACAACGTCCTCAAACGCTTTGCCCGCAGCGAGGATGATCGTCAGCAGTTACTGGATGCCGGCATGTTAGTGGTCAATGATAACGGCCGCTGCTATGACCGCTTCCGTGAACGCGTGATGTTTCCTATCCGTGACCGGCGCGGACGGGTAATTGCTTTCGGCGGACGTGTCCTTGACGATGCGATGCCGAAATACCTGAACTCACCGGAAACCGATATTTTTCATAAGGGTCGTCAGTTATTCGGACTGTATGAAGCACAGCAGAAAAACCGCGAATTGTCCCGCATCCTTGTGGTCGAGGGCTATATGGATGTGGTTGCCCTGGCACAGTTCGGTATTGATTATGCGGTGGCCTCGCTCGGGACATCGACAACGGCAGAGCACATACAGTTGCTCTATCGGACATCTGATACCATAATTTGTTGTTATGACGGAGACCGCGCCGGACGCGAAGCCGCCTGGCGGGCACTCGAAACTGCCCTTCCCCATCTCAATGACGGGCGGCAGCTTCGTTTTATGTTTTTACCGGACGGCGATGACCCGGATTCACTGGTACGCCGCGAAGGCCGTGAAGCCTTTGAGCAGCGGCAGAATGAGGCACACAGTCTGTCTCAGTTTCTGTTCGATACCCTGCTGCGTCAGGTGGATATGAGTACCCCGGAGGGGCGCAGCAAACTGAATGCCCTGGCAATGCCGCTGATAAGCCGCGTTCCGGGTGAAGCACAGCAGGCGTTTTTATTGCAGGAACTGGGTAATTTACTCGGGTTACCGGATATCGCGCAGCTCAAACAGGCCATCCGCCAGAGTGAAAGCAGTCCCGGTTATCAGGCACCGAAACTGAAACCGACCACCATGCGGATACTGATAGCGCTGCTGGTACAGAATCCGCAGTTTGCACAATTAGTGCCGCCGCTGGAATCTATTGATACCAGCCGTATTGCCGGTTTTGCATTATTTAGGGAGCTGATTGATACCTGTTTATCACACCCGGGGCTGACCACCGGTCAGTTACTGGAACACTACCGTGATAATAAATTAGCGCCACAGCTTGAAAAACTGGCCGGATGGAACGATATAGAGATAGATGAGATCGCAGAAAAAACCTTCAAAGATGCCTTAAATCATCTGGTGGTATCTGCTCTCAATGAGAGATTTAACTTCCTGATCGCCAAAGAGCGGACAGAAGGTCTGACCCCTGAAGAGCGCAATGAAGTGAGTCTTCTCGTGCGGGTCCGGCAATAAGTATTATTATTAAACTATGATGAATATAACGGCTTAAGTGCCGCAGACAGCAGGAACAGCCCTGCATGCCATGTCACCAAGGTTCATGGCCGAAGAAAAGAAATCCTTGATTGTTATTGTTGCTGGCTAAGTTGTTTTGCCGACCAACACAAACCTAAATACTCAGAAGTGTGGATACCGTCTTATGGAGCAAAACCCGCAGTCACAGCTGAAACTTCTTGTCACCCGTGGTAAGGAGCAAGGCTATCTGACCTATGCTGAAGTCAATGACCATCTGCCTGAAGATATCGTCGATTCTGATCAGATCGAAGATATTATCCAGATGATCAATGACATGGGCATTCAGGTAATGGAAGAAGCACCTGATGCTGATGATCTGATGCTGGCAGAGAATTCAACAGACACCGATGATGATGCAGCCGAAGCTGCAGCACAAGTCCTCTCAAGTGTAGAATCGGAAATTGGCCGGACCACTGACCCTGTGCGCATGTATATGCGTGAGATGGGGACGGTAGAACTGTTGACCCGCGAAGGCGAAATTGACATTGCCAAGCGCATCGAAGATGGCATCAATCAGGTTCAGTGTTCCGTTGCTGAATATCCTGAGGCAATCACGTATTTACTCGATCAGTACGACCGCGTTGAAGCGGGCGAAGTCCGTCTTTCTGACCTGATTACCGGCTTCGTTGACCCGAACGCGGAAGAAGATCTGGCACCAACCGCAACCAACATCGGTTCTGAGCTGCCGGCTGAAGAATTAAATAAAGATGACGACGACGAAGACGAAGAAGAAGAGGATGACAGTGACAGCGATGACGATAACAGCATCGATCCTGAACTGGCTCGTCAGAAATTCGAAGCGCTGCGTGTGCAGCATGAAAAAGCGCGTCAGCAGATTAAAATTCACGGCCGCGACCACCCGAGCACCAATGCGGAAATTCAGCAGCTCTCTGAAGTTTTCAAAGAGTTCCGTTTAGTTCCGAAGCAGTTTGACCACCTGGTCAACAACATGCGTGAAATGATGGATCGTGTCCGTCAGCAGGAACGCTATATCATGAAACTCTGCGTTGAGCAGAGCAAAATGCCGAAGAAAAACTTCATCACCCTGTTCACCGGCAATGAAACCAGTGATTCCTGGTTTACTGCTGCTGTCGCGATGAACAAACCGTGGTCTGAAAAACTGCAGGATATGGCGGAAGAAATTGAACGCAGCCTGCAACGTTTGCGCCAGATCGAAGAAGAAACCGGCCTGACCATTGAACAGGTCAAAGATATTAACCGCCGCATGTCTATCGGTGAAGCGAAAGCCCGCCGTGCGAAAAAAGAGATGGTTGAGGCGAACTTACGTCTGGTTATCTCTATCGCGAAAAAATACACCAACCGTGGCCTGCAGTTCCTGGATCTGATTCAGGAAGGTAACATCGGTCTGATGAAAGCGGTTGATAAATTTGAATACCGTCGTGGTTATAAGTTCTCAACCTATGCCACCTGGTGGATTCGCCAGGCCATTACCCGCTCTATCGCGGACCAGGCGCGTACTATCCGTATCCCGGTGCATATGATTGAGACTATCAACAAACTCAACCGTATCTCCCGTCAGATGCTTCAGGAGATGGGCCGTGAGCCGTCACCGGAAGAACTGGCAGAGCGGATGCTGATGCCGGAAGATAAGATCCGCAAAGTGCTGAAAATCGCCAAAGAGCCAATCTCAATGGAAACACCGATTGGTGATGATGAAGATTCGCACTTAGGGGATTTCATCGAGGACACCACCCTCGAGCTGCCGCTGGATTCAGCGACTTCAGAGAGCCTGCGTTCCGCGACTCATGAAGTGCTGGCCGGGCTGACCCCGCGTGAAGCGAAAGTGCTGCGTATGCGTTTCGGTATTGATATGAATACTGACCACACGCTGGAAGAAGTGGGCAAACAGTTTGACGTTACCCGCGAACGTATCCGTCAGATCGAAGCGAAGGCACTGCGCAAACTGCGCCACCCGAGCCGTTCTGAAGTGTTACGCAGCTTCCTGGACGAATAATCCGCTTCAGGATCAGAGCATTATCAGGCGCCGTTTAACGGCGCCTTTTTTTATGCCCCATCACCGGCTGACAACCAGCCATTGATTTACGCAATTGCTGTTCACTAATCATTTTCTGCAGGCAATATTCCGCTCATAAAACAGTCAGATAGACAAGAAACGCTAGACCCCGCCAAAAACAGGCAGTATAATCTTACCCACTTCGGCCCCTTAGCTCAGTTGGTTAGAGCACGCGACTCATAATCGCTTGGTCACTGGTTCAAGTCCAGTAGGGGCCACCAAATTTTTACTGATTTATCAGTGTATTAAGCCACTCTTTACAGGGTGGCTTTTTTACATCCGGTGGTCAGTGCCCCAAAAGTGTCCCTCCAGATTTTTTGACTTGTGTGCCAATATCAGGTAGATAACATAAAGTAACCTATAACGGAGGAAAGCAAATGGAATTAGTAAAATGTAAGAATGTGGCACTACTAAAAAATTGGTAAGCGTATGATAATTTTAATTATAGCTGCTGCTATTGAGAATAAACTTTATACTGAAATTCCCAAAAAATGCAGGTACTTATTTACTGAGAGTTACTCTGCATTCAGAGTAGCAGTCTGCCGGGAAAAAATAGAATTTCCCGCTGGACAACTATCTCACGCTTTACGCCATACATTCGCCAGTCACTTTATGATGAATGGTGGAAATATACTTGTACTCCAAAGAATCTTAGACCATAGCAACATTAAAATAACCATACGCTATGCCCATTTCTCACCAGATCATTTAGGTGATACATTAAAATTCAATCTATTAAACAATAAGGATTTAATATAATGAGCAAACCAATTGAGGTAGCAATACAGAGCATTCTTTTCTCAGGTGGGCAAACTGTAACATTCAACAAAAATGATAAAGTAATAATTGTTGGACCAAATAACAGCGGAAAGTCTCAAACCTTAAGAGAGATTATAGAATTAGTCTCAGTTAATACTATTAATAGTGGTGACGTCATAAAGGAGTTAAATATAACAAAGACTGGCAGTTTTGAAAATTTTATTAAATTTCTCAATGACAATGCAAAAATTGATAAAGATAGTTACTATTCATTAGGTAAAATGAAAGCACACCAATCTTGGTTGCATTCCTGGAACGACCAGCAAAAACTAACACATATCCATATGCTCTTTTTTAATAACATCACTGCAAATGACAGACTTAATATATGTAATCAAGTTGAACATATTAACTCTGAAACAGATCCAAAAAAGCCGCAACACGCCCTTTATGATGATCCTAAACTTTTAGATAAAATAAGTTCTTTTTTTAGAAAAGCATTTGGTAAAGATCTTATTTTAAATTATAGAGGTGGTCGATTCATTCCCATACATATTGGTAAAAAACCTAACTTTGACGGTTTTGTTGATAGCGTTAGCAAAGAGTACGTCGATAAAGTACTGGAGAGTCCGTTGCTTGAAAAACAAGGGGATGGGGTAAAAAGTTACGCCGGTATACTTTTTGAGTCTATAGCTCAAGAGTTTGATGTAACATTAATTGATGAGCCGGAAGCTTTTTTACATCCTCCGCAGATGAAACTACTAGGGGAAACCTTATCCTCCGAAGTTCAGGGTCAGCTATTCGTAGCTACTCATAGCAGTGACATTTTAAGAGGCTTCCTTGAGGGAACGAAAGGAAACATACGAATTTTAAGAATCCAAAGAGAAGACAATATTAATATCATTCATGAAGCTGAATCGGATGCAGTTAAAGAATTATGGAATAAGCCGGTATTACGATTTTCAAATGCATTAGATGGTATATTCCACGAGCAAGTTATCATCTGTGAAGATGATAGTGACTGCAGACTTTATAACTATACAGCCGAATGGATTAAAAATGAAAAACGTGAAAACTGGCTAGACACATCTTATATTCCGAGCGGAGGAAAATCCGCAATCCATGGAATAGCTTCCGTTCTTAGAAAAATAGGCGTTCCGACAAAAGCAGTTTTCGACATAGACTTCCTTTCTGATAAAAAACTAATTGAAGATACTGTCAATGCTTTTGGAGGGAACTCAAGTGATATTTTGAAAACTTGGCTTAGAGTCGACTCTTTTGTTCGTAAAGGAATTAAACCTAATACTAATGAACAAATAAAAGAAAAAATAATTGAAATAATCAAAGAGTCAGAGAAGGATAAGTTAAAAAAAAGTGACATACAGGATGCAATGAAAGCTGGGCAATCGTGGGCAATTTTAAAACAAACAGGAATTGTTGGACTACCTAGCGGTGATGCATCTATAGAATTTGATAAGCTCATTAACATGCTGGAGGCTATAGGTATTTACATCGTTCCAGTGGGAGAGATAGAACGTTTTAATCGAAAAATTCCCGGGCACGGACCTAAGTTTGTCACCAAAGTGCTGACCGAACACTCATTAGATGAGAAAGAGTTTTCAGAATTGAAAATATTTGTCGAGAAAGTGCACAAAGGGAATCACTCTGTTATCCAGCCCTTCTATCAGACTGAGCGTGGCAATAAAGTGGCAGCAGAAATAGCGAATGATAGGTGACCTGTAAGCATCACGCTGATGTAATCTTACATAAATAACAGAGCCTGTAATTTAAATTGTGTAATTGCCTGTTTTTGATATGTTCACTCCAACAACGGAAACAGGCAAATTATGGACGAAAAGAAACTTAAAGCCCTCGCTGCTGAACTTGCCAAAGGCCTGAAAACGGAAGATAACTTCAACCCTCCGTGTCAGAATAGTTGTCACCCTCTCTGAAAAATCAATCTGAGGGCGCGGAGTGATACATGAAGCATATTTCACCTGAACGACAAGCTGCCGGGATGTTCCGGATATTTAATATCGCGGAAATACAACAGATATTATTTTATATCCGGTGGTCAGCGTCCCCCGTTTGTTATTTAAATAACGTTCCTCATACCAAAAAAACAGATTCCCCCGCATATCCGCCTAAAATAACATAATGTTTTTATTTGTTTTTTTGCCTGTCTGATCACATTGAATTACGTTTTTAATCCGTTACACTAAGTCAAATTTTTATTTTTCATATTCTTATTTAAGATTAATCCGTATAAGGGATGATATGACAAAGCAACGTAAACTAAGGATTGCTCTGCTTATTGCTGTTGCACTATCCGGCGGGGCCTGGCTGACCTATTCAGTAACATCCGGCAGCACTCCGGCAGATAAGGGCTATGAGCTGTATTTGTCCGGGGATACTGACGGGGCATTCCGCTATTTTTCTGCAGAAGCGGAAAAAGATCCGCAGGCGGCCTATGCGCTGTCCGTGATGTATCTCAACGGCAATGGTGTTCCGGCAAATGCGTTGCTGGGTTATCAGTGGCTGGAACGTGCCGCAAAAGCCGGTAATAAAAATGCCCTGTATAACCTCGGTTATTACCGCTATCACGGTATGGCGCCTTATACCGGACAGGATCCGCATGGTATTACGTCACTGAAAGCGGCGGCACAGGCCGGTGTGCGTGAGGCTCAGGAATTACTGGGCAGCATTTATATGCTCGATAAATATGAAAATACGCCGTCAGATACAGAACAGGCACGGAAATATATGACGTCTGCCGCAGACCAGGGATCGTTTTTTGCAAAATTCGCCCTGGGTTATATCGCTTACGAATATGATAAAGATTATAAAAAAGCTGTCAGTATCCTGACGCCGTTACTCAGTGAGCAATTTATCTTTCCGGCTATGCTGCTTTCCCGGATATACGAGACCGGCGGTTACGGAATAGAAGCTGACCCCGGACAGGCAAAAAAATACCGCTATATGGCCTTTTCACAAATAAGCTCGCTCAGTGAAGAAGATTTTATGCCAAAAGCGTTATCACTCTACGGCTCGGAAACGCCGGATAAAATAACTGCCCGTCTGGCGAAACTGGAAAAAATGGCAGAAAACGGCAATATTCATGCCCGTTACGCTCTTTATGATGTCTATATGCAGGGTATGGGAGTCATCAAAAATAAAGAAAAAGCTCTCTCCTATTTGCTGCCGCTGATTGATAAAAAAGATCCGAAAGCCCTTTACACCTGGTATCTTGATACCAAAACAGAGCCGGATTATCTGAAAGCTTCTGCTGAAGCCGGATATCCTGATGCGCTTTATCTGCTTTATCAAATCCACCGCAATATCCGTTATGACGATGCATTCAATTATGACCGGGATCTCTCGGATGAATACCTGAAACGGGCAGCGGATGCCGGTCACCGGGATGCATTAATCGACATAATCCGCAATATTACAAATAGTTACCAATTTCCGGATAATGAAACTAACGCGATAGTATCCGCTTATTTAACGGTATTACTGGAAAAATATCCGAATGACGCCGAAGTGCTGATGCTGGCTTCACAGCGTTACAGTGACAAGGACGGGAATATTTATGATCCGGTTCGTGCCTTTGAGTTAAATAAAAAAGCAGCTGAATTATCAGCGCTGGCAGATTACCGGGATGAACTGGCCTATAAATACGCCATGGGATTTGGTGTTGAGCAGGATATGAAAAAGGCAGTCGGGATCTATAAATCTCTGCTGAAAAATACCGCTTATCAGGATCAGGCTTACCGCCGGTTAACCGCTCTCTATTTTTCTTTTGATACCGGCGGTGAGATTGATGAAAAAGAGATTATCGCATTCCTGAAAAAAGACATTGAAGAGAATGAAAACTACCGACAGGCACATTTTTACGCCGGTTATCTGCTGCGGGAAGATCCGGTAAAAAACCGTGAACAGGCAATGGCGCTGTATAAACAGGCCCGCGAATATACCCTGAGTTCCGATGTTCATCTGGCCAAAACACTTATTTCCCTTAACAGCGGCGATAATCAGCTGGCACTGAAGCTGATGATGGATATGCTGAAAAACAGCGATCCCCGTACTCAGCTTTCGCCGGAAGAGTGGAATGATGTGATGCAGGTTTTACTCACGACCGGAAAAGAAAACGTCCTTGCCAGACAGTATTGGGTACAGTTCGCATTGCATGATAATAATGCTGAGGCGCAAAAACAGATTGAGCCGCTGATTGGTCACGACCCCGATGTTACCTATTACTACGCGCTGCTGAAACTGGAAGAAACAGAGAAAAAACCGGATTTCACTGATGATATGCTGCGCCCGGATATTGAACTGATGCAGAAAGCGGCGGAAGCGGGTAATCAGCACGCCGGTGAATACATCGTGAACCGCCTGCAGAGCGCAGCGGGTTCCGGAACGCAGAGCAACCGGAATCAGGCCTTTTTGCGGATCACCGGACTGACGGAGCGCGATATAGTGCCGCGCCTGAAGCAATGTGCTGACACCGGAAGCCAGGCCTGTATGTATGAACTGGGTGAGATCTATTACGAAGGTAAATATGGCGAAAAAGCCAATATGGATACCTCCATTGCCTGGTATAAAAAGATCCCCGATCGCGATTACCGTTTTACAGAATCACGCCTGAAAAAAGCGGAAAACAGCAAAAAAACGCTTATTGATCTGAATGCCCTTGTACAGAAAGGGGATGCTGACGCCGCTTACGAATTAGCTTACGCATGGAAGAGCGGCGATTACGGCCTGGTACAGGACCGTGAAAAATGGCGCTATTATCTGAAAATTGCGGCCGATGGTGGTAATGGCAACGCAATTACCACACTGATTGATGACTACAAAAACGCTGACCCGCTCAGTCCGGAAGATAAAAAACGGCTTCTGTCGCTGTATGACAAACTCCCGGGAACCGGTAATAACAGCTATCTGCGCAACCTGGGTACACAGTACCTGAAAGGCAGCAGACTGGTCAGTCCGGATCGTCAGAAAGCCCGTGAATATTTTATCAAAGCCGGTGATTACGCTGAAAATGAGCTGAAGGCGATGGATAAGTTTGAAATAAACGTGAAACTGACGGATGAAAGCCCGAATGCGGCCTATGAAACCGGTTATGCCTATTTGTACGGCAACGGTACCCGGGCAGATCCGCAAAAAGCAATTTTATATCTGCAAAAAGCGTCAGATACCGGCCATGAACGTGCCACTATCCTGCTGGCAGATACGTATGCCAAAGGTGAATTCGATAAAAATACACAGCGCTGGATTATCGAACCAGACTGGGATAAAGCCATTATGCCGATGCGGGCCTACAAAGGGCGGCGTGATGTATCTGATGATATCGCATTCTACGAAGAAACGATAAAACCGGCACAGGCCGGAGACAGCCAGGCCATGCTTGCCACCGGTATGCACTATAAAAATCGCGGTAATTATGATACTGCCCGTTACTGGTTTACAAAAAGCGCGGAGAGCGGCCACCTTCCGGCATTCTGTGTTCTGGCAGATATCACGGACACCCCCGGCGATAAAATGGCGGTATTACGCCGCGGAGCTGAAAAAGGTGACAGTTGTTCGGATATACAGCTGGCTGTCATGCAGCTCAGAGAGAGCAGCCTGACACCGGATTCACCAGAGTGGTCCGGCATTATCACCCGGCTGGAAAACGGGCTGGACAACAGCGACGCTGCCGTTTCCGGTATTGCCTTTGCCACACTGGCTGATCTGTATAACGGCACGCTCCGTGATAACGAAGGTCACTACCGGTATCACGCGGATAACAAAAAATATCTCGCGTTAGCGGAACCGGCAGCAGAGAAACGGGCTGATGCGCAGAGAGCACTGTTCTATTATTACCGGCAGAATAATGACATGGATAAGGCCCTGTCTTATCTGCAAAAAGCACATGACAGCGGTGATTTTTCCGCTACAGAAATACTCGCCGGATATTATATATCGTCAGAATACTGCCGTCGTGACGATGCGGATCCCGCTAAAGCGGAACAGTATCTGAACGAATGGCTGCAAAAATCGGCACTCCCGGAAAATACAAACAACCACACAGTGATGCTGCCGGAAGCCGGGACCAAAGACATGGGCGATGCATGGCTTGAAGGCTTCTGCAACAAAGCACCGGACCCGGATAAAGCCATCGCATGGTATACCCGTTCGCTGGAATATAACGACACTCACGCCCTGAAAGGAATGTATAACGCTTATATCAGAAAAAAAGATGCCGCAGAAGTTTATTACTACGGCTCGCTTGCCGGTACCAGCACCCATGAGGGTGACAAACTGACCGGGACACTGACGGATGTAGAACGTGAAGCGGTATTGCAGCGGATTAAGAAAAAGCAGGAGTATGAACAATACGGTCGCTATGAACAGGAAATGGAAGCAAACCGGCAGAAAGCGGAAAGTGGCGATGCGCTGGCCGCATTCTCACTGGGCGTCAATTATGCCCGTGGTGAACGCGTTCCGGAAGATACGAAAAAAATGCTCTATTACTATGAACTGGCCGGTAAAAACGGCTACGCCAGAGCGTATAACGTACTGGGTAATCTCCACCGCAGACCAAATGAGCGCGGTATTCCGGTGGACGGCAAAAAAGCCCTCGCCTATTTTGATGCGGGTGCAAAACTGGGGGACAGTAATACCGCTCATCTCGCCGGTGATATGCTCTATTTCGGTCAGGCCGGGCTGGAAAAAGATTACCCGCAGGCAGCCCGTTATTATGAAATGACGTCACTCGAACAGGGCAGTCATCATGAACTGGCGAAATACAAAGTCGCATGGATTTATTATCACAAACTGGCCGGCACCGGCAGTGATGATGATCTGCGCAAAGCGCGGGACAACCTGATTCTCTCAGAAAAATACGGTAATAAAGATGCCACGAAAGCGTTAAAAGAGTGGGATTTCTCGCGTATCAGCGATAAAAAGAAATAAGCGGTTTTATTATCAGCGCCCTCCCGGAATGTGGCCTGTTCCGGGAGGGAAATTACAACTCACTTCTCCCTCACGCCCAGAATATCCACCTGAATCATCCGTGAATCTGCCCGGCCGTGGTCATCCACGGCGCGGATGCGGTAACGCCCTGCGGCTTCCGGTTTCCATTCCAGCTGACGGCGGCTGGTACTGTTGCCGAGATAAACATCACCGGCAAACCAGTAAATCACACTGCTGTCATTATCGGCGGTGGCGGTGAAAAATAGGGAGGAGGACTGGTTTTCCGTCCGCCGCAGGGTGTAGGTGGTGTTGCGCAGCGGTGCGGTAATACGCGGTGGCGTACCGCCGATCAGGCTGTTGCCGCCCTTGCAGTGTGCGGCAGACGGCGGGGTTTTCTTCGGCAGCCCGGCCATGGCAAATACCCGTGCCAGGTCAGACGGCCAGTATTCATAGATATCAATGTTGACCCGCGCGGGATCATAAGGCGGACACACCACGTCACCGGTGATTTTATCCGTCGCCACCGGCCGGTAAATGGTATCAACCGCAATCGGGGATTTACCGGGAATAAACCAGGTTTTGCCCCGCCGCTGACACCACTGCGTCGGCAGGTTACCGCTGGCCAGACAAACCTCCACCTGACGGAGATTTTCCGGTTGCGGAAAGTCCGGCTCCCTGAGCGCCGGGTACTCCGCCATAATATTATCGATAATATTAAAAAACAGCGGTGCGGCAGCTTCCGCGCCAATCAGCGCACTGTTACCCGTGCCGTCAAAATTGCCGAGCCAGACCACCAGCACATACGGTCCGGTAATGCCGCTGCTCCACGCATCACGGAATCCCCAGGACGTGCCGGTTTTCCAGTACACCGGCAGTGTCATCGGTTTTTGTGCGAGGGTGTTACCGGGACGGCGGTGCTGCCCCAGCATATCCAGGGTGATGAATGCCGCTTCATCACTCAGCAGGCGGACCGGTGCGGCAGGCGGCTCAGACTCAGTCATCCGCAGCGGGCGCAGAATGCCCCGGTTTGCGAGGATCGCATAGAGTTTTGCCAGCTCCTGCGCCGTCACTTCACCGCCGCCCAGAACCAGCGACAACCCGTAGTGTTTTTCCCCCGCCATCCCGGAAAGCCCGGCCAGACGGAGAAACTGATAGAGGTTCGGTTTGCTGAGTTTTGCCGCAATATCCACTGCCGGAATATTGCGGCTGTAATTCAGTGCCTGTGTCGCCGGCAGCGGCCCCATAAAACGCAGATCAAAGTTCTCCGGCGCATAGCTGCCGAACGAAGACGGCACATCTTTAAGAATAGTCAGCGGATGCAGCACGCCCTGCTCCAGCCCGAGGGCGTAAATAAAGGGTTTCAGCGCCGAGCCGGGAGAGCGTTTGGCGTTGGTGCCGTTCACCTGTCCGTGGATCTCCGTATTGTAATAATCCGCCGATCCCACCAGCGCCCGCACGCCCATATCACGGGTATCGACGAGGAGCACTGCCGCATTATGTAATCCCGCCTGCTGACGGCGGGAAATAAACGCAGCGACCTGTTTTTCGGCAATACGCTGAAGATTCAGATCCAGTGTGGTGATCACCGTTTGTGATTTTTCAGCACTGAACCGGTTCTGCCGCGCGATCTGTTCAATCAGATGCGGAGCGATGTAAGGCATCTGCTCCGGCTGGCGCAGCATCAGCGGCAGTTCAAACAGCGCGGCCATGTTCTCATCATCAGGATGTTCTTCCCGCCAGCGCTGCCAGAGCCGGTTACGCGCCTGCATCAGCGGCTGGCTGATATCCGCCGCTCCGGGTGACACACGATATCCCGGCGATTGCGGCAGTACCGCCAGCGTCAGCGCTTCCGGCAGCGTTAAATCCGCCGGTTTTTTATTGAAATAGATAAGCGAGGCCGCCCCGGCACTTTCAATATTCCGGCCATAGGGGGCATAGTTGAGATAGGCTTCCAGAATATCGTGTTTGGAGTAGCTCAGTTCCAGCTGTACCGCCCGCAGGATCTGTTCTGTTTTTCCCCGCAGGGTGCGGGTGTTGAGATGCCAGCGCATCCGCGCCAGTTGCATGGTGATGGTCGAACCGCCCTGAAGCCGCTCCCCGCTGATATAACTGACAAAAAAACCGCGCGTGAGACTGTACGGATTAAACCCGGGATGCAGATAAAACCAGCGATCCTCATAACGCAGCGTGCCTTGTGTCAGCAGCGGTGACATCTCTTCCAGCGGCGTCCACAACCGGTAACGGTCGTCATTTGCCAGTGTCAGGCGCAGCAGTGTGCCGTTGCGGTCATAATAAGCGACCGACAACGGCAGTCCCTCCGAGAGCGGCGGATGCGGCCAGAGGCGGAATCCGATAAGAAACAGTGCCAGCAGGATAACCACTGCCGCCAGGTTCTGTATAACACGCCGGATACCGCTCATTCTGACCTGTACCGCCTGTGCATTCAGGGTTTGTCACCGGCAGGCGGCAGAACCGTAAATACCCCGGCTGCCGCAGACTGCGCCTGAATCTCCCGGTCATACATAGCTTCGCCAAAGGCCGGAGGAATGATAAAGCGCCCTGTATTCACCGGTTTTATCTGATAGATAAATTCCTGTATCTCCGCCGCGGCACTGCCGTAGATCAGCACTCTGTCCTCGCGGGCATCACTGAAGTCCGGCACCCAGCGGCGGCCGGTGCTGAACGGAAGTTGTGACAGTTGCAGACTGTCCGCCGCTTCCGGGTCCTGACGCACCACTTCAAACCCGCCCGGCAGCAGATCCGCCACCACAATATTATTCAGCCCCTGTTTTGCATTGGCGCGGATATGCAGGCGGACATAGACTTTTTCGCCCTGTGCGGCACTGTTTATCACCTCACCTTTTTCATTCAGGTAATCGCGGCTGATTTCCAGCCCTTTCGCCACCGCGGCTTCCGGCGGTGTGCGGTCAAAACCGGATTCTGTCACCACATACCAGGCTGGGTTATCCGACGGATTATCAAAGCGGATTTCACTGACACCGTCACTGAATTGTCCGGTGGCAGTGGCATTTTTCATCACCGAAATCACTTCAGGCGCTTCTTTGCCTTTCAGAACACTGACAGAAAGCTCACCGGCATCCGCCCCGCTTTGCTGCATATAGCGGCTGTAATGTTCCATTGCCAGAATACTCATGGCTGCTGAATAGGTGGTGTAACGTTCCTCTTTAAAGCGCAGCACCATGTTTTCCAGCAGTTGCGGCGGGATAGCAGACACTTTTTCCGGGAAATGACGGACAATCAGGTAGAGCCGTGTGCTGTCCTGCACCAGCGGATCGAGATAGCTCCGTGTCCACCATGCTTTGTTGTAAGCCGTGTTCAGGGCTTTCCACGTTGGCGCCAGCATCATATCCGCCTGTTTATCCATCTTCAGCATTTTGTAGGATGCCGCAAGATACAGCGCGCCCGGATCATCCTGCCAGGAATCCGGATAACTGCTCTGCATCCGTGTCTGTACTTCAGCCAGCAGCCCGGTGGTGACTTCTCCCTGACGGGTCAGCAGGTAGACAGCAAAGGCACGCATCCTCAGGTCATCCTGCGTATTCAGCATCGGGTTCGCCGCCAGTTTTTTCAGGTAAATATTGGCAGATGCGAGCAGTGATTCCTGTACCGGATAACCGGCCTCCTGTGCTTCCAGCAGGAACTGCACCACATACAGTGTGACAAACGGGTCGGTTTCCGGCCCGGCCTGCCATGCACCGATGCCACCCTGCCCGTTCTGCCGTGTCAGTAGTGTGGTCATGGTTTGTTGCAGTTGCTGACGGATCTCCGCCTGTGACTGCAATGCGCTGAGTTCAGGATGACGCTGGCGGAACAGCAGCGGAACGGCGCGGCTGGTGATCTGTTCCGAGCAGTTGTACGGATAGTTATCCAGATACTGCGACAGTGCGTCACTCATCACCATCGGAGAGTAAGAGACACGGGCATCCCGTTTGGCATAGTTATCAAACATCTGCCGCAGGGCAGTTACGCGCTGCTGTTTACCGTCCATCCGTCCGAGGGATGAGCGGGTACGGTAAGCTGACGCCGGACGAACCGACAGATTCTGCGTGCGGACAGCCGATTTATCCCCCGAGGTGACACGGAAAGTGATATCCGCCGTGCCCGGCAGCGCATTGGCTTTCAGACGGAACGACAGCACCGTCTCTTTCTTCTCACCAAGCGTAATCTGCTCACGGTTGCTGCCGGTAATTTCCAGTGCCGGGCCAGCGCTGACAGTGACATCCAGCGGCATCGCTTCACCGTTCAGTCCGGTCAGGTTATTGGCGATACCGAGTGAGACATCAAACTCATCTCCCGGCGAAACCATAGCCGGAATATTCGGTGTCAGTACAAAGTCATCCCGCACGGTTGTGCTGCTCTGCGTGTGGCCGATGCGGTCAGGTGAAACCGATACTGCCATCACGCGGATCTTACCGTTGAAATAATCCGGCACCTGATAATTAAAGACCGCGTCACCATCAACGGCGGTGATCCCCGACCAGTACGCCACCGGCTCATCCCGCTTGCGTTTGAACGGATTAAGATGCAGATCGATTCCCTCTCCGGCATCCCCGCCCGGTGCGGCGGTCAGCGCCATCATCTTGCTGAACTCCGGCAGGATCAGATCGAGGATCTGGGTGCTTTTCACTTCCAGCGCCCGTTTGCGGAAGAAATAATCCAGCGGATCTTTCAGGCGGTAACGCGCCACCTGCAGGATGCCCTCATCGACCGCAAAGACGACCACATTCTGCGGTGAGGCAGTTTTTACATGAACCGCCAGGTTTTCGCCCGGTTTCATGACATCCGGTGATGTCAGCGAGATCCCCGCGTTAAATGCCTCATGGCTGACGCGGAACGGCTGCACGCCGAAACTCAGCGGGCTCATAAAGATTTCATCGGAGTTGATATCACGGACAAACTGCACATTCACATAGCCGTTGCCGGTCAGTTCTGCCGGTACGCGGATTTTCTGCACCGAGTTGGTGGTATCCGCACGGAACCACACCCACTGATACACTTTGTCGCGCTCAATAGTGATAATGCCGCTGCCGGTGTATGGCGCATTGACAGCAATTTCAATCTCTTCGCCCGGTTTGTATTCTTCTTTATCCAGTGTCAGCTGCAATTCTGCATTGCGATCCAGCGAGCGGGTAATATTTGCGTTACCGGCCACGGTATAGTCTGTTCTGTTCAGCACAACACCGTCCGCGTCTTCCACCTGTAAGATAAAATGACCGGGTTTCGAGGTATTCAGCGTGAGATCCGTTCCGGTACTGCTGATAGTCAGCGGCTGCTCATCAATCCGGGTTTCTTTCAGTTTTGACTGATATTTAAAGATACCTGACGGCTGGCGCATCAGCACCGAAATGTACTTCCGCTCCAGAAGCACCTGTTTCAGATTGGTTTTCTCAATCCGGGTCAATGACGGATCCACCGCAATCAGATTCAGCATCCGGAGTGCATCTTTACTGATGTAACCGGTATCACCATCCGCTTTGACGCCCACCAGTGAATCATGCGGAGAAACCAGCACCCGCGCCGCTGCGGTGACCGAACGCCCGCTTCCCGGTTCAAAGGCTTCAGTGAACAACTGTAACTGATAGGTCGCTTCCGCGTAGTTTTCCAGCCCTAATGCCAGCGGTGCAGCGCCATTTTCATCGCTGGTACGCTCTTCAAGCTGCGTTTCGAAGTTATCCGTACTGCGGCTGTCTTCATAGAAACGGTAATCCGGATACTGCGTGAAGGACGGATAAACCGGCCGCATGGTCATTTTTGTGGCGATACGGCGGTTCTGTGCCGGGGTGCCGAACAGGTTCTGCACATCAACCGCTGCCTGCAATTCATCCGGTTTTACCCAACCCTGCTGACGATCCGGTGCCAGTTTCAGTGCCACTTTCATGGTGTCCGGTTCAAACTCTTTCACCACGACTGTCGTAGTGCCGAGCAGGCGCAGATCATTCTCATCTTTGCCCTCCAGGTAGAGATAGATATTCCAGTCGCCGGTCGGGGCGTTTTCCGGTGTGGTATAGCTCAGTTCACTGAAACCGGTGGTATCCAGCGTGATCTTCTGTGAATGCATCAGCGTGTCGCGCGGGTCGCGGATCTCCGCCCGCAGCGGGATACCGGTCAGCGGGGTTTTCCAGTCATAGGTACGGGTGATAAGCCCGGTATGAAAGGTTTCCCCCGGCCGGTAAATACCGCGATCTGAGAAGAGATAGCTGCTGAGAGTGCGCGGATCTTCCGGTGTTTCATCGCCGTACACATCAAAGCGCGAGAAGTCCGGCTGGCGGTCATACCAGGCATTGACCGGCAGGAAGGAGACATCCCCCTCTTTTTCGGCCAGGAACATCACCGCCATCTGCTCATTACGGAAATCATGCAGGGGCGGGAACGCGGCGTGACCGTCACTGCCGGTGACACGGCTCAGCAGTGTGGTGCCGTTTTTGGCCACCACCGAGATTTTCGCTCCGCTCACCGGTTCGCCGGTATACACGGACTGTACAAAGACATCACGCGAGCCGTCACGGGATGATTTTGCGATAATCCCCATATCGGTGACCACCACAAAGCGCGAGTCGAGAACCGTATCCCCTTCGTACTCTTCATCCCCCTCGTCATACCCTTCCGTCTCCGGGGTTTCCGCCGGTTTAGCCGGGTCCCACGCCCGCAGGCTCAGCAGGAATATACCGCGTTTTGCGGACGGATCAGCAGAGAGGTATTTGCTCAGGTCGATACCTTTGTACTGAATATCGCCGGGAGCGGCGGCAGACAGCGCCGTCTGATAAGTAAAGTGCTCCGTGAAATATTCATCACTCAGGCGGTTAAAATCCGTTGAGGTAAAGTTTTTATCCTTAAAGGAGACGATATGCTGTAACTGGCCGGGGATCACCCGCTTCACATCCAGTTGCAGGCCCGGGAAGTTACGTGCCGCGACGGTGATCTGTTTTTCACCTTTCATCGACAACAGCGCCCCATCTGACATAAAACGCAGTGTTTTCGGGTAATCCGGGACACGCACCGGCAGATAACGTGATGTTTTCAGGTAATAGCCGCCTGCCGAACTCATGCCGCCGGTGATTTCAACCAGAAGCCAGCGGTTGGCCGGTGCCTGATAACTGAAGCTGAATGCCGCCTGGTTTTCCTGCTCATTATCATCCGGGATCAGTGACACCGGCTGTGATAATGCCAGGACTTTGTCGCTGATATCATCTGATTTCCAGTCGTCGTAAATCCCCTCAGAATGATAATCAGGGTGTTTTTCCGGCAGCAACCGGGCGCGGACCGCTTTTCCGGCCTGTTTTTCATTTACAGGGTCAGAGAATGACACAATCAGAACACGGCGATCTTTTCCGTCCTCTGATTCCGCCAGCTGACTTTCAATACCGGTAACATCCAGGCTGTAGCGGTTTGGTACGATCACCCGGAAAGTTTCATCTTTCGCCGTAGTATTGGCCGGAACCGCCGCACCAACACCGGCTCTGACTGTCAGCAGCACTTCACTGTCAGTATCATTGAGAGCCAGCTGCCCGGAGTGAATCCAGGCTTTGAGTTTTTTATCATCATAACTGACGGTGTATGGCACCGGCTTTCCGTCACGGGTCAGGGACAGGCGCGATTCCATATTTTTGACATCTGCCGGCGCATTAAATGTCAGGCCGATAATGGCGTGTTTTTTCATCGGATCCTGCGGGTCCTGATAAAATTCCGCCTGACCGCCGCGATAATAGAATTCAGGTGTGGTAAAGGTTTTTTGTTTCTCTGTTAACGCCACCTGCGGTGCCAGCAGGGTTTTGGTATCCATATCGACGGTGTAGGTTTTGCCCATCGGGAAGATTTTTTTCGCCGTGAATACCAGAGTACGATCATTGCGCCAGCGCCATTCTCCGTCCATTGCCGGTGTGAGGGTAATCCCCGTCGTCACCGGCTTGCCGATCAGCGTTACCGGCGCGGCAGAGCGGGAGAATCTCACCGTCACAATCTGCGGTGAATTATCATCACGGTTATAATTGACCGCCGAAGGACGTGTCACCGAGGCGGAAATATCCTGTACCACCAGCGGTGCGACATCCACCGGCTTTGGCTTATTCTGATACCAGTGCCAGGTGTAATAGCTGCCGGCAGCCGCTGCGGCGATCAGCAGTAATAACGCAAAAATGGTTTTCGGATAGCGGTTTGCCCCCTGCTCCAGCCGGGTAAGCTGATTCCCTGCAAACGTCACCCAGCCCGGCACCGCCCAGCGGATACGTCCGGTAAACGGGCGCAGCAGAAAACCCAGCAGTGTAAAGAGAGAAACAAGAACACGTGCCGCCAGACGCAGCACGATAAAAGGTAAGCGGAGGATAAAACGCAAAACGTCCATGACAACATTTTCCTCTGTGTGTTGAACCTGACATCAGTTTGACGCAGCACACAGTGAAATCCGGTCCGGCCGGAAGCTGTCAGTGCCCGATACTCTCATCCTCCATAAAACAGCCCATAAAGCAAATTATTGCATAAGGAATAATCTTAAAGTACGGCCCCTGCGTGTCCGCTGAGGCCGCAGCACCGGAAAAATTATTCCAGCGCACTCAAAATAGCCTGTGCGGCTTTGACTCTTTCGGTATTCGGGTAGTTTTTATTTGCCAGAATCACAATCGCCACCTGTTTTTCCGGAATAAAGGCCACATAAGCACCGAAACCGGTTGTTGCCCCTGTTTTATGTACCCAGGAAGCGCGGTTATACGGCTGAACCTGATTATCCGTTACCGGATGCGGCTGCAATGCCACTTCATTGGTCACGCCGTTAATGATCATGTCTTTCTGCTGCGGCCAGTCATACATCTCCCAGCCCAGTCCCTGGTTGATTGCCGCCGTTTTATAGTAACGGGTCTGTGCGAGATACATCGCCATTTCCAGATCCGCATTGCCCGCCCGTGACGGCGACATATTGATTTCTGCCCAGCGCAGCATATCTTTTGAGGCGGATTTTACCCCGTAAGACTCCGCATCGAGCGGTCCCCCTGTCACCCGTACCGGCTGATTGTTTTTATAACCGTATGCATACTGACTTTGTGCACTTTCCGGTACAGTAATAAAGGTATGTGATAACCCCAGCGGCGCCAGGATACGTGCGGTCAGCAGCTGCTCATAAGGCATTCCCGCCGCTGTCGCGGTCAGCGCGCCGAACAGGCCGATACTGCTGTTCGCATACAGACGCATCTTTCCCGGTTGCCATGACGGCTGCCACTGCTGATAGAAATGCAGCAGATCCTCACTGCTTTTCACCGCTTCCGGCACCTGTAACGGCAGCCCGCCTGCGGTATAGGTGGCCAGATCCAGTAAGGTGATCCCTTTCCACTGCGGCTGTGTCAGTTCAGGCTGGTATTTGACTGCCGGGTCATTCAGCGACGTCTCTTTTTTCGCCACGGAAACCGCACCCAGCACACCTGTGAAAGTTTTACTTACAGATCCGAGTTCAAATAGTGTATTTTCAGTGACCGGCTGTTTTGCCTGCACATCCGCAAAACCATAGTTGAAGTAATACGGTTTTCCCTTTACGGAGACAGCAACTGCCATCCCGGGGATATCCTGCTGTGCCATCAGCGGTTTAATGGTGCTGTCGACGACTGCCGCGACATTATCAGCGGCAGAGAACCCCGGGGCAGAAAAGGCCAGCAGGGCGGAAACCAGTGTTGCAGATAAAGATTTTGTCATCAGAATTAACCTTCCGTGTGTGGGTAACGGCGGCAAGTATCGTCAGATTCGCGGAGCAGAACAAACGGTTAATTATAACAAGAGCCTAAAGAAAAACTTACAGGTGAATTATGGTCAGACGCTATCTCCCCCTTAACCCGCTGCGTGCCTTTGAGGCCGCCGCCCGTCATCTCAGCTTTACCCGTGCGGCCATTGAGCTGAACGTCACCCATGCCGCGGTCAGCCAGCAGGTTAAAGTGCTGGAGGAGCAGCTGGGTTGCGCACTGTTTACCCGCGTATCCCGCGGGCTGGTGCTGACTCATGAGGGCGAGGGATTACTGCCGGTGCTCAATGAGGCATTTGACCGGATTGCGGATACCCTGGAGTGTTTCTCTCACGGACAGTTCCGTGAGCGGGTAAACGTGGGGGTGGTCGGGACATTTGCCGCAGGCTGGCTGCTGCCGCGTCTGGCCGGATTTTATGACAGCCATCCGCATATTGATCTGCATATCTCGACACATAATAACCATGTGGACCCGGCAGCCGAGGGGCATGATTATACTATCCGCTTCGGTAACGGTGCGTGGCATGAATCGGATGCGGAACTGATTTTCAGTGCACCGCACTCTCCTATGTGCTCACCGGCTGTGGCAGAACAGTTACAGCAGCCGGATGATGTCCATCGTTTTACGCTGCTGCGCTCGTTCCGCCGGGATGAATGGAGCCGCTGGCTGGCCTGTGCGGGCGGTACTCCGCCCTCCCCGTCACAACCGGTGATGGTGTTTGATACCTCACTGGCGATGGCGGAAGCCGCGCAGCTGGGGGTCGGGGTCGCGATTGCACCGGTAAGCATGTTCAGCCGCCTGTTGCAGTCGGGCGCCCTGATTCAGCCGTTTACTGCGGAGATCACCCTCGGCGGCTACTGGCTGACCCGGTTACAGTCCCGCACGGAAACCCCGGCCATGCAGCAGTTTGCCCGCTGGCTGCTGAATGCAGCGGCAGAGTGATACTCACTCACCTTCCAGGCTTTTTACCCGCAGAGCGTCCCCCTCACTGATGCGCAGCCGTTCGCTGCCGCAGTGCGGACAGCACCCGGCGTGCTGCATGATTTCGGCCTCACGGCTGCAATCCCAGCACCAGGCCTGCGCCGGGATAACATCAATATGCAGTGTGCAGCCCTGAGCTACGGTATCGCGGCAGGCGATATCAAAACTGAAATGCAGTGCGCTCTCTTCCACATCCGCCAGAGCACCGACTTCCAGCCAGACATCCGTCACCCGCGTGATACCGTGCCGCGCGGCCTGTTCGCGGATAATATCCGCCGCACTCATACACAGGGACAACTCATGCATACCGGGGCACCCGTTTACCGGTGAACAGTGCTCTCCGCCCGGCCATTGCCGGTACATCCGGGTCCGTGACCGGCAGCGAGAGCAGCATCCGCGCGCAGTCATCCGCCAGCCGTAATCCCTCCTGCGGTAAGAGCGTATGCGGCAGCGGCGACAACAGCGAACACGCCAGATACTGAGATACGCCCTCCAGCTCACCGACAGTGAATGTCATGGTGCCGTACGGCAGCCGCAGGCCGATTTTTTCACTGACTTTGCGCTGCGGCCAGAGCTGATCCGGCCCCGGAAAAATCACCGCGCTGCACATCCACGGCGTGATCACACAGCCCGTCCACTGCCCTTCAAACAATGTCAGTTCCGTCACATACACCGGCACCGACGGATGCAGAAAAGGAAGGTCGTGCATGGTATCTGCAGCAATCCGTTCAAACGCAGCGCGGATCTGCTCTGCCGGACTGTGCATAAACCCCTGAATCTCCTCAGACATGCGCGGCCTCCTTTTTCACGGCCTCAACACCCGATTCGCGGAGTATCGCCAGCACCTGCTGTAATGCCGGTTCAACCACCGTTTCCAGCAGCGGGGTCATGCCGATCCCCGGCTCCAGCGACGCCGGAACCACGCCCACCAGCGTCAGTTTAGCGGGAAATTCCCCGGTAAAACGCAGTGCGGACAGGACATCAGACAATCCCAGCTGATGCGGGGAGATTTTATTGGTGAACAACGCCGGAACCTCTTCATCCCGCAGAATCCGGATCGTGCCCGGCGCACTTTTCGTTGTCACAATCGCATCGGTGATAATCAGATGATCCCGCCCGGCCATGCTGCCGAGCAGTTCCATCCCCGCCGTGCCGCCGTCCATCACATCCACATAGTCCGGCAGGATATAGCGATCCGCCAGCGCTTGCGCGATATGCACGCCGATGGCCTCGTCAGTCAGCAGAATATTGCCGGTACCTAATACCAGTATCCGCATCACAGCACCTTCACTGATACCGTTTCACGGCCATCAATATCAACAATATGAACCGCACATGCCATACACGGGTCGAATGAATGGATAGTGCGCACTACTTCCAGCGGTTTTTCCGGATCGGCAATTTTCAGCCCGACCAGCGACTGCTCATACGGCCCCGCCACATTATCGTGATTGCGCGGCCCGCAGTTCCAGGTGGACGGTACCACCGCCTGATAGTTTTCAATCACACCGTCTTTGATAACCACCCAGTGCGATAACATACCGCGCGGTGCTTCCAGGAAACCCACGCCTTTTATCACGCCGGTGGCCGGGAATTCCGGCTTCACATACGTGATGTGATCGCCGGTGCCGATATTGGCGATCAGCGCAGCATACTGATGCTGCAACACCGCCTGTAACTCACAGCAGTGCACCGTACGGCCGATAATCCGGCCGAGCGTGGAATGCAGCTGTCTGACTTCCAGCGGATTACCGGTCAGCGTCTGATAAACCGCAATAATTTCATTCAGTTTTTCAGCTGTACCGGGGTGTTTCGCCGCCAGTTTGCAGAACATATTGGCCAGCGGCCCGACCTCCACGGTTTTGCCGTACAACGTCGGCGATTTCACCCACGAGTATTTGCCGTCCGGGTCCCAGCCGGTGTATTTCGGCTCGGTTGTGCCTTCCCAAGGTTTCTGCGGCGCTTCGTCCTGATACCAGGAGTGCGGAGAGCTTTCCTGAATACCGTCCAGCAGGAAAGGATCGGTCTGAGAATCTATCGGGCGGAACGTCGTTAAATCGGAATCCTCAATGTAGCCGCCCGGGAACAGGAAACTGCCGTTTTTGCCGTCCGTCGGAAACTCCGGGGTACTCAGGTAGTTCACCGCGCCCTGCCCGGTTTCAAACCACTGCGGGTAAAACGCAGCAATCACCGCGGTATCAATCTTATAAACCTGTTCAACAAAATCATTCAGCTTGTCGATAAATGATTTGATATACATCAGACGTTCCAGGTTCAGCACACCGATACCGTCGAGATTAATCGGGTTCGCAACCCCACCGACCGCCAGGTTTTGGATATGCGGCGTTTTTCCGCCCAGCAGCGCCACGATACGGTTGGCATCGCGCTGGCATTCAAGCGCCTGCAAATAGTGCGCGACCGCAATCAGGTTCACTTCCGGCGGCAACTGCATCGCCGGATGTCCCCAGTAGCCGTTGGCAAAAATCCCCAGCTGGCCGCTCTCCACCAGTGCTTTGATTTTATCCTGTACCTTGATGAATTCCTGCGTGCTGTTCAGCGGCCAGTCAGACACACCGTTCAGCATGGCAGAGGCTTTTGCCGGGTCCGCGTTCAGCGCGGAGGTAATATCCACCCAGTCCAGCGCGGAAAGCTGATAAAAATGGACGATATGGTCATGGGTGGTGTGCGCCGCCAGAATGATATTGCGGATATACTGCGCATTCACCGGCACATCCAGATTCAGGGCGTTTTCCACGGCGCGTACTGATGCCAGGGCATGTGTGGTGGTACAGACGCCGCAGATACGCTGGAGGATCATCCACGCATCGCGCGGGTCCTTACCTTTGACAATTTTTTCCATTCCGCGCCACATCGTGCCTGACGCCCAGGCTTTGGTCACCACACCATCATCAATTTCACAGTCGATGCGTAAATGTCCTTCGATACGGGTAACCGGATCAATCGTAATTCTCTGGCTCATGACTTGCTTGCCTCATGATAAGGGTGAGCTGCGGTTTTATTGACTGCAGGGAGTATCGGTAACAGGCGGATCAGGAAAAGGTAAGCGCAGATCTCAACAGCCACGAAACCAATGGAAATTAACAGTTCTTCTGCTGACGGGAAGTAGTGATAGCCATTGCCCGGATCAAACGCCAGCAATGAATAGGCGAGACGCCAGGCCGCACAGCCGAGCAGCATACTCACCGCACCAGTGTAGAGCAGACGGGAATCGCGGCGGAACGCCGGGATACTGAAGACCGCCAGTGCAAACACCATCAGCAGGATCTCACACCAGAACAGGACGGCGTAGTAATCCCCGGCGAAAGCAAGCCCGAGCTTACCGCGGTAAATCAGTTCCCCGAAGCGCAGGATCAGAAACAGCGCCATCAGCACACTGACGGTCAGTGCCAGTTTACCAAACAGGCGTTTTTCATCCGGACCGTTGCCTTTCAGGCCGCTCTGTACCAGCGAGCCCTCAAAGACCACAATGGAGAATCCCATAATAAAGGCGGTGAGCAGGGAGAACAGCGGCAGCATTTCATAGCTTTGCCACAGCGGATAGACCTTGTGACCGGCTGCAATCATCAGTGACCCCATCGAGGACTGATGCATCGCCGGTAACAGCGCACCGAGCGCTATCACAAAAAACATGATTTTGTTCAGCCGTTTAAGCGAGACTTTCCAGCCCATACGCTCACAGAATGCCGGTGCCAGTTCCAGCGCCATCACGCCGATATAAATCGTCATACAGACCGCCGTTTCCAGCAGAACAGAGTTGACGTTAAAAATCCCCGGAATAAAAAAGTTCGGCATATTCCAGTAACGGCCGAGGTCGATGGTGATAGATAATCCGCCCAGTGAATATCCCAGCAGGCTCGCCAGCAGTGCCGGACGTACCAGCGGGTGGTATTCCCCTTTGTTAAATACATACACCGCCCACGCCAGTGCCCAGCCGCCACAGGCAAAACCGGTGCCGATCAGCAGGTCAAAGGCAATCCAGATCCCCCAGGGGTAGCCGCCGTTCAGATCAGAGACAGACCCCAGTCCGAAAATCAGACGTTTGACGATAAGCAGCACACAGAGGATAACAAGCGGTCCGAAAATGATGATCGGCTTACTGAATAATTTTCCGCCGAGGGGTTTGGGATCATGATTCATGATCATCACCTCCGTCGTGAGTGTCATTTTTACTGTTGCGGCGCACCAGCACGGTAAGCCCGGCCAGTACTGCCAGCGGCAGGATCATCCCTTTGTACAAGGTGTGCTGGATGTTTTCAGAGCGGGCCCCGGTGGAGAGTTCAGCCAGTTCCGGCAGTTGCAGATTTTGGTACGGCACGCCGGTCAGCACCATCACCTGCGTTCCGCCGCCCTCTTTTTCACCATACAGATGCGGGTAATAAGACGGTACGGGATGTTTATAGTTATCACCGGTTTTCAGTGTCTGGCGCGGATAGGCATATTCTTCGCCGGCTTTCAGCCCGAGGCGTTTTTTTGCCTCACTCATCAGATCTTCACGGGAGCCGAAGATGATAGCGCCGGTCGGACAAACCTCCACACAGCCGGGCAAACCGCCTTTATCGAGCAGTTCAACGCCTTTCTGGTTACAGAGTTCGCATTTGCTGATCGCACCGAACGGGTTGTTATAGTCATATTTCGGCACGTCATACGGGCAGCCCACCATGCAGTAACGGCAGCCGGTACAGATATCCTTGTCATAATGCACAATACCGGTCACCGGATGCTTTTTCAGCGCGCCGACCGGGCAGACAGAGACACAGTTCGGATCAACACAATGCATACATTGCTTTTTGATATAGGCGTAGCCGTCTTTTTCCTGATCTTTGTGTTCACCGCTGCCGCTCGTCCACACCTGGATAATGTTATTGGTGTACGGGGATAATTTGTCATTGTTGGACCAGGTCTGCGCGCCCTCCGGATTACGGACGGGGAAGTTGATATCCTGACATTTGGTCACACACGCCTGACAGCCGATACACAGAGTGGAGTCATACAGCATGCCCGATGCACCGGGGATCGGCGGACGGTTTTCCGCCGCCGCCCGGCTCACAGATGTATTACCTAACAGCAGTGCCCCGCCGGACGCCGCTTTAATAAAGTCACGCCTGTTCACAGTTACTCTCCCCGCGGATCGCCGTTCCGGTTTTTCTTCTGCTGACGCCCCAGCTCACGGACAGCCATCACACTGACACCGGCCACCAGACCAACCACGCCGCCAAGCAGACCGATAGCGCCGCCCGATACCGAACCGCCCTCTTTCAGATCCACATCCGGTTTTTCGGCGCGTGGTGTCTGGTTCTGCACGCCCGCAAGCTGATGAATGCCTTTATGAAAGCCGACACCGGCCTCATTACAGCCATAGCAGGGATGCCCGATCGCCACCGGCCACACACCGCCGACATCACAGAACTGCAATGTGGAGCAGTTACCGTACGTTTCCGGTCCTTTGCAGCCGAGATGATAGAGGCACCAGCCCTCACGGTGTCCGTGATCACCAAACGCTTTGGCAAAACGTCCTGCGTCAAAGTGAGCGCGGCGTTCACAGTGTTCGTGGATCAGACGACCGTACGCAAACAGCGGCCGGTTTTTGTTATCCAGTCCCGGCGCTTTGCCGTAAGTAATGATATGCGCCACGGTGGCCAGAAAGTTATGCGGGTTAGGCGGGCAGCCCGGAATATTAATCACGGTCTTGCCCGGCAGAACCGTTTCCAGCGATGCCGCACCGGTCGGGTTATCACCGGCAGCCGCCACTCCGCCCCATGCGGCGCAGGAACCGATAGCAATAATCGCGGCGGCACCCTCCGCCGCACGACGGATATGATCCGCAATCGGCTCACCGGCGATCATGCAGTAAATACCGTCATCCTTCAGCGGTACAGAGCCGTCCACCACCAGCACATATTTGCCTTTGTATTTCTCAATCGCATTGTGCTTGTTGGCTTCCGCCTGATGACCGAATGCCGCCGAGAGTACCTCGTGGTACTCCAGTGAGATCATATCAAGGATGAGATTTTCGATGGTCGGGTGCGTCGCCCGGAGCAGGGACTCAGTGCAACCGGTACACTCCTGTGCAGATATCCAGATAACGGGGGGACAATCCTTACGGCTGACGGACGCCGCGATTTCGGCAGATGCATTTGCACTGAGACCCATGGTGGCCGCTAAGGCCGCGCAGAGTTTCAGAAAGCTTCGCCGGTCAATACCCTCAGAAGTCATATCAGAAGTAATTAACGTATTATCGTCGATCATTCTCTGTAATTCCGTTGTGTTAATTTAATATTAACATAATACGATTATTATTAAATTACTGAGACACGGAACATAATTAATAAACAAAAAGATAATAACAAAAATATTATTTTACAGATAATGAGAATTTTTTCTATTTTTAACATTTAATCTATTTATCGGTTTTATTAATTTATATCAATTTAAAATATAACTCACCGACAACCTGCAATAAGAATACCGGAATTTTCCACTGCGGTCAGGAAAAAAGACAACATTTACCATCTGCATTTTACTGGCTTATCAGATACAACCCCGGGTGTTTTCAGAATTAACTGAGCCAACAAAAATAATAAATTTCACACCCCCTTGTTGTTAAAAACAAAAATGAAATACATTCTCATCCGGTATTATTTAATCGGTTAAGCACAAATAAATACCGTTTTTAATAAAATTACCTGCCTATTTGTCACATAAAAATCAATTACTATAATATGGTAAATTATTCATTTTGATTTAAATCAATTAACATTAAGTTTCTTATTTTCCTTCCGGAATAAATCAAATCCAACGAACCAGCTGCTATCACCACATAAAGGAGTTAAAATAGTGAATAACACCAGAAAATTCATAATAAGACGATTATCCCTGTAAAACAGTCAACTATTTATACGTAGGCGGACAATTTATATTCTGTTTATTATTCGTTTTAATAGTGATGATCACCTGAAACAATCATTTCATTTTCATCCTTCTTACTCTTTTTTGTGCAAAAAAGCAGCATCGCAGACATTCTTAAATTTCCCGAAATCCCCTGCATTGACTCACCTTATCTAAAATTCTAGGATCACGTTATTCTCTTTCCGCCCCCGCATAAATTTTTTTTCTTTTATTTATTAAATAAATAACACGAATTTTGACGTCTTATTACAAAATCACCACGGGCAAAAAAATGAAACTCAATAAACTCTCCTTTCTGATACTTTCCGCAATGGGGATATCGTATACCTCTGCCGGTTATGCTGTAACACCTGAGCCGATTCCTGAATTTACCTTCAGCGATGAATCAACGCGTATTAATGACATTAAAAAAAGTGGTAACTATACCAATGCGGATGCTGATGTACTGGCGGACGTCAGTGCAGGATCCGGATTCACTATTGCAGGTTATAAATACCTGACCGGAATAGATATCAATTACTCAGCAGCTCAAAAGCCGAATGTTATATTTAAGGATGACACCCACCTGATCGGCACAACTATCGGGCACTCAACGACTCATCTGGGCGATTCATTCAGACAAACCCCTTTTGATAACAGCAGTGTTATCGGTATTACGCTGAAAGGCATTGATGCGAAACACATCGCTAACCTGCAAATGTCTAACGGTACAACATCCTACAACACCACCGTGGATGCCTTTGGTGTGATGGAGTTACGCACAGCCTCTGACACCAAACAGCGGGTATCGGCTTATAATACCCGTGTAAATAAAGACGGTAAGCTGACTATCGGCTATAACGCTTATGCTGAAAATACCCTGATCGATGGCGGTGAGCTGTACATTCCTGTCAGTAATCCGGATGCAGAAACCCAAAGTACCATTATTCAGAATGGCGGTACCTATACACAGGACAGCGGCACCGCCACCAATAACTATATTACCGGTACAGGAAGCTATCACGCGGTTTCCGGGCTGGCACTGAATAACTATATCTATGACGGCGGCTATCAGTCTGTCTATGTCAATGACCGTACCGGCGCCAAAAACACCACAATCTATGCAGGCGGTACACAGCGGGTACGCTCCGGGACGGTTGAGGATACCGTGGTGTATGGTCAGCAACTGGTGACAAACCACAGCGGGGACTGGGAAAACGGTCAGTGGGTTGAGAGCAGCAATCCTGATGCAAAATGGGGTGATGATCCGACCGCTGTTAATACACGGGTTATGGCAGGCGGCGTTCAGAATGTCGGACTGAACGGTAAAGCCTCTGATACCACGATTTATAAAGACGGGCTTCAGCTTACCGGCAAATATGCAGAAGCGGCCACCACTCTGGTTGACGGCGGTATCCAGCATGTTCTGGCTTACGGCGGCACAGAAGGCACCACCATCCGCAACGGCGGACAAACCATCCTCGATTACGGTGCTTACTCCTTCTATAACCTGGATGTGGAAGACGGCTCTCTGGTGATGGAAGGCGGGGATCAGCATCCGTGGCTCGGCAACTTCGGCAAAGGCTCGTATGCTCAGAACGTGAATCTGGCCGGTGATAATGCGTATCTCTATATCCGCCATAACGGTGATACCAGTGAATCCGTTGTCACTATCGATAACCTGGTGAACAACGGTGTCGCCGTCTTCGATGAGCCCGGCAGCAGCAATACCGGCCGTAACAGCCAGCTCAGTATCAAAGAACTCTCCGGTAACGGCCTGTTTGTGATGAATACCAGCCTGGCGGACGGCAGCGGGGATTTCCTCAGTGTCTCGGATAAAACAGACGGTAAGTTTGGTGTCCGTGTGATGGATTCCGGTAAAGCGCTGGTCAGTAATACCACCGACCCGGATCGCTATCATCTGATCCACGCCGCAGGCAGTCAGAACGATACCTTTACCATGACCAATAAGGGTGTGGATCTCGGGGCGTATAAATATTATCTGGTACAGGATAAAGATTCAGCTGATGAATGGTATCTGTCACCCACCAAAGAGACTCCGCCGGTAGACCCTGTAGATCCGGTTGACCCCGTTGACCCTGTAGACCCGGTGGATCCGGTTGACCCCGTTAATCCCGTGGATCCAAAACCTGAGCCCAAACCAGAACCTGAACTGCCGGACCTCTCTGAGCCAAGTAAAACCGCAATGATGATTGCCAACGCCCTGCCGCAGATCTGGCGGAGTGAACTGAGCACACTGCGCGCCCGTCTCGGTGAGCTGCGCAATAACCCGCAGGTGAACCTCGGTGTCTGGTCAAAAGTCACCGGCGGACGTCACAATATCAGTAACAATGAAGTCGCTTACCGTCATGATATCAGCGGGATTGTTGCCGGTGGTGACAAAATGACGGAGCTGGAAAACGGCGATCTCTGGAGCGGGATTGTCGCGGGATATTCTCACTCCTCTCTGAAGATGGATAAAAACGACGGTACCATTAACAGTTACAGCCTCGGGGTTTACACCACCTGGCAGCACAAATCCGGCATCTATGTGGATGGCGTGGTGAAAGCCAACCATTTCCGCAGTGATTATGACGCCAGCTTTAATGAAGGAAAAACTTCCGCCAGCAGTAACACCAACGGTATCGGCTTCTCGGTTGAAACCGGTAAGTATTTCGAAAAAGAGAATTACTTTATTGAGCCGTATGCCATGGTTGCCGCCTTCCGCGGCCAGGGCGCGGATTACCGCTACAGTAATGAGATGAGCATTAAAGCCGATGCCGCCCGGTCATTCAGCGGTGAGCTGGGTGCCACTTTCGGGAAAAATTTTGTTCTGGAAAACGGTGCACAAATCAAACCGTATCTCCGTGTGGCAGTGAATCATGAATTCCTGAAAAACGGGGATGTGGAGCTGAACAAGCAGGGAAAACGGACCAATGATATGTCCGGCACGACCGGGAAGTACGGTATTGGTGTTGATGCAAAACTGAATAATAACTGGGCTGTCTACGGTGAATTCAACTACGCCAACGGCAGTAAACAGGAAACACCGTACAGCGGCTTCCTGGGTGTAAATTACCGGTTCTGATAAAACGGAAAGCAAAACGGCCTGCATATGCAGGCCGGTTTTTATCTGTTATTAACTGATCAGTCCGTGTACCAGAATCACACCGATACAGATAGGTCCCACATAACGCCAGACCAGCAATAAACTCTGACGCTTCAGTCCGGTAATATTTTCCGGAATCAGGGCGTTCGCTTTGCGCGACCAGCCGAAAATCAGGCAGACCGCAATACCGAACAACGGCATCAGGATATTGGATGTCAGGTAATCGAGGATATCAAAAATCGTTTTTCCGCCGAACGTCACATCACTTAACGGCCCGAAAGATAAGGACACCGGAATACCCATCAGCATAATTGACGCGGTCACCACCAGACCCGCCCTGCGGCGTGTCCACTGAAAACGCATCTGAACATAAGCCACAATATGCTCCAGCAGGGAGATAGCGGATGTCAGAGCCGCCATCAGCAACAGCACAAAGAACGTCACCGCCAGCACCGCGCCGCCCGGCAAATGGGCAAAATACACCGGCATGGTCATAAAGGTCAGACCCGGACCCGCATTCGCTTCCAGACCCGCAGCCGATAATGCCGGGAAAATCATCAGACCGGCCAGCACACACACCATACAGGAGAGGATCACCACCCACATACTGGAATTGGCAATACTTTTGTTATCGGTTAAATACGCACTGTACGTAATGTGGATACCCAGCCCGATAGAGAGGGAGAAGAACGCCAGACCCAGCGCATCCAGCACGCCTTTGCCGGTCAGTTTACTGAAATCCGGATACAGGAACATTTTCAGTCCCGCTGATGATCCCGGTAAACTTATCCCGACGATAATCAGCACGATCATAATAATAAACAGTAACGGCATCATCACTTTCACGGATTTTTCCAGCCCGCGCTGAACCCCGGCCAGGACCACAAAACAGGTTATCCCGGCAAACACCAGATGAGCAATCACCGGCCACCACGGGTTACTGATAAAGCGGGTGAAAATGCCGGTCAGCTGGCTGCTGTCGGTAATATTCAGCTCACCGGCAGCGGCCATCACCGTATAACCGATAGTCCAGCCGCCGACCACGCTGTAAAAACTGTAAATACACCAGGAACTGAATACACCGATCACCCCGATCCACGCCCAGTGACGTCCCATCATTTTTTTGAAGGCACTGACGGCTTCGGAACGGGTGCTGCTGCCGAGGATATTTTCAGCCAGTAATACCGCGAGACCGATAATAAAGCTGAATAAGAGGAAAACCACCAGGAAGGCACCACCGCCGTTATTGGCGGCAACATACGAAAATTTCCAGATAGCGCCGATACCGATAGCCGATCCGGCTGCTGCCAGGATATGACCGAAGCGGGATGTCCATTGCTGACTCATACGGCCTCCTGCGGTGTCATCTGAGAGACAGAAGCGGCGGCAGAACAGCAGACCGATCGTGAAATTACGCTGATATTAATCCTTGCGGTAAAACCTGACATCATAGGAACTCTCCCGAAAATAAAACAGTTCCACCAGCAGGTTTATACACACAAAAAAGCCACCTTACTGGTGGCTTATGAAGAAAAACAGATAAACGAAGCCACCTAACTGAGTAGTAGGTTTAGGCTTAGCTGACGGTTCATCATGCAGTTCATCGGTTTACTCTTCTCTGAAAATCGTTAATTTTTGCCTCACTGACAGTGCCGGTACAAGACACTGCCGTGACGCTCTTTTTCTCTTATACCACAAACAGAAAAGAAAAAAACATCCTTTTTTTTATTCTGCACTCATGGTTTTAAGCATTTTTGCAAATGCATCGATGTGGTGACGCTGCGTAACCGGGTTCATAAAGACCGCTTTTTCCCCGGGGATATAGGCAAACCGGTTATGTTCTGCGTAGGCCGAACAGGCGATAGAGTCCACCCAGTTGGTAAACAGACCCGCTTTGCCGCGTTTCAGGAATAATTCGCGGTGCCAGCGGCTGTTACGCACCATCATGTCATAGGCTGTTTTATCCCCGGCACAGGTCAGTTCATGCTCAAACATGGCCTGCGGATCATTCACCAGTTTTGGTGAATAGAGACGGAAACCAACACTCGGCCCCTGATTTTCCGGCGCCATCACACAGGCATTTCCCATAGACAACAGCTGGTTGCGCATGTAGTTCGCATTTTGCAGACAGTGCGCAATGATGGTCTGATAACCTTCAATCCCCAGATAATGTAACCCTGCATACGCACCGAATACGCCGACACCACTGCGGCTGCATTCAATGGTGGATTGCAGGTGAGTCTGCCCTTCCAGCGCATGCTCAAAATAGGTGAAGTTTTCGGGATCATTTTCCAGTGCTTTGAAATCATCACCGTCACGCACCATCACAAGGCTGGAGGTATACGGTACATAACCCCATTTGTGGAAATCGATAGTAATGGAATCCGCATATTTCAGCTGTTTGAATTTAGCCACATTATGGCGCAGACCGGCCAGGGTGGCATCGTTAATCGCCAGCGGGTTAGCGGCAAAATCATAATCAATAAAGAAAATAATCGGCCAGCCGACCGCCGCATCCACATGAATATGCGGTTTTTCGGTGATTTCAAATTCTTCGCACAGACGGTTGCGCAGATCATAAACCTGTTTGATTTCATCCACACCAAAGGTATCTGTTGTCCCCGCAGTCAGCAGGATCACCGGAATCTTACAGTGAACGGTATAGCAGGCGCGGATTTGCTGCTCCAGATCTGCAAGATCAATAGTATTATCCGATGCAACACGGATACGGATTGTTTTATTGGTAATATCCACCCCTAACAGGGACAGGTTAGTCATATTGGAGTAGTGACCGCCCTGCGAGTTGATGATCCGGAAATCCTGATCAACGGACATACCAAGGTGTTTTGACTGCTTCAGTGATTTTCGTATCCCGAACAGATAGCCGTACAGGTTGCACATTGTCCCGCCCTGGGTGAACAGGCCTGAGGCTTTGTCCGCATCATAACCAATCAGATTGGCGACTTTCCGGATAACGGTTTTTTCCATGTTATCCGCCACACCGGAGTACTCGCAGTACACCATATTCGGGTTACCCAGTAATCCCAGCATCGAACCATAAACCGCCGGGTCTGACGGCATAGCGATAACGTTTTCCACCGCCAGCGGGTTTTCCCAGTTTTTACACAGCGCGGAAGCAAACACCAGCAAATTATCCTGCCCTTCCCCCGGACGGATCACGTTCTGACGCACATGAGATTCACCGGCCAGCTGAGCAAAAAGATCCTTACCCTGCGGGTAGCGGTTTATCTGCTGTATATCGGCTTCGGTAGTCTGACGAAACTGAGTAATCGCCTGAATTTGCGGATGATTAAAAATCGGCCATTTACCGGGGTCCCGGCTGAAGAAATCACTGATGACGTTTTGGTATTTAACGTCGAAATCTTTATTTAACGCATTCGCGGACGCGAGCGTGATAAGTTCTGACTGATTCACAATGAGCTCCAAAATAGTAAATTACACTGAGGTAATGTCATTATTTTGCGCTAAAATCATTGCTATTTAAATGATTGCCTAACTATAAATCGTAGTAACAAATACATGATAAAATAAACAAAATCAATTAATTATAAAAATAACCATCATTTTTGAATCACTAAATTTTTTTGAAAAATGACGCAGCGATCACAAATTTTTACTCTATAAAACAAATAAAAACCAGTTTTTAAATTTACTCAATATGCAAATATCCAGTTTTTTATTCCGGAAAATAATGCAAAATACAATTTATTAACAACGCCGAGGTAATAGCAAATGACTAATTGTTTAATTTTATTACTCAATCAGATTCTGCTGTTATTTTCCTTCTGCTGAAAAATTACGGCTATTTTGCTGTTTTTTGCGTTTTCCGTAGTCGTTCACTTCTCCCGCCAAATAAAATACTGCCGGATAATAAAAACACCCTGAATATAACTAATGAATGCTGACGAACGGTTTTCTGTCCGTGGCATGAAATACATCGATAACAGATTGATTTTAAATATTAATATTATTTTCATATAATTAATTGGCTATTGTTTCGCCGGTTGTTGTGATTTTGTGACTGCTGGTTTTCTCCCTGAAATCCTTACATTTAGCTAAGCCCGCGGTCAGGCGATAAGCTTTCTTTAATTTTTATCTTTATTCTGCCGTTAAACTGAGTGGATTGTTTCAATGTGTAATAATTTCATTTATCAAAGGCACCACTATGTCCGGCCTCCAATTATTTAAACAACTACTCACCAAAGAATGCTGTCCCGGTATGCACTGGGATTCCGCCCGTAACCGCTTTAAATTCGCGGCACGCAGCCTGTTTATGCCGCTGTCCACCGTGAAATACCTGTCCGGCCTGACAGATACTGCCTGCTGTGACGCGATTCTGAAAAAGCAGCCACTGCTGCCGACCAAATTACAGCGTCCGTATCTGAGTATTAATTTTCACCGGAAAAACAAATCAGCGGCGATTTGTGACCACTACCGGATCACCAAAGCCGTTCTGCCGCCGGAAATATTCAGCCAAATCTACAGTAATGAGCGTTTTTATCTCTGCCCGGTTGAAGGAAAAGAGGGTCTTTGCCACCTCTGGCTGGATGTGCAGGATGCTTTTAACAAAGAGGGTGAACTAACGCTGGAGATGCGGGATGACGCCGGTGAGATCCTGGCCCGCAGTGCATTTACCCTGCTGAACCTGGATGAAAAGCGGACGCTGTTTATCGGCGCACTCCAGGGCGGTGTCAGTGAGCAGGCTCACGGTGCTATCCGCGCGGCCACCAAAAACTGCCACGGCGTATTCCCCAAACGTATTCTGACGGAAGTAATGTGTCTTATCGCGTCACTGTTTCAGTGTCAGCAAATTATTGCTTCCAGCAACGAGACGCATATTTACCGCAGCCGCCGCTACCGCCATAAAAAACTGACACAATGGGTGGCCGATTATAATGCGTTCTGGGAATCTGTCGGCGGCACCGCCAATCCGCAGCAGGAATATATATTACCGCTGACTCTGCCGCGTAAGCCTGTTGATGAAATAGCCAGTAAAAAACGCGCCGAATACCGGCGCCGTTATCAGTTACTGGATGATGTGGCACAAAGCGTCAGTGAACGCCTGCAACTGCCGCAGACGGAAAATAAAACAGATGTTCAACATCATATTATTTAAGAAAAGTCGTTCATTTACAGCAGGTTTGACCGGTAATTGACATTTCATTACAGAACTTATTGATTTTCCGTAAAATATAATCTGCAAAAGACTGAATTTAATCTTAATATTGTTTCAGGGAACCGGAAAAAATTCACTGTCTCCGCTACCTCTAATTTGCTAAAGTGGCCGGATTTACCGATGTATATATCAGGGGTTCCGGCTATATCCGCAAAAATGCCCCATAACATGAAATAAGCTTACTTCAGATCCGGGAATAATTGATGGAAACAATGCAGCAACTTTTTTTTGCCCTCTGGCACCAGGACTATGAAACCCTGTCAAACCCGTCCCTGCTGTGGGCGATTTACATTATGCTGTTTGCCATTCTCTTCCTGGAAAACGGCCTGCTTCCTGCTGCATTTTTACCCGGTGACAGTCTCCTGATTCTTGTCGGGGTTCTGATTGCCAAAGATACGCTGGATTTCCCGACAACCCTGATTGTTCTCACCGCCGGTGCCAGTCTCGGCTGCTGGGTGGGGTATCTTCAGGGGCGCTGGCTCAGTAATACCAAAGTTGTAAAGGGCTGGCTGTCTCATCTGCCGCCGCATTATCATCAGCGGGCGCACAGTTTATTTCACCGCCACGGCCTTGCGGCACTGTTAGTCGGCCGTTTTCTGGCCTTTGTCCGTACTCTGCTGCCGATGCTGGCAGGGATAGCCGGCCTGAATTCCCGCCGTTTTCAGTTTTTCAACTGGCTGAGCGGCTTCCTGTGGGTCGGTATTTTAACCTCCCTTGGTTACTGCCTCGGTATCAGCCCGATTTTCCGCAAATATGAGCATCATCTGATGAATATTCTGATGCTTATCCCGGTCGTTCTGCTGGTCTGCGGTCTGATCGCCAGCCTGTGGGTGGTGTGGAAACGCAAGCGGACAAAACCGGCTGACGATACTCACGCACAATAACTTCTCAGACTATTTTTCCGGCCGGTGCAATTACAGCAGCCGGCCGGGACACTTTCTCTTCCTGCCCGCCATTTCAGCGTCATTTCCTCTGAATTCCGCCACCTGCACCCGTAATGTGCGGAAAGATACCGGAAAATAAACTATAATTTACCTTTAATCACCGGTAAAAAGCAGTTACTTTAACTTGTTACGGTATAACCACCACGAGGAGTTCCTATGTCACATCATACAAATGAAGATTTACGTGCAGAACTGAAATCATTAGCTGACACCCTGGAATCTGTGCTGAACACAGCAGAAAGCAAATCCAAAGAAGAAGTGGATTCGCTGAAGAAAAAAGCACAGGCCGCGCTGGAAAACTCCCGTTCCCGCCTGGCGGAAGGTAAAGAGCAGGTTGTGCAGCAGACAAAAGAAATCGCCGGAAAAGCCGATAATTATGTACGGGAAAATCCGTGGACCGGTATCGGTATCGGTGCGGCTGTCGGTGTGGTGTTAGGCGTTTTACTGGCCCGCCGCTGAGTTATGGCAGATCAGGAGCGTCCGCAGGGGCCCGGTAAAGGGCTCCTCGATACACTGACACGTATCGCCGCCATTGTGATCAGTATGGCTGAAACCCGGCTCAGGCTTGTTGCCACCGAGCTGGAAGAAGAGAAGTCTACTCTGATCCAATTGATTCTGCTGGCCGGTACGGCCCTTCTGCTGACCGCGTTCGGGCTGATGAGCCTGATGATTCTGGTCATGTGGGCGGTTGATCCTGTGTACCGTCTGACTGCGATGATTATCATGACCGCTGTTCTGCTCGGCGGAGCGCTGATTTTTGCGCTGTGGGCCGTCCGTAAAGCCCGCCGTTCATCACTGCTCGGGGCGACCCGCGAACAGCTGGCTATCGACAGGCAGCAGCTGGAAAGAAAAAAGCAGGAACAGGATCATGAATAAACACCGCCGTGCTGAGCGCGCCCGCAACAAACAAACGCTGATTGACACCATCGCTGCCCAGCGCAGCGATTTATCACAGGCCGCTGATCAGTGGCTGAAAAAAACCGAATCGTTCGATCGCACATGGCAGACATTATCACAGTTGCGCCCGCTGGTTGTTGCCGGCGTCAGTCTGATTTCTGTTTTATCTGTCCGTCACCCGAAAAAGCTCGTACGCTGGGGGCAGCGCGCCCTTGGGCTGTGGGGCGTTTTCCGCACACTTCAGAATAGTTTTCCCCGTAATAAGCAGCATTGATCCCGCCGGGTACCCGAATTCAAAATTTTTGACGTTGTTTATGAAGAATTCTTGCTAACAATCTTTCTCATTCGCCTTTACTATTATCTCAACGAAACAGATTGGCATATCGTGCCATTCAGACAAAAGAATATGTGACTCAGTCTTCATATTTACTACTCAGTATTGTTGAGCTAATAAGGATCTCACAATGAACAACTACGCTATTTTAGTCGCACGTATCATGATGCCTGTCTTATTTATTGTGGCCGGATACGGCAAACTGGGAGATGCTTATGCAGGAACTCAGCAATATATGCTGGCAATGGGTGTTCCGGGGGCATTACTGCCGTTAACCATTCTGCTGGAACTGGGTGGCGGTCTGGCTGTCCTGTTCGGTTTCTTAACCCGGACAACCGCAATTTTCACCTTTGGTTTTACCGCACTGACCGCCCTGCTGTTCCACAGTAATTTTGCGGAAGGTGCCAACCAGTTAATGTTTATGAAAAACTTTACCATTGCAGGCGGTTATCTGCTGCTGGCTGTAACCGGCCCGGGTAAATTCAGTATCGATTATTTACTGAAAAAGAAATGGTAATATCATTCAGGCAAAGCCACACAGCAATATAATAATAATTTTATTAAACATCCGCTCCGGCGGATGTTTCTTTTTGTGTTTCCTGTTCTGTTACTCTGGGTTTCATCCTGCCGTCGCGGGTAAAAAATGTCAGGTCTGACAGCGGTTTATTAAATAAGAATTCATAATCCATCGGCCCGCCACGAATATCAGAAAATCCTTTTGTCTGATAAGCGATACACGGATACAAACCAAACCAGTTATCTTTTTCCATCAGGTCATGCCAGATAACATCAATACTTTTTGATTCATCCGGTTCGCCGTTTGCAGTAATCAGGTGAACTGATTTCTCAAAGACATGCATCATTTTTTCCGCATAACCACGATTAACAATATAAGTGTTGGCACAAAAGGCATATTTCAGACTGAGTAAACAGTTTTCCGGTTCGTGTTCAAAAGCACTGAAATAATTTCCGCCCAATAATGCGACATCCCACTCTCTTTTATGAAGCGCGGATAAAAAGAGATTAGCCTGCCGGATATGTTCATCATCACAATAAAAATCACTGTCATCCTCGATAACCAATACCGGCCCCCAGCCATTTTCAGCGATCATCTTCATCACCGCTGCATGAGAAAGCGCACATCCCAGAAATCCCGGAGTCTTTTCAATAGCATCGAAGCGGATAATTTTGCGGTAAGGAATTTCTATTTTCTCCAGAACACCGAGAATATCGTCATCACGGTCAGGTCTGGATTTCAGGTTAATATAAATCACTTTTTCAATAAAGCCATGATCGAATGCAAAATCCGCATCCGACATAAACCGCTTCAGATCCACGTTGCCTCCTGCAAATACACTGATAAACGCCGGTTAATATCCGGTAAAGGGTAACGGATGAATAGTTTCCGTCAATCGCTGTTGTTCCTATTATCAATATACGTATTTTACGGCAAATACCGCAACAAGCCTCCGGCACAAAAAAATACCCGCCATAGATAACAGAGCGGGTATCAGATAATAATTCAGGGATATCAGCGTTTTATTTTCCGCTGAATAATTTCGGAATTTCCCGCAGACACCAGGCTTTGGCTTCCCCCATGCTGTCGCGGCGCCACGCCATAATAACATTGGTTTCGTGACTGTATTCAGAGCCGATCACTTTCAGGCGGCCTTCCAGGATATCTTTTTCCACCAGCGGGTACGGCATACTCGCCACTCCCAGCCCCGCCAGCAGAGCACGCCGTTTATCATCAATGGAACTGACCGTCAGGCGCTGCTGTTTATCCAGCAGTAATACCGTGAGTACCGGCCGTTCACGGGCGGTATCCGCCACGGCAATTCCGCGGTATTTCACACGGGTGGTATCGGATAATGGTTCAGGCTCTTTGTGGATCGGATGATCAGGCGCTGCCACGTATACGTTCACCACGGAATAAAGCGGGCGGGAGTTGATTTCAGAGGAGGTACGGAAATGCATATCCGGCGCAATCACAATATCAGCACGTCCGGTTTCCAGCCGTTCCCAGGCACCGGCAAGCACTTCAGTGGCCAGTGTCAGCTGAGTGGTGGATTTCTGCGCCAGTTTATCCACCAGCGGGAACAGAGAGGCCGTCGGGATCAGTGCTTCACAGACAATCGTCAGATGCGGCTCCCAGCCTCTTGCCAGCGCTTCCGCATCACTGGTCAGTTTATCCGCCGCTTCCAGCAGCAAGCGGCCGCGTTCCAGCAGCATCCGCCCGACATTGGTGAATTTTGTCCGGTGACCCGAGCGGTCAAACAGAACAACATCCAGCTCTTCTTCCAGTTTCTGCATGGTATAGCTCAGTGCGGACGGTACACGTCCCAGTTCTTCCGCCGCCGCCGCGAAGCTCCCGCGGCGGTCGATGGCATCCATCACGCGCAATGATTCCAGCGTTAACGCTTTGTCTTTACTCATCATTATCTCAGTCAGAAATTTTGAATGTCGCCACCAGATTAACTGGCTAACAATTCAGCGTCCAGCCCTTTATTATTTCACTATGTTTAACAACAGGCAGACCATTATGATTATACACAGAACCGCCGGACAGGCCGGGTCCGCCGACTATGGCTGGTTACAGGCGAAATACGCATTCTCTTTCGGGCATTACTTTGACCCTGCATTTCTGGGGTACGGCCCGCTGAAAGCACTGAATCAGGAAGTGCTGGCTCCCGGTGCCGGTTTCCAGCCCAAATCCTATCCCGATGTGGATATTGTAAACCTGATCCTCAGAGGGAAGCACGATATTCATGATAATGACGGACTTTATCTGGAGAGCAGGCAGGATGAATGTCTGTTTTTCTCGCCGCGTAAAGATATCAGCTACACGGAAACCAATCCCTGTGAGCAGTCACCGCTGACCCGGATTCAGATCTGGCTGAAAGCCGCACGCGGCAGCCTGCGCGGCAGTTCACAAAAACTGGTGCTGACACAACAACCGGCGCAGCTGATTGCCTCACCGGACGGTGAAAACGGCAGTATTGATTTGCAGCAGGGCGTGAGAATTTCTCATCTGATGCTCTCCGCCGGAGAATCCCTGACACTGCCGCTGTACGGCAAGCGGGCTTTTTATCAGTCGGTTCACGGCACCGTGACGGCGGATGACGGGCAAAAACAGGGGGTAATTGAGTGCGGGGACGGCGCGTTTATTCAGGAAAGCCGGGAAGTGACCTTTCAGGCAAAAACGCCGTGCCGGGCACTGCTTATCGATATTCTGACCTGATATACCGCTCTGAAATGAAACAACCCCGCGTCAGACGCGGGGTTGTGATAGTGAGGAGTCAGCCGTTAAGCCGGGTTCTGTCGTGGACAATCATTCCTCTGGGCCAGCACTCACGCACTGGCTCAAGCAGCCTACCCGGGTTCAGTGCGGGCCGCACCATGTGAACCCCTATTTGGCCTTGCTCCGGGTGGAGTTTACCGTGCCACGGACTGTTACCAGCCGCGCGGTGCGCTCTTACCGCACCCTTTCACCCTTACCTGTGCCCTTGCGGGCCATCGGCGGTTTGCTCTCTGTTGCACTGGTCGTAGGCTCGCGCCTCCCAGACGTTATCTGGCACCCTGCCCTGCGGAGCCCGGACTTTCCTCCCCTTTACCCGTCTCCCGAAGGGACAACGATAAAGCAGCGATTGCCTGGCTGACTCCGCTGCGGATTATAAGCAGCTTTCCCGCGGATGTACAGAATAACTCCGCCCCGGAAGACCGGATGGCGGGAAATGCATCACTCTGCGGCGGAATTCCCGTCCAGAGTGTAACGGTAAAGGGCGTTTTTCTTCACGCCGTATAACTCGGCCACTACCGCAGCCGCTTTTTTCGGCGGCAGTTCTTTCTGCACAATCGCCAGCGCACGCAGAATTTCCGGGCTGAATTCCTCATCCTGAACCGGTTTTGCACCCTCCGCAATCAGCACCATCTCCCCTTTGCGGCGGTTTTCGTCTTCCAGAACCCAGGCCAGCAGTTCCCCGACCGGTTTCCCCTGAATCGACTCCCAGGTTTTGGTCAGTTCCCGCGCCAGAACCACATAGCGATCTTCACCCCAGACGGTGACCATATCGGCCAGTGTATCCAGAACCCGGTGCGTGGATTCATAGAAAATCAGGGTCCGCGGCTCATCGGCCAGCGCCCGCAGTGTATCCTGACGGCTTTTGCTTTTGGCCGGCAGAAACCCTTCGTAACAAAAACGGTCAGACGGCAGACCGGCCGCACTGAGCGCCGTGACGGCGGCACAGGCACCGGGCAGCGGGATCACGGTAATCCCCGCATCACGGGCACGCCGGACCAGATGGTAGCCGGGATCGTTAATTAAAGGTGTACCTGCATCGGACACTAATGCGATACTGACCCCGGACTGTAATTTGGTAATTAATTGATCTGCTTTATACTGTTCATTATGATCATGCAGCGCAAACAGCCGGTTATTAATACCGAAGTGAGAAAGTAACAAGCCGGTATGCCGGGTATCTTCCGCTGCAATCAGATCGACATTCGTCAGCACGTCGAGAGCGCGTGCTGTGATGTCATTCAGATTACCGATCGGTGTCGGCACAACATAAAGTGTCGCTGCCGCAACCACAGCTTGATTAGGTTGATTCATTGTTTCGTCCAGATGATCACATTAGAATTGAGCTTTCAGAAAACTATAACCGGGTACAGTATGTTTTCCTTAACTTTATCGCGTTACCGCAGACAATTACTTTGTGCCGCACTCTTTTCCGCACTGATGATCTCAGGATGTACACTCAATAATCAGCATGCGGGCACAGCCGGCAAAGGCCAGCCGGAAACACTGGTTCAGCAATATCAGAAGGTGATTGATGCGGCCGCCGGAAAACCGTCTGCGGACGCTATCCGTGCTTACATCGCTCAGGAGCCGCTGCTCTCTGATCCGGATGCACATCAGCAGAATATTGATGAAACCTGGCTGATGCTAACACGTTTTACCCCTGAAGAGCGCAATAACATTCAGGTTAACGCTGATGAGAGCGTATTACAGGGCTGGATTGACCTGCTGATTCTGTATCAGAACAACCAGCAGGATCTGAAAGCACTTTCCGCCGCCCTCGGCGACTGGCAAATCCGCTATCCGGATAACCCGGCGGCCAAATCCCTGCCCCAGGATCTTGTCCAGACCCTGAGCAGTACCTATGGTCAGACCGGTAAAAACGCCCGTGTGGCGCTGTTCCTGCCGCTGAGTGGTCAGGCGAAACTGATGGGTGATGCTATCCGTCAGGGCTTTACCGATGCACAGAACGGCGCGGTATACAGCACCGGTTACCCGGCGGCTGATATTTCCGCCTCACCGCAGGACGATACCGGCCCGGTTCCGGTACAGACCACCCTCAGCCCGGCAGATCCGGATAAAGACATCACCACCCCGGATACGGTCAACGGCGCACCGTCAAATGACAGCAGCACTGACGGCATGACCGCCGCAAGCCCGGTCACAGCCCCTCAGGCACGGCCGTACAGCGCTGAATCCCGCACAGTCACCGATGTGAAAGTCTACGATACCGACAGCAAGCCGCTGGCAACTCTGCTGGCACAGGCACAGGCTGACGGTATGGATCTGATTGTCGGACCGCTGCTCAAAGGGGATGTGGCGACGCTGGCCGCTGCCAATACGCCGCTGAACATTCTGGCGCTCAATGAATTAGATACACCAATTGCCCGTCCTAATGTGTGCTACTTCTCGCTTTCACCGGAAGATGAAGCCCGCAACGCTGCGCAGTTTATCCGTCAGGATAATAAAACCGCGCCGCTGGTACTGACACCGGACAACAACTTCGGCCGCCGGATCGCACAAAGCTTTGCCGATGAGTGGCAGAAAAACGGCGGCGGTGTGGTGCTTCACCAGACTTTCTCCGGCAATCCGGGCAGCTCACTGTCACTGACCGGCGTACCGGTGCAGCCATCTGCTCCGCAGGTATCGCAGCCTGAAAATGCGCTGATACAACCGGAAGGTTCTGTAACGCAGCCGCAGCCAGTCAGCGGCGGTGTGGATTCCGTCTATATTATCGCGACCTCTGATCAGCTGATTTATATTAAACCGACGCTGGAGTTCGCCACCAGTGCCCGCGGACGCCCGGCGTTTTATGCCAGCTCACGCAGCAATAAGGCAGGCACAGGCAAAGATTTTCAGTTTGAGATGGAAGGACTGAAACTGACGGACATTCCGCTGATTGCGGGCGGAAATCCGCAGTTACTGAATCAGGCCGCCGGAAAATTCGGCAATGACTATACCCGTGTCCGCCTCTATGCGATGGGGATGGACGCATGGCGTCTGGCGAATCAGTTCGGCGATATGCAGCGGCATACTCTGCGTATGAATGGTGCCAGCGGTGATATCACTGTCACTGATAACTGCACCGTTTACCGTCATCTGCCGTGGCTGGTCTTTAAGCAGGGGAATCTCACCCCGCTGAATGCCGCGAACTAAGCTTTGTCTGATTTTTAAAGGTGACAGGATGTCACCTTTGTTTCCTTTGGCATAATTAACATACAGGGACATGTATTTATGCTTACATGGCTGACAGGCCGCCGTCATGAACAGTTTGCCCGGCGCTGGCTGGAACAGCAGGGACTGACATTTGTTGCACGGAATGTCCGTTTCCGCCGGGGCGAAATCGATTTAATTATGCGGGATCACGGTACCTGGGTATTTACCGAAGTCCGTTACCGCCGTAATGCACACTATGGCAGCGCAGCAGAAAGCGTCACCAGAGCCAAGCAGCGCCGCTTACTTTATGCGGCTTCCTGCTGGTTATCTCAGCAGCAACTGAGTATGCTGACCTGTGACTGCCGTTTTGACATTTGTGCAATAACCGGTGACCATATCGACTGGCTGAAAAATGCCTTTGGTCACACCGATTTTTGTTAATACAGCCATCCGTTGCTGATAGCAGGACTTAACGTGTTAGACAGAATTAAACAGTGTTTTACTGAAAGTATTCAGACGCAGATTGCAGCCGCAGAAGCACTGCCGGATGCCATTTCCCGGGCAGCTCTGATGATGGTTCAGTCGTTACTTAACGGCAATAAAATCCTCTGCTGCGGGAACGGAGGATCAGCGGCAACAGCCTCGCGCTTCGCCACCAGTATGATCCACCGGTTTGAAACCGAACGCCCGAGCCTGCCGGCACTGGCACTGAACACCGATAATGTGGTGATGACCGCTATCGCCGCCAACCGGCAGCAGGATGAAATTTATGCCAAGCAGGTCCGCGCCATCGGCCAGACCGGTGATGTGCTGCTGGCAATATCCACCCACGGCAACAGCCGCAATATCATCAAAGCGGTTGAGGCAGCGGTAACCCGCGATATGACCATTGTGGCCCTGACCGGCTACGACGGCGGGGAGCTGGCCGGTCTGCTGGGTCCGCGTGATGCGGAAATCCGCGTACCGTCGCAGCACAGTGTCCGCATACAGGAAGTACATATGCTGACGGTGAATTGTTTATGTGATTTAATCGACAATACCCTTTTCCCCCACCAGGAAGACTAAGGAGATATTATGAGAATTGTGCCAGTGGCAGCACTTATCTGCAGCGCACTACTGTTACAGGGATGTATCGGTGCAGCACTTGTCGGGTCTGCGGCTGTGGCAACCAAAGCCGCCACAGACCCCCGTTCTGTCGGCACACAGGTCGATGACGGTACACTCGAAGCACGTGTCAGCGGCCAGCTCAATAAGGATAAAGATATCAAACAGCAGCGGATTGTTCCGGTGGCTTATCAGGGAAAAGTTCTGCTGATTGGTCAGTCAGCGGATCTCTCTCTGGCACGGCGGGCAAAAGAGATTGCCGCTAAAGTGGATGGTACTGAACTGGTGTATAACGAAGTACGTCAGGGCGAGCCGATTGATTTGGGTACCGCATCGAAAGATGCCTGGATCACCACCAAAGTCCGTTCCAAACTGCTGACCAGTGATGCGGTAAAATCCGCCAATATCAAAGTGATCACTGAAAACGGCGAGATTTTCCTGTTAGGGGTGGTTACCCGCCAGGAAGGGGCAGCGGCGGCAAAAGTTGCCAGTGAAACGGATGGTGCCAAAAAAGTCACCACAGCCTTTACCTGGCTGAATTAATTCCGCCTGCTTTCGGAAACCGATAAGAAACCTGACTTAATGTCAGGTTTTTTTATGGCCTTTCAGGCAGCCCGGTATCCGCTCATCCGCCCGGATAGTGGATAAAATTCAGTATATATCAATAAATAATAAATCATCAGTATAATATAGCGAAAAACACGGGCGATACTCATAATCATAATTACTTATGATTTTTATAAAAACAAATCAATAAGATAAATTCATTATACCCGGATTAATTATCATCCAGGTTATTTTTCTTCAGGAACTCTGTCCCCCCCAGTAACTGCATCTGATGCAGTATCCATTGCTGGCGCTGACGAAGATACGCCGAGGGTTTATCCGCATGCAGGCGGTGAGGATTCGGCAGCACAGCAGCCAGTAATGCAGCTTCCGCAGCCGTCAGATTTTTGGCGCTTTTACCGAAAAAGTGCTGTGCCGCCGCTTCCGCACCGAAAATGCCCGGCCCGAATTCCGCAATATTAAGATAGACCGTCAGAATACGTGACTTTGACCAGACCAGCTCAACACCGGGCGTCAGCAGCGTTTCCAGCCCTTTACGCACCCAGCTGCGCCCGTCCCACAGGAACAGATTCTTAACCGTCTGCTGGGTCAGTGTGGAGGCCCCGCGTGCGGTACGGCCTTTCTTACTGCTTTTTGAGAGCGCATCGGAGATAGCGCCGAAATCAAAACCATGATGAACAGGGAAATTCTGATCCTCGGACGCAATCACCGCCAGCTTCATCCGCGGTGAAATATCGTCTCCGCTGACCCATGTACTGCGGGCGACATAAGAAAAATTGAATGTTGACCATGCCGAAAGCTGTCTTTCCAGCATTACCATGGAATAAGGAACAGGGAGGAATGCGAACAAAATTATCATTGTTACCCATAACAACATAACAAAAACAACTATTTTCCGCAGAAATCGCAATATCCTCCCCATCATTTCCCTCATTCTTTATCAGGCCATTTCAAGTACTTTCTTCACCAGTTTATCAATTCCGATCTGCGCCTGTGCAATATTCTCAGCCAGCATATAAGCAGGGGTCGTCACGATTTTATGCGTTTCATCTACGACGATATTATCCACTGTGCAGTTGACATGCACCCCGCCCATTTCCGCAATTGCTGCCGCCGTATCAGAATCATTACCAATCGTAAGCTGAACTGATGAATTAACGATTTTCGGGATCATTACCGGTGCAATGCATATAAATCCCATCGGTTTGCCCTGAGACAACATTTCACGTGATAATGATAAAAAATACTTATTGATCTCACAAGCAGCACCTTTCTCTGCAAAATCACACAGATTTTTTGCCGCACCAAAACCGCCCGGAACAATCAGCGCATCCAGCTGTGATGCATCCGCTTCTGACAGCGGACGGATTTGCCCGCGGGAAATCCGCGCCGACTCTTCCAGTATATTGCGTTTCTCTGATTTTTCCTCACCGGAAAGGTGATTGATAACAGTGCGTTGAGGTTCATCAGGCGCAAAAAAAATACACCTGTGCACCGGATTGGGTTAAACTGAGCAGCGAAAGAACGGATTCATGGATTTCACTGCCGTCGAAAACACCGCATCCGCTTAAAACGATACCAACAGATTTCATATCTGACTCCTTTTGTAGTAGGTTAATGCTTAACCCTTTAGAGGTGCAAACACCAATCTTCATCACAGTTTTTAATGAATCTTGTAACAAAAATACTTATCTTTGCTATGTTGAAGCCTGTATGATGTAAGAGCCTATTTCATCACTCGCCTAAATAACGATAAATAGTTGTCGCGGGTGAACCAGTTTCCCTGGTGTTGGCGCAGTATTCGCGCACCCCAACCTCGGTTGGGGTTATTTTTTACCTGCGGTTTGCCAGCCAGTTTCTTAAAATCCCCACCTGACTTTCCCAATCGTGATTCAGTTCATCGACCCATTCCTGCACGTTGTCATCCCATGCCGGTAAATCCGGTGACTGAATCTGCTGCGCAACCTGCCGCAGATGGATAAGCCCGACAGACCCGGCCGCACCTTTGATTTTGTGTCCTTCTTCCGCGATACCTTTGCGATCTTTTGCCACCATATTGGAATTCAGGATCGCCAGATAGCCCGGCATCATTTTTTCAAACACATCCAGGCTGTCTTCAATCAGTTTCGGTCCCACCAGTTCGATATACTGATTCAGCATCTCCAGATCCAGTGACTGCGTATACACGTCCTCAGACGCCGCTCTGCTGTTTTCCTCCGCAGGCAATGACTCACTGCCATCACCCCAGAATTTCGCTATCATCTGCGTCAGAGCGCCCACAGCGAGCGGTTTGCTCAGCACATCATTCATGCCGGCGTCCAGATACTCTTTTTTATCCTTCAGTACGTTGGCGGTCAGTGCCACCAGCGGCGGCAAATCATCCGGCTGATAGCGCTGATGCAGCTCACGGGCGATATCCAGCCCGCTCATATCCGGCAGCTGAATATCCAGCAGCACAAGGTCGTATTCTTCCGGCGAGAACATCGCAAGCGCATCACGGCCGTTCATCGCGACATCCACCGTATTACCCAGTTTTTCCAGAACAGAACGCGCCACCACCACATTCAGCTCAATATCCTCCACCAGCAGGATATTCAGGGCAGGCAGCAGCAGGCCGTCATCTTCTTCCTCTTCCGGTGCATCCTGCGCAGGCGCGCAGACCGACAGCGTGAAGCAGGAGCCTTTACCCGGCTCACTGGTTACAACAATATCGCCGCCCATCGCCTGTGCCAGACGGCGGGAGACCGCCAGACCGATACCGGTGCCGGTGGCCGGGCGCCCGCCCGCACTGTCTGTCACCTGGTAATACATGGCAAAGATTTTCTCCAGCTCATCTTTCGGAATTCCGATACCGGAGTCCCGTACCTCAAAGCAGAGCATATCGTTGGCTTCACGCCACACTTTCACCGTAATACCGCCTTCACGGGTAAATTTCACGCCGTTGCCGATAAGATTCCACAGAATCTGGCGCAGGCGGGTGCCGTCAGTCATAATCACCGACGGTACCGGCTGGATCAGATCGAGGGTAAATTGCAGTCCCTTCGGCTGCACCAGCAGGCCGGACAGGTTTTCCAGATCAGAGATAAATTCGGTGAAATTAACCGGCTGGGTATCGAGGCGGACATTGCGCCGCTCCAGTTTATCCATCTCAATGACGTCGTTGAAGATATTGCCGAGCGTTACGGCGCTGACGTGAATGGTTTTCAGGTAATTTTCCTGTTCCGGATTGAGATCGGTATCCAGCAGAATACGACTCAGCCCGACAATTCCGTTCAGCGGCGTGCGCAGTTCATGGCTGATGGTGGAGATAAAGGTGGTTTTCTCACGGCTGGCGTTTTCAATCGCCTCCTGATAGCGCTTACGCTCGGTGATATCCCGGCCGAAGCCCATCAGACCGTGACGTTTGCCGACACTGTCATAAAACGGCACTTTACGCAGTTCAAAGCAGGCTTTGCGCCCGTCCGGGTATACCAGCCACTGCTCATAGGTGAGAGAGACATTATGGCGGAATACTTTTTCGTCGGTTTCCATTACCTTATCGGCAATTTCCGGCTCATAAATATCACGCGGGGTCAGGCCGCGCAGCAGTTTTTCACTGCGGCCGGTGAGCAGCTCCATCGCGCGGTTACAACCGGAAAATTCATTTTTTTCATTGCGGTAATAGACCAGATCCGGTGATGCATCGAGGAAGGAGCGCAGCAGGACAGATTGCTGCTCAAATTCAAGCTGGGTTTGTTCGCGGCGGCTGATCTCTTTCTTCAGTTTTTCCAGCAGAATGACCTGCTCACCCTCCACTTTCTCGCGCTCGCTGATTTCCTGATTCAGCTGGGTAATATTCTCTTTCAGCTGTTCGTTGAGCTCCAGGTCCCGTTTACGCATCACTTCCAGTTTACTGACCAGTCCGGACAGACGCTGGCGGGATTCTTCCAGCTGCTCAACCACAACAGACATAAAATAGACCGCCCACGGCGTGATCAGCAGACCGAAGAAAACGGAACGGACCAGGTCGATACTCTGCACTTCCCCCTGAAGCAGCATGGTGACAGCAATCTGTACCACCATCGCCAGCACCACCAGTCCCGATGCCAGTAATAACGAAAACCGGACCAGTCCCAGTTTCATCAGTAAATCAACATAATATTGTGCTAAACCGCGTAGCAATTTCATACCTGCTCCACCCGCTGAATAAGGGTTAGTATCATAACGTAAATTTGGCGGATCACCGCGTTTCCGGCGATGATTGTTTCCTGCACTCATCATAGCGGATTAATTAAAAAATCAAATTAACCGGAGCTATATGTATCCTCTGCCGGATAATATGGCCGGATAACACCCCGTTGCTGTTTTTTTATCTGAATAAAATTTAAAACACGACATTTATCTGCAAATTAGCAGAAACAAAGCAGATAAAATCAGGTTATAAATAAAAATGCCCGCACTGCGCGGTAATAACCCGCAAAAAACAGTGATGTACATCACACAAAAAATTGACTGTCCCGCTGCGCAAACAGCGGTTTAAAATCCTGAAAATAGTTTTTTTTCATTAAATTATCGCAAAAAACCCGCCCGCATACTGCCAATCCCTGATATTTGACCGCCATAGTATTTCCCGGTAAGTTGAAAAATGACGTTCCGGAGCACCTGTGGTCAGCACCGATATAATAATTATACCCACAACATCACAATACCCTTTGCTGAGATATCTGTCGTCAGCAGGGCTGACTGAGGCCCGGAAACAGCTTTGCCGCAGAAATGCGGCGTAATGTGAGACATGCAAAAGGGGCCACATATGCTTTATAACCCGTCACAGGATAAGGACAACTGCGGTTTCGGCCTGATTGCCCACCTCGAAGGACAACCCAGCCATAAAGTCGTGCGTACCGCTATCAGCGGACTGGCGCGGATGCAGCATCGCGGTGCGATTCTCGCCGACGGCAAAACCGGCGACGGCTGCGGTTTATTATTACAAAAACCCGATCGTTTCTTTCAGATGATAGCTGAAGAGAATGAATGGCGGCTTGCGCGCAATTATGCGGTCGGCATGCTGTTTCTCAGTCAGGACCCGGCAATTGCACAAAGCTGCCGCGCTATCATTGAAGAAGAGCTGGCTGACGAAACGCTGTTTATCGCCGGATGGCGCAAAGTGCCGGTCAGACCGGAAATTCTCGGTGAAATCGCCCTCGCCGGTATGCCGCAGATTGAACAGGTTTTTATCAATGCACCGGCCGGGTGGCGGGCACGGGATCTGGAACGCCGTCTGTTTATGGCACGCCGCCGCATTGAAAAACGCATCAGTGACCCGGATTTTTATGTCTGCAGTCTGTCCAACCTGGTGACGATTTATAAAGGTCTGTGTATGGCCGCCGATCTGCCGCGTTTTTATCCGGACCTGGCCGATTTAAGAATGGAATCCGCCATTTGTCTGTTCCACCAGCGTTTTTCCACCAACACCGTTCCGCGCTGGCCGCTGGCACAGCCGTTTCGCTATCTCGCCCACAACGGCGAAATCAATACCATCACCGGTAACCGCGAATGGGCTCGTGCACGCGCTTATAAATTCCGCACGCCGCTGATCCCGGATCTTATCACCGCCGCCCCGTTTGTTAATGAAACCGGCTCTGACTCCAGTTCGCTGGATAATATGCTGGAACTGTTCCTCAACGGCGGGATGGATCTGGTGCGTGCCATGCGTCTGCTGGTGCCGCCTGCCTGGCAGAATCATCCGGATATGGATGACGATCTGCGTGCCTTTTTTGATTTTAACTCTATGCATATGGAGCCGTGGGACGGTCCGGCCGGGATTGTTATCTCTGACGGCCGCTATGCCGCCTGTAACCTTGACCGCAACGGCCTGCGCCCTGCCCGCTATGTTATCACCACGGATAAACTGATCACCTGTGCCTCCGAAATCGGTATCTGGGATTATCAGCCGGATGAGGTCACAGAAAAAGGCCGTGTCGGCCCGGGTGAGCTGCTGGTGATTGATACACAGGAAGGCCGCATTCTTCATACCCGCGAGACAGATAACGATCTCAAAACCCGTCATCCCTATAAAGCCTGGCTGGAAAAAAATGTTGTACGGCTCACGCCGTATCAGGATCTGATGAATGAAACACCGCCGCAGCGTGCGCTGGATGATGCACAACTGGCGGTGTATCAGAAACAATTCGGTTATACCCTCGAAGAGCTGGAGCAGGTATTGCGGGTGCTGGGAGAAAACGGCCAGGAAGCGGTGGGATCGATGGGAGATGATACCCCGTTTGCGGTACTCTCCGCCCGCCCGCGTCTGATTTATGATTATTTCCGTCAGCAGTTTGCCCAGGTAACCAACCCGCCTGTCGATCCGCTGCGTGAAGCCCATGTCATGTCGCTCGCCACCAGTATCGGCCGGGAGATGAATGTCTTCTGCGAAGCGGAAGGTCAGGCGCACCGGCTGAGTATGGCTTCCCCGGTGCTGATGCACACGGATTTTGAACAACTGCTGAGCCGCGATCCGGATTATTACCGTGCGGAACATCTGTCACTCTGTTTTGATCCGCGGGAAACCACGCTGGAACAGGCGATCCGCACTCTGTGCGATAACGCAGAAGCTGCCGTCCGCGGCGGCGCGGTTCTGGTGGTACTGAGTGACCGGCAGATTTCCCCTGACACACTGCCGATCCCGGCGCCAATGGCAGTGGGTGCGGTACAGCAGCGCCTGGTCAGCCGCAGCCTGCGCTGTGACGCCAATATTATTGCCGAAACCGCCGGTGCCCGTGATCCGCACCATTTTGCCGTGCTGCTCGGGTTCGGTGCTACCGCCATCTATCCTTATCTCGCCTGTGAATCCCTGCTGAAACTGTGCAGCGATAACGTCCTCACCCATTCACCGGCACAGGTGTTACTCAACTATCGCAACGGCATCAACAAGGGACTGTATAAAATCATGTCCAAAATGGGGATCTCCGCCGTTTCCTCATACCGCTGCGCCAAACTGTTTGAAGCGGTCGGCCTGAGTGATTCTGTGGCCGAGCTCTGTTTCCGGGGTGTGCCGAACCGGATCGGCGGCGCGGATTTCAGTGATTTCCAGCAGGATCTGCATAACCTGTCACGCCTCGCCTGGCTGCCGCGCAAACCGCTCGACCCCGGCGGTCTGCTGAAATACATCCATAACAGTGAATATCACGCTTATAACCCGGATGTGATCGCCACATTGCAAAAAGCGGTTCACAGCGGCAATTATGCGGATTATCAGCACTATGCTGCGCTGGTAAACGGCCGCCCGGCCGCCATGCTGCGCGATTTGCTGGCCCTGCGCACAGACACACAGGCAATCAGTATTGATGAGACAGAATCTGCCGAATCCCTGTTTTCACGCTTTGATACCGCCGCCATGTCGATCGGCGCACTCAGCCCGGAAGCCCATGAAGCACTGGCTATCGCCATGAACCGGCTCGGCGGCAGTTCTAATTCCGGCGAAGGCGGCGAAGATCCGGCACGCTTCGGCACAGAAAAAAACTCCAAAATCAAACAGGTCGCCTCCGGGCGTTTTGGTGTCACGCCTGGTTATCTGCGCAGTGCGCGGGTTATCCAGATTAAAGTGGCACAAGGCGCGAAACCCGGTGAAGGCGGCCAGCTGCCGGGGGATAAAGTCACGCCGTATATCGCCTCACTGCGCTATTCCGTGCCCGGCGTCACCCTGATCTCCCCGCCTCCGCACCACGATATTTACTCTATCGAAGATCTGGCTCAGCTGATTTTCGATCTCAAACAGGTAAATCCGGACGCACTGATTTCCGTCAAACTGGTTTCTGAGCCGGGCGTCGGCACGATTGCCACCGGGGTGGCCAAGGCCTACGCCGACTTTATCACCATTTCAGGGTATGACGGCGGTACCGGTGCCAGTCCGCTTACCTCGGTCAAATATGCAGGTACACCGTGGGAACTGGGGCTGGCAGAAGCTCAGCAGGCACTGGTCAGCAATGGTCTGCGTCATAAAATCCGCTTACAGACAGACGGCGGGCTGAAAACCGGGCTGGATATCATTAAAGCCGCGATCCTCGGGGCGGAAAGCTTTGGTTTCGGCACCGGACCGATGGTTGCGCTCGGCTGTAAATATCTGCGCATCTGCCACCTGAATAACTGCGCCACCGGTGTGGCAACCCAGGATGAAACGCTGCGCCGCGATCACTATCACGGCCTGCCGGAGCGGGTGATGAATTATTTCCGCTTTATTGCGCAGGAAACGCGTGAGCTGATGGCACAGCTCGGGGTGCGGAAACTGACCGATCTTATCGGCCGCACGGATTTACTGGTCAGAATTGAAGGCACTACCGCACGACAGCAGAAACTGGATCTGTCCGATCTTCTGGTATCACCGGTGCCCCATGAAGGTGCGGCGCTGTTCTGCTCTCAAACCAACCCGCCGTTTGATAAGGGGGAACTGAACCGCCGCATTCTGGATGATACCCGCACCTGCGTGCAGACACAGCAATCCCGCGCATTTTATTATGATATCCGCAATACCGACCGTTCGGTGGGTGCCGCCCTGTCAGGGTTTGTGGCGGAACTGTACGGCAACAGCGGGATCGCCGCCTCTCCGCTGAAACTGCATTTCACCGGCACCGCCGGGCAGAGTTTCGGCGTCTGGAATGCCGCCGGGATTGAACTGACCCTGACGGGAGATGCCAATGACTACGTCGGTAAAGGTATGGCGGGCGGGCAGATTGTTCTGCATCCGCATCCGGGTTCTGCGTTTGCCGCTCACGACACCACCATTGCGGGCAATACCTGTCTGTATGGTGCCACCGGTGGTAAGTTCTATGCCGCAGGCCGCGCCGGAGAGCGCTTTGCTGTCCGTAACTCCGGTGCACTGGCCGTTGCCGAAGGTGTCGGTGATAACGGCTGTGAATATATGACCGGCGGGATTGTCTGTGTGCTCGGCAAAACCGGTATCAACTTCGCCGCCGGTATGACCGGCGGATTCGCTTATCTCTATGATGAGGATGGTACCGCCGCCGGACGTGTCAACCCGGAAATGGCGGAAACCCGTGATATCAGCGGGCTGCCGGTTTTGCAGGAACATCTGCGCGGCATGCTGGAAGATCACCGCCGCCTGACCGGTTCCGCCAGAGCAGACGCACTTCTCAGAGAATGGACAGAACAGGCCGGGCGGTTTATCCTCGTCAAGCCGAAATCTGCGGATATTCATGCACTTGCCGGGATAAACAACCGGTCAGACAGTGAATTACGGGTCCGGGCACAGTAAGGGGAATCAAGATGAGCCGCAATGTTTATCAGTTTATTGAATTACAACGTACAGATCCGCAAAAGCTGCCGCTGGCACTCCGTAAAACCGAATTTATCGAGATTTATGAGCCTTTTTCACCACCTCAGGTGAAAGAGCAGGCCACCCGCTGTCTCGGCTGCGGTAATCCGTACTGTGAATGGAAATGCCCGGTACATAACTACATTCCCAACTGGCTGCGGCTGGCGGAGGAAGGCCGGATTATTGAGGCCGCAGAGCTGTCACACCAGACCAACAGCCTGCCGGAAGTGTGCGGCCGGGTGTGTCCGCAGGACCGGTTATGTGAAGGTGCCTGTACGCTGCATGATGAGTTCGGCGCCGTCACTATCGGCAATATTGAGCGTTACATCACGGATAAAGCCTTTGAAATGGGCTGGAGACCGGATCTCTCTGCTGTCCGCCCGACAGGAAAAAAAGTTGCCGTGATCGGTGCCGGCCCTGCCGGTCTGGCCTGTGCCGATGTCCTGATCCGTAACGGCGTAACCCCGGTGGTGTTTGATAAACATCCGGAAATCGGCGGGCTTCTCACCTTTGGTATTCCGTCGTTTAAGCTGGAAAAATCCATTATGCAGCGCCGCCGTGAACTGTTCACTGAAATGGGCGTGGAATTTCAGCTGAATACCGAGGTCGGAAAAAATATCACCCTCAGTGAATTACAGCAGCAATACGACGCCATATTTATTGGTGCGGGCACTTATCAGCCGATGAGCGGCGGACTGAAAAATGAAGACGCTGCGGGCGTATACAGCGCCCTGCCGTATCTGATCGGTAATACCCGCAAGGTCATGGAACTGCCCGATGATGATTCAGCTCCGTTTATTGATCTGAAGAATAAACGCGTTGTGGTGCTCGGCGGCGGAGATACCGCAATGGACTGTCTGCGGACCGCTGTTCGCCAGGGCGCTTCGGAAGTGACCTGTGTGTACCGCCGTGATGAGGAAAATATGCCGGGCTCGCGCCGTGAGGTGAAAAATGCGAAAGAAGAAGGCGTGAATTTCCGTTTTAACTGTCAGCCATCCGCCATTGAAACCGATGCATCCGGCACTGCATGTGGTGTCCGCGTATTCACCACACGGTTAGGTGATGCAGACAGCAGCGGCCGCCGTCAGATTGAAACGGATGATGACTCCGCTTTTGTTATTGATGCTGATGCGGTCATTATCGCTTTCGGTTTCCGGCCGCACGCCATGCCGTGGCTGGATGCCCTCAGTGTCACACGGGATCAGCAAGGCCGGATCAGCGCCCCGGCACAGGCAACTTATCCGTTTGAAACGTCTGTCAGCGGTATTTTTGCCGGGGGTGATGTGGTACGCGGCTCAGATCTGGTGGTTACCGCCATTGCCGAAGGCCGCCGGGCGGCAGAAAGTATTCTGGATTATCTGCATGTATAAAAACGGATTCACACTTATATAAAACCCGGTAACGGGAAGGCTGAAAATTCCCCTTCCCGTTATTGTCTGTCCCCTGAAATCCGGTTTTGTGCTTCAGATTTGACGACACCGTTTTATTGTCTGTCAGACAAATATCAGATATCTAATTATTACTACTCATATATTTTTAATTACCGGCTGTTAGTATTATCTGAATTTCGGATCATAAGGAAATATCCAATGGCAGATTTACGCTATATTACAGGCGGTGCAGATGGCTGGCTTAATGTCAAAAGAGAACCCGCACAAAACATTATCGCACTCCCCGGAACATTAAAAGTTGATGTAACCAGTAATAAGAATGGTCGCGACTATTTTACAGCGTCAGAAGGTGTGGAAAAAGGGAAAAACTTTTCTGTTAAAGAGGGGTATTTATCAAGAGTCAGCCCGAATTACCGATCAGCAGCGTCACTCAGTTTTTCTGTTTCAAATGAAATACTGGAATATCCTTACGGGAAAATACATGCTTTCACCGATGATATCAACCCAATCCCTGTTGGTATTCACAATATTCAAATACCTGATTTTCCGCATGATGGCGGTTTAGGATATACCGTACAATCACCGTTTGCCAAAAATTGGTTTTATTTGGGAACAGGAAATGCAGTCCCGGGTAATAATGACCGGTATTTACATCCCGGAAGAGGTACTTTAGGCTGTATTACTGTTGACCCTACCAAATGGACAGAATTATACGAATATCTTATTCGTTGCAGGAGCGGAGATGGAAAAACTGTCGGTCGTGTTACTGTTACTCGTTAATAGTCTTTTTATTGCACCTGCCAGTGCCGGTATTGATACGCTTGTTTTAAAAAATACGGCTGATGCCCGGCAGCCCGGCCTGGTTCTTGATGGCCTGAAAAATGCGGCAATATCACCTGATGATACCGTGCTTTCACAATTTAATACGCCGGCTGTCAACGCAATGGCAAAGAAAAACTGGTCAGCTGCCGGAAAAATGTATGGCGAAAAGATGCTGCGTTATCCTTCACCCGACACTATCGTACACTATGCTGATGCCCGGTTATTAATGCTTAAAGAAGTAAAAATCAGGCACAATGCCTTAACTGAGTTTAATACGGTGGTTGTACCGGATACACTTCTCTATTATCGCTCGGCTGAAACCGTGGATAATCAGATTAATCAATTATCCGCAGATGAAAAACAACACCTTCGCACGAAAATAGCCTGCATTGAGACGTTTATTGCAGACAAAGAAGCAAAAACATTTACCTGCCCGATACTCCGGTAATCCCGGCAGAATTTCAGTAAAAAGACCGCTTTCGCGGTCTTTTTATTTATCGGTCTGTTACTTCACGACACGCAGGTTCGGACGGCCCCGCGGTGGTTTCGGCGGTTCCGGGTCATCCCCGTCAGTGCCTTCTTCCGCCGGTTTTTCCGGTTCGTCGTGGATCAGGGTGATGTTATCCGCCGCCGGTGTCAGAATTTCGTCTTCTTCCGTAGCTTCATACGCGGCTTCCGGCTCAAACATCATGCCCGCCCCGTTTTCACGGGCGTAGACAGCGATGATCGCGGCCATCGGTACATCCACCTGACGCGGAACACCACCGAAACGGGCATTAAAGCCGACCCACTCGTTGGTCATTTCCAGATTACCCACAGCACGTGGCGCAATATTCAGGACAATCTGACCATCCTGAGCATACTCCATCGGTACATTCACACCGGGGATATTCACATCCACCACCAGATGAGGTGTCAGTTCATTATCCAGTAACCACTCATAGTGTGCCCGTAACAGATAAGGCCGGCGTGGTGTTAATTCCTGAATATCCATCCGTGATTAACCCCGTGACTGTAAACGCATCTCACGCTCAGCTTCTGTCAGTGAAGCCAGGAAAGAGTCACGTTCAAACACACGCTGCATATAGAACTGCAGGTGTTTGGTATCAGAAGACGGACGTGCGGACAGGTCGATACCCAGTACCGGCAGACGCCATAACAGCGGGGACAGATAGCAGTCCACCAGGCTGAATTCTTCATTCATGAAATACGCATATTCTTTGAATACCGGCGATACAGCAACCAGCTCTTCAGTTAACTGTTTGCGGGCCTGATTCGCTTCCTGGGCTGAACCCTTTTCAATTTTATTCATCAGCGAGTACCAGTCCTGCTCGATGCGGTGCATCATCACACGGCTCTGCGCACGCATCACCGGATAAACAGGCATCAGTGGCGGATGCGGGAAACGCTCATCAAGGTATTCCATGATAATACGTGAATCATATAAGGTCAGCTCGCGATCCACGAGTGTCGGTACCGTCTGGTATGGGTTCAGATCGATCAGGTCTTGTGGCAGGTTGCCTGCTTCGACATGCTCAATTTCAAAACTTACCCCTTTTTCCGCCAGTACAATCCGTACCTGATGGCTGAAAATATCGGTCGGGCCGGAGAACAGAGTCATTACCGAACGTTTGTTGGCAGCGACAGCCATGAAAACCTCCAAGTTTATCAAAATAAAGGAATGAACAGCGCAATACGCCATTCCTACCTGTAATCTCTCACTGAATCCGGGAAAGAAAACCACAGCGAACCAATCCGGGCGCGCGGCAGTGTGTTCAGAGGCGAGAAAATGTTTGTGCCAGTTTACCAGATTTTGCTCAACTTAGGGTGAGTCCGGACAAAAAATCATTCAAAAACACTAAAAATGAAGTTTAATCGGGAGAGATTCGTAAAATAAATACGAAATTACAGGTTATGACGGGATAATTGACGGCAGTTATGCGGTTATAAAAAAACCCGCCGGTGGCGGGTTTTTTGTATTCCAACGAAACCAGTGATTAACGTTTGGAGAACTGTGGACGGCGACGTGCTTTGCGCAGACCCACTTTTTTACGTTCAACTTCACGTGCATCACGCGTTACGAAGCCTGCTTTACGCAGCTCAGAACGCAGAGATTCGTCGTACGCCATCAGAGCACGGGTGATACCGTGACGGATTGCGCCTGCCTGACCAGAAATACCACCACCTTTAACAGTGATGTACAGATCCAGTTTTTCTAACATTTCAACCAGTTCCAGCGGCTGGCGAACTACCATGCGTGCTGTTTCGCGGCCGAAATAGTTTTCGAGGCTGCGTTGGTTGATGACGATGTTACCACTACCCGGCTTAATAAAGACACGAGCGGATGAACTTTTGCGGCGACCAGTGCCGTAGTATTGATTTTCAGCCATTGCCTATAATCCCGATTAAATGTCCAGAACTTGCGGTTGCTGTGCCGCGTGATTGTGCTCGTTACCTGCGTAAACTTTCAGTTTACGGTACATTGCACGACCCAGAGGGCCTTTCGGCAACATGCCTTTCACAGCGATTTCAATAACGCGCTCAGGATGGCGTGCGATCATCTCTTCGAAGGTCGCTTGCTTAATACCACCAACGTAGCCAGTATGGCGATAGTACACTTTGTCTGTACGCTTGTTGCCGGTTACAGCAACTTTTTCTGCGTTCAGAACAATGATGTAATCACCAGTGTCAACGTGAGGAGTATATTCCGCTTTGTGCTTACCGCGCAGACGGCGGGCTAATTCAGTTGCAAGACGGCCTAAAGTTTTGCCGGTTGCATCAACAACGAACCAGTCGCGTTGTACGCTTTCTGGTTTAGCTGTAAAAGTTTTCATTAAAGCTTACCCAATAAATAAGTTACATGTTGGTGAACCAATGTTCAGAAACTGAGGCTCACACGACGCTTGTCCAGTAAACCTACCCCTTCGAGCAGAATCATCTGGCGCTAGTTGCAGTCTTCTTTGGGAAATAAAGAAAACCGCTGTAACGTGGGGTCGCAAGATTATAGAGAAGTCCCTGCAAAAAATCGACCCCAAATTAAAAATAATTCCCCGAAACCCTTTTCAGGGGCGCGCATTATACCAGATGCGGCAGTTTCAGGTACTCCTCACTTTGCATTTCCTGCAACCGGGAGAGGCATCTGGCGAACTCAAAGGACAATAATTGCCCCTGATAGAGAGAATCCATCGCGTTCTGCGCCTGAATAACCAGTTTTACTTTCCGCTCATAAAACTCATCAACCAGCGCCAGAAAACGCCGTGCGGCATTCTCATTTTCCGTGGTCAGCACCGGAACATCATATAAAAGTACGGTGTGATAGATTTTTGACAGCGCAATATAGTCGAGCTGGCTGCGCGCATCCTCACACAGTGTCCGGAATGTCACCGCCAGCACACCATCCGTTTCCCGGACGACCGCCAGCGGACGATGATTGATGGTCAGCGCCGCCTGTCCGGCTTTCTGCCCGCCGGTCAGCCGGGAGAACATGCTGTCCATTGCCGCTGATGTTTCCGCATCCGCAGGCGTCAGCCACAGATGCGCCTGTGTCAGGGTACGCAGACGGTAATCGATCCCCGCATCCACATTCAGCACATCACAATATTTTTTGATCTGCTCAATCGCCGGCAGGAACCGGGCACGCTGCAACCCGTTACGGTACAGATCATCCGGCGGAATGTTGGAGGTCGCCACCAGCGCGATACCACGGCGGAACAGCGCTTCCAGCAGTGTGCCGAGGATCATGGCATCGGTGATATCGGAGACAAAAAACTCATCAAAACAAAGCACATCAGTTTCCTGAGCAAAGCCGTCAGCGATACTCTCCAGCGGATTTTCATGTCCCTGAAGCGCCGTCAGCTCCTCATGCACCCGCAGCATAAAGCGGTGGAAATGCAGCCGCAGTTTACGTGGGCCGGGAAGGCTGTCATAAAACAGATCCATCAGCCAGGTTTTACCGCGCCCGACCCCGCCCCACATATAAATCCCCTGCACCGGCGGACAACTCACCGGTTCCGGCGCTTTTTTCAGCCAGCGGCTCAGGGTGCCGCGCAGCCCTTTTTCCGGTTCAGGAAGACAGGGAATGCGCATCAGGAGCGCCTGATGCATCTCAGTCAGCTGGTCAACAGTACGCCGCTGCACCTCGTCCGGCGCAAATCCGCTGCCGTTCAGTGCCTGCTGATACAACTCACGCGGTGTTGTGCTCATAAACAGTAATCCCTTAATATTAACAGAGGTTTTTATTGAGATTTTTATGATATAGCGGCAGGTATTATACCCGGAAATCCGGGATAATGCCGGAAAGCCTTACCTTCACTATTCCCCCCGGACGGCAAATCCGGTTATAGTGACAACAGATTCTAACGCGCATGATGCACATAAAGGAGTAGCCATGATTTGGGTATATGCACTCATCGGATTAGCAGTTGGTTTAATCATTGGTGCGCTGGCCGTTCGTCTGGGCAGTTCTAAGTTCAGAGAGCAGGAAGCAATGAAACGTGACCTGGAAAAGAACAAGGCCGAACTGGAAGAGTACCGCAAAGAGCTGGTCAGTCACTTTGCCCGCAGTGCAGAACTGCTGGATAATATGGCAAAAGATTACCGCCAGTTATATCAGCACATGGCGAAAAGTTCCTCAGAGCTGATGCCGGAACTGTCCGCACAGGATAATCCGTTCAGCTACCGCCTGACGGAAGCAGAGGCCGATAATGATCAGGCACCGGTAAAAATGCCGCCGCGTGATTATTCAGACGGCTCATCCGGCCTGTTCCGTCCCGTCGAAACAAAAGAAAACTAATCTGTACAAAACCGCGGTCTCCCGCGGTTTTTTTTCACCTGAATTCAGCCGCTTAATACGGTCTTCCGAATCATTCCCCGCACTAATCTTCAATTCACGTAAAGCCTTGTAAAGGTTGTTTTATTTCCGTTGAATGCGGAACTTTTGCACCGATATAACGTCATATGAGTATCTGCGTATGCTGCGGCTGACCTGCCGCGGGTTCTGCTTATTAATTGATGAGACACAAAACGAATGATGAATAAAAAGAAAAAAAACCTGCTCAGTGCTGTTGCCATCAGCCTCGGGTTATCCCTCGCGGCGCTGCCTGCGGTATCAAATGCGGCTTTACCGGCCAAAATGGCCACCGGTGAATCTCTGCCGAGCCTGGCACCGATGCTGGAAAAAGTGCTGCCGGCCGTGGTCAGCGTGGAAGTCTCCGGTACTGCGGTTGCCCGTCAGCAGGTGCCGGAAGAGTTTAAATTCTTCTTTGGTCCGAATATGCCGTCACAGCAGGAAAGTGTCCGTCCGTTCCAGGGACAGGGTTCCGGTGTGATTATTGATGCACAGAAAGGCTATATTCTGACCAACAACCACGTTATTCAGAATGCGGACAAAATTCAGATCCAGCTCAACGACGGCCGTAAATATGACGCGACCTTAATCGGCCGCGATCCGCAAACTGACATTGCGCTGTTACAGGTGAAAAATGCTCCGAATCTGACCGCTATCACACTGGCGGATTCCGATAAACTGCGCGTCGGTGATTTCACCGTGGCTGTCGGTAACCCGTTTGGTCTGGGTCAGACCGCGACATCCGGGATTATATCAGCATTAGGCCGCAGCGGCCTGAATGTGGAAGGACTGGAAAACTTTATCCAGACCGATGCCTCCATCAACCGGGGGAACTCCGGTGGTGCGCTGGTCAACCTCAACGGTGAACTGATCGGTATCAACACCGCGATTCTGGCACCGGGCGGCGGTAATATCGGGATCGGCTTTGCTATCCCGAGTAATATGGCCAAAGACCTGACCTCACAACTGATTGCCACCGGCGAAGTCAAACGCGGCTCTCTCGGTATCCGTGGTACAGAAATGAACGCAGATATCGCCAAAGCGATGAGTGTGGAAGCCCAGCGCGGGGCATTTGTCAGCGAAGTGATTCCGAAATCCGCCGCCGCCAAAGCGGGGATTAAATCCGGTGACGTTCTGGTATCCGTTGACGGTAAACGCGTCAGCAGCTTTGCTGAACTGAGAGCCAAAATCGGTACCACCGCACCGGGTAAAGAAGTGAAAATCGGTCTGCTGCGCAAGGGTAAACCGCTGGAAGTCAGCGTGATCCTGGATGACAGCGAAGGCCAGACCACCAAAGCCGAAAACCTGACTACCCTGCTGCAGGGCGCAACCCTGAGCAACGGCAGCAATAAAGAGGGTAATAAAGGCGTGAATATTGATGCGGTACAGAAAGATTCTCCGGCAGCCATGTCAGGACTTCAGCCGGGCGACCTGATTATCGGTGTCAATAACCAGCGCGTAATGACCATTGTTGAACTGCGCAAAATTATCGACAGCAAGCCAAGCGTACTGGCGCTGAATATTTTACGCGGCGATGACAATATCTATCTGCTGCTGAATAATGCCGGCCGCTGATACATTTCCGCCGTAAATATAAACACCGCGCCGCGTAAAACGGCGCGGTGTTTTATTTCAGGCAGCACCTGCCTCATAAAAATCCACCGCAGAATCCAGTACCGGTTTCACCACACCGGCACGGATCAGATAATCACCAAAATCCTCCCCTGCTGTCCGCTCCTGTGACCAGCGACCGATAAGTTCATCAAGTACCGATAAAATCACCGCTGAACTGATATTTTCGCGATACATCCGCGGAATACGGGTGCCGGTACGGTTGCCGCCGAGATGCAGGTTATAGCGATCAGGCGCTTTGCCCACTAACCCCACTTCCGACAACATTGCGCGTCCGCAGCCATTCGGGCAGCCGGTGACCCGCAGGACAATCTGCTCATTCCCCACACCGTGGGATGTCATGATTTTTTCAACCTCAGTGACAAATTCCGGCAGAAAGCGCTCTGCTTCGGCCATCGCCAGCGGACAGGTCGGGAACGACACACAGGCCATGGAATTTTCCCGCAGCGGCGTGACATTATCGCTGATAAGACCGTGTGCCCGCGCAATAGATTCAATACGGGATTTTTCCGCCTCCGGAATACCGGCGATAATCAGGTTCTGATTGGCGGTTAACCGGAAGTCCCCGCGATGGATTTTAGCGATTTCAGCCACACCGGTTTTTAACGGCTTACCCGGTAAATCGATCAGACGCCCGTTTTCAACAAACAGCGTCAGATGCCAGTGATCATCAATCCCTTTTAACCAGCCGATCTGATCACCGCGCAGGGTAAATTCATAAGGCCGGACCGGAGAAAAAGTGACACCGGCGCGCCGCTCGGTTTCCTGTCTGAACCGGTCAACGCCCACCCGTTCCAGCGTGTATTTGGTTTTGGCATTTTTGCGCTCGGTCCGGTTGCCCCAGTCGCGCTGGGTGGTGACAATCGCTTCTGCCACCGCCAGCGTATCTTTCAGCGCAATAAAACCGAATTCACTGGCGAGACGGGGAAACGTCGCCGTATCACCGTGAGTCATCGCCAGACCGCCGCCCACCAGCACATTAAAACCAATCAGTTTGCCGTTTTCCTCAATCGCCACAAAATTCATATCATTGGCATGCAAATCGACATCATTCAGCGGCGGGATCACCACGGAGGTTTTGAACTTACGCGGCAGATAGGTTTCGCCTAAGATCGGTTCTTCATCGGTTGCCGCCACTTTTTCTTTATCCAGCCAGATTTCGGCATACGCACGGGTACGGGGCAGCAGGTGCTCGGAAATTTTTTTTCGCCCACTCATACGCTTCCCGGTGAAGACCGGACTGAACCGGATTCGAGGTGCACAGCACATTACGGTTCACATCATTGGCGGTTGCCAGTGAATCCAGCCCCGCTTCATGCAGCATCTGATGTGCCGGTTTAACATCCCCTTTCAGAATGCCGTGAAACTGAAACGTCTGCCGGTTGGTGATACGGATACTGCCGTACAGCGTCTGCTCTGCGGCGAATTTATCTATTTTCAGCCACTGCTCCGGTGTGATCACACCACCCGGCAGGCGGCAGCGCAGCATCATGGCATGACGCGGTTCCAGTTTCTGCTCTGAGCGTTCTGACCGGATATCCCGGTCGTCCTGCTGATACATGCCGTGAAAGCGGATCAGCAGGAAGTTATCCCCCTCAAATCCGCCGGTCAGGCCGTTGCTCAAATCCTCTTTGATGGTTCCGCGCAGATAGTTGCTGTCGCGCTTCATTCTTTCGCTGTCGCTCAGCTTACCTTCCACAATTAAAGGCCCGTTGTATTGATTGCTCATTAATAAACATCCCTCTGATAACGGCGCGCCGTGCGCAGCTCACTTAAAAACTCATCCGCCGACTCATGATCCCGGTTACCGTACCGGCCGATGATCTCCAGTAACGCATCTTCGGTATCACGGGCCATCAGACCCGCATTCCCGCAAACATAAATATGTGCCCCGTCCTCAATCCAGCGCCAAACTTCCGCGCCCTGCTCCCGCAGTTTGTCCTGCACATAGGCTTTCACCGGTTTATCCCGCGACCAGGCCAGCGAGATATTGGTCAGCACACCTTCGCGGGCATAACGCTGCCATTCGGTCTGATACAAAAAATCTTCGGTAAAATGCTGATTGCCGTAAAAAAGCCAGTTTTTACCGGATGCACCGTCATTTTCCCGCTGCTGCATAAAGGCGCGGAACGGCGCAATCCCGGTCCCCGCACCAATCATAATCACAGGCACATCCGGGTCAGCGGGCAGCCGGAAGTTATCATTGTGTTCAATGAAAACCCGCACATCCCCGCCCTCCTGTATGTGGTCGGCGAGAAACCCGGAAGCTCCGCCGGTCCGGGCCCGGCCATCCGTGTCATAACGCACCACGCCGACCGTCAGATGGATTTCATCCTCCGCTTCCGCTTGTGATGATGAGACGGAATACAGCCTCGGGGTCAGCGGGCGGAGAATATCAGCGAAAGCCTGTGCATCCGGCCGGGAAGGTGCCTGACGCAGCATTTCCGCGACAGGTGTGGTTTGTGCGTAATGCAGCGCCGCCTGTTTATCGCTGATCAGTGCGGATAAGGCTTCATGCTGTGATAACTGCGCGTATTTGCTGACCGTCACCCCGTTATTTTGTGTGAGCTCCAGATGCCGGATCAGCGCCTCACGCAATGTGTATGTTTTGCCGGACACCGTGATTTCCGTTGCCGCATCCGCATGCAGCAGGCTGATAATCTCATCAGCCAGCGCAGGATCATTTTCAAACCAGACGCCGAGGGAATCACCCGGCTGATAACGCAGACCGGAATCCTCCATGGAAATTTCAATATGCCGTACATCTTTCAGGGAGTTACGGCCGGTAATTTTCTGATTAACAGAAAGAGAGGCCGTCAGCGGTGACGTTTTGCTGTAGCGGTTTTCTGCCGCCGTGACCGTTTGAACAACGGTTTGCGGCGGCGCTCCCGCGTCAATGCCTCTGCTTTTCAGTACCTGCGTCAGTGATTCTGTCCACGCCGCTGCCGCAGACTGATAATCCACATCCGCATCAACCCTCGGCAGAAGTGCCGTCGCGCCGGCCTTTGTCAGCTGAGCATCAAAATCAATTCCCGCCTGACAGAATTTTTCATACGACGAATCCCCCAGAGAAAAAACCGCATAGGCTGTTCCGCTGAGATCCGGCCTTTTTGCCGAATGCAGATATTTATAAAATGCCACCGCTTCTTCCGGCGGTTCACCATCACCCTGAGTTGATGTCACAATAATGACAATCTTCTCCCGGGAAAGGTGTTTATATTTATATTCTCCGGCATTAACTAAATTCACAGAGAATTTTTCACTGAGAAACCGTGTTTTTAATTCTTCACATAAACGTCGTGCATTACCGGTTTGCGAGGCAGAAATAATCGTAATAATATCGCGTTCTGTTGTGTTTACCGCAGGGGAAATAGCAGTCTGCACAGAGGTATTTCCCCGTCCCCATAAATAACCGGATAACCAGGCCAGTTGCTGAGAGGTAAAACCTGCTGTTACTGACTGTAAAGCCGCAAGCTGTTCCGCAGAAACCGGAAATACCGGCTCCGACGACTCCTGTGTTGCCATAGTTCTGTTACTCCCGCATTGCTCATTGTGATTATTATTCCGTTATTTGCCAGGTTATCGTATTACGGTGCATTGAGAATAAGAAAATAAAGCCATAACTCATAACAAAATAATCTGATACATCATGATGATTATTCACAAACCGTATATCCCCCGAATCTAAACTCAGATAAACAATGAATTACACGTAAAAAAACACCGGTTAACACCCTTCTTTTTTATTAAAACCCCGTTATTATCACCAATATTATTCATGTATAACAAAAAAGCATTTAAATATAAAAAGTAATTCTTTCCCGGAATATATTCCCTGTCACTAAATAGATAACTATTCGTGACTTTACAACGGAAGAGAACAATGTCGTTATATCAGCCTCAGAAAAAAAATAAATTAAAAGTGATTGTGTTGCTGCTGGCAGTACTGGTCATTATCAGCGGCTTTATTTACAGCCAGAAAACACCATCACCACAGACAACAACAGAAAAACCGGTAGTTATCGCCTATCAGGCAATTATCGATCCCGGCAAAATTGCGCAGGCAAATCGTGCCTATGAGACTGCCACCGGCAAGCCGATCATCTGGAAGAAGTTTGACAGCGGTGCGGATGTCCTGACCGCACTCGCCGCCGGAGAAGCCGATATCGCCAATATGGGCTCCGCACCTTTTACGGTTGCAGCCAGCCGCGGACTGCCGGTGGAGGTTTTCTATATCTCCGGCATTCCGGATACAGCCGAAGCCCTGATTGTCCGCAATGACCGCAATCCGTCCGGCGGCCTGGCCGGTAAGAAAATTGCGGTGCCCTTTACATCAACCGCCCACTACAGCCTGCTTGCGACACTGGAACATCTGAATATTGATGAAAAATCCGTACAGCTGGTTAATCTGCGGCCTGCGGAAATTGTCGCGGCATGGGAAAGAGGCGATATTGATGCCGCCTATGTCTGGGAGCCGGCGCTGAGTCAGCTGAAAGCAAACGGGCAAATCCGGGTTTCCGGCCGTGATGTGCGGTCATGGGGAAAACCGACTTATGATCTGTGGGTTGCGGACAGCACCTTTGCCGCGCAGCATCCTGATGTGCTCGCACAATTTGCCGCAGTGACCGACCGTGACGTTCTGTGGTATCAGCAGAATAAAAATAATATCGCAGACTTTCCTGACATCACGGGCAAAATTGCGCACCTGACCGGTGCCCGTCCGGAAGATGTGGCCGGTGTGATGGCCGGCAATGATTATCCCGCATCGGCGGAGCAGGTTCAGATTCTGACAACAACCCTGGCGGATGATCTCCGTAATACCGCCCTGTTCTTACAGCAGCAGGGCAGTATTGATACTGTTAAGGATTCGTATGCCGGAAATATTAATACGAAAGCCGTCACCGCGGCAGCGGGGAAATAATAATGGCAGATATCGCGCTGGAAAATATCGGCCTGCATTATCACGGCCAGCCGCAAATAACGTTATCCGGTATTAATTTAACAATCACGGATAATGGCATTACCGTTATTCTCGGTGCATCCGGCTGCGGAAAAACATCACTGCTGAATATTGTCGCCGGTTTTTTAACGCCCTCCGGCGGGCAGATAACCCGGGGCGGAAATCCTGTTCTGCATCCTGATTCAGACAGAGCCGTGGTATTTCAGAATGACGCGCTGATGCCCTGGCTGAATGTCTATGAAAATGTCGCACTGGGACTGAAAATAAAAAAACTCGGCAAACAGGAAGAAACCCGGATTGTCGAAGAAAATCTGCAAAAAGTCGGATTACTTCACGCTATTACCGATGATATCTGGTCACTGTCCGGCGGCATGCGTCAGCGGGTCGGTATTGCCCGCGCGCTGGCCGTAAAATCTGATTTTATCCTGATGGACGAACCTTTCGGCGCACTCGATGCCGCCAACCGGGAACAGATGCAAACCTTAATTCTGACCTTATGGCAAAAGCAGCAGAGTGCTTTTTTTATTATCACGCATGACATTGAAGAAGCGCTGTTAATGGCGACGAAGCTGATATTAATGGCGCCGTCTCCCGGGCGGATAATATCGGAAGAAGAACCCCCGTTTTATAAACAGTGGTCAGAGGGCCGGCCAATCCGGCAGATTAAATCAGACCCGGCATTTATTCATCACCGCGATTTACTGTCAGACAAAATAATGGCGTACCAGCACGGTTAATTATCAGATACGGAGTCACCTCAAATGATCACTATAAATAAGCAGACCCGCTACAGCCGTTTATTTCTCAGCATTGTCAGTTTATCCGTACTGATAGCCGGCTGGTGGCTGATCACCGCATTACAGTGGGTGAATCCGCTCTATTTACCCGCCCCGGCTCAGATAGGGCAGCAGTTTCTGGCGCTGACCGAGTCCGGCTATATGAATGCCACCCTGTGGCAGCACCTGGCGGCCAGTCTTGATCGCATGCTCAAAGCACTGCTTCTGGCTGTTATCACCGGGATACCGCTGGGTGTGCTGATGGGACTGAGTGCCCGGATACGCGGAATACTGGACCCGGTGGTTGAATTGTACCGGCCGGTTCCCCCGCTCGCCTATCTGCCGCTGATTGTTATCTGGTTCGGGATCGGGGAAACCACCAAGATCCTCCTGATCTGGCTGGCAATTCTTGCCCCGGTTCTGATTTCGACGATGCAGGGCATTATGGCCGCGCCGGGAAACCGGGTCCGCGCAGTGCAGTCGCTTGGCGCGAACCGGTTTCAGGTACTGAGATATGTGATTCTGCCGTCAGCGCTGCCGCAGATGCTGACCGGTATCCGGATTGGCCTCGGCGTGGGCTGGTCAACCCTGGTGGCGGCTGAACTGGTTGCGGCACAACAGGGGCTGGGGTTTATGGTGCAGTCCGCGGCACAGTTTCTCAACACCGGTATTGTTATCACCGGTATCGCGGTGATTGCCGTGGTGGCTCTCACCATTGAACTGGCATTACGCCATTTACAGCAGGTATTAGTGCCGTGGTACGGCAAAGAATCTTAACCGACAGAGAGGTCATGCATATGGAAATCCAACAGTTAACACCCGCTATCGGCGCACAGGTCGGAGGGATTAACCTGAATAAAACCCCGGATGCCGCCACACTGGCCGCATTACAGGATGCGTTACTGGAATATCAGGTGCTGTTTTTCCGTCAGCAGTATATTGAGCCTGAGGCCCAGCGGGACTTTGCCGCCGCGCTGGGTGAGCTGCATATCCATCCGGTTTTTCCTTCCCATAAAGACGTGCGGGAACTGATTGTGCTCGACAGCCATCTTCTGGATCTGAAAGATAACGAATTGTGGCACACCGACGTGACATTTCTCGAAAAACCGGCCATGGGATGTGTGTTATCCGCTGTGCAGGTTCCCTCTTTCGGCGGCGATACCCTGTGGGCCAGCCTGACCCGTGCTTATGATGACTTATCACCGCCTTTACAGGATTTTTTATCCGGACTGACGGCAGAGCATGATATCAGCCGATCGTTTCCGGACAGCCGCTTTGCGCAGACCGGTGAAGCAAAAGACGCGCTGGAAAAAGCCCGCAGTGATTTCCCGCCGATACGTCACCCGCTGGTCAGAACCCATCCGGTCACCGGAAAGAAAGGGCTGTTTGTGACCGAGGGTTTCACCAGCCGTATCAGTGAATTAAGTACGGAAGAGAGTGATGCGCTGCTGTCATTTTTATTTAAGCACAGTACGCAGCCGAAATATTTTGTCCGCTGGCACTGGCAAAACGGCGATGTGGCGGTCTGGGATAACCGCTGCACCCAGCATCTCGCCAGCTTTGATTACGGCGATTTTCACCGCATTATGCACAGAGCAACCGTGATCGGTGATAAGCCGGTTTAAACGCCTGTATAACATGACGCTGCCGGCGGCCCGGCGCGTCATGGCCGGAAGTCATAAATAAACGACTGATACCACACCTGTTTATTTGTACCCCGTCATAAAATACCGCAATTACACACATATAATTCACCCGGATTATGCTATTCTGCCGGAAGTATCTGCTTCCCGTACTCACAACACCGGTTAAGGACTATGTGGTTTAAATTATTGCGCTCCGTCTTTATGGGACTTATCGTGGCTGCCCTTCTTCTGGTCAGTGTCCCGTCTATTCGTCCGCAATTTGTGACCCAATGGTTTACACATCTGTTTAATAATGATGAACCGGTCAGTTATAACAAGGCGGTACGCCGCGCCGCGCCTGCCGTGGTGAATGTTTACAGCAGCAACATGGGCAGTCTCTCCCAGCAGGGTCCCGAAATGACCTCGCTCGGCTCCGGCGTGATCATGAATGATCAGGGTTATATTCTGACGAATCAGCATGTGATTAAAAACGCCGATCAGATCCTGATCGCACTGCAATACGGCAATTACGGCCGCCTGTATGAAGGAATGCTGATTGGTGCGGATGATCTGACCGATCTGGCGGTACTGAAAATCAATACCACCGACAAACTGCCGGTGATCCCGATCAATCCGAAGCGGCAGTCACATGTGGGTGATGTGGTGCTGGCAATCGGTAACCCGTTTAATGTCGGACAGACCGTCAATCAGGGCATCATCAGCGCAATGGGCCGTGTCGGGCTGAGTCCGACCCGCCGTCAGAACTTCCTCCAGACAGACGCCTCAATTATGGCCGGTAACTCCGGCGGTGCCCTCGTCAATACTGAGGGCGAACTGGTCGGTATCAATACCATGTCTTACGACAGCAATGATCCGTCACGGATGAGTGACAGCATCGGGCTGGCGATCCCCGCAGAGCTTGCCGTGCGGATTATGAATAAGCTGATAAAAGACGGCCGTGTGATCCGGGGTTATATCGGCATCACCTCCAAAGAATTACCACCGATCCGGACCAACAACAGCGATATTAATCAGATAACCGGCCTGCGGGTCTTTCAGGTTGAACGCGGCAGTCCGGCGGATAAAGGCGGGATTCAGGTCGGGGATATCATTACCAGCGTCAATAACAAGCCGAGCACATCACCACTGGAAATGATGGACCAGGTCGCGGAGCTGAGCCCGGGCAGTGTTGTACCTGTCACGCTGCTGCGTAATGGCCAGATGCTTTCTGCCGATGTGACCATCGAAGAATTCACGCCATCCCCCGGCGGGCAGGAATAAGGTGTAAAAATAAGGTGTAAAAAAAGAGCGGATATCCGCTCTTTCTGTTTACAGCATACTGTTTATCGCTTATCGCCGTGAATTACTCTGCTGAGTGAATGCGCTCAATATCCGCACCCAGTGCACGCAGTTTCTCTTCGATATGCTCATAACCGCGGTCGATATGATAAATACGGTCAACAATCGTTGTCCCTTCCGCGATACAGCCCGCCAGTACCAGGCTTGCGGATGCACGCAGATCGGTCGCCATCACCTGAGCACCGGACAGTTTTTCCACGCCGTGACACAGCACAGAATTGCTCTCGATTTCCGCATGTGCGCCCATACGGATCAGTTCCGGAATGTGCATAAAGCGGTTTTCAAAGATAGTTTCGGTGATCATACCGGAGCCTTCCGCCACCAGATTCAGCAGACTGAACTGCGCCTGCATATCTGTCGGGAACCCCGGATGCGGTGCGGTACGGAATGTGACGGCTTTCGCACGCTGCCCTTTCATATCCAGGCTTATCCAGTCATCTCCGGTTTCAATTTCTGCTCCGGCTTCGCGCAGCTTGGCCAGCACGGCATCCAGCGTATCCGGCTTGGCGTTGCGGCACAGAATTTTACCGCGTGAAACCGCCGCAGCGATCAGGAATGTCCCGGTTTCGATACGATCCGGTACAACGGTGTGAGAACCGCCGCCGAGGCGTTCAACACCTTCAATCACCACATGGTCAGTCCCTGCACCGGTAATTTTGGCCCCCAGCGCATTCAGGAATACGGCAGTATCTTCAATTTCCGGTTCACGGGCGGCGTTTTCGATAACCGTTTTGCCTTTTGCCAGTGCCGCCGCACACATAATCGTGATCGTAGCGCCCACACTGACTTTGTCCATCACGATAGTATTGCCGGTCAGACGACCGTCGACTTCCGCTTTGACATACCCCTCATCCAGGGTGATTTTTGCCCCTAACTGCTCTAATCCGGTGATATGCAAATCAACCGGACGGGCACCGATAGCACAGCCGCCCGGCAGGGAAACCTGACCGTGACCAAAGCGGGCCACCAGCGGACCCAGCGCCCAGATAGAGGCGCGCATGGTTTTGACCAGATCATAAGGTGCACAATATTCGTTAATTTCCGAGGAATCCACACGCAGAGTGGTTCCTTTACGCTCAATTTTGGCACCCAGCCGCGTTAACAGCTTCACAGAGGTGTCGATATCCCGCAGTTCCGGCACATTGTGTAATTCAACCGGCTCTTCCGCCAGAATTGCCGCGAACAGAATAGGCAATGCCGCATTTTTTGCCCCTGAGATAGTCACTTCGCCCTGAAGAACGGAAGGACCTTTTACCCGAAATTTATCCATCTGTAGACACTCTCATTATCATTAATTGCTGCCGCGTGACTTGTCACCGCATTGTTACCCGCCGCTGTTACAGCCCGCTCAGTTTGCGATCCCGTTCCCACTGAGCCGGGGTATAGGCTTTGATTGACAACGCGTGGATACGGTTATCCGCAATATATTCCATCAGTGGCGCATACACGGCCTGCTGCTGTTTAACACGGCTCATACCGTCAAAAAGGTCACCGACAGCGATTACCTGAAAGTGGCTGCCGTCACCGGTCACAATTGCGTCAGTAAGTGCTAACTTATCCATCAGCACCTGTTTGATTTCATTCGTATCCATAATTTCTCAAATTGGTTATCAGATTGTGTGTTATAGGCACTATCGTAATCGAATATGCCCCGCTCTTAAACCATTAAAAATGCCTCCGGCTGTGTGGTCACCTGAGTGACACAACCGGAGGCAGTTACCTTACGGAAAATAACGGCAAATAAGTATCTGTCCTGCCGTTATTTACATTATTTTTAATTCACGCGTTCTGACTGAATTCGAACTCAACACCATAGAGTGACATCAGCATCTGCAAGTTAGCGCTCACTCCGGATAACACAAACGGTGCATCCGGACGCTCACCCCGCAGACGAACCAGCATGGCCAGCCCGGCGGAATCCACATGACTGAGCCCGGCGACGTCCACCGTCTGTACGGCGTTCATCTGCTGCTGACGTGCATTCCAGAACGACAGCAGTGTATCGCGATCCAGTTCCCCTTTCAGGGAGAGGGTTTCACCCTGTTTTTCCCACGTCAGCGCAGCCGTCATTATTTCTGATCCAGGGTAATCGGGGTTTTCGCGCTGCGTTCCAGCTCAGCAGTCAGACCATCAACACCTTTCTGACGCAGAATGGATGCCCACTCATTTTGTTTGGTGGTGATCATACTCACGCCTTCGGCAATCATGTCATACGCCTGCCAGTTACCGGTTTTGGTATTTTTACGCCACTGAAAATCCAGACGGATTGGCGGACGCCCTGCCGGTTCGGTCAGTGTCACGCGGATAGCCACGATGTTTTTATCACCCAGCGGCTGAGCCGGATCAATCTGGTAAGTCTGGTTGGTGTACATGGCCAGAGCCTGGCCGTAAGCCTGCGCCAGATACGCTTCAAAGGCTTTGAAATACGCATCACGCTGCGCCGGGGTGGCATCTTTGTAGTAAGAGCCTAATACCAGTGCGCCGGCGTATTTTATCTGCACATACGGCAGTAATTCTTCTTTAACCACGGTACGCAGATAGTCCGGATTCTGCCGGATCTGTGCCTGTTCTGATTTCAGACGGCTGAAGGTTTTTGCCGCCGCATCATTCATCAGTGTGTACGGGTTCGTCTGGTCAACGGCTCCGGCAAACGGGGCAATCACCACCAGCATCGCCGCTATCAGTAAACGCTTAAACATAATCAACTCCTGATTTATCACCGGCACTTTCCGCCGTGAAGGTGTCATTCTGTAAACAGTATTATGCAGGATGTCCGCCCCTGCGGGCAAAAACATCTGCTTTTACATTACTTTTCGTATCAGTTCTGTGCAGCAGGTGCCGCTGCCGGCGTTTTTTCGCCTTCGCCGTCACCGCTCTTATACAGGAACTGACCGATTAAATCTTCCAGTACCATTGCCGGTTTGGTGTCCTGAATACGGCTGCCGTCTTTCAGCATTTCGGTCATCGGCAAATCCGGGTCAGTTGTATTCTCAAACCCTTTACTGAGCGCGAGATACTGCTCACCCAGCAGACCGGATGTGCGGATTGATAATGAACTGGTGTCCGGAATCTGATCATACTGACTGTAGATATCCAGCGTTACTTCCGGTTTATAGCTTTTATCCAGGCGGATATCATTAACACGCCCTATCACCACCCCGCCGATTTTTACCGGAGAACGGGCCTGGAGGCCGCCGATATCATCAAAGGTGGCAGAGACCCGGTAGGTTTTTTCGCTGCCGACAGAGCGGATATCCGCCACTTTCAGTGCCAGGAAGATAATCGCCGCAATGGCAATTAAGACGAAAAGCCCGACCCAAACTTCATTTTTCTTGCTTTGCATTGTTTAATTCCCGAACATCAGTGCCGTAAGCACAAAATCTAACCCTAACACGGCAAGCGATGAATGAACGACCGTGCGTGTTGTTGCCCGACTAATCCCTTCAGACGTCGGAATAGCGTCATACCCGTTGTACAGGGCAATCCAGGTAACGGTGAAGGCGAAAACCACACTCTTGTAAATGCAGTTCATGACATCTTTCTGCCAGTCCACATTGCCCTGCATGGATGCCCAGTAGAAGCCTTCATCGATCCCTTTCCAGTCCACCCCGACCATGACCCCGCCCAGAATACCGACGGCAACAAAAATCATGGATAACAACGGCATACTGATAAAACCGGCCCAGAAGCGCGGTGCAACCACACGACGCAGCGGATCGACCGCCATCATTTCCAGACTGGATAGCTGCTCGGTCGCTTTCATCAGACCGATTTCCGCCGTCAGTGCCGAACCGGCGCGGCCGGCAAACAGCAGAGCGGTGACCACCGGCCCCAGTTCACGCAGCAGCGACAACGCCACCATCATGCCAAGGCTGGCTTCCGCACTGAAGGTTTTCAGAACCAGATATCCCTGTAAAGCCAGAACCATCCCGATAAACAGCCCGGATACTGAAATAATCAGCAGGGACTGCACACCGACGCTGTACAGCTGCTTGCGCAGCAGCGGCCACTGCCGGGCAAACTGTGGTTTACCGAACAGCGCACGGAACAGCATATATCCTGACCGCCCGAAAGACGCGCATGTCGCTAACGCGCGGCGTCCCAAAGCAGCAAGTGCCTGTGTCAACATGTCTCGTTTATCCTAATAAATCTGATTGGTAATCACCCGCCGGATAGCGGAAAGGAACCGGTCCGTCAGCGATACCATCCAGGAACTGGCGCACACGCGGTTCGGTGTTTTCCTGCAACTCTTCTGCCGTTCCCTGCGCAATCACGGACTGCTCCGCGACGATATAGGCTTTATCCGCAATACTGAGCACTTCCGGCACGTCGTGAGATACCACGATGCAGGTCACACCCAGCGCCTGATTGAGTTCATCAATCAGCTTTACCAGCACCCCCATGGTGATCGGGTCCTGTCCGACAAACGGTTCATCAAACAGGATAAGATCCGGGTCCAGTGCAATTGCACGCGCAAGAGCCGCACGGCGGGCCATCCCGCCGGAGAGTTCCGACGGCATCAGGTTTGCCGCACCGCGTAAACCAACCGCTTCCAGCTTCATCATCACCGTTGTCCGGATCAGGGATTCCGGCAGCCGGGTATGTTCACGCAGCGGAAAGGCGACGTTGTCGTACACGGTCATATCGGTAAATAACGCACCTGACTGAAATAACATGCTCATTTTACGGCGGGACTGATACAGTTTGCTGCGGGAGAGTGCCGGGATATTGTCACCGTCAAACCAGATCTCACCACTGTCCGGCCGCAGCTGTCCGCCGATCAGGCGTAACAGCGTGGTTTTCCCGATCCCGGACGGCCCCATAATCGCGGTCACTTTACCGCGCGGCACATCCAGGCTGATATCATTAAACAGCATGCGCGAACCGCGCCGGAAGCACATGTTCCGGATCTCAATAATATTTTCCGTCTGTCGGTTCATGACCTCACAACCTTAACGTTATGTTTTTCGTGTTATTACAACACATACAGGACTGACCCATCATAATATAAAAAAATCCGGCGGTTTTCGCCTTTAAATGCGGGTGCTGCTGTCTGAATTATTTATCCCCTCTGAGTAACAGGGCATAAATACGGCGATACGCCAGTATATCAGCATATAACATTAACGCCTCCGCCGGGCATAAAACGTACCACCGGCAGAAAATTGAGGATATTCCGGGAACATGCGTCAGTATATTACCCGCAGCCTTAACGAAGCTAACACAGCTGTTTTACTTTTGCGCCTCAGCCCGTACAATAACCTCCAACTTCCCGTACCTCATTATTTCTGACTGTTTTTGCAGCCCGGAGGAGAGCCATGTTACTCACCAGCATCCTTTTACTTACCGGGTTGATTCTGCTGGTTTATGCGTCTGACCGTATTGTGTACGGTGCGGCTGTTTTTTCCCGTGCGCTCGGCATCTCCCCCTTTATTACCGGTATTCTGGTGGCCGGCCCCGGCACATCGCTGCCGGAACTGCTGACCTCGGCCGGTGCGGTGCTTGAAGGGCAGCCGGATCTGGCGCTCGGCACCATTATCGGCTCCAATATTACCAATTTACTGCTGATCGCCGGGCTTGCCGCCCTTATCCGCCCGCTGAGTGTACAGTCTGCGGTGCTGCGCCGTGAGCTTCCGCTGATGCTGGCCATGATGGCACTGTTCGGACTGTTTATCTGGTCCGGCGGTATCACCCGGCTTCAGGGCGGATTTCTGGTATTCGCGGGACTGGCCAGCCTCTGGCTGGTGGTGAAAATTGCCGCAATGGCCCGGCGGGATCAGTATGACGGCTTCACAACTGAACAAAATCATGAACTGCCGCAGGAAAATAATTTGCCGGTTGCTTTATTGTGGCTGGTCGCCGGATTACTGATTATGCCGGTGGCGGTCCGGATTGTGATTGATAATGCCTCGGCATTCACCCGCTATGCGGATATCAGCGGGCGTATCACCGGACTGACGATTCTGGCTGTCGGCACCAGTCTGCCGGAACTGTGCACCACGATTGCGGCAGCTGTCAAAGGTGAAAAAGATATCGCGCTGGGTAATCTTATCGGCGCAACACTGTTTAATACCACTGTCGTTGCGGGTATCCCGGCGCTGTTAGCCGCCTCCCCGATGGCAGCAGACCGTTTTATGACCGATTTTGCCGTCATGATCGCGGCCGGTGTGTTATTTATTTTCTTTGCGGCCGGCCGGAACCAGCGGCTGAACCGGCTGAAAGGCATTATTCTGCTCAGTGCATTCACCGCCTGGCTGATAAGTCTTTTTACCGGCTGATACGTCTTTTTACCGACTGATAAATGTCAGCCATTAATACACAGACATACACTGAAAGTGAGAACAAACAGATGTCCCGAACTGATTTTCAACTAACAGGTAAACAAGTCCTCCGGATTGAACGTGAAGGTCTCGCGTCACTCGAACAGTATATTAATGATGATTTCGACAAAGCCTGTGAGCTGATATTCCGCTGTGAAGGCAAAGTGATCATTATGGGGATGGGAAAATCCGGTCACATCGGTCACAAAATGGCCGCAACATTTGCCAGCACCGGCACCCCGTCTTTCTTTGTGCATCCTGGTGAAGCCGCACACGGCGACCTGGGAATGGTCACAAAGAAAGATGTGGTGATCGCGATTTCAAACTCCGGTGAATCCTCTGAAATTCAGGCACTTATTCCTGTTATCAAACGTCAGAACATCCCGCTTATCTGCATGACCGGTAACCCGGACAGTACCATGGGGAAAGCGGCGGATATCCATCTGTGTATTAAAGTCCCGCAGGAAGCCTGTCCGCTCGGCCTTGCACCGACCACCAGCACCACCGCCACACTGGTGATGGGTGATGCGCTGGCAATCGCGTTATTACAGGCCCGCGGTTTTACCGCAGAAGATTTTGCCCTCTCTCATCCGGGCGGCGCACTCGGCCGGAAACTGCTGTTACTGGTTTCTGACCTGATGAATACCGGTGATGATATTCCGCGCGTGCCGAAAACAGCATCACTGCGCGAGGCTCTGGTTGAAATCACCCGTAAAAAACTGGGAATGACGGTTATCTGTGATGACGACATGATCATTCAGGGGATCTTCACCGACGGTGATTTGCGCCGGATTTTCGATGCGGGCACTGATCTCAATAACTGTCAGATTGCTGATGTGATGACACCGGGCGGAATTCGTATCAAAGCCAATACTCTGGCGGTTGAGGCACTGAATTTAATGCAGTCACGGCATATCACCTCTTTATTAGTCACAGAAGGTGATAAACTGCTGGGCGTACTGCATATGCATGATCTGCTCCAGGCCGGGGTGGTATAAGGACTGACGATGACACAAATTACCACCATTGACACCTGCTATGGCCCGATAGCGCAAACAGTTATGGAAAAAGCCGCTAAAATACGGCTTCTTATCTGTGATGTGGACGGCGTGATGTCTGACGGCCTGATTTATCAGGGCAACAGCGGAGAAGAGCTGAAGGCATTCAATGTCCGTGACGGTTACGGAATCCGCTGCCTGCTGACCTCGGGGATTGAGGTGGCGATAATTACTGGTCGTAAAGCGAAATTACTGGAAGATCGTGCCAATACACTCGGAATTACACATCTTTACCAGGGACAGAGCGATAAGCTTTTGGCGTATCGCGAACTATTAGATAAACTGGCAGTCCACCCCGGTGACGTCGCCTATATCGGCGATGATCTGATTGACTGGCCGGTTATGGCAGAGGTCGGTTTATCCGCTGCAGTAGCGGATGCCCACCCGTTATTGTTACCCAAAGCGGATTATGTTACACAAATTGCAGGCGGCCGGGGCGCGGTCCGCGAATTGTGCGATCTGATTCTGCTGGCACAAAATAAGCTGGATGAGGCGAAAGGCCTGTCCGTCTGAAAAGAATTTCATTGGTTATAGTGGCTTTATCAGGGATCTCATGAGTAAATTTAAGCTTTGGCTGATCATTATCCTGGCGCTTATCGCCCTCGGTCTGCTCGGCTGGAACCTGTCGGTTTCCCGTTCAGGTGACACCGACGGCAAGATCGTGGAAGACGGTACGCCGACGTATAAAACTAAAACGTCCTCAACCCTGGCCTACGAGCCGACAGGGCTGCTGACGTATAAGCTGAATGCGGATGATGTGCAGAACTTTGCTCAGGAAAAAGTAACATGGTTTACTAATCCGGTGCTGACCACCTACGACCCTGATAAAACCGCCACCTGGACGATTCGTTCAAAGCGGGCCAAATTAACCAATGACAGAATGTTGTATTTATATGGTGATGTGCAGGTTGACAGCCTGACCACCGATACGCAGCTCAGGCAGATCACCACGGATAACGCCGAAGTCAATCTGATAACCCAGGATGTGAGTTCTGACGATAAAGTCACCATTCTGGGAACAGGACTGCGTTCCGTCGGATTGCAGATGCGGGGTAATTTTCGCAATCGTAATGCGGAACTGATCAAAGATGTGCAGACTTACTATGAGATCCCAAATGAAAGCAAACATCCTTAATACTCTGATTGCAACAGCCATTCTGGCAGTCAGTGTCCCTGCTTTGGCGTTAAAGGAAGATACCCAGCAGCCGGTGACGGTAACATCATTAAAACAAGCGCTTGATTTAGAAAAAAATATCACCACATTTACGGATAATGTCGTGGTAAAACAGGGAACGATTGATGTCCGCGCTGACAAAGTGGTTGTCACCCGTCCGGGCGGCGATTCCGGCAAAATGGTGATCGAAGCATTCGGTAATCCGGTGACCTTCTACCAGATGCAGGATAACGGCAAGCCAATCAAAGGACGCGGCAGCAAACTGCGTTACGAAATGGCCAATGAGCTGGTCACGCTGACCGGTAATGCCTATCTGGAACAGCTGGACAGCAATATCACCGGTGACAAGATTACCTATGTGGTGCCGACACAGCAGATGCAGGCATTCAGTGACAAAGGCAAACAGGTGACTACCGTACTGCTGCCGTCACAGATTCAGGAAAAAGGCCCGGCGGCAACCGGCCAGAAAGGTAAGTAACGATTTATGGCAAAATTAATTGCAAGCAAATTAGCCAAAGCCTACAAAGGCCGCAAAGTCGTCGAAGATGTGACACTTGAAGTCAGTTCCGGCGAAATCGTCGGGCTGCTTGGTCCGAACGGTGCCGGGAAAACCACGACGTTCTATATGGTGGTGGGTATTGTTCCTCGTGATGCCGGTGCGATCAGCATTGATGATGAAGATATTTCTCTGCTGCCGCTGCACGAACGTGCCCGTAAAGGTATCGGCTACCTGCCGCAGGAGGCTTCCATTTTCCGTCGTCTGACGGTATGGCAGAACCTGATGGCAGTGCTTGAAATCCGTAAAGATCTGAACAATGACGAACGCCGGGTGCGGGCGGAAGAACTGATGGAAGAGTTCCATATCAGTCATCTGCGCGATAACCTGGGGCAGTCACTGTCCGGCGGGGAACGCCGCCGTGTGGAAATCGCCCGCGCACTGGCCGCCAACCCGAAATTCATCCTGCTGGATGAACCGTTTGCCGGTGTTGATCCGATTTCCGTTATTGATATTAAAAAGATTATTCAGCACCTCCGTGATTACGGGCTCGGCGTCCTGATCACTGACCACAACGTTCGCGAAACACTGGATGTCTGTGAACGGGCTTATATTGTCAGCCAGGGCCATATGATTGCCCACGGCAGCCCGGAATCCATTCTGAATAATGAGCAGGTTAAACGTGTTTATTTAGGCGAAGGTTTCCGCCTGTAAAGCCGTAAGGAGCCCGTGTCCGTAATGAAGCAGAGTCTGCAGCTTAAACTCAGCCAGCAACTGGCGATGACGCCACAACTTCAGCAGGCTATCCGTTTGTTGCAGCTTTCCACGCTGGAACTCCAGCAGGAGATCCGCGAGGCGCTGGAATCTAATCCGTTGCTGGAACTTGATGATAACCATCAGGAAATTGACACACCTGCTGAATCTGAAACACAGAAAGAGATGGACAGCGCCGAGGCTCTCGAACAGACCGCCATGCCGGATGATCTGCCGCTGGATGCGCAGTGGGAAGAAATCTACACCGCCGGTACACCGTCCGGCACCGGCAATGATTACGGCGACGATGAACTGCCGCTCTATCAGGGCGAAACCACTGAAACTTTGCAGGATTATCTGATCTGGCAGGCCCGCCTCACCCCCTTTACCGAAACCGATGCCGCGATTGCCTTCTCAATCATTGATGCGATTGATGAAACCGGCTATCTGACCGTCTCTGTCGATGATATCCGCCTGAGTATCGGTGACGATGAAGTCACCACCGAAGATGTGGAAGCGGTACTCAAGCGTATTCAGCGTTTTGATCCGGTGGGTGTGGGCGCCCGTGACCTGCGCGAATGTCTGATGGTGCAGCTGAAAATTCTGCCGCCGGAAACCCCGAGTCTGAAAGAAGCCCTTGCTATCACGGATCAGCATCTGGCATTGTTGGGGAACCGGGATTTCCGTACGCTGGGACGGGTGACCAAACTGAAAGAAGAGGCGCTGAAATCTGCCATTGATCTGATTCAGTCGCTGGAACCGCGTCCGGGCCTGGTAGTCAACACCGGAGAATCAGAGTATGTTATTCCTGACGTCCTCGTGAGAAAACACGGCGAGCGCTGGACAGTGGAACTGAATTCCGACAGCATTCCCCGCCTGCGGGTCAATAATCATTATGCCGCGATGGGATCGCGGACCCGCAGTGAGAGCGACAGTCAGTTTATCCGCAATAATTTGCAGGAAGCAAAGTGGCTCATTAAAAGTCTGGAAAGCCGGAACGATACGCTGCTCAGAGTCGCGACCTGTATTGTGGAAGAACAGCAGGCCTTCTTTGAACAGGGCGAAGAATATATGAAGCCCATGGTGCTGGCTGATATCGCACTGCGGGTCGAGATGCATGAATCAACGATTTCCCGTGTTACGACGCAGAAATTCCTGCACAGTCCGCGGGGGATCTTTGAACTGAAGTACTTTTTCTCCAGCCACGTCAGTACCGACAGCGGGGGCGAAGCGTCCTCTACCGCTATCCGTGCACTGGTGAAAAAACTGGTTGCCGCCGAGAATCCGGCGAAACCGCTCAGCGACAGTAAACTGACCGACATGCTTGCCGAACAGGGCATTCAGGTGGCCAGACGCACTGTCGCAAAATATCGCGAGTCGTTATCCATCCCGCCCTCAAATCAGCGTAAACAGCTGATTTGATACACATTGAGAAGGAAGACACTATGGAATTACAAATTACCGGCCACAACGTTGAAATTACAGATGCTTTACGTGAGACTGTGACAGCCAAGTGTAAAAAGCTGGAGCAGTTTTTCGATAAAATCAACAGCGTTCAGGTGATCCTTAAGGTTGAGAAAGTCAGTAAAATTGCGGAGGCAACGGCTCAGGTAAACGGTGCGGATCTTCACGCCTCAGCGGAAAAAGAGGATATGTACGCGGCAATTGATGAGATGGCAGAAAGACTCGGCCGCCAGCTGTCCAAACACAAAGAAAAACTGAGAAACCGGTAAATTTTCTGCACCCGGGTGCATGACTGAATTAACAGTCTGAATTTTCTCAGGAAAAAGCAGTGCTCTGATCCCGGTTACCATGGTGGTTGCCGGGATTCTGATCCTAAGTGAACAATGAAATGAATAACGAAGCAAATTTGTCCCTGAGCGATGTACTGAGTATCAGCTGTACACGCAATAATATTCACTGTACCAGCAAGAAGCGCGCGCTGGAGATTATCAGTGAACTGGCTGCCACCGCGCTGGCGCTGCCGGAAAACACGTTGTTTGAGGCACTCCTTACACGGGAAAAAGTCGGGACAACCGGTATCGGTGGCGGGATTGCCATCCCCCACGGAAAACTGGACAAAAATGAGGCGCAAACTGCCTGCGGTGTATTTTTACATCTGGAACAACCTATCGCGTTCGATGCGATCGACAATCAGAATGTGGATATTCTGTTTGCGTTATTTGTTCCGTCTGATCAGTGTCAGACGCATTTACACACACTGTCGTTAGTGGCCAAAAAACTGGCTGACAAAGCGCTCTGCCGCCGGTTGCGCCAGGCGCAAAGCGATGAAGAGCTGTACAGTATCATCACTGAATGATGATAATAACCGGCTGACGACAACGGATAATGGCGTATTGCCATTGAAAGAGAAACGATAGGGAGTCCCCTCATGGTGCTGATGATAGTCAGCGGCCGCTCTGGTTCGGGTAAATCTGTTGCCCTGCGGGCGCTGGAAGATATGGGTTTCTACTGCGTTGATAACCTGCCGGTCACTCTTCTGCCGGAGCTTGCTGCCACGCTGGCAACACGCGATATCTCTGCCGCAGTGAGTATTGACGTCCGGAATATGCCGGAGTCCCCGGAGGTCTTTGAAGACGCCCTGAGCAGATTACCGGCCGGTTTCTCGCCGCAGCTGCTGTTCCTGGATGCGGATCGCAACACCCTGATCCGCCGTTACAGTGATACCCGCCGTCTGCACCCTCTTTCCAGCAAAAATCTCTCACTGGAAAGCGCCATTGATGAGGAGAGCGATCTGCTGGAACCCCTGCGTTCCCGCGCTGATCTGATCATCGATACCTCTGAAATGTCGGTGCACGAACTGGCCGAAATGCTGAGAACCCGTTTGCTCGGTAAACGCGAACGCGAACTGACCATGGTATTCGAGTCTTTCGGGTTTAAACACGGCATTCCTATTGATGCGGATTATGTCTTTGATGTCCGTTTCCTGCCGAACCCGCACTGGGACCCGAAACTGCGTCCGATGACCGGTCTGGATAAGCCGGTGGCCGCGTTCCTTGATCGTCATACCGAAGTGCATAACTTTATTTACCAGACCCGCAGTTATCTGGAACTGTGGCTGCCGATGCTGGAAACCAACAACCGCAGCTACCTGACAGTCGCTATCGGCTGTACCGGCGGGAAACACCGTTCTGTCTATGTGGCGGAACAGCTGGCGGATTACTTCCGTTCACGCGGTAAAAACGTGCAGTCACGTCACCGGACGCTGGAAAAACGGAAATAACCCATGACAATCCGTTGTCAGGTAGAAATCAAAAACCGGCTCGGGCTGCATGCCCGGCCGGCGATGAAACTGTTTGAACTGATCCAGACCTTCCGGTCAACGGTGGTATTTCGTAATAAGCAGAATGAAGAAGCCCGGCTGACAGTGTGCTTGCCATGCTGATGCTGGATTCCGAACAGGGCAGTTTTATTGAAGTAGAAGCAACAGGGCCTGATGAAAATACCGCCATTGAGGCAATTATTTCCCTTTTTGATTCAGGTTTTGATGAAGATTAGTTATACTAAACGAAATATTTTACTTAAAGAAAACTGATACGCTGTTTCGTTCACGCAGCCCGGCGGTTCGTGATCCTGATCTCTTTCCTTTCGGAGGAGAACAGCCTACTATCAGATTAATTATCAAAATGAGCACCCCCCTCCTTCTGGTGTGGGGGTGTTCTTTTGTATTGGAAATGATTTGGAGTGTGGTATGAAAAAGCCCAATATAATTATTAATGAACTGGACGCAGAGCGTCTGGATATGCTGCTGGAACAGCCGGCTTATGCTGACAGTCCGGTTGCCGAAGCCCTGAATGACGAGTTAGATCGCGCTGAAATCCTGCCGCCGGCAGAAATGCCTGCCACGGTCGTCACGATGAACAGCCGCGTGCGCTTTGAAGATTTATCGAGCGGGAAAGAGAGTATCCGTACCCTGGTGTACCCGGCGTCGCTGAAAGACAGCGCAGAGCAGTTGTCTGTCATGGCACCGCTGGGAGCTGCGTTACTCGGGCTTTCTGTCGGTGATGAGATCTCATGGGAACTGCCGAACGGTGAAGCAACGCGCGTAAAAGTATCAGAAATTATCTATCAGCCTGAAGCTGCCGGTGAATTACACCGCTAATCAGCTTTAAGCCGGCTCTGCGTCCGTTTCAGGTAATCTGCGGGCGCAGCTTCCATTTTCCCTTCTTTTTCTGCATGATGGCTTATCTTTTCTCTTTCCGGAGCCACTATGTCAACATTCAGTCTGCTGCACATTCTTGCTTTTTCCCCGTTAACTGACTCCCCGCTGCCATTAGTGCTTAATTTCGAAAATCAGTTATTTATGCTCACAAAGGGCCTGATAATGCTGATGATGTAGTGCTGTGTTTTTGTCCGGCATAAAAAAACCCCGGCATAAAAGTCAGGGTTTTTTATGCAGCAAAACGATTACTGCCCCGCAATACTCATTTCCGGCAGCCAGACAGAGCCGCACTGAATATTGCTGCGGGTTTCAATATCGTCGCCGGTGGCGATTATATTGGCCCACATGTCTTTCAGGTTGCCGGCAATCGTGATTTCACTGACCGGATACTGAATCTCGCCGTTTTCCACCCAGAAACCGGATGCACCGCGTGAGTAATCGCCGGTAATACCGCTGACACCCTGTCCCATCAGTTCTGTAACCACCAGACCGGTGCCCATCTCTCTGAGCATGTCATCAAAACCCAGCCCCTGACCGGCAATGTGCCAGTTGTGAATACCGCCTGCGTGACCGGTGCTTTTCAGCCCCAGTTTGCGGGCGGCATAGGTGGTCATCAGCCAGTTATTCAGGACACCATTTTCGATAATCAGGCGATCCTCTGTGCGGACGCCTTCACTGTCAAACGGCGTCGAGGCCAGGCCGCCGATCACATGCGGCAGCTCACAGATGGTCAGCCAGTCCGGCAGGATCTGTTTACCCAGGCTGTCGAGCAGAAAAGTGGATTTACGGTATACAGACGTGCCGCTGATCGCGCCGACCAGATGCCCGAACAAACCGGTTGCCACTTCCGGGGCAAAAATCACCGGTGCTTTCTGTGTCGCCAGTTTACGCGGTGCGAGGCGGGACAATGTCCGGCGGGCACACTCTTCCCCCACCCACTGTGCAGATTTCAGGTCATCCAGCTTACGTGCGATGGTATACGCGTAGTCACGCTCCATATCGCCGTTTTCTTCCGCGATCACACAGGCGGACATCGAGTGACGGCTGCTGCAGTAGCTTTGCAGCATACCGAGTGTGTTACCGAAGACACGGATGCCGTAATGGCTGTTAAAGCTGCCGCCTTCCGTATTGGTGATACGCGGATCGGCGCTCAGTGCCGCTTTTTCCGCATTGGCGGCGTAGTCGATCGCCTGGTCTGCGCTCACTTCAGACGGATAAAACAGTTGCAGATCCGGTGCCTCAAAGGCCAGCAAATCGCGATCTGCCGGGCCGGAACACGGATCTTCAGATGTATATTTCGCAATGTCGATCGCGGCCTGTACGGTACGGGCAATCGCCTCGTCGCTTAAATCGGTGGAAGATGCACTGCCTTTGCGCTGGTTATGATACACCGTGATCCCCAGCGCGCCGTCACTGTTAAACTCAACGTTCTCCACCTCACCCATCCGGGTGCTCACACTCATCCCGGTGGTCCGGCTGACAGCAACTTCGGCGCTGTCACACCCTTTCTGTGCAATACTCAGTGCCTGCGAAACCGCTTGTTCCAGGCGCGTACGCTGCGCCATAATCTGAGAAGTGATATTCATCAATCAGGTTCCAATTCAATAAATTAAGGGGCCGTCAGCTAATCAGACAGCTGAATAGGTGTTATCCGGCCTTTTCCCCGGTTACAATACGCAATAATCAAATGTTAACACTCACAAACACAGAGATCATCCGGCACCCGCCGCTCTGTGTTTCGCCACAGGAAATACTATTATGGCAAAGCAGCCTGAAGACTGGTTTGAAGAACCCGATGCACTTCCTCAGGAGGAAGAGGATGACGAGATAATCTGGGTCAGCAAAAGCGAAATTAAACGCGATGCGGAAGCCCTGAAAAAACTCGGCGCTGAACTGGTTGCACTGAGCAAGACCCAGCTGGAACGTATTCCGCTGGATGAACAGTTGCTCGACGCCATCCTGCTTGCACAAAAAATCAAGCGTGAAGGCCTGCGCCGTCAGTTACAGCTCATCGGTAAAATGCTGCGGGCCCGTGACCCGGAGCCGATTACCACAGCACTCGACAAACTGAAAAACCGCCATAATCAGCAGGTTGTCCTGCTGCATAAACTCGAAGATCTGCGCGAACGCCTGGTCACCGGCGATGACGCGGTAGCGGAAGAAGCAGTTGCACTGTTCCCGCACCTTGATCGCCAGCAGCTGCGCACACTTATCCGCAATGCGAAAAAAGAGCGCGAAGGCAATAAACCACCAAAAGCTTACCGCCAGCTGTTCCAGTATCTGAAAGAACTGGCAGAAAGCGCTTAATCCGCCGTCATGGTCAGGGGGGCCAGCACCAGCTGAATATCCCCCGGCCACTCCTCCTCCGCATCCCGGCAGGTACTGATAATGGCTGAAAACAGCCGCCGCTGCCGTGCGGTAATATGTTCAAACGCCAGTATCACCGGCAGATCAATCCCGCCTGTCAGCATATCCCATAACGCATCCGTATTACGGCCGAAGCAGGTCAGCTGAAATTTATCACTGAATTGCTGATAAAAATCGTCCGTTGTCCGGATGGTGCGGAAATCAAAATGCACAATGCTGATTTCGGGTGTCATGGGTTAATTTACCTGCTGAAATGAACGGTAATGATCGGTGGTGACATAAATCAGTCCGTCCCCGGAGTAAAGCAGACGATCACTGCCGCGGTGACCGCAGTTATAGTTGATATCCGCTTCAAACCACTGACGCGACGGTGCATCCGGCAGCCTTTTTTCCCGGTTGCCGAAACGATCACCGCCGATAGCCTTACCCGGCATCACATCACAGAGGTTGCCTTTTGACGGCTGCCAGCCCGCGTTACGGGCGGCTTTTTTCGTCACATAGTAATCCGGCAGGCGCTGGTGCTGCTGCACGTAGCTGACCACCCGTGACTGTGCTGTCAGAGCATCAATACTCTGCGGCTGTTCTGTCTGCTGCGGCACCGGCTCTGACGGACGGGTTTCGATAAACTTCCCCGGCAACCCTGCCAGCCAGGCGGAGACCGCCACAATCAGAACAATCACCAGTGTGCCGTATTTCTGCATCATCAGGCCGTTCCGCCGACTGTAATGCTGTCCAGTTTCAGGGTCGGCTGACCGACACCCACCGGCACGCTCTGCCCTTCTTTACCGCACACTCCGACGCCTTTATCCAGTTTCAGGTCATTACCGACCATCGACACCTGCTGCATGGCTTCAATACCGGAGCCAATCAGTGTCGCGCCTTTTACCGGTTTGGTAATCTTACCGTTTTCAATGAGATACGCTTCGGATGTCGAGAACACAAACTTACCGGAGGTGATATCCACCTGACCGCCGCCGAAATTCGGGGCATACAGGCCGTTTTTCACACTGGCGATAATCTCTTCCGGTGATGATTCTCCCGCCAGCATATAGGTGTTGGTCATGCGCGGCATCGGCAGATGGGCATAAGATTCACGGCGGCCGTTACCGGTCGGGTCAACCCCCATCAGACGGGCATTGAGTTTATCCTGCATATAACCTTTCAGAATACCGTTCTCGATCAGGACGTTATATTGCCCCGGCACCCCTTCGTCATCAATCGCCAGTGAACCGCGGCGATCGCCGATGGTTCCGTCATCAACAATGGTACAGAGTGACGATGTGACCTGCTGACCGATCTTTCCGCTGAATACAGATGCACCACGACGGTTGAAATCCCCTTCCAGGCCATGTCCGACCGCTTCATGCAGCAGCACGCCCGGCCAGCCCGCGCCCAGCACAACCGGCATTGAACCGGCCGGTGCCGCAACGGCAGAGAGATTCACCAGCGCCATGCGCACCGCTTCACGGGCGAAATGGTCAGCGCGGATCTCACCGTCTTCTGTACCCAGGAAATATTCATAGCCGAAACGACCGCCGCCGCCGCTGCCGCCGTGTTCACGTTTGCCGTCCTCTTCCACCAGCACACTGACAGACAGACGCACCAGCGGACGGATATCCGTCGCAAGCGTACCGTCAGTGGCGGCAACCAGGACTTCTTCATACACACCGGTCAGGCTGGCATTCACTTCCTGCACACGCGGATCTTCAGCCCGTGCCACACGGTCAAGACGATGCAGCAGCGCAATTTTTTCCTCACGCGGCATTGCACGCAGCGGATCGAGTGCGGCATACAGCGCCGTGTTATTAACACGATGAAGGCTCTGTACCTGTCCGTTACCCTGCTCACGCACAATACTGCGCGCCGCAGATGCGCTCTGCTGTAATGCAGTCAGGCTTATCTGATCAGCGTAAGCAAAACCGGTTTTCTCACCGCTGACCGCACGGATACCGACACCCTGATCGATATTATAAGAGCCGTTTTTGATAATTTTATCTTCCAGCACCCAGGCTTCATGAAAACTGCTCTGGAAGTACAGATCGCCATAGTCAATATGGCGATCCGCTAACTGTGTGAGGACAGAAAAGAGATCCTGTTCATCAAGATCATGGGCGGTCAGCAGATGATTGCTGACAGTTGAAAAACTCATAATTACTCTTTACCTGTAGTGTTTTTCTCAATCAGTGAGGTCAGTTGCGGGCGGAAACGGTTATGTTTCACCACGCGGATCTGCTCACGCATTGAGGTTAAGCTGTCCGGACGGATATCAACGCCGATGGCGGCCACCGCATCCGTATTTTTCTTCATCACTTTGCCCCAGCCGTCAATCGCCATGGTGTGTCCCCATGTGCGGCGGGTGCCGTGCACGCCGACCTGTGCCGGAGCAAGGATAATGCACTGGTTTTCAATCGCACGGGCGCGCAGCAGCGGCTCCCAGTGGGATTTGCCGGTCAGCCGGGTAAAGGCCGCCGGAACAGAGATAATCTCCGCGCCCTGCTCACGCAGTGCCTGGAACAGGCCCGGGAAACGCAGATCATAACAGATGGTCATACCGAGACGACCCACCGGGGTATCAACCACGGTGATGTGCTCGCCGCGCTGGAAGATTTTCGATTCATTGTATGAACCCTGCTCATCATCAATATTCACGTCAAACATGTGAATTTTGTCATAACGGGCTTTGATTTCCCCTTTATCATCAAACAGCAGGCTGCTGCTGGTGATGCGCGCCGGGTCTTCACGACTGATCATCGGCATTGAGCCGACCAGAATCCACACGCCGTAACGGCGTGCCATATCAGCCACCGCTGATTGCAGCGGGCCTTCGCCCTGCACTTCCGCATACTTCTGATAGGTATTGCCTGATGCAAAAATCAGCGCGTTTTCCGGTGTCATCACCAGTTTGATATTATCAGGCAGTTGTTTGATCTGTTGTTCGATTTGCGCCAAATTGTGTTTGATATTTGTGCCGCTGCACAGCTGCAATAGTGCCACATTTGCGTTTTTCATTCCCGGGTCTCCTTTAACTGACGCAAAACTTCATCTACCTTCGGCTCTTCTAAACTACCGCTCAGGTGATACCGTATCACCGAAATTTTACTCCAGAGCGGGCCGAGCACCTTACTGGCCACAAAGACAGCCGCTCCGGCTATCGGGTTCACAACAAAGGCTGTCGCCACCCCGACCGTCGCAGAGAGTTCCGGTGTGACAACCACCGACATATCAATACGACGCTCCACAAGATAAATTGAACCGCTAAAGCTGATATCCGCCATTAATCCGTCCACGCGGGTATCCGTAGTCTTTAAAATACCATCTTTTATCACGCCTTTACCGCGTATGCTGTCAAAAACGAAATCATTACTGAAGGTATCCGTGAAATCGAGCTGTAACTTGCGCAATAATGCATCAAAACTGACCAGCCGCAGCAGTTTACCGGCATTACCGCCGCCCATCCGCTCAATCGCCCCTTTGCCGAGCGAAGTGCTGATAATACCGTTCAGCGTCGCCACATCCGGTGACCAGGGAACATCCCGCCAGTTCAGGTCAAAATCCACGGTAAACGGAGAGCCGGTGATAGGTACCAGTACCCCGAAATACGCGGCCATATTATCAAAGACCGGCCCCTTAAACTGACCTTTAAAATGCGACAGAGGGGAACGGCCGGCATCCCAGCGGCCGCTGAGTGTCAGTTCACTGGCACTGTTTTTGACCGTTGCCGCATCCAGCACCAGCGTGTTATTTTCCGGCCAGACTTTTGCGTTCACCGTACCGATATTCAGGCCGCCCACCCAGCAGGCTTCACAGCGCAGCGTGACAGCAGGCCAGCTGCTGACCCGGTAATCAGTTTTGGTGGTTTCATTACGCTGCGATTCCGGCAGGGCATTCTGAATAGACTCCGGATTATAGTAGAGATAATCAATACTCGCCTGCCACGGCCCGGAGGACGGGATACGGATATCACCGCGCAGCTCCTGTCCGTCTGCACTGAGCAGCCAGCCGTTTTCCTGCGGATGGATACGCAGTTTCACCTGATTCCAGCGCTGCCCGGCAAAATCCGCATACGGCACGGAGAGATCAATATTCCCCGGCAGTTTCAGTGAGGCCGGCTGCTGATGGCTCTGCCCCGCCACTGCCAGAGCGCCGACCCACTCTTCGCCGCTGACCGGCGGCAGTGCGATACTGATAACATCCGGTGTGATTTTTTCCGGCACTTTTGTGCCCGGACGGATTGTTGCGCCGTTGAGTGTCAGAATATCGCCAAGACGCCAGTCCGTCAGGAAACTGAACGATTTGCCGAGCGTTCCGCCCGCTTTCAGGGTGTGTTCTGTCCCGGCAGCATGCACATTCAGCGAGCCGCTTTCCGCAGCCCAGCGCCGGACCGCCGGTAAGGTGCTGCTGGTCAGCTTTCCGGTCTGACCGTCCAGATCAACGGTGTAACTCATCTCCCCTTTTTGCGGCAGGGTAATTTTCACATCCCCCGTCCACGGGAACGAGCCGGTTACATGCTGTTTGACCACGGCCGGTACACCGTCGATACCTTTCATCTGCCAGTTACCATCCAGATCGATATTCACGGCAAAATCTGACGGATTCTCTTTGGTGGTAAAGCGGATATTCAGCGGCTGTCCGAACCAGGAAGCCGTGATACGGTCGCTTTCCAGGTCGCCGTTATCAAACCGGAACTGTCCGCTGACATTTTTGAGTGTGCTGCCGATCGGCACCACATCAATATCATTATTTTTCAGATTGACGTGACCGGTTGCCCGCACCATCTCATTAAAATTAAGCGGGATTTCCAGTTTAAGATCACCGTTAACCTTACCGCCGATTTTCAGTTGCTCCAGGGTATTCCCGATAGAGCTTTTCATCGGTGTCTGATCAAAATACTTACCGAGTGATTCACCGTTGCCTTCAATGTCAGACTGAATATACAGACGCTCAACCGTAAAATCCGGGATATCCGCTTTCAGACTGCGGGCGGTGGCCTCCCCCAGTTTTGCTTCCTCCGCGCTGATCCACAGTCCCTGATTATGGAAATTCAGATCGGCATTCATGCCCATCAGGGCAGGCCATTCCGGATCATATTTAAAGGTGGCATCACGCAGCGGCACCCAAATCTGAAATTGTCCTTCGTTTTTGCGGAACGGGAAATCGGCCGGGTTGCCCTGAAATATCACCGTGGCATTTTCTGCCTGTCCGGCAATCAGTGCCTGTGTGAGATATTCGCTCAGGAACTCCCCCATCAGCGGAACCGGGAAATAGCGCCAGGCTTCTCCGGCATCGGTCAGCGTCACACCGCCGAGTATCCCGAGTGACGGCGGCCTGTCTTTATCATGCTGATAGCGGAAATTACCGTTCGCCCGCAGCGCACCGGATTTCAGATCTAAATTATCACTCCAGAGATTCAGATTGCCGTCTGTATTCGTCCACTGAATCTGTCCGCGGCTTTCTGCCACCGCCAGCGGTGCAGTAAACATCGGACGGTAGTCCAGCACACTGTCATCGAGGGCAAAACGCAGAATGCCGCGCGCCTGCCCGCCCCGTAATACACCGCTGAAACCGGATACCGACGGTAATTCGTCCAGCGCTTTCCAGCTGACATCCTGCCAGGAAATATCCAGTTCAAGGTTTTCCGGCGCTGCCGGAGTGATATCGAGGGCAAAATCACGGATAAGACCTGACGGGTCGCGCTGCTGCCAGGCTTTGACAATATCATTGGTGAGGAAAGAGAAGGTCGGCACAATGCTGCTCAGGCGCGCCAGTTCAATATCATTTGCCCGGACACGCAGATGAGTATTCCCGCCGTATTTGGCCGACGGCGGGATATAAAGCAGTGACAGGCTGCCTTCCGGCCACTGCTGACCGTCAGTTTTCAGGTTGAACAGATCCGGAATATTAAACAGCCATCCTTCCCCCTGACGGCGCATCTGTACCATCAGATCCTGAACTTCCAGTGTGTGTTTCTCTTTACCGGTCAGCCAGTCTGCCTCACCGGAGTTCAGCCTGACCAGACCGCGGGTTATCGCGCCCTTCTCCACCGTCATCCATCCGTCCAGGCTGAAACCGGCTTTATTCAGTCCGGTATTATCACGCAGCCAGCGGCTGAACCACGGGGTCATATCAATCTCATCAGCCTGGAGGTAGACCGTTCCCTCATCCAGCAGGCCATTGACATCGCGCAGATCCAGCCGCACCTGTAACCAGCCGCGCGGGTTATTCACCGAGGAGAGACTGATTTCCCCCTGGGCACGGTGGCGCTTGCTCTGATTGAGCCATGACAGACGGGAAACCAGTAAGGTGGCGGGATCGCCGGACGGTGTGAGAAAACGGATTTCGCTGTCGCGCAGATCAAAATTATCAAAACGCTCCAGCCAGAGCCCGGACAGGGCATCATCTGTTTCAATACTGCTGCCGTCGCTGCTCAGCGGCTGTTTGTAATCCAGCTTCATGTGCCAGAAAGTCAGATCACGGAAACTGACCTGAAAACGGAATAATGTCCGCCAGATATCGAGGGAGAGGTCGATTTTTTCGGCTGAGATATCCGCATCCGGGGCGGTAACACTCAGGTCGCGGAGTGTCAGCGCCGGACCGAATCCCTGCCAGCGGCCGCTGATTTCACCAATTCTGACCGTGGCACCGGTCAGCTGCGAGAGTTTTTGTTCGATCTGAGGACGGTACTCATTTATCTGAGGCAACAGGTAGCGCAAACCGCCGAGCACCAGTGCCGCAGCAATCACGATTACAATCACACATGTCAGTAAAATCCCGGGCAGTCGCCTCACCGGCTCTCCTTCTCCTGCAGCTGTCAAGGCTGGCGGAACCGTATATCCGTTTATATACGGCAGTGTACCGCCAATGAATTACATCATTACGACATCAAAATGTTCCTGACTGTAGAGCGGTTCAGCGCGGACCTGAACCTGTTTGCCGACAAAAATCTCCACCTCTGCCAGTGCATGAGACTCATCCCCCTGCAATGCCTCGGTCACCGCCGGTGACGCATAGACCAGGAAGCGATCAACATCCAGCAGGCGGTGCACGCGGACAATCTCGCGCAGGATCTCATAGCAGACCGTTTCCACGGAGCGGACACTGCCGCGTCCCTGACAGGTCGGGCATTTCTCGCACAACACATGCTCCAGGCTCTCCCGCGTGCGTTTGCGGGTCATCTCCACCAGCCCGAGCTGTGAAAAACCGTTAATCGTGGTCTTCACACGATCTTTCGCCAGTGCCAGTTCCAGGGAGCTCAGCACCCGGCGGCGGTGATCTTCATCGGTCATATCAATGAAATCAATGATGATGATACCACCGAGGTTGCGCAGACGTAACTGCCGCGCGATAGCCTGAGTCGCTTCGATATTGGTATTGAAAATGGTTTCTTCCAGATTACGGTGCCCGACAAACGCACCGGTGTTGATGTCGATGGTGGTCATCGCTTCGGTCTGGTCGATAATCAGATAGCCGCCTGATTTCATTTCGACCTTGCGCTCCATCGCCCGCTGGATTTCATTTTCAGTATCGTAAAGATCAAAAATCGGCTGACTGCCCTGGTACAGTTCCAGTTTGGCGGTCATTTCCGGGATGTAATCATCCACAAATTCCTGTAACTCTTTAAAGCTCAGGCGGGAGTCAATCCGGATGCGGTCAAGTGACTCACCTGCAAAATCCCGCAGAATACGGTGTGCCAGTGCCAGTTCGCCGTAGATTTTGGTACGGGTGGTATTACGCTTTTTACGCTGGATAACCTTGGTCCACAACCGGCGCAAAAACGCAGCATCCGATGTCAGTTCCTCTTCCCCGACGCCTTCCGCCGCCGTGCGGATAATAAAACCGCCATCCTCATCACAATAACCCGCCACCAGATTTTTCAGGCGTTCACGCTCTTCTTCACTCTCAATACGCTGGGAAACCCCTACATGAGATGCGCCCGGCATAAACACCAGATAGCGGGAAGGCAGTGTGATATCCGTGGTCAGCCGCGCACCTTTGGTACCCAGCGGATCTTTGACCACCTGCACAATAATATCCTGCCCCTGATGTACCAGTTCCGAAATATCCCGGGTGCGGAATTTCTCTTTTTCATCCCCGGAGATACATTCTGTATGCGGAATGATATCCGAGGCATGCAGAAAGGCTGCTTTATCCAGGCCAATATCGATAAAGGCCGCCTGCATACCGGGCAGTACCCGGCTCACACGCCCTTTATAGATATTGCCGACGATACCGCGTTTAGCCTCGCGCTCAATATGAATTTCCTGAAGTATCCCGCCAGTAATATAAGCCACGCGTGTTTCAGACGGAGTCACGTTGACCAAAAGCTCGGCTGTCATGGTATTTCTTTCCCATCAATGTGTGCCGGTACAACCCCGCTCAGGGTATCCGTGTACCGTTTGATTAATTCTTCTGTCTCCACTAACGGTAATCCCACCACAGCATGATAGCTACCGTTAATTTTGCGGACATAACGCCCGCCAAAGCCCTGGATGCCGTACGCACCGGCTTTGTCCATCGGCTCACCTGTCTGAATATACTCGTTTATTTCGTCGTCCGATAACCGGCGGAATGTCACATCCGTCACAATCAGTGTACTGAGTGTCCGTAAACGGTCAGAAACCGCGACAGCCGTCATCACCTGGTGCGTGGAACCGGATAATGCGCTGAGCATAGCAAAAGCATGCGCCGCGTCCCGGGGCTTTTCCAGGATATCCCCGCCGAGCACCACAATGGTATCAGAGCCGATAACCGGCCGGTCTTCCGCTGCCAGCGCCACCCCGGCCTGTGCTTTCTCCCGTGCCAGACGCACCACATAATCCGCGGCGGGTTCATCATCACGGCGGATTTCATCGATACAGGGGGAGAGTGTTTCACACTGAACATTCAGCAGCCGGATAAGTTCCCGGCGGCGGGGAGAGGTTGAAGCAAGGTAAATCGGCAGCATTCAGACGTCCTGACGTTTTGTTAACGTATCACGCCGCCGTCCCCTGACTAATGAACAGAAAAATGGCGGCGGGTCTTACGCAGTAATAAGAAAATCCATGGCCATAAGATACCATTGACCAGACTGTTCCAGAAGACTTCCGGATGAAATACAATATCGGACAATAAAAATTCTGACCAGAAAACAAAGAACTGCATCAGCGCTGACAACACAATGATAACCAGCGACTGCTGCCAGAGCGCCATATTGCGCAGCAGCTGATGCCTGAATGATACCAGATACGTGACAATAGAGAGGCTCAGGGCATGCACGCCGAGCGTGGAGCCCTCAATCAAATCAATGATCATGCCGAGGAAGAAAGCTGAACCGACACTGACCCGGTGCGGCAGCGCCATCACCCAGTAGATCAGGAACAGCATCGCCCATGACGGCCGGTAAAACTGAAGCTGCTCCGGCCAGGGCATGATTTGCAGTACCAGTGCTATCAGAAAAGAGAGCCAGACAATAATCCGGTTTTGTCCCCGGTAAGTATTCATTGCTGCGGCCTCATCCTCAGCGGCCGTGCCGGTGCGGTTTCAGCAGCCGGTTCCTGCGCACCCGGCGCGGCGGCCGGGTTGTTTGCCGGGTTGTTTGCCGGGTTGTTTGCCGGATTGTTTGCCGGTTTTGGCTGTGCCGGTTTCGGCGGCACCGGGGCAGATGGCTGTGCCGGGGCAACAGGCGGAACAGCGGCAGGATCGGTTTCCGGTGCCGGAACGGACGGGATCACCTGAGGCATAACCTGCATGATACGTTCATTCGCTGCACGGTACACTTCAGACGGGCCGGAAGGATCACGGGGATTACTGTCTCCGCCCCATAATAAGAGCAGATAACGCAGACGCTGAAGATCTGCCGTCGGTTTGGCACTGATAATGGTATAAGCGCGCTGACTGTCCACTTTCACCGCAGACACGATCCCGACAGGGTAACCTTCCGGGAAACGGCCGCCGAGGCCGGATGTGACCAGCACATCTCCCACGCGGATATCAATATTATTCGGCAGAGGTTCAAGCTGTAAATCGTCAGTACATCCGGTACCGGATGCAATGACACGAATATCGTTACGCAGCACCTGAATCGGCAGTGCGTGGCTGGTATCACAGATCAGCAAAACACGGCTGGTTAACTGGGACACGGCAACCACCTGTCCCACCACGCCTTTATCGCTGATCACAGGCTGGCCGTCATACACGTTGTCACGGCTGCCTTTGTCGATAACGACCTGGTCACGATACGGGGTGTTGGCCCCCGCCATTACCTGCGTGACCATCATGTGCTCATCCTGACGCAACGGCGAACCGAGCAGTTCACGCAGCCGGGAATTTTCCTGCTTGAACTGTTCAAGCAGCTGATTCTGACTGTTTTTTACCAGCAGTTCCTGCCGCAGAGCGCGGTTTTCAAATTCCAGCTGTTCACGGGTCGCGAAGTTATCAGAAATACCGTCCAGTAACTGGCGCGGACCGTTGGCTAAAAAATAGAACGGGCTGACCGCCGTATCCAGATAGTTACGGATTTTGGTAAAAGCATCAATCCGGTTATCAACCACAATCAGTCCGATGGCAAAAATAACCGCAATAATAATGCGAATCTGAAGGGAAGGTCCCCGGCTAAAAATCGGCTTCATAAGATGCGATATCAGGTACTACAGTAATTCCGTCCGGGAAGACAGAGTGTGTATCCGGCGAGCAGGGGGAGCGGACTCCCCCGGCCTGCAGTATTGAACGGACGGGAGTCCGCTTATTCTTCACTGAGAAGATCGCTGCCGTGCATATCGATCATCTCAAGAGCTTTGCCGCCGCCGCGGGCGACACACGTCAGCGGATCTTCCGCAACGATCACCGGAATACCGGTTTCTTCCATCAGCAGGCGATCCAGGTTACGCAGCAGTGCGCCGCCACCGGTCAGTACCATTCCGCGTTCGGAGATATCAGATGCCAGCTCCGGCGGGCACTGCTCCAGCGCCAGCATCACTGCACTGACAATACCGGTCAGCGGTTCCTGGAGGGCTTCCAGAATTTCGTTGGAGTTCAGGGTGAAACCGCGCGGAACCCCTTCAGCCAGGTTACGGCCGCGGACTTCAATTTCAAGCACTTCGTCTGTCGGATAAGCCGAACCGATCTCGTGTTTGATGCGTTCTGCGGTTGCTTCACCAATCAGTGAGCCATAGTTACGGCGCACATAGTTAATGATAGCTTCGTCGAAACGGTCGCCACCGATACGGACAGAGGAAGAATAAACCACGCCGTTCAGGGAGATAACGGCCACTTCAGTGGTACCGCCGCCGATATCCACCACCATGGAACCGGTCGCTTCTGATACCGGTAAACCGGCACCGATAGCCGCTGAAACCGGCTCTTCGATCAGATAAACTTCACGTGCACCGGCGCTGAGCGCGGATTCACGGATGGCACGGCGTTCAACCTGGGTTGCTCCCACCGGCACACACACCAGAACACGCGGGCTCGGGCGCATAAAACTGTTACTGTGAACCTGTTTGATAAAATGCTGGAGCATTTTTTCGGTCACAAAAAAGTCGGCGATAACACCGTCTTTCATCGGACGGATTGCTGCGATATTGCCGGGGGTACGACCCAGCATACGTTTGGCCTCATGACCAACAGCAGCAACACTTTTGGTTGAACCCGGACGATCCTGGCGGATAGCCACGACAGACGGTTCATCCAGAACAATGCCTTGTCCTTTGACATAAATAAGGGTATTGGCTGTACCCAGGTCAATCGACAAGTCGTTGGAAAACATGCCACGAATTTTTTTAAACATACAAAAGGATAATCCTGCAAGCCGGGGACGGGAAAACCCGTCTACTTTACCAACCACGTTTCTTTGCGACAAGCCACAGATTGCACCTTGCCAACAGCGTGTCCACATCACATCAGGGAGCGGTCTATTCTAGATAATTTTTATATACTGCGCAGTATAAAGCTGCATAAAAACGCAGACTTTTTCACATAATTGATGAATTACGCACAGGCAGATTAAAATTAATGTAAAAAATCCGGCGGTTGCCCGTATTTTTTCATTAATCTCCGCAAACGTCCGGATAGTTGACCTGTAACTATGCATCAAGTTCAACCGGATTCTATATAATATACGCAATCTTACAATCAGCCTGACGCCCGTTATCTCTATCCTCGCATTAAAACAATCTGCTTAATCACCGATAAGACAGCAAAAATACCGGGTTATTCACCGGATTATGATGAATCAGCAGCATCCTTTACTCAGAATAGTCTCAAAATAAACACAGATATAAATATTTGTTAACCCGATACAGATACGCTATACCGCGTCCTGCCTGTATTGATCGCCGGAATAGTGACGGGACTTGTCAATCAGACGGTACAGAGGCACTATAACGCCCCGCAGTAACCGGTAAATACATACTGCCGCCCGGTATCTGCTGTGTTCTTTACGTAAAATCCGCTCCCTGAACAGCGGTTATGTGAGCAAACCGGCAGAAACACACCCCGGTATTCCGGCGTACCTGTTAAAAGACGTGCAGGCAGACTACTATCAGCAAACGGATAACATTTGCGGGGAATATCCGGCAAATTATTCCGGTAATACAGATGATGAACTGGTCTGCCTTGTCGCGGTTCTGTCCTGTTCAGACCAGTATTTTGCTGCGAACTGCGATGAAATGTTTATAATGTCGCCCTTCTTCTGTAAAAATTAATATTGCCGGCAGTGAGAAAAAGGTGACAACGCATTAACATCGCGTTATCTTGTGCGTTTACGTTAGATTGCAGGAGATAGCAGCAGGATGACCGAAAGTTATCATATATTGTTACTGAACGGCCCGAACCTTAACCTGCTGGGCACGCGGGAACCCGATAAATACGGGACGCTCACTCTCGCGGATATCGTGACAACGCTGACCCGCGATGCCGGTCAGTGCGGTGTAACACTGAGCCATCTGCAATCCAACGCCGAGCACGAACTTATCGACAGAATCCATGCTGCACGGGGCAACACCGATTTTATCCTGATAAACCCGGCCGCATTCACTCACACCAGTGTGGCTCTGCGTGATGCCCTGCTGGCCGTCAGCATCCCGTTTATCGAGATCCATCTGTCGAATGTACACGCACGGGAGCCGTTCCGTCATCACTCTTATCTCTCTGATATCGCCACCGGCGTTATCTGCGGGCTGGGTGCGGAAGGCTACCGTTATGCTTTACAGGCAGCGGTTCACCGTCTGTCACAATCAACTCAACACTAAATAAACTCAACACTAAGAGTACGGAATCATCTCATGGATATTCGTAAAATAAAAAAACTGATCGAGCTGGTCGAAGAGTCCGGTATTTCTGAGCTGGAAATTTCTGAAGGCGAAGAGTCAGTGCGCATCAGCCGCGCCTTACCGGTACAGACTTTCGCTGCACCTCAGCAATTTATGCCGCAGGCACAGCAACCCGCTTTAGCAAACGCCGTTGCGCCATCTGCAGGCCTGGTTGATCCCGTACCGGAAAAAGAAATTGCCGGTCATGTTGTCCGCTCTCCGATGGTCGGTACGTTCTACCGTTCACCAAGCCCGGATGCGAAAGCCTTTATTGAAGTCGGTAAACAGGTCAATGTCGGCGACACCCTGTGCATCGTCGAAGCCATGAAAATGATGAACCAGATCGAAGCTGATAAAGCCGGTGTGGTTAAAGCAATTCTGTTAAAAGACGGCGATGCTGTCGAATTTGACGAGCCACTGGTCGTCATCGAATAACGGGGCGAATCATGCTGGAAAAAATCCTTATTGCCAACCGGGGTGAAATTGCACTGCGGATTCTGCGGGCCTGTAAAGAGCTCGGAATCAAAGCGGTTGCTGTTCACTCTTCCGCGGATCGTGATTTAAAACACGTTCTGCTGGCTGACGAGACCATCTGTATCGGTCCGGCAGCCTCTGCGAAAAGTTATCTGAATATCCCTGCCATTATCTCTGCTGCTGAAATTTCCGGCGCACAGGCAATCCATCCGGGATACGGATTCTTATCTGAAAACGCTGATTTTGCCGAGCAGGTTGAACGCTCCGGCTTCACATTTATCGGCCCGAAAGCAGACACTATCCGCCTGATGGGCGATAAAGTTTCTGCTATCCGTGCGATGAAAGAAACCGGCGTTCCGTGTGTACCGGGTTCTGACGGCCCGCTCAGCGACGATATGCCGCTGAACCACACTATCGCCAAACGTATCGGTTTCCCGGTCATCATCAAAGCCTCCGGCGGCGGCGGCGGACGCGGTATGCGTGTTGTCCGCAATGATGAAGATCTGGAAGAAGCGATTGCAATGACCAAAGCTGAAGCCAAAGCGGCTTTCAACAACGACATGGTTTACATGGAGAAATTCCTTGAAAACCCGCGTCACGTTGAAATCCAGGTTATGGCGGATGGTCAGGGCCATGCTGTTTATCTGGCAGAACGTGACTGCTCCATGCAGCGCCGTCACCAGAAAGTGGTGGAAGAAGCCCCTGCTCCGGGTATCACCCCGGCGCTGCGCAAAAGCATCGGCGAGCGTTGTGCCAAAGCCTGTATCGATATCGGCTACCGTGGTGCCGGTACGTTTGAATTCCTGTTTGAAAACGGCGAGTTTTATTTCATCGAAATGAACACCCGTATTCAGGTAGAGCACCCGGTCACTGAAATGATCACCGGTGTTGACCTGATCAAAGAGCAGCTGCGTGTCGCATCCGGCCTGCCGCTCTCTGTAAAACAGGAAGATATCAAAGTAAAAGGTCATGCGATCGAATGCCGTATCAACGCCGAAGATCCGCACACCTTCTTACCGAGCCCGGGCAAAATTACCCGTTTCCACTCTCCGGGGGGTTTCGGTGTCCGCTGGGAATCTCATATTTACGCCGGTTATACTGTTCCGCCGTATTATGATTCCATGATCGGTAAGCTCATCACGTATGGTGAAACCCGCGAAATTGCTATTGCCCGTATGAAAAATGCGCTGGCGGAACTGATTATCGACGGTATCAAAACCAATATCGAGCTGCACCAGCTGATTATGAATGATGAGAACTTCTGCAAAGGCGGCACCAACATCCATTATCTGGAGAAGAAACTCGGCCTGCACGAGGTCTGATTTTCTGTCGCTTTTCTTTCTCAGGCCCCTGTCATACAGGGGCTTTTTTATAGCGAGTTTTTTATAAAGAGTATGCTATGCCCTGGATCCAAATACGCTTAAATTCCACCGGTGCTGATGCCGAAGCTATCGGTGATGAACTGACTGAAACCGGTGCCGTCTCCGTCACCTTTCAGGACAGCCACGACACCCCGATTTTTGAACCGCTGCCGGGGGAAACCCGCCTGTGGGGTGATACCGACGTTATCGGCCTGTATGACGCCGAAACGGATATGAAGGTGGTTGTTGCGCAATTACAGCAGCACCCGCTGCTGGGTGAAAACTTTATCCATAAGATCGAACAGATCGAAGACAAAGACTGGGAACGTGAATGGATGGATAACTTCCACCCGATGCGTTTCGGTCAGCGCCTGTGGATCTGCCCGAGCTGGCGTGAGATCCCCGACCCGGATGCGGTCAATGTGATGCTCGATCCCGGTCTTGCATTCGGTACCGGTACTCACCCGACGACGTCCCTGTGCCTGGAATGGCTCGACGGCCTCGATCTGAACGGCAAAACGGTGATCGATTTCGGCTGCGGTTCCGGTATCCTGGCAATCGCCGCCCTGAAACTGGGTGCAAAAGAAGCTATCGGTATCGATATTGACCCGCAGGCGATTCAGGCCAGCAGGGACAACGCTGAGCGCAACGGCGTATCAGACAGGCTGACCCTTTATCTCTCTGATAAAAAGCCGCAGACGCTCTCTGCGGACGTTGTGGTGGCAAATATTCTGGCCGGTCCGCTGCGTGAACTGGCACCGGTGATCGGTGCACTGCCGCAGGCAGGCGGATTACTCGGATTATCCGGTGTGCTCGCAACCCAGGCAGAGGGTGTGGCAGATGCTTACCGTGACGTCTTTGAGATTGATGAGATTGCCGAAAAAGAAGAATGGTGCCGGATCACCGCAACAAAGCGCGGCTGATATTCTTACTTTTTGGTATATAAATCGTGCGTTTGCGTGATTCAGTGAATATATTTTAAGCAGTTTCACGCAAACGCATTTTATTCTGAAAATTAAATCAGAAAACCGCACAGTATGCTATTTTACGCTAACTTATTGTTACAAAACATTAATTAATAAAATCCGAAAAAAGCAATAAAAAAAATTTCGCCTGAAAGGTCGATTTGCTCAAAGTTTGTCCTTTCATATCTTTGAAAAAATGCGTAATATACGCGCCCTTGCAGTCACAGTATGGCCACACTTCTTCGTCTATGCGTATCGGACAATACCAGTTGAAAAACCGCCTTATCGCGGCCCCTATGGCAGGCATCACCGATCGGCCTTTCCGGTCGTTGTGTTATGAAATGGGTGCGGGTATGGCCGTCTCAGAGATGCTCTCTTCCAATCCGCAGGTCTGGAAGACGGACAAATCGAGATTACGCATGGTACACAGTGATGAGCCAGGTATCCGTTCTGTGCAGATAGCCGGTAATGATCCCGGTGAAATGGCGGCCGCGGCAAAGATTAATGTTGCCGGTGGTGCGCAGGTCATCGATATTAATATGGGGTGTCCTGCCAAAAAAGTGAACCGTAAGCTGGCAGGCTCCGCCCTGCTGCGTTATCCGGCGCTGGTGGAAGAGATTCTGAAAGCCGTGGTTAATGCAGTGGACGTGCCCGTCACACTGAAAATTCGCACCGGCTGGTCACCGGAAGAACGGAACTGTGTCACGATTGCCCAATTGGCCGAGCGTTGCGGTATTCAGGCTCTTACAATTCATGGCAGGACCCGTGCCTGTCTGTTTAATGGTGAAGCCGAATACGACAACATCCGGACAGTTAAGCAGACTGTTGCCATCCCGGTTATTGCCAATGGCGACATTACTGACCCGCTTAAAGCCAGGGCAGTACTGGACTACACCGGCGCAGACGCGCTGATGATCGGTCGTGCTGCCCAGGGAAGACCCTGGATCTTCCGGGAAATCCAGCACTATCTGGACACAGGTAAACTGTTGCCGCCGCTGCCCGGTGCAGAGGTACAACGCATAATGTGCGAGCATGTGCGGGAATTGCATGACTTTTATGGTCAAGGCAAGGGAGCCCGCATAGCCCGCAAGCATGTTTCCTGGTACATGCAGGAACATGCGCCTGATGTTCAGTTTCGGCGCTCATTCAACGCCATTGAGGATGCCGGCGAACAGCTGGAGGCGTTGGAAGCATATTTTGAAAATTTTTTGCGTAAATAAAGAAAAGAGCTGACAGAACTATGTTCGAACAACGCGTAAATTCTGACGTACTAACCGTCGCTACTGTAAATTCACAAGATCAGGTAACACAGAAACCGTTACGTGATTCAGTTAAGCAGGCACTGAAGAACTATTTTGCTCAATTAAACGGTCAGGATGTTAATGAACTGTATGAGCTGGTACTGGCTGAAGTTGAACAGCCACTGTTGGACATGGTTATGCAATACACCCGTGGTAACCAAACCCGCGCTGCCCTGATGATGGGTATCAACCGCGGTACACTGCGTAAAAAACTGAAAAAATACGGCATGAACTAAGTAGTACCGTACAATGCATTGAACCGAAAAGCTCTTTCAGGATGACTGAAAGGGCTTTTTTGTTAATATCAGCACCCCGTCAGCCGGCCGTTTTTATCATTCATTTCATTATCGGTTTATACAGATTAATCTGTAATACACCGCAAAAATACCAACACTCTGTATTTAAAAGATTTTTGATATTATTATCCATCCGGATATAACGTAAAAATAATAGCAGCATTTTTATTCAAAGAAATATTTTCTTATTTCTGAATACGTTATTAACTGGATTATTTTTCAGATTAAAACGAGATATCAGATACTTAATTATTTATTCCGTACCCTGTTTGTCTGTTTAATATTATCAGGGTATAACAGAATATAGCCCCGGTGAATAAAAAACAGGATGTCATATGACAGTATGGATCACTACCGCAGATTGCCCTGCTGTATGCTACAACCAAAACAGTGGCCTGATAGCCAACAGAGATATGTCTTTTTTCGCGTCACAGGCCGGTGTTTCTCCGCTTTATTATACGTTTGATAATACAGATAATACGTCTGACATTATCACACGGGAAAAAATAAACACGTTGTGTGCTCCTGTTTCTGCCGGAGACATCGTTATTGTTCAATATCCCACCTGGGTAAACCGCGATTTTGAGCACTTATTTATTACGGAATTGCTGGCGATGCCCGGTGTGAAAGTTGCGCTGGTTCTCTGGGATGTTTTAATCTGGCTGTGGGATGACCGGGACCGGGATTTTACCCATGACGAAGAATTTTTGCTGATGAACCGGTGTGATCTTATTTTTTCTCCGAATGAAAAAATGTCTGCACGGCTGAGAGAAGACGGCGGAGTGACGACACCGATTATCAGCCTGGGACTGTGGGATTATCAGATTGAAGGAACAATAAATCCGGATAAAGAATACCGCAGGGAAGTGACTTTTATCGGTAATTTACGTAAAACAGATTTCTCATCCTATGACGGAAAAACGATTATCACGCTTATCGGTGATCCGGAAGGGCTGACAGAAACAGAAAAAGCAAAAGAAAATCTGAATGCAGTCGGTTCATATGATAATAATCTGCTGCCCGGAATACTGAATGGCGGGTTTGGTCTGATGTCTTATCAGAATAAAAATAATGTGGCCGAAAAAAGATTCTTCAATGGCGCGGAACGCTATGGTCATTATAACAATCCGCTGAAATTATCACTTTATCTGGCGGCCGGCATTCCGGTCATTGTGGATAGTCATTCACCTCATGCAGAACGGATAAAAAGCGATAATCTGGGATTAATTATTGATGATATTAACGACATCGATGAACTGCTGGATAATCTGACTGAACAGGACTACAGCGAAATGGTTAAAAACGTCGGTCATTACGCCGCGAAACTGAGAACGGGATTTTTTACAAAAACAGCATTGGCAAAAGGTATTAAATATCTCACTGATACGCATTGATTTACCGTGTCCGGTTCCGCCGCCGGACATCATTAAAAAGCAATAACCGGAGTGTTCCGTTTTATTTTCTCTTCCATGATAGCTGCGGATATTTCGCCGGACAGCGAAGCATTGATTTTTCTGTCCGCTAATATCTCCGCCACAACAGCCAGAATTATCAGGAAAACGAAATGGACACACTGCAACAGGTATTATACCGGTCATTACAGACCGTTCAGACAGACAATTCCCCGTCACTGACGCAAAGCGGACAATTACTGAACTTTGCGCCGTCACAAATTCCGCAATTGCAGGCAGACCTGCAATATCTGTACGGAAAGGCGCTGCCGCGTTTTCCTGATCCGCAGGATATCAGCCTTAAGCTGACAATATTGCAGCGCCTGCACCGGCAAATCCCTGCACAAAACGGTATTTTATGGCAGCATTTCCGGGAGAGTGCAGCGCCCGCAGATGACGGACTGCTGACAGATGAGGTGCTCCGCTGGCTCTTCACCCGTATCTCTGCCACCAGCCATACCTGAACAAAAAACGCCTTTTCTGAGCAACAGCAAAGGCGTTAGTTACGGATAGTTACCGGGTCCGGCAGGGGTTATAACGGCAGACGATTCCGGTTCACAAACACCATCCCGCTTTGTGCCATATAAATGGCGCCGTCCTGTTCTGCCATTTGACGTATCCGGTTGGTGTCGACTGACAGAAATTCAAAATTGTATCTTTTCAGATGTTCAATCCAATATTCCGGTGGCTGCAAATTCACATGGTGATAGCCGCCCTGTCCCGGTAACGCATGGGTCATAACCAGGATTCGCCCGCAGGCAAACGAGTTCAGGATATGATCAATAAACATCTCTTCAATATGTTCAACGACTTCCTGACAATGAACCAGATCCACACGGCACTGAACGGAAGAACGGGTCAAATCAACCTTCAGAGACGGGTACAGTGAGTTTTCAACATTGGATTCCAACCCTTCCACTGCCAGCGTCTGCAAGCCGGAGCGATGAAAATAATCCGCCGCGTAGCCCATACCGGCACCGATATCCAGCACAGAGTGCAGCGCAAAACGTTTAATCAGATAATCCCACACTGTCGGTGAATAGGTATGCGGGTCTCCCTCCAGGATATTCCCGCCCAGGTGTTCATCCTCACCATAACCACAATTTACGATAAAACCGGACATTTATTGCTTCCTTTTCAGTCAATTTCCGGGTCGCGCACGACATACAAAAACAGCCGGCAGCCAGATGTTTGTTATAACTAAACGATCAAACAGCAACAAGCGGAGTATTCTGTTTGTTCTCATGATCTACTGCTTTTCATCAAACCAGGGCTGCTGAAATAAACGGACTATCAATGCAAGATTTTCCTGCCCGACAGCGGCCGCAACTTCATCACACAATCCGGTTTTGATCGCTTCATAAGCGTCGTAGCATTGCTGTCCGAGCGGCGTCATTTTCACACCCTTGAGTTTTTTGCTGCCCTGAACATCAAAAATGGTGATCAGCCCTTTCTCTTCCATCTGCCGGATGAATTTATGAATCGCCTGGCGGGAGATGGTCACCGTGGCAGAAATATCCGCCACGGATACCGGCTGGTCATACACCCTCGATAAAATGTACCACTCCGAATTACTCATGTGAATTTCGCTCCGGACATTCCAGAGTGCATCAATCCGCTCGCGGAGCAGCGTGTGCCGCTCACTGATAAGGTCAATAAAATCAAGGTCGTTCAATGCAATTTTCACGTGATCACCTCTTTCCTTTTTGTGCAGTATACCAAAAACACATCGTCAACTTAGTTGACCATTGTCGCAAAGTACGTTACTTTCCACATCGTCAACCTGGTTGATGAAATATAGGATAAGACTGTGACAAAAGAGGCAACAATACAGGTACGCCACCCGAAAATGATGCTGAGCGTACTGATGGCCGGGACATTTACCGGTCTGTTCGGGGAAACCGCATTAAATATGGCGCTCACCAATCTGATGAGCCAATTCTCTCTCTCCGCCGGTCAGGCGCAATGGCTGGTGACCGGTTATCTGCTGACACTGGCGGTATTTGTGCCGGTATCAGCCTTTCTGGTGCGCTGGTTTAATACCAGAGTTCTGATCCTCACGGCGCTGTGCGTTTCACTCGCCGGTTGCCTGATTGCCGCACTATCACCCGGTTTTGTGGTGTTACTGCTCGGACGGGTTATCCAGGCTGTCGGTACCGGCGTGATATTGCCCGTGATGATGAGTGCGGCATTACTCATTTTCCCGGTCTATCAGCGCGGTATGGTGATGGGGATGGTGGGTATTGCGATCACGCTGGCACCCGCACTGGGGCCGACCATTTCCGGCTTTATTATCACCCTGTTCAGCTGGCATGCCATCTTTTGGCTCAGCGCGCTGGCCTACGCCGCGATTATTGTGCTCGCCCTGAAATCTATTGCGCCTATTGGTGAAATCACACGGCCGCGGATTGATATTACATCTCTCCTGCTCTCATCCGCCGGATTCAGCGGTCTCATCTACGGGCTGGCGATCCTGGCTGAACACAGCCTGAGCGATCCTGCCGTCTGGGGCTCTCTGCTGGCCGGGGTGATCTGTCTGGGTCTTTTCGCCCGACGCCAGACACACATGTCCATGCCGATGATCCACCCGGATGTTTTCCGTAATCCGCTGTTTATTATTGGTCTGCTCATGATGATCCTGAGCATGATGAGTGTGCTGTCTGCTGCGATTATCCTGCCGGTCTTCCTGAAAGATGTGCTGATGCTGAGTGCCGCAATGGCCGGGATTCTGCTGTTACCGGGCAATATTATCAATGTGGTGTTCTCACCGCTGATCGGCTTTCTGTATAACCGGTTTGATTCGCGTCCGTTTGTGGTCTGCGGCTCCCTGTTTATGCTGATGAGTGCGGCGTTGTTTCTGTATTCTGTCGGTGAAAATGCGCCGGTATGGCAGATTGTCGCCGCCTTTATGCTCCTGTGCCTGGGTGTCACCTGTGTGATCATGCCCGCGCAGACTACCGCGATGAGCGCTCTGCCCGCCCGGCTGTATGCGGACGGCTCTGCGGTCTGGAATACTTTTTATCAGGTGGCGGGAGCGGTCGGCACAGCATCAGCCATTACCCTGATGTCTTTTTACCGCGATGCGGCATTGGCGCAACAGACAGCTACTGCTGCACTGGCTTCCGGTATCCACGCTGTGTTCTGGTTTATCCTTCTGCTCGGCCTGTTATCACTGGTTTTCGCCTTCTTCCTGAAAAAACCGCATCCGCACCATGATGCGACGTAATCACCTGAACTCATTCTGATGGCTGCTCCGGCAGCCTTTTTTCATTATTTATCGCTATTTATACCTGTTTATAACTGCCGTCATCAGCACACATACCATTCATGACGGTAATAATTATCATTCAATGAGATATTGATTTATGACTGCACATTACCGTACTTCCCTGTTCCGGCTCTCTCTCGCCGCTTTACTGGTTGCCGGCGTCTGCCATGCCGCTGAAGATGAAATCGTCGTCACCGCCGCGCCGCCTGCCATCAGCCCGCTGAGCAGTAACGGCACTTACCGCGCCACACACAGCGACAGCGCCACCAAAACCGCCACACCGCTGAACAAAGTCCCGTCCTCTGTTTCGGTAGTCAGTGAAGAGGAAATCACCGCCCGCAATCCCGCCACTCTGAAACAGGCACTGGGATATACCCCCGGCGTGGTGACCGGTACGTCCGGCAGCTCGTCCGTTTTCGACAGTGTCATGATGCGCGGCTTCCATAATGTCAGCCAGAATATTTACCTTGATGGTCTGAAAGTTCAGGGGGATATGTATGCGGAGAGCCGGATGCTGCCGGAATTTATGCAGCGGATTGATGTGCTGAAAGGCCCGGCGTCGGTGCTTTACGGACAATCCAACCCGGGCGGCGTCGTTACCATGACATCCAAACGCCCGCAGATGACCCCGCTGCGGGAAATCCGCTTACAGGGAGGGAATCACCATCTGTGGCAGACCGGGTTTGATCTCAGCGATGCCCTGAATGATGAGGAAACGCAGGCGTACCGCCTGACCGGAACACTGCATGATCAGCATCAGCAGCAACAGGGAGAGCGGGAACGGTATTACGCCTTACAGGGTTCTTATCTCTGGCAGCCGGACGAAGCAACATCCCTGCTGCTTACCGCTCAGGCCATGAATGCCCCGCGCAACGGCTATTACGGCTGGCTGCCGCGGGAGGGGACAGTTGACAGCGGTGCCACCGGGAAATTACCCGTTGGTTTTAATGAAGGTGAACCGGGCTATAACCGCTTTGAACGGCAGCAGCGGCTGATCGGCTGGCAGTTTGATCATACATTCAATGATAACTGGTCGCTGCATCAGGGATTGCGTTATCAGCACATCAGCACTAACTGGCGCACCATTTACGGCAGCGGATTATGCAGCAGCAATCCGGCGGCCTGTTACGGCGTATCACCGCAAAATCTCTCCTCTTCCCTTGCCCGCAGCCATATCCGTAATGACGAACGTCTGTCCGGCCTGGTGACCGACACTCATGTCATTCACAATACCGGCGGCCACGGCTGGCATAATACCCTGATGGCTGGTGTGGATTACTCACAGCTTCGCAACCGGATGACCAATGAGATGGGTGTTGCCGCACCGCTGGATCTGCGATCCCCGCAATACGGTAATCTGACCGTGTTACCGCTGGCAGACAGCGGCACGGTGAATAAAAATCATCAGACCGGGATTTATGCCCAGGATCAGTTTTTCCTGGATGACTGGACATTCACCCTCGGCGGCCGCTATGACGAAAATACCAGTAAATCCCGCAGCCACGATAACCTCAGCGGCACAGACAGCACGCATCACCAGACAGACAGGGAATTTACCTGGCGCGGTGGTGTGAACTATCAGTTGCCTTATGGTTTCTCCCCGTATTTCAGCTACAGTGAATCCTTTGAGCCGAGCACTGCGGCTACTGTCAGCGGAAAACCGCTGTCACCGTCACGCGGAAAACAATATGAGGCCGGACTAAAATACTTACCGGATAATGCTGCGCTGTCTGCCACACTCGCCGTGTATGAGCTGACCAAAGACAATAACCTGCACCGTGATCCTCTGAATCCGTTTTTCAGTGTTCAGGGCGGGAAAATCCGTTCACGGGGAATTGAGCTGGAAACCAAAGCGGCACTGACCTACAACTGGAACCTGATTGCCGGCTATGCCTATACCGATACCCGTTTCCGTCAGCAACAGGAGAATGCCAATCATCACCCCGCGATGGTACCGGCGCACACCGCTTCATTATGGACGGATTATACCTTTGACAGTACTCCGCTCAGCGGCCTGACTATCGGCGGCGGCGTGCGTTATAACGGTAAAACACAAGGGGATGATGCCAACAGCTTCACCGTTCCGGCTTATACCGTGGCGGATATGATGCTGAGCTACCGGCTTGATAACCTCCCTGCTCTTGAGGATGCGGAAATCGCGCTGAATATCAATAATCTGTTCGATAAACATTATGTCTCCGCCTGCTTTACCGATGCGGCATGCAGCTGGGGCAATGATCGTCAGATAACCACCACACTGACGCTTCACTGGTAACAGGCATAAAAAAGGGGATTCCGTATGACACCGGAATCCCCGAAAAGGCGGGATCACTAAGAGAGACCGCTGCCCGCCGCAGCGTACTGCGTATCAGGACTGTTTCATTGCCTGTACAAAAAATTCATCACTGTAAGCCTGTGCGAAATGGAAGGATGCCATCCGCTCAGCCAGACGGAAGAAGGCTTCCACTTCCTGTGCATTCAGGATTTTCCGGTCACGGATACGGGTTTCCAGCTCAGCCAGAGCGTTATGGGATAAGCGGGTCACCTCAGGAAGATCAAATCCGGTTAAGACACCGTTTTGTTTGCGGATCACACCATCGGCTAATACGGTATCGACATCACCGGCGTGCGTCATCTGTACCACGCTGCCTGCTGCATGCACCGGTGCCACAAAACCATCCCGGTGGCGGATAATAATGATGTCTGCTTTTTTCCCGGCCACCAGGGAGCCAATCTCGTTTTCCAGCCCCAGTACCTGTGCCGCACCAAGCGTTGCCCAGTGCAGGGCTTCACGGATTGTCGGGGTAATTTCAAACGGCATGGTATCGCGCTGGTGTACTTTCTCATTCGCCAGTGCCCGCTCGATTTGCAGTGCCATATTCATCTGAGTGAACAGGTCATCCGTTGTCACACCGATGAAATCCGTACCCAGCGCAAACGGAATACCAAACTCCGCACACGGCTGATAAGGCAGGAAACCCATCCCCATCTGCAACTCACTGGACGGCGTACTCGCCACATGACCGCCGCTTTTGGCGATCAGTTTCCAGTCTTCGCCGGTCAGCCCGTTACTGTGGGCGTGGATATGCCCCGGCAGTAATAAGCCGTGATCATCCAGTTCACGCAGGCCGCGCAGCAGAACCGAGGTTTTGGCGGCACCTGTATGGGAAGCGTGCTTCAGACCGAGTTTATCCGCCAGACGGATTTGTTTTGCCGATTCGGCAAACGGTACAGTACCGGGATCAGAAATCAGCATACCGGCAGACAGGCGATCCTGATCGCGGAACAGAGTTTCTGAAATCTCGCGGGCGCAATCACGCCGTTCATCCATGGACGCAAATCCGGCAGGTTTAAAATCATACACCTGCATACCGTAACCGTAGACACCGCGGATACCACTGGCTTTCATTGCCGCAACCGCATTAGCGGCATGTTCCGGTGAATTGACACAGTCATTCACCTCATAAACGGTGGTTGTACCGGCGTTCAGGGCGCTGATATTACCGTTCAGGACAGCGGCATACATATTATCTGCTGTCATCATTGCGCCGAATGCATGGAACGTATTGATAAGAAATGCCGGTAACGACTCTTCCGCTGAAACACCGCGGAACAGTGCCATCCAGTTATGGCGGTGAGCATCGATCATGCCGGGAGTAACAATAGCCCCTTGTGCATCAATGACCTGCGCATCGGTATGATGATCAAATGCCTGTATATCCGCGCTGATTGCGCTGATCCGGTTGCCCTCGATCAGTATCGCGCCGTTGATAATATCGCCGGTGGCCTCATCCATAGTGATGATTGTGCCGCCACGAATAATTTTTTTATTATTTTCCATTCTGGCCTCTCTGGTTGATTTTTAAAAGTGTACTGAACAGTACATTACAATCTGATTATAAAATCAACCTGTAAATCGGCAGCATAAAATGCATGTCATTTCCCGGGGCTGAAGTCCGTTAATTCTCTCCGGCGACATAAAAAAGAAAATAATTCTTATTTTTCAGCAAAATATCCCATGATTTCTGACAGAGAAAAAATGAGAAACTCATACGTTTTTTACTCATTTTTTATGTCTTCATCAAACAAAAAATCAGCACAAAACATCAATAACACACAAAATAAAGGTCTTAAGCACCGTAAAAATGACTGTCAAAGGACGAAAAAGTATAAAAAATTACAATAATTCTTTGTTATTTATATTGTTATTACCTAACGCTGATAAATAAATTTCATTTATTGATAAAGTTTTCCATATCATTTCCGATAACCAGTCATTTACTGAGTATCCGGGGGAATTATGTTTCTGCGCAGCATTAAAATCAGTACGAAACTTTTTATGGCTTTCAGCTTTTCTATTCTGCTGATGATTATCAGCGCCACACTGTCTGTTATCAGTCTGAACAAAGCCGATGACGGTATCCGCGATATCCTTGACAACGATTATCCCGTTACAGTCAAAGCAAACTTACTGATTGATTATTTTCATGATTTTGTCGGTATTCAACAGCTCCTTCTGCTGGACGACAAAAATCCGCAACTTCGTCAGATGGCCGCAGGTGCCTCTGAAACCAGCAAAAAAATCACCCTCATTCTGGATGAATTTAATGAAACGCTGACCGATGATGCGTCTCAGACTATCCTGAAAGAAATCAGCTCTGTCCGTCAGCAGTACCTCACCTCGCAGCGCCGCATGGTACAGTTTTCTCAAAATGGTGATGAAGCCGCTGCAATCAATGAGATGGTGAATACCACTTCCGGTATTCAGAGCGCTTACCGCGACAATGTGATGAAACTGATTGCCATTCAGGATGAGCATATGAAAGAAGCGGGACACGAGGTGGAAAGTAATTTTAAAACTAACCGTCTCCTGCTGATCACCCTGACTATCATCAGTGCTATCGTCAGTGCCGTACTGGCACGGATTATTGTGCTCAGTATTACCCGTCCGCTGGATAAAGCTGTCAGCATTGCCCGTGCCATTGCACAGGGTGATCTGACACAGAAGATAAATATCACGCATCATGATGAAACCGGGGTACTGCTTAATGCGCTGGCCGAAATGCAGGGACATTTGCAGGATATCGTGACAGAGATGAAAAACGGTGCGGTAAGCCTGTCTGCCACCGCAGAACAGATTGTCGCCGGTAACCAGAATCTGGCTGCCCGTACGGAAGAGCAGGCCGCATCTGTGGAAGAAACCGCCGCCTCAATGGAGCAGATCACCGCGACGGTGAAAAATACGGCGGCGAACACCCTCAAAGCAACCACGCTGTCGGCAGATACTGCCGGGGTGGTAAAACATAATGGCGACATGATGGAGCAGGTGACTGATAAGATCCGCACTATCAACACCACAGCCACCCGGATGTCAGATATTATCAATCTGATTGACTCAATCGCATTCCAGACTAACATTCTGGCACTGAATGCCGCCGTGGAAGCGGCCAGAGCAGGAGAGCACGGGCGCGGTTTTGCTGTGGTCGCCGGCGAAGTCCGTCTGCTGGCGCAGCGCAGTGCCGATTCTGCCAGTGAGATCCGCACACTGATTGAAAACTCTGCCGGTCAGACCCGCGAGGGATTACAGCTGGTGGAGGAAGCCGCTGAATCACTGCGCGGCATTATCAGCAATGTCAGCCAGATGGATGATTTACTGCATGAAATCGGCCATGCCAGCCATGAGCAGACTGACGGTATCACCCAGATAAACAGCGCTATCGGACTGATCGATTCCGCCACCCAGCAGAATGCCACGCTGGTGGAACAATCTGTTGCTGCGGCGTCCTCTCTGAATGAGCAGGCCGGCACACTGAATGAAATGGTCGGTGTCTTTCAGCTGACCGGCAGCCCTGCTTCCTGATCATCATCAGGATACGGCAGATAACGGGCAAAATTGCCCGTTATCGCTGTACTGTCCGGTAGTATCAGAGAAAACCGTACATGGCGGAAAAAACCCAGCCAAATACGCAGGAAACCCCGACCCCAATCAGTCCCGGTGCAATAAAGCTGTGGTTAATCACAAAACGGCCGATTTTGGTGGTACCTGAACGGTCAAACTGGATCGCAGCCAGATCACTCGGATAGGTCGGCAGAATGTAATACCCGTAACAGGCCGGTGCTGATGCCACGATATAAGCCGGATTCACCCCGATAGCCAGCGCCAGCGGAACCACTGCCGCCAGAGCGGCGGCCTGAGAATTGACAAATTTGGACACCAGCAGCAGAACCACGGCATAAGCCCACGGATACTCTTTGACCAGTGATCCCAGCACACTCTCAATCTGCTCAAGGTGAGCACCGAACATCGTTTCCGCCATCCATGCGATACCGTAAACGGCCACTATCGCAATCATACCCGAGCGGAACACTTCATTTTTCGAAATGGATGCAGGTTTGGTATCCGTAAAGATGATAATCAGCGCACCGGCCAGCAGCATAAAGATCTGAATCACCAAAACCATCGACAGCGGTTTTCCGTCAAAGACCGGCCGCAGCCACGGAAATGCTCCCAGAGATGCCACAACCGCAATCGAAGCCAGAAAGATCCACATCGCCAGCCAGTTACTGGCGGGTAATTTTTTATTGAGCAGCGTGGCTGTATCGCCGTAGACATATTCGCGGTTTTCCGGTTTTGAGATAAACGACTGAAACTCAGTATCCTTATCCAGATCTTTTCCGCGGTACCAGCTGAATATCCCGATACACAGTATCCCGATCAGGGTGGACGGAATGGTGATCGCCAGCAGGTCAACAAATCCCAGATGCTTGCCGTTTAAGGTCACATCCCCCAGCATCGCGACCAGGGAGACCACCGCAACAGACACCGGGCTGGCAATTATCCCCATCTGGGAGCCTATTGTACTGGCCGCCATCGGCCTTTCGGGACGGATATTATTTTTAATCGCAACATCATAAATGATAGGTAAGATGGTATAGACGACATGCCCTGTACCGCACAGGATAGTCAGCAGACAGGTTACAAACGGTGCCACTATCGAAACATATTTCGGGTTACGCCGCAGCAGACGCTCTGCTATCTGCAGCATCACATCCAGTCCTCCGGATGCCTGCAGGGTCGCTGATGCCGCCACGACCGCAATAATCACCAGCATAACATCCACCGGTGGTTTTCCCGGCTTCAGATGGAAAACAAAAACCAGCAGTACCAGGCCAATACCGCCCAGTAACCCCAGGGCAATGCCCCCTTTCCGCGCCCCGTAAAATAAACAGATCAATACCACGACAAGCTGGATAACAAAATCCATAACTAACTCCTTTTAGATACTTAAAAATCCGTTGGTCTGTATCACCTGGCTTCACTATAAAGCGCACAAAATAACAATTTTTTGATGTAAACGATAAAAATTGCCGGAAAACAAAACAGTTTTTCTATAACAGTGACGGGGCACAAAAAAGAAGGGGACTATGTAAACATAATCCCCCTCGTTATTTATCCGCAGGTAATTACCATTCAAAGTTAACCGATGCGTTATACATTGTGGATGAGCCGTTACCGGCGGATGTCGCCACCCCACCTTTCACAGCCACACTTTCATTGAAGCGATAACCCACCCCGACAGCGACAGCAGACTCATCCTTATAACCACCGACACCGGCAGTCAGGTTCATCTTTCCGACCCCGTACGGCTGGAAGAGTCCGGATAAGGCGGCATTGGTCGCAAAACCTTTGTTCACTTTGTTATCCAGGTCATCCACTCTGTCATTCAGCCGGTTAAGTCCGTTAGTCGTGTATTCACCTAACTGACTAATTCTTTTGTCTGTATAGGTATTTGCAGATTTCAGCGTGGTTTCATTACTGCGTTTCATCTGAGCGTAATTGATCGCATCATTATCATTTTTCGCATCAGCGACACCTGATACCCGCTTATTGCCGATATTAAATGAGGTTGCTGTTTTGGCTTTATCACTTAATTCAACCTGTTTGCCATCATCACTGATTTTTACCACACCGGCATTTCCCATCTCAGAGGAAAGCCGTGCAATATCTCCCCCCTGCTTTTCAATCGTGCTGGTGTTTTTTTCAATATCACTGGTATTTTTGCTGATAATGACATCATGCTTATTCAGCGTTTCAGTGTTCGCTTTGATATCCTGTTTATTCTGTGCAATATCTTTGTCGTGGTTATTCAGACGGTTAGTATTTTCCTTAATATCATTCGTATTTTTTGTAATTGCTGCGTCATGTTCAGCCAGTTTATTTGTATTTGCCTGAATATTATTTGTATTCTGAGTAATACTGCTTTCATGAACGGCTAACTTATCCGTATTCGATTTAATGCTCTGGGTATTTTTTTCAACATTCTGATTCGTTGCATGTAACTGGCTGCCATTCACCGCTTCTGATGAATCTGCCGCTACCCGCCCCGCTGAAACACCACTCAATGTTCTGTTATTAAAATCAAATACACGCGCACCATCCGCTTTATCACTGAGAACGATTCTTTTGCCGTCAGCATTCAGCTGTACCAGGCCCAGCGAGCCTGAATCCAGGTTTTTGCTGATGGCAGTGATTTCATTGGTATTCTTCGTAATATCTGTCGTATTTTGGGCAATAGCGCTAGTGTTATCAGTCACCTGCCTGTTGGTGGCAAACAGCTGACTGCCGTTCACCGCCTCAGTGGAATCCGCTGCCAGTGCGGCATTACTGACACCACTGAGTTTTTTGTCACCGAACTCAAACACCATCGCGTCTTTGGCTTTATCACTGAGCACAACTTTTTTACCATCATTGCTCAGCTGCACCAGACCCAGAGTCCCCGCCGCCAGATTGTTATTGATGGTGGTGATATCACCGGTGTTCTTTGCAATATCCGTGGTATTTTTGGTGATATCGGCAGTATGTTGGGTGATCCCGTCTGTATTCACCTTTACCTGTTCATTGGTGGCAAACAGCTGACTGCCGTTCACCGCCTCAGTGGAATCCGCTGCCAGTGCAGCACTGCTGACACCGCTGAGTTTTTTGCCGCCGAACTCAAATACTGTCGCGTCTTTGGCTTTGTCACTGAGCACGATTTTCTTACCGTCCGCACTCAGCTGCACCAGACCCAGAGTCCCCGCCGCCAGATTGTTATTGATGGTGGTGATATCACCGGTGTTCTTTGCAATATCCGTGGTATTTTTGGTGATATCGGCCTTATTACCCGCAATATCCGTAGTATTTTTAGCGATATCAGCAGTATGTTGGGTGATCCCGTCTGTATTCGCCTTTACCTGCTCATTAGTTGCAAACAGCTGGCTGCCGTTCACTGCCTCAGTGGAATCCGCTGCCAGTGCAGCATTGCTGACACCGCTGAGTTTTTTACCGCCGAACTCAAATACTGTCGCGTCTTTGGCTTTATCACTGAGCACAACTTTCTTACCGTCCGCACTCAACTGCACCAGACCCAGTGTCCCCGCCGCCAGATTGTTATTGATGGTGGTGATATCACCGGTATTCTTCGCAATATCCGTAGTATTTTTGGTGATATCGGCCTTATTACCTGCAATATCGGCAGTGTTCTGAGTAATTACCGTTTTATTACCTGCGATATCCGTGGTGTTCTGATTAATTGCCGCCGTGTTGCCTGCAATATCAGACGTATTCTTCGTAATATTTGTGGTGTTCTGAGTGATGGCGGTTTTATTGCCTGTGATATCAGTAGTGTTCTGATTAATTGCTGCCGTGTTGCCTGCAATATCAGACGTATTTTTCGTAATATCTGTGGTGTTCTGAGTGATGGCGGCTTTATTGCCCGCAATATCAGCAGTATGTCGGGTGATCCCGTCTGTATTCGCCGTCACCTGTTCATTGGTGGCAAACAGCTGGCTGCCGTTCACCGCCTCGGTGGAATCCGCTGCCAGCGCAGCATTGCTGACGCCGCTGAGTTTTTTGCCGCCGAACTCAAATACTGTCGCGTCTTTGGCTTTATCACTGAGCACAACTTTTTTACCATCATTGCTCAGCTGCACCAGACCCAGAGTCCCCGCCGCCAGATTGTTATTGATGGTGGTGATATCACCGGTGTTCTTCGCAATATCCGTGGTATTTTTGGTGATATCAGCCTTATTACCTGCAATATCAGACGTATTTTTGGTGATATTTGTGGTGTTTTGAGTGATCGCTGTTTTATTGCCTGTGATATCAGTAGTGTTCTGATTAATTGCCACCGTGTTGCCTGCAATATCAGACGTATTTTTCGTAATATTTGTGGTGTTCTGAGTGATGGCGGTTTTATTGCCCGCAATATCCGTAGTATTTTTAGCGATATCGGCTTTATTGCCTGCAATATCAGCGGTGTTCTGAGTAATAACCGTTTTATTGCCTGCAATATCGGCGGTGTTCTGAGTAATTACCGCCGTGTTGCCTGCAATATCAGTAGTATTTTTCGTAATATTTGTGGTGTTCTGAGTGATGGCGGCTTTATTGCCCGCAATATCAGCAGTATGTTGGGTGATCCCGTCTGTATTCACCTTTACCTGTTCATTGGTGGCAAACAGCTGACTGCCGTTCACCGCCTCAGTGGAATCCGCTGCCAGTGCAGCATTGCTGACACCGCTGAGTTTTTTGTCACCGAACTCAAATACTGTCGCATCTTTGGCTTTATCACTGAGCACAACGTTCTTACCATCAGCACTCAGCTGCACCAGACCCAGTGTACCCTCTGTCAGACTATTGTTGATGGTGGTGATTGCTGTGGTGTGACCGGCAATATCATCTGTATTTTTAGTGACAATTTCATTAGTGGCTGATAACTGCGCAAAATTGACAGCGTCATTATCAGAAGAGCCGGCAGAAATATTGGTCAGCTTACGTTTTAATGACGCATTACCGAATGATACTTCATTTGCGGTTGTTGCTTGCGAACCATCACCTAAAGCAATAGCACGCTCCGCAGTAACCTTACTATCATTACCAATCGCGATCCCACCCTTTGCAGCGGTTGTTGAGATGGCATTTTTTCCCAGTGCAACCCCGTTATTTTCAGCAACCGCAAATCGTCCGATACTGGTACTAAAGTTATTAGCAATCGCCGTTGCCCCCAATGCAGTACTGCCATCTCTGGCATAGGTTCCAGCTCCGATCCCCGTACTGCCAAAACCATAGACTTCCGCTTTGGTTCCGATGAGCATGGAACCTCCCGTGGCGTCTTTAGCGGAACTTGTCGGAGAATTCGCTAATTTCGACTGGAAACCAATAGCCATTAACTCAGGGAATATCAGGTTATCACCACCATCGCTCCAAATCGACCCCGAAAAATATGATTGATATAATGCTTTATCATATACAAGAGCTTTATAATCAGCTTTATCAACATTAATTGTTAAATCACTTGCTACCGCAAAAGACAGCATTGGCAGAGATGAGAAGAATGTGACTATGGCTATTTTAATAAGAGAAGGTTCTTTTAATTTAAATCCCTTTCTGGCAGAAGTAAGGGTTCCGGACGAATTTATGTATTTATCCATATGTAAGGTACTCATGTAATATCCTATGACACAAGATGTGCGATTGTTATCATTTAATTTTCAAAAAAATGATAGTCAGGTTTCAATGCGCGCGTAATTAAAACCAACATGACGTTGATTTAAATACCAATTGATATTATTCCGGTTAACATAATCTGATGGAATGCGTGTTTATTTATCCTTTTATTTTAAAAAGATATTTATTGAAAAACATAAGAATTATATATACATTAACACATAAGATAGGTTTATTCATTTTATTTTACATTATTAACCTGCACAACCATAAGAATGACACTTTACTCTCACCATGAACATTTAATTTTAAATACACCAAATTAAAAAACAATAAAATGCTATTTTAAACACATGGAATTTTAAATTAAAAAAACACTATTAACGACCAGTGAATAACAAGCACGCAGTAACATTTGATATTTTAGATTATTAAGTTAAAAACCAACATTATTTAATAGCGGTATTTATCGCATATCGTGATATGAATAAGCAGATTTGAAAAACAGAAAAGAGGCAGATATCACGATTACCATAATCGCCATCCGTCATAAGAAAAATAGTTATGCGTTCCCGGAAGACGATGACGACTATTTACACCACAAAGCGATAACCAATACCGGTTTCAGTAATGAAATGCTGCGGACGTGCCGGATCGGTTTCAAGTTTCTGGCGTAAATGCCCCATATAAATACGCAGGTAATGGGCATGTTCGACGGCATTCGGTCCCCATACTTCATTAAGCAGCTGCCGCTGAGTCAGTACTTTGCCGCTGTGACCAATCAGAATAGTCAGCAGGCGGAACTCTATCGGCGTGAGATGCACTTCCTCCCCGGCTTTACTGACCTGCCGCCCGGCAATATCCACACGGATATCGCCGAACTCATACACCGGATCATTCTTCTCATTTCCGGGATAGCGGCGCAGCAGTACCCGCAACCGCGCCTGTAATTCACCGACACCAAAGGGTTTGGTCATATAGTCATCCGCCCCGGCATCCAGGGCGGCAATTTTATCATGTTCACTGTCGCGGGCGGAAAGCACCAGCACCGGTACAGAACTCCACTGACGGAATTCCTGCACGAAGGTGATACCGTCACCGTCCGGTAATCCCAGATCGAGAATAACCAGATCCGGTTTGCGGGTCGCTGCTTCCACCAGGCCGCGGGCGAGGTCTTCTGCCTCAAACACGCGCAGGGAATCCCCCTCCAGCGCAGTGCGCAGAAGGCGGCGGATACCTTTTTCATCTTCAATAATCAGTACAGTGGTCACAACGGGTTGTCATCTTCATCAATCACAGGCGGATTTTCACAGGGTAGACGGATATGGAAGCTTGCGCCACCCCCGTCGCGGTTTCCGGCCAAAATAGTGCCGCCGTGCACTTCCGCAATAGCCCGGCAGATAGCCAGCCCGAGGCCGATGCCCGGGATGGCGGATTCTTTCTGTCCGCGCGAGAATTTCTCAAATATCTGTGCTTCCTGCCCGGACGGGATACCCGGGCCGTTATCCCACACTTCAATATCAATCATATTGTCCGACAGCCGTGAGCGGATCCCCATCTGTGCCTGCGGACCGGCGTATTTTATCGCATTCTCCAGCAGATTGATCAACACCCGCTCAAACAGAGGGCCATCCGCACAGATAAGCTGCATCGGATCATTGAGATCAATCTGTACCGAATCCGTGTCAAAACGCGGTTTCAGCATTTGCAGTGCGCTGCCGATCACTTCTTCCAGCGGCAGCCACTCTTTATTGAGATTAAAGCCGCCGGACTGAATCCGCGCCATATCCAGCAGGTTATTGACCAGCCGCGTGGTGCTGAGAATGTGCTGGCGAATCTCGTTGGCCTGTGCGGCATACGGCGAGCCTTCACTGGTCAGATCCAGCGTGAGGATCTCCGCCTGACCAAACAATACCGTCAGCGGTGTGCGCAGATCATGAGACAGCGCCGCCAGCAGCGAGTTACGGACCTGTTCACGTTCACTGACCAGCCGTGACTGTGCTTCGCGTTCTGTCAGCGTGCGGCGTTCCAGCGCACCGGCTGCCAGCAGGATCAGGGTTTCCAGCAGCCGCTGCTGTTCGGGGATCAGCAGCTGACGACGGTTATACGGCTCCACAATCACCACACCGTAGACTTTTTCTGTCGTGCAGACCGGCAGGATCTGATACGGCACGCCAGGCAGCGTGCCGGTGCCGAATCCGGCGGGCTGGCCTTTGTCGTAACTCCAGCGGATGATCGCATCATCGCGGCTGTTATCCTCCGTGCCGCCGCCGGCCGGGATCAGATCCCCCTGCTCATCCGGCAACAGCATTTCACAACGGGCATGCAAACTGTGGCTGATAAAATGACAGCTGACGGAGGCAATATCGTCAGACTCCCGCGCCACTGCCAGTGCTTTTGACATTTCATACAGATGCCAGGTACGCTGCTCGCGGTAACGCGCCACCCGTGCCTGATAGCGGACACCGGCGGTCAGGCTGCCGATCACCAGCCCGACGGTCATCATCACGGCAAAGGTGAGCAGATACTGCATATCCGAGACGGCCAGCGTCCCTTTCGGGTTGATAAGGAAGAGGTCAAAGCTGATGACGTTAATGATCGTGGCAAACACGGAAGGCCAGCGCCCGTAAAACCGCGCCACCACCACCACACCCAGGATGTAGAGCATCACCAGGTTGGCATTATCAAATGCCATCAGCCAGTGATGCGCCATCAGGGTGGTGGCCGCACAAATCAGTGCCGCGACAGCACAGCCCTGCAAATCCGTTTTGTGTTTATCCAGAAACGGCCGGTTGTCACTGAATTTTTCCCGGCTCTCCGGCTGTCTGTCCTGCGGGGCTATCATCACCACGTCCAGATCAGCAGCACTGCGGCTGAGCTGTTCCTGTAATTTGTCACGCCGCCACCAGGATGTCCGCTCATGGCGGGCTATCATAATTTTACCGAGGTTGTTCTCCCGCGCATAACGGATAACCGCACGACTCTCTTCCGGCTCCGCCAGTGTTGCGGTGGTTGCACCCAGCTGCTGTGCCAGTGATAGTGTGGTGAGGATGGTACGCCGCTGTGGTGACGGTAATTTATGGCGCGCGGGAGTTTCAACAAAAATCGCATGCCAGTCACTGCCGAGCCGTGCCGCCAGCCGTGCCGCAGCGCGAACCAGTTTTTCATTGCCGCCGTCAGGACGCAGACAGACCAGAATGGCATCCCGGGTGTGCCAGACTTTTTCCTGTCCTTTCCGCTCCCGCCAGGCGCGCATTTGTTCATCGACCCGATCCGTCGTCCGCCGCAGCGCCAGTTCACGCAGCGCCAGCAGATTACCTTTGCGGAAAAAGTGTTCGATCGCCCGCTCCGCCTGGGCTGGCAAATACACTTTCCCCTCACGCAGCCTGCCGAGCAGATCGTCCGGGGTTAAATCCACCAGCACAATTTCATCGGCGGCATCAAATACCGGGTCCGGCACCGTTTCGCGCACACGAACACCGGTCACGCCACCGACGATATCATTCAGGCTTTCCAGGTGCTGCACATTGATGGTGGTGAGCACATCGATCCCGGCATTGAGCAGTTCTTCCACATCCTGCCAGCGTTTCGGGTGACGGGCGCCGGGGATGTTAGTGTGAGCCAGTTCATCCATTAAGATCACCGCCGGATGTATCGCCAGCGCACGATCCAGATCGAACCCCATAACCTGCCGTCCCCGGTAGTTGTGCTTTTTCAGCGGCAGGATGCGCAATCCCTCCAGCAGGGCGGCGGTTTCACTGCGGCCGTGGGTTTCCACCACCCCGGCCAGCACATCAATGCCCTGTTCATGCAGCCGCTGCGCCTCCTTCAGCATGGCATAGGTTTTCCCGACACCCGCACAGGCACCGAAGAAAATCTTCAGTTTTCCGCGCGGGCGCTCTGTGACCTGTGCCAGTAACTGGTCAGGATCGGGGCGCAGTGGCTCATCATACATAATGCTGTCCTTCCGTTAGTTCAGGCTGGTTTTGTCTGCGGTATGTGCATCCAGCGCCAGATTCAGTGTCAGCACATTCACGACCGGCACACCGGTAAAAGCCGGTACCGGCGTGGTGATATTCTGACCGATCAGTTGTTCCACTTCAGCCTGTGTCATATTACGCGCTTTGGCGACACGCGGTGCCTGCCAGTAAGCAGCTTCCGGAGAGATATCCGGGTCCAGCCCGCTGGCAGAGGCGGTAACCAGATCAACCGGCACCATACGGGACGCTTCCGGATTTTCCGCTCTTAATGTCTCCGCCCGCTGCGCCACCCGCTGTAACAGTTCCGGGTTACCGGTACTCAGGTTGCTGCCGCCGGAACTGAGCGCGTTATACGGATGCTCTGCTGTCTCTGACGGGCGTCCGTGAAAATAGCCGGGCTGTGTGAACGGCTGACCGATCAGGGCCGAGCCTTTCACTTCATTATTCACTTCAATCAGCGATCCGTTGGCCTGACGGGCAAACCACCACTCCCCGAGCGAAGTAGTCAGCAGAGGGTAAAATACCCCTGTGACCAGCGCCAGAACCAGAAATATTATAATTGCAGGACGTATCTGACTCATTGTTTATCCTTATACTAACCCTGTCAGGGTCAGTAACATATCTATCAATTTAATACCGATAAACGGCACAACCAGGCCGCCCAGTCCGTAGATCCACAGATTACGGCGTAACATCTGCGCGGCACTCAGAGCGTGATACGGTACGCCTTTCAGCGCCAGCGGGATCAGAAAGACAATAATCAGGGCGTTAAAGATCACCGCACTTAACATCGCGGAGTCCGGCGAATGCAGGCGCATAATATTGAGTGCATCCAGCTGCGGATAGGTCACCGCAAACGCCGCCGGGATAATCGCGAAATATTTGGCGATATCATTGGAGATACTGAATGTGGTCAGCGAGCCGCGTGTCATCAGCATCTGTTTACCGATATGCACCACCTCAATCAGCTTGGTCGGGTTGGAGTCCAGATCCACCATATTCCCCGCCTCTTTCGCCGCCTGGGTGCCCGAGTTCATAGCGACCGCCACATCTGCCTGTGCCAGTGCGGGCGCATCATTGGTGCCGTCGCCGGTCATCGCCACCAGCCGTCCTTCTTTCTGGTACTGACGGATCAGCGCCAGTTTGGCTTCCGGGGTCGCTTCCGCGAGGAAATCATCCACACCGGCCTCTGCGGCAATCGCTGCGGCGGTCAGCCGGTTATCCCCCGTGATCATCACAGTTTTGATCCCCATCTGGCGCAGTTGTGCAAAACGTTCACGTATCCCGCCTTTCACAATGTCTTTCAGCGCAATAACCCCGAGCACACGGTGCTCTTCCGCTACCACCAGCGGTGTACCGCCGCTGCGTGCAACCTCTTCCACCAGTTTGTCGACCTGTGCCGGGAAGTGGCCGTGGTTGGCCTCAATATAGCGGCGGATGGCATCGACAGATCCCTTGCGGATAGTACGTCCGTCCACATTGATGCCGCTCATGCGGGTCTGTGCGGTAAACGGAATAAAGGTCGCATTCAGGCTTTCCAGATCCCGTGCCCGCAGACTGAAACGCTGTTTTGCCAGCACCACGATGCTGCGCCCCTCCGGAGTTTCATCCGCCAGTGATGATAATTGTGCCGCATCCGCCAGCGTTCTTTCATCCGTGCCGGGTGCGGCCAGGAAAGCAGATGCCTGGCGGTTACCGAGGGTAATTGTCCCGGTTTTGTCCAGCAGCAGCACGTCCACATCCCCGGCGGCTTCCACCGCCCGCCCGCTGGTGGCGATCACGTTAGCGGCCAGCATACGGCTCATCCCCGCCACACCGATGGCGGAGAGCAGGCCGCTGATGGTGGTCGGGATCAGACAGACCAGCAGCGCGATCATCACTGTCAGAGTGACCGGATGGCCGGTATAGGCGGTAAACGGCCAGAGTGTCGCCACCGCCAGCAGGAATACGATACTCAGCGCAGCCAGCAGGATAGTCAGGGCAATCTCGTTCGGCGTTTTGCTGCGTTTTGCGCCCTCAACCATGCTGATCATGCGATCGAGGAAACTGTCGCCCGGGTTGGCACTGCACTCAATAATCAGCCAGTCGGACAGAATGCGGGTACCACCTGTCACAGAGGCAAAATCACCGCCGGATTCGCGGATCACCGGCGCAGATTCCCCTGTAATCGCGCTCTCATCCACGGAAGCGCCGCCCTCCAGCACCGTACCGTCGCACGGGATCAGATCCCCCGCTTCAACCAGCACCACATCCCCTTTGCGCAGGGTATCAGCAGAAACCATATCAAAACTGCTGTCGCGCTGTGCGGCATGCAGACGCCGTGCGCGGCTGGTTTTTTTCATTCCTTTCAGGCTGTCGGCCTGCGCTTTGCTGCGCCCCTCCGCCAGTGCTTCGGCAAAGTTGGCAAACAGAACGGTAAACCACAGCCACAGGGCGATGGTGAGGGTAAATCCGCCGTTACCGCTGATAAATCCGCTTAACATCCCGGCGGCCAGCAGTGTGGTCAGCAGGCTGCCGCACCAGACAATAAACATCACCGGATTCTGCCACTGCACCACCGGCGAGAGCTTGCTGAACGCATCCGGCAGGGCCCTGCGCACAAGCGCAGGTTCAAATAATCGCTGTGTCTGACGACTCATGGTGTTCTCCCGTCAATCACTTAAGTAAATCAAGAAATTCCGCAACCGGCCCCAGTGCCAGTGCAGGAACAAAGGTCAGTGCGCCGATCAGCAATACCGCTGCAATCAGCAGGCCGGTAAACAGCGGCCCGGTTGTCGGTAATGTCCCGGCACCGGCTGTCCGGATGGTTTTGCTGACCAGTGAACCTGCCAGCATCATCACCAGCGCAATCACCACGAAACGACCCGCGAGCATGCAGAATGCCAGCAGCAGGTTCCAGAACGGGGTGTTGGTGCTCAGTCCGGCAAAGGCACTGCCGTTGTTGTTGGAAGCCGATGACAGTGCATACAGCACTTCACTGAAGCCGTGTGCGCCCGGGTTAAGCATGGCGCTGCGTCCGGCTTCCGTCATCATCGCCAGGGCGGTGCCGCCCAGGACCAGCGCCGGAGTGACCAGAATTGCCAGTGCGGTCAGCTTCATCTCCCGTACCTCAATTTTTTTGCTGAGGTATTCCGGGGTGCGGCCAATCATCAGTCCGGCGATAAAAACGGCGAGGAAAACAAACAGCATCATGCCGTAGAAACCGGCACCCACGCCGCCGAAGATCACTTCGCCGATCTGCATCAGCCACAGCGGAACCAGGCCGCCCAGCGGAGTCAGGGAGTCATGCATGCTGTTTACCGCGCCGCAGGAGGCGGCGGTGGTCACGGCCACAAACAGCCCGGTGGCAAGGATGCCGAAGCGGCTCTCTTTCCCTTCCATATTGAACGTACTGTCGATTCCCATTCCCGCAAATGCCGGGTTACCGTGAGTTTCGCTCCACATCACAGCGGCTGCGGCCGCGACAAAGACAATCGTCATCGCCGCCAGCAGTGCCCGTCCCTGTCCCGGATTCCCGGCACAGCGTCCGAATGCAAAACAGAGCGATGCGGGGATCAGGAAAATCGCCAGCATCTGCACAAAGTTAGTCAGTGCGGTCGGGTTTTCAAACGGATGCGCCGAGTTGGCACCGAAGAAGCCGCCGCCGTTGGTACCAAGCAGTTTAATTGCTTCCTGAGACGCAACCGGCCCCATCGGCAATACCTGCTGCACACCTTCCGGCGTGATAATAGTTTGATAATCATGGAAGTTCTGAATAACCCCCTGCGAGATAAAGAACAGCGCAATAATCACCGAGAGCGGCAGCAGCAGCCACAGCGTGATACGGGTGAGGTCAACCCATGCGTTTCCGAGTGTCTGCACAGAGCGGCGGCACAGAGCGCGGATCAGGGCAAACGCCACAGCAATTCCGGTAGCCGCAGACAGGAAATTCTGCACCGTCAGTCCGGCCATCTGGCTGAAATAGCTGACTGAAGATTCCCCGCTGTAAGACTGCCAGTTAGTATTGGTGACAAAACTGACCGCCGTGTTCAGCGCCAGATCCCATGACATTCCGGGAAAATGACGCGGATTAAGCGGCAAATCCGCCTGTAACATCAGGATCGCCGTCAGAAAAATCAGCCCCAGCGCATTAAACAGCAGTAATGAGGTCAGATATCCCTGCCAGCGCATCTCGTCGCGGCCAATCCCCGCAAAGCGCCACAGCACTCCCTCTGCCCGGCGCAGAACCGGCAGCGGTGTACCGTCAATAAAGCAGACCAGCAGGTTACTGAGCAGTTTTGCCGCAATCAGCAAAACGATCAGAAAACCGGCGATAAGTAAAAAAGCATTCGCGGCCATCAGAATTTCTCCGCCTTAATCAGGGCATAAAGGAGGTATGCCAGCAGCAGTAATGTACCGGCGATGCCTGCAATAAGAGCCAGACTCATAACTTGTCCTTACATGTGTGAGGTATTCATTACGGAGTCTAGAAAAGCGGGTGCAAAGATGTCGCAAAATTCGGCGGGAAAGGTATAAAAATAGTATAAAAATGCGGGTTTATAACAACCCGCGGAGGGAAAAGTACAGGGGCGGCGCGCCCGTTTATTATAGATTCAGATGAAAAAACTGATTATGCTCACCGGCATGATAATCACCAAATGCCGCCCCGGGCAGAAAGCCGCAGCGGCGGTAAAGTGTCAGTGCCGGTTCAAAATCCGGATGGCAGCCGGTTTCAAGGCTCAGACGCGTCATACCATCCTGTTTTGCCTGTGCAATAATGTGCAGCAGCAGTAATTTACCCGCGCCTTTACCGCGAAAATCAGGATGGGCCCGCATCGATTTTATTTCGCCCTGCGTATCAGAAAGCTGTTTCAGCGCCCCGACTGCCACGATACGGTCACCGTCCCACACACTCCAGACACGAATGTTATCCGCCCGCAGACCACTTTTATCCAGGGCATAAACATGCTCCTGCGGCGTATTTTGCGCCATTCCCTGTAAATGCAGGGCAATCAGCGCCCCTGTTTGCGGTGAGGATAAATCATCCGCTTTTATTACAAAATCATGCCCGGCCATAAACACACCTTATGTCAGCAAACAGAAATCAGCCCCCCAGATAAGCACTTCTGACCGCTTCATTCGCCAGCAGTGCCTGACCGGTATCTTCCAGCACCACACGTCCGTTTTCAAGCACATAACCTCTGTCCGCCAGTTTCAGCGCCTGATTGGCATTCTGTTCGACAAGGAAGATTGTCATACCGGCATCACGCAGTTCGCGGATAGTGTCGAAAATCTGCATGATAATAATCGGCGCCAGCCCGAGAGACGGTTCATCCAGTAATAACAACTGAGGATTGCTCATCAGAGCGCGGCCGATAGCCAGCATCTGCTGCTCGCCGCCGGACATGGTTCCCGCCCGCTGATGACGCCGCTCCTGAAGCCGCGGAAAGAGTTCATACACCTGTGCAATCCGCGTCTGATACTGCGTTTTGGACGCAAAAAAGCCGCCCATGGCCAGATTCTCTTCCACCGTCATCCGCCCGAATACCCGCCGCCCCTCCGGTACCAGAGCAATGTCTTTGCGCATAATCTGCGCCGTCGGCAGTGCGGTGATGTTCTCCCCGAGATAGCGGATTTCACCGGTGGTCGCTCTCGGCTCCCCGCACAGTGTGCTGAGCAGCGTGGTTTTTCCCGCGCCGTTCGCGCCGATCAGGGTGACAATTTCCCCTTTGCGCACCGACAGGCTGACTTCATGCAGTGCCTGAATTTTGCCGTACTGCGCGGAGACATGATTAAATTCCAGCATCAGTATGCCTCCCCTAAATACGCACGGATCACATCCGGATGGTTGCGGATCGCCGCCGGTGTACCGTTTGCCAGCGGCGTTCCCTGATTCACCACATAGATCCGGTCTGAAATCCCCATCACCAGTTTCATATCATGTTCGATCAGCAGGACAGACACACCGTGCTCTGCCCGCAGTTCCGCGATCAGTGCATCCAGATCGTCTGTTTCTTTCGGATTCAGCCCCGCCGCCGGTTCATCCAGCATCAGAATATCAGGCCGGGTCACCATACAGCGGGCGATTTCCAGCCGCCGCTGCTGACCATACGCCAGGTTACCCGCCTGGCGGTTCGCCAGCGCCGTCAGCCCGATTCTGTCCAGCCACATCACCGCACGTTCCGTGGCTTCGCGCTGATCACGCCGGAATGACGGCAGCGTCAGCAGTCCGGCCAGCAGGCCGCTTTTATGATGCTGATGCTGCGCCACCAGCAGGTTTTCAATCACGGTCATTTCCCGGAATAAACGCACGTGCTGGAAGGTGCGGATCATACCGAGACGGGCGATCGCCTGTCCGGATAATCCCTGCACCGGTTTTCCGCGCAGCAGGATCTGCCCGTCCGCCGGTTTGTAGAAACCGGTCAGGCAGTTGAAGATCGTGGTTTTTCCCGCGCCGTTGGGGCCGATCAGCGAGACAATCTCGCCCCGGTTCAGCTCCAGCGATACATTGTTTACCGCCAGTAATCCGCCGAAACGCATGGTCAGGCCGGAGACCTGCAATAACGTATCTGTCATTGTGCACCTCCGGTTTTTTCCGCATCCGCCGTGCCGATTTTCAGATGCGGGCGCGATACCGGCAGTAATCCCTGCGGCCGCCAGACCATCATCAGCACCATCAGCGCCCCGAGGAGGAGCATGCTGTAAGCATTCAGATCGCGCATCATTTCACGGGAAACCACCAGAATGATCGCTGCCAGAATCACCGAGGTTTGTGATCCCATACCACCCAGTACCACCACCGCCAGCACAAATGCAGACTCTGTAAAGGTAAAGGATTCCGGACTGATAAAGCCCTGACGGGCGGCAAACAGCGTGCCCGCCACCCCGGCAAACGCCGCACTGATAGTAAATGCCGTCAGTTTGATACGTGTCGGGCTGAGTCCCAGCGAGCGGCAGGCGATTTCATCCTCACGCAGCGCTTCCCAGGCCCGGCCTAATGGCATTCTCAGTAACCGGCTGATAATAAACAGCGTTGCCAGTACCAGCAGCAGCGCGACCAGATACAGGAAGATAACGCGATCACCCGGGTCATACGCCAGACCGAAGAAATTATGGAAGGTATCCCAGCCGCCCTCTTTGGCGGTCCGGCTGAATTCCAGTCCGAACAGCGTCGGTTTCGGGATCTGGCTGATGCCGTTCGGCCCGCCGGTAAATTCTGTATTATTCAGCAGCAGAATACGGACAATTTCCCCGAAGCCGAGCGTCACAATCGCCAGATAATCCCCCCGCAGCCGCAGCACCGGAAAGCCGAGCAGCAGACCGGACAGCGCCGCGACAATCCCGGCCAGCGGCAGGCTCTGCCAGAATCCCCAGCCGAAATAGTGGTTCATCAGTCCGTAGGTGTATGCCCCGATGGCATAAAACCCGGCGTAGCCCAATACCAGCAGGCCGGACAACCCGACGACCACATTCAGCCCGAGGCCGAGCATCACATAGATAAGGGTTAAAGTGGCGATATCCACACTGCCGCGTGACACCATAAACGGCCAGATAATGGCAGCGACAATAATCAGCCCGGCAATAATTTTCTGTGTATTAGTAGAGCCGTCAAAACCCGGCAGTGATACGCTGCTTTTCGGCAGACGCGCCGTCAGCTTTTTCAGTGACGGCCTCACCAGCTGAAAAACAAAGACAATCACACAACCGGTGCCGATCCACTCCCAGCGGATAGCATCTGCATTGCGGACAATCAGACGGGTGCCGTCGAGGGACAATTGCAGCCCCATCATCACAGATGCCAGTACAAACAGGGTTATCGTGGCAATAACGGCGTTGATCCAGTGAGATTTCGTCATACCTTTTCAACCTCCGGACGCCCGAGAATACCGGTCGGCATCACCAGCAGCACAAGAATCAGCAAGCCGAATGACACCACATCTTTATATTCCGTACTGAAATAGGCAGAGGTCATGGCTTCTGATACGCCGAGGATCACCCCGCCGATCATCGCCCCCGGAATACTGCCGATCCCGCCGAGAACCGCTGCGGTAAAAGCTTTCATCCCGGCCATAAAGCCGATATAAGGGTTGATCACGCCGTAGAACTGCCCCAGCAGCACCCCGGCCACCGCCGCCATCGCCGCACCGATCACAAAGGTCAGGGCAATCACGCGATCGGTGTTGATCCCGAGTAAGCCGGCCATTTTCAGATCTTCCGCACAGGCACGGCAGGCACGCCCCATCCGCGAATACCGGATAAAGAGCGTCAGCGCCAGCATCGCCAGCACCGTCACCACCCAGATGGTGATCTGCATAGCGGAAACAGTGGCAGAGAAACCGCCGCTCTCGCCGATGGTCCAGCGGCCGTTAATCAGCCCGGGCAGTGCGAGATCGCGGGAACCCTGGGAAAGACTGACAAAGTTTTGCAGAAAAATGGACATCCCGATCGCTGAAATCAGGGCAATCAGCCGTTTTGAGTGGCGGACGGGCCGGTAGGCGACCCGTTCGATACTCCAGCCATAGGCACTGGCAATAATTATCGCTGTAATAAATGCAGCAGTAATTAACAGCCAGCCGACATCAATCCCCAGCATCATCAGCCCGGCAATCACAATAAATGAGACATAACTGCCGATCATATACACTTCGCCGTGGGCAAAGTTAATCATGCCGATAATGCCGTACACCATGGTGTAACCGATGGCGATCAGGGCATAGGTGCTTCCCAGCGTTAATCCGTTCAGCAATTGCTGCGTAAAATATAATAATTGTTCTGACATAGCGCACTCCCCTGAAACACACTGCCCGCATCAGTCACCGCTGCGGATCAGTTCAGCGGTGATGAAGTTCCGTCTTTGTGCCATTCAAATACGCCGAACTCGAAGCCTTTCAGATCCCCGTTTGGTGTCCAGCTCAGTTCGCCCATGACGGTTTCAACCGGCTTGCCTTTCAGGTCGGCGGCCAGATCAGCCGGTTCCATGCTGCCGCTGCGCTGCATAGCGGTGGTCAGAGACTGTAATGCGGCATAGGTTGTCCAGACGAACGGCCCGGTCGCATCCAGTTTTTTCGCTGCCAGAGCATCCACCACCGGTTTGTTGGCAGGAACCTGATCATAACGTTTCGGCAGCGTTACCAGCATGCCTTCGGAAGCGTCACCGGCAATATTGGAGAGTGAAGAGTTACCCACGCCTTCCGGCCCCATAAAGCGGATATTCAGTCCCGCCTGTTTTGCCTGACGTAAAATCTGTCCCATTTCCGGGTAGTAACCGCCGAAATAGACAAAATCCACATTCTCTTTCTTCAGACGCGCCACCAGCGCGGAGAAATCTTTATCACCCGCCGTCACCCCTTCAAACAGCACTTCTTTCACTCCGGCCTTGTTCAGATTGTCTTTCACTGAACGCGCCAGACCTTCACCGTACTGCTGTTTGTCATGTACCACGGCAATGCGCTGCGGCTTCACTTTTTCGAGGATATATTTTGCCGCGGTCGGCCCCTGGTCAGAATCCAGTCCGGTGGTGCGCATAATCAGACTGTAACCGCGCGTGGTTAAATCCGCATTGGTTGCCGCCGGGGTGATCATCAGAATCCCTTCGTCTTCATAGATATCTGATGCAGGCTGTGTGGAGGAGGAGCAGAGATGACCGATAACATAGCGCATACCGTCATTGATGACTTTGTTGGCCACCGCTACCGCCTGTTTCGGATCACAGGCATCATCGTATTCGGTGATCACCAGTTTGTTGCCGTTAATGCCGCCTTTGGCGTTGATATCCTCAACCGCCTGACGGGCACCGGTAAATTCCATATCACCGTATTGTGCGACCGGCCCGGACATTGCCCCCACCACCGCAACTTTAATATCTTCAGCGCACGCCGCTGCACTTAATGCACAGGATACAGCCCCGGCGATCATCGCCATTTTCATTTTTATCTTCATCGGAAAATCCCCATCGGTTAGCATTGCAGTGACCGGACGGTCAGCTTGCGCGGTATTTTTTTTGCAGTTACCGTATAATGAGTCGCATTACATTAATTAATGCTTTATTTTCATACCATTAAACAGGATTTTTATTCTGGAAAGCAAATCAGAAAAGGAGATTATTGCATCATTAACAGGATAATATCTGGTTGTGATCGGGTGTTTTTTCGGCAAAAAACAGTGTTATAAACTGGTTAATGATTCGTTAAGTATTACTTAATGCGGAAATTCATCACCGGAAAAATAGTTTTCCCCACTATTCCGATAGTAATTATCTCCCTTTATTATTAGATTCAACCGGCGAAGTATTAACCCGTTATCTGATTCAGTTTACTGATTGATTTCTCCGGATACGGGTTTTCTGTTCACTATGACTGATGGAATGGTCCGCGCCATGAATAAACTAACAGGCATGTTTCTGCTCATTTTTGCGTTTCCGCTGACCGGCACAGCAGCAGCACCCGGCCGGTGCAATGATGCAGCCCGGGATATTAACCAGCAAAATACATTTATTATTACCGGCACAAAATATAACGGGCCGGTAAAATCAATCACGATCACCTCTTACCGCTCGATGGGACTTATCCTGTGGGTGAAAGAAAAACTGCACTTCAATGCCTGCGGTGCGCTGACCCGGTATGATTATGAATACCGGGAAATGTCGATGGAAGAAAGCCAGGTGCCGATTACCCAGACCACGCAAATCGTCCCGGAAAAACCGGATCAGGCCACTGTCATCATCAGTAATGTGATCCCGGGCGGCAGCATGCTGAGTACGCATATTGACCAGCAATACACCCGGAATGACGAAAACCGGATCGTCGGCCTGGCTGAATCCTATAAAACCGCACCGGACAATCAATCCTGGCAGTCAGAAACCCGCTACCGTTATCAGAATAACCAGCTGGTTTCAGAGAAAGAGACTGAAAACGGTGAAACGCGGATCAAGGTTTATCATTATGACAATAGCGGGCTGCTGACTGATATCGACCAGCCGAACGTAATGACACAGCAATATACCTATAACGAAGATAACCAGGTCGCCGGTGTCACTCAGAAGCTGCCGACGTTCTGGGGGAAAAGTGCCTATTCCTACACCTGCTATAAATGGGATCAGTACGGAAACTGTGAATTGCAGACGATGATCAAAGCGATTCAGTTAGAAGGTTCTTCTGCTATTCAGAGCAGCGGGATCACGCTGGAGTCCCGTTACGAATATTACTGATAAAAAACCGGAGCGAAGCCCCGGCTGAGATTGCTGACAAAGCAGGATCAAACGTGGTTTTTCCTGGTTTATTTTTACAACCACTGTCGGTCGTCGCCAACCCCTGCGGGTTTGTCAACGGCCTGAACCGGGGCGAAGCCCCAGCCGTTATTTTTCTCAGTCGTTTTCTTTTTTTATACGATTTTCATCGCCAGTACCGCAGCAATATTACGGGCGGTGACTTCAATATTGACCGCCGCCTGTGCCAGTGCCTCATCCAGAGTACAGATCCGCGGGATCACAGAGAATACGGCATCAATACCGTGTTCATGAACAACGGCATAGTCGTCGCTCATCCCGCCAACCAGCGCGATCACCGGAATTCCGCGGGCTTTTGCGGCTTTCGCCACACCCGCCGGGGTTTTCCCCTGAATCGTCTGGCTGTCCATCCGCCCTTCCCCGGTGATCACCAGATCGGCATCTTTCACCACATTGTGCAGATCCAGTGTCTCTATCACCATCTCAATACCGGGCTGCATCCGGGCATCAAGCCACGCCATCAGCGGAACCCCCATGCCCCCTGCCGCACCGGCACCGGCGATACCACTCAGTGATTTTCCGGTCAGTGATTCAATGACCTCCCCGTAGTGACGCAGAGCCTCATCCAGTTCGCTGACCATCGCCGGTGTCGCGCCTTTCTGTGGTCCGAAAGTGGCGGATGCGCCTTTCGGTCCGCACAGCGGATTATTCACATCACAGGCCACCACAAATTCCGTTTTCGCCAGGCGCGGGTCCAGCCCGGACAAATCCGCGGAAGCCAGTTTTGCCAGCGCACTGCCGCCGAACGGCAGTGAATTTCCCTGTTTATCACGGAATACCACCCCCAGCGCCTGCATCATACCGGCACCACCGTCATTGGTGGCGCTGCCGCCGATTCCGAGGATAATTTTTTCCGCACCGTCATCCAGCGCCGCGAGGATAAGCTCTCCGGTACCGAACGTCGTGGTTACACGCGGATCGCGCTGTGCAGGCGGCACCAGATGTAATCCGGATGCCGCCGCCATTTCAATAATGGCTGTTTTTCCGTCGCCGGACAGCCCGTAAAACCCGGTCACTTTATTCCCCAGCGGGGCTGTGACGTCTGTTTCTTTTAATTTTCCCTGTGTGGCTTCAATAATGGAGACAACCGTCCCCTCACCGCCGTCTGCCATCGGCAGTTTGATGTACTGCGCATCCGGAAAAACAGTTCTGAAACCCGCTTCAGCGGCATCCGCAACCTGAAGGGCGGTCAGACTTTCTTTGAATGAATCCGGTGCAATCACTATTTTCATACTTAATTCCTTTACCCGCCAAACCCGAAGACACCAAAAATCAGAGTGGATACAATCGCAATCACCAGACCCACCATCGTTTCGTAAGGCAGTAATTTCAGACGCTCATGAACCTGCATATTGACACTGCCGCCGGTTGCATGGAAGAAGCTGCCGTGCGGCATCTGGTCGAGCACAACCGCACCGGCGTGGATCATCGCCGCCCCTGCCAGCGCACTCACACCCAGGTCAAGCAGTGTTGAGCTGAATACCGCAGACGCCACTGCCGTACCCGCTGTGGTGGATGCGGTTGCCATGGACATCAGAGCACCGGAAATCGGTGCCAGCAGATAGGATGGCAGTCCGGACGCAGTCAGACCGTTAATTAACACATCTTTCAGACCCGAGTTGGCGATAATTCCCGCCAGGGTTCCTGTCCCCAGCAGCATAATCGCCACCGGCGCCATCCGGCTCAGTCCGGAGGTAATAAAGTGATTGGACTGGCGGAAGCGTCCCATGATCAGCGCACCGGCCAGACCGCCCACCGGCAGGGCGATCAGCGGATCAATGCTGATACCGGCAACCGGACGCAGTGACAGCAGGAAAATAGCCACCAGCGGTGCACTCATTGCCGCCCAGAATCCCGGTAATTTGCCGTCATGATGCGCCGCAATCAGCTCTTCCTGTGTCACTTTCGAGCCACGGTGAACCAGGCGTTTCGCCAGGAAGTACGCCACGATCAGCCCGAAAATTCCCGGGATAATCCCCGCCGCCATCAGCGATGTCAGCGGTACGTTAAAGTTATCTGCCGCCGCAATGGTGTTCGGGTTCGGTGACATCACGTTACCCGCTTTACCGCCGCCGATCATCGCCAGAAGAATCGCCATTTTGGACAGATCCGCGCGGTGCGCAATCGCCAGTGCAATCGGTGAAACGGTGATAACAGCCACGTCGATAAACACACCGACCGCCGTCAGTAACAGGGTCGCCACAGCCAGCGCCAGCAGCGCCCGCTTTTCGCCCACTTTGCGGACAATGGTTTCCGCAATGGTATTTGCCGCACCGGACTCAATCAGTACCCCGGCCAGCACACCGGCTGCCAGAATACGCAGCACCGCGTTAGTGATCCCCTGAGCCCCGGTGACCATCAGTGTCACCGTCTGCACCAGATCTACCCCGCCGACCAATCCTCCGGCCAGCGCCCCCGCCATCATCCCGTATACCGGCGGTACTTTTTTCAGTATTAATCCTATCGCCACGACCAGCGCAACCATTGCGCCCAAAGCTGAAACCGTCACCATGTGCAGACTCCTGCTGTAATTATGATTATTTGAACAGAACAGGATGCATTATGGCGGCTGCCGGTGAGTTAAGCTTGAGAGGTTCCGACAAAAAAGAACGGACTGAAATTGCGTATTTTGTGCAAACACACAAATCAAAGATCGGTCAAAATACCGAAATAAAGCTGAATTATCGTTTCTAATCTATTGATATTTAAGCCAGTAATCGATTCAACACGCTGAAGGCGGTAACGGAGGGTATTTGTGTGAATATGCAGCATTTTTGTGGTTTGAGACAGATCACAATTCTGATCAAAATACGTTTTCAGGGTATGGCACAGCACACGGCGGGAGTCCTCTGATTTCAGTTTTTGCCAGGCAGAGGCCAGTTCAGCCGCCTGCCAGCTCTCCTGAAATCCCTGTAATAACGCAGGTAATTTGACTTCATCGTAAAAAATGGTTTTCTGACGACTGTAAGCCGGTGTCTGCCCCAGTTGCTGCACGGCACAGGCGCTCTGCCAGGAGCGGTGCAGGCCGTTGTGCCCGTGAAAAAAACCGCCGACGTACATCAGCAAATCCGGCAGCTGACGCCGCAGTACCTGCAACTGCTTCTGTACCGGGGAGAGCGGCTGAAAATCCGCATCGCAGGCCACCGGTTTAAGCACCACGAGGGAATTGATCCCCCGGATACTGACCAGCAGATCCATTTTCAGATTATCAATATATTCCACCAGACGGTGAAACTGTTCATGATCCGGCGCGGGCAAAGCGAGGATCAGGGCAATGCGGGGTTTATCGGGGGAGATCCCGAGATAGGCTGCGATGGATTTTACGGACTGCGGCTGCTGCTCCGGACTTATCAGCTGGCTGACCAGCTCATCACGATAACGGCGATCCCACTGGGATTTTTCCAGCAAATCCGCCTGCTCCAGCACCAGTTCCGCCGCCATGCGCACCAGCTCGGCGTAGTTGCGCACCTCATCCGGTTTACCGGAAATCCCGACCACACCGACCATGGTATCGCGGAAAATCACCGGCAGGTTAATTCCCGGTTTCACGCCTTTCAGCGTGGCAGCCGTCGCCTCATCAATTTCCACGATACGGTTTTCCGTCAGCGCCAGCACCGCACCTTCGTGGCGCTGATTCACCCGCTGCGGATCACCGGAGGCAATAATTACCCCCTGTGCGTTCATCACATTGACGGAGTAACTGAGGATTTGCATCGCCCGCTGAACAATCAGCCGGGCGGTTCGCTGATCGAGCTGAACCGGTGTCATATCAGGATTGATTCTGTGCCTGTTGTGCGGCCGCAATCGCGGATTCAATGGCTTTTTTTGCCAGCGGACTGTTGCGCCAGCAGGTGGAGCCGGTAAGTGCGGCACCGGCACTCAGCAGGGATTGCGCATCAGCGGCGGCAAGCTGATTCAGATCGGAAAAACCCATTTGTTCCAGGCGTTCAATCACTTTGCTGCCCACACCTTTGACCGCCAGCAAAACCGCTTTGTCTTCAGACGAAAAAGCCATAATATCTCCGTCAGTGATTATCAGAAAATAATATGGCTACCATAGCAGATTGCGGCGGAAACGGGAGCATTGTTATCAGCCCTCAATCGCCTCACGCAGTTTTTTCATGGCATTCTTTTCCAGCTGACGGACGCGCTCTGCGGAAACGCCGTATTTATCCGCCAGTTCCTGAAGCGTTGTTTTGTTATCATCATCCAGCCAGCGGGCCCGGATAATATCGCGGCTGCGCTCGTCCAGTGAATCAATCGCCAGGGTGAGTTTATCCGTGGCATGGCTGTCCCAGTTATCTTCCTCAATTTCATCGGCGAAATCAGAGGATTTATCTTCCAGGAACAGTGCGGGTGCCACAACCGGATGGTCGCCGTCATCGTCGTCGGACATATCAAATGCCATGTCCTGTGCCGCCATGCGGGATTCCATTTCCAGCACATCTTTGCTGGTTACCCCCAGCTCTTTCGCCACCATTTCCACTTCGTCCTGGTTAAACCAGCCCAGACGTTTTTTGGATTTGCGCAGGTTAAAAAACAGTTTGCGCTGTGCTTTGGTGGTGGCAATTTTGACGATGCGCCAGTTGCGCAGCACATATTCGTGAATTTCAGCTTTGATCCAGTGAACCGCAAACGACACCAGACGCACACCCATTTCCGGGTTAAAGCGGCGCACGGCTTTCATCAGCCCGATGTTGCCTTCCTGGATAAGATCCGCCTGAGGCAGGCCATAACCTGAATAGCTGCGGGCAACATGGATAACAAACCGCAGGTGTGACATGATCAGCTTTTTCGCGGCCTCAAGGTCGCCGTCGTAATACAGACGCTCAGCCAGCTCTTTTTCTTCTTCGGCTGTCAGCATCGGATACTGGTTAGCTGCCCGGATATAGGCCTCAATGCTCCCTTGCGGAACTAAAACAGGGAATTGCGTATCTTTAGTCATTCAGTCCTCAGTACAAATAAAAATGACGTCGGCAGACGGTAATGGTAAATAGTGTACAACACAGGACAGAGTTACGCCTATCACTTAGTGCCGGCGTTGTCATTTGGTTGAGTATAAACCGGTGATGCGGGATATCCGGCGGGTCATTTCCCCGCCGGATAATGACAGGGTTACTGCGGCATAAAATTGCGCAAATGGCGGACAGTCGCCAGCCAGGCGGCGATCCAGCCAATCATACCGGAAACCAGCACAATCAGCAGTGCTTCATCCCAGTCCAGACCGCTCAGTGTAAATGTTGTGCCAAAAATTTTGGAAACATCAGTCACCACATCGCCCAATTTCCAGACAAGTAATGACGACAGCACCAGGGACAGCACAGCACCGAACGCCCCGAGCAGCATCCCGCCGTTAAGGAACGGACGCAGAATAAAGCCGTCTGTCGCACCGATCAGTTTCATCACATTAATGGTTTCGCGGCGGCTGAAAATATTGAGCCGCACACTGTTGCCGATCACCAGGAACAGCGCGACAACCATCAGTATCCCGATCAGGGAAGCTATCTGCCCGACCAGTCCGGTCAGTGCCGCCAGCCGCGCAAACCAGCTGTCATCCATGCGCACCTCATCAATCCCGGACAGGGCAGTGACACGATCACGCAGGGTGGAGAGTGTTTCGCTGCTCTGCATATCCACTTTCGGTGTGACAATCGCCACCGCCGGCAGCGGGTTCTCTTCCAGCATATCCAGCGCGGTGCTGAAACCGGACCAGGCCCGGAATTCTGTTATCGCCTGGTCGCGGGAGAGATAATTGACACTCTCCACGCCATCGAGCGCTTTCAGCTCATCCGCCAGTTTTTGTCCGCCCTGTTCATCCAGGCCCTTGTCCAGATAAACGGTCAGCTGCGGGGTCGGATACCATTGTTCCGCGGCATGACTGACGTTTTTCCAGACAATATAAAATACACTCGGCAGTGTCAGGGAAATGGCAATCACCATGACGGTCAGCAGTGTTGACAGCGGCTGGCGCAGCATATCGCCCAGCGTGTTAACCCATGCGTGCCGCCACTGTTCCCGCCAGCCGCCTTTCAGTGCTTTGGCTTTGGACGGCATTTTTTTTGCCGGTTTACGCGGTTGCTTAGCCATGATGACCTCCCGCCATACGTCCCTGACTCAGCGTCAGAACGCGGTAATTACGCCGTTCAATCAGCATGATATCATGCGTCGCCATCAGAACGGTGACACCCACCCGGTTAAACTCTTCAAACAGCCGTAAAATACCCTCTGACAGCTCGCTGTCCAGGTTACCGGTCGGTTCATCCGCCAGCAGTACCATCGGTTTATTCACCACCGCACGGGCGATCCCCACACGCTGTTGTTCACCGCCGGAAAGCTGTACCGGGAAGTTACGGGCCTTATCCAGCAGACCGACTTTATCCAGTGCGGCACTGACGCGCCGCCGGATATCTTCCTGACTGGCACCGGCGATGATCAGCGGCATCGCCACATTGTCATATACCGTACGATCCAGCAACAGATGGTGATCCTGAAAAATCATGCCGATTTGGCGGCGCAGGAAAGGCACTTCACGGTTTTTCAGACGGCTGATATTGTGGCCGTCAAATAAAATGGTGCCGTCACTGGGTCGCTCAATCCCACAAATCAGTTTCAGCAGGGTACTCTTCCCTGCGCCGGAATGGCCGGTCAGGAATACCATCTCCCCCGGGCGGACATGAAAATCCACCCCCTGGAGCGCCTGGCGGCCGCCTAAATAGGCTTTACTGACGTGTTCAAAGCGAATCATGGATGATTAATCCTCCCGGGCAAAAAGTGCCTCAATAAAATCACCGGCTTTGAAAGGACGCAGATCTTCGATACCTTCACCCACCCCGATATACCGGATAGGAATACCGAACTGGTCAGCAATGGCAAAGATCACACCGCCTTTCGCCGTTCCGTCAAGTTTGGTCAGAGTCAGCCCGGTCAGCCCGACCGCTTCATTAAAGAGACGTGCCTGGCTGACGGCATTCTGTCCGGTGCTGGCATCTAATGTCAGCATAATTTCATGCGGGGCATCTTCATCAAGTTTCTTCATCACCCGCACGATTTTCTTCAGTTCTTCCATCAGGTGTGCTTTGTTTTGCAGACGCCCTGCGGTGTCGGCAATCAGCACATCAACCCCTTTGGCTTTTGCGGACTGAATGGCATCAAAAATAACCGAGGCCGGGTCCGCACCGGTGTGCTGTGCCACAACCGGAATGTTATTGCGATCACCCCAGACCTGAAGCTGTTCCACTGCCGCCGCACGGAAGGTATCCCCGGCAGCCAGCATGACAGATTTACCCTGAGCCTGATACTGACGCGCCATTTTACCGATAGTGGTGGTTTTACCGACGCCGTTGACGCCGACCATCAGGATCACATACGGTTTTTTATCTTCAATTTCCAGCGGTTTGTCCACTGTCGCCAGGATCTCACCCATTTCCTCGCGCAGCTTAACAAATAACGCTTCCGCATCTTTCAGATCACGGCGGCTGGCATGCTGAGTCAGACTGGTGATAATTTTGCGGGTGGTTTCCACGCCGACATCCGCCACCAGCAGTTGTTCTTCCAGTTCTTCAAACAGATCATCATCGATCTTTTTGCCGCGGAAGATCCCGAAGAAACCGGAGCCGATATTCTCACGGGTGCGTACCAGACTGCGTTTCAGACGGGCAAAGAAACCCTCTTTTGCCGGTCTTTCCTGCGTATCCGCCGGTGCAGGCGATTCATGTTCAATCAGCTCAGCATCCTGTGCTTCTGCTTCCGCTTCTGCAAGACGGCGTGCTTCTTCCTCTTGCGCAAGGCGCTGTTCTTCTGCCGGGCGTGCCTGCTCAGCCGCTTCAGCCTCACGCTGTTTCTGTTCTTCCGCTAAACGCTGCTGTTCTGCGGCTTCTTCTTCCGCACGGCGCTTATCTTCCGCGATACGCTGCTGTTTTGCCGCTTCCGCATCACGCAGTGCCTGCTCTTCAGCCCGGCGCCGTTCTTCGGCTGCACGGTGCTGTTCAGCCGCCAGTGCTTCCGCCTGACGTTTTTCTTCCGCGATGCGCTGCTGTTTAGCTTCTTCCGCAGCACGCAGTGCCTGCTCTTCCGCGCGGCGCTGTTCTTCAGCCGCACGACGCTGCTCTGCGGCCTGCTCTTCCGCCTGACGTTTTTCTTCCGCGATGCGCTGCTGTTTAGCGGCTTCCGCATCACGCAGTGCCTGCTCTTTTATCCGGCGCTGCTCTTCTTCCGCGCGCTGCTGCTCCGCTGCCTGTAATTCGGCCTGACGTTTTTCTTCCGCAATGCGCTGCTGTTTTGCGGTTTCCGCATCACGCAGTGCCTGCTCTTTTATCCGGCGCTGCTCTTCTTCCGCACGCTGCTGCTCCGCTGCCTGTAATTCGGCCTGACGTTTTTCTTCCGCAATGCGCTGCTGTTTAGCGGCTTCCGCATCACGGACAGCCTGTTCTTTCAACCGGCGCTGTTCTTCTTCCGCACGCTGCTGCTCCGCTGCCTGCGCTTCCGCCAGCCGTTTTTCTTCCGCCAGACGCTGCTGTTCTGTAATTTCAGCGTTACGACGCGCCTGCTCCTGTGCAAAGCGCTGTTGTTCTGCAGCTTCAGCATCACGACGAGCCTGTTCTTCCGCCAGACGGATCTGTTCAGCCGCTTCAGCATCACGGCGGGCCTGTTCTTCTGCCTGGCGCGCTTCTTCCGCTGCTTGTGCATCACGGCGGGCCTGTTCTTCCGCCTGACGCGCTTCTTCCGCTGCTTGTGCATCACGGCGGACCTGCTCTTCTGCCAGACGGGCTTCTTCAGCCGCTTCTTCATCACGGCGGGCCTGTTCTTCCGCCAGACGGATCTGTTCAGCCGCCTGTGCCTGCTCTTCCGCTAAACGCGCCTGTTCTTCCTGAGCCGCCTGTTCCTGCTGCGCCTGTTCATCATCTTTACGGCCAAAACCCAGCCAGGAAAAAAAACCTTTTTTCTTTTCTTTTGCCACAGCCACTATACTCCTTGCATACTGCCGCCCGTCACCTCCCGGCACGGTATGTCCGGAAAATCCTGAGCAGATATGGCGTCTTTATCATCAATAATTGCGAATCAGACGCAGTCTATCATTTCACAGGATGGTTGCGCATCGGCTTTCCGTAATTTCATATTAAATTTAAACGAATTTTTACAAAACCTGCGTATAATATTGCGCTGTTTTCCCGTCTGTTATTCATATTTTTGAATTAATAATTTCAGAATTAATAAGTTGCGAAGGTTATGGTTAAAAAAGCTCAAACCGCACCACAAGGGCAGATCCGCATTATCGCCGGTCTCTGGCGCGGACGAAAACTGCCGGTTCTGACACATGACGGCCTGCGCCCGACCACTGATCGCGTGCGCGAAACCCTGTTTAACTGGCTGATGCCGGTGATTAACGGCGCGCGCTGTCTTGATGCGTTCGCGGGCAGCGGTGCACTCGGTTTTGAGGCGCTTTCCCGCTATGCCGCCGCCGTGACATTTACCGAGCTCAACCGCACCGTTGCGGCTCAGATCAGCGCCAATGCCCGTCTGCTCAAATGTGAACAGGCCACTGTCGTTAACCAGAGCGCCCTGCAATTTCTGGCGCAACCGGGAACACCGTTTGATGTCGTGTTTCTCGACCCGCCGTTCCGTAAAGGTCTGCTTCAGGAAACCGTTGATTTACTGGAGACAAACAACTGGCTCAGTCCGGATGCAATGATCTACATTGAAGCCGAGTCTGAATCAGACACACTGGTTGTTCCGGGTAACTGGGTGTGCCACCGGGAGAAGGTGGCCGGTCAGGTTGCGTATCGTCTTTATCTGCGTCAGACGCAGACGACTGAACAGGAGTCCGTATGTTCCTGATTAATATTGGCCGGGTACTGATGCTGGCCGTCTGGGGTTTTCTGATTTTCAGCCTGGTGCATCCGTTCCCGAAACCGCTGAATATCTTTATGCATATCGCCACTTTTTTCATGGTGGTGATGCACGGCCTGCTGATGTCACTGTTTAACGCCGGTCAGCCGCAGGACAGGAAACTGACCGCCGCCGGTAAAGTGCGTGTCTTTTTATTCGGCGTGTTTGAACTGCTCGTCCTGCTGCGCCGCCAGCAGGCAGAACTGAAAAACAAACCGGCGGATGATAATCAGGATAAATCCTGATCAGCGCAGCGGTTCATAACGGATAAACCGTGTCCCCTGCATTGACAGCGTTCCGCGTGAATGCAGGGCTATCTCCTTATACTCATCCTCTTTGATGTACACCACGATAGTTTTCCCCGACAGTGGCGTGAAATGCACTTCATAACGGAAGGTTTCCGGGAAGACCACATCCCGCTCACGGGAGCGCATATTCGGGTACGGATAATCCTTTTTCTCTGTCACGGTGACCTGATATGTCGCCACCGCAGCGTGATCATTTACCTCATTTTGTTTGCGCTGTTCGAAGAAGCGCCGGGTCGCCAGCACAATGATCAGGGCGGCCACAATAAAACCTAACAAACCGAATTTGTTCATGGGTAAGGTTGTTTTCCTGCAATCTGGTTGATCGTGTTCTGTAAATACGGGATATTATCAGATATTCAGGTGTTAATCGCCATCAACATACCTCAAGGACACCCTATGAATTGGCCATTTATTGCTGTACTTTTTTCCGGCTGGCTCTATATCGACGCCGCCTACCGGGGACCAAACTGGCAGCGCTGGGTTTTCCGTCCCGTCACCCTGCTGCTGTTACTGCTGTGGGCGTGGAGCGGGGATTACGGGCTGGATATCTCCGGGTATCTGGTGTGTGTCGGGCTGTTAGTGGCCATTGTGTCCGATACCATCCGTCTGGTTGCTGATAATAAAATCGACCTGTCGCTGTATACCAGCGCCGTATTTTATCTGCTCTATGCCCTGAGTTTCGCTCTGCTCAATAATTTCACCTTCTATATTCCGCTGATGATTGCGGTACCGGTGATTGCCGTTGCAGTGCTCGCGCTGCTCTGGTACAAACTCGGCGATCACAAAGTGCCGGTGATGACGGCGCTGCTCAGTGCTCTGGTCATGGCCTGGCTGGCCGGAGAACAGTTCTTCGGGCTGGGAACCGATTACAACTTCTCCCTGATGATCGGGGCATTCTGTCTGGTGCTGAACCTGATCCTGTGGATGATTAACCGCTTCCTGTTTACGTTTAAATTGGCCAAAGCGATTTACTCCACCTTCTATTTCCTCGGACATTTCCTGATTGTCCGTGCCATCACGCTGATGTAATTCTGCTCCCCCGTAACAGGAGCGCACAATTTGCCAATAATTATGCGCCCCTGTTGTTGACTCTGGAGTAGACTCCAATGTGTACACTTCCTGTTAATGAGAAAAATTAACATCAACTCACCGTTGAACAGGGAGGTGTTTATGCACCCGAACAAAGAACTTCATGAGCACACTCATAACAGCAGTTGCTGCAGCAGCAAATCTGCCTGCACCACCGGCGGGAAAAGTGAGTCACAGGCTCATCAGCCACACGACCATTCCGCACACGATCACAGTGAGCATGAGCATCCGGAACACGACGACGATGAGTCCCGTGCGCATGGTCATGCCCCGCACGATCATGCGCATTCTGAACACGACCATGACCACGCCGGTCATGAACACGCACACGGCAGTTGCTGTTCACACGACAGCGCCGCCGCGGATGATACCGCTCTGCCTGAATTAAGCGGCAGCCAGCGCTGGAACTGGCAGGTGGAAGGAATGGACTGCCCGAGCTGTGCGCGCAAAATTGAAACCGCCGTTCTGAAAATTGCGGCAGTTACCCAGGCAAAAGTGTTGTTCGCCACGGAAAAACTGGTGGTGGATGCCGCCGGGGACGTCCGCGCAGACGTGACCAGTGCCGTACAGCAGGCCGGGTTTACGCTCTGGGATCTGAACGGCAGCACTGCCGCGCCGAAGAAGAAAGAAGAGCAGAGTCTGCTGAAACAGGCGTCACCGATGCTGATCCTGGCTGTACTGATTGCTCTCAGCTATGCCCTGGAGTTTGTAAATCCGGTACTGGGCAAATACGCCTTTATTGCATCAACCCTGATCGGGCTGTTCCCGATCGCCAAAAGCTCGCTGCGGCTTATCCGCTCCGGCACACCGTTTGCGATTGAAACGCTGATGACGGTTGCGGCAGCCGGTGCCATTGTTATCGGTGCCACCGAAGAAGCCGCCATGGTGATCCTGCTGTTCCTGCTGGGCGAAATGCTGGAATCCTATGCGGCAGGCCGCGCACGGCGGGGAGTCAGTGCGCTGATGGCACTGGTGCCTGAAGATGCGGTAGTGATTAAAGACGGGAAAAAAGTGTCTGTCCCGGTTGCACAGCTGCGTCCCGGCGACATTATTGAAATAGCACCGGGCGGTCGTCTGCCGACAGATGCTGAGCTGCTCAGCGAGTTTGCAAGCTTTGACGAAAGTGCCCTGACCGGGGAATCCGTACCGGTTGAGCGGGCGTCAGGTGAAAAAGTGGCGGCAGGTTCACTGTCTGTCGACCGCGCAGTGCAGATGAAAGTAGTCTCCGAGCAGGGTCAGAACGCCATCGACCGTATTCTGACACTGATTGAGGAAGCGGAAGAGCGCCGTGCGCCAATCGAGCGCTTTATCGACCGCTTCAGCCGCTACTATACGCCGATGATTATGCTGTTCTCCGCCCTGGTGATTGTCATACCACCGCTGTTTATGGGCCAGGAATGGTATCCGTGGATCTACCGCGGTCTGACACTGCTGCTGATTGGTTGTCCGTGTGCTCTGGTAATCTCCACTCCGGCTGCGATTACCTCCGCGCTGGCCGCCGCCACCCGTCGTGGTGCGCTGATTAAAGGCGGTGCCGCACTGGAGCAGCTGGGTACGGTAACGACTGTCGCACTGGATAAAACCGGTACGCTGACAGAAGGTAAACCTCAGGTCACTGATATTGTGGCACTGAATAATCACAGCGATGCGGATGTGCTGACTTATGCCTCCGCCGTGGAAAGCGGGTCACATCACCCGTTAGCCAAAGCGATTCTGGAGCGTACCGAAGCTGAGGGTCTGACCATCACCGAAGCGGAAAACCGCAAAGCCCATGCCGGTAAAGGGGTTGACGGGGAGCTCAACGGTGTGACCATCCTGGTCAGTGCTCCGGGAAAACTGGCTGACGGCCTGCTGACGGATGCCGCTGCGGCAGATGTCACCCGGCTGGAAAATGAAGGAAAAACGGTCGTTGCCGTCGTTGCAGATAACCAGCTGACCGGACTTATCGCCATGCAGGATACCCTGCGCAGTGATGCGGTGGAGGCTATCGCACAACTGAAAGCGATGGGTGTCAGCGCCGTGATGCTGACCGGGGATAACCCGCGTGCAGCCGCCGCTATCGCCGGTACCATCGGTATGGATTTCCGCGCCGGGCTGATGCCGGAAGATAAAGTCAAAGCGGTGATGGCGCTGAATAATGAGCACCACACCATGATGGTCGGTGACGGTATTAATGATGCCCCGGCAATGAAAGCAGCCAGTATCGGCGTTGCCATGGGCAGCGGGACCGATGTGGCGCTGGAAACCGCCGATGCCGCACTGACTCACAACCGCCTGACCGGTATTGCCGAGGTGATTACGCTGTCGCGGGCTACCCGTAAGATTATCCGTGAGAACATCACTATCGCACTGGGTCTGAAAGCGGTGTTCCTGGTCACCACCCTGATGGGACTGACCGGTCTGTGGGTTGCGGTTCTGGCTGACTCCGGTGCAACCGCGCTGGTCACCGCCAACGCCGTCCGCCTGCTGCGGGTTATGAAAAAATAACCATGGGTTACTGACTGGTTACTGACTGAAAAGGGATGCTGCGGCATCCCTTTTTTTATCTCACCACCAGAATCGTGGCTTTGATATGTTTGAGATAGGCCACAATCGTGAAGGTGACAATGACCAGCAGCGACCAGGATGCCCATTTCCCGGCATGCACTGTTGCCCATGCGCCAATCTGATTCGGGTACTGCCAGACACCGAAAAAAGTACCGAAGTTTTCCGCCAGCCAGATAAAAAAGCCAATCAGCACAAAACTCAGCAACAGCGGCATTTTGCGCTCTTTATCATACGGCGTGAAATACACCATGGTCCGTGCATACAAGCCGAGAATAAAAGCGGTGAGATACCAGCGGTAATCACCGATAAAATGATGGGCAAAGAAATTGACATAAATTGCCAGCGCAATCAGCGTGGCCAGCCAGTACGGCGGGAAATTTTCGATCCTGACCTTCAGAAAACGCCACGCCTGGATAACATAGCTGCCGACAGCCGCATACATAAATCCGGTGAACAACGGCACATTCCATAATTTAGTATACGCCTCATCAGGATAACTCCATGAACCGATAGCGGATGATGTCTTGAATAACTCCATGACAAACCCCACCACATGGAAAATACAGATGGCTTTCAGTTCATCCGTGGTTTCCAGTTTTTTCCACACCATCACGGCCTGAAACAGTACCGCCAGGATCAGCAGAAAATCATAGCGGGGAATTCCGGCCACACCGGCGGCCGGTACCAGAAAAAGAGCAAGAAAGAAGAACGCCGCAAACAGACACGCCCGCGCCTCTTTCAGGCCGAAAAACCAGAATTCAAGAACAAACCGGCGCCAGCCGGTCAGAGAAGAGTGTTTCTGTGCCAGCAGAAAGGTATCAAAGCGGTCAAGCATGGTTCAGTCCCTGAAGGAAGGATTACAGCGCGCTCTCTTTTTTGCGGATCAGGTAGCGGTACGGCGCGGTTTCAGCATCCTGAGCCACCAGCTCATGCTCCATAAAACGGCAGAATCCCGGGATGTCGCGTGTGGTTGCCGGATCATCCGCCACCACCAGTAAGACCTCACCGGTATTCATTCCGCGGATGGTTTTGCGCACCAGCATCACCGGCTCCGGGCAGCGCAGCCCGAGTGTGTCGAGTGTTTTATCGGCACAGGAAAAAGTATCAGACATCATGATTGTCCTGTTAAGTAACGAATCTGCGAATTATACCGGAAATAAAAATCTGACGCCTGTTTCTCTGTTTTTGCTTCCGCCTGTTAAAAATTGATATTTATTCCGCGGTGACTCTCCGGCAGGCTCAAATCCCCGTCGCTAAAGGAAATAACCGATGAAAAAACCATTGAAATCTCTATTACTGACCGCAATGCTGGCCTCTGTTCTGGTCATTCCGCATACGGCGGATGCCTGTACCCGTTTTGTTTATCACGGCAAAAATGATCTGCATATGACAGCCCGCTCAATGGACTGGTCAAAACCTGCCGGCACTAATCTGTGGATCTTCCCGCGCGGCATGCACAGAGAAAGCGTCCCCGGCAATCAGGGCATATCATGGACATCCCGTTACGGCAGTGTGATTGCAACCGCTTATGACATGGCAACAGTCGACGGTATGAATGAAAAAGGTTTATCCGCCAATCTGCTCTGGCTGGAAGAAACCCGTTACCCGCCGAACCACCCGGGCACGAAAATCATGCCGGTTTCAATCTGGGCTCAGTATATCCTCGATAACTTTGCCACCGTGAAAGAGGCTGCTGAGGCGTTAAGAAGAGAAGAATTTATTGTTGTTACCGATAAAGAGCCGGGCAGAGACCGGCAGGTATTACTGCATTTATCGGTTTCTGATGCCACCGGTGACAGCGCGGTTATTGAGTATACTGACGGGAAACTGGTGATTTATCAGGGTGATGATACCGATGTGATGACCAATTCCCCGGTATTCAGTGACCAGCTGGCTCTCGGCCGCTACTGGGAAGCCGCAGATGGTCTGAAAGTACTGCCCGGCTCACGCCGTTCGGAAGACCGCTTTGTCAGCGCAAAATTTTATAACAGCCGTATCCCGGAAAATTTATCCCGCGATGAGGCGCTTGCCGCCGTACTCAGTGTGATCCGCTATACCTCCGCGCCTTACCGGTCAGCACAAACCCGGAATGCGGTTGTCAGCGGTGAGGTTGATCCTCTCTCTTCCACCCGCTGGCGCACAGTGGCAGATCACCGGAACAAGCGCTACTTCTTTGATGCCGTGATGGCATCTGCGGTGATTTGGGCGGATTTCAGTAATATCGATTTTTCAGCGCAAACAGGAACAGTCAGGAAGCTGAACTTAGGGAATAACCAGCAGCATCTGTTCAGCGGCAGTGTGACACCGTATTTCCGGGAAGCCGAACCGTTCAGGTTCGCCTTACCCGGTGATGAAGCAGTGCCGCATTATCCGCTGCGGTAACCGGAGACTCTCCCCGGTATACCGCGGAGAGAGTCCTTTGCTTTTGTTGCGCAAACGACGTATTATTGCGCCCGAGATTATTGGGTTCCCTCACCCCAACCACCAAAAAGGTACAATATGTTTGATTTATCTGCCCGCCAGCGGCGCACCGCGCTTGTCTGGTTATCACTTTTTCACATTCTGATCATTACCTCCAGTAACTACCTGGTGCAGTTGCCGATCACGATTTTCGGCTTCCATACCACCTGGGGGGCATTCACGTTTCCGTTTATTTTTCTGGCAACCGATCTGACCGTCCGTATTTACGGCGCGCCGCTGGCACGGCGGATTATCACGTCAGTTATGATCCCGGCACTGGCCATTTCCTATGTGGTTTCCGCCCTGTTCTTTCAGGGGGCATGGGCCGGTGTTGAGGCACTTTCGCATTTCAACCTGTTTGTGGCGCGGATAGCAGCCGCCAGTTTTATGGCATATGCCCTCGGGCAGATTCTGGATGTGAGTGTCTTTAACCGTCTGCGTCAGAACCGCCGCTGGTATGTGGCACCGGCTGCCGCCATGTTTGTCGGTAATCTGATCGATACCCTCGCCTTCTTCTTTATTGCTTTCTGGCGCAGTACCGATCCGTTTATGGCAGCAAACTGGGTGGAAATTGCGCTGGTGGATTACAGTTTCAAAGTCATCATCTGCATGCTGTTCTTCCTGCCGGCTTACGGCGTGCTGCTCAATCTGATCCTGCGCTCTTTTTTTGCGCAACGCGCTGACGGCTCCCTGCCCGCACATCACTGATTGTTCATTTTTCTGACATGCAGAGGCGCTATCCTGCCTCTGCGCTGTCGTCTGTATCACATTTTCCCGATCTGCCCCCGTGTTCCCGGCCCGTACAGTGCGTCAGCTCTCACATATCCGTTACTGTAACTGTTAGTCTGATTCAGACGGAATACTATCCCTCACTGACACCATAACGCGAATGCATTCAGGAGTTTGAGTATGTTAAAAGTGATCCAATCCCCGGCCAAATACATTCAGGGTCCGGACGCGCTTTACCATGTGGGTAAATACATCAGACCATTAGCGGAAAAAACGTTGGTGATTGCTGATAAATTTGTCCGCGAGCTGGTGGGCGATATTGTGAATGACAGCCTGAGCGAATACGAAGTCAGCGGTGTCTTTGAAACCTTCGGCGGCGAATGTACTCATGAAGAGATCGACCGTCTGACCAAACTGGTGAAAAACCATAAATGCCAGGCAGTACTGGGCGTCGGCGGCGGAAAAACACTGGATACCGCCAAAGCCGTGGCGCACTTTGCCAAACTGCCGGTGATCATTGCCCCGACTATCGCATCAACGGATGCGCCGACCAGCGCACTGTCTGTTATCTATAATGAGCTCGGTGCATTTGACAGCTACCTGTTCTATCCGCAGAACCCGAATGTGGTGGTGATGGATACCAATATCATCGCCCGCGCACCGGCACGTCTGCTGGTGGCCGGTATGGGTGATGCACTGGCCACTTACTTTGAGGCGCGTGCATGCAGCGCAGCCGGAAAAGCCACCATGGCAGGCGGCAGCACCACACTGGCGGCACTGGCGCTGGCTAATCTCTGCTTTGATACACTGCTCAGTGACGGCATCAAAGCCAAACTGGCGGTGGAAGCCGGGGTCAGTACCAAAGCCGTGGAAAATATCATTGAAGCCAACACCCTGCTCAGCGGGCTGGGCTTTGAAAGTGCCGGACTTGCGGCTGCACATGCTATCCACAACGGCTTTACCGCCCTGGAAGAGTGCCACCACATGTATCACGGTGAAAAAGTGGCGTTCGGTACCCTCGTACAGTTAGTGCTGGAAAATGCCCCGGCGGAAGAGCTGGAAACCGTGCTGGAATTCTGTGCTCAGGTCGGCCTGCCGATCACCCTGGAAGAACTGGGTGTGGACAGCATCGGCACCGAGCTGGAAGAGAAAGTCATGGCGGTTGCCGAGCTGAGCTGCGCAGACAACGAAACCATCTATAACATGCCGTTTGAAGTTGATTCCGACCAGGTCTATGCCGCGATTATGGCTGCTGACCGTATGGGACGCGACTGGCTGTATTAATCTCCGGATTATCTGCTGACCTGTTGTTTTTCTGATCCCCGTACCGCATCCGCGGTGCGGGGATTTTATTTATTGCAGATTAATCCGGCTTATCATCCGGGATAAATCAGGTATCTTCATACAGGCATAATAAAAAAAATATATCAGCCAATGGAAACGTAATAATGCGGATAATGCATTACCTCACCGCCGGTATCATCATCACGCTGCTGGCCGGCTGCGGCAGTTATGATCCTATCAACCGCAGTATTGTCAGCGACAAAGTGCTTAAATCCACCGACGCGTTTAAAGCGACAGTCACCAACAGAAGCGAAGACCGTTTTATCGGTTTTTCTTATGATCCGAAGAAAAAAGAGTTTCTGATCGCCGGTGAAACCTATTCCTATATTGCACCGGTTGCGGAAAAAGTGCAGTTCATCATTGATACCCCCGCTATCCGCGATAATATCCGCGTGTTGTATCGTGATGAAAAAGGCTGGGGAATATGGCGCTACATTCTGGTTGATGATAACGGTATCCCGCTTGAAAAGCCGGTGCTTAACGATCTCACGCTGATAATGTGCTTTAACAGCACAGTGCCGCAGTCTCAGATCGATGAATACAAAAAAGCATTTGAACGCAAACGGATTTATTTTGCCCCTCACCTGAAAGAGCCGTGTTTTTATTTCCCGCTGGGTGACAGCCGCGCACAAATCTTTGCCGGCACCGCAGAATCAAAACGGGCGGCAAAAACCAGACTGCCGCGTCCGTTCCCGTACCTGCTTGATACCGTCACCACCAAAGATAAAGCAACGCTGGAATCTCAGAACCGTAAAGCCACCGCTCTCTCTCCGTTTGCCACCGTGGCAGACGGTGTACTGACCTTCGGACAGTATCTGGCACTGCCTTTCACCATGTGGTTTTGAGGGAATAACGATATGATGAAGAAAGGGTTTCTTTTATTTATTCTGCTTCCGCTGCTCAGCGGCTGTATGTCTGATGAAGAGTGGCGCGCCATGCAGATCTCGCGGCAGGCCGCCGGAGAACGGGAAATCTGTAAAAAAGGCGCAATAACCCTCGGGCGGGATTATGCACTGGCCGGTATCGACAGTGCGCCGGGGCTGGCTGAATACACCGCGTTGTGTGAAAAACATGATTTTGTGATTGACCGCAGTCAGTGGGACAGCGGCTATAAAAGCGGCAGCAGTCAGTACTGTGAGCCGTTACAGGCCTACAACACCGGTAAACAGAATTACACCTATCAGGCAAACCGCTGCAAAAAGAAACCCGCACAGATTTCGCAACTGAATAATGCCTGGCAACTGGGGCTGCGCTGGGCAGAAATAAACCGTCAGATCAGCGAACTGGAAACGGCTTATGACGATCTGGACAGCACCATCCGCAATCTGGAGTACCGCAAAGACAGCATGGACAAAGAAGATGCCCGTGAAGCCCGCTATCTGCTGCGCCGTCTGAAACAGGAACAGCGGGATGCGGAGCGGACACTGCGTCAGTACCGCAGCAGGCTGAGTGCACTCGACAATCAGAATCTTTCTGCCATCGTAAAATATAACGGATAAACCATGATAAACCGATTACCCGCCCTTCTGCCTGTGCTGCTCAGCCCGCTGCTGCTGAGTGCCTGCGGGACGATTGGTGATGCCCGCGACAGCTATAACTATTCTCTGTATGCTGCCTCTCCGGCGGGGATCGCAGAAAAACAGGCTCGTGAGGCGCAACAGGCTGAAGAAGCCCGGATTGCGCGCGAAAAAGAGAAGCAAACCTGTCTGACCTATCAGCGTGACTGGCGCGCCGCCGGCTACAATGCCGGCAGTGCCGGCGGACATCCGCAATATTACAACACTCTCCTGCGCGAGTGTCAGGCGCACAATCTGACATTCAGCAAACCGCAATGGGACGCCGGATACCGGCAGGGACTGAAAGACCGCTATTGCGTGTATGAAACTGCGCTGTATATCGGAACAGAATACGCATTTGACCAGATGATGGCGCAATGTACGCCGTTGCTTTCAGCCCGGCAGCAGCAAAACATGCAGATTTTTTATCAGAAAGGACAAATTATCTCACAACTGAAATCGGAACTGTCAGAGGCGAAATATGATCTGTCACAACCGGAAAGCAGACTGCGCTATGGCCGTGATGAAGAGATAACCCGTGAAGATCGCCGCGAATACCGCAGCCGGCAGCGGGAGGTCAGTGATTTACAGTATGAACTGGAGCTGATGCACTCAGAGGCACAACGCCTGCTGTTGCAAACCGGCGGCAGATAGTCCCCCGCCGGTGCTTATTATGCTGCCGGAAGCACTTCGGCAGCGATGGTATCAACCGCAGCTTTCAGTTCTTCCAGTGTGATTGCCTGGTCTTTATTGCTCATCTGCTCACCTTTATTTTTCCGGATCGCTTCAAGATACGGTTTTTTCGATACTGAATCTGTTATTTTCCATTCAAAATAGATAGAAGTATCCGCATCCCGGTTACCGATAGCCAGTTGTGTTCCGGCAACAATCAGCATCACCGGTAATACTTCATACGGTTTGAAATCTTTATTGGTCACTTTAACCGCAGTCACCACGCCCTCAAAACGCAGCACACCCGGTGCCGCGGTTTCCGTCAGCTGATACCGTTTTGCCAGTTCACTTTTAATCTGCTGATTGGTGTAACTGAGCAGAACCGTCATAAACTGTTTGCCCATTTTGTTATCTTCATGCAGCGGTTTAAAAACAACCGGTGTGAAGATCAGCTTTGTTTTCGGGCTTTCTGCGGTGAAATCGTCAGATATCCAGGATTTAATGATCTGACCGGAAGCGGTGTCAGTTTCTGTCAGACGCTGATAATTACTCAGGAAATCGGATTGTTCGGTCGTATCCGGCAGACGGCTTGAACAGGCAGAAAGCAGGAATACCATTGACACTGCAATAATATAGTTAGTGACTGAATGTGATGCGAAATTATTCATTCTTCTCTCAACATGTTAATGATTCTTTAAAATTCGCCGCAATGCTAGCACCGGGCAGAAGAGGAGACTGAATAGAAAATGCGGTTTGTACCCTGTATTCTGTATATAAAAAAACCGGCCGGAGCCGGTTGCTGTAATACCTTATTTTACGCAAGCGCCCGCGCCAGCAGAGATATCGGATGCTCGCATTTTTTGCTGGTCGACATCTCAATCTGCCATTTGCAGGTTTCGCAGTCACTGATCACCAGATCAATCCCGCTTTCTTCTATCTGACGGAACAGCGGGGAACCAATCGCCTGTGATGTTTCGTAATTTTCCTTTTTAAATCCGTAAGTCCCGGCGATGCCGCAGCACTGTGAATCGAGCACAATCAGCTCCACTCCGGGAATGGAGCGGATAAGCTCAAGGGAATACGCCGTCCAGCCCATTTTTTCCATATGACACGGCGTGTGATAACCGACTTTCAGCGGCATATGCTTCAGCGCCGGTTTGCGCCCGTCCTGCATCAGCCGGTAAAGATAGCGCGTCACCAGCTCAATGTTATCGCGCAGCGGTGCGGTATCCACATCCAGAATATGCGGATATTCATCCCGCAGGGTAAAGGCGCAGGTGGAGGATGTCGCAATCACCGGCATCTTCTGTTCAACAATGGCTTTGGTGAGGGACTCTACATTCACTGCGGCCTGTTTTTTCGCCTGCTTTGCAAAACCGTTGGCGATCAGCGCCACACCGCAGCATTTTTCCCGTTCCAGCAGCTGAACCCCTATCCCCATACTGTTAAACACCTTAATCACATCTTTGCCGAGCTGAGGATGGTTATAATTCACATAACAACCATGAAAATACGCGACCTGTTCGCCGAAGCCCGCCTGTTTTTCCTGCTGTTTTTTATACCAGCGGCGGAATGTACCGAAAGAGTATTTCGGCAGCTCACGGCGGTGATCAATTTTCAGGGCGGTATCCAGCAATTTGCGTACCGGTTTCAGACCGGTGATAGTATTGACCACCGGTGCAAACGGCGAGGAAAGTGATCCCATCAGATCAGTGTGACTCAGGATCGCATCGCGGATCTTCGGCCGTGACGGGTGATACGTCAGTTTGGCACGGGCAATAATATCCCCGATGCGGACATCTGACGGGCACGCCACTTCACAGCGCTTGCAGTTGGTGCAGAGCGTGAGTGCGTCATCATACAGCATGGCGTCTTTCAGGCGCAGCCGTTCACCGTCCGGCCCCGCCTGTTTCGGTCCCGGATAATCCGGATTCACTTTTGCCACCGGACAATACGTTGTGCAGACGGTGCATTTGATACAATTCTCGAACTGAGTTTGTCCCGTACTCATACCTGTTCCTCCGTTACCGCCGCGCCAATCTGCGCCAGAATCTGTTCAGCCGCATACATCGCGGTGACAAGGGAAACACCTGCGCCGCAACCCTCCTGTAACGGGTTATACCCGCCCAGCACCGCACCGACAGCACGGAGATTGGTGATGGCGCCCTGCGCATCCGCCGGATGCAGATGCGCATCTGTTGCCACCCCGGCTTCCAGATAACGCTGACGGGCAAACAGATCCGCGGATGTCCACTCCCGGCGCGGCAGCGTTTCTGTCAGTTGCAGATTGAGCAGCGGCTCATAGATATGGTCAATATCGCTCGCCAGCCCGTTACTGAAGAAGCTGCCGGTGGCCAGCACAAACTGCTCTGCCTGTACCGGAATGTCACCGTGATTGCGGGTAAACAGATGCGTAATACGCTGACCGTTACGACGGACAGAAATAACACTGTCCCCCGGCATAACAAATCCGCCCGCACGGCGGAAGCGGCCCAGCAGAGCCTGATGCAGACGCATTCCCAACAGTGACGGCGGCAGCGTCGGTAACTGATAAACCGTTTTATTCAGCTGCTGCTGTAAAAAAGTCACTCCGTCACTGTTTTCCGTCCCGAAGCAGGCCGGTAAAATCAGGATCTGTTCCGTGAGCCCGCACTGTGCCAGCTCATCCGCCAGTTCCTGCCGGTTTTGCGGTAAATCCAGCACACGGGCGATATTGACGGAACGAAACTCACTCGGGTTATTGCGTAATTTATCCAGGCACGGCAGATGCAGGGTATACGCCTGCGCCGGATACCCCTGACGGGTAAGCGCAGCGGCGGCCATTTCCGCCTGAAAATCAAGAAACCCGGTGATGCCGACAACGGCGGCCGGTTGCCAGTTTTCCGTCATTTTTTCGGTCAGTACCGGCACCACATCCGGCGTCAGCCAGCTCATCCGCCACTGCCCGGCCGGGGTCAGACGCCAGTGATTACGCTCCGCCGATCCCTGCAGCGGCAGGGTATCCTGCTGCAATAACGCCATCGCCTGCGATACACCCCGGCGTACCGCACTCTCCCCGATCACACTGTAGGGATGCGCAGGCGCCTGATGTGCCAGCGCCGCCAGTGCGGAAAGCGGTTCCGTGACCGGCTGCCCGTCCGGCAGCGCCGAGAGCAGATCCAGTGACGCGGAGGAGAAATGCAGTGCACTCTGTCCGGCGCTGATAATCGCGCAGCTCAGCCCGCTTTCTGCCAGTTTCACGCCGCAGGAAAGCCCGGCAAGACCCCCGCCCGCGATAACCACATCATATTTCATGCTGCTCTCCCTGTTCTTCTGTCCCGCTGTTTTCCAGTCCGCACAATCCCTGATACACCCAGCCGGTGAACTCACTTTCGCGCAGCGCATTCCCCCACGCCACCGGACGCACACCTTTCCAGCGTTCGTTCAGGAAGTGCATCAGTCCGGCTTCCGATTTTTCCGCCGTGGTTACTTTCAGCTGTGTCAGCAGCCCCGCCGCGCGGCAGGCGCACAGTTCACCCTGGCAGGTGCCCATGCCGACGCGGGTGCGGCGGCGCAGATCAAGCAGGTTATTCACTGTCAGGCTTTCCGCTGCATAACGTACCTCACCGGCGGTCACCGCTTCACATTCACATACCAGGCTTTTATCCAGGCGCGTGGTGTGCGGCAGCTCCGCCGCACGATCACCGTGGCGGTACACCGCCGAGCCGCGCAGCGGCGCAGGCAGGGAAATCACTTTACGCAATGTCTGTTCCGCCGAATGTGCCGACCCCGGCAGCGGCACATCTGCCGTGGAGCACGCCACGGTAATACCGAGCTTCGCGCACACCATATCGGTTGCCCGCTCCGCCATCAGCCGGTATGTCATCAGCTTGCCGCCGGTGATGGTGAGAAAGCCGTGCAATCCGTCACGCTGCGCATGATCCAGCAGCACAATCCCGCGGCTGATACTGCGTCCGGTCGGATCATCATCCGCCGCCACCAGCGGGCGGACACCGGCATACGCCCGCAGAATACGCGCCTGCGCCATTGCCGGTGCCAGTCGTGAGCCTTCACGGATCAGGGTATCGACCTCATCCGCTGTGACGATCATATTGTCGACATCATCATAAGGAATATGAACTGACGTGGTGCCGATCAGGGAAATGGTATCCCCCGGCACCAGGATATCCGCATCACCGGGTTTGCGGCAGCGGTTGATCACGTGCTGATTAAGGCGGTGCCCGAGGATCAGCAGTGCACCTTTGGCAGGCAGCATACTGATATGTACCCCGGTAAAACCGGCGATACGCTGACTCCAGATCCCCGCCGCATTCACCACGACCGGCGCATACAACGGATAACTGCGGTGATGACGGTGATCATAAACCTGCACACCAATCACCTGGTCCCCCTGACGCAGCACATCCGTGACTTCGTGATAAGTCAGCACCTGTGCGCCGTGCTCCCGCGCATCCAGCATATTGGCAGCAGTCAGACGAAACGGGTCAACTGTGCCGTCCGGTACTTTTACCGCGCCGCACAGCGCCGGGTTTACAGACGGCTCAAAACGCAGCGCCTCCTCCGGGGACATCACCTGTGTATCAATTCCCGCCGTGCGGCAGGCATCAATAAAAGTGGCCTGATAGGCCATCTCATCTTCCGGCAGAGTGATAAACAGGCCGTCTGTTTCCTCAACACAGTGACGGGCAATGTGCCGCAAAATCCGGTTTTCTGAAATACACTCGCGGGCAGATTCCGGATCAGTCACCGCATAACGGGCACCGCTGTGCAGCAGGCCGTGATTACGGCCGGTCGCGCCGGTCGCGATATCAAACCGTTCCAGCAACAGAGGGCGCAGACCGCGCCGGGCACAATCCCTGGCCATCCCGGCTCCGGTTGCGCCGCCGCCGATGATAATGACATCGGCTTCATTGACAGGTGAATCAGACATGGGTTCCTCTCAGTCATTTTCCTTTATTATGGTTACAGCTTAGCCGTTATTTTCCTTTCCATGATTGATAATGAGCAAAAACGAAACTAAATAACCATAATTAAGAGCGAAAAAAACCATAGTCGTGATGGATATCACATATTCGCAACATCAGGTATTTTTCTCAGAAAATACCCGTAAACCGACTGATTTTCCGCCGGTTTTCTGTCTGATTCACACCTCTGAGATTTAGTTATTGTCCCGCCGCAGATATGCGCTATGCTTTTAGCGCTAATTATATGTTTACCCTGTATATTTTATGTAACCAAAACAAAACAAAATAACTACACCCGAGTAATTACTTAGGTGATTACCTGAAATATCCGGTTATTCATCCGCAAAAATGCAAAATTAGCGCTTAAAACCCTTGGTTATATCAAATTTAAACGATCAGCTATTCGCTATACTTTGAACAGAATGTGATTTTATAACCAATCAGCAACCGGAAATGATTAGCATTTTTATCAACTGAAAGGATTCGGTTACTGATAACAATTTTGAGTACCTGTTTCAGATTTCGTTTTTACATTTTAACTTTCGATTTACCTGAACAATGGAGAAGCACAGTGCAAACCTTTAATGCCGATATCGCAATTATCGGAGCAGGCGGTGCAGGGCTGCGGGCGGCGATTGCTGCTGCGGAAGCTAACCCGAACCTGAAAATTGCTCTGATCTCAAAAGTTTACCCGATGCGCAGCCACACAGTGGCCGCAGAAGGTGGCTCTGCGGCTGTGACACAATCCCATGATTCCTATGATTATCATTTCAGTGATACGGTGTCCGGGGGCGACTGGTTATGTGAGCAGGATGTGGTGGAGTATTTTGTCGAACACTGTCCGGCAGAAATGACTCAGCTGGAACTGTGGGGCTGCCCGTGGAGCCGTAAAGAAGACGGTTCTGTCAACGTACGCCGCTTTGGTGGTATGAAAATCGAGCGGACCTGGTTCGCCGCCGATAAAACCGGTTTTCATATGCTGCACACCCTGTATCAGACCTCACTGAAATACCCGCAGATCCAGCGGTTCGATGAGCATTTCGTCCTCGATATTATTGCGGATGAAGGCCATGTGCGCGGTCTGGTGGCCATCAATATGATGGAAGGGACAAAAGTTCAGATCCGCGCCAATTCAGTGATTATGGCGACCGGCGGTGCCGGTCGTGTCTACCGCTATAACACCAACGGCGGGATTGTCACCGGCGACGGAATGGGAATGGCTTTCCGTCACGGCGTACCGCTGCGGGATATGGAATTCGTTCAGTATCACCCGACCGGTCTGCCGGGCTCCGGTATTCTGATGACAGAGGGCTGCCGGGGCGAAGGCGGTATTCTGGTCAACAAAGACGGCTACCGCTATTTGCAGGACTACGGCATGGGTCCGGAAACCCCGCTCGGTCATCCGGAAAACAAATACATGGAACTCGGCCCGCGCGATAAAGTGTCCCAGGCTTTCTGGCACGAATGGCGCAAAGGCCGGACCATCAAAACCAGCCGCGGTGATGTGGTCTATCTGGATCTGCGTCATCTGGGTGAGAAAAAACTGCTGGAACGCCTGCCGTTTATCTGCGAACTGGCAAAAGCCTATGTCGGCGTGGATCCGGTCAAAGAGCCGATCCCGGTTCGTCCGACCGCACACTACACCATGGGCGGGATTGAAACCGACCAGCGCTGTGAAACCCGCATCAAAGGCCTGTTTGCTGTCGGTGAGTGTTCCTCCGTCGGTCTGCACGGTGCGAACCGCCTCGGCTCCAACTCACTGGCGGAACTGGTGGTCTTCGGTCGTCTGGCCGGGGAAGAAGCCGCTAAGCACGCGCAGGAAACACACGCGGCCAACAGCAATGCTATCGATGCCCGTACCGCGGATATCGAAAACAACCTGAAAGCGCTGATGAACCAGAAAGGCACAGAAAACTGGGCCAAACTGCGCGACGAGATGGGTGAGGCAATGGAAGAAGGCTGCGGGATTTACCGCACACCGGAACTGATGCAAAAAACCATCGATAAACTGGCCGAACTGAAAGAACGTTTCAAACGCGTTGAAATCACGGATCGCTCATCTGTCTTCAATACCGACCTGCTCTACACCATTGAGCTGGGCTTTGGTCTGGATGTTGCGGAATGTATGGCGCACTCCGCCTTTAACCGTAAAGAATCACGCGGCGCGCATCAGCGTCTGGATGAAGGCTGTACCGAACGCGACGATGTCAATTTCCTGAAACACACCCTTGCTTTCCACAATCCGGACGGCTCGCCGCATCTGGAATACAGTGATGTGAAGATAACCAAATCCGCCCCGGCAAAACGTGTCTACGGTGGTGAAGCGGCTGCGGCTGAACAGGCGGCAAAAGAGAAGGAAAACGTCAATGGCTGAGATGAAAATGCTGAAAATGTCAGTGATGCGCTATAACCCGGAAACGGATAACGAGCCGCACGCTGTCACGTATCAGGTGCCTTACGATGAGCAGACGTCACTGCTGGATGCGCTGGGCTATATCAAAGACAACCTGGCGCCGGATCTCTCCTATCGCTGGTCATGCCGGATGGCTATCTGCGGCTCCTGCGGCATGATGGTCAATAAGGTGCCGAAACTCGCCTGCAAAACCTTTCTGCGCGAATACCCGCAGGGTATGCAGATTGAGGCACTCGGCAACTTCCCGATCGAGCGTGACCTGGTTGTGGATATGACGCATTTTATCGAGAGCCTGGAAGCCATCAAACCTTACATTATCGGCAATGATCGCAAACCGTCCGAAGGCCCGAATAATCAGACCCCGGGACAGATGGCGAAATACCATCAGTTTTCCGGCTGCATTAACTGCGGTCTGTGCTACGCGGCCTGTCCGCAGTTCGGTCTGAATCCGGAATTCCTCGGCCCGGGTGTGCTGACACTGGCGCAGCGCTATAACACCGACAGCCGCGATCACGGCAAAAAAGAGCGGATGAAACAAATCAACGGCGATAACGGCGTATGGACCTGTACCTTCGTGGGTTACTGCTCGGAAGTCTGTCCGAAACATGTGGACCCGGCAGCTGCGATTCAGCAGGGTAAAGCCGCCAGTGCGGAAGATTACATTATTGCCCGTCTGAAACCACAATAAGGAAAAGAGAAATGACGACCAAACGTAAGCCTTATGTGCGTGAAATGACACCGACATGGTGGAATAAACTCGGTTTTTACCGTTTTTATATGCTGCGGGAAGGCACCGCAGTGGTCCAGCTCTGGTTCAGCCTGCTGGTGATGTACGGCGTTTACTGCCTCAAGGGCGGTCCCGCAGACTGGGCCGGTTATGTCCACTTACTGCAAAACCCGGTGGTGGTGCTGATCAATATCCTGACGCTGGCCGGCACCCTGCTGCATACCGTGACCTGGTTTCAGCTGGCACCGAAAGCCGTCAATATCGTTATCAAAGACGAAAAAATGGGACCGGAGCCGATTGTCCGTCTGCTCTGGATTGTGACCCTCATCGTTAACGCCGTCATTCTGGCCGTTGCATTACTGTGGTAAGGAAGGGAACTGATATGATTAATCCGAATCCGAAACGTTCACAGGAACCGGTTTTCTGGGGAATGTTTGGCGCAGGCGGCATGTGGAGTGCCATCGTTTCACCGGCAGTTATTGTACTGCTGGCCTTTCTGCTGCCGTTCGGCCTCGCGCCGGATATGCTCAGTTATGACCGCATCCTGGCTTTCTGTCAGGGGTTTATCGGGAAGGTTTTTCTGCTGCTGATGATTATCCTGCCGCTGTGGTGTGCGCTGCACCGTCTTCACCACTGTATGCATGACCTGAAAATCCATGTACCTGCGGGACGCTGGGTCTTTTACGGTCTGGCAACGATCCTCAGTGTAATGGCCGTGATTGGTGTGTTCACACTGTAATCGGTGTCCGTTACAAAAAGACCGGCTTCTGAAGTGCGCCGGTCTTTTTTTATCTGCTGTCAGGCTACCTCTTCCCGGTTAAGCTGCCAGTAACTGAGCTGCACCGGAGAAAGGCCGCGAAATGTGAGTGTTGCGGGTTGCTGCGGGAAATAACGGCTGCTCATCACCGCCTCACCGTCATTGATAAAAATCTCCACACTCGAATGATCCGTCAAAATATGCAGCCGCGTCACTTCACCCTGCCAGTAACGGTGCAGCCAGTCACCGCTGACCAGACTGCGGCGGGACAGGCGGATTTCATGCCCGTCATAGGAAAAAATCAGATATTTGCTGAAGTTCAGGATAAGCGGGCCGGAGAGCCTGATAATCACTTCCAGCCGCCCCGCACTCAGTTCCAGTGCATTATCCGCCTCACCTGACCACTGTCCGCCCGCACCACGCAGGGCTTCCAGCTCTCTCACCGGCCGCTGGTACAGTTGTCCGTTACGCAGCGTCAGTTCACGGGGGCAGGTCATCTGATGAAGCCAGCCATTTTTGATTGTCGGCTGCTGCATCTCTTCGCCGCCCGGCGCACCCATCAGCGCCACCATAATACGTCGTCCGTCCGGGGCAAGTGTTGTCTGCGGGGCATAAAATTCAAACCCGGCATCCGTTTCGTAAACCTGAGGTTTATGACGGAAAATTTTGCTTTCATAATCAAAATCCCCGACCAGATATGCGCCGGGGGAAGTATTCAGAAAACGGGTGGGTTCGCGCGGCATACCACGGGGACAGCACAACAGCACCCATTCATCACCGAGCCGGAAAAAATCCGGATTTTCCCACAAATACCCGGCATCCCGCAGCCCGCCGCAGTGGCTGCCGGCCAGTACCCCCCGCAGTGCCCACTCACCTAACTCTGTTGCGTCGTACAGCAGCACACAACCACGGTCATTGACGTCACGGGCCCCCAGTACCATAAACCACTGCCCGCAATGCTGCCAGACTTTGGGATTAACCACATCGGCACTGTATCCTTCGGGCAGTCCCAGCGCAGTGCCGTATTTCTCAAACATGCCGTCCGCTTTTTCCCGTGCCAGGCACTGCCACGATGCACGGGAACCATCCCGGTACGACAAACTGCCGGTATAGCAAAGTGTCAGCGTGTTATCGTTTACCACTGCACTGCCGGAAAAACAGCCTCCTGAATCATAATTACCGGACGGCAGCAGCGCCACCGGCTCATGTATCCAGCTCACCAGATCCGCCGAAGACCAATGTCCCCAGCACGGTTGTTTATGCTCACACCCAAACGGTTCCCACTGATAGAACAGGTGCCAGACGTCATTGTGATATATAAATCCGGCCGGATCATTCATCAGACCGCACACCGGTGCTGTATGCCAGCCGGGATAATGCATATCACGCTGTGCTCTCCCCTGATGCTTCATTAAGGCCTGCACAATCCCTGACAACAGTACTGTCTGTGCCATATCCCTGTCCCCTGTATCCCCTTGTCCTGTTTTTCAGAAACTATGAAACCACAGATATGGTACAGAATGCGAGTACCAACCCTCTAAGATAATTCAGAATCCGACGGGTAACAGCGGTATATCCGGTAATTTCTTATTCTGTAACCGGTTTTTTATCTTACTGACACGTGTATCACTGTTTTATGAAAAAACAGTCTTGTGCAGGAATAACGGAACGGAGGGATACGGCAGAAAATAACGGTGTTAAACACCTGTCAGAACAGGTGTTTTTATCCGGAAACCGGACAGCATACGGCTACGCATTACCACGCAGAAAATACGATACATCCTCTTCCACACTTTCCATGGCCAGCAGTGCATCCAGTGTATCGCGGGCTTCCTGTTCATCGATAATGCTCATCGCAAAACCCACATGAACCAGCACCCATTTTCCCAGCATGTCTGACGGCTCACCTTCACACACCAGTGCGATGTTCACATCCCGTCTGACACCGCACACTTCCACCTGCGCATTGTCTGTTACAGAGTCACCCACGGCAACGATTTGCCCGGGAATACCTAAACACATAACCGGCTCCTGATTGACTGATATGTCCTTACCGGACTACTGAATTTCAATTTGTCTGACCTGCATGGCATCGCTGCTGTCCACCTGCAGGTTATGGCTGCCGCAATGCGGACATCCGGTATTAAACCCGGCCACACTGACCGGTTTCTGACAATCCCGGCACCAGGCCTGCGCCGGGACGGTGGTGACATGCAGTACGGCTCCTTCCGCCAGTGAATCACGGCAGACGATATCAAAGCAAAAATGCAGGGCATCCTCTTCAATGCAGGATACCGCACTCAGTTCAAGCCAGACAGCGGTGACGCGCTGCGCCCCGCTCTGTTTTGCCTGCTGCTCAATAATATCAAGCGCATTCTGGCATAACGTAACCTCATGCATCCGTCTGTCCTCAGGACATCAGGTCAGCCGGCATTTCAAATGCGGCGCGGCGGCGGCGTTCTTTCACAATCTCATCCATCTTATTGCGGTCAACCACCATTAATGCATGAGTCGGACACACTTCCACACAGGCAGGTCCGCCCGCGCGGGTATGGCATAAATCACACTTGTGTGCTTCCGCACGGTACTGCGGGATCGTGTTCAGCGCGGTGGTCTGTTGTGCAACAGGACGGCTGATCACTTCCATGGTGCCGTACGGACAGGCAATCACACAGGTTTTGCAGCCGATACATTTTGCCTGATCGACATACACGAAATCATCTTTACGGCTGATAGCGCCGTTCGGACAGACATTGGCACACGGTGCATCCTCGCACTGACGGCAGACAACCGCCGTACTGATGGTGTACCCTTTCATCACATGAATACGGGGAAAGAATTCATCTTTCACCACGGTTTCAATACCGGTTTCCTGCTCTTGATGCGAAACGACACAAGCGACTTCACATGTGTGACAGCCAATGCACTTCTTTGGGTCTGCAATGATGAAACGGTTCATCATACTCTCCTGAATGATACGCGGCGACTTCACATCCGGCACTCCGGTGCAGCCGTCCTCTGGTTAGAATAATCAGGAAATAAGCATGCATCGTGCCAGTCTGGCATTTTTTTTAATTTCAGTGAAATCAGCGTATTAATAAATAATGCTGCCGTACCGTGTGTCATAGTGAGAATATTCGTCACACAGTTCGACATTTTTGACGATAATTTTTATCATCAGCAGGTGTCATAATATATTAGGTTTTCATCCTGCTAAAAAATAGGGGATTGGATCAAACTTAAATCAGACAGCGATATTCTTTTTTTATAGAGTCATTACAATAATGGTTATTACCTCTCTGAAACTTATTTATACCTACAACTATTCAGAGCAGAATTAATTTTAAGAGCAATCCGTCCGGATCAGGAATGAGAAAGACGAAGATGAGCGGAGACGTTGTGGACAACACTGACAAGACCGAACACATACGCCATGAACGTGACCAGTACCGGATATTGGTAGATATCACCAACTCAGTGCTTTCCCATCTGGAGATGGATGGCCTGATTGCTGAAGTCTCCCGTGAGATCCACCGGTTTTTCGGGCTGAGCCAGATAAGCATTGCGTTGTGTGATAACTACAGTTCAGCTGTATATCTTTGTTATTCCAGTTATTATCAGCCCCGCAAACCCACAGAAAAGACATTATATCATCTGGATGAACTGCACCCTGATCTGGCACAGGTTCTGGACAGTAACCAGCCGATGCGTCTGACACTCGACAGCGCAACAAAAGATCCGCTGTATCAGCATGTCTGCGCGCAGGGCATGACAGAAACCCTGCTGCTGCCGCTGGCATTTAACCACAAACCACTGGGTGTTCTGGTGTTGTCTCATGAAAATAATCATATTTTTACTGACGATAACTGTAATCTTCTCAAGCAGATAGCCGCCCGGTTTGCCATTGCGGTGGATAACGCGGCTGCTTACGAAGAGATCACCCGGCTGAAAGACAGCCTGAAGCATGAAAACCTGTGGCTGAATGAACAGATTCACAATAACGAGAGTTTCAGTGAAATCATTTTCCAGAGTGATGCCATGCGTAACATTCTGGAGCAGGTGGATCTGGTTGCCGCCAGTGACAGTACTGTCCTGATCCTCGGTGAAACCGGTACCGGGAAAGAGCTCATCGCCCGTGCTATCCATCGCCTGAGTGAGCGCCATCACCGCAGCATGATTAAAATGAACTGCGCGGCTATTCCCTCCGGCCTGCTGGAAAGTGACCTGTTCGGCCATGACAAAGGGGCGTTCACCGGTGCGACCACCACCCATATCGGCCGCTTTGAAATGGCAGATAAAAGCACCCTGTTTCTTGATGAAATCGGTGATATGCCGCTGGATCTCCAGCCAAAACTGCTGCGGGTATTACAGGAACGGGAAATAGAACGCATCGGCGGTAATAAGGTGATTCCGGTGGATGTCCGGCTGATTGCCGCAACTAACCGCAACCTGAAATCCATGACCGATGATCGTGAATTCCGCGAAGATCTCTACTACCGGCTGAATGTGTTTCCTATCTGGATCCCGCCGCTGCGCGAGCGTCCGGAAGATATTCCGCTGCTGGCGACCTATTTCACACAGAAAATCGCCCGCCGGATGAACCGCAATATCGACTGTATCCCGCGTGATGCCCTGGAACAACTGAGCCGCTATCCGTGGCCGGGCAACGTGCGCGAGCTGGAAAATGTGATTGAGCGGGCGGTGATCCTGACACGCGGAAATACGCTTAATATTCAGCTGCATGAGCTGAATATCCCAAAGCATTCACGCCTGAAAACGGCGCTGGAGACACCAAGCTCACTGGAAAAACGGATGCAGACTGCCGCACCGGAGAGTGACGATGAAGAACGTGACCGGATTATTGCCGCGCTGAAAGCCACCAACGGTGTGGTCGCCGGTGCCCGGGGTGCCGCAACCCGCCTGGGCCTGAAACGGACAACATTATTATCCCGTATGCAGCGGTTAGGTATTACCGTACAGGATATATTTGAGGAAGATAATCACTAAGATGATATTAAAACAGCGTGCTTCTGAAATAAGAATATATCGCAAATAAAAATACATCTCAAAAATAGCTGTCGTAATATGTTCATTTATTTTGCAGACAATACTTTTACAGACAATACTATGTGATCAAAATTCAAAAACGGAATCTGTCTGACATCATAATTAAACAAAAAATGAAAATATAAAAAAACCGGCGGTCATTTCTGAACGCCGGTTTTTATCATATTATAACAGACGGATGATCACCCTTCCGCCGCTTCACGCAGACGGCGCTTAATACCGGTATATTCCTGGACAACATAATGCTCAGCCTGTTTCTGATCCGCAATCGGCTCGACACGGACAGCACAGTATTTATATTCCGGGGTTTTGGTAATCGGGCTGAGGTTTTCTGCCACCAGCTCGTTACATGCACCAATCCACCACTGATATGTCATATAAACCGCCCCTTTGTTCGGACGTTCACTGACATTGGCACGCGTGATAACTTTCCCCTGACGGGATGCCACCCAGACCAGTTCCTGATCTTTAATACCCAGCGATTTCGCATCTGCGGTATTGATCTGAACATAGCCCGGCTCATCCGCCAGTGCCGCCAGTGCTTTACAGTTACCGGTCATGGAGCGGCAGGAGTAGTGCCCCACTTCACGGACGGTTGCCAGCACCATCGGATACTCATCACTGACCTGATCAATCGGCGGACGCCATTCACAGGTATAGAACTGACCTTTGCCGTTCGGGGTATCAAAGATACCGCCGTCGTACAGGTATTCTGTTCCCTGATCACTGTCAGCCACATCGCGGCACGGCCACTGGATATACGCCAGATCCGCCATCTTCTCGTAGGTCGCACCATAATAGATAGGGCAGAGTTCACGTAACTCATCCCAAATCTCTTTGGTGTTGTTGTAATGCATCGGATAACCCATCGCGGTGGACATCAGACTGATAATTTCCCAGTCCGGTTTCACATCGCCGACCGGCTCAACCGCTTTATAGAAGCGCTGGAACCCGCGATCCGCTGCGGTATACACCCCTTCATGTTCCCCCCAGGAAGTGGCAGGGAAAATCACGTCGGCAATCGACGCGGTTTTGGTCATGAAGATATCCTGGACAATCAGCAGATCCAGTTTATCGAAGGTGCGGCGGATAGTCGCCAGATCCGGTTCTGTCTGAAGCGGATCTTCACCCATCACGTAGTGCGCCTTCAGTACGCCCTCGTCAATAAAGTGCGGAACCTCACTCAGCGGAATACCATTTTCGTCAGGCATTTTTTCGATGCCCCAGAATTTGGCAAATTTCTCCAGAGCGGCTTTATCTTCCACATACTGATAGCCCGGCAGAGTATTCGGCAGTGCACCCATATCACAGGCACCCTGAACGTTGTTCTGACCACGGACAGGACCGACCCCGACATGCGGTTTACCCAGGTTGCCGGTCAGTAACGCCAGGCTGGTCAGTGCGCGGACGGTTTCCACACCCTGATAGAACTGCGTGACACCCATACCCCACAGAATGACCGCATTTTCTGCTTTCGCATACATACGGGCAGTTTTGCGGATGTCATCGGCTTTCAGACCGGTGGTCGCTTCCACAGACTCTGGTGTATACGGCTCAACCAGCTTGCGGTATTCCTCAAACTGCTCGGTATGGCCATCGATAAAGGCTTTATCGTGCAGATTTTCTTCAATAATCACATGCGCTAACGCATTGATAAGCGCGATGTTTGAACCATTTTTCAGTGCTAAATGAATATCAGCAAGACGCGCTGATTCAATATAGCGCGGGTCACAGACAATAATCTGTGCACCCTTCTCTTTCGCCTTCACAATGCGGCGGGCGACGATAGGGTGTGAATCCGCGGCATTGTAACCGAAGATAAAAATACATTTGGTATCCTCAATCTCGACGATTGAGTTACTCATTGCGCCGTTACCGACCGAACGCTGCAGACCTGCAACCGAAGGGCCGTGTCAGACACGTGCGCAGCAGTCAATATTGTTACTGCCGACTGCCGCACGAACAAATTTTTGCATCACGAAGTTAGCTTCGTTACCCGGACCACGGGATGAACCCGTTGTCATAATGGCTTTCGGGCCGTACTTCTCTTTGATAGCCAACAGGCGGGAACTGGCAAACTCAATCGCCTCTTCCCAGGAGACCGGTTCCAGTTTGCCACCACGCTGACGGCGGATCATGGGGGTCTTTAAGCGGGGGGTTAAAATCTTGGTGTCATGAATGAAGTCCCAGCCATAATACCCTTTCAGGCAGAGCTCTCCTTCATTGGTGTGACCATTCGCGCCCTCCGCGCCAATGATCTTCCCGTTCTCCACCTTCAGGTTAATTTTACAGCCTGAGGCGCAATACGGGCAGACGGTGATGACTTTTTCCATCAACATTGCTCCTATATCTTCTTTTAGCGGATAAATACCGCCTTATCACCACCAGTCATGCAGGGTTTATGCCAATTTTAAATCTGAAATAAAAACCCTTTAACTTACTGAATATAGTTTGTTTTAATTTTTTTATTATGACCATGACAGGCGATGGCACTGACGGGATCGTCAAAAATGTCGAACGCGCCTGTCCGGTGTCAGATGACGACACGGACGCAGCCACGTCCCTTCAGAACAATTTTACAATTGCATGATGAATTATAACTGTGTTAAAGAAGTACAATATGATGGTGATCAATCATCCGCACCGCCGGTTTTTTTCCGTATTTCATAACAGTTTACGAAAATTTCCCTGCTGACTGTTGATATCGGTTCCCCGGTACTGTTTTACAATGACAGTAACAACGACTTAATTTTTCACGGCTCTTCCTGACGGATACTGCGCGTGGCTCCGCGTATTATCAAAATAATAAAAGAGAGATAAAAACCTGATATGAAAATTAATGATATTTTAATCGCCCTGCTGGTCGCCGTGATCTGGGGGGTGAACTTCGTGGTGATCAAAGTGGGCGTCACCGGTATTCCGCCGCTGTTTCTCGGGGCGCTGCGTTTTCTGTTTGTGGCACTGCCCGCAGTCTTCTTTATTCCGCGTCCGAAAATCGCCCTGAATCGTCTGGTTATCTACGGCCTGACTATCTGTTTCGGCCAGTTTGCCTTTCTGTTCAGTGCAGTCAAAGCCGGGATGCCGGCCGGAATCGCCTCTGTGGTATTACAGTCCCAGGTCTTTTTTACCATTGTTCTCGGCGGTCTGATCCTGAAAGAATCACTGAAAATCAGTCAGGTGATCGGCATTATTGTCGCCGTTGTCGGGTTAACCGTGCTGGCGAAAGGCGGGGACAGCGGCAGTCTGACCGATATTCCGCTGATGGCGCTGATGATGACGCTGGCCGGGGGCTTCTCCTGGGCCTGCGGTAATATCTGCAACCGTATCATTATGAAAGAGACACCGGACTGCAACGGTATGTCACTGGTCGCCTGGAGTGCACTGGTGCCGATTGTTCCGTTTATCCTGATGTCACTGTGGATGGAGGGTGCGGACGCGATTGTCAGCAGTATTTCCCATATCAGCCTGCTGACCGTGGGGGCAATTATGTATCTCGCCTATCTCTCCACGTTTGTCGGTTATACCTTATGGAGCCGTCTGCTGGGCCGTTACGAAACCTGGCGTGTCACGCCGTTTGCCCTGCTGGTGCCGTTTGCCGGGATTGCCAGCAGCGCGCTGCTGCTGGGTGAAACCATCACCATGATGCAGTTTGCCGGTCTCGGTTTTATTATGGCGGGTCTGATTCTGACGGTATTCGGCAAACGTCTGGTGTCACTGCTGACACGCAGACAATCAGCCTGAAGAGAATAACAGTCAGCCCGGATGTTTACGGGCTGACTGACCGGCAAAATTACAGCGTGTACAGTCTTTCTCTCATTATACGCTGTTGTAATTGTACATCCGGTAATGAGTGCTTCCGGTCATTATCCGGTATACTGACCGTATTTCCGGGCTTATACGGCACAGCATAGTTATTTTCATGCAATGATTCATATCCCGGCTCCTCTGATTTCACATTGCTGCCTGCATCCAGGCTATCACGTGGCACAGCATAAGTATCGTCGCAGACCAGCACCATGTTCCCTGAGTCAATTACATTGTCTGTATCCCGGTAAACATCCAAATCTTCATAAATATGATTTGCAGGGTCATCGGCTTCTGCTGTTCCGGTTTCACCGCTGACCACACGGTAAGCTCCCGTGTCTTCATAAAGATTATTTTCAAGGTCATCGGTTTCTGCTGTTCCGGTTTCACCGCTGACCACACGGTAAACTCCCGGGTCTTCATAAAGATTATTTTCAAGGTCATCGGCTTCTGCTGTTCCGGTTTCACCGCTGACCACACGGTAAACATCCAAATCTTCATAAATATGATTTACAGGGTCATCGGCTTCTGCTGTTCCGGTTTCACCGCTGACCACACGGTAAGCTCCCGTGTCTTCATAAATATGATTTGCAGGGTCATCGGCTTCTGCTGTTCCGGTTTCACCGCTGACCACACGGTAAGCTTCCCGTGTCTTCATAAAGATGATTTACAGGGTCATCGGTTTCTGCTGTTCCGGTTTCACCGCTGACCACACGGTAAACTTTCCAGGTCTTCATAAAGATTATTTTCAAGGTCATCGGCTTCTGCTGTTCCGGTTTCACCGCTGACCACACGGTAAACATCCAAATCTTCATAAATATGATTTACAGGGTCATCGGCTTCTGCTGTTCCGGTTTCACCGCTGACCACACGGTAAGCTCCCGTGTCTTCATAAAGATGATTTACAGGGTCATCGGCTTCTGCTGTTCCGGTTTCACCGCTGACCACACGGTAAGCTCCCGTGTCTTCATAAAGATTATTTTCAAGGTCATCGGCTTCTGCTGTTCCGGTTTCACCGCTGACCACACGGTAAGCTTTCGGGTCTTCATAAATATTCTCTCTGGCCGAAAACCTCTCCAGCGTTATCACTCTGCCCGGCTTATCACTGCCCTGCTGTTCGCTGAGATGCAAACCAAATGATGACAACATGCCGGAAACGGCAGATTTAACTGTATTCCACGCATTCAATAAAACAGACTTAATCCCGGATGTACTGATATATGACGATAAGCGGTTACTGTCTGCTGAATCATAAATATTATTCATCAGAGTCTGACTATCCGGATATCCCTGTGTTCCCTGTATTCCCTGTGTTGGTCCCATAATAATTCGCTTTATTGTGTTTTAGTGTCGGATTTTATATCGTTATACAGTTGTACCAATGTATTAAACTGCTCGTTTGTCTGTACCATTTTTGAACAACCACTTTCACGCAACTGCAATACAATTTCCTCCGGCATGTTTTTATTACCCGGCTTCAGTATTTCAATCGCTCCGGCGACAACACCGGTACGGCCAATCCCCGCACTGCAATGAATAAACGGCTGCGGTTTGTAGCCGGAGTTCAGTCTGGTCTGCTGCTCAATTTTTCCATTGATACACTCAACCAGTTTTTTCAGTGCCGAAGGAGCAATGGTCGTACAATCTTCCCAGTTTGTAACATGCATAACCGATATCGGTGTTGTTTTGCCGTTTGCAGTTATTTCTATCCGGTAATTGTTCAGTTCAAGATTATCAACCTTTGTACTGCGGGCACTAACGTTCTCATCAACTTTGTATTTCACCGAAATATCACCATAGCAGTCATTCCGGCAGAAATACGCCGGAAGATGCCGGTTAGTGATATCAACACGGGAAGAAAGCACAACCAACACCCCCGGTTTTTGATCCGCAAGCATACAAAGATGATCACGAAGTCCTTCCGGCTTAGGGTACTGACTGCGCATCGCCAGGTTCACCCCGTCAACTTTCATTTGATTTGCAGGCAACCCCTTGTTTTCCGGTGTAAACAACTGAGTTGCTCTGCAAGTATCGATATTCCTGTAGCGCTGATGATTTACGTCGGTAAGAAAATTATTCTGCTCCACTTTAGCTGCTGTTTTTATCTCCAATTGCTTAAATACATCACCTGATCGTACTGCTTTTATATACTCTGTGGGCGGAGTGAATTCAGGCCGGCCTCTTCGCTGTGCCGGTGACTGATGTGCCGCCTCCCCCGGTAATGGCATTCGCGGGCGCGCCTGCAATAACGGAGGAACCGGTGCAGGGTAAGGTGGCGGCTCCAATAACGGAGGAACCGGTGCAGGATAAGGTGGCGGCTTCAATAACGGCGGAATCGGTGCAGGATAGGGCGGCGGCTTCATAAATGCAGGACGAAACGGCACTGCCGGAAGTCGGCTTAATGGTTCCTGTAACACTATTATCCGCCCCTGATGCTGTGCTGACCTTGGCGGGAGGGGCGGTGGCAGAACATCATTATTCGGAGTGCGGCAGGATGTAACATCAGAATGGATCCCATACATAATTATTCCTCTGGTAGTATCAGTTAATCAAGGTCCAACAAGTAATCTGCTGACTTCAGAATATAGTCAAATAACTCAATAATATGACTGTCTTCTGCTCCCTGAAGTGACAAACGGCTCCAGACCACCCATTCATTTTTTTCATTCAGGGAAATCACCGGTTGCCCGGAAAGCTGCGTTAATGAATTGAGATTCAGAAACTTTTGCAGCAATTCATTATTTTGCGTAATGTGTGGTAACTCCCCGATATTTGCTGACAAATACCAGTCTGTCTCATTAATTACAATCAAAGATAATGAATATCGCCCGTCAATTGTTAACATAAATGAGTGTTGATCTGCGGCGGGCTGAGAGGAATCCAGTCCGATATGGTGCAACAGCATCATGGCCGCGCGGTGAAAAGAGGATAAATCCTGCATCTCTGTTTCCCTGATTAGTGAAATGATGATCTCATCATGACAAATAATCCGGATATTACTTTCATATCTGATTCATAGAAAAATGTAATCACAGAAAAGAATACAATCACCAAAAAAATCAATCCCATCTTCATTTTATTAAAGAATAAAAAATAACATTAAAATAAAATAATAAATCTCATATATAACTTGGAATTAAAAACATGAAAATAATTCAAACCACACAAAAACCAACAGCAGAAAAACCCTGCTCAAACAGTATGCCGACATTGACATTTATGGATACGCTACAGAAAAGAATATCTCAGGCAAAAAATACACACATGGAATTTAACGGGAGATATATTAATATAACCACAGATATAATCAGACTAAGTAAGGATATATTAGCATGTCAGATTAATGCAGAATCAGGCAGCCTGGAAAAATCCGGTTTTTCTGCAAAATCAAAAAATAAAGGCAAAGATATTATCAGAATATTAGATCAACGATTAAAAGAATGGTATGAATCTGAGAAAATAACGGCACTACCCTCTATTATTTGCCGGGAGTCAGATAAAGAAGCAGAAAAAATTAACATGAAACTACCAGATAAAGTAAAAAAAGAAATAATTGACCTGATAAACGAAAAATACATAAATATTAGCACATTAGAAAAAAGCGCCTCTGTCATTTCCATGATGAACCCTTTAAAATCAGATAACGATTTGATTAAAAAAATAAACATGTTAGGAATAAAGAAAGCGTTGATCAATGACATCAAAAAAGAAGAACCCGAGAAATTTAAATTTCTGGTAGAACATTTTAACAAAGAAAAAATAAAAGATGAAAACTCAATGACACCGGAGGAACTCTTTATTTATCATGATATCCCTATAGTAAGAGAAATAACCGGAAAAATGATATCAGATGTCTACTACAGTATAATTGAAAACATTTACAGCATACTATTCAATGAGTCAGAAACAAGGAAAGCCCCAGATTTTCAGGCGATAAAGAGAGAAATAAAAAATGAAATAGAAAATGAAAATGAAAGACAAAAACCACATCAAAAACAGAAAGAAAAATTAAATAAAGAAAGGGTCACGGATACAGACACGGATACGAATACGAATACGGATAATTATAAACGTGATATTTACGAAGACCTTATCCGCCGTAATTTTTATTCTGAAATAAAAGCAGAACCTTATTCTTTGAAAGAAGAGAGAGAGAAACTCTTTGAGACACTGGATAAAAGCCTGCGTAATGAAAGCCTTTCAGATCAGCGTGCCACGTTTAATCCCGGTATAAAATCGACATCCTCATCTTCGGAAGAAGAACTCAAAAATTTATTCGATATATTGGAAAATAATCATAATACAAGTGATTTATCTGATCAGCGTGCTGTATTAAAGAATAAATAAACTGTAAAAATGGCCGCTTCAGGCTGAAACAAATCCGGTTTGCAGGGGATATTCCGCCAATATCCCCTCTGAATGTCAGGGTTTACTCCGCACGCTTATCATCTCCCTGAAACCACAATCACGCTACATTCCGCTAACAGTGATTAACCTAACAATAATGAAATAAATCCATCTTATCCGCAGGTTACTGCTGGGAACTAAGTCAAATAAGTGTTATTCCTCTCCTGTACAATTGGATAATAACAAACTGAAACTACTTCCTCTTTACTCATTCGGACAGGTGAAATTTATGAAAGCGTTCAAACAACTTGCCGGCGTACTGCTCGCAATTGTCGGTGCCTTTGCCCTCGGGTATATCGCGCTGAACAGGGGCGAACAGATCAATGCGCTCTGGATAGTCGTTGCCGCCGTCTGTATTTATCTGGTGGCTTACCGCTATTACGGGCTCTACATCGCTGAAAAAGTGCTGAAAGTCGATGCAACCCGTATGACCCCCGCCTTTAAAAATAATGACGGGCTTGATTATGTGCCGACAGACAAAAAAGTCCTGTTCGGCCACCACTTTGCCGCCATCGCCGGTGCAGGTCCGCTCGTCGGCCCGGTGCTCGCGGCGCAGATGGGGTATCTGCCGGGCATGCTCTGGCTGCTCGCCGGTGTGGTATTAGCCGGTGCGGTGCAGGACTTTATGGTGCTCTTCGTTTCCACCCGCCGCAACGGCCGCTCCCTCGGTGAGCTGGTCAAAGAGGAGATGGGAAATGTCGCCGGTGTTATCGCGCTGATCGCCTGTTTTATGATTATGGTTATCATCCTCGCCGTCCTCGCGATGATCGTGGTGAAAGCCCTGACCCACAGCCCGTGGGGAACATATACCGTCGCCTTTACCATCCCGCTCGCTTTCTTTATGGGGATTTATACCCGCTACATCCGTCCGGGACGTGTCGGGGAAGTGTCTGTTATCGGTCTGATTTTCCTGGTGTTTGCCATTATCTCCGGCGGCTGGGTGGCCGAAAGCCCGACCTGGGCACCGTATTTTGATTATGATGGCGTACAGCTGACCTGGATGCTGGTCGGTTACGGCTTTGTCGCGGCGGTTCTTCCGGTCTGGTTACTGCTGGCACCGCGTGATTATCTGTCTACCTTCCTGAAAATCGGGACAATCGTCGGTCTGGCGATCGGCATTTTGATTATGCGCCCGATGCTGGAAATGCCTGCGCTGACAAAATTTGTCGACGGCACCGGCCCGGTCTGGGCAGGGGATCTGTTCCCGTTCCTGTTTATCACGATTGCCTGTGGTGCCGTCTCCGGCTTCCACGCCCTGATTGCCTCCGGCACCACGCCGAAAATGCTGGCTAACGAAAACCAGGCCTGCTTTATCGGTTACGGCGGCATGCTGATGGAATCCTTTGTCGCGATTATGGCACTGGTTGCTGCCTGTGTAATCGACCCGGGTGTGTACTTCGCCATGAACAGCCCGATGGCTATGCTGGCACCGGCCGGTACCACCGATGTGGTTGCTTCTGCCGCCAGTGTGGTCAGCAGCTGGGGCTTCCAGATAACCCCGGAAACCTTAACCAATATCGCCAATGAAGTGGGCGAACAGAGCATTATCTCCCGCGCAGGGGGCGCGCCGACACTCGCCGTCGGTATGGCCTATATTCTGCACGGAGCGCTCGGCGGACTGATGGATGTCTCCTTCTGGTATCACTTCGCCATTCTGTTTGAAGCGCTGTTTATCCTGACCGCTGTGGATGCCGGTACACGCTCCGCCCGCTTTATGTTGCAGGATTTACTGGGTGTGATTTCCCCGGCACTGAAACGGACAGATTCCCTGCCCGCCAACCTGATCGCCACCGCATTGTGTGTGCTGGCGTGGGGTTACTTCCTGCATCAGGGCGTGGTCGATCCGCTCGGTGGTATTAACACCCTGTGGCCGCTGTTCGGTATCGCCAACCAGATGCTGGCCGGTATGGCGCTGATGCTGTGTGCTGTGGTGCTGTTCAAGATGAAGCGCCAGGCATACGCCTGGGTGGCACTGGTACCGATGGCGTGGCTGTTAATCTGTACCATGACCGCAGGCTGGGAAAAAGTGTTCAGCGAAGATGCCCGTGTCGGCTTCCTGGCGGTAGCCAATAAGTTCCAGGCGATGATTGACAGCGGTAATATCCCGTCGCAGTACACTGCGTCGCAGCTGTCACAACTGGTGTTTAATAACCGTCTCGATGCCGGTCTGACACTGTTCTTTATGGTTGTCGTGGTCGTACTGGCTGTCTTCTCACTGAAGACCGCGCTGAAAGCACTGAAATCAGACAAACCGACTGATAACGAAACACCGTATGAACCGATGCCGGAAAACTATCTTGATTTAGTGGCAAACAGCAAATCTGCCCACTAAAATCTGATATACTGATGAAATAAGGAGCGGCAGACATGCCGCTCCTCCGTACGCAACAGGTTCAGGGTCATAATTATGTTTGATACTCTCGCAAAAGCAGGACGTTATCTCGGGCAGACCGCCAAAATGATGATTGGCGTGCCGGATTACGATAACTATGTACAGCACATGAAAAACACCCATCCTGATCAGACACCGATGACCTATGAAGAGTTTTTCCGCGATCGTCAGGATGCCCGTTACGGCAGTAAAGGCGGCCCGAAATGCTGCTGAGCGGCACAACGGACTTCATGTAAAAATACCGCAATAATTTGCGGTATTTTTTTTATGTATCAGCGGCAGTTATTTTCCTGTAAACGCATCAGCTGCCCCAGACGGGCAGAGACTTTTTCGCGGGCATCCCCTTTGGCAATCCCGTTTCCGATACCAAAATCCCCCAGGAACCCTAATACCGTTTTACCGTCAAATTCACCGGTTTTCTCAATTTCCTGCTCAATACTGCGGGTGATAGCAATTTCCTTTTTGATATCATGGCAATCCATTAACGAGGATTCCTCAACAGATATCGCAGCCGCCTGCGGGTATTGTTTGGTGGCACAGGCGGACAGCAGTAAGGCAAACGGGATAATCACAGCGATTTTTTTCATGGTATTTTTACTCTCAGAAATAAAGCTCAGACCATAAGAAAAAATGCACCGCCCGGATATCAAATACCGACCTTAAATCCGTGTATTTATAAAAAAACCGCCGGATTTCTGAACTGCACCCCATAATAGTTAGTATATGCTCTGCCGTTTCTGATACCCAAGTTATCCCGGAAATCCCGGTACTGCTTTGCCGTCAGATTGCCCGTTTTCTTCAATTTTCTGCTGAATACTGCGTAGGGGAATGGTGATTTTCAATCTATGACTTTTCATTCGCATTTTTAGGTATATACTTTTTTATATTGCAAATTAACGTAATTCATGCAATTAATGGCCTGACAACATGGAATTATTAAATGTAAATGGATTATATTACATGGCTGACATTATCTATCTAACACTAAAAGGTAGTAAACAAGGGCTTATATCTGCTGGTTGTTCCTCTTACGATTCAATTGGTAACAAATATCAAGAAAATCATATTGATGAAATACTTGTGTATTCAACCACCTATGATTTAGCACGAAAACAAAATGTTTCACATGCACCATTTCTTATGACTAAGGCTGATGATAAAGCATCGCCATTATTACTTTCCTCTATTGCTAATAATGAATTACTAGATTGTATTTTTAATTATTACCGTATAGATAAAAGTGGGGTTATGACGCCGTATAAGACAATAAGACTAACTAAAGCATCTATTATTCGCATTACTAATGAGTCGCCTAATTCATTAACAGACAATAACTTACAGTCAATCGAAAAAATATCACTCCTTTATGAGAGCATTACTTGCTCACATAATATTGCTAATACCTCTGGTTATTCAATCAGGGATGAAGCTATTCGGTAGAGGTATGTAATGAAAATTAATGATGTATATTTCAATAGATTCAACATCCCAATCATTACTTCTCCTGATGTTCATTCAGAATCATTAATTAGTGATCCTGTGAAAATATTTGTAGTTTCTAATTATAATTGGGGTATCGGGCATACAGGTTTAGTTGTAGGTGAGGGGCAGGATGCTATTTTATATGACCCCGCAGGAGGATACTCTGGCTGCCCGTCAAAAAAATGCTATGACAATATAAATGAACCCCGAACACTACGCAGTTCCGGGGAGTTTTTTGATTATCCGGAGTTTGACTGGGATGATTACTTATCATTTCAGTTATGGGATGGCCCTGATGTACAAATTATTGAGTTTACAGTACCAAGAGAACAAGCTGAAAAAATAAAATCGCTTATTTTTTCTCATGGTATGGCTGATTGGCTTACTTGTTCGAGAACAGTTTTGAGAATTTTAAAATCCAGTGGCGGAGTTTTTAGTTCACTTGAGGAAAGTATTATTTTCAGAGAGGATCCCTGGAACTTTCGGGAAAAATTAATTGATCTGCATTATCCTAAAAGTGGGGGGGTAATTTCAGGTGCATACTAAATACAAGGTATTAATATTATACTTTTCACTTTCATTAAGCACTGCATTTTTTTATTTTGAAACAGTCCATCAATATTTTTTCAGATTTTACCCTCATTCTGTAAATGTTAATTTGGTTATAGGCGCTCAAACCACTTTATCTTTGTATTTTTTAATTTATTTATTTATTTTGAGCATTCTTTTTATATATAAAACAGATGTTAAAATCACTCCAAAATTTAGATTTATCATCTATTTTTTATTTCCATATTTAATTTGTATTTTTGTCTGGATTTTAAATTCACATAATAGAAATAGTGAGTTTCTGGTAAGTGACTGGCTTATTAATTCATATATTATACACTTTGTTTTTGTGATAACACTGTTGTCTTATTTTGTTGATTATATCCTTAGGGTTTTAGTTTTCAGAAGTAAAGATGAATTAATGAAGATATTATGAACCCTTATCCATAAAAAACCGCCGGATTGCTGCGGCGGTTTCAGTGATAGTCAGAGGAACAGGCTCACTCTTCGTCTTCACCTTCAAATAAGGTAAATCCGCCAAAACCGTCCCAGCCCGGCAGTGCATCATAAACCTGCTGCACCGCGCAGGTGACTTTCTCATTAACCGGCATATAAAAACCGACAAGATCCGGCTGAATGCCCAGGAAAATGACGTCCGGGATATCTTCTTTCAGTTGATCAATCAGAAAGTTGAGCGGCAGGTTATGCGTGCTCATGATAAACATCTCTGCGATATCATCCGGATCAATTATACGGATGTCACCGGGGTTCAGGCCGATATCCGCCGCATCAACAATCAGCAGACGTTCCGGTTTCAGCGCCCGCACCTGATGCGCCACATTTTCCGGCGCACTGCCGCCGTTAACGGCAATCCAGCCGTCAACCGGGTTTTGTTCCATCAGGTCAAACAGCATCGGTCCCGCAGCATCATCGCCCATCATGGTGTTACCGACAGCCAGCATCACATTTTTTGCAGTTATTTCACTCATGGGCGGCGCTTCACTATCAGGTAAATAGCCGGTTCACGCTCAATCTCCCCGAGCAGGCGGATCAGCGTGGCACTCCATTCGCGGAAGTCCGGATTGTTATCCTTCGTCAGCGGATCCAGTGCCAGCGCCAGCATATTGGTATGCGTGGAATCGATATTGATTTCACCGAAGGTAATCAGTCCCTGCAACTTGCGGCGCGCCTCCCCTTCGGGAAGCGCATTCACCCAGGACTGATAACCGCTGAGCGGGCAGATCAATTCCGTATTCAGACAATCGATCATGCCAACGTGGTGGCCGATTGCCAGTGAGTAATACATCACCTGCTGAGCCTCTTCCGGCACATCATCGTCACTGTCGACAAACTTTTGTCTCAGCGACCAGAAGATCACTTTTCCGTCAGTATCTGCATGATCGGGTGTCTGTTCAGGCATGAATGCCTCCTTGTTGTAATACGGTCACCAGGCGGTTCACGATTTCGCGCAAACGCGGATCCTGCTCTTCATCCATCCAGGTCTGCATCGTGCCTTTCACCTGTTCCGGTGTGGCGTTTTCCAGCAGCGTCAGGAAGCGGTCACTGATTTCGCGTCCCTGATAATAACCGGCCTGACGGCGCGCTTCTCGTTCAATCATCACACGGGTTGCCAGCGGAACGGACGGCAGCAGCAGTTCCACACGCTCATCATCCGCCTCAACATGATCCTGACCTTTCAGTTTCTGATTCAGCAGACCCAGCGCCACGGCAAAACCGTAGATGGTTGCTGCCGGTGTCGGCGGGCAGCCCGGGATCCAGACATCAATCGGCACGATATGCTCACTGCCGCCCCAGACACAATACAGGTCATGGAAGATACCGCCGCCGCAACCGCAGGCACCGTAAGAGATACAGATTTTCGGATCAGGGGCGGATTCATACGCCCGCAGTGCCGGCATCCGCATAGCGCGGGTCACCGCGCCGGTAAACAGCAGAATATCCGCGTGACGCGGTGATGCCACCACTTTGATCCCGAAACGCTCCGCATCAAATACCGGGGTAATAGCGGAGAAGATCTCAATCTCACAGCCGTTACAACCGCCGCAGTCCACACGGTAAACATAGGCTGAACGTTTGATATCTTTCAGCAGCGTGCTTTTCAGTTTCGCCACCTGCTCATCCATCTTCAGCGGTTCGCTGACATGATGGTTCACCGGGATTTCAGGCAAACTCATGATTTTTCTCCCTCAATATGCAGACGGAAGTTCTGACGGTCATTGTTCAGCAGGTTATTTTTCTGCTTACAGGACGGACAGGTTTCATACATCGGCCGCAATGCTTCAATTCCGCTCTCTTCAATACCTGACGCCACCATCAGCGCCATCGCATATTCCACGGATTTTTTCGGTGCGAACGCTTCCCCGCACTGACGGCAGTGCTGTAAGCGGAATGTCCCTTTCATATAGAGATCCGCTTTGTTCATTACCGCCGTTTCAAACTCTTCGGTCAGATGGATAGCCCGGGTCGGACACACTTCCTCGCAGCGCGCGCAATAAATGCAGCGGCCGAGGAATAACTGCCAGCGGCGCTCACCACTTTCCAGGTCAGTCTCCATCGTCAGGGCGTTTGCCGGACAGGCAGAAATACAGGCACCGCAGGCGATGCACTGCTCCGGCACATATTCCGGCTTACCGCGGAACCCGTGTGCCACTTCCAGTGGTTTGAACGGATATTTGACCGTTGCTGTCCCCGCATTGCGGAGGGTCTTAAACAGTTTAAACATGGTATTCCCTCCGGCTTATTTCAGCGGTGAATGTTTGCGATCGATGCTGTACTGCTCGATCTCTTTGTACGCCACAGTTTTCGCTTTGCGTTTTTTCACATCCACCAGCGTGACGCGGTCAGTACAGGAGTAGCACGGGTCAAGGCTGCCGATAATCAGCGGCGCATCAGAAACGGTATTGCCCTGTAACATATAGCGCAGCACCGGCCAGTTGGCGTAGGTGGCGGCACGGCAGCGCCAGCGGAACAGTTTCTGGTTATCTCCCAGCATGCTCCAGTGGATATCTTCCCCGCGCGGTGCCTCGGTGTAACCCAGGGCAAATTTGTGCGGCTGATAGGTAAAGCCTTCGGTCAGAATCGGCCCTTCCGGCATGTTATCCAGCGCGTATTCGATCATGGCGAGTGAATCCAGCACTTCTTTCACACGCACCATGACACGGGAGTAAACATCACAGCCATCCATGGTAAATAATGTTTTCGGCAGATTGCCGTAATCAGCAAACGGATGATCAAAACGGACGTCGCGTTTAAAGCCGCTGGCGCGGATCATCGGACCGACCGGGCTGTAATCACGTGCAATCTGCGGATCAAGACGACCGACACCGACCGTACGCTGTTCCATATTTGGTGTGCTCAGCAGCATATCCACCAGTTGTGTGACATCCGCGCGCATCTCGCGGACCAGCTGAATGGTTTTCACCCGCTGCTCTTTGAGGAAATCACGGCGCACACCGCCGATCAGGTTGGTTCCGTACGTTTTACGCGCACCGGTCAGCAGTTCGGCCATGGTCATGGATTTTTCACGCACACGGAAGAACTGCATAAAGCCGGTATCAAAACCGGTGAAGTGGCTGGCGAGCCCGATATTCAGCAGGTGGCTGTGCAGGCGTTCCACTTCCAGCAGTACGCTGCGGATGGTATGCGCACGCTGCGGCACATAGATACCCAGCGCGTTTTCCACGGATGTGGTGTACGCCACGCTGTGGGTAAAGCCGCAGATACCGCACACGCGGTCAGACAGGAAAGTGACTTCGTTATACCCCATACGGGTTTCCGCCAGTTTTTCCATGCCGCGGTGGACGTAGAACATTCGGTAGTCCGCATCGACAATCCGCTCCCCGTCAACGAACAGACGGAAATGCCCCGGTTCATCCGACGTGATGTGCAGCGGGCCGATTGGCACAACGCGCGCATCTTTTTTGCTGTCGTTGATAAACTCGTAAGTCTCGGTATCGGTGGTCGGTGCCGGACGCTGACGGTAATCCATGGTGTCTTTGCGCAGCGGGTAGAGATCATCCGGCCAGTCATCCGGCAGCACCAGGCGGCGTTCGTCCGGCAGACCCACCGGACGCAGCCCGTACATATCACGGATCTCACGCTCGCCCCACACCGCCGCAGGCACGCGCGGTGTGACAGACGGGAATTCCTGGGTGATCGGGCTGACATACGCCTTCACGGTGACCCAGCATTTTTCACCCTCTTCCATAGAGAGTGCATAGTAAACCGCGAACTGTCCGTTCAGCGGACGCTCATCGTTACCCCACAGCACCGGCAGCCAGCCGCCGCAGCCGTAGTACAGAAACTCCACCACCTCCGGCAGCATCTCTGTTTTGATGGTGATGGTCAGCTGATTGGCAGTCTGCCACTCTTCTTCCAGCACCGCATGGGGAAATTTCTCGCGGACCTGTGCCAGATAGCCCGCGCCTTTACGAACGCCCTGAAGGGTATCTGTATAATTCTGATAGCTCACGTTTTATTTCTCCTGCGATGATGTGGATGTTGTATCAACACCCCACGGCCAGCGGTAGTCCGGGGTGGTTAATTCTGTACCTGGTAATGCACTGTCCGTCAGGACAATAGTGGCGGCATTTTCGAGCAGACGGCTGACCGGCTGCGGAATGTGGGTGCCCATCACCAGCATCAGTACAATGAGGATGGCCATCGGCAATGTCGTCAGGATACCTGCCTCGCCGCGTGACACGCAGTCAGGCTGTGCGCCGAACAGGGTTTTCGATACCATTCTAACCAACCCGCCGAGGACGATAGTGAGCAGGATCAAAAGCAGCAGTGTCAGCCAGAAATGATCCGCCGCCAGACCCGCAACCACCGTCATAAACTCACTCAGGAACACGTTGAACGGCGGCATACCGCCGAGTGCCAGCGCGCCGCCCGCAAAGACAACCGCCGTAAACGGCATGGTACGCAGCATTCCTTTGACCACCGTGATATCACGGGTGCCGTACTTCAGTAACACGTTACCGGAACCGCAGAACAGCAGGGTTTTACCCAGGCTGTGGTTCAGTGTGTGCAGTAACGCGGCCAGCACACCCAACGGGCCGCCGATACCCAGCGCCACCGCAATCAGTCCCATGTTTTCCACACTGGAGTAAGCCAGCAGGCGTTTCATATCACGCTGGATAAGGATGAAGAACGCCGCCACCGCGACAGAAAGCAGGCCGAAGACCAGCAGCAGTGTCTGTGTGAATTCCCCGCCGATAGCAGACGTGATAATGATGTAGTAACGGATGATAATCAGCAGTGCACAGTTCAGCAGAACCGCAGACAGCAGCGCGGAGACCGGGCTCGGCGCTTCACTGTGCGCATCCGGCAGCCAGGCATGCATCGGGAACAGACCGGTTTTGGTTCCGAAACCAATCAGCACAAACACAAAGGCCAGGTGCATCAGGGTCGGATCCAGCAGTGCGGTATGTTTCAGCACTTCAGTCCAGAAGATAGCCAGTTCCGGATCCGGCATCACACTCGCCGCATTCGCATACACAAGAATGGTGCCGAACAGACCGAACGCCACACCGACACTACAGATAATGATGTATTTCCACGCCGCTTCGAGGGAAGAGCGCTGTCCGTAGATACCCACCAGGAACGCAGAGCTGAGCGTGGTGGCTTCTACCGCCGCCCACATCAGGATCAGGTTGTTACTGGTGATCACCAGCAGCATGGTGAACAGGAACAGATGGAAAAAGCCGTAGTAGTTGCAGAGTGTTGCCACACTGACTTCACCATCATCCACTTCGTGGTTCATATAGCCGATGGAGTACAGGCCGGTCAGGAAACCGACGATCCCGAGGATCGCCAGGAATAATCCGGCCAGGCTGTCCAGGTGGATCCAGCGGTCTGCCATCAGCAGATCACCTTCCTCACCGATGGTGTAAACCATCCACAGCGAGAAGACGAGCATCAGGGAGATACCGATGGTATGCACCAGCGTCACCACACCTTTTGCACCGCCGCCCGCCAGGCGGCAGGCAAATGCCAGCAGTGAAATCACCAGCGGCGTTGCCATTAATAACGTTAACAACATGGTTTGACTCATCTCATCACCCCTTCAGCGCGGTCAGTTGATCCACGTTCAGTGTGTTGAGCGTGCGATAGATTTTACGTGCCAGCACCGCCATGATAATCACAGCGAAAATGGCGTCCGTCGCGATACCGATTTCCACCAGCTCAGGCGCTTTATACGCCAGCAGAGCCAGTGTCAGGTGCGATCCGTTTTCCATCAGGCAGTAACCGAATGCCTGTTTGAGGATGTTGCGCTGTGTCACGATGCAGAGTAAACCCAGCATAAAGTGACCCAGAGAAACAGCCAGCGCCGGTTTCAGATCCGCCACCATCGGCAGTTTCACCGGTTCGACCACAAACCAGCACAGCACCACAATCACCGCCGCGGCCAGCATCAGCCAGGCCGGGCTTATCACGCCGCCGTTGGCGGTCGGATCAGACAGTTTGCGGAAGGCATAGCCCATAATCAGCGGCACCAGCACCACTTTGGTCGCGAAGGCGGTGATCGCCCACATGCCCAATTGCGGTGCGTCCAGTGTCTGTGACAGCGTGGCAAAAATCGCCACAAGCACCAGAGACTGAAGTGCGTAGAACCAGCAGGACGCCACCGGGCGCTTCGCCCCGATAACCAGCAGCGAGGTGATCATCATCAGCCCCGCGAGATTGTTCACAATAATAGAACCAGTCATACTTTCTCTCCCTTAACCGAGCCAGATGACGGCGATAACACTTGAACAGAACGACATCACAATCAGCAGGCCGATAACCCACTGCATTGCTGCCGGAACCGGAGTTCCGTTTGCCACGTCTTCACTTGGTTCACCCGGCACGACTTTGCCGAACCAGTAGAGCAGCCAGGCAAAGCTGGCAACGGATTCGATCAGTACCAGCACCATGATTGGCGCAAAGATCCAGAACTGTTCAGATAACGCGAAACCTGCCGCGAAGATCGGGAATTTACTGAAGAAGCCGTTAAGCGGCGGTACCCCGGCAATCGCCAGCGCAGCCACACAGAAACCGACACCCAGCAGCGGATAGCGTTTTGACAGACCGCGCAGACGCGGCAGCATACGGGTTCCGCAGCTGTAGCTGAGCGCACCGGCCACCAGGAAGAACAGGCTCTTGGCAAACGCATGGTTAAAGATGTATGCGATACCGCCGTCAAAGGCTTCTTTTGAGCCGAAGATGGACAGAGACAGCGCGAGGAAGATATACGCCAGCTGGGTAATGGTTGACCAGGCCAGCAGACGTTTCATATCTTTCTGCGGCAGATACATCATAAAACCATACACCAGCGTGATAACGGCCATCACCACACCGACCCAGCCGATGATTTCCGGCACATGATCAGACGACATGATGCTGCGGGCAAAGATGTAAACCCCCACTTTCACCATGGACGCGGCGTGCAGATACGCACTCACCGGTGTCGGCGCTTCCATCGCATCCGGCAGCCAGGCCTGTAACGGCAGCTGAGCTGATTTACCCCATGCCGCAAACAGGATACCGCCGAAGACGATCAGGCTTTGTGCCTCATTCAGCTGGTTAATCGCGCTCAGGGCAAACGTGCCGGTGCTGATAAACAGCGTTGCCGCCGCCATAAACAGGCCGAGGGAACCGACGTGTGTGATCAGCAGCGCTTTCATCGCCGAACGCTGGGCTTTTTCTGTCTGGTAGTAACCAATCAGCGCCCATGAACAGCCGCCGGTGATTTCAAAGAACAGTAACTGACCCAGAATGGTGGATGACAGAACCACGCCCGCCATCGCACCGATAAAAATCAGCAGGAAGGCATAATAGCGGCGGGTCGGCCCGTGTGCGTGCTCGCGGTTACCTTCAGTCAGATAGCCGGTGGAGTACAGGCAAATCAGGAAACCGAGGAACACCACCGCAAACGCGATCAGGGTGCTGACACCGTCAACGGTAAAGCCGAACAGCGCGACATCACCGGCCTGAACCAGTTCCAGTGTGGCGGCAGTCTTACCGCCGTCGAGATACAGCCAGCCCAGTGCCGCCGTACCGAGAGAGGCCAGCAGCGCGACTAAGGTACTCAGCCACGGTGCCATGCGCGTCGGCAGGACACTGACCAGCAACGCCCCGGCAAACGGAATCAGCAGGGTCGCCAGTGCAATATTTTCTAACATGCTTTATCGCTCCTTACAGACCGGTGAGATAGAACACGAATCCGAGCGCAGCCACGCCGAATCCTAACCAGGTCACATGATGCGTCAGCAGAAAACGACCACGGGCCAGACTGTTTTCGACCAGCGATGCCAGAACGAAAATCACCAGCAGTTTTACCAGCATCAGTACCAGCGCCAGCAGCAGACTGCCGGCGGTCAGAACAGATGCACTGCCGAACGGGAAGAAAATCGAGAGAAACAGCACGGCCACAACCACCTGTTTCAGACCGATCCCCCATTTCACCAGCGCCAGACCGGAACCGGAGTACTCAGTCAGCGGCCCTTCCTGCAGTTCCTGCTCGGCTTCCGCGACGTCGAACGGGATTTTGCCCATTTCGATAAAGGTCGCGAAACCACAGGCCAGCATCGCCAGGAGCGTCGCGGTCGGTGATACCCAGCCCTGACTCATCACAGCACTGATACTGCCGATATTGGTCGAACCGGCAATCAGCGCAACCACCAGCAGGCCGAGGAACAGAATCGGCTCCACCAGCACGCCAAGGGTCAGCTCACGGCTGGCACCGATACCGGCGAACGGGCTGCCGGTGTCCAGACCGGACAGGGAGAAGAAAAAGCGGAACAGCGCGAAAATATATAAAATGATGATGAGGTCGCCTGCCCCGCTGAACAGTGACGTTGTGGTCACAACCGGCAACGCCATCGCCAGCAGCAGCATGCTGCCGAGCAGCACATACGGCATCACCCGGAAAATAAATCCGGAATCACGCGGTGCCACAGACTGACGTTTCAGTAATTTGATGATGTCACGGTAATCCTGCATAATGCCCGGCCCCTGACGGGAGTGCATTTTTGCGCGGATCTGACGGGAGATGCCGGTAAACAGCGGCGTCAGCAGCAGCAGGAAAATCGCCTGAACTACAGCGAAGAGCCCCGTCATCAATGTAGGTGTATCCTGAATCGACATGGTTTCTCTCCTTACGCCGCAATCACAACAAGCAGAACAACCAGCGCGGCCACGACATACAGACAGTAAAGTCTGAAATCCCCGCCCTGAAGGCACTGAATGCGTTTGGCGAAACGGTTAATACCGCGCACCAGCGGATAAATTATGCGTTCATCCCAGAATGGCTCGACTTTTCCGGCCCCGGCTTTGGTCACGTCTAAGGCGTGAGCCAGACGGGCTGACGGATCAAGCTGTTTGCGCATACGGTAGAGCGGTGCAAACATTGAGCGCAGCGGCTGGGTAAAGCCTCCGGCAGACACGGACATATCGCGTTCCCAGGCATAACCACACGCCCAGGCGTCGCCTTTGCGGCGGAAGCCCATCTGTTTGCCTTTGAAGACCAGATAGATGATGAACGGGATCAGAGGCAGCGCCAGCAGTAACAGGAATGTCATCGCAGGAGAAATCATGGCCTGAGCGGCAGAATCCGGCACCAGCATCGCGCCCTGCACAACAGTCACGTCCGTCGTCGCCGTCAGTGACATCGCCACTTTCGCCAGCACCGGTGCGATCACACTCGCGCCCACACCCAGCAGCACACACACCACCGCCAGAATCAGCATCGCGGCGGTCATTGTCCACGGCACTTCGCGGGCATGGGTGGCCTCTTCACTGCGCGCACCGCCGCAGAAGCTGACACCGTATACTTTCACGAAACACATCGCTGCCAGTGCACCGGTGATCGCCAGCATCACGATGGCGATAGGACCACTGATTTTCATGATGAATGTGCCGTCATGACTCATTGAGAACAGTGACTGATAGGTGTACCACTCACTGACAAAGCCGTTGAGCGGCGGTAACGCGGAGATCGCCATACAACCGATTAAGAACGCGGTTGCGGTCAGCGGCATCAGTTTGGCGAGGCCGCCCATTTTTTCCATATCACGGGTATGAATACGGTAAATCACCGCACCGGCACCGAGGAACAGCAGGCCTTTAAACACCGCGTGGTTGAGCAGGTGGTAAATCGCACCGAGCAGGCCAATTGTTGCCAGCACCGGCATATCATTCGCCATACCGACCATTGCCACGCCAACCCCCATCAGGATAATCCCGATGTTTTCCACGGTGTGCCATGCCAGCAGACGTTTGATATCGTGCTCCGCCAGCGCATACATAACGCCAAGAACGGAAGAGACCGCGCCGAAGCCCAGTACCACGATACCCCACCAGCCCTGGGTTGCACCCAGCAGGTCGATACCGACTTTGATGATCCCGAAAATACCGATTTTCACCATCACACCGGACATCAGTGCAGAGGCATGAGACGGTGCGGCCGGGTGAGCCTGCGGCAGCCAGCTGTGCAGCGGTAACATCCCCGCTTTGGCGCCGAAGCCGAAAAAGCCCAGCAGAAAGACCACAGAGGCCATCGCCGGAGATAGTGAGAGCTGACGGAAGGAATCGAAATCCAGACTGCCGCTTTCGCGCCACATCAGGAAGAATGCGATCATAATCAGCACAGAACCGGCGTGGGCAATAAAGAAGTAAAGCAGACCGGCACGAATGGACTTGTCATCCTGATCCGCAATGACCAGGAACCAGGAGGCCAGCGACATCATTTCAAACAGAATGATGAACCAGAACGCGTTGTCCATCACCACCAGAGCAACCATGGAGGCGATAAACAGGTTCAGGAAGAACCCCATGCTCCACGCGCCGCGGCCCAGATATTCCTGTACATAGTTCAGGGAATAGAGCGCGCTGACCGTGACCAGCAGTGAAATCACCATCACCATAAAGGCAGCGAGGCTGTCGAGGCGGACAACAAAATGGGCGAACGGGAAAGGCCCCTGTGCGAAATACGTCAGTGTTTCGCCGCTCATCAGCACCGGAACAGCACTGAACAAACCGAGTATCCCTCCGGCAATCGCCGTGATACCGGCAACATACACCGCCATTTTCTCCTGCCGTTTAAACAGCAGCGAAATAAAACCACCGGCGGTATACAGAGCAACAGACCATAAAAGTAATTCAAGAGATGTCATTTGCGGCTCTCCTGTCCTGAGACGAAGATGTCGAACTCCGGCGGCATCGCATCAACAGATGCGGTACGGCGTTTCGCACTTTCGTTTTCCAGCTTATTCTCTTCAACGAGATGGAGGGCATCGGTCGGGCACACTTTTACACACGCCGGGCCGTCTTCACTGAAATCACACAAATCGCATTTCACGGCGATATTACGGATACCGGCATTCCATGCCAGGAACGGATTCATGGTCGGCAGGCTGTCCGGCACATCCAGCAGCATCTCCTGCGGCACATACTGCTCAAAGAAGTCCGGCATATCAACAGGTTTACTGCCTGACGGGGTGATAGCCCCGAACGGACAGACCAGACCGCACAATTTACAGCCGATGCACAGACTTTCATTCAGCACGATCATGTCATTTTCGTGTGTAATGGCATTCACCGGACACACACGGGCACACGGAGCATCATCACACTGACGACAAAGCATCGGCGCGGTCAGTTCCCCGATTTTCACCACATTCAATCTCGGATGTGTTTGTAATCCCTGCTGTTTATGCGTCTCAGAACAGGCCGCCATACAGGTATTACATCCGATACAAAGATGCGGGTCGGCAATAACAAAGCGATTCATTCGCCCCACCCTCCAGAAAAATCAGACGAGTCATATAGTTTGATACCCTTGTTAAGCATTTTTCGTGCCATATACAAAAGCGTTTGTTTATCAATGTATTGACATGATTTTCAGGCGGAGGTAACTGTCGGTTCGACACTAATGACGACAAAAATGTCATGGTGTCATCAGGTAAAATGAATATGATTAATGAATAAATATTGAACCAAGTAACCGATAACTTCTCTAACTCCCTTTAGCGATGAAGTGATGTACCCGATGCCTATACGTCAGTTATTGAATACACTAAGAAATGAATTTGTTGTTTCTGCCATTCTTGCCCTTTTTCTGGGCTTTTTCCTGAACTACACCGTCTATTTTTCCCGCGCTCAAAATCAGTTATTACTGAGCGGTGACTATGGTTCCGTTTATCTGGTTGCCGAAATTTTCGCCAATATTCTGTTCAGCTTTTTCTTATTCAGACTGATTGCTCAGACCGGGCTGCTGAGTTTTAAAATTCTCAGCAGTCTTATTATTCTGGTCAGTATCGCTGTCAGTTACTATGTGATGTTTTATGATGTAATTATCGGTTACGGTATCTTAGTCTCCACCCTGGCAACTGACAGTGTCGAACTGTCGCAGGAAGCTGTCGGCGAACATTTTTATCTCTGGTTCTCTCTGCTTTCTGTTCCTTCGCTGCTCCTTATCTGGTCCGCCAAAAAAACAAAAAATACAAACGGCATCACGGCGCCGGATGCTGTCCCTGTTTACCTTTATCGTTATTCCGGTGTTGATTTTCGGTTATTTAAAACTGGCTGATGCCAATCAGAAAAAAATTGAGCTGAACGGCATGATTGATGTGTCCAGTTACGGCGGTGAACTGAGCTACTCTTATTTACCGACCAACTGGATTGTGCCGCTGGTACAATATGCCGTAGTCAAATATGACGACACCTTTAATGAAATTGATTTATTCGATCCGGCCAAAGAATTTACCTATACCCCGGCCCCGCAGAATGACGACGTATATGTGGTCTTCGTGATCGGGGAAACCGCGCGCTGGGATCATATGCAATTACTCGGTTATGAGCGTGAAACAACCCCGTTATTATCCGCAGATAAAAATGTCATCGCCTTTAAAGGCCAATCCTGTGATACCTCCACCAAATTATCGCTGCGCTGTATGTTTGTGCGTGAAGGTGGTGTCAAAGATAACGAACAGCGGACAGTCACTGAAAATAATGTCTTCTCGGTAATGAAACAGAACGGGTTTTATTCCGAACTGTTTTCCATGCAAAGTGAAGTCTGGTTCTATAACCGGCTCGACCTGGATAACTATCTGATCCGTGAAATGATCACCGCACAAAACAGAACACCGGGCAAAGCTATCCGTGATGAATTACTGATGGATGAGGTTGATGATGTGCTGGCCCGCAAAAAACAGGGACAAAACCTGATTATTTTGCATACCAAAGGCTCGCACCATCTTTATTCCAAACGCTATCCGCCTGAGTTCCGCAAATATATGCCGGAATGTACAGATGCGGGCGCCAAATGCAGTGTGCAGGAAGAAATTAACGCCTACGATAATTCAATCTTATATACGGATCATCTGCTGAATGAACTGACGGAGAAATTAAAAGGCAAAAACGCCATTGTCTTTTATACCTCCGACCACGGTGAATCCCTGGGTGAAAGAGACGGAATGCGACTGCACGGCACACCACGGAATATTGCCCCGCCGGAGCAGTTCCGCGTACCGTTTATTGTCTGGATGTCAGACACCTACATCAAAAATAATCAGAGCCTGTTTGATAATCTGAAAGAAAACAGCCGGACACGGACGTTTTTCCATCATGAATTATTTGACAGTATTCTCGGTTGTTCCGGTGTGACATCACCGGACGGCGGGATCAATAATAAAAATAATCTCTGTTATCGGTGATACAGTAAATTATTCAGTGATACCACTATGGATATGACTGACCGATAAAAAATGCATTGAGATCTCTGAGCTGACCCTCAATAGTTGCACAGCCAATTATTGAGGGTCTTTTTATATTACACCACCAATATCATTATATACGCTCATTAGAGTACAACCCTGACCGGACTTTATACATAGAGATTCCCACGGAGTACTAACAAAAAATAAGCTATTAATTTATAGGTGTTTCGGCTCTAAAATTATTATAGACACATGAATACTTAAACTAATAATGTGTCGTTATTACATAACCCCGCAAATATCATCAGCGAACAATGATATTAATCCGGCAGTATTTGGCACAGAAAAATCGATAGTTTTTTTAATAAAAAAAAAAATTTTTCATTGCATAAAAAGGCAGATAACGTGACGATAATTACTGAGTGTCTTTCAAGAAAAACCAGCCCTGAAAAAATAATTTCTATAATTAAAAATTTGGATATGACAGCAGAGGTTAAAGGCATCAGCAATACAGTGCATGATCAGGTAAAACTTACCAATACAACCTTACATCGGGCCGCAATTCTTGATGTTGTCAACCCACGCACGAATACACTGACTTTGCACTATACGGATTTCGGTAATATCAGTATCAAAACACTGCATACTGCGAAATCGGCAGAGTTATATTCAGTTCCCGGGTACAGTATTTTGTTTGCCATACACAATCAGTCTTTTACCGTTCAGTTATACAGCATTACAGAAGAACAGCTAACGATAAGAGACCGCGTTACCATCAGTGAGAACAATCCTCTTGTCATTGACGGCCGGCACACCTTATTCGACTTCATTCCGTCAGATAGTGGTAATCAGACGTTTATCGGCAGTATCAATTTGCCGGATCGCACTGTCGACATTCGTGTTTTTAATCGTGATTCATTACGCAAAATCGCCTGGTTCCCCCATGATGACAGTGCCGCCCGCTATCTCGTCAGCCTTGAATTACTTGAATCAATTCAGGATCCCGGGGCCTGTAAGGTAGCCAAAGAACTGATCTATCATTATCACCCCGCAGTCGCCTGGCGGGCGTTTCAGGTAATTTATCAGGAAGATCCGCGGGCTGCGTCAAATTATGTACCGCTGCTGCGCCAGCTGAAAAATCATCATCTGGATAATTTGTTGGATCAATACAGTGAGGCCATATGAAGCTCTGCACATTCATTAAACGCATGGCCGGTTATGACTTACAACAAGACAAAACAAGCATTATTGATGATTTAAAACAGTTGGCGGCCAACCGTACATTACTGAGTGAATATCTTTGCCGCACCCTCCGGAAAGATGGATTCAGCGCTCATAACAGCCTCTATAGTCCTTACGGATTCGTACTGCATCACGGTGACTTATTTACGGTACGGCTAGGATTTTGGTCTCCGGTTATCTCGCCGGATGAAAGAGGGACTTTTATCTATGATTTGAATCACACTCATGACTTTGAAATCTACGCAGTCGGTTATAGCGGGGACGGTTATACAACAATCATGAGATCAATACTTGATCACACGCCGTTAGAAGCAGGAGTAAAGCCTTCCTTAGGTGAGGAGCGCACCTCAAAACTAGCCCGGGGACATGTTTTACACATGATGCCGCTGTATGAGATACACAGGCAACTTCCGCCTGAAACGTTGTCCGCTTCGTTGAGTTTGATGATTCATCCTCAACAGGAGACAAAAACCGAAAAAGCCTGGTGCTTCGACGAAAATTATGTACCGACATATCACGGTATAGCAACGCAGGAATCAGCCATCTTCGACTATTCGCTGTTTTTACTCAACCAAGAGTAACCACAAACTATCCTGTCAACCAGACAAAAGGAAAATTGTATGAATAAACCAATAATCAACTGGACTGAAACGCCATTGCTCCGCGCAGGAACCAACATAATTAATACGTCAGTCAAGACCACTCAAAAAAGGTGTTCTTCGGAAAATTTGCGTTACAATGTGGGCAATATTCACGCAATAAAGGAAATCAGGAATGCGCCAAAATAAGACCAGGAGCGATATCCTGTAATGAACAACACTTAATGCCGAAAACCGGGCAACAGATACGCGATATTGACTCTGTACGGTGCTGAAGGCCTGTGTGCGTTGGTAGCCGGAGATTTCCGAACCGGCCGTTTGGAGTATAACAACACCAGACGGACTAAAACCAAATTAAAAGGCCTGACTCCGGTTAGATACCGAAATCAGGCCTTACAAACCGCTTAACTAAAAGTGTCCGACTTTATGGAGTTACTTCATCTTTTCCGCTGCGGTTTTGTAATTCATCACGTAATCTTATTTCACTCGGGAAACGTATTCACCTGAACGGGTGTCAACTTTGATTACTTCACCAATCTGTACGAACAGAGGTACTTTAACCACAGCACCGGTGCTCAGAGTCGCTGGTTTACCGCCGGTACCGGCTGTATCACCTTTCAGGCCCGGATCAGTTTCCGTGATTTCCAGCTCAACAAAGTTCGGTGGGGTAACCGCGATAGGACGACCGTCCCACAGAGTAACGATACATTCAGCCTGGTCGATCAGCCATTTGGCGTTATCACCGATAGCTTTCTCATCCGCAGCCAGCTGCTCGAACGTTTCGTTGTTCATGAAATGCCAGAACTCACCATCGTTGTACAGGTAAGTCAGGTTCAGATCCATGACATCAGCGCCTTCCGCAGAGTCTGTTGATTTGAAGGTTTTCTCCAGCAGTTTGTTGGAGATCAGCTTACGCAGACGCACACGGGCGAATGCCTGACCTTTACCCGGTTTAACAAACTCACTTTCAACAACCACGCAAGGTTCGCCGTCTAACATAATTTTAAGACCTTGGCGAAATTCGTTGGTACTATAAGTAGCCATGGAAATCCTCTAATTTTAAATAAATGGCACAGCCAAAAAAATGGTCGATATTGTAACCCGAAAACCGCTCGCCAGAGAAGTCTGGCTGCATCAACTCACCGATTCTGTCACTAACCCAACAGAACTGCTTGAAATATTAGGTCTGGAACAGGACGAAAACTGGCGTGCCGGTACTGATGCCCGCCGGTTGTTTGCACTGCGCGTCCCCCGTCCTTTTATCGCCAAAATGGAAAAAGGCAATCCGCGCGATCCGTTATTACTTCAGACCATGACGCACAGGGCTGAATTTGACCTGACACCCGGGTTCTCTGACGATCCGCTGGATGAACAACACAGTGTTGTTCCGGGACTACTGCATAAATATCACAACCGGGCATTGCTGTTAGTGAAAGGCGGGTGCGCGGTCAACTGCCGCTACTGTTTCCGCCGTCACTTCCCGTATGAGGACAATAAAGGCACCAGACATAACTGGCAGCAGGCGCTCGATTATATCGCTAACCATCCTGAACTCAATGAAATCATTTTCTCCGGCGGTGATCCGCTGATGGCAAAAGACCATGAGCTGGACTGGCTGCTGACGCAACTGGAAGCCATTCCTCATATTCAGCGGCTGCGTATCCACAGTCGTCTGCCGGTTGTGATCCCTGAGCGCATCACACCGGAACTGACCGCACGTTTCCGCGATTCACGGTTACAGATAATTTTAGTCACACATATCAATCACGCGAATGAAATCGACGATGTATTTAAAGAAAAAATGAATCAATTGCGTGAAAGCCGCGTCACCCTGCTCAATCAGAGTGTCCTGCTGCGTGATGTGAATGATAATGCAGAGGTGCTGGCACAACTCAGTAATGCGCTGTTTGACGCCGGTATTCTGCCTTATTACCTGCATGTGCTGGATAAAGTACAGGGTGCGGGACATTTTCTGATCAGTGATGATGAAGCACGCCGTATTATGCATGATCTGCTGCCGCGTATTTCCGGGTATCTGGTACCGCGTCTGACCCGTGAAATCGGCGGTGAACCGAGCAAAACACCGATCGATCTCCGTCTGCGTCAGAGCTGAGTATTACCACGTAAACATGGTCATCTGAAGAAATAGTATTTTACAGGTACCTTCAGACAGGTTAAATTACGCTCATTATGTATTATGGAGTACAAAATTATGACGGATTTTTTAACCTCAAACCAGGCCGCGTGGGATAAACAGGCGGAACAACAACAGGCGTGGTCAACACCGGTCAGTGCGGAACTGATTGCTGCCGCCAAAAAAGGGGAATGGGATGTGCATCTCACCCCGCAGCCGCTGCCGAAAGCCTGGCTGGGGGATGTGACAGGAAAACGTATCCTCTGTCTGGCCTCTGCCGGTGGTCAGCAGGCACCCGTACTGGCTGCCGCCGGTGCTGATGTGACGGTGTTTGATTTATCAGATAGGCAACTTGAGCACGATCGTCAGGTTGCTCAGCGCGACGGGCTGACACTGCGGGCAGTACAGGGGGATATGCGGGATCTCAGCGCATTTGCGGACGGTTCATTTGATTGTGTGTTTCATCCGATTTCCAATCTGTATATCCCGGATGTGAATCCGGTATGGCGGGAATGCCACCGCGTACTGAAAACGGGCGGCACACTGCTGGCCAGCTTTTTTAACTCTGTGGTATTTGTCGGCGATCGCGATGCGAAATACCGTGAACAAGGTATTATCAAACCAGCGTATAAAATGCCGTTTTCTGAACTGACAGCCTTAACACCAGAGCAACTGGCAGAGAAGCAGGCGCGTCAGGAAGCTTTTGTGTTTGGCCATTCCCTGACCGATTTGATCGGCGGGCAGCTGAAAGCCGGTTTTCATCTGACGGATTTTTATGAGGACTGGCAACCGAACCCGCGTTTTGTTATCGATAATTATCTGCCGACATTTATTGCCACTGCGGCTGTGAAGGTAAGGTGAGCACTTTAAGACCGTGATTACGGTATCTGCACCGGCAACAGGCAAAAACAGAAAGACGCGGTAAACACATCCCTGTGCGCTCAGGCGCGTCATCCATGACGCGCATGCTTTCTGTTCTTTTTTACCTGTTACCTGTGCTTTCTGCATCTGAATAAAAAAACCACCGTTCATGCTGACGGTGGCTTTTCTTTATCCCATCAAAACATTTCGCTAAATCATTTCGTTCAGAGCAAGGCGGCAAGCGAAGAGGCACGGGGAGCATACATCAGTATGTGACCCGGGCCGCTGAGCGCAGCCAACGCCGCTATGGACGGAAGGATGACGCGAAATTACGGGCACTTAAAAACCTGCCCCGTCAGCTTGCTATCCACCGGGATCAGGCTGGACACAATCGCTGACTCTGCCGGGCTACCGAGACCATAAATCACGTTACCGCCCATTGCCGCAGCTTTGTTACGCAGGTCATTTGCCGCACCGCGCATGGAGCTGCTTTCGTTACCGACACCGGTCATCCAGTTGCTCTGTACACCGGTAACTTCACCTAATTTCTGACATTCTGCCGGTGGCTGCTCTTCGGAAAAGCGGACCTGTGATCCGGCGGAGCTCAGTTCGTTCGTGGTCGTACAGCCTGCCAGTAATAACAGTGCCAGAGCACCGGGTAACATTTTAATCCGCATAGTTTTCCTCATTCACGGTTGGAAAAAATTTATACAGCTAATTTAACCACTTTGTGGCAGCGACTTCAAAAACTAATCGCTGAAAACCACCTGCTGATCGCAATCAGCCGCAAATAATGCATAAAAAAACCGGTGCCTGAGTTTCCCCAGTGCACCGGTTTATCCGATTCAATTAACCGTTGAATCCATTCCTGCGAGCATTCTCAATACAATCAGATTTATTTACATAACCTTGTGTCGATGCACCTGTGATGTTGCCATTAGGTGCAGTTCTTCTCCAACGCCACTTGCCGGCTTCATCCTTGTAAAACTCCCATTTATCATTCATACCCATTTCTCCTGATCATTTCCTGATAAAAGTCGGATTCTTTGAAATTAATCTCATAAGATTTCCAACCATGAATCCCTGTTGTTATGGGATGACTATCATATTATGGTTATATATTCAATTTTCAACCAAACACATAAAATATTTTTATCAAATACCATTATTAATTCAAATTCAATACCTAATAAACCAATTTTAATTAAATATATCTTATTATTTTAATAATAAAAAAACCGGCACCTGAGTTTCCTCAGAGTGCCGGTTTATTTTTTCCTGTGTCAGCCCGGTAATTTACTGATAATCTTTTTTGATTTCCTGAGCGGCGTCTGAGCCCCGTTTCGCTTCTTTTTCGGCGATTTCAACGGACAAACCAATATACGCACGCGGATCTAACATCGCTTTGATCTCTTCATTGCTGAAGGCGGCGGTAATGGTGTCGTTTTTCGTCAGATTTGTGTAGAAATCCTCACCATCCGCGGCGGTTTTGATCGCTTCCTCATACAGTAATGAATGCGCCTTATCTTTACCCAGCTTTTCCGCCATTTTCATCATCACGTATTCGGTGTTATCCAGCCCTTTGTTTCTCATGACATTATGCAGCATTCTCTCTTCATGAGGCACAATCGTTCTGGTGAGCTCTTCTGTTCTCAGCAGCACTTCGGTGGTCAGTTCCAGTGCTTCTTCGATCAGTCCGTCGAATAACATATAAGAGCTGCTGTCGCCCTCATACGGCCTGACGGCGGAGTACATACCGACACCCGGCAGTGAATACAGTTTCTGCGAGTTCGCGATAATCCCTTTGGCCAGTTTCGGGTTAATTTTGTGCGGCATCGTGCTGCTGCCCACCGTACCTTTGGTAAAACCTTCTGAGACTTCTGCGATTTCTTCCAGCGTGGTGCTGTAAACTTCCTCACCAATTTTATGGCAGATATTCGCCATCAGCGCCAGGTTCGCCATGTACTCCAGTTTATGTGTGCTCAGGTTGCGGGACGGCACTTCCATCGCATGCATGCCGGTCAGTTCAGCAACCCGCTTCTGGACTTCCAGACCTATACCCGGCATGGTGTTAAATGCCCCGACAGCACCGCCCATCATGATAGTGAATACACGCTTTTCACACTCCCGCATGCGCTGGCTGCAATCGATAAAATCGCTGATCCACACTGCCACTTTGTAGCCGTAAGTGATAGGAATTGCGTGGCGGCCATGTGTCCTGCCCGGCATCACCATGTGTTTGGTTTTTTCTGCAAGCGCCGATAAATTTCCGAGGATCTCACTTAACAGCAGCATAAATTTATTATGCACTGTCTTCATCATATACAGCTGCGAACTCTGCTGAATATTCTGGGTGGTAATACCGTAATGGATATATTTACCACTCTCTTCAGAACAGGCGTTCACTAATACTTTTAAGAACGGTACAAAGCCATGACCGATTTTCTGATAAATACGGCTCATCTCTTCGAAATCGATATTCTCAATAACCGCCTTTTCTTTAATTTCATCGGCAGCAGACCGGGGGATAAACCCCAGTTCTGCCTGTGCCTGAGCTAACACTGATTCAAACATCAGCCAGGTAGTGTATTTGGCCTCATCTGACAGCAGCGCTTTTATGCCGCGATCATCGATGGTTTTACTTTTAGAATCATATAAAGCTCTCATCATATATCCTTTTATTTCTTCATTGCTTCATCAACAGCATTGCGGACAAATTCAACCTTCGGTCCGTAAACAACGTGGACGTGGTTTGCCGATGGAAAGAAGAATGCAGTACATCCTGATTCCGACATTAATTCTTTATCAATCTTATTCACTTCTTCGATATCAATACGCATACGGGTAATACAGTTATCGACGTTACGGATATTTTGTTTTCCGCCCAGGGCTTCGATAAGGATCTCCGCGATTTCACCATAACGTTTTTCTTTAATTAACGTGTTTTTCAGGTTGCTGGATTCTTCACGGCCCGGGGTTTTAATATCAAACCGCAGAATTGCCCAGCGGAAGATAAAGAACGTCACCACAGCCAGACCGGCACCGATAAGCACCAGGAATATCCAGTTAGTACGCTCATACAGCAAACCAAAGATAGTAAAATCGAATATTGTTCCGCGGATATAACCGATGGCCACACCGGCAAATGACAGTAATACTGCGCCGATACCGACGATAATCGCATAAATTAAATACAGCAGCGGTGCGATAAACACGAAGGTAAATTCGAGCGGTTCCGTGACGTTACCGAGCATGGCGGTCAGTACCATTGTCACCAGCATCGACTTCACTTCCGCACGGTTCTCTGCCTTCGATGTTTTATAGATAGCTAACGCGATGGCCGGGAACAGGAACAACGTCACCAGCATTTGCTGCTGCGCCATAAAGCGCGTCAGGCTCGGCATCATCGCCCAGTATTCTGTGCCCGGTCCCTGTTTGAACAACACTTCTGTTAAGGCAGGAACGACACCGACAAAGGTTTGTCCGTCAATTACATACGTACCACCGGCTTCGGTAAATCTGAACAGTACGTTCCAGACATGGTGCAGGCCGAACGGAATAAACAGACGCTCACCACCCGCCGTAAAGAACGGGCCGACCGGGCTCAGGAAAACAGAAGAAAGCTTCATCAGCCCCTGAACCAGTACTTCCCAGATAAACGGCAGTGTCGCACCCACAGCGATCATCAGACCAACCATGATGATAGAAACGGATTTTTTACCGGAGAAAAATGCAAAAGCTGTCGGCAACTCAAGGTTATAGAACTTATCCGTTGCCCATGCGGCAATTAAACCAGTGATGATCCCCCCTGCTGCGCTGATATTTAAGGTTTGGATACCCAACACCTTAATTTGTCCCGCCTGTCCCATCACTGCTGCATCCGCCAGTTTGCCTGTCAGCACCAGCCAGATATTCATGGTGATAATCAGTGACAGGTAACCCACCACGGAAGCGAAGACAGCGATCCCTTTATCACGCTGGCTCATCCCGTAGGCAACCCCCATGGCAAAAAGCAGCGGGATGTTGTCAAAAATAACACCGGCAATAGAACGGATACTGACAAGCAGTGCGTTAACCGTTTCATTTCCGAGGAAAGGGAAGCGGGCAATCATGTAGGTCTGAACCAACGCCCCGCTGATCCCCAGAATCATACCTATCGGAGCCAGAACCCCGATGGGCAGGAGCAGTGTCCGGCCAAAGCGCTGGATTGACTCTCCGAATTTTCTTTTAGCCATATTTTTTTCCCTGCAACCAAGAATATTGACATTATCCGGAATACTAGCATTGCGTTTTTTAAATGGAATGATGGTACGGTTTTAAATATTATCTCAGGTCTTAAATTATGACCCGGGTCATTTTAAGGCGATAATCATTTAAAAATCATAGTAATAGTAATTTTTATGTAAATACGGGTGTGATTATTCAGACAGATAATTATTTTAAAAACAGCAGGAATTATTGAACAAAAAGCATTCAGTTCAACTTAAGCTAAATAATGAGTTCATTTATTTATAACAAACTTTCCAGTTCATTAATTAATAGGTCCACCAGAATAAAAAATCCCGTTCTGGACTTTGAGTCATCCCGTTTGGTGTCATAACTGTCAGAGAAACAAAACAGCGTATTATTCGCGTATGAGGTCAGTTCATTGGTATGGAAGGCGGTCATACTGATGATGTGGGCATCTTTCAGCTGGACGATTTTAGCGGTTTCGATAATCTTTTTGGTTCCGCCGGAGAGTGAAATAAAAATTACCGTATCGTCTTTGCTGACAAGGCGGGTAAAGGAGTCAGAAAGGTTATAATCATTAATAAAAAAGCAGTGCAGCCCGAGCGAGAATAACAAATGCTCCAGATAATAGCCGACCGCCTTGCTGGTTCCCCGGGCTACCAGGAAAATATTCCGCGAACCGTGTAATGTTTTTGCACAATCCCGGATCTGATCTTCATTAATCAGCGTAAAAGTCTTATGAATATTATTTTCGAGCTGTTTTTTATAAGACGCAGGTGCTTTTTTCTCTGCTTTATTTTGTGAGAGGATATGATTGTTAATCTGAAATTTAAGTTCTTTAAACCCGCTGAAACCTAACTTCTGAGATAAATTGATAATCACCGTTTTAGAAACAAACGTTTTGGCGACTAATTCATTAATATTCAGCCAGGGGATATCAGCAATATTTTCGGTAAGATATTTTAATACCTTCTTCTCACTGACGGTTAAGTTATCGTAATTCTTCAGAAAATCCAGCATATCCGGCACTCCCCCGTTTCAGCGGCAATATCTTCCGATAATACCTCATAATAATGATAAACAGTGGATATTATAAATCACATCCGTCATTAACATACAAAAAAAGCCTGTAACCAATTAAGGTTACAGGCTTTTTCAGCAAACAAGTGCAGTCAGACTACATGATTACATCATGCCGCCCATACCGCCCATGCCGCCCATACCACCGGCTGCACCTAAATCCATTTTGTCGTCTTTAGGCAGATCGGTGATCATCGCTTCAGTGGTGATCATCAGACCCGCGATAGAACCGGCGAACTGCAGAGCAGAACGGGTGACTTTAGTCGGATCCAGGATACCCATTGCGATCATATCGCCGTATTCTTCAGTTGCTGCGTTGTAACCGTAGTTGCCTTTACCGCCTTTCACGGTGTTAACAACAACAGATGGCTCTTCACCGGCGTTTTCAACGATCTGACGCATAGGTGCTTCCATTGCGCGCAGCGCTACACGGATACCCACGTTCTGATCTTCGTTATCGCCGGTCAGGGCAGTCAGAGCAGCCGCAACGCGGACTAATGCAGTACCGCCACCGGCAACAACACCTTCTTCAACCGCTGCGCGGGTTGCGTGCAGAGCATCGTCAACACGGGCACGTTTTTCTTTCATTTCAACTTCAGTTGCCGCACCGACTTTAATGACAGCAACACCGCCTGCCAGTTTCGCTACGCGCTCCTGCAGTTTTTCACGGTCGTAATCTGAGGTTGAATCTTCGATCTGCTGACGGATCTGACCAACGCGTGCTGCGATAGCCTCTTCGTCACCCACACCATCAATGATAGTGGTGGTATCTTTGTTGATAACGATACGTTTTGCCTGACCCAGGTCTTCCAGAGTCGCTTTTTCCAGCTCCATACCGATCTCTTCAGAGATAACAGTACCGTTGGTCAGGGTAGCGATATCCTGCAGCATGGCTTTACGACGGTCGCCGAAGCCCGGTGCTTTCACCGCAGCCACTTTCACGATACCGCGCATGGTGTTAACCACCAGTGTTGCCAGCGCTTCACCTTCAACATCTTCTGCGATGATCATCAGAGGTTTGCTTGCTTTTGCAACGCCTTCCAGAACCGGCAGCAGTTCACGGATGTTGGAGATTTTTTTGTCGACCAGCAGGATGTACGGGTTTTCTAATTCAACAGAACCGGTTTCCGGTTTGTTGATGAAATACGGGGAGAGGTAACCGCGGTCGAACTGCATACCTTCAACAACATCCAGTTCGTCTTCCAGGCCGGTACCTTCTTCAACAGTGATAACGCCTTCTTTGCCGACTTTATCCATCGCTTCCGCAATCAGTTTACCGACGGTTTCATCGGAGTTTGCAGAGATAGTACCTACCTGCGCGATAGCAGTGGTATCAGAGCACGGAGCAGACAGTTTTTTCAGTTCTTCAACGGCTGCAACAACGGCTTTATCGATACCGCGTTTCAGATCCATCGGGTTCATACCTGCTGCAACGGCTTTCAGGCCTTCAGTGATGATAGACTGTGCCAGTACGGTTGCAGTGGTGGTACCGTCACCCGCAGCGTCGTTCGCTTTAGAGGCAACTTCTTTCACCATCTGCGCACCCATGTTCTCGAACTTGTCGTCCAGCTCGATTTCACGTGCAACAGACACACCATCTTTAGTGATAACCGGTGCGCCGAATGATTTGTCTAACACAACGTTACGGCCTTTCGGACCTAAAGTAACTTTTACTGCGTCTGCCAGAACATTGACACCACGGAGCATTTTAACACGGGCGTCGTTACCGAATTTTACGTCTTTAGCTGCCATTATTTCTATTCCTTCGAATGCTTTTATGGTTTAAGAAGATCTGAGTACAACCAGTACGGTGTAATTATGCTTCGACAATCGCCAGGATGTCGCTTTCAGACATAATCAGCACTTCTTCATTATCAATTTTTTCAGCTTTTACGCCGTAACCATCATTGAAAATCACGATATCACCGACTTTGACGTCGAGTGGTTTCATTTCGCCGTTTTCCAGGATGCGACCGTTGCCTACTGCCAGCACTTCACCACGGGTCGATTTACCTGCCGCTGTACCGGTCAGGACGATCCCGCCCGCTGATTTCGCTTCAACTTCTTTACGCTTAACAATAACACGGTCGTGCAAAGGACGAATTTTCATTGATAGATCTCCTGTAAAAAATCCGTATCAAATAACGTGGATTAAAGGTTCAGGCCGGATACTAATACCATTGCCATGTTTGAGCAGATGGGGTCAGTTCCGGACAAGTTCAAGGGGGCAGAGATGAAAAAAATACGAAATTTCACGGTCTCTGTCCAAACTGTTCAGATATCAGGGTTTATCCTGCGGATTATCATCATTGCGCGATACAGGTGACTGATTAAGCCGCTGTGACGGAGTCTCTCCGCGGCGCTCAAATTCCCCTTCGTAAACATTTCCCTGATTTGCAGAAGTACCGGCGAACGGGTTTGTCCGCGGCTGATACACACGGATAAACGGCAGTACGCGGGACACCAGCAGTTTCTGTACCGGCGGCAGCAGCAACAGCAGCCCTAAGAAATCGGTGAAAAAGCCCGGCAGTACCAGCAGGATCCCGGCCAGCACCAGAGAAACGCTTTTGATCATCTCTGCCGCAGGACTTTCACCTGCCTGAATTTTCTGCTGAATCAGACTCAGATTACGCATTCCCTGATTACGCACCAGAGACACGCCGAGACAGGATGTCAGCACCACCAGCACCAGTGTCATAAACACACCGATAGCAGATGCCACGTGAACAAAAATGACCGCCTCAATATAGATCAGCAGACAAATGAGGATAAGGGGTAACCAACGCATAACGTCTTCCTTATGTGGTGCACTGTGATGTAAAAAACCGCCCCTTTGTCAGCCTTTGTGAACTACTTCTAAGAGACGCGCTGTAAATTCGATTTTTAGTCATAGATGTACATAATGATGGGGCCATTTCAGACGTTTTCAAGCGCGGCACGTAACGGAATCGCACAGGATATTTGTGATTTATCGCACATAAGAGTGATAATAGTGCAAACATTTCAGTTAATAAGTGATCTGGCTAAAAGGATTCAACGCAAATTCAGAATATCATCACTAAGAATGCAATAAACCAAGTGATACTCACTATTAATATCGGACAAAATAATATAATTGCTGTCTTTACTATTAAGTAAGACAACCATTCAATCAAAGAAGGTTCTCATGTCAAATAATTTTCGTATCGAAGAAGACCTGCTGGGTAAACGTGAAGTACCGGACGACGTGTACTATGGTGTCCATACACTGCGGGCTATCGAAAATTTCTATATCAGCGACCGTACGATCAATGATGTCCCGGAATTTATCCGTGGCATGGTGATGGTGAAAAAAGCCGCTGCCATGGCGAATAAAGAACTGCATACTATTCCGCGTGCGATTGCGGATACCATTATCAAAGCCTGCGATGAAGTCCTGATCCACGGTAAATGTATGGATCAGTTCCCTGTGGATGTTTTCCAGGGCGGTGCCGGTACGTCACTGAACATGAATACAAACGAAGTACTGGCAAATATCGGCCTGGAACTGATGGGCCACAAAAAAGGGGAGTATGAATTCCTCAACCCGAATGATCACCTGAACAAAGCCCAGTCCACCAACGATGCCTATCCGACCGGCTTCCGTATCGCCGTTTATAATTCAATTACCCAGCTGATTAAATCAGTTGAGTATCTGAAAGGCGTATTTGATACCAAAGCAAATGAATTCAAAGACATCCTGAAAATGGGCCGTACCCAGTTACAGGATGCCGTTCCGATGACATTAGGCCAGGAATTCCACGCCTTTGCCATCCTGATGAAAGAAGAGGTTAAAAACCTGCACCACTCTGCACAACTGGTGCTGGAAGTGAACCTGGGTGCCACCGCGATTGGTACCGGGCTGAACACCGCACCGGGTTACCAGAAGCTGGCAGTGGAAAAACTGGCGGAAGTCACCGGTCTGCCATGTGTCCCGGCAGAAGATCTGATCGAAGCGACCTCTGACTGCGGCGCTTACGTGATGCTGCACAGTGCGCTGAAACGTCTGGCGATGAAACTCTCCAAAATCTGTAATGACCTGCGTCTGCTCTCTTCCGGTCCGCGTGCGGGTCTGAAAGAGATCAATCTGCCGGAAATGCAGGCGGGTTCTTCTATTATGCCGGCGAAAGTGAACCCGGTAATTCCTGAAGTGGTTAACCAGGCCTGTTTCAAAGTTATCGGTAACGATGTATGTGTTACCATGGCGGCTGAAGCGGGTCAGTTACAGCTGAACGTCATGGAACCGGCCATCGGCCAGGCTATGTTTGAGTCTATCTCCCTGCTGAGCAACGCCTGCCGTAACCTGGGTGAAAAATGCGTTTCCGGCATTACTGCCAACAAAGAAATCTGTGAAGCGTATGTGTTCAACTCTATCGGTATCGTAACGTATCTGAACCCGTTCATCGGCCACCATAACGGGGATATCGTCGGTAAGATCTGTGCGGAAACCGGCAAGAGTGTACGCGAAGTGGTTCTGGAGCGCGGTCTGCTGACTGAAGCTGAGCTGGATGACATTTTCTCGATTGAAAACTTAAAAAATCCGGCCTATAAAGCAAAACGTTTTGATGATTAATATAACAATAATAAATACATAGAACATAAAAGCACGTCATCGCAAGGTAACGTGCTTTTTTATTACCTTACTACAAAAATTTAACATTTTTCTATGGGATTTTACAGGAGCACTTATGCTAGCCATCGAGTTTATTATCGTACTGCTGGCCATTTATCTTGGGGCGCGCCTCGGGGGGATAGGCATCGGTTTTGCCGGCGGACTGGGGGTTCTTGCCCTGGCAGCCATCGGCGTGAAACCGGGCAGCATCCCGTTCGACGTGATCTCCATTATTATGGCTGTTATCGCTGCAATCTCTGCCATGCAGGTTGCGGGCGGGCTGGATTATCTGGTTCAGCAGACTGAAAAACTGCTGCGCCGTAATCCGCGCTATATCACCATCCTCGCCCCGATCGTTACCTATTTTCTGACACTGTTTGCCGGTACCGGTAATATTTCACTGGCAACCCTGCCGGTGATCACCGAAGTTGCCAAAGAACAGGGCATTAAACCTTCACGTCCGCTTTCCACAGCGGTTGTGGCCGCGCAGATAGGGATCACCGCGTCACCGATTTCAGCTGCGGTCGTATATATGTCCTCGGTGATGGAACCGATGGGGGTCAGCTATCTGCATCTGCTGATGATCCTCCTGCCATCCACCTTTGTCGCCATTATCCTGATGTCCTTTATTGTCTCCTGGCTGTTTGATGACAAGCTCGCCAATGACCCGGTCTTTAAAAAACGCCTTGCCGAAGGTGTGGTTGAACTGAACCGCAGTGAAAAAGCCGCTATCAAACCGGCTGCCAAACTGTCAGTGCTTCTGTTCCTGCTCGGCGTCCTGTCAGTTGTGGTCTTTGCGGTTGTGAACAGTAAGAGTGTCGGGCTGCTGTCCGAACCGATTATGACAACCACTAACGCTATCCTGATTATTATGCTGAGTGTTGCGACACTTATCACCCTGATTTGTAAGGTAGAGACAGATATCATCCTGAACTCCAGTACCTTCAAAGCCGGGATGAGCGCCTGTATCTGTATCCTGGGTGTGGCGTGGCTGGGCGATACCTTTGTTCAGGCGAACCTGGACTGGATCAAACTGACGGCCGGTGATTTAATCACGCAGCATCCGTGGCTGCTGGCGGTTATTTTCTTCTTCTGTTCTGCCCTGCTCTATTCACAGGCCGCCACTGCCAAAGCGCTGATGCCGATGGCACTGGCGCTGGGTGTCACACCACTGACCGCCATTGCCTCTTTCTCTGCGGTTTCCGGTCTGTTTATCCTGCCGACCTATCCGACGCTGGTCGCGGCAGTTCAGATGGATGACACCGGTACCACCCGTATCGGTAAACTGGTCTTTAACCACCCGTTCTTTATACCGGGTACCATTGGTGTTGCGCTGTCAGTCTGCTTCGGCTTCCTGATCGGCAGTATCGTTCTGTAATTTCCTGCTCTGCTCAATCCGCCCTGCGGGGCGGATTGAGATTGCAGACAAAGCAGGATAAAACGTGGTTTTTCCTGGTTTATTTTTACAACCTCTGGCAGTCGTCGCCAACCCCTGCGGGTTTGTCAACGGCCTGAATCCGCCCTCCAGGGCGGATTTTATTTTCCTGCGTCTCTCGCCTTTCATCCGCACTCACGTTATTCTGAACGCTATTGCCTCAATCAGGGAGAACCTGCTGTGCAACGTGAAGATGTCCTCAATCAGGCACTGAGTCTGCTGGAAAACCACGGCCTTCTGATGTCTGAAGCCACCCTCAACGATAACCTGGATATTGATCCCGAACGTCTGCGGATTTTCTGGCCAACCCGTAACGACCTGCTTTACGACTGCCTGCGCCACCACGGCAATCAGATTGATATCTGGCAGCGACGTGTTCTGCTGGATGAATCTCTGTCCTGCGAAGACAAACTGCTTGCCCGTTACAGCGCACTCGCGGAACGCGTCCGGGAAAACCGTTTTCCGGGATGCCTGTTTATTTCTGCCAGCAGCGCATTTCCTGATACGGATCACCCGATCCATCAGTTATCCCGCCAGCAGAAACAAAGTGCCTTTGCATTCACCACAGAGCTGCTCAGAGAGCTGGATATTGATGATTGTGATATGGTGGCCCGTCAGCTGGAGCTGATTCTGGAAGGATGTCTGAGCAAGCTGCTGATTTCCCGCAGCAGCAGTGATATTGATACTGCCCGCCGGCTGGCAGAAGACGTGCTGACTATCGCCCGCTGCCGCAAAAACGGCGCACTCAGCTGATTTATTCACCATTTGCATAAATTGCACCCGTATTCTGCATAAAAAGAGCACACTCACACTTTTTTTATGGTTTTTTGACAGAAAGGCATTGACGCAAACCACGGAATACGGTTTAATGCGCCCCGTTGCCCGGATAGCTCAGTCGGTAGAGCAGGGGATTGAAAATCCCCGTGTCCTTGGTTCGATTCCGAGTCCGGGCACCACTATTCATAAGGCCTCGCTGAAAAGCGGGGCTTTTTCCTTTTCTGGCTACGGTAGATTTCTGGTCGTTGCATTACGTTATTTGTTTGCTGGATTTCTCGCCATCTTTGTAGATGTTCGTTACTTTTAAACACCTCAACACCCTCTGATGTGCCTCTTCCTTACCCCACTGCTACGGTCTTTCTACGGTCCCCTACGATTCCCTTCTCTCAGATTATCCATAATGGAGTAGAAAATACGGGGAAAGCGTGGGAATTGGCATTTAGACTTAATCTTCTGGTCTCTAATAGAGATTGTGCCGCGGGGAATATGTTGGGTAATCCCACTTCTTCAACCGGGGAAAATCTTACAACATAAGCCTCCTGTAAGTATCCTGGAGAAAAGCCTTGAGAAGATGACGCCCGACCAGTTAAAGACCGTGGCGGAAGAATTGCAGACAGGCTACAGCAATCCCACGCCGGAGCTGCTGACCATGGCAATCCAGGCGGGGATAAAAACATCCGATTTTGCAGCCTATCAGATAGCGCTTGTTGTCACGAATGGCGTGGCAAAAGCCCTGTTAGGCAGAGGGCTGACCGTTGCAGGAAATGCCATGCTGACACGTACCATGGGCGCTTTTGCAGGTTCCGTGGGCTGGGTGCTCAGTTCTCTCTGGCTGCTGATAGATTTAGCCGGTCCGGCATACCGGGTAACGTTACCATCCTGTATTTTTATTGCCTACATGCGCCAGAAGCATCTGTATTCACCTGAGAGTACTGACGTTTAACACTTACATTTAAGGTTTTCAGGCTTTAAAAAACTTCAGAGGGCGGACAAACCCTGTCCGCTACTGCTGGCATCATTTCCCGGCAAAATTCGGGAACGATGTATGACGCTGATAACACAAGAAAACGAACATGACAGACTGGCAACCCGCCTTTCCATCATCCTGAGCCGTTTGTTTCAGGGTGAAAAGTTGCATATCGGGACGCTGGCAGAAGAATTCGGAGTGACAACGCGAACGCTGCGGAGGGATTTCAATGTCCGCCTCACGTATCTTGATATTGAACAGAGCAACGGCGTATATCAGCTTGCCTCACATTACTTTCGTCGCCGTACAGAACGGGATATGAAAATACTGGCGAGACTACTGCATCTCAACCGTCTGTTACCCGCGATGGATGCCAAACTGCTGAGCCTGATGCTTGACGGGGAACGCCCCTCGCCCTACAGGATTATGCTTCCGGAACCGCGCCAGAAACCCACGCTGTTCGGTGATTTCAGCAGACTAACGCTCGCTATACTTAACCAGACCAAGGTGCGTATCAGAACCGACGAAAACGTCAGCCATACCGTTCATCCCTATCGTCTGCTTTGCAGCCATGCGGAGTGGTTTCTTGCCGGATGTGCTCTATCGGGTGTGTTCGTTATCTCCCTGTCCCAAATCAGGCTGGTTGAAGTATTACCGGATACGACGTTTGAGATCGACAGTGCGCTTATTTCGCTGATTGAACAATCTGACTTTATGGAAGCGTTACCCCACATGAACATTATTCATCAGATAATGGATTACGGGACAAAACAACCGAATAATCGCAATTAAAATCACAACATATTATTAGTGATGATTAAATCACATTCACATGATAAGTGAGAAAATTATGATTATCGATAGGGAATACGCACTTGTAGATAAAACAGCAAGACTTAACACTGACCTGCGTGACTTTGAAAGAGAAATAAACAGAGCCGCCAGCGTAACTTTTGGCAATGATCTGACTGATATAAGCATTTATCAGTTCAGTTTTATCATTAAAGTCAGAACAGATGGTGAGAAGATAAAACACGGTCTTCTTGTTAACTTCGGGAAAAACATAGCAAGACAGGTTTCATCTCTTTGTGCATCTGCGATGCGATTCTACTCGAATGAAAAACACAAGCCTAGTCGTCAGCTTTTCAGATGCATAAATAATGTAACCGACACAGAAAACGACCCGTTTTAAAATATGACATTATAAGATCGACCAGTCAATGTAATCTATTTGACTGGTCTATTTTGCAATCTAAAATTTCTATTATCATATCTACTTATAAATTATAGACAAAAGAAACCATCAAGAAAGTATATCCAAAGATAAAACGCCAATTCCTTTTGAGAATGAAAATGATATTTCTGTTACGCCTGAACTTCTTTATTTTACCTAACCGATAAATAAGCATCTCTCTTTCTTTTTCAGGAATATTATCATTCATGATCTTTCCTAAAATCATCCTCTCTGACTTAACAAATGAATACTTTCGCTGAAGAACTTTGAGCTTACCAGTAAAAAATAACATTGTAAGAATGAATGCCAATATTTGGAATAAGTGGTTAGGTATCCCCCAGCAACCAATAGTTGTAAGCAATAACCATTCTGCCACAGAGTCTTTCTGTAGATTCTTCCACCATTGATTCATATCTCTGGCGTAAAATCTTATCTCTTTTTTAATGCTGTAGTAATCACTGTCTTTAATTTTCATTTAATTACATCACCAATTAAAATTATTCAGTCGGTTCATGCAGATCTTTTATTAGCTCCTCAGCATCAAAACCATCTAAATACTCTCTTCTAAGCTTTAGTTTATTAAGCAAATAATTATTAGACAACTCGAACTCTGAGAATATAGTACCCCAAGTTTTAACATATCCTTTTATACGGCCATTTTTCACATCAAACACTAAGCCAGGTTCATTTCGTGCTTCCGCAGTTTCTAACGCAGCACCAATTTCAAAATCAGAGCTGGATATTTTTCTGCCAACAAGAATCAACTCAAACCCCATATTTTCCATCGAAAAACCAGGGTGCTGAAGGATTATTTTTGCGTAATCTTTCAATTGCTTAAGATGTTTTTCATTTAAAGAAACACTCGGTTTTTTTATTTCTATAATCGTACATTGGAAGTAGCTTTCACCACGGCCATTAAACTCAACTCGTCGTCTTGCAAGAAAGAGATCTACCTGTCTGCGAACTCCTTCAATATCCAGTCCATCAGCAAGATCATTTTGATCAAAATCATCTGATGTAAGTGTATCTATGCCCTTAACGTGATTTCTCAAATTATAGGCTATTCTCTGAAAATCATCTTCCTCAGCACCTAACATGGTATATTTATTGCCGAATAACCATGTATTATTCTCGATGACAAGTTGTAGGTCAGGTGTTTCTCTTACCTTATCATAATGACTTACTATAACTTCCTTTAATTTCTGAACAGCAGACTCTCTACGCTGCAAAACTTCAATAGTAGAAACTATATTCTGAAGTGATGTTTTCTCTATTTGAGATTGTAATTCACACAGGCTTTTATGATCTAATTCAAGGATGCTTTCTAATACATCAAAAAGCTCGCTATTTTCATTAGATACTATTAATTTATCGATAAGATGTATAAGAATCTTAGCTTGTTTGGATTTTAAATTTGAGAAGATCGATGGATCAGCATAATAAATACTACTTATTGTGTTTTTTATGGTCTGCATTCTCCATTGAGCATCCACTTCTAAAAGATTAGAATAAGATGGAAAATATCCTTTTTCTTCATACTCAAATATTTTTTCATCCACAAACTCTTTTAAGAAATTATCATAAATTTCCTTTCCTATCTTTTGAATTTCTGATTTCAATTTTCTATATTCATCAGAACTAATACTGACTTTTTTCTCGTCACTAAAGTTCAAACTAGAATCATGAATATCAAAAAGCTCCACCCAATCAGAACGAGTATAGGTACTAAGATAAAAATTTGGCTTATGGTTAAAACTGCTTAACTCTCGAAAAACAATTCTACCTTGATTATTAACAAGATAATTATATGATTTTTCAACACCAGGCTTACTTACCCAGCGAATAAACAAGACATTAAAGGTGAAATTGTCAAATTCGATATTTTTTTCAATAGATACATTCAGCGGAACACTGATTTCAACATCATTTAGAAAAAGTTTTCTATTTTTATTTAATGACAGTCGCCAGCCGAAATTATTTTGCAGTTTCTTGATGATAGAATCATTACCAGGCAAATTTTTGGTAAAATGCCGTAAGACAACACATGTTCCATTTTGCAAATTTCTTAAGGATGCATGTTGTTCTGATTCAAGAAGCTCTACAACCTTAAAATCTCGAAGGCTTTCGCTATTTATCGTAATCTTAAAGTCGTGCCCTTGATAACGGGTAAACCAAATTGCTTCCTGGCTAAACAAATGAAAAGATAAGCGTCCCTTACCATGAGCACCTTGTAAATCATCATTTCCTTGTTTAAGGGACTCATTAAATCTTGAAAAATGTTCTTCACATTTATCAATATTAATGCCGGAACCATTATCTAACACCGATACAGATTCCAGCCCTCCAAGGTCATTCCGTTTGATTTGGACATCAACCTTACTGGCTCCTGCATCGAATCCATTTGCTACTAGTTCGACAACCGCCTGCGAAGGTTCATCCTTCCAGCGAGTAAAAAGCTTCTTGATACCAGCATGAGTAATGTTTGTTGTACCGACAAACTCTCTTTTGCTCATGGGTAGTGTCCGTCCTTGAAGGTTTAGAGAACATACAATTCTAATGCCCGAAAGTTTATCATAATTCTTACGATCAAAAAGTACCCTTCACTTCATACATTGAAAAGGTAGCATCTTGGTAGAACCATCACAGTAGAAGTTCAGACATAAGCATGGGCAATCGTTTAGAAACATACTAGCATGTGGCCGTTTTTGACCCAGAAGCAAGGGACTTAGATAAAAACTAGCCACTTTGGCACTTTGTCTTGCTGCTTTTCACAGCAGTTTTAAAGGGATTGAAAATCCCCGTGTCCTTGGTTCGATTCCGAGTCCGAGCACCACTATTCTAAAGAACCCGCCCACAAGGCGGGTTTTTGCTTTTTGGCATTCCGGGTGATTTCCGGGCGTGTTGAATACTGATGTTGTCTGTAAGTATCTCTTTGCCGGCAATATTCTGCAAATCACCAATCGTGGTTGTCAGCAGTCTGCCCGCCAGGATACGGCTATCTTTGTTCAGCAGCTTGTCACTGATAATCGTCAGGTCTGCACCGGACTGAATAACACCCGGCTCTGTGGTTACAACCTGCGTGACCTCAATCGTCCGGGTGTAGTTATATTCATAAAATTCATTTCCGCCGGTGCTGAAGAAAGGGAAGAGATCATGGATGAAGATCTCTGAAAGTGAATGGGACTTTTTTCCGGGATACTTACAGCGGCACCGCTCAGCGCCAGCGTAAATCCGCTCTGCTTCTGTTCGGTTTTTGTCAGCTCGGTGTGCGTGTTTTCAGCGGCGGTGACCGCAACGGATTGTCCGGAGAGACGGATATCTTTTTCCGCCACCACATCACTGCCGTGAACAGAGAGATTCTCCCCGGCGGTCAGGCTGACATTTCCTTCGGTGCTGCCCAGCGTGCTGCCTTTGCCATAACGGCTGTCGCTGTCGGTGGTCTGTTTCATTTCCTGTTTACCGACGGTAAAACCGATACCGCCGGAACTCATCAGGCCGGATTTTTTCTCCTCGCGCAGATGCGTTTCCTCACGGGCTTCATCCGTGGTGGTGACCGTGATATTTTTCCCGGCCGTGGCGGTCAGGTCGTTATCGTTACCCTAGTCGCCGTTTTCAGTCCGGGTGGTGGTCACCGTTCCCAGCGTGATGTCATTCCCGGCGGTAATGGTGGTTTTGCTGTCTTTGCCGTCGGTGTGACCGAATCTTTCGCGTTCAGGGTCAGCTTACCGTTATCCCCCTGCACATAAATGCCCGCGATGCGGTTGAGGTGACGGTTATCCGCATCCCCCCGCCAGCGTACTTTCACTGTGGATAGCCTCTGCATTCACCGTCAGGGAATTGCCACCAGTCAGCGTACCACCGATATTATTCAGGTCACGCTGTGCATTAAGCAGCACATAATTACCGCTTACCGTGCCATGATTGAGAATAGTCGGAGATCCTTAATCCGACAGATCCCCTAAAGCCGCCTTTTATTTTTCTTATAACTAAGATACCACGTACCGCCTCCAATAATTGGAGCAGTTATTATTGCAACTCTGAATGCACTCTCTAAATCTGAAAAACAGAACACTCCTCCCTCTCTTAAAAAAAACCAAATTGTGATATTAATAAATAAAATTATAATACATGTCATTATAAACATAGAAAAAAAACACACCCCTACAAAAATAAAGAGCATCTTAATATTTTCATTTTTTTGATTCATTTTCTTTATTTCCTGATTTTTGTATCAAATCATGTATCTTGGAGTTCGAATATTCAGTGGCAACCGCACCTCCCGCGTTTCCAAAAGTACCCGGCAATTGAGCAGATCCCATATCTTTCGACAACCCCAATTGCCCCTGAATAGCACCACCTTGTATCCGGGGGTTATATTTAGGATCAAAACCGTTAGATTTCCAGTAACCCCATTTATTTAAACCATATTTTATACCACTACCGAATCCATATCCTAATCCGGAACCAAGTCCGGCAGTCCCAGCCCCCATTAATGGATCTTCCCCTTTAACATAAGCGGAACCTGCCCCCATCGAGGCATTGATACTAACAGTTCCCCAAAAACCAGTGTTTCCGGTCAATGCACCAGTCCAATACGCAAATATAACATCATTTAAATCAACAGATTGTGTAAATGCATATTGAATACCCGTATTCGCCGTTGCGCCAATAATACTCGTTGTTGCCGCCGTTTCAGGTAATAAAGGCCAGGCAATTACACTGAATTCCATTGCTGTCATTGTTTGGCATGATATCGGAGTAGAACCATTACAGGCTTTTTCTATTTCCGCTTTTTTACTTGCTTCCCAATTCTCAATTGTGTTTTTTTTCCGCGCTTCTGCCGCAGCCATCACACGGGGATTCATTGCATTATTCTCAACCACAATCTTCCCTGCCTGCGCCGAGTTCGCCGCACCCTGCGTATCTCCGCCGACCAGACCACCGGCAAGACCGGATGCCAGCGTGGCCCATGCGCTGACATTCTCTTTTTCCTACTCGGTCAGTTCGCCCGGCTGTTTTTTGTAGACAGATTCGGCCAGGATACCGATAGCTTCACCGGTCATGGCGCCGGTAGCCTGTGCGGCGGCGTTTTCGCCTTTGGCCAGCGCCAGTGCTGCGTTGGCGATGCCGTGCGCCACTACCCGGGCCAGTTGTGAATCTGTGCCCTCTCCCGGAATCAGGTTTTTGATTTCATTGGCAATAAACGGTGCCGCACCGTTGGCCAGTGCCGCATTCAGGTCACCGTTCATCAGACCCTGTACCGCTGCGGTGGCTGCCTGCATGGCGCGGGTGTACTTGCCGCCGGTACCGAAGCCCGATTCCGCTAAGTTTTTCTCAACCTCTTTGTTAAATAACAGTGCACTGATCGCTTCATCGTCCGTTTCTTTACCGTCTGCCGTCAGTGCCGCTCTGGCGTTATCGATATCATCCTTACTATACTTTCTGATATCAAAGCTTTCCTTCGCTTTTTCTGTGGCTTTGATTTTTGCCTCAGTCCGGGCAATATCTATCACCTGAACACCTATCTCACCGAACAGTTGCTGCTCTTTCACCCGGTTCTGCTCTTTCTCTTTATCAAATATCTGATTAAGGGCGGAGTGGGCGTTGTCCGTATCGCGGCTCAGGTCTGCCACGTCTTGTTTCTGATTTTCCGTGTCGCGGATAATCCATTGCAGGGTAAATCATTTTGACCTGGCTTTTTAGAAAAAAATGTATCATTTTCGGTTATATAACCGGATATATTTCTTTTATATATGCTTCAACAAACGGCTTTAATTCATGAAACGAATAAGGTTCTTTAGATTGAACTAAATAGCTATCATCATAAATAACTCTCGGATTCAATGTGAGTGATATTACATATAAAATTAAAACTGAAAATTTTAAATTTAACTCACCCCTGGCTGAAACACTTCCCATATAGGAATATTCAATGTCTTCTTCATCTCGTAATCCCTCTTCAATAAAATTGAAACTTAACCAGCAAAAGTAACCAGAAATATGGTCATGTATATATATAAACTTATCATCCAAACTTAATCCTTTTTTGGCCGTCAGTCCAATTGTCAATTGCTGATTTGGTAAGGACAGATTAACAAAACCTTCAGCAATGCTATTAAATACATCTTCAAACTGAGGAAGAAATTTAATAGGAAATAAAATACTATTAGACATTATCTTTCTCCACCTTTAGTAATTGAACCACTTGTAACATTAAGCCAACCATCCTGGGTTTTAATATATATATTATTTACTGTACCTTCTTTTGTTACATTACTAACAGGCGAACCAGGCTTAAAATGGTCTATCATTTCTTTCATACTCACACCAGTTTTAGATGCATCTATGTATAAGTCTCCCTGATAGCCTGCTTTTTGCATATCTTTAGCGCCACTAACAATATTACGTCTAATTGCATTGATGCTTTTTCCTTCAACCAACTTCAGTTGGACCGGAACGCCATCTAACCATCCATCAATTCCCTGGAAATTTGCTTTTTCAGCACCTTTAAAACTGCCACCTTTATATTTAACAATATCTAAAGCTTGTTGGTATTCATGCGGTTCTAATGCATTCTGCAATACAGTACCTTTTGTTCCCGCCGGTAATTTAACAATCTCCGAATTGCTAACTATTATTTTATTGACCATATCAGGTGAAATATCTCCACCTTTTTGCTGCATACTCTTCAGTGCTGCCAGCTCAGTCATTTTATCAAATGTTAGCTTACCTCCGGTTGCAGTACTACCAGTTATTGCTATCCCTGCTGGAGTTGCATCAGCTCCCAGCATTTCAATAATCCAGACGCCTATCTGGTTCGCGCATAAAACAGGGTTTTCAGCGCATGCTATTGCGCCTGTTTTTGCAGCTGTTGCTAATTCCGGCGCAACGGTCGCCGCATAGTATCCCCCTGTAGCAATTGCATATAACTTAATCGCAGTTTTTGTATTTTCTTCGGCAATTTCGCGTTGCTGCAGTTCTATTATCGCTCCTTGGTCACCTGATTCTGCCCTTATTTCAAGCTCATGAACATATGCATCGGTTAATTTATATAACGGGTCATTTGAGTTTTTAAAATCCTCTGAGTAGCTATCAATATCAGGAACCAGCATAACCAAGGAGTTATTTTCAACGGTCGTTTTCCCGGCCTGCGCCGAATTCGCCGCACTCTGCGTATCACCGCCCACCAGACCACCGGCAAGACCCGATGCCAGCGTAGCCCATGCGCTGACATTCTCTTTTTCCTGTTCGGTCAGTTCGCCCGGCTGTTTTTTGTAGACAGATTCGGCCAGGATACCGATAGCTTCGCCGGTCATGGCGCCGGTGGCCTGTGCGGCGGCGTTTTCGCCTTTGGCCAGCGCCAGTGCTGCGTTGGCGATGCCGTGCGCCACTACCCGGGCCAGTTGTGAATCTGTGCCCTCTCCCGGAATCAGGTTTTTGATTTCATTGGCAATAAACGGTGCCGCGCCGTTGGCCTGTGCCGCATTCAGGTCACCGTTCATCAGACCCTGTACCGCTGCGGTGGCTGCCTGCATGGCGCGCGAAGCCTGACTCTGTCAGATATTCCTCTACCCGCAGATTAAATTCAGCCTCTGTAGGCTTTTTACCCTGAAAATCTGCTTTGGCTTTTTCTGTTGCATTCGCTTTGGCATGTGTCCGGGCAATATCTATCACCTGAACACCTATCTCACCGAGCAGTTGCTGCTCTTTCACCCGGTTCTGCTCTTTCTCTTTATCAAATATCTGATTAAGTGCTGAGTGGGCGTTGTCCGTATCGCGGCTCAGGTCTGCCACGTCCTGTTTCTGGTTCTGGTTTTCCGTGTCGCGGATAATCTATTTGCCGTCTGAGACCGCCGCGTTGCTGCTCTCTTTTTTGTTACCCGCCACAGCAAAGGCATTGCCCGGGTTGGCGATTGACCATGACACCGTTTATTATTGAATTCGGTGACTGCCTGAACGATCACCTTTAATGCGGTAGCAATTACACAGAATTATTTACAGGGTTCGCTATTTAGATCAAATCTTCACCATTGAGAAGGACTATTACATTATTTTTACCTAATTCATTCTTTAGCAAACTAGCTATATCGTCTATAGATATAGAAAACGACTTATCATTTGCCGATATATATAAATAAGATTTTGGTATTAAACCAAACTCATTAGATATCTCTATGTCTATAGAGTCCGGAAGAGCAGCCTTAGATAAATAATACTTCCCCGGGAAAATATCAGGGTATTTTACGGTGAAAAAATCCAATTTTTTTTTGTAAATCCTTAGTATTATAGCTTGTAAAACAAGTGATTCCTATCGACATAATTTTTCATTTCATCCTCATAACATTACCAGATTTATCAACGATGATAACTTTATCCAGTCCCATTACCGGCCATTTAGTCAATTGCTGCTGTAGTTCAGGAACAGAGACTTTTGTATCCGACATGTTAATCACTACATTGGTTGTTTGTCCGCTTGTCACTTTACGCTTTATTTCACTATATATATTCCGAACATTACCTGACTTAGGTGCATAGTATAGAGAGTAACTAATTTGTCGGTATAAGCATCTTTATCTGATAAATAAATAATATTTTGGGATGCTTCCTTTAGGTTTCTTCCAGCCTTTTGATCTTCAAGTGCTTTGTCTCTTACATCCCGATCATCCGGGCTTAAGAAATTATTCTCAACCGTCGTTTTCCCCGCCTGCGCCGAATTCGCCGCACTCTGCGTATCACCGCCGACCAAACCACCGGCAAGACCCGATGCCAGCGTAGCCCATGCGCTGACATTCTCTTTTTCCTGTTCGGTCAGTTTGTAAGCATCCCGGATAAAACCAATTTTTCTATTATTTTCAGTGGTTAAAGAGCGATTTTCCCAATGCTTTTTTACATTTTAACTCAAAAGTCCCGACGTGCCTTTTGGGTTTTATGAGGCTTTTCTTGAACATGTTTCGTAGTAACGTAAAAACACCGACGACTAAAGAAGAAGTGGTCAAAACCAGACACTATACAGTGGATAACCACCCCTAACCGCGGTAACCCCACGCAACTGACATTAAGCGGTATTAAGCGGTAAGTGGCTAACAGAGATGGGGTTGAGGTAGGAAGCCACTATACCCTCACTCGCCAAGCCGGACAGTTGATTATCCGGCTGGCTGAGGGGGAGTGAGACTATTTCGATATCATGTATAGCGCTCTTTAAGCCTCATCATAGAGCGCTCTATTGTTTCTTTATTCTCTGGATGCTCAGTTATATAACTATCTGTTATAACCTGCATTAACTCAACAAATTTCTGAGGTGAAAGCGTCGAACTTTCATAGTCTCCAAACATAAAACTAACCTCATCAAATTCATCAGGTATATCCCAATCTTGGTCTAATGCATAACCATTACCTTCTGAAGGAGAAAAACCATGCCCTTCACTAGCCGTACTTAAAAATGTGGGGTATGTCATTTTATTTTTTTCTAACGTTTCAAAAATAATATCATATAAATCCCTGCCATTGTTATCATACAGCTCTTTCTTTACATTTATTAACCAATCTAATTTGTCAATAATCATTTTTTATCTCTCGGTGGCATTGTTATAAATGCGTTGTTAATTTCTCCAGTTTTTGCATCTCGAGTTACTTGAAACCAGTAACCATCAACTTGAGCTGAATATTGCCTATAATCTGGATTGTTTTTGAAAAAACTCTCCGCTTTTTGAGAAGCCTTATAGGACATATCGTTAATTTTTGAGTCAGACAATACTGTAGGATCATATGTTGTTTTTGTTTGCTCTGCCTTAAATCCAATTTGCTGACCTCTACCATTAACAGCTGGAATTTGATATTGATACTCCACTAAACCAGGATACTTTTTATCCGTTATAGTTAGATTTATTTTAGCCCCAGTCATTTCAACAGACTCTAGGAATGCATCTTGTTTATGGGCTCCTGAAATAGTTCCTTGTCTGCGATTTAAGACACCTAATTGAGTGTTATGCTCTGCAATTTTATTGGTAAGATTTTCTGGAATTAGTTTATTTATTTCATTAGTCTTATCATAAGGAAATGATGCACCGCTGGATGACTGCGAGGCTGGGTTAGAAGGTGATTTTGATGATAGTGATTTGCTGACCATTTCCGGCGAAACTTTACCGCCCTGCTGCTGCATACTCTTTAACGCGGACAATTCGGATAATTGATTAACAGTAAGTTTCGCTGTAGCTGTACTTCCGGTTATCGCTATTCCTGCAGGTGCCGCATCAGCTCCCAGCATTTCAATAATCCAGACTCCCACCTGGTTTGCACATAAGACCGGATTTTCCGCACAGGTAATTGCACCTGCTTTTGCAGCAGCGATGATTTCAGGCGCAGCAGTTGCCGTATAGTAGCCACCGACAACAGTTGCATACAAAACAACCGCTGTTTTTGCATTCTCTTCGGCAATTTCTCGTTGTTGCAGCTCTATTATTGCCCCTTGGTCACCTGATTCTGCCCTTATTTCAAGCTCATGAACATATGCATCGGTTAATTTATATAACGGGTCATTTGAGTTTTTAAAATCCTCTGAGTAGCTATCAATATCAGGAACCAGCATAACCAAGGAGTTATTTTCAACCGTCGTCTTCCCGGCCTGCGCCGAATTGGCCGCACTCTGCGTATCTCCGCCCACCAGCCCACCGGCAAGACCCGATGCCAGCGTAGCCCATGCGCTGACATTCTCTTTTTCCTGTTCCGTCAGTTCGCCCGGCTGTTTTTTGTAGACAGATTCAGCCAGTATACCGATAGCTTCGCCGGTCATGGCACCGGTGGCCTGTGCGGCGGCGTTTTCGCCTTTGGCCAGTGCCAGCGCCGCGTTGGCGATGCCGTGGGCGATGGTGCGTTTCAGATTGGCGTCGGCGTCATCATCCGGGATCAGGTTTTTGATTTCATTGGCGATAAACGGTGCAGCGCCGTTAGCCAGTGCCGCATTCAGGTCACCGTTCATCAGACCCTGTACCGCTGCGGTGGCTGCCTGCATGGCGCGGGTGTACTTGCCGCCGGTGCCGAAGCCTGATTCCGCTAAGTTTTTCTCAACCTCTTTGTTAAATAACAGTGCACTGATCGCTTCATCGTCAGTTTCTTGACCGTCTGCCGTCAGTGCCGCTCTGGCGTTATCGATATCATCCTTACTGTACTTTCTGATATCAAAGCTTTCCTTCGCTTTTTCTGTGGCTTTGATTTTTGCCTCAGTCCGGGCAATATCAATCACCTGAACACCTATCTCACCAAGCAGTTGCTGCTCTTTCACCCGGTTCTGCTCTTTCTCTTTATCAAATATCTGATTAAGGGCGGAGTGGGCGTTGTCCGTATCACGGCTCAGGTCTGCCACGTCCTGTTTCTGGTTTTCAGTGTCGCGGATAATCCATTTGCCGTCCGAGACCGCCGCATGGGTGGTGTTGCTGCTGCTCTCTTTTTTATTATCCGCCACAGCCAGCGCACTGCCGAGGTTGGATACCAGGTTACCGCCGACTGCGCCGCCGGAGCTCAGGCTGCCGCCCTGGTGCTCCACCTGATATTCCGCTTTGTTTTCCAGATTGTTAAAGCCCAGCGTACCGGTATCGAGGGTATTTTTGTCTTTATCTGCCGTCGAGGCAATCACCGCACCGTCAAGCTGCGTGTGTTTGCCGACAGTAACCTCAAAGCCCTCTTTCCCGGCATAAATACCCGTCTGGTTCTGTACTGATTCGTATTCACTGTGCATCTTATCGCGGTTTGCCGAGATATTCAGTGAACCGCTGCTCAGACCGATGCTTCCCCCGGCACTGAGACTGGTTTGTTTCGCGTCGTAGTTATCAACCGCCTGCTCACTCTGCAGTGTCAGGTTGCCGCCGGTATTGACGATAACTTTTTCACCCTGTGCCTGTGCGCCTTTCAGTGTGGTGTCGTTGCCGCTGTTAATCGTCAGGGTTTTGCCCGCGTTCACCGTGGTATCGGTGGCAAACTGGCTGTTACCTTTTTCGAACCCTTTGCCTTTGTTCACGCTGGCGTTGACATTAAAACCCGCGCCGTTTGAACCAAAGGTGATACCTACCCCCACCGAGCTGCCTTTGCTGCTGTTTTTACCGTCCACCCTCTGTGTGTTCTGCGCAGAAGTCAGTGCGATGTCATTCTCTGCATTGAGGGCGAGATTGCCGCCCGCCTGCAACTCACTGCCGGTGACCGCAATATTCCCGCTGTCCGGGGTTTTACCGGTGGCGTTAATGGTCAGATTATTCCCCGCACTGACACTGCTGCCCTGTGCGGTGGTCTGCCGGGTGGCCGTTTCGGATGATGAGGAGCTGCTGCCGTAAGACAGATTCACGCCGAACGCAGAGCCAGCATCTCCCTGAACATCGGCCAGACGACCGGCTTCCAGCGCCTGGGCGCCGGATAGCCCCGCCTTGATATTCTGCAGGGCTTTCACGCGGCCGTTTTCCGTTTCTTTTGCGTCATCCGCTGTCTGTACAGCGGTATTAAGTGCTCCGCCTGCGGCACCACTCAGCGCCAGCGTAAATCCGCTCTGCTTCTGTTCGGTTTTTGTCAGTTCGGTGTGCGTGTTTTCAGCGGCGGTGACCGCAACGGATTGTCCGGAGAGACGGATATCTTTTTCCGCTACCACATCACTGCCGTGAATGGCAAGGTTTTCCCCGGCGGTCAGGCTGACATTTCCTTCGGTGCTGCCCAGCGTGCTGCCTTTGCCGAAACGGCTGTCGCTGTCGGTGGTCTGTTTCATTTCCTGTTTGCCGACGGTAAAACCGATACCGCCGGAACTCATCAGGCCGGATTTTTTCTCCTCGCGCAGATGCGTTTCCTCACGGGCTTCATCCGTGGTGGTGACCGTGATATTTTTCCCGGCCGTGGCGGTCAGGTCGTTATCCGCAATTACCTGACTGCCCTCAACGGTAAGATTATTGCCGGCTTTCAGGGTGACGGTATCGCCGCCGAACTGGCTACTGACCGCATCGGTGCGGTGTACTTCGTCGTGGGTTTCCAGTGATGAGGCGGAGAGCAGACCTTTGCTGGTCTGTTTACTGTGCTCAGTCAGGTCAGAAACGTCTTTGCCGGACTGAATGGTAATATCGCGCCCGGCAGTGACCGTCAGGGCATTTTTGGCATCAACCGTTGCGGCGGTGGCGTTCATATCCCGCCCCGCGTTCAGGGAGATATCCCCGCCGTGCAGTTGTGATCCGGTATCTGTCTGCGTGGTGAGGTGACGATAATTATCGTTACCCCAGTCGCCGTTTTCAGTCCGGGTGGTGGTGACGGTACCCAGCGTGATGTCATTCCCGGCAGTAATAGTGGTTTTGCTGTCTTTGCCGGTAGCAGCAATATCAGTTGCCGTCAGTGTGACCGAGTCTTTCGCGTTCAGGGTCAGCTTGCCGTTATCCCCCTGCACATAAATGCCCGCGATGCGGTTGAGGTGACGGTTATCCACATCCCCTGCCAGGGTGGTTTCACTGCGGATGTTCTCTGCATTCGCCGTCAGGGAATCTCCTCCGATGAGTGTACCTCCGAGATTATTCAGGTCACGCTGTGCATTAATCAGCACATCATTACCGCTGACCGTCCCCTGATTGAGAATGTCCCCTGCATTGATGGTCAGTGAGTCTTTACTGAGGATAGAGCCGCTGTTAACCAGTTGTCCGTTTACCGTAAATTGGGTGCTCTTACCGGCCAGCAGTGCGCCGTCACCGGTTAAATCCCCCGGTTTCACACGGGCATAGACCTGCGGTACCAGGACTTTTTCGGTGCTGCCGTCCGCCAGGGTGATGGTTTTCTCAACCAGCCACACCATGTCGCCGGTCAGCAGTGCCATCTGCTCTGCGGTCAGTGCCACGCCCGGGGTCAGATTATATTTTTTACCGAAGATGATGCCGTTATCCATCAGCGCTTTGAATTGTTCTTCGTCGTTACGGTAATTGCCGAGATAACGCTGCCCGGAGAGTGTCACGATCTGGTCAGTAATAAGCTTCTGCTCGTAATAGCCGTCACCGAGGCGTTTGTGCATCTGGCTGTGATCACTGAGCAGCGACTGCTGCATATAATCAGTGCCCAGCCATTTTTTGCGGTTGGTAAAACGCGGGTCAGTTTCCACCAGATACTGACTGTCACTGCCGGGTTTCACATTAAACAGGCTGTTGTCTGGCAGCGTTATCGTGTTATTACCGGTACGGATCACAGTGTCTGCTGTGGTGCCGCCGGTTTCTCCGATCACCGGAACATCAATGATCGCCGGAGCTGTGCGCCCGGAGGTATCCACCGCCTGAATGTCGGTCTGTGCATTCATTTCCCATTTATGCACGCCAAGGTCAGTGTCGGTGATCACCGGTGCGGGACGGTAACGGCTGTTATCTCTGCCCTGCGAGGTTTTGGTGCCGCCGATTTTCCGTTTTTTCTTTTTCGCGTACCAGCGGGTCTGTTTCCCGATATCCGTGACGATATGCACCCCTTTGGTGGCAATATTCTGCAAATCACCAATCGTGGTTGTCAGCAGTCCGCCCGCCAGGACACGACTGTCTTTGTTCAGCAGTTTGTCGCTGTTAATCGTCAGATCCGCACCGGACTGAATAACACCCGGCTCTGTGGTTACAACCTGCGTATCCTCAATTGTCCGGGTGTAGTTATATTCATAAAACTCGTCATTACGGGTTCCGTCCGGCATCACCGCGGTATGAACGCCGTATTTATTTTTACGGCTGGTATCGATATCTTTCCAGTTGAAGCGCTGTGTCTGACCTTTCAGTACGCCCTCATGAATTTTCTGTCTGCCGGTGACCTCAACCCGGGTGACCAGGTTGGTATTGATATTATTGATTTCCCGGATATTCAGCGTCATATCCCCCTGCGATTCCAGGGTGGAGCCGAGGTTATTAAACAGGTCAGCACTGCCGGTGGCGTGGTAATCCGCATCCAGTGTATGACCGATACTGAGCAGTCCCTGACTGTAAATCAGGCTCTGTCCGGTATTGTTCAGCGTACCGGTACCGATATTCAGGCTGTTGCGGGCGGCAATCACCGCCGAGCGGGATTTGTCTGCGGCGGCGGAGTTATTGAGGGTATCAGCCTGAAGCGCGATATTATCACCGTAGATCCGTCCGGTGGCGGTATTGTCCAGCGTGTTGGTGCTGATACGGGTATTGACGCCGTCAATCAATCCGGTGTTGGTGAGGGTGTTTTTAACCGTCAGCGTGGTGTTGTCCGCACTGATTTCCGCATCGCGGTTATTGGTCAGATCTGAGGTTTTAATCGTGACCGCATTGCCGCCCTGAATCAGGGCCTCATTCTGCACACCGTTTTTCACAATCATGGTCAGGCTGCCGTTGGCCTGTACCTTTTTCCGGTTGGTGAACGCATCATTCAGGGACAGTGACATATCCCCTGACGATAACACATCGCCGTCACCGCTGAGGCTGCCACTGCTGACCGTCAGATTCTGACCGGCAATCAGTGTGCCGCCGGTGTTGGTGAGGGTATTGGTGGTCAGCGCCGCGCTTTTATGTCCGGCAACCGTGCCCCGCGTGTTATCCAGTTCACGGGCGGAGAAAGTAAGCTGTTTGCCGCCGCGCAGTTCCCCGTCGCGGTTATCCGTTTTTCCGGTGACGGTCAGTTGTGCCTCAGCACTGCCCTGAAGTTTTCCGCGCTGGTTGCTCAGTGTTTCTGCGCTGAGGGTCAGATGTTGTCCGGCGATCACTCCCTGTGTGTTATCAAGGGTATGCTGTACCGCCAGTGTCAGTGCACCGCTGTCGCGCTGCACCATTTTTCCGTCACGGTGAGACAGGGAATTCATCTCACCGGTGATAGTGCGGGCTGAGGTTTCACTGTTATCCATCTGATAATTTCCGCCTTTCATCATCAGATGACCGTTAGAAACAATCACACCGTTTTGTCCGGTGAAGTCCGGCGTGGTGATACTGACCGTACCGGTTCCGGCATGCTGAATGCGGCCTTTTTGGTTATCAATTCTGTCTGCATTCAGCGTGATATTATTGCTGTTGGCGGCGATCGTGCCGTCTTTATTAATGATCCCGTCTTTGTGGTTCAGTTTCAGATCATCTGTACTGATCTGAATTATCTGCCCCTGTGTGTTATCCAGTTTGCGGGCGGTCAGTTGCAGCGCACCGGCGGTCAGTTTGCCGCTGCGGTTATCAATACCGTCCGGCGCAACTGCGGTCAGCGTACCGGAAGCGGAAACGTCCGCATTTTTCAGGTTCAGTCCGGAGGCGGAGGTCAGCGCCATGTCTTTTGCTGCCGTGCGGCTGTTTTCCAGCGAGATGTCTGCTGCGGTGACCGCCATACGGTCATGTGCCAGTTGCTGTCCGTTAAGGGTGGCACCTTTCGCGGCGGTCAGTGTCATATTGCCGGTCTGTGTCAGCCGCCCGTCTTTATCCGCTCCGGCCGCCATCACGGCACCTGCGGCATTATTCAGTGCCTGACTGTCTGAGGTGATATTGCGTCCCGCCAGGATCTGTTTTTGGTTATCCGTATCCCCGGCGGTGCTGAGCTGAATATCCCGCCCGGCACTGACTGTACCGGTATTGGTGATATTATCAGTCAGTGTCGCTTTCACGTCCGTTGCTGCAGTAATAATACCGCTGTTCTGTAATTTGCCGTCAGCGGACAGGCTCAGTTCACCAACCTGCGCCCCGATAGTGCCCGCATTGCGCACACCGACGCCGTGTTCGGTGCCGACCAGTTTAATTTTATTGCCATACATACCGCCGACCGCCGCGACATCCAGCGCAAACGCAGGTGTAGTGCCGTCAGCCGCTTTTTGTGTCACCACATTACCCTGCGCATCCGTGATGTTGCGCCCGGTGGTGATGGTCAGATCCTGTGCATGCAGTTTGGCATTGACTTCCACCGCACGTCCTATCAGCCGGGTATAGTTGCTCTGCGCATCATTCATTCCTTTGCCGGTAATGGCTATCTGCCCTTTATCGACATCAAAGCCTTTGACCCGGCCCTGTTCCAGTAAAGCTTGTGCAGCAGCCATGGTGGTCTGTCCGGCATTGATAAAACCACAGCCGTTACAGGTGATCCCCGCCGGGTTGGCGATGATCACATCCGCCCGTTTCCCGGCCACTTCGACAAAACCGTTAAGCTGACTCGGATTAGCGCTGTTGACCTCATTGAGGATAATGTTTGCCTCGCCTTTGGCCACCCACGGGTTGGCAGTGACCAGCCCGCCCAGTTGTGTCTGCGTGTTGACTGCGCTGTTATTGAGGATCGCGCCTTTCTGGTCAACATCAAACTGACTGTACTGGTTACGGGATACACCATCACTGTTCGGCGCCTGAATATTGACCTGCGGCGTACCGTTGGCGGAGGAGATCACGGTCGGCTGCTGATTACCGGGAGCGGAGCCGTCCGCCACAATACCGCCCGCCGTCACCGGCAGGGCAATCCAGCCGAGCAGCAGCATCATACTGAGCCGCAGCGGGGAAATTACCGCAGTCAGTGAGGTAATGTCCGCGCTGTTCTGTGTGCGGGATTTGTCGCTGCTGTGATTTTTTGCCAGTTCGGATACCACCATCATCATCTGGCGGGCTTTGTTAAAAATAATCCGGTAACAGTGTTTGTTCATAATCTCAGTTCCCTGAAAATCGGGTAATCATCCGTACAGCGGGCATCAGTACTGCCAGCTCACATTAAAATTGAAGACAGCATTGTCAGTTTTGAAGCCGTCCGGTTTCGAGAACGGTGTGCCGACAGAAAAATCATACGACAGCCCCGCCGGGCTCAGCGCCCCGCGCAGGCCGAGCACGCCCCCCGCGAGTGTCCGGCCGATCAGCCAGTCGCGGTTATGCCCGTCGACACGGCCGTAGTCCGCACCGATATACAGTTGCTGCTGCGGCAGCGGCGTGTTCCAGGAGAGGGTGTTGCGGAAATACCAGCCGTCATCACTGCTCAGCGTCCGTTCGCCGTCAAAACCACGGACACTCCAGCGGTTGCCGATAGAAAACTGATCCTGCGGGGTCAGCGGAGTACCGCTCAACTGGCGCAGGTACTCGCCCTGATACTGAAACTGCTGTTCACCCAGTGCAAAGGGTACAGTCAGAGAGGCGGAGAACTGTAAGATACGGGAGAGCGCCGTGGCGTAATCGTCACTGCCGGCGGGACGGTACTCCTCCCACGCAGGCATCGCGCCGAACCAGCGCGTACCGCGCTGATAACTGACACCCGCATCCAGAACCGATGTCCCGATGTACTGCCGGTGATCCAGCCCGATTTTCCAGGTGCTGGTGCGGCGTTTCTGGTTCTCAATTTCAGTTTCCTGAATATAGTTACGGGTCTGGCGGAGATTCACACCGTAGTTCAGTGAGGTTTTGGCCGTCGCGTCGCGGTACAGCACATTACTGAGCTGTGCATTGAGGGTTTCACTGCGGCCTTTGTAACGCGCGTCGCCGTTGAGCAGTGCCACGGTCTGCACGTAGTCGTACTTACTGCCGGTCAGCGCAAACTGCCAGTAACCGAGCGGTACAGAATAGTGGGCACTGTAGTTGGCGGATTCTTTCCCGCCGGTAAACAGCAGGTCACGGGTAGCGGTCACATAAAACAGGTCACTGAGGGAAAGCGGATTATCCAGTGCGAACATCAGCCCGCCCTGATTTTTCCCGGTACTGTCCGTGCCGGAGTTGTCCACCCAGGCATTGAGCCGCCATATTTTTTTCTGTTTGCGGGTGATAACGATATCACTTTCACCGGGTTCATCACCGGGCACCAGCTCCATTGAGGCTTCCACGGTCGGCAGGCGTTGTAAGTTTTCCAGTCCCTGCTCAATATCCCGCAAATCAAGCACGTTGCCTTCGCGGGCAGGCATGGCGGTGTAAAGAGTGGCGTACTTATCTGAATCATCCGTGAAGCGCACCTGGCGCACACGGCCCGGAACCACAACCAGCGACAATTTCCCCTGTGTCAGATCCTGCTGCGGCGCCAGCACCCGGGTGGTGACCCAGCCGTGGCTGATCAGGCGGTTCTGTATATCGGACATCAGCAGATTAATGCCCTGTACACCAAGGCACTGTCCCGCGCCCTCATTGGCCAGACGCTGTAACGGCAGCCAGTGCGGCAGGGATTCCGTCCCGCTGACTGTCACCTGCTGAATATCAAAGCAGGGTGTTTCCTGCGGAAACGCAAGCTTACCGGCCGGGGCTGCGGGTGCTGCCAGACGAACATCCGGCGCCTTTGCACCAAATTTTTCTTCCAGTGCATCCTGCTGCTGTTGCTGATGGATAAACTGCTGATCACCGGGTGCACTGAAAGCAGAACCGGTCACAAAAATAAGCACCGCGCCGGGTAAGATGCGGTTGGTCACTCTGTTTTTCATATTATTCATAATTAAATAACGGCGCGGAGTATTGCCGGAAAGCGGATGCGGTATTGCACTAAGTGAAATTTTACCGGAGGAAACCGGATGCGGGAAAGTGAAAATACGCACGAATAGTTAAAAAAAGATAATATGTCGCCAATATGAACATCAGGACATTTTACAGTCATATTCAGTGTAAACAGGAAAATGACAGAATACGTCACTAATACTTATATATTAATTCAGTGAAATCAGAAAATTAACTGATGGATACATATATCCCGGTGACGCGGTTAATCCGTACATTTGTGTTTCAGCTGATATCTGCGCACCGGGATACTTCCACCACAACCCGGTACTTTCAATAATAAAACGCGACTGTCAGTCTTCAGGTATACTCTGCGGTTAAATAATTTAATATTCCTCATACCCTCAGATTATTTCCTTACTATTCTTAAATTGTTACACATTAATCTCTCATTACAACAGACATGAGTAGAGGCATTATCCTCTGCGTGATATTTTTTATCCACGGGCTGTATATCCGATATATCACCGGAAGACAGTATTTCCCCGGGTTCCTCATTATTTTATTACCAATTAAAAAATATTATTCCGTTTTATTTCCGGACGATTTTTATATAGCCCGCAACACCATATTAAATCTGATAAATAATTTTAATTCATTTTTATAACCAGGACTTGGATATGACATTTAATAATTCAGTGCTGATTGCACTGTTTTCTGTTTCTTTCAGCGCTTATGCCACGGATACACCGGAACCACCACCACCTTTTCAGTCAGAGGCTGAAACTCCTGATATTAATGCGATTCTCAGCAGTGCGACTGACGGCTGGCCAATCGCAAAGGATAAATGGGACAATAAATACCAATCTATTATCACCGGTAACCAATATATTAACGGGCAGACATTAACCCGCACCTGGTTTCCCGAGCAAATACTTTATGTCGAGAATAATTCTTACAGTCTGAATAATACGATCGATTCCTTCCAGACCACATTCAGAAGCGGTAGTGTTGCTATCGGGAATATTGTCAAAGGCGGAATTGCTAATCCATCTGATCCTTCCAAAATATACCGCGGCTTTATGTCGATGATGGACGATTCCGTAGCGTATAACACAATTGTTGAAAATAACGGAAGCATCAGTCTGAACAATGATGCCAAGGCGTATAACACCACGGTAAATACCGGCGGGAAAATGGTAGTCGGTACGCGGGGCTATGCCCAGGCAATTTTAATCGACGGCGGTTATCTGGAACAATCCGTTACCAGTACCTCAAATACCAAAGATGTCATCGTCGTCAATGGCGGGCAGCATATTATCTATGGCGGCACCGCAACCAACAGCCATATCGGTGGCGGCAGCTATCAGATGAGCAGCGGTAACACGATAGATACCGTGTTGTATAACGGCGCAGTTCAGCAGATCTATGCCGGAAAGGACGGAGTGACCGACAGCAATACAACAATTAACCACGGAGCATTGCAATTTGTTACCCACGGTAATACTGAAGATACCCGTGTTTATGGTACCCAGATTATTACCGGTGTTGACGGCGAATGGCTGAATGGCAAATGGACATCCGATGATGCTTTCCGGATTGATGAGCAGACAGCAAAGAATGCCATTATTTATGAAGGTGGTGTGCAGCGTATTCAGACCGGTGAAGCCATTGATACTCAGGTTTACGGACAGCAGATTGTCAGCGGTAAAAAAGGCGGCTGGACCGGCGGGCAGTGGGTTGAACGGGACGGATGGATTGGCAAAGATCAGGTTGCCACCGGGTCTGTGATCCATCAGGGCGGTCAGCAGATTGTTGAATACTATGCCGATGCGGTTGGTACGCTGGTTAACGGCGGCACACAACTGGTCAGGGAATTTGGTCATATTCAGGATACCACCGTTGAAAATGGCGGTTCATCCTTTATTGCCTATGGCGCATATTCCACCGGTGACCTGAATGTGAATAACGGTTCAGTAACCATGGAGGGCGGCAGCCTTCACAGCTGGACCGGTGCACTGGATGCGAAAGGCGCGTATGTTACCCGCCTTAATCTGGCCGGTGATAATGCGTTCCTGTATCTGAAGCATAATGACACCACCAGTGAATCCGAAGCGACCATTGAAAAACTGACCAACAACGGAACTGTGGTATTCGGCAGCAGCGACGGCAGTGATGCGGGTAAATACAGCCGCCTGCAGATTTCAGATCTGACCGGTTCCGGCACCTTTGTCATGAACACCAATATTAACGGCGGTACCGGTGATTTCCTGAATATCAGCAACAGTATCAGCGGTGAGTTTAATGTCAGAGTGATGGATTCCGGTCAGGAGCTGAAAAGCCGCGGCGGTGTGAATCCGCACCATCTGATTTTTGCCAACGGCAGTGACAGCAACAGTTTTGCACTGGTGAACGGCAGTGTTGACCTCGGTGCTTATAAATATTACCTGGTACAGGGTGATGAGCAGGACAGTGATAACTGGTATTTATCACCGAAAGCAAATGAACCGGCACCAAATCCGGACCCGGGTCCTGATCCGGAACCAAAACCGGAACCGGAGCCTGAAATCTCCGAGAGCGGTAAAAACGCCATCGCAATGGCAAACGTAACGCCAACTATCTGGAACAGCGAATTATCCACACTGAGAACCCGCCTGGGTGATCTGCGTGATAACCAGACTGCGCAGGATGGTGTGTGGGGTAAATATATCGGCAGCCGTAACCGTATCTCAACCGGCAATGTCGGTTACACCCAGGATATGAACGGACTGATGCTGGGCAGCGACCACGCGATTGCGCTGGATAACAGCCGCCTGCTGATCGGCGGAATGTTCTCCTACACGCATTCTGAACTGGATGCCCGCACCAGTGACGGTAAAGTGGACAGCCTGGGTCTTGGTGTTTACACCACCTGGATGCACAACAGCGGCTACTATGTGGACGGCGTGCTGAAAGCCAACCATTTCAGAACCAAAAACAGCGCGCAGTTTAATGACGGCAAAACCACTGCCAAAGATAACACCAACGGTATCGGTTTCTCTGTGGAAGGCGGTAAACACATCACAGCGGGTAGTTACTTTATCGAGCCTTATGTACTGGGATCTTACTTCCGCGGCGAAAAAACGGACTACCGTTTCAGCAGCGATATGAAAGTGAAAGCTGATGCTGCTGAATCTGTGAAAGGTGAAATCGGTACCACATTCGGTAAAACGTTTATCACTGAAAACGGCGGACTGATTAAACCTTACGCCCGTCTGGCAGTCAGCCACGAGTTTAAAAAGAACAACGGCGTGGTGATCAATGACACCGAATCATTCAGCAACGATATGTCCGGAACCGTCGGTAAATACGGTGTGGGTCTGACTGCACAGATGAATAATCAGTGGTCAGCCTATGCAGAGTTCAACTATGCCAAAGGCAGCCATGTGGAAACACCTTACAGCGGCAACCTGGGTATCCGTTACAGCTTCTGATAATACAGCGGAAATAGCAAAACCGGCTCCGCGACAAGACCCCCGATAATGATCGGGGGTCTTTTTTTATGTCTGAATCCGGACATAAAAACAGAGACGCTGTTTTATTCAGCGATCGGACACCGGGCCTGGTGCGAAAAAGAAGCCGGATCAGATACAATGGGACAATACCAACCACTGACACCGGCGTTAGCCCCGGAGGGATTTATGGAAAATATAGTACCGGATAAATACTATGACATCGCGGATGAGTATGCGCTGGAATCGGAAGAGCCGGTTGAAGAGCAGGAGTACGACGGGCTGGCGCACTATTTCCAGCTGCTGATCACCTGTCTGACGAACGGCGAAGAAATCAGTGAGGATGCTCAGAAAAAGATGGCGGCTGAAGCCGGTATCAATAAACAGCGTATCGATGATATCGCAGAGTTTCTTAACCGCTGGGGTAACGATTAAATCTCTGTTGCCGCCGGACACAAAAAAGCCGTGATAACAGAATCGCTGTTATCACGGCCGGAAGTCTTATTTACAGTTAAAAGCGGTATTTCAGACCTAACATACCCTGTGTATCCGAGTAGTTATCACTGCCGGCCTGCTGTGCCACATTAAACCAGATATCTGCATTGCGGGTCAGTTGTCCCTCAATCCCCACTTTGATTTCACCAATATTGCGGGTACCGGACTGGCTGACGTGCTCACCATTCATGGAAACACCGGTCATCTTACTGTTATTCAGCCAGTTAATTTCAGCAAACGGCTGGAAGTGACGATCATTTTCTTTATCCTGCAATGCCTGTCCCAGACCGTATACTTTCACCCCGAGACGGGTCTGGATATTCCCTTCACCGGTTGCGGATACGCGGGTACCGCCCCTTTCTGTGTGTGTATCCATTTTCACACCCATATAAGTCACCTGTGCTTTCGGCTGAATATACCAGCGGTTAATACTGCCCTCACTGCCCTGTGTTTCATTGATCAGGAAGCTGTACCCGGCTTCAGCAGACAACGTGATACCGTCAGAGTTATATTTCTCTTCCGGTAATTCATCCCCGTCAACCCGGTTTTTAAACCAGTTATATTGCACCCAGCTGTCAACATACAGACCGGTTTTATCCGCCTCATTGGCGTAATAGGTGCCGTAGATCCCTGCACTGTAACCATCTGCGTGAGAGCTGGCCCGGGTATTTGTAATATGGTTTGTGGTCTTGCCGCTGATCCGGCCGTAACCTGCCATTAACCCGATATGGTAGCGGTTAAGATCATTATCAGACCACTGCGCGATATCCCCGCCCAGCTGTACCACATAACGGTTTGTTCCGGTTTTTAACTGCCCGTCACCGCTTTTCACCACTGAATGTCCGGCCACATTCCGCAGCCACAGACTGGTCACCTTGCGCTCACCGGTCAGCACATCGGTATATTGGGTTTCCCCGAGGCGATCATGCAGACGCACATTAAACAGGTTATTTGCCGTATACAGGTTATTAATATATCCCCCGGCTTCCGGGCGGACTATCGGTTTCGGCTCCGGCTCCGGTTTTGGTTTCGGTTCCGGCTCTGGTTCCGGATCAGGACCCGGTGTCACCGGGCTGTAGTCTGATGTCAGATACCAGTTTTTCTCATTACCGTTTTTACCGCGTCCCAGATAATAATCATACGCCCCGGCAACAATCCGCCCGTCCTGCGAGAAAGTACCGTCAGAAGTACCGTCAACGGTGATAACTTCAATACCATTAAGCGTCGTCAGTGTGCCCTGCCCGCCGATATTCACAAAACTGACTGTCGTGGTTCCGGCAGAATTACCTTTGATCAGCAATTTATCCGTCGGTGAATCATCCCCGTTCAGTACCGTGTTCAGAATCAGGCGGCCACCGTTACCGGTGTAATCGCCGGCTACGGTCAGTGTTTTCGGCACAAAGGCGTCCGGATCGGTCAGATCATCCGGTGCGTTATAACGGAGTGTTGCGCCGGTCAGTGTCAGGTTTGACAGCACAGAATCAGCCGTCATATTCCAGATACTGTTTGCACCGGCAATATCCATGTTAATGGTACCGTTTGTGGATGTATTCGGCGCGCCTGCCGCATTGTATTCCAGTGAGTTGGTACTGCCGGTAAACCGGCTGTTATCCGCCATCTGCAGATCAATAATTCCTTTTGTCTCCGCTTTCATATCACCGTCAACGGTGAATACGCTGCGGATGCTGTCACCGGACAAGCGATCAGAAGAGGTGATCTGTGAATCCGCGCCTTTGGCATACAGGGAAAATTTCCGGCCGTCACTGATTACATTGATGGTGGTATCACCACCGAGATACACCTGACTGCCCGCAGTGACTGTTGCACCGCCGACCTTTTTCGATCCGGCTTCGGCATAAATACCGTGCGCCGTCGTACCTTCGGCGCGGATATCCGTTGAACCCAGCTCGATAATACCGCCTTTGTTGGCATAAACCGCATGCGCTGAGCTGCCGTTTGCCACAATAGTGCTGTTATCGCCAATCACCACACGGGCATCGCCGGTTGCTGCTGAATTAGTATTCCCGGCATAAACCGCATAGCCGGTACCTAATTCCCGACCCAAAAATTCCAGATTACTGCCCGCTTCATGGGAAATAATGACCGCATTTTTCCCGAGAGTGATCAGGTTTTCATTTGTTCCCGTGGTTGATGAGTTAGCGCGGACGCCCATGCCCCAGGCATCAATATAGGCATTGTCACCTACAGTAATAATTGTGCCGTTGCTTTCCTTGCCAACGTTCAGGCCATCCGCAGAGGACCCGGTGGTTGTAATGGTTAATTTATCAATATTGATCTTACTGGCACCGTTTTTTGTCACAATTCCGTCAGCTTTGGCGCCGCTGGTCTCAATATTCAGTTCTTTAAAATTATAGGTGCTGCTGTTCCCGTAAACCGCCCACCCCTGGAGTGGAGAGGTTGACGCGTCCGGCGTGGTATTAATGGTCACACTTGCATAATCGGATAACGGGGTTCCGCCGTGATCACCGGCGCTGTAATAATAGATGGTTGAGCTACAGGTCAGATGTTTTTGTCCGTCTCCGTCTGTAACCGATGTGCAGGGATCCGCCATACCGGGAAGAGAATATAATCCCGACCCCAGTATAATAGATACCGGTAATGCGAATCTTTTTACAGATTTATATTTTTTCATAGGGGAAAGCCTCCCGGCGTAACAATAAAAGCAGGATATAAATATAAAAATAAATTTAAAAAAATATCCGTGGCTTTATAAATATATAAAGTCAGCAGATTTATATTATTATCGGACGTTATTCAGGTTATATGCATGAGTAACATTACGTGTATTTATATGTTATTACAACCGCATATACACATAAGCCGTGTTAATGATACTTATGTTAATAAATTGTTTTTATTATTTTTAACTGATATTTCAATGAATTAATATGAAAGATGTAAGTAAACATTACTTAGTAACAAAAAACCCGGAGTGTTTATTCTTTATTTATCTATATTTGGATTAAGAATAGAACAAAAAACCAAAATACTGCAATTTACACAAAATTTAATGTATTGAAACCAAATCAAACAGAATTTTGTTATAAATGTTATTTTTTACAACAAATTCCGGTATCAATCTTAACGCTTATATGATGTCACTAAAAAACAACTCAAATCATGCAAATTTCGATATAACACACTGTAAAATAATAAGTAATAAGATTATATCCCATGTTCACGAAAAACATAATGCACTGAAAATATACGTGTTTTTTAGATAAAATAGCGTTTTTTGTATCTATATTTACTTAACATACCTTATCAGACAAGATGCAAATCTGATCGAATAAAAAATTTCAACAAAAAAAACATGTAAAACATGAGAAATCCTTTATATTTTGCACTACATCAAATAAAAGCGATTAAACTACACACCAATTTTGTAAATTTATGAAAATAACAAAACACACGGATATTATATTTGCATCAAAAAATAACATGTGTTATTTAATTTTAATCATTCGATACAAAATTAGTTTTTTTGAAAAATACCAGAGATACAAATAAAACCCCAAAACACAACCGGTAATTATTTATCGGGAATAACAACCATTCCTGCTATGACAGATTTAATCTACGGAGATAAATGGTGCAGAAATTTCAATGCATAAATTCAGATTTACTCAATAAAAATATCGGGGAGGTACTGTACAGATTTCGTAAGCTGAAAAAAATAAGCGGTGAAAAATTAGGCTTTACACTTGAAATCAGTCAGCAGCAAGTCTCCCGCTATGAACTGGGTAAAGGTAATCTGACGGTCAGCCTGCTTTTCCGGATACTCACAGCTCTGGATATTTCACTGATCGTTTTCCTGAACGAACTCAGAAAACAATATGATTCCTCAGATATTGTTCATACATTATTAGATATAGATAATTCATTGTTTTTAAATAAAAATATTAACAGATTTGATTTCTTATTGTAAAAATACCCCCGCCTTTCTGCCCCGGCCATGCCACTGTCACCGGGGCCATGATCCCCTCAATAAATAGCCTGACTCTTTTATTTTTTAGGAAATACATCACTGAAAAATAAAAAGATACTGCTCCTCTGCGCAACAGATTGCACAGAAAACACACACCTGTAACACACGGAGGTTATTCCTCCGCTGTCTGTCACTGCAATAAACACAGAGGAAAAACAATGAATCAGGATCTCAGCACACAGGATTTGTCAGCACCGGCTGCCGGTATTGACCCGTCAGTGTTCGTCATGGGCGGTAACAGTGATATTGCTCTGGATTTGGTGGTTATCATTGATACCAGCGGTTCAATGTCTGATGAATCCGCCGATCTCAGCCGGGAAATAGATGCGGCGATAGAAAAAGCGGCTGCCCGCTGTCCGTCTCAGCTCAGGGCTACATTCCTGGGCATTCAGGATACCTGGCCAGGGACAAGGTTTGATAAGTCGCTGAGTGATTATCTGATGGGCAAAGGCGCTCCCGCCGGAAATCTGCAGGCCCGGGAACCGTTTCCGGAAGCCGACGGCCGTGATCACGCGGGAAATAAAGAAGATCTGTGCCGTGCCGTTATCGATGCCTGCAGATATTTCGACTGGCGTCCCGGCGCACGGCGGGCAGTTTTTGTACTCGGCGATGAAGGTATGGAGGGCGGCGGCGGAATACTGACTAACGCTGCCGTGATGAAAAACAGTGAAGCGATAAGTGTCGCGCAGCTCCACGGCGTTAAAGTATACACTTACCAGGGAACGCCGGATGACCGGCCGGAAAACCTTGACCGCTTCCCGTCTGTTGCAGAAAGAGACAAAGTGACAAAGGAGTATCAGCGGCTGGCAGAGCAGACCGGCGGACGTTCTTATATCTACACCACCGGTATTGCGAACTTCCTGCTGGTATTACAGGAAATTCTCTGTGACAGTCTGACTCCGCCGGTGATCCCGGATAACGGCCATTCACATGCGGACTGCCGCGATGTGTGCGAACAACTCTCTTCTATTATTTCCACCGTCAATAAGCTGGCGGATATCATCAACAAAGCTATTGATGCCTGTTGCAGCACAGATACTCATCATCACAAAGAAACCGCCGCCAAATGCAGTTGCTCAGATAAAGTCTGAGCGCTGTAAACCATAAAATGAGAGTAAAAGCGCCCTGCTGATATCACGGCGCTTTTTTCTGTACTATTTTCAGGCGGATTGACGTCTCCGGGAAGACGGAAACGGTGGTAATACGGCATTTTTCAGCGCCAGTGATGCAGGATGGCGCAGCTGTTCAATACAGCCCTGTGGTGAGGTTTCGGCAATTTTGCCCTCATCCATCACCACCACCCGTGCCGCAAATTTGCTGACCAGCCGCAAATCGTGAGTGACAAACAGATAGGCAATGCCCCGGGTTTTCTGCAGCTGACCAAGCAGTGTCAGCAGAGATGCCTGCAAATGAATATCCAGGTTTGACACGGCCTCATCCAGGATAATCAGACGCGGGTCCGGTGCCAGCGCCCGCGCAATACAGATACGCTGTAACTGCCCGCCGCTGATCTGTGACGGCAGTTTACCGAGTACTGACAGCGGCAGTTCCACCATATCCAGCAACTCCGCTATCCGGGCTTTGCGCTGTATTTCATCAAGTGAGGTCAGCAGTTTCAGCGGTTCGGCAATGGTCTGCTCCAGAGTAAACCGCGGATCAACCGCCCCGGGAGGATCCTGAAAGACCATCTGGATCTCCGAGCGGAACTGCCGGCGTTGTTTTTTATCCAGTTTGCGTACCGGCATCCCCCGGTAGAAAACATCCCCTTTTTCCGGATATTCCAGCCCGCAGATCTGACGCGCCAGCGTGCTTTTTCCGCAGCCGCTGCGCCCGAGAAGCGCAACCGTTTCGCCCTCATTCAGGGTCAGGGAAATGTCATCGAGAATACAGCGCGGTTTTCCCGCCCCCATCAGTGAATGGCTTTGGTAGCTTTTGCTCAGGTGTTCAACAGAGATCAGTGTCATGCGGAAAGCTCCAGACCATACAGTGAAAGGTGCGCGGAAATAAGATTACGGGTCACCGGCGAGCGCGGCCGGGCAAAAATATCCTCCGCCGGGCCGGTTTCAATAATTTTCCCGTCTGACAGCACCGCCACCTGGTCGGCAAGACGCGCCACCACGCCCATATCGTGAGTGATCAGCAGCAGTCCGGTCTGCCGGTCAGCCACAACATGATCCAGCAAGTCGAGGATTTTCATCTGCACCACCAGATCCAGATCGGTAGTCGGCTCATCGGCAAACAGAAACGGCGCATCACTGAGAATAGCAATCGCAATCATCATCCGCTGCAACATGCCGCCGCTCATCTCAAACGGATAGAGCTTCAGAATATGCTCACTGTCCCCCAGTTCCACTTCTGCCAGCACATCACGGATGCGTTTATCAATGCCATGCAGCGGCTGCCGGGTCGCTTTCAGTGTTTCAATAATATGCTGATGCATTGTCCGTACAGGGTTAAACGCACTGCGCGGATTCTGCATAATCGATGCAACCTGCCTGCCGCGCAGAGCCTGGCCGGTGACCGCCTGCCCGTCCAGCAGGATAGTACCCTGTGTTTTCTGCACGCCCGGAGGAAGAACATCCAGTACCGCAGAGCAGGTCATCGATTTACCGGAACCGCTCGCCCCGACCAGCGCCAGTACTTCGCCGCGCCGCAGGGAAAATGACAGATCAGAAATAAGGAAATGCGCATGATTATTATGCAGATAGCCTGCCGATAAATGACTGATATCCAGTACAGAATGATTTAATGACATGTTCCGGCCCTCAGTGTCGGGTCCAGACGATCGCGCAGTGCATCCCCGAGGATGTTAAACGCCATCACACTGAAAAATAAAATTAAACCCGGCCAGAAAATCAGCATCGGTGATGTCCGGACAAACTGGCGGGCATCACTGATCATCACGCCCCACTCTGCGGTCGGTGCCGCCACGCCCAGTCCGAGGAATGACAACCCGGAGACATGCAGCATCATATGGCCGATATCCAGCGTCGCCAGTACGATCAACTGGGAAATAGTGGCGGGAAACAGATGCCGGAGAAAGATCCGCACATTACCGGCACCGCTCAGACGTGCCGCCAGCAGAAACTCCCGGTGACGCAGCGAGAGAATAATTCCGCGGACAATCCGCGCATACCATGCCCAGTGTGAAAGTGCGATCGCAATAATCACGTTTGTCAGCCCGGTACCGAGTATCCCGATTAAAAACAGCGCCAGCACCAGTGTCGGGAACGTCAGAAATACATCCGTAAACCGCATGATAATCTGATCCGTCCGCCCGCCGGTAAACCCGGCAATACCGCCGATCACCAGCCCGAGTGTCATAATAATCACCAGCGTGATTGCTACGGTTCCGAGAGAAATCCGCGCCCCGGCAATCAGGCGGGAAAAAATATCACGCCCGAGATGGTCGGTACCGAGCCAGTACTGGCTGTCCGGTGCCTGAAGCCGGTTCGATAACTCTACCAGATCCGGATCATGCGGAGAGATCCACGGCCCGGCAATCATCGCGAGAACCAGCAGCGCCACCACGGCCAGCGCAAACCACAGCAGAAGATTGCGGCTGAGTGTCCGCCCGGCGGACGGGGCTTTCAGTATCATATCGCTCATTCAATACCCTCCGCAGAGAGGCGGATACGGGGGTCCGCAATCGCATAAATAATATCCACAATCAGGTTGCAGAGAACAAAAATCACCACCATCAGCAAAGTAAAGCACTGAATTACCGGGTAATCCCTGTTCATAATAGCGGAGACTGCATAGCGCCCCACACCCGGCCAGCTGAAAATACTCTCTATAATCAGCGCACCGCCGAGCAGTTCCCCGATATGCATTCCGATAGCCGTTATGATCGGCAGCCAGGCGTTACGCAAAATATGCGAACGCTCCACCGTCATTTCGGACAACCCGCGCAGCCGCGCATAACGGACATGCCGCTGCCCGGCGACCTCGAGCATACTTGCCCTCAGCAGCCTGGCATTAATCGCGAGTGACATCAGCGAGATAGCAATCACCGGCATCACCAGATGTTTTGCTTCACCTTTCCCCATCGGCGGCAGCCAGCCAAGATGCATGGAAAAAAGCAGAATAAGCAGGAATCCCAGCCAGAAATTCGGCATGGAAACCCCGATAAACGCGATCACACGCACCAGCTGATCCGGCCATTTCTCCCGGTAACGCGCCGCCAGCATGCCCATCGGCACAGACAGGATAATCGTCAGCGCCAGCGCCAGCCCCGCCAGTTGCAGCGTGGCGGGCAGGAAATAGAGCAGATCCGGCAGTACCGGTTTCTGCGTGGCATAAGAGATACCAAAATCCAGATGCAGCGCGTCAGACAGCCAGTGAAAATACTGGGTCATAACCGGCTTATCCAGGCCAAGGAGCTCACGGGCGCTTTCCACCGCCTGCGGGGTCGGCGGAATTTTAGACAGCCGCAGATAATCCAGCGCGGGGTCTGACGGCCCCAGGCGCAGGATCAGAAAGATAAACAGCGAGGTGCCGAGCAGCATCGGGATCAGCAGCAGCACCCGCCGGAAAATAAATCGCATCATAATCGCGGGCCTGTCACTTAACAGCCGGTGTCAGCTGATCAAACGGGATCTCATTCGACATCGCGCTGAACGGCACATCACCGATTTCCGGTTTTGCCACCGCAATGGCGGTGATGTAGGTCAGCGGCAGATACACCGCTTCTTCGTGCAGACGGGTCAGGATGTCGTGATACAGCGCACGGCGCTGTTTTTCATCCGTGGTGGTCAGCACCTGTGTGATTTTGGCATCGATTTCCGCTTTATCCGCCAGTCCCTGCTGTGCCTGATAATCGGCATGGGACGGAATGCGCATGGAACTGACAAACGCGTGCGGATCAAACGGCGCACCCCATGTGCCATTGAAAATCATCCCGAAACGGCCGTCTTTCTGGCGCGAATAAATACTGCTTTCCTCTTCCCCGACCAGTTTCACATCAATCCCGGCGCGGCGCAGATCTGCCTGTACCACCTCAGAAATCGACTTCGCCACCGCATCAGTACCGACAAAATTCAGCTCGACCACCAGAGGCTCGCCCTCTTTCTCACGGATACCGTTTTCGGTTTTCGCTTTCCAGCCGGCGTTTTCCAGCAGGGATTTCGCTTCTTCAACGTTATAAGAATACGGTGTCAAACCGGCATCCGCGTACGGTACATTTTCTGAGAAAAGGGTGTCCGCTTTTAACTGCGTGCCGTACAGCACCTTTTCAATCATTTTATCTTTGTCGACTGCGTGATTAATCGCTTTACGCACAGCTAAATCGCGGGTCGGACCTGTTTTGGTATTAATTGCCAGCACCAGAGATTCCAGAGGCGCGGACAGTTTGGTGGTATATCCCGGCATATTTTTAAAACGCTGATAGGTATCCGGATAAATAATCCCGTCCGTTCCGTACAGTAAATCCACTTCACCGGCTTCAAATGCCACCGCACGGGTATTCGGGTCCGGGATCACTTTAAATGTGACGGATTCATAAACCGGCTTTTTACCCCAGTATAATTCGTTGCGGACAAATTCATCCTTCTCACTCAGACGGGATTCCGTTAATACCCACGGACCGGTACCAATTGGTTTCATAATACCGTCTTTGGTGCCGCCATCTTTAAACTGTGACGGTGCAATAAAGCGGAACGGACGCGGCAGTGCCAGCTCCTGCAAAATAGGGTAATACGCATCTTTCAGAGTGATTTTTAACTGATTCGGCGCGATATCCTCAACGCCGGTAATCTGATTGGCCAGCTCAAGCCAGGCGTGGCGTTCGCGGTTTGCCAGAATAGCATCGAAATTTACTTTGGCTGCGGTGGCATCAAACTTTTCGCCGTTGGAGAATTTCACATCATCACGTAAGGTAAAAATATAGGTTTTTCCGTCATCTGAAACCGTCCATGACTCTGCCAGCCACGGCTTCACCGTTCCGTCATTCATATAACGGACCAGCGGTTCATACACCATGGTTTGTCCGGCCATCTGGTTCGGTGCATACTGGTGCGGATTTAACGGCCCCACATTTACCGGCCAGGCAAAATTTAAATGCGGATCGGCAAAGGCGGTATTTAAGGAACCCACCGCGAGCGCCGCAGACAATAATAAAGAACGGACAACATTACGCATATTTCACTCCTGATGTGCCACAGACAAATAAACAAGAAAGTCAGAAACCGGTTATTAAAATAATGCAGTCATAATATATAAGAGTCTGTTGCGTAATTAAGTACTCCCCCTGAGTACTTATTCAGAAAAAAACGATAAACTCCGGTTATTTTCAGCACTGACGGATTTATCAGGAAACCTGAGGCCGTTATTGCGTTATTTACCTGTTTATTCCCCGGTCAGCGGAAAGGTGATAACCACACTCTTTATCCGGTAAAAGCTGCAAAATGGCAGCGATCCCGCTATACTGACGCCCGCACTGAAGACAGTGCACATAACCACGGGCAGATATCACACCATCACGTGACAATTTGCTGCTCCCCATTGTAAAAATCTGAGAGTCTCATTATGTCATTACCTTCATGTCCGAAATGTAATTCTGAATACACCTATGAAGATGGTGCAATGTACGTGTGCCCTGAATGTGCCCACGAATGGAATGATGCCGAACCGGCAGCAGAAAGCGACGAGCTGATTGTCAAAGATGCCAACGGTAATTTACTGGCGGACGGCGATGCCGTGACAGTCATCAAAGACCTGAAAGTCAAAGGCAGTTCATCCATGCTGAAAATCGGCACAAAAGTCAAAGGCATCCGTTTAGTGGAAGGTGACCACAACATCGATTGTAAAATCGACGGCTTTGGTCAGATGAAACTGAAATCTGAGTTTGTGAAAAAGAACTGATTTTCTGACATAAGATTGCTGACAAAATCCCGGCCTGTTTTTTCCCGGACTTTGCCAACAATCTGAGGCTCCGCCATACCGGCGGAGCCGCTTTGTTCAGTCTGCCGCCGTTATGCCGGCCGTAACAGACTCCGCAGTATAGATATCAGACTGAACGCTGAGACTTTCCCTGTATAACGATCTGTCCTGACACCCGGCAAAAAACCAGCCGACCGGTGTCTGTAAAACATCAGCCGCTCTGGCCAGCATACCCACATTAATCCGGCTTTGTCCCCGTTCATAACGGGATAGCTGCTGCTGACTTATTCCCAGGCAGGCAGCAACCTGCTGCCCGGAATAACCCAGTGCTTTTCGTCTGCAGAAAATCCGGTCACCGACAGCACGATTTACCGACGCCATATCCGCGCCGGATTGAATTTCTGTCATATTCATTACCTTCAGAAATAAAATCATCCGGAAATATATTCCGGAGACCAATAAAGAAAAAAAAGCATTTATTGTCTAAATAAAATGAAGTTTATTTCATTAACAAAAATAAAAAATAACGCTGATTAACAATAAATACCACGGAAATAAATGAAACATAAAAAACACGGAAAAATGGAATATATAACGACAATATAAAAAACAAGTAATACACTACGTTTATTATCTTCAGATAAATCAGCAATACACGATCAATTTTACCTGCTGATAACATTATGATGATAATGATGAAAAATAGGTCATCCGTTTATTCTGTGATAACGTCGGAAACGAATTAAACCTGACCACCATTATCAGACTAAATATTTTTATGAAAGAACGAAAACACCTGAGTGAACAGGAGGTTCATTCCTTAATATCATCATTACCTGACTCAATTAATCATATCCGTAATCAATGCCTGATTGCAGTTTGCTTCAGTCACGGATTACGCGCCAGTGAACTGACCGGCTTAATGCTCAGTGATATTAATATCAATGAAAAGACCATTCATATTACCCGGCTGAAAAACGGATTAAGTACCAATCAGCCATTACAGTCCCCTGAATATAAATTGCTGATACAGTGGCTGGCACAGCGGAATTCATCCGTTCATTATGCCGAGCCCTGGCTTTTTCTTTCCCGCAAGGGCGGTCGTTTATCCCGCCAGCAGATATTCCGTATTATCCGTGACAGCGGATTGTCCGCCGATCTCAATATTGCGGCACATCCTCATATGCTGCGCCATGCCTGCGGTTATGCATTAGCGGACAGAGGGACTGATACCGGCAGCCCCGCCATTTCCCCCAGTTCTTTTAAGATCCGGTAAATACGGGATCGGGAAAGATGCCCGCCTTTGCGGGATAAAAACAACCAGTGATTTTCAGCAGCACGGGGATAACGGGAGCGACAGTTAAGCCAGCGGGTAAGCAGATTTTTTTCTGTACGGCTCAGGGGATGGGTGGTGGAAAGGCCGTTTTTAAGCCGTCTTATATAGAGATTATCGGCGGCGACATCCATGTCCGATAAACTCAGTTGTCCCAGTTCACTGACGCGGAAGCCGTGGACAAAACACATCCACAGCAGACAGGTATTCCGCTCCGGATCACGGCCGTTTTCCGCAGCCGCCATCATTTTTTCCACCTCAGACTGCATCAGGTGTTTACGTTTGTTTTCCTTCATCCGGTTTCCTTTTGTACCGGGATTGTGCGGGCAGGTCATACTCAGGAACAGATTCCGCCATATAAATATCCGCTTTTCCCCGGAAGCACTCCCGGTATGAACGCGCTTCCGGACAGTCAGCGAAAAACCAGCTGACCGGTGTCTGTAAAATGTCAGCCGCCCTGACCAGCAGACTGACATTAATCTGGCTGCATCCCCGCTCATAGCGCGAGAACTGCTGCTGGCTGATCCCCAGCTGGTCTGCCAGGCGGCTGCCGGACCAGCCCAGTTCTTTCCGTTTGCGGAAGATCCGGTAGCCGACAGATTTATTAACGGTTAAATCAGTATCTTCTGTAATCATATTTTAGTCTCACTCCGGGCCCACAGCGCTGCCGGTTTCTGCAACGCCATGAGATAAAAATAAGAAATTACGGCATGACAAGAATGATGGAGCCGGAACCTTCAAAGGCTCCCGGGGCAACCCGTCCGTTCACTTTCAGAACCGATTTCACATCCACCTGTGTCGCACCGCCGGCCGGAACATGAATAGGAGCGCCCCTCTCACCCGGGTTGTCGTTAAGATAAAGATCCGCGTACAGGCTGTTATCCGGGCGCAGCGGTACACGGCCGCTGTCAGAACCGGAGGCAATCACAAGGATATCCATGTCCAGATTGCAGGTGACGGTGATGCTTTTATTGCGCGCGGCATCCGGCAGACTGACTTCATCAATATCGCCGTAATCCAGAATCACTGAGCCGCTGGTCACCTCACAGGCGCCCACCGGCGGCGGTGCGATCCCGCACAATGATCCCGGCAGCAGACGTCCGTTTTTCGACCAGCCGCCTGATTCTGATTCATAAAACAGCCCCACACACTCCTGATTGGAATTCAGAGACGGCCCTCTGTGTTCTGCTTTTCCCTGATAGGGCAGAGAGATATTCTGAAAAACTGCTTCCCGTACTTCTGCCAGTGTTCTCAGTTTTTCCACACGGACAATCGATTTGGTTGATTTGCCCGGGGAACCGTCAACATCATGTTTATGGTTGATATTGATCCAGCAGACAGACCAGCCGTAACAGGGGTTGGGAGCCGACGGGTCTTCCGGATCCCAGCGCTCAATAATGTAGGTGTAAACAGCATCCGTCGGTTTCCCTGATGACTCCGTAATATAAGAGAAGATGGATGCCCCCGCCGAAGCGGACCAGAGCAGCGCAACCGCCGCTGTTATTTTCAGAAATCTGTTCATAGCGTGCCTCTGGTTACCCGTCAGTCATAATTGAGATGAAAAGTCGCAATGGCACTGAACGGCCCGCGTTTAATGGTTTTGTTTGCCAGTGCATCCGGTTCGCCCTGCACATAGGCACGGAAGTTCAGCAGTGTCAGTCCGTCGTTCAGCGTGATCTGCGGTGATGCTTCATTAACTGCCAGCGCCGTGCCGTCAGCATTTTCCAGCCCGACGGCAATCCCTTCCGCCTGACTGCCCGGGCTGATGGCCAGCGCCCCGCCGATAAACGGATTTTCATCCCCGGCAAACATCACCGTGACCCGCTTGCCGATGGAGGTATCACACTCCGAAAGCCGGATTTGAAACTCTTTTGATGGTGTCCGCTGATAAGCGTACAGATTTTTATCAGGGATATTCCCGAACGGCAGTTCCACAGTTTCATCCCCCGGACGTATCGTGCAGGGTTCATCCACCAGTGTGCCGTGAAAATACAGGTTATCAGCGGCAGCCCCGGCATCCGCAACCGGCAGTGATAACAGAAATACCCCGCAGGTACTGATAAAAAAGCGCCTTACTGTCTCATTCATTGCATTGCTCCTACTGATATTCCGCCAGCAATGTGGCGGTCACATCAAATGCGCCTTCCGGCAGTGTGCTGCCCGGCCGTTTCACCGGCACCGCCTGAATAACCGGCGGGTTATCCGGTGATACCGCAATGCGTTTGTTGAGCGTGAAGGGCTTTCCGTTCTGCGTCAGATGAATAGCCAGATCCGGAATATTGGTTTGCAAGGCCGCATCATCAAACCCGCTGACCGGCCCCGTGACGGACAATCCCAGATCCCAGCCTTTGTTATTGTCCTCACACACCAGGGTGTAATTAACGGCACGGGTATAATTAACGCCATCCACTTTATGCACGCCGACGTTGTCACCGAAAAACACATCAATCACTCCGTTATCACTGATCGTACAGGCGGGCGGTACCAGCAGAGTGCCGAACAGCTTCATATTCGGCGCGGCGGTACTTCCTGCGGCAGCACACAGCAGCCCGGTCAGCAGCACCCTCTGTAACCACCGGTCATGTTTTGCCATTGTCAGGCTCCTTACTGATAGTCCAGTTCCAGCGTTGCCACCGCAGAGAAATCCCCGCCGGTCAGCACTGCTGTCATGTCACGGACAGGTACGGCTTCCAGCGCCGGAAAGACCGGATAGGTAAATTTCACTTTTTCACCGGGATTCAGCTGCCGCCCCTGATAGAGCATGCGCACCCCCAGCCCGGCGATTTCGGTCTGCAGCAATCCGGAATCAAATCCGGCGGTATTGCCGGTGATGGCAAGTGTCATTGCATTGGTTGGCATCTTTGTGCACTCCGCCGTGTAATTGACCGGCTGTTTATAGCGCCGGCCGTCAATACGGGTGCTCAGCACCTCACCGAAATCCACCAGAATGGTGTTGCCGTTGTTGATAACACACGGCGGCGGTGCGATAACATTGCCGCGAATAGTGATATAGGTGATCCCGGGAACACCCCGGATACCGGCCACCCGTTCCGGCAGTGCCGCAGCACCTCCCGCCGAAATACAGAGCACAACCGCCAGTATCCGCCGGAGAGAGCTTATTTTTCTGATCCGCTCATCCATGGTTTATCCTCTGTCTGCTCAGTTACCGGCAGCCGTTTTTGTCACACGGCACTCTGTACCGCTGCAACTGAACTGCAACTGCGGACGGCCGCCGTAATCGTTGATATAACTCAGCACCGGTGCACTGCCGAGTGCTGATGCGCTGAGGCCGAGCGTACCCTGACTTTTCGGCGCCACCATCAGCGGGGAAAATCCGTCCAGACTTTTGCCGCCGAGCCCGCTGAGTGCATCCACAATTGTCACGTAATAAGCGGTCGGATTATTAACCTCATAGCTGTCACCGCGGCGTGTCAGGGTGATTTTCTCCTGCCACGGATTGGTCAGATCCGTTTGTGAGGCATAGATAGCTTCCGGGCGGTAAAACAGTTTGATCCGGGTTTGCAGGGCGATTTGCAGAACGTTCTGCCGGTTGCTGCGCGGCGGGATTTCCCGCAGATTGAAATAGAAGACACTTTCTCTGTCCTGCGGCAGCGCGGCGATCGCCGGTAATGACTGAATTTTCACCTGGCTTTTATCACCCGGCTCAATACGTTGTACCGGCGGAAGCACCACCAGCGGCGACGACACTTTCTGCCCGTTCTGATCCTCAATCCACCCCTGAGCCAGATACGGCAGTTCTTTGTTCATATTACTGACATTCAGACTGACGGATTTTTCCGCCCCGTTGAAAATGACACGGGTTCTGTCCAGCGCGATAGCGGCATGAGACTGTGCTGATGCCAGCAATACAGCCGCAATGGCCGGGACAAAGAGACGGGTGTGTTTAACTGACATCATAATGAATCACTCATTTCGTTACGTGTGGAAGGTGCCGGAGTTGTCCGGCCTGTAATATTCAGCCACTTTCCCTGCTGCGGACGGTCAGCCGGCAGCGGGGAAGACGGCAGCGCAACCGGCTGCGGCTTGTCCGGAACGGATTGCGGCTCTGCGCCGCAGGTCAGCAGCAGGGTATGCAGCGGCTGTCCCGGCGGAAGTTCAGGTACCGTCATCCGGCACGCTGTATCACTGCCGCGCCGCAGCGTCAGAATATCCCCGCTGTTAATACCGCTGAGGTAGACCTGCCCGCCGTCATTGACGATACCCAGTTCACGGTTATCCGCAGAGGTAACCACTGCACCGAACGGCGGTTCACTGCCGTCTGCCAGACGGATAGTGGCCATCGCTTTCTGTCCTGACAGCACATCAAACTGACGGTAGCCGATAGCCCCTTCCGTCAATGTCAGCTGCTGAACAGAGCGGCGTGCTTCCGCATTTTCCGGCAGTTTGTTGATATCGATAGCTGCACTGTTGCGGAAGTAGTTATTCATATCCGGCAGAACGGCTTTCCCGAAGCGGTTGGTATAGCTGAGTGCCCCGGTACTTCTGACCGGCACATCCGCCACACCACCGGTATCCACCAGCAGGCGGGCACTGCCCGGCATATTGATCCGGTGGAATGCCCCGCCCTGCGGCGTCATCGTCACCCCGCCCTGAAGCGAGAGCGATGCCGAGGTATATTCCCCGTCAATATGTCCGGCACTGGCGGTGACCAGCGCACTGTCAGCGTAGTGCATGTAATAGCCGTCGACAGACGCTTTACCGTTGCTGCTCAGCCCCGTCCCCAGACGGTAACTGTTGTTATCATCAGGACGGTCGAAATAACTGACGTTATGGGAGTTACCGTGACGGTTGATCATGCTGTTGTAGCTGACTGTCGCGCGATCGCCCACCGGCATACTGATGTTGAGATACACCCCGTCATCATTCTTATCCTGATATTTATTGCGGTAAGCCGATAAGCTGATGTTGATATTTTTATAACTGCCGATATCCATATACTTCGCCAGCGACAGGTTATAGTTATCGTTATCCGGGCGGTTCCAGTAAGTCTGGTGGCTGTAGTTCAGATAGGTACTCAGCCCGGCATCCGGGAACTGCTTACTGAACATGATGGTGTAAAGCTCTTTGTTGTTATCCGCACTGTTATCGTAATAGCGGCGATCCAGATACTGATTCATACTCATAAAGTCACGTTCAGAGAAACGGTATCCGGCGAAGGTGACCTGGCTGTCCAGCTCCTCAAACCGCTTGGAGTAACTCAGACGATATGAACCGCCGCGGTAGTTTTTATCCTCCTGCGGCAGACTGGCAAAAGATTGGGTGGCATCAAAAGAGATGGCCCCGAGGGCCATCAAATCACGACCAACACCAAGAGAAACTGCGTTATAGTCCCCGGCAACCAGGGAGCCGCCGTACAATGACCAGCCGTTGCTGATCCCCCACGAGAATTCCCCCATTCCGAAGACAGGGCCTTTCCCGTGGCGGCCGATTTCGGACGGCTGCCCGGCGGAGAGTTTGTACTGCACCCGGCCCGGACGGGTCAGGTAAGGAATACTGGCGGTATCCATCTGAAAGGACTGTACAGAGCCGTCCTGCTCTTCCACCCTGACATCCAGCTTACCGCTGACCGCATCATTGATATCCTGAATACGGAACGGCCCGGGCGACCTGGGTTTCATAAATCACCCGTCCCTGCTGACTGACCGTAATTTTGGCATTTGTTTTTGCCACGCCGGTGACTTCCGGCGCATAGCCGCGCAGATTCGGCGGCAGCATGTTGTCATCTGTGGCCAGATTGACACCAATGTAGCGGAAATTATCGAAAACATCGGAGCGGGAGAAAGTTTCCCCCATGGTCAGTTTTGCCTGTAACGGAGCTATCGCCCGGTAGAGGTAGGTCTGACTCCAGGTCCAGTCACGTTCGGAACGTTCCCCGGCACCGGTGGTATGACGGAGATTCGCCTGCCAGTCCGCACGGACACGCCAGACCCCCAGGTTTGCCCCGAGCGTCCCGTTCCCGGTGACCTGCTGTGTTTGCTTACCGTGAGCGGGATCATTAACACCGGCATTCACGTTGTAATCAAACAACACGCCGGAAATCCCCTCATCCCAGCGGGAAGGCGGGTCCCAGTTAGCGGCGGTATATTCCAGATAGGCCTGCGGCAGTGTCAGGATAAGCCCGCTGTCAGCCAGTTTCGGTGTTACTGACATCCCGGGCAGTGATGCGGTATCCAGGCATTTGCCGTCATTCCACCAGCGCAGGCGCTCTGCCCATTCCGGTTTCAGCCCGGTCTGCGCCATCAGTTCCGGCGATAAACAGACTTTACTGTCTTTCGGATCATCCGGCGGCACAATATAGGAAACCGGATAAATATCAGGCAACTCACTGTTATTCACCCGGATAAAAAAGTCGTAAGTACCGGGCATGATATAGCCGGCACGGGAAAAATCGGACAGATCAATATTCTGTTTGTCGTTTACATCAAGAATATCAGTATTAAATTCAATATCCTGATTATCCGGATAAGCGGCCTGCGAAATACCGGTCAGAATAAATGAAATCAGCACTGTCAGTCTCCGTCGGGAGACGGTACTCAGCGGAATTACCATAATGGATCCAGTCAGCTCGGTTTAATAATATTCCAGCTTGAAGCCCACTGTTGCCCGGTAATGACCGGACTGAAGTTCGTCGCTGTTTTTCACGAGACGCGCCTGATATCGCAGCGCCATATTATCGGGGTCAATATCTGCCGGCGGTAAGGGTTTACCGGGAACTGCCTCATTCCCGTTGCGATCAGTAATCGCCAGGGAAGCGCCTTTGCCGGAACCGTTCAGCTGAAAATGCCCGTCCTGTGCAGCGCCCTCAAAAGTGACCCGGAAACGGAGGTTATCTGCCGTCCCGCCCTTCACCGGCAGTACGGTGCATTCCGCCAGCCTGATCCAGAAATAGTCTGCGGGTCCCTGCCCTTCGTCGCGCAGCTGCGGAACGGAAACATCTGTCAGCGCCACCACCTGCTCACGGCTGGCTGTCGAGATAGTACAAACCGGCTCGAAAATCGTGCCCTGCATCTGTACCGCGCCGAAACGCAAACTGGTTTTTGCATCCTGTTTTGTTTCACCTGCTGCTGTATAAGAGGAAAAACACACTATCGTTATCAGCAATCCCTGAGTGATGACTCTGCACGCCATTTCCTGCCTCCGCTAAACGCACACAACTGAAAAGCGATACAGTTCATCCCTGAACTGTACCGGCATTAATTACTGATAGGTCAGTGCGAAAGTCGCGATAGCAGTGAAGTCACCCGGAACAGCCGCTTCAGCAGAAGATCCCTGTAAATACGCCGCAAAGTTCAGATCGTTATTACCGTCACGCAGTGTCTGTGCTGCACTCGGAGTACCTAATTTGATCTGTTTGCCGCCCGCATCGGTAATAACAACGGCTGCGTTTTTGGCAATACCTTCAATACCCAGAGCACCGGCTAAAATATCGGCATCTTCTGAACCGGTGAATGTGGTCTGTACGGTTTTATAAGTTTCTGTTGTGCAATTCTCTAATGAGATTTTAAAATCGCGGGAATTACTGCGGCCGCCATCTTTTAATGCAGCAGTAGAGATCTGGCCTAACGGAACAGTCTGGTTTTCGGTATCAGGTGTAATTGAGCAAGGTGCATCAATAATTGAACCGGTGAATTTAACAGTACCGTGTCCCTGATCAGCAGCAGATGCTGCACCTGCAACGACAGACATACCAAAACCCAGCACCAATGCTAATTTATTCAGATTCATGTTATTTCCTATATTGCGTTCTGTTTTTTTTGATATTAAAAATAACGCACTCACACGCGAAAATATGGCTCCGCGCGGCGTTATCGTTATTTGATGAATATGTCTTCACCGTTATCCGGATATATAAAAAAACGGGACAAAATACATCAAATTGTCCAGTTTGAAATAAAACCCTGTGATTTCATAAAAAATGCCGCATAAATTATTTAATGTTAAATAAAACAGTACAATATTTTATTTTAACCCCTGTGTGTTTTCAGCAGTTGTAAAAAACACGAATGAACTCAACGCGGGCAGTTGGTATAAGGCAGGATAAAATATTATCCTTTTGAAAATTAATGAGTTATACACTGGAGATCCGGCCAACACATCAATATTTGACTAAGGTGAAACCTTTAGTGATAATTACAAACAATTTGATGTATTTTGTCTTTTTTTAAATCTGTAATATTTATCTCTGTAAAACAGACGGAAATTGTTTTGTGCCGGATTTAAAGAAGATAATTCCTAATTGGTTTTTATGAATATATTGTCAATACGTAAACATTTTGTAGTATTTTCATTCCTGTCCGTTGTCTTTATTCATTTTTATTACTTGCTATAGTGCTATCTCTGGTTTTTATGAACTTATCGGACAATAAACAGGAATAAATCATGGCTAAACGTAAGTTTCTGACCCGTTCTGAAGTTGACGCTATTCTGAAACAAGCCCGGAAAAGCCGTTATGCCGAGCGAAATTACTGCATGATTTTAATGTGCTATCTGCACGGCTTCCGCGTCAGCGAATTATGTCATTTGTCACTTTCTGATATTGATCTGGACAGCCGTCTTATTTACGTCCGGCGTCTGAAAGGCGGGCTTTCCACCACACAGCCCCTTATTGATATTGAATATAATGCGCTGGTATCCTGGCTCAATATAAGAAAGACCTGGCGTAACCAGGATTTGGAATGGGTATTTTTATCGCAGAAAAGCGGGGCCATTTCCCGGCAGCAGGTACATACATTATTAAAACAATACGGTAAGGCCGCCAATATTTCCGTGGTTCCCCATCCGCATATGCTGCGCCATGCCTGCGGCTATTCTCTTGCTGATCTCGGCCGGGATACCCGCCTGATCCAGGATTATCTCGGACACCGGAATATTTCCCATACCGTTATTTATACCGCCAGTAATTCAAAACGTTTTCAGCAAATCTGGGACCCTCTCCGCGGATAATCCGCCGGCCTGTCCCTGAATTTTCTCCGCCCCGGAACTGCATATATTCTCCGGTATTATTGTGTCATTTCCGTGATTATCCCGGTCACCGATCAGATTTTCGGGTGGCTTATTATTTTTCCGGGTACAGAGTGTGTAACATAGCCTGATATTCAGACGGACAAATAATAAAGAGGAATATGTGAAGAAAAAAATCATTCTTGACTGCGATCCCGGCCATGATGATGCCATCGCACTATTACTTGCTTATGGTAATCCGGAGATTGAACTGCTGGCCGTCACTACAGTCGTCGGCAATCAGACACTGGAGAAAGTGACGCGCAATGCACTGGCTGTCGCACGGATTGCCGGTATTACCGGTCTTCCGTTTGCGGCAGGCTGCCCGCGCCCGCTGATCCGGGAGATTGAAACCGCACCGGATATTCACGGCGATTCCGGCCTCGACGGACCGGTATTACCGGAGCCGGTGCTGGCGTTAGATCCGCGCCATGCGGTTCAGCTGATCATTGATACCATTATGGCGCATCCGCCGAAAACCATTACCCTGGTTCCCACTGCCGGGCTGACCAATATCGCGCTGGCAGCACGGCTGGAGCCGCGCATTATTGACCGGGTAAAGGAAGTGGTGCTGATGGGCGGCGGGTATCACACCGGCAACTGGAGTGCCGTTGCTGAATTCAATATAAAAATTGATCCCGAAGCGGCACACATTGTCTTCAATGCAGGCTGGCCACTCACCATGGTGGGGCTGGATCTGACGCATCAGGCGCTGGCAACTCCGGAAGTCATCAGTAAAATCGCGGCGGTCGGCACTGCACCGGCGCAGTTTGTCCTCGAACTGCTGGAATTTTTCGGCACCATGTACAAAAGCGCCCAGGGATTTGATTACCCGCCGGTACATGACCCCTGCGCGGTGGCGTATGTTATCGACCCGTCCGTGATGACCACCCGCAAAGTGCCGCTGGACGTGGAGCTGACCGGTACACTGACTCTCGGTATGACTGTTGCGGATTTCCGTTCACCGGCTCCGGCGGATTGCCTGACTCAGGTTGCGGTGAAACTGGATCACACCCGTTTCTGGGAACTGGTCACTGATGCCCTGCGGCGGATCGGGGATGTACGGGTTGCATAACCCCGCTGATGTGCCGGTTCGCCGGCACAAATACATAAAACAATCTGATCGGTGATAAGCAGCCACACTCAAACCAAAACATCAAAAATACTATTCATATTCTCTTACATTCCGTATTAATTAATCATAAGCACAAAATGAATAAAAGAAAAACCGAAAATAACATCAATAGTTAAATGTTTTTTTCTGACATGGGCTATTATTACTGCGTTCGAACAAATTCTTATTGGTGATTTGTCTGTGTCGATTCAAATTACAAGCAATAAGCCAAAAAAGGAGGCAGCCGCCTCCTTTTTTACTGCCTGAAGAAAACCGGATTAATAACATCCCGTATAATGACAATTTTATAAAGTGATTATTTCACTGGTTCTCAGATATAAAAAAAGGAGGCTTTCGCCTCCTTCTTCATTATACGCTCTCTGAACTAAATCAGAACTGGTAAACTAAACCTAAGCCCAGTACGTTGTCGGTGTTGATACCGGCAGAACGGGTGAAGTCGTTTTCGTCTAACAGGTTAATTTTGTAGTCGATCAGAGCAGACATGTTTTTGTTGAAGTAGTAGTACGCACCTAAATCAACATATTTCACCAGGTCCTGGTCATCGCCGTAAGCGCTGTTCAGGCTCTTACCTTTAGACTGCAGGTAAGCGATGGACGGACGCAGACCGAAATCGAACTGATACTGAGCCACTAACTCGATGTTCTGAGTTTTGTTAGCAGTTAAACCACGGTTATCGTCGTTGTTACCGTAGTGAGTCATGTTACGGGTTTCGCCGTAAACTGCTGCCAGGTACAGGTTGTCAGCGTCGAATTTAGCACCGAAGTTCCATGCTTCTGCACGGTCGCCCAGAGCACCGCTTGCCAGGTTATCTTTCTGACCCTGCGGACGTGCGGAGCTTGAGTACGCACCACCAACACTCACACCCCAGCCGATGTCATACGCGGTGGAGAAACCGAAACCGTCACCGTTAGCGGTGTTATCGTAGCTGTAGGTATCATTGAACTGGTCGTAAGAACCACGGTTTGCGATAGAGTTATCGTCGTTCGCACCCTGATACTGTAATGCGAAGCTCAGGCCGTCAACATAACCGAAGAAATCAGAGTTACGGTAAGTCAGCAGGTTTGCAGCACGACCGGTCATGTAGACGTCGGTCTGAGTCATGGTATCGTTACCGAAGATTGGCAGCACATCGGTCCATGCGTTGGTGTCATAGATAACACCGTAGTTACGGCCGTAGTCCAGTGAACCGAACTCAGCAAATTTCAGACCTGCATAGGCTAAACGAACTTTGTTTTTGTTGTCGCCTTCAGTGCCGTTGGTTTTGATTTCGTTTTCGAAACGACCAAAGCCGGTTAATTGATCAGTGATCTGAGTTTCACCTTTCAGACCGATACGGAAACGGGAATCATCACCGTCCTGACTTTCAGCATTGCTGCTGCGGTCATTGTCGCTGAATAAATGACGAACATCGACTTTACCGTACAGATCCAGTTTGTTACCGTCTTTGTTATAAATCTCTGCCGCGTTTGCAGCGCCGCTTAATGCAACAAGCGGGACTAATACAGCTAATAATGTCTTTTTCATTTTATATTCCTATTATATTAACCACTACTCTCTGACTCTATTGACATAAAGCCTTGTAGATTATTCACCCGGAAAGTTCATTTTACAACACGATTACGGCTTCATTTGGCGATAAATAGCAATATATGTCAAAAAAAGCACTTATTGCATGTATAATGTGACAAATAGTTTCAGAACAGGCGCATTTATTGTTAAATAACTACCCTCTAAAGCGCACAAATCGCTAATTCTGATAATTACATTAGTGGTAGGCGATATATTTCAATTATTAACCCTATCACCAAATAACAAGAACAAATCATTCAAATTTTTTAAATTAAAAAACAATAAAAATAAAGAAAAAAGCCGGTTTATTTTTCATAAACCGGCTTACGGAAGATAGTTATCAGATTTATTTATACTATATACGGTAGTGATGCTTATCCAGTCCGTATTTCTTCATCCGCAGATAGAGTTTTTTACGCGGGATTTGCAGATATTCAGATACATCGTTGATCCGCCCCTGATGGATATTCAGGGCTTCAGTGATAATCTGCCGCTCATAGCTCTCCACCCGCTGATCCAGTGCCGTGGGAGCCACTGACGGTAACAGCGGGTTTGCGGTATCCCCCATCGGCATAATCCCGACGGCATACAGTTCTGCCGCATTCGCCAGTTCACTCACATTACCCGGCCAGTGCCGCCGGGTGAGTTTTTTCACCAGCGCTTCCGCAAGATTCGGCAGCGGATGATTCAGACGGAAACAGGCCTGCTCCAGATAATAGCGGAATAACGGTGCGATATCGGCTTTGCGCTGGGATAACGGCAGGCAGGCAATCTGTGTCATGGAGAAGCAATAATAGAGTTCGGCAATAATCTTCTGCTGTTTGGTCAGCATAATCAGCGGTGTATCTGCGATACCCACCAGCCGGAATGTCCGCTGCTCCTGGCGGATATGCTGCACCAGCCAGCGCTGCTGGCTGAGCGGCATCAGATCGATATTTTTAATCACCAGCGTGCCGTCCGCCACTTCATCCAGCCAGGCGTCCAGCGGAATATCCCCGCCGCTGAACAGGGTTTTGATCACCAGCGGCCCGCGTTTATTGGTACTGATCTGATGCAGATAGCGCGCCAGGTAAGTCCGGCCGCATCCCAGCTCACCATGCAGAAATACTGCCGCATGTGTTTCCGCCAGTCCCTGAAGCTGCTGACGGACATGCTCTGTCCACTCGCTTTCACCGGCAAAATTCAGTGTCAGCTGTTCTGAACTCCAGCGGCGCTGAGTCACCCGCTGTTTACGGGCCGTCAGTGCTTTTTCTGTCAGCGTCAGCAGATACTCCGGGTCCACCGGTTTCTGCAGAAAATCCCACGCGCCCTGTTTGACCGCTTCCACAGCCATCGGTACATCACCGTGACCGGTGATCAGCAGTACCGGCAGGTATTTGTCTTTCTCCAGGAATAATGCCATCAGATCAATACCGGAGCATCCCGGCATACAGACATCACTGAGCACAATACCGCACCAGTCGCGGTGAACCAGCTCTTTGGCCACCAGCGGGTCATGGCAGGCATAAACACGGTATCCGGCCTGTTCCAGCAACATACAGTAAGCTTCCAGGACATCCGTATCATCATCAATTAATAAGATATCGTAGTTATCATCAAGCATATTCAGTTACCTTTTTAAAGCTCAGGATCACACATCCGTTGCGGGTCAGTGTGGATGCGATCAGCAGACTGCCGCCCAGCTGCTGCATAATCGAGCTGCTGACTGACAGGCCGATCCCCAGGCCGATTTCTTTACTGGTCGTGAAAGGTTTCATCAGTGAGTCCGCCAGTTCCGCCGGCCAGCCGCAGCCGTTATCACTGATAAAGAGAGAAAGTTCCGTGGCGGATTCCGTAAAATCAATCACAATTTCCGCTGCCGCCGGCGATGCATCCAGCGCATTGGACAGCATATTGACCAGCACCTGCTGTATCCCGATAGCATCCCCCTGTACCTGCGGCAGGAAGTCCGGCTGATGCAGGGTGACATCGCGCATTTTGTTCTGTAACGCAAGGATATCCCAGGCATCCTGAATGCTCTGGTGCAAATCAATCGGCTGCAATGTCGCACCGTCGTCCCGCCGCCGGGCAAACTGGCGCAGGGAGCGGATAATGCCGTCCATCCGGGTGATCAGCTGTGCGGACTTATTCAGTGCGTTTACCGCATTGGTGTTCCCTTCTGTCGCCAGCGCCCGCTTCGCCATATAGATATGCATGGATAACGCATTCAGCGGCTGATTAATTTCATGCGCCAGTGTGGTCATCGTCTGCCCGACCACCGCCAGCTTGGCGGTCTGGATCAGTTCATTCTGTGTGGCGCGCAGATTCTCCTCAATGGCTTTTCTGTCAGTGATCTCCTGCACCAGCTGCACTTTCTGCCGGTTGATCTGGTTGAGCGTCTGACGCAGAAGCATCGCCACGCGGCCGATTTCGTCCCGTCCCTCAACCGGAATATCCGCCGTCAGATCACCCTGTCCGATCCGCGCAACGGCCCGGTTCAGAACCGTAAAACGCCGGACCAGCCGGGTGCGGATAAAATAGTGGTTAAAGATCACCGCCAGCAGCAGAGCCAGCAAAGCGGTAATAATAATGATGGTGCCGCTGTAACTCATAATGCTGGCAAGATGGTGATTCAGGGACTGTAACTGGCTGTGGCTGTTATCGAGCTGAACATCCAGCTGGGTGCGGAACCGCTCCAGAATACGCTCTTTCTCCGCCGTGGCCGCCGCCAGTTCGGCTTTCGCCGCCCGGTAATTTTTCACTACACCGGGCATTTTGCTGTCAGACAAACCGATATCCAGCAGTTCATCAATGGTCTGCCGCAGTGTTACCGTGCTCGGATACAGATCCAGTGCGGCTTCATTTGATTCCGCTCCGGACTTCAGATAGGTGAGATAACGGACATAACTGTGTGAGTCGGTGCTGCTTTCCGTATTTTCATTCTGCTCATCACGCAGACGCCCGGTAAGATCATCCATTATCTGCCCCTCCAGCCTAGCCAGGGTGTAAATCAGCTGCAGCTCCCCCTGCACTTTGCGCAGACTGCCCTGTAAGGCGATAGCCCGGGACGGGTCCTGCTCTATCTGATCCAGCAGTGATCCCTGCTGCCAGCTGATATCCTGTGACAGCGAACTGAGCTCGGTATTGAAATCATCATGCAGCCAGGCGATCCGGGCAGACAGCGTATTCACATTCTCCCGTGCCAGAAACAGGGTATACAGGGCATTATCAAGACGCTGCAAAAGTGCCTGTCCCTGCTGCACAATCGCGGCGATCTGCACCTGATCCTGCCCGCTCAGTTTCCGGTTGATCGATTCGATCTGCGACAAATGCAGTGTGATCTGGTTACGCAGTTGCAGACGCGCCACCGTGTCCGGTGCTTTCAGGAACTCATTCAGTTCATCCACCAGCGTGTTCAGTTGTCCTTCGATCAGAAACGACGCCTGAATACGCGGGAAATAATCGCCCAGCGCATAACGGATCTGCCGGTTCTGCGCCTGCCAGGCATACAGACTCACGCAACTGACAATCAGCGTCATCAGTGTGCCGATCACAAACGCACCGCGCAGAATAGCACTGATACTGAAACGGCCGATAAAACGGGAAATACGGTGTTTCATCGGACTTTTTCCAGTTCAGCAATGGCTTTTCGCTGCTGTTCGCGGAAGAACTGCTGCCAGCGGATATATTCTTCCTCGGCTTTGCGGTTATCGTCAAAGCGGGAGTAATAAGCCGGGTCAGCGCTCTCCTGTGCCGAAACCGGCATGGCCGTCAGCAACGCACGGATATGCGGCAGCGGCCGTTTCACACGGGCTTCCGCTGTGTAAAGCGCACGCCAGGCATCAATGGATTCGGTCAGGCGGAAGGTGATCGCGGTGTCAAACAGCTGCTGCACCATACGCTGGCGTTTGAGTACCAGATTCTCATCCATCTGATACGGGGAATTCAGCAGACGGCGCTGCACCGGCTCACGCGGATTTTCCCGCGGCAGCGGAGTGACCGGATATTTGCCGGTGCTGCTATCAGCCAGGACTTTCTGTCCCTGTTCACTGAGCAGAAAACCGATAAACGCACGGGCATTCTCTTTATTCAGGCTGTAACGGCTGATCGCAACAAAAGTCGGGGATGTGGCGGAATCCGGCAGATAATTAAACGCCAGCTCCGGATCGCCGAGCAGCAGCCGGGCGTAGTTATCAATCACCGGGGCGGCACCGCCCAGCCCGGCTTTGATTTTGTCCGCCACACCGAAACTGCGTGACGAAATCGTCGCCAGGTTACCCGAGATATTCAGCAGCAGTGCCCAGCCCTTATCCCAGCCGCGCTGCTGTAACAGTGACTCGACCATCAGATGATACGTATCCGAGCGTGACGGGCTGCTCATCAGCAGTAATCCGCGGTAGCGGCTGTCTGTCAGGGAGTCCCATGACACCGGAACCGGCAGGTTATTTTCCGCCATCCGCCGTTTATTCACCAGAATCCCGTAACCGGAAAAGGCCACCGCTGCCGCATTATCGCGCAGCCGCAACGGCACCAGACGCCGCGAAACGTCCGGGAGTCCGGAAAGTTCCGCCAGCCGGTCATGTTCCTGCAAATGCTGCAATAACATCGGGGATGAGGTCACCACCAGATCAACATCTTCCAGTGCCGGGGTATCCAGCAGACGCTCCAGCGCCGCACTGGTGCGGTTAATCGTCCGGATACGGGCTGCACCGGGCTGCTGCTGCCAGCTGCTGATAATGTGGGCAGTCGCTTCCGGTGAAAACGTGGTGGCAATCACCAGTTCATCCTTTTTCGCAGCAGCTGACAGGCTGAATATCAGCGCGGCGGCGGTTATCATACAGGCCGCAAAGCGGCGGATTCGGAGTTGTGGCATAAGCTGAGTTCTGTATTCGTTTGCGGGGTGTGACTCACATCAAAAAAATGACATCTTTTTCAGATTGTCGCAAAAGCCTGTTTGAGACAAATATTACCCGTTTGTTTACCGGCATCAGTAACGCAGTTATTAAAGGAAATAACAAATGGGTTCGGTAATTTGCGTGAAATTTTAAATCGTCGTCATAAACAGATAATAACAATGCAGGAAACAATAATAGCAATAAATCACAGGAACAACAAAATAAGAATAAAAGCCTTACAGTTCAATATAAAAGCTATTCATTCACTTTCACTTATCATTCACTACATTGATTTTCCTTTCTGTTTCATAACGATACGAAGCAAACATATAAATAAACTTATTTGTGTCAGTTTATGCCTCTCATTTTTAATATTGAGTCAGAAGTGACTCAAAACCATGATATTGAGATATTTATTCAGGCGGAACATGATAACCCTGTCAGAAAAAAAAAGACCATACATACAGTAATCCTATTTTAAAATACATTTCTGCAGGTGAAATTATGCTGTCATTTTTAAAGCCGGCTATGGCAAAAAATAAAGTAGCACCCGGAAAAGTGCCTGCCACTTACAAACGTTATCGCGTTCAGGCATTGCTCAGCGTGTTCCTCGGTTACTTAGCGTATTATATTGTCCGTAATAACTTTACGCTCTCCACTCCGTATCTGAAAGAAAACCTCGATCTGACCACAACACAGATCGGTATGTTAACCAGCTGCATGCTGATCACCTACGGGATCAGTAAAGGGATTATGAGCAGCCTGGCAGATAAAGCCAGCCCGAAAGCCTTTATGGCCTTTGGTCTGATCCTCTGTGCCATCGTTAACCTCGGTATGGGCTTCAGCAACGCGTTCTGGCTGTTCGTCGGTTTCGTTGCCCTCAACGGCCTGTTCCAGGGGATGGGCGTCGGTCCTTCTTTTATTACTATCGCCAAATGGTTCCCGCGCCGTGAACGCGGCCGTATCGGGGCGTTCTGGAATATCTCCCATAACGTCGGCGGCGGTATCGTTGCGCCAATCGTGGGTGCGGCATTTGCGGTTCTCGGCACTGAACACTGGCAGGCGGCAAGCTATGCGGTTCCGGCTGTTATCGCGGTGGCCTTTGCGGTGATCGTCCTGCTGCTGGGTAAAGGTTCTCCTGAACAGGAAGGCTTACCGGCTCTGGCTGAAATGATGCCGGAAGAAGAAGTGGTGTTATCTGACGCTCAGAAAGAGCAGTCTCCGGAAAATATGACGGCATTCCAGATTTTCTGCACCTATGTGCTGAAAAACAAAAATGCCTGGTATGTCTCTTTTGTTGATGTGTTCGTGTACATGGTGCGTTTCGGGATCATCAGCTGGCTGCCGATTTATCTGCTGACCGAGAAAAACTTCAGCAAAGATCAGATGAGTGTTGCGTTCCTGTTCTTCGAATGGGCTGCAATTCCGTCCACCCTGCTGGCAGGCTGGCTGACCGACAAACTGTTCAAAGGCCGCAGAATGCCGCTGGCGATCGTCTGTATGGTTCTGATTTTCTTCTGCCTGATCGGTTACTGGCAGAGCCAGTCCCTGGCTGTCGTGACCTTCTTCGCTGCGGTTGTCGGTTGCCTGATTTATGTGCCTCAGTTCCTGGCATCTGTTCAGACCATGGAAATCGTACCAAGCTTCGCGGTCGGTTCAGCTGTTGGTTTACGCGGCTTCATGAGCTACATCCTGGGTGCAACCCTGGGTACCACTCTGTTCGGTTTCATTGTTGACCGTATGGGCTGGCACGGCGGTTTCTATCTGCTGTTAGGCGGTATCGTCTGCTGCATTATCTTCTGTGTTCTGTCTCACTTCGGTGCACTGGAACTGGAACGTAACCGCCAGCAGGCACTGTCAGAAGAAAAAAGCAAAAAAGCTAAATTAGAACCCGCTTCTGCAAACTGATTTCACACTGTTAGTTACCCTTTCGCGCCGCGGCGCTGACATCAGGAAAGTTATTGATAAAAAAAATCCCCCTGTGGCAACACAGGGGGATTTTTATCTCAGCGGTTCAGCTTATTTCCACTGGTATTTCACACCGATCATCGCACGGTCACCGGAGTAATTATCCGCCCCCATCTGGTGAGAGACGTTACCCCAGACGGTCCAGTCTGGTGAGATTTGCCCTTCCACACCCGCTTTGATTTCCACCCGGCTGGCCGGCATATCATCATTGAAAGTGTAGTGCTCGTTGAAGGTCATATCACTTTTCGCATTACTGTACAGCCAGTTAACCTCAACAAACGGCTGAGCGGATTTATCGGACTGTTTCTGGTTTGCGTAAGTCAGGCGGGCACCCAGACGGGTATCCACACTGTTGCTGCGCTCACCTTTCATTTTCAGTCCGGTACCGTTACTGCTGTCATCCGCATCATAAGAGTTGAAGATAACCTGTGCCTGTGGTGTCAGCAGCCACTGTTTATCCGCATCCGGTTTGTAGACCGCCATGCTGTAACCGGTTTCCGCAGAGACACTGATTAAGTTGCTCTTATAGTCGGATGAGTTACCCGCCACAGAGACTTTGTTATCAAACCAGGCATACTGCGCCCAGACATCCGCATACGCATTGTTTTCATCTTCACGGTTCTGATACCAGGTGCCGTATAAGCCGACGCTGTATGCACGGTCAATTTTGGCATCTGATTTCGTCCCGGTCCGTTTGGCGGTACTGGTGTAATCGGATTTACCGATAGCCCCCATAATACCGCCGCGGATTGTAGTGTCCTGCGCATCATTGTTCCAGCTGATGATATCGCCGCCCAGCTGCGTGGTGTAGGTATCCCCTTTGATACGCATGGAACGGTTAACCGCATCATGACGCTGACGGTCACCGGTGATGCGCAGCCAGACAGAGGAGGCATTGTCATCCCCTTTGAAACTGTCGGCATAGTGCGGTTCACCCAGACGATCATGCAGGGTCATGGTAAACATACCCAGTGCTGCGGTACGGTTCGCCATATAACCACCGGTACCCGGGTTCACGTTACGTTCCGGATCTTCCTTGTTTTCATCCGGCGGATAGATATTGGTATCGAAGGAATCGAGATACCAGCTGTCATCTTTATACCCTTTGTGTAACAGGTATTCGTACACCCCGATAGCAACCGGCCCGCCCAGTTTAAAGGCATCTTTATCTGATTTTCCGCCGACATGAACCACTTTAATCGCATCCGGCTGTTTCAGGGTATCCGCCCCTTCACCGCCCGCGTTATTAATATTCAGCGTGGTCGCGCCGTTTGCACCGGTTCTGACATTACCGTCAACCACCAGCTGGTCAGTCATGGTTTCCTCATGACCTTTGTTCAGCACGGTGTTCAGTGTGATCGAACCGCCGTTCGCCGTGAAGTCACCGCCGACATTCAGACGGCTTTCCGTGTCTTTCTGACTGGCAAGCCAGATACTGCCGCCGTTGTTGACAAAATTACCGTCAACACGATATTCAGTGGCACGGCCGAGATCTTTCTTGTCCAACTCACCGACATAGAACTGACCGGCGTTATTCACATTACCTTTCAGGGTTCCCTGACCGGCAAATGTACCCTGACTGCCGATATTGACCTGGCCGCTGTTCATCACCAGTGCGGAATCATAGCTGCCCGCCTGTAATGTCCCGTTCAGGATCTCAGTGGTCCCGGTATATTGTGCGGATTTGTCCGTCAGCGTGATACGGCCCGCGCCCTGTTTTACCAGAGTCCCGCTGCCGGTGACGCTGTTGGTCAGATCCCACGCCTGTTTACCGTCATTATGTGTCAGTACCAGCGTACCGGCGTTTTCAATCGCCGCGCTGCCGATATGCTCTGCCTGTGAAGCACGCAGTGTGCTGTCAGTATCCGTGGTAAAGCGTCCGCTGAAGCCGCTGTTATCTGCCGTCAGCTGTGCATCCGATTTCTGTGCAATTTCCGTGGTGCCATTGCCGGTCAGCTGATTACGCAGCAGGCCTTGTGCACCTTCCGTGCGCAGTGTGCCGGCCACCGCAATCAGGCTGTCGCCCAGACCCGCGATATTGCGGATAGTGATCTGCGCAGGCTGATCGATGGTCACGGCGGAATGCATCCCGTTGTTCGCCCCGGTGACAGTCAGCGTGTCATTATTGACCACCAGCTGACCATCCTGAGTACCGCTCAGATAGCCGTTTACCTCACCGCCGTTTTTCACGGTCAGTTTACCGTTACCCAGTGAAACCAGACTGTTTGCCGCAGACGTGAGTTTCCCGGCAGTCTGTTCTGTACCGGCTCCGGCGGTACTGGTCAGCTCAGCCGCAGTGCCGGATGCCAGATCCAGTAACTGCGTGTTGCCCAGCACATTATCGGCTTCTGCCCGTAATTTGCCGTGACGGACAAACGTGCTGCCGGTGTAATCATTATTGTTATTAGACAGCGTGACATATTCGCTTGCGGTATCAATCGCAAGATCACCCTGTCCGGTGATTTTCGCCCCGAGGTTAGCCGCCGAACCGGATTTTCCGGCCTGTGCCGCCAGCACCAGTGCATCACCACCTTTGCCCAGCAAATCCACTTCAGTCAGCTGATAAGCCACATACAACCCGTCAGCTTTACCACCTGCCTGAGCACTGGTCTGTAAGCCGTAATCATAGGTACCTTTCGCAACAACGTTGCCGTCCTGGCGCAGATCCTGCTCTGTTTTGGTATTTGACGGGATCACATTGCCGTCTTTATCGGTCAGCTCCAGATTCAGCCCGCCGGTGTAATCCGAGGCCTGACCGGCATTCACCAGCTGAGCGACGGAATCACCCTCATCCTGCTCCAGAAGAGGCACTTTATTATTGGCTGACGGCGCCGGCAGGTTATCAAAACCATCCGCTTTCACCTGAACAGTCCCTTTGGCGTTATTCAGCTCCAGTGAATTCACACTGATATTGTCATCAATGATCCGGCTGCCGGTAATATTGTCTTTAAAGGCCAGTGTCCCGCCGCTCATTGCCAGACGATCGAATGACTGTGTACCGACGCCCTCACGAACGGTCGCAACAGATTTATCACTGATATCCAGACGGGATTTTTGCAGAGCGCGGGTGTTATCACCGGCGATATCAAACGTACCGTTTGTCAGACGCAGTGTGCCGGTGAAGTTATTCCCCGCAAAATCCGCGCTCTTATTATCAAAGGCAAATGCCTGTCCGCCGGTTGCCGTCGTGACCAGACCATCACCCTGTAACTGATGAGCAAAGGTATGCGCGTTATCCCGGTTGATAAACAGCTCACCGCCTTGTTTCACTGTGATACCGTCATCTGTTGTCACTTCATTCAGTGTGATATCGGTATTGCGCAGTTCGAAACGGCCTTCTTCAACGTTCAGCTTTTCAAAGCCGCTGATTTTACTGCTGTCCTGTAATACATAGTGGCTCGTATTCCCTTTCAGCGTCAGCGTATCCTGCGCACCGCCGCCTGCTGTCAGATTACCGAACAGCGCACTGCTTTGTACGGCAGAGACATTTTGCAGAATTACATTGTTGCGGCCATTACCGAGCATACCGTTTTCCAGTTGCGTACCACCATTCAGAGTGAGGGTATTATTCCCGTGACCCGTCATCAGTGTGTCAGTCTTAGCAGCATCCTTCATTTCAATAGTGTTATTACCGTTACCGGCAGACAATATTCCGGTTTCTGCGCCGCCGCGCATCGTCGCGGTATTGTCGCCGTGACCGGTGATAAGCTCGCTGGTTGTACCGCTCAGATCAATCCTGTTGGTGCCGTTGCCCAGTATGGATTTTCCGCTGATAGTCCCGCTGTTGCCGAAGCTGATATTGCTGTTCTGACCCGCATCAACCGCGATGCCGTTTTTTATATCCGCCGCAATAATTTCGCCGCTGTTGGTGTTGGTGAAGCTGAACGCATTTTTCAGCGCGGTCAGATCCACCACACTGTGGTCGGATTTTGACGTCAGCATACCGCTCTGTGTGATGTTTTTGGTCTGGCCAAGCACCACCAGTGCGGACTCACCTTCCGCAGACGCGATATTGACATTCATACCGCTGGTAACATTACCGGACGTATTGGTCACGATACCGTTACCGCCCTTATCTTCCACATTGATAGTGGTATCTTTGGCGCCGGAGGTATCAAGATCGCTTTTCGCCATCGTCATACCGCCTTTGCCGTCATCCGCTTCCAGTCTCAGACCGGAGGCATTTTCACCGCTGACCGTGATCGTGCCGCTGCCCTCTAACTGAAACGCACCGGCATCATCATCAACATTCAGCAGATGCAGACCGCTGCCGCTGCCGGTAACGTCGATATTGGCGTTATTCAGCTTCACGTTTGAGCCGGAGTGTGCCCGTACCGCATCTGCCGATTTTTCACCGAGAATAGTACCGTTGCCGCCGATGGTCATTGACGCATCTTTGTTCAGGCGGACAGCCGCGATACCGTCATTGGCGGTAATTTTACCGGTATTATTCACAACAGAATTTTTACCGTAAATATCAACACCCACACCGTTAACCATAATACCGGCCTGTTCGCTGTTATTTACCGTCCCGCTTTCCGCGCGGATACCGGTGGCATTATCTGCGGTGCTGAATTCAATATCACCGTCATGATTAAGCACGCCGCCATTGATTACTTTATAGCCGATGGCATTCTTCGCGATATTACCGCCCACAGCACCTGACTTAAGATTAGCGTGGGATATCAGTGTGGTTTTATCCGATCCTTGTGCTATCTGATTACCATTAAGATCATAGTAATTGCCGTCGATCACCGCGATGGTTCCGTCTTCGCCGGTAACATTAATCGTGGTGGCTTTATCCAGAATCACTTTGTCATCCGCACCGGCACCATTTGCCAGATACAGACCGGTTGCACCCTTACCGTTAACATTCAGCTCCATATCGCCGGTTTCAACTTTCGTTCCTTTATCGGCAAGATAAAAACCACGGCTTTTTTCACCATTGATATCAAAACGGTAGCTTGTACCGGCATCTTCCAGTGCCAGGAACTGCGCTTTCTGATCGACACGGAACAGAGTGGAATCATTGTTATCCAGTGTCAGATTCACATCACCGCCGCCGAAATTAATACGGGAACTGTCCGTTTCATCCGCACCTTTACGCCCCGCAATCCAGTAACCGGTCTGGTTGACAGAATTTTTATCAAATAATACCTGCCCCTTATTAAGATCAATTTCACCACCGATACGGGCAAATACCCCGACAGTGTTATCGCCTTTCAGCTCAACTGTACCGCCGTCAATAATGACTTTGGCTGCATCCGCGCGGATACCGGTTGTACGGGCCGGTTTAACACCGTTGGTCACTTTACCGGTGTTATTAGCGATAACCTTACCGGTATGCTTAATGGTTGAGTTGCCCAGTGCAAACAACCCGATAGAACCTTCTCCGGACACATCAATAAGGCCGCGGTTTTCGATAACATCGTTCTTCCGGTTGTCTCCGGATACCCGCATCCCGACACTGTTTGAACCCGCGTTATCAATTTCACCGTTGTTGATAACCGTCAGCGCAGAATCGTTATTACGGCGGGTTGTTGAAGCCACATTGATACCCACGGCGTTACGCACACCTTTGCTGATATCAATTTTACCGTTATTCACAATGTTATATTTTTCGCCTGCCGTGGTTTTATCATCCAGCAGCGCAGCAACCGCATTCGACATAAAACGCATGTCCCAGGTATTATCCGGACTGCCGCCCTCCAGGGTAACACCCTCTTTACCCATCAGGATCCCGCCTTCGTTGGTAAACGATGCACCGGTTATTTCAACCCCGGTAACGGTCCCTTCTCCCCGGCCAATTCCTTTCTGCCCCAGACGCATAACCGCACCTTTTTCATTGGTAACAGCAGCCCCGCCGGATGCAGAGATCCCGGTATTCGCAGTGACATCTTTATCACCCGGATCATTATTGGCGAGATTAAATGCCTCAACGGCAATGTCACCCAGGTTAGTGTATTTTGCATTATTCCCGGTGACCTGATCACCGTGAATACGGGTCTGACCATCACCCAGCAGCAATGTGCCGCTATTGGTAAATTCCGCATTATCGATTAAGGCGTTCTGACCTTTATAATTGGGCACTGATGTGGTGGCTTTATGAAACACTTCTGCGCCGTCATGAGCAAAAATATGATACGCCCTGTAACGACCTGAATCTGAAGCAGTTTCACCACGAATATCCGCACCGCCCTCAATATTGAGTACACTGCCTTTACCCTTAGCCTCAAAAACGGAGCGTCTGCCGATATCTGCCATCACCGCCTTATTCAGATTGATATCTTTATTTTCCAGCCATTTAAGGTCGATATTCACATCATAATAATCTTTATCCTGCGGACGCGGGACAATGGTTGCTTCAATCAGTGATTTGTATTCAGCGCCGGGTAAAACGTTCTCTTTAACCGCTTCGATCAGCAGGGCGTTATAAGCTTCCAGCCCCTGTTCATCATGAATGATAAACGTATCACCGATTCTGTAAGTCAGTCCTTTCGAATCAACAAAATCATCCAGCTCTTTCGGCAGGTCTACACTTTCAACCAGCTGATTTTGCGGCTGAAATTTATAATTATACTGACCGGATGATAAGTTCATGCCGTACGCTTCACCGAACGTGACATGCAGCTTACTGGTGGTGTTGATCACCGCCGATTTGCCTGCCTCCGCTTTGGCCACAAACAATGAGCTGTCTTTGATATGATTAATCGTCCAGTCGACATTGTCAGCGGCGGTCATATTCAGCGTGCCGTTATTAACCTCAGCCAGTGTCAGATGATAGAAAGGCGATAATTCCGGCTGTTTTTCCAGCAGGTAAACACCCAGTTGCGGGTCGATTTTGGTTTTGAAAGCATCCGGTTTATACACCTGCATAACGGCCTTTTCACCGTCTTCGTTCGTCCAGGTGATTTCTTCCATGGCTGACGTGTTGTGCGGAACAGACCAGTCCTCAATTGTACCCAGAGAAACATCACCTTCCACCGCTTCACCATTCCGGTATTCTGTAATGGAGATAACCTTATTTGTTTCAGTATTCTTATCCCACAACTCCTGCAAAGAAAACCAGGTTTGCTGATAATCAAGGTTATTTGTGAATTTAGTCTTTTCGTTATTTAAATTAAGATCTTTAACACTGCCACCGTTAATAAACCTGGCTTGTGATTTCTCGTTTGAATTATTTACCCATGTTTTAGTTGTACTGTCATATTGTGCAGGGAGATACTCAGTTTCTAACCATTGCGCCGCAGAAACATCCGGGTCATCTGCCTGTGCAGATACGCTCAGCCCGCTCCCCATCAGCATTACCAGAGATAACAGTGCCAGTTTTTTCCCTTTTTTTGCACCCTTTGCGAATTCAGATGCGACAACAGAATTCCCTGTCCGTTGATTTTTTACGACTTTGAATATTTTATTCATTGTTTATTTTTCTCAAAATTGAAGGACGTGAATACGGAAATTCCGGGTGCAGGAAACCCTGACGCATTTAATGCATCACAGAAAAAAATGTACCGTCATCTGAATCACTGACGGCTATAAACGCGATTGGGTTATTTAATTAATTTATTTAACGTTCACCTGAATTGTCCTGTATCCGGACTTAGAAAATTTTACTTATGGTTGAATCGGCGGCGTATTATAGGGAGGGGATTTCGAATGTCTATAGCGGTTTTAGGAATCATCCTAAGCTAAATTTACTACAAAATAATCGTAATAAGATAAATAACCATAAAAATACAAATGGAATGAGTAAAAACTAATGGTATGTTCTGATGAGTAATACTACTTATTTTAACCCGAATATTGACTTCGTTAAGATTTTAAACCCGAGATAATACTAATTTTCAAAATTTAATTTCAATTAAATATCAAATATCAAAACAACAAACCAACAGTTTATGAATGCACACTTTATTCAATTTGTTTCAAAACATAACAAAATACATACTACCCTCACGTACAAATATGAATTTTTATGCAAAAAAATACGAATTTAAAAAACTTTAATTTTTTCTTGTCTTTTTTTGACGAAAAGCACAAATAGCTCATTTTACGCGTAACAATGGTAACAAAATTAACTCAAAAACAGCCTTTGTGATACAAATCACAGCAAATCACTGATCAAATAAGAAATAAAAAATAAACACAATATTAACAAAAAGTATTACTATCATGAAAAACACCCGCGTTACCATTAAGCCAAATTACTTATTTGATGCGTTTAAACTAACAATATTGACCAAATAATAACTATTGCCGGGATTTTTATCCGATACAATTAAAAACACCAGAGAAATACACCATCACAGACAGAACAAAAAAATACACAATTACGATAAAATACTCCTTAAATACGTATTCCGATACAAATAACACCTGTTACTCAAAAAACACCAAAAACACATACCGGCACACTATAAAATGCATTTTTATTCATTGAACCCATCACAAGGATTCAATTATTATTCAGTAGTAAAGCGGGTGTTTATGACTAAAACAGGTTATTTATACGGCAAAAACCGGTTCTGTTATAATGCGGGAGCCGTGACCGGTGACAGGAAACAGACACAACATGACTATTTTTGACACACTGGCAGAACGCCATATTCAGGCCGCACTCGAAAGCGGGGAATTGCAGGGACTGACAGGGGAAGGGAAACCACTCGCACTTGATGATGACAGCCACGTTCCGCCGGAACTGCGGGTCGGCTACCGTTTACTGAAAAATGCCGGCTACCTTCCTCCGGCATTACTGGCCCGGCAGGAAGCCGTTTCTCTGGCGGAATTATTGTCCGTTCTGCCGCCGGACAGCACAGAATATGAACAGACAAATAAGCGGTTACGATTGCTGGCGGTACAGTTACAGCAGGCTGGGCTCAATACGGATTTTCTGTATCAGCGCTACCATGAGGCAATACAGCAGGCACTGAATAAAAATAAATAATTCCTGATCGCGTCAGTACAATTCATAAATCTGATCAGAGGTAAAACCGCGGTACATCAGATAACGCATCTGTTTTTGTTTCTCTTTATAGTCTGCCGGGCGGCTTTCCCCGAATTTCTTCATTTTTGCCTCACGGGCCTGCTCAAACCAGTCGGTTTCCTGTGCAGAAAAAACGGAATCAATCAGTTCACCGGAAAAGCCTTTCTGACGTAATTCCTGCCGTATCCTCACCGGCCCGTGTAATTTTCTCACTCCTGCCTGAAAAAACAGCACGATACTGCGGGTATCATCCAGATACTGAGAATCGGTCAGCCGTGTCATCACACGGGGCAGAACATGCTCGTCTGTCGGAGACGTTTCCTGCTTTTCAGCAATTTTTCGTTTCAGTTTCCGGGCCAGTTCCGCCCCGGCGTATTCCCGGCGGCCCAGCAGCCATATAGCATAATGATATAGTTGTTTTTCATCCATCGTGACACCTGCGTGTTATCCGTTAAAATCGTGGTAACATACCATATTCCCACTATATTCAGAGAGACAGACAATGGCACAACTGACGCCGGAAGAAAAAGTATATGTTGATGACCTCGCGATGCAGCGGGTTGATGATATGAACAGTGATGAATTTCTGGTTCGTCAGCTGGATGACAAAATCCACGGGCTGGCATCTCACCTGAAAGACTACTTTGAAGAACGTCTGACATTCCATAAACAGAACAAAAACTGATCCTGCCCGGGCAGCTGTACGCTGCCCGCCCCTCAGATCCGGCCTGAAATAATATCTATATAAATAATTACATTCGTTATCAGCCAATTCTGATAGCTATCCTGTCACGCCTAAAATAAAGTTGAAAATAATTAAAGTTCTCTGTCACTGTGCCGATATTCTATACCGGAATCATTCTGAGTGATTGATTTTACGCTGTTAATACAGTTAATGATAATTATTCTTAATAATTGCAAACAATAATCATAAAGAAAAAATAATATTAAATGCTGCGATTTTTAACATATTTTAAATGAATATTTAAAACTATTAACAACAATTGACGCATAACATCGCAGTAACATAAAAACACAGTATATAAAACCATAAGTAACTATCTGTATCCGGATATTACAGATAAAACTCACCTTTTAATTCCCGGTTCAGAAAAACACTTCAATTAATCATTTCATGACTATATACTCTGTTTCGTTTTAGTTATGCCTTCCATTCTGATGTATAAGAATCTTCTTTCCTGTCAGCGGTAATAAAAATTACCGGGGGAAACTATTTCTTATTGATGCTACTAACTAAATAAACCCTGCTGATTTGTTTTTTCAGAATCAGCTAAAAACCATTACAGACAGAAAATAAATTTACAGGCGGAGTAATTAATTCCGCTGCTGAATTTATTATATATTCCATCCCGGAGAGGATAATGAATAAAAAATTCGCTCTTGCAGCGTCTGTTTCTCTTATTTTTGTTGCTAACTCTGCGTCTGCGGCGACTACCGCATCCGGTGGTTCCATCAATTTTACCGGTTTTATTACAGATGCCACCTGTACTATTAATAACGGTAATGCGAACATGTCGGTATTATTAGATCCAATCACGGTTAAGCAGATCAGCGGACAGGGTGCTATCGATGAAGGGAAAAAAGCATTTTCCATTGAATTATCAGACTGTAACGCCAGTGATAAAGACAGTAAATCACTGCATATTAATTTTGCATCCACTAATCTGATTTCCAATAACGGTAATTATCTGATCAATCAGGAAACTGATGAGAAAGGTAATCCTAAAAATGTCGGGATTGCACTGACCTCACAGAAAACGAATGAAGTCATTAATTTAAATATGCCATATGATACTAAAATTGCAGCCACCGGCGGCGCTATGCAGTTTTACGCTAAATATTATAAAGTCGGCAGCGAACCAGCTCAGCCCGGTAAAATTAATACCATGCTGACATATAACCTGTCTTACTTCTGATATTTTCAGGCCTCTTTTAATAAAGGGGTCTGATTTTTTGAAAATACACATCATGAAAAAAATAATCTTAACATTGTTGTTATTAACGATGACATTTGTCAGCCGGGCAAATGTTATTATTAATTCCACCCGTGTTATTTATCCGCAGGGCAGCAAGGAAGTTCCGGTGCAATTATTTAATACCGGAACACAGCAGGCATTAGTGCAGGCGTGGATTGATGACGGCAATGCCGATTCCACCCCGGAAACGGCCAATGTTCCGTTTATTCTGACACCGCCGGTGGTGAAAATCGACGGCAAAAATGGTCAGCAGTTGCGGGTGAAAATGACGCCGGTACAGCTTCCTGCGGACAGAGAATCTCTTTTCTATCTGAATTTACTGGATATTCCGCCACTGCCGGAAAACAGTGCAGATAAAAATATGATGCAGATTGCTATCCGCTCACGCATCAAACTGTTTTACCGTCCTTCCGGTCTGACCCTGAGTGCGGATAAAGCCCATACCCGCCTGACGTTCACCCGTGACGGTCAGCACTATATTCTGAAAAATGACTCTCCGTATCATATTAATATTCTCGGCCTGAAAGAGACCGCGAACAACCGTGATCTGGCGGAAGAAGGCACGATGATTGCACCTTACGCTCAGTTTACCCTGCCTGCCGTATCCGGATTACCGGCCGGGAATCACTATGCACTGACACTGATCGACGATTTCGGTGCCATCAATACCTATCCGCTGTCACTGAACTGAACAGCCGCCTGATGTCACGTTATATCTGCCGTTTTCCCGTCCTTGTTTCACTGTTGCCGGTGCTGTTCAGCACACCGGCAGCCGCGGCCGGATTTAACACCAACTTCCTTTACGGCGATTCTGCCAAAGCAGATCTGTCCCGTTTTGATCGTAACGATACTCTGCCCGACGGCGAATACACCGTTGAGATCAGTGTAAACGGCGAATGGAAGGGACGCTTCCCCCTGCGTCTGCAACAGAGCGGACACACCATTCTGATACCGCAGGATGATGTGCCGAAACTGGGGCTGCGTAACACAACTCCGCCGCCGCAGGCAGATGAAGAGGGTTATATCGCGCTGAGCAGTCTGATACCGCCGGACAGTTACACCCTGAACACCGGGCAGTTTCAGCTGATGCTGAATGTGCCGCAGGCCATGCTGAATAGTGTGCTCAAAGGGTATGTCGATCCGTCCCTGTGGGATCAGGGCGTTAATGCCGCAATGGTCAGTTATAACGCTAACTATTATCACGCCGCCAATAAACGTGACGGCAGTGATAATGACAATGCGTATCTGACGCTGAGCAGCGGTCTGAATCTGGCCGGCTGGCAGTTCCGCGATCAATCTTCCCTGACCTACAGCAGCGGGCAAAGTACGAAGTGGAATACCAACACCCGCTATCTGCAACGGGGCTTTCCGGCGATCAAATCTGATTTCCGTGCCGGAGACAGCTACACCTCCGGAGATCTGTTCGACTCCGTCCGTTTCCGCGGTGCGACACTGAAAACAGATATGCGCATGTATCCTGATACCTGGCAGGGTTTTTCCCCGGTGATACGCGGCGTGGCGCAGACAAACGCACTGGTAAAAATCTATCAGGACTCGCAGCTTATCTGGCAGCAGAGCGTTCCCCCCGGCCCGTTTGTGGTCGATTCACTGCTCCCGACCGGCTCCGGCGGGGATTTACAGGTCGAAATCAATGAAGCGGACGGGCAGATCAATCACTTTATGGTGCCCTTCTCCGCCGTTCCGAACATGTTAAAAGAAGGTCTTTTTAACTATGAGCTGAATGCCGGTGAAGTTCAGCTGACAGATAATGCTTACCATCCGGATTTTGCACAGCTCAATATCCGGTACGGCATTAACAATACGCTGACCGGCTACGGCGGCATGATTGCGGCAAAAAATTATCAGGCGTTTCTGCTCGGCAGCGGCTTTAACCTGCCAATCGGCGCGTTGTCGCTGGATGTCACACACTCTGATGCCCGGTTTGATCAGGACATGCCGCGCTACCGGGGCGAAAGCTACAAAGTGGCCTACAGCCGGTTTATTCATCAGACCAATACCAATTTTTCCCTGGCGGCTTACCGTTACTCCACCAGCGGCTATTTCAGCCTGACTGACGCGGTACAGTATCAGGAACTGCTCAACCGGCAGGCGTCCGCCGGTGAGATATCACCGCAGTCACAGAGTTACCGCCAGCGCAGCACCTTTAATATCAATATCAACCAGCGGATCGGCGCGGATTACGGCTCGGTGTATCTCGCCGGTACGCTGCGTGATTACTGGGGCGGTCAGGACAGCACCCGCGAATATCAGCTGGGTTATGCCAATAACTGGCAGGATATCAATTACACCCTCAGTGCGGGCCGGACCCGTTACAGTAAAGACAGCAGCAATCCGGCAGGCAGCAGTAATAATGAAGAGACACGGATTAACCTGACACTCTCTGTCCCGCTGACGGTATCCGGCCGCAAAGTGTACCTGACCGCAAACAGCATGATAAAAGACAGCCGTTATCAGAGCAGCAATATCGGTCTGAGCGGCACCGCCGGGCAAAGTAATGCTCTCAGTTATAACGTCAATGCCGCTCATCAGCAGGCCGGTGGCACAACCTTCAGCACCAGTGCCGCTTACCGTGCGGCCCCGGCGACACTGAATGCGTCTTACAGTGAATCCGGCCGTTACCGCCAGCTCGGCGCCGGTGCCACCGGCAGCCTGGTGGTCTGGTCCGGCGGTATTCTCACCGCCAATCAGCCGGGGGAAACCTTTGCCATTGTGAATGTCCCGGGCACCGCTAATGCCATCGTCAACAATGACCGTAATGTCACCACCAATACACAGGGACAGGTACTGGTACCATACCTGTCCGCCTACCGCAAAAATGCGCTGATCCTGGACGCCTCACAGGCACCGGAAAATGCAGCTGAACTGCTGGGGAATGTGCAGGATATCGTGCCTTACGCCGGTGCGGTGACACTCGTGAATTTCAGAACAGATAACCGGCAGGAATTTTATCTGCACGCGGTACGTCATAACGGAAAACCTCTGCCGTTCGGAACGGAAGTCACTGACGGAGACAATAACAGCATCGGTTATGTCGGGCAGAACAGCCTCATATATATAAGAAGCGAAACACAGCCTGCGCAGATTAATGTCCGCCTGACGGATACGGACAGCGGTTACTGCCGCATCACACTCACGCCGGGTCCGCAGAGCACACCTCTGCGCTGTGCGGAATAAGGAGGCATCACCGATGCTCAGAAAATCGTATCTTTTTACCGCGCTGCTGGTACTGCTGACCGGTTATGCACAGGCGGAGTGCACCAACGACGGCAATAAACAGGCTCCGCCGCTGATCGCCGATCTGTCAGAAACCTTTTACCGTCAGACGGAAACGACGCTCAATTTCAATACCCGCTACAGCGGGGAATTCAGTTGCAACGCACGCAGCAACAGTGTCTCCAACGCCTCTTATCTGCAAAAACGTTCGGTGGTGGTCGGTTTTCAGAACGGACGTTATCCGGTCGAGTTCCGTGTGATCGATATCCGTCCGGACAACACACAGAAATTCGGTTACAGCAGAAATCCGTATCCGGCAGATCGCCTTCAGACAAGTTTTACACTCAGCGCCCGGGTCATGCCGCAAAACTCACGCAGCGATGTGACCGTTCCCGGCAGTCAGTACCGTTTTGACGGTGCGGTGATAGCGGCAGACACCACGCGGATCGGACTCATTTCATTTTTTATCCGCCTCGGATTCGATATCATCAGTTATCTGCTCAGCGGTCACTGGCCGGAGCATAACGAAGATCTGTTCCTGCAACCGCTGGATGTCATTTATCAGCCGCGTGAAACGACCTGCACCTTTAATAATGCAGATTTATTGGTCGAACTGCCGCAAATCGACAGAGCGCAGCTGCTGCGCAATAAAACCGCCGGGATGACCCGCTTTTATCTGGATATCTCCTGTCATGATCGCCTGAACGGCCGTACCAGCCGGCCGGTGAAAGCCTACCTGGCCAGCAATCAGGTCTGGCTGCGGGACATGAAAACCCTTGTGGATACGTCACCGGGTGCGGCGCAGGGCGCAGGTATCCGGGTCGGCCGTTATGCGGATACCAATGACAACAGCGCGCTGGTGATCACCCCGCCGGGACGGCAGCCACGCGCAGATTCCTACCTGTTTGAATGGGGAAAGGACAAATTTATTGAAGTAAACAATGGCTTCAGTCTCTGGGCATATTACTATGTTTATGATGCTTCCCGGCTCAGTGCAGGCCGTATCAATACCACTGCAATCCTCAATTTTGAGTATTACTGACCACAAATTTTGATAAAAATATCCGGCAAAAATCGCGGGAAAGAGGCAAAACAGGGCGCGGCACGACGTAAAAAACATTAATTTCCCGGATTATTCCGCCATTTTTACTAAAATCGGCCGCCATTTCATGTCCGTTTTAACTTACTAATAGACATACATAAAATCAGGAAACAGGATTTTATCCTGTCAAAGCATTCCCCATTAATATTAAACGATGGATAATAAGGCTGGCCTTGGATTTTGTATTTTGCTAGTATTCGTTCGATTTTTGTTCAGACAATAAAACGAGGAAAAGGCAATGCCCTCTCATACGATGAGGACAAATGCAGTCTTCGCTTTCTTGATTTTACTATTCTTTACCGGTTCGGGCTTTGCCTCAACCAGTACCACGACAAGCTTGCCGTATTCGTCTCAAAACAAGCAGTTGCTGAAAACACTGCCTGATTTGAAGAAATACGCGTCAGGTACACCCCGTAAGAAAGCGTTTTTAAATGCCATTGTCCCTGCGATTGACAAAGTGAATCGCGAAATCATGAATGACCGCACCTGGTTACTGGAACGCCGGAATGCCAAACACTGGTCACAGAGTGATATTGCAAAGCTCGGAAAGCTTTGCCGGAGCTATGATATGACATGCAGCTCGCCTAAGCGCACCAACTGGAACGCGCTGCTGAGCCGTGTCGATATCCTGCCCACCCACTTCGTTGCCACACAGGCGGCAACCGAGTCAGGATGGGGAACATCAAAACTGGCTCAGTCCAACAATAACCTTTTTGGTATGCGTTGCGGACGGGGCTGTAGTGCCAAAGCCGGACAGGTTCAGGGCTACTACGCGTACAGCACTATTGAGGATAGTGTCACTGCTTATATGAAAAATCTGAATACGCACCGTGCTTATAATTCACTGCGTTCAGAAAGGGCAAAACAGCGTCTGGGTGATGATGACTCACTGAGTACACCGGAACTTATCAGTCAGCTGGAAGGTTATTCGCAGAAGGGAGATGCTTATAACCGTTACCTCCGCCAGATGTATGACAGTAACAAAAAACTGATCACATCGGCACAGAAGGTCGCCCAAAACACATAATTGCTCTGTTCACTGCAACAGGCACCCGAAAACCCGCGCTAATCCGAGTATTACGCGGGTTTTTTTATCGCATCTCATCATTCTTATTGAATCGTGGTTGATAACTTATATTATACTCAGCACGCTAATTATGACATTTTCAACAAGCCTGCACAGAGCCTGATATGAATTTCTTTTCATTTGAATTCCTTGCCTCCTTTACTGCTTTTTTTCTGATTTACTGGCTCTGTCAAAAAAAGACCCGTTTACAGAATATTCTTTTAATTGCAGCAAGTTACCTGTTTGTTTTCTCATTTCAGGCAAGCTTCGCCTATGTGCTGGCCGGTTATACCCTGTTCATTTATCTGCTGACCAATATTCTGAGCAGCCGCCTGTCCGCACGGGCCATATACAGCCTGCTGGCAGCAGGGATCATCGGCTGTTTTACGGTTTTCAAATACTACGGATTTATGCAGGAATCCCTGCAAAGCGCGCTGCTGCAGGCCGGTGTCGAGGTTGAACTGCCGGTGCTCTCCGTGCTGGCTCCGCTGGGCTTATCATTCTACGCGTTTCATTCTGTCAGCTATGTGGTGTCGGTCTGCCGCAAAGAGATTGAAAAAGCGCCATTTTGGGATGTGGTACTCTATCTCTGCTTCTTCCCGAGCATTGTCGCCGGGCCGATAAACCGCGCCAAAGCCTTTATGCCGCAGGTGCAGGCGGCCTCACGGGAAATCATTGATTACAGAAAAGCGCTGCTGCTGATCACGCTGGCGATGGTAAAACTGTTTTTATTCAGTGCTTATCTGTCGGAAAACTTCGCCAACCCGGTCTTCAGTTCACCGGTCAATTACAGTGCCGGTGAGATTCTGGTGGCCGTTTACGCCTATGCCTGGAATATCTATTTTAACTTCTCCGGTTACACCAACCTGGTTACCGGGATTGCCATGCTGCTCGGGTTCAGGGTTCCGCTGAACTTCAATGCACCGTATCTTGCCACCAACCTGAAAGAGTTCTGGGCACGCTGGCACATCAGTCTTTCCACCTTTATCCGTGATTATATTTATATCCCGCTCGGCGGTAACCGCAAGGGCTGGCTGCGGATGAACCTCAATGCCTTTATCGCGATGGTGATTTCCGGGATCTGGCACGGTGTCGGACTGCCGTTTATCATCTGGGGTGCACTGCACGGGCTGGGGATTGTGCTGATGAATATCAAACACAAACTGCTGCCGCCGCGCACTGATCCGGCAGAGACTCTGTGGCAGAAAACCGGGGTCTGGATCGCCCGGATTTTCACTTTCCATGTGCTGTGTCTGACCTGGATTTTCTTCCGCAGCGCCACCCTCAGTGATGCGGTCACCATGCTGACTCAGCTGACTGCTGACGGCTTTATTGCCTCAGTGACGGCCAGCGCACCGCTGATTATCGCTTTCTGGCTGCTGCTGATTATCTATCCGCTGTGCGTCAGTCTGTATCACCGCGCCGGACACTATTACCGGCGGATCTCATGGGTCTGGTATCCTTTACCGCTGGCACTCTTTATGACGCTGGTCTTTATTTTCTCTCCTTCAGGAATGCCGGGTTTTATCTATGCGAATTTTTGATTTTACAGAAAATCTCGAGCGGGCACTGAAGGTCGTCTTTATTGTGCTGACAGCGACCGTGGCACTGGTCTGGCTGAATCAGAACCCGCTGGCCCGTTACTGGGAACAGACCTACCACCAGCCTGCGCCGTGGGCGAAGCTGGAGGGGCATTACGGATGGGATCTCGGGGGTTACCTTCAGGAAGGCGTGGTGGCCGCCGGAGAGACGCTGTGGACGTATGCACAGGGCAATCATATTGTTGAGGAAGCAGAAGAGGCAGTTCCCGGCAATACGGCATTCCCGGAAGAGTTTCAGGTGGGGCTGCATTTTATCAACGGCTACCGTTATCCGGCTGCCGCGCTGTCAGTCACCTTCCCTGAACTGCTGAACCGGGAACGTCCGGCCATCGCCGGTTCTGTGCTGAAGCTCAACCCGGAACAGGTGGCACAACACATCCTGACGAAAAAGACACCGAAATCCGTTATTGACCTGGCCGCCGGGGATAAAGTTTTCTTCGCGGGTGATTCCCTCATGCAGGGGGTCGCGCCTGTGTTACAATCCCGTCTGGCCAAAGCCTACGGCATTGAGAGTATCAACCTCAGCAAACAGAGTACCGGCCTGACGTATCCGAAGTTTTTTAACTGGCCGGAGACTATCAGAACCACTCTGGCAGCCAACCCGGATATCCGCCTGCTGGTGGTGTTCCTTGGCCCGAATGATCCGTGGGACATGCCGCCGGAGGGTGGCGGGCGTTATCTGCGCTTTAAGTCGCCGGAATGGGAAGCACAGTACCGCAAGCGGATTCAGGATATTCTGTTAACAGCCCGGATACAGGGTGTGGACGTCATCTGGATCGGACCGCCGAATATGCGAAAAGATAAGCTGTCGGATGGTGTACACTATCTGAGTGGTGTTTATCAGACGGAAATTAACAATGCCGGTGAAATCTGGCTGTCCGCGAATACCATTTTCAAATATCAGGATAATATCTATTCAGACTACCCCGGTGACGGCAGCAGCAATATCAAGCTGCGCAGCGGTGACGGTATTCACTTTACCTACAAAGGTCAGAAAGCCATTGCTGACACGGTATTTGATCTGATTAAATTTAATGCTGCGCCGGAGGAAACCCCGGCGGCGCAGGAAAACACAGAAACACATGATGAAACAACAAAAACGCCCGTCGTGGCCCCTTAAGCTGGCCGGAGCCGGAGCCCTGTTTGCCGCAGCGCTTTCCCTGCTCTCCTGCCAGAACACGCAGGATAAACCGTGGATACAGCCGGAGACACCGGCACCGGTGTCGCGCAATGATCTGACCAACTACGGCGATCCGAATCTCAGCCGCCTGGCACACCGCCTGCGGGACCCGTCCGCGCGTGTTCATATTGTCCAGATTGGTGACTCTCACACCGCGGCGGATTTTTTCTCCGGCACGCTGCGTGATAAATTCCAGGCGCGTTACGGCAATGCGGGGATTGGCTTTGTGCCGCCGAGCATTATTGCCGGGCAGCGCACAGCAAACTTCGTCTTCACTGAGCCGAAAAAACAGTGGTCATTCCTGACCAGCCGTAAAGATGATGCACCAAACTTCCCTCTGGGCGGTTTTATTATTTCGCCGCTGACCCCGCACAGCACCCTGACGATGAAAGAGCGCAATCCGTCCTCTTATCAGTATGATATGCAGGTGCTGTACCAGACCGGTTATCCGGCCTCCGTTGCGGTACGCGGCGGCAGAGGCGGCACGCTGAACCTGACGCCGTCCTCAGAATGGCGTTTTTCTGACAGTGTGCCGGTGACCTTCCCGGCAGACATCACCGCGAATGAGAAGAGCCCGCTGAATATCGGCGGCTGGTTTATTACCCGCAATCATCCGGGTGTGATGCTCTCATCTGTCGGTATCAACGGTGCCACCATCGCCATGACGGAAAAATGGCAGCCGCAGTGGGTGAATACCCTGGCGCAGACCGATCCGGAAATGGTGATCCTGGCTTACGGCACCAACGAAGCCTTTAATGATACGCTGGATTTGGATCTCTACCGTCAGCAGCTGACCAATGTGGTGCGCAATATCCGCAATACCATGCCGGATGCGGTGATCCTGCTGGTCGGCCCGGGCGACAGCATCAAGAACAAAACCGCACCTGACTGCCGTTCACAACAGCCGGCCAATCTGCACAATGTAATGCAGATCCAGAAGTCTGTCGCGAAAAATGAAGGCTTACTCTACTGGGACTGGCAGCAGTTCATGGGCGGCGACTGTGCGATCAACAGCTGGGTGCTGCGTGATCTCGCACGGCCGGATAAAGTCCATCTCTCCGGTCCGGGTTATGAGAAGAGTGCCACCGCACTCTATAACGCGCTGGAAGCCCTGCTCAGTCAACAGTAACCCGCTACTCCGCAGATAACTGATTATCTGCGGAGTCTCTCCTCTCAGCCGTTTACGCTGTGTCCCAGAACCCCGATCATGGCATTCTCATTCACAAACTGAATCATTCCGTTATCTTTATCGGTCAGTTCCAGCTCTTTATCATTCTCTGACGGCACCACAATAATAAAACGGCTGCCGTTACGCTCCGCATTCTTGCGGCAGGTACTGATCCGCATCCCCGAACAATCATTTTTAATGGTGAACTGCGGGAACAGTGTGCGCAGACGACGGCCGACTATCAGCGCGTGTCCGGCGGCACGGGTGTTTTCCGGGATCAGCACCACATCGGTTGCATTCTGACGCAGCAGTTGTTTGTGGCATTTGCGGATCAGGAAAATAATCGGATCGAGCATAAAGGCAAAACCGCTGACCGCCATCTGTTTATCGAGCAGATGTGACGCGCTGGCATCATAGCGCCCGCCGCGGCATAACAGTTCATCGTGACTGTCCGGATGGGTGGTGCGCCATTCAAACAGGGTATGGCAGTAATTATTCACCGGATACAGCTCCGGCGTTACGCTGTACGGAATTTTCAGGCGGTTAAGGGATTCAAGTAACTGACGGAAGCGGGCGGCGGATGTTTCAGAGAGAAACTCACTGAGCCGGGGGGCTTTTTTATTGACGATATCCAGCAGCTTGTGCGGTACGGATAATAACTGCTCCGGTTTATCTTTCAGTCTGGCCAGCCACGGCTCCTCAAAGAACGGCAGAAACGGCTGATAATAGTCTCTCAGTGCCTGACGGAAACAGCTGAACTCTTCTTCACTGCCCGCGGTATTTATTTTCAGTTCAATATACGGCGTAAGATGCAATGAGCTGAAAAAATCATACTGCATTAAAATATGCTCCAGCTCGATATCAATATTATCGTAGCCGAAGGCTTCCACACCAATCTGGTGATATTGTTCAAAATCCTGCTTCTGTCCGGCCACATTGCGGAACATCGCACCGATATACCATAACTTACTTTTCGACTGTAAACGCTGATGCTGTGCAATCACCCGCAGGCAGCCCATCGTCCCCTCACCGCGCAACAGTGCCGGATGACTGCAATTGAGCTTAGGTCCGTTATGGTTATCCTCTGCGAATGCGGCCGTATTCTTCATATGGTCATCCCAGTATTCCAGCAGCGGAAAACGGATTTCCTGATAACAATAACGTGCCAGCAGTTTAGAGGCGCGGTTCTCCAGCCAGATCCAGTCCGCCACATCATTACTGTAATGTTTGCGCGGCCGTCCGCTCTGATGCGGGCGCACGGTCCGGTTCACTTCAAATTCCAGTTTCTGGCAATACTGATTCGTGCCCAGTACGCAATTCTGATTCAGACAGATTTGGATTCGCTCAATAACTGACGGGCTGATGGTGGTATATAAAAAATGCTGGTAATGGATACCACGCTCTTCCGGTGTTTTTCCTAATTGTAAATAACACTGGTGTTCAGTCATTCTCGGAATAGTACATTCCCCGGCGTTATGAGCATAGCTTGAATAATTTAAGTTATGTCTGTCATTATATTCTGACTGGTCGGATGTGAGTGTATCAACATATTGAGAGACCAAAAGAAAATAGGAATTTGCTTCAATCAGACAACTGTTATAACGCCGATCCCATAATGCACCGCTGCGCTGATATTTATTATTGTAATAAGGAACATACTGGCGTCCGATGTGTTGAATGAAGCGGCTTAAATCTTCTTTTGATTTTGGTGTCAGCAGCAATAATACGGTATCAGCCTGAAGTGAATATGCATGAAGCTCGCAATTGTATGATTCTAAAGACCTGTCAATACAGGTCAGAAAGCGGGCGTAATCATTCTCTTCCTGAAAGAGCTTTTCATGATTGTGCCCGTTAAGTTTAATCAGCTGTGGTAATCCCGGAAAATAAAGGCGCTCTCTTCTTGGCATAGGTCAGCGCTCCAATCGCTAAAAGTAATCAATTTATCTAATGAGTAATATAATACAAAACCGGTTTTGTTATTTTAACTCATATCATAAAACCCGTTTTTATTTCTGAATGCCATTATTTTTTATCGTATTGAAAAAAGTATATTTATTTTTTACTTAACCTGTTTGTTCATTCCCGCATGACAAAAGTAAAATAATAACCACACAAAAAGCTGAACTATTAACGCCAAAAAAGGGGGACAGAGTCACTTACTGAAAAACGGCTCATAAAATATTCATTTTCAGCCGAAACTGTTATGGAAGCGCTGTTTTTTTTGATCAACATCAAATTTAGAACGACATTTAAAAATTAAGTTTCCCCTATCTCGGTAATTGTCATCGGGTGCACCTTTCCAATTAAACAATCATTACAGGAAAAGCATTATGGGAAACATGAGTGCCAGTTCCGCCCATAAAATGGGGGTGGTCGCGCTGACCCTGGTAACCGCATCAAATATGATGGGTTCCGGTGTGTTCATGCTGCCGACTAACCTCGCGGGCGTCGGTTACATCTCCTTATGGGGATGGTTATTTACAATCATTGGTGTTATCGCATTAGCATTAGTTTTCGCCAAAACCAGTCTTATCACACCGCGTAACGGCGGTATCGTGGCTTACGCCAGCGATGCTTTCGGTCCGTTTATCGGTTTCCAGACCACAGTTTGTTACTGGATCAGTGCCTGGGTCGGTAACGTCGCGCTGCTGGTTGCCGGTGTCGGCTACCTCAGCTACTTCTTCCCTGAACTGAAAAACCCGGCTATCGGCAGTGTCGTTGCTATCGCGATTCTGTGGGGCTTCGTGGTGTTAGCCAGCTTCGGTGCCCGTGTCGCCGGTCGTGCGCAGTCATTCACTGCAAGCTGCATGCTGGTTGTTGTTCTCGGTGTCGGTGTCATCGGCTGGTTCTGGTTCGATCCGCAGATGTTCTCTCAGGTTTATAACGGCACCGGTAAAAGTGATACCACTGCTATTATTACTGCGGCATCTATCGCACTGTGGGGCTTCCTGGGTGTTGAATCCGCAGTGGTTTCCAGCGGCCAGGTCGACAAACCCGAATACACTGTTCCGCGTGCCACCGTTTATGGTCTGCTGATTGCATCAGTCTGCTACGTCGGCAGCTGCACCGTTATCATGGGTCTGGTTCCGCATGAAGAACTGGTTAACTCTGCTGCGCCGTTTGCGGATGCTGCCCGTTACATGTTCGGTGAAACCGCCGGTACTGTTGCGTCTATCCTGAGTATCATCGCCTGCTTCGGTTCAATCTCCGGCTGGTTAATCCTTCAGTCTGAAGGTCCGCGTGCCGGTGCCGACCAGGGTCTGTTCCCTAAATTCTTCTCCGATGTGAACAAAAATGACGTTCCGATGAAAAGCCTGATTTTCACCGGTGTGCTGATGAGCCTGGTGCTGTTAATGACCGCATCACCAAACCTGGCCAAACAGTTTGAAATCGTCATTCTGATGTCTGTCTTCGCATCTCTGCTGCCATACATGTATGCACTGATTTCTCTGCCAATCATCATGGTTTCCAAAAAAATGAATCGCGGCAGAACATTCATTTTCTATAACGTCCTGGTGGTTATCGGCATTATCTACTGTGTCTTTGCCCTGTTAGGTTCCGGTTCTGATTCTATGTTCTGGGGTCTGGTCATGATGTCCGTCACTATCCCGCTGTTCAGCTTCGTGGCTGCCGGCCGTGCGAAAAAAGGCAACGACATCCTGTATATCAATGACGAACAAAACAAAGCGTGATTTGCTCCGCTTCACAGTCTTCAATTTTGAAAAACAAGAGGTAATTAAGTATGACTCTGTCTATCAATGATCAAAACAAACTTGATGCATTCTGGGCTTATTGCGTAAAAAACCAGTATTTCAACATCGGCTATCCTGAATCAGCGGATTTTGATTACACCAATCTGGAACGCTTCTTACGTTTCTCTATCAATAACTGCGGTGACTGGGGCGAATATTGCAACTACCTGCTGAACTCTTTCGATTTCGAAAAAGAAGTGATGGAGTATTTCGCAGACCTGTTCAAAATTCCGTTTGAACAAAGCTGGGGTTATGTCACCAACGGCGGTACCGAAGGTAATATGTTCGGTTGCTACCTGGGCCGTGAAATCTTCCCTGACGGTACCCTGTACTATTCAAAAGATACTCACTATTCCGTTGCAAAAATCGTTAAATTACTGCGCATCAAATCTCAGGTTGTTGAATCTCTGCCAAGCGGCGAAATCGACTATGACGATCTGATGAAAAAAATCGCTGACGATAAAGAAGCGCATCCGATCATCTTTGCTAACATCGGTACCACTGTCCGCGGTGCAATCGATGATATCGCAGAAATTCAGAAACGCCTGAAAGCAGCCGGTATCAAACGTGAAGATTACTATCTGCACGCCGATGCGGCACTGAGCGGCATGATCCTGCCATTCGTTGATGATGCACAGCCATTCACTTTTGCAGACGGTATCGACTCCATCGGTGTGTCCGGCCACAAAATGATTGGTTCACCAATCCCTTGCGGTATCGTTGTTGCGAAGAAAGAAAACGTAGACCGTATTTCTGTTGAAATCGACTACATCTCCGCACACGACAAAACCATCACCGGTTCACGTAACGGTCACACACCACTGATGCTGTGGGAAGCTGTCCGTTCACACTCAACTGAAGAGTGGAAACGCCGCATCACCCGCAGCCTGGATATGGCGCAGTACGCTGTTGACCGTATGCAGAAAGCCGGCATCAATGCATGGCGCAACAAGAACTCCATCACTGTTGTGTTCCCTTGCCCGTCAGAACGCGTCTGGAAAGAACATTGCCTGGCAACATCCGGCGACGTGGCTCACCTGATCACCACCGCACACCATCTGGATACCGCAGAGATCGACAAACTGATCGACGATGTTATCGCAGATTTTAACTTACACGCGGCATAAAAAAAGGCAGTGGTAAATATCCACTGCCCCCTTACGGTTCGTTGCCGGCGCAGACGCCAATCCTGCCGGCAACGCTCTCTAACCTATACAGCGACACAGGATGATGCAAGAAAAAAGACCAAAAAACACGGCTCAGTTCTCTGATCGTGAGATTTTTTGCTCCCTCATCCGCAGCTGGAGTATTTCTGTGAGGACAAAATGGTATGGTTCCCAATGGTAAACCCACCCACCGCATGGGCCTGACAGCCCTGATCATTATGACGGCTTCCAATATGATGGGAAGCGGCGTGTTTATGTTACCCTCCTCCCTGGCGCATATCGGCTCTGTCGCGCTGTGGGGCGGCCTGCTGACCTTCTGCGGCGTGCTGGCACTGGCGCTGGTGTTCGCCAAAACCGGTGAAATCTCCCCCTGTAAAGGCGGCGTGATTGCCAACATCGGCCGGACATTCGGGCAGTATATCGGGTTACAGACATCACTTTTTTACTGGCTTTCGACCTGGATAGGCAACTGTGCCTTACTGATCTCCGGTGTCGGTTATCTCTCTTACTTCTTTCCGCAACTTCACACTCCGCTTTACGCCGCTATTACCGCTATTATTATTCTCTGGGCTTTCGTTCTGCTGGGTTTGCAGGGCGCAAAAGTCGTCGGCTATGCGCAGATTTTTACCGGCCTTTGTATGCTCACCGTTATTCTGAGCATCAGTATTTTCGGCTGGACCAGTTTTGATTACACACGTTACATCACCAGTTTTAATGTTACTCAGACCAGTAACACAGATGCTATTTTTGCCGCCGCCGCTATTTCGCTGTGGGGCTACCTGGGAATTGAATCCGCGTCGGTTTCATCTGCCCAGGTGATTAATCCGCACCGCAATATTCCGCTGGCAACGATTATCGGGCTGGTGATTGCTGCCGCCTGCTATCTCAGTTCCACCAATGTCATGATGGGGATTCTGCCCCACGAACAGCTTGTTAACTCCACCGCGCCGTTTGCGGATACCGCCCGCTATCTGTGGGGCGCACATGCGGGACAGATTATCTCTGCACTCGCGATTATTGCCTGCTTCGGCGCACTGCCGGGCTGGCAGATTTTACAGACTGAAGTTCCCCGCTCTGCGGCGGAAGAAGGCACATTTCCCCGTTTTTTTGCCGATGTGAACCGTCATGGTGTCCCGTATAAAGGACTGATTTGCACCGCCGGGATGATGAGCGCCGTGTTGTTACTTACCATCTCACCGAGCCTGGAACAGCAGTTCCGCAACATCATTATTCTTGCGGTATCCGCCAGTCTGATCCCGTATGCATTTGCTGTGATTTCCCTGCCGATCGCCATGATCGCCAAAAAAATGCAGTACGGACGTACTTTTATTATTTACGCCACTCTGAGCCTGATCGGTCTGGGATTCATTATGGTCGCGCTGACAGGCGCCGGCACCAAACCGCTGTTCTGGGGCATGGTGCTGCAAATGGTGACCATTCCGCTGTATCTGTTTTTTATAATGCGCCGTGAAAAAAACACTACTGATCCCTGTCCCGGGCTCGCCCTGTCGTACATCCCGGGGATCTGCACTGAGCAGACCGCTGAGATGGCGTTATCGGCTGACAATGATGACAGCCGGAATTTCTCACAGAGAAACTGTATATAGAGGACTAAAAATGGAAAAGATTCAGTCAATCAGAGGGATGAGAAGTGTGCTTCCGGAAGAAACACCGGTCTGGCAGTGGCTGGAAAACCGGATCCGGAATATCACTTCCCGCTACGGCTATCAGGAGGTCAGGCTGCCGATTCTGGAACCGGTTGCCCTGTTTGAACGCGCTGTCGGTGAATCCACCGATATCGTCTCAAAAGAGATGTATAACTTCCTCGATAAAAGCGGCGAGCACATCACCCTGCGTCCGGAAGGTACCAGTGGTTGCGTCCGGACCGTGATTGAGAACAACATGTGCTACAACACCACGCAGCGCCTGTGGTATCAGGGCCCGATGTTCCGCTATGAGCGTCCGCAGAAAGGCCGTCTGCGCCAGTTCACCCAGTTCGGGGTGGAAACCTTCGGTATGCCGGGGGCGGATGTGGATGCGGAGCTTATCTTTATGGTGAAAGATATCTTTAAGGCGCTCGGCGTGGATAAACACGTCCGCCTGGAGATTAACTCCCTCGGGACACCGGAAGAGCGCTCAGAGCACCGTCAGCAACTGGTGAATTACTTTACGCAGCACAAGGCACTGCTGGATGAGGACAGCCTGCGCCGTCTGGAAACCAACCCGCTGCGTATCCTGGACAGCAAAAATCCGGATATGCAGGAGATGATTGAAGCGGCACCGCGCCTGCTGGACTTCCTCGGCGAAGAATCACAACAGCACTTTGATGAACTGCGCCGTCTGCTGGACAGCGAAAACATCGCCTACGTGGTCAATCCGCGTCTGGTGCGCGGGCTGGATTACTACACCCGCACCGTGTTTGAGTGGATCACCGAAGAGCTGGGATCACAGGGGACAGTCTGCGGCGGCGGCCGTTACGATGGTCTGGTTGAATTATTCAGCGGCAAACAGTTACCGGCCTCCGGGTTTGCTATCGGGATCGAACGGCTGTTACTGCTGATCCAGACCCTTGGCCTGGATAAAGCGATTGTTAATCAGCCGGATATCGTGGTGACCTATGAAGATCCGGCACAGAATGTGGAAGCATTATTACTGGCTAACACACTGCGCCATCAGTTACCGCAATATAAAATCCTGAATGATTTCACCCGTGCCAAACTGAAGCGTCAGCACAGCAGCGCGCTGAAATCCGGCTGCCGTTACATTGTGACGCTTAACCATGACGGACAGATAGGCTTGTGGGATCTTACCGCGAACACCAATGAAACGGTGACCGCAGAGACACTCGCCAATGCGTTACTGAATAAAACCATCACCGCGATGGCCTGATAAACAGCAACGTAATATTATCAAAAGCACTGTTTTGCAGTGCTTTTTTGCTTTCTGATTTTTTTGCTGTCAGGCTTTTACTGTAAAGTGGAAATGATAGAAATCACTGCGGCAGATAGCTGTACCGTATTCCAGTACTCTGCCCGCTTTATCGCGGCTTCTGAGGATAATTTTCATCAGTGACGCTGTCGGCGGGATAGAGAGCAGTTTCGCCTCTTCTTCTGACGGATGACAGATAGAAAGCGCATACTCCTGCACATCCGGCTCAATACCCTGTGCCAGCCAGTGTGCGTACAGTGAACCGTCCAGCAAATCAGGGCGCGGCAGAAAGGCTTCCGGAATAAACATGGTTTCCAGCGACACCGGAATATCATCCACCAGCCGGACACGTTTAATCACCGCCATGGTATCACCTGCGGATAATTCCAGTTCCGGGGCCAGAGAGTCCGGTACAGAGTCCAGCTGACGAATAAGCCAGCGGTTGGACACCTTGCCGCTGCCGGCCGCCTGTGCGGAAAATCCCCCGCCGGACAGGTTGTACTGTACCGGCAGATTAATCTGCGTGCCTTTGCCGTGATGTTTCACCACCAGTCCCTGTTTCAGCAGTAAGTCCAGTGCTTTTACTACCGTAACGCGGGATACACCCAGCGACTGAGACAAACGGCGCTCAGACGGCAGAACACAGCCGTGCGTCAGCATCTTTTGTGTAATGGCGTCTTCAATCCCTTGTTTTAACTGAATATATAACGGAACAGTTGATTGCTGATCAAACCGGTGCTGTAAAAAAGTGAGAAAATCATGTTCCACAAATAGGTTCCTGTCATGCTGCGGATAACGGCTGAAAACAGTGTAGCAACTTTTGTGTCCGCTATCACATACTGATTAAAATCGCCCCAACTGGACTTCAACTGGACTTATTTGTAGTCTATTATATACTCAGTAAAGACAAAGGCCACACAGCAGTCCCATACCAATAACAAATATTTTGTTCTTAATTCATTCAACACCAGTTCAGATAATAATAAATGACACAATCAGCAGCAGTCCCGTTAAGTGTGACAGAAAAACGTATTCTCGGTTGTCTTTACGGGCAGGCAACCGGAGATGCCATGGGCATGCCGTCGGAACTCTGGCCAAAGAGCCGTGTCCGTCAGCACTTCGGCTGGATTGACACTTTCCTGCCGGGCCCGGAGGAGAATATTGCCGCCAACGAGTTTGTTGCCGGGGAATTTACCGATGATACCAGTCAGTGTGTTGCCCTGATGGATGCCATTATTGAGGAGCACGGTGCGGTCGTCCCGCAGACGATCGCCCGCCACATCATGGCATGGGCTACCCGGATACAGGCGTTTGAAAAAAATATTCTGGGGCCGACATCAAAAGCTGCGCTGAATGCCATACACCAGGGAATACCTTTAGATAAAATAGAGGCAAATGGTGTGACCAACGGTTCCGCGATGCGTGTCGCGCCCGTCGGTTGCCTGATGCCATCATATAATACAGAACGTTTTATTGAGCAGGTCAGGCTCTCCTGTCTGCCGACCCACAAATCCGATATCGCCATTGCCGGTGCTGTCGTGATTGCCCGGGCCGTCAGTCTGGCTGTTGAGGGCACTGACTGGTCTGCGATAAAACAAGCTGTCATACCGCTGGCTGATTCTGTTCAGCGCCGGTTCGAATCCACCTTCAGCCCGCTGCTGGGACGGAGGATTATGTACGCGCTCAATGTGGTCCGCGGGCGTACGGACGAAGAACAGGCACTGACCGATCTTTATGAGATAGTCGGCGCCGGTATGGATAATATTGAATCTATCCCGTGTGCAATTGCACTCGCGGATTTAGCCAACACCAATCCCGTACGCTGTGCGGTACTGGCTGCAAATCTGGGCGGAGACACGGACACCATCGGTGCCATGGCAACGGCTATCTGCGGCGCAATTCACGGCATTGACAGTTTTGATGCTGACAGTATCGCATTGATAAATCATACAAATAATATCGATTTTACGCCGTATGCCCGCCGTCTGGCGCAGTTCAGGCAGGAGTATGCCGCGACGAACAGGATGATGTCATGAGTCAGCAATCTGCACCTTCAGCATTGAACAAAACCGATCCGACGATAGAAGAACTGGGGATCGGTCTGATCCCGCCCTCCCGGCAGACCAAAAAACCGGCCGAACTTTTCTTTGTCTGGTGTGCCGCCAATATCGGTATTCTCGGCGTGGTCTACGGCGCGATTATTGTGTCGTTCGGGCTGTCCTTCTTTCAGTCCGTTTTAGCAGCGATGGCAGGTGTCGCCTCCTTTATTTTAGTGGGGATCACCAGTATCGCCGGTAAAATCGGCCGGACCACCACTCTCACCCTCTCCCGCGCCAGTTTCGGCAAAAGCGGTAATATCGCGCCGACCGCTTTCTGCTGGTTTAACCTGATGGGCTGGGAAGCCGTGAATATCATCACCGGCACACTGACGCTCGCCGCGCTGTTTACCGCCATCGGTCTGGGCAGCGGACACCTGATGACGGCTGTTGCGCTGGTATTATTCGGCGGGCTGACAGTACTGGTCAGTATTCTCGGGCAGAACACCGTTTTGCTGATGCAGAAATGGATCACGCGGATTTTCGGGGCAATGACCCTGTTTGTTGTACTCTGGCTGCTGGCCACCGCGGACTGGCAGGCACTGTTCAGCCGTCCTTCCGGCAGCTGGATCACCGGTTTCCTGCCGGCGGTTTCCATCATCGCCGCCGGAACCGGCATCAGCTGGGCGATTGCCGGGGCGGATTACAGCCGTGATCAGAGCCCGTCCTCATCCCACAGCCGTATTTTCGGTTCTGTGGTCGGCGGCGCTGCGCTGCCGTTGTTGCTGCTGATCCTGACCGGTATTCTGCTGACCGCGCAACTGCCTGATCTGGCCGCGGAAGAAAACCCGATCGCCGCGATCGGCGGTCTGCTGCCGTCCTGGATGGCCGTGCCGTATCTGGCTGCCGCCGTGGCGGGGATTGTCACTATTGCCGTCCTCAGCCTCTATTCCGCCAGTCTGAACCTGCTGAGTATGGGGATCAAACTCAAACAGCGCACCGCCGTTGCCCTTGATGGTGTGATTGTGCTGGCTATCGCGATTTATGTTCTGTTTGTTTCCGGTGATTTCCTCGGGCCGTTTATTTCATTCCTGGTGTTCTGCGGGCTGTTCCTGGCGTCCTGGGCGGCGATTTTTATCACCGATTACTACAGCAAACACAAAACAGCCGGTTACGACGAAGTTTCTCTGTACGGCGACACCGGCGTTATCCTGCCGACGTTCCTGTGCTGGCTCGGCGGCTCGGTTGCCGGGCTGCTGGTCACCAACACCGGCTTTATTAACGGGCCGTTTGCCACCGGTGTGTTTGAGAATTCCAGTCTGGGGCTGTTTGTCTCCTTCCTGGTGAGCATGGCGGCATACCGCCTGACACTGATGATGAAACCGGCACGGAGTTAATCTGAACTGATGGATGTATCGTTACTGACACCCCAGCGTCCGGTTGTGGTTATCGGCGCCGCTTTCGGTGATGTGATGCTGGAAGTGAACGCATTGCCGCGCAGCGGGGATGATATCAGCGCACTGCCCCTCGGGCAGCAGATCGGCGGTTGCGCCTTTAACGTCGCCCGTGCCCTGAGCCGTCTCGGTATTGTGCCGGTCAACGGCATCCCCGCCGGAAACGGCAGCTGGGGAAAGCAGGTCATTGCCGCGATGGAAAAGGAAAATCTGCCGGTTCTGCTGCGCCATCCGTCGCATGATAACGGCTGGTGTCTGGCACTGGTGGAAGAAAGTAAAGAGCGTACTTTTATCACTATCGAAGGCTGTGAGCAGCACTGGAGTGAAGAACTGCTCGCACAAATCCCGGTGCCGGACAATGCGCTGATTTATGTTTCCGGTTATGAACTGGTCAGCCCGGAAAGTGCGCCGCTGCGTAACTGGCTGCTGGCACAGAGTGATGATAAAACCCTGTTTGCGGATTTTGGTCCTCGTCTGCGGGATATTGATGCGGACTTTATTGAAAAGCTGCTGACGAAAAAACCACTGCTGACCGTCAACCGTGATGAGCTGGCACAGCTTAATCCGCGGGGCGGCAGGCAGTTTGAGATACAGACAGATGATGCACAGGCGTTTTCAGACAGTTACGGACTGCCGCTGATCGCCCGCTTTGATAAAGAAGGTGCCGTGGTGTGTCAGCCGGGACAGCAGCCGGTAAAAATCCCGGCCTTCAGCGTACCGGTGGCCGATACCATCGCCGCCGGAGACAGTCACTGCGCCGGTGTTCTCGCCGGTCTGGCCTGCGGGCTGACGCTCACGGATGCCGTCCGGATCGGTAATGCGGTTGCCGCCATTGTGGTCAGCCGTCCGGGGTCTGACGGTGCGCCTACCCGCCGTGAATTAAGTGAATTTTTACATCATCACCCCTGATACACCGCCTGTTTACCCGACAGCGATGTTCACTCAGCCCCCGGTTTCCGGGGGTTTTTTATACGTATTACTCCCTTATTTTACACTTCTGCCCGCAAAACATCCGCCGGAAACGTGCATCATCCAAAAGAATAATCTCTAATCACCCTTCAATCACCATGTTGTATTCGTTACCAAAGGACTGATGATGAAGACCAATATCAAACCTCTCTACGGGAGCTGGAAAGCGGGGTTCGCCCTGGATAAACACACCGAATGGAGCAAACCACTGGGTGAAAACAGCGCCGGGCACATGCAGTTTGATACCAAAAGAACAGAAGTGGGTGAAGCACTATACCGGCTGAAATATAAACAGGATTGGTCTCAGCTTGACCCGCTCGCCCGGTGCCTTGCGGATAATATAAAAATCCGTTTTCCGGATGCGCGTTTCGTCCTTCCCATGCCCGCCTCTACCGCCCGTTCCCGCCAGCCGGTAACAGAAATTGTCCGGATAGTTTCAAAAATAACAGACCTGCCGCATTTTGATCATCTGCTGATGAAAGAACCCGGTAACACTCCGCTCAAAAATCTGACTGACAAACAGGAAAAACTGAATACCATCGGTGAAAGCTTTTCTGTTTTTGATCAAATCCAAAATGACGGATGCCGGAATGTCGTGGTAATTGATGACCTGTACCATACCGGTGCGTCACTGGAGTCAGCCTGTCAAGTTCTTCGCGGTTATAGTAAAGTGAATAACATCTATGTGGCTGCACTCACCTGGAGACCGGTATGACGACGATTTTCGTCGCAGGATCGATTAAAATTAAAGTATTAGACCCATTGGTCACTGAACGGCTGCAAAAAATAACCGCCCGGCATCTCCGCATTATTGTCGGTGATGCCGCGGGGGCGGATTCAGCCGTTCAGCAATTTCTGAAACAATCCGGTTATCATCACGTCACCGTCTTCAGCAGTTCCCGGGTTCCGAGACATAACCTCGGAAACTGGCCTGTACAGGTAACAGAAACCACCTGTGCGCCGGGAAGCAGGGCATTTTTTACAGCGAAAGACTTAGCGATGGCCGCTGACGCGGATTGCGGACTGATGATCTGGGACAGCCGCAGTACCGGCACTCTCAGTAATGTGCTGGAATTATTAAATCAGAAAAAATATTCCGTGGTGTTTATCCGGGATAAAAAACAATTTCTTGTTGTTAAATCTCCGGATCATCTCAGTGAACTGGTCAGCCATATGCCACCGGATGCCTTTGCCGCCGCAGACAAGAAAATTCAGTTATCCGAAAAAATCACACAACTGAAAAACAGACAAATCACACTGTTCACCTGATTTCAGTAACTGATCGATGCCAGCAGATCATCGATGTTCTCAATCACTTCCCGGCTGGCGTCCTCCATCGCGGATAAATGCCGTTCCTCATCATGAAGCGAGCCCTGAGCCCTGGCTTCCAGCGCCAGGCGCCCGGAAAGATGGACTATCCGGTGCGGCCTTTCCAGTCTGCGGTAAGCATCATGGCCGATAAACCGCTGCCCTTCGTCAGCGTAATACCATTTGCCGAGACGGCACTGGGTATGGTCATTAACCGATAAGTCTGCATTTCCGTCCAGCAGGCGGCGGTAGATATCCCCTTTCCAGATAACATGATCCAGTTTGACGGTATTGAGAAACTGCTGCACTGCCACAAAACGGATAATTGCTTCCATCCGGGAGGAACTGGTGATCATATCCTGTAAACGCTCTTCCGCCTGAACCGCAATATCGCGGATGCTGCTCACCAGCTTCTGATTATCTTCCGCATCCGTATGGATCGCTTTGGCGTGTGATTTGATTTTACCGGTAAATGTGGTGATATTGATGGCTTCATCCTGAATTTCTCCGGATAACTGTTTGATCTCCCGGGCAATAACAGAGAATCCGGCACCACGGCTACCGACATGAGACGCTTCAATCGCCGAGTTAACCGCCAGCAGGTTAGTCTGGTTGGCGAGGCGCTCGATGTTATTAATATTCTGATTAATCTGTCCCAGCACCGAGACCAGCTTCTGAGTGTAATCAAGCCCTTTATCTGCATGCTCACTGATATCATCCAGCACACTGCACAACTCCTGCATATAACGGCGGGTTTCACTGTTATGCATAGCGATTTCATCCAGTGTCCCCTGTTCCCCCGCCAGGCGGGTGCCGGAATCCAGCAGGGAGTTGCGGATAATTTCTATCGCCGCGATACCATCCAGTAAGTGACGGCACAAAATTTCACCGTGATAGTGCTTCTGTTCATCTGCATTTCCCGTCATCACGTGCTCTGACGGTGCCGGATAAACCTCCGGTTCCTCCAGGAAGACAACGGGCTGTTTTTTTTGTAAAAAAAATCCATTTTTTCATTATATTCAGCATGTTAATTCCGGTTAATACAGATAATATAACACTGGGAAATAGCGCGGATTGCCGCCGGGGACAGATTTACTATCGGCGGAAAAAACAGGAATATTATGCGGACGGCGGGGAGTGATAAAAAAGGCAGCGGATCTTATCAATCCGCTGCCTGAGAATGAAAATGCAGATATTACAGGAAGGCGAAGAACAGCATACCGACGATGGCCCCGGTGGTCCCCAGGATGGTTTCCATCAGCGTCCAGGTCTTCAGGGTCTGTGCTTCGGTGGCGCCGGTAAATTTCCCGTACAGCCAGAAACCGGAGTCGTTCACGTGGCTCAGTACAATAGAGCCGCCCGCGATACAGACTGACAGTGCCGCCAGTTGTGCGCCGGAATAGCCCAGTTCACCGATAACCGGTAATACCAGACCAACGGTGGTCAGACAGGCAACGGTTGCGGAACCCTGGATAACACGGACAGCAGCAGACAGAATAAAGCAGGCAGCGGCAATCGGCAGCCCTGCGCCAATCAGTGATTCACCCAGCGCAGGACCCACACCGGAGTCCACCAGCACCTGTTTGAACACCCCGCCGGCACCGGTCACCAGCAGGATAATCCCTGCAGGCTGGATAGCGGCAGAACAGATTTCCATCACTTTATTGCGGCTCATGCCACGGCGGATTGCCAGGCCGTAAATCGCCACCAGACAGGCAATCAGAATCGCCAGGAACGGGTGTCCGATAAATACCAGCCAGCCGTGGAGCTCTGATTTCGGGTCCACCATCGGTGCAGCAATCGTTTTCAGCCCGACCAGCACCAGCGGGAACAGCACCAGCGCCAGACTCAGGCCGAATGACGGCATTTTGCTCTGTCCGAGCGCAGGTTCAGTCAGGTCTTTCGGCAGCTCCAGGGTGACAAATTTGCTGATAAAGTTACCGAACAGCGGGCCGGCCAGGATCATACCCGGAATCGCCGCACACAGGCCAATCAGGATCATCCAGCCGAAATCCGCATTCATCTGATCCGCCAGCAGCATCGGTGTCGGTCCCGGTAACAGGAAGCAGGCAGCCGCCGCCACACCGGCAAACAGCGGGATCGCCAGGCGCACAACGTTACCGCCGGTACGGCGGGCAACCGCGAAAACCACACCGATCAGCAGCACTATCGCCACATCAAAAAACAGCGGCAGTGCGCAGATAAGCCCGGCGATCCCCAGCGCGTAATGCGCCCGTTTTTCACCGAATGAGTTGAGCAGTTTTACCGCAATCTGGTCAAGTGCGCCGGTTTCATGCAGAATTTTGCCGAACATCGCCCCGAGTGCGACCACTATCGCCAGAAAACCGAGCGTGCCGCCCATCCCGTTTTGCATGGTCTGTGTAATCTGCTCCAGCGGCATGCCGGAGAACAGCCCTGCACCGATAGCGACAATCATCAGCGCCACAAAGGCGTGCAGCCGCGCCACCATCACCAGGAACAGCAGCAGTAAGACCGACCCGGCAGCGGTTAATACCAGGGTTAATGTTGTCATGACTGACCTCCGGAAACCTGTCTGATAATCTGAACCGCGCCCGTAATCACATCCTCAAGCGGCGGCTGAATGTCCAGCACCTGCACATCCTGCTCGTCGGCCGTGTCCGGTGCTTCTAATGTATCGAACTGGGTGATCAGCATTTCCGGTTTAAAGAAATGCCCTTTGCGGGCTTTCAGGCGGCTTTCGATCAGCTCAAAATCCCCTTTCAGCCAGATAAATGACAAATTTTTGTTCTGGCGGCGCAAAATATCACGGTAACTTTTTTTCAGTGCCGAACAGACGATCACGGAAAGTTCATTCGTCCGCTGCATGGCAAAAATCGCGTCATTGATGGCTTTCAGCCACGGCTCGCGATCGGCGTCATTCAGCGGGTGCCCCGCCGCCATTTTTTCAATATTGGCGCGCGGATGCAGGTAATCTCCGTCCAGAAAGGCCGCATTAAGCCCGGTTGCAACCCCGTTAGCCACAGCGGATTTTCCGCAGCCGGAAACCCCCATCAATACAAAGGCGTGATGTGGTTTTTGGCTATCACTCATAACAATTCCTCTTATGCGGTCATTATCACCGGACATGTTACCGGTAACTATTACCGGTAACATTACCAACGGATATGGTTACAATGCAATCAAACACTGTTTTCAGATGAATAAATTGTGACAGTTATCTCAAACGAAATTCCTGTCACATCAGGAGGGGCCGGGAGCCGTTAAATACTCTCTCCCGGTAATAATTCGAAGCCGACATCAACTATCTGCTGAGACGGCAGTTCACCGCGCAGACGCGCCAGCAGCACTTCTGCCGCACGGCGTCCCATCAGGTCACGCGGTGTGAGGATACTCGCCAGTTTCGGTGTCATCACCCGGCCGACATCATGGCCGTGGAACCCGGCAACTGCCAGATCCTGCGGGATACGGATGCCGAGGCGCTGGCACTCAAAAATAGCGCCGATCGCGAGGTCATCGTTGGTACAGAACAGTCCGTCAGCATCCGGATAATCAGCCCGGACCTGGTGCAGTTGTCTCGCCCCGAGCGAATAGGATGAACTTTCCTGCGTCATCACATTACCCGGCTCAAGTCCCGCATCCCGCATCGCCTGTTCGTAACCCTGAAGACGCATGAATGTCCGTTCGTCATGACGTGCACCGAGGTAGATCACGCGGCGGCAGCCGCGCTCAATCATCGCCTGCGTCATTTCAAATGCCGCGCGCCGGTTGTCCAGCCCGACGGCGGAATCATAGCAGGGAGACACACTGTCCATCAGCTCCACCACCGGAATCCCGGCGGTTGCCAGCATTTTCAGCGTACGGGGCGTGTGTGTGCGTTCCGCCAGGATCAGACCATCGATATTGTAGGATAACAGAGAGACCAGACGGTCTTCTTCTTTCTCCGCCTGATAACCGTAGTGCGCCAGCATCGTCTGGTAACCTGCTGCATCAGTAACAGTTTCAATACCACGGATCACTTCCGCAAAGACCTGGTTGGTCAGCGAAGGGAGCAGCACACCGATAGCCCGGCTGGTGGCGTTGGATAAAATATCCGGCACCCGGTTCGGGATATACCCCAGTTCATCCAGGGTACGGGCAATGGTGCCGCGCAGTTTTTCAGAAACCTGCTCAGGATTGCGCAAAAAGCGGCTGACAGTCATTTTGGTTACACCAACGCGGTCAGCCACGTCCTGTAACGAAGGGCGTTTTTTCTTCATAGTGCTTATCTTAATACAGACTGGTCTGTGTGTCGTCATATCCGCCGAAATAGCCCGTAGTTATACCGTATTCCGCCCGGGATTTTACCTTATTTTGACTTACTTCCCTGTTTACCGCTGATTTTATTGACTCACCTCATGCTCTGCGCTAACGTCCGCTATATAATAATACATATAACGATAATGACGACTGATGACGATGAGACTCAACCGCCTCTGTTCCGGATTTCTTTTCTGCTGCGCACTGCTGCTCTCCTTCCCGGCATTATCTGCCGTGCCGGAAAGCCCTTCTCAGGTCTTTATTTATGGTCAGCTTCCGCCGCCGGAAGCGATTCACCGTGTGGTCAGCAGCGGCCCGCCGACTGATCAGCTGCTGTTTGCGGTTGCCCCGGAAAAACTGCCGGGCTTTGCTTCTCTGTCAGTTAAAAACAGCCCGTATTTTGCCCCCCGCTGGCGCGCTCTGCCAGTCACCGGACGCCTCTCCGGACGCGGCAGCACGCTCTCCCCCGAAACCCTGCCGGCGCTGGCGCCGGACGTGATTGTTGACAGCGGGCTGACCGATGACACTTACCGCTCACAGGCAGCCCGTTTCAGCCGTCAGACCGGTATCCCGTATATTCTGTTGTCCGGCAATCTGGCACAAACACCGGATTTGCTGCGCCGGGCCGGTGCGCTGCTGGGAGAAGCAGAACGCACGGAACAACAGGCACAACTGGCCGAAAAGTGGCTTCAGGATGCCGCGGCCTTTGCCGGGCGTCAGACTCACCAACGCCGTTTTTATCTGGCGCGCGGTGCAAAAGGTCTGCAAACAGGACTGCGCGGCTCCATTCACAGCGAAGCCCCGGAATTACTGGGATTTGAAAATGTCGCGGATGTCCCGGATATGCAGGGACTGGCGGAGGTCTCATCCGAACAGCTGTTGCTGTGGAACCCGGATTTTATTATCGCTCAGGATGCTGTGACCTATGACGCGATTATGCAGGGTGAGGTCTGGCAGAGCCTGAATGCGGTGAAGAATAAGCAGGTTTTTTACTATGCAGGACTGCCGTCCGGCTGGCTCGACAGTCCGCCGGGACTGAACCGGCTTTTAGGACTGCGCCGCCTTCAGGCACAGTTTGAACCGGAAAGTGCGGATCTGAAAACAGATACCGGATTGTTTTTCAGTCTGTTTTATCACTCCCCGTTATCGGAGGCACAGATTAACACTCTGTTATCAGCCCGATGACCACTTCCGCCAAAACGCTGTTACTGCTTCTGCTGCTGGTATTACTCACCGGTATCGCACTGAATGTTGGTAAGTTCTCACTAACTCCGCAGCAACTGTGGGATGTGGTGCTGGCGAAAATCACCGGCAATACCGGTGCGGATGATCCGGCACTGAGCCGCGATATGACCGTCTTCTGGCAAATCCGTCTGCCGCGTATTGCCGCCGCGCTGATTATCGGCGGCGGGCTGGCCATGGCCGGTGCGGCGTATCAGGGCATGTTCCGTAACCCGCTGGTGTCACCGGATATTCTGGGTGTTTCCGCCGGCGCGGGTGTCGGTGCAATCTTCGGGATTTTTGCCGGTCAGTCAATGCTGACTATCCAGCTGTTTGCCTTTACCGGCGGGCTGTGTGTGGTCGGACTGGTGTATTCCGTCGCCCGGCTGGCCCGTCAGCATGATCCGGTGCTGTCACTGGTGCTGGTCGGGATTGCCGTCAGCGCACTGTGCGGCTCTGCTATTTCACTGATGAAGATTCTCGCCGACCCTTACACTCAATTGCCTGCCATGACCTTCTGGCTGCTCGGTGGCCTGTCCGCTATTTCGCCTGATGATATTAAAACCACTGCGCCGCTGATTTTCGCGGGGATGGTGCCGCTTCTGCTGCTGCGCTGGCGCATGAATCTGCTCAGTCTGAGTGATGAGGAAGCCCGCACACTCGGGCTGAATGTCACGCTGACACGGCTGATCTTTATCGCTTCTGCCACCCTGATCACCGCCGGGGCCGTCTCGGTCGCCGGGATTATCGGCTGGCTCGGGCTGATTGTCCCGCATATCACCCGTTTGTTAGTGGGTGCCAACTTCAGTCACCAGTTGCCGGTATCACTGCTGATCGGCGCTATCATGCTGCTGCTGACCGACACCCTGGCACGTACTATTGCCCCGATTGAACTGCCGCTCGGCATTCTGACCTCTGCTGTCGGCGCGCCTTTCTTTATTTTTCTGCTGTTGCAGACACGGAGGAACGGATGAGCAATGTCCTGATCACCCGCGGCCTGGCGGTCGGTTACGGAGAGAAGTTAATACTCACTGACATAAATCTGCAATTACATCAGGGTGAAATCATCTGTCTGCTCGGGGCTAACGGCTGCGGCAAAACCACGCTGATGAAAACCCTGCTCGGCCTGTTGCCGCCAAAAGCCGGTGAGATCCGCATTGATGACACTCCGCTGCGTGACTGGAGCGCCGCCGCACTCGCCCGCCGTGTTGCCTATGTACCGCAGGCGCACAACATGCCGTTTTCTTTTTGCGTGGCGGATATGGTGGCACTCGGACGCAGTGCTCACCTTTCTCTGTTTGCCGCCCCGGGACGTGCCGAACGGCAGATGGCGGAGCAGGAACTGGCTCATCTGGGGATCGCCCATCTGGCACAACGTACCTACTCCTGTCTGAGCGGCGGGGAAAAACAACTGGTACTGATTGCCCGCGCCCTGGTCCAGCAACCGGGACTGCTGATTATGGATGAACCGGCGGCCAGCCTCGATTTCGGCAATCAGATAAAATTATTGAATAAAATCGAACAGTTACGTGAGAGAGGGATCACCATACTGATGTCCACCCACCACCCGCAGCATGCGGCGGCGGTGGCAGACAGCATTGTGATGCTCAGCAAAGACCGTCCCGCCTGCCAGGACAAACCTGCCGCGCTGCTCACACCGGAAACCCTGGCGGCACTTTATCATGTGACACCAGAACATATTGCTGCGCACTTTGCGCAGCCCGCTTATAAGGGATGATCATGACTATTGATGATATCGATTTCGCACAACTCTACCGCGACCATCTCGCACAGGCCGGACGAACCCGCAAAGATCCGGAACACTGGGATAAACGTGCGGAGAAAATGGCACAAAACTGTGCGAACCCCTCCGATCCGTACCTGATCCGCTTTAAAGAGATCGTCGATACTACCGGCGCGAAAACCCTGCTGGATGTCGGCTGCGGACCGGGCTCTGTCGCGTTACAGCTGGCAGACAGCTTTGAGCAGGTCACCGGCATTGATTACAGCGAAGGAATGCTGAAAGTCGCCCGCCAGCGGGCCGAGACTCAGGGTTGTTCACACGTCACTTTCCGCCACTGCGCCTGGGAAGATGACTGGTCAGCCCTGCCGCCGTGCGATATCGCCGTGGCCTCACGCTCCACACTGGTGATGGATTTACAGGCCGCACTGCTGAAACTGAACCGCCACGCGCGGCTGCGGGTTTACACCACGCATACTGTCAGCCCGACATTTGTCGATATCCGTGTGATCCGCGCCATCGGCCGCAAGCCGGTCACGCTGCCGACGTACATTTATGCGGTGAATATCCTCAATCAACTCGGCATTCATCCGGACGTGGAGTTCATCCGCAGCCCGAACTGCCAGAGCCGCGACAACATGACGTTTGAGCAGTTTGCCGACGGTGTGGTCTGGTCGCTGGGACAGCTTGATGACCATGAAATGACCCTGCTGCGCCGTTATTACGACAAGCAGGCGGCTGACGGCCTGCCGGTGGTACCGGCCACCCGCGACTGGGCCATGGTTTCATGGAGTGTGGTACCGGAATCTGCTCTGCTGCTGCCGGGAGGCCAGAAGTGATCTACTACAGTGATGCCTTTCTGGACAGCCTCCTGCTGGAGGATATTCATTACGGCGATCTCACCACCCGCGCACTCGGCCTCGGCGCGCAGAGCGGGGAAATGCACTTTTCCTGCAAGCAGGCCGGTTATGTCAGCGGATTAGTGTTGGGTCAGAAATTACTGGAAAAACTCGGTTTACAGGCTCAATTATACGCGAACGACGGCGATTATGCCGAAGCCGGTACTCTCCTTCTGACAGCCACCGGACGTGCTGATGCCCTGCATCAGGGCTGGAAAATTGTCCAGAATGTGATCGAATGGAGCAGCGGCGTGACACACATGACCCGCAGCATGACGGATACCCTCCGTCAGTATCAGCCGGATGCGCAGCTGGCCTGCACCCGTAAAAATATCCCCGGCACCAAGCTGCTGGCAACGGCTGCCGTACTGGCCGGAAAAGGCATCATTCACCGTCAGGGCTGTTCGGAAACCATTCTGCTGTTTGCCAATCACCGCCGCTTCCTGGCAGAGCCGGAAAACTGGTGCACAGCCATTGCCGCACTGCGCCGTGAAGCGCCGGAAAAAACCATTATTGTCGAAGCGGATAATCCGGATGAGGCCCGTCAGGCGCTGAAAGGACACCCGGATGTGTTACAGCTGGATAAATTCAGTCCTGATGATATCCGCCGTCTCGTCAAAGAGGCCGCGGTGCTGGCACCGGACTGCATACTGTCTGCCGCAGGCGGGCTGAATGCAGAAACCATCGGGCGGTATGCGGACACCGGCGTGAAGCTGTTTGTCACGTCCGCGCCGTATTATGCGTCCCCGGCGGATATTAAAGTCCGGTTATATCCGCGCTGACGGAAAACCGCACAACCCTATAGTGAGTTAAAGGATAAACCGGTCAGGTTACTGAACCGGCCGTTTTATCCTTTTGTCCGGCAAGTCGTTATATAAATAAATACATATCGGTAACAGGAAAAATAATAATGAAACGAACTCTACTCTGCTCAGCGATTCTGCTGGCAACCGCGCCTGCGGTACAGGCAGAAAGCGCAGATATTCTGACCGTCTGGGGCAGCCCGGTGGCCTCCAATCCGGATGTCATCACACAGCCGCAGATGCAGTCGCTGAACAAAACCAATGCGGCGACAGCCATCAGCACCATGCCGGGTGTGGTTCTCGAAAAATCCGGCAACCGCAATGAGCTGACGGTGAAAGTCCGTGGTTTTGACAGCCGTCAGGTACCGGTTTTCTTCGACGGTATCCCGACATATGTCCCGTATGACGGCAACCTTGACCTCGGCCGCTTTATGACCAGCGAACTGGAAAGCATTGAAGTAAGCAAAGGCTATACCTCGCTGTTGCAGGGACCGAACCTGATGGGCGGTGCTATCAACCTCACCACCGCCACCCCGAAAAAACCGTTTGAAGCCAATGTGTCATTCAGCCAGGGCTTCGCCCGCGGTGCGGATAATGCCTATAACACCAGCGCCCGTGTCGGCGCACGCAGCGACCTCGGGTTTATCCAGGTCAGCGGCAGCCAGTACAAACAGCGTTTCCTCGGCCTGCCGGGCTCCGATGATGACAATGCCCTGGCGGGCAGCAACGGCCGCCGTGCGCACTCCTCATCCGATGATAAACGCGGTATGGTGAAAGTGGGCTGGACCCCGCGTGAAACCGATCAGTATGTCTTTACTTATCTGAAGCAGGACGGCAGCAAAGACAGTTCACCGTCAGCTGTGCCGGGCAAAGGCAAATACAGCTGGTGGGAATGGCCGGATTACAACAAAGAGAGTTACTATTTCAACAGCACCACTCAGCTGACAGACGGCGTGAATCTTCAGGGCCGTCTGTACCATGATAAGTTTGAAAATACCCTGCTGATGTATAAAAAAGACGGCAAAGGGTACGATTACAGCTACTACGATGATTTCAGCAACGGTGCCTCTCTCCAGTTAGGGATCGACATGCGCGAAAGCGATCTTCTGTCGTTCTCCGCACACTGGAAAGATGATGTCCATCGTGCGCAAAAAGAACGCAACGGGGATATTCTGCGTTACAAAGATCGTACTTATTCTGTCGCCACCGAATACCAGTGGGCAGCCACGTCTGATCTCGATTTTATCGGTGCCATCGGCTATGACTGGCGCGAAAGCCGTCAGGCGGATAAAGGTGCGGATGATAATGATCAGCACGCGTTTAACTGGGAAGTGATGTCAAAATACACGTTCGCCAACCAGGATAACGTGCGGTTCTCTGTCTCTGACCGCAGCCGCTTCCCGACACAAAAAGAGCGCTATACCACTGAGAAACCAAAAGATGGTTCGCCGGGTATCATTAACCCGAACCTGAAAGCCGAACGCGCACTGACCTTCGATTTAACCTATGAAGGCAATATCACCGATAAATGGGGTTATCAGGCCAGCATCTATCATAACCGCGTGGATGATGCGATCCTCGCACACACGGTGATTAAAAACGGTGACCGCTACTTCCGGAACCAGAACAGTGGCCGTGTGGATTACACCGGGCTGGATCTGGGTGTGAAAGGCGAAGTCAGTGACTGGCTGAAAACCGGGATCAACTACAGCTACATCCACAGTGATCCGAAAGATGTTGATCACGCGGAAGGGCTGCCGAAGCATAAAATGTATGCCTGGGTGAAAGTCACACCAATCGGGCCGCTGACGATCACGCTGTCCGAAGAGTTCCGCGCGTGGAGCTATCAGTACAATGACAGCAATGAGAAAGTGGCCGGTTATGCTCTCACCGGGTTGCGCGCGGATTATGACTTCGGTTACGGCATTTCCGCCAATGCCTCCGTCAATAACCTGTTTGATAAATCCTACGGGTACACCAACGGCTATATGGAAGAGGGCCGTAACTTCTGGCTGGGCGTGGAATACCGTTACTGATGCCGCATACAATTCCGCATACAACCCCGCATAAATTATGCGGGGTTATTACCGCTTACGGCGGAGGCAGACGGGAAAATGCATCACACGCACCGCCTGCCCCGCCTTTACAGGCTTCACCTATCAGGTAACGGGCATATTTATAATTCGGGGCAACATATTTTCCTTCCAGATACATTATTCCCAGCATGTATTGAGCCTCCGGATGATTCTGCTCTCTGGCTTTGTCATAGAATTCAATTGCCTTATTCTTATCTTCCGTCACACCGTTTCCGTGTGCATACAGCGATCCCAGCACATACTGTGCATCCGCATTATGTTGTGCGGCCGATTTTTCCAGCCATGTCACCGCCTGCGCCTCATTTTTTTCCACACCATCTCCCCTGAGATAGCGTACTGCCAGCTGATATTGCGCCTGCGCCTCACCACGTTGTGCCTGCTGCTGTAACTGTACGACTTCCGGCGGTAAACCGCCGGACTCCGCCGCCGCATACGGTGCCGTAAACAGACTCATCAGCAAAACACCTGCCGGTTTCAGATTCATATCGTTGTCTCCGTACCTCATCCGTAAACCGCGATTATGCATAAAAAACGCCCCCGTTACCGGGGGCGCTGTCTGTTTTATATTTTTAACTGCTGTGTATCGTCTTTTTATTTTCAGACTGACGGTGAGAGTGTCATGCCGCTGCCTGCCGCTTCCCGGCGGTTGATCTGACGCAGCAGGAACGTTGCCACCACGCCCAGAAGTGCACAGGCGACCGAGAGCATAAAGATATAGCTGTAACCGGTTTCGCCGTATTTATCCAGCCAGTAGCCGGCCACGGAATAATAGAACGCATCCGGGGAGAAGCCGATAAAGGAGGCAAAGCCCACAACCGCACCGGTGGTTTTCATCGGGATTTTCGATTCTGCAACAGAGGCAAAATAGATACCGCGGAATGCAAACAGTAACGCACTCAGCACCACCATATTCACCACCGCAAACCACATAAAGGCGTTACCTTTCGGGATCACGAGGAACAGAGCACAGTTCACGGCCATGATAATAAAGCCGACAAACATCACACTGATAGATGATCCGACTTTATCCGTCACGATCCCCGCCACCGGAGAAGCCACCATTTTGATCACATAGGTGCGGATAATCGACAACGCCGTCACCAGGGTAATCGGTACCACATACACCTGTGACAGATACGGGCTGAGATACGTCAGGCTGGAGAACACCACATAGGTGGAAAAAATAATCAGCCCGATCAGCCACGCTTTCGGCATGGTCACCACACTCATCAGAGAACGGAATGTGGTTTTTTCTTCCGGTTCGCCGTTTTCCGCAGTACTGCTGCGGTGCGCGATCAGGAAGAACAGCAGTATGCCGCAGATCACCGAGGCACCGGAATAAAGCCAGACCACATAACGGAAGCCGATGGCCGCCTCGGCAAATTTGCCGAAGAAATAAAGACCAACAAACGAGATCAGTGTACCGGACACACCGGATAATCCTTCGTAAAACCCGAAGATCCGCCCCTGCTCTTTCTCCGTTCCCTGCATCCGCACGACTTTGATCGACGCAGCGAAGAATGTCAGGATCGTTGTGACGCCCCACAAAACGTGGATCAGCAGGATCGTGTTATACGACGGGAAAGTCGCAAACCAGAATCCCAGCGATCCGGATGCGATCAGTGAGAAGGTGATCAGGTTACGCAGAGAAAATCTGTCCGCGAACCAGCCGCCGAAAAAGTAAGAAAACATGCCGATCAGGCCATACAGACTGAGCAGGTTACCGATCTCAATGTGTGTCAGCCCCAGTGCCTGCTGCATCGGATCATAGAACGAGGACTTCAGGTAAGGCAGGCTGTACATTGCGGTGGTGCCGAATGCCAGCAGAAACAGAATCAGCATCCGTCTGACGCGGGATTGATTTGCCATGTGATTTGCCATAATGGTTATCTCTTCTTATCAGCCGTGAACTGCATCCAGGGCCTGGCGGAAATCCGCAATAATGTCTTTTGCTGACTCAAGTCCGACAGCAATACGGATCAGGTTTTCGCCGTTCATCTGGACCAGGGTGTGCTCTTCACCCAGACTGGTGGCAATAGTGGTCAGTTTCAGGGAGTTCACAAATTTGCGGCTCACCTGGTCGCGGGTCAGGCCGTGGATATCCTCTTTCAGACGGAAAGAAACAATACCGCCGCCGAGGCCGTTCATCTGGGACTGACACAGTTCATAATGCGGATGATTTTTCAGTGCCGGATAACGCACTTCTTCGATTTCGCTCTGAGAGGCCAGGAATTCCGCCAGTGCCAGGCCGTTTTCGCAGTGTTTTTTCATGCGCATATCGAGGGTTTTCATCCCGCGCATAATCATCCAGGCATTGTTCGGTGCCAGTGCCGCGCCGGTAAAGCAGCATAATCCCGGCCATTTGATCAGTTCGATCAGTTCGCGGGAACCGATAACCGCGCCGCCCAGGGTATCACCGTGACCGTTCATAAACTTGGTCAGACTGTGAACCACCAGATCCGCTCCCAGTTCCAGCGGACGTTGCAGGATCGGCGTGCAGAAGGTGCTGTCAACAATCAGCAGGCTTTTGTTCTGATGGGCAATATCTGCCACCGCGCGGATATCCACCAGCTCCAGAGACGGATTCAGCGGGCTTTCCACATACACGAGCTTTGTCGCCGGTTTCATGGCGGCGCGGATATTGTCGCTGTTCGTGGCATCAGTAAAGGTGATTTCCACGCCGAATTTTGCCAGCAGTTCTGTCATCAGCAGGCGGGTGTGGGAGAAGATCCCGTCCGCGCTGACAATATGATCGCCGGTTTTCACCAGTGACAACAAGGTTGAGGCAATCGCCCCCATGCCGGATGCGCTGACAATCGCACTGTCCGCCCCTTCCAGCATCGCCAGTTTGCTTTCCAGCTCCGTCAGGTTCGGGTTGCACTCACGGCTGTAGACATAGCCCCATGTCCGGCACAGTTCTTCAAAGTGCTCCACAGAATGCGCCGCAAATGTGGCGGTCTGGTAGATAGGACTGGCCAGCGCGCCGGTGGCCGGGTCCGGTGAATGACCCTGGTGGATCAGTTTGGTTTCCAAATCATAATCAGTATTTTTTTGCACAACAGACTCCTCATGAGATCAGCACTCTGATCCGCATGTCATCATTTATTATCATTAGTCAGTTCGGGTGGCTGATTCAGGATCAGCGGGGGTAATAGTGTGGCGGTAATGACCTTTTTAACCATTGCTGTAATGTGGATAACTATAGACTCTCCAGTTACTATAGAGTCAATTACGATATAGTGGATGCACATCACAAAACGGGTAATTATACGGTGTTAAAAATAAAAACAGGCTGAGTAATATCAGCCTGTTTTTGTATTGAAAGTATAAATACCTATAGCATATGGAGAGTTTTATACCAGACAGCGGGTATCAATTTCACGCCGTTTCACTTTGATCTGGATTTCAGTCAGCAGCTGGTGCTCATCATTGGTGGAAAGCGGGTCAATCACCGGGATTTCATACATCATGTCATCCACCGGAATGCGTTTATATTCCGCATAATCCGTCAGGGCTTTAAACGCTGCGGTATTTTCGCTGTAGGGTCCCTGATACATCAGACAGATAAATTCACCGTCCGGGATTTCCGTGATTTTATCCTGAACCTGCGGGTTAAACAGATCGCGCTCGACAATCACAAAACTGTTCAGATAATGCACCTGCTGCGTGGCAAGAAACTCACTGCGGGAGACCAGCCCGCTGACGCCGCCGTAAAAAATAGAGATATTCTCTTCGAGGATATTGGCAATCTGCCGCCGCGAGAACTCCATAGTCTCCTCAAAGCTCAGACCGGGCTCATAATCCATCGATAAAATATGGCGGCGCGGAATATAACGCCGGGTGATTTTACCGATGCTGTCGGTATCAATCCCTTTTTCCAGCGTCTCTTTTTTGGTGGAGAGCACCTTTTTAATCAGCTCAAGCTCGCGGATTTTTTCATCCACCACCGCAATTTTCCGTGTCAGCAGACTGAGGATCTGCGTATCACTGTCTTCCAGCCGGTGTTTGATATCTTTCAGCGGCATTCCCAGATATTTCAGATACTTAATAATATCCAGCTGAGAAAACTGATCGATAGTGTAATAGCGGTAGTTACTTTCCTGATCGACATACACCGGCCGGAACAGCCCCAGCTGGTCATAATAACGCAGTGTCTGAATGCTGATTTTATGGAGCTTTGCCATCTCGCCGATGGAAAAATATTTCGCCATATTGTGCCGCCTCTGATGACCTTCTCAGGAATTAACCGGCGGCACAATAACGGAAACAGGGGGGATGACGCAAGGCGTCAGATCACACTCCCGGCGGTTCGCGGGATACACTGTTGCGTTCCATATAGAGTGTCCGGCTCGGGAAGGCAAAATCTGCGCCGTTGCGGTGCACGATATCAATAATTTTCAGATACACCGCCTGCTGTGCCGCAAGCCACTCCGCCCAGACCGTGGTTTTGGTAAAGCAGTACACCATAATATTAAGTGCGGAATCACCAAACTCATCAAAATAGACCAGCAACGTCTGGTGCTGATCAATGCTGCTCTCCGCTTTCAGCATGGCCCGTATCTCACTGACAATCTGTGAAATTTTCTCCGCATCCTCATAACGCAGACCAATTGTGGTTTTGATCCGCCGGTTGGTCATACGCCCCGGGTTTTCCACACTGATGGAGGAGAACAGCGAGTTCGGAATATAGAGCGGTCGGTGGTCAAAAGTAATGATTTTGGTGATACGCCAGCCGATTTCCACCACCGTCCCCTCAATCTGCCGGTCAGGCGAGCTGACCCAGTCACCGATTTTAAACGGACGGTCAAAATAGAGCATAATGCCGGAAAAGAGGTTGCTGAGAATATCTTTCCCCGCCATACCGATGGCAATACCGCCGATACCGCCGAAGGTCAGCAGGCCGGACAGGCTCATCCCGAAGTGCTCACCGTAGAACAGGAAAACCACTATCACAATCAGGATTTTCAGCACACGGGAAACAATATGCGCCGACGTGACATCACTGCCGCGTTTGATCTGGGCGGCGGCCAGGCGGTTTATCATCAGGAACAGCTTGCGGATCAGCATCAGCACGATCAGTGTGGTGCAGATCATCCCGACGGTATCTGCGGTGATAAAGCGCCACTGAAAATGATCAATGCCCTGTTCGGTGAAATCCCCGAGGATAATCACCCCCAGCGCCCACATGATAAACTGGGAAACATGCACTAATGTGGCGTGCTCGCCCTTTTCCCGCTTGCGGTTATAAATCATCAGTCCGCCGGAACCGAGCAGACACAGCACCAGCACAATCAGGCTGAGCACATTATTGGAGAGAAATTCTTCGGTAATCACGATAACTCCTTAGTATTATCCTCTCCTTCTAACGGATTTTGCCCGGAAACTCAATTTATCCCGCCGTAAATTCCTCATCATCCGCCGGACGGTTCAGAATCTGAGCGCCTGCTCCCAGAGCACCGAGCTTATCTTCCGGGTTACGCAGCGGGCAATCGGTCAGAGACAGACAACCACAACCGATACATTTATCAAATTCATCCCGCAGCCGGGTGAGGCGGGTGATCTTCTCATCCAGATAACGGCGCACCCGTGACGACAGGATGCGCCACTGTTCTGATGTCAGCTTACTGTTGACCGGAAACTGACTGAGTACCGCCTGAATCTCTTTCAGCGGGATCCCGGTGCTCTGCGCCGCCTTGATAAATGCCACATAGCGCAGCACCACAGACGGATAACGCCGCTGGTTTCCCTGATTGCGGGTGCTGGTGATCAGCCCTTTCTCCTCATAAAAATGCAGCGCGGAGACGGTCACACCGCTCCGTTTAGCCACTTCCCCCACCGTCAGCACCCGGGCGGAATCGATCGGTTTTCCGGCATTTTTCATGATGAATGTTCCTTTAGTGTTATTCCGGCATCCGGAGTGTTGACCTCAACTTAACCTGAGGTTTTATAGTCCGACGGCATTCCGGTGTCAAATATCCCGGTTCTTTTTATTTTTTAATGCCGTTTTATGGCTTTTTGTAAGGGCTGACAGTGATGAAGAAAAAGTATGTGATCGGTTCCGCGGCTGCCGCGGTGCTCCTGGCCGGTGCAGCCGGTACCTATGTAATGGCCTCCGGGCAGGATGATACCGCGGACGGACAGTATGTTATGCCGCCGGTACAGGTTGCGCTGGCACCGGTTGAGGAAACCGGGCTGAACCGGACACTGGCCGGGGTCGGAGAGCTGGAGGCCGCCCGCCAGGTACTGGTGGCACCGGAAACCGCGGGGCGTATTACGGCTATCCGTTTTGTCTCGGGTGATACTGTCAAAGAGGGTCAGCCGCTGGTGCAGCTCAATGATGCTATCGAACAGGGAGAACTCGCGAAACTGCAGGCACAGCTGCGCAATACCGAGCAGCTTCATAACCGGACCACACAATTATTCAGTAAAAATATGGTGGCTGCCGCACAGGTGGATAATACCCGCGCAGAACGGGATATGGCACGGGGTGCTATCCGCCAGACACAGGCGCAGATCGCACAAAAAACAATCCGTGCGCCTTTCTCCGGCACACTCGGAATACGTCAGGTTCATGAAGGTCAGTATGTTCAGGCGGGTGATCCTGTCGTCAGTCTGATCAACGCTGACACACTGAAAATCAACTTTTCACTGGATGAGCAGGCTGTTCCTCAGCTTTATACCGGGCAGCCGGTCACCGTGCTGGCAGATGCCTGGCCGGGTGAGACTTTCTCAGCAAAAATTGTGGCCGTCGATCCCCTGATCGATAAATCCCGGACAGTGCGCGTTCAGGCGGAACTGCCGAACCATGACGGCAGACTGAAAGCCGGTATGTATGCGGGCGTGCAGGTTTCGCAGAAAAAAGCTTCCAGGGTACTTGCGGTGCCGGAAACTGCGGTAACTTACAGTGCCTACGGCGATACCGTGTTTGTGGCACAAAAAAGTGAGGATAACCGGCTGATTGCCCGCCGTATTGCGGTCAAAACCGGGAAACGCTGGGATGGCAAAACCGAAATTACGGAAGGGCTGACTGCCGGTATGCAGGTGGTGACATCCGGCCAGCTCCGGTTATCTGACGGCAGCCCCATTGTACAGAGTGACAGCGACACGCTGGCTGCCGCGCAGACAACCGCATCCCGGAGGAAGTGATGACCTTTACTGATATTTTTGTCAGACGTCCGGTGCTGGCGCTGGTTGTCAGCGCCCTGATTGTGCTGCTCGGGCTGTTTGCATTAAGCAAATTACCTGTCCGCCAGTATCCGATGCTGCAAAGCTCGGCTATCACCATCACCACCAGCTATCCGGGAGCATCCGCTGAGCTGATACAGGGTTTCGTCACCCAGCCGATTGCTCAGTCTGTCTCTTCCGTGGAGGGGGTGGACTACCTCACCTCCTCTTCTGTACAGGGGCAAAGTACCGTGACAGTAAGGATGGAACTGAACCGTGATCCGACGGCAGCCCTTGCCCAGGCAATGGCCAAGGTAAACCAGGTGCGCTATAAACTGCCGGAGCAGGCATATGATCCGGTGATTGAATTATCATCCGGGGAATCCACAGCGGTCGCCTATATCGGTTTTTCCGGCGGTGATATCGGATTGCCGGCGCTGACTGACTATCTTTCCCGGGTGGTTGAACCGCAGTTTTCTGCGATTGAGGGAGTGTCAAAAGTACAGGTTTTTGGCGGACAGACGCTGGCAATGCGGCTGTGGCTGGATGCAGAACGCCTTGCCGGACGCGGCCTGACAGCGGCTGATGTTGCGGATGCCGTACGGCGCAATAACTACCAGGCGGCGCCCGGCAAGGTCAAAGGCGAGTTTGTGATAGCCAACGTATATGTGAATACCGATCTGACCAGCGTCGATGAGTTCCGCGATATGGTGATCCACAGTGACGGCAACGGCCTGGTCCGGCTGAAAGATGTGGCAACCGTCGAACTCGGTGCGGCATCAGCCGAAACCAGCGGCCTGATGAACGGCGAATCTGCGATTTATCTGGGTCTTTTCTCCACGCCGTCCGGTAACCCGCTGGTCATTGTTGACGGTATGAAAAAGTTACTGCCGGGGATCGAAAAAACGCTGCCGCCGGGTGTAAAGGCAGAGATGGCCTTTGAAACCGCCCGTTTTATTGAGGCCTCCATTGATCAGGTAATGCAGACACTGCTGGAAGCACTGGCGATCGTGATCGCAGTGATCTTCCTGTGCCTCGGCTCCCTGCGCAGTGTGCTGATCCCGGTACTGGCGATCCCGCTCTCCATGCTGGGCGCAGCAATTATCATGCTGGCGGCCGGTTTCAGTATTAACCTGCTTACATTGCTGGCGATGGTGCTTGCTATCGGCCTGGTGGTGGATGATGCCATCGTGGTGGTGGAAAACGTCCACCGCCATATTGAGGAAGGTAAGTCACCGGTGCTGGCGGCACTGATCGGTGCCCGTGAAGTTGCGGGACCGGTCATTGCCATGACCATTACTCTCGCGGCAGTCTATGCGCCGATCGGCCTGATGTCCGGACTGACCGGCGCACTGTTCAGAGAGTTTGCCCTGACACTTGCCGGTGCTGTGATTGTTTCCGGTATTGTCGCGCTGACGCTGTCTCCGGTCATGAGCTCCTTTATGCTGAACGCCGGACAGAATGAAGGCCGGATGGCGGCGGGTGCGGAGTATGTTTTCAGCTCACTGGCTGCGGGCTACGGCCGGCTCCTGAATTTTTTGCTCGATCACCGTTGGATCACCGGCCTGTTTGCTGTCGCTGTCTGTATCAGCCTGCCGCTGCTTTACCAGCAGGCACAGCAGGAACTGGCACCGGCAGAAGATCAGGCCAGTATTCTGACCGCCGTCAAAGCACCGCAACATGCCAATCTTGCCTATGCCGAGCGTTTTAACCAGCGGCTGCATGAGGTCATGATGACGCTGCCGGAAAGTGACAGCACATGGATTATCAACGGTACAGATGGTCCGTCTGCCAGTTTCGGCGGGATCAACCTGTCTGACTGGTCAGCCCGTACCACATCCGCAGCGCAGGTTCAGCAGTCACTGCAACAGGCGGTCAGTGAGATAGAAGGCAGTCAGATATTTGTCTTCCAGCTGCCGCCGCTGCCGGGGTCAGCCGGTGGCCTGCCGGTGCAGATGGTATTGCGCAGCCCGCTGGGTTATCCGGTGCTGTATCAGGCCATGGAGGACATCAAGCAGCAGGCGCGGGCGAGTGGTTTATTTATGGTGGTTGACAGTGATCTCGATTACAACAACCCGGTCGTGCAGGTGAAGATCAACCGTGAAAAAGCCAACAGTCTGGGTATCCGCATGAGTGATATCGGCGAATCACTGAATCTGCTGGTCGGGGAGAACTATATTAACCGCTTCGCGATGGATGGCCGTTCCTATGATGTCATTCCGCAGAGTACCCGTGAACAGCGCCTGACACCGCAGGCACTGGAGCGTCAGTATGTGCGTACCCGGGATAATCAGCTGATCTCGCTTTCTGCCATTGTGACAATCAGCACCACGGTCGAACCAAATAAACTGACCCAGTTTGATCAGCAGAATGCGGCTGTTTTTCAGGCAATACCGGCCCCCGGTGTCACGCTGGGTGAGGCGGTGAATTTCCTTGAGCAGGCCGGACAGGCGCTGCCGGCCGGGTTCAGTTATGACTGGCAGTCAGACGCCCGGCAGTTCAAACAGGAAGGAAATACACTGATGTTTGCTTTCGCGGCGGCACTGATCATTATTTATCTGGTGCTGGCTGCACAGTATGAGAGCCTGACAGACCCGCTGATTATTCTGATCACCGTACCGCTGTCCGTTTGCGGTGCCCTGCTGCCGCTGGCGCTCGGCTATGCGACGCTTAATATTTATACTCAGATAGGATTGGTGACACTGATCGGGCTTATCAGTAAGCACGGTATTCTGATGGTGGAGTTTGCCAATGAACTGCAGATGCATGAAAAGCTCGACCGCCGTCAGGCCATTATCCGCGCCGCACAGATACGTCTGCGTCCGGTGCTGATGACCACGGCCGCGATGGTGATAGGACTTATCCCGCTGCTGTTTGCTTCCGGTGCCGGTGCCAACAGCCGTTTCGGTCTTGGTGTGGTGATAGTGTCAGGGATGATGGTCGGAACACTCTTTACCCTGTTTGTTCTGCCGGCTGTTTACACCCGGCTCGCCCGTGATCATTCCGGTATGAATGCCACGGAACGCAGCCGGGCATTACAGGCCGCAGAGAAAGCACTGAAACAAAGCCTGTAAACCGGCTGATTAATACAGAAAAGGGATAACTGAACGGTTATCCCCTGAGATTGCTGACAAAGCAGGATAAAACGTGGTTTTTCCTGGTTTATTTTTACAACCTCTGTCGGTCATCGCCAACCCCTGCGGGTTTGTCAACGGCCTGAAGGGATAACTGAACAGTTATCCCTTTTTATTTATTTGAATTGCACATCCGGTACTGTTGTGACTTCTGCTTCGTTTTCGACGCTGAAGTTGGGTTTAGCGGTATATCCCATATAGTTTGCAATAATCACTGCCGGGAATTTCCGGATAGTGGTGTTGTATTCACGGACACTTTCGATATAGCGGCCGCGCGCCACGGCGATCCGGTTTTCACTGCCTTCCAGCTGTACCATTAAGTCGCTGTAGAGTGCGTTACTTTTCAGATCCGGATAGCGTTCTGATACCGCCAGCAGACGGGAGAGCGAGGAACCCAGTTCAGTCTGTGCCTGCTGGAATTTAGCCAGCAGCGCCGGGTCGCTCAGGTCACTGACATTGATATTCATCTGCCCGACTTTTGCCCGCGCATTGACCACATCCTGTAAGACCTGACGTTCAAAGTCAGAAGAGGCCTGTACGGTTTTCACCAGGTTCGGGATCAGGTCAGCACGGCGTTTGTACTGGTTGAGCATTTCAGAGGCGGATGCGGTTACCGCTTCGTCCTGTGTCTGGATGCTGTTGTAGTTGGACACCATCAGTACGCCGACCAGTACCACCACACCCAGTAATCCGATAATCAGTTGTTTCATCGTATTTTCCTTATCTCAGTGGCGACTATTATTCAGGCAATCCGCCGGGGATTCAAGATAAGGATGAAAGAGTAAAAACGGGGATTACGGTGCCTGCACCGGCAACGGGCAAAAACAGAAAGTCGCTGTAAACACTTCCATGTGCGCTCAGGCTCGCCATCCATGGCTCGCATGCTTTCTGTTTTCTTTGCCCGTCACCCGTGCCCCTGAGTGCGGCCAACGCCGCTATGGACGGAAGGATGACGCGTATTTACCAGGCCCGGACAGCATCGCCATTATAAACCTCATCCGCCTTTTTCAGAACCTCATCACTCTGGAATGCCGCGACCAGTTTTTTCAGTTTCTCGTTGTCTTTATCTGCCGCTCTGACCACGATCAGGTTCACATACGGGGAATCTGCCCCTTCCATAAACAGTCCGTCACGGGCAGCGGATAATCCGACCTGAGATGAGAAGTTATTGTTGATAATGGAAAGATACACATCCGGATCATCCAGTGTACGTGTCAGTTGCGGGGTGTCGATTTCCGCAAACTTCAGTTTCTTCGGATTTTCAATGATATCCAGTGTCGTCGGCAGGTAACCGACGCCGTCTTTCAGTTTAATCAGCCCCTGAGCCTGTAACAGCAACAGGCTGCGGCCGAGGGTGGTGGCTTCATTGGAGATAGCCACTGTTGCGCCCTCCGGCAGTTCGGCTGCGGATTTGATTTTTTTCGAGTATGCCGCTATCGGGAAGATAAAGGTTTTGCCGATCACTTCAAACTGATAGCCGCGCTCTTTACTTTGCGCTTCATAATACGGCACGGTCTGGAATGCATTGGCATCAACATCATTATTGCGCAGCGCTTCATTCGGCAGGACATAGTCATTGAAAGCGATAACTTCAACATCCAGTCCCTGCTTCTCTTTGGCCACTTTTACCACTTCATCCCAGATAGCCTGATCCGGCCCGGTGTTAATCGCCACTTTCAGCGGTTTTTCATCTTCATTCTGTGAGCAGGACACTGCCAGTAATGTGGTGCAGGCGAGCAGTGCAGATACAATAATTTTTCTCATACTATCTCCGGAACATATTGTTATGGTTATATTTTATTTACTGATAATATTATTTCGCACTGTCCAGTGCCGCACTGATATCCGCCAGGATGTCATCAATATGCTCAATACCGACGGATAAACGGATCATATCCTGTGATACCCCGGCACGGGCCAGTTCGGCTTCATTCAGCTGACGGTGAGTGGTGGTTGCCGGATGGCAGGCCAGGGATTTTGCATCACCGATATTGACCAGACGGACAATCAGTTTAAGCGCATCGATAAACTTCGCCCCTGCTTCTGCCCCGCCTTTGATGCCGAAAGACATAATTGACGCCGGGGTGCCCTGCACATATTTCTTCGCCAATGCATGCTCCGGGCTGTCCGCCAGTCCGGCATATTTGACCCAGGCAACCTGCGGATGCTGTTGCAGATATTCCGCAACACGCAGAGCATTTTCAGTATGGCGCTCCATGCGCAGTGCCAGTGTTTCCAGTCCCTGTAAAATCAGGAAACTGTTAAACGGCGATAATGCCGCACCGGTATTACGCAGCGGAGCCACACGGCAGCGGGCAATAAAGGCCGCCGCACCGAAGTGTTCGCTGTAGTTCACACCGTGATAAGACGGGTCCGGAGTATTCAGCACCGCAAAGCGCTCAGCATGCTCCTGCCACGGAAATTTTCCGGAGTCGATAACAATTCCGCCAAGTGAGGAACCGTGCCCGCCGATATATTTAGTCAGTGAATGCACCACGATATCCGCACCAAACTCAATCGGGCGGCACAGTGCCGGGGAGGCTACCGTATTATCCACAATCAGCGGGACGCCGTGACGGTGCGCTATCTCTGCCAGTTTTTCAATATCCGCGATATGCCCTGCCGGGTTGGAAATGGTTTCACAGAAAAGCGCTTTGGTATTGTTATCAATCAGGGATTCCAGCTGTGCGAAGTCATCATGATCGGCAAAACGGACGTCGATCCCGATACGCGGAAAATTATGCGCAAACAAATTATAAGTGCCACCGTAGAGTTTGGAGACACTGATAATATTGTCACCGACCCCGGCCAGGGTTTGGATTGCATAGGTGATCGCCGCCATGCCCGATGCCACGGCCAGCCCGGCAATGCCGCCTTCCAGTGCCGCCACCCGCTGCTCCAGCACATCGTTGGTCGGGTTCATGATGCGGGTATAGATATTTCCCGGTACTTTCAGATCAAACAGATCCGCACCATGCTGAGTGTCATCAAAGGCATAGGAGGTGGTCTGATAGATAGGAACCGCAACAGATTTTGTGGCCGGGTCCGGTGAATAACCGGCATGGACAGAGAGCGTTTCAAGTTTCATGTGTTCTTCCTTACCGCACAGGTGAATATTATTATTTAGACGTCCAGACGTTTAGACATTCCTTTCTTATACCGATATTCACTGCAGAGATCAAAACGGAAGTGGCAAAACAAGATGAATTTTCTTCATGATGAGAAAAAAGCCGCTGTCGGAAGCGGCCTTGATTCATGAAAGGAGTGAGAAATTATCCTTTCATGTTATTGATCAGATTGTGTGTCGTATTTTTGCGATTCTCAAATTCACTGACCAGAATCTCCAGCAGTTTTTTCTGGAATGCTTTCTGGTCATCTGACACTTTATTATGTACAGACATGGTATTAAGCAGAACATCTTTCAAAGCACGAACGACCTCACCTTCTCCCTGCAAACGTGTTCCCATCGCCATAAGAGGCTGAGAACCCAGTTGTCCGAGCGACTGTGATAAACCGGATATTGCCTGTCCGGCAATACTTTGCGCCGTCAATACGCCCGGATTAGCCGGATTAAGCCCGTTAATTGCCATACTTCCGCCGATAACCGCAACCGTCACAGATACAATAGCCCCGACGACAGCTGCCGCTACCTGGTAATCTGCTTCCTCAATTTTCAGCTTTTTTAATTGCGTTGCCTGCTGCATAGCCAGCTTTTCTAATGTATCCCGCCGCTCCTGCTGGTTAACAGCATCAAGCAGCAACACGTTACATAACTCAATCACGGCACTCATTCGTTTATTATCATAATCGGATAATAAAAGAGGTATGACATGCTGTGAAAATGGCCTGATGATCTCTTCCGCCGTTTTACCGGTGACGGTATTCTGCTGAGAATACTGATTTTCAGCCACTAATCTGACGATTTCCTGGTTAACAATATTATCCGGTAATACCGATTTTTTCTGTACAAGGTCATTCTCTGGTATATAACCAGAAGATTGTGTACTGTTATTACTAGTAATTTCCATCACAATTCCCTTTATAAATTAAACAGCCTGCTGTCCCTGCTGCAGCATTGATTTTATTCTCTGAAAAGATTCATTTCCGTACTTACTTAATTTTTCGTTCAGTGCAATCAGCTCCTTTTGCGACTCAGAAAATACGGCCATTATCTGATTCATGAGTTCCGTTATTCTGCCCATTAATACCAAATCCACATCCATATCTGCGCGATGACGGATAATATCAGCCTGTAACACGCCATTCGTCACAGAGCTGGCACTGTTTATAATTGTTGTTGTCATCATTAAAGTGGTCAGCATAGTCTGTATTTGAGCGAAAATACTGTTCATTGCCGTCTGCATTGCTTCTGATGCAAATCTGCCCGTAATTTTTCCCACGATTGCCGCCCCTGCTGAAGCAGCCGAAATAAATAATGCCATGACCACAACAACAGCCAGCACCATACCGACGATTTCCATGGTTTTTTCCAGTTTTTTCAATTCTTCCGGTGATTTCCCCTGTTCTTTAGCGATTTCGATGGCGATATCTTTAATAAACTTTTTGATGCTTTCCAGCAGTTTGGTCACCGGTTCCATGATTTTGGCCATAATATCAGGGCCACCCGTCGCTTTTACGACTTCACTGACAATGGTCATAATAACAATAACCGCTGCCAGTGCTTTTGCCATTAATCCGCCGGTCAGGGCAGTTAATACCGCCGTAATTACAGTCAGCAGCGGTCCGAGCCACTTAAATAGAGCTTGCAGGCGTTCTGCTTTCTTTATTTTTTCTGCAATATCGGCTGCATCTTTATCTGTTTTTACCTGTAATGCTAACTGCTGAAGCCGGGCCAGCTCACGATCATTTTCCAGTTTTTTCTGCGCTATTTGATCACGTAAATCAGCCAGTTTCCCCATCAGGACCGCAAGTGAATTATTATACTCAACGGTATTTTTATTATTCATACTGATCAGCGATTGTGCGGCTGACAGGCACTCTTTTGCCGATGCCAAAATCCCGGCCATAGTATTCAGTGTATTTAACTCTGATGTCAGCAACGCTAATTTTTGAGGTTCTATCACCCACATCTGATCTTGTATTTCAGGAAGACTAATAATGTCAGTCAGTAACTTTTCCAGTAGTGCTGTTTTAGCTCCGGCATCGCCACCTTTTTCCGAAAGACTTTTCAGAACAATATCAACCCCCAGCTTCCTGTTAAAAAAGACAGAAAACTCATCCTTGCTATTTATTTTTAAATTTTTATCTTCCGTGAAGAATAATCTGATACTATCAAATATCTCACCATGGTTATTAATGACAGAAAAATAACGTTCTGATAACTCGTCAACACAGCCAAGAAGAATACCGGCGTAATTATTAATGTCTTCAGATAAGTCAGATTCTTTTTTTTTCTGACCATATATTTTTCATTACATTATTATTAATGTTCTGATTTATGCCTGAATTTTTAATCTGTTCACCGGAAAGATTATCAGATAACAATGAAAACAGTTCACTGATTGATATTTTTTTTGCTGACATTTTATCATCATGTTGCTTTCCTGCTGGTTTCCCGCTGAGCTGTGGCTTTGTTCTTTTCGTATTATCCCGGTTATATCGTTCTCCCAGTTCTTCAATAATTTTGTCAGAATGGGATGTATTTTCCTGCTGGTTAACAACTTTACTTTTTTCTGTATCATCGATTTCCCCGGCTAATGCCCCGGAAACGGCTAATTGTGCTGATTTTATACCTGATACATCCATGTATTCACCCTTTTTAAATACGTAAAAAACCTTTTAACTCCTGAGTTAATTCACTAATCATTGTGGTAATTACTCTGAGCATATTGTCATAGTTACTGTTAATCGTGTTATATCTCTGGGAAAATTCATCAAGCGTCATCTGGAGTTCTTTTTTTATCCCATCCATAATAGTGTTATATGAATTTATTTGCCCATGATCTAATTTCCACTCTTCATTTATTCCTTTCTTTGCCTTTTCAAAATAACTTTTCGTTAGTTTATCATTGAATATCTCACTGGTTTTTTTCAGTGTTTCGTTATACGAAGAAGATACCGACAAATAATCATCATTAATGAAATTAAATTTTTTCAGCGTTTCAAGAGAAACATCAAACTCCGCATTTACTTTATCGTAATCTTCATTACTTACAGGTATTTCCAGCCACCTGAACAGCGCACCCGGCATAGCAATAACATCTGCCATACCAACAACCTTAACTAACTTGCCATTGCTGTCTGTTTCTGTATTTATGTTTTTAATAACCTGGGTTCCGGATACCGGCTTTTTCATAACAGAAAAGAAATACTCCATTTTCCTTACAGCATCATTGTAGTTAACACCTGAATCAATTAACTCACCATCAATATATACTGAACAATTATTTATTCCTTTACTGGTGTCTATTTCAAATCGTCCTTTATAGAGTGAACAATCTTTTCCATCACTGTTTTTTAAGTCACCTGTAACCGGATAATATTTCATTAATGCCAAATGTAAGTCATGGTAAAATAAATTTTGTTTGAATTTTGTTTTTTTACCGTCATCAATGACACCTTTCGAGTACTCACCATATGAACTTAATAATTTTGTTAATGTCTTATAAAATTCAGTGTACTGGCTAAACCCGTCACGATAACATCTTACGCTGATATTATGTCCGTATTTTGATGCAACATCCATTTTTTCCACAAAATAGCCAAATGTAATCATTTCTTTTTTCATGAAAAAATATTTAATATCATCCTGAACATTCTTTATTTTATCAGCAAGTTCACTTTGTGTGGTTGCCAGAATTTTTTTCAGTACAGGATCACTGATCAGTTTATTGTACTTATCCAATACTTCCAGTGCTTGTTCCTCTGTTACCCCTGAATCTGATAATACTTTATTTATTTCATTTAACTCGTAGAAAAACCGGGTTAAAACATATTTATTATCTTTATTTTCTGACAAGATATCAGCGTAATGCTGAATATCATAACCTGATGCACGCATGATTCCGGATATATCACCAATAAAACCCGCCAGTTCCCGTGGTTCTTTCAGACTATCTTTACCTTCAGTCCCGGAGATATCAGGTATAATATTATGATAATTATTTATATTCATTGACCACCTTCCAGCATTGATAAATATGCTAACGCACTTTTTCGTTCATTGTCGCTGCATGCCATTGACAGACACTGTCTGAAACTGGTCATTGCTAAAGTCTTGTCACCCGAAAATAAGTAGCTCTGACCGATATAAAAATAAGCTGATGCATTATTTTTATCCAGACTGATAGCCAGTGAATAGAGATTAATCGCTTTCTGGTATTGTTTCTGAACCTGTTTTACCGCAGCCAGACCCAGTAAATAGTTAATATTACTGAAATCATAAAGGCACAATGACCTGAAAATCTTCTCAGCCTGCTCGATAAGGCCTTTATCATAATAATCACAGGCTAATGAGTAAACATTACTGAAGTCATGGTCTTTATCCTGCCTGAATATATCAGAAAATGTTCCATTCTCCAGATAAGTAAAAATTTGTTCCACAAGTGACTTTATATCTGAATTAATATTGTCATCCATAACAACACTCCTTAATAATATCCGATTATCAAGTCAGGCCATACTATCTGATTGCACTGATAATCACTTTCATAAAATACGCCTCAGTATCATCCTGCCGGCGCACGCTGCTGCGGATCGCCGCCGGCATATGCGGCCTGCTCTGCCTCATTCAGCCACAGTAAGAGATCCAGAAATTTATCCAGATCGTCATCAATAATGGTGTCAAAAACGTGATATTTTCTGAATAACGTCCGGGCCAGACGGATATCCCTGACAACCGGTACTTTGTATTTTTCAGCATACCGGCGGACGGCCGGTGCATATACGCCTTTCTCTTTAACGGTAATCAGCGGCATAACACCATTTTCCGGATCAAGATAGACCGCGACAGCAATATGTGTCGGGTTAACCACCACAACATCCGAGTTTTTTATCAGCGCTTTGGTTTCCGCATTCAGCAGTTCCCGGTGCTGCTGTTTACGGGCTGATTTTATCTCCTGATTACCTTCGCTGTTTTTATACTCCTGTTTAACTTCGTGCTTTTCCATTTTCATATCATTAAAAAAGAAAAAGTATTCAACAATATAATCAATCACCAGTAATGGCAGTAATAAGAGGATGAAAATAAAAATATAACGGCCGGTGAAATAAAGAAAACTGTCACTTACACCAGAGAAAGGTGCCGTAATGACCTGAAAAAGATCGCCGGTATACAGACAAACAAAAGCATAACCCGAGGATAAATAGATAATGACTGAAATCAGTGCCTTAACCAGATTTTTCAGGGATTTTTTGGTGAAAATCCGTTTAAACCCGGCAATCGGATCGATTTTTTTCAAATCAAATTTAATCGCTTCCGTCGCCACAGCAAAACGGGTCTGCATCAGGGAAACAAAGCTGACACTCATACTGCATAAAATAATCAGCGGTAATACCATCTGAAAAAAAATATCCGATAACATCCGGATATACACCGGGAGAGACAGATGATTCACATTACGTAATACCGTCTGATAGAAATGGCTGAAGGCGGACCAGTCGGCAACATAAAGCAGATACGCGATACCTGTTATATAACCGGTTGTGGAAAGCAATTCTTTATATTTAAATGAATTCCCTTTTTTGGACTCATCCTGCAATTTTTTGCTGGTAGGTTTCTCGGTTTTTTCAGCCATCGCTCCCCCTGAGAAAGTGTGTTACCGGGGACGTATCAAATAGTACGGTCACATCTGTTACCGTCGTACTGCGGAACAGTATCAGCGCCAGTAAAAAAGCAATAATACTTTTTATTGAAAGCGATAATGAAAACGGGTTCAGCTGTGAATTATACAGCGCCAGAATGCCCAGACTGACCTCGGAAATAAATAGAATAATCAGTACCGGCATACAGAACAGCAAAGAAAATGACAGACTGTTTGTCAGCCAGTCAAATACCGCCGCGTACCGTATTTCTGTCAGTAATGAGCCGGGCGGTAATAAACGGAAACTGTCCCGGAGTGAGGCCACCAATAATACCAGACCATCATTGAGCAGAAAAAAAGAGACGGAAAACAGATTCATGAAGGTGGAAAACGGCGAAGCATCTGTCCCGGTTGTCGGATCAGCCGTATCACTGATATTCGCACCCCGCTGGTTATCAATATACTCACCGAAAGCGGCAAAAATAAAGAACGGTGTGCTGTAAATCAATCCCATCACCGTGCCGGTAATGATTTCACTCAGTACACTGAGCCATGAAATATCCCCGCCGGAATGACTGTCATTGCCGCCAAGGCACAAAGCCAGGATACAAATTACAATCCCCCGCGAGGTACGGCTGAGAATAAATTTATCATTCAGAAATGGCAGAAAAGAGAAAGCCGCAAATAACCGCACACTGCTGAGCAGAACGCTCTGAAGCAGATCATGAAACCAGGAGAATAGCAGCACCGGAAATTAACCTGCCGCCGTTGTACTGAGCGCGAGTGAGAACATTTCACGGGCATAATTAAGCATGGAATCCCCCAGCCAGTTGAGCTGCATTAAGATGCAGATAAACACGGCAATCAGTTTCAGCCCGAAGGGCAGTGTTTGTTCCTGGATCTGAGTGACAGTCTGCAACAGGCCGACAACCAGCCCTACCACGGTGGCGACGGTCACCGGCAGCAGCGATAATATAATCACCAGATAAATGCCCTTATCTGCCGCATAAATAACATCCATGTTAAATATCCATAAGTTCGAGATACTGAGACACCAGACTGGTGGATAACAATGACCAGCCATCCAGCGCAATAAATAAGATCAGTTTGATCGGCACCGACAGTGTCACCGGACTCATCATCATCATTCCGAGCGCCAGCAGTACACTGGATACCACCAGATCAATCACGATAAACGGCAGATAGAGATAGAAGCTGATCAGAAAGGCCGATTTGATTTCCCCCAGCGCATAAGCCGCCAGCAGCGGAAAAAAGGCAATCTCACGGGCATCATTCAGTTCCGGGTCCGTATCTTCATCAACGCCGGCTTGCGCAAAAAAAGACAACAAAGGTTTGTCCGCATAACGGAAAAGATAGTCCCGGTAATCCTGCAATCCTTCATCCGCAAAACGTGACAGTGATTCCGGCTGTGATAATTCCACCGGGTTCTCAGCTACATAATGGTACGTTTTACTGACCAGCGGGAACATCACCACCATCGCCAGAATAAACGCAACGGCGTTGAGCACCATATTTGACGGCACCTGCTGCACACCCAGCGCGTTACGCACCATCACAAAGACAATGGAAAATTTCAGGTAACAGGTTCCCGCCGCCAGAATAAACGGTAAAACAGATGCCGCAGCCAGCATCAGCATCATCGAAACAGCGCTGTCAGTCATCATCCGCCCTTATGAAAAATATGATGAATTTCCACGGCATACTGTTCCCCGATGCGCACCAGTTCACCCTGTGCAAAGCGCTGTCCGTTAATTTCCAGCGTGATCAGGTGATTATCCGCTGCCGGCAGTACCAGTTTATCGCCCGGCTGCAAGGCCATCAGCTCAGACAGCGGAAACACTCTGCGGTATTGCAGAAAATCCACCTGAACCGGTATTTTGCTGCTGTCAAACACTGCATTTTCCGGTACGGAAACCGGCTCTTCCGCAACGATCCCGCGTGCGGCGATAACCGTTTCATCCTGTTCCTGTTTCAGTGTCATCTGAAAATAGCCTCCTGCTCTCAGAAACCGCTGGTTTTGTGTAATAAAAAGGACATCGCCTTCAGTAATCTGCTGAATCACCCCGGTAAATGTCCGGGTTGAACCTATATAAATTCCGGCATTTACCGGAACAGAAAGATCCTGAGCCAGCGGTGTGCCGGTAATATCAAACCTGCCTTTCGCGCCAATCAGACAGAAATCAACTCCCTCTCCGCTGAATGCAAGCTTACGGATGCCATCTGCCGGGGGTATTGCAGTACTGAGTTCCGGGAAATAATATTCCGGAGAGAAAAAAGGCAGCCTGATCTCTTTTTTATGTTCATTAATCAGTTCAGTCAGATATTTCTCCGGAATGATTTCCCACGGAATGGTATTTTCACCAATTAAATAATGGAGAAATGATTCGATATCAATTAATACATCCAATATATTCTGTGTATTAATCAGGCGACAATAAATAACACGCCTGTTAATTTCTTTTTTTTCAGGAAGGTAACAGCTCAGGTAATCCATTGCCTGATATGTATCATAATACATTTATTTTATCCGTTTATAATATATCAATATTATCAATTCCATTTATATTCACTATGGATTTCAATCGCCTGTTAAGTGACTCTGAACAGGTTTCCAGTTTAAACCGCCCCGGTTTTTCCCGGTAAATAAGCACCGGTTCCGGCGGCTGATGTTTCTGTCTGAAATAATAAGAACAGTAATAATCAGGCCTGCTGCTTTCCGGGGAACCCTGATTTTTTCCGGTGTGGCAGATGGTCTGAGATACTTTTTCCTGCTCATGTTGCCACAACGGAAGATGTTTTCTCTCCGGGGAAACAGCGGAAAGCCGGAAAACAGGAAGTTCCGGCAGCACGGGGGCGATAATCTGTACCGGCTTGACACCGGGGTCAGCACAATCGCTGTCCGGCCGATATTCCGCCGGAATGCTTTCTGCCTGAGTACTTTCTGCCTGAGTACTTTCTGCCTGAATACTTTCTGCCTGAGTACTTTCTGCCTGAGTACTTTCTGCCTGAACGCTTTCTGCCTGAACGCTTTCTACCGGGATTATTTCCGGTTTTTCTGCAGATATCACATTAGCAGGGCTTTTATCAGACCGGGTATCTCCAGTATTTTCATATAAATAATATTGATCAATATTATTCAGACATACTGTATTTTTTATTTTTTCCGGTAATAGTGTTGATATCAGTACAATATTATGTCTGTCCCGGAAATGATAGTCACTTTTTTTTTTCGTCATCTGACAATACACTTTATTTCTATAATGATATTTATCATTACTGAATTGTATTGGTGAGCAGTTCACCGGGGCAGTATTGTCATACTGTTTTTTTCCCTTTTTTTTAATCATCCCGGGTAATAAATCGGCTATCTGTTTATTATCAGCATTATCATAAAACCCGAATTCCGTCTCATCGCAATAAGATTCAATATTCATTATAGCTTCCTGTTTGTATTTATAGGATGAAACTATCGCTCACTATATAATCCGAACTTAATCACTTTCTTTTTCAGACTATTTATCATTTTATGGCTTTCTGCGATATCATCCGCAATCTGCGCCAGCAGAAGAGACGATTCATCAACCCGGACACGGACATCCAGAATGTGTTTGCGGTATATTGCCTGCTTGCGCCGGCGCTCATTCAACTCTGTATAAGATAATAATCCGCGGCACCCGAAATCAATAATTTGCTGCTCTAATCCATTGATTAACAGCAAGAGTTTATCTTTATTTTCCTGTTCCTGCCGGTGACGCTGGTGCAGTTGTGCCAGTGCCGCCTGAGCATAATGCTCTTTCAGGCTGAAGTGCGCGATCAGTTGCTGCAATTCATTGCGTGAGCTGTTCAAGCAACCTGCCTGTTTCGTCCGCTGCAACGGATTCCGACGGTGACTGACACAAAAAATGACGCATCGGTAACGTCAGTTCAACAGCCTTGTCATTCTCTGCATTCAGTCCCGGTTTATATTCTCCCAGCTCCACCAGCAGTTTCAGTTCATTCTGTTTAGCCAGTAATGCCCGGAAGCGCCCGGCCGCCGCCAGATGCCCGGGAGAGACAATCTGTGACATAACGCGGCTGATACTGGCCGGTATATCAATCGCCGGGTAATGATTTTGCATCGCCAGCCGCCGGGAGAGGTAAATATGCCCGTCGAGAATCGAACGTACTTCATCGCCAAAACCATCCGGCTCATTTTCACTATCAAGCAAAACCGTATAAAACGCAGTAATCACCCCGGTTGTCGTGGCGCCGGGGCGTTCCAGCAGTGCCGGTAACTGCTCAAATACCGATGCCGGATACCCCAGCCGGACAGGAACTTCACCGGCACTCAGCGCCACATCCCGTAATGCCCGGCCATAGCGGGTCAGGGAATCAACAAACAGAATCACTTCTTTCCCTTCGTCACGGTAATATTCAGCCAGTGACGTTGCCACCAGCGCCGCATTACAGCGATCCACTGCCGGTTTATCCGATGTTGAGCAGACCAGAATGCATTTTGCTGCCTGCGGACTGTTGCGCAGCTCATCAATCAGTTCGGTCACTTCCCGCCCGCGTTCACCGATCAGGGCGATGATGAAAATATCCGCCTGTGCGTGTGTAATCAGCATATTCATCAGCACCGTTTTACCGCACCCGGCTCCGGCAAAAATCCCCAGCCGCTGACCTTTTCCGCAGGTCAGCAGTGCATCCACCGCTCTCACACCGGTCGGCATGATCTCAGTGATACGCTGCCGGGACAGCACATCGGGTGCTTCGCTATTGATGGGGCGTGAGATAACCCGGTTATCCGGTTCTGTTATCTCACTCAGCCTGGCCAGCGTATTACCGGACGGATCAATCACCGAGCCCGGGATCTGCGGTGTGAATGTCAGTGTCACCGCGCTGCCGGTCGGTGCGATCACCGTTGTCAGCGTCAGCCCGGATGCCTGTCCGATCAGGCTCAGCAGGGTATTGTGCTCATTAAACCCTACCACCTGAGCCCGGCCGAGCAGCACCCGGCAGGATAAATCCTGCCATAACAGACAAATTTCCCCGATAAAGACATCCGGCAGCGGTGCTTCCAGGTAATACCCGCGGATATGCACCGGAAATGCCCGCCGGCTGAGTAATGCATTGAGCATAATCAGCTTTTCAGAATCAGCGCATGACACTGCTGACTGAGACGGACAAACTGATCCAGCGCCTGCACAAATGACTCCGCACCGCTGACAGCACTGCTGCTGAAGCAGCCGACCAGCTCCGCACCGTTATCCGTCTGCCGCAGCGCCGGTAAGCCCGGACAAAACAGTGCGGTCGGCTCTTCTGTCAGGATATCCAGCAGTGCGCCTTTGACGTCCGGCAGCAATGCCGGTAAATCTGCCGGCAGCGGCGCCCAGATAACCGGATACTCATCAACCACCGCAATATGAATCACCTGCTGCTCCCCCAGTGATAATGAGATTGTTGAGTGATTATCCAGCGCTGTAGTTTCCGGCACCAAATCGCCGCGCCCGATCAGTTTCATTCCTTCTGTTACCAGTGTTGCAAGATCCATCTTTAATTTCCTTTTTTATGACATTAAACAGAGTCAATCACCGACACCTGTGCCGACGGCACAATTTCAGAAAATGACAGCACAGCAATTCCCGGATAATGCAGTTCGATCAATTTTCTGACAAAACGGCGGATATCCATGGCCGTCAGTAACACGATATCCTGCCGGTGCTTCAGTGGTGTCATCACCAGCGCCATCGCATCATAGAAATGATCAAGCTGCGCCGGTTCGAGATTAATAAATGTGCCGCCCGCTGACTGGCGTATCCCCTGACGGATCATTTCCTCCAGCGGGTTTGACAATACCACTGCCCGCAATACCCGGTCACAGGCAAAGTGTTCCGAAATATAGCGGGCCAGATGGCTGCGGACATGCTCAGCCAGTACCAGCGGATCTTTCTCTTTCTGAGCCCACTGCACCAGTGCGCCAAGAATAATTTTGATATTGCGGATGGATATCTGCTCTGCAATAAGCCGCTGAAATACATCGGCAATACGCTGAACAGATAAATAGCGGTAACACTCTTTCAGCAGTTCCGGATATTTATTTTCCACATTATCCAGCAGTGTCTTGGTTTCCTGGATGCCCAGTAACTCCTGAATGTTTTGCGTCATTATTTTGCTGAATTCATTAAAAAATACGGTAATCCCGTGTTCTGTGACCATCCCGGAAGCCCGGCATATCTCATCGTATTTTTTATCTGTCCAGACTGTTTTTTCGCCGCTTTCCGGCTGAATACTCTCAGACTCAATATTCAGTGAATCAAACGCATCATTAATTTCAGTGATTCTGTATTTATCCGGATAACTGTAAATCGTACCGGACTGAATCTCATTGATTAAAACCATCGCCTTCTGTTCCGGTATTTCCCGGCTGTAATTGATGATGATACCGGGTAAAAAGAAACCATAGCGGAAGGCAAATTCCTCCTGTAACCAATCCGTAATCTTCTGTTTTTCAAACAGCGTCTGATAGCGGCTGTGGAGTGTAATAATCAGCGGAATAGCTTCATTATTTTCCGCCGTCAGTCCGCGCGGGGCAAAATCGCCTGCTGATGGCGCAGATGCGGCCGGAGAACGGCTGTCAGAGCGGCTTTTTGCCGGATCAGATGCCTGCTTCTGCTTGTTCTGTCTGAGACGCATTCCGTAGAAAAACATCAGTCCGGCCGCCAGCAGACCAAAAACACCGGCCGGAAACCCCGGCAGCATTCCCATACATAATGCCAGTACGGCGGTCACAATCAGGGTAAAATCATGAGAAAACAGTTCTCTGACAATATTGGCCCCTAAATTCTGATTGGTGCCGCTGACCCGGGTGACAATAAACCCCGCGCTGATAGCAATCAGCAATGCCGGGATCTGCGCCACCAGACCATCACCGATCGTCAGCAGCGTGTACGTGCTCAGTGCCTCACTGAACGGCATCGACATTTGTGCGACGCCGATACCGATTCCGCCGGCAAAATTCACGAAAATAATGACAATACCGGCGATCGCATCCCCTTTGATAAACTTCATCGCACCGTCAAACGCCCCGTACATCTGGCTTTCCTGCTCCAGCTCTTTACGGCGTTTACGCACTTCTTCGTTATCAATCAGACCGGATTTCAGATCGGCATCAATACTCATCTGCTTGCCGGGCATACCGTCAAGGGAGAAACGCGCCGCCACCTCTGCCACACGCTCCGAACCTTTGGTAATGACAATAAACTGCACCACCGTCACAATGGCGAAGATAACAAAACCAACCACAATATTTTCGCCGATAACAAATTCACCAAATGACTGAATGATATTCCCGGCGTCCGCATCCAGCAGGATCAGACGACTGGTGCTGATCGACAGCGCCAGCCGGAACAGTGTGGTGATCAGCAAAAGTGCGGGAAAAGAGGTAAATCCCAGAATCCGGGTAATATAAAAAGAGAGCAGTAACATCAGGATAGAGATCACGATGTTCAGGCCGATCAGAAAATCTACCAGCATTTTCGGCAGCGGAATGATCAGCATCGCGATCACCATGACCATAATCAGCAGTACCGCGATCTCCGGCCTGCTTTTGACCGCATGAATAAAAGTTGTCAGCATAGCAATCCATTGCCGGTGAAAGTTATAAGATATTAATAGTTTTGCTCATAAGGGCTTTCAGAAAAGAAACCACTTCCGCTTTTCCTGCTTCCTGCAAAAAAAGCGCTTCCGGTATCTCACCAAAAATCACAATCAGACGCTGTAAAATACGCGGTCTGTTTTTGTCATCTTCTGCCGCCGCCAGCAACGCATCGGTTTCTGTCTGAAATGCTTCATAGTCACCCAACCCGGAAATCAGTAACTGATTCATCCGCGTTTCCTCCGCCAGCACCGGCTCTGTACAGTCAAGTGAAGCAATTTTCTGATGAAACATATCATTCAGTGAAATAAGCTGATTCAGTGTATGCAGCCGGGTGGTCAGTTCCCCGAACTCACTGTGATGGCTGCAACTCGGCAGCGCGGCCGCCATATCACACACCAGTGAGTCACGGACATAATTCAGCAGGCTTTTGACCCGGCTTTTCCGGTACTGCTCCAGCCATACTTTCCACAAATACAGCATATCGAACTTCCAGCTGATGTAACTGCGGTACACCATTCTCAGCTGCGCGCAATCCAGCTGTGTCACCGGTGCATACTGGCGGATTTTCAGTGCGATATTGATTCCGGCACGGGTTTCCTGCGCATATTCGCCATAAAGCAACTGCTCAATTTCCGCATCAATTTCAGCCGCTTCTTCCGCAGAAAACGGCAGCTTCCGCAACAGGGCGCGCAGTGCCATCACATAGTCGCTGGGGTCCGGAAACAGATTGCGCACATAATCAAGAAACTCACGTACTGAACATGCGGAAGCGGTAAACCATTTCACAACCCGATCCAATTTTGTCTCCGCGCCCCCCATGCTGTTTTTCTGCTCCGATGCCGGTAACTGACTGATATGCTCTTCTTTTCCGTACTGCCGGCGGTTAAACTGCGACAACACCATAGCCATATCATCCATCACGTCCATCATCTGCTCGGCATGGTTTTCTGTCTGGTTTTCTGCCGGACGCTGCTCCGCAACCCTCTCACCCTGTTGTTTTTGTGGTGCGACCGGCGGACGGAACGAGCCGGATAAGCCATTTATCATATCAATAGTCCTGCTTCAGTTTTTTCATCATCTCAATCCCTTGTTTATTCTCATTATTAAACGGGACATGTCCGGAGATCTCTGTATCACTGAAAAAATCCTGCTGAAGAATACGGGGCTGCAATAGAAAAAGCCGGACCATTTTTTCTGTCTTCACTGATTCAAACTGAAACAACCGGCCAGCCAGCGGGATATCCCCCAGCAACGGAATTTTATCGTTATGGCGCCGGGTATTTTCCCGTGTGTATCCGCCAATCAGCAATGTATTCCCCTGAGCGACCCTGGCTATCGTACTGATATTTGTCCGGTTAATGACAGGTAAGGCATCTTCGCTGCCGGTTCCGTCAGCCTCTTTTTTCTGTGCACCGTCTTCCAGATCAATGATCATCTCAACTGATTTTCGCTGGTTGGCTATCCGCGGTGTCACACTCACCTTTGTACCATACGTGATACTCTCCAGAGATGACATTCGTTCTCCCTGTAACTTGCTGTAAAATGTAGTGTTATTATCAAAAATAGCAGGGGTGTTATCCTGAGTCAGGATAATCGGCCGGGATACCATGTTGGCCTGCCCTTTCGCTGACAATGCCCTGATTTTACTGAAGAATGAAAAACCGGTGAATTGATTAAGCTCGCTGAGATTAAACGCCACTTTCATGTTTCCTGTGCCGTAATCGGCCTGCCAGTTGATCCCCAGCTGATCGGCTTCATTTTTTGATACATCAATAATCCACAGTGATAATTCGATCTGCGGTTTGGCCGTATCCAGTTGCTTTATCAGCTGATTGATTAAGTGCAGCGCATTACGCTGACCTTTTAACAGCAGACTGTTTTCTCCCTGCAACGGTACAATCCGCACCCGCTCACCACCCAGCCAGACGGTTTCAGCCGGCTGAATATCGCCCTGTTCTGCGTCCTGCGGCACCAGCCCGGTTTTTGCCGCAGGCCCTGAGTCCAGTAATTCCCGCAATGCTGACGCCACCCCCGGCAAGATCAGGCTTTTTCCCCTCGACGTAATTTCCCTGTCCTGCACAAAACTGTTCTCCAGCTTAACGAGCTGAATATGCTCATCTTCCGGCGAAATCCCCTGCTCCTCTATACTGTGCTGTGCCTCAAGCGCATCCGCTGCTGACCGGATAAGGCTCAAATAGCGCGGAGGAGCCGTGATATACAAAATCCGCTGCTGCCGGTCAGATGTCAGCGGATATTGCGCATCAAACAGCCCGGTTTGTTTCAGAAAAACCGTCAGTTCATGGCGGGTGATGGCATTCAGCGTCAGCATCGATGATTCAATCTCATTGCTGCTGTAAATATAGAGAGTGCGATTTTCCCTGTATGACACCAGTGACATAGTCTTCAGCATCTGCGATAGCGCAGCCTGCGGGTCCGATAAATCAAATGTGCCGGAAATTTTCTTTTTCTTCACCGCATCCGACGAAATAATCATGACGTCCAGCCTGCCTGCCAGTGCATCGAAAAAATGGTCCAGCCGTGTTTCTTTCGCCACATACTGCTCCTGAAGCGGCGGTTTTTTTTCATATAACACGACCTGTTCCGCCATCACCGGCAGGGAAAGCAGACAGAAAACGAAGCAGAGCAGTTTCCCGGCACTATTTTTTAACCGCATGATTTAAATTCCTTATTTTCCGGGGGGACATGCCAAATAGTATTTTGATTTCATTAGAGAAATGGGATGCCGAGCAGTAACCGTTATCTGCCGCGATACGGGTCAGTGAGTGTTCTTTTACCAGGATATCCAGCACGGAAGCCACGCCGCGCCAGTGCCGCAGCTGATACTTACTCTGATTACCGATATAACGCTGACACAAACGCCTGAAGTGAGTGCCGGATAACCCGTAGCGCTGGCTGATATCCCGGATATTACTGTTTTTGCAATCCGCGGCACTGATCAGATGTTTTACCAGCCAGTAATGCTCAGAGTGACGCAGTGTATTCAAAAACGTTTTTATCTCGCTGTTTTCGTTCAGCATCTCACAGACAACCCGGTATTCCGGATTATCCGCGTCCCCCAGAACAGAAAAAATTACCTCGTAATTCTGACTGGCTGTATTCTCTGCGATTTCATCATTCTCTTTTTGTTGAAAATGATAATGACAGTCTATAAATGCCAATAATTTTATGCATTTTGAAAGCGGAAAACAGTAATCAGCCTGCCCACCTCCGCTGCATCCGCCTGTATTATATATATCATTATAAATATATATCCGACTTATCTTTTCCATATGAATTCACATCATCCTTTTCATCCGAATATATAACAGATACGTGTGCGACATTAAACGCTTATTGAACAATCTAAAAATTGAGAGTGAATTTAAAATATCACACTACTTTTTACTACCATTTTTTTATAAAACTCACTACCATTTAAAAAAACTGGCATCAGGATAATCACAAATTATAAAACATACAAATTTATCACTTGGGATAATTAATGAATAAATTATATAACATAATAATAATGGGAGATTCATCCGGAAAAGAAATAACATTGCCTTCCGGTAAATATCATATTAATAATAACGATACTATTGAATCTGATGAAGCGCTGATACCCTTGTCTCTCCCGGTTCCTGATTCATCACTGTACTGTATCGAACTAGAATTATATGAGAGCTATTATTATGTTTCCTGCATCACACACAGTAACGACGTGATAACGATGGATATCTGCTATAACACGCCGTTTTCTTACCAGGGAAAACCTTTTTTCGCTATAAAAGAACAACATGACACCTGGAGCGGGGACATATTGTCAATGAAAGGAACAACCGGCAGTCGCAGACGTTCCCGGAGACCTCTTTTTTATGTGTTACTGATATTATCGGCCATACTGACAGCAGGCTTCATATCCGGGAAGAACAAAAATAATACAGATGCGAACAACCATACGATAAATCACGAAGATATTATACGCAGTCATACAAATAACAATGAATACATTATAAAAAATAATAATATCCTTGTATTTACATCAACCGAAAACAATATCAACAAGATAAAGAATGATCTCCCGGGGTATACCATTTATTCAGTTAATAAATCAGACATAAAAACAGATAAAAATGATATTATTATCATGCTTGACATTAATAAAAGAAAAGAAATCATTCATATACATGATGAAAATAAAACTGTTAACCAGGAAATACTGACTATCCCTGATGAGTTCAGAGACGACATTACCATCAAAACATTATCATTCAGTGATATTGTTAAATTAATAAATGACCGGTTCAGAAAGACGTCAATCAGGTATTCTGTAAAAAAATCAGGAAATACCATTTTCATTTATGCAGACACGAGGAGAAATAAAGAAATAAACGATATTATTAAAGATATTAATACCTCGATATTCTCAGCCCCGGGAAATACGCTGGTACAGTACAAGGAAATCCCCTCCCGCGAAATTCATCCGGGAGTATATGGATCAGTCAATTATATTCATCTGTCTGATAACCACACAAAATTTATCTCTGATAATAAATAAGGATATTTATGCCGGATATTGCCCCAAAAAATGTTGCAATTACATTTTCCACACTGACGGAGCAGTTTAAGTCACCGATTCATGAAGACAATGTAGAACTGAACAAACTGATGAACAATTTGCAGTCGGGTAATAAAGACACCGCCAATGCTTATGATATGGCGATGTTACAAGCCTGTTCATCATCACTGAATATTAAGTGCTCCGCCCTCTCGGCAATGATTCGCCAGCACAAAGAAAACCTCTCAACACCGATCGGTAATATGCGCTGATTTATGGCGTAAAAATGACAGGATGCAGACAGCTGCACGCCTGTCATTCTCCGTAAAAAGGATTTTATGATGTCATCAATTAATCAGATTTTACCTGTTTCAAACATCACCGGTGTGACAGAGTTACTGGCCGATCTCGCCGGCCGGGAGCAGTCCGCTAACCGGAACCTGGTATTACCGGAGAGTGCAGGAAAAAATCTTCACCGGAAAACGCAGGCTCTGGCCTCAAAAAAAACTGCCACTGATACCAGCGATGTCATGATGATGCTGGAAAACCAGGCGGTGATGGCCAAATGGCATACTGAGATCAGCTTTTATTCACGTATGCTGCATCTGACCCTGAATGCCGCCGATACGGTGATTAAGGGTCAGTAATGCGCAATATATTGTTTATACTAATAATAGCAGGAATGGGACTGCTGCTCGGTGGCTGTAATGACGGTACCATTCTGTCATCACTGAATCAGCGTCAGTCTAATGAAGTGCTGGCCGCACTGCACAAACACCAGATTCAGGCGGTGAAGATCCCGCAGGGAAAAGGACTGTTTACGATTTCAGTGCCGGAAGAACAGAGTCGTCATGCCATTCATATTTTGCAGGAATACCATCTGCCCAGTAATGAACGAATCGAAATTGCAGGTATATTTCCGTCAGATTCACTGATTGCCTCCCCGCAGTCAGAAAAAGCCCGCCTGATTTCCGCTATTGAACAACGCCTGGAACAATCGCTGCTGTCATTTGATGCGGTTACCGAAGCCCGTGTTCATCTCAGTTATCCGCTGTCCGGGCCCGGCAGTGCTAAAAAACAGCCGGAAATTCCGCGGGCTTCAGTACTGATTTATCATTCAGGGATTGAGGATGAAGTGCAGTTCACCCGGGATATTCAGCTCTTTGTGATGAATGCCTTTAACGGACTGACTGATGAAACTGTTTCGGTGATCCTGTATCCGAGAAAACCGGTGATATCCCTTCCGCTGCAACCGGAAAGCACAGGCCTGTCACCCTTTTTCCTGCTGTTTCCCGCCGGTTTAATGCTGGCAGTCACCGGTTATTTCCGGCGCGCGCAACTGCGGGCATTTCTGATGCGGCAGAAGGTAAAACATCATGAATAACCGGTTTGATATACAGAGCGCTGTTACCAGGGTGATGTACCAGCCGGCAGATTATCTGCACAGCAGCCGTTTATTTGCCGGACTGCCTCCCGCAGCACAATCGGCGTCATACCGCAGAATGCAGAATGCAGCCATCATGGATTACTACCGGCTGCCGCATGAACGGGATTTTGATCTTTATTCCCCGCTGACGATCCCGCTGCTGCGCCACTGGATACAACTTCCGGCAGTCTGTCACTACCTGAGTAGTCTTATCCGTCACGTTTATGATCTGCCCGGTGAGACTGAATCAGATCAGGTGCAACAGGCATTCCTGTCTCTGTGTTCTGTTTTGTCACTCCCCGCGTGGCCGGAAGCACAGACACTGCAGGACATTCCGGCCGTTCTGCCGGGCCTGATCGCCATGACACAATTATTATCCGGTTTTTCTCCCGCACTGGCGGCCCGCTTTCAGCTGATGACAGATGCCACTTTACCGCAGGCAGATATACGGCTGCCGCATCTGCCCGATTCCCTTTTACCTCTGGTATTACATTATGTGCCGTTTACTGCCTGATTCTCTGCTGTCACACGTCAGACACGGCGTGCTGATCAAACATCGTCATATCTCCGCACTCTGCCGTCTCACTAATTTGACCCGGCAGGCAAACCATCATGCTGCCCGCCTGATAAAACAGGCTGAAGACAGGGCAGAACAACATCGCAAAGCGGGATTTGATGCCGGTTTTCAGCAAGGGCTGGCGCAGGCAATGCCTGAACTGATGCGGGTGATAAATGAATATAAATGGGTTATTCATCAAAACCTCGCCGGCGCCATTTCCGGCCTGGAAACGGAGTTATCTGCATTTTTTGATGATACCGGAATACGTTTTAAGCTGATTCGCCAATTAGTTGAACAGTTTTCCGCAGAGTGCGAATGTGAATTAATGCTTCCGGCAGCGCTTAAAAGTGTAATGGCTGAATATCCGGATATTGCTGTTCCGGTTTCTTTTCACTTTAATCACAACATTATATTGCGTACCGGAAAAAAGTTGCTTTATCTGACACCGGAAACGTTTGCACATGAAAAAATATCGCAGATAAATGCCGGTATTGTTTCCGTAAATTCCGTATCTATTCCAGGTGATTGCTTATAATGATACAAAACAGGATAACAACAATGAGAACAGATGTAACAACCGGAAAGCCGGAGATTATACATAATAGTGATGACGGGAAAGCCAAACGATTGCATGACTGGCTTATAAAAAATTACAATAAAAAGGAGGATGTTTATCTTGGAATGCAATTAGAGGGTATCGATAGCGATAATACCGGTAACAATATTCAAGAAAAAATAAAGTTATTAATTGCTATTGAAAATAAGTTAATTAAAAAACCAGAATATTCTGATACAGAAATGCGTAAATCAGTAAGCCAGGTTGGCGGAGACATTGTTAACTACCATGCCTTTTACCAACAATATCTTCTTAAGATGGTAAATCAAAAACAGTTAGGATTAGCACCGGATGTACTTTCCGCTGATTTTGACCGGGATAATAACAAAGACGACTGGCTTACTGTACTTAGCTGATAATATCTGTTATATCAAAGCAATAACAACAGGAATAATATCGATATTTAAATAAATTGTTTGCCGTTCAGTAAAACAGTCTCTGCCCTGAACTGATTTGAACGCATCTGAATATGCGGTTCATGCGGATGTTCTGATGCTTCAGCTTTACCGCTGAGGAACCATTCGATTGGCGCATCTAATAATTCAGATAATTCAATAAGATGATGGAGACTGATTTTACTGACACCGCGCTCATAACGGTTAAATTGTTGCTGACTGATATTCAGTTTTTGCGCTAATTTAACGGTTACAATCCCGAGTTCTTTACGTCTTGATTGGATTCTGTGGCCTAAGACTGCATAAAAGTCGGAAGTTTCCATAATGTCTACCTATTTTCTCTATAAGTCGTGAATTCAATTAAGTAAAATTACTTAAAAGCTATATTTTTATATATTAATTTTTTGAATAAAAACAAAGTACTTCTCGCGAAATACTAAAAGTTATGAATACTACTGCTTTAATCATGACGTAACATTTAAATTTAGTTTAATATCAATGTCACAATTCAAAGAAGTTTCATTGTCTCTGAAAAATAAACAGATTTATCTGAAATCCAATGAAAATGCTCAATCAGCTTCACCGGCTCAGCCAATTAACGATTAAGCGTCACAAAAAAAACGGGAGAATCTTTATTACGATATCAAAATTTAAAATCACTCTGAATATTTAAGACAATTCCCTAAACAAAATAAGACAGGGGTTATTAACTAGTCACATAAAGATAAGTAATATCTCTCGTATAATTACTTAGTCTATTTATGATTAATTTTTTCCCTGTCCTTTTATACTATCCGTAGCATCCGTCAAAATAGTGAGGAAATGTAAATCAGGATGTCTGATTATATACTAATCCATCCTCTGACCACGATTCCTTGATCTAACCACATAAAAAGTGAAATAGATCACATGTAACAAAATATTTTTCACCAATCTACATCAATTTAGTGATTGAGGTCACATTTTAACCGTTAATTTGTCTAAAAAAAAAAGCTGAGTGACGAAAAAAAAGACCATAAACAAACCAACCTGCCATCCACAGGATGAATTCATTGAAAAACCGGCAGTAAACACAAGTATTTATAATTACGCATTTACACACCATCTGGCCACTTTTGTAATTATAATCATCTAATTATTTTTAGATAGACATCAGTTATGCTGCCCGGACAAAAAACCATTAAAATCTGACATTAACAGTGAGTAAGTGTTTCATGCTGTATCATGAAAATTTCATTTTAATAATAAGTTTTTATTCTCAACAAAAAAAGATATCCAGCAGGATATTGTAGTATCCCCCTTGTAATTTGTAACTTACTTGTTGTAATTGTAATTTTTTATTTATTTTTTTTCACTTAATCTTTTACTTATGTCAGAATAATTGAAATTATTTCAGATACATATCAATAAGTTAAATATAAATTGATGTAGAGCAATCGTTATTTATAATACTAAATAGGTATAATGACAGGCATCACTTACCGGTATTTTGTAAAATGACTTATTGATTAAAACCCTGTTTAATAATTAAAAATACTTTTATTCTCCTGCTTATATATTATCGCAGGGAAATCATTTGGGTTATGTCACCTTATTGCAGGCATAAAAAAAGCACCTCTGAAGGTGCTTTTTATTGGTACGTAAAATTAACGGCCGGCTTTCAGCTTCTGATAGTAGCTTTCATAAAGCACACTGGCGTCCCCCACATCATCCTGCCACTGCCCTTTACGGATAGTTTCTTCATCCGGATAAAGTGATTTGTCATTGACAATCTCAGCCGGAAGCTGTTTTTTCGCCGCAAGATTCGGCGTCGGATATCCGATAGTCTGCGCAACCTGCGCTGCGATTTCCGGACGCAGCAGGAAATCAATCAGCTTATGCGCACCTTCCGGATTTTTGGCATTGGCGGGGATGGCCAGGCTGTCCATCCAGAAGATACCGCCCTCTTCAGGCCAGACAACATCAATATTGAGGCCGGACTGACGCGCCACATAGGCCGAGCCGTTCCAGATCATCCCGACATTCACTTCCCCTTCCATAAACGGATTGGCCGGGTTATCGGAGTTAAAGGCTAAAATATTCGGACGCAGTTTTTGCAGCTCTTTATACGCCTGCTCAATTTCTGCCGGATTAGTGGTATTCGCTGAATAGCCCAGTTTGCTCAGCGCAATCTGGAACACTTCACGGGCATCATCAGTCATCAGCAGACTGTTTTTATAGTCCGGTTTCCACAGATCCGCCCAGGAGGTCACCGATGACGGATCGACTTCATCACCATTGATACCGATAGCGGTTGCACCCCAGATATAAGGGATCGAATAATCATTTTCCGGATCGAATGGCTTGTGCAGCAGATTCGGGTCCAGGTTATCAAAGTGACTCAGCTTTGATTTATCGATCTTCTGTAACATCCCTTCATGGCGCATTTTGGCGACAAAATAGGTTGAAGGCACCACCAGGTCATAAGCCCCGTCTTTGTAGGTCTTCAGTTTGGTGTACATGCTTTCATTGGATTCATAGGTGGAGTAAATCACCTTGATTCCGGTCTCTTTGGTAAACTGCTCTAATAACCCCGGAGGAACGTATTCCGTCCAGTTATAGAAATAGAGTGTTTTACTGTCATCTGCAGATGCTGAACTCAAGCCTGCTGCCAGAATACCGGCACCAAGCAGCAAGGACCACTTTTTCATTTCAGTGTTTCCCTCAACCCGGGTTAATCAGTGAATATCACAGGCGGTAACGCCCCCTTTTTTAATTAAGCAGGGCAATTATAAAAGCGGAAAAGCGGGGGGTAAAGCAACGATTACGTCATAAAACGGTAACAGAATTGAAAATCCGGCCGCAATGCAGGATTATTCACAAAATAAACCGGCGGGCCGCTGTAAGGCCGCGCCGGTAACAGAAAGGTTACTGCTGCTTGTGTGAGCGGTCACGCAGCACAAGCTGGCTGATAATCACCATAAGCAGCGAAAGTGCCATTAAAATCGTGGCCAGCGCATTCACTTCCGGTGAAACCCCGACTTTTACCATCGAGTAGATTTTCAGCGGCAGAATCTCATAGCTGGGCCCGGTAACGAATGAGGAAACCACCACATCATCCATCGACAGCGTAAAGCTCAGCAGCCAGCCTGCAATCACCGCCGGTAAGGCCAGCGGCAGGATAATTTTACGCAGAATGGTAAATTCCCCGGCGCCCAGGTCACGTGCCGCCTCCAGCATTTTCACGTCAAAATCTTTCAGTCGTGAATAAACCGTCACCACAACAAACGGCAGACAGAAGGTAATGTGTGAGAACAGCAGCGACCAGAAACCGAGCGATACCCCGAGGATCATAAACAGTACCAGCAGGGAAATGGCCATCACGATATCCGGCGACATCATCACCACAAACAGCATACCGCCGACAAAGGGTTTTCCTTTGAACCGGTAGCGGTACAATGCCACCGCCGTCAGCGAACCGATAACTGTGGCAAATGTGGCTGACAGAATCGCCATCGTCAGTGAATGCCCCGCGGCCTGTAACAGGCTGTCATTATTGACCAGCGTGCTGTACCAGTTTGTGGTAAACCCCTGCCAGTTGATCCCGAAACGTGACGAGTTAAAAGAGTTCACAATCAGGATGACAATCGGGATGTATAAATAAGCATAGATGATGGTCATAAAACCACCGCGTAACAGGCGTCCTATCATTCCAGTTCACCCTTCTTATTTAACATTTTTGCCGCACGGTAATAGACATACAGCAGCAGCCCCATTGCTGCGGTCAGGAAAATACTGGTTGCCGCACCAAACGGCCAGTCACGGATATTCAGGAACTGACTTTTTATCACGTTACCAATCAGCAGATTTTTCGCTCCGCCCATCAGATCCGCCACATAGAACAGCCCCATCGCCGGCAGCAGCACCAGCAGACATCCGGCAATAATCCCCGGCATGGTCAGCGGCAGAATAATACGGAAGAAGGTCTGAACTTTGTTCGCCCCCAAATCGCGTGCCGCCTCCAGTAAGGATTTATCAAGCTTTTCAATCGCGGAATAGAGCGGCATCACCATAAACGGCAGCAGAATATAGATAAGCCCGAGCACCACCGCTTCAGAGGTGTACATCAGCTTAAACGGCTTATCGATAAGCCCTGTCCATAACAGAAACTCATTCATATAGCCGCGGGTGCTGAGGAAAATTTTCAGCCCGTAAATGCGGATAAGGGAGTTGGTCCAGAACGGCACTATCAGCAGGAATAACATCAGCGGACGATATTTCTGCGGCATCCGGGCAATAAATGCCGCAAACGGGTAACCGATCAGCAGACAGCAGATAGTCGCAATGACCGCCATGTTGAGCGAATGCAGCATAACCTCAGCATACATCGGGTCAAATAACCGGCGGTAGTTGTCGAAGGTAAAGACCATATCGACCAGATTCGCGTCATTGCGTGTCAGGAAGCTGGTACCGATGATCATCAGATTGGGCAGGAAAACAAACAGCAGTAACCAGGCGACAATCCCCGTGATCACGATAGTCTGGAATGGTTTACGCGTCATTTTCATCGCCCAGCACCACCTCCCAGCTTTCGACCCACGTGACCGCAATTTTCTGATTCAGTGAATGATCCACATCCGGATCGTCTTCATTAAAGAATTCACTGACCATCACCCGCTTGCCGTTTTCCATCTCCACTTCGGAATCCAGCGTCATTCCTTTATAGTTACGCTCGCGGACATAACCGATAAGTCCGGCAATCGGTTCATTATCGTGGATCTCTTCAACGCGCAGATCTTCCGGACGCAGCAGCACATGGACTTTCTGCCCCGGCCTGACATCCAGTGTGGTGTAAATATCACACTCGTGACCTTCGACATTAGCGCGGATACGGTGCTCATCGATTCTGTGCAGAACATCCGCATCAAAGATATTAATCTCACCGATAAACTGCGCCACAAACAGGTTTTTCGGTTCCTCGTAAATTTCACGCGGTGTGCCGTCCTGCTCAATTCTGCCGTCGCGCATCACAATAATGCGGTCAGACATGGTCAGCGCCTCTTCCTGATCGTGGGTAACAAATACAAACGTGATCCCCAGCTTGCGCTGAAGAGCTTTCAGTTCACTCTGCATCTGTTTGCGCAGCTTGTAATCCAGCGCGGAGAGGGATTCATCCAGTAACAGAACTTCCGGTTTATTCACCACCGCACGGGCAATGGCAACGCGCTGCTGCTGCCCGCCGGAAAGATGACCCGGTTTGCGCCCGGCAAAATCTTCCAGCTGCACCATTTTCAGGGCATCGTCCACGCGCTGTGTGATTTCATTTTCCGGGGTTTTCTGCATACGCAGCCCGAATGCCACGTTTTCAAAGACCGTCATGTGCGGAAACAGGGCATAGCTCTGGAAAACGGTATTGATATGGCGCTGTTCGGCAGGGATATGGGTGATATCCTGGTTGCCGAGCATAATCGTGCCTTCATCGGCATCCTCAAGCCCGGCGATCAGACGTAAAACCGTGGTTTTACCGCATCCGGACGGACCCAGAATGGTGACGAACTCACCATGATTAATTGTGAGGTCGAAATGATTAATTATGTTCTTGTCATCAAAGCTTTTGCTCAGCCCTTTCAGGGTGACAAGTGGTGTCAGAGAGGTTGTCTCAGTCATTTATGCTATTCACTCTATCCCGGAGGTCATGCAGATAGAACCGTAACTGAAAAAAGACTGTTAAAGCAGATTGGTCTACTTATGGCCAATGCCCAAAACCAGTTACGCCGTCAAAAAAAGAAGAGGGCATAATAAACACAGCGACCTTAAAATGAAAGCTGAAACGTCATCACGCCACTAATTTTTTGTTCATCTTTATTCATACATATCTTAACAATCATCCCCCTGATTGAATGCATTTTCAAACAGGAATGCGATCTTATTGTCCGTGCGCAATATCTGCCTTTTTGGCGCTGTAAACTATTAAAATAAATCCATTCTTAGGTAAAACCTATCACATCGATAGCAGCAAGCCATTGGCCTCCCCGCGCCGCTTCCCGTATTGTTATTTTCAACGAAACAGGAGGAATCATATATGTCTTTAATTAATACCCCAATCAAACCTTTCACAAACATGGCATTCAAAAACGGTGAATTCGTTGAAGTTACCGAAAAAGACACCGAAGGCAAATGGAGCATTTTCTTCTTTTATCCTGCTGACTTCACCTTTGTCTGCCCGACTGAGTTAGGTGACCTGGCTGACCATTACGACGAATTCCAGAAAATGGGCGTGGACATTTACTCTGTCTCCACTGACACCCATTTCACACACAAAGCATGGCACAGCAGCTCCGAAACCATCGGCAAAATCAAATATGCCATGATCGGCGACCCGACCGGCGCACTGACCCGTAACTTCGAAAATATGCGTGAACTGGAAGGTCTGGCTGACCGCGGTACATTCGTTGTTGACCCGCAGGGCATTATCCAGGCGATTGAAATTACTGCTGAAGGTATCGGCCGTGACGCATCTGACCTGCTGCGTAAAGTGAAAGCGGCTCAGTATGTTGCCAGCCATCCGGGTGAAGTCTGCCCTGCCAAATGGAAAGAAGGTGAAGCGACTCTGTCTCCGTCACTGGACCTGGTCGGTAAAATCTAAGCCACCTCTCCGTCTTCTTTCTTATTTACTGTTATCGGGTGCATTGCACCCGATTTTTTAAGGGAATAATCATGCTCGATAACACTATCCTCGATAACACCATGAAAGCGCAGCTTAAAGCGTATCTCGAAAAATTAACCCGTCCGGTTGAACTGGTATCAACCCTTGACGACAGTGCTAAGTCCGGTGAAATCAGGACATTATTACAGGAAATCGCCGCGTTATCGCCGAAAATTACCGTTCGTGAAGATAACAGCACCGGCGCGCGTAAGCCGTCATTCCTGATTGTAAATCCGGGACAGACCCAGGGTATCCGTTTTGCCGGTTCCCCGCTGGGTCATGAATTCACTTCACTGGTGTTAGCACTGTTACAAGTCGGCGGCCATCCGTCGAAAGAAGCACAGGAATTACTGGATCAGGTGCGTAATCTGGAAGGCGAATTCCGCTTTGAGACGTATTATTCGCTCTCCTGCCATAACTGCCCGGATGTGGTGCAGGCGCTGAACCTGATGGCGGTACTCAACCCGAATATCACTCATACCGCAATTGACGGCGGCCTGTTTCAGAATGAGATCACCGAACGCAACATCATGGGCGTTCCGGCAGTTTTCCTGAACGGTAACGAGTTCGGTCAGGGTCGTATGACACTGGCGGAAATCGTCAATAAAGTGGACAGTAATGCCGGTAAGCGTGCGGCTGACGCTCTGAATCAGCAGGCACCTTATGAAGTCCTGATTGTCGGCAGCGGCCCTGCCGGGGCATCCGCAGCTGTATATTCAGCCCGTAAGGGGATACGTACCGGGCTTATCGGTGAACGTTTCGGCGGCCAGGTGTTGGATACCGTGGATATTGAAAATTATATCTCCGTACCAAAAACCGAAGGCGCAAAACTGGCGGCAGCACTGAAAGTACACGTTGAAGATTACACCGCAGATGTGATTGATAATCAGAGCATCACAGCACTGATCCCGGCCACGGAACCGGGCGGTCTGCATCAGTTACAGACAGCATCCGGTGCCACTCTGAAGGCACGCAGCGTCATCATCAGTACCGGTGCCCGCTGGCGTAATATGGGTGTTCCGGGTGAGCAGGAATACCGCACCAAAGGCGTGACTTATTGTCCGCACTGTGACGGCCCGCTGTTCAAAGGTAAATCTGTCGCGGTAATCGGCGGCGGTAACTCCGGCGCGGAAGCGGCTATCGACCTGGCCGGTGTGGTGGAACATGTCACACTGCTGGAATTTGCCCCGGAACTGAAAGCTGATGCGGTGTTACAGCAGAAATTACGCAGCCTGGCAAACGTGGACATCATTGTGAATGCACAAACCACCGAAGTCCTCGGCGACGGCAGTAAAGTCACCGGATTACAGTACAAAGATCGCGTGTCCGGTGATATTCACACTCTGACACTTGCGGGGATTTTCGTTCAGATTGGTCTGCTGCCGAATACGCAGTGGCTGAAAGGAACACTGGATCTGAACCCGATGGGTGAGATTGTGGTTGATGCCCGTAACGAAACCAGCATCAAAGGGGTGTTCGGTGCCGGTGACTGTACCACTGTTCCGTACAAACAAATTATTATCGCGGCAGGCGAAGGTGCCAAAGCGTCACTCAGCGCCTTTGACTATCTGATCCGTACCAGTACCAGAACCACTGAATAGTCCGCTGTTCAGTTGTTGTACCCAAAGGCATCCGGGGGCGGATGCCTTTTTTTATTCCCCGGTAAATGCCGTTACCCGCTGCCGGATCTGTTCGCGCAGCCAGCGGGTTTTCTGATTATGTGTATTACGCTTATGCCAGAGCATCAGAAACGGAATATCCAGCTGCCGGTAAAACGATTCCTCAAACGGCAGCGGACGGCATTCCAGATCCAGCTGAAATTTCGTCACATAGTGACGGCAGTAGCCCGGCGCACAAGTGATCAGTTCATGTCCCGGATGCGCGGCCATCTGCAAAGATTGTTCAAATGAAGAATAAGAGAGCCGGATCTGCCGGGAGTGACCAAGATCATGCAGTAAATCATCCAGCGCCCACGGAATACGGTTCGCATATTCAGTACTGATATGCGGATATTTGATCAGATTACTGACTGTCCATGCTTCACTGAGCAGCGGATGCCCGCGCCGGATAAATGCCAGCGGCCTGTCCGTAAACAGCAGATCAAAATTAACAATATCCGGAATAGTACTGATACTTTCGCGTGATTTCGGGTAACTCTCACGCCCGAGCAGTCCGATATCCGCCTCTCCCGCGATCACCTCACTGAGCGAGTTATAATCCCAGTCACGGATGCTGACTGCTGATTCCGGATAGTGATGCAGAATACCGACTGCCAGATCATGCAACATCATCAGGTTCAGCGGCTCTTCCATCAGCAACCTGAACTGAACTCCTTTCGGGTTATCACTGCCGCGGATCTCCGCCACCGATTTTGCGGTATGCAGAAATTCCGGCAGCACACTTTCCAGCCGCAGCATCAGCGGTGTCGGAACCAGCCCCTGCGGGCTCCGGATAAACAACGGATCATCAAACCAGGTGCGCAGTTTGGTCAGCGCTTTACTGACCGCGGAAGGGGTCACTGCAAGCCGCGCGGCAACCCGGCTCACACTCCGTTCTTCCAGCAGATACTGGAGGATAATAAGCAGATTTAAATCAAGGCGGTGCAGGGGGTTATTCATAAAGCGACCGGCGCTCTCCGCTGCTGACAGGGTATCGTTTCAGTAATATCGCACCTGCCACAGGGGTTGTCAGCAGAATAATCAGCAGCATCGTTACCGCACCGGTTTCCGCAGCCGCCATAAGCCGGATATAGAGTGAAGCAAAACTCAGCTGGGCAATAGCCAGCACTGAGCTGGCCACACCGGCGCGCTTTGCAAACGGAGACAGCGCCTGACTCATAATGATACCAAACATCAGTGAAAAACCGGCACCACACAAGGCAAATACGATCATCAGTATCAGCGTGTATTCCGCACCGGCCAGAAACAGGCTCAGCAATACCGCATTCAGCAGAAATAATCCCAGCGCAGTATATAAAATGGAATCAGTGCGGAAGAGGGACATTATTTTCGGCATGGAAAAAGAGACACTCATGCTGACCACGGCGAGCAACGCCATCGCCGCCGAAAACTGACCGGAGGTGAATTGCATCTGCCCCATCAGAATAATCGGCGAAACATTCACATAGGTCAGGATCACGGCCATACCTAAACAGGAAACCGCCAGCCGTGTCAGAAAAAAAGCATTCAGAAAGCTTTCCTGCTGTCTGTTTCCGGCAGACGGAATTATCTCTGTTGTCTGTTTATCCGGCCGGGTTTCCTTAATAAAGAACAGGCAAAAGAGAATACTCACAAGGGCATAACCCGCAGAAAAGTAAAACATCACAGACCAGTGAAAGTACCGCAGAATAATAAAGCCGATAACCGGGGCCAGCACCGGTGCAATACAGGTAATGCCATTCATCACAGAAAGGACTTTTGTTCTTGCCGGACCGGAAAGCACATCACGTAACAGGGCAAATGTCACTACATAGCAGAACCCGGCTCCGGCACCCTGAGCAAAACGGGCGCCGAAGAAAAACCCGGTTGTGGTTGCCGCTCCCGCAGCCACCGACGCCAGACAAAAAATAACGGCCCCGGCCAGTGCCACCGGCCTGCGTCCGATATGATCAGCACACCACCCGGCAATCAGCATCATCACCGCCATTCCGGCAAGATACACGGAGAAAGCAATATGCAGCGCACTCTCCGGCGCATTAAGATCTGCCGCAATCTGAGGAATACCGGTCAGATGCAGATCAACCCCGAGCGGGTACATCAGCACAATCCAGAAACTGAAAATCACATATTTAAGCATCACACCGTCCTTATCCGGGATTACCTGTGTGATTGTAACTATCTGTTTTTTATTACCCTACTGACGAATAGTAAAAGGGGATTTTCCGTTATGGAAAAGCGCGTTTCCTTCCGCGACACAGCCGCATTCACGGGAACAAATACTTTTTTATTTGCTCAGCGGAAAAATACCGGTTATATATTATCGCTGAGACGGCCTGTTTATAATATGATATTTATTATCACTCCCGTAACGTGTATATAATGATATTTCCCGGCACAGTGTTTACTATACTGAGTCACACCACATTAAATAATGGAAATAATGCCACTCACTACATTTATCACTTCAATAACGAAAATCACGAACATGATATTATGTTTATTTCGTCACACTCTATTCATATACAAACACTACAAATATCCTTTAATGTATAGCCCTCTCTGTTTTTAAAATAAGATAAAAGACATACCCGCCAGAGGAGTTATTATGCGTTTTAAAACATTAATTCTGATTTCGGGATTACTGACCACACTATCCGGCTGTACCACCTCGTCACGGCAGGTACCGTCTCAGTCCGCACAACCTGCGGCAGAGCCGGCAAAACTGCTCCCGGCTCCGGCACAGAACTCCACCAGCAATAGCTGTATTGATGATATGTATCTGCTGCGTAAAACCAATGCCGGTGACTACCGTGTATTATCCGGTAAATACAGTGAAGTAATGAACGAATTTAATTTCCTGCGGGAAAATGAAAGTATCATGGATAATGATATTAAGATTTATATGAGAAACAGCCTGACGATAAAGCTTGGTAAGGTATGCAGTGATATAAAACTGAGTGCATTCCGTTCAATCAAGAAAAAATCCAGCCTGAATGCCGGCTCATAAACAAAAAAGGCTTGCAGTCAACACAAGCCTTTTTAATATCCGTTTACTATTACTCCGGATGCTTCCCGATAACCTCTCCGCAATACTCAGAAAACAGACGGAGAAATGAAAAGTAGTTTTTTTCATTATAATACTGAAGTGCCAGAAAGCGCTTTGCATCTGAATCACCTTTTCCGGCCGCAATAAGCAAATAGTATTTTCCTTTTTCAACATCTTTTTCCACACCATAACGCCCGGTAAGATACAGTGTTCCCATTAAAAACTGAGCATTTGTCTCTCCCTGCCCCGCTTTTATACTCAGCATTTCCATATATTGCGGTGGAGCTCCCGCAGAACAAAGTAACGGGACAAAAAGCATGGCAATCAGAACCCGTGAATATATTTTCATTTTCCTTTATCCGTTAACTGTGTGACGGGGTAAAGATTACTTTTGATTTATTGTCTTTTCTTTACCGGCAACAACGCTGTCAGGAGTCACTTTATTACTCTTATAAGGTTCGGACTGACCAACAAAACGCCCGCCGGTAATAATAGAAAATGTCTCAGCACGGCAAACACCATTAAGTCCGCCCTTTTGTAAAATTTCTGTATTTTTAGCGCAGCAGGTGCCCATCATAAGACCATTGACTGAAACATACTCCGCAGTCACATCGCCTTCAATAACACCTTTTTCCATAACAGAAACCTTAAAAGTACCGGCGTTGATATTTCCTTTTACTTTTCCGTATATTTCGATATTACCACCCGGCATAATATCCCCTGTAATTTCACAACCGCTTCCTACAATCGTAATACTCTTACCGGCAGGTTCGTTTTTTACCGGCTCAGCTTTTACCTGTTCCGTTTTTACGGGTTCTGCTTTATCTTTTTTGTCATCTTTACTGAATAGTGCCATAAAAAAACGCCTTCCTGTTGTGATTGAAAATAATACAAAGAGCAGAAAAAAATATATGCCCATATGAAAATACAATTCTCTCCCGGAAGAGAGAATAACTATCAGCACACTCCCCCAGAGAAGCCAGAGGCTATATAAATAAAAATGTATTTTCATTTGCTCAGCATCATTATACCTGCTGATATACAGGCACATCACTGATACAGTTTATATTGATCTGGATATGTACACCATTATCTTCATCAATATAAAAAACAACATTATCGCCATCATAATGATACTTAATATCACAATCCCGTTTAACAAATTTTTTCATAATATTTGCCAAATCGGTTTTCATATCATCAAAAATCATAATTCCTCCTGATGTACAGACTTAAAGTGACAATAAATAAATATAAACAGAACTGCATAAAGCGAACTTATGGTTTTTCATCATAGATAACCATGTAACTGCTGGTATTTAACAGGTTATTTTTTTGATTATTTTTCAGGTCTTTTTCCAGATCACCGTTAAATCCGGCCTGTGCATCATTTTCTGTGTTATCAAAAAAAGCCTGCCAGGCACCGGCAACCTCATCAGAATAAAACTGATCGCCGAATTCATCGCGCTGCACCGGAACTGCCGGTAATGAGCTGAACACATCACTGTGCGGAGCCCGGCTGCCGGGCGGTAATTTTCCGGCAGGTTCAGGCAGTATGGTCAGATCCATCGGAAACGGCATACCCCGTCTGCCGGATAAAAAACGATTCCTCAGATCATCCGGAGACACGGCGACAACTGCACCGATACCCTCTATTGTTTCCGATATCACCGGCTCAGATTGTTTGATAACCGGCTTCGATGCAGATGATACTGCGACTGAAACAGGAAAAATAAATGGTAAAGAAAACAGCAGATACAATCTTATTTTTTTCATATTAAACGTGTTATATGACTCAAACATAAATATGTCCCGGTCCCGGATGTTCAGAGTTAATGATGATAAAATAACTTATCAATAAGTACTTACGATATCCCCATCATAATGTTTTTATTCATTATTTCTGTATAAATATACTTTGTTATTGTTTAAATCATTTTCCGTAATCATTATAGTACGATTGTTCTATCCGTCCTTCGTGTTCACCGACCTTGTGGTGATAATAGCTGCCCAATACAGAGAATAAATTATTAACATCGTTTGGTGTCATTTGAAGTGCAGCAAAATAGCGCATAAGCATATCCAGGTTAAAACAATTCACACCTCTTTCGTAACGGGAAATCTGTTGCTGACTGATACTTAAAATTCTTGAAAGTTCAATCCCTGATAATCCGAGCTGCCGGCGTTTATTTTTAAGAGCTTGCCCTATTACACTGGAAATAGGATGAATATTTTTAATCACAAATCCTCCTGACGACTACATTACACTCTGACTGCTATTTTTATAAATAAAACAATACGAATCAGTATTCTGTTTTATATGCCATGTGAAATAATGATAATCTCTGAAAAGATAAATCAATATACTGCGTTTCCTTTTCTGTTTTCGGATACCTCCTCCCCTCAGATTAAGAGATCAGAATAGTAATACATTTACACTCCGGATGAGAGTAAAAATGCTATTTTCAGTATTGATTTTATTAAGTAGCTAACTATTTTATTGATAACAATATCACAACAGCAGAGATTAATGCTCTCTGCTATCCCGTGCATAAATAAACATTATCGTCACTGATATGTCAGCTGTATTTCTTTTTTATCACAGAGGGAATTGGTATTACAAGACGCTCCCGCAGATCATTTTGTCGCCATTTACCCGTTATCGTTAATAACCTTCTTTATATAATTTATTTTATTTTCATGTAAAGAGTAAATGACTTATGGCGGTGTGTGCAAATTTTTATTCACCTCTCCATTCAAATCTAACAATAGCTTAAACCTATCAATAAAAATTTATCCATATCTAAAAAATAGCATAATAAGTCAAATTTACTAATTACATCAGTAAGTTAAATTGAAGTGACTGTTTTTACACGATAAATGCGATTTATCCTAAATATCCTGCCCACTCCTCTCGCGATTACGTTTGAAGCACTCTGTTACAAAATAAGCATTTTTTATTACCTTTGCCACAAAACAGAATACGAACTTACAACATATTATTAAAACTTTATTCCTTAAAATAATACTAAATCAGATGACAAAACCAGAATATTATTCATATAAATCAATAACCACCAAGATAATTAACCATAATCATATCGTTATCACAAAATAAAGAAGCCACAGACATTTCTGTCTGTGGCTTTTATTATTGTTACTGATTAATAGTAACCTTTCTTATTAAGTTGGCTCAACTGATGATACTGTTCCTTTTGGTACTACCTCTACCTCATTATTAGCATCCACCACAATATCAAATACAATCCATTGTGCTTTTACAGGTACATTCGCGGCAGGAGCATCAAAGCTCATCATTCTCGACGTACCCGGCTTCAGGGTTAAATCCTTATTCAGGAAAATCTGTACCTTCGCTGTTGATAACCTGGTATCCGGACCAGAGAAGTTTTTAACGAAATAGGTATAAGTCCCCTGATGCGGTGATGTCATCGTAATGGTTTCGATACCCGGAGCAGCACGGTCATCCTTATCCAGTGATGCATCCGAACCTGCCGGAGATTTAGTACTATAGTACACATGGTACCGTGCACCACCGCCGACACGCGGAACCATTAAGTGTGAATCCAGGTCTGCCGGATTTTCACTCCACTGAAGAATAATACGACCGAACTGAGTTCCCAGCGCCGGAGATAACGCAAACTTAAAGTTGGTATCCGCACCGCTCTTCACGACCATAAAGTCATCGTAGTCGTCGTAATTATTCGCTGTGATCTTAACGGCATACTTCCCGCCGACCAGGTCAACCTTAAACTTACCGGTTGCATCCGTTGTCGTCTCGTACAGTAATTCGGTTCCATCTTCCGAGAAGATCTTAACGTGTGCTCCGTTAACCGGCTTATCTCCGGCTGCAACGGCGTCAATCACCAGCACTGACGTTGAGAACAGCTCTTCAAAGGAAACTTCCTTATCCGCTTTAACCGTCTGGCTTCCCTGTGCAGCACTGATCACAATGTCATAGACCGGTGTCTTGGTACTGGTCAGTTTGACAGTCGAGTTACCCGCTGCATCGGTCTGCTGTGAAGTCGCAGATAATTTAGCTGAAGTACCGGCCGTACTGGTCCAGTTAACGGTCACACCACTCACCGGGTTGCTGTTCGCATCACGGACTTCGGCAATAAATTCAAAGGAATCTGTACCGTTTGCAATCTTCCGTGTCAGCGCACCGTTAAGCTTCACGCTCGTGATAGTCGCTGTTGCGGCATCACCAGTCAGGCTGACTGTTACACCCGCAACCGGCAGTGCTGTTCCGTTAACCGTCACTGTCAGCGGAGCATCGCCGGCGGTTTTCCCTTTCAGTGTCGCTGTATAGGTACCATCGCCATGATCCGTCACCGCACCGAAGGTGGTGTTGGCCAGGGTGGTACTGAACAGCACGGTCTGTCCGGAAACCAGGTTGCCGTTAACGTCTTTCAGCGTCAGCTTCAGCGCCGAGGTCGCGGTGTTGTTTGCCACGATAGTCAGCGGGTCGGCTGTCAGGACAGATTTGTCCTTGTCCAGATTACTGCTGTCCGCCGTCAGTTTCACCGTGACCGGTGCAACAGCCAGTTCCGTACCGTTAACGGTGACTTTCAGTAACGCATCACCGGCGGTTTTCCCTTTCAGTGTGGCGGTATAGGTACCGTCCTGATTATCCTTCACTGCTCCGAAGGTGGTATTGGTCAGGGTGGTACTGAACAGCACGGTCTGTCCGGAAACCAGGTTGCCGTTAACGTCTTTCAGCGTCAGCTTCAGCGCCGACGTTGTGGTGTCGTTTGCCACGATAGTCAGCGGGTCGGCTGTCAGGACAGATTTGTCCTTATCCAGCTTACTGCTGTCCGCCGTCAGTTTCACCGTTACCGGTGCAACGGCCAGTTCCGTACCGTTAACAGTGACTTTCAGTAACGCATCACCGGCGGTTTTCCCTTTCAGGGTCGCGGTATAGGTACCGTCCTGATTATCCTTCACTGCTCCGAAGGTGGTGTTGGCCAGCGTGGTACTGAACAGCACGGTCTGTCCGGATACCGGGTTATCGTTAACGTCTTTCAGCGTCAGCTTCAGCGTTGACGTCGTGGTGTCGTTTGCCACGATAGTCAGCGGATCGGCCGTCAGGACAGATTTATCCTTATCCAGCTTACTGCTGTCCGCCGTCAGTTTCACTGTGACCGGTGCAACGGCCAGCACAGTACCGTTAACGGTGACTTTCAGTAACGCATCACCGGCGGTTTTCCCTTTCAGTGTGGCGGTATACGTACCATCCTGATTGTCCTTCACTGTTCCGAAGGTGGTGTTGGCCAGGGCGGTACTGAACAGCACGGTCTGTCCGGAAACCGGGTTGTCGTTAACGTCTTTCAGCGTCAGTGTCAGCGTGGATTCTGTCGCATTATCCGCCACGATAGTCAGCGGTGTTGCAGTCAGGACAGATTTATCCTTATCCAGCTTACTGCTGTCCGCAGTCAGTTTCACCGTGACCGGTGCCACCTCCAGTGCATTACCGCCCACAGTAACTTTAATCACTGCAGCCCCGGCGGTTTTCCCTTTCAGAGTCGCAGTATAGGTTCCGTCCTGATTATCCTTCACTGTTCCGAACGTGGTATTGGCCAGTTCAGTGCTGAACAATACAGTCTGTCCGGTCACCGGGTTATTGTTGATATCTTTCAGCGTCAGTTTCACCACAGACGTCGTGCTGTCGTTTGCCACGATAGTCAGCGGATCTGCCGTCAGTGCCGACTTATCTTTGTCCAGGTTATCCTGGTCGCCGATCAGTTTCACTGTCACCGGTGTCACAGCCAGTTCAGCACTGTTTACCGTCACTTTCAGTAACGCATTACCGGCCGTTTTTCCTTTCAGAGTCGCGGTATAGGTTCCGTCCTGATTATCTTTCACCGTACTGAACGTCGTGTTGGCCAGGCTGGTGCTGAACAATACCGTTTGTCCCGGAACCAGGTTGCCGTTGACGTCTTTCAGGGTCAGCGTCAGCGCGGACTCCGTAGTATTGTTTGCCACGATAGTCAGCGGTACAGCGATCAGCGAGGATTTATCCTTATCCAGCTTACTGCTGTCCGGGGTCAGGGTGACCGTTACCGGTGCAACTGCCAGCGCATTACCGCCCACAGTGACTTTAATCACTGCATCACCGGCCGTTTTCCCTTTCAGGGTCGCGGTATAGGTACCATCCTGATTATCTTTCACTGTTCCGAACGTGGTTCCGCCGAGCGTGGTACTGAACAGTACCGTCTGTCCGGACACCAGGTTACCGTTGACATCTTTCAGCGTCAGTGTCAGCGCGGATTCCGTCGCATTATCCGCCACAATACTCAGCGGAACCGCTGTCAGTACGGATTTGTCCTTATCCAGGTTCGTACTGTCAGCCGTCAGTTTCACCGTAACCGGAGCCACATTCAGCGCATTACCGCCCACAGTGACTTTAATCACTGCATCACCGGCCGTTTTCCCTTTCAGCGTCGCGGTATAGGTGCCGTCCTGATTATCCTTCACTGTTCCGAACGTCGTGTTGGCCAGCGTGGTACTGAACAGTACGGTCTGTCCGGAAACGAGGTTACCGTTGACATCTTTCAGCGTCAGTTTCAGCGCTGATGTCGTGCTGTCGTTTGCCACGATAGTCAGCGGTGCTGCTTCCAGGACAGATTTATCTTTATCCAGATTGCCGCTGTCTGCCGTCAGTTTCACCGTGACCGGTGCAACTGCCAGCTCCGTACCGTTGACAGTGACTTTCAGTAACGCATCACCGGCAGTTTTCCCTTTCAGTGTCGCCGTATAAGTCCCGTCCTGATTATCCTTCACTGTACCGAACGTCGTGTTGGCCAGTGTAGTACTGAACAGCACGGTCTGACCGATCACCGGGTTGTCATGGACATCTCTCAGTGTCAGCGTCAGTGAAGAGGTCGTGCTGTTGTTTGCCACGATGCTCAGCGGTGCCGCTGTCAGTGAGGATTTATCCTTATCCAGATGATCTTTATCCCCGGTCAGTTTCACACTCACCGGTGCCACTGCCAGTTCCGCACCGTTCACGGTCACTTTCAGTGCCGCAGTACCGGATTTGGTCCCTTTCAGTGTCGCCGTATACGTGCCGTCCTGGTTATCTTTCACGGTACTGAACGTGGTATCTGCCAGTGTGGTGCTGAACAGCACGGTCTGTCCCGGAATCAGGTTACCGAAAGTATCTTTCAGGGTCAGTTTCAGTGACGAAGTCTTGGTATTGTCCGCCACAATGGTCAGCGGGTCTGCAGTCAGCACTGACTTATCTTTATCCGGATTGGCGCTGTCCGGCGTCAGAACCACTGTCACCGGTGCAACTGACAGTCCGGTGCCGTTAACAATAACGGTCAGCGGAGCATCCCCGGATTTGGAGCCTTTCAGCGTCGCGGTATACGTCCCGTCCTGATTATCCTTCACCGTACTGAATGTGGTATCTGCCAGTGTGGTGGTGAACTGCACGGTCTGTCCGGACACCAGGTTACCGTTGACGTCTTTCAGGGTCAGTGTCAGTGAAGAGGTCGTGGTATTATTTGCCACGATACTCAGCGGTGTCGCAACCAGGACAGATTTATCTTTATCCAGATTGCCGTTATCCGCGGTCAGTTTCACTGTGACCGGTGCAACGGCCAGTACTGTACCGTTAACGGTGACTTTCAGTAACGCATCACCGGCGGTTTTCCCTTTCAGGGTCGCGGTATAGGTACCGTCCTGATTATCTTTCACTGTACTGAAGGTGGTTCCGCCAAGCGTGGTACTGAACAGCACCGTTTGTCCCGGAACCAGGTTACCGTTGGCATCTTTCAGGATCAGTTTCAGATCCGATAATGATGCATCATCTGCCACAATCGTCAGCGGTACCGCAGTCAGTGAGGATTTATCCTTATCCAGATTCGTGCTGTCCGGCGTCAGGGCAACCGTCACCGGCGCCACATCCAGCGGATTACCCCCCACGGTGACTTTAATTACTGCATCACCGGCCGTTTTCCCTTTCAGTGTCGCGGTATAGGTACCGTCCTGATTATCTTTCACGGTACCGAACGTGGTTCCGCCAAGAGTCGTACTGAACAGCACCGTCTGGCCGGAAACCAGGTTACCGTTGGCATCTCTCAGTGTCAGCTTCAGCGTTGACGTCGTGGCGTCGTTTGCCACGATGCTCAGTGGTGCCGCTTCCAGGACAGATTTATCTTTATCCAGATTACCGCTGTCCGCCGTCAGTTTCACCGTTACCGGTGTAACCGCCAGTTCTGTGCCGTTAACGGTGACTTTCAGTAATGCATCACCGGCGGTTTTCCCTTTCAGGGTTGCGGTATAGGTACCGTCCTGATTATCTTTCACCGTACTGAAAGTGGTTCCGCCGAGCGTGGTACTGAACAGCACCGTCTGTCCCGGAACCAGGTTACCGTTGACATCTTTCAGGGTCAGTTTCAGATCCGATAATGATGCATCATCCGCCACAATCGTCATCGGTACTGCGGTCAGCGAGGATTTGTCTTTATCCAGATTTGTGCTGTCCGGAGTCAGGGCAACAGTCACCGGCGCGACATCCAGCGGATTACCCCCCACAGTGACTTTAATTACTGCATCACCGGCGGTTTTCCCTTTCAGCGTTGCCGTATAAGTACCGTCCTGATTATCTTTCACCGTACTGAAGGTGGTTCCGCCGAGCGTGGTACTGAACAGCACCGTCTGTCCGGACACCAGGTTACCGTTGACATCCCTCAGTGTCAGCTTCAGCGCGGACGTCGTGGTGTCGTTTGCCACGATGCTCAGCGGAGATGCTTCCAGGACAGATTTATCCTTATCCAGATTACCGCTGTCCGCGGTCAGTTTTACCGTCACCGGGGCAACGGCCAGCACAGCACCATTCACGGTCACTTTCAGTGCCGCATCACCGGCGGTTTTGCCTTTCAGTGTTGCGGTATACGTACCATCCTGATTATCCGTTACTCCGCTGAATGTGGTACCGGTCAGACCGGTACTGAACAGCACCGTCTGTCCGGGGACCGGGTTGTCGTTGGCATCTTTCAGCGTCAGCGTCAGCGCTGACGTTGTGGAGTCGTTTGCCACGATGCTCAGCGGCACTGCGGTCAGCGAGGATTTATCTTTATCCAGATTGCTGCTGTCCGGCGTCAGTTTCACTGTCACAGGCGCGACGGCAAAAGCCTTGCCGTTCAGCGTGACGCTGATTTGTGCATTACCGGATTTGGTTCCTTTCAGGGTCGCGGTATAGGTACCGTCCTGATTATCCGTTACCGTACCGAAGGTCGTGCCTTGCAGGCCGGTAGTGAACAGTGCAGTCTGCCCCGCAACCGGGTTGTTATTCACATCCCGCAGCGTCAGCGTTATTGCAGATGTCGTATTACCGTCTGCCACGATGGTGTCAGGTACTGCTGTCAGTGAAGATTTATCCTTATCCAGCTTACTGGTGTCTGCGGTCAGTTTTACACTCACCTCAGTCACGGCCAGCACGGCATTATTCACGGTGACTTTGATTTTTGCGGTTCCGGCTTTAGTACCTTTCAGAGTGGCAGTATAAGTACCGTCCGCATTATCTCTCACCGTACTGAACACGGTATCCGCCAGGGCGCTGCTGAATACCACCGTCTGGCCGCTCACGGCATTATCGTTCGCGTCTTTCAGGCTCAGAGTCAGCGTTGAGGACGTCTTGCCATCAGCCACAATCGTGTCAGGAACAGCAGTCAGTTCTGATTTATCACCACTCAGATTACCATTATCCGCCGTCAGTTTTACGGTGACCGGTGTGACCGCGAATGCTTTTCCGTTCAGCGTGATGCTGACTTTCGCATCCCCGGCTTTAACACCTTTCAGCGTCGCCGTGTAAGTACCATCCGGATTTTCGGTAGTACCGCTCACCGTGGTTCCCGCCAGCGTGGTTCCGAAGACCACGGTCTGACCCGGGATCAGGTTCCCCTGACGATCTTTTAAGATGAAATGCAGCGTTGATGTTGTCTGACCATCTGCCACGATCGTCACCGGATCGGCTGTCAGCGAGGATTTCTGAGCATCAGGGTTCGCACTGTCTGCCTTAAAGGTGACAGTAACAGATGGCTCACTGGAATTAATCTTCGCTTTAACCGCAACCTGTGCCGCACGGGTGCTGGTCATGCTGAACGTTACTTCACCCTGCTCATTGGTCAGCAGAGACTGTGAAGTCGGAGACGCGCCGTTGTCAGCGGTGAAAAGAACGGCCACATACGGCACAACGTTACCCTGTGCATCAGTGACAATCGCTTTCACGCTGTTGACGGATGTACCATCAGCCGCACTGTTATCTGCGGTGATCGTGAGATTTGATGCCAGAATTTCCGCTGTCGTGCTGTCTGCTGTAAACATCACGGTTTTTGATGCGAATTTAGTATTGACCTGTGCAATAACGCTGGTGTTACCCGCACGGGTGTTAGTCAGTTCAAACAGTGCATTACCGTCAGCATCCGTATTGATCAGCATCTGAGACGGAAGTGCACCGTGATCAGCGACAAACTTCACGGCAATTCCCGGAACCGGGTTATTGTAGGCATCGACAATAGTGGCTTTCACACTGTTTGCTGCCGCACCATCCGCTTTCTGATTATTGGTGACGATAACCAGGCTTGCATCCGTAATGGTTGCTGTGGTTTCATCCGCCACAAATTTCAGTGCGCGTACCGCATCATCGCCGTTAATGCTGAAGGTATAGTTATCAGAACCGGCTTTGGTATTGCTGATACTGATACGCACCTGACCACGGCTGTCTGTCAGACCGCTGACAGGCTGGGTCTGATAGCGTGCGGTTCCCGGTACTTTGATAGTTACCGGCGCACCGGCTAACGGGTTATTGCGGCTGTCAGTGACAGTCACCAGAACCTCGTTTTTCGCTTTACCGTCGGCTTTCGCACCATCCTGAGTCACGACTGCGCTCTGGATCTTCGCGGTACTGATATCGGCGACAAACTGCGAGGTCACACTCTTCGAGGTACCCGTACCTTCAACCACCAGTTTGGAATCCCCTGCCGTTTCACTGCTGAAACGGATAGTGGCCTGGCCGTTATCATCAGTCTGCTGGTTCGGATCGGTGACTGTTGCGCCGTTATCCGCTCTGGCGGTTAACGGGAAGTTTTCCACCTGGTTATCGAACTGGTCAGTCACCGTTGCCACGGCGATGTTCTTCGCCTGGCCGTCAGCCACTGCTTTGTTATTGGTTAATTCAAGCGTTTTAATTTTTGCGGTACTGAGATCCGCAATATAGACGATCGATTCCGTACGGCTGTTACCGTTACGCATCTTGGCTTTCAGCAATCCTTTACCTGCGGATTTACTGATAATTTTCACGGTCGCCGTGCCGTCCGGCCCGGAGATCACGGTCAGGGTCTGGCCGCTGTTGCCGTCTGCGTCATAAATGGTCACGCCTTCCGGATTTTTCAGCCCGGAAACACTGAACGTGACGGCTTTATTCGCCAGCACTTCACCCTTGTCATTCTGTAACAGGGCAACCGCAGTGAACTGGTCGCTGTTATTAGCGATTAGTGACTGATTTGGCGTCACGGTCAGCTTAGTGATGGTTTCCACAGACGGGATCACATTCACCCACATTTCTGCGGTGTTAGACGGGTTACCCTCGTTATCTTCACCGACAGCGGTCACACGGTAGCCCTGCGGCCCGCCGTTGCGATCCATAAAGATATATTCCGGCAGGGTAATATCCGCCGTGGTCAGCCCGGTCTGTTTGATCTCACCGCCGTTTGCCAGCAGTTCAGGCGCTGACCAGCGCAGTGATTTCAGACCGTATTTGGCTTTCAGCACACTGACCGTCACCGGCAGTGTCTGTGCCGCTTCACCGTTGAGTGCCGGCGGCAGTGCAATCCGCAGCAGTTCCTGCTTACGGTACTGCATCACGATGTTGTAATTTCTGTCGACGAAATCGTAACGGTTACCCGCCAGGTTACGCATCAGATCAACATTGTCGGTATCCAGCTGCTGTGACAGCGGCACGCCGAAACGGTAGGAAAGCTCCATACCAATCTGGCTGTCATTGGAATCACCGCGGGATGTCTGACCTTTAAACGTGATCAGCGGGAACGGGGTATAACTGAGCCCGATGGTGGAGACCGACGGGTTATTTTTCAGTTCACCGGAAGAGGTGGTACTGGCCAGGCTGATGCCGTCGCCGAAGTACTGTTCATATTTTGCAAATGCACCTAACTGCGGATAATCAGGCAGATAGCCCTCTGCGCGGATATCAAACCCGTTCGCCGGGCGTTCGTCGTAATCGCGCATTTCATGCAGTTTTGACTGGTGCCAGTCTGTTACTCTGAAGTAGCCGTTGGCCGCAAACTTCAGGTAGTTGGCCCATAATTCACCACCGACACCGACCCGCGAGTTACTGCCGGTGATATCGTAATCATAAAAGCTGTTCACGCCCCACATCCAGCCGTCTTCATACTGACGATAGCCCAGACCGAGGTTGGTGGTGGTGCGTTCTTCATTGGCACGAAGCCCGATCTGTGAAAACAGCAGGCTGTTCGGATTATCAATCAGCGGAACCAGGACATCCGCATCACCGGTTTTGTTGCTGCCGAACTGAATGCGGGCATGACCCACCTGGTTCAGCCAGTCATTGACCTGCTGATTAAGCAGGTTTTCACCGATACCGCGCACATAACCGAGGGATGCATCCACCGCATCATCACTGGAGAGGATCTGCCCCGCCTGTGAGGCGTTACCCGCCCAGCGGGATTCATTCTGCGCCGCTTCATCTTCCGGAGAAATATCCGGCAGACCCAGGGTCGGCAACGCACTGAAGATATCGTCAGTCCGCACCGTATTATCGCGTGGTGCAGGGTTTGCCGGGTCCGGCAGTGTGCTTACACCCATCGGGAACGGCATACCGTTCTGTCCGGAGATAAAACCACTGTCTGAACCGGCCGGCATTACGCCGTATTCACTGCCGGACGGCATTTCAACGGTAAATCCCTCACCGCTCAGCGTACTGCCGGAAGCTGGTTTTCCGCTCTGTGGCTGCAGAGGCGGAGTCGCCCCCGGAGATGTACCCATCAGTGCATTAAGTCCGTCAAACGTTTCTGACATTACTAATGCATCATTTTGCTCTGCCGCATAGGCAACAGATAATGTTGCCGTCGACACCGGAAAAAATAACTGCAAAAAGAGCAACAGATAGGCTGTTACTCTTTTTGTTTTTGAGTAATACGAAGTCACAGGCATGAATACATCCCCGAAAGTAAGATTAAAGCCATAAATTAATTATCAAAAGATACGTCTTCCATTATTTCCGCTAATAAATCCAATTACCGGATACGTTATAAAAATATGTTATTTTTACTCTCACTGAATGTTTACATATCACGGGAGTATTTATTTCTTGTTACGCTATTCAATCCGGACGTCATCGCGGTACAAATACATATATCCTCCGCCTGTAAAAGGCAGCAGAAAATAATAAAATTTCCTTGCCGAATTTAATATCAGCAATTAACTTTAATACTTATTATTTGAGTTACACGCACATCACAGAAAGTAAAGAACAAGACATACTTTTACATTATCACACAGTATATACAGAGCTCAGAAACAGGTCAAAAACCAACAAAAATAAAAACAAATCAATCGCTTAACTTAAAACCAAACCTGAAACACCGTAAATTACTCACTCAATGGATTTTTATTTAACTATTTTTTACAAAATAAATTAAATATAACAATCATCACAGCAAATTTCATCATTAAATAATTGATAAAATTATCATTACTTATTATTTGAGTTACACATTCACTTTATTAAAATATAAAAATCAGAAAATACCAACTAAAGGAGATTTAGTTAACAAATGACTGCGCGAGGGGAATGGAAAGGAAAACACTATTGTCTGATACGGACGAGCACTAATACAGTGACACTCATTTAGTGTCCGTCCGTACAGATGAATTATTGCACTGATTCAGTCAGGGCTATTATTTTATCTCTGTTGATAACGGGAATTTACAATCGAATGAAACCGACGTTTGCGCACTCCCTGAAGGTGAAGAGACATAAAAGCCCAGAAATGCTTCCGGAATTTTAAACGTCTCATCTTTTGTCGAAAATCCTGAAATAGTGATCTTATTCGTTGACGATGACGGTGATGTTGTTCCGGTATTGTTACCAAATAATTTGCAGGTCAGCTGAGTGTCGCCGTCAGCCGCTGTTTTTTCCAGAACCTCATACTTCAGTGTGACATCTTTTGATATTGCGGTTGAAAGCCAGTTAACACAGTCAACCGACACATTATCCACATCATAGTTATAGGACAGTATTTTCTGATTGGCAGCGCCGTCATATAAATACAGGTTATCCTCGGACAATGATGTTTTCACGGATACATCCTTACTGGTGAATTCACAGGCGACCTGTAAATCTGTCATTGTCGTGAAATTTAATGTGTTATTGGTATAACCAGTACCTGAACCATCCTTACATGTTGCCGGAGAATCTGCATTACACACGCGACCCGCCGATGACGTATCAACTGTATATCGGTTGTTGCCGCCGGTCAGTGACGTAATATCTTCTCGCGGAATCTCAACAAGCTGAGTTAAATCAACACCATGAGCCTCTGCCACCCGTAATGCATCATAATGTGTCGCGGCATTCATCAGTTCCTGATCAAAACTGCCGTTTCCCCGCAAATTAACAAAGCCGGTTTTAATCACTTTATTATTACCGCCGGATGTCACTTTATAATTCAGCGTACAGGATTCCAGTATGTTATTTGCGTAGTTTTTTTTACATGTATTAGGATGAGTTTCATGACCACTCAGATACTTGTGTACCAATTCAAATGAAAATATTCTTGTGGTCGTTTTTACATTCTCGACCTGATAATGTGAATACGCATTGCCCGACAACACAATCAATGCCATGGCAATTATTTTATTTTTCATTGCATTACCCTTATAAAAACAGAGCTGAATTGCCGGTATAATAGTGATACCGGCAATTCAGTAACGGATTAATTGGTTACGATGGCTGACTTCAGAGTGAATTTCACCAGGTCAAATATCAGTGCATAATCTTCATTAATGTCGACGCCGTCTGTATCTTTTGCCGATACAGATAAACTGACATTCTGAATTTTACTTCTGACGCCCGGTTTAAATACCCCGTCCGCACCGGTAACACCTTCCGCATTGTCTATCATCACCATTGCAGGCTGTGTTTTTTCTGTGACTTTGATGTTCACGCCACTAATCGGGTTATCATTTGCATCAACAATTTTTATCTCTAAATTATTGACCGATACCGTATCGGCAACCGCATGTTTATCCTGATTTAAATTCGTGATAACCATTTTTGCCGTACTCTTATCCGCAACCAGTTTCACTGTTTTTGATGCAATGCCGAAATCTGCACCATTCACTTTCACTTTGATCTCCGCATTACCGGCTGTTTTTCCTTTCAGCGCAGCATTGTACGTACCCTGCGGGGATTCCGGTTCACCGGTGATAGTGGTATTGGCTAACGCAGTGCTGAACTCAACAGTCTGTCCGGTGATCAGGTTGTTGTTAACATCGCGCAGAACCAGTTTCAGTGCTGACGTTTCTGTATCATTGGCTGTAATCGTCTCCGGTGTTACCACCAGTTCTGATTTACCGCTGTCCGGATTGTTCTTATCTCCGGTCAGTGTGACATCTTTGGTCAGCCCCGCCAGTTCCGTTCCGTTAACCGTCACAGTGACCGTCGCCGTTCCGGCTTTTGTGCCTTTCAGGGTTCCGGTATAGACACCGTTCTGATCTCCCGGCGTCATGGTAATCACCGTATTTTCCAGCGCTGTTTTGAGCTCAACTGTCTGTCCGGAGATCAGGTTACCGTTGGCATCTTTCAGAGTCAGTTTCAGTACTGATTCATCCGTGTCATTTGCCACAATCGTATCCGGTTCCGCCGTCAGCTCTGACTTGCCGCTGTCAGGATGATCCTTATCTGCCGTCAGCGTAACCTCTGCCGCAGTGACTGCAAGTGCAGCACCGTTGACCGTCACACTGATCGTTGTCTTACCGGATGTCGTCCCTGTCAGGCTGGCGGTATACGTCCCGCCGGTATTTTCAGATGTACTGCCGGCCGTGGTATTTTCCAGCGTTGATTCGAAACTGACTACCTGGCCGGTGATCAGGTTACCGTTGATATCCCGCAGAACCAGTTTCAGTTCCGATTCAGCGGTACCATTAGCCACAATCGTATCAGGCAGTGCAGTCAGTACGGATTTAGTTGCATCCGGATTATTTTTATCACCAATCAGCGTTACATCAGTGGTAATACCCGTCAGTTCAGTACCGTTTACCTTCACTTTGATCGTTGCTGTACCGGCCGTTGTGCCTTTCAGCGTCGCGGTATAAACGCCATCCTGAGGTTCGTCATTGTCCGTTATTGCCGTATTTCCCAGCGCAGTAATGAACTCCACGGTCTGGCCCGGCAGCAGGTTGTTATTGACATCGCGCAGGGTCAGTTTCAGTACAGAGCCTTCCTTGCCATCAGCCACAATCTGGTCAGGTAATGCGGTCAGCTCAGATTTTGTGCTGTCCGGTTTAGTCTTATCACCAATCAGTGTCACATCGGTGGTAATACCTGCCAGTTCAGTCCCGTTTAAGCTGACTTTGATGGTTGCCGTACCGGCCGTTGTTCCTTTCAGCGTCGCGGTATAGGTACCGCCCTGCGCTTCCGCGTTGTCCGTTATTGCGGTATTTCCCAGTGCCGTGCTGAACAATACGGTCTGGCCGGTGATCAGGTTACCGTTGGCGTCACGCAGGATAAGCTTCAGTGCTGATCCTTCCTGACCGTCAGCCACAATCGTATCCGGTGTTGCTGTCAGTTCAGATTTAGTGATATCAGGGTTAGTCTTATCACCAATCAGCGTCACATCTTTGGTCATACCCGCCAGTTCAGTACCATTTAAACTGACTTTAATGGTGGCTGTACCGGCCGTGGTGCCTTTCAGTGTCGCGGTATAAGTACCGCCCTGCGCTTCCGCATTGTCCGTTATTGCCGTATTTCCCAGTGCCGTACTGAACAATACAGTCTGGCCGGTGATCAGGTTACCGTTAACGTCACGCAGGATGAGTTTCAGCGCAGAACCATCTTTGCCGTCAGCCACAATCGTATCCGGTAATGCCGTCAGTTCTGATTTACTGATATCAGGATGGTTTTTATCACCGGTGAGTGTCACATTCACCGATGTTGCCGGCAGCTCCGTGCCATTGACGGTGACCTTCACCGCTACCGTACCTGCGGTGGTGCCTTTCAGGTCAGCAGTGTAAGTACCGCTGCTGTTCTCTGCTGCCGCGCTGACAGAAACATTCCCCGGGGTTGCAATGAATACCACATTCTGTCCGGTGATCAGGTTGTCGTTGGCGTCACGCAGGATCAGTTTCAGTACCGATTTGTCAGTGCCGTCCGCAACAATCGTGTCCGGTGTTGCTGTCAGCTCAGACTTACCGTTGTCCGGATTCGTGCTGTCTGCGGTCAGTGTGACTGTGGTTCCCGCCACGCTGAATGCATTACCGTTCAGTGTAACGGTGATATGCGCATCGCCGGCTTTGGTGCCTTTCAGTGCTGCGGTGTAGATACCCGCAGAATCTTCAGACGTACCACTGATAGCCGTACCGCCCAGATCCGCGTTGAACAGAACCGTCTGTCCCGGAATCAGGTTACCGTTGACATCACGCAGTGTCAGTTTGAGTACTGATTCCTTGGTATTATCAGCCACGATGGTCGCAGGTGCGGCTTCCAGAAGTGACTTACCGCTGTCCGGTTTTGAACTGTCGGCTGTCAGCTCCACACTCACTGCATTTACCGCCAGTTCTGTGCCGTTGACAGAGACCTTAACCGGTGCCGTACCGGCAACAGTACCTTTCAGGGATGAGGTATAAATACCATCCTGATCCTCTGCCGTTCCGGAGATAGTCACACCGTTAAGTACGGTGGTAAATATCACCGTTTGTCCGGAGATCAGGTTATTGTTCGCATCCCGCAGGATCAGTTTGAGTGCCGATTGCTGTGAATTATTCGCCACAATCGTTGCAGGCGCGGCGCTCAGTTCTGATTTGCTGCCATCCGGATTCGTGCTGTCAGCGGTCAGTTTTACGGTAACCGGCGCAACAGCGAACGCTTTTCCGTTAAGTACAATCGTGATTTTGGCATTACCGGCTTTGGTTCCCGTCAGTGTTGCACTGTAAGTTCCGTCCGGATTTTCCGTTGTTGTACTCAGGTTGCTGTCAGTAAGGTCAGATTTAAACTTCACGTCCTGAGAAGGGATATTGTTTCCGAATTTATCTTTCAGGATAAATGTCAGTGCCGACTCAGTATGACCATCTGCCACAATGACCATCGGTTCAGCCGACAGCAAGGATTTACCGGCATCCGGATTGGTGGTATCGGCCTTAAACGTCACCACCGCACTCATATCACTGTTGTTCACTTTGGCAGTCACATTGACCTGCGTTGCCACGGTATTGGTCAGGCTGAATACGATTTTACCGTTCTCATCCGTCATCAGTGACTGTGATGCAGGCTGTGCACTGTTATCTGTGGTGAAAAGGACAGCCACATACGGTACAACGTTACCGGAAAGATCCGTGACAGTAACTTCCACAGCGTTCTGTGCGTCACCGTTCGCCGGACGGTTATCCGCCGTAACCGTCATATCCGCAATTCTTGCTGTGGTGCTGTCAGCCGTAAATGTCACCGTTGCGGATGCCTGTTTATTGTTAACCTGCACGATAACCTTCGTTTTCCCGGCTTTGGTATTCGTCAGGTCAAAGAGGGTTTCACCGTTGCTGTCCGTCGTCAGCTGAGACTGCGAACGGCTGTGCATTGTTATCCGTGATGAACTGTACGGTATAGCCCGGAATGCGGTTACCATAAGCATCCGTGACAGTCGCCTGTACCCGGTTTGCCGATGTACCGTCTGCTTTCTGACCATCAGTCACGATTTTCAGTTGTGAGTCAGTGATGGAGGCCGTAGATTCATCCGGTTTAAACAACAACTGTTTGGTGACACTGCTGTTATTGATGCTGAAGGTATAGTCATCAGAACCGGCTTTGGTGTTCGTGATATAAACACGCAGACGACCCTGGTTATCTGTCATTCCGCTTGCCGGCTGAGTCTGATAACGGGCGGTTCCCGGTACGCTGATAGTCACCGGTGCACCCGCCAGCGGGTTATTGCGGTTATCTGTCACAGTCACCAGTACGCTGTTCTTCGCCTGTCCGTTTGCCACCGCACCGTCAGTTTCAGTGGTTACACTGTGAATTTCTGCGGTACTCATATCAGCGACAAACTGCGAGGTCACACTCTTCGACGTGCCCGTACCTTCAACCACCAGTTTTGAATCCCCGGCAGTCTCACTGCTGAAGCGGACAGTGACCTGGCCGTTATCATCAGTCTGCTGGTTCGGATCAGCGACTGCTGCACCGTTATCCGCTCTGGCGGTTAACGGGAAGTTTTCCACCTGGTTATCGAACTGGTCAGTCACCGTTGCCACGGCGATATTTTTTGCCTGGCCGTCAGCCACTGCTTTGTTATTAGTTAACTCAAGCGTTTTGATTTTTGCGGTACTGAGATCCGCAATATAAATGATCGATTCCGTACGGCTGTTACCGTTACGCATCTTCGCCTGCAACTGCGCTTTACCGGCAGATTTACTGATGATTTTAACGGTCGCCGTGCCGTCAGGCCCGGAGATCACGGTCAGGGTCCGGCCGTTGTTACCGTCCGCATCATAAATTGTCACGCCTTCCGGATTTTTCAGGCCGGAAACACTGAAAGTGACGGCTTTATTCGCCAGCACTTCGCCCTTGTCATTCTGTAACAGCGCCACCGCTGTAAACTGATCACGGTTATTCGCCACCAGTGACTGATTCGGTGTAACAGTCAGCTTGGTGATGGTTTCCACAGACGGGATCACATTCACCCACATTTCTGCGGTATTGGACGGGTTGCCCTCGTTATCTTCACCGACAGCGGTCACACGGTAGCCCTGAGGTTCTCCGCTGCGGTTAGCAAACATATAAGCAGGCAGAGTAATATCCGCCGTGGTCAGCCCGGTCTGTTTGATCTCACCACCGTTTGCCAGCAGTTCAGGTGCTGACCAGCGCAGTGATTTCAGACCGTATTTGGCTTTCAGCACACTGACCGTCACCGGCAGTGTCTGTGCTGCTTCGCCGCGCAGTGCAGGCGGCAGTGCAATCCGCAGCAGTTCCTGCTTACGGTACTGCATCACAATGTTGTAGTTTCTGTCGACAAAGTCGTAACGGTTACCCGCCAGGTTGCGCATCAGGTCAACATTGTCGGTATCCAGCTGCTGTGATAACGGTACGCCGAAACGGTAGGAAAGCTCCATACCGACCTGGCTGTCATTGGAATCACCGCGGGATGTCTGACCTTTAAACGTGATCAGCGGGAACGGGGTGTAACTGAGCCCGATGGTGGAGACCGACGGGTTACTTTTCAGTTCACCGGAAGAGGTGGTACTGGCCAGGCTGATGCCGTCGCCGAAGTACTGTTCATATTTTGCAAATGCACCTAACTGCGGATAATCAGGCAGATAGCCCTCCGCGCGGATATCAAACCCGTTCGCCGGGCGTTCATCATAATCGCGCATTTCATGCAGTTTTGACTGGTGCCAGTCTGTTACCCTGAAGTAGCCGTTGGCAGCAAGCTTCAGGTAATCAGCCCATAATTCACCACCGACACCGACCCGTGAGTTACTGCCGGTGATATCATAATCATAAAAGCTGTTCACCCCCCACATCCAGCCGTCTTCATACTGACGATAGCCCAGACCGAGGTTGGTGGTGGTGCGTTCTTCATTGGCACGAAGCCCGATCTGTGAAAACAGCAGGCTGTTCGGATTATCAATTAACGGCACCAGGACATCCGCATCACCGGTTTTATTACTGCCGAACTGAATGCGGGCATGGCCCACCTGGTTCAGCCAGTCATTGACCTGCTGATTGAGCAGGTTTTCACCGATACCGCGTACGTAACCGATAGACGCGTCAACCGCATCATCACTGGAGAGGATCTGCCCCGCCTGTGAGGCGTTGCCCGCCCAGCGGGATTCATTCTGCTTCGCATCATCTTCCGGAGAGGTATCCGGCAGACCGAGAGTCGGCAACGCACTGAAGACATCATCTGTCCGCACGGTGTTATCGCGCGGAGCAGGATTTGCCGGGTCCGGCAGTGTGCTGACACTCATCGGGAACGGCATACCGTTCTGTCCGGAGATAAAACCACTGTCTGAACCAGCCGGCATTACGCCGTATTCACTGCCGGACGGCATTTCAACGGTAAATCCCTCACCGCTGAACGTACTGCCGGAAGCTGTTTTCCCGCCCTGCGGTTGCGGAGGCGGTTCCGGGGATGTATCCATCAGTGCATTAAGTCCGTCAAACGTTTCTGACATCACTAATGCGTCATTTTGCTCTGCCGCGTAGGCAACAGATAATGTTGCCGTCGACACCGGAAAAAATAACTGCAAAAAGAGCAACAGATATGCCGTTACCCTCTTTGTTTTTGAGTAATACGAAGTAACAGGCATGAATACATCCCCGAAATGAGATTAAAAATTCAGAAAAATTAAATATCAGAAAGTGCTTTTATTTTATCCTTCACACCAATGAAACCTGCGTACTGAACTTTAGTACATAAGGTGTCCAGTTTTTTATTCAGTGTCATGGATAACACTTCACGGGAGTCTTTATCCATAATCTCTTTATTGACATTTAAGAAGGTGTAGTTCTGATTAATACGTCCGTAGCTTGATGAGAAATCATTAAACTCAGTCTGATTGACACCCTTAAGGAAATTGAATCCGTCAACACACGCATTATTGGTGGATGCAATAACAATTCCCTGTGATGCTAATTGTTTGCTGCCCACATACGCCTGTGCCGCGTTATTACCGGTCACATTAGGAGTAGCAGAACGGGTTTGCTGTTTTACCGGCGGATTTTTAACTGCAGCCGTATTTTTCTTTACCGGTGATGTTGAGCAGGCAGAAATAACCAGTGAAAGACCGGCTACAACGAGTGCTTTTTTGTTAATCATCATTTTCATTCATTCCTATTTATAAAATTAACTCTTACAGAGAGAAATTACAGGTTTAATAAAAACACCTGACTGCCGATGATATGAAGTTAATGCAACATATTATTAACAGTATTCAGATGTCATCAGACAGAAAAAGGTTGGTGATATTAAATACACGAGTAAAGGGAGAGTCATAACAGTTGGATAGTCAGCATTACGGATTATCAGTGTCATCTGTATTTTCCTCTCCGGAAATAACAGACTGATAGTGAGTGCTGATAATGGAGAAAAGTTCGCTGATCTCGCGCTCCGTCATTCCCAGCGCCGCACAGTATCTGAGCATGACATCCGGACTGAGCACCGACAGCCCGCGTTCATAGCGGGATATCTGCTGCTGGCTGATATTCAGTTTTTCAGCTACTTCCGAGCCTGTTAATCCCTGACTTTTTCGCCTTCTTTTTAAAAAAAAACCAACTTCTTTCAATAGAGATATATTATTATCACACATAGCAAAACCTGATTTACTCGGGATATTTAACTCCTTTTAGGTTTATCCGGAATAATTAACGACAGTAATAAACATAAAAATCCTGTTATTACGCACTATATTCACCGGAGAATCAGACCGGAAAGGTAACGATCCCTGTTAATTACTGCATCCTTTATCGGAAAAGAAGCCAGCCACTGCTTTTATTTTCATCTGATATTATTTAGCCAAATACAAGTTAAGTGAGTTTAATCACCATTATTCAGCAGTAATAAGATCGCTGATAACAAAATAATACCGATAAATCATCACTATCAGATCGGGTAAAGAATAAGTGAATCCTGAGCAGTCATGCAAATAATCATTCTTCTTTCGTTACCTTAAGAACAATTGGTGAAATCTATCTGTGAGTAACCATAAATAGTAATAATGGGTGAAATAACCATGTAATTTCAGGTTATTATATAAAAACAAACAGGATGGGTAATGATGGCGCGGGAAAAAGGATATTTGAGATAACTCCCCGTATGATTAAACCTGTATCACTTTGTTACAGTTTTTATCCTCTTTTTGTTCATCTGATAATAATAAAAAGAATTTTATTATGATTTATTAAATATAACTCCAATAACTTGTATTTTATGACAGTTAAATAAAAACACCGGCCTGTCGGAAGAGGTCGGTGTAATACGGATGCAATATAGCATTAAGAAAAACGATTTTCGTCCCTGTATATTGCAGGGTTATCGGTTATCAGCATCCCCACACCCCAGTCCGCAAAATGCGCAACCAGTTCCGGATAATTCGGTGTATAGCAAAAAACCTGATAACCGGCTTTTCTCAGCGATTTTGCCGTGTCTTCCCGCAGAAACAGCCAGTCACAGTGTACGCTGAACGCGTCAATCTCCTGAAGCAGCGTCAGGGGCTGAGGCGGGATCTTTTCCCAGAGTTGTCCGCGCCGGATGTGCGGCATCCGTTTGTGCATATACCGCAGTGTGCGGGTATCAAAGCCGGAAAACAAAATCCGCTCTGCGGGGAAATTCTGCATTTCAAGAACGGCCGCTGTGGCTTCACACAACTGCGCAATCGCGTGGTCACTGTCTGTGAGCTCTGTTTTCAGCTCCAGGTTCAGATGCAGCCCGGATCCCTCCGCCAGCGCCAGCAGATCCGTCAGCAGCGGAATTTTTTCGCCCCGGTATGCTTCGCCTGCCCATAACCCGGCATCCAGTGCCCGCAGTTCGCGTAAGGTCAGATCCGTCACTTTTCCGCTGCCGTTGGTGGTGCGGTTAACGGTTTCGTCGTGGATCAGTACCGGTACGCCGTCAGCACTGAGCTGAACATCGGTTTCAATCCACAGACAGCCAAACTCCGCAGCCTGCCGGAATGCCGCCATGGTATTTTCCGGTGCGCGGGCGGCAAAGCCGCGGTGTGCTGCAATAATCATAATCTGTTCCTTTATATACAGGCCGGTCAAAGAATCATACGGACATTATTTGTTCTGTAATACCCAGACCGCTGCTTCCACCCGCGATTTTACCTTCATCTTTTTCATCAGGTTTTTCACATGCACTTTTACAGTGCTTTCGGTGATGTCCAGTTTGCGGGCGATCATTTTATTCGGCTGCCCCTGAGCGATCAATTTCAGTATATCGCGCTCACGCGGAGTCAGTGCATTGATATCCGGTTCATCATCACTGCGCACTTCACGCAGCGCGCCTGCCAGTACTTCGGTCAGTGCCGGGGAGACCACCATTTTACCCGCAGCCGCCTGGCGCAGTGCCACCAGCAGCTCTTCCGGCTCCATATCTTTGAGCAGATAGCCGTCCGCCCCCCGGCGCAGTGCCGTAATCAGGTCTTCCCGGTAGTTGGACACACTGAATACCACCACCCGGCCGGACAGCGGTTTGCGCCGCAAAATATCCAGGGTTTCAAAACCGTTCATTTCCGGCATATTCAGATCCAGTAAAATCAGATCCGGGTCGAGTGATTCCGCCAGCGCAATGCCGTCACGGCCATTCCCCGCTTCACCGGCCACCATCAGTGACGGCTCCATGCTGATTAACTGCCTGACACCGTTACGCAGCATCGGATGATCATCTATCAGCAGGATCGTGGAGGGAGAGGCCGGATCAGCGGCTTCATCCGGATCACTGAGTATAATCTCTCCGGCAGAAAGTATTCTGTTCGTCATTGTTTACCTTGCTCCTGAATCGTCTTCATTTATTCTTATAGTTGTATTCGCGGGAAAGCTTATCAGCACCTGAGTGCCGCCCTGTTCCCGTGAGGTTATCCGGCAGGTTCCGTGCAATGTTGCTGCCCGTTCCCGCATAATAGATAACCCGTAATGGTTATTTTTTTCCGGATGCTCGGGGATGCCTTCCCCGTTATCTTCCACACGGATATAAATCATCTGATCTTCTGACCGGCATACCACCCGCGCCTCCGATGCATTGGCGTGCTGGAGAATATTACTCAGTGCCTCGCGGACAATCTGCACCACATGAATAGTCTGATGCGCGGAAACCTGCCGCCCGGAGAGCTGAAAATCAAAGCCGATACGGTAACCCAGCCGCTGCTCAAACTCATCCAGCGTACTCTGTAACGCAGCGAACAGCCCGGGCTCGGTCAGTTTCAGGCGGAAAGTGGTCAGCAGCTCACGCAGCTGATGATAAGCACCGTTTACTTCCCGGCGCATTTCTGTCAGCAGTGTCTGACAATTTTCCGGGATCTGCGCGGAATGCATCTGTAAATAGCTTATCTGAATTTTCAGGCAGGATAATGACTGTGCGATAGAATCGTGAAGTTCGCGGGCAATCACTGACCGCTCATCCATCAGAATCAGCTGTTGCTGCTGCTCATGCTGATAAGCCAGCGCAAAGGCCGAGATAATTTGTTTGCTCAGCATCTGCATCATATTCTGCTGTTCGCTGTTGAGCTGCTTACCGGCCGGCAGCAGAAGCTTCAATACCCCGTAACGGTTAATCGGCCCGCTCAGGTTCCAGCTCAGCTGCTCCTGCGCCTGTGACGGCCCCCGGCCGCAGTTCCCGATTTCAGTGAAACGGGAGGCGTTATTATCCTCAAAAATCCGCAGACACAACGCGCCTTCCGGCACAATCTGATGCAGATCCCGCAGAATATCCGTCAGCTGTGTGGTCAGGTCTTTGGTGTTATTCAGCCGCTGCCCGCTCTTATATAAGAAAGCCAGCATCTGGTTTTTTTCCTGCAAATCCTGCGTTTTTGCCGCCACCCGTGACTCCAGCTCCCCGTAGAGCGCAGACAGTTCCTCTGCCGTACGGTTAAGGGTATTGCCGATCATGGTGATTTCGTCGCGGTGGTTGTAATCCGCGAAGCGCGGCTGAAAGTTCCCCTGTCCCATGGCGTCAGCCTGTGCCAGCAGGCGCTGCCACGGATGGAGTATCCGGCGGCGGAAATGGCGTGCCGACAACAGCAGCAGCAAAATCATCAGTGCGATAAAAACCAGCTGAATAGCCGCCACCAGCCGGATAGTGGATTCGGTCTGGTGGTCAATGGCAGATACCAGGCTGTCAATCTGACCGACAAACGCAGCCACCGGGGCGCGGGCCTCTTCCGGCTGTTTTGCCGCTTCCAGTGCCGGGCGCAGCTTTTGCCGCCAGGTCTGCTCAATAGCCAGAAACTGCTGTTGTATTTTTGCCGGACTCACCGCTTTCATCCCGGAAAGCAGCGTTAAATCCGATTCAAAATCATTGAGATATTGCTGTGAATGCCCGGCCAGCGGGATTTCAGATAAGAAACGGTAGCTCTGCATCCGCAATGTGCCGGATTTATTAATCGCATGTGCATTGCCCTGCACACTTTCGGTGATCTGATTGGTCAGCCCCATACCGATCACCGCAAAAACGGTAAGCAGCACCATGAAACCGGTGATTTGAGTGAGAATAGATGTGTGTTTCAGCATTCACTGATGCTCCTCTGAACGGACCGGTTATTCTCTCCGATTTATCTGAAAAAACACTTACCACTAAAGTAGTACCCCTTAAAACCTTGAGGGATTAGCCTTTATAAACCACACTAATAATACTGATACTAACCTTTTGATTTTACTTATTTTCATCAGATTAACAACCGTACCTCTAAAGTAGAATGACGGTTTTACGCTTAAAAATCAATCGGTTCACCCTTTGATTAAGATCAGTATCAGTACCTTATAACCCACGTAAAACGCCTTTAATTTCAGCATAATTTTGAGGTGTATTATGGCTCAGATATCCAAAGGCAAGTCAGCCGCGGGCGTCATTACCGACTGGCGCCCGGAAGAGGAAAAATTCTGGGCAGAGAGCGGGCACCGGGTTGCATCACGCAATCTGTGGATCTCCGTTCCCTGTCTGTTACTGGCATTCTGCGTATGGATGCTGTTCAGCGCCGTTGCGGTCAATCTCCCGAAAGTCGGTTTTAACTTTACCACCGATCAGCTGTTTATGCTGACTGCCCTGCCTTCCGTTTCCGGGGCTCTCCTGCGGGTTCCTTACTCTTTCGTGATCCCGATTTTCGGCGGCCGCCGCTGGACCGCGTTCAGTACGCTGATCCTGATTGTGCCATGTGTGTGGCTCGGGTTTGCAGTACAGAATCCGTCAACACCGTATGCGGTGTTTGTGATTATCGCCCTGCTGTGCGGCTTTGCCGGGGCAAACTTTGCCTCCAGCATGGGTAATATCAGCTTCTTTTTCCCGAAAGCAAAACAGGGCGGCGCCCTGGGTATCAACGGCGGTCTGGGTAATCTCGGCGTCAGTGTGATGCAGCTGGTCGCCCCGTTTATTGTGACGTTTGGTGTATTCAGCTTTATGGGCGGCTCCGGCGTGACCCAGCCTGACGGCTCTGAGTTATGGTTACAGAATGCCGCGTGGATCTGGGTACCGTTCCTGCTGCTGTTTACTGTTGCGGCATGGCTGGGAATGAATGACCTCTCCGCCAACAAAGCATCCCTGAAAGAGCAGTTACCGGTTCTGAAACGCAAACATTTGTGGATTCTGAGTTTCCTCTATCTCTCCACGTTCGGATCGTTTATCGGGTTTTCCGCCGGGTTTGCCATGCTGTCAAAAACCCAGTTCCCGGATATCGTTATCCTGAAGTTCGCCTTCTTCGGCCCGTTACTGGGTGCGCTGGCACGTCCGCTGGGCGGCTTCCTTTCCGATAAATTCGGCGGTATCCGCGTGACCTTTATTAACTTTGTGGTCATGGCGGTTTTCGCCTTCCTGCTGTTCTTCACACTGCCTGGTAAAAATGATGCCGGTTCATTTGCCGCCTTCTTCGGCGTGTTTATGGTGCTGTTTTTCACTGCCGGTCTCGGCAGCGGCTCCACGTTCCAGATGATTGCGGTGGTCTTCCGCAAAATCACCACTGAGCGCGTACTGGCAGAGGGCGGAACCGAAAAAGAGGCTCAGCATGAAGCCATCACCGAAAGTGCGGCTGCACTTGGTTTTATCTCTGCCATCGGTGCTATCGGCGGGTTCTTTATCCCGAATGCCTTTGGTATTTCACTGACACTGACCGGCTCGCCTGCCGGTGCAATGAAAGTGTTTGTTGTCTTTTATGTGGTCTGCATTCTGACCACATGGCTGGTATACGGCCGTAAAAAATAATTAATTCAATTCTGATAATCAGAGCAATGTGAGCGCCCGGCGCTTATCGGGGGATTACCGAATGAGCAAGTTTTTAGACAGATTCCGTTATTTTAAGCAGCGCGGGGAAACCTTCTCCGGCGACCACGGACAAGAGCTGAACGTCAACCGCGACTGGGAAGATGGTTACCGCAGCCGCTGGCAGCATGACAAAGTTGTCCGTTCCACCCACGGCGTGAACTGTACCGGTTCATGCAGCTGGAAAATCTACGTGAAAAACGGGCTGGTGACCTGGGAGACGCAGCAGACTGACTACCCGCGTACCCGTCCTGACCTGCCTGACCATGAGCCGCGCGGCTGTCCGCGCGGTGCCAGCTATTCCTGGTATCTGTACAGCGCAAACCGCGTGAAGTATCCGATGGTGCGCAAACGCCTGATCACACTGTGGCGTGAGGCAAAAGCACAGCACGCAGACCCGGTGGATGCGTGGGCTTCCATTATTAATGATGAAGCAAAAGCGAAAAGCTACAAACAGGCCCGCGGCCGCGGCGGATTTGTCCGCTCCGACTGGCAGGAAGTGAATGAAATGATTGCGGCAGCCAATATTGTGACTGCCAAACAATTCGGCCCTGACCGTATTATCGGCTTTTCACCGATCCCGGCGATGTCGATGGTCTCCTATGCCTCCGGCGCCCGTTATTTATCCCTGATCGGCGGCGCCTGTCTGAGTTTCTATGACTGGTACTGCGACTTACCGCCGGCCTCCCCGCAGACCTGGGGTGAGCAGACCGACGTACCGGAATCCGCTGACTGGTATAACTCCTCTTATCTGATAGCCTGGGGTTCCAACGTCCCGCAGACCCGTACCCCGGATGCGCACTTCTTCACCGAAGTCCGCTATAAAGGCACCAAAACGGTCGCGATCACGCCCGATTATGCTGAAATCGCCAAACTGTGCGACCAGTGGCTGAACCCGAAACAGGGAACAGACAGTGCCGTTGCGCTGGCTATGGGACATGTGATCCTCAATGAGTTCCATGCGAAGCGTCAGGCGGAATACTTCACTAATTATGTCCGTACTTACAGTGATATGCCGATGCTGGTGATGCTGGAGCCGCGTGCGGAAGGCGGTTATGTGCCGGGCCGTATGCTGCGGGCATCCGATCTGGTGGATTCACTCGGTGAGAAAGAGAATGCCGAGTGGAAAACTATCGCCATTGATGAAAACAGCCGGCAGTTAGTGGCACCTCAGGGCTCTATCGGGTTCCGCTGGGACAAATCCCGCAAATGGAACCTGGAGCCGCGTGACGGCAAAAACGGTGATGAGATCACCATGCAGCTGAGCCTGCTGGATAAGCACGATGACGTTGCTGATGTCGCTTTCCCGTATTTCGGCGGCATTGAAAATGAATTTTTTGAAGGTGTGGCACTGGATGAAGTGCTGATGCACAAACTGCCGGTGAAAGTGGTGCGTCTGGCAGACGGCAGTGACGTCCGTGTGGCGAGTGTCTTCGATTTAACCCTCGCCAACTACGGTATCGATCGCGGTCTGAATGATGTGAACTGCGCAGCGGATTACAGCGAAATCAAGGCCTATACCCCGGCCTGGGCAGAGAAAGTGACCGGTGTCAGTCAGCATCACATCTCCCGCATTGCCCGTGAGTTTGCCGATAACGCCGAGAAAACCCACGGCCGTTCAATGGTGATTGTCGGTGCCGGTATCAACCACTGGTATCACATGGATATGACCTACCGCGGCATCATCAATATGCTGGTGTTCTGCGGCTGTGTCGGTCAGAGCGGCGGCGGCTGGTCACACTATGTGGGCCAGGAAAAACTGCGTCCGCAGACCGGCTGGTTACCGCTGGCGTTCGGGCTGGACTGGTCACGTCCGCCGCGCCATATGAATAGTACCTCGTTCTTCTATAACCACTCCAGCCAGTGGCGTTATGAAACTGTTCAGCCGCAGGAGCTTCTCTCCCCGCTGGCGGACAAATCCCGCTTCAGCGGCAGCCTGCTGGACTTCAATATCCGTGCCGAACGCATGGGCTGGCTGCCATCCGCACCGCAGCTGAACGTGAACCCGCTGACTATCGCGGCAAAAGCGAAAGAAGCCGGTCAGGATCCGCAGGCCTATACCGCAGAAGCCCTGAAAAGTGGTGCTATCCGCTTTGCGGCAGAACAGCCGGACAATCCGCAGAACTTCCCGCGCAACCTGTTTATCTGGCGCTCCAACCTGCTCGGCTCTGCCGGTAAAGGCCATGAATATCTGCTGAAATACCTGCTCGGCACCGAAAACGGTCTGCTGGGTAAAGATCTCGGCGAACAGGGCAGTGTGAAACCGGAAGAAGCGGAATGGGTGGATAATGCCCCGGAAGGGAAAGTGGATCTGGTGGTGACACTCGATTTCCGTATGTCCAGTACCTGTCTGTTCTCCGATATCGTACTGCCGACCGCCACCTGGTATGAAAAAGATGATATGAACACCTCGGATATGCATCCGTTCATTCATCCGCTGACCGCCGCTGTTGATCCGGCCTGGGAATCCAAAACCGACTGGGAAATCTACAAAGGGATCGCCAAATCCTTCTCTGAACTCTGTCCGGGCCACCTGGGCAAAGAGACGGATGTTGTCACCCTGCCTATCCAGCATGACTCCGCAGCCGAAATGGCGCAGCCGTTTGATGTGAAAGACTGGAAAAAAGGCGAATGTGATCTGATTCCGGGCAAAACTGCACCGCACCTGATGGTGGTGGAGCGCGATTATCCGAACACCTATGCCCGCTTTACCTCGCTGGGGCCGCTGCTGGATAAACTCGGCAACGGCGGCAAAGGTATCAGCTGGAATACGCAGGAAGAAGTTGATTTCCTGAAAAAACTCAACCGCACCCGTACTGAAGGCGCTGCCGAAGGTCGTCCGGCGATTGAAACCGCGATTGATGCGGCAGAAGTCGTGCTTTCGCTGGCACCGGAAACCAACGGCCATGTGGCGGTGAAAGCGTGGGATGCGCTCGGTAAAGTGACCGGCCGTGACCATACCCATCTTGCCATCCATAAAGAAGATGAAAAAATCCGCTTCCGCGATATCGTGGCGCAGCCGCGCAAAATTATCTCCAGCCCGACCTGGTCCGGCCTCGAAGATGAGCACGTCTCTTATAACGCGGGTTACACCAACGTTCACGAGATGATCCCGTGGCGCACCCTGAGCGGCCGTCAGCAGTTGTATCAGGATCATGAATGGATGCGCGCATTCGGTGAGGCACTGGTGGTGTATCGTCCGCCGGTCGATACCCGTGCGGCACAGCCGCTGCTGGGCGCGAAACCGAACGGCTATCCGGAGAAAGCCCTGAACTTCCTGACCCCGCACCAGAAATGGGGTATTCACTCCACCTACAGTGATAACCAGCTGATGCTGACCCTCGGCCGTGGTGGTCCGGTGGTGTGGCTGAGTGAGGAAGATGCCCGTTCGCTGGGTATTGAGGATAACGACTGGATCGAAGCCTTCAACAGCAACGGCGCACTGACCGCCCGTGCGATTGTCAGCCAGCGTATCCCGGACGGCATGATCTTTATGTATCACGCCCAGGAGCGTCAGATTAACCTGCCGGGCTCAGAAGTGACCGGCATGCGCGGCGGTATTCATAACTCCGTCACCCGTGTCTGCCCTAAACCGACCCATATGATCGGCGGCTACAGCCACCTGGCGTACAGCTTCAACTATTACGGCACTGTCGGCTCCAACCGTGACGAATTTGTGGTGGTCCGCAAAATGAAAAATGTGGACTGGCTCGACGGTGAGCAGGATGGTTATCAACAGACCCTGAGCGGGCAGGAGAAAGCATAATGAAGATACGTTCCCAAGTCGGCATGGTATTGAACCTGGATAAATGTATCGGTTGCCATACCTGCTCTGTCACCTGTAAAAACGTCTGGACCAGCCGCGAAGGTGTGGAATACGCGTGGTTCAATAACGTCGAAACCAAACCCGGACTGGGCTACCCGCATAACTGGGAAGACCAGGAGAAATGGAAAGGCGGCTGGATCAAAAATATCCGCGGCAAACTGGTTCCCCGTATGGGTAACAAAATCGGCCTGCTGTCAAAAATCTTCGCCAACCCTGACCAGCCGGAACTGGATGATTACTACGAGCCGTTCACTTACGACTATGATCATCTGAAAAACGCCCCGGAAGGCAATCTGCCGACCGCCCGTCCGCGCTCACTGATCACCGGTCAGCGCATGACAAAAATTGAAAACGGCCCGAACTGGGAAGATGACCTCGGCGGTGAATTCAGCCGCCGCAGTGCGGACAAAAACTTCGCCGATATGCAGAAAGAGATGTACGGCCAGTTTGAGCAGACTTTTATGATGTATCTGCCGCGTCTGTGCGAACACTGTCTGAACCCGGCCTGCGTCGCAACCTGTCCGAGCGGTGCAATCTACAAACGTGCGGAAGACGGTATCGTACTTATCGATCAGGACAAATGCCGCGGCTGGCGTATGTGCCTGACCGGCTGTCCGTACAAAAAAATCTACTTCAACTGGAAAAGCGGCAAATCCGAGAAATGTATTTTCTGCTATCCGCGTATCGAAGCCGGTCAGCCGACCGTGTGCTCGGAAACCTGCGTGGGCCGTATCCGCTACCTCGGTGTGCTGCTCTATGATGCGGATCGCATTGAAGAAGCGGCAAGTGCGGATAACGAAAAAGATCTGTATGAGCGTCAGCTCGGGATCTTCCTCGACCCGAACGACCCGGAAGTGATCCGCCAGGCGCAGAAAGACGGCATTCCGCTGAGTGTGATTGACGCGGCACAGAAATCGCCGGTCTACAAAATGGCGATGGAGTGGAAACTCGCCCTGCCTCTGCACCCGGAATACCGTACTCTGCCGATGGTCTGGTATGTGCCGCCTCTGTCACCGATTCAGTCTGTCAGCGATGCGGGTATGCTGCCGCACAGCGGCGTACTGCCGGATGTGGAAAGTCTGCGCATCCCGGTTCAGTACCTCGCCAACCTGCTGACTGCCGGAGACACCGCACCGGTACTGCGTGCCCTGAAACGGATGCTGGCCATGCGTCACTACAAACGTGCGGAAACCGTGGATAAAACACGGGATATCAGTGCACTGGAAGAAGTGGGTCTGACAGAAGCTCAGGCACAGGAAATGTACCGCTATCTGGCTATCGCGAATTATGAGGATCGCTTTGTGATCCCATCATCACACCGCGAACTGGCCCGCGAGGCATTCCCTGAGCGCAACGGCTGCGGATTCAGCTTCGGTGACGGCTGCCACGGCAGCGATACCAAATTTAACCTGTTTAACAGCCGCCGTATCGATGCCATTGATATCACGCAGAAAACACCGGCAGATGCGCCAATCTCAGAGAGGCATTCATCATGATTAGTTTAAAAATCATCGGCTGCCTGCTGGATTACCCGAATGAGGAGCTGTGGGCACACCGCGACGAACTGATTGCGGAAATTGAACAGGCGCACGAACTGCGCCTGACTCAGGCTGCCGCACTGATGTACTTCGTCGCTGAACTGACCTCAGAGCCGCTGCTCGACAGTCAGGCGCGCTACAGTGAATTGTTTGATCGCGGCAGAGCCACCTCTCTGCTGCTGTTTGAACACGTGTATGGTGAGTCGCGGGATCGCGGCCAGGCGATGGTATCCCTGCTGGAGCAGTATGAGCAGGCCGGGATCACCCTCAACAGCCGCGAACTGCCGGATTATCTGCCGGTTTACCTGGAATATCTCTCTGTTATGCCGCCTGAACAGGCCTGTCAGGGACTGAAAGATATCGCACCGATCCTCGCCCTGCTCGGTGAGCGCCTGCGCCAGCGCGAAAGTCATTACCATGAATTGTTCAGCCTGCTGCTGGCAATGGCGGACAGTGACCTGACACTCAGCGCACTGACCCGTCAGGTGAACGGTGAAGCCCGTGATGATACCCCGGCTGCACTGGATGCGGTCTGGGAAGAAGAACAGGTGACATTCCTGGCCGATAAAGGCTGTGATAATTCTGTTCTGACACAACATGAGCGTCGTTTTTCACAGAGTGTTGCCCCGAATTACATTCAGGTGGGTGACGCGCCGGTTTCCCCTGCGGCGAAAGGAGTAACTCCATGAATTTCCTGAATACGTTTTTCTTTGATATCTACCCGTATATCGCAGGCGCGGTGTTTATCATCGGCAGCTGGCTGCGTTACGACTACGGACAATACACCTGGCGTGCCGGTTCCAGTCAGATGCTGGATAAAAAAGGGATGCGTCTGGCTTCCAACCTGTTCCATATCGGGATCATCGGCATTTTCTTCGGGCATTTTGTCGGGATGCTGACCCCGCACTGGATGTATGAACCGTTTATCACCGTGGCGCAGAAACAGATGCTGGCGATGGTGGCGGGCGGTGCCTGCGGGGTGATGACGCTGATCGGCGGCGGTATGCTGCTCAAACGCCGTCTGACCAACCCGCGTGTCCGTGCAACATCTTCAGCAGGCGATATCCTGATCATCACCCTGCTGGTGATCCAGGTCATTCTGGGCCTGGGTACTATTCCGTTCTCCGCACAGCACACTGACGGCAGTGAAATGATGAAGCTGGTCGGCTGGGCACAGTCTGTCGTGACATTTCAGGGTGGCGCATCAGAGCATCTGGAAGGCGTAGCCTTTATCTTCCGTATGCACCTGGTGCTGGGTATGACGCTGTTCCTGATCTTCCCGTTTTGCCGTCTGGTGCATATCTGGAGTGCGCCGGTCGAATATATTACGCGCCGCTACCAGTTAGTGCGCAACCGTCATTAATTAACAACAACAGTCTCATCCTTTAAATGCACAGTTTTGGGTGGCTCCGGCCACCCTTTTTTACCATCGCGTGATATCTTCAACAAAAGTTGAAGCAGTTTACCGGCACAGAGGAAAAATCCCTTCTTTCGCTGCTGCCGTAACGCTCCGCTAACATTTTCAACATCAGCGCCTCTCAGAAAAATGTCCGCCAAATCAATTCAGTAAATCATAACCAGCAGAAACACGCTGTTTTATCCCGGTTGTGATGCTCACATTTGCTATTTTTCACTGCTTTTTTGTTATTAAAATGATTTTGTAATCATTAAAAAATAGTTGAATTTAATGTTGACCCACATCACAAAACTGGTATCATACCTCCATCGAAGCAAAACAGCTTACTAACCTAATTCACAAGCAGGAGTTCATTATGAAAAGTATCAAAACTTTCTTCTCTAATCTGAGCCGTGCTGCTGCTATCATTGCAAAATACAGCAAAGCATTCTGATTTATCAGACAGATTTAAGAAAAGCGCCCTCAGGGCGCTTTTTTATTGCCTGCGATCCGGCTTTCAACAAAAGTTGAAGCAGTTTACCGGCACAGAGGAAAAATCCCTTCTTTCGCTGCTGCCGTAACGCTCCGCTAACATTTTCAACATCAGCGCCTCTCAGAAAAATGTCTGCTAAATCAATTCAGTAAATCATAACCAGCAGAAACATGCTGTTTTATCCCGGTTGTGATGTTCACATTTGCTATTTTTCACTGCTTTTTTGTTATTAAAATGATTTTGTAATCATTAAAAAATAGTTGAATTTAATGTTGACCCACATCACAAAACTGGTATCATACCTCCATCGAAGCAAAACAGCTTACTAACCTAATTCACAAGCAGGAGTTCATTATGAAAAGTATCAAAACTTTCTTCTCTAATCTGAGCCGTGCTGCTGCTATCATTGCAAAATACAGCAAAGCATTCTGATTTATCAGACAGATTTAAGAAAAGCGCCCTCAGGGCGCTTTTTTATTGCCTGCGATCCGGCTTTCAACAAAAGTTGAAGCGGTTTACCGGCACAAAGGTAAAATCCCTGCTTTCGCTGCTGACGTAACGCCCCGCTAACATTTTCAACATTTTACGCTTATCAAAAATTCCTGCAAAATCAATTCAGTAAATCACAACCAGCAGAAACGCGCTGTTTTATCCCGGTTGTGATGTTCACATTTGCTATTTTTCACTGCTTTTTTGTTATTAAAATGATTTTGTAATCATTAAAAAATAGTTGAATTTAATGTTGACCCACATCACAAAACTGGTATCATACCCCCATCGAAGCAAAACAGCTTATTAACCTAATTCACAAGCAGGAGTTCATTATGAAAAGTATCAAAACTTTCTTCTCTAATCTGAGCCGTGCTGCTGCTATCATTGCAAAATACAGCAAAGCATTCTGATTTATCAGACAGATACAAAAAAAGCGCCTTTGAAGGCGCTTTTTTTATGTCCGCAGTTTTTTCACCAGATAATCAATAAACACCATCATATGCGGTGGCTGATAACGCGACGGCGGATACAGCAGCCAGGCATCCCCGCTGTAACGGGTTTTAAAGGTCCAGTCAGGCAGAACCTGCACAATCTCCCCGCTTTCCAGCGATTTTCGCGCTGTAAACACCGGCAGTCCGCCAATCCCGAGATGTGATTTCACCCCGCCGAGCCGCACGCCGCTGTGGTTTGATGAATAACGTCCGTGCACATTCACAGACACCACTTTATTTCCCTGCTGAAAACGCCAGCGGGTATCCGCGGCTTCCTCACTGAGGAACAAACAGCTGTGCTCTTTCAGTTCCTGCGGATGGGACGGCGTACCGTGCTCTGCCAGATACTGCGGTGTGGCACATAAAATATGACTGACCGTAAACAGACGTTTGCCGATAAGCCCGGGCGGCGGTTCATTGGTAATACGGATAGCGAGATCGATCTCCTCATCGATCAGATCCATATAGCGATCTTCCAGGCGCAGCATTACATTCACACCGGAATGCATTGCGAGAAATTCATTGATAAGAGGGTGCACCATAAAATACCCCAGTGCTTTCGGTGCCCCCAGCCGCACCAGCCCGGAAGGTATTTCACTGAACTGCCCGCTGGCACTCATCACGGCGCCCGCGGAGTTCACCAGCGCCTGACAATGCTGATACACCGCCTTGCCGCTCTCATTCAGCCGCAGTTTGCGGGTCGTGCGCTGCAATAACCGGGTATTCAGCGCACGCTCCAGCCGGGAAACCGCACGGCTGATCGCGGAAGGAGTCGCACCCAGTTGCCGGGCTGCCTCCGAGAAACTGCCGGTTTCCACCACCTTGGCAAATACCGCCATTTCTTCGAGTAATGCGAGGGTTTCATTTGTGATCACGGGGAATAAATCCTTTGCATTTTTGCCGTATTATCATATGACAGTGCCTGCAATACAATGACAGACAACCCGGTACAATAATAATGAGGCACACATCACCATGACAGAAAAATGCTACCTGACCAGCCGCGCCTTACAGGGCACCGCCACTGTCCTGGAATGTCGTCCGGCAGAAGACGGACGCTATGCGGTTATCCTGGATAAAACCCTGTTTCACCCGCAGGGCGGCGGCCAGCCCGGAGATACCGGCACACTCGGTGACGCCACCGTTATTCACACGGCATTTATGCCGGAAGGTATCATTCACTACACCGATATCCCGGTCGCCCCCGGTGAAGTTCAGATGAATGTCGATGCGGAAAAACGTCAGCTGCACTCACGGCTGCATACCGGCGGGCACCTGCTCTCTCATGTCATGGAAACGTTCGGCTGGAAACCGACCAAAGGACATCACTGGCCGGATGAGGGGCGGATACAGTATATCCCTGCGGGCTCTCCGGTGATTATTGAGCCGGAAGATGTCCGCCGTTACTGTCAGGCACTGATCGATGCCGATCATCCCTGTTATCACTATCAGGATGACGATGGCATGTTTCAGATCCGGTTTGCGGGTTTTGAACCTTATCCCTGCGGCGGTACGCATGTGCAGTCACTCGGTGAAATCGGCACACTGGTGCTGAAATCCCTGAAAACCAAAAAGGGCATTCTGTCCGTTCAGTACGACGTCATCTGACGGAGTCTGTCTCTCTGCGGCGGTACATCCGCCGCCCCTGCTGACCTGATGAGGTTATGATGAACCTGTTTAACCAGAGTGAATTTCTGGCGCTTGCGCTCGTCCATTTTTTCATTGTTGTTTCTCCCGGACCTGACTTTGCCGTGACCCTGCGCCAGAGCATTTACCACGGGCGCAAGGCCGGGCTGATGACAGCACTCGGTATCGGTGCCGGGATTTCTGTTCATGTGGTGTACACACTGATTGGCGTGACAGCGCTGATGCAGGCCACGCCGTGGCTGATGGATACGGCAAAATATATTGGTGCGGCCTATCTTATCTGGCTGGGCATTCAGTTTCTGCGCAGCAAAGGGGTAACAACCGCGATCACACCGGATAACCCCGGCCCGGCACAAACAGCCGGAAAGGCATTTTGGATGGGATTTCTGACCAACGCCACTAACCCGAAAGCCATGCTCTTTTTCCTGGCGATATTCACCACACTGGTCAGCCCGTCCACCCCGGTATCCGTAAAATTATTCTACGGCGTGTGGATGTGCGGTGTGAATGCGGCCTGGTTTATGGCCGTCTCCGTTCTGTTTTCGCACCAGCGTATCCGTGAACGTTTCCTCGCACACAGCCGGTTGTTCGATAATGTAATCGGTGCCGTTCTGCTGCTGTTTGCCGGGCGTCTTTTGCTGGCGGTATAACGGCAGAATAACGCCGGTATTATCAGGCAGGCTCTGAAATCACGGGCAGAAAATCAAAATACAACCGGCCGCCAATGGCATCTGCATAACGAATCAATGTTCCCAGTTGCGGATCATAATCCCCTTTTTCCAGGCGGGAAATATTCTGTTTTTGCGTCGCCATTTTTTCAGCCACTTCAGCCTGGGTAATTTTCCGGGCTTTTCTTGCGGCTTTTAATGTATCCAGCAATACTTTTCGTGCCTGAATTTCATCCAATGCATCAGTGACTTCAGGATCTTTAAGTAATTTATTCTTCAGCTCTTCGAAAGGGACTAAATCATAGTCATCATTACGATTCATTTCAGCCTCCTTATCACTTCCTTCATTCTCTCATTTGCTAACTCTAACACCTGCTTTGGTGTTTTCTGCGTTTTTTTCTGAAAGACATGCACAATAATTATATGGTTGCCCCGGCAGAAAAAGAAAATCCCTCTGGCACACCCTTCATGAGAACGGATCCTCAGCTCCTTCAGCCCGTCACGATGAAGGTCACGGACAACCGGTTCTTTCAGAAACACACCATATTTGCGCAAGGTTTCAAGCCCTGTCAGCATCTCAGCTTTAAGTCCTGCAGGCAGCTTCATGATCTCTTTTTCTGCTGCCTTAATCACTGAAAGTTCAAACATCCTTCATCCCAATGTTTTCTTTTCAGTTTATCGCCCGCATCAAATGTAATCAAATATGATTACTGTATACCATAACTTCATTTAACATGGCAAAAAATAAATTTGGTAATTAATGCTGCCTTTTGCAGTTATAGCCAAATTCATTGCCACGTTAACAGGTTGATATGGTAATGTTTAAGGACGTTAATAAATACTTGTCAGCTACGCTTCAGGGTATTTATGCCTTGTTGTACCGATGAGGCCGTCCCGGCACTCATCAGTCACCCGGACAGAACGGAGAAGATAATGATTAAGTTGAAAGATATAGAACAGGCTCTGCGTCCTCAGCCATCCTACAAAATGCTGATTAACGGTCAGTGGACCGAAAGCAGTGATCACGCCAAAAGCCAGACATTTAACCCTGCCACCGGTGAATTATTAGCGGATTACCCGGCCGGTACAGCGCAGGATGTGAATACCGCGGTGGCTGCCGCCAAAAAAACCTTTGAAACCTGGCGTCACACCTCCCCCGCTGAACGTCAGCAACTGTTACTGAAAATTGCCGATCGCCTGGAAGCGGAAAAAGAGCGCTTCGCCACACTGGAATCCCTCGATAACGGTAAGCCTTACAATGAAGCCATTTCTATCGATTTACCGGCTGCCATCGACCATTTCCGCTATTTTGCAGGGGCTATCCGCGCCCATTCCGACCAGGCCGATGTGCTGGATGAAAACACCCTGAGTCTGGTGATCCGCGAGCCTATCGGCGTTGTCGGCCAGATTATTCCGTGGAACTTCCCGCTGCTGATGGCCGCCTGGAAACTGGCTCCGGTCATTGCAGCCGGAGATACCGTGGTGATCAACCCGGCCAGCCTGACGCCGCTGACCCTGCTGGAACTGGGCCGCATCATGAATGATGTGCTGCCTGCCGGTGTCATTAATATTGTTACCGGTCGCGGTTCCGTGGTCGGCCAGGCTATTCTTGACCATCCGGATGTGGATAAAGTGGCTTTCACCGGCTCCACCAGCGTCGGTTATACCGTTGCCGAAGCCGCGGCGAAAAAACTGATCCCGGCCACTCTGGAACTGGGCGGTAAATCTGCCAATATCGTGTTCCCGGATGCCAATATGGAAAAAGCGGTCAAATATGCAGCGATCGCGATTCTGATGAACCAGGGTCAGGCTTGTGAATCCGGTTCACGCCTGTTCCTGCATAAAGATATCCACGATGAATTCCTGAAGAAACTGAAAGCCCGTTTTGAATCTGTCAAAGTCGGTGATCCGATGGCGAAAGACACCCAAATGGGCAGCCAGGTCAGTCAGGGACAGCTCGATACCATCCTCAGCTATGTGGAACTGGCGAAAAAAGAGGGTGCCACCATTCTGACCGGCGGTGAGCGTCTGACCAGTGACGGGCTGGATGCCGGATTCTTTATGAAACCGACCATCATCACCAATGTCACCAACCAGATGCGGGTTGCCCGCGAAGAAATTTTCGGGCCGGTCCTGGTGGTAATCCCGTTCAGTGATGAGGATGAAGTTGTCGCGATGGCAAATGATTCCGAATACGGGCTGGGTGGTGCGGTCTGGACACAGGATATCAACCGCGCACTGCGTGTGGCGAAAGCGGTCAGAACCGGCCGGATGTGGGTCAATACCTACCATGAGCTGCCTGCACATGCCCCGTTCGGGGGATATAAAAACTCCGGGCTGGGGCGGGAAACCCATAAAATGATGCTGGATGCGTATACCGAAGTGAAAAACATTTATATCAGCACCAAAGAATCATAATTCCTCATTATGAAAATGCCCGGCTGTGCCGGGCATTTTTTTTATTTACTGACTGCTTTTCGCTTCCGATGGCGGATTTTTCCCGGCAGATCGCGCAATACTGTACATTCGTCGCATCATCGTCTGATCGGCCGTTTCCGCAACAATAATCACATAGCGCCGTTCATTATGATCATAACGGAAATAGGTACATTCCGGTTTACCCCACCGGTTGTAATAAATCGCCCCGTTTTCTTCCTGATAGACAATACCTTTCTGCTGATTCAGCCATTCATCAAACCGCCAGCGGTATTTCGGCATTTTCACCAGGAGGATGCGTCCTTCCGCGTCACTGAGCGGATCGCGGAAGCGGTAAATCTCCGTATTATCATCATCACTTTCAATATGAACGCCGCCGATATCCCGGACATAGTCGCCGTCTTCCTGCTTTTTCAGATTAACGACCATCGTTTCCGGCAGGGTCACTGAGACATTTTTTGTCATTCTGACGGCGTCACCGGAAACCGGCGGAAAACCGTGTTGTTTGTAATATTGGCGCTGTGTCTCCAGATACGCTTCATAAGAAGATGCTCTGGCGTCAGATACCGCTTTCATACCAGCCAGTTTTTCTGACGTGTAGTCGGCACGGGAAAGCGTCATTTTCATTTCGCAGTTAAAAAATCCGCATGCCCCTTCTTTTTCTGTGGTCAGATACACGGTTTGTCCGTTATCGGGCGATGTCCAGGTCGTCTGTATATCGTTCAGATCAAAGGTATTACCGCGGATTTCACTGTCAAAACGGTTGCCGCTGTTATCCACAATGACGCGGTCCGGCTCAAAATAAAAGAATGTCGTGTCTTTCAGGCTGACCATGGTATCGCGGATAGCGGCTTTGACATTTTTATCCGGATCACTGTTTTCAGGTGCATTATCCTTAGGGTTATCATAAGTGACAGTAATAGCATCAATCACATAATAACCGTCCGGTGACGCCGGCGGGGTTTCCTTACATCCGGCCAGTAATGCAATTATTACAGATAAAATAACACCCCTTTTCATGACTCATCCTTTAGTTAATCACCGGAAATACACGGGGATCATAGCGCAAAAAACGAAAAATCCTGACCGGAATTATCCTTAAGTGTATTAATCCGCCCGCCATACGGTATGATAACTCCCCTGTTTGTTCCGGCTCAGGGAAAAAAACAATGGCGATTATCACCACACTGATCACGGGTGCCGTAACCGGGCTGATTATCAGCACCACCGGTGTCGGCGGCGGGGTGATAGTGCTGCCAATCCTCACGTATCTCTACGGAATGAATGCCCTGATGGCTGTCGCCACCGCCAATCTTCTCTCCGGGCTGATGAAAATCACCTCTTCCTGGCTGCACTATAAGCTCGGTAATATTCCGCTCCGGCGTGCCATGATTGTGCTGGGGATTATGCTGCCCGCCACTTTCGGCGCCAGCCTGCTGGTGACATGGCTTGCCTCGGTGCCGGCCTGGCAGGCTCTGACAGAAAAAAGTATTAATCTGCTGGTGGTGGCCGCCATTCTGTTTTCACTGTGGCTGTTTATTCAGCGGATGTTTTTCCCGCCGCCGTTACCGGCGGATACGGCGGAAACACCCATGTCAGTGCGGGAGCTGCTGCTGCCGGGGATCACCGCCGGTGTGGTGCTGGGGGCAACCGGTGTCGGCGGCGGCATTGTGGTTCTGCCGATGCTGCTGCGTTATGCGAGGATGGATATCCGTCAGGCGATCGGTACTTCGATTTTTGTCACCACCCTGCTCTCCGCCTCTTCCGCTATTGCCTATATGCAGGACGGGCATACCGATGTCCGCCTGGCGTTGTGGCTGTTTGCCGGATCACTGCTCAGCATGCCGCTGACCAAAATACTGCTTACACGCATGCCGGATCGTGCTTTTCAGTACGCCACACTGATCCTGATCCTGTGCAGTGCCGTGATGATGATGCTGAATCTGTTCTAAACCGTCACCACACCCTGTGCCCGCAGCATTCCGGCCAGGCGGCGGATGCCGTCAGTAAGTTTCTCTGCCGGATAAGCGGCAAATCCGAACAGAACCCCCTCCTGCTGTGCATCCGGGCGGCAGTAACGCGATAACGGCTGCATCCCCATCGCACACTGACGTCCGGCCTGAATCACCGTTTGTGCCGGAACACCGTTTTTCATCCGGCACAGCAGGTGGATACCCGAATCACTCGGCACAATATCCAGCAATGCGGGAAGATAGTGATTGATTGCATCCGTCACCGCCTGCCGCCGTTCATAACAGGCTTTGCGCACCCGGCGGACATGGCGCGCATAATGTCCTTCATTAATAAACCGGGCCAGTGTGGCCTGTTCCAGATAACCGCAGCCGGTATCCGCATAGTATTTTGTCACCTCAAACGCCGGGATCAGGGCTTTCGGCACCACCAGAAATCCCAGCCGGAAAGCGGGATAGAGCATTTTGGAGAAGGTGCCTGCATAAATGACCCGCTGATGCCTGTCCAGTCCCTGCAATGCCTGAAGCGGGCGATCGGCATAACGGAACTCACCGTTATAATCATCCTCCAGGATCCAGACATGGTGCTTCGCCGCCCACGACAGCAGCGCTGAGCGCCGGGCCAGGCTGAGTGTGCCGCCCGACGGAAACTGATGCGACGGTGCAGTAAAAACCAGTTTTGCATCCGGCCAGCGGCGCAGGCCGTCATACACATCCATACCCTCTTCATCCGTCCGGACCGGGCGTACGATCAGCCGCTGTGATAAAAATGCGCCACGCGCGCCGTCATAACCGGGGTCATCGAGCCAGACTTCATCCCCGGGCTGTAACAGTGTCTGTACCGTCAGATTAATCGCCTGCTGGGTGCCGTTCACTATCAGGATCTGATCTTCATCACACTGCAATCCCCGGGTGGCACGGACATAATGACAGATTGCCCGGCGCAGCGGCGGATAGCCGTGCGGCTCACTGTGCGCATGCAGCGCATAACGGGACTGACGCCAGACGCGACCGAGCAGCCGTCCCCAGACATCATGCGGAAACAGATCCACACATCCGGTGCCGACCATAAACAGCGCATCAGACGGCACCCCGGATGAAATACGCTGTGACCGCAGCTCTTCTGTCAGCGGGCTGATATTCGCGGTTATTTGCTCTCCGGCCGTATCCGCCGGGGAAGACACCGGCCCGCTGATGGCGTGATCCGGCAGATTATCCGCCACAAATGTGCCCGCACCGCGCCGGGTAATGAGATACCCCTCATCCTGCAACCGCTCAAACCCGGCAATCACCGAGTTACGGGAAATCCCCATCATCTCTGCCAGTGCACGCCCGGACGGCACTTTGCTGCCCGCATGCAGGCGGCCGCTGAGGATCGCCTCACGCAGAGCATGATACACCTGATCTTTGATGATCCCGTTACCGGTCAGTAATTCGGGGAAGGCTGCCGCGCCGGATTTTCGCATTGTGATCTGCCTGAAAAGTGGATCTGTTAAAAATACAAAAAGTGTATCTTATAAAGAACCAAAATAACACGTACTCTTCACATCACGGAAAACGCGCGTTTTCTTCACAACAGCAGAATGCAGAATGCAGAATAATGAGGGAAACACCATGAATAATACAATGACATCATCCGCTCTGGATCTGGTGACAGTGGCGCCTGCCACACAGAATGATTATGCGGGCTGGCTGCCGCACTGGCTGGCTTATCAGGAATTTTATAAGGTCAGCTTTCCGGAAGACGTCACCCTGACCAGCTGGTCACGTTTCTTTGATGAAAAAGAACCGGTGTTTTGCGCCGTGGCACGGCTGGACGGTAAAGTCGCCGGGTTTGTGCATTATCTTTATCATCGTTCAACCTGGGCAGAAAAAGAGTTCTGTTATCTGGAAGATCTGTACGTGGACCCGTCGCTGCGCGGCCAGCATATCGGAAAACAGCTGATTGAGTTTGTACAGCAGCAGGCGCTGGCCCGCCCGTGCGGTCGTCTCTACTGGCACACCCACAAAGACAATACCCGTGGTCAGCGTCTGTATGACTGGGTGGCGAATAAATCCGGCGCTATCGAATATATTATGCCGCTGAAATAACAGCGGTAATATCCGCTAAAAAGACCCTCTGCGGGTCTTTTTTAGTCTTCTTTCTTTTCTGTCCTGCTGCCCGGCGCTTTTCCTTTGATTTCCGTGGTGGCTTTGATGTTGATAACAAACGGTTTAAACGCGAATTTCTTATAGCGCTGCAGCACATACCAGATCCGGAAAAAGCGGGAGCTGTCAGAGAAGCGTTTCATATCCGCGGTACTCAGACCAAAATGCCCCTGAAGCTGATAACTCAGCTGTGCGGTGAAGTGATTATTTTTAATGTGAAGGAAATCAAGGGTGACTTCTGTCGCCCAGGTATCATTGAATATCACCGGCGTGCGCTTTTTCAGATCCTGCCAGCGGTTATAAGCCGGAAACAGCGTTTTATTCAGCCCTTCCCGGAGACTGTCCGCCAAATCAGCATCTTCACGGAGTTTCCCCGCCTGCCAGTCAATCTGTGCGGTAATGATTTTTTTCACCGCCCCCTGTAACGGATTGAGCGCATCCTGATCCAGAATATTATCCCGGAAAGCATAATCCAGTGCGCGGTCACGATACGGCCGGCCATCCGCATTCTGCATATGCGTAATCAGCTTTTTCAGCACGCCCGGATAACCACCGGACCAGGAAAACTGTGAAGATAACTGCCGCATTTCATCAAACAATATCCGGCTGACTGCTTTCGCCCCGAGGTTAAAAACCTGCGGCGTGTAATCACGCCCCATCAGCTGAGGATGGCTGCCTGACGCTGCTTCCGCTTTCTGCATGGTCCAGGGGTCGACCTGTGAGGAGACATCATGCAGCCGCAACAGATCACGAAGCTGAAGTAAGTCAAAATCACCGCAACGCATATCATCCGGACGGTAATCATCCCTGCGGCGCTGTGACTGACAGATTAATAACGGAAATGATAAAGTTGTCATTCTGTCCCTGAATAATCTCTGCATCACGTTATGCAGCGGTTATTTTATCATCAGCGGCCGGAAAGATCTTTGCCGTCATTCTGAAAGCGAAAGAGATAAAAAAGGCCCGTTTCCGGGCCTTCAGGGGGATGATCAGTTCTTAAAGGAACTGATAAACGAGAGGTACTCTTCTTTACTCATCAGCGGCTTATACTGCGCCAGCAGATCTTCTGCACCGGCTGCGTCATCAAACAGCAAATCAATAATCGTCATTGCCATCATCTGAGCCGGGCGGATATAGGCCATATCGTCATCAAAAACGACATAATCTTTGCCGTGCAGCCCGCCGCGTACTGAACCAATCCACGGATGACTGACCGGCATGATGTGGGACAGATCCCCGGTATCAGTGCTGCCGGTCATATGCTCGGCAACCCAGACATTTTCATCACCAATCAGACCTTCCGCATTCTGCTGTAACAGATCATTCAGCACCGCGTTGTTATACAGCGGCAGATAGCCCGGTAAATCTTTCACTTCCACTTCGGCACCGACAGACATGGCGCCCGCCACCAGCGCACGGGTAATGCGCTCGTTGGCGTCAATCATGGCCGGTACGTTTGAGGCACGGACATAACTTTCCATGCGCACATCACTCGGGGTCACGTTGACCAGATCACCGCCCTGGGTGATGATCGGGTGGAAACGGATATAATCTTTCTCCTGAAAGGTTTCACGGATAGCATTCACACCCATGATACCCATCATTGCCGCGTTCAGGGCGTTAATCCCCATATGCGGTGCCGCCGCAGCATGTGCCGGTTTGCCTTTATAATTAATCAGCTTGCCGATAAAGCCGTTGGTGGTGGTGGAGATTTCAATAAACCCGTTATCACGCTCAGGCTTAACGCTGGTCAGGTGGATTTGCAGTGCCATATCGACATCATCAAACTCACCGAGGGAAATCAGCTCCGGCTTACCGCCGATATAACTGATTTTGCCCTGTTCGATCAGCTTGTTACGATAGGCCAGTTCCACATATTCCTCAGCCGGAACGGCGAAGGGCACGACGTCCCCCGCCAGATAGTCCATTGCCCCGGAATCAATCAGACCCATAGTGACCGCCATCATATTGGCGATCTGCGCATTGTGACCGCAGCAGTGAGCCGCGCCGGTCTGGTCATCCGCATCAGGGTGTTCAGCACAGATAATCGCATCCAGCTCACCGATCACCGCGATACTGCGTTTACTGCCTTTTCCGCCTTTCAGACGGGCCTTGATGCCGGTGAGAGCCAGCTGATTACGGTAGCTGACGCCCAGTGCATCAAAGGCTGCTTCGACTTTCTTCGCTGTGCGGGTTTCTTTATAACCCAGCTCAGGCTCTGCCCAGATATTCTCTGCCAGTTTTTTAATGTCACCTTTGCGGGCGGCAATCGCTTCGCAGACTTTGGCTTTCAGTTGCTCTTTGGTCATTGTCATGCTGAATATTCCCCTCTGATCAGATAACGCCACTCCATGAGAGCGTCAGTTGGCCGATAAGTGCGGCAAATAAGAATGTCCCTGAGAACACGGCCAGTGAGACCGGGATAATGCGCCATGAAATCGCTTTGAATTTATCGATATCTTTACCCAGTGAAAGACCCGCGAAAGCCAGTACGGTGGTACTGATAACCGCGATAGAGACTTTACCGGTCATAGCAATCATTTCTTTGTCATACGGGAACAGCGGTGAACACAGACCGGCAGCAATCAGGGAAACCCAGAAGATTACCGGCAGTTTGCCTAACGGCGGGATCATCGCAATCAGGTACGCCGCGAAAGACATTCCGCCCAGCAGAGCCATGGCCAGCAGCGTATCGCTGAACACCTGTCCGAATTCACCGCGGCCGTACATTGACCCGCCGACGGCATCACCAAGTGCGGTAAAGAACACCACCAGAACCAGGATTACGGCTATTTCTGTCATCTTTTTCATGATTAATTATCCTTATTAGTATCCGCAGTCGCCGTTGCGCGTTTTCCTTTAAATTTGTTGTACAGGTAAGACGCAAACGGTAAGGAGAAGAAGATATAGATGTACAGACCTAACACGGAAGACATCAGGTTCGCGGAAGACGAGAACGCCTGAATATCCGCCGCCTGATCAGGGTAGAGCTCCAGCAGAGGTGCAACCGCTGCCGCCAGCATAGATCCGCTGCCGACCCCTGCCCCCATCGCCAGAGCGAGCGGACTGAGAATATCCAGACCGGCGATCACACTCGCAAGGATACCCATCCAGACAGCGCCGTACAGCGTACCGCAGATGTACATTGCCATCACACCACGGCCTTCCGGTGAACTTAAGCCGTATTTGGCTTCGATGATAGCGATGTTCGGCTCACGGCCGACAGAGTAGGTGGCACCAACCGCTTCACGGCCCATACCTAACATGATAGCCAGCGGCAGACCCAGCATGATGGTACCGATAAAGTGGCCCACTTCCTGCAGGACCAGCGCACCACCGGCCTGAATGATTTTTTCCCAGGATGCCCCGACGGAAGTACTCAGCTTGGCGATCAGGATCACCAGTGCCACACTCATGATAGAGGTCGCATGCGCCATGTTCTTTTCGTTGAGGATTTTAAATTTCGGAAAACTGATAATACCACCCATCAGCATGGAGTAGAGCATCGGAAAAACCATCACCAGACTGATTTTAATTTGCCCTATCGCTTCCGCAAGAAGAATGATAAATAAGCTGACCAAAAGCAACTTACTATCTTTTAATATATCCATAGTGTTACCTTTATAGGAATTGTTATTGAGAATTACTCATGTGTATTTATATAAAAACGTACCCTTTCCATATTCATACTACCCGCGGGACTGTTTTCCTGACAATATTCCGAAAATTCCTCAGCCATGCCTTTTAGGCATGCTATAAATTGATAAATTAATATTTATTAATTAACCCTGTCTCTGACACTTATTTCGGGTTACCAATTAATATAAAATTACATTGTTTTCAATGAGATACAAAATGATATAATTTTGTAAAAAATATTATTCTATAAGTGTGCTTGGTTTTTATTAAAATAAAAATAGTGATTCTCAAATAAACCAATAATGTGAACCAGACCCTGTTTTTTTAATTCTTCATCATGATTATTTTAATGAGAATGATTTTATATAATAATGAAAACCCTGTTTTAATACTGAATTTATTCAATCAGACCGGCCGTGAACATCTTATTCTGCCTACCTATAACCGTTATGACAAAATAATTGACTACCGGGAAAAAATGGCCGTTGTGGCAGAGAACATGAATAAATCAGATATAGATCACACTATTTCATCAATATCGACAGAGGTCACAATATTGACTATTTTTCTGGTTCTCTGAGCTGAAATCCGGGAAACAGTGCTGTACAGAATGGGTTTCGCAACTGACACACCACGGATGGCTGTCTTTCCGGCAACAGAAGGAAATTCAGGAAAAGGTGGCAGGCCGATATCAGATTAGCGGATTTTCATTACTAAATTGTTACGATATTGTGATTTTATTTTTTTGAATGGAATCTGTGTCATCCTGTCTCAAAAATATTTTGCTCTCGCTCACACATAATTACTTAAAAAACACATCACTATGAGAGTATTCCGGTATATCAATGCCAATAGTTAATAAGTAAAATTTACTTAACTGTGATGTATGCTGCAATATGACCATAGACAGAAAAAACAGTCGTCTCAGGGTGAGTATGGCATATGACCAGCATCACAAAACTCAAAAATAGTAAATAAAACTGGATTATCTGTTTCTGATAACAGCCAACTACCACCTGTTATTAATTATTAATATAAAACTAACCACTAAAACTAATCACTTTTGTATTTGATTAAAATCAAACACGTTTTGTAAATAGTGACTATATCCGAATATGAGCATATTAAGATTACTAACCGTAGTTAAACGTAGGTCAACATGTCAACTAAATGAACTTTATCACTGTAAATATAACTTAATCAAATATACATAAAAGGTAATGCGTTTTTGATGCCAAACAAACCGCTGTTTTTTAGTCGTTTCCGTGAAAGAATTTTGTTCATCTTCAATATATAATGTCACTTCCCGTCTGTGCAGTGACATTTAAATTTAAATGTTATCGCGATATAAAAAAACAGCCCCCTGCACCGTATAATTGACACTCCAATAAACAATTATGATAATACTCCGGCACTCAACGAATATTGCTTATAATTATTATTAATTGATCCCGGCCAGAGCCTCGCGGGATTTTTTATTTTAATAATTAAAACAAAACAAATTATTCTTATATATTGACAAATATCCCTGATAAAGGAAATAACATGAAACTTCAGAAAGTATTACTCTCAGTTGTTCTGGGATCTATATTTGCTGCAGGTACTGCTATGGCAGAAGATCCTGTGCAGCCACCAGAAGTAAAAAGCGGCCTCGGTACTGTACATTTCAAAGGCTTTATTAATAACGTTCCTTGCTCTATCGACAGTAAATTCCTGGATCAGACAGTTGATTTCGGTGAAATAAGCCGTAATGAACTGACTACCGGTACTTATCGTACAGATAGCAAATCATTTAATATCGAACTGAAAAACTGTGATACCAGCACTTATAAAACTGCACAGATCCAATTTACCGCACCAACAGTTGAACTGAAAGACGGTACTGCAACGTCCAAATATGTTGGCCTGGGTTCAATCCAGAATGCCGGTATCGCACTGACCGACAGCGGCGGTAAAGCCATCGAGCTGGGTTCACGTTTCCCTGCTGAGAAATACGCCCTGAACGGCGGCAAAGATCAGATCACTCCGCTGAACTTTGCAGCATATGTAAAAGGTAACCAGTCTGTAGTTGCCGGTGAACAGGCAACTACCGGTCATTTCGATACCCCGGTTAACTTCCAGATTTTTTATCAATAACAGGATCGTTACTGAATAATTTTTTGTATATGCAGTGGTCTGCAAGGACTGCGCCCGCCACTGCATAATAAAGACAGCGGTGGCAGGCATATTTCATGAAGCTCAGAACAACAATAAAAATAATGACAGCTTCTGTGATTGCAGCTATTCAGATAAATAACGTATTTGCTGAAGAAGCCGTTAATTTTAATACATCATTCCTGGATGCAGACAGTCAGGAAATTGATTTTTCTAAATTCAGCCGGGCTAATTATGTTATGCCGGGCACTTATCCTCTGGCCATAAAGCTGAACAACCATGTTATTACCGGTGATGAAAATATTCTTTTTTATACTCCCGGTTATGATCCGGAAATAACAGTCCCTTGTATTACACCTGAATTATTTAAACAGCTTGCCATGAAAAATGAATGGCAGGATAAAGTCAGCTGGACAGAGCAGGATACACTGCAGTGTCTTGATATCCGCGCCGTACCAGAGATGCAGACTATTGGTGATATTGCGGATAATAAACTCAGTATTCAGATCCCCCAGGCCTATATGGCATACAGTGATCCGTCATGGGACCCGCCTGAACGCTGGGACGACGGCATCGCCGGAATAATATTCGACTATAATGCCACCATTACCCACAGCAATTACCAGTCCGGCAGCGATAACGATAAAAGCAGCAAAACGGATGTTATCAGCTATGGTGATACCGGTGTCAATCTCGGTGCCTGGCGTGTACGTGCGGAATGGCAGGCAACCGGCGGTGACAGTGCGGAACATGCAAAAAGCTGGCGCTGGAACCAAGTTTACGCTTACCGGGCAATTCGTGATCTCAGCGCCCGCCTGATGTTCGGTGAACAGTATCTGACCTCAGAACTGTTCGAAGGCTTCCGTTACACCGGCCTGAGTCTGGAAACAGATGAAAATATGTTCCCGCCGCTGCTGCGCGGCTATGCTCCGGAAGTTGCCGGGGTTGCCCGCACCAACGCCACTGTGATTATCCGCCAGGGGGAACGTATCATTTATCAGGAACAGGTCAGCAAAGGGCCGTTCCGTATCCGTGATATGAACTACATCGGCGACGGCACACTGAATGTTACCGTTAAAGAGCAGGATGGCAGTGAGCAGCATTTCACCATTGAAACATCACGCCTTTCCATGCTGATCCGTCCCGGCCAGTTTCTGTTTAAACTGGCGGCGGGTAAACCGCTCTCAGATGATCACAAAACTGAGGGGCCGGCGTTCGGTACAGGCAGTTTCTCGCGGGGAATGAGCAACAACACCACGCTGTTCGGCGGAGTACTGGCAGCAACTGACTACCAGAACGTGTCTCTCGGGATTGGCCGGGATATCGCACCGTTCGGGGTCTTTTCCGCGAAAGTCTCTTATTCACGGGCAAATACGGGTGATTTTTCCGGTAAACAACATAGCGCCGGCGGCTCTTACAGCATCACTTATTCCAAAGAATTCGATGCCATCAACAGCCAGCTGACATTCGCCGGTTACCGCTTTTCAGAGCGGGGTTATATGACCATGAACCAGTTTGTGGATCTGCGCTACCGCGGCGGAAATACTGACAGCAGCAAAGAGATGTATAACATCATCTTTAACAAGGTGTTCCCGTCTCTGCGCATGAATGTCTATCTGAATTACAGTCATCAGACATTCTGGAATAAACCGGGCATTAATAACTACAGCATGACCCTTTCCCGTAACTTTGACTGGGGAGAGAAAAAGAATCTCAGCCTGAGTATGTCAGCCTACCGGACAGAGTCAGATTCGACAAAAGATAACGGCGTGTACGCCAGTTTGTCTGTTCCGCTCGATGACAATAAAGGCATGTTCAGTTACAGCGGCAGTTACACCAAGAATTCACGCAGTAACAACGTGAACTATTATAGTGATATTGATAATTCAAGTAACTATTCACTGTCTGCCGGGGAAGGCGACGGCAGAGTAAACCTGGCGGGTTTCTATACCAATGAGGGGGGAAATAATTACCTTTCACTGAGCGGAACCTACATTCAGGATAATGTGATCACGGTATCCGGCCAGTCACGCGGCGGCTTTACCCTGACCGGTGAAGGTGCGGCATTCCACCGCAGCGGCAATACAATGGCGCCGCGTATTCTGGCGGACACCAGCGGTACTGCGGATATTAATGTGCGCGGCACCGGTAAAGCAGTACGGACCAATACGTTCGGCAAAGCCGTTATCCCGGTGGCGACCGCCTATTCGCGCGGACAGTTATCGCTTGATCTTGATGCGATGCCGGATAATGCAGAAGCACTGACCTCTGTTCAGCAGGCAACGCTGACTTCCGGTGCAATTGGTTACCGGAAATTTAATGTTGTCGAGGGCTATAAAATTATGGGTATTATTGCCATGAATGATAATACCCACCCGCCTTTCGGCGCTTCTGTCATTAATGACAAAAATGCGGAGATCGGTATCGTTGCCGATAACGGCTCGGCTTATCTGACCGGTATACAGTCAGGTCAGACGCTGAAAGTGGCCTGGGGCGGACAAACACAATGTACTGTTCGTATCCCGGAAATAAAGGATAATAACGTTCAGTTTAATATGCTGCTGCCTTGTCAGTAAGTCAGGCGGTACCGGTTTGTATTTCACAGAATTAACAAATGAATCCGTAAGGAACTTTAACATGAGAAAAGTGACCACTTTATTCTGCGCCGCACTCACGACTCTGGCCGCTATTCCGGTAACGGCCGGTGCGGCCATTGCACTCGACAGAACCCGTGTTATTTATAATGAAGGTGACAAAGCCGTACCGCTGACGGTCACCAATGAGCATCTCAGCAAACCGTATCTGGCGCAGTCCTGGATTGAGAACACGGCAGGGCAGAAAGTCACCTCTCCGGTGTTTGTGACCCCGCCGGTTCAGCGGATTGAGCCTAACAGCAAAAGCCAGATTAAAGTGCAGCTCTCTCCGGAAGCCGCCTCGTTACCAGCTGATCGCGAATCTGTCTTTTATCTGAATGTCCGTGAAATTCCACCGGCCGCAGAGAAAAGCAACGTGCTGCAAATTGCCCTGCAAACCAAAATAAAACTGTTCTACCGCCCGAAAGCAATTCAGGTTCAGGAGCGGATGGAAAAAATCACCGGTGCTGAAGGTATCCGTCTGTCTCAGAATGGCGGTCAGTACACCATTGAAAATACAACACCGTACCATCTGTCGGTCACCCGCCTGGATGCCACCGGCGGAAAAGAAATTAAATTTGAGCCGCTGATGGTATCACCGAAAGCCTCCGCCTCTTTCAGCGCGCCTGCGCTGGGTAACGCGCCGGTTGCTTATTATGTTAACGACTACGGTGATACCAAACCGCTGAAATTCAGCTGTGCCGGTAACACCTGCACCGTGCAGTCAGATAGCCAGTAATTTGCAGGGGGAACCGCCGATGACACTGACCACACTTTTCCGTACCGGCTGCGCGGCACTGCTGAGCCTGCCGCTGATGGTCTCCGGCGGTTCTTATACCTATATCGATGTATATGTCACCGGTGAAATTATCGCCGCTCCCTGTAAGATAAATCAGGGAAAAAATATTCTGGTGGATTTTAAAGACGTTATCACCACAAAGATTGATAACGACAATTACAGTGAAAAACTCGATTACCTGATCGAGTGTAAGGATAACCGCGCCAGGGGGATAAGAATGTATATCAGCGGCACCTCATCCTCCGTTGACAGCCGCTACCTTTCCACCAGCGCCGGGGATCTGGCTGTCAAATTTCAGGCTGACAACCGGTTACTGCCGCTGAATGAAAAAATTACGGTTCAGTACCCGGCTCAGCCGGATATTCGTGTCGTACTGGCCAAAAAGCCGGGGGCAAAACTCCCTGCCGGTGATTTCAGTGCAAACGCCACTATCCATATTGAGTACGAATAAGGAGCTGTGATGCGATTTTTCACCACTATACTGCTTCTGGCCTGTATTCCGGGATACGCGTTTGCAGCATTACACAGCTCCGCGGATATCCGGATCTCCGGAAAACTGGTACCGCCGCCGCCCTGCAAAGTAAACAATAACGAGGAAATCCTGGTTGATTTTCAGCGTATCCAGATAAAAACACTGGAGAAATCCGATATCCGCAGAGAGGTGGATATTCCTTTTGTCTGTGAGCAGGAATCTGAGAATTTTAAATATTATCTCACCGTTGACGGGCCGCGGTCGCCGTTCAATAACAAACTGCTGAAAACCAACCGCAACAATCTGGGCTTTAATGTTGAGCTTGCCGGGGTAAAACTGGATTTGGGGAAAGCGCAACTGGTTAATAACCGCCATCTGACATTTACCATTGTGCTGACTAAAAACCCGGACGGTAACGTCACGCCGGGCACTTTCAGCGGCACCGGTACAGTAACAATGGAGTATTTCTGATGAACCGGTTCTCTGCTTTCAGTCTGTTATTCAGCGGCGCTCTGGCATTCTCCGCCGCCTTTATTCCGGCAGGTCATGCCGCAGATAACCTGCGGGTGATCGGGGAGCTGTTTAACGATCCCTGTACATTATTACCGGAGAATAAAGATCTGCTGGTGGATTTCAGTGATGTTTCCCTGCCGGATCTGTATGAGGGAATTGAGGTGCGCAAATCCTTTTCCCTGATCCTGTCTGACTGTGATATTACCGATATGAACCGGTTTAAAATTAAATTCACCGGTACCGCGCCCCCTGATATGCCGTCCTATCTGGCGCTTGATCCGTCCAGTGATGCCGGCGGATTTTCTGTCGGTATCCGGACAGATAATATTTCGCTGATCCCGCTGAATCAGTTTTCCAATGCGATTACCATTGCCGGAAACGGCGAGAATACCATCCGTTTTACGGCTTTTCTTCAGGTCGATCCGAAAGCAAAGGCCGGTAAAACGATTAAGTACGGTGCATTTAACGCCACCGCTTTTCTGACTATCGACTATTTCTGAGGCCGGTATGACAACGATTATCCGTTATATCAGTGTGCTGACTGCACTCATATTTTTCTCGCTGCCCGTTCGTGCAGACCTTTACAGTTATATTACCCGCTCAGAAGGAAAACCGACGAATATCGATTATTTCTACACTATTTCAGCCTGGACCCCGCCTCTGCGCGGCAGTGCCCACCCGTGTAAAGTCGCCGGGCTGTCCGGCAAATGCTATGCCAATATTAACCACCGGCATGTCAACGGCGACAAGGGCGGAATTGCAAGTCGTAATGACCAAACATTCAACCAGCGCTGCCGTAATATGGATTTAAATACCCTGCGCGATGGCTTTGATGTCTATAACTATATTTATAATAACTGCTTCGGCGGATTACCCTACAGCGGTACAACCAACCACGTCGGAACCGCAATCCGTAATGAGTGCGTCACTCTTTTTCTGACATCAACGCCCAATGGCGGCAGCGGTGATATGTATCCCGGCGCTATTTGTGGTGTTTCTCCGCCTCCCGGCGGAATATGCAGTTTTGACCTCGATCGCCCGGGTGCGGTTTTAAACCATCAGAAAGTACCGGAAGATGCCATTAATGGTCACCAGGCATCTGAGTATCTGACAATGAAGTGCAGTAAAGATACGACGGTCCGGATTTATTCCGTGACTGACTCAAGTGCCCGGCTGAAACTGAAAAACAACCTGTATACCCGGCTGACACTGAATAACTATCTGCTTGATGCCCGCAGCGGCGGCGCACCGATCTATGTCCGGGAGGGCTATCCGAACACCGCTCTGCTGAAAAGCACGCTTGAAACGACCGGTCCGGTAGAGCCCGGTTCATTCTTCGGCAATATATCCATTATTATGACCATCGACTGACCTCCGCTTACGCGCCGGTATTCCCGTACCGGCGCTTTTCCTCCTGCCGCCCTTTTCGTGTAGAATAGCCGTACTTTTCGCCATCACCGCAGGGCCGCCATGAAGAATGTCGATTATAAATCACTGAGATTGCTCGATCTTATTATCAAAGAACAGGGATTCGAAAAAGCCTCAGCGAAACTCTTTATTACACAATCGGCAGTTTCCCAGCGGGTAAAACAGCTGGAAAATCAGGTCGGCTCCCTGCTGCTGACACGCACCGTGCCGCCAAAGCCGACTGAACTCGGCCAGAAACTGCTGGGTCTGCTTTATCATGTTGATTTAATTGAGCATGATGCCTTTGATAATGAAAGCGGCAACCATGTGGTTACCATCCCGATTTCCATCAACGCTGACTCCCTGGCGACCTGGTTTTTATCTGCTATCAAACCAATCCTGGATGACCGCGCCATTCGCCTGGATATTAAAGTGGATGATGAGAGCCGGACACTCGACTATCTGCTTAAAGGGGAAGCCGTCGGTGCTATCAGTATGCAGCCGCTGCCGGCTGTCGGCGGAACCTGTGATTATCTGGGGGCGATGGATTATATCTTTGTATCCAGCCCGGCTTTTGCGGAAAAATATTTCAGTAACGGGGTGACTAAAGAAGCCCTGCTGCGGGCACCGGTGGTGTCCTTTAACCATTCCTCAGATATGCACCATATCTTTTTGCAGGAGTATTTCCGGTTAACCCCGGGAAGCCTGAACAGCCATATCGTGCCGTCATCAGAGGCCTATATTCAGCTGGTACTGCAAAACTCCGCCTGCTGTATGATTGCGGAACATCAGATTAAACATGAGCTTGAATCCGGACGGATGATTAACCTGGTGCCGGAACTGGTACAGCAAAAACAGCTTTACTGGCACCGTTACCAGCCGGAGTCAGGAACATTACAGCGGATTTCAGAGGCCATTATTACGAACGCCAAAGATTACCTGACCCAATCCCCGGTGACCGCCTGAACGGCGGCCACCACTGGATCTGACGGTTCAGAGAGACTGCCCGGCAGAGCCGAACAGACGCATCCGCTCTTCCACACGCTCTGCGACCGGCTGTAATCCTTTCATAATCACCTTACGCGGGTCGTTAATATCATGTGCGCCCTGCTGCTCAAACTGCTCTTTCACTGACAAACACCACGCATACATATTTTCTGTATTGACGTTGATTTTTGCCGTACCGAGTGAAATGGCTTTCTTCATATCTTCATCTGAAATACCGGTACCGCCGTGCAGCACCAGCGGCACTTTCACCAGCTGCGCGATATGCTGCATTTCCGCAAAACCGAGCTTCGCTTTGCCTTTATACAGCCCGTGTGTCGAGCCGAGCGCCGCCGCCAGACAATCCACACCGGTTTCTTCCACCAGCTTCTGACACTCCGCCGGATCCGCATAAATTACGTGAGAGTTAACGATACCATCCTCACTGCCGGCAATCGTACCCAGTTCGGCTTCCACAGACACACCACGGCGGTGAGCATATGTCACCAGACGTTTGGTAATAGCCAGATTCTCGGCAAACGGCATATGTGAACCGTCGAACATCACTGAGCTGAAACCGGCTTTAATCGCTGCTTCACAGGCTTCGTAAGACTGGCCGTGATCCAGATGCAGTGCCACCGGCACATCTATTTCCAGAAACTCCATCGCATTCACCACAATATCGTGAATACATTTCAGCCCGAGCATATGTTTTATGGTTCCGCCGGAGACACCTAAAATAACCGGGGAACGCAGTTGCTGTGCAACTTTTAATACTGTTCCTGTCCACTCCAGGTTATTAATATTAAACTGGCCGACGGCGTACTGGCGTGCAAAGGCACGATTGAGCATATTCTCCATCGAAACTAACATCGGATTTCCCCTTGTTGGCGTATAACTGAAATTTAATTAAAAATCAGAATTTAATCGAAACCAGAATTAATCAAAAACCAGAATCAATCAAAATAGTGCTTCAGGTTTCTTTCGTATTTATTCACCGCATTATGAACATCTGCCAAATCCGGCATTGATTCGCGCACCCCTTTTTTCTCAATTGAGATCGCTGCTGACAGACTGGCAAATAAAATAATATTCTCGATATGCCAGTTATAATGAACCCCGTACGTAAATGCGCCGTGGAATATATCACCGGCACCGGTTGTATCAATCGCATTACAAATAAACGCCGGTGATATTGTCAGCATTCCGTTTTGCAGATACGCACAGCCTTTCTCACCCAGCGTAATAAATGCCTCACCCCTGGCCAGTTTATTCAGTTCTGTTAATGCTGTTTTCAACTGAATATCGGTGGTGAATTTATCAATCTCAATCAGGTCACGGGCAAAGTTTTCACTGGCGACCAGATAATCGGTATATTTCGCCAGATTTAAATTACTTTCCCGCAGGGACCCCGCGTCCATCACGACGCGGGCATCCGGCAGACGGGTCAGAATATATTCACTCAGCTCCGGTTCATGACCGTCGATTAATACCGTGATGACTTCCCCTTTATCCTCCTGTGTCAGGCGGGTAATCAGCTCATCAATTTTTAATTTCTCTTCGAATGTCATACGCGGCGGCGAGACCAGTTTGCGCGTAATAATTGTCCGGGAACCATTTAACTGATTCACTAATACAGATGCCAGCGGTGTGATCATTTCATCGTTAAAAATGACGTAATCGGTATTCACACCCACATCATGAAACTCATCAATAATTTTCTGACCATAAATATCGTGGTTAAGGTGTCCGGTAAAATAAATATCCTCACCCCACAATCCCAGTAACCATGCTGCATTGGCACAGGGTCCGCCGCCGCTTTCAATAAAATCGCCGGAGAAATTTTTAGTATTCTCCTCCGGCCAGCGGTTAAGGAAGAAGAACTGGTCGAAGCAAGATAAACCGACAGAAATTACTGCCATAACAACTCCTTAAAGCCTTTCGTCAGTATCATGTTTACTTATGTGCGCGGTCTTTTTCCATTAACTCGTCATAGCTCAGGGTATCACCCACCACTTTGACTGATTTAAAGGCAAACGGCGCCAGTAATGCCAGAACCAGAACAAAACAAATCAGGTAAATCGCAATCTGACCGAAGTGGGTAAAGGCTTCACCGATAACAATGCCCCATACCGCGAAGTCAAAGTCTGCGAAGGTACTGTTTTCGAAGCCCAGGTTACCCAGTGCCGGTAACAACATTGCCGGTAAGAAGGCCAGGAAAATACCGCCGATAAAGGATGCGATAATACAGCCTTTTTTGCCGCCCAGTTTGTCCGCAAAGACACCGGATGTACCGCCGCAGAAGAAGTGCGGCACCATACCCGGGATAATCAGCGCCATACCCAGACCGCCCAGCATCAGCATGCCGACAAGGCCGCCGATAAAGGAGCTGATAAAGCCGATGACCACCGCTGTAGGGCTGAAGGTAAAGAAGACTGCACAGTCAACCGCCGGAATTGAGTTCGGGATCAGTTTCTGGCTGATACCCTGGAACGCAGGTACGAGGTCACCCAGGATTAAGCGCACACCGCTGTAGACAATCGCCACACCCACCGCAAACTGCAAACCGGTCAGGATGGAGAAAATCACCATGTTCTGCTCTGTGATAGTGCTGATATAAGCGGAACCGGCAACGATGCTGCACACCAGATAAATCACCACCATCACAATACCGGTAGTTACCGTGGTATCGCGCAGGAAGCCCCATTTTTCTGAAATTTCAGTATCCGCAAATGAGTTTTCCGCTTTACCGGTTTTTGATGCAATCCAGGCTGACAGATAATAACCGAGGGAACCAAAGTGCCCCATGGCAATACCGCCGTCTTCCGTTACACGTTTGGTATAACGCTGTCCGATCGCCGGTGAAATAGCGGACCAGGACCCCAGCAGGAAACCGCCGATAATCACCATTTCCCAGCCTTTGAAATTCGCGGCCTGTAATACCGCCGAGAATAAGCAGGCTAAAAAGAAAGAGTGGTGACCGGTTAAAAAGATATATTTATATTTGGTGAAGCGGGCAATCGCCAGGTTGAAAATAAAGCCGAGTAATAAAATACTCATGGTTTCCACACCCAGTAATTTCTGGGCAACAGAAACAATTGCTTCGTTATTCGGAATAACACCCCGGATATTAAAACCGGCTTCAATAATACCGCCGAGCGGATTCAGGTTTGCCACAATAACACCGGCACCTGCACTCAGCATTAAATAACCGAGGATCGGTTTTAATGTCCCGGTTAATAATTTATTGACCGGTGACCGTAATGCCAGCAACCCCACCAGGGAGATAATCCCCATAAGAAAGGCAGGCTGACTGAATATCTCAGTCAGGAATGAGAGAATATAAGCCATAATTTAATTCCTGTAACAAGAATGAACTATCAGGATTGACTCAGTTTCAGTAAAGCATCTTTAATATCTTCCGCAATTTTGGCTTTATGCACATAACTGCGGATCACAGCCACTTCACACTGCGGCGGAAATTGTGATGCCAGCTCTTTAATCGTGACATACAGATCCGCTCTCTCACCGACGGCATTCGCAAAATCCACCGACGCCACATCGGCTTTTATGCCCATCTCCTCACAAATTTTTTTCACATTATTGGCGGCCATTAATGAGCTGCCGATACCATTGCCGCACACAGTTCTTATTTTAATCATACTGTCCTCTCTATCGACGTCCGGATAAATTGCAATATCTGTTCTTTGTTATTATCTTTTACAAACTCAGTAATATTGTTCTCAATCAGATCAGCCACGGTCTGAATCAGATGAATATGGGTATCTGAATCTGTCGCGCTGATAGCAATAATGACATTGACCGGATCAAACTCCTCATGATGAAACACCAGCGGTGTCCCGGTCACCACCACCGAAAACGCGGTTTTCAGTGCACCTTTCTCCGGTCTTGCATGCGGCATCGCCACCCCGGTATCCAGCACAATCACCGGACCGAATTCATGATATACGCGGATCATTTCCTCAATATAATCAGGGGTACAGGCGCCTGATTTTTGCAGTAACTCACCGGCATAGCGGATGCCCTCTTCCGGAGACGTAAAATTCTGATTCAGGGATAACAGCCCGCTCTCAAAATGAATATCCAAAACCGAACTCCTGATGTGATTTTTTCTTATTTTAAAGATGGCCTATTTACCGCTAAATAAATAGCGACAAAGATCACATTCCGGTTTTAAGAATGTGAGGACGATCTCGTTTGCCTGAAATAACGCTTTATCGTGTAAAGCAAAAAATAATCCTGTTAATTCATGCAATTACTTTTTACCGGAAATATCTCTGTTTTGATTTCCCGGGCTGAATATGTGGCCTGAGTCATAGTTTCCCTGATGAAAATAAGATGTTCATCACACTTTTTGGGGTATTGAATCGTCACTTTGCGGGGCGGATCAAACTGAAGGGCGAAATTGATTTATTTTTAACCGGCGATAAAAAAACAGAAGCCCGGCAACGTTATTTTGTGCCGGGCTTCTGCGCTGTTTTTTCTGACTGACAGATAATTACTGCATCGTCACCCAGAACGTTCCTGCACCACTGATCGCGGTAAACCGCTGATGGAATGACATCATTTCTGCCCGCGGATTCAGGTCACGGAATGCCTGCGGATGGAAAAAGGCAGCCAGTGCTTCGGCAGCAAAAATATTCAGCGGACTGTTATAGAAATTATGGTAAACCGCCATCACACGCCCGGATTTTACTGCCTCCAGTGAGGATAATCCCTGGCGGTTCATCAGCGCGGCCATCTCTTTCGTTGCCGGTTCCGGCGGAATACCGTATCCGAGTGTCACCGCTTCAGAGCGGCGGCTGTACTGTCTCCAGTCCGCACCGGTCAGGACATAAAATTGCGGATTCAGATCCAGAATCGTTTCGGTACTGCTCTCCGCACCGTTTGCCGGTATCGTGTCACGCACCAGGTTATCGCCACCCGCAATATCCGCCAGTTCCCCGAATCCGGTACGTCCGTATAAACGGCAGCAGTCATTGCCGAATATCCCCGCACTGCTTTCAATCAGCACGGATGGCTTTTGTTCCGGCAGGCGCTGACGCAGCGCGGCCAGCTTAGTCCGGTAATATTCCGAGAACTCCGCTGCCCGTCCTTCTGTTTCAAACAGCGCGCCGATAATCTGAATACTTTTCGGCGTGTTTTCTGTCATTTCACTGCGGAAATCGATAAAAATCACCGGAATACCCGCCGCTTCCAGTTGCGGCAGCAGATTCGAACTTTTCATCAGCCCATAGGACGATTTGTGCATCAGCACCGCATCCGGCGACAACGTCAGCAGATTTTCTGTTGTAAATGTGCCGTCCTTGCTTTTCGGCAGAACCGGTAACCGCGCCAGTTCCGGCGCAGCGTCCAGATACGCCGCTTTCAGATCCGGGGCATAATGCGTCAGGGTATCACTCCACCCGCTGAGAGACGCAAAATGTGTTTTACCGGCGGCAATATCCACCGCCAGAATATCGCGGGCATCCGCAAGAAACAGCCGCTTAACCGGCGTGTTCACCGCCACGGACCGCCCCTGCAAATCAGTGATAATCTGCGTCTGAGCACGGGATCCCGTGCTCAGCAGCAGCGTCATCATCAACAGGAATATACGCATAAAACGGGCCTCAGAATGTCACCAGATAATTCAGTGCGAATGTCCGCCCGCGACCTTTATAACTGTATAAGTCCGGTGCACCGTACGACGGGCTGTACAGGATAGGTGCGCGCTGCCCCCACACGGTGGTGTAATCTTTATCCAGCAGATTTTCGACCGCAAAGCTGACTTTACCCACCGGTAGCTGATAGCTGCCAAGGAAATCGACGGTGTTATATCCGTCCAGTTTCTCCCCGTCCGCATCGGTCAGGCTGAAAGATTGCTGGCTTTGCAGACGCAGTGTCCAGTCCGACGGCTCCCATGCCACATACGCGGTAACTTTTGACGGGCTGGCAAACTTCACACTCCATTTTTCCCACTGATCGCCCGCTTTGGTCTCGGATTTGATCAGGTTGAAATTAGTCCCGACACGCCAGTCAGTATCTGCGATCGCGTAATCCGCCGCCCCTTCCACGCCGTAGATCCGGCGTTTGTCATCTTTCAGGAAGATAGTCATATCTTTCTTATTGATGTCGTAGCTGCTGTCAGACAGTGAATAGTACGCCGCCAGCTGAGTTTGCAGGCTGTCCCCGGTGTAACGCCAGCCCAGCTCGAAGGAATTGACTTTGATACCTTTTACCCGCGTATCATTGATATTCACACTGTTGAGCAGCGGATAATGACCATTGACCGGCGAACCGTAAGTGCCGGTGCCGTAGAATTTGGCGATATCGGGAATTTCAAAGCCCTGGGAGAAATTAAACCAGGTCTGTTGTGTGTCAGTCAGATTGAGCAGCACCCCGGCATTAAATAACAGGTTGTTGTAATCCGTTTCCCCGCCCGGTACCGCATCCGCTGAAGTGGCTTTACCTTCGGCAATCAGCTGTTGCTGCTGATAACCGGTGAAATCATCCACTTTATTTTTCGTGTACTGATAACGCACACCGCCGCTCAGCGTCACCAGCGGGTTGATGTCATAACTGCTTTGCAGAAACGCCGCCATCGTGGTGGTAGTGTAGCCCGAATAACGCCCGGTGTTATAGGCGGAATCCAGTGTCAGTCCGTTACTTTCTTTGGCTTTTTGCAGATTAAAGAACTTCTGATTGGCACTGAATTTTTCATGCTCGGCATCCGCGCCGTAAGTCAGCGTCAGGTTATCCAGCGGCTTGCTGTTAAAAGTGACTTTACCGCCGTAGAAATCGGTTTTCTGCTCTGATGCACTGATACTGCTGACCACGTAATCCGGCTTTTTACCGCCCAGCGCCGGGAACGGATAGAAAGTCTGAGTTTCATCGCGGTAATACGCCTGAGCCACCAGATCCTGCCCCAGCAGATCACTGTTGCTGTATTGCAGATTGACCATATGGCGTTTGGTGCCCGGAATACGGTCAGAATCCAGCTTATCACTGTTATGCGCCGTGCCTTTCCCTAAGACGGCCGCAAAATCTTTACCGAGATCGATCCCGTGTTTGCCGTCAGATTCACTGTTGTAATATTGCGCCATCAGTTCCAGCGACTGGTGATCATCAATCGTCAGTGTTCCGGAGCCCATCACATCCAGCCGGTCAGAATACTGAAGTCCGGTCTGGGTGTTGTCGATCAGTACTTCGCGGCCTTTGCCGTCATACCAGCCGCCGTAACGCTGATAAGCCACGGATAAACGCCCGTAAGCCTGATCATTACCGCCGCTGACCGCCGCTGCTACGTTTTCATCATGATCCGAACCGTTGCGGAACCCGCTTTTACCGCCGATCTGAACCTCGGCCTGTTTTTCCGCCTGACCTTTTTTAGTCACGATATTAATCAGACCACCGCTGCTGCCGCCACCGTACAGAGAGGTCGCACCGGAAATTACTTCGATATGGTTGATATTGAACGGGTCAATAGAATCCAGCTGACGGCTGTCACTGCGTGATGAATTCAGGCGTACGCCATCCACCATCACAATCATTGAACGCCCGCGCATATTCATGCCGTAGTTTGTCCGGCCCTGGCCGCTGACACTCATCCCCGGGATCAGCTGTGCCAGGATATCTTTCAGCTCTTTGCCGCCTTCCGCCTGCTGCGCGATATCCGCATTATCAATGACCCAGGTGGTCTGGGCCATTTCAGCGACTGTCCGGTAGCTGCGCGAAGCAGAGACCACAATGGGTTCACCGGAATCAGTGGTGGCTGCGGCGAGGACTTCCGGCGTGATTAAAAGGGTCAGGCAGGGCGTCAGAAGACAAAGAGAGCGGATACGCATGTTATCTTTCCTGTAAGAATAAGAAGTTCAATATCACGCCGCTGATAATATTGACTGAGAATGATTATCACAAGCAGAAATATTAACCTCTTGCTTTTTAATATCTGATGTTCAGTGAGTGACTATTCACTGTGATATAGTTGAAGCGCATCCTGTCTGACAACAGGAACCTGATATCACTCTCTTAACTCACTGATTTTTAAATAAGGAATCCCATGCGACCTGCGGATTATCTGCGGCTTATCCTGCTGGCGGCCATCTGGGGTGCCAGCTTTCTTTTTATGCGGGTGGCCTCCCCGCAGTTCGGCGCGGTTAATACCGCCTTTCTGCGTGTCTTTTTTGGCTGTGCGGGGCTGCTGGTCATTCTCCTCGTGATGCGCCGCACTTTCCGGTTCGACGGAAAATTGAAACCGGCATTATTACTCGGTGTCATTAACTCCGGGATCCCCTTTTTTATGTACTGCCTCGCCGCACAGTGGCTCCCGGCGGGTTATTCTGCCATTCTCAACGCCACCACCCCGCTGATGGGCGCCCTGATCGGTTTTGCTTTCTTTGCCGAAACCCTGACCGCCCGCAAATGGCTGGGTGTGATGATGGGGCTGGCCGGTATTGTGGTAATCACCACCGTCGGGGAAAGTCAGTCTTCCGCCCATCTGTTATGGGGCGTGACCGCCTGTCTGATTGCCACCGCCTGTTACGGGCTGGCAGGATTTCTGACACGGCGCTGGATCAGTGAAAAAGGCGGCCTGGACGCCCGGCTGGTCGCGTTCGGCAGTCAGCTCGGTGCCACCCTTTTTCTGCTGCCGTTTTTCGGTTTCAGTGTCACGACCGGCCCGGAGATTAACTGGGCGCAGCCGCTGGTCTGGGGCAGTGTGATTGCAGTGGGGCTGCTCTGTACCGCTGTGGCGTATATTCTCTATTTCCGCCTGATTGCCGATATCGGCCCGATGCGTTCACTGACAGTGACCTTTATGATCCCGCCGTTCGGTATTTTGTGGGGTTATCTTGTGCTTGATGAGACACTCAGCCCGAATTTCTTCCTCGGCGCGCTGATTGTCTGTGTGGCGGTCTGGCTGCTGGTCAGCCGGGGAAAACAGCCCGCACCGGCGCCCGTAAAATAATTTACCGGCGGTATCCATCCGGATGCCGCCGTTTTTCCGGGATAACTTACACCGGATCAGCCAGTCTCAGTATTACCGTATCCAGCAGCACCTGTGCACCGCGGATCAGATCCGCCTCTTCGGTATATTCAGCCGGGTTATGGCTGATACCGTTTTTACTCGGCACAAAAATCATCGCCGCCGGGGCTATCCGCGCAATCATCTGGGCATCATGTCCCGCTCCGGACGGCATACGACGATATGCGGTTCCGGCGGATTTTGCGGCTGTTTCCACACAGCTGACCAGCGTTTTATCAAATACCACCGGCTGAAAACGTGCCAGCTGATGAGAAGAAACTGTCACCCCCTCCTGCTCTGATAACACCGCCAGATAACTGCGGATCTGCTCTTCCGCCCATTGCAGGCGTTCCTCATCCGGATCACGCATATCAATGGTGAACCTTGCTGACCCCGGGATCACGTTAATCGCATTCGGTTCAAAGGCAATCGTCCCCACCGTGGTTAATGTGGCACCATTTTTCTGTGAAATCCCCTCACGCAGAAAGGCGATCAGTTTCGCCGCTGCATATCCGGCATCATGGCGCAGCCGTGTCGGTGTGGTACCGGCGTGGTTTGCCGTGCCGGTGATAGTGATTTCCTGCCACGAGATACCCTGTAAACTCTCCACCACACCGATCTGTAATCCTTCCGCTTCCAGTACCGGCCCCTGCTCAATATGCAGTTCCAGATATTCATGCGGCACGATACTGCCCGGCACCATACTTCCCGCATAACCGGCGCGCTCCAGTTCATCACGCAATACAGCCCCGTCAGTGGCGACTGCATTCAGCGCATCCTCCAGCGGATAACCGCCCGCATACACCAGCGAGCCCATCATATCCGGATGAAAACGCACACCCTCTTCGTTGGTGAACGCTGCCACGGTAATCGGACGGGACGGCAGCACGCCGGCTTCACGGAATGCGCGGACAACCGCCAGACCGCTGAGTACCCCGTAGCAGCCATCCAGCGCCCCGGCGTTAATCACTGTATCGATATGCGACCCTATCATCAGCGGAGCAGTATCGCTGTTTCCGGAAACAGACGGCAGCGTGCCGAAAATATTCCCGATCTGATCGATGCGGATCACTAAATCCAGTGCCTTCATCCAGCTGACCACCAGGTCACGCCCCTGCGTTTCCGCATCGGTCAGCGCCGTCCGTGTCCGCCCGCCTTTTACCGGGTCCGCCCCGGTATTCCCCAGTTCCTGCAAATAATTCAGTAAGGTCTTTCCGTCTATCTTCAGTACATCGGATTTGTGATTCATGATCACCTCATTATTGTTATTGTGGCTGTATGGTTATTAATTATGCTGCAAAATCATCCTACCGGTGATAGTCACTGCCTGTTATGCAAAAACAGCATAGGGTATGAAACAGAAAAATACTGCCGCTGCCACGGTTTCCCGGAGCCCCGGGCAGTGATATAGTGCCGGGATAAAACCGGCGCACTGCCCGGCGGCTGTTTACCGAACCGGAGATGATTTTGAAAAAACACCCAGAGGACGCCCCTTTCCGGCAGTCACCTGCTGATCATTGCAGATTCACGTTTATCGATCTTTTCGCCGGTATCGGCGGGATCCGCCTGCCGTTTCAGAAACAGGGTGGACGCTGTGTTTTCACCTCTGAGTGGGATAAGTTCGCCCAGCGTACCTATTTTGCCAATTTCGGGGAGATGCCTGACGGCGATATCACCCGGATCGCAGCCAGAGACATTCCGGATCACGATATTCTTCTCGGCGGTTTCCCGTGCCAGGCATTTTCACAGGCCGGATCTCGTCAGGGGTTCAACGATACCCGCGGTACCATGTTCTTTGAAGTTCAGCGCATCATGACGGAGAAACGCCCGAAAGCGTTTCTGCTGGAAAACGTCAAGCAGCTGCGCGGTCATGACGGCGGCCGGACATTACAGACCATCCTCGATATTCTGCGTGGTGAGTACGAACAGACGGTGCCGGATAATATTCCGCTGAGTGACGAGACACGCAGCGCGCTGTCGGAAAAACTGAACTACTGGGTTGATTTCCGCGTGCTGCGTGCCGCCGATTTTGGTATTCCGCAGAACCGTGAACGTATTTTTATTATCGGTTTTGATCGTGACCAGTTTCCGGATGCGGATTTTGATACCTTATTTTCCTGGCCGGAACCGACTTATCAGCCCACCCGCCTCGGCGATATTCTTCAGAGCAAAAAAGCACTGGCAGAAGATGCGGTGCGCTATAAAAAAGATCGTTTTACTATCTCCGATAAATTATGGGCCGGCCATCAGAAACGCAAAAGAGAACATAAAGCCAGAGGTAACGGCTTCGGATATTGCCTGTTTGATAAAAACAGCGAATATACCAATACCCTGAGCGCCCGTTATTATAAAGACGGCTCGGAGATCCTGATTGACCAGTCGCGGGAGGGTAAAAATCCGCGCAAACTCACCCCGCGTGAATGTGCCGGTTTGCAGGGATTTCCGGAAAATTATATTACTGATGCGGTTTCTCAGGGACAGATCTATAAACAGTTCGGCAACTCCGTCTGTATGACTGTTGTGGAGGCTATCGCTGAAAAACTCACGGCTGCATTAGTACATGCCGGTGCATTACCGCCGGAAAAATAATCTTCCGGTAGTGTGCCGCATATTTTCCCGGCTAAATAAGGTACTCTTGGCTTATTCCTGAAATCAGCGGCAGAAAATCCGATGGATGTACATGACCAAGAAACCCGCTCCCGGAATATGCGCGCCATCCGCAACCGGGATACCAAACCGGAACATCATGTCAGAAAGCTGTTACACCATAACGGCTTCCGTTTCCGGTTATATCCGGCAGACCTGCCGGGCAAACCCGATATATGGATGGCAAAATGGCGGACGGCGATCTTTATTCACGGCTGTTTCTGGCATATGCACGATTGTGAAAAATTCCGTCTCCCCGCCACCCGGACAGCGTTCTGGCAAAAAAAATTATCAGAGAATAAAAACCGTGATAAAAAATACAGTGCAGAACTGCATCGTATGGGATTACGGACATTAATTATCTGGGAATGTGCACTGACCGGGAAAACAAAATTGTCTGACCCGATGCTGCTGACATTAATAAAAACCTGGCTGATGAGCAGTGCTGTTTCAGGCAGTATTACAGACTCCGGATTAACCATCACGCCAGGCTGATACCTTATGACACGCACCCAACGCTTACTCACCTTATTACAGATCCTGAAAGAGAACCGTTATCCGGTCACAGCGGATTCTCTCGCTTCGCAATTACACATCAGTGTGCGTTCCGTTTACCGGGATATTGAAACCCTGCGCTGCCAGGGAGCAGAAATTACCGGTGAAGCCGGTCTCGGTTATCAGATGAAATCCGGATTACTGCTGCCACCGATGATATTTGATGTCAATGAACTGGAAGCCTTAATTCTGGGTTTGCGCTGGGTACAAAGTAATGCAGATGATGAACTGAAAGCCTCCGCTGCCCGCGCGGCAAATAAAATTAATGCCGTGGTAAAAAATGAATCCCGCGCTGCTTTCAGCGACAGCACATTATTTGTTCCCGCCTCACAACTGACGCAGGTTGATAATAATATCGCCGGGGACTTACGCCGCAGTCTGCGGGAAGAGCTGAAAATTAAGCTGCATTATCAGGATAAAGAGGAGCAGACCAGCCACCGGATTATCTGGCCGGTTGCCATCGGCTATATGAAAGAGGTGCAGGTTCTCGCCGCCTGGTGTGAATTACGGCAAAGTTACCGGCATTTCCGGCTCGATCGGATCAAATCCTGTGAAGTTTTAACCGACAAACTGCCTTACCCGAAAAAATACCTGCTCGACCGCTGGCGCAAAGAAGTCCTCTGCATCCCTCCTGACAGATTCTGACACTCCCCCCGCTTATGATGATGCTCAACACACTAAACAGGAGAACATCATGAGCGGACTGACACTTTATACCAATGCAATGTCACGCGGGAATACCGTTGATTTATTTCTGAAAATTCTGGATGTACCGTATCAGCGTATTGAACTGGATTATGGTGCCGACATGCATACCCCGGACTATCTGGCCATCAACCCGATGGGCAAAGTACCCGCATTAACCGACGGCGACCGTATTATTACTGAAACAGCCGCTATCTGCATGTATCTTGCCGATAAATTTATTGAAAAAGGCTTAGCACCGGCGATTGATGCTCCGGAACGTGGCACCTATTACCGTTGGTTCCTGTTCACCGCCGGTCCGGTTGAAGCGGCCTTCACCGCCAAAGAGATGGGCCAGATACTGACAGAAGAAGAACAGAAAATGTCAGGGTTCGGCTCCTTTGACCGCGTAATGGCCTGCCTGGAAACCGGCCTGGCTGATGCCGCTCCGTATTTATGCGGCAATACCATGACCGCCGTTGACGTTTATACCGGCTATTTCCTGATGTTCCTGGCCAAACATGACTTAATTACTATTTCTCCGGTGATGAAAAGGTATTTAGACAGCCTGACGTTAAATCCGGTATTTTCCGCTGCCTTCTCAGAAGAATAACAGCAGCACACCTGTTATACGGCGGATGCAAAAATACAGTATCCGCCATTTCTGCACTTTCTTTTACCGTTTATCCGCAGTACAGTTTCCTCAGTAATATAATTCTGACAACAATCCGGCAGAGGAAATAATGATAATGAATACCCTGAAAATAATAGCATTCCCGGTTCTGCTTTTTATTTCCGCTTCCGGTTTTGCACAAACGGTTACCGCCTGGGGAGATACGTTATCTGACGCAGAGGCCAAAATAGCCCGCCAGGCTGAAAAAGCCGGTGCCGGATATCAGATAACCAGTGCCAGAGTCGGCTGGGTTACATATGTTACGGCAACACTGACGCCATTACCGGAAAATACACATAATACTTCTCCGGCTGAAAAACAAACGCAGAAAGATGTATTACCACAAACGGAAAATACCCATAACCACTGGCTGACAGAAAAGTAAATATATAAAAATATATTCCTGACATGATATCAACAGACAGTTCCAGCTCCTGTTAAAAAAACATCTCTGAAAATAATAAAAGTTTTATATCACCGTGTATCACGACATACTGCCACCATATCACTATTATTATAGCCCCCTGCAAAAAACACATTTTAAATCCCATAAAAAACACAATAAAACAACACCCTGGTATCATTTATTTTCCGCTGAAAACAGACTTTACCAGCAGAATAAATACCGCATTAAATAGGACTTTCACCCCCTGAAAGGCATAAGAAGCGGGATTTTGTACCGTTATGGTGGAGAATGTTGTCAATCGATATATAAAAAGCCAATGACACCAGAAAAAACACGACATATGCGAAACAACAGATAAATGATCTGACAAATCAAAAAAGAAAAGTGTAAGCATTTGTGTGAAAACTATCACACTTTGCCGGACGCGATCCGGAAAACCCGAACCGTGGTTTTGTCTCCTTTTTGTTTCACGATAAATCCACAAAATAAAAGTAACCTATTAAATTAAATGCAAAAAACTTAAAATAAAAAACATAAATCAGAGATATTTACTTACTCAGCCAATATGTAAAAGATCGCTAAAACCGATCAATAATCAATTGGTGATAGCTTTTATCTATCATAAGTGAAGTATCGATCGTTAATAACAATTTTTTATGTTTTCACATGTCTTGTATATTTCATTACCAGATGGTAATTATTTATACGCAGCAGACGGGTAACTGCAATTAATATTATTACATCCGGATTTGTAATAATTTATTACAGGATATTGCGATTTTTGTTTTTGCGTTAATTAATATTGCTCCCTGCTGAATCAGCACCGCTGTCATATAAGTAAACACATCACACCTGAATCCTGTTATGGCCCGGTGAGTGGAATCTATTATGAAAAATAATCAGATATTACTGCATGATGTAGGCGCACTGATCCGAAAGTTACGTAAAGAAAAAAGAATGAGCGGCGTTGATCTCGGCGCGGAACTGGGAATCAGCCAGCAACAGATCTCACGCTATGAAAATGCCACGAGTGAAATATCGGTATCAACACTCATTAATATACTTGCTGTATTTAATATAACACCCGCTGAATTTTTTACCCGTATATCTGATACGGAGCATGACTTTTTCAGCAAATACACCACCGGGAACTGGTAAATACCAGCCAATTAGTCCGTTAATTATTGTTGTTATGCATCAGGAAGATACATCCTGTCCTTCGCCTGACATCAATAATAATGATAATAAAAATATCTTATTTACATAATTTTTATCTGTTTTTAGAAAATAAAAATTATGAAAGGAATGCTATGAATATTAACCTGTTTATCAGGGGATATCCGCGATCCCCTCATTCTGAATTTACCGCCCTTTCGCTCAGAGGCTGGTTAGCCGCTGCCGGGCTTCTCAGCCTGAGTACGGCGGTCTGTTTACAGACAGCGCAGGCTGCGGATATCGGCAGCCAGAGCGGCACCAATATTACGGTTAACGATGGTGACCTGATCACCGGTGATACCGGGGATGCATCCGGAAACCGCTACGGTGTCCTGAACTCCTATAACAATGCATCGGGAACCATTAATCTCGGCAATAACGTGACTGTTAATGTGACAGATACGGACAAATACGCCAAAGGCGTGGTTATCCAGGGTAATAACAGCGTATTAAATGCCAATGGCTTATCCGTGAACGTAACCGGTAAAAGTGCCATCGGTGTTGACCTGTCCGGTAAAAAAGCAGAAGCCAATCTGGGAACCGGCAGCAGCGTAAAAGTGGAAGGAACCGCTAATGGTATGGCCAGCGGCGTGGTTGTCAGTAATGCCTCTGTTCTGACCGCCGATCGCCTCTCTATTGAAACCAAAGGTAACAGCGGCACAGGCCTGTCCATCGCAGACTACGGCAGTAAAGTCAATCTGGGCAGAGGCAGTACAATTAAAACCAACGGCAGCGGAAGCTATGGTATCCGTATCGACGGCCTGAACGGCACAGCATCCAATGGCCCCGCCTATTTTACTGCCACCAACCTGACTATCGATGCACAGGGTTCAAATGCATACGGCATGAATATCCAGAGAAACTCGATTGTTGATCTGGGTACTGACAGCAAAATTATGACCAACGGCGATAACGCCCACGGTATCTGGAGTTTTGGTGACATCAAAGCAGATGCCCTGACAATTATCGCCCGCGGAAACAATGCCAACGCACTGGAAGTACGCGGCAGTACTGCCAATATCGGTACCGGCAGCCATATGTATTCTGAACTGGGCGGTGGTCTGGTCACCAACGGCTCAGGTACGACCATCAACTTTACCGGTACGGCGGATAACCGTAATACCATTTTCTCCGGAGGCTCTTACGGTGCGTCAGCACAGTTTTCCGGTGCTAAAATCAACCTGAAAAACACCGATATTACCGTTGATCGTAACGGAAGCCTGGCGCTGGGATTATGGGCACTGGGCGGCGGCGTCATGACCGGTGAAAATATCACGGTAACAGGTGCCGCCGGAACGCGTGGTGTCTATGCCATGACCAACAGTCAGATTGATCTGACCGGCGACCTGACCATTAACATGGCAACCGCGGATCAGATAGCGATCGCCACTCAGCACAATGACGGCTATGCCGCCAGCCGGATTAATGCAACAGGCAAAATGCTGATCAACGGCGGTATTCAGTCACGGGGCGGGCTGATCAATGTGGATATGGCTTCCGGCTCACAGTGGACCGGGAACGCCTACAGCGATAACGTCAACGGCGGCCTGCTGAATGTCACTATGGACAACAGCCGCTGGAATGTCACAGATGATTCCAATCTGGATAATCTGATACTGAATAATACCGCTGTCGACTTATCGCACAGATTGTCCGATACCGGTTACTCAACACTGAGTATCGCCAGCCTCAGCGGCAACGGCGCATTCACACTGCGTACCGATATTGTCGGTGACGGCGATGGTGTCAACAACGCCGGTGACAAACTGGTGGTAACCGGCACCAGTGCCGGTGATTATTCATTAACAGTGTTAAACCGCGGCAGCCTGGCAACAACCGGTAATGAGATTCTGACCGTTGTGGAAACCGCAGACGGCGCAGCGAATTTTACGTCAACGTCTGAAGTCGAGTTAGGCGGTTATCTGTATGACGTGCGCAAGAACGGTAATAACTGGGAACTGTACTCATCAGGTGCTTATGTCCCGCCACCGGTAGTCCCGGACCCCGATCCTGAACCAGAACCAGAGCCGGAACCGGAAAAACCAAAACCACCGATCACCACCACAGCGGATGCAGGCGGTAACTTCCTGAACGTGGGCTATCTGATTAACTACGCAGAGACTCAGACACTGATGCAGCGCATGGGTGATCTGCGTCAGAACGGCGGAGAACATAATGCATGGCTGAGAGGCTTCGGCGGTAAATTCAATTCCTTTGCCGGCGGTAAGATGAGCGGATTTGACATGACCTACGGCGGTACACAGCTGGGCTTTGATAAACGTATCTCACCGGATACACCGCTGTATATCGGTACCTTTGCGGGCTTAACACAAGGGTCACCGGACTATCGCGGCGGGGACGGCACTGTCCGCTCATACCATCTGGGGCTTTACACCACTTACATGGCGGATAACGGTTTCTATGTTGATGGTATTGCCAAGGTCTCCAGGCTGAAAAATAAATTCAGTGTATCGGACAGCCAGAACAATAATGTCAGCGGCGACGGCAGCTCAACAGGCGTCAGTGTGTCCGCGGAAGCAGGCCGGAAATTCAGCCTGAGCCAGACCGGTAATGGTTTCTATATCGAACCACAGGCACAGCTGACTTACAGCCATCAGGACTCAACCGGTATTCACGCCAGTAACGACCTGAAAATCGACCTCGGCAGCTATGATTCCACCATCGGACGCGCCGGTACACTGATCGGGTATGAAACCACCACCGGTGACAGCCGGATCAACGTTTACCTGAAAACCGGTTTTGTCAGAGAGTTTCAGGGCAACACGGACTATAAACTGAACGGCTCCCGTGAAGCACACAGCTTCAAAGGAAACTGGTGGAACAACGGACTGGGTATCAGCGCCAATATCAGCAAAAAACATACCCTGTATGCAGAGGCTGACAGCTCAACCGGCAACCGGTTTGATCAGTACCAGATTAACGGCGGATACCGTTTCAGCTTTTAATCTGTGAGGTGCTGTAAGTAAAAGGACGAAGAGGGATCTTCGTCTTTTTTGTTTTCAGGGAAGTCTGGTTTACAGCAGATATCAATGCGGTAAATATAATCAATATTCTATTGAAATTATTATTATTTTCGTAACAGTGAACGCTTTGAATACATTGAAAAATTTCAATTTTTGAGTATGTTAAGGATGACAACGGAATAATAATCATCCGGGAGAAATTATATTGGCCGATACTATTTTTTCTGTATACAAACACATTGATATCTCAGTGATTTTTATCGCCTCCCTGTTCATCCTCTGGCTTTCATCCATCTCATCCGACCGGCTTTTACGTATTATATTGTTTCTGTTATCACTCCTGTTAATAACACCCTATATTCTTATGGCTGCTTACATATCGCTTATAATGTCGGTGAGTTTGATGTTTGTGCATGTGTGAATGTAGCATTGAAATGCTCCGGTTTTACGAGCATGATCGCAGTTATATAAATTAGTTACCCGGTTCATTCCCTTATGATATCTATTGAAACGTTGCAATCCGCCATCGCCAACGTGTCGGTATGGCGCCAGGGTGACGTATGCGCCCCACATAAGCCGTTACTGCTGTTGTATGTACTTTCTCAGTATAAGGCGGGCCATCCTCGTTTGTTTAATTATGGCCGGGAAATCCACGAACCACTGACCCGCCTGCTGAGAGAGTTTGGCCCCAAGAGACGCACTGATTATCCTAATATGCCTTTCTGGCGGCTCAGGGGAGATGGCTTCTGGGAAATCACCAATGCAGAAGGTTGCAAACCCCGCAGAGGTAACACACAGCCGACAAAAAAAGAGTTGATCGATAATCACGTATCCGGTGGCTTTGATGAGGCCGCTTACCGGCAATTACGTGAACATCCGGAATTAATTGATAAACTGGCCCAGCAGATTCTGACAAACCGTTTTCCGGAAAGTGTTCAGCGGATACTTGCCAACCAACTTGGCCTGGATTTTGTTGACCGGACAAAAAACCGCGACCCGCATTTCAGAGACATCATACTGCGGGCTTATCACTCCCGATGCGCTTTCTGCGGTTATGACCTCCGCCTGGATGGTGCGCTGGTGGGTATTGAAGCCGCGCATATTCACTGGAAAGCCTACGGCGGCCCGTGTGTGGTACACAATGGCCTGGCGTTATGCTCTCTTCACCACGATGCGTTTGATATGGGCGCATTCGGATTAGATGAGAATCTGACTATCCGCATCTCCGCCGGTGTCAGCCGCAGCCCTGTCGTCGACAACCTGTTTTGGCAGCGAAACGGACAGTTATTACATCTTCCGCATGACGAATCCTTATGGCCGGCAGAACAATACATCGGCTGGCATCGTAAGCAGGTGTTTAAGGTGTGAGGAAATGGAGTCTTCTGGCCTCTCCCCTTTCTTCAGTCGTGAGGGAACTGAGTCAGATCAAAAGTGAAGAGATCAGCCGGACGATCTCTAAATGTGAATGGTTCAATTATGCGGGATACTTACAAATTTCAGGCACAAAAAAAGCCACCTTACGGTAGCTTGATTTCACTTAAGAATGCCGAAGGCCGGAATCGCAATTTCTGGTAACCAATTGATTTTATTTTTAATAAAATTACACATCCCCTAAAATGACCACTAAAGCAGTAAATTACTAACAATAACTCATTTTATTGTCAATAATATAACTTGATAGATTACACTATATAAAACCATTCATATTGGTTATCTGATTGATATAACCAAGTTTTCATAATTTAAATAATCTTTATTTCTACAGCCCGAAAGCCTTTTTTTGTTTTTTCTAGACTAAAACTAACCTTGAGACCACATGGAATATCAATAGCATATGGATTATCAATTATATCCGAAATACTAAAAATTAAATCACGTCCTTTTTCTCGTCGAATAAACCCGAACCCTTTTAAATTATCACAACAATTAATATAACCAATATTCACGATATAGTCACCTTATCAGTAATACTACTAAAATTAGCTCTAATTTTTTTCCTATACCTATAAGCAAGTGATTTTTTAGTCCTTGATACTATACCAAACTCATAGAACAAATGATTTATTTTGTCTTTTAAATCAATAGCATTGAGTTTGTGGCCATTTACTAAAAGATTATCTGCTATTTTTATAATTTTTTGTATTTTATCATCATCATATTCTGGCAACACTAAACTTAATCTATCTCTCAACATATTAGATTCGGAATGATTTAGTCGTTTTAATTGAGCAACTTTGCCTGATGCTTTGTTCCATAAAGCATGATAATCCATTGATGTTCTGTCGAATAATGCTTGCTTCTCACATATGAATACAATGTATCGTATATATCTCCTATGGCATTTTTTTAATTTTGGCACACTATGTTTTGCCCATAAACCAGTTACTTCAAAATCAGATTTGAGATCAGAACTATTTTCTATTTTTGTTTTATTTTCATTTAAACTTAACCTATACCTATTGGCCATAGCTCTAACATTATTAATTACAAAAGTTTTTTCTTCATTAGTAAATTCTGTTTTAGAAGAAATAGTTATGTCATCTAATAATCTAGAATATTCAAATCTCTTATTTTTTACTTTAGTAACTAAATGATATTCACTATTAAAAAACACTAAATTTGCTATATAGCTAGAACAGCAAGATCCTTGAGGAACTACTCCATTAAGAGTTACTAATTTGGTTAAAGATTCAGATACATCCTGGGGGAATTTCATCAGGTTTTTAAATATATTCAATACATCGTTTTTGCGTATTGATGGATAGAAGTTTTCTATATCAAGTGAGATGATAGATTTCGCACCAGAATGTACTTTCGCATTGGTAATATAATCTTTATTTTTTATACCACCATGCAAATAATTTGGATATGTTATCCCTTCAAAAATTTCTTTATTTAGTTTTTTTTGAATTTGCTTAAGCGTTTTTTTAGGTTCAAATAGCTCACGACTTTTTTTATTTTTTCCGGTTTCCTTTATAAACGATTTGTAAGAATCAGATACATGATTAATTATATTATCTAATTGTGACTTACTAATCCCTAACATAGATGAAAGAGATTCTAAAGAACCTATCGGTTTATTATTGTATATTGGTTTATTATATTGTTTGTTTTTCATTTCTTTTATTAAATAAGAAAAGTTAAAAGTCGAATATTATAAAATTAATGCACAAACATAACCAACAGCTTGGAGTAAATTTATAATAAACAAGTAAGGAGCCATCTTATTTTCAAGATTTTTCATTACTTCCTTGAAGCCAATCCCTTTGTTAATACTACCATCTCTGTCTCCAGAAGGTTGGCAGTAGCTCTTCGTCATGGTAATGCTTTTAATACTAATGCTAATTGTTAAATTAAACATATTTGTTCCTTTTCGGTTGTTGATAACTTGCCTGACCGTAATGGAACAAGGGATATATTATTGACTCAAGGGACTTTTAACTTGCTTTGCCTGACAATTGTCGCTACATCATGGGCTCAAACATTATCATTCTTTGTTCGATCCTCACGATAGGGCGGGGATGCCGGTCATGATCTCATTGAGAGATCGTCCTTTCGGACATCGATTCCCTTGTTGGCATTGCATGACGTTTTTTTAAAGAGCGAAGGGACGAGCGATGGTCACTCGTTAATTCAACTAACTTTGTCAGCTTACTTGAACATATATATCATAATTTTTTTTTATCATTCTGTCTATACTAATATAGTTGTCAAAATGATTTATATAATCATTGGCAAAAAAATTCATAAACCAGCATCAACAATTCGCCATATTCAATGGTAAATACTAAAAATTCAATACTAAATATCAATAATTATTATTTAAAAGTTTTTTATATCTCACACTCCTCTTGTTAATACTGGATTTAATTTTCTCATTCCCCCAAAAACTCTCTCCGCAACCCCAACCGGAAACCCCTCCGGCAACAACGCACTCACACGCTCAATCACTTCTGGTGTCCGGCCGATAATGTCATCCAGCATTGCTTCAACTTGTTGTTTTTCAAATCCCACCGTCTCGCCGTGCTTGATCCAATGGCGGCGCTGAATTTTGCTCATCAGGTAATAGTTACTACTTCCCCGGACGGCCATTGCCAGTTTACATTTCTGCCAGGCAATCTGGTTGTTACCATTACCGATCAGCGGCCATGCAGATAGAACATCATACAAAGGCGTCAGGCGGTAACGGTTTTGCGGTTCCATGGAAATACTGAAGTTTTTGGCATGCCCGTCTGTGGCGGCCATCAGCCAGAAAATAATCTGTGCTTTAAAAAAGGTTTCTCTGTCCTGCTCTGCCTGCTCGGAATGACTCAGTATTCCCATGATATCCGTGATACCCGGGCCACCATCAGCCTGATATTTCCGCAGCGGTGAAACACCCAGTGCCTGACACATGTCCTCCTGCGGCAAACGGACAATCCACTGTCTGTCGGTTGACCAGCGCCGGTCAAAGCGATCCACAATCAAGACTTTCTGGTCTTCAAACTGCGCAATCTGCGTTTTTGCAACAGGAATACCATAGTGTTCAAGGATCAGCGAACACAGCCATTCATTTTCAACTGATGTGCTCATATCAGCCTTCATATTGCCGACTAAGCCAAGCGGTAGCTTGAAAATATGAGTCGTCGGTGTATTACCTTCCGGTAAACACCATTGTCCATCATTCCACAGTAAAGCCGTTTTTTCCTGCGCACCGGCGATAGATAACCGCAGCTCTTCATCATCGCTATGACGACCGGGAATTGACGTTGTGGTATTACGCAGTATCGCTGCAATATCCGCTTCCGAAAGCGGCCGGTAATTGACAGAAAATAAGTCTGCCGGTTCATCATCCGGATGCAGCAATTGAATTGCCCCGACACAATCTCTTCCCAGTTCGGCCAGCAGGTCAAAAGGTTCCAGGCTTTCCGCTCTGTAGCGCATCGCCAGACGCCTGCGGATATCCTCACTATCCGGTAATAAATTATCAAAGTAATCACGCACAACATTTCCGCGCCAGACCTGATTACCCGGCGTGAACGGCAATGAAAGAGACAGCTGTCTGCCTTGCTCATCAGCAACCCACTCCGGGAGATAGTGCAGCCGATCTTCCCCTCTGATCTTTTCCCAGAATCCGACACGGATTCCGTTCATCCATATTGCTAAACGTTGTTGTGTCCGGCTCATATTTACCATTTCTCCCGTCTGGCCGGAGAATTATCCGGTATTTCCGCAGATTCCCGAATAACTGAGAATTGCCCGGCAGAAAGCACCATTTCGACACCCAACACCGTGAATACTTTGAATAGTCGTTCAATACTGGCACTGGCCGGATTAGCTTCCAGGCGGGCATAGGTCTGCTGCGTAACGCCGAGTTTCTCTGAGACGTCTTTTTGCGTCATTCCGTTAGCCTTACGAAAGCCGACCAGCAACGGACGCAACTGATTGAGTGTTTTAAGCGGATAAGCAGTGTTCATAGCATATTAACCATTTCAGATGCCTGTACAGGCTTTAAGCTGTTTTCACACATTACACCCTATAAGGTGTAAATGCAAAATACAATCTATAGGCTGTAAAAATATCTGTATACTCGTCAAATATCTCCACGGACCATAGAGAGAAGTTTAAGAGAATTTGATGCAACGTCTGGACAAGGGAATATCCTCATGGCCCTATTAGGCATAAATATTCTATTCAATGGAGAGTAAATTATGATTCTATTCTTTTATCCCTACATCATGCTTTGCTACAGTGCCGGATACGCCTTATTGCAAACTCTGGATGGGATGGGATTGATTAGTACCAACTTTATAGAAATGAGCACAGAGGGTGTTCTTTTAAGCAGTTACTGGTCTCCAAATAAAATTGCTGTAGTCTTAGGTGATTCTATTTTTGGGTTCTTTATTTTATTATTACCCTTTATTTTTTTAAGTTCATGGATACTTGCCAGAAAAAAGGGGCTCATCATTTCCTTTGTGCTTCTTATAACCCCAGGACTACTATCACTCTGTCACCTTCTTCCTGCTATTCAGTGGTTGCCATTGACCTATGCAATAGAGGGAACAGGTGTAACGGGTAACGCAGCTGGACTTGCAAGCCTGAGTTTCATAGGACTATTGTGTGGGTGGATATTGGCTATAATCATTAGTGATGTTTTTGCTACAGGAGAAAAATTCAGACAGTGGACAGATATTTTCCTCCTCTTAACAGCAGTTGGTAACGGTATTTTCTGGGTATCAGACAGAGAGGTAGCTGGCGATAAAACAGCATATAAGGAAACAATTACAGATATTAATGATGCAGCCAAATATCTTCTTGTTCAGGTGAAAAACTACAGCCGCATGTGTGACAATAGCGGACTTTACGAAATGTCATCTTGTCAGTGGGCATCGTACATTCAAGAAACGCTAGAAAATATCGCCAGTACGAAATCATCTGTTATTGAATATGTAATGCCTGAAAATCTTGATACTTTTTACCGAATTCCTGAGTACTATGGCAATCACGTATCTCCGGATAAAATCAGGCAGGAATTTCAAAACTACAATAAAAAACTATGTCCAAATAGGACTCTTTCAAAAGCAATAACACAATTGCCATCACCTTCTCGATGGTGCCAGACCCCCCCCCCAGCTTACTGCAATGCCATTCAAGAGGGAAAATATAAAACAGGCATGTCAGACCGTTTCGCTGTCGCCAATGAGTGTGTAACTACCTCATTATTAAGGTACCGCCAAGTTTTATTAAAAGAACAAGCTCGTTTATCCTTAAGTAAAAATGCCCCTCATTATAGATGGATGTGGTTTATTGCTATGTCTTTTCTTATTGGTGGGAAAATTGCCAATGTAATGACAAAAATAGGTAATGTAGAGAATCGTCTCATAACTGAGAAACATAGAGTTAAATTCATCCTTCTAAAAACATGTGGTTTTATTGTGCGTACATTAATAAGATGTACCATCTTATGTCGGAAGGTGTTTTTTTCAACGATCAATTATATAAATAGATTGAAGAAAATAAAACATGATACGTGAATAGAATAGTGACAAACACTCAATTGCAAGGTCATTCTTTGTGTTGAAATGAATAAAGAACAAGGGGTACTTTCTCCTGTACCCTTGGCGTTTACGTTAGATGATACGGTAATCCCCCCGAATCTCAATCACCCGATCTACTCCTGAAATTTTTTAAAACCAAATTACAATTACCGATGCTAATTATTAGCGACCTAATTCCGGGTATTTCCTGGCTTTACCGCAGAGCGACCTTTTACGGCCATTTTCAGGATGCGTAAACCCGCTTGAACCTGCCGGTTATTCCCCCTACGGTGATATGCGTAACTCCGCTGTCAGTGACAGCAGCCAAAGCCAATGTTTCCCGTGACCTGCAAGAAACGCCTTCGGGTGGTCACATGCCAATGTCATTGTGGTCTGCAACTGACGCCTTCGGGTGACCACGCTATGCAGTAAAAACAACGCTGTTAAATGTCTGACAGGCGCAATGAGTCTCAGGCGTCACTTTTACGCAGTGAAAGTGACGCCGCTGCACAGACCGCCCTCAGCCCTTGTGAGACACCACTTACACACATCGTCATGCCTCTGACACCACTGTCAGCGTCTGATAAATCACCAAAAAGGAGACCATAACCACACTGAACCGATACCGGGGACGGGCTGCTCAGCCCGTGGGGATAACCTGCTTATACAGGCGGCTGCACAGAGTGCAATACCGATGCCCCGTAATACCTCAACCTCTGCCCGCTCCGGCGCACAGGTATCGTTCAGCACACCAAACCACGCGCCGGAGACATGCAGTCAGCCGCAATACAGGGAATCCGTATGAGTAAATTAACCAGGGAAATGACCACACTGGCGAAACAGGCCGGTGGCAGTTTCAAAACCGTGCATGACCGTATCCGGATTATGGAGAGATTCAGCCGTCATCTGCTCGCGCTGAATATCCAGATCAAAGATATCCGGCATCTGAAATCAAAGCATATCGAACAGTTTATTGCGGATCGTCTTTCATCCGGGATCACCCTGCGCTCATTGCAGAACGAGATGGCCGCGTTACGCTGCGTTCTCCGGACAGGCGGCAGAGATAAGCTGGCTGAATCAGAACGGCTGACCAATAAAGCGCTCGGATTAAGCGGATCGAGCCGTGCCGGAACAAAGCTGGCAATCCCGGATGATCGCTTTCAGGCCGCACTGCAACTGGCTCAGGCGCGTGATGAAGGCTTTGCCTGTGCGCTGCAACTTGCCCGTCTGTTAGGTCTGCGATCACAGGAAGCGGTGCAGTGTGGTGCGTCAATAAACAAATGGAAAAATCAGATAAACACTTTCCGCTCAACCGTCACCATTGTGTTTGGTACAAAAGGCGGCCGTCCGCGGGAAGTACAGATTATCGACCGGGACGCTCTGAAACAGGCGGTGGAAAACGCGCTGCGGGTTGCGGAAAGCCGCAACGGCAGACTGATCGATAAACCTGATTTAAAGGCCGCGATGAATTACTGGCGCGCACATACCGCACGTATCGGGCTGACCGGCTGCTACTCGCCGCACAGTCTGCGTTATGCACGGGCGCAGGATTCTATCGCGCATTACCTGTCTCAGGGCTATTCCCGCACGGAAGCCAGGGCGCTGACATCGATGGATTTAGGCCATGGTGATGGCCGTGGCCGTTATGTCGAGCGCGTTTACACACAAAAAGAGGATTGATGATGTCTGATTACACGTTATTGCGGGTTCGGGATGTGATGAAAAAAACCGGCTTTAAGCGGTCATGGGTTTACGTGCAGATGGAGCGAGGAAAATTCCCGCGTCCGGTCAGAATCGGCGGCCGCTCAATTGCCTGGGTGGAAAGTGAAATAAATGAATGGATTGCGGCACACATCAAAAATCGTGAGGAACCGCGAAAATGAGCGTTTTTTGTAATTTATCTATTGTATATCTGCGTTATATTCTCATAGTTACAGCTCAATCTGTAACCGGAGTTGGCGTTCCGAAAGTCCCAATGATATCGATTCACATGCACCGCATGTGTGCCATTCATTTATCGGAGGCCACTCTATGCCTGTCATTCTCCTTTCGCTATCCCCTCTGTTTATGGGGGTGCCTTATGTATGATCACACCCCTCTCACGCCTGAAGAACTCTCTGACCAGTGCTGTGCCCTCGCGTTTGCCATTATCCGGCTTGAACATCCCTATGCTGAAGAACTGCTGATGTACGTCCTGTGGGAACGTATCAATATGCTTAATACCCTGCTGACAACGGAGGTGAGCAGTGATGAATAAATCAGTAACTGATGTAGTGGCACGATGCCGCCACAACTGGGCGGCGGTGATGGCCATGCTGGATATTCCCCTGCCACCGGATGGCAGACACGGCCCCTGTCCTGCCTGTGGCGGAAAAGATCGTTTCCGGTTTGATGACAAAGCCGGTCGCGGTACCTGGTTCTGTAATCAGTGCGGCCACGGTGACGGACTGGATCTGGTGGCACTGGTAAAGCAATGCAGTTTGTCCGAAGCGGCGCAACTGACAGAAAACAAAGTGTTGGCAGTGTCAACACCGCCCGCCAGGGAAAAAACCAATCACCGCCGGGTGCCACAGGAAAGAATCAGCCAGCTCCTCAGCCACAGCGAAATGCGCGAAAGCCCTTATCTCACGGAGAAAGGACTCTCTGCCCGGTTGCCCTGCCTGACCGCGCAGCAAACCCTGCAAATCAGTGATATCACCTTCGGTGAAAGCAGCCTGCTACTCACGCTGAACAATACCGCCGGTGATCTTACCGGTGCTCAGTTGATTAACCCGGCCGGTGAAAAGCGGCTGCTGCCCGGCTCTCAGCTTAAAGAGGCGTTTATCACTGTGCAATTTCCCGAAGCACCGGAGACCATCATTATCACTGAGGGTTATGCGACTGGTCTGACGCTCAGCTTAATTAGTACCTCAGCGGCCATTGTGGCTGCGGTTTCCGCCAACAATCTCATTAATGTTGCGAATACCTTACGCAATCAGCACCCGGAGGCCGTTATTATTCTGGCGGGCGATCATGATATCCGCACTGACGGCACGGCCAATACCGGCAAAGCTCTGGCAGAGAAAGCCGCCCGGGCGGTGAATGGCTGGGTTTCACTGCCGCCGGCGGCCTCGCAGTGTGACTGGGATGATTTCCGCCGGCAGCACGGCATCGAGGCCACCAAAACCGCCTTTTATAAACAGCGTTACCAGCCGCAGCGCGTTCCGGTGAGCTGCATTGATTACAACGCGCCGCCGTTCCGCACCTCCCTTCCGCTGCGTAAAGGCTCTGACGGCTTTGATACGCGCCAGGATTATCTCATCAAGGGCTATCTGCCCGGTTCCTCCGTTGCCAGTGCTTATGGTGCCAGCGGCTCTTACAAATCCTTTCTGGCGGTCTCGTGGGGATGCCATATCGCGACCGGCAAACCGTGGGCGGGCAAGCCGGTCACTCAGGGTGCGGTGATTTATGTTGTCGGTGAGGGCGGGATCGGCGTTCCCCGCCGTATCCGTGCATGGGAACAGACGCTGAACGGCGGCAGCCCGATAGATTCACTCTACCGCGTGGATTGCCCAATCTTCCCTGCCAGCCCGGACAGCGTGCAACAGGTGATACAAGCTGCCAATGATGTGAAAACCACAACGGGCATGCCGGTACGCCTGATTATCCTCGATACCCTCGCCCGCTGTTTCGGCGGATCGGATGAGAATGCAGCAAAAGATATGGGGGCATTCATTCAGGGGTGCGATTTTATCAAAGCCGCCACACAGGCCACCGTGCTTGTTATCCATCACTCCGGCAAAGATCAGGATAAGGGTGCGCGGGGTTCCAGTGCGTTCCGTGCCGCGCTGGATGTGGAGTTCCATGTGCGCCGCGAGGGAGAAGATCCGGCTATTATCCTCAGTTGCACCAAAATGAAGGATGCGGAAGAGCCGCCGCGTCAGGCCTATGACCTGCATTCCGTGGATTTGTATGTGGATGAGGACGGTGATCACATCACCTCGCTGGTACTGAATGATGAAGGACGGGAGACCCGGGATGACGGCCCGGCATCTGAATCCGGATCTGGCCGGTGTTCCCCGCCTGACAGATAACCATGTTGCGCTGTGGCAGGCTATCCGCTCACGGACAGCCAAAGGCGAAAGCTGTACCCGTGCCGTGCTGCGTGACGATATGAAAGCAATGAATTTTGATGTCTCCAAAAAATTCTCCCGCTGGCTCGATAAGCTGGAAAAAGACAATCTGATCGCATTCCGGGGCGAGGAGATTATCCCGCTGCCGCATCAGATTAAAGTGGGGGACTAAACGGGGGAAAAGTGGGGGAAGCTGTCCGGAGAACCATAAAAACCGGTGTTTTCCCCCACTTCGCACGTATATATAGAACCTAAGTGGGGGAAATGCTGTAATTTCATTATAAACAGTGAGTTATGGAAAATCCTGAAAATGAAGTGGGGGAAGAAGTGGCACCCTGCTATGTGGGGGACGAAGTGGGGGACGTTTTCACGTTTTTTCCCTGGCAGGTGCCGTTAAATTCCCCGGTTTTTACAGACAACGCATCAGCACCGGCCACCCAAAAAATGGCCGGTGCGGTGGTGATACGGACATCTTTACGTACAATATTAACCAATCATCAGTATTTAATTAGCTACAAAGTAAACACAATGATCTTTTTATTTACTTAAAACCCCAAAAATATATCACTTAATAATTTTATTAATTTCATTAATATATCCTTTAAATACTATTTCAAGTTTTTGGATATATTCTAAATGCCATTTTGTAAGCTCAGCCCAATAATCTTTATTATACCCATTTGTATCCATACAAAATTCAATTCTTGAAGATTTTTTTTCATCCAATCTGAGCCAATTTAATTCATTCCCAAACTTCTTTTCTATTTCAGCTTTTCGTTCATAAAAAAAGTCAAAAATCTTCTTATTTTCAACAGAATCCTTTCTTGCAAATTCAATATCAACTCGTAATGCCTTTTGCAGAAAAATCAGATGATATGAACATTGAGGTATACCTGTGGCAGCGCTCAGCCAATGATCTGTTTTAGGACTAATATTATTATAGAGAGTATTATTTTTCTTTGAAAAATATTCAAGTAACTGAGCCCAATATTGATAACGGATATCGGTACTATCTGTTCTTTTTACCTTAGCTATAAATTCTTCATCATCTTTACGAATCAATCTAACCATATATTCTGATGCTTCTGGCACTGGAATTATTTGTTGAATATCAACCAATAGCTGTTCACCTAATCGATAAGGTGATACCTTTACGCACTTTACATTTATTTTACGATCAAGTAACCAAAGAGCTGTATTAGTTACTTCTTTACTAAATTTACCAGCAACTAAAATAATACGCTGAGTATTACGTGGATTTAGTGTTATCACTGAGCCATCAACATCCTGGTTTTCTTCTAAAAACCGCTGAATAAGAATTTTTGCAGTATTCCTAACTTTATTTTCTTCATATGCATCATCATCCAGATCCATAAAATATGGTTTGTTTTTTAATAAGTATTTTGAAAATACATCCTCAATATCATCAGATGTAAAAGGTGCAACATAAGATGCATATTTTATTGCCTGCCAAACAGCATCGCGACCACTATTATCTCTTTTGTTTTCAATTAATACTAATTGACCAAGAGTATCAAGTGCTAATAAATCAAGGCGCTCTCCTGTACCATCAAATCCATCAAATTCTTTTTGGATAATTAATAGACTCTCACCAAGAGATTCCGGATGGCTAACCAACCACTCCTGCAAATCATAACGTTCAGTTAATTTATGCTCACTGAGTTTTGTACCATTCAATGGTTTTAATTTTTTATTTATTGTATCTACAGTATATAAACTCATATTTTTTATATTTAATTTAGTAAATTTAAAATTATTTAAATAAAACTATAATATAAAAACTAACATAAATAAACTAAATATAATTTTAAATAATTATTAACTACAGTAGTTTACCGTACCGGCCAAAAATGGCCGGTACGGTGGTGAAGAAAGTTACCTTCCTCAAACTCATACGGCACAACAAATTCCCGGCTGACCGCATCGAGGTAATCCGCCCACCACTGCATCATCAATTTGCGTTCCACAATGTGTTCGGCCTTGTGAATATAGGCGGCACGGACGGTGTTGCGCTCCTGATGGCTCATCTGCCGCTCTACCGCGTCCCGTGACCATTTTCCTGACTCAATCAGGGCGCTGCACGCCATTGTGCGAAAACCGTGGCCGCACAGCTCGGTGGCGGTGTTATAGCCCAATGTCCGCAGGGCGTTGTTTACGGTATTTTCACTCATCGGTTTTATCAGGCTGTGATCGCCGGGAAAGAGCAGCCCGTCATCCCCGCTGATGGCGCGGATTTCGTCCAGTATCAATAATGTCTGACGCGACAGCGGCACAATGTGTTCTGACTGCATTTTCGCGCCGCGATAAGAGAATTTCACACCGGGAATTGGTGTGCGCTGCGCCGGAATCGTCCACATGGCGCGTTCTGTGTCGAATTCAGACCAGCGGGCAAGGCGGATTTCACTGGAGCGCGAGAACGTCAGCAGCGTGAACTGTATCGCCAGTTTGGTTAACTCACGGCCGTTGTAATAATCCAGCTTTGTCAGCAGCTCCGGCAGCCGTTCCAGCCGCAGCGCCGGGCGGTGGGTCACACGCGGCGGCATTAGCGCACCGGCCATGTCCTTTGCCGGATTACGGTCAATCAGGCCGCACTGAACCGCATACCCCATAATGTCGGTGATCCGCTGCTTCAGCCGCGAGGCCAGCTCAAGGCGGTCATTCGCTTCCACAACTCGCAGTGGTGCCAGCAGATCTTTGGTTTTCAGCGTCCCCACATGCTGATCACCGATTGCCGGGAGAACATGTTTTTCCAGATCGCGCCAGACCCGCCGGGCGTGTGTTTCTGACCAGCGCCGCCGTCTGAGCATCTGCTGTGACCATTCCCGCGCCATTTTCTCAAAGGTATTCAGCGCGTCCTCTTCGGCTTCCTTTTCCGCAATACGTTTCTGCTTCGGGTGAACACCGTCCAGTATCATCAGACGGGCCTCATCGCGTTTCTCACGGGCGCGTGACAGCGACACCAGCGGATACCCGCCGAAGGCAATCCGGCTCTGTTTGCCGTCAAATACGAAATTAAAATACCAGCGCTTTGTACCGGCCGGATTCACCTGAAGATACAGGCCATATTCGTCGGTCAGTTTGTACATCTTTTTACCGGGTTTTGCGTTCCTTGCTGCTATGTCGCTTAATGCCATAAGTGCGGATCACTCCTTTGTCGAATTGGTGTATCGCATCGTGGCTTTTACGTATTTCAGAGACAACAAAGAAGTCTATTTGCAAAATCAAACATTTATTGTGCGGGTGACAGAGAGGCGCAGAACAGCGCGGACAACCGAAAACAATGCAGGATAAATAAACCGGCGTAATAGCGGGTTAATACAGCATATGAGGTGAAATTTAATGCATTGTTTTTATTTGAAAAAATAAAAATGCCGTTTTTTTACTGAGATATATCGATGCCGTTATTTATTTAATGAACGTATTTTCATTATTTATTGATAGTGAATCTATTAATGTGCGCCCTTTTCAGCCCTGAAATGGCCCCCTTTTTCCGGGTCAAAATGTAAATCGAAGCGAATTGACCACAAAATTGACTTTTTTTGCCCCGGTAGCGCCCGGACGGCGACGGCGTAACATGAACGCGTTACACGAACCGGTAATAAAAAATTAAAATGTTATTTTACAGTAATTTACAAAAGAAAAATGCAGAGAAAAACAGCCGGATAGTGAATTTCAGGCACAAAAAAAGCCACCTGGCGGTAGCTTGATTTCACTTAAGAATGCCGAAGGCCGGAATCGAACCGGCACGCCCGTGGGCGGTTGATTTTGAATCAACTGCGTCTACCAATTCCGCCACTCCGGCACAGAAGTGTGTTCTGGAAAACGTGGTTATTATACTTGCGGCACTCTGTGGTGCAACAACTATCACAGAGGCGCTTTGCTGAGTGGTTAAAAAGACGGCGTTTCAGCAGGATACGGGATTTGTGCGGTGGCGGGCGAATCCTGTTTTATTTCCGCACTGAATAATAATATTTTTTTATTTGCCGCGATTGTGTCCCCGATGAATAGACATCAATGCAATTGCTTATATAATCCTCTCCGGTTCCCGATAAATGTGAGGTGGGTATGGGCTTTGCCGGCTGGATTGCGACAGGTATTTTTATTGGTATTGTTATTGGTATCCTGTTACGCATCTTCAAAAAATAACTGACTTACAGTGTTGTATCCCTGTGTCTGCATGGAAGGCTGTTGAATTATCATGAGTAAATTACACCGTCATATTGTGCGCCTGATGCCGTTATCGCTGCTGGCTATCGCACTGTCCGCCTGTTCTTCGCAGCCGGAGAAACAAAATACAGCACCTGCCGAACGCCCGCCGCTTGACTGGTCTATTGTTGAAAATAACCCGGAAGCGCTGAAACTGGCGCCGCAGCTGGTCGATGAAACCGGAGAGAAGATTTTCTCCGAAACCGATGCCCGCGGTATGTTTATGGTGGTGATTGATAATAATGAAGTTTTTCACCGCAGCTACGGGGAGACCCGCCCCGGTAATGGTGTTAAGCCACGGACAGATTCACTGATCCGTATTGCATCGATCAGTAAACTGATGACCAGCGAAGTGATGGTCAAAATGGCGGATGATGGTCTGGTCAATCTTAACGATCCGCTGCAAAAGTACAGTTACAAACAGTCTTCTGTGCCATCTTATAACGGCAAGCCGATCCGCCTGTTCCACCTGGCGAGTCACACCAGTATTCTGCCGCGCGAGCAGCCCGGCGGGAAATGGGGACGTCCGGTGTTTACCTGGCCGAGCCGCGATCAGCGCTGGACCTGGCTGAAAACCACCAAACTGACTGCTCAGCCGGGAACTGAAGCCGCGTATTCCAATCTGGCCTATGATTTACTGGCAGATGCCCTGGAAAAAGCGGGAAACCGTCCCTACAGCGAGCTGTTCCGCCACTATGTGACACAACCCGCGGGTATGAAAGATACCACCTATAATCCGTCTGCCGCGCAGTGTAAGCGGCTGATGGTCGGATTTAAGCCAAGTGATTGTTACAGCACGCTGGCGGCTATCGGCAGCGGCGGTGTGTATTCCACCCCGGCGGATATGCAGAAGTGGATGCAGCGCTTCCTCTCTTCCGGTAATACGCAGCGCAAAGCGACGGCCGGCAAAGAGCAGACTGTCTATTTTAAACGTGATAATCTTAATGTGATCAAAGGGATGGATGTTGCCGGTGAGGCAGACGGCCTCGGTTTAGGCTGGGTGTATCTGGCTCCGGACGGGGAAATACCGGCGATTTATCAGAAAACCGGCGGCGGCGGCGGGTTTAATACCTATATGGCGATGATACCGGAGAAAAATATCGGTGTGTTCGTGGTCATGACCCGCAAAGACGGCAGTAAATTCAGCCCGTTACCGAATGGCGTGAATGACCTGGTACGTGCTCTGGCCGATCTGCATACCCGCAATTACCTGTGATACTTAAGAACATGCCCGTATCAGGCGCGGGCATGTTCTGTATATGAAGTGTCTGTATATGCAGTGACTGTTTTCATCAGAAACCGATCCAGTAACCGGCTGTCGTGATAATACGGCGCCTCCGGTAACGACCTCTCTGCCTCATTCAGCACATCCTGTATCAGACGGTCAACCGCCGGACGGCAGGTGCCGTAGTGGCTTTCACCGGACGATTTTTTCAGTACCAGTAGTTCCTCAATTTCAGCCAGCACATCCGCATCCGTTATCGTGCCTGCCACCAGCGAGTCAAATGCCATCGGCGGCAGACCTTTCCCGGCCGCTATCCAGCGCAGCGCCATCACCGGCCTCAGCACATAGAAGTATTTTTTCAGCCTGACCTGCTCTGTCAGCAAATGCTCCTGCGTGTTGCGTTTTGCCATCGACAGGTAGTGATAGCGTGCCTTGCGGACAGAATAAAACTGCTCTGCAAGCGCTTTTATTTCCCCGGTGAATGCCTCATCCTGATAATACACCACCGGCGAACTCAGCCATTCAATCAGCGCCGGGTTGGAGTTTCTCAGCAATCTCAGCGCTTTCGATAACTCCCAACCCGCCACATCCAGCTCATCGTCAATCGGTTTTTCAATCACATCCCGCTTTTTGTCGAGAGCGAGATACCAATCCGGCTGATGCACATAGATAAAACGCACATCATAATCACTGTCAGGAGAGGAAAAACCCCATCCGCGACTGCCGGATTCACAGGCATAGAGCACTTTTACGCGGTGTGTTTTTTCGATCTGCGTCAGTGTCTCTTTTATCCGTTCCCGCATGGCAGCGGAGACGGCTCCATCATATTTTTCTGTCATTTTCTACCCCTTCACACACACCACCTGACGCAGTGTATGCACAATTTCCACCAGCGATGACTGTGCGGTCATCACCGCATCGATATCTTTGTACGCCATCGGGATCTCGTCGATCACATCGCTGTCCTTACGGCATTCCACATGAGCGGTGGCGCGCTGCTGGTCTGCCACCGAGAAGCGTTTTTTCGCTTCGGTACGGCTCATCACGCGGCCTGCACCGTGGCTGCATGAGCAGAAGCTTTCTTCGTTTCCGCGTCCGCGCACAATGTAGCTTTTCGCACCCATGGAGCCCGGGATGATCCCCATCTGCCCTTTTTGTGCTGATACCGCGCCTTTTCGTGTTACCAGTACTTCCTCACCAAAATGCTGTTCTTTCTGCACATAGTTATGGTGGCAGTTCACGGCTTCCTGCTGTGTGGTGAACGGTTTGGTGATCTCGCGGGACAGCGCTTCCAGCACGCGGTGCATCATCACTTCACGGTTATGACGGGCAAAATCCTGCGCCCAGCCGACCGCTTCCATATAATCATTAAAATGCACACTTCCTTCTTCGAAATACGCCAGGTCGCGATCCGGCAGGTTGGCAATATGTGTCTGCATATCTTTTTGTGCCAGCGAGATAAACAGGTTACCGATAGCATTACCGACACCACGTGACCCGCTGTGCAGCATCACCCAGACGAAATCCGCTTCATCCAGACACAGTTCGATAAAGTGGTTCCCGGTTCCCAGCGTACCCAGATGTTTATAGTTGTTGGTATTACGCAGTTTCGGGTATTTATCGCAGATACGACGGAACTGCTCATCAAGCTGCATCCAGTGGTTATCAACGATATCCGGGACATTTTTCCAGGTTCCCTTATCCCGTCCGTGACGTTCGGTGGTGCGTCCGTGCGGCACAGCTGCCTCGATAGCAAAGCGGATATTTTGCAGGCTGTCCGGCAGGTCGGATGCGGTCAGCGATGTTTTCACCGCGATCATTCCGCAGCCGATATCCACCCCGACAGCGGCCGGGATGATCGCACCTTTGGTCGGGATCACACTGCCGATAGTCGATCCTTTTCCGACATGCACGTCCGGCATAACCGCCAGGTGTTTAAAAATAAACGGCATTTTTGCCGTATTCTGCAATTGCAGCACCGCTTTCGGATCGACCGGCACACCGTTTGTCCACAATTTTACCGGCGCACTGTTTTCCTGAACCAGTTCATTAAAATCACGATTTATCATTTTTATATTCCTTTCGTTTGGTACCGGTAGTATTGCGATAAGTGTGCCAGTTTTATTTAATCAGAAAACATTTATTTATCCTTATGATATTTAACTAATAATTAATTACACCGATTTTTGAGATAACATCCTGACCTGAAATCCCGTATGCTTTCTTTATCTTTTAATATCGTCTTTTATCCGGAAAGATAACCCATGTCATCCGCAAAGAAAAACGTTGTGATTGGTGTTCTCGGTACAGTACTCGACCGGCGCGGCAAAAAAGCCAACCGCTGGCAAAAATGGCGGCCGAGCATCGGGCTGTGTCAGCAACCCGATCTGCATATTGACCGCTTTGAGCTGGTTTATCAGCCGGGTGATATGCAGACCGCAGGCCGGGTAAAAGAGGATATAGAGCAGGCTTCCCCGCAGACTGAAGTGATGCTGCGTGAGGTGGATATTGCTGATCCGTGGGATTTTGAGCAGGTGTATACCGCCTTGCTGGATTTTGCCACACACTACCCGTTTGATACTGAAAATGAAGAGTATCTGGTGCATATCACCACCGGCACTCATGTGGTGCAGATTTGCTGGTTCCTGCTGACCGAAGCCAGCTATCTGCCTGCGCGTCTTATCCAGACTGCACCGCGCCATAATGCGCGGGATAACGACCCCGCCGGTGTTTATACCATTATTGACCTCGATCTCAGTCGCTATACACAGATCACCGGACGTTTTCAGAAAGAACAGCAGGCACAGGTCGCGTTTCTGAAATCCGGCATTGCCACACGCAATGCCGCGTTTAATACCATGATCGATAAAATCGAGCGTGTTGCTCTGCGCTCTTCCGCCCCTGTTCTGCTGACCGGGCCGACCGGCGCCGGAAAATCATTCCTGGCACGGCGGATCTATGAACTACGCCGCAGCCGCCATCTGGTAAAAGGGCGTTTTGTCGAAGTGAACTGCGCCACACTGCGCGGCGATAATGCCATGTCCGCCCTGTTCGGCCATGTAAAAGGCGCATTTACCGGCGCGGTTCAGGCACGCGGCGGGCTGCTGAAAGAAGCGGACGGCGGTATTCTGTTTCTGGATGAGATTGCCGAACTGGGTGCGGACGAACAGGCGATGCTGCTGAAAGCGATTGAGGAAAAACGCTTTTTTCCTTACGGAGCGGATCATGAAACTGAAAGTGATTTCGCGCTGATCGCCGGCACGCACCGCAATCTGGCGCAACGGGTCAGTGAAGGATTGTTCCGAGAGGATTTATACGCCCGCATCAATATGTGGACCTTTACCCTGCCGGGACTGGCACAGCGGCGTGAAGATATTGAGCCGAACGTGGATTATGAGCTGGCGAAATACAGCCGCGATCAACAGAGCCGGGTCCGGTTTGATACCGATGCCAGACAGCGCTATCTCGCCTTTGCCTGCTCACCACCGGCCTTATGGCGCGGTAACTTCCGTGAACTGAGTGCATCAGTCACCCGGATGGCAACATTTGCGGAAAACGGACGGATCACCACGGCACTGGTACAGGAGGAAACGGAACGGCTGAAGAGTCAGTGGCACGATGCGGAAACAGAGGTCACTTTGCCCGCCGGGGTCGGTGAGATTGATTTATTTGATCGTCAGCAACTGGAAACGGTGATTGCCGTCTGCCGCCGCTCACAAACGCTTTCTGATGCCGGACGCACACTGTTTGCTGTTTCCCGTCAGCAGAAAAAACAACCCAATGATGCTGACCGGCTGCGGAAATATCTGGCGCGCTTTAATCTCAGTTGGGAACAGATTACCGGCCGCTGAAATGACAGAGCCGGTCAGCATTCACTGACCGGCTCTGTATACCGGGAGCTGTCTCTGCCGCTTACTTACGTTTAACCAGCATATACACACTGATCGCCAGGAACAGCAGGCTCGGCAGCAGTGCGCCCAGAAACGGCGGGAATTTGTAGGTCAGACTGAGAGAACCGAAAATCTCGTTGGAAACGTAGAACACAAACCCGCAGGCAATCCCCGTCACAACCCGTACGCCCATCGGTACAGAGCGCAGCGGCCCGAAGATAAACGACAGCGCCATCAGCATCATGACTGCCACAGAAAGCGGTGCGAATACTTTTTTCCACAGGTTCAGCTGATAACGTCCGGCGTCCTGCCCGCTCTGCTGCAAATAATCCACATACTGATACAGTCCGCTGATCGACAATGCTTCCGGATCAAGCGCTGCCACACTCAGTTTTTCCGGGGTCATCTGAGTCTGCCAGGTCATCGACAACTTCTGCTCACCGGTGATCACATAAGTATCTTTCAGAATAGATTCCTGCACCTGACTCAGCGTCCAGGTATCAGAATCGGCATTGTAATCTGCTGCCGCCGCACTGAGGATCGATTTCAGTTTACGGTCATCGTTCATCCGGTACAGTGTGATGCCCTTGAGCTGAGTTTCACTGTCAACACGCTGGATATAGATAAAGTCACTGCCGTCTTTTGCCCACATCCCGCGGTCAGTCGCCAGCAGCGAAGCGCCGCTCGTTTTCTGTGCACGGTAGTTGCGTGCCCACTGCTCACCTGACGGCGCGAGCCATTCACCGACGACCATAGTCAGGATCACCAGCGGGATAGCTGTTTTCATCACCGAACCCGCCACCTGGAGGCGGCTGTAACCGGAGGCCTGCATGACCACCAGTTCACTACGGGTCGCCAGTGCGCCCAGTCCCATCAGTGCCCCGAGCAGTGCTGCCATCGGGAAGAAAATCTGAATATCCTTGGGGATACTCATGATGGTGTACAGACCGGCGTCCCAGGTGGAGTATTCCCCCTGGCCGACTTTGCGCAGCTGATCAACGAATTTGATAATCCCGGATAATGACACCAGCATAAACAGGGTCATCATGATGGATTGCAGAATCGTCCGCCCGATGTAGCGGTCAAGAACAAGTACTTTAAACATCAGGCAACCCCCTGAACACGGGCAGAACCAAAACGCAGACGCCGGACGGCTGTGGTGTTCCACAGGTTCAGCACCACCGCGAGAGCCAGATAACTGAGATTAACCACCCACGGCCAGAAAGCCGGGTCCAGTTTGCCTTTCTCGCCGTTTGAGCGCAGCGAACTTTGTAACAGGAAGAAAATCAGATACAGCAGCATTGCCGGCAGCATACTCAGCACACGCCCCTGACGCGGGTTCACCTCAGAGAGCGGCACCACCATCAGCGCCATCACCACCACGGAGAAGATCAGGGTCAGGCGCCAGTGGAATTCGGCACGGGAAGATGCATCCGTTTCTCTCCACAACTCAGACAGTGTCATTTGCTGATAGTTACTTTCACCGGTTTTCGCGTCACGGTGGTCAACGATAGCCTGGTAATCGGTAAAATCCGTGATCCGGAAATCGCGCAGGTATGCGGTTCCTTCATAACGGGTCCCTTTATCCAGCACCACCACCTGATTACCGTTCTCTTTTTCGGTCATATGGCCGCTGTCAGCCACCACAATGGACGGACGCTGTTCGTTTCTCGCCCAGATCTGGGCAATAAAGACATTTTTGAAGCGGTTGCCGTCAACATCCCCGAGATAGAGCACCGTACCGCCGTCATCAGAAACTTTAAACTGCCCGCCGACCATCGCGGTCACGCCCGGGTTGGCTTTCACCTCTTCCAGCACTTTATCCTGATACTGGGATGACCACGGGATCAGCCAGGCGACATTAACCGCCGCCACCAGCGCGGTAAAGAAAGCCAGGATCATGGCGGATTTCACCAGCACATTATTGCCCAGACCACAGGCATGCATAACGGTGATTTCGCTTTCAGTATACAGTTTGCTGTAGGTCATCAGCAGCCCGAGGAAGAGACTCAGCGGCAGAATGAGCTGTGCCATCTCCGGGATACCCAGTCCGAGCAGCGATACGACGAGTCCGGCCGGGATGCTGCCTTCAACGGCGGCACCCAGGACTTCAACCAGTTTTTGACAAAAGAAGATAAGCAACAGGATAAACAGAATCGCAATCTGTGCTTTTAATGTTTCTCTTACCAGATATCTAATAATGATCACGCTTAATACGCCTGTGAAAACTTGTGTTTTTGCATGAAAATAGCTAACTTCGTTCTGTGTTGACTATTTGTGTGCATTATTTTGCCGGCCTGAGGATGATTCCGGTATCAGACTACGCTTTTTTCCTTCCTTTCCGGAAAGAAACGGAATTTTCGTGATATTCAGGACTCATAAAGTGCGCACACAGCTTATCATAAACTGTTTATAATCGATGGTGCAGATTAGTGCGAACGCTACATTTTAGCGGCAGCAGATGTCTTTGTCTTTAAGATTCAGGAGAGCGCATGGAGTTTAGTGTAAAAAGCGGCAGCCCGGAAAAGCAGCGCAGTGCTTGTATTGTGGTCGGGGTTTTTGAACCGCGTCGTCTGTCTCCGGTGGTGGAGCAGCTCGATAAAATCAGCGACGGCTACATCAGTGCTCTGCTGCGCCGCGGCGAGCTGGAGGGCAAGGTCGGGCAGTCTCTGCTGCTGCACCATGTCCCGAATGTCCTGTCTGAGCGTATCCTGTTAATCGGCTGCGGGAAAGAACGCGAACTGGATGAACGCCAGTACAAACAGATTATCCGGACGACCATCAATACCCTGAATGAAACAGGGTCAATGGAAGCCGTCTGTTTTCTGACCGAGTTACATGTCAAAGGCCGCAACAACTACTGGAAAGTCCGGCAGGCGGTTGAAACAGCCAAAGAGTCCCTCTATGTCTTTGATCAGCTGAAAAGTAACAAAACCGAATTACGCCGTCCGCTGCGCAAGCTGGTCTTCAATGTACCGACCCGCCGCGAACTGCCGACCGGTGAGAAAGCGATCAGCCACGGCCTGGCGATTGCCGCCGGTATCAAAGCCGCGAAAGATCTGGCCAATATGCCGCCGAATATCTGTAATGCCGCTTATCTGGCCTCTCAGGCACGTCAGCTGGCAGACAGTAATTCTCCGGTGCTCAGTACCCGTGTTATCGGCGAAGAGCAGATGAAAGAGCTGGGCATGCTGGCCTATCTGGCTGTCGGCCAGGGGTCACGTAATGAATCGCTGATGTCGGTGATTGAATATAAAGGTAATCCTGACCCGGAAGCACGCCCGATCGTGTTAGTCGGCAAAGGCCTGACCTTTGACTCCGGCGGTATTTCCATCAAACCGGCTGACGGCATGGATGAGATGAAATACGACATGTGCGGCGCGGCAACGGTCTACGGTGTGATGCGCGTGGTGGCTGAGCTGGGTCTGCCGCTCAATGTGATCGGTATTCTTGCGGGCTGTGAAAACATGCCGGGCGGCAATGCCTATCGTCCGGGGGATATCCTCACCACCATGTCCGGACAGACGGTCGAAGTGCTCAATACCGATGCGGAAGGCCGTCTGGTGCTGTGTGACACCCTCACCTACGCCGAGCGTTTTGATCCGGAAACGGTCATCGATATCGCCACACTGACCGGCGCCTGCATGGTTGCTCTCGGTAACCACTTCAGCGGCCTGATGGCAAACCACAATCCGCTGGCGCACGAGTTACTGAATGCCTCTGAACAGGCGGGTGACCGTGCATGGCGTCTGCCGCTGGCAGAAGAGTTCTACGAGCAGATTGAGTCCAATTTTGCGGATCTGGCCAACACCGGCGGCCGTCTCGGCGGTGCTATCACCGCAGGCTGCTTCCTGTCCCGTTTTGCCACCCGTTATAACTGGGCACATCTGGATATCGCCGGAACCGCATGGCGCTCCGGAAAAAACAAAGGTGCGACAGGTCGTCCGGTTGCACTGCTGTCACAATTCCTGTTAAATCGTGCGGGTATCAGCACCGACGACTGACCGGAATTGCCGGGCTTTTGCGGCCCGGAAAAAGCATAAAGGTAACGGGGGATTGTGCTATCCTGAGCAATCCCCTTTTCTGCTATCAGAGATATTATGAAAAACGCCACCTTCTACCTGATGGAACAGCCATCCCCTTTTGATGACCTTGAGGCCCACGAGTGGCTGACCTGTCATCTGGCGGGTGAAGCCTGGCGCAGCGGGAAACGGGTGCTGATCGCCTGTGAGTCACAACAGCAGGCCGAGAAACTGGATGAAGCCCTCTGGGCACGGGAACCTGATGCGTTTGTTCCGCATAATTTAGCCGGAGAAGGGCCGCGTTACGGCGCGCCGGTCGAGCTGTGCTGGCCGCAGAAACGGGGAAATTCCCCGCGTGATTTACTGATTGCCCTGCTGCCGCAGTTCACAGATTTTGCGACAACCTTCCGTGAAGTGATAGACTTTGTGCCTATCGATGAACACTTAAAACAGTTGGCGCGCGAGCGATATAAAATCTATCGCAGCGTCGGCTTTACGATGACCATGGCCACGCCGCCAGCTTACTGATAAACAAAGATTAAAAATGGAAAAGACAACCGACAACCAACAGGCCTGCGAGCCGTCCCTGGATAAAACCTATAATCCAACGGAAATCGAAGGTCCTCTTTATACCCACTGGGAAAAAAGCGGCTATTTCAAACCGAACGGTAAAACAGACAAAGAAAGCTTCTGTATTGTGATCCCGCCGCCGAACGTCACCGGTAACCTGCATATGGGCCATGCTTTCCAGCAGACCATTATGGATACCATGATCCGCTACCAGCGCATGCAGGGCAAAAACACCCTGTGGCAGTCAGGTACTGACCATGCCGGTATCGCGACACAGATGGTTGTTGAACGCAAGATCGCCGCAGAAGAAGGCAAAACCCGCCACGATTACGGCCGCGAAGGTTTTATCGATAAAATCTGGGAATGGAAAGCGGAATCCGGCGGTAATATCTCCAACCAGATGCGCCGTCTGGGTAACTCCGTGGACTGGGAGCGCGAGCGCTTCACCATGGATGACGGCCTGTCAGCTGCCGTAAAAGAGGCGTTTGTCCGCCTGTATAAAGATAACCTGATTTACCGCGGTAAACGCCTGGTGAACTGGGACCCGAAACTGCACACCGCAATTTCTGACCTGGAAGTGGAAAACCGTGATGTCAAAGGCTTCATGTGGCATATCCGTTATCCGCTGGCGGACGGCGCGAAAACCGCTGAAGGCAAAGATTACCTGGTGGTCGCCACCACACGTCCGGAAACCATGCTCGGTGATACTGGCGTGGCCGTTAACCCGGAAGATCCGCGTTACAAAGATCTGATCGGCAAAGAAATCATCCTGCCGATCGTCAACCGCCGCATTCCGATCCTCGGTGATGAACACGCGGATATGGAAAAAGGCACCGGTTGTGTGAAAATCACCCCGGCGCATGACTTCAACGACTATGAAGTCGGTAAACGCCACCAGCTGACCATGATTAACATCATGGACTTCGACGGCAACATCCGCACTGAAGCAGAAGTATTTGATACTAACGGCGAAGTGACTGACGCCTGCAGCAGTGAAATCCCGGCCGCTTACCGTGGCATGGAGCGTTTCGCCGCCCGTAAAGCGATCGTTAAAGAATTCGAAGAACTCGGCCTGCTGGAAGAGATCAAACCGCACGACCTGACTGTTCCTTACGGCGATCGCGGCGGCGTGGTTATCGAACCGATGCTGACCGACCAGTGGTATGTCCGCACGGCACCGCTGGCAAAAGAAGCCATCAAAGCCGTGGAAGACGGCGATATCCAGTTCGTACCGAAGCAGTACGAAAACATGTACTTCTCCTGGATGCGTGATATTCAGGACTGGTGTATCTCCCGTCAGCTGTGGTGGGGTCACCGTATCCCGGCCTGGTATGACAATCAGGGTAATGTGTATGTCGGCCGCGACGAAGACGAAGTCCGCCGTGAGAACAATATCCCGGCGATGGTTGAACTGCGCCAGGACGAAGACGTGCTGGATACCTGGTTCTCCTCCGGTCTGTGGACATTCTCAACCCTGGGCTGGCCGGAAAACACCCCGGAACTGAAAGCATTCCACCCGACCAGCGTACTGGTCAGCGGCTTCGACATCATTTTCTTCTGGATCGCCCGCATGATCATGATGACCATGCACTTCATCAAAGATGAAAACGGCAAGTCGCAGATCCCGTTCAAAACCATCTACATGACGGGTCTGATCCGTGATGAGGAAGGTCAGAAGATGTCGAAATCCAAAGGGAACGTTATTGACCCGCTGGATATGATCGACGGTATCTCTCTGCCGGCACTGCTGGAAAAACGCACCGGTAACATGATGCAGCCGCAGATGGCGGAAAAAATCGCCAAACGGACTGAAAAACAGTTCCCGGAAGGGATCGAAGCACACGGTACAGATGCCCTGCGCTTTACCCTGGCAGCGCTGGCCTCTACCGGCCGCGATATCAACTGGGATATGAAACGTCTGTCCGGTTACCGCAACTTCTGTAACAAGCTGTGGAACGCCAGCCGTTTCGTGCTGATGAATACCGAAGAGAAAGACTGCGGTCTGAACGGCGGTGAGATGGAATTCTCCCTGGCCGACCGCTGGATTCTGGCGGAATACAACAATACCGTGAAAGCATACCGCGAAGCGCTGGATACCTACCGCTTTGATATTGCATCCAATATTCTGTATGAATTCACCTGGAACCAGTTCTGTGACTGGTATCTTGAGCTGTCCAAACCGGCGGTTCATAAAGGTACCGATGCACAGAAACGTGCAGCACGTCATACCCTGATCACCGTTCTGGAATCCCTGCTGCGTCTCGCACACCCGATTATTCCGTTTATCACGGAAACCATCTGGCAGCGCGTGAAAGTGGTTACCGGCGCGGAAGGCGACACCATCATGCTGCAACCGTTCCCGGAATATGATGCCTCTCTGAATGATGAGCAGGCACTGCGTGACCTGGAGTGGATCAAAGAGACAATCGTTGCGGTACGTAATATCCGTGCTGAAATGAACATCGCGCCAAGCAAGCCGCTGGAAGTGATGCTGCGCGGGGCAAGTGCTGATGCACAGCGCCGTGTTGCGGAAAACAGCAACTTCCTGAAAGCGATGGCTCGTCTGGAATCCGTCCGTGTGATGGCAGAAGGCGAAACGGCACCGGTGTGTGTCACCAAGCTGGTGGAAGGTGCGGAAATCCTGATCCCGATGGCTGATCTTATCAATAAAGACGACGAACTGGCGCGTCTGGATAAAGAGCTGGAAAAAACGGAGAAAGAGATTGCCGCTATCGAAGGTAAACTGGCGAACGACGGCTTTGTCAGCCGTGCGCCGGAAGCTGTCGTTGCCAAAGAGCGCGAGCGCCTCACCGCCAACCGTGAAGCAAAAGAAAAACTGATTGCTCAGAAAGCCACGATCGCAGCCCTGTGATCCTGACGGAATGAGTAGCGAAACCAGCCTCCGGGCTGGTTTTTTTTATCCCTTATTTCGCCTGTTTACTTTGTGTGATAATTATTTATTATCATATTTATCGTTTCATACGATATCCACAGTAATCGCCCCTCAGGTTTATTCCCCCGGCTTTACTTTTCACAATAAAAATAATGAGATAATGATATCCATGACAAGCAGCACAACAGAAAACTACACCCTCCGCCTGATCCGCCAGGAAGATAACCCCGGTATCGCACAGGTGATCCGCGCGGTATCAGCTGAACACGGTCTGACCGCAGACAAAGGCTTTGCGGTTGCAGACCCGATTCTGGATACCTTATACGAGGTGTACAGCCAGCCGCGGGCCGCATACTGGGTCATTGAGGCAGAAGGTGAGATCCTCGGCGGCGGCGGTGTTTCCGGCCTTGCCGGCGGTGACGGCAAAACCGCAGAATTACAGAAAATGTACATCTCTTCCCGCCTGCGCGGCAAAGGGCTGGCGAAAAAAATCGCACTTCAGGCGCTCGAATTTGCCGAAGCGGAAGGCTACAGCCAGTGTTATCTGGAAACCACCGCCGATCTTCAGGCTGCAATTAAGCTGTATGAAAAGCTCGGGTTTATCTTCCTTGATGCCCCGCTGGGCGACACCGGCCATAGCGACTGTGAAGTCCGGATGCTGAAAGTTTTCGCTGCCTGATCCCCCTGCCGGCCGGAAGTCCGGCCGGTATCCGCTTTTCCGGTAAAAACATCCGGTGCTTTTCTGATAGTTTCTCTCCGCTGTTTATCTTACAGTCATTACACATGTGACGGATATCACATTTTGTAACTGACAAACAGGAGATCAGGATGATCAGCACGATTCACGGAATGAATGACCTGTTATGTACCGCCGTAACGCTGAAAGCACCGGCAGAGCGGCCGGTCTGCCGCATACAGGACGATGAACAGACAGAAATACAACAGGAAGGATGGCAGGGAGAGAGCAGGAGCCCGCAGGTAAGAACGCAGAAAGGCCCCGTTCTCTATCAGACCATTGAGGCAATGAAAGAAGCAGAGGATGATATCAATATTCAGGATATCCAATTTCCGGGCTGTGCACCGCTGCGACCGATGATACGCGACAGTCAGAACGATTCCCGGCGTGAGCGCACTGCCCCGCTGAAGTCTGTCTTTTCAGTTTCCGCCTGAGCTGCGGACACAAAAAAACCTGCCGCGGCAGGTTTTTCAGTCATGGCAGAGAATCAGTGTAACGGTGCCTCATCAGCATCGTCGTCTTCATCTTCATCTTCGGCATCCGGGTCTTCAAAATAGGTGCCCCAGCCGTCGTAATCCACATCCATTTTTTCCGCCAGACGCGCCAGCTGCTCTACCTGAGCATCAATATGTTCCGCTGTCAGGCCGCATTCGCTGATGATATCGCAACATAACACCACCTGGCCGCCTTCCACTTCCAGTTCTTCAGCATCCGTCACTTCATAACCCAGTTTGAACGCTTCAACCGCTGCTTTTTCCAGCTTGTCGTAGTTCTCACTCGAAAAATGGTGCTCAATGGTGTACTGCGCATCAGGATCGCTGCCGTCTTCCTGCAGTTCTGCAATAATCGCACGGGTTTCTTCGCGCTGTTCTTCTAAAAACGCATCTAATTCTGACATGGCCATGTCCTCTGATAAGTGATACCCGCGCATTCTCCCACAGCCGCACCAATTGAGCCACCCATAATAAAAAAGAATTTACCTTCGGTGTTGCAATTGAATTTTTATTGATTTATGTTGAATATAAATTCATCGGAGACACGGATATGAACCCATTTTATCAACAGTCATTTTTACGGTTGCTTGACTATAAACCCGCCGATATCGAAAAACTGCTCAATCTTTCTGCTTATCTGAAACATGCCAAAAAAACCGGCTCTGAACAGCCGCTGATGAAAGGCAAAAATATTGCGCTGATTTTTGAAAAAGATTCCACCCGTACCCGCTGTGCCTTTGAAGTAGGTGCTTACGATCAGGGCGCACAGGTAACATACCTGGGTTCGTCAGGCAGTCAGATAGGCCATAAAGAATCCATCAAAGATACCGCCAGAGTGCTGGGCCGGATGTATGATGGTATTCAGTTTCGCGGTTATTCCCAGAAATCCGCCGAAGCACTGGCGTACTATTCCGGTGTTCCGGTCTGGAACGGGCTGACCGACGAGTTTCATCCGACACAGCTGATTGCGGATTTACTGACCATCCAGGAGCATGTGAAAAAACCATTGTCTGAAATTAAATTTGCATATTTAGGCGATGCCCGTAATAACATGGGAAATACCATCGCTGAAATGGCGGCCGTGACCGGTATGGATGTCCGGCTGGTGGCGCCGGCCGGGTGTCAGCCGTCAGACGACCTTATCGCACAGTGCCGTAAAGCGGCTGAACTCACCGGCGGTAAAATTACCCTGACTGCAGATGTGGCAGAGGGAGTGAAAGGCGCTGATGTGCTGTACACCGATGTGTGGGTTTCCATGGGAGAAGCGAAAGAGGTCTGGGCAGAGCGGATTAAATTGCTGACGCCGTATCAGGTCAATCAGGATGTGGTGGATAAAACGGGCAATCCGGATGTTATTTTTATGCATTGCCTGCCGGCATTCCACGATACGGAAACCACCATGGGGCAATCCCTCGCGAAAGAGTACGGGTTTACCAATGGTATTGAAGTCACCAATGACGTGTTTGAATCAAAACACAGCGTGGTGTTCGACCAGGCAGAAAACCGGCTGCATTCCATTAAAGCGGTGATGGTTGCATCTCTTTCAAAAAACGTACAATTTTAAATTTACCGGCAGCGTTGCATAAATTTCATACAAAAAAGTGATGTCAAACGCTTGCGCCGGGTTGCCGATTGCGTATAATGCCCCGCAATTTTGTCGGGAGGAAACAATGGTCATTGTGATTATCAGCACCGTAAAACCGGTGCCGGACAATGTGACATACCACGGACAGCCGCAGCGCGGCAATGTCTGCCATTCCCCCGTATTTATTTCAGAACCCCTCAATTGAGGGGTTTTTTTTTGCCTGGCCGAAACATGAGGAGACCCCAATGGCAAATCCGTTATACCTGCGCGATATCATCTCGATTAACGATCTCAGTCGTGATGAACTGGAACTGGTATTAAACACTGCCGCGGCGCTGAAACAACGCCCTCAGCCTGAATTACTGAAGCACAAAGTGATCGCCAGCTGCTTCTTCGAGGCCTCAACCCGCACGCGGCTCTCTTTTGAAACCGCTATTCAGCGCCTGGGCGCGTCTGTTGTCGGCTTTTCAGACAGCAGCAACACTTCGCTGGGCAAAAAAGGCGAAACGCTGGCGGATACCATGAGTGTGATCAGTCAGTACGCGGATGCTATCGTGATGCGCCACCCGCAGGAAGGGGCAGCACGGCTGGTGTCTGAGTTCTCAGGTAAGGTGCCTGTCATCAACGCCGGTGACGGCGCCAACCAGCACCCGACACAAACCCTGCTCGACCTGTTTACCATTCAGGAAACCCAGGGCCGCCTTGAAAATCTGCATATCGCCATGGTCGGTGATCTGAAGTACGGACGCACGGTGCATTCTCTGTCACAGGCGCTGTCAAAATTCCGCGGCAACCACCTGCATTTTATTGCCCCGCAGGCACTGGCAATGCCGAATCACATCCTGCATATGCTGGATGAAAACGGCGTGGCATACAGCGAACATCATTCTATTGATGAGGTACTTCCGCAGCTGGATGTGCTGTATATGACCCGCGTGCAGAAAGAGCGCCTTGACCCGTCCGAATACGCTAACGTCAAAGCCCAGTTTGTACTGCGTGCAGCCGATCTGGTCAATGTGAAACCGAACCTGAAAGTGCTGCACCCGCTGCCGCGCATCGATGAGATAACCCCGGATGTGGATAAAACGCCTTACGCGTACTACTTCCAGCAGGCCGGTAACGGGATCTTTGCCCGTCAGGCGCTGTTATCTCTGGTGTTAAACGAAACCTTCCCGGCCTAAGGAGCACATCATGACTCAGGATCATAAATTACTGGTTGAAGCCATCAAATGCGGTACTGTTATCGACCATATCCCTGCCAATGTGGGATTTAAGCTGCTCTCCTTTTTCCGTCTGACGGAGACGGACAGCCGTATCACTATCGGTCTGAACCTGCCGTCCAACAATATGGGCCGCAAGGATTTGATTAAACTGGAAGATACTTTCCTGACGCCGGAGCAGGCCAACCAGCTCGGTTTTTATGCCCCGAAAGCCACAATTAATATTATCGAAGATTATCAGGTGGTTAAAAAACTGCCGATTAACCTGCCGGAACGTATTGAAGGCGTGATTATCTGCCCGAACAGCAACTGCATCAGTCACAATGAGCCGGTGGAAAGCAGCTTTACTGTTAAGTCCATTGCACAGGAAATTGTGTTAATCTGTAAGTATTGTGAGAAAGAATTTGATCACCACGCAATCATTAATAACCAATAAGATAGATCCAGGTCAGTTGCCCGGTAAAATCAGACGATTATAATGATGGCGTTTTTAAAAAGCTTAACAGCAATAATCATCCTACAGGAGTCCGTAATGACTAAAGTAATCGCAACAGAAAACGCACCAGCAGCAATCGGCCCGTATGTACAGGCAGTAGACCTGGGTAACATGGTAATGACTTCAGGTCAGATCCCTGTTGATCCGAAAACCGGTGCAGTTGCCGACGATGTTAAAGCTCAGGCGCGTCAGTCACTGAACAACATCAAAGCTATCATCGAACAGGCTGGTCTGAAAGTTACGGATATCGTGAAAACAACTGTTTTCGTTAAAGATCTGAACGACTTTGCTACTGTAAACGCAGAATACGCTGCTTTCTTTGATGAGCACAAAGCAGTATACCCTGCACGTTCTTGTGTTGAAGTTGCGCGTCTGCCAAAAGACGTTAAATTAGAAATCGAAGCAATCGCAGTCCGTAAATAATTACTGCGCTTTCTGAGAAGAGCATCTCTCAAAGAGATGACGTTGATTGAGCCCCCTGTATGGGGGCTCTGTTCATTATTAACCCGATAGTTATTAACCCGATAGTTATTAACCCGATAGTTAACCCGACAGCGAATCTGTCCTGTTCACAGCCTGCAATACACTCAACGGGGCATGGCAACCCAAAGCGATAATCCGGCCCTGCAATCCTGTTTTTTTATGTTAACGATACATAAAACCACCGGCGGAATTGTTTATTCCGAAACCTGAATGTAAATACTATTTTTACAGGGATGCCTTCAGACAAAACCAGCCAATTATAGTCTCTTACTTACAAATAAACCACCGGCTGTTTATTTAAACACCCTGATGAAATTTGCCATACTAATATGGTTTTTGTAATTAAAAATATTAATTATAGGTGGCAATATGTTAGAAAAAGTAAAAATATCGACGGGAGTGCCCCTCATCTTAATCGCATTTCTTTTGATACAGATTATTTCATCATTTTATTTTCTCAGGTTTATAAACTCACAGAATGAAATAAATAACACGATGACGATACAGTCAGAAAAAACTCATGTACTCGACCGTGTCTGGATTGGATTTTTAGAGAACCGATCATTACTTAACATCATATCCAAAGGTGTAATGAAAGGTATTTATGAAAATGATACACAGAAAAAAAAAACGAATTGATTATGCGGAAGAACAGGTAAAAAAAACAAGATCGGATTGGTTAAAATTTAAATCAATGCCAACAAAATTCGGAGAAGAACTTGAACATCATATGGATTCTTCTTTTAATGAATATTATAACGCTCAGCTTGAGTTAGTTTATTTTTTGCGGAAAAACAGGTTAGATGACTTTGATAACCAACCTACCAGTGATTATCAAAATGTATTCGGAAAATTATATGAAAATTATTATATCGCAGATACCGATTATTATGACAAACTCATTAAAAATAGTAAAAATAATGAAACATTGACAATATGGATAGCAATATTGCTACTTGTCAGCATTTGTATCACCATCATTTTAGTCTGGGTCGGTATTCGTCGTTTACTTATCTTACCGATGAATCATTTCCAGGAAAGCATTCAGAATATTGCAAAAGGTAATCTGATAAGACCGATTAACGTGACAGGCAGTTATGAAATCAAAAAACTATCTGAAACATTACGTTATATGCAAAACGAACTTTCCAAAACTGTCGGGGATGTCCGGGATGGTGCCAATGCCATTTACAGGGGTGCCGGTGAGATATCTGCCGGTAATAATGACCTGTCTTCGCGGACAGAACAACAGGCTGCATCTCTTGAAGAAACCGCAGCCAGCATGGAAGAACTGACAGCCACCGTGCGCCAGAATGCCGATAATGCCCGTCAGGCACGTCACCTTGCGCTAACCGCCTCCGAAACCGCAGAGCGTGGCGGGAAAGTCGTGGACGATGTCGTGAATACCATGCGCGGTATCGGGGACAGCTCTGAGAAAATTGCCGATATCATCAGTGTGATTGACAGTATTGCCTTCCAGACCAACATTCTGGCGCTGAATGCCGCAGTAGAAGCGGCACGGGCGGGTGAGCAGGGCCGCGGCTTTGCCGTTGTGGCCGGTGAGGTCCGAAGCCTTGCCCAGCGCAGTGCGCAGGCAGCCAGGGAAATCAAAACCCTGATCGGGGATTCGGCCGGCAGAGTTGAGGCCGGTACAGTTCTGGTTGAGCGCGCCGGTGAAACAATGGATGAAATTGTCAGCGCCGTCACCCGGGTCACCGATATTATGAGTGAGATAGCCTCTGCATCGGATGAACAAAGCCGCGGAATTGACCAGATTGGCATGGCAGTGACGGAAATGGACAGAGTAACCCAGCAGAATGCGGCGTTAGTCGAGCAATCAGCGGCAGCGGCTGCATCACTTGAAGAGCAGGCAGGCAGACTGACTCAGGCCGTATCTGTATTTCAGATACAGACCGGAGAACTGAAGACCGGCACTCAGATCGGTACGGTGATGCCGTTACGGCGCCCTGTTCCTGAAAAACCGGCAAATACACATAATGACTGGGAAGCGTTTTAATATAGATATGCTGAAACAGACAATGGCGCTGACGATTAAATGACCGCCGTTTTATGGGTGATAAATTTTAATAGTAAAATTTATCACCTCATCCTATACCCGCAGATTTTCCAGCAACTGATCAAACGACACCCTGACTTTGTCATACGTCGCCTGCGGATTTTCACTGTGCACAATCCACATGGCGCATTCGTACAGCCCGCCATTAATAAACAGTGCCAGCACATCGGGTGCCACCTGTTTTATCCGCCCTGCTTCCATCAGATGTGTCAGGCGCCGGGTGATCCCCTGCACACAGGCCAGTTCATGGGATTTAACAATGGAAAAATCCAGTACCGAAGCCGCATCACGGAACATAATCCGCTGCACTTCCGGCTCCAGACTCATCGCCAGATAGCCCTGACAGCGTGATTTAAACGCCGTCCACGCATCTGCTTCATTTTTTTCTGCCGTATCCAGACGCGCATCAAGTTCGCGATCCAGATCCTGTAATACGGCCAGAAACAGACCTTTTTTGTCACCAAAGTGATGATACAGCGCCCCCCGGGTCAGACCGGCCTGCGCCGTCAGGTCATCCATTACGGTGGCGGCGTACCCTGCCCCGCCAAACTGCTGGCGTGCAGCACGGATAAGCTTTGTCCGCGTTTCTTCTATCATCTCTGCACGTGGCTTATGACCCATTTTCTCACTCCTGCGGTTGGCTCTCTTCAGCCGTGCGATTATAACACTTTTTTATTGACATACATCGCGTATGTCAATAGATTCACATACGCAATGTATGTTAATTGCATTACAGCCGGCTACTTCCGGCAGTTAAAATCATACCCGTCTGTAATACCACGGGTATCTGTGAGGTTGTTATGTTCAGCTCTTATCGTGTCATCTTTCAGCATCCCGGCACCAAAGCTTTTTCCGGTGCGGGATTTATCGCGCGGATGACCGTCTCCATGATGGGGATTGGGATCATTACCATGATTGCCCAATTGCGTGATTCTTTCTTTATGGCCGGCGTAACCGCAGCTGTTTATACTTTTTCGGCGGCATTCTGCGCCCCGCTGATCGCCCGTCTGGTGGATCGCTACGGGCAGAGCCGTATCCTGCCGAAAACGCTGGTGATCAGTGTGCCCGCGACTGCCGTTCTGCTGTTATGCACGGTTTATGATGCTCCGGACTGGGCAATCTGGCTGTCCGCTGTTTTTGTCGGGGCGATCCCGAGCATGCCCGCGATGATCCGCTCCCGCTGGACACATATCTATAAGGGCGATCCGCGTTTGCAGACGGCTTACTCTTTTGAGTCCGTACTGGATGAAATCAGCTTTATTATCGGGCCGCCGCTGTCGGTCACACTCTGTATCGCGCTGTTTCCGCAGGCCGGTCCGCTGGCGGCAATTATTTTTCTGATAATCGGAACGATGCTGGTGGTCTGCCAGAAACGGACTGAGCCGCCTGTACATAAACGTGACGGGCTGGCGAAAGGCACCGTGCTGCGCCTGCCCGCTATTCAGCTGCTGATGGTGGTTCTGCTTGCACTCGGGGTGATTGTCGGGACGGTGGATGTACTGGCTGTTGCTTTTGCCAATGCACAGGGATATCCGAAAGGGGCAAGCTATGTGCTGTCTGTCTATGCCGCCGGTTCCTGTATCGCCGGGTTTATCTTCGGTGCGATACGTCTGCCGTTCAGCTACACAAAGCAGTTTGTCTTCACGGCGGCCGCCACACTGCTGACCACCCTGCCGCTGCTGCTGGTCACAAATCTGACCGGTCTGGGGCTGACCATGTTCGTCGCCGGCTTCTTCTTCTCGCCGACCATGATCCTCGCTATCGGCTTTGTGGAACGTGAAGCACCGGCCAATATGCTGACAGAAGGTTTTACCTGGCTTATTACCGGCCTGGCGGTCGGTGTGGCACTCGGCTCTGCCGGTGTCGGTATGATCATTGATACTTACGGCATTGATACCGGGTTCCTGCTGGCTATCGCTGCGGGGGTCTGCGTACTGCTCACCGCCTGTATCGGTTATGTTTTCGTCTTCAAAGATGATAAAAACAACGCTGATAAGTGACAGAAATAACTTTTACTATAATTTCAGCAATCAAACCGCACATTTTTACACTTAACCGGAGTGTGCGGTTTACCTGATGTCGCCAAAATACTTTGACTTAAATCAATTTCAATCGCCTTATTCCGGAGGAAATCTATATCTAGTGCTATATAATACAAAGCACACAAGATATAGTATTTATTCACAGTGTTATCCACAACGCCATGAAGCCGCATTATAACAGGTTTTACCCTGTGGATAACCAAACTGCCGGAGAGAAGCAAAGTGCACACTATCGTGATTAAGCGTGATGGATGTCAGGTAAATTTTGATGAATCACGCATCCGGGATGCCATTAAAAGAGCCGCTAAAGCCGCACGTGTTAATGATGATGACTACTGCTCTCAGGTTGCCGCCCGGGTAGCCTCCCTGCTGGGTGACCGGAAAAAAGTGGATATCGGTGAGATCCAGGACGCCGTTGAAAATCAGTTAATGTCCGGTGATTACAAAGAGTTAGCCAGAACTTACATCGAATATCGTCATGACCGCGACGTGGCACGTGAACTGCGCGGCCGCCTCAATAATGAGATCCGCGGGCTGGTCGAACAGAGTGATATGTCCATTCTCAACGAGAATGCCAATAAAGACAGCAAGGTGATCCCGACACAGCGTGACCTGCTGGCGGGTATCGTTGCCAAGCACTACGCAAAACAGCACATTTTACCGCGTGATGTTGTAATTTCACACGAACGTGGTGAAATTCACTATCACGATCTGGACTACGCGCCGTTCTTCCCGATGTTTAACTGCATGCTGATCGATCTGAAAGGCATGCTGACTCATGGCTTTAAAATGGGTAATGCCGAGATAGAACAGCCTAAGTCCATCTCTACCGCGACTGCGGTAACAGCACAAATTATTGCCCAGGTGGCCAGCCATATTTACGGCGGTACCACGATTAACCGTATCGACGAAATTCTCGCGCCGTTTGTCACTGCCAGCTATAACAAACATCTGAAAACGGCAAACGAGTGGCAGATTCCGGATGCGGAAGGTTATGCCAATGCCCGCACAGAAAAAGAGTGTTATGACGCTTTCCAGTCACTGGAATATGAAGTCAACACACTGCACACCGCCAACGGACAGACCCCGTTTGTCACTTTCGGCTTCGGACTGGGCACATCCAGAGAATCCCGCATGATCCAGCAGGCGATTTTACGTAACCGTATCGCCGGTCTCGGAAAAAATCACAAAACCGCGGTATTCCCGAAACTGGTCTTCGCTATTAAAAAAGGCCTCAACCACCAGTACGGCGATCCGAACTATGACATCAAACAGCTTGCGTTAGAGTGCGCCAGCAAGCGGATGTACCCGGATATCCTGAACTACGATCAGGTAGTGAAAGTTACCGGTTCCTTTAAAACCCCGATGGGCTGCCGCAGTTTCCTCGGTGTGTATGAAGAGAACGGCGAAATGATCCACGACGGGCGTAACAACCTCGGGGTTATCAGCCTGAACCTGCCGCGTATTGCTATCGAATCACAGGGCAGTGAAACGGATTTCTGGTCTCTGCTGGATGAACGTCTGGTGCTCGCCAAAAAAGCGCTGATGACCCGTATCGCACGGCTGGAAAATGTCAAAGCCCGCGTCGCGCCGATTCTGTATATGGAAGGTGCCTGCGGTGTGCGGCTGAAAGCGGATGATTCCGTTACTGAAATCTTTAAAAACGGCCGTGCCTCAATTTCTCTGGGTTACATCGGTATCCATGAAACCATCAATGCTCTGACCGGCACTGAAACACACATGTATGACGATGAACAGCGCCGCGCCCTGGGCATTGCCATCGTGGAACGTCTGCGCCGTGCAACCGATGAGTGGAAAACAGAAACCGGCTACGGTTTCAGCCTCTACAGCACGCCGAGTGAAAACCTGTGCGACCGCTTCTGCCGTCTGGATACTGCTGAGTTCGGGCTCATCCCGGGTGTGACAGACAAAGGGTATTACACCAACAGCTTCCACCTGGATGTGGAGAAAAAGGTCAATCCGTACGACAAACTGGATTTTGAAGCACCGTACCCGCCGCTGGCGAACGGCGGTTTCATCTGTTACGGCGAATACCCGAACCTTCAGCACAACCTGAAAGCACTGGAAGATGTCTGGGATTACAGCTATGACCGCGTTCCGTACTACGGTACCAACACGCCGATTGATGAGTGTTACGAATGCGGATTTGCCGGTGAGTTTAACTGTACCAGCAAAGGTTTTGTCTGCCCGAAATGCGGTAATCATGACGCTTCCCGCGTATCCGTCATCCGCCGTGTATGCGGTTATCTCGGCAGCCCGGATGCCCGTCCGTTTAACGCCGGGAAACAGGAAGAAGTGAAACGCCGCGTTAAACACCTGAATAACGGACAATTAGGCTGAGTTGTGAATTATCATCAGTATTACCCCGTTGACGTCGTCAACGGGCCGGGTACACGCTGCACGCTGTTTGTTTCAGGCTGTGTGCATCAGTGCCGCGGCTGTTATAACCAGAGTACATGGCGCACGGATTCCGGTGTGCCGTATACCCGGGAACTGGAAGATAAAATTATCGCCGACCTCTGTGATACCCGTGTAAAACGTCAGGGAATTACACTGTCCGGCGGTGATCCCCTGCATCCGCACAATGTGCCGGAGATTCTGGCACTGGTGCGGCGTATCCGCCGCGAGTGCCCGGCGGAAAAAGATATCTGGATGTGGACAGGTTATAAACTGGATGAACTGAATGATGCCCAGCAGGAAGTCATTGAGCATATCAATGTATTAGTTGACGGGAAATTTGTGCAGGATCTGCATGACCCGATGCTGATCTGGCGCGGCAGCAGTAACCAGGTTATTCACTATTTGCGCTGAAACCAACGCTGAAACGCGACCAGTGCAGTTTCTTTCCGAACCCAAGCGTATTATTCACCATCTTAATCTCATCCAGCCGCAGCCCCCGCAACGGGGTTTTTGCGGCGACGGCCACCGGAAACCGGCGGCAGTAACGTGCCCGGGCCTGTTTTTCCTCTTCCTCTGACAGGGTAACAATCTCCCCCCGGAACTGTATCCCGCGGATTTTTGCCACCGTGACCGTCTGTGCAGAAATAGTTCCCGCCACCCGCGGGTTCTGCTGCATCAGGGTGCCGTGCCGGGTATGCGGTTCAGTAAGGAAATAAAGCATCATCGCTTCCGGATCCGCAATATAAAAGCAGGAGGCGCACCACAGGTCATCTCCGGCAGTGGCACACAGCGTAAAGACATGATTTTTCTTCAGATAAGACAGGATTGAATCGTGCGGTAATTCCATACAGTACCCCCCATAAAACCACACCGGCTGATAGAGTATATCATCCGGTGCTGGTTCAGACAGTCCCGTCAGACGGGCTGTATTGTATGGCAAATCTCAGGAATTATTTATAGAGTTCCGCAGTACCACTCATCAGGTTTTCACCGCCTGCAGAGATGATGCGGAAAGAAGTTGCACCAGCTTCATCAGCTTTTTTGGATAAGGCAGCAGTCACATCAGCCAGGGTATCAATATCGCTGACAGAAACAACACCGACAGGTGCTTGTGTGCTATGTTGTACTTCGGTAGCAGCCATTGAACCAAATGAAACGGCACTTAAAGCTAAAATTGCAGGGATTACTGTTGAAATTTTCATATTATGATTCCTTAGAATAAACGTAATATCATGAGACGTTTTTGTCTCTCTCTGTGATGTGAGTCATATTATGCTCCTCCGTCGAAAAAGAAAATTAGCTATTTCTGCTGTAGTTGTTCAATAAAATTGATGATTGGGGTTTTAATTAATCTGCGAAAAGAATTACCATGGTGAATACCACTGATTAATTAATTACTTGCGTGACTATCCCGCGACGCAAATCAGCAAAATATTCGACTTTCATATAAACACAAAAACGCACGATTAAACAAAAATGAATGATAATGCAGAGATAAACACGTGGTTTCTTTACATAATCAGGACAGAATCCGGATATCTTTACACAGGGATCACTCGTGATGTCGCACAACGTGTTGCAACACATCAGTCCGGAAAAGGGGCAAAATACCTGCGGGGGAAAACCGGGTTAAGCGTGGTGTATCAGGTTGCACTTGCGGATCGCTCAATAGCGTCAAAAGAAGAATACCGGGTCAAGCGGCTGACAAAGAAGAAAAAAGAAAGGCTGGTCAGTGACCAGCCTTCTGATTTGACGACATACCTTAACGGTGGTGATTATTCACAGCTGTCAAAGTGATGTGAGAAATTAACCAGTCCGTGATAACGGTCTGCGGCATCATTTTCCAGCGGATGGATCAGAAAATACGGTGAGGTATCCGGCCATTTACAGTGCAAATCAAATTCGGCTGCCGGTTTAAAGCCCCATTTTCCGTAGATTTCAGGATCGCCCAGCACCACAACCGCGCCGTAACCGAATTCATTGAGGCTGTCCAGCCCCTCATAAACCATCTGCTTCGCAATCCCCTGACCACGGTAAGCCTCTGCCACCGCAAGCGGCGCCAGTCCGACCCACTGACAATCTTCGCCTTCCACGTCCACCGGTGTGAAACCGGCATAACCGACCACCAGCCCCTCATCATCAGTGGCAACCACACCTAAGGTCAGCAGCCCGTCTTCCCGCAGCGAATGCAGGAGATCAGCTTCATTATCACGCCCGAATGCGCTGCGCAGCAGTGTATCGATACCGGCGGCATCAACCGGAATTTCTGTGCGGATCAGCATGAGGTCACCACTGCGTGTGATTTATCTTCGTCTTCCGCCAGCCCGGCCTGAATAAAGTCAGCCAGCTGCATTAATGCCGTGCGCAGCAGCGGCGGCATACCGTCAAGATCAATCGAGTCCATCAGGTTTTTGACATACAGACCCAGCTCGGTGTCCCCTTCAATGCGCAGACGGCGCTGAAAGAACAGAGTATCCGGGTCCTCTTTGCGGGCAGCGATCAGCACCAGATCATTAGCGTTACCGCTGAAACTGACATCTTCCTGTTCATCCGCACTGACCACCAGACGGCCGTCACGGTTACTGATATACCAGTGAAGCGCCAGGTCGCGGACTTCCACTTTCAGCCATTTATTTTCCAGAAAATCGAGATCACCTTCTGTCAGCGCCTCTTCAAACTGACGCGCCAGAACCTGCTGGAGAACCTGTTTTTGCAGGGTAAACGGCGTTAATTTCAGCGGAAACCGCAATAACGCCGGCCCGTTGTGTACGAGCGAGGAACGAATTTTGGCAAACACCGTACTGACTCCTTAATCTGAATTACTGCGTCATTGTGCCAGAATCTGCGGAAATAACTCAGGATTCCGGTCAATTTTTCGTGTCATTGTTTCTATTATATACCCGATTTTCCCCCTGCCGCAGAGAACATCCCGCTTTTATATCCGCAAACCGGGTGATTTTTTGCGGCAAATGTTCACTAACCTGCCTCAGGTCAATACCTTTTTTAGCCTGCCATTTACAATTTCCGATCATTTTTATTATTCAGTCTGAGAGTCTCACCATGGAACTATTGTGTCCTGCCGGTAATTTACCCGCACTGAAAGCCGCCATTGATAACGGCGCGGATGCGGTTTATATCGGCCTGAAAGATGATACTAATGCCCGTCACTTCGCCGGTCTGAATTTTACTGAAAAGAAACTTACCGAGGCGGTGGATTATGTTCACCGCCACCGGCGTCACCTGCATATCGCGATTAACACCTTTGCCCATCCGGACGGTTTCAGCCGCTGGCAGCGGGCGGTGGATATGGCCGCACAACTGGGGGCGGATGCCCTGATCCTCGCGGATATCGCCATGCTGGAATATGCTGCGGAGCGCTATCCGCATATTGAGCGGCATGTCTCTGTGCAGGCGTCCGCCACCAATACTGAAGCTATTCGTTTCTATCAGCGCAATTTTGATGTGCACCGTATTGTGCTCCCGCGTGTGCTCTCTATTCATCAGGTAAAACAGCTGGCACGCACCAGCCCGGTGCCGCTGGAAGTCTTTGCATTCGGCAGTCTGTGTATTATGGCGGAAGGCCGCTGCTACCTCTCTTCCTATCTGACCGGGGAATCCCCGAATACCGTCGGTGCCTGCTCACCGGCACGGTTTGTCCGCTGGCAGGAAACCCCGCAGGGACTCGAATCCCGCCTGAATGACGTGCTGATTGACCGCTACGGTGCGGATGAGAATGCCGGTTATCCGACACTCTGCAAAGGCCGCTACTGCGTGGACAGCAAGCCTTACCACGCTCTGGAAGAGCCGACCAGCCTCAACACGCTGGAGCTGCTGCCGGAACTGATGGCGGCCAATATCGCGTCAGTGAAAATTGAAGGCCGCCAGCGCAGCCCGGCCTATGTGACTGATGTGGCCAAAGTGTGGCGTCAGGCGATTGACCGCTGCAAGGCCGATCCGGACAACTATGCGCCGGATGCCGCGTGGATGCAGACCCTCGGCGGTATGTCAGAAGGACGGCAGACTACCCTCGGTGCTTACCACCGCAAATGGCAGTAACGGAGAGAAAAACGATGCAATTTTCATTAGGTTCAGTCCTCTATTACTGGCCGAAAGCAACACTGGAACAGTTTTATCAGCAGGCAGTACAAAGCAGTGCGGATATTATCTATCTCGGTGAAACCGTGTGCAGCAAGCGCCGGGAAATGAAACCGGACGACTGGATAAATCTCGCCAAAACCGTTGCTGAATGCGGCAAACAGGTGGTGATTTCCACGCTGGCGCTGTTACAGGCTCCGTCTGAGCTGAAAGAGATCGCCAAACTGGTCGATAACGGCGGGTTTATGATCGAAGCGCATGATTTCGGTGTGATTAATATGCTGCATGAACGCGGGCTGCCGTTCGTCGCCGGACACGGCCTGAACTGTTATAACGCCCCGGCACTGAAAATCCTGCAAAAACAGGGCATGACCCGCTGGTGTATGCCGGTGGAACTCTCCCGTGACTGGCTGGTTAACCTGCTGAAACAGTGTGAAGAGCTGGAGATCCGTGACAAATTTGAAGTGGAAGTGATGAGCTACGGCCATCTGCCGCTGGCCTACTCCGCCCGCTGCTTCACCGCCCGTTCGGAAAACCGCGCCAAAGATGACTGCGAAACCTGCTGTATCAGTTATCCGCAGGGGCGCAAAGTGCTCTCACAGGAAAATCAGCAGGTCTTTGTCCTTAACGGGATTCAGACCCAGAGTGGTTACTGCTATAACCTCGGCAATGATCTGCGTTCTATGCAGGGACTGGTTGATATTGTGCGGATCTCCCCGGAAGCCCCGGACGATCTGGCCGTCATTGACCATTTCCGTCAGAATGAAACCGGCGCACAACCGCTGGATTTGGCACAGGCACAAAACTGCAACGGCTACTGGCGTAAAGTGGCGGGCCTGGAACTGGTGGAATAACAGAAGGAAATAACAATGACTGATGTTTATGCCCGTTTAAACGCACTGAATATTGAACTGCCGCCGGTCGTTGTACCAGATGCAAAATTTCAGCCGTATGTGATTTTTGATAACACCATTACACTTTCCGGTCATTTATCCAAAACCGGGGAGCAGCTAAATACCGGTAAGTTCGGGGCGGATCTGACCATTGAACAAGGTGAGAAAATTGCCCGTCAGCTGGCTGTTAATCTGCTCGGTACATTGCAGGGTGCGGTGGGTGATCTGAATAAGATTAAAAAGATCATCAACCTGAACTGCATGATCAACGGCACTCAGGATTTTACAGATCCCCATGTGGTGGCGAATGCCTGTTCACAGGTTTTCCATGATGTTTTCGGTGAGAAAGGCTACCACAGCCGTAATGCACTGACCGTGGCACAGCTGCCGTTCGGTGCCTGTATGGAGATATCGCTGATCGCCGGTATTGAGTAACAGAACAGAACGGGCGCGATATACGATATAAGCGTGCCCGTTATCCGGCTTTATTTTTTACGTTTCGCTTTCAGAAAATCAATTCGTTCCTGTGCCGGATAATGCCCTGCGGCTAATGCTTTTTCGTAATATTTAATGGCTTTATTATCGTCTTGTTTTACGCCTTCGCCCTTTTCATACATACTCCCTAAATTAAATAACCCAACAGAATTATTCTGTGCAGCGGACTGTTTAAACAAAGATAATGCTTTTGTATAATCTTGTGTAGTACCATGGCCATATTTATATAGAGCACCAAGGTTGTTTATTGCACCAGGAATATTTTTATCTGCTGCCAGCTTAATGTAGTAAAATGCTTTCTGGTACTGATGGCTTTTAAAATAAAGAACACCAATATTATTTAAAGATAAATCATTACCTAGCTTTATTGACTCCAAATAATATTCCTCTGCTTTTTTTGGATCATAACCTTCATAGTCAGACCGGCTATATATAGTACCTAGTTTATTTAATGCTTCTGACTTTATATTATAATCTTTTTTTCCCAATGCAACTAATAGTAGTTTTTCAGACTCCTCATAGTTTCCATTCTCCTGATAAAGACTCGCTAAATTTAAAAGGGTAGTATCCGCTCCTGATGCGATCGCCTGTTTATAGAGAGTAATTGCTTTTTCAATATTTCCTTCCTGCTTTGCCAGCAATCCCAGATTATTCATGGCATGTGAAGATCCTAATTCCGCTGCTTTTTGATATAGTTGGTATCCTCTCTTCACATCCTTAGCAACCCCGTAACCATCCATATAAAACTCACCCAGATAAAACAACGCATCTGCATTATTCTGTTCTGCTGCTTTTTCAAACCAGTAACGGGCAAATACAGAATTCTGCGGAAAACCGATACCTTCTTCATACAGCAGTCCGATTTGTAACTGGATTAGTGCATTAGCTTTATTTACCTGCGTTGTATATTTCTCATGCGAATGTGTTACTGCGGCGTAACCGGGAGAAGAGAATATAATAGCCAAAGCGTATAACACTGTTTTTATTATCATTCTCATAGAAATTCCCTTACCTTATTTATCGTTCTTTTTCCTGAGGTCATCAATTTTTTTCTGTGCCGGATAATGCCCTGCAGCTAATGCTTTTTCGTAATATTCGATGGCTTTATTATCGTCTTGTTTTACGCCATCTCCATGTTCATACAGGCTGCCTAAATTAAAATAACCGCCGGGACTGCCCATCTCCGCTGATTTTTCATACAGTGATATTGCTTTTGCATGATCCTGTTCTACACCATATCCATGCTGATATAATGAACCAAGATTATTAATGGCATCCGGTAAATTTTTATCGGCTGCCATTTTTATATAATTGAATGATTTCTGATATTGTTCGTTATAAAAATACAGCATGCCAATATTATTTAGTGATACATCATCACCTAACTTAATAGATTCCAAATAATATCCCTCTGCTTTTTTAAAACTATAATTCTTAAAATCTTTTCTTGAGTATAAATTTCCGAGCTTATTCAGTGCATCTGACTTTATAAAATCATCCTTATCCATAGCAGATAATAATATAACTTCAGACTTATCATATTCTCCCATCTTTTGGTACAACCCGCTCAGATTTAAAATTGCCGCATCAGATCCAAGATCTATTGCTTTTTTATAAAGAAAAATAGCACTTTCCGTTTTACCCTCCTGCTTTTTCTGAAGTGCCAAGTTGTTCATTGCACGAGGAGAACCTAATTCAGATGCTTTTTTATATAGTGACAGGCCTTTTTCTTTATTTTTCTCAACACCTGAACCATGAATATAGTAAGATCCCAGATAAAATAACGCATCTGCATTATTCTGTTCTGCTGCTTTTTCAAACCAGTAACGAGCAAATACATAATTCTGCGGAAAACCGATACCTTCTTCATACAGTAGTCCGATTTGCAACTGGATCAGCGCATTGGCCTTTAATACTACAGAACGATTATCAGCGATATCTGTCGGTTTACGTGCGGAATAAATAGTTTCAGACTTGACTATTTCACTTGCATAGCTGTTACCTGCCATCATTAAAAAAACAGAGAATATAACTGATTGCAACCGACTACTGAGTTTGTATGCTACTATCATTAAATACTCCATTGTAAGGATACAAGGCTATGGCAAACATAATCTATTTAAAGCTGGAAGGAAAGCAACAGGGTTTAATATCAAGAGGCTGCTGTACTTCAGATTCTATAGGAAATAAGTATCAGTCCGGTAAAGAAGATTATATCTTTATTACTGAATTTGACTGTGCGGTAACCCGTGATCAGAACCTCAGCCATCATCCGATTGATTTTGTAAAATTAATTGATAAATCTTCCCCGCTGATTTTAGTAGCCATCGCCAATAATGAAAGATTAACCCTGACCTTTGATTTTTTCCGGATATCACAACATGGCGGCCCGGAAAAATACTATACAATAAGGCTCAATGAAGCGAGTATCGTTAATTACGCCACTCGTTCGCCTAATAATATTCTGCGCAATGATATTCAGCCGGAAGAGTATATCTCCGTAAAATACCGGGATATTACCACCTCCCATATTATGGCCGGAACTTCCGGCTACAGTATTACCGATGATAATAACTACTGACTATAACGTGCGATAAGGCTGCGAACCTCCTGCACAAAAGCCTCATCTGCTGACCGGCCGGAGGGCTTCGCAGCCAGTAACACAAAATTTGCCAGTTCATCTTCCAGAAAATAGTAGATCAGTGACAGTTGTGCACGATCTAATGCCTGATAAACCGCGTAATTTCTTTCTTTTAACCGTTGTGCCGCACGGGCCATTTTTTCGATAGTGCCGTAACTGTACAGGAGTGTTGCAACAACCACCGACCGTTTAATAACCAACTCTTTCTGACTAAACAGATCGGGGAATTTATAGGTAACAGCGGCAATTATGCCGGAGGATATCGCTGTGACGAGATATTTCCTTAATACTGAATTACCTATAACTATTGGGGTATAGTGGGCAGTTTTATCATCAATATAATCATTAGTGAATACGAGAGTATCTTTTTCAATTTCTTCTTTTTTAGACCTAATAATATTTTCCTGAAAAAAATTATTAAGCATCTTCCTTCTGGACACCGGCATATCCTCTAAAGCCGCTGACACGATAATCTCAATCGCTTCTTTAAAATTTTCATAGGGATCAGCCAGAAAACGCAGAAGGTAAATTGCTTCCGCGTTCTCTTTCATAATCTGATATCCGCCTGACAGACGTTTATTACGTAAAAAACTCATCGGAATATCGATAACCGGAAACGGAAAATCAGCCAGCGTATTTACCGCCCGCTCAGCACCGTGATAGCTGGTCACCGCAATATCTTTTATCAGTGCATCCGGAATACGGCTCATTGCTGTTTCAACAGAGGGTTCACTGTCCGCACATTGGTAATAAATGGATTCACCCAGTCCGGTATACGGTTTGCATGCTGTTTCTGTTTTTCTTTCAGTCAGTAATTTCCGCAGAAAACGTATTATCCGCCGGTTGGTATAAATCCGTGCTTTTACCTCTTCTGAAATATCCATAATTTCACCATCACGGCAATAAAACTGATCCATCGGGTCAAAATCGTTACAATAAGCCATATGACGTCCCTGCCATTATGTTAAGTATTACTTCTGAATTATGTCCGATATCATAAGTATAGCCGGAAATACAAAATATACCGGCCAAAAAAATCCCGTGACAGGCACGGGATTTCATTTATTTTAACGGGCTTTGTTTTTCCGCCGCGATAACCGCCGCAGAGAATGCGTTATACGCCGTAATTCTCCGTCACGTAACATACCGATAAAAACACCGAGCAGCGTATAAATAATCCCGAGCACCAGCATCATAATAATATCGTTCTGTACGCCGCTGAACGGCAAATCCATCTGGTTGATACCGGCAATCGCTTTGGTCGCCCAGGTGGACGGCAATGCAGAGGCAATAAACCGTACCCAGTCCGGCATCGCCTGTAACGGCCAGATAGTACCGGACATATAAAAGACCGGTGTGGTGACAAAGGCCAGCGTCAGGTAAATCATCTCCACACTGCGCAGACATTCGGTGACCAGTTTCCCGAGTCCCAGAACCCCCAGCAGGAACGGGAACGTCAGCAGCCACAATTCATACATCGGCGCTTCCTGACGATACCCCAGTACCCACGGCCACAACGCGAAGAAGACGGTCGACAGGAACAGCCAGATCGGCAGCAGCGCACTCAGCGCTCCCAGATAGACTGCCAGAGGCGGTTTACCTTTCGGTGTGCTGCGCACGGCAATACTGACACGGACACAGGCGATCAGCAGTGTGTGCTGCAACAGCATGACCAGCAGCCCCGGCAGCGCAATGGCGGCGAAACTGACGCCCGGGTTATACATCCCGACTGTTTCCGACTGAATCGGCGCGATCAGTATTGATGCCTGCTCCGGTGTATAGCCATTGGCTGTCAGGATTTTGGTATTGTAATCCGCCAGGATCTGCTGATATGCCTTGCTCAGCTCCTGCTGAATCTGCCCGCTGGCGATACGGTTGGTACCGTCACCAAATACCGGCACCGTGATATTTTTGCCCTGTAAGAGATTGCGTTCAAAATCCTGCGGAATAATGATGATCGCAAACAGATCACGCATGATCATATCCTGCCGGGCTGCGGCCAGGTTGTCATAACTGTGCAGTTCCACTTTTGCGGTGGCGTCCAGCTCCCGCACCAGTGAACGGCTGGCCACCGTGTTATCCTGATCCACCACCGCGACCGGTAAGTCCCACAGTACCGGATGCACATAGACCAGGCTCATGACACACAGCGAGATAATCAGCAGCATCCACATCGGTTTTTCAAGCATACCGAGCAGTACTTTCAGGAATGTCTGGAAATACAGTTTCATACCGCGTGTCCTCCCTGTAATGCCAGCCGTTTCGGCAGGCGGTTACGGATCAGGAAAGTCGCGCCCACCGGATAGAGCAGCAATAACGCACAAACATACAGGATATGCTGTAACGAGACTTCCCGCAGGAAGATATCAAACATGGCGTTCAGCGCATGTGTCAGCGGCTCGATGTTCGCGATAATCCGTGCCGGCAGAATCATCGACAGCTCCGGCACGGTCATCCCGGAAAAGGCCATTGCCATACTCACCAGCATCCCGATCATACTGTAAGCCATCATCGGATCACGGGTGAATGTATAGAGGAGCAGGCCGATGCTCTGGGCGGCCATCACATAAAAGAAACCTATCATCAGCATATAGACCGGATTCCCGGTGACTTTAGCCTCAAAAACGGTGACCAGGACACCCAGTTCGATCATCAGCAGTGCCGTGAAAAACAGGGTATACGGTGCCAGCTTGCCGAGCACACCGCTGAACAGCGGTTTAATGGATTGCAGCATGGTGCTGCGTGACATGGTGTAAATCGTACAGGTCACCACAAACAACTGAAGCATATGGATCGTGGCAGCAAACTGCTGATAATAAATATAGCTGCCGCTGGCGTTAAACAGGGTGTCATAGGACATCGTCACCTGTGCCAGTTTCGGGACATTTTTCCCCATTTCAGAAGCGAGAACAGAGCGGTACTGACCGTTCAGTTCGGCAATCAGCCCGCTGAAGTCCTGGGTGGCATAACTGCCGGAAGCATAAAACAGTGCATTAAAAAACATCCGGGTTGTCGGCTGCTTGCCGGACAGCACATCACTTTCAAAACGCGGCGGGATCACCAGGATGGCATAATCTTCCGCACTCCCCATGCGCTCAAGTGCAACCTCTTTATCATCCTGCGGTGTGATACTGGCGTGTGAGGCCGCATTCAGGTTACGTACCAGCGTACGCGAGAGCGGGCTGTGGTCATAATCGATGGCGGAAACCGGTAAATCCAGTAATGTACCTTCAGAGAAGTTGGCACTGACCAGTGCGAATAACATCAGCGGAAACAGCCAGCTCAGCCAGTGGAACACCGGACTGCGCACCGCCATCCGGGTTTCCTGTGAGAATGCGTTACGGAAACCGCGCCATATTGCCGGGAGCCTCATTACTTATCCCGGCGCCATAATGCACTCATACCGGGTCTTAATCCGTCCACCGGCTGCGCCGGATAGAGGCGAACCTCAAAGGTTTTCAGATCAAAATCCCCGGTGGCGCGGGTGGCGCGTTTGGTGGCGTAATCCCCCATAGGTGCGATATAGCGGACTTCAGCCTCAATTTCCTGATTTTTCAGCGCCGGAACGGTCAGCGTGATTTTGTCGCCCTTTTTCACATCCGCGAGAATATCTTCACGCAGGTTATAGACAAAATACGCTTCCGGCAGACGGATAATCGTCACCAGCGGACTGCCGGCATTAAACAGCTCACCGATTTCAGCCGGAATCGGCCCGATTTCACCGGTCACCGGTGCGGTAACCGTCAGTTCATCCTGCTGGACTTTTAACTCCGCCAGTTTTTGCTCTGCCTGGCGCAATGCCGCTTCATAACGCTGACGCTGCTCTGTGCGGTCACCGTTTTTCGCCTGGTCGAGCTGTGCTTTGGCGGCCAGTACGCGCTGTTGTGCCACATCACGGGCACGGCGGGACTGATCAAGCTCGGTTTTTGATACATAGCCCTTTCCGGACATACTGCTCATCCGCTGAAAATCACGCTGTGCATTCGCCAGTTCAGCCTGAGACTGCGCCAGTTGTGCGGCATAATTACGTACGCTCTCTTCACGCGTACCGTTCAGGGATTCGGTTAACTGAGCCTGTGCCTGGTCGCGGGCAGCCACCAGTGAGGCAACCTGTGCCTCCAGCTCCGGACTGGTCAGGCGGATCAGCGCCTGTCCCTGTTTGACGTCGTCACCACGCTCAATCAGACGCTCAACAACACGTCCTTTGGCTTTAGAGGAAACAATAACCTCCGGTGCATCGACTTCGCCCTGCAATAAAAGATACTGGTTGTGGGCACGAAAAAGTGCAGCCATCGCAATTAAGACCAGCATCAGCAGGATCAGATAGATTGTTCTTTTTTTCATTATTGATTTCGGCCTTAACTATCATTTGTGAAACTATTCAGGGTGGAATCATCCCGAATAAAATTGTTCTGGAAAAAACGATGAAGAAGGGGAAGCTGTCAGTATTACTGATTTCAGCAAAAACCGTTAAGATATTTGTGCGCCAGATCACAGCATAATACCTTCAACCCCGGCCTTATACACCTGCTGAAAAACTATTTTTAATATAAAATCTCAGATAGTTACAAATAATCTTCCCCCGGCAAGTGATCCGACAGAAAAATGTATGACTACAATCTGATTTTCCTGCTGCTTCAGCAGATGTGTGTGTATCTGGTTATCGCCTGGGTACTCAGCAAGACGCCGCTGGTGCTGCCGGTCTTACAGGTGACTGTCCGCCTGCCGCACAAGCTGATGTGCTACCTGATTTTCTCCGTTTTCTGTGTCATGGGCACCTATTTCGGTCTGAATATCAATGATTCTATCGCCAATACACGGGCTATCGGCTCGGTACTCGGCGGTCTGCTCGGCGGTCCGTCCGTCGGGCTGCTGGTCGGCTTTACCGGTGGTCTGCACCGCTATTCTCTCGGCGGCATGACGGCATTCAGCTGTATGGTGTCCACCATTGCAGAGGGGCTGATCGGCGGTATGGTGCACCGGTACTATATGAAACGCGGACAGATCAACAAACTGTTCAACCCCTGGACCGCAGCCGGTGTGACCTTTGTTGCCGAACTGGCACAGATGGCAATTATTCTGTTACTGGCACGGCCGTTTAATGAAGCACTGAATCTGGTGAAAGATATTGCCGCACCGATGATTATTGCCAATACCATCGGCGCCGCTATGTTTATCCGCATCCTGCTGGACAGACGCGCCATCTTTGAAAAATACACCAGTGCATTTTCCGCCCAGGCGCTGAAACTGGCGATCAGCACAGATGGTGTGCTGCGCCAGGGATTTAACGAGACCAACAGCCGTCAGGTGGCGCAGGTGCTGTATGACGAACTGAATGTGGCAGCGGTTGCTATCACGGATACGGAAAAACTGCTGGCCTTTATCGGCGTGGGGGCGGATCACCATCTGCCGGGCACACCGATTGCCTCACGCTATTCCCGGCAGGCCATTGCCCATAATGAGGTTGTCTATGCCGACGGCAACGAAACGCCGTACTGCTGCTCAATCAATCCGCACTGTAAGCTCGGCTCCACGCTGGTGATCCCGCTGACCGGGGAAAATAAACAGGTGGTCGGTACGATTAAGCTGTATGAAGTGAAGAACCGCCTGTTCAGCTCGATTAACCGCACACTTGGAGAGGGTATTGCCAGTCTGTTGTCGGCACAAATCCTGGCCGGACAGTTTGAACGAAGTAAGCAGTCACTACTTGAAACAGAGGTGAAATTGCTGCATGCCCAGGTCAATCCGCATTTCCTGTTTAATGCGCTCAATACCTTACAGGCGGTGATCCGCCGCGATGCGGAACAGGCACGGCATCTGGTACAGAATCTCTCCACCTTTTTCCGCAAAAACTTAAAGCGCCCCGGTGAGATTGCCACTCTCGCGGCTGAAATTGAGCATGTGAATGCTTACTTACAGATTGAAAAAGCCCGCTTCCGTGAGCAGTTGTGTGTGGATATCGCCATTCCGGATGAATTGAAACAGGCCACTTTGCCGGTCTTTTCGTTACAGCCGGTGGTGGAAAATGCGATAAAACACGGCACATCACAGATATTTGAGCAGGGAAAAATTACCATAACCGCACGGGCAGAGGGCAATGCCCTTGTCATCCTGATCACCGATAATGCCGGGCTGTATCAGCCAACCGGAATGAGTGACGGGCTGGGCATGGGGCTGGTCGATAAACGCATCAAAGTCCGTTATGGTAAACAATATGGCCTCAGTGTTCACTGTGAGCCGGAAGTAAAAACAACCATTATTCTGACCTTACCCTTCGATTCATCGGCAGGTGCGGCAGCACCGCCAGATAACTAAAAAAATGATAATGACACTATGAATGTTTTAATAGTTGATGATGAACCACTGGCCCGGGAAAACCTGCGATTACTGCTCGATGCGTATCCTGACATTCATATCCTGGGTGAATGTACCAACGCCATTGATGCCATCGGTAAAATCCATCGCCTGAAGCCGGATGTGGTGTTTCTGGATATCCAGATGCCCCGCGTTACCGGACTGGAAATGGTCGGTATGCTCGACCCCGGCCACCGGCCTGCGATTGTCTTTCTCACCGCCTTTGAAGAGTACGCATTACAGGCTTTTGAGGAAGATGCATTTGATTATCTGCTCAAACCGGTAGAGAAAGAGCGTCTGGACAAAACCCTGAACCGGCTGCGCCAGGGACAGATCCGGCCGGCAGAGACCCCGGAACAGACAGAACAGCTGCGCTATATCCCGTGCAGCGGCCATAACCGTATCTGGCTGATGCCGGTTGAGGATGTGGTGTATGTTAATTCCCGCATCAGCGGTGTGTTTGTGATGAGCGCACACGGCCAGGAAGGGTTTACCGAGCTGACGCTGCGTACTCTGGAAACGCGCACCCCGCTGCTGCGCTGCCACCGGCAGTATCTGGTTAATCTGACCCGTTTACGGGAAATTCTGCTGGGCGATAACGGCCAGGCGGAGCTGATTCTGAGTAACGATGAAACCATCCCGGTCAGCCGCCGCTACCTCAAACCGCTGAAAGAGGCTCTGGGGCTGATTTAATACTTGTTTTCAGGTTTCAGGCGTATAAAAAAAAGCCCGGCGGGGATATCCCCGGCCGGGCTTTTTATGATTCAGAGAATCAATTATGCGTCATTATTGGTACGACGGCGCGGTGCGGAGTTTCCGTCTTCACGGCGGAAGTTGCGGCGCTCGCCCTGCGGACGGCGATCGCTGTTACCACGGTCAGAACGCTCGCCGTCACGGCGGTTACCACCACCGAAACTGCGGCCGCCGTTACCACCACGGTCATTACCACGATCATTACCGCCGCTGCGGCGTTCACGGTTAAACGGCTTCGCATCACCGACTAATGTCATGTTCATTGGTTTGTTCATAACACGGGTACGGGTGAAGTGCTGCAGCAGATCAGTCGGCATACCTTTCGGTAATTCGATAGTTGAGTGAGTATCAAACAGTTTGATGTTACCGATGTAACGGCTGTTGATATCCCCTTCGTTAGCAATCGCGCCCACAATGTGGCGGACTTCAACACCATCGGTACGGCCCACTTCAATGCGGTACAGTTCCATATCACCCACGTCACGGCGTTCACGGCGCGGTTCTGAACCACGCTCCGGACGATCACCGAAACGACTGTTACGATCATTGCGGTCATTGCGGTCATTACGGCGGCGATCATCACGATCGTTGAACTCACGGCGCGGACGACGTGGTGCATCCGGCGGCAGGATCAGTTTGCGCTCACCTTCTGCCATTTTCAGCAGAACCGCAGCCAGGGTTTCCATATCGATATCGGCTTCAGACTCATCGCTGTCTGCCGGAACCAGTTTTTTCAGCAGTGCACGATACTGATCCAGGTTGCTGCTTTCCATTTCTGCATGGATAGTGGCAGCAAATTTTTCCTGGCGGCGCTGGCTGATCATCTCTGCATCCGGTAATTCTACCTCAGGGATGGTCAGTTTCATGGTGCGTTCAATGTTACGCAGCAGGCGGCGTTCACGGTTTTCCACGAACAGCAGTGCGCGACCCGCACGACCTGCACGACCGGTACGGCCGATACGGTGAACGTAAGATTCCGCATCCATCGGGATATCGTAGTTAACAACCAGGCTGATACGCTCAACATCCAGACCACGGGCAGCAACGTCTGTTGCAATCAGGATATCCAGGCGGCCGTCTTTCAGGCGCTCCAGTGTCTGCTCACGCAGTGCCTGGTTCATGTCACCGTTCAGTGCTGCGCTGTTGTAGCCGTTACGCTCCAGCGTTTCTGCCACTTCCAGGGTCGCATTTTTGGTACGGACGAAGATAATCGCCGCATCAAAATCTTCCGCTTCCAGGAAACGAACCAGTGCTTCGCTCTTACGTGCACCGTAAGCAGTCCAGTAGCTCTGGCTGATGTCCGGACGGGTAGTCACGCTGCTCTGAATGCGCACTTCCTGCGGATCTTTCATGAAACGGCGGGTAATGCGGCGGATAGCTTCCGGCATGGTTGCAGAGAACAGCGCGGTCTGGTGATTTGCCGGGATCTGACTCATGATGGTTTCAACGTCTTCGATGAAGCCCATGCGCAGCATTTCATCTGCTTCGTCCAGAACCAGACCTTTCAGGTTGGATAAATCCAGGGTGCCGCGTTTTAAGTGATCCAGCAGACGGCCCGGAGTCCCGACAACCACTTGTGGTCCCTGACGCAGAGCACGTAACTGGACGTCATAACGCTGACCGCCGTACAGGGCGACCACATTCACGTTACGCATATGTTTGGAGAAATCAGTACAGGCTTCCGCAACCTGAACCGCTAATTCACGGGTCGGTGCCAGCACCAGAATCTGTGGTGCTCTCAGGTTCGGATCAATATTATTCAGTAATGGCAGGCCGAATGCCGCCGTTTTACCACTACCTGTCTGTGCCATACCCAGGACATCACGTCCGGCAAGCAGGTGCGGAATACATTGTTGCTGGATCGGGGACGGCTTTTCGTAGCCCAGGTCGTCCAGTGCAGTCAAAATATCAGCTGATAAACCAATGTCAGCAAAAGAGATTTCAGTCTCAGTGGTCATGTAAAGGTGCCTCATACAAAATGGCGGCCAGTCTACACAACCCATCGGAAAGCATGTCGGTTGTTTTCATTTAAAAGTGTGAACTGGCTCAAATAAAATTATAAAACGAACAAAAATCCCCCCATCACTTCCGCGATGGTGAAAAATTAACGGGTTGAAGTGTGTTCGTCAGCTATTGTGGATCTGAATCCGTCAGGTCCTGTTCTTCATCACCTAACAGAGCTAATTCCAACAATGCGTAGCGGTGCTCAACGAAATTGTGTGCGTTGTTGGCAACCGTCAGCTTGAACAGCGTTTCAGCGCTGTCCGTATCCCCCAGACTCAGGTAGTATTTACCTAAATAGAAGTAGGTTTCACTGAGATGTTCAGCGAGCGAAGTGTTATCCGTTGAGAATTCCTTCAGCCGATCAAGCAGTGTCTTTTCACTGATGTCGCCGAGATAGAATTCAGCAATATTCCAGCCCCATTGTCCGCCTTTCGCCTGCTGATAGCGCTGACGTAAATCGGTCAGTGCTTTCTTCGGATCTATCTCTTTATCGGTGAGATAGAGCCACAGCGAGCGGAACGGATCGTTTGGATCATCCTGATAAAACGCCAGCAAATCATCCCGCGCTACCGGATACCTGCCCCCGTAATACAGGGCAATACCGCGGTTCATACGCGCGTAGTTATAAGTTGGATCAAGCTCTAATACAGAATCATACGCTTCATAGGCAGCATCAAAGTTGCCTGCCTGCGTAAAATAAATGCCCAGGTAATTAAATATCTCCGGAATATCCGGACGCATTGATAACGCAACAGTAAAATCGTTACGCGCCAATGCACGCAATCCGAGGCTGTCGTACAACACACCACGCTGATAAAGCAGCTGGGCGTACTCATCCTCAGTTAATGACCGGCTTGCCAGTATTTGTTCCATTCGGGCGAGGATCACTTCCTGCTGTAATGATGGCTGCAGGGGTACTGCAAGTAAATCCCCGGAGTGCCATTTTTTACCGCTGCTGCATCCTGCGATAAAAATTATAGCTGCAATGCTCCACCAACGCAGAAAAAAATTCATTTCCTACTCCCGAAGTCAGATCCCTGAAAGGATAATCCTCTGACTGACAATAACCGAGTGCATTTTTGCTTTTTTTGCCGAATGGCGCCCTTTTTACAGGACGCCATGCCTTACGTCAAATTTTATTCAGCGTTATTTGCATCAGAGGTTGCATCTGAAGCCGGAGCAGCATCCTGACTGACCGCTTCTTTCATGCTCAGGCGGATACGACCCTGACGGTCGATTTCCAGTACCTTAACCGGTACTTCCTGACCCATTTCCAGATAATCTGATACTTTTTCAACGCGTTTGTCAGCGATCTGAGAAATATGCACCAGACCTTCTTTACCGCCGCCGATAGCTACGAAAGCACCGAAATCAACGATACGGACAACTTTACCGTTATAGATACGGCCGACTTCCACTTCTGCGGTAATTTCTTCGATACGGCGGATAGCCATTTTCGCTTTATCACCGTCAGTCGCAGCAATTTTCACAGTACCGTCATCTTCGATTTCGATAGTGGTGCCGGTTTCTTCGGTCAGGGCACGGATCACAGAACCGCCTTTACCGATAACGTCTTTGATCTTGTCCGGATTGATGCGGATGGTGTGGATGCGCGGTGCAAACTCAGAGATATCAGCACGTGGTGAGTTGATAGCCTGTTCCATCACGCCCAGGATGTGCAGACGCGCACCTTTAGCCTGATTCAGAGCCACCTGCATGATTTCGCTGGTGATACCTTCGATTTTGATATCCATCTGCAGGGCACTGATACCGTCACGGCTGCCCGCCACTTTAAAGTCCATATCGCCGAGGTGATCTTCATCACCGAGGATATCAGACAGAACCACGTATTTGTCGCCTTCTTTCACCAGACCCATCGCGATACCGGCAACCGCTGATTTCACAGGAACACCTGCATCCATCAGTGCCAGAGATGCACCACAGACTGACGCCATAGAAGAAGAACCGTTGGATTCAGTGATTTCTGACACCACACGTACGGTGTACGGGAATTCTTCCTGAGACGGCATCACTGCCAGCACACCACGTTTCGCCAGACGGCCGTGGCCGATTTCGCGGCGTTTCGGTGAACCGACCATACCGGTTTCACCCACGCAGTACGGAGGGAAGTTGTAGTGGAACAGGAAGGTATCAGTGATTTCACCCATCACCTGATCCAGGGTCTGTGCATCACGGGCAGTACCCAGAGTTGCTGTTACCAGCGCCTGAGTTTCGCCACGGGTGAACAGAGAAGAACCGTGGGTACGCGGCAGAACACCGGTGCGGACATCCAGTGCACGGACCATGTCTTTTTCACGGCCGTCGATACGCGGCTCGCCGTCCAGTACACGGGTACGGACAACCGATTTTTCAACCGCAGACAGGATGTCGCTGATTTCATGTTTCAGTTCGCTGGTCAGCTCTTCACCGCGTGCGGCAAATTCAGCTTCCAGTGCGCTGATGGTTGCATCTTTGATGATATCAACCTGCGCATAACGATCCTGTTTCTCAGTGATACGGTAAGCATCACCCAGGGCTTTTTCAGCCAGCTCAGCAACGCGGTCATGCAGAGTCTGATTAACAGGCTCAGGCTGCCAGTCCCATTTAGGTTTACCGGCTTCAGCTGCCAGTGCGTTGATATTTTCGATAACAATCTGCTGCTGCTCGTGACCGAACACGACCGCACCCAGCATTTGTTCTTCAGTCAGCAGCTGCGCTTCTGATTCAACCATCAGAACCGCACCTTTGGTACCGGCAACAACCAGATCCAGCTTGCTTACCGCTAATTCGTCAGTGGTCGGGTTCAGAACATACTGGTCATTGATGAAACCAACACGTGCCGCACCAATCGGGCCGTTGAACGGAATACCGGACAGTGCCAGCGCCGCTGAGGCACCGATCATTGCCACGATATCCGGGTTAATCTGCGGGTTCACAGATACCACGGTTGCGATGATCTGAACTTCGTTCAGGAAACCTTCCGGGAACAGAGGACGTAACGGACGGTCAATCAGACGTGCGATCAGGGTTTCGCCTTCGCCCGGACGGCCTTCACGACGGAAGAAACTTCCCGGAATACGGCCGGCAGCGTAAGTACGCTCCTGATAGTTTACGGTCAGCGGGAAGAAGTCCTGGCCCGGTTTCATTTTTTTCTGGCCGACAACGGTAACGAATACCGCGGTGTCGTCCATGTTAACCATTACAGCTGCTGTCGCCTGACGGGCCATCATGCCGGTTTCAATAGTGACAGTGTGCTGACCATACTGGAATTTACGGATTGTCGGATTTAACAAAATAATATCCTTCTGGGTCTCTCACCCCGGCAGGGGTAAGTAGTGAAATGGTTCCTTCAGATACATCCTCGCGACTAATGACAACCTTTTCCTTCTGCCGGAAAGTGCTCTCATTAGCCGCGCGAATAGCTGTACCGAAGAATCGTTATTATTGCGGCAACAGCTCAATAGCCGCATTCAGAAGAAAAGGGGCCGTCGGCCCCTTTCCACTGAAACTTGTCTGAATTAGCGACGCAGGCCCAGACGCTCAAGAATTGAGGTGTAGCTTGCTAAATCTTTGCCTTTCAGATAGTTCAGGAGCTTACGACGCTGAGCTACCATGCGCAGCAGACCACGACGGCTGTGGTGATCTTTTTTGTGCTCAGAAAAGTGACCTTGCAGGTGATTGATCTGTGCAGTCAGCAGCGCGATCTGAACTTCGCTTGAACCGGTGTCGTTTTCGCCACGACCGAAATCAGCGACAATTTTCGCTTTAGCTTCAGTGCTTAGAGACATAATAGAACTCCAAATATACTTTGATTAATAAAATTGAGTGCCGATCTCTAATTCAGCATCTCAGGGAAATTGCCGCGTTATTCTACGCCGCCTGCGCCCTGAACGCAAGATGCGGCGATGCTTATTCGGTGTATTCCACAACAAGGCGGCGTGGTGCCACCAGCCCGTCATCACTGATCACTGCAAGACCGATAAAACGGTCTTCGTCACCCTGTGTCACGCGGGTTAGTGTCTGTGGTGCCAGTTCGTGCGGCGCCCGTACCGGCTGTCCCAGCTTAAAATATCCGGCGGTCACATCCGTCAGGTTCACCTGCGGGAAATGTGACACAGCGGTATCCATCGGCAGTAACAACGGGTCCAGCGCGGTTTCCAGCGGTGTTTCTGATTCATCCGCGACCCGGCGCATTTCCTGAAGCTGCTCCAGTGTCACCATCCGTTCTGACGGATACGTGGCCACCTGCAACCGGCGCAGCATGATCACATGTGCCCCGCAGCCAAGCTTTTCACCGAGATCATCAATAATAGTGCGGATATAAGTGCCTTTCGAGCAGTGGATTTCCAGCTCCAGCTCATCCCCTTCATGGCGGATAAACAGCAGTTCATACACCGTGATCGGGCGGGCTTCCCGCTCTATGGTGATCCCTTTGCGGGCATATTCGTACAGCGGACGTCCCTGATGCTTGAGAGCAGAATACATGGACGGCACCTGCATGGTATCGCCCCTGAATGACTCCAGGGCGGCCGCAAGCTGTTCCGCAGTGAATGTCAGCGGGCGCTCACTGATAACCTCACCATGCGAGTCTGAGGTATCTGTACGCTGTCCCAGACGGGCAATCACACGGTAACGTTTGTCGGAATCCAGCAGAAACTGCGAAAATTTGGTCGCTTCACCGAGGCAGACCGGCAGCATACCAGTCGCCAGCGGATCGAGCGCGCCGGTGTGACCGGCTTTACTGGCATTAAACAGACGGCGGACCTTCTGTAATGCATCATTGGATGAAATGTCCTGCGGTTTGTCCAGCAGCACAATGCCGTTGATTTCACGGCCACGACGACGGCGTGCCATCAATTACCCTCTTTGTCGTCCGCAGATTTACGCATATCCTGGTCATGTTTGATCACATCAGACACCAGGTTGGACATACGCATCCCTTCGACCAGAGAACTGTCATATTCAAATTTCAGTTCCGGGATAATGCGCAGACGCATCTCTTTCCCTAACAGGGAACGGATGTAGCCGGAAATATCATTTAATACTTTAATGCCGGTTTTCACCTGTTCAGAGTTATGGTCTTCATCCATAAAGTTCAGAAAGGTGACAAATACTGTGGCATAGGCCATATCGCGGGATAAATCCACACCCGATACGGTTACCATACCCACACGGGGATCTTTAATTTCACGCTGCAGGATAATCGCAATTTCTTTCTGAATTTCCTGTGAAACGCGCTGAGTACGGCTGAATTCTCGTGCCATAGTTTCTCTCCTGAAAATTCGGGGGGCCATAAGCCCCCCAATTATATCATGTTATGTCATACCGTCAGGTGATCAGATAGTACGTTTGACTTCAATCACCTGGAAGACTTCAATCATGTCGCCCGGGCGGACATCATTGTAGTTCTTGACACCGATACCACATTCCATCCCGTTACGGACTTCAGCGACGTCATCTTTGAAGCGGCGCAGAGATTCCAGCTCGCCTTCATAGATAACCACGTTGTCACGCAGAACGCGGATTGGGTTGTTACGTTTGATAGTCCCTTCAGTCACCATACAACCGGCGATTGCACCGAATTTCGGTGAACGGAACACATCACGGACTTCTGCCAGACCCATGATTTCCTGTTTGAATTCCGGCGCCAGCATCCCGCTCATTGCCTGTTTGATTTCATCAATCAGGCTGTAGATAACGGAATAGTAACGCAGGTCAACGCTTTCGCTTTCAATCAGGCGGCGTGCTGATGCATCCGCACGGACGTTAAAGCCAAGGATAATCGCGTTGGATGCCGCAGCCAGTGTGGCGTCAGTTTCAGTGATACCACCGACACCGGAACCGATGATTTTCACTTTGACTTCGTCAGTCGACAGTTTCATCAGTGAATCGGTGATAGCTTCACAGGTACCCTGAACATCGGTTTTCAGAACGATGTTCAGCTCAGAAACCTTACCGCTTTCCATGTTGGCAAACATGTTTTCCAGTTTGGCTTTCTGCTGGCGGGCCAGTTTGACATCACGGAATTTACCCTGACGATAGAGTGCCACTTCGCGGGCTTTCTTCTCGTCACGGACAACAGTGGCTTCATCACCGGCAGATGGTACGTTGGACAGACCCAGGATTTCCACCGGAATAGACGGACCCGCTTCGGTGATATCCTGACCCAGTTCGTTACGCATCGCACGGATACGGCCGTATTCAAAGCCGCACAGGACGATATCGCCTTTGTTCAGTGTACCGCTCTGTACCAGGATAGTCGCGACCGGACCACGGCCTTTATCGAGGTAAGATTCGATAACCACACCGCTTGCCATACCCGCACGTACTGCTTTCAGTTCGAGAACTTCAGCCTGGAGCAGGATAGCGTCGAGCAGATCGTCGATACCGATACCTTTCTTCGCGGAAACGCTGATGAACTGAGTCTCACCGCCCCACTCTTCAGAAAGGATGCCGTACTGAGACAGTTCATTACGTACGCGATCCGGATCGGCTTCCGGTTTATCAATTTTGTTCACCGCAACCACAACCGGCACACCGGCTGCTTTCGCATGCTGGATAGCTTCGATAGTCTGCGGCATCACGCCATCGTCCGCTGCAACCACCAGAACAACGATATCCGTTGCCTGCGCACCACGGGCACGCATGGAGGTAAACGCGGCGTGTCCCGGAGTATCCAGGAACGTGATAGCGCCTTTATCGGTAGTCACATGATATGCACCGATATGCTGGGTAATACCGCCCGCTTCGCCGGAGGCGACTTTGGTGGAACGGATATAGTCCAGTAATGAGGTTTTACCGTGGTCAACGTGACCCATGATGGTAACAACCGGTGCACGCGGCTCAGCCTGAGTTTCGCCCATATCACGGTCATTCAGGATCGCTTCTTCCAGCTCGTTCTCACGGCGCAGGATAACTTTGTGACCCATTTCCTCGGCAACCAGCTGTGCGGTTTCCTGGTCAATCACCTGGTTGATAGTCGCCATCGCGCCCATCTTCATCATGGTTTTAATGACCTGAGAACCTTTCACTGCCATCTTGTTGGCTAATTCACCAACAGTGATGGTTTCACCGATAACCACATCACGGGTAACCGCTGCAACCGGCTTGTTAAAGCTCTGCTGCAGTGAGCTGCCTTTACGCTGTTTCTTACCGCGCGGCAGTTGCGCACGGGCTTCTTCGCGATCGGCTTTCTCAGAGTGACGGTTGTTTTTCTTCTGGCGGACGTTTTTCGCGCCACGGCCGCGGCCGCGGTTATCGCCTTCAACTTTCGCATCACTTTCATCTTCCGCCTCACGGGCGTGAGCAGAGGTGGTGGTGTGATAGTCCGCGCTTTCAGTTTCTTCGCTGACAGGAGCAGACCATTTCTCGCCGTTTTCTTCGGCCAGACGGCGTGCTTCTTCTGCTGCACGTTTTACTTCAGCTTCGAGTTTGCGCTGCTGTTCTTCTTCAGCTTTGCGTTTGATTTCAGCGGCTTCGGCTTCGCGGCGCACTTTTTCGCTGTTTTCCCGGGTATCAGCCGGGGCTGATTTCGCTTTATTTTCTTTCACGTTATTCTTTTCCGCTGCTTCACGCTTAGCCGGTTCTGCCGCTTGTTCAGTTACTTTCGCTGCTGCCGCTTCGCGTTTTGCCTTTTCTTCAGCCTCACGTTTGGCTTGCGCCTCTTGTCTGGCTTTTTCTTCGGCTTCACGACGGGCCTGCTCTTCAGCTTCGCGTCTTGCCTGCTCTTCCGCTTCACGCTGTGCCTGCTCTTCCGCGGCTTTTGCCTGTTCAGCGGCATCGCGGTTTACATATGTGCGTTTTTTGCGGACTTCAATATTAACCGATTTGCTCTTGCCACCGGTTACCGGAACACTCAGCGTACTGCGAGTTTTGCGCTGAAGTGTTAATTTACCCGGCTGACTTGCCCCGCCTTGCTCGCGGTTCAGATGGGCCAGCAGGGCCTCTTTCTCTTGCTGGGAAACGTTATCAGACGCCGTTTTGTTGATGCCGGCATCAGCAAACTGCTGTACCAGGCGCTCTACGGATGTCTGAATTTCGTCTGCCAGTGATTTTACCGATTCTGTCATGCTGCTCCTTCCCGCTACAAATTAAGATGCATCGTCGCCAAACCAACAGATATTACGCGCTGCCATGATGAGCTCACCTGCTTTCTCATCAGTCAGACCTTCGATATCTGTGAGGTCATCGATACCCTGCTCTGCGAGATCTTCAAGGGTACAAATACCACGGGAAGCCAGGGTGAATGCCAGTGTGCGATCCATGCCTTCAAGGTTTAACAAGTCATCCGCCGGTGTGGTACCTGACTGGCTCTCTTTCTGTGCCAGTTCGAGCGTTGTTAAAGCGGCTTTTGCACGTTCGCGCAGAACTTCAACGGTTTCCTCTTCGAGGCCGTCGATTTCCAGAAGTTCGCTGACCGGCACATAGGCCAGTTCTTCCAGTGTGGAGAAACCTTCTTCCACTAATAAGGTTGCGAAATCTTCATCGATGTCGAGATGCTTAACAAAAGTTTCAATGGAAGCGTGTGCTTCCGCCTGGTGTTTCGCGTTAAGTTCCTCCGCAGTCATGACGTTCAGTTCCCATTTGTCATCACCACGATGTTTTTTCAGCAGTTGTGCAGCGAGACGCACATTCTGGCCGTTACGGCCAATGGCCTGTGCAAGGTTGCTGCTTTCCACAGCAACGTCCATTGTGCATTTGTCTTCATCGACAACAATGGATGCAACATCTGCCGGAGCCATTGCATTAATCACGAATTGCGCCGGGTTGTCATCCCACAACACGATATCAATCCGCTCGCCGCCCAGCTCACCGGAAACGGCCTGAACGCGGGCGCCGCGCATTCCCACACATGCCCCGACAGGGTCGATGCGTTTGTCATTGGTTTTCACCGCGATTTTCGCACGGGAACCGGGATCACGGGCAGCCGCTTTAATTTCAATAATCTCTTCGCCGATTTCCGGCACTTCGATTTTAAATAATTCGACCAGCATTTCCGGACGGGAACGGGTCACAAATAATTGCGCACCACGGGCTTCCGGACGGACATCATACAGAACACCGCGGATACGGTCACCCGGACGGAAGTTCTCACGCGGCAGCATATCTTCGCGCATAATGACCGCTTCCGCATTATTCCCCAGATCGAGGGTAATGTTTTCGCGGTTCACTTTTTTCACCACACCGGTGATGATTTCGCCCTGCTGCTCGCGGAACTGATCAACCACCATCGCACGTTCGGCTTCACGCACTTTCTGTACGATAACCTGTTTGGCGGTCTGAGTGGTGATACGGTCGAAGGTGACAGATTCAATCTGATCTTCGATATATTCGCCTAACTGAATGCCGGGTGTTTCATAATCAGCCGCTTCCAGTGTGATTTCACGGGTCGGCTGAGTAACTTCTTCTACCACCACCCAGCGGCGGAAGGTATCAAAATCACCGGATTTACGATCAATTTCAACACGAACATCAATTTCCTGTTCGTATTTTTTCTTGGTGGCGGTTGCCAGCGCAGTTTCAAGTGCCTCAAAAATTTTCTCACGAGGAAGCGATTTTTCGTTAGAAACTGCCTCAACAACAGCCAGAATTTCTTTATTCATCCTAGTTGCCTCTTTTGAACTTTATATTAAAAGTGGGGTACCAGGTTAGCTTTCTGGATGTTGCCAAGTGCGAACACTTCGTTTTTGCCATCCACTGTAACCGTGATCATTTCACCGTCAACGGCTTTGATAATACCCTGCCATCTGCGACGGTTCTGCATTGCGATTCGTAAAGTCAGTGAGACTTCCTCACCGGTAAACCGCTGATAATGTTCTGCCGTAAATAACGGTCGCTCCATACCCGGAGATGAAACCTCAAGGTTATAAACGGTCGTAATAGGATCTTCAACATCAAGAACGGCACTGACCTGGTGGCTCACGTCCGCGCAATCATCAACAGTGATACCCTCTTCACTATCAATAAAAATACGCAGTGTTGACACGCGGCCGCGGATAAACTCCACGCCGACAAGCTCAAAACCGAGTGCTTCGACAGGTGCAGTGACCATCTCTGTTAATTTCTGCTCTAATGTGGACAAGACCACCCCCGGGACATAAAAAAAGGGCATAACGCCCAGTATCTCTGTTGACTGATAACAAAAAACCCCGAAATTTCGGGGCTTTATGCAACTGGACCCTGTGTACATCACACTTCTTAATCTTTTTTCCAAATCAGGGATAACGTAAGAGTTGTTGATACAATCAACATTGGAAAAAACGATTTGTTATAAGAAGTGGTTGCGGGAGCCGGATTTGAACCGACGACCTTCGGGTTATGAGCCCGACGAGCTACCATGCTGCTCCATCCCGCGTTCGAAACGTGAAAAATTCTACGCTGATCACCTGCAAAACGCAAGTGTGAAACTAAATGGTGCCGAGGACGGGACTTGAACCCGTACGCCCGTTTTGTAGGCACTACCACCTCAAGGTAGCGTGTATACCAATTTCACCACCTCGGCACTGAACTGCTCTTTTTTACGGGACTGACTGATGGTGTGTATCAATCCCGTTTAAAACTTTTACTTCAGACTTGCAACAATCAGCGCGGAATATCGCTGTTAGGAGCTGCTGGTGCTGCGGGAACATCTGTTTTCTGTTCTGTCTGCACCGGCTGAGCGAGATTATCAAACTTGCTGCCTGTACCGGTTTTATTGCTGGTCATATTACCCAGGACTAAACTCAGTACAAAAAACAGTGTTGCTAAAATGCCTGTGGTACGGGTCATAAAGTTACCTGAACCCGAAGAACCAAACAGTGTTGCAGACGCGCCTGCACCGAACGAAGCACCCATGTCCGCACCTTTCCCCTGCTGCATTAAGATCATACCCACCAGGGCGATCGCAACAAGTAAGAAAACGACTAAGAGAGCTGTATACATAAACGTGTACCTATTCCTCGTACGGTATACCGACTGATTCGGTATCAATCTGCACACTCACCGGTAAAATAAATTACCTTGCTGAGCGGGTCAGAATACTAACCAAACAAACGCGGACACGCAAGTCTATTTTAAGCCCGGCGCATCGGTTGCGGAAAAAAACAACAATAAGGGGCGGATTCTGACAGAGCCGGGGGAAAACCGCAATCAGTTTTTCCGGCTCTGTCATTCACATCATAAATAATTATACGCGTTTCACCGCGTCTGCAATACGGTTTGCCATTGCAGTGACCTGCGCTTCATCTTCCCCTTCCACCATCACACGGATCAGCGGTTCAGTACCGGATTTACGCAGCAGCACACGGCCTTTGCCGTTCAGTTCTTTTTCCACTTCCTGTGCCACACGGGTGACTTCCTCGCTTGCCAGCGGGTCGTGCTGACCGGCAAAACGGACGTTCACCAGTACCTGCGGCAGCAGTTTCATGCCGCTGCACAGGTCATGCAGGCTCATGTTGTTGCGTACCATGGCACTCAGTACCTGAAGGCCGGCCACAATACCGTCACCGGTGGTGGTTTTGTCCAGCAGGATGATATGACCGGAGTTTTCCGCACCCAGACGCCAGCCTTTTTCCTGGAGTTTTTCGAGCACATAGCGGTCGCCGACTTTCGCGCGCTCAAACGGAATACCCAGCTGTTTCAGTGCCAGTTCCAGCCCCATGTTACTCATCAGTGTACCGACAGCACCGCCGCGCAGTTGTCCCTGACGCAGCGCTTCACGGGCAATGATAAACAGGATCTGGTCACCGTCCACTTTCTCACCCAGGTGATCCACCATGATCAGGCGGTCGCCGTCGCCGTCAAAGGCCAGACCGACATGCGCGCCTTCAGCCAGAACACGTTCCTGTAACTGGCGGACATCTGTCGCACCACATTTTTCATTAATGTTGATACCGTTCGGATCACAGCCGATAGCAATGACTTCCGCACCCAGCTCGCTTAATACGTTCGGTGCGATGTGATAGGTTGCGCCGTGTGCGCAGTCGATCACCATTTTCAGCCCGTTCAGGCTTTGTTCATTCGGGAATGTGCCTTTACAGAATTCAATATAACGACCGGCGGCATCCACAATGCGGTTGGCACGGCCCAGTTCGGCGGATTCCACGCAGGTCAGCGGTTTTTCCATTTCAGCTTCAATGGCTTCTTCCACGTGATCCGGCAGTTTGGTGCCGTCGATAGAGAAGAATTTAATACCGTTATCATAATACGGGTTATGAGAGGCAGAGATCACGATACCCGCCTCCGCACGGAAAGTACGGGTCAGATAAGCGACCGCCGGTGTCGGCATCGGGCCGGTAAAAGAGGCGGATAACCCTGCGGCAGCAAGCCCGGCTTCCAGGGCGGATTCCAGCATATAGCCGGAAATACGGGTATCTTTGCCGATAATAATTTTACGTGAGCCGTGACGTGCCAGCACTTTCCCGGCCGCCCAGCCCAGTTTGAGCACAAAATCAGGGGTAATCGGGCTGTCACCCACTTTTCCGCGGATGCCATCAGTACCAAAGTATTTGCGATCACTCATTGTCGTTTGTTTCCTTCGCTAAACGGGTTGCTTCCACCACTTTCATGGCCTGGACAGTTTCTTTCACATCATGAACACGGATAATCTGCGCACCTTTCATCGCGGCGATCACCGCACAGGCCACGCTGCCGGCAACCCGTTCATCCGGGGGAATATCCATCAGCTGGCCAATCATAGATTTTCGTGACATTCCGGCAAGAACCGGTAATCCCAGATTATGAAATACGTCTAATTTATCCAATAACTGGTAATTATGCGCCAGTGTTTTCCCGAAACCGAAACCCGGATCGAGAATTATATGATTTTTTTCAATACCGGCGGCCGTGCAACGCGCCACCTGCTCTTCAAGATACGCATAAACCTCACGCACCACATTCTGATAGTGCGGTGCATGCTGCATGGTACGCGGTTCCCCCTGCATATGCATCACACAGACCGGCAGACCGCTCTGTGCAGCCGCCTGTAATGCACCGGGTTCGCTGAATGAACGGATATCATTGAGAATATGAGCACCGGCATTTGCGGCTTCGCGGATCACCAGAGCTTTTGAGGTATCCACCGAAATCCAGACATCCGACTCACGGGCAATCGCCGCCACAACCGGGACAACCCGCTCCGCTTCCTGTTCCGGACTTACTTCGGCAGCTCCGGGACGGGTGGATTCGCCGCCGATATCAATAATCGTTGCACCTTCGGCAATCATTTTCCGGGCATGTTCCAGTGCTTTGGCGGGGGTGTTGTGTGTACCGCCGTCTGAGAATGAATCCGGGGTCACATTGAGGATCCCCATCACCTGCGGCGTTGCCAGTGAGAGCGTCTGACCGCGTGCGGTAAGTTTCATAATCCGGCCTTCTTACTGTTTATTATTCAAATCGTGATGTGATTGTAATGCCTGACTCCGGCGGGATAAAGATATAAAAAAACCCGGCAGATTTTCCGCCGGGTTTTTCATATTACTGCTTCATACAACTGAATGATGAATTATGACTGCTTGTTGTCGTCTTCAGACGGCGCAGCATCGTTGTCATCTGATGATTCAGGTGCTTCCTGAACCGGAACCTGGTTACTGCTTTCCGGCGGACGGGTATCCGCTTTCGGCTTGTCACCTTCCCAGCCCGCAGGTTCGCGGACCGGCACACGGTTCATCAGATCATCAATCTGTGGTGCATCAATGGTTTCATATTTCATTAATGCATCTTTCATGGTGTGCAGGATATCCAGGTTATCCATCAGGATCTGACGCGCACGTTTGTAGTTGCGCTCAATAAGCCCGCGGATTTCCTCATCGATAGTCCGGGCAGTTTCATCAGACATGTGCTGTGCTTTTGACACAGAACGGCCTAAGAATACTTCACCGTCTTCATCCGCATACAGTAATGGCCCCAGTTTTTCAGAGAAGCCCCACTGCGTCACCATGTTACGGGCAATGTTCGTTGCCACTTTGATGTCGTTGGATGCGCCTGTGGACACATTTTCCGGCCCGTAGATAATCTCTTCCGCCAGACGACCGCCGTACAGGGTGGAAATCTGACTTTCAAGTTTCTGACGGCTGGCACTGATCTGATCCCCTTCCGGTAAGAAGAAGGTCACACCCAGCGCACGTCCGCGCGGAATAATGGTCACTTTGTGTACCGGGTCATGCTCCGGCACCAGACGACCGATGATCGCGTGACCGGCTTCATGGTAGGCAGTCGAGGCTTTCTGCTCTTCTGTCATCACCATAGAGCGGCGCTCCGCACCCATCATGATTTTATCTTTTGCTTTTTCGAACTCGACCATGGTTACAACGCGTTTGTTACCGCGCGCCGCAAACAGCGCAGCTTCGTTCACCAGGTTAGCGAGATCCGCACCGGAGAAGCCCGGTGTACCACGTGCCAGCACAGACGGTTCAACGTCCGGCGATAACGGCACACGGCGCATATGCACTTTCAGGATTTGCTCACGGCCGCGCACATCCGGCAGACCGACCACGACCTGACGGTCGAAACGGCCCGGACGCAGTAACGCAGGGTCAAGCACATCCGGACGGTTGGTTGCCGCGATAACGATAATACCTTCGTTACCTTCGAAACCATCCATCTCAACCAGCATCTGGTTCAGCGTCTGCTCACGTTCATCGTGACCACCGCCCAGACCCGCACCACGCTGACGGCCGACGGCGTCGATTTCATCGATAAAGATGATACATGGAGCTGCTTTCTTCGCCTGTTCGAACATATCACGGACACGGGACGCACCCACACCCACGAACATTTCGACGAAGTCAGAACCGGAAATGGTGAAGAACGGTACTTTTGCCTCACCGGCAATCGCTTTTGCCAGCAGGGTTTTACCGGTGCCCGGAGGCCCCACCATCAGAATACCTTTCGGAATTTTACCGCCGAGTTTCTGGAAGCGGCTCGGCTCACGCAGATACTCCACCAGCTCGCCGACTTCTTCTTTGGCCTCATCACAACCGGCCACATCCGCAAAGGTGGTTTTGATCTGATCTTCGGTCAGCATACGAGCCTTACTTTTACCGAAGGACATCGCACCTTTACCGCCGCCGCCCTGCATCTGGCGCATAAAGAAGATCCAGACGCCGATCAACAGCAGCATCGGGAACCAGGAAATGAAGATGGTTGTCAGGATACCCGGCTCTTCCGGTGGTTCACCGACCACAGCAACGTTTTTGTTCAGCATGGTGTTAAGCAGCTGATTGTCCTGCATCGGCAGGTACGTCGTGTATTTGGAGCCGTCTTTTTTACTGACGTTAAGATCACGATTGGAAATACGGACTTCGCGCACCTGATCCTGTGCTAACTCAGTGATGAAGGTAGAGTAGTCCACCTTACGACTGTTTGAATCGCCTGGGCCAAAACTCTGGAACAACGACATCAGCACTACTGCGATGACCAGCCAGAGAATTAGGTTTTTCGCCATGTCACTCAAGGGATTAACCTCTTATTACATCTGTGTTAACAAATAACGCACAGGGTACTACACTTTCCACCCTGTCGCTACAATGTATACTTCACGCGATCGGGCCCGCGAAGCATCGGGTTTACGGATTTTCACTTTCGTGAACAGGGAGCGAACCTCCCGGAGGTACTCGTCAAAGCCATCTCCCTGAAAGACTTTAACAATAAAACTGCCCCCCGGTGCCAGAACAGAACGGCACATATCAAGTGCCAGCTCAACCAGATACATCGCGCGCGGAATATCAACAGCCGGTGTTCCGCTCATATTTGGTGCCATGTCTGACATAACAACCTGGACTTTTTTATCTCCCACGCGCCCCAGCAGAGCTTTAAGCACGTTTTCGTCACGGAAATCGCCCTGAAGGAAATCCACGCCGACGATAGGGTCCATCGGCAACAGGTCACAGGCAATAACACGCCCGGACTGCCCGATATGATTAACAGCATATTGTGACCAGCCGCCGGGTGCAGCACCCAGATCCACAATAGTCATACCCGGTCTGAAAATATTATCGCCCTGCTGAATTTCTTCGAGCTTAAACCAGGCACGAGAGCGAAGCCCCTTTTTCTGCGCCATCTGAACATATTTATCACTAAAATGTTCCTGTAACCAGCGCCCGGAGCTTGCTGAACGTTTTTTATTGGCCATTGTGTTTTCCGACTAACCTGTTATTTCTGACTCAGTTTTTTCGCATAACCGGACAAAAGTCCTGTTACCGCAGACAGTACTCCTCACCTAATGATGGTGATAAGCATGATATGGCGGTAGAATACACCGTTTTCAATAGTTATTAAGCAAAAAAAACGATGAACCTCACTAAAAAACAAGTCCAGCACCTGAAAGCGCTCGCTCATCATCTGAACCCGGTTGTCATGATTGGCAACAACGGGCTGACTGAAGGCGTACTCGCAGAAACTGAAGTGGCTCTTACACATCATGAGCTTATCAAAGTTAAAATCGCGGGCGAAGACCGTGAAATGAAAACCTTGATCGCTGATGCGATTGTGCGTGAAACCCGTGCTTACAATGTGCAGATTATCGGTAAAATTCTGGTGCTCTACCGCCCGTCGGAAGCCCGGAAGATCATTTTACCTAAATGATAATTGCATATTTATAAAAAAATGCCACCGGCAGATGATTTCTGACGATATCGTCCGGCCGGTGGCATTCCTTTCAGATTTTCTTCATATCCCGGCAGACTCTGTGCTCAGCCACCTGAATGTAAAGTTCAGTAAAAATGCCTTTCACTGCATTTTTCTGATGAAATATCCGTATTGTGCTGTTTTTTTACGGCACTGCTTACAGGTATTCCACATTTACCACTTCGTACTCAACTTCACCGCCCGGTGTCTGGATGACAACCACGTCGTCAACCTCTTTGCCGATAAGGCCGCGGGCAATCGGGGAGTTTACTGACAGCAGGTTTGATTTGATATCAGCCTCATCATCACCCACGATACGGTAAGTCTGTTCTTCATCCGTTGCGACGTTAAAAACCGTGACTGTCGCACCGAAAATAATCCGGCCGTTGTTGGTCATTTTGGTGACATCAATCACCTGCGCATTGGAGAGCTTGGCTTCGATCTCCTGGATGCGGCCTTCACAGAAACCCTGCTGCTCACGTGCTGCATGGTATTCTGCGTTTTCTTTCAGATCGCCGTGCTCGCGGGCATCCGCGATATCAGCGATAATTTTCGGACGGCGCTCATTTTTGAGAAATTCTAATTCTTCACGCAGTTGGTCTGCGCCGCGTACCGTCATAGGGATTTGTTTCATTCTCTACCTCTGAATCATTCCTAAGTAATAGTCATATCATCCTGATTAAACGATAACAGTACCTTATGCACCATATGTGGCACACTACTATTAAGTAAAACCGTGTAAATTTGCGCTGATACGGCCATCGCACTACGGATGCTGTCAGCGCGGTTGACGCGTTATCCGCGCGGGCTGAACTGAGATCCTGTTCCGGTATTCTATCCCGGAGCGCAATGCGGGTCATCGTTTACTTTTACCGGCCCGTGGCTTTAGTATAACGGGCTCTCACCCCGGATTGTGATGGATAGGTCGCTCAATGAATGTTTTTACCCGGCTCTCGTATGCAACGGGATTATCAGTATTACTGGCTGCAGGTGCAGCAGCTACTCCGGTTGAGGAATATACCCAATATCTGCCCGCCGGCACAAACCTGGCAATGATTGCACAGCGGGTAGGCGATGCTCAGCCAATCGTGGAATACCAGGGACAACAAATGGCCCTGCCCGCCAGTACCCAGAAAGTGGTAACGGCGCTGGCCGCACTGTTACAGCTGGGACCGGATTTCCGCTTCACCACCAGTCTGGAAACCAAAGGACATCTTGATGGTACCACCCTGAAAGGGGATTTAATCACCCGTTTTACCGGTGATCCGACCCTTACCCGTCAGCAGATCCGCAATATGGTCAATGAACTGCGCAAAGCCGGGGTACAGGCTATTGATGGTGATCTGGTGATCGACATATCTGCATTTGCCAGTCATGACAAAGCACCGGGCTGGGTGTGGAATGATTTAACCCAGTGCTTCAGCGCCCCGCCGGGAGCTGCCATTATTGACCGTAACTGCTTTTCGGTAACGCTGCACCCCGGTGATAAACCCGGGGATACCGCGTATATCCGCACGGCGGATTACTACCCGGTCAATATGTTCAGTGAAGTCAAAACCCTGGAGCGCGGCTCTGCCGAAGGACGTTTCTGCGAACTGGATGTGGTGCCCGGTGAACTGAACCGCTATACCATCACCGGCTGTATGAATCAGCGCAGCGAGCCGCTGCCGCTGGCATTCGGAGTGCAGAACGGTGCAAGCTACGCCGGAGCTATCGTCAAAAATGAACTGATTCACGCCGGAATTGCCCTGAACGGTAATGTCCGCCGTCAGACTCATCCGGAACAACCCGGCACCGTGCTGATACAGACACAATCCGCCCCGCTGCACGCGTTGCTGACCAAAATGCTGAAAAAATCCGACAATATGATTGCCGATGAAGTTTTCCGCACTATCGGGCGCAGCTATTACGGTGTGCCCGGCACCTGGCGTTCCGGCCAGCAGGCTGTCCGTCAGGTTCTGAAAGAGAAAGCCGGCATTGATATGGGCAATACCGTGATGGTGGATGGTTCCGGGTTATCACGCCATAATCTGATCACCCCGGCGACCATGATGGAAGTGCTGCAATTTATAGCCAAACATGATGATCAGCTGCAATTCATTAAAATGCTGCCGCTCTCCGGCTATGACGGCACACTGCAATACCGCGGCGGCCTGACAGAAGCAGGCGTTAACGGCAAACTTTCAGCCAAAACCGGTTCACTACAGGGTGTGTATAACCTGGCCGGGTTCCTCACCACCGCCAGCGGACAGCGCATTGCGTTCGTGCAGTTTATTTCCGCTTATGCTGTCCCGCCTGCCCAGCAGCGCAGCCGCCGTGTGCCGCTGGTCCGCTTTGAGGGGCATTTGTATAAAGATTTATACCGTAATTACTGAGTTGACAACAAAGCCCGGTACAAGTGCCGGGCTTTGCTTTGATAAGAGAAGCATCAAAACAGGCTGACTACCACAATCCATCATTTCACTCAGAAAAGGGGCGCTTTACGAAATCATTCAAGTGATGGTGTATGATTGAAAAACAGTATTTTTCATTAACTTAATAAATAGCGCTGAAAAAAATATTAATCATTCGTGCACCCAGGAAGTAAAAATATAAGTTTATTGACTGCTACCCTTGTATTATAAAGAAAAAATCTGGACACTTGATTAACTTTAAAGTTAAAGTTGAAATCAGAACGTATTATTTTTTATAAAAATTATTTTTTATTACCAATAACAGAGTTTAGTTTGTATTGAAAAAGAGTGCCATTACAGGTATAACTGAGAAAATACCAGTATTTGACGCTTAATAACATAGTTTACATAGGAATGAAAATGTTAACTAAGAAAGACAAAAAAAGATTAAAGAAAGCAAGGTATAACATTGGTTACATTAGTATAAAGTCAAATATCTTGGCAACACTTCATGCGACTGCAGTTTCTTTTTTTATAGTACTGCTATTCCAAAGCGTAAATAATGATCCTATTTATATAGATATTATATTTTCGTTTTTAGCATCACTCCTTGTTTATTTATTTATTTCTGTATATTTATTCGGGAGTATACTACTATGCTTAAAATTATCACTAAGTTATTTCTGTAATTTATACAAAAAATATTTTCTTACTTCAATCCGCTAGTCATCAATCAATTCGGATATAATCACCTTAAGCTTATATGCAGCCATGCCCGATTGATACAGAAATACAGGCCTATACATCTGCTTAAATTTATATGTAAAGTCAGAACGAAATGCATGCCATAAAAAATACCCACCTTTGTCGCCAAACCATCGCTCCATTGCTGTTGGATAAACAACACCATTTCGGGTAGGTACAGGAAGGTGTAATAATCTGTTTGGATTTTTTAACTTAACCAAGGCACCAAATGAAAGATAAACATTGACACCAAAATCTACAAATTTATAGGCCAACTCTCCACTATGCCTGCTATACCCTGCATATTCAGAAATATCAGCCATCGTATTTTGTAAAAAATTAAGATCATTACCGCCGTATTTTCCTTTGGTAAAATCATACATCAATATATTTCCATGCTCTACTATATTACTACCTCCGGTTATAATAGCTAATACACCGATTCCTTTTAATCTATTTGACCTAATCATTTGTCCGGTTCTGAATGTTAAATACCCACCTGCAACCTGAAGTACACCACCAATAATTTCACCTGTCTTTTTTGCATAAAAAACCCATCCTTGCTCTTCAAATTGTTCAGTTGCCTCATAAACAGACCAGTCATTCCGTCTGCCACGTTGGTAATCAGCCTCTTCACTTTGGTACAAATAAACAAGACCATTAAACGCATTATCCCGGCCTTGCCTGTAAGCATAATGATCCTCCGCTGAACTCCGCTTGCGGTAAAATTCTTCCCGCAGATACGCTATTGCCTTACGGATATTCTCACGGTAAATTATTTTTACTTCCGGGTCATATAAAAGATAGGATGCCGCGCGTTCAGAAAGCGTTTTCAGCTTATTGCAATAATCATCGAATTCACGGTTGTAAGCGGGTTGCGTCGATAATACACGGGCTGTTGGCATCAGAAACTCCTGTCATCCCAGATACTGTAAGAACTGGTTCCTGCCATAACGTGATCCCATGTTATGGACTTAAAGCGGATTGAAAGACTTTCTTCCGGTTGTGAATCGTTATGTGTAACAGAGTTCGGATAGAAACAGTTAAGACTGACAATTGCAGCTCCGGTCAGTTTTATTTTGTAATATAATTCCATACTGCCGTTCATCCCAGTGCGGTAAAATGAAAAATCACACGCCAATATTTCATTATTTGTCAGCGCCTGAGCAAGAAGCGGGGATGACTTATCAATCGGTTTACGGATATCCAGCGGCTGAAAATTGACATTCTGTCCCATCGACATACCGGAGGAAACTTCAAACACCAGTATTTCATCTTCATGTCCCGACTGATATTTATTTCCGATCGAATCAATCGTTGAAGCCCCCCGGGAAATTAATCCTTGTTTATTACCGGTTACTGACAGATAGATGATGTTGGCCACTTGTCGTCCTTATGACAAAAGAAAATTTACCTTAAGTTCACCATCTTATTCATGCGGGTGCAATAAAAATACCGTGATTAACATAAACAGAATTTATTTTTTCGGTGAGAATCGCAATACAGCCCTCATTCCCTCATCCATAAAAAAACCCGGTAGTCGGGTAACCAACTATCGGGTTTTTATTCAGAACTCTGACGATTATTTCTTCCAGATAAATTCGACACCTTCTTCGTCGTCTTCATCCCAGTCGTCGTCCCAGTCATCATCATCTTCCGTCTGCTCAAGCTGCTCTTTGTGGTAATCGTCCCACATAAAGTCCACTTTCGCATCTGCGGCCGGTACTTCGGCAACTGCTTCACGGGCATGGGTGTTGAGGAATTCCATCAGATCCCAGCACAGTGCTTTCACGCCTTCGTGATTGACTGCGGAGATCATATAGAATTTTTCATCCCAGCCGAGCGCATCCGCGATCGCCTGAGAACGGGCTTTCGCTTCTTCCGGATCAATAAGATCGACCTTGTTGAAGACCAGCCAGCGCGGCTTCTCTGCCAGCTTCTCACTGTATTTTTCCAGTTCACCGACAATGATCTTCGCGTTTTCCACCGGATCACTTTCATCCACCGGGCAGATATCGATCAGGTGCAGCAGCACGCGGCAGCGCTCCAGATGTTTCAGGAAACGAATACCCAGGCCGGCACCATCAGATGCGCCTTCGATCAGCCCCGGGATATCCGCGACCACGAAGCTCTGTGAGTTATCCATCCGCACCACACCCAGGCTCGGTACCAGCGTGGTGAACGGATAATCCGCCACTTTTGGTTTTGCCGCAGAGACAGAACGGATAAAGGTGGATTTACCGGCATTCGGCATCCCCAGCATCCCGACGTCAGCCAGCAGCATCAGTTCCATCATGAGTTCACGGGTTTCGCCCGGGGTACCCATGGTGCGCTGACGCGGTGCACGGTTAACGGAAGATTTAAAGCGTGCGTTACCCAGGCCGTGAAATCCGCCCTTGGCAACCATGTGGCGCTGTCCGTGCTGCAACATGTCCGCCAGTATCTCGTTGGTGGTCATATCACGCACACGGGTGCCTACAGGCACGTTAATCGTGATATCGTTGCCCCGTTTACCGGTACAGTCACGACTCTGGCCGTTTTGACCCCGCTCAGCACGGAATGATTTTTCAAAACGGTAATCAATCAGGGTATTGAGGTTTTCATCGGCCTGGAGGTATACATCACCGCCATCACCGCCGTCTCCGCCGTCTGGTCCGCCTTTCGGAATATATTTTTCGCGACGGAAGCTCACGCATCCGTTGCCGCCATCTCCTGCCACAACCAAGATTTTAGCTTCATCTACAAATTTCATTACTTTTCTCCGTAACGTTGCCGTGTCCGGACTACCGGTTCAGTATGACCCGGGATGACGTTTTACGCATATAAAAAGCCCTGCAAAAGGTTTGCAGGGCTTTCGGACTCGGTTAAGACGTGAAAAACTTATTCAGCTTCGATGCTGATGAATTTACGGTTTTTCGGGCCTTTAACTTCGAATTTTACTTTTCCGTCAGCTAACGCGAACAGAGTGTGGTCGCGACCGCAACCTACGTTGTTGCCTGCGTGGAATTTAGTACCACGCTGACGAACGATGATGCTGCCTGCTAATACAGCTTCACCACCGAAACGTTTTACACCCAGACGTTTTGCTTCAGAATCGCGACCGTTTCGAGTCGAGCCGCCAGCCTTTTTGTGTGCCATTGATCTGCTCTCCTATTAACTTAAGCGATACCGGTGATTTTAACATCAGTGAACCACTGACGGTGGCCCTGCTGTTTCCGGCTGTGTTTACGACGACGGAACTTAACGATTTTAATTTTATCGCCGCGACCGTGTGTAACCACTTCAGCTTTAATTTTAACACCTTCAACGACTGGAGCGCCGATCTTGATGTCTTCACCATTTGCAACCATCAGAACCTGGTCAAACTCAACAGTTTCACCTGTTGCGATGTCCAGCTTTTCCAAGCGAACGATTTGACCTTCGCTGACCCGGTGTTGTTTACCACCACTTTGGAAAACCGCGTACATATTAACTCCGCTTTCCGCACACCCCATAAAATTTGATTCTCAGAGTGCACTATAAAATTATTCACAATAGGGCGCGGATTTTACGCAAAAATGCCGCAAATGACAAGTGCTGAAAACGATCTAATGATAAAAAAATCGTCACTTTACAGATAGCCGTTTATTTGCGGCTTTTTTACAGTACAATCACAAAATATAAAAAAACGCTGCTATCATAAACCATTACCTTTGATCGGGATGTCAAAAACAAGGTTAAAGCAAGTCATATGAACTCAGAACAAATAATCGCGCTGACGGCGGATGATATGGCCGCAGTCAATCAAAAGATTCAAAAACAGCTGACCTCAGACGTATCGCTCATCAACCAGCTGGGTTATTACATTATCAGCGGCGGCGGGAAACGGATCCGCCCGATGATCGCCGTACTGACCGGCCGGGCTCTGGGCTATGACGGCGACAAACATATTCAGGTGGCGGCACTGATCGAATTTATCCATACCGCCACCCTGCTGCACGACGATGTGGTGGATGAATCCGACATGCGCCGCGGCAAACAGACGGCTAACGAAGTGTTCGGTAATGCTGCCAGTGTGCTGGTCGGGGATTTTATCTACACACGATCTTTTCAGATGATGACGGATCTGGATTCCATGCGAGTGCTGAAACTGATGTCAGAAGCGACAAACGTGATCGCGGAAGGTGAAGTACTGCAACTGATGAACTGCAACGATCCGGATATCAGCGAAGCGGATTACATGCAGGTTATCTACAGCAAAACCGCCCGTCTGTTTGAAGCCGCCTCGCAATCTGCCGCGATTCTGGCCGGTGCCACCGCGGAGCAGGAGAAAGCATTGCAGGATTACGGCCGGTATCTCGGCACGGCTTTCCAGCTGATCGATGATGTTCTGGACTATGATGCGGATAATACGACACTCGGTAAAAATACCGGGGATGATCTCGATGAAGGCAAGCCGACACTTCCGCTGCTTCATGCCATGCACAACGGCAATGCGGAAGAATCCGCGCTGATCCGTCAGGCGATAGAACAGGGTAACGGGCGTCATCTGCTGGAGCAGGTGCTTACCGTGATGAAGCGCTGCGGCTCTCTGGCATACACCTATGCCCGCGCCGAAGAAGAAGCAGACAAAGCGATCGCATCGCTGTCTGCACTGCCGGACTCTCAGTACAAAGATGCCCTGGCAGGTCTGGCACATATCGCGGTCCGCCGCTCTGCCTGATCACAGAGAAAAAACGGGATCTGTAAAGATCCCGTTTTTTTATTCCGGTTTTTCGTCCTGCTCCCGGCTGCCCGGAAGCTCCTGTGCATCGAGATGCTGGATCAGTTTAGCTAAACCTTCCCGCAGAATGAACGTGACAATTTTTTCGCGCTCCTCTCTGGTGAGCTGATAATAAGCTTCCACCCAAATCAGAAACGCATCCTGCCGCTTTGCCTGATAGCTCGCGCTGTTGTCACACGCATGCAGGATTGCCTGAACTTCATCCGGCAGACTATCGATACTGTACTCGACTGCTTTTCCCTGCACGCCGCGCTTGCGCCGCTGATGCCAGCCTTCCCGTCTCGCCATCAGGTTGACACCTTGAGGAGATGATGGCAAGCCCGCCAAACCAACCAATTCCTTCGCGGAATACCATTCTTTTTTCATCTTTTCTCCTGCAACCCATTTTCAGCAAAAAATCGGCAATTTCTGTGTTTAAACTGCGTGAATCTGCCGGGCACTTTCCTAAAAATGACAAATGCTTTATCTGCACTGAATTTTTTAACTAATTCCGGATCTACACCGATTTTTACGGGATTATTTTACAAACACAAGGATAAAACATTATTTATTTGTGAATAATCGGCATATTTTGTTACAACAACGGTAAGCACTTAATACAATGATCGTCGGGCAGAAAATGAGATCCGGCTCAGTGCTGCTGACGTATCACACCTGGTAACAGATAAAAATCGCTTTTGTTTCATCAACAAACTCCTTATGTTAAGTAAGCAAATATGCTTACCTCATTCAGTCCTTTGCGTTACCTGCACATTTTCATTCTGTTTCTTAATTCTGTAACAGAGTTCAAAAAAGATATTTTTAAGAAAAAATTTAAGAAAATATTTAGAAAAATAATGGTATTTTATTTTCTTAATAACGAATTGAATTCATCTTTAATGTGATGGCAACCCGTTATTTATACCACTAACACGGCATTAATCTAAAATAAAAAGGACTCAATATATGGATTCCGGTAAATCTGACTGGCACCCTGCTGATATTATTGCTGCGCTGAAGAAACGGGGGACAACCCTGGCCGCCCTGTCACGTAACGCAGGGCTCAGCTCCTCAACGCTCGCCAATGCGCTCTCCCGCCCGTGGCCGAAAGGTGAATGGCTCATCGCAGACTTTCTCGCCGTCCATCCGTCGGAGATTTGGCCCAGCCGTTATTTTAATTCTATCACAGGTGAATTATTAGATAGGAAAATAAGAGTGAAGGTAACTAATTAATTTCAATATATAGTTATAAAAACAATAAAACCGCTAATCATAATTAGCGGTTTTATTTACGGCTCAAAAAAATAAATACAACTATTTAATAACTCAGCTGTTAATAAATTTCTCGCCAAGTGCAATATCCGCTTTCAGCACATCCAGCATGCCGTTAAGCGCTTTCTCTTCATAGGCGCTGAGTGACCCGATATCCAGACGCTTTTCAACACCGTTTTTGCCTAATACGACCGGCTGGGCAAAGAAACGGGCATATTTGCCGTCGCCTTCGGTGTAGGTGCATTCCACCACATTGCTTTCACCCTGCATGGCGCGAACCAGTGACAGACCGAAACGTGCAGCAGCCTGGCCCATAGAAAGTGTCGCGGACCCGCCGCCTGCTTTGGCTTCCACAACTTCTGTACCCGCGTTCTGAATACGCTTGGTCAGGCTGTCAATTTCCGCATCACTGAAGCTGACGCCCGGGATCTGAGACAGCAGCGGCAGAATAGTCACACCGGAGTGTCCGCCGATAACCGGCACTTCCAGCTCCTGTGGTTTCTTCCCTTTCAGTTCCGCCACAAAGGTGTTGGAGCGGATAATATCCAGCGTGGTAACGCCGAACAGACGATTTTTGTCATACACACCGGCTTTTTTCAGCACTTCTGCCGCAATAGCTACCGTGGTGTTTACCGGGTTGGTGATGATACCGATTAACGCTTTCGGGCAGGTTTTGGCAATTTTTTCCACCAGATTACGCACGATCCCTGCGTTCACATTAAACAGATCAGAACGATCCATGCCGGGTTTACGGGCCACACCGGCAGAAATCAGGACAATATCCGCACCTTCTAATGCAGGGGTAGGATCTTCCCCGGCAAATCCGGTGATCCGGACGTCTGTCGGAATATGGCTGAGATCTTTTGCCACACCCGGAGTGACCGGTGCGATATCATATAAAGTAAGATCTGAACCGGAAGGAAGCTGGGTTTTAAGAAGAAGGGCGAGAGCCTGACCAATACCACCTGCTGCTCCGAGAACTGCAACTTTCATCCTGAGACTCCTTAACTTGGGACGGTTAGCACGATTGCGCATCAGGCGCGAATCCGTGCATGAGGGCTGTGAATACAATATTTTAACAGACTGATTGCATATTCACGCATTTGAATCTGTTTGTCTATTGTTATCCATTCTAAACAAATCGCTTATCTGTTAATGAGATAAGGAACACTATTTTGACAATTATTTTACTTTAAGAGCACTTATAGTCATGTGCGTTAATATAACAATGCGTAACTGCTAACAACATCATTTAATTAACAATATATTTACCTATGGTGATAACCTGGTCAGAACCATAAGCAATGTCAATTACGTGAACTGATCACCAGTTTTGACCATTAATGCGGTTTATCCGGGTCAGACCACAGGGTTTAATTTGCATAAAAATGCATTTTTCCGCATAATAATAAAGTCCGTATCCAAATTTTCAGGAAAGACTATGCGTGCACCTTCTAAACAGGAAGATCTGATCAAGGCGTTTAAGGCGCTGTTGAAAGAAGAAAAATTCAGCTCTCAGGGGGAGATTGTCACCGCCCTGCAGGAAGAGGGCTTTGAGAATATTAATCAGTCCAAGATTTCCAGGATGCTGACCAAGTTCGGTGCTGTCCGCACCCGTAACGCAAAAATGGAAATGGTTTACTGTCTGCCTGCGGAACTGGGTGTTCCGACAGCCACCAGCCCGTTAAAAAACCTGGTGCTGGATATTGATTACAATGACTCGGTGGTGGTTATCCGTACCAGTCCGGGCGCAGCGCAGCTGATTGCCCGCCTGCTGGATTCCATCGGCAAATCCGAGGGTATTCTCGGCAGTATCGCCGGGGATGACACCATTTTCTCGACACCGGCCAAAGATTTCACCACAGAACAGCTTTACGAAGCGATTCTTGCCCTGTTCGAACAGGAACTGTAATCCGCCGTTAATCATACAAAAACCGCGCGGTACTGATGTCCCGCGCGGTTTTTTTTCTTAGTCTTCAAATTCTCAGCTTTCACATTCTCAGCTGTCAGATTACTTCAGCTTTTCCAGCAGTTTATCGTGGATACCGCCGAAGCTGCCGTTGCTCATCACCAGGATATGATCTCCCGGCTGAGCATGCCCGGCCACCATATTGACCAGTGCGTCCGGGTCTCCGGTCCAGTAAGCCGGCTGCACACAACGCTCGGTAATTTCACTGACCAGCCACGGAATATCTGCCGGCTGGAAGATAAACACTTCATCCGCACGACCCAGCGCAGGCGCGATATCGTCTTTGCTGATCCCCATTTTCATGGTGTTTGAGCGCGGTTCCAGCACCACAAGAATACGGGCGGTACCCCCGACCTTACTGCGCAGTGCCTGTAATGTGGCCAGAATCGCCGTCGGGTGATGTGCAAAGTCATCGTAGATACTGATGCCGTTTACCTGACCGCGCAGCTCAAGGCGGCGGCGGGCGTTGATAAATTTACCCAGAGCACGGCAGGCTTCCGCCACCGGCACGCCGACGTGATGTGCGGCAGCAACCGCCATCAGGGCATTCTGCATATTATGCTCACCCACCAGTCCCCAGGTCACACGGCCGCTGATTTCGCCGTCATAGCGCACATCGAACTCACCGCAGTCATTAGTGATTTTCTCTGCCTGCCAGCGGGCATTATCGCCGGTATACTCTTCTTCACTCCAGCAGCCCATACCGATCACCTGTTTAAGATTGGCGTCCTGGGCAGGTGCAATAATTTTGCCGTCACCCGGCACCACACGCACCAGATGATGGAACTGTTTTTCAATTGCCGCGAGGTTTTCAAAGATATCCGCGTGATCAAATTCGAGGTTGTTAAGCAGCAGTGTACGCGGGCTGTAATGCACAAATTTCGAGCGTTTATCAAAGAATGCACAGTCATATTCATCGGCTTCAATAACAAAGAACGGACTGTTACCCAGTGTGGCGGAGACATCAAAGTTCCCCGGAACACCGCCGATCAGGAAGCCCGGCTGATAACCGCAGTCTTCCAGAATCCAGGCCAGCATACCGGCTGTGGTGGTTTTCCCGTGAGTACCGGCAACCGCCAGCACCCAGCGTTCCGGTAAGACATGGTCATGCAGCCACTGCGGGCCGGAGGTGTAAGGGATTCCCAGGTTCAGCACCGCTTCAACACACGGATTTCCGCGCTTCATGGCATTGCCGATCACCACCATATCCGGACGCGGCGTCAGTTGTGCCGGGTCGTAACCGGTGATCAGTTCGATCCCCTGCTCTGTCAGTAAATCACTCATCGGCGGGTAGACGTTCTGATCCGAGCCGGTCACTTTGTGCCCCTGTGCGCGGGCCAGGATAGCCAGGCTGCCCATGAAGGTGCCGCAGATACCGAGAATATGAATATGCATTATTTTTTATCCAATAGCATGACGTTGGTCACTATTCTAACCATCTCTCAAAAGAACTGAAACGGATTAGCCTATCAATTATGATTTTCTTTGGCTAAACTTGCACCCGCGTTTACGGGCAACCGCTTTCGTAATACTTTTATTTCACCCACTTCAGGACGTACGTCATGAAAACATTAGGCGAATTTATCGTCGAAAAACAGCAGGACTTTTCTCACGCCACCGGAGAACTGACTGCACTCCTCTCCGCGATTAAGTTAGGCGCTAAGATTATTCACCGTGATATCAACAAAGCCGGGCTGGTTGATATCCTTGGTACTAATGGTATCTCAAACGTGCAGGGCGAAGTCCAGATGAAACTGGATCTTTACGCCAACGAGAAACTGAAAGCCGCGCTGAAAGCCCGTGGTGAAGTTGCCGGTATTGCCTCTGAAGAAGAAGACGACATTGTTGTTTTTGAAGGCGGCCGTGCGGAAAACGCCAAATATGTGGTTCTGATGGACCCGCTCGACGGCTCATCCAACATTGATGTGAATGTGTCAGTCGGTACTATTTTCTCTATTTATCACCGTATCACCCCGCTGGGCCAGCCGGTCACCGAAGCTGACTTCCTCCAGCCGGGCAACCGCCAGGTCGCTGCCGGTTACGTGGTGTACGGCTCATCCACCATGCTGGTTTACACAACCGGTAACGGTGTTCACGCCTTCACCTATGATCCGTCCCTGGGTGTGTTCTGCCTGTGTCAGGCTGATATGAAATTCCCGGAGAACGGCAAAATGTATTCCATCAACGAAGGGAACTACATCCGTTTCCCTGTCGGCGTGAAAAAATACATCAAATACTGCCAGGAAGAAGATCCTGCGACAGATCGCCCGTACACCACCCGTTATATCGGCTCGCTGGTAGCGGATTTCCACCGCAACCTGCTCAAGGGCGGGATCTACATCTATCCGAGCACCGCAAGCCATCCGAGCGGCAAACTGCGCCTGCTGTACGAGTGCAACCCGATGTCATTCCTCGCGGAACAGGCAGGCGGTAAAGCGAGTGACGGTAAGAACCGCATCCTCGATATCATTCCGGAAAAACTCCACCAGCGTTCACCGTACTTTGTCGGTACCCGCTCAATGGTAGAGAAAGCAGAAAGCTTTATGGCGGAATTCCCGGACGAAAACGGGAAGTAAGCAAGAGTAAGAGAAGGAAAAGGCGGTATACCACCGCCTTTTTTTCGTTATAATATCCGCCACGCTATTTGTTCTGAAGATTAAGGAATCCGTTCATGAGCCTGAATAATGTTCCTGCAGGTAAAGATCTGCCGGAAGATATCTATGTTGTTATCGAAATCCCTGCCAACGCAGATCCGATTAAATATGAAGTTGATAAAGAATCCGGCGCACTGTTTGTTGACCGTTTCATGTCAACCGCCATGTTCTACCCGTGCAACTACGGTTACATCAACCACACCTTATCTCTGGATGGTGACCCGGTAGACGTGCTGGTACCGACTCCGTATCCGTTACAGCCGGGTTCAGTGATCCGCTGCCGTCCTGTCGGCGTGCTGAAAATGACTGACGAATCAGGTGAAGATGCCAAACTGGTTGCGGTTCCGCACACCAAACTGAGCAAAGAATACGATCACATCAACGATGTGAACGACCTGCCTGAACTGCTGAAAGCTCAGATCACGCATTTCTTCGAGCACTACAAAGATCTCGAAAAAGGCAAATGGGTAAAAGTTGACGGCTGGGAAGATGCCGCAGCAGCAAAAGCTGAAATCATCGCTTCTTTCGAACGCGCTGCAAAAAAATAATCCGCAGTCCGTTTCAGAGACAAAAAAAACCGCTGTTTTCACAGCGGTTTTTTTATTCACAGGGAAATCATTCGCTTTCCGGGTCTGCTTCCTCGTGCCGTTTCAGCCAGTCCCCGCAATTTATCTTCACCAGTCCGTCCACCGGACGCTGATATAAGTAAATCCAGGCACTGCCGTACGGCGTTGAAACCAGTTCACGCCGGTAATCCTGACCATCTTTTTTTAATTCATCCAGCTCAGTCAGGATCGACGAGGAGATCCGGTACACTTCACATTCGATCGAACCGGTTCCCGGCACCACCGCAGGATAGTGTCCCAAATCATACAGGTCATAGCCTTCAAGCGTATATTCTCCCAGCAGGGCGGCATAGGTCATCCAATGATGGTTGCCCTGTTTCTGCCGCAAACTGCCATAAACGATCACTCGCATATATTAAAACTCAAACTGATAAAGCAGATCGATCGCCTGGTTAACACCAGACACCGCTTCCAGATATAACCTGGGCATTAACCTATAGCGTAACGTTAAGGTCGCTAAGGAGTCAAATATACCGACACCATATTTTACCTGCAGATCATTGGTTATCTTACCGCTGACCACAACCTGCGACTTATCGCCCACGCCCTGGGTATCCAGCGCCAGATCCGAAATACCGAATGTCTCACCGATTTTTCCGACTAACTGCCCGCTTTGTGCCACACCGAGGCTGATCAGCATGGAGGTCATCTGCGAGCTGTCCGCATCCCCGGTATCCAGCCCCTCACCACGCAGCAGGTAAGAGAGCGCATTTTCCTGAGACATCGCCGGATCAGAGAATATTTCCACTTTCGGTCTGTCAGCAAGCCCGGTCACGCGAACCCCCGCAATCACGCCGTTGGCGGTGTTATCCGGGTTACGGATCGCTTCCAGATTGAGGAACGGCTGGTCAGCAGGACCGGAGAACAGGATCTGTCCTTTACGTACCAGCAGATCCTGCCCGTAAGCATGGAAGCGTCCGCGCGGAATATCCACCTGGCCGTTAAGTCCCAGTCCCTGCTTATCCTGAGCGACTTTCAGATCCCCGGTCAGTTTTGCTTTCAGACCAAAAGCATCCAGCAGCACATCATCACCGATATGGATACGCAGATTACTCAGGATCGGAATGCTGGTCTGTTTTTCATGGATCGGCTGTAAATTATCATCCAGCATCACTTCATCAGAGGTGGCACTGACGGCGGAATCCGGGACTTCATGTACTGTGATCCGTGCCCACGGAATATTGACCGTACCGTCCAGTTTCAGCATGGATGGCGTGGCCTCAAAGACCAGATCCGGGCTGACATCAATCCGCACCATCGGCGGCAGCGAAACACGCAGTTTGTCACCCTGTGCAAAAATCTTCGCACTCCAGGCATCCATTCTGCGCCAGTCCGCGTTACCGCTGAGGTTGAGATACCCTTCCGGTGTTTTGATGTTTCCGCTGAGATCAGAGCGGGCGCCGTCGAAATTCACATTCAGTCCGCCGGTCGTGATATCGAACGGCAGAAGACGTCCGCTGACCGCGAGGTCAGATAATCCCAGCTGACCAAACAGCAGCGGCGATGCCGCGTTACCGCCCAGACGCAGCGCGGCATTCAGCCGACCGGTGGCTTTATCGCCTTTGCCGAGCAGCGGTTTCAGCAGATCCAGCGAGATATTGTCGATACCGACATTGCCGCTCAGCTGACGGCGTTTTTCCAGATCAGTAATCTGGACATTACCGTTAATCTTCCCGTTACCGGCAATGGCAATCAGCCACTGAAGATTCAGTTTGCCGTTCTTCATGGCGGCGGTCAGTGTCAGAGTATCAAACGCGACCGGCAGATTCGTGCCTTCCAGGTTCTGCACCACCTTCACGCCGTTACCTTTCAGGGACGCGTCAATCACCGGCTGTGAGCCGTCCGCAAACCAGCGGACATTGGCATTACCGCTGAATACGCCGTCCAGCCGGGTATCCTGGCCGAGGAACGGTTTAATCATCGCCAGGTCAAAACGTTCCAGGGCTACAGACGCATTACCGGAAGCCCCGGCAGTGATCGGTTTCGGCACACAGATACGGGCATCCGGATTCACCCAGCAATGGGTGCCGATGGTCACTTCCTGTTTTTCATTCAGATAGGTCAGTGCCATCGCCTTACTGAGTGACCACTCACCCACCGGTGTGTCAAAGCGGGTATTATTCAGCGTGCCTTTCCAGGTTTCGGTTTTACGATCAAATCCGCCGTTCAGCATCAGCTGTGCGGAGACCGGTTCGCCTTTCATGGTCAGTTTCAACTGATGCTGTGCTTCTGTGCCTTTGGCATTCAGGGTCAGATTGCTGATCACCAGATCCGCCTGTTTCAGCTGATTCACAGTGACATCCAGCTGACCTTTGATCTGTTCCGCAGAAGTGATATCCCCTTTGATTTTGGCATCCGCCACGGACAGATCGTTCTGCCATTTCAGGCTGTTAACCGTCAGATCAGCAAGGATCTGCGGTTTTTCCATATTACCGCGGACATTAAGCTTCCCTTTGATGGTTCCCGCCAGACCCGGAACCAGCCCGCCGAGCGCCGGTGCATTGATATCGGCATCCAGCTTCCAGTTATCCGCCAGCTGTCCGCGGACATCCAGTTTATTGTTACCCAGCGCCAGTTTCAGATCGGGGATCGTCCACTGACCACCCGCGTTACCTTTCACATTACCGCGCGCTTTCAGCGGATAGGTTTTCACTTTGCCGTCAAGGGTGATATCCGGGATTTCAAGCTCCCAGTTACCGCCGTACAGGCTGCCCCGGGTACTGATTTTACCGTCCACTTTGGCCGGCCATTCCGGATAAGCTTTTGCGGTATTCAGCCCGGAAAGTGTCAGTACTGCCTGCCAGCTGATGGCTTTCTGCCAGTCCGCCACCCCGGTCACTTCCGCAAAGCCCTGTAACGCATTCAGACGCAGGCGGGTGAGATTAAGCTGTTCTGTATTCCCTTTGGCATCCAGGGTCAGCAGAGCGGGGGGGGATGTCCTTACCTTTGATATCTGAACGCAGGGAGAGATCGTAACCACTCACTTTTCCGTTAAGACGCAGTTTCACACCATCAAGCTGATAGTCCGCCTCTCCGGTCAGCGGCCAGCTGACTTTCTGACTTTCCAGTGTCAGCAGCAGCGGCAGATCAGCCTGTGTCAGATTGGTTTGTGCATCCAGCGTGGCATTAACCGGCCCTTTCAGCGCCAGTGCCAGTTTCAGTTCATCCAGCAGTCCGCCGTTCAGGCTGAGATCAAGATCCTGCCCGCTGAATTTATCAAAATCACGGACATGGCCTTTAACAGACAGCGCCACCGGCCATTTTTCACTGAGCGCCACTTCCCCGCTGATCGCGATATTGCCCTGCGGTGCATCGGCAGACAGATCGCTGAGGGTCAGCACCTGACCTTTGTTAAACAGCGCCAGATGCAGGGAATTGAGAGTTACCGGTGCATCACCGCTCACCTGCCAGTTCTCACCGGAAATACCTTCCACTGAGATATTCAGCGGCAGAATAACCTCCGGCAGTTCTGCCAGCATCGGCTGAGCAAAAATCTCACTGATGGTTTCACCTAACGGCTTCTCCGGTGCATCCGTTGCCGGTGCCGGTTCTTCTGCCGCAGCCGGGTCACTTTTCGGCAGCACAACAGAAAGGGCATTAATCACCGTTGGTTTCAGCGTCAGCTGATCGCCCTGCCAGGTCATGGCGGTACGGAAAGTATCCAGATTCACCGCCATGTCATCCACGGTAACCTGTGTGTCAGTCACGGAAAGCGAATCAAGGAAAATGGTCAGCGGTGCATTCAGCTCTGTCAGCGGCTCTGACGGCGGGGTTTCTTCTGACGGCGGCAGTTTTGCGGTATCGACAGCAACCCGTGTGCCGTCCGTGCTGAGGTTTTCAACACAGAGTGTCATGTCTTTCAGGCAGCTCAGGCGCAACGCCAGATCAACCTTATCCACACTGACATCAATACCGGGCATGGTGTACTTCACCTGTTTCAGGGTCAGATTACGCAGATCGCCCTCAACCTGGCCGATAGTCAGGCCGGATACCATACGCGGCGCGAGATTCAGGGCAAAGTGCAGCCCGGATTGTGTACCCAGTACCCAGCCGAGTGTACCGCCAATCATCAGGATCAGTACCAGCAGAATGATTGCCGGCCACTTCAGATACTTCAGCCATTTCATCAGAGTTCTGCCCCCAAGCCGATGTAAAACTGGATATTTTTCGTCTGGTCATCCCCTACCGGCGCGGCAAGGTCAAACTTGATTGGCCCGACCGGCGATGCCCAGCGCACCCCGACACCGGCACCGGTTTTGAAATTACTTCGTTTGATATCATTCACCACTTCACCGCTGTCAACAAATACGGCACCCCACCAGTCACCGGTCACGTTGTACTGATATTCCAGCGAACCGACGACCATCCGCGAACCGCCGGTCAGTTTGCCGTCAGAATCTTCCGGTGAGATTTTGTTGTAACGATAACCACGGATGCTGCCGTCGCCACCGGCGAAGAAACGCAGATCCGGCGGGACTTTGTCAAAATTATTGGTTTCAATCCAGCCGAGATTACCGCGCATCACAAAGCGGTGGCCATCCCACGGTGTCCGTATCCAGACGTTACGGGCGCGGAAAATGGAAAAATCCACATCCGAGCCCCACATTTCATTGGAAACATCCACCGAGTAACGCTGACTGTCCCCCCAGGACGGCATCATCCCGCCCCGCGAACGGACGCGGCTGACATTCACGCCCGGATAGAGCAGCATAGTGGTGTTCGTGATATCCGCCTGGGTAAAGTGGCTGAGGCTCCAGCGCATATTGATGCCGTACTGCCAGCCGGTGGATAAATCCCAGTTACGGGAAACACTGACGGTGGCGGTATCGGCTTTGGTATCGTTCAGATCGGTCCGTTTATACCCGCCGGAAACGGCGTAATACTGCTCGATCGGATTAACCTTCAGCGGGATGCGGTAAGAGGTATCAATGATCTGTTCCGGGGCGGACAGGCTGATACTGGAGGTCAGGCTGTGGCCTCTTGAGTTCACCCACGGCTTATTCCATTTCGCCTGAACACGCGGCCCCACATCGGTGGCAAAACCACCACCCAGCTCAACGAAGTTTTGCGCACGCGGGGTGAAAGACGCATCCATGGTCAGATAATCACTGTTATCCGCCCGCGCCTGTGCAATATCCGGGGTGACGATCGCTGACTGGAACCAGCCGGTTTCCGCCAGCAGACGGTTAAATTCCGCCAGCTGCTCCGAGGTGTAATAATCCCCCTCTTTAAAGGGCACCAGACCTTCCAGATAGGCATCTCTGATTTGCGATCCCTGGTAATTTACCTTACCGAAACGGTATCGTTTGCCACTGTTAAACACAAAGTCCCAGTAGGCTGCGTGACGGGAAAGGGCAATGCCGAGCTGGCTTTTTTCCATCTCCGCATCAAAATAGCCGCGTTTTAAGGCCAGCCCGGATAATCCGCTTTTAAAACTTTCGTACTCGCCGTGATTGACGACAGTCCCGGTTTCCGGTGTATTTTTAGTAATAAATTTTTTGAACGCCGGATCAGTTTTTGCCGCACCTTTGATATCCACGGTAACCCCGGCAATTTTAACCGGTTCCCCCGGAACCACCCGGGCATACAATACCGGACGCGCAGGTGGTGTATTATCCTGATAATCAAACGTGATTACCGGCTCATAATACCCCAGCGGACGAAGCCCTTCTTTGATGGCTTTTTCCACCCTGGCACGAAAACGGCCGTCAGCCACGACTTCATCGGTCGTGATAGTGGAAAGCTGGACTCTTGCATTTTTTTTCAAGTTGCCCGTCGAGCCCTTCCACTTTTAAGCGAAGATTTGCACTATAGGCCAGAGGGGATGTGAGAGACACAGCGACAACACAAACAAGAGGGTACCGGATCACATCAACTCCTGAATTTCTGAGATTTGACTGAGATAAATGAAAATTATTTGAAGTTTACTATAGATACATAAGATAAATAACCTGAAATCTGCTGATAATGCACCGATTATTCTTAAAACAGGAGCCACCGCAAATGACACAAAACACCACTCAATACCCGCAGGACACCATTGTATCTCCTGTTTCCGCCGCCGATGCACTGCCTGACAGCGCCGTGGCGCTGACTATCAGCCCGCGCCATACCGTGACCGGCCATGATGTGAACCATGTGCCTGACGGCTTTGATACTGCGTATTTCGCCATGGGCTGTTTCTGGGGCGTGGAGCGTCTGTTCTGGCAACAGCCGGGTGTGTACAGCACAACTGCCGGGTATACCGGCGGCACGACAAAGAACCCAACCTACGACGATGTCTGCACCGGCAGAACCGGACATGCCGAAGCCGTCCGGGTGGTCTATGACCCGTCCGTCATCAGCTATGCCGATCTGCTGCGTCTGTTCTGGGAAAACCACGACCCGGCACAAGGCATGAAACAGGGCGGCGATATCGGATCACAATACCGTTCCGCGATTTATACCCAGTCTGACAGCCAGCGCGTGCAGGCCCTTGCTTCGCGTGAGCAGTATCAGCAGGCGATGAATGAGAGTCAGGACAGCCGCAGTATCACCACGGCCATCCGCCCTCTCGGCCCGTTTTATGTGGCTGAAGATTACCACCAGCAATATCTGGATAAGAACCCGGAAGGCTATTGCGGACTCGGCGGGATCGGTGTTTGTCTGCCGCCTTCGCTGAGAAACTAGTCGTTTTTCCCGTTCCGGTGCTATACTGCACATCCGCGCACAGACAAATTGGATGCTCTGTGCGCCTTTCTTTTTTTATATCCGATACTTATGCTCTATATATCTAAAATAACCGGTCGCCACGCATAATCAAGAACAGCGTGCCAGGAGGCAATCGTGCCGGCCATTCGGAACTTATATGTTAAATAGTTTATTAATCGTCCTGTTACTGTGCGCGATCAGCGCATTCTTTTCGTTATCTGAAATATCACTGGCCGCCTCACGGCGTATCAAACTCAAGGTCATGATTGACGAAGGCAATACCAATGCCGCCCACGTGCTCCGCTTACAGGAAGCGCCGGGAATGTTCTTCACCGTGGTGCAAATCGGCCTGAACGCCGTGGCTATCCTCGCCGGTATTGTCGGCGAATCTGCCTTTTCACCGGCACTCCGCACCCTGTTCGGCAATTTTATGGCCGACGCCGCAGCACAACAGCTCGGCTCAATACTGTCATTTATTATCGTGACCTCCATGTTTATCCTGCTGGCGGATCTGACCCCGAAACGTCTCGGCATGATCAAACCGGAAGCGGTCGCCATCCGGATTGTCCAGCCGATGCGTTTTTGTCTGACAGTTCTGCGTCCGCTGGCCTGGCTGTTTAACGGGTTATCTAACCTGTTCTTTAAATTATTCAAAATTCCGCTGGCCCGTAATGAAGATATCACTTCTGATGATATTTACGCGGTGGTGGAAGCGGGTGCCGTGGCCGGTGTGCTGCGCAAGCAGGAACACGAACTGATCGAAAACGTGTTTGAGCTGGAATCCCGGACTGTACCGTCAGCCATGACTTCCCGCGAGAGCGTGGTCTATTTCGACAAACAGGAAAACGAAGAGAGCATCAAAGAGAAGATCTCCACGCAGCCACATTCGAAATTCCTGGTGTGTGACGGCGGGCTGGATCATGTGCTCGGCTATGTCGATTCTAAAGATCTGCTGAACCGCGTACTGAACGGCCAGAGCCTGAATCTGCGCGAAGGTGTGCAAATCCGCCCGGCACTGATGATACCGGATACGCTGAGCCTGTCAGATACCCTGGAAGGCTTTAAAAATGCCGGGGAAGACTTCGCTATCATTCTGAATGAATACGCCATGGTGATGGGTGTCATCACTATCAATGACGTGATGATTACGCTGATGGGGGATTTGGTCGGTCAGGGGCAGGAAGAACAGATTGTTGCCCGTGATGAAAATTCCTGGCTGATTGAGGGCGGCACCCCCATTGAGGATGTACAGCGGGTACTGGATATCGATGAGTTCCCGGATGACAGTAATTATGAAACCATCGCCGGGTTCCTGATGTACAAACTGCGTCGCATCCCGAAACGGACAGATTCCGTGAAATTCTCAGGCTACAAATTTGAAGTGGTTGATATCGATAACTACAAGATTGACCAGCTGCTGGTCACACGTATTGCGGATACACCGGTAATGCCGCGTCCGTCAGCGGCGGAAAGCAGTAAAGAGGGTCAGTCTGACGTGGCACACAGCGAACAGCGCCAAAAACCGTAAAACTAACCCTTCTTCAATCAGTCAGGTATTGTGATTTATGCCAGCTGCGCCTGCAGCAACGATACCTGCTGATTAATTTCACTCATTGCACTCAGGTGGCGTTTGTCTCTGATTTTCGGCGGTAAAATCTTGCCGTAGTCAAATTCAAACGCGCCCATTCCCTGTATATACAGGCGGCCGCGGAATAATGTCTTCACGTAGCGGGCGATCTGAGCCGGGTTGTAACGGGCGAAAATTTTCATCGTACTTATGTCCTCCCCTTTACCTTTTCTTTCATGCCTAAGGTATGACCCGATTCTACCACCCGGGTTCATTAATCAAATGATTTAATCACTATTTTTACATAAAATGACACTTCACTACGACTTACTTCACAAATCATCACGAAAAACGATCCCCGTCACACTATAAAAGTGAAATAATAACCCCATAATTACTATAAGTTTTATAAATAATTTCAGGGTGAAATACAGGAACTGACATTATCAGGCAGGAGATTTTCCGGGCGGAGAAAAGTCAGTGTAATTTGCATAACCATGCAAATTACACTGTTATTCAGGAATAAAATGGCAATCAGAAACTGCTGACACGGAATCCCGGGTTTATCAGTGATTCACGTGGTGTATAGTCGAGCGTTTTACCACTCCAGTCCGTGATATGCGCTCCCGCCGCGAGTGCGACGGCATGTCCTGCCGCGGTATCCCAGATATGGGTCGGGTTAAAGCGCGGATAGAGCTGGGCTTTACCTTCTGCCACCAGACAGAACTTAAGGGATGAGCCGATAGCCCGGGTTTCATGCGGTCCCAGCTGTTCCAGATAATCTGCCAGTTCCGCATCCTGATGTGAGCGGCTGATCACCACCATCGGCAGATCCGTATTAACCACTTTGATTGCCATTCGCTGCCCGCCCCGCTCGCGCCAGGCGTGTTTACCTTCCGCCAGATAGAGAATATCCGGTACCGGCGCATACACCACACCGAGTACGGGCACGCCGCCGGAAATCAGGGCAATATTGACCGTAAATTCGCCGTTGCGGCTGATAAATTCTTTGGTGCCGTCAAGCGGGTCCACCAGCCAGTATTGGGTCCAGTGCTGCCGCTCAGACCACGGCTGCGGATCTTCCTCTGAAAGCACCGGGATATCCGGTGTCAGGGCGTTCAGTTCCTGCACGATGATGTGGTGCGCGGCTAAATCCGCGGCGGTTAAAGGGGAGTTATCCGCTTTGGCGGAGATGGTCAGTGTGTCGGGATGATGGTAGATATCCATGATTGCGTCGCCCGCCCGCCGGGCCAGCAGACAAATTTGATTGAGCATCCTTCACCTCTTTCACAGAACGGTTAGTGAGTCGCGTCGTAATCCTGTTCACGTCTCCGGAGACCTGAGTATAGAAATAAAAATGGCCGGTGAAAACCGGCCATTTCGCATATTCTGTTTTTGTCAGCAAAGAGAGTATTACAGGATCTCCAGCAGCTCCACTTCGAATACCAGTGTGCTGTACGGCGGGATTGCCGCACCGGCACCACGCTCACCGTACGCCAGGTTGCTCGGGATATACAGTTCCCACTTGGAGCCGACCGGCATCAGGGTCAGTGCTTCAATCCAGCCCGCGATCACGCCGTTTACCGGGAATTCAGCAGGCTGACCGCGCTGTACGGAGCTGTCAAACACAGTACCGTCGATCAGACGACCGGTGTAGTGAACACGGACACGGTCAGTACGCGCCGGGATCGCACCGTCGCCCTGATTGATGACAGAGAACTGCAGGCCGCTTTCAGTAGTGGAAACGCCCTCTTTCTTCGCATTCTCTTCCAGGAAACGCATTCCGTCTTTGACCAGTTCAGCCTGTTTTTCATTGCGGACAGCATCAGCACGCTCATGCATTTCACGCAGGGCACGATGCAGAACATCCACCGCCACAGCAGGCTGATTATTTTCCAGTGCATCAGTGATACCGGCCAGAATGGCTTCCGGTACTAATCCGCTCAGTCCTGATTCCTGTAATTGCTGGCCGATTTGTAAGCCGATTCCGTAGCTTGCCTGTGCTTCCATCGTGTCAAAAGTCGGTTGTGTCATGAGAGATACCTGATTAATAAATTAAGACGGATAAGCATAACAGCAGGATGTACCCCGGTAAACCCGATAATCAGTGAAAGCTGATGCAACCCTGTGATTACCGGAAAACAGCATAATCAATTTATAAAACAAGACTAATTCCGAATAATTTCAGTACGTCTGCTGCTACACTGGAATAATACCGGAGGATAATTATTCATGCTGAAAAGCGGGAGATTCTGATGAGACTACTGCCAAAGCGCCATCTTTACGCCATCACCGCTATTGCGCTGATTGTCATGCTTGTCCTGATATTCTGGCCTGCCGCACAGAAGCCCCCGGTGATCGTGCCTTCGCAGAATATCACGCTGACGCCGCCGGCTGATCCGCTGGGTGACCTGATAGCAGAGCAGACCGGTACACCACCGGATACCGCAGCTGTTACTCCCGATTTACCGCTGCCGGATAACCTCCCGCCGGGCGCACTGAACACCGGACCGGCTCCCCAGCCCGTTACCGAACAACCTCCGGCCAGCGCAGAACAGACTCCTGCACCTGTACAGGACAGTACACTGCGTTTCACCCTCAAAAAAGGTCAGACATTAGCTCAGGTATTTCGCAGCAACGGATTGCCGGTCGATGACTTATTCCGCATGACGGCGGTTGAAGGGCCGCAGAAACCGCTGAATCAGGTGGAATCCGGGGATAAAATCAGCGTGACCAAAGGAAAGGGAAACACGGTCTCAGTGCTGAGAATTGATAAGGCCAACGGGCAGTCCGCCACCTTTAAACGACAGAAAGACGGCAGTTACCGCCGCTCTTAACCGTTGTTTTGTCACATAAAAAAAACGCTGGCCTGAGCCAGCGTCTTTCAAAGATGTTTACCGTGTAATCAGAGATTACTCAGCAACAATCTTCACATTCAGTTCTGCAAACACGTCGCTGTGAACCTGGAAGTGAACTTCGTGATCACCCAGAGTACGCAGAACGCCGTTTGGCAGACGAACTTCGCTTTTCGCCACTTCAACGCCGGCTGCAGTTACAGCATCAGCGATGTCACGGGTACCGACAGAACCGAACAGTTTACCTTCGTCACCCGCTTTGGAAGACAGAGTCACAACGCCCAGGGCATTGATTTTCTCTGCGCGAGCGTGTGCTGCGGCCAGAACGTCAGCTAATTTAGCTTCCAGTTCTGCGCGGCGCGCTTCGAAGAATTCGATGTTTTTCTTGGTTGCAGGAACTGCTTTACCTTGCGGTACTAAGAAGTTACGTGCATAACCAGATTTAACATTTACCTGGTCGCCCAGGCTGCCCAGGTTTGCTACTTTATCAAGCAGAATAACTTGCATTACCTTATCCTCTTAAAGTCATTAATGGACTGTGCCGATTACTGATGACGATCAGTGTAAGGCAGTAAAGACAGGTAGCGTGCACGCTTGATAGCACGAGCGAGCTGACGCTGATATTTCGCACTGGTACCGGTGATACGGCTTGGTACGATTTTACCACTTTCAGTGATATAGTTTTTCAGCGTAGCGATGTCTTTATAATCAATCTCTTGAACGCCTTCTGCGGTGAAACGGCAGAATTTACGACGACGGAAATAACGTGCCATATGGCTAGTCTCCAGAATCTATCAATTCAATATGTTCGGCATGAAGAACCAGTTTCGATAATCCATTTCGCCCCTGATGGGTGCTGATGAATCCCTGAACGGTTATCTGACTGCCGACCGTTATACTGCGAGTAATGGTTTGGATCGTCTGTCCGCTGGCAACCACGGGCATTCTGCACCATGCCTGCCTGGTAAGTCCGGCTTCCTGCTGTTGTGAGCGGTGCTCAAGCACAAACTGACAATGCGGAATTCCGGCCGGGCTGACTTTCCGGGTGGGTTCCCTGCACACTGTGCCGGATAACACCAGACGGTTAGCGGACACCGTTATTACTCTTCAGTTTCCTCAGCTTCATCATTTTCTTCAACGTCGTCAGACATGTCGCGCGGGCGACGTTCGTCTTTCGCTTTAACCATTGGAGAAGGTTCAGTCACCGCGTGCTTAACGCGCATAACCATGCTGCGGATAACGGCATCATTGAAGCGGAAAATAGTTTCCAGCTCGTCAATCACTTCCTGCGGAGCTTCAACGTTCAGCAGAACGTAGTGTGCTTTGTGCAGTTTGTTGATTGGGTAAGCCAGTTGGCGACGACCCCAGTCTTCGAGACGGTGGATCTGACCTTCTGCGTTAGTAATAGCAGTTTTATAACGCTCGATCATTGCCGGTACTTGTTCGCTCTGGTCCGGATGAACCATGAAGACGATTTCGTAATGACGCATTAGTAGTGCTCCTTACGGATTATTAGCCTCCTGTCCGGGCAACCGCAACCCTGAGAGGCAAGGAACTTGTTTAAGTGCGGCTGAAAAATTTGACGCATAACTATACTCATACCCGCCTCAAAAGACAAGGTAATAAGTGTGTGATGCGGGATTATTTTCCGCGCTGACGCACAGCCTCAAACAGGCAGACGCCCGTTGCCACCGAGACATTCAGGGAGGATACCGCTCCGGCCATCGGAATGCTGATCAGTTCATCGCACAGGTCGCGGGTCAGGCGGCGCATGCCTTCTCCTTCCGCACCCATCACCAGCGCCACCGGGCCGGTCATTTTGCTCTGATACAGATCATGAGTCGCTTCACCGGCCGTACCGACAACCCAGATATTTTCGTCTTTCAGCTGGCGCAGTGTGCGGGCCAGGTTAGTGACACGGATCAGCGGTACGCTTTCCGCCGCGCCGCACGCGACTTTTTTCGCCGTCGCATTCAGCTGCGCGGAACGGTCTTTCGGAATGATCACCGCATGCACACCGGCGGCATCTGCGGTACGCAGACAGGCACCGAGGTTGTGCGGATCCGTCACACCGTCGAGCACCAGCAGAAACGGTGTTTCATGCTCTGCCAGCAGATCAGGCAGATCCTGCTCCTGATACTGACGGCCGCCTTTGACTTTGGCAATAATACCCTGATGAACAGCCCCTTCGGTCTGGCCGTCCATCCACTGACGGCTGGCCACCTGGACGCGGACACCCGCGGCTTCCAGAGCATGCACAACCGGAGTCAGACGGCGGTCTTCACGTCCTTTTAAAACAAAAACTTCAAGAAAACGGCTGGGATCACGCGCCAGCAGAGCATCCACGGCGTGGATACCATAAATAATTTCACTCATAACGTTCCGTTTGTTGCGGGACAATAAGCGTAATGAGGCGTTACCGCCTCATTACGGGAAGATATAAACCAAAGGCAGTTACTTCGCAGCTTTTTTCTTCGCGCGTTTCGCCTTTATATTGGCTTCGATTTTTTTGGTCCGGGCTGATTTCTTACTTTTCGGTGCTTTCGGGCCGTCCTCTTTTTTCTTCTTGCGGAACGCACTGTCCGGTTCGAAGTTTTTGTCACGGCGCGGATCAGCTTTCTTACCATCCCGGCGCTTGTCCCCTCTGTCACCGGCTTTCGCCCGGGTTCTCGCGGTTTTGCCTTCATTACGGGCACGGCGGGTGGTTGAAATCAGCGCGAAATCAATGGTGCGCTCATCCATATGCACGGCTTCCACCCGGATTTCAACTTCATCACCCAGGCGGTATACATTAGAGGACGATTCACCAATCAGACGCTGGCCGACATTATCGTAGCGGTAGTAATCGTTATCAAGTGTTGATACGTGTACCAGACCATCGATAAACAGATCATTGAGACGGACAAAGAAACCGAAACCGGTCACGCTGGTGATAAGCCCGGTAAAGACATTCCCCACCTGATCCTGCATAAAGTCACACTTCAGCCAGTCCGCCACATCGCGGGTGGCTTCATCAGCACGGCGCTCCGTCATGGAGGTGTGCTCACCCAGCTGAAGCATACTCTGCATATCATAATGCCATGCACCGGTCTGCGATTTCGCCTCGCCGCGCTCTTTTGCCAGCAGGTACTTAATCGCACGGTGCAGGCTCAGATCCGGATAGCGGCGGATCGGTGAGGTAAAGTGGGCATACGCCGGTAACGCCAGGCCGAAGTGGCCGCGGTTATCCGGATCATAAATCGCCTGTTTCATCGAGCGCAGCAGCATGGTCTGTAACAGTTCGTGGTCAGGACGTTCCGCCACTTCCAGCATGACACGGGCGTAATCTTTCGGCTCCGGTGTCAGGCCGCCCGGCAGGGTCAGACCCAGTTCATTAAAGACAGTACGCAGGTTGGTAACGCTGTCCTCTTTCGGACGATCATGCACACGGTACAGCGCCGGTTCATTGTTTTTCTCAACGAAACGGGCTGCGGCAACGTTCGCCATGATCATACATTCTTCGATCAGTTTGTGCGCATCATTGCGCAGTACCGGCTCGATACGTTCAATGCGTTTTTCCGCATTGAAAATAAATTTCGCTTCTTCGGATTCAAAGGCAATCGCGCCGCGCTCGTCACGGGCTTCCGCCAGTGCTTTATAGAGTTTATGCAGCTCTTCCAGGTGTTTGACCAGCGGCGCGTAATGCTCACGCAGCTCTTCATCGCCTTCGAGGATTTTCCACACTTTGGTGTAGGTCAGACGGGCGTGTGAGCTCATTACCGCTTCATAGAAACGGTAACCGGAAAGCTTACCTTTCGCCGAAATCGTCATTTCACACACCATACACAGGCGGTCAACCTGCGGGTTCAGTGAGCAGACACCGTTCGACAGTACTTCCGGCAGCATCGGTACAACCTGTGACGGGAAGTAAACAGAGGTTCCCCGGCTGCGGGCTTCATCATCCAGCGCCGTCTGCGGACGCACATAATAACTGACGTCAGCAATTGCCACCCACAGACGCCAGCCGCCGCCGCGTTTGGCTTCGCAGTGTACGGCGTCATCAAAGTCACGGGCATCTTCGCCGTCGATAGTCACCAGCGGCAGGTCGCGTAAATCAACACGGCCTTTTTTAGCGGATTCCGGTACTTCCTCGCGGATATCCGCAACCTGGCGTTCCACCTGTTCAGGCCAGGTAAACGGAATTTCATGTTTGCGCAGGGCAATATCCACAGCAATGCTGGTGCCCATTTTCTCGCCCAGCACTTCAGTGATAACACCGAGCGCCTGCACGCGTTTGCCCGGACGGCGGGTCAGTTCCGCCACCACGATATTTCCCATCCGTGCGCCGTTAATCGACTCTTTCGGGATCAGAATATCAAAGCACAGGCGGCTGTCATCCGGCACGACAAATCCCATGCCTTCTTCGGTAAAGTAACGGCCGACAATCTGGCCGGTTTTTGGCTCAACGACACGCACAACGCGCGCTTCGCGGCGGCCTTTGCGATCAGCTCCCATCACCTGAACCAGGATCACATCCCCGTGGATGCATAATTTCATCTGATCCTGCGGGATGTAGAGATCGTCTTTTTGTCCTTCGACACGCAGGAACCCGAAGCCATCACGATGGCCGATCACGGTTCCTTTAATTAAATCAAGGCGTTCCGGTAAGGCGTAGCACTGACGGCGGGTAAAGACCAGCTGCCCGTCACGTTCCATTGCGCGCAGGCGGCGGCGCAGGGCTTCCTGAGCCTCTTCACCGCTGATCCCCAGTTCCTGTGCGATATCGTCGCGGCTCACCGGTTTGGTGTGACGGCGGACAGTTTCAAGAATAAATTCACGGCTCGCGATCGGAGATTCGTATTTTTCCGCTTCGCGCTCACGGTAAGGGTCGTTTGATTGTTTTTCCACTGACATTATATCCTCCGTGGTTTCTGACGAGCGTTATTCGTCCGTCAGTAACAATTTATAAAGATGCTGATTGTCCTGCACCATATCAGCGAGCGTGTGTTTATCCAGTTCCTGCAGAAACTCCCGTATGGCTTTGTTCAGTACCGATTTCAGCCGGCAAGCCGGGGTAATGTGACAGAATTCACCGCTGCAGTTCACCAGTGTTAACGGCTCGAGCGCGCGGACAACCTCACCGATACCTATAGTATTAGCAGGTTTTCCCAGGCGGATCCCGCCATTTTTGCCGCGAATCGCCTCGACATAACCCAAATGGCTCAATTGGTTAATTATCTTGACCATATGGTTACGGGATACACCGTAGACATTCGTCACTTCCGTAATACTGGTCATTTTACCATCAGGAAGTGACGCCATATAAATCAGCGCCCGCAAGCCATAATCTGTAAAACTGGTTAACTGCACATTTTACCCCGGAAATTCTGTTATCCCGCGCGGGGATCACATGATAAGTAATGGATAATCATTATGTGTGTCTTTTGCTTATTAAGCAAAATTTGTCGTTAAAAACGCCGGATTTCCTGCGCTCACGCAGTCAGAAATTCCGGCGTCAGAAAACAAAAAGCCGGACAAACATGCCCGGCCCTGACTGGTATCAACTGAACGATCTTATGCGTCGAACGGGTCGCGCAGGATCATCGTTTCAGAACGATCCGGACCGGTTGAAATAATATCAACAGGAACGCCTGTCAGTTCTTCAATGCGGCGGATGTAATCCAGTGCTGCCTGAGGCAGTGCTTCGCGGCTCTTCGCCCCGAAGGTGGTTTCAGTCCAGCCCGGCATCACTTCATAGATAGGCTCGATGCCTTCCCAGTTATCCGCAGCCAGTGGTGTGGTTTCGATGATTTCACCATTCGGTAAACGGTAACCGACACACACTTTCACTTCTTTCAGACCATCCAGCACATCCAGCTTGGTCATGCAGAACCCTGACAGGGAGTTAATCTGCACAGCACGGCGGATAGCAATGATGTCCAGCCAGCCGCAACGACGGCTGCGTCCGGTGGTTGCACCGAACTCCTGGCCTTTGGTACGCAGGTATTCACCGGTTTCATCAAACAGTTCGGTCGGGAACGGACCGGCACCCACACGGGTGGAGTAAGCTTTGATGATACCCAGGACATAATCCACATAACGCGGACCTAAACCGGAACCGGTGGCAACACCGCCGGCAGTGGTGTTTGAGGAGGTCACATACGGATAGGTACCGTGGTCGATATCCAGCAGTGTACCCTGTGCACCTTCAAACATCACCAGCTCACCGTTAACGGTGGCTTTGTACAGCAGATCAGACACATCCACAACCATACCGGTCAGGATATCTGCAACTGCCATGATTTCGTCCAGGGTTTTCTGATAGTCAACCGCAGGCTCTTTGTAGTAGTTCACTAACTGGAAGTTGTGATACTCAAGGATTTCTTTCAGTTTCTGAGCGAAAGTTTCTTTATCGAAGAGATCACCCACGCGCAGACCGCGACGGGCAACTTTATCTTCGTATGCAGGTCCGATACCGCGCCCGGTTGTGCCGATAGCTTTCGCGCCGCGTGCTTTCTCACGGGCATTATCCAGCGCAACATGATAAGGCAGGATCAGCGGACATGCTTCAGAAATCAGCAGACGTTCGCGCACCGGAATACCACGCTCTTCCAGTGCAGTCATTTCTTTCAGCAGTGCATCGGGTGCGAGTACAACACCGTTAGCAATGATGCTGACGACGTTTTCGCGGAGAATACCTGACGGAATTAAATGCAGGACGGTTTTCTCACCGTTGATAACCAGAGTGTGACCAGCGTTGTGGCCACCTTGATAACGAACAACATACTTAGCCCGTTCAGTCAGCAAGTCGACGATTTTGCCCTTGCCCTCGTCACCCCATTGGGTGCCCAATACGACAACGTTCTTACCCATTTCGTTTTTACCTGGTTGCTTAAAAAAGGATTCTAGCATCTCATGACCGCCCTTTCAGCACTTTTTATCCACTTTATGAAAGTCACCTGATCTATGTCCATAATAAAGCCCGCCTAAGCGGGCTTTCTTCATCAGAGTGCGACCATCAGCATGCTGACGATTTGTCAGTACCGGTTATGCGGTTACCGGACTTACTGGCCTGAAGCCGGACGCAATGATGTCGGTGCCTTCATGTAACGGAAGAAATCCGTATCCGGGCTTAACACCATAATGTCGTTGCCATCGGGTTTGAAGCTTTGCTCATAAGCACGCAGGCTTCGGATAAACGCATAGAAATCCGGGTCCTGACTGAATGCATCCGCAAACAGTTTAGCGGCTTCCGCATCACCCGCACCACGCAGGGAGAGTGACTGGCGCTCCGCTTCGGCCAGGATTTCAGTACGGGTTTTATCTGCCACCGCACGAATCTTCATGGCTTCTTCCAGACCCTGTGAGCGGTGACGACGTGCCACAGCTTCACGTTCTGCACGCATACGCTGGAAGATAGCTTCGGAGACTTCCGCCGGCAGGTTGATCTGCTTGATACGGACGTCCACCACTTCGATACCTAACGCTGCCATACTGTTCGGATTCACCTGAGGCTGTGCGCCTTTGGTTTCTTCCTGAACACGCGCTGCCGCATCGGCAATAGCGTTATCAGCATCAGTTGCCTGCGGATCGTTACCGGAGCTCCCTTCGTTCAGTGCATTTTTGACTTCCGTCGTTAATGTACCACGGGAATCCGTCACAATCTCTTTCACGCTCAGACGACCGAACTCAGAACGCAGACGGTCACTGAATTTACGTTTCAGCAGGTTTTCAGCCTGATTAATATTACCGCTGTTTGTTGCGAGATAATACAGGCTGAAATCACTAATCCGCCATTTCAGGTAAGAATCGACGATCAGGTCTTTGTTTTCGTTTGTCAGGAAACGGTCAGCCTGGATATCCAGTGTCTGGATACGGGCAGGCAGCATTTTAACGGTTTCAATAAACGGCACTTTCAGATGCAGGCCCGGTTCATAGACAATCGGTTTGTTCTCCGCATCACGCAGAACTTTACCAAAGCGCAGCACAATACCGCGCTCGGTCTGCTGAACAGTAAAGACAGACGCATACAGAACGCCTAAAACCAGAATAACAATAACGGCTAAATACTTACGCATGATTATTGTCTCCCTGTGCGTTCAGTGTTACCACGGATACCCGAACTGCTGAGATCATACGTGTTGTTGTATTCAGCGGGTACATTCGGATTCCGGGTGCTGTTTTGTGCCTGACGGCCTGACGGTGCCTGTGTTGCCGGCGCGGATGATGACGAGGCAGCGGATTTCGCCGGTGCAGTCTGAGAGGCTGCTCTCTGCTCGCGCATAATCTGATCCAGCGGCAGCACCATCATGCTGTTGCTTTTATCATTGGCAATCACTTTACGGGTATTGCTCAGCACACGTTCCATTGTCTCAATGTACAGACGTTCACGGGTGATATCCGGTGCCGCACGGTATTCCGGCAGCATTTTCGAGAAGCTTGCCACTTCACCGCGTGCTTTCAGCACGATACTGGCTTTATAGGCCTGCGCGCTTTCGATCATGCTTTGCGCGTTACCTTTTGCCAGCGGCAGAACTTCGTTTGAGTAAGCTTCCGCTTCACGGATAGATTGCTGTTCGTTTTCACGCGCGGCAATCACGTCATCGAATGAGGCCTGAACTTCAGCCGGCGGACGGGCTTCCTGGAAGTTGACGTCGACAATCGCGATCCCCATTTTATAAGGTCTGATTGTCTCTTCGAGAACTTTCTGGGTTTCGTTACGGACCACGGTACGGTTCGCCGTCAGGATTTTCTCCATGGTGAACTTACCGATAACCCCGCGCACCGCACTGTCCATCGCCTGACGCAGACTGTTGCCCGGGTTGGTGACGCTGAAGAGATACTCTTCCGGGTTCACAACCTGGAACTGGACGTTCATATTGACGCGGACGACGTTTTCGTCAGCCGTTAACATCATCCCGTTGGTCGCCAGATCCTGGACGGTCGCCACATCAACCGCGGTGACGCGATCAATAAATGTCGGTTTCCAGTTCAGACCCGGCTGCACCACATGACTGAATTTACCGAAACGGGTAACCACACCGCGTTCCGTTTCTTTAATCGTATAGAAGCCGGTTGCGGCCCAGACAACAACAACGGCGGCAATAGCGAGACTGATAATACGTCCGCCGGCGAACTGTACCGGAGGACGATTGTTCCCGCCGGACTGTCCGTTATTATTTCCGCCTTTACCGCCACCCAGACCACCGAGTTTTCTGCTCATTTTCCGGAACAGATCGTCGAGATCAGATGCCCCACGGTTCCGGCCGCCTTTGTTACCGTCGGAGTTGCCGCCTTTATTGCTGCTCCCCCACGGGTCGCGGTCCTGTCCGTTATTACCGGGCTGATTCCACGCCATGCCTTCGCTCCACTCTTTTATGATCGGTTTTTCAGGGCTAAGAGCACAAAAACGCGCTCTCAATCAATATATTACGCCGCTGATAATCAGATAACGTAATCGGCTAACTGTTGTTCCTGCTTGCAGAGACGGCGCCAGTCAACAACCGGCAGCCTGATTTCAAGGCAAATCCGGCCATCGTCATCAAGCCACTCGCGTTCAATCGCCTGAAGCTGATAAAAACGGCTGCGCAGACGACCCTCTGACGGAGGCAGACACAATTCCAGGTGTGCGATCTCACCGGAAAGGCGTTCTGTCAGTGCCCGGAACAACAACGGGACTCCTGCTCCGGTCTGTGCTGAAAGCCAGACCCTGACCGGCAGGTTATCCTCATTTCTGTCGATACGCGGTTCAAAATCATCCAGCATATCGATTTTATTCATGACTATCAGAACCGGAATTTCATGTGCATCAATCTCTTCCAGAACTGTATTAACCGCATGAATATTTTCATCAATACGATTATCCGCCGCGTCCACCACATGAAGCAGCAGTGTCGCTTCACGGGTTTCCTGCAACGTGGCTTTAAATGCCGCCACCAGGTCGTGCGGCAGATGGCGGATAAACCCGACCGTATCTGCCAGTACCACAGTACCGACATCATCAACATCAATCCGCCGCAGGGTCGGATCGAGTGTCGCAAATAACTGATCCGCCGCATAGACTTTCGCATCAGTTATGTGATTAAACAGACTGGATTTCCCGGCGTTGGTGTAACCGACCAGAGACACCGTCGGAATATCCGCTTTACTGCGCGCCTGACGGCCTTGTCCGCGCTGGCGTTCCACTTTTTCCAGACGCCCTGAAATCTGTTTGATTTTATCCCGCAGCATCCGGCGGTCGGACTCAAGCTGAGTCTCACCCGGCCCCCGCAGACCAATCCCGCCTTTCTGGCGTTCAAGGTGCGTCCAGCCGCGGACCAGACGTGTGGAAAGGTGGCGTAACTGCGCCAGTTCCACCTGTAATTTACCTTCATGTGTCCGTGCCCGCTGGGCGAAGATATCGAGGATAACCCCGGTTCTGTCAACCACCCTGCACTGGCACAAACGCTCGAGGTTGCGTTCCTGCGCCGGACTTAAGGCATGGTTAAAGAGCACCACATCGGCGTCACTTTCCATCACAGCGTCAGCAATCTCTTCAGCTTTCCCTTCACCCGCAAAATACTTCGGATGGGGAGCGCTGCGGCTGCCGGTCACTATCCGGACAGGTGTCACACCCGCGGATGTCACAAGGGATTCAAACTCACTGAGATCATCAGTGTTTTTATCCTGTGAGAAAAACAGATGGACCAGTACGGCCCGTTCACCGCCTTCATACCTGTCAAACAACAGCAGAACCTCTCAGGCTGAGTGAAAAACACGCAGGAAAAAACACAGGTAAAGTCTCCCTACCTATGTTTTTCCGCGATTGATAACTGCACACTGACTTATTCAGCGCCATCAGTATCCTGTTGCGCACCACCGTTACCGGCTGACTGGTGGTAATTGCTGCTGCCGGTTCCCGGGTTTGCGCCACCGCTGTGGTGAGAAACCGGACGGGAAGGTACGACGGTAGAGATCGCGTGTTTATAAACCATTTGGCTGACCGTGTTTTTCAGCAGAATAACAAACTGGTCGAATGATTCGATCTGACCCTGCAATTTAATACCGTTGACCAGATAAATAGAAACCGGAACCCTTTCGCGACGTAATGCGTTCAGGAACGGATCTTGCAAAGATTGCCCCTTAGCCATTCTGTATTTTCCTTATTTTGTTGTTTTTTAAATGAAACCCAAACTGGGTTCGAAAAATAACTACTCAAAACTTTCGTAACCCGTTAATTGTACACAATCAACGGCGCTATGCACGAAGAACCTGCATAACGGCTTTAAGAGATTGTTCAGGCTGTTCACTGTCAAGCCAGTGAACACCTTCCCAACCCCGCAACCACGTCAGCTGCCGCTTGGCAAGCTGGCGGGTGGCGCAAATGCCCCGATACACCATGTCGTCATAACTGATTTCACCGGCCAGATAAGACCACATCTGGCGGTAGCCGACACAACGGATCGACGGCAAATCCGGATGAAGGTCCCCGCGCTGATACAGCGCACGGACTTCGTCCTCAAAACCGGCGTTCAGCATCATCTGAAAACGCATTTCAATTCGCTGATGCAATATTTTACGATCTGCCGGTGCAATGGCAAACTGATAAGCATTAAAGGGCAAATTCTCCCCTGCGGTTTCCGTCAGTTCTGTCATCGTTTTCCCGGAGATATAGTATACCTCCAGCGCCCGGCTGAGCCGCTGCGGATCATTCGGATGGATTCGTGCCCCGGCGACGGGGTCAATCCGGCTCAGTTCGTCATGAAGAACCTGCCAGCCATCCTGCGCTGCCCGAGCCTCAATCTGCGCCCGGATTTCCGGGTCAGCGGACGGCAGCGGCGATAATCCTTCCAGTAATGCCTTGAAATACATCATGGTTCCGCCGACCAGCAGCGGAATTTTTCCCTGCGCGGTGATATCTGTCATCGCCGCCAGTGCATCACGGCGGAAATCGGCAGCGGAATAGGCCACTGACGGATCGAGAATATCAATCAGCCGGTGCGGGGCGAGCGCCAGTTCGGCAGCGTCGGGCTTTGCGGTCCCGATATCCATCCCCTTGTAAATCAGCGCGGAGTCCACACTGATGATTTCCACCGGCAGCCGCTGACACAGTTCAATTGCCAGCGCGGTTTTTCCTGAAGCCGTCGGCCCCATCAGAAACAGGGCTGCGGGTTTATGATGATTCTGTTCACTCATGACGTAATGCTGCAACGACCTCAGTTAAATCAATTAATTGCACTAAATCTTCCGGCGGCCTGCGCACCAGTTCCGGGCACAGCCGCTCCACATCTGCCAGCAGTTGCACCGCCTGCGCTTTGCTCTGAACCGGCGATTCGCCGGTCAGCATACCGGCCAGACACGCCGCAACAGCGTGTTCACCCGCATCCGGGTTATCAGCCAGAAAGTTCAGTAATTCAGGGATAAGGTGCGGTAAATTTTGCTGACGAAGCGGTAACGATACCGTACGAATCGTCGCTTTTCCACGGGAAACTGAACCTTCTATGCCGAAAGTACGCAATACCCCGGCAAACCGCGTAAATGTCTCACATTCCTGTGCGCTTAATGCCATCTGAAGCGGGATCATCAGCGGCTGGGATTTCAGTCCCTGCTCTCCCGGAATCAGTTGCTGACACCGCAGATAATGTGACGCTTTACTGAGGGAAAACAGCGCAATACCTGCATCTGTCTCAATTAACGCATAACACGGCGGATAAAGCGTAAGGATTTTACCAAAACTTACACGCTCACTTTTTTCCGTCACCGCCTCACCTGCGGCACTGATCCGGCTTTCTGACAGAAAAGTACTTTTTTCCGGAAACAGCTGCGGCCGGTTTTCCGCCGGAGTCTGTATCAGTGACTGATATATTCCGGCTTCTTTCGGGCTGTATACGGGTTTATCCGCAGAATATACCGGTTTCCCGCTGTTACGGCCGCTGTAAGATGCGGTACCTGCCGCCGTTTCCCGGTGCGGGGAAGGAGTACACACTTCCTCCCGTTCAAAAATATTTTTACCGGCCGCCGCGCGGTTTTCGGGCACATGCTGTGTCTGCGGTACTGACGGTGCCGGCTCAAACAGGGAAGCCGGCTGCTCATGCTGCTTCAGCACACTGAGCACTGCCTGATAAATAAAGTCATGCACCAGCCGCGCCTGATGAAAACGCACTTCATGTTTGGCCGGATGCACATTCACATCCACCTGGCGCGGATCAATGGTCAGATACAGAACGTAGGCCGGTTGCTGATCGCCGTTCAGCCGGTCTTCATACGCCTGACGGATCGCGTGGTTGATCAGGCGGTCACGCATCATCCGCCCGTTAACATAACAATACTGTAAATCAGCCGGGCCGCTGTAATCCGCCGGTGAAGCCACCCAGCCGCGGATCGCCAGTTCCTCATGAGACCAGGTCACTGCCAGCGCCTGCTGCATAAAAGCCGTACCGCAGATCGCCCCCAGACGGCGTTCCTGCTGATCTTCCGCTTTGACCGGGCGGTACTGGCGCATCAGTTTACCGTTGTGGGTGAGATTAATGGCCACATCAAAACGGGACAGCGCGATGCGCCGGACCACTTCATCAATATGGCCGAACTCGGTTTTTTCGGTGCGCAGGAATTTCCGGCGGGCCGGGGTATTGAAAAAAAGATCCAGTACTTCCACGGTACTGCCCGCCGGATGTGCCGCCGGTTTCAGCGTCACGTCCATTTCCCGCCCTTCGGCATACGCCTGCCAGGCTTCGCTCTGTTCGCGGGTGCGGGAAGTAAAGGTCAGGCGGGATACCGAGCTGATACTGGCGAGTGCCTCGCCGCGGAATCCCATGCTCATGATAGCTTCAAGGTCATCCAGCGTGGCGATTTTACTGGTGGCGTGTCGGGCCAGCGCCAGTGCCAGCTCGTCTTTGGCAATACCGCAGCCGTTATCACGGATACGGATCAGCTTTTCACCGCCGCGCTCAATATCAATATCGATACGGGTGGCTCCGGCGTCCAGGCTGTTTTCCACCAGTTCTTTCACCACCGATGCCGGGCGCTCAACCACTTCGCCTGCGGCTATCTGGTTTGCCAGCTGCGGCGGTAAAATCCGGATCGCCATAATTGCCCCCGTTCTCCTGTTATTTGGACGGTGCCGCCTGTAACGGATTCGCGGTAAAATATTCGCGTAACCCGCCGTGAATCGCGGCAGCCACCTGTTCCTGATAAGTATCGGACCCTAACAGCTGTTCTTCAGTGCTGTTACTGATAAAACCGGTTTCCACCAGAATGGACGGAATATCCGGCGAGCGCAGTACACCCAGGCTCGCGTGTTCCGGTGTGCCTTTGTGAACTTTACCTATCTTGCGCAACTGGCGGATCACATCCTGCGCCACGGCATAACCGACACGCTGGGAGTTACCGAACTGGAGATCCAGCACGGCCTGGCTGAGATACGGGTCCGCACCGTTTGCCAGCGCATCACCGGCACCACCGAGCAGTTCCGATTGCTTCTCGCTCTGTTCCAGCCAGTTACCTAATTCGTTGTTTGCCCGCCGGTTAGAGAGCACCCAGACCGATGAACCGGTCGCGGTGCGGTTTGGTGCGGAATCCGCATGGATGGAGACCAGCATATTGGCACCGAATTTGCGCGCCACTTCTGAGCGTCCGGCAACGGAGATAAAATAATCGCCGTCACGGGTCAGAACCGGTTTGAACATCGGGTCATTTTTCAGACGCTTTTCCAGCTTACGGGCGATACTGATAGTGACGTTTTTCTCTCTCAGACCATTCTGCCCGATAGCACCCGGATCTTTCCCGCCGTGTCCGGCATCAATCGCCACCACCACCTGACGGCTGTTTTTCGGCAGTTTACCTGTCGGTACAACCGGGATTTTTGCCTGTGCCGGCACCGCGGCCGGGGCAGCTGCAACCGGTGCTGACTGTGTGCTGCCGTTCATGCGCAGTGGTTTGCCGGTTGTGGTCGTTACCGGTTGTGCGGCAGCCACCGGGGCTGCGGTATAACTGTTTTTGCCGGTCAGGGTGATAGTCAGCCCGCCGTTATCCGCTGAATCACGGAAAGTGCTCTTTTCCGCCAGTTCCAGCACAATACGCTGATGCTGAGCATCCGGGGCGCGGCTCTCTCTGACGACGTTAATCAGCCCGTTATCAAGGTTGATCGGCAGGCCGGTAATTTTCTGCGGCTGACGGATGTCGATGACCAGACGCTCCGGGTCGTGCAGCGGAAACAGTTTGTACTGTGGTTTACCGTCAAAACTGAGCTGTAATGTTCCCTGAGAGCCGTTATTACTTACATTGATTCCCGTCAGGGATGCGGCGTGCCCGGCTGTGCTGAACAGCAGGCCCATGCAGAAAAGCAGCGCTGTCAGCCACGATACAGCGGCCACATCAGATTTCCGTGTCAGATATGCATTCATTCTCGGTAATTCCTCACATCTCCGCTAACTTATCCAGGAGTTCTTCACCATAAGGCGAGCGGGCGGTAAAACGCGCTTCCCGTCCTTCCCCATCATACCGTAAGTGCAATTCCAAATCTGCATCCGGCAGAAAACCGGCGCCTTTTTGCGGCCATTCGACCAGGCTCACGGTGTTTTCCCCGAAATAATCGCGGATACCCATAAATTCCAGCTCTTCCGGATCGGCCAGACGATACAGGTCAAAATGATAGACCGGGCGCGGTGAGAGCTCGTACGGTTCCACCAGGGTGTAAGTCGGGCTTTTCACATGCCCCTGATGGCCCAGTGCCTGAAGAAAACCGCGGCTGAAAGTGGTTTTTCCGGCACCCAGATCGCCGAAAAGATGCAGGACAAATCCGCGCTGACTCTGCTGTGCCAGTGCACGGCCGAGCGCGACAGTGGCAGCTTCATCTGCCAGCGTAAACAGACGTTCTTTCATTCTCGTTGTCGTCACAGGTTATTTTATTGAAATAATTGAGCGTGTAATCCGTTAAACATACCACATTCCGGTGATATACCTGCATAACGGCGTGCGAAAAAACGACAATAATGCGCAGTTTTTGTGCCGGACACTCTGTGATAAACTCCGCACCATTCACCATCACCCCTGCAATGTAAGTAAACACTCACTCATGAGCACTGACTCCGTATTACATCAGCTTGCCGCCCGGATAAAACAATGGGGGCACGAACTCGGCTTTCAGCAGGTCGGTATCTGCGATACGGATCTCAGCGCGGAAGAGCCGAAGTTACAGGCATGGCTGGATGCGGGCTATCAGGGTGAGATGGACTGGATGGCGCGTCACGGCATGATGCGTGCACGCCCTCATGAATTGCTGCCGGGCACGCTGCGGGTGATCAGCGTGCGGATGAACTATCTTCCGGCCAAAGCGGCCTTTGCTGCTGTGCTGCAAAACCCGGAACAAGGCTATATCAGCCGTTATGCGCTGGGACGGGATTATCACAAACTTCTGCGCCAGCGCCTGAAGCAGCTGGGAGAGCGGATTCAGGCTGAGTGTGATGAGCTCGCTCTGGGAAATACCCTCAGTTACCGTCCGTTTGTCGACTCTGCCCCGGTACTGGAACGCCCGCTGGCGGCCAAAGCCGGTCTCGGTTGGGTTGGTAAGCACTCACTTATATTAAACCGTGAAGCCGGTTCCTGGTTTTTCCTCGGCGAACTGCTGATTAACCTGCCGCTGCCGGTTGATACCCCTGTTGAGGAGCTGTGCGGCCGCTGTGTTGCCTGTATGACCACCTGTCCGACTCAGGCGATTGTCGCGCCTTATACTGTCGATGCACGCCGCTGTATCTCCTACCTCACCATTGAGCTGGAGGGTGCCATCCCCGAAGAATTCCGCCCGCTGATGGGAAACCGCATTTACGGCTGTGATGACTGCCAGCTGATCTGTCCGTGGAACCGCTTCTCACAACTGACTGACGAGGAAGATTTCTCACCGCGCAAGCGCCTGCATACGCCGGAGCTGCTGGAGTTATTTGCCTGGGGTGAAGCGACTTTCCTGCGGGTGACGGAGGGTTCGGCTATCCGGCGCATCGGATATCTGCGCTGGCTGAGAAATATCAGTGTCGCGCTCGGTAACGCCCCGTATGAAGATAAGATTATTATCGCACTGACAGAAAAAACCGGACTGGCTGACTGGCTTGATGAACATATCCGCTGGGCGGTTGCCCGTCAGTATGCCAAAAGAGATGAGTCAGGTATCGAAATACAGACTTCACAACAAAAACGGCTGATCCGCGCTATTTCCAAAGGTTTGCCCCGCGACGCCTGATCCCGCCTGATTATCCCGTTAAGTTATCCACAATGTTCAGTGTTGTGAATAATATAAAAAGACCTTGCCTATCAATGTGAAGAAAAAATACAAGAGAGCTGTCACACAATTCACATAAATTAAATTAACATATAAATATCAATATATTAAACAGGTGTTATTCCGGTATTCAGCGTAATTCTGTGATTCAGCCGACAAAACCAGCCTGTGGATAACTCTGTGCAGAAAAGTGTGTCAGAACACCCGGGATGTGAATAACATGCCCCGCAGCGCTGTGGATAAAAAATGACATCAGGACAGAAAAATGGCCCCGGTTTGACTTAATCACCCTGTGAAAGGTGATGAAAAGCAGAAACTGATATAAAGATAGTCCGGAAAGTACCGGTGATAATCTTTCACTGTCTGAATAATCACCGCTGGTGATCGTTCATCTGCCCCTTCGTCGGAGAGGGCGCAAATTCTATTTCACCCCGCCGGGATTAGCAAGTTTTTTCCCTGTAATTACGAAAAAAATCATCTAACCGATTAAAATATCAGCAAAAATCCGGTCTGGTCCGTTTTGTGCTGCCGATGACTGTGACTGATGCTTATTTGCACTGCACAACAATTTTCCCGGTGTAACCGGTAACAGAAAACAGCAAAGGTAAACTTCAGGATAATGATACTTCAGGGGGAGATAATAAAAGAGAAGAAAAAATTGGAGCGGGAAACGAGATTCGAACTCGCGACCCCGACCTTGGCAAGGTCGTGCTCTACCAACTGAGCTATTCCCGCGTCGCAACCGGTATATACCTGACAATCTGAAAATTGGAGCGGGAAACGAGACTCGAACTCGCGACCCCGACCTTGGCAAGGTCGTGCTCTACCAACTGAGCTATTCCCGCATCACAACCGGTATATTACCTGACAAACTGAAAATTGGAGCGGGAAACGAGGCTCGAACTCGCGACCCCGACCTTGGCAAGGTCGTGCTCTACCAACTGAGCTATTCCCGCATATTTTGCAATTTGCCCGCACCGCTTTCGATTGAAAATCTATCTCGGTACGGGGAGCGCATTATACGAAAAATTCATTTTCTGGCAAGCCCTCCGGCACGAAAAAATGAATTTTTTTGTTCAGATGCCGATAAAACCGGCAATTCTGCTATAAAATACGCAACCTGCGTTAATATTAACCTGTCTGCGGCTGAAAATCATGTGCCACGTTTTATCACAGACGGATAAAGGTTTCACGGTAGTATGCCAGTTCAGCAATCGACTCGCGGATATCATCCAGCGCCTGATGGGTATTTTTCTTGGTAAAGCCATCCAGCACTTCCGGTTTCCAGCGGCGGGCCAGCTCTTTCAGCGTGCTGACATCCAGATAGCGATAGTGGAAATACTGTTCCAGGGCAGGCATATAGCGGAACAGAAAACGGCGATCCTGGCCGACACTGTTACCGCAGATAGGTGATACCCCCTGCGGTACCCACTGTTCCAGAAACGCGATAGTGGCCTGCTCTGCCTGCGCATCGGAGTATGTACTGGCACGGACCCGCTCAGTTAACCCGCTGGCACCGTGTGTGCGGACATTCCAGTCATCCATCAGACCTAATTGTTCATCTGACTGATGTACCGCCAGAACCGGGCCTTCCGCCAGAATGTTCAGGTTTGCATCCGTCACAATGGTGGCGATTTCGATAATCCGGTCACGTTCCGGGTCAAGTCCGGTCATTTCCAGATCAATCCAGATAAGGTTCTGTTCACTTTTAGCCATGTTGTATCCTATAGTTACCTGAGCATCCGCCTGTTTTTTATTCATACGGATTGAATGATGACGGGTAAAATGAATGGTGTATCATAGCGCGTAATCAGCCCTGCTGCGAGTCACCCCGGCGGGCACTTTCTTCTTTACGTGGTGTCAAAACAGACGAGGTTTCGTTGGCTAAACAAAAACTTTCCAAAGGTCAGGTACGGCGTGTTCAGGCAAACCAGCAGCGCAAACTGCGCAGAGAGAACCGGCCGGAGCCTGAAGACAGCCTGTTCGGTGAGGCTCAGGAAGGACAGGTAATCAGCCGCTTCGGGCAGCATGCGGATATTGAGGCGGCAGACGGCTCTGTACAGCGCTGTAACCTGCGCCGCACTATCAAATCACTGGTCACCGGTGATCGCGTGGTCTGGCGTGCGGCATTGCAGAATAACGAGGAAGGCCGTGTTAACGGGATTGTCGAGGCGGTACATGAGCGCGAATCCGTACTGACCCGCCCGGATTTTTATGACGGTCTTAAACCGATCGCTGCCAATATCAACCAGATCGTGATTGTTTCCGCCATTTTACCGGAGTTATCGCTCAATATTATTGATCGCTACCTGGTCGCCTGCGAAACACTGGGTGTGGAGCCGCTGATTGTCCTCAACAAAATTGACCTGCTGAATGATGAAAGCCGCGCCCTGGTCAATGATTTAATGAATATCTATCGTAATATCGGATACCGTGTGCTGGAAGTGTCCGGCCACACTGGTGAGGGGATTGATGCACTGACTGCGGCACTGGCCGGACGGATTTCTATCTTCGCCGGACAATCCGGTGTCGGAAAATCAAGCCTGCTCAATACATTGCTGCCGGAAACCGCAGATATTCTGGTTAATAATGTTTCTGATGTTTCCGGGCTGGGTCAGCACACCACCACCGCCTCACGGCTGTATCATTTCCCGCACGGCGGCGATGTGATCGATTCACCGGGGGTGCGTGAATTCGGTTTGTGGCACCTGACACCGGAGCAGGTTACTCAGGGATTTACAGAATTCCGCGATTATCTCGGCGGCTGTAAATTCCGTGACTGCAAACACGGGGACGACCCGGGCTGTGCACTGCGCGACGCTGTGGAAAACGGCAAAATAAGCGCGGAACGCTTTGAAAATTATCACCGCATTCTGGAAAGTATGGCGCAAGTCAAACCACGCCGTAATTTTACGGCCGGTGAAGACTGACAAGCGCAATAAGCACAGGTACAATAGCCCCCTTTTGTTCAGAATTCGCCGGAAAAACCGGCAGATAACAAACAATACCAGAGGTCGATGTGCTGGATACTCTTAAAATAAAATTACAATATTTGCTGCCTAAACAGTGTCTTACTCAGCTGGCAGGCCGCTTTGCCAACAAAAAACTTGGCTGGCTGACACAGCTGGCGATCAAAGCATTCGCCAAAGCCTATAAAGTGGATATGCAGGAAGCGAAAGAAAGCGAATTTATCGCTTACAGTACCTTCAATGAATTCTTTATCCGCGCACTGAAAGAGGAAGTCCGTCCGATCGTACAGGGCAGTGAAACTCTGGCGCTGCCGGCTGACGGTACTATCAGTCAGCTGGGGCTTATCCGTGACGATCAGATTTTACAGGCCAAAGGGCATAATTACACCCTGGAAGCCCTCCTCGCCGGAAACTGGCAACTGGCGGATCAGTTCCGCAACGGGCAGTTTGTAACCACTTACTTATCTCCGCGTGATTACCACCGCGTGCATATGCCGTGTGACGGCCATCTGCGCGAAATGATCTATGTTCCGGGCGATCTGTTCTCCGTCAATCCGCTGACTGCTGCCAATGTACCGAACCTGTTTGCCCGTAACGAGCGCCTGATCTGTGTGTTTGATACCGCTTTCGGCCCGATGGTGCAGATTCTGGTGGGTGCCACTATTGTCGGCAGTATGGAAACCGTCTGGTGCGGTATGGTCACGCCGCCGCGTGAAGGCATTGTCCGCCGCTGGACCTATCCGGCACATGACAGTGTCTGTGCGGTAAACCTGAAGAAAGGCGAAGAGATGGGCCGCTTTAAACTCGGTTCCACCGTTATCAACCTGTTCCCGGCGGATACTGTTGCACTGAACAGTGCACTGGCAAACGGTGTTTCCACCCGCATGGGGGAACTGCTGGCTACCTGTATCACAACGGATGATGACACTCACGCAGAAGACAGCCCTGACTGCCCGCCGCAACCTGACGCCGCTGCCACTAACTGAGGACTCTTCCCTGTGCGCCTGATTATCTCATTTTTACTGGCGGTTTTTCTTTTCTCCCCGCTGACAGCGGTATATGCGGCATCGGATATTAACGAGCCGCAGATCCGCCAGGAACTCAAGCGGATTGAGAGCAGCAAAGATCCGAAAGATATTGAGATGGCTCAGGCGTTACAGGCGACCCTGAACTGGCTTGCAGACAGTAAAGCCGCGGATGAGCGGGCACAGAGCTATCAGGACACCATTGATAACTTCCCGAAGCTGGTCAGGGAACTGCGCCAGCAACTGCTGGAAGAGAGTGATTCTCCGGCCAAAATTCTGACCACCCGCCCTATCAGCGACCTCGAGCAGCAGACTATCCAGCTCAGCGGACAGTTACTGGAGCAGGGACGGCAGTTACAGCAGGAACAGGATAAAAACCGCGAAATCAGCGATTCCCTGACGCTTCTGCCTCAGCAGCAGTCCGAAGCCCGCCGTCTGCTCAATGAAGCCACGTCCCGCCAGCAGGGACTGACAACCCCGCTGACACCGCTTGCCGAGGCTCAGTCCACGCTGGCCGCAGCTGAAGTACAGGCGCGCAAAGCGACAGTCAATGAGCTGGAACTGGCACAGCTTTCTGCCAATAACCGCCAGGAACTGACCCGTATCCGCCTCGAACTGCTGCGTAAACGCTATCAGCGGCTGGATCTCGAGCTTCAGCAACTGCGCAGTGTACTGAACGGTAAACGCCAGCAGAAAGCCGAGCTGGCTCTGGAACGTACCGAACTGCTGGCTGAACAGGCCGGTGATTTACCGCCGTTCCTGAAAGAACAGGTTGATATCAACCGCGAGTTGTCGCAGGTACTGAATGATCAGGCCGTGCACATGAGTGATATCGGGGAAATGCAGCGCCAGGCGGCAACCGATATCCAGAAAGCACGCCAGGTTCTCGGTACCATTCAGGAACAGGCGCAGTGGCTGAACGGCTCAACAGCACTGGGGGAAGCCCTGCGGGCGCAGCTCAGCCGTCTGCCGGATATGCCGAAACCCCAGCAGCTGGATAAAGAAATCACCGACCTGCGCGTTGAGCGTCTGAAATATGAAAATATGCTTGATGCCCTGTCCGGTGATAATAATGAACCGGATACTTCACAGACAACCTCGCTCCCGGCTGATCAGGCCTCGCTGTATCAGCAGCTGGTTGACAACCGCAAAGAATTGCTCGGCTCCCTGCTCTCCGGTTACGACACCGAAATTCTGGAGCTGACCAAGCTCAAAGTGACCACCAGCCAGCTCAGTGATGTACTGGCTGAAGTCCGCGATGATACACACCGTTATCTGTTCTGGGTGGCGGATGCCACCCCGGTTTCCCTCAATTACCCGATTGAAGTACTGACCAGCCTGACCAAACTGCTGTCTCTGGATACCCTGGCGCAGCTCGGCGGTGCGTTCAAAACGATGTTCTCATGGCAGAACAAAGAGATTTCACTCTATATTATCGGTACCCTGCTGCTGGCTATTTTCGGCCTGAACTACCGCCGTCATTACCAGGCATTTCTGGACAGAACCAGCCAGCGCATCGGTAAAGTGACACTGGATCGCTTCTCCATCACGCTGCGTACCCTGTTCTGGTCTGTACTTGTCTCTCTGCCGCTGCCGGTGCTGTGGTCGGCTATCGGCTACGGATTACAGAATGCCTGGCAGTATCCGATGGCAAAAGCAATCGGCGACGGTGTCAGCGCCACCACACCGGTTCTGTGGCTGTTTATGTTCTGTGCAACCTTTGCCCGTCCGAACGGCCTGTTTACCGCACAGTTCCGCTGGCCGGAAGCCCGTGTCAAACGGGCGATGCGCTTCTATCAGCTTTCTATTTTTGTCATTGTGCCGCTGATGATGGCAATGACCACCTTCGAATACTTTAATGACCGGGAATTCGCCCCGACACTCGGCCGCCTCTGCTTCCTGCTGCTGTGTGCCGCACTGTTTATTATTACCAGCAGCCTGCGCCGCGCGGGGGTTCCGCTCTATCTTGACCGTCACGGCAGCGGTGACAATGCGGTCAGCAAAGGTATGTGGTGGCTGCTTCTGCTGGCACCGGTTGTGGCGGCCATTTCGGCTCTGCTCGGCTATCTGGCAACCTCACAGGCACTGCTGGGCCGTCTGGAAACGTCGGTTGCTATCTGGTTTATGCTGCTGGTGGTCTATAACATCATCACCCGCTGGATGCTGATCCAGCGCCGCCGGATTGCCTTTGAACGCGCCAAACAGCGCCGTGCTGAAATCCTGGCGCAGCGGGCAAAAAGTGATGACGACAGCAGCGTGAACAGCAATGCCAACAGTGCTGAAGGCGTGATTGATATTGAAGAGCAGGTCATTGACCTCGACACTATCAGTGCGCAGTCTGTCGGGCTGGTCCGCTCCATCCTGACGATGATTGCCCTGGTGTCCTGTATTCTGCTCTGGTCAGAACTGCACACCGCGTTCTCCTTCCTGGAAAATATCCGGCTGTGGGATGTCAGCAGCAGTATTAACGGCGTGGATACTCTCCAGCCCATCACACTCGGCTCTGTCTTTGTCGCCATTCTGGTGATTATCATCACCACGCAACTGGTACGAAACCTCCCCGCCCTGCTGGAACTGGCGCTGTTACAGCACCTGGATCTGACACCGGGTACCGGGTACGCCATCACCACCCTGACCAAGTACGCGATAACGCTGGTCGGGGGGATTGTCGGATTCTCGCTGATCGGTATTGAATGGTCGAAAATGCAGTGGTTTGTAACAGCGATGGGTGTCGGGCTGGGCTTTGGTTTGCAGGAAATTTTCGCCAACATCGTTTCCGGTCTGATGATCCTGTTTGAAAAACCAATCCGTATCGGCGATACCGTGACTATCCGTGACCTGACCGGCAGCATCACACGTATCAACACCCGTGCCACCACGCTGACAGACTGGGACCGCAAAGAGATTATCGTCCCGAACAAAGCCTTTATCACCGAACAGTTTATTAACTGGTCGCTCTCGGATACCGTCACCCGTATCGTCCTGACGATCCCGGTACCGGCGGAAGCCAATCCGGAACAGGTCACTATTCTGCTGCTGATGGCAGCACAGGACTCCGCGATGATTCTGGATACACCAAACCCGGAAGCCTACCTGGTTGATTTGCAACAGGGTATTCAGATCTTCGAACTGCGTGCTTACGCAGCTGAAATGGGACACCGCCTGCCGGCACGTCATGAAATTCATCAGAATATCCTGCGCAGCTTCGCGGAAAACAACATCATTCTGCCGTTCCCGCCGTTTGAGGCGCGTGTGGATATGGTGGGTAACATCCTGCGCAGCGGCACTAAAAACCTGTCGGGCCGTAACCCGATGCGGAAATCAGGCGGGTTGTGATAACCGGTAAAGCCAGATAATAAAATTTAAGATATACTGCTGACAGTGATTCTTCATCTTAAATAGATTATCTGGCAACCATTTTAAATAAAATGAATACAAGTAAGTTAAATTTAGGATGGTGGAATATTGGTATATCTCCGCCAATACGCTCCCATGAGACAAAAAGAACTGACGCTATTACTTTAGCAGGTAATTATATAACGCAGTTCATTCAGCAGCGAGAGCTATTTTTTTTCTGATTACATTATGAGTGATAACGACGATATCCTGAATTCAATTAAAAGTTCGTTTCAAAGTGCATTAAATATTGTAGCGATAAAGGAAAACATTGAATCTGAAGTATTTTATATACTTAACTTAGTTAAAGAATCAACAAGTAACATTGTATATCCGGAAATTAAAAACATTGATAAAGATGATATACTATTAAACATGATTTCAGCATATGCAATATATGATAAAGCTATTTATCTGAAAAGTGAAACTAACCCAAAGATAAAACATCTTTTATGTGAATATTCATTAAGTAAATCAACCGGATTTCCGGTAACAGTACGATATAAAAACGAAGAATTTTCTTGTAATACAATAGATATTTTAAAGTCAACATTAAAAGATATTTTAACTACACCCGAAACAGCAATGGCTATGGCTAATTTATTTAATGGTAAAGATGCAGATTATTAATACTACCGATTATTGCAATCTGAAAGAAATAAACCGCCGGAAGAATAACATCCGGCGGTTTTCTGTGTATCTGAATATACGATTTACTGCTGATATAACCGGCGCAGGTAATGGGCGACGGCGTCATCCGCATTAGAACCGATCACTTCCATCTCCGGCAGAATATCTTTCAGACGCTGATGCGCTCCCGCCATAATGCAGCCTTTTCCTGCCATTTCCAGCATTTCGCGGTCATTCATACCATCACCGAAAGCGATGCAGTCATTCAGACGGTAACCCAGTGATTCTGCGACCTGCTGCAGTGCCTCACCTTTTGAGACACCGCCGGCCATCACTTCCAGGCAGCTGCGCAGCGAGAAACTGACATTCACTCTGTTACCGAAACGCACACGGATTTTTGCTTCCAGCGCGACAAGTTTCTCGTGGTCATCACAGGTGAAGTAGACTTTGCAGACCTGATCCACCGGAAAATCATTGCGGTCGAACAGTTCATACATAAAAACAGATTCCTGGAAAAACTCTTTCTGTTCAGGGCTTTCCCGGTTGATCATCCAGCCGTCACCGCGGTAATAGTTGGTGAGGATATCCGGATTATCAAACTCCATCAGGCACAGCTCGCGGACCACATCCGGGTCCACATCATGACTGAATACCAGCTCACCTTTGGTGTTGTGTACCCGCGCGCCATTGGAGGTGATCATAAACGCATCAATTCCCAGCGCATCACGGATCTGCGCCACATCCACATGATGGCGGCCGGTGGCAAAAACAAAATGCACGCCTTTATTGATGGTCAGCAGGCGGAGGGTTTCCTTGGTGTAGGGGGTTAAACTGTGGGCAGGTGATAATAACGTTCCGTCTAAATCTGAAGCAACCACATGATACATATGCAAATTCCTGAAAATTGATTAGTGGAGTCCGAAAAAATGACAAATCGCATTGAGCGCGACAGCGCGCAACGCGTCTTCTTCGAACAGGATCTCGTGATAAGCTCCCTCAAACGTCAGAGGCATATGTTCTTCTTCTTGTCCTGTCCGGGCTTTACGGCGGTTTTCGCAGAAAGCCAGCAACTCCCGATTGTCCACCACCTTATCTTCTGATGCCATCAGCACCATCAGCGGGGTGTTTATCTCTCCCGCCCGCGCAATTATCTTCTGTCCGATATCAATGCTTTCGCGTAACCAGTGATACGTGGGTCCGCCGAGACGTAAAGCAGGATAGTCAGCATAACAGCGCAGGTAACGCCGGTACCGCGGGTAGCTGTGGGTCAGCATGTTGATTAAAAACGGCAACGGCTGCCACTTCCCGGTTGATACCGCATACTCATTGCGTTCCGACGGCCGTTTATCGGCGCGGTTCACAATCATATTGGCCAGCCACATCGGCATCGGTAAATTAATGCCGAACATCGGGGCACATAACACCGCGGCACGGAAAGTATCCGGCTCGCGTAACAGATAACCGCCGAGTATCGCACTGCCCATCGAGTGTGCCAGTGCATAGCGGTACGCATAATCTTTCTCCGCCAGCGCGATTTTCGTGAACTGAGAAAAATCATCAATATAGTCGTCGAAACGTTCGACATGGCCTTTTTGCGGATCATCCAGCATCCGGCCGGAAAGCCCCTGCCCCCGGTGATCCATAATAAAGACATCAAAACCGAGGTGGAAAAAATCGTACAGCACTTCCGGATATTTGACGTAGCTTTCGCTGCGCCCGGAACTGATGACCAGCACTTTGTCATGCACAGGATCAGTAAACTGCACATAACGGATAGTGACATCATCCGTGCCCTGAAATGTCCGCTCATCCCGCCGGTTCCAGAAATCAAGTAACGGGCCGTTAACGAAAGCCGAATACTCCGCTTCGCGTTCCAGCCAGCTTGCTTTCAGGGTGTCCGGTGGCAGCATAGGGTGCTCCTCTAGTCATCGAATCCGGTAAGATGCTCGCGGATAAGGGCCATAAATGCATCGCCGAATCGTTCCAGTTTCCGCTCTCCGACGCCATTTATCAAGAGTAAATCATTTGCCCTGACCGGGCACTGCTCCGCCATTTCAATCAGTGTGGCGTCGTTAAAGACCACAAACGGCGGGATATTTTCTTCGTCAGCGATGGATTTGCGCAGCTTGCGCAGTTTCGCGAACAGTTTTTTGTCGTAATTACCACCGTAACTGCGGGCGGTCTGGCGTGGTTTGATATTCTGTATCCGTGGTACCGCGAGTTGCAGCGGAACTTCACCCCGCAGCACCGGGCGGGCGGATTCGGTTAATTGTAACGCAGAATAATTGACGATGTTTTGCGTTATCAGCCCTAAGTGGATCAGCTGACGAAGCACACTGACCCAGTGCTCCTGACTTTTGTCTTTACCGATACCGTAAACCGCGAGTTTATCGTGCCCGTATTCGCGGATCCGCTGGTTATTCGAGCCGCGCAGCACATCCACAATATACCCCAGACCAAAGCGCTGTCCGGCGCGGTAGATACAGGATAACGCCTGCTGAGCCTCAAGCAGCCCGTCATACTGTTTCGGCGGATCAAGACAGATATCGCAGTTACCGCACGGCGTCTGGCGGTTCTCGCCGAAATAATTCAGTAATACCAGACGGCGGCAGGTCTGAGCCTGGGCAAAAGCGCCCATCGCATTCAGTTTGTGCTGCTCGATATCTTTCTGCGGTCCGGCCGGTTTTTCATCCAGACAGCGGCGCAGCCACGCCATATCCGCCGGATCATAAAACAGAACCGCTTCCGCACTGACGCCGTCACGTCCGGCGCGGCCGGTTTCCTGGTAATAGGATTCAATATTACGCGGGATATCAAAGTGCGCGACAAACCGGACGTTGGATTTGTTAATCCCCATACCAAACGCCACCGTGGCCACCACAACCTGCAAGTTGTCCTTGAGAAAGGCATCCTGAACCCATTCACGCTGTGAATTATCCAGGCCGGCATGATACGCCGCAACACTCAGCCCGCGTTTTTGCAGGCGGGCGGCGACATCTTCCACTTTATTACGGCTGTTACAGTAAATAATGCCGCACTGGCCTTTCTGACCGCGGACAAACATCCAGAGCTGATCAAACGCTTTATATTTTTCCACCAGCGTGTAACGGATATTCGGGCGGTCAAAGCTGCTGATGTGGATCAGCGGGTCGCTTAAACGCAGCCGCGAGCAGATATCAGAGCGCGTGGTGTTATCAGCAGTCGCTGTCAGGGCAATCACCGGCACACCCGGCAGATGCTGGCGTAATTCACCTATCGCGCAGTATTCCGGACGGAAATCATGACCCCATTGTGAGATACAGTGCGCTTCATCCACTGCCAGCAGCGACGGCTGCCACTGCTGTAACTGGCGGATAAAGCTGCTCATCAGCAGGCGTTCCGGCGCCACATACAACAGTTTGATGCGGTTGCTGTGACACCCTTCCAGTACCTTCTGCTGTTCCTGCGGGGTCTGCGCCGAGTTCAGATAACCGGCATTCACGCCCAGCAGGCGCAGCTGATCGACCTGATCTTTCATCAGGGAAATCAGCGGTGACACCACCACTGTCAGCCCCGGCAGCATCAGTGCCGGAATCTGGTAACACAGTGATTTCCCGCCCCCCGTCGGCATGACCACCAGACAATCGCGTCCGCCGGTCACGGTATCGATAATATCGGATTGTCCGGCACGGAATTGCTGATAACCAAAGACCTGGCGCAGGATAGCGTCAGCGTCGGGCAGGGTATTGATGACTTCAGCGGTAGACACGCAGCTCCTCAGGTGAAACAGAAATCCGGGCAGTGCATTCTGCCGGTGAAAAGATGCTTCTATGCTAGCTCAGTTTGCCATCAGATAACAGACTATCCGCACGGACGGTGATAATATTCGATCGGTGCTGAGTTTTTTTACGCACACCTGCTGGTGTAATTTTGTGATGCACGTTAGACTTTCACATCTTTTTAACGTCTTTACTGCTATCCGGCGTATCGCAGGCGATCACATTTTACGAATAATTAATTAATGACGTGATTAATCACGTTGTAACTATATAATTTCAAGGCGATGTGATTTCAATGTGAAAGTGATCGCACCGGCAGGTATCTTCTTTCCTTTTTTCTTTCAGACTTGGACTATCATGAGCCAGCAACAGACCGTAAAAGGCGTCCTTTGTGCTCTCGGCGCTTACTTTATCTGGGGTATTGCCCCGGTATACTTCAAAATGATCCAACAGGTACCGGCGGATGAGATCCTGACCCACCGGATTATCTGGTCATTCTTTTTTATGATCCTGCTGATCAGCGTATCACGCCAGTGGCCGCGTATCCGTCAGATTATCCGCCAGCCGAAGAAAATCATGATCCTCGCGCTGACCGCCTGTATTATCGCCTCAAACTGGCTGATCTATATCTGGGCGGTGAACCACAACCATATGCTGGAAGCGAGTCTCGGGTATTTTATTAACCCGCTGGTCAACGTTCTGTTCGGGATGCTCTTTCTCGGTGAACGTTTCCGCCGCCTGCAATGGTTTGCGGTGTGTCTCGCCTTTACCGGCGTATTGATCCAGCTCTGGCAGTTCGGCACCGTGCCGGTGATCGGGCTGAGTCTGGCCATGACATTCGGTCTGTATGGTCTGCTGCGTAAAAAGCTGGGGGTGGATGCCCAGGCGGGTATGCTGGTGGAAACCCTGTGGCTGCTGCCGGTTGCCGGTATTTATCTGCTTTTCTTCGCCAACAGCGCCACCAGCAATATGACCATGAACAGTCTGACGCTGAATCTGCTGCTGATTGCGGCCGGGATTATCACCACCGTACCGCTGCTGCTGTTTACTGAGGCCGCTAATCATCTGCGTCTCTCCACGCTCGGCTTCTTCCAGTATATCGGCCCGACCCTGATGTTTGTGCTGGCAACCACCGCGTATGGCGAGGCCATTTCCGCCGAACGGCTGATCACGTTTGCCTTTATCTGGGCGGGACTGATTGTCTTTACACTGGATGCACTTTACACCCAGCGCCACCGTTACAAAAAAGCGTGATACTCTGTAAGACAGCGCCGGGTCTGCCGGTGCTGTCTCCGGGAGGATAAACATGGATTGGATCACGCATCATCTGGCAATATTGCACAACCATCCGCTCTGGCTGCTGGCCATTCTGTTTTGTATCGCCCTGAGCAAATCCACGATTATTCTCTCATCTGTCCTGCCGCCTGCCTCCGTCATGCTGATGACCGTGGTGACTCTGGCATTTCCGGTTGTACCGGTCGTGATTATCTGGCTGGTGATTACGCTGGGAGCGGCCTGTGGCTCAATGATTTCGTATTATCTCGGGCGTCTGATTGTCACCCGCAATTATTTTCCGGGGCTGATGGTGAAATACAAAACCGCCCTCGGCAAAGCTCAGGCACGGCTTCAGACCAGCGGGCTGCTGATCCTGTTTACCTCACGGTTTATTGCGGTGCTGCGGTATCTGATCCCGATGGCCGCCGGATTGCTGCGTTTCACACAAACCCGCGTGCTGGTAACCTGTCTGCTCTCTGCCGGGGTCTGGACAGCCCTTTACATGCTGATTGCAAAGGGCATTGAATTCACATTTTTCTGAGGAAGGATGTTACAGCCAGTTCTTGCGTTTGAAGTAGAGATACGGCGCGAGTGCAGCAGCAACCATCACCCCGATCGCGGCAGGATAGCCCAGCGACCAGTCAAGCTCCGGCATAAATTTGAAGTTCATCCCGTAACTGGATGCCACCAGCGTCGGCGGCAGGAACACCACGGATACCACTGAGAAGATTTTGATAATGCGGCTTTGTTCGATATTGATAAAGCCCATCGCCGCCTGCATCAGGAAGTTCACTTTCTGAAACAGGGATTCATTGTGCGGCAGCAGGGATTCAATATCGCGCAGGATCTCACGCGCCTGCTCCAGCTGATTGGCCGGCAGACGGGTGCGGCGGACCAGGAAATTCAGCGCACGCTGCGTATCCATCAGACACAGACGGACTTTCCAGCCGATATCCTCCTGTTCGGCCAGAGCCGACAGGGCTTTATCGAACTCATCATCCTGTTTGCCTTTCATAATCGCCCGGCTGAGTGTTTCCAGATGGCTGTAGATGTTTTCGATTTCATCCGCCAGCTGCTCGATTTTGGTTTCAAACAGATCCAGCAGGATTTCATAGCCGTTGCCGTCCTGCATGGTCTGTTTGCGGGCACGCATGCGGTACAGCCGGAAAGCGGGCAGTTCCCGCTCACGCAGCGTATATAAACGCCCGTCACGCAGGGTAAATGCCACCGTGGAGTTCCCGGCATGGTCGTCCGCATCTTCGTAATAGAAAAAGGAGTGGACGTGCAGACCGTCGTCATCCTCAAAGAAGCGTGCGGAGGCTTCGATATCGTCCAGCTCAGGACTGGTTGCCAGTTCCTGGTTAAACTGCGTCTGAATCAGCTGCCGTTCATGCTCTTCCGGCTCCGAAATATCCACCCACAGCGCATCTGTCAGGGCGTCGCCCTCTTCTAAATCAAGACGTTGCAAACGCTTATTGTCAACTTTAAATGCGCTCAGCATAGTGTGCGGCCTCCGGAAACGAAAGGAAAAGAAAAAGTGTGCGCATGTTATGCGCAGATGAAAAAGGGTGTCAACCGGTTATTCTCCGGTTAACACCTTACTCTGCGGAAGATCAGGGTTTTTCCAGTTTGGCGTAGGAGGCCACCAGCCATTTGATCCCTTCCCCCTGAAACGCTATCTGTAAGCGGGTATGTTCGCCGTTGCCTTCCATATTGATAATGGTGCCTTCGCCGAATTTCGGGTGACGGACACGCTGTCCGAGGGTATATCCGCTGTCATTGGCGGTGATCGGCGTACCGAGCCGCTGGTGGTTGACCGGCCGTGATACCGTGGCGCGCAGACGCACCTCTTCCACACACTCCGGCGGCAGTTCACCGATAAAACGGGACGGCCGGTGATACACCTCTTTGCCGTACAGACGGCGGGTTTCAGCATAAGTCAGTGTCAGCTTCTGCATGGCACGGGTCACGCCGACATAGGCCAGACGCCGCTCTTCTTCCAGGCGCCCGCTCTCCTCCATCGACATCATGCCCGGGAACATGCCCTCTTCCACCCCGACGATAAAGACCTGCGGGAACTCCAGTCCTTTGGCGGAGTGCAGCGTCATCAGCTGAACCGCATCCTGATATCTGTCCGCCTGGCCTTCGCCGGATTCCAGCGCGGCATGGGACAGAAATGCCTGTAACGGCGTCAGCCCTTCGTCAGCATCCTGATAACTGAACTGATTGGTTGCGGTGACCAGTTCTTCTAAGTTTTCAATCCGCGCCTGGGCTTTTTCCCCTTTTTCCTGCTCATAGTGTGCCCGCAGGCCGGAATCGCGGATCACGCGGTCAGTCTGCACGTGCAACGGCATGCCGTCCGTTTCCTGTGCCAGCAGATTGATTAGCTCGAGGAAACGCCCCAGCGCAGAAGCAGCGCGCCCCGCGAGTGCTTTTTCTTCCAGCAGTACACCGCAGCTTTCCCAGAGGGTCAGTTCGCGCTCACGGGCAGTCTGGCGCACCACGTCCAGGGTACGGTCGCCGATTCCGCGGGTCGGGGTGTTTACCACACGTTCAAATGCCGCGTCATCATGACGGTTTGAAATCAGCCGCAGATACGCAAGAGCATCTTTGATTTCCTGGCGCTCGAAGAAGCGCTGACCGCCGTAAATACGGTACGGTAATGCAGCCTGTAACAGCGCCTCTTCCTGTAAACGTGACTGGGCGTTGCTGCGGTAGAGAATGGCGCAGTCCGCCAGCGCACCGCCGTTCTCATGCCACTGTTTGATCCGTCCGACCACGTAACGCGCCTCATCCAGATCATTAAAAGCACAGTACAGGGAGATAGGTTCGCCGTCCTCGCCATCCGTCCAGAGGTTTTTCCCCAGCCGGTCGCTGTTATGGGAGATCAGGGCGTTCGCCGCTTTCAGAATATTGTTGGTGGAACGGTAGTTTTGTTCGAGACGAATGGTGGTCGCGCCGGGGAAGTCTTTCAGGAAGCGCTGGATGTTTTCCACCTGCGCGCCGCGCCAGCCGTAGATAGACTGATCATCATCACCGACAATCATCACTTTACCGGTATCGCCCGCCAGCATGCGTACCCAGGCATACTGGATGCTGTTGGTGTCCTGGAATTCGTCCACGAGGATATTGGTAAAACGATCACGATAGTGCTGTAAAATCGCCGGTTTGTTCAGCCACAGCTCATGCGCCCGCAGCAGCAGTTCGGCAAAATCCACCAGTCCCGCGCGATCACAGGCTTCCTGATAGGCCTGGTAGATCCGCAGCCAGGTGGCTTCCACCGGGTTGCCGTAACTCTCAACGTGCTGAGGCCGCAGCCCCTCATCTTTTTTGCCGTTGATATACCAGCAGCCCTGTTTGGCCGGCCACTGTTTTTCATCGAGATTCATGGCTTTGATCAGACGGCGGATCAGGCGGATCTGATCTTCGCTGTCGAGGATCTGGAAATCCTGCGGCAGCCCGGCATCGAGGTGATGCGCGCGCAGCAGGCGGTGTGCCAGACCGTGGAATGTCCCGATCCACATCCCGCCCTCACTGGTACCGACCAGTTCTTCAATACGGTGGCGCATTTCCGCCGCCGCCTTATTGGTAAAGGTCACTGACATCACCGAAAACGGAGAGGCGTTCTCCACTGCCAGCAGCCAGGCGATACGGTGCACCAGCACCCGGGTTTTTCCGGAACCGGCACCCGCCAGCACCAGCATGTTTGAGCGGGGAGCCGCCACCGCTTCGCGCTGTTTATCATTAAGGCTTTCAAGCAGATAAGAGACGTCCATAATTTCCATCAGTGGTTGTGCGGCAGCGCCGCGAAAGAAAAAGCGACTTCCGGACAGCCGGTTCCGGAAGAACTGGTTTTTTATACAGATAAAATTATAACAGTCCGGTTAAAGAATCCAACTGTGTAATTTCAATATGCGGCAGCAGGCGGGTTTCCGGGTCGTGATAAACATCGCGTCCGTCAAGGTTTATCCAGCAGGCCTGCATACCGCTGCACAGCGCACCTTCCACATCCGTATTCAGGTTATCACCGACATGCAGGATATTTTCTGCCGGGATGGCCAGCCGCTGCGCCGCCGTGCGGTACATATCGCAGAACGGTTTTGCACGTCCGTCCGGACCGGCTTTGAGGATAAAGGCAAAATAATCCGCCAGCCCGCATTTCTCCGGCTCCATATTACCGTTGGTGATAGCCACCAGCGGAATATTTGCCGCCAGCGCGGCCAGGGTATCATGCGTGGACTGCGGCACGTCGATACGACTGCGCCACTGTGCGAAATGCGCCATAACCGCATCCGCCCCGGTCTGTGCACGGGCAGCGGTATAGCCGTAATGCAGGAAAAAGGTGCGCCAGGAGAGCAGACGCCAGCGGCTGACGTCATGAAAAATCTCCGGCTGCTGACGGCGAATACGATCACGGAATACATTAATGTAATCAGCCGGTAAGTCACGGAAACGCGGATCATACTGACGGATAAACGCAATCACCTCCTCCTCGGTTCTATCCATCACCGGACGATTGTCATACAGCGTGTCGTCAAGATCGAATGTCATGGCGCGGACAGGCGAAAGGGGGCGGTAGAAACGCATTACGATTTTCCTCGTTTGGCCCGCGGATGTGCAACATCATACACATTGGCAAGATGCTGAAAATCCAGATGGGTATAGATTTGCGTGGTGGACAGATTAGCATGCCCCAGCAATTCCTGCACCGCACGCAGGTCGCCGCTGGATTCCAGAATGTGTGTCGCAAAGGAGTGACGCAACTTATGCGGATTCAGATGGCTGTTCAGCCCCTGATGCAGGCCCCGGTATTCAAACCGTTTCTGCACATTGCGCGCCGAGATCCGCTTACCGCTTTTGGTGGAGATAAAAACAGCTTTATCCTCAGGATCATACAGTTCACGCAACGGAAGCCAGCGTTCCAGGCAAGCCACGGCTGTTTTGCCGAGCGGCACTTTACGCTCTTTGCTGCCCTTCCCGAGAACCCGCACCTCGCCGGTAACCAGGTCAAAATCCCCGGTATTCAGCCCGACCAGTTCCGATAAACGCAGCCCCGCGCCGTACATGACTTCCAGCATGGTGCGATCACGCACTGCCAGCGGGTCATTACCGCTGATATCCATCAGCCGGGCAATGTCATCCACATCCATATTTTTCGGCAGGTGCCGCCCCTGTTTCGGGGCACTGACGGCTTTGGCCGGATTAGCGGGGATCAACCCGTTACTGACCTGCCAGTCAAGAAAGGAGCGCAGGGCGGAAAGACGCAGTGCCAGGCTTGCCGGCTGCAAACCGTTACGGCGGCTTTTCGCGGCCAGCATCCGTACCGTTGCCGGTTCCAGTTGTGCCCAGCTGCGGATTTTGCTGCTGACCATCATCTCTGCCAGTGTGGTGAGCTGACGGCGGTAATTGGTAATAGTCACCGGACTTAACCGGCGCTCCACCCGCAGATACTGCAGAAACTGCTCTGCCGTGACCAGCAGGTCGTCTGCCGCACTATCCGTCATGCCAGCTCCACCCAGCGTTGCAGCAGCTGCGGCAGGAAATACGCGACCTGCTCCAGCATCGCGGTGCCCATATCTTTCTGATAATGCTGTTTATCGCGGCTGACAAAAATCACCACACCGAGATCATGCTGCCCGCCCAGCAGCGACACCGATGCCGAGCCGACAAAGGCACTGTCCGGCAGTAACAGCTGTATTTCCGGTGCAGTCAGTTGCCCGAGATAGTGATTGCGGTCCCCGAAACGGGACAGGCGGATGGCTTCAAAGTGAGCACGGGATAAGGCCAGTTCCTGATGACGGAACGGTGCCCCCAGCCGCCAGCTGTCGGTAAACAGACGGATTTTGGCATGGCTGAGCTTCAGCCCTTTCGCCCACTGATTGAGACGTTCGGAAAAATCATCCAGAGAGGTGGCAGAAGACAGCGACGCCAGCAGTTTCAGCAGGCGCGAGAACAAATATTCGTTTTCGCGGGCCTGTATCATCAGCTGCATCAGATCATCCGTCAGCGTGCCAATCCGCTCACGCTGGCGTCCGAGCTGCCACTCAACGAGAGACACCGCACCCTTTACCGGATGCGGGATGGTCATATCGGTGATCTGCGCGGCATTACGGATGAAAAAATCCGGATGCGCTTTCAGATACGCCAGCACCGCCGCTTCATCCGGTTCTCCGGACGGGGCGAATACGGCGGTATCCTGTTGACTGTCCATTGCTATTTATCCTCTTTATGATGATTAAAGATGGATAACACCATCATATACATGCGTGGCCGGGCCGGTCATAAACAGCGGTTTACCCTCACCCTCCCAGCTGATAAACAAAGTACCACCGGGTAAATCCACCTGCACATTTTCTGCCAGCAGACCCTGGCGTATCCCGACAGAGACCGCCGCGCAGGCACCGCTGCCGCAGGCCTGTGTTTCACCGACGCCGCGCTCATACACCCGCAGACGGATGTGATCACGTGACAGGATCTGCATAAAGCCGATATTTGCCCGTTCAGGAAAACGTTCGTGGCTCTCCAGAACCGGACCGATAACCTCAACTTCCGCCGTTTCTGTGCTTTCCACCTGGATAACACAATGCGGATTACCCATCGACACCACACCGCACAGGACAGTGCGTTCCGCGGCGCGGATAATATAGGTTTTCTCTTCTTTTACCGCGCGGAAAGGCACCAGCGCCGGTTCAAACTCCGGCACGCCCATGTTCACGCGGACATTATCATTATCCGCGATACTGAGCACCATACGGCCGGATTGTGTACTGACACGGATATCCCGTTTATTAGTCAGCCCTTTGAGACGGACAAAGCGGGCGAAACAGCGTGCACCGTTGCCGCACTGTGCCACTTCGCTGCCGTCCGCGTTAAAGATGCGGTAGTGAAAATCCAGTTCCGGATCATAAGGCGCTTCCACCACCAGCAGCTGATCAAAGCCGACGCCGGTGTGCCGGTCTGCCAGACGGCAGATAAGCTCCGGTGAAAAATAGATATTCTGGGTGACGGCGTCCACCACCATAAAATCATTACCCAGGCCGTGCATTTTGGTGAACTGCATGTTCAGATCCTGTTTACGCCTCAGTAACCGGGGTTATCCGGCGGTCATTTTTGCGTTTTGCCGTTCTCAGCGTTGTCTGTCTGTACAGCAGACTGTTCCGTTGCAGGCTTATCCGCAGGAGCACTTTTTCCGGCGGCCGGCTCTTCCGGCGGGAAGTAGAGAGGGCCTTTCAGTCCGCAGCCGGACAGGGTCAGCAGCATCACGGCGGATACCGCGCAGATCATTTTTTTCTTCATTTACAGTCATGCCTGTTAATCATCGGTCAATACCCTCTATAATCGCAGTTAGATGTCGAAAAGCAAATAGGAAATGACGATGAACGATACAGAATTTCACCAGACGGCGGATGCGCTGTTGCAGGATATTGAAGCAAAATTAGATGATTACGACGGTGATGCGGATATTGACTGCGAAACCAACGGCGGTGTGATGACACTGAGCTTTGAAAACGGCTCAAAAATTATCATCAACAAGCAGGAAGCGTTTCACCAGATCTGGCTGGCTGCGCGTAACGGCGGCTATCATTTTGATCTGAAATCAGATAAATGGATTTGCGACCGCAGCGGCGGCGAGTTGTTTGCCATGCTGGCACAGGCTGTCAGTGAACAGAGCGGCGAACCGTTCAGCTTCTGAGTTGTCAGACTGACGGCACAGAAACTGTGCCGTCGCATATCAGCCGCGGTGCCCAGCAGCCTGATACTGTAACGGTCTGACATCCGAACGGAAATCAGCATGCACGGCATCACGCGTCTCTTCCGTCACAGACGGGGAGAACATCGTGCTGTGGAACGGCGTAACCCGGGTTTTACCGTCCGTTTTCAGGATCTGATAGAACTGCGGCAGATTAAAGTTGATAAAGCTGGAGCCGTACGTGAAGCGGTCATGGGAAGAGGAATAGAACCGGCTGACATCCCGGATCAGGTCTTCTTTACTGCCTTCACAGCCGGAATAGATTTCCACCCGGTTTGATTCATCCAGCACATAAATATTGAAGCCGTTATCATCACGGTTTTCAAAGAAAAACTGAATAATCCCCTCACTGGCATAACCATCCACCACATCCGGAAGATGACCGGTTTCCGTACTGATTTTTACCGGAAACCCGCGCAGTTTGTTGTTGGAGATAGCGCCGTAGAATTCAACGGCATTTTCCAGTTTCTGTACAGAGACGTTGAGACGCTCAAAGAACAGCCCCCAGGTCTGACCGGCCAGACGCAGTGCCTTAAAGCGGCCCGGATCCTGGCGGTTGGTGGTCAGCCGCAGTTCAATGCATTCAGAAACCAGCTGGCGGATACGGGTACTGATCAGCCCGCGCAGATGGCGGCTGTAACAGAAGACTTCGACACCGGACGGCGGTGCGGCATCCTGGTGCATCTTGCCGAGAATCGTTTTCAGGGCTTCCAGCACAGACTGTTCACCGCTGAAATGCAGTGTGCGCACTTCATTCCAGGAGTTGCGGTACAGCAGATCAATACTGCCGACCAGGCATTTCTGCTCCTGCCCGAAGCTGAACACATCCAGCTTGCTCATATCAAAATGCACAACCTGCTCGGCGAAACCGGCGGTCGGGTCCTGCTCCAGGTTGACAATAATTGCCAGATGACGAATTTCACACGGGCTGTACAGCGCACGCGGTGTCGGGGCAGGCAGACGGATAGGGAAATTCTGAGACACATCGTGCACCAGCTCGTGCAGTTTCTGTTCGTCACAGTGTGACTCACCGTTGTGAATATAGACGCGCGTTCTGTCTGTCAGCAGGCCGTTGAAGTAAGTCCAGGATACCAGCTTATTCAGATAACGGTTATATTCCAGCGGCTGATGGCCGATGATCGTGTGGATAGTCGGCGCCTGATTATACAGATACCAGCCGCTGCGGTTGGCGCGGCCCGGCGGGACATAAATAAAGGTCAGATTCTCTTCTGACAGATCCGGCGAAATCTGCGGATTCACCAGGGTGACTTTCCCCGGCAGCGCCTCAAAGGCAGCATACAGTTTTCGTGTCAGCACACCGATATCCTGCGGACTGGCGCTGACACTCAGATTATTACGGCGCGCAAAGCGGATAAGGTTACGGTAGCTCTGCATCATGGTGTCGAGCAGCTCATTATGTGCATCCCGCACCTGCTCAATTTTCCACGAATTCCGGCGATCCAGCACAGACAACCGCTCCGGGGACCAGCCCCAGCCTTTCACCATCTCGGATAACACCTGACAACGCCAGCCGCAGCAACCGCAGGACGCACGTTCACTGACATCCGCAGGCGGCTTTTCACACACTTTCAGGTAGAAGCAGCGGCGGATCAGATCAAGACGGGTTTCGTCATTGATGGCTTTCAGATAACGGGTCACGCGGTCGAGCATCATGGCGTAAGAATCAAGCCCGTGATGGACAATCTCACCGGCATGCAGATGCTTTTTAAACTCGGTTGCCAGAAGCTGTCCGTTCGGGTAATCCCACGAATACGCTTCGAGCAGTAAACTTTTGATCACGGCTTTATAAGGGGAATCCACACTCTTATAGAGCTGCCACAGGCTGGCACCGAAGTACTCTTCCGCGGACAACTCACCCAGCCCGCCCAGATCCAGCCACTCATTCGGGGTTAATACACCCTGCGCATAAAGGGAAAGGACATATTCATCATAGTGATGTTCTTCCTCTGCCGGCACCATGGTCCACAGCAGACGCTTACCGGCCATCCGCACAGCGGTCCGGTAAAATTCATCGAGCAGTAAAATATGCTGGGTCGAGCCGCAGTCCTCACCGTTGAGGCTGCCGCTGGCATTGTGGCGAAACCGGTTTTCATCAATCAGGAAGAACGTGACATCAATACCTTTTGCCGCCGCCCACTCTTCAATCAGTGTGCATTTGCGGCGCAGATTCTGTTTTTCATCGTGGTCAAGCCAGGACTGATGACAGACCCAGATATCGAGATCAGAAGAATGGCTCTGGCCGACAGACGATGTGCTGCCCATAGAATAGATACCGGTAATCGGTAATTCACCGCCGGCATTGCACGGCAGACACTCTCCGTGCTGACGGGAAAACTCCGCCAGCCAGTGTGACTGTTCATCATCGGACGCCCAGAAACAGACACCGTGCGGCACATTACCCGGCACATAGCCCGGCATATCCGGATGGTGATGGTGCAACAGTACCGGCAACAGACTGTACACGTCTTTAAACGCACGACTCATCCCGATGGTCGCGCGCTCTGATCTGAGCTGATTTATTGCATCCAAACGCTGCTTGAGTGTTTCAATATAAAGATACAAAGGATTCGCCTGATTTTATTTCATGTAACTGGAAACGACCTGATGCCCGGCTTTATACGTAATATGAATACAGACTGATAATGTGATGCTGAAAATGATAAGAATCGGAGCCAAAGTTAAATTGCCGGAAACGTGATCAATCTAACACCTTCGGGGCAAAGGGTAAAGCTTCGCACTAAAAAAGGCACGATTACTCAAAGTTGTTATTAGTCCGATAACTAATTGTAAATTATATATTTTCGTTGAAAATCACCAGGATACACACAAAAAATCTAAGGAAATATGCGGGAAATCATGTGCCCCCCTATTTTCGCTCATTTTCTGAGCAAAAAAAACAATACCGCTTACACATACATGGCGTATTTAATTATTTTAATAATGCTATGAAATAGTTATTTAAATTAAATCGATTTGATTAATACTTTTTTATAATTACTAAATATTTTTATTATTTAAAATATGTTTTAATTATTTACCGGTAAGTACCAGCCGCCAACCCTGACGCTATTTATTCTCTGATCATCCTTTTTTGTTCTTATCTGCCGGGCAGGTCTCGTCGCGTAACTGGAAAAATAATCAGCAAAATGATAAAACAAAGGCAGTTTTTCCTATTTTTCCGGCATGTTTCATCTGAAAAAAACACCGGATAAAAAAACAAGGATCCCTGATAATTATCATGACCACTCAATCTCTGCGTATTGCCACCCGCCAAAGCCCGCTTGCTCTGTGGCAGGCTGAATTTGTTAAACATGAGCTGGAGCAGATTCATCCCGGGCTGCGCGTTGAACTCGTCCCGATGGTCACCAAAGGTGACATTATTCTCGATACCCCGCTGGCGAAAGTCGGCGGTAAAGGGCTGTTCGTCAAAGAACTGGAACTGGCATTACTGGAGAACCGGGCAGATATCGCCGTACATTCCATGAAAGATGTCCCTGTTGATTTCCCGGACGGGCTGGGATTAGTCACTATCTGTGAGCGGGAAGATCCCCGTGACGCCTTTGTTTCCAATCATTATGACAGTGTGGATGCTCTGCCGCCCGGCAGTATCGTCGGCACCTCCAGCCTGCGCCGCCAGTGTCAGTTACGTGAACGCCGTCCGGATCTGGTGATCCGCGATTTGCGCGGCAATGTGGGCACACGGCTGGGTAAACTGGATAACGGCGACTATGACGCGATTATCCTGGCGGTTGCCGGACTGAAACGCCTGAAGCTGGATGAACGCATCCGCTGTGCCCTGCCGCCGGAAGAATCGCTGCCCGCTGTCGGCCAGGGGGCGGTCGGGATTGAATGCCGTCTGGATGATGAACGCACCCGTTCGCTGCTCAGCGCCCTCAATCACGCACAAACCGATATCTGTGTCCGGGCTGAGCGCGCCATGAATACCCGGCTGGAAGGCGGGTGTCAGGTGCCCATCGGCAGTTATGCTATCTGGCAGGGAGATAAAATCTGGCTGCGGGCACTTGTCGGCGCACCGGACGGCAGTGAGATTGTCCGCGGTGAGCGCCTGTGTGATCCGCAGGATGCCGCCGCCGCAGGGGTTTCTCTTGCGGAGGAGCTGCTGGATAACGGCGCCCGGGCTATCCTGACGGACGTCTATCAGGGGCACATTCCTGCATGACCATCCTGGTTACCCGTCCCTTACCGGCCGGTGAAGCCCTGGTCAGCGCTCTGCGCTCACGCGGACAGAATGCCCTTTCTGCTCCGCTCATCCGCATTTCTCCGGGACATGAGCTGCCGCTGCTGGTTGCCAAAACAGCCGCACTTTCCCCCGGAGATGCCCTTTTTCTGCTGTCAAAGAATGCGGTTTATCACGCAAATGAACAGCTTATTCAACAGAATTACCTGTGGTCTGATAAGCTTTGCTATTATGGGATCGGTCAGTCAACCGCCCGTTGCTTTGAGCAACTGACCGGATTACCCGCGGCTTTTATGCCCGGCGGGGAAACCAGCGAGCATTTGCTGACCCTGCCGGATTTGCAGGATATGACCGGTCGCCGTGTACTTCTGCTGCGCGGTAACGGCGGCAGAGAACATCTGGCACAAACACTGCGCGAACGGGGGGCGGTTGTGGATTATTGCGAATGCTACCGCCGCGAACCCGTGAAGTACGACGGCGGGAAATGCGCCCTGTTGTGGCAGCAGCAACAGGTTCAGACGCTGGTGGTAACCAGCGGGGAAATGCTGCACCTGCTGCGGCAGATGATTCCGGCCGCACACCTTGGCTGGCTGTTACAATGCCGGATTATTGTTGTCAGTGACAGACTGGCAGCTATCGCACAATCACTGGGCTGGCGCACTATTGATATCGCCACCGGTGCAGATAATGAAGCCTTACTTCAGGCTCTTCAATGAACAGACATGGGACGCCACGAATGACGGAACACGAAAAAAAACCCGGGTCAGCTGAGACACCGGAGACACCTGAAACACAGGATACCGTAATCAGCACCGATCCGCAGGCAGAGAAAAAAGACGCCGCAGCCGGGAAAAAAGCGACCGCCAAAAATGTCACTGACAAAGCGGCTCCTGAGAAAAAACCGGCAGATACTGCGCCGAAATCCGCAGCTGAAGCTCCGCAGTCACCGAAAACAGCACCTGCGGCAGAGCAGAAACAGGCATCCGGTTTTCTGCGCGGCGCAATCGCACTCGCGGTTATCCTGCTGATCGGCGGCGGAGTCTGGTATGCCTCACAGGCTGGTACCCAGACGCTGTCGAAAAACCTGGAAGCGGAAAATGCACAGCTGAAGTCTCAGATGGCGCAATTGCAGCAGGAACAGCAGCAGACACAAAAACAGATGCAGGAATTTATCGCACAGCAATCTGCTCTCAGCACACAGCATCAGCAGCAGGAAGCAGCACTGAAACACGAAATGGATTTACTGCGCAGCCGTGTCACCGCGCTGTCCAGTGCTGATGTGAAAAGCTGGCTGCTGGCTCAGGCTGATTTTCTGGTCAAAATGGCAGAGCGCAAACTGTGGAATGACCAGGATGTGGTCACCGCCATGGTGCTGCTGAAAAATGCCGATGCCAGCCTGGCTGAAATGAATGATCCGGGCCTGCTGGATGTGCGTACCGCGCTGCGCAATGATATCACCGCACTGTCTGCCGTCAGTCAGATCGATTTTGACGGCACAATTCTGCGCCTGAACCAGCTTGCCGGTCAGGTGGATAATCTGCGTCTGGATGACGGCAGCCGTGACGGTGCGCCGATGGACAGCAGCGACAGCGAGGGGCTGACCTCCTCCGTGGCGGACTGGCGTACCAACCTGACCAAAAGCTGGAAAGGGTTTATGAGTGATTTCATCACTATCCGCCGCCGCGACAGCACGTCCGCACCGCTGCTGGCACCGAATCAGGATATTTATGTGCGTGAAAATATCCGCGCCCAGCTGCTGATCGCCGCACAGGCGGTACCGCGTCACCAGGAAGAGAGCTACAAACAGTCACTGGATGCCGTTTCCACCTGGGTCCGTGCGTATTTCTCTGATAACGATCCGACTAACACCGCTTTCCTGGCCGAAGTGGATGCCCTGGCAGCACAACCGATCTCAATGAGTGCCCCGGACAGCCTGACCAGCCAGCCGCTGCTGGATAAACTGGTACAGACCCGTATCCGCCGCCTGCTCAATGATGAAACACCGACGCCGGCACCGGCAGAGACACCGCAGGAAACCCCTGCTGCTGCACCTGCACAGCCGGAAGCAGCACCACAGCAGGAGGGATAACAGATGTTTAAAGTCTTTATTCTGTTCCTTATCCTGATTGCCGGAATCATTATCGGCCCGCTGGTGGCCGGGCATCAGGGCTATGTTCTGATCCAGACCGATGATTTTGATATTGAAACCAGTGTTACCGGCCTGGTGATCTGCTTTCTCGGACTACAGGCCGTTCTGATGCTGCTGGGCTGGGGCTGGCGTCGCCTGAAAAGCGGCAGCTCCCGTACTCTCGGCTGGTTTGGCGGTCATAAACGTAACCGTGCCCGTGCGCTGACCAACGACGCTCTGCTCAAACTGGCGGAAGGGGATTTCCGTCAGGTGGAAAAATTACTGAGCCGCAGTGCAGATAACGCAGAACAACCGCTGGTTAACTATCTGCTGGCCGCGGAAGCTGCACAGCAGCGGGGAGATAATCTCCGTGCTAATCAGTACCTGGAGCGGGCTTCTGAGCTGGCCGGGCGTCATCAGTTACCGGTTGATATCACACGCGCCCGTATTCTGCTGAGCCGTAATGAAATTGCGGGTGCGAGAACTGCGATCGACAATCTGCTTGAAATTGCCCCGCGCCATCCGGAAGTACTGCGTCTGGCAGAACAGGTGTATGCCCGTTCCGGTGCCTGGAAATCCCTGATCGCCATTCTGCCGCAGATGAAAAAATCCGGTGAGTTTACCGATGAGCAGACAGAACAAACGGAAACCCGCGCCTGGCTCGGAGTAATGCAGCAGGTTGCGGATCAGGACGGCAGCGATGCACTGCGTCACTGGTGGAAGAATCTCAGCCGCCATCTGCGCCACAACCCGGATATGGCCGTGGCTGCCGCGCAGCACTTTATCGCCGGGAATGATATGGCGGATGCGGAAGCGGTGGTGCTCGACGGACTGAAACGTCAGAAAGATCAGCGTCTGCTGATGCTGCTGCCGCAGATCCGGACAGACAACCCGAAAGCTATCCGCAAAGTACTGAACCAGATGCAGAAGGAAAATGCTGAGCAGCCGCTGCTCAACAGCACCCTCGGCCAGCTGGCTATGCAGGAAACACGCTGGGAAGATGCGGAAAAATACTTTAAATCAGCCCTGAGCGTCCGTCAGGATGGACATGATGCCGCCTGGCTGGCTGATGTGCTGGATAAGCAGAAAAAGTATGAGGAGTCAGCCATGATCCGCCGTAACGCCCTGCTGAATACACTGACACTGCCGGATGAAAAAACAACCGGCGAATAAACACAGACAGTTTATTTCTTGTGATACAGAGCCAATCCTGCCGGATTGGCTGAGATTGCTGACAAAGCAGGATAAAACGTGGTTTTTCCTGCTTTGTGTTATCAGCCGAAAATCAATAAACTGATTTTCCTGGTTTATTTTTACAACCTCTGTCGATCGTCGCCAACCCCTGCGGGTTTGTCAACGGCCTGAGCCAATCCTGCCGGATTGGCTTTTTTTATACCGGAACATTATGAAAGAGATTGACGGAACAGATAATTGATGGCAAGAATGAGACATAAAAAAACACCTATCGCACAGCGATAGGTGTATAAAATACAATCAGGTCTACAGACGGATGGTGCCTCACTCAACGTTACGTCCTGTTGCTGATGTAAAGATTTCGGGATCTTTTACATCGATAACCCGGACAATAGGCACCGAATTTAGCTCTGCATCATCTCCGGGTTTATGAAGCTTACGCAAACATAAGAAATGAGATGAGCATCTACACCTGATGTAATGCACAACACGTGCCAACTTTTACGCCTTCTCGATTTCCCACGGTTCCCGTGGGTTTATTTTTTCTTCCCTGCTTCCCTGTTGTTAATCACTGATGCAATTCTGTCCGCAGTGTCTCTGTTTTGCGACGTTTTCTGACATCAATATTTAAATCATTATATATCAATGAATTATATGTCTCTTTTTGACGACAAGCACTATGGCTATTGTCGCCCAATCTATACAACCAATATAACCATATGATTTACATATAAATTATCAGATGCCACCGGAACCGGTTGTTTTACAGTAGCGTATGTAATGTTGTCTGCCTGAACACCACAATAGCATCAGCACAGAAGAGATAAAAATCAGCTGCGGAACAGTAACGCGGAACAGCAACAGAGAAAAACGGCAGGAAAAAACAGGACAGGAAAAACGGAAACCGCAGAAACGAAAAAGCCCCGCTGTAAGCGGGGCTTTCTCTGAATATGGTCGGCGAGATAGGATTCGAACCTACGACCCACTGGTCCCAAACCAGTTGCGCTACCAAGCTGCGCTACTCGCCGAAAGGCTGACTTTTCATGATGATGGTGCGAAGGGGGGGACTTGAACCCCCACGTCCGTAAGAACACTAACACCTGAAGCTAGCGCGTCTACCAATTCCGCCACCCTCGCAGGTTCATCACTACAGTCATGTTACATGTTATTAAATGGGGTGGCTAATGGGACTCGAACCCACGACGACTGGAATCACAATCCAGGGCTCTACCAACTGAGCTATAGCCACCATAACATCGCAACATTTTACTACTTACAACAACGAAATACTATACCGTAACTCTTACACGCATAATGGCGCGCCCGACAGGATTCGAACCTGAGACCTCTGCCTCCGGAGGGCAGCGCTCTATCCAGCTGAGCTACGGGCGCTTTGCGCCGTTGCGGGAGAGGATAGTACGGATTTCTCATGCGTCTGTCCAGTGCTTTTTTTCACAAATGTATTGTTTGCTCAGTCTTTGCCCGCTTTGCTGATAAAGAGAGCATTTTCCCGCAAAAAGCCGCCCGGACAGGGGCAATTATAATTTATTACCGTAGTAATAACCCAGAAATTTCAGCAGTTTTAGCTGACGGCGGAAACGGGTCGGTTGTGATAACAGGCGGTAAAGCCACTCCAGTCCCATATTCTGCCACACTTTAGGCGCACGCTTCACATGACCGGTAAAGACGTCGTAAGTACCGCCCACTCCCATATACAGAGCATCCGGGTGGATCTTACGGCAGTCGCGCATAAAGATTTCCTGTTTCGGCGAGCCCATTGCCACCGTCACGATTTTCGCGCCGCTGTCACGGATACGCTCAAACAGGGCATCACGCTGTTCTGCGGTGAAATAGCCGTCCTGTGTGCCAGCCAGATTCACATTCCATTGCGATTTCAGTTTTGCTTCGGTTTCCGCCAGCACTTCCGGCTTGCCGCCGACAAGAAAGACCGGGGTGTTTTCCTGCCCGGCGCGTTCCATCAGTCCTTCCCACAAATCTGCTCCGGCAATCCGCGTCACATCCGCCTGCGGGTACTTGCGGCGGATAGCACGGACAATACTGATTCCGTCCGCATACAGGTATTCCGCATTGCTCAGCAGTGTGTGCAGAGCCTCGTCCTGTTCGGCGGTCATGACTTTCTCGGCATTGATCGCCACCAGCGTGCCGGTTCTGACCTGCCCGTCCTTACACAGATAATCCAGAAAATGCGCCTGATTCCGGAAGCCCTGAATCGGGTGGTTACGGATAGAATACTGCGGGATATTTTCCGCGCTGCCGGCATCAGAAGATAACGGTTCCATGCTAATTCCTTACGATGAAAGACGGGTGCGTTTGCCCTTTGAAATCACATAATGGCGGATAAGCCCGGCCGTTTCGAACAGCCAGTACAGTAATTTCGCCGCCACCAGACAAAAGCCAAAAATAAGACAGAAAAACACCACGCGGGAAACGAATGAATCCATTCCCTCGCGGGCCAGTACAATCATGTTAAATATCGCGCCGAAGCAAAATGCATGCAGAATGGCCGCTTTATAACGGTTTGTCTCCCGTTTGCCCAGTTCATACAGCCAGTCGAACCATTTGATAATCAGCCCGACCACCACCGCACCGAGCGGGATAAACCAGAAGCCGCCCATCACCACCAGTGAGCCGATCAGCGTCGGTGAAATCGCCAGCCCGGAATGGTTGTTCAGCACTTCCCAGGTAAAATAGTTCGCCGCATTGAGCACGGTATCCGGCCGGTCCGGCCACAGCCAGGACGGAATAAAGACATAAAAATCACGGATGATCGGCGCCAGTCCCTGAAACTCAATTTTGTCGTAGTTATTCAGCAGCAGGCCGAGGTTTTCCCACGGCGAGAAGGTATCGCGGGTCAGATAGAGGAACGTATAAAACGCCTCTGCCCCGCTGACATCCAGACTGTAGCGTTTGAGCGCCAGCCAGAACATTCCCACCACGCCGAAGACTCCGGCGCTGACCAGCATCCACAGCGAAATCCAGCCGCGCACAATCCCGATAAACAGGAACAGCGCAAATGCAATAATGATATTCGCGCGGGTGCCGCCGACAATCACATAGGTCATAATCCCGAACGCCACCGTGGCGATCAGGAAGAAAATCCAGCGCTGAAATGTCGGTTTGAGGAAAAATACCACCAGCATCGCGGGGATAAAGAAGTAGAAAAAGCGCTTTAAGGCCACACCGGTGACCTGACTCGAGAAAATCTGACTGTAGGTTTTCAGTTTAAACAGCAACAGCCCGTTTTCCATAAAGAAAATCCCCGCCGTCCCGATAGCAATCGCCGCCAGCAGCAACCAGGTGAGCCGGGTTTCGGTTTTGTTCATGGAAAACAACGGTGCACCACTGTAAACCGTATCGGGTTTGCGCAGCCGGGTTTTATATGCCACATAATAAATCGCATAGAAACTGACTGACGCCAGCAGCGCCTGTAACAGCGCGGACGGCGGCACCACCTGCACATCAAACTGGAAAACCAGGGCAAAGGTAAACGGAAAACCGAAAAAGAATGTCAGCAGATACAACATCGAGAAAAAGATATTAAAACTGAAGCGGACCCGGCGGAATTCGCGGTAGGTCAGCAGCAGAATAAAGGCCAGCGAGATAAACCAGACGGCAAACAGCCCGATAAAATCAAACTGACTCATGCCTGTTTCTCCTGCGCGGTCGCCAGTGCCTGCTCCCAGCCCTGCACAAAATTCGGGCTGAAGAAGGCGATTTTTTCACGGTCAAGCGCAAACAGCTGCTCCCGGGCCTGCGCCACGACGTCCGGTGTCACGTCATCACCGTAAAACAGCACCGGCACCTGCTGCTCGGTCATATCCTGCCAGAACGGGTTCTGACGGCTTATCACAAACGGAATACCGAACTGGATCAGCAGACAGAGTGTGCCGATCCCCTGCTGGCGGTTAAAGATAAAATAGCCGAGATCGCATTGTTTCAGCAGGTTCAGATAGATATCAAAATCCATTTTGTCTTTCAGGATCTCTGCCTGCTGATGAGGGAACAACTGCTGCGCGAAAGCATCCACTTCGGCAATATAGTCCCCGTTGTTTTCCGGATAGCCCATCGGGATGATGATTTTCACCTTCTCCCCGAACTGCTCACGGATGCGTGTCAGCGCCTCTTTGTGGCGGTTTGAGCGATCACCCGAGTTACCCAGCAGGATCATCATATTATCGTCACCACGAGGCTCAGGCGGCGTTAAAACCGTCAGTGACGGGTCCATCCGCGTCGGGAAATAGAGCAGCTCAGCCGGTATCTTCGGGCAGAGCTGGGCAAAATAGTTTAAATCCCCGCGCGTGCCGAACACATGGCCGACCCGCTTTTGTGCCAGACGGCGCAGATGATAAAACAGTCTGAATTTCAGCTGACGGGAATCCTCATACAGATCCGCGCCCCAGATATGCCAGTAAAACTGATGACGTTTAATTTTGCCTGATAATAACGCCAGCCATATCAGGGCATTAAACTGACCATGGAAGAAAAAGCGGCACTGCCGGTCACTTTTTGCTTTGGCAGTGACGGCATTCGCCAGGCTTTTTTTATCCGGCCAGACATCCAGTTCCAGGTTGGGATATTGCGCCAGAAGCTGCCCGGCGGTAGAAACAACCATAAACTCCGGCATTTCCTCACGCGGCAGTTGCGGTGCCAGCACATCATTGAAGAAGCGCAGCACGGTCTGGTTATGATGCGGGATATCAGATCCTAAAACGTGAATTAAAGTTGTCATGCTCGCCTGCAATAGATCAGAAATACGCTACAACACAAAAGGAAGTAGATAATATATGTCAGCATATACGCCTGCGCCGCACCAACCGCACCGTGTGCCGGAATCAGCCAGTACGCGGACAGCGTCAGTAACGCAAACTGTGTCACTTCCGTGAGGATATAAAACCGTAGCGCGGCTTTGGCAATCACCAGATACCCGAAGACGTAAGCACCCACTTTCAGGACATCACCGACCAGCTGCCAGGCAAACAGGTCGCGCATCCCGGTAAATTGATCAGTGAACAACAGCCAGATAGCAAAATCGCGCAGCAGCCAGACCATAAAACTGGCCGCAGCCACCGCCGGTAACACAAATTTCAGCGATTTAATAATCTCACGGCGGATATCACTTTTTTCCTGTAACCGCGATAATGTCGGCAGCAGATACACAGAGAACGACGCGGTAATAAACTGAAGATACGCATCCGAAATACTGGTCACACCGCCCCATATCCCCACTTCCTCCCAGCTGTAGCGGGAGGCCAGCAGGTTCCGCATCATGATGTACGCCACCGGCAGAGTAACTGCGGTCATCAGCGCCATCAGTGTGAATTTCCCCAGATGGGATGCGATTGCCCGGTCCCAGGCCGGTTTCAGCTCAGAAAGCGGGAAGTGGCGGCGGCGCAGCAGCATGGCGAAAGCCGGAATAATAATCAGCGCCGGTACCAGTGCAAGCCCGGCCAGTGCACCGTCATAGCCCCACCAGTGCTGGCAGAGGTAATACGCCGTGACGCCGATCAGACTGCCTGCGATCAGTGCCAGCGCATTCCCGGATGCATCACGATAGCCTTTGATAATCGCCAGAAAATAGTTGGCATAAGCAATCCCCATCTGGATAAAGGCTACCGCGGCAACCACATCCTGATAGGCGTCATTACCATCAAACAGCGCCATACTGATCGGTCTGCTGAACAGCAGGAACACAATCGCCAGCAGTGTCGAGAACACCAGAATCAGGGTTGAGGACGTGCCTAATACCGCGCGGCGTTTTTCCGCGTCATCACGGTGCTCGGCAATATATTTGGTTACGCCGTTAAAAATACCGGCACCGGACAATACCCCCAGCACCGTAATCAGCTGGCGGAAGTTCAGCGCCTGGCCGATACCGGCCGGGCCGAATGTCAGCGCCATTAATTTAATGACCAGCAGCCCCGCCCCGATTTTGATCAGGGTGGAGCCTGCGGTCCAGACAGAAGCTTTGGCTAAGGACATACTACGCGAAGAAGCCCTTAATCAGATGGATCACGCGCTGCTGCTCGTCTTCTGTCATGTTGTAGAACATCGGCAGACGTACCAGGCGCTCGCTTTCACGGGTGGTAAAGATATCCTCACCGTCAAAACGGCCGAATTCCATACCGGCCGGGCAGCTGTGCAGCGGCACATAATGGAATACGGTCAGCACGTCGTTTGCTTTCATGTACTCGCTGAATGCGGTGCGCTCAGCCACATCTTTCAGTTTGATGTAGAACATGTGCGCGTTCTGTTCCAGATTTTCCGGCACCACCGGCAGGGTCAGCAGGCCATCCTGCGCCAGCGGGGTCAGTGCATCATAGTAAATCTGCCAGAATGCCAGACGGCGTTCGTTGATTTTCTCTGCTTCTTCCAGCTGGGCCCACAGATACGCAGCCTGTAAATCAGACATCAGGTAGCTGGAACCGATATCACGCCAGGTGTATTTATCGACCTGTCCGCGGAAAAACTCGCTGCGGTTGGTGCCTTTCTCGCGGACAATTTCCGCACGGCCAATCATCGCCGGATCGTTAATCAGCGTGGCACCGCCCTCACCGCCGGAGGAGTAGTTTTTGGTTTCGTGGAAGCTGTAGCAGCCGATATGGCCGATAGAGCCCAGCGCGCGGCCTTTGTATGTTGACATCACGCCCTGCGCGGCGTCTTCCACCACATAGAGGTTATATTTCTTCGCCAGCGCCATGATGGTGTCCATTTCACAAGCCACGCCTGCATAATGCACCGGCACAATCGCTTTGGTTTTATCTGTGATAGCCGCTTCGATTTTGGTTTCATCGATGTTCATGGTGTCCGGACGGATATCGACAAACACCACTTTCGCACCGCGCAGCACAAAGGCGTTAGAGGTGGAAACAAAGGTATAGCTCGGCATGATGACTTCATCACCCGGCTGAATATCCAGCAGAATCGCAGCCATTTCCAGCGAGGCGGTACAGGATGGGGTCAGCAGGACTTTGGCGCTGCCGAACCGTTTTTCCATCCACTCTTCGCATTTTTTGGTGAACGAACCGTCACCGCACAGCTTGCCGCTTTGCATGGCCTGCTGCATATATTCAACTTCAGTGCCGACTACAGGTGGTTTATTAAATGGAATCATTGCATCCTCGGTATAACCAGTAGGCAGTGCTGTCAACCGCACCACCGCTTTTTGTATAAAGGCGCATTGCCGCAAGATTACTGAGCTGTGTTGCCACCCGTAATACCCGGCAGTGATGTTCTGCACACCACTGTTGCGCCGCCGACATTAATTTCAGGCCGATACCCTGACCCTGATTGCCCGGCAGTACCGCCAGCAGCCCGATGCGGGCGCTGTGTTCATCTGTCTGACGGAGAGTGACAAACCCGGCAATCTCATTATTTTTATTGCGGATCAGCAGACAATCTTTATCAAATGTCCCGCGTACCGCTTTTTCCGCCCACACCGCATAAAACCGGGCACTGTCATCCGGCTGATACCACGGCGCACGGAAACGGCTCTGACTGAAAACCTGTGCCGCTGCCTGTTTTATGACCGGGATATCCGTTTCATCCGCATAACAGAGTGTGCAGTCAGATACTGCATTTTCTGTGCCACTCTTGAGTGACAATGCAAAATCCACTTCACTTTCCGCAAGGGAAAAGCCAAGCGCCGATAAACCGTCCAGTGCCGCGTTATCCCCGGCACTGATTTTGGCCTGCACCAGGTCATACGGCGCAAAATCAGCCGCAGACAGGGGTGCTGCGTCCGGGGAAAATGCCAGTTTTGCCGTTTTCAGGGCAAAAAAGTCACTTTCCCAGACGAGATGCTCAATACTGGCGCGGACGGACATGGAGTAAGTTCTTCAGATACTGACCATAACCGGTCTTCGCCAGCTGACGGGCGGATTCCGCCACCTGTTCGTCATTCAGCCAGCCGTTGCGCCAGGCAATCTCTTCCAGACAGGCAATTTTAAAGCCCTGACGTTTTTCAACGGTCTGCACAAAGGTGCTGGCTTCAATCAGGCTGTCGTGTGTACCGGTGTCCAGCCAGGCAAAACCACGTCCAAGCAGCTCAACATTCAGTTCACCGCGCTCCAGATATATCTGGTTGATACTGGTGATTTCCAGTTCGCCGCGCTCAGATGGTTTTACCTGCTTCGCGATATCAACGACCTGATTATCATAGAAATAGAGCCCGGTAACCGCCCAGTTGGATTTCGGATGAACCGGTTTTTCCTCAATCGACAGCGCGCGGAATTCATCATCAAATTCCACCACACCGAAACGTTCCGGGTCCATCACCTGGTAACCGAATACCGTTGCGCCGTGCGTACGGGCCGCCACGCTTTTCAGTTTCGGACTGAACGCATGACCGAAGAAAATATTATCCCCCAGCACCAGACTGCAACTGTCGCCACCGATAAATTCCTCACCGATGATAAAGGCCTGCGCCAGGCCATCCGGCGACGGCTGTTCGGCATAACTCAGGGAAATACCGAACTGATCACCGTTACCCAGCAGGCGGCGGAATGACGGTAAATCTTCCGGCGTGGAGATGATCAGAACCTCGCGGATACCGGCCAGCATCAGCACGGACAGCGGATAGTAGATCATCGGTTTGTCGTAAATCGGCAGCAGCTGTTTTGACACCCCGCGGGTAATCGGGTGCAACCGTGTTCCGGAGCCGCCCGCCAGAATAATTCCTTTCATACCAGCCTCTTACTTATCCTGTCCCAGTCCCAGACGCTGTCCGGCATACGAGCCGTCCTGCACCCGGCGCCACCAGGTTTCATTATTCAGATACCATTCCACCGTTTTGCGGATGCCGGATTCAAACGTTTCCTGCGGACGCCAGCCAAGATCATGCGCAATCTTGTCAGCATCAATCGCATAACGCAGATCATGCCCCGGACGGTCTGTCACATAGGTGATAAGGTCACGGTATTGCCCGACACCGGCCGGTTTCTGCGGATGCAGCTCTTCCAGCAAATCACAGATAGTTTCCACCACCTGAATATTTTTGCGTTCGTTATGACCGCCGATATTGTAGGTTTCACCGATAGCTGCCTGTGTCACCACGGTATACAGGGCGCGGGCATGGTCATCCACAAACAGCCAGTCACGGATCTGCTCACCTTTGCCGTAGACCGGCAGCGGTTTGCCGGAAATCGCATTGAGGATAACCAGCGGAATCAGTTTTTCCGGAAAATGGTACGGCCCGTAGTTATTCGAGCAGTTAGTGATGACGGACGGGAAGCCGTAAGTCCGCTGCCAGGCGCGTACCAGATGGTCACTGGAGGCTTTCGACGCAGAGTACGGGCTGCTCGGCGCATACGGTGTGGTTTCGGTGAAAAAGCCGTCAGGCCCTTCCAGGTCACCGTACACTTCATCGGTGGAAATATGGTGGAAACGGAATGCGGATTTTTTCTCCGCATCCAGAGCAGTCCAGTAATGGCGTGCCGCTTCCAGCAGTGTGTAAGTACCCACAATGTTGGTTTCGATAAACGCAGCAGGGCCGTCGATAGAGCGATCCACATGACTTTCCGCCGCCAGATGCATCACCGCATCAGGCTGATACTGTGCAAACACACGGTCAAGCGCCGCGCGGTCACAAATATCCACCTGCTCAAAGGCATAGCGGGAATCGTCTGCCACCGGTGCCAGTGATTCGAGGTTACCGGCATAGGTCAGTTTATCAACCACCACCACGCTGTCTGCGGTGTCACGGATAATATGACGCACAACCGCAGAGCCGATAAAACCGGCTCCGCCTGTCACTAAAATACGTTTCAACGCCATACTCCTTTGGTATCGATGATCCATTTCTGCGGGATCTGGCTGCCCGGAATACCTTTGAACGGGGTATGATCCACCAGCAGCAGAATGATATCCGCATCAGTAATTGCTTTTTCGATAGAGACCAGCTCTGCCAGACCTTTCAGTTTGTTCGGCAGCTCATGCACGTTCGGCTCAACGGCCAGGGTTTTCCCTGCATGCCACTCAGCGACCATTTTGGTGACCTGAACCGCCGGGCTTTCACGCAGATCGTCGATGTTTGGTTTGAATGCCAGACCAAAGCAGGCGATGGTGACTTCGTTAGCACGTTTGCCGGTTTCAGTCAGACAATCAGCAACCGCTTGTTTTACCTGATCAATTACCCACAGTGGTTTGCCGTCGTTAACCAGACGCGCAGTGTGGATCAGACGGGCCTGTTTCGGGTTTTGTGCCACGATAAACCACGGGTCAACCGCGATACAGTGGCCGCCGACACCCGGACCCGGCTGTAAAATATTCACACGCGGATGGCGGTTTGCCAGGCTGATAAGTTCCCAGACATTGATGCCCTGATCAGCACAAATCAGTGATAATTCATTCGCAAACGCAATGTTTACATCGCGGAAGCTGTTTTCGGTCAGTTTGCACATCTCAGCGGTACGTGCGTTAGTGATGACACACTCACCTTCCAGGAAGATGTAATAGAGTTCACTGGCGCGTTTTGAGGATTTTGGGGTCATCCCGCCGACCACACGGTCGTTTTTAATCAGTTCAACCATCACCTGACCCGGCAGTACACGCTCAGGGCAATAGGCGATATCGATATCCGATTCTTCACCCGCCTGCTGCGGGAAAGTCAGATCGGGACGTGCCGCTGCCAGCCACTCTGCCATCTGCTCAGTCGCACCGACCGGTGAGGTGGATTCCAGAATAATCAGGTCACCTTTTTTCAGTACCGGGGCGATAGATTCCGCCGCAGACTGCACGAAAGCCAGATCCGGCTCGTGATCACCTTTAAATGGTGTCGGTACGGCAATCAGGAATGCATCCGCAGGCTGTGGTTTGGTGAACGCTTTCAGGAAACCGCCTTCCACCGCTGTTTTCACAACCGCGCCCAGGTCCGGCTCCACAATATGAATTTCACCACGGTTAATGGTATCAACCGCATGCTGGTTAACGTCCACACCAACCACATTCTTCTGACGGGAAGCGAAAGCTGCCGCTGTTGGTAAACCGATATAACCCAGACCGACAACAGAAATAGTTTCAAAACTCATAATGTCACCTGATTGTTTTTCAATGCTTCAAGAATACGCTGGCACGCTTTTCCGTCCCCGTAAGGGTTATGTGAACGGCTCATCTCATGATAAGCCGCCGGATCGGTCAGCAATCGCGTTACTTCACGAACGATAGTGCCGGTTTCGGTGCCGACCAGACGAACAGTCCCGGCGTCAATCGCCTCCGGACGTTCGGTGGTATCGCGCATCACCAGAACCGGTTTACCTAATGACGGTGCTTCTTCCTGAATTCCGCCGGAATCAGTCAGGATCATATAAGCATGGTTCATAAGATAGACAAAAGGAAGGTAATCCTGCGGACTGATCAGCACAATATTGCTGATATCATGCAGAATCCGTTTTACCGGCTCACTAACATTCGGATTGAGGTGAACCGGGTAGACAATCTGTACTTCCGGATGCGTCGTGGCAATCTCCGCCAGGGCATGGCAAATCCGCTCAAACCCGCCGCCGAAACTCTCACGGCGGTGGCCGGTAACCAGAATCATTTTTTTGCTGCTATCGATAAACGGATATTGTGCATCCAGCTGTGCCAGCAGGGCTTTATCCTGCATGATACGGTCACGGACCGCGAGCAGCGCATCAATCACCGTATTACCGGTGACGAAAATATGATTGTCGCTGATCCCTTCACGCAGCAGGTTTTCGCGCGAGTTTTGTGTCGGCGCGAAATGGTACATCGCCAGATGTCCGGCAATTTTGCGGTTGGCCTCTTCCGGCCACGGCGAGTACAGGTTTCCGGTACGCAGACCGGCTTCCACATGGCCGACCGGGATACGCTGGTAGAACGCCGCCAGGCTGGTTGCCATGGTGGTTGCGGTATCGCCGTGAACCAGAACGACATCCGGTTTAAAGTCGGCCAGAACCGGCTTTAAACCTTCAAGAATACGACAGGTAATATCTGTTAAATCCTGTCCCGGGCGCATAATATTGAGATCATAATCCGGTGTGATCTCAAAAAGGTGTAATACCTGATCCAGCATTTCACGATGCTGCGCGGTCACACAGACTTTTGCCTCAAAAGCCTGATCCGCTGCCAGCGCATGTACCAGCGGCGCCATTTTGATGGCTTCCGGACGGGTACCAAATACAGTCAATACTTTCACTGAGATTCTCTTTTATTTTATATGATATCCGGCTTTCCGGCCGGTGGCGGTTACCCGCCTTAAAACAGGCCGGGAACAGCGCCCCGGCCGGTTATTCTGCCGCTGCCGTTTACGGACGGCGGCGAACCAGTGCCACACCGGCACCGGTCAGTGCACCGATAAAGCCCCACATAATCATCATGAAGGCGCGGCGCGGGCTGTCACGTTTTACCGGCTCATCCGGTGTCCGCAGATAGCGGTAGGCACGGAAGTTATCTTCCAGCGCCGGACCGACATTCAGCGTCGACAGCATGGCAATGTTCTGCTCGTAGTCTTTGTCAAACTCCGGTCCGGCCGCTTCCAGTGTCTCCAGACGCGCCTGTAACATCGGCGTTCCTAACAGGAACAGCTGGGATGACGGCAGTTCTTCCGCCGGTACATCTGTCCGGCTGCGGCTGATCCCCTGTTTCTGTGCCGCTGTGATAGCATTTTTCAGCTGTCCGGTTTCACGCTGATACAGTGATTCCGCCACCATATTCTGACGTTTGACCAGCGCTTTAAGTGACTGCGTCCGGGTTGCCCATGCGCCTTTCAGCTCATCATTCAGATTCTGAGCCGCACGCGCATTAGCAAAATCCACATACTGATTCAGCAGTTTTGCAGAATCGGCCGCGGATTCCGCCGTCAGGGTCAGTGTGTCATTCACCAGTTTCTTCGTGTCATCACGCGGGGTCAGTGTGATGTTATTAATCATTTCGTCCAGCAATGCCGCATCCGCTTTGGCATCATTTTCCATACGGGACTTGTAGTAATCCGTCTGTAACCAGAAATCCCGGCGGGTATCGTAGGAGGCCGCCTGGGTAATGAACTCCTGGTAAGCCTCATTCGGGATCGGCAGCAGTGCGGAAGATTCCTGTGCGGCATTCAGATGCGTGTCCAGATTGCGCATAAATTGCTGCTGCGAATAATATCCGCCTAAATTATTAACTGTCGGATAGTCGGTAATCGCCGTGGAGTTCCACTTCTGCTGCATAAAATAACTGGCACCCAGTGCAACCAGCGCAAACACAACCGCCATTCCGGCTATCCATAATTTTCCGCGCCATAACGACATAAATAACGCGCGGATATCTAATTCCTGGTCATACTGCGTTTGTTGCGGGTCCGGAGTATTTTCTGAACGCATATCAACATGTGCCTCTGTGGTTAAAAATTTAGTGAGTGACCGACTTACGACGCACGCGGCGTCTGTGGCGTTTGATAAAACGGGCCACTTTCCAGGCGCGTTTTATGCAGTAGCCGTACATAATAAAAGCAAGCAGGAACAGAACCAGCATCACCCATTCAGGGACAAAACTGAGGACCTGTCCGGTAATACCGATAGCTGCCAATACGGCTGCAGCAAGGGTTATCACCACAAAGGATTCACGGGACGTAAACCCGGAACGCATAATCAGGTGATGAATATGCTGGCGATCCGGTGAGAACGGGCTCATTCCTTTACGCAGACGGCGGTACATAATGGCCACCATATCCATCAGCGGAATAGCGATAATCCACAGTGCCGTCACCGCATTGATCGCATGCGGCTCCCCGCCCTGTGATGCCGATGTCAGCAGCCAGATAATGGTGAATCCGATCAATGTACTGCCCGCATCCCCCATAAACACTTTAAAGCGGCGGCCGAACAGCCCCAGGTTAAAGCAGATATACGGCAGAATGGCAGCGATAAACGTAAAGCACCAGAATGCCAGACCACTGTTACCGCTCAGGGCAAACAGAATACCCAGCGCGCCGAAAGAGACGCAGGAAAGCCCGCCGAGCAGCCCGTCGATACCATCCACCATATTGAACGCATTCACCGCGCCCCATACCGCAAACAGGGTCAGGACATAGCTGAACGGCCCGAGTGTCAGTTCCCACGGCCCGAATGCATAACCCAGGCTGTCGAGTTTCAGGTTGGCGAATACCATCATAATGATGGCGACCACCGCCTGAACACCGGCACGCAGTTTCACACTGAGATCAAACCGGTCATCAAGCGCGCCGACCAGCACCAGTGCACCGGCACATCCGAGATAAATAAATTTATGCGCAATAAACTCATCACTGATGAGAAAAGCAAAACAGACGCTGATAAAAATAGAAATTCCGCCGACTAACGGAACCAGCCCCTGATGCTTTTTGCGGAAATTGGGTTTATCCACCAAACCGACAGCGACGCCGGCCTTACGGGCAACAAAGACCGTAGCGGTGGCGAACACAAATATGATTAGGAGTTCAGTTAACATAGTGAGATTCACAGCAACCCTTTCAGATATTTTTATTATCCCTGCCGGCGGACATCACCGTGCAGAACCTGCCATAACCAGGCAAATAATACATGCAAGAAACATACCACACCCTGTAATACGGGGGTTTCATGCATGACCGGTAAAAAAAAAACGCCACAATATATGCGGCGTCAGTAATAAAGTGTCGTCAAACAGCTACGAGCGTTTCATGAAGTCGAAGAACTCTTCGTTGGTCTTCGTCATCGCGAGTTTGTTAATCAGGAACTCCATCGCATCAATCTCACCCATCGGATGGATGATTTTGCGCAGGATCCACATTTTCTGCAGTTCGTCCTGAGTAGTCAGCAGCTCTTCTTTACGTGTACCGGAACGGTTGTAATCAATCGCCGGGAAGACACGTTTTTCTGCAATCTTACGGGACAGGTGTAATTCCATGTTACCTGTACCTTTAAACTCTTCGTAGATCACTTCATCCATCTTCGACCCGGTATCAACCAGTGCCGTTGCGATGATAGTCAGGCTTCCGCCCTCTTCCACGTTACGTGCAGCACCGAAGAAACGCTTAGGGCGATGCAGGGCGTTGGCGTCCACACCACCGGTCAGTACTTTACCGGAGGACGGTACGACGGTGTTGTAGGCACGGGCCAGACGGGTAATAGAGTCGAGCAGAATGATGACATCTTTTTTATGCTCAACCAGACGTTTGGCTTTTTCGATAACCATTTCCGCGACCTGAACGTGACGCGCAGCCGGTTCATCAAAGGTGGATGCGATAACTTCACCTTTAACCAGACGCTGCATCTCGGTCACTTCTTCCGGACGTTCGTCGATCAGCAGAACCATCAGCACACAGTCAGGATAGTTATGTGCGATATTGGCCGCGATATTCTGCAGCAGCATGGTTTTACCGGCTTTCGGCGGTGCCACAATCAGACCACGCTGACCACGGCCGATAGGTGCGGCGAGATCAAGAACACGGGCGGTTAAATCTTCTGTTGAACCATTACCGCGCTCCATACGCAGACGACGGTTTGCGTGCAGCGGAGTTAAGTTTTCAAACAGGATTTTACTGCGGGCGTTTTCAGGTTTGTCGAAGTTGACTTCATTAACTTTCAGCAGGGCAAAATAACGTTCGCCTTCTTTCGGCGGCCGGATTTTACCTGAAATGGTATCACCGGTACGAAGGTTAAAGCGGCGGATTTGGCTGGGAGAAACGTAGATATCATCAGGACCTGCGAGGTATGAACTGTCACCGGAGCGGAGGAAACCGAAGCCGTCCTGCAATATTTCCAGCACACCGTCACCGAAAATATCCTCGCCGCTCTTCGCGTGCTGCTTAAGGATAGAGAAGATGATGTCCTGTTTTCTCATGCGGGCCAGGTTTTCCAGCCCCATATTTTCGCCAAGAGTAATCAGCTCTGATACCGGCGTATTCTTTAATTCGGTAAGATTCATAATGGTGGGTTCTTTGACTCGGGGTGTATCTCGAATTATGAACGTGAATAATACGGTAACGTTATCGTTACCAGGTTAATTTTTTACAAAACCGATTTTCACTGTTAATACGAATATTTTTGCATTTCCAGGTAATCGTCTGCAAGGCTGACTGTGAACACCCGGCACAGGGCAAGATGTGATGCACATCCTATTTGGGAGAACAAATTGGGTGACATTCCCGCAAATTAGATTTATCTCCGAGGGATAACCGGACACAGGGACCGGACTATCGGATACCTTGATGTATCCGGAGATAACAGACTTTCAGACACTACAGAGTTGTCAGTATGCTATGCTGTCAGAAGAGTTCGGGCGATACCTGATCAGCTGGCGCTAACTTATCATGCTTCAGAGAAGACGTCCAGCGGGTGAACAAGGATTAATTCACGTTCCCGCAGGACATCTTAGCGATACAGACTGAAACCGGCTATCAGATATTGTTATCAATAAACGTTTTCAGCTGGGTTTTGGATACCGCACCAACCTGCGTTGCCTTCACCGCACCGTCTTTAAACAGCAGCAATGTCGGGATACCGCGGATGCCGTATTGTGGCGCAGTCTGCGGGTTATCATCAATGTTCAGTTTTGCGATGGTGATTTTACCTGCATATTCATCGGCGATTTCGTCTAGAATAGGGGCAATCATTTTACACGGGCCACACCAGGCTGCCCAAAAATCAACGAGCACAGGGCCGTTTGCTTTTAAGACGCTTTGTTCGAAAACGGAATCAGTCAGGTGAATAATTTTATCGCTCATTGTTCCACTCCAAAATTTGTACGATACCCGGTTAGTCTAACATTAATTAATGATAGGATTTACCTATTTCAGCGGATAGACTTCCGTAACGCAACATTAAACTGATATTCTACCTAAATATGAGCAAAACACATTTAACAGACAAGAAGTTTTCTGACTTCGCCTTGCATACTAAAGTGGTAGAAGCACTTGATTCTAAGGGCTTTTATAACTGCACGCCTATTCAGGCGCTGACACTTCCCCTGACGATCAACGGCCGGGATGTTGCAGGACAGGCACAAACAGGAACAGGGAAGACGCTGGCATTTCTGACGTCAACGTTTCATCATCTACTCACTCATCCGGCACCGGAAGGCCGTAAAATCAATCAGCCGCGTGCGCTGATTATGGCACCGACCCGCGAACTCGCGGTACAGATCCACTCAGATGCTGAGCCTCTGTCACAACTTACCGGGCTGAAAACCGGCCTGGCTTACGGCGGTGACGGCTACGACAAACAAATCAAAGTGCTGGATGAAGGCGTCGATGTGATTATCGGCACCACAGGGCGCTTAATCGACTTCGCCAAACAGGGTCGTCTTGACCTGAGCGCCATTCAGGTTGTGGTTCTCGATGAAGCAGACCGTATGTACGATCTCGGCTTTATCAAAGATATCCGCTGGCTGTTCCGTCATATGCCGCCATGTGCCGAGCGTATGAATCTGCTGTTCTCCGCGACACTCTCTTACCGTGTCCGCGAGCTGGCGTTTGAACAGATGAACAACCCGGAATACATTGAAATTGAGCCGGAACAGCGTACCGGTCACCGGATCAAAGAAGAGTTATTCTATCCGTCCAATGAAGAAAAAATGCGCCTCCTCCAGACACTGCTGGAAGAAGAGTGGCCGGATCGCTGCATTATTTTCGCCAATACCAAGCACCGCTGTGAAGATATCTGGGCACACCTGGCCGCTGACGGTCACCGTGTCGGCCTGCTGACCGGCGATGTGGCGCAGAAAAAACGCCTGCGTATTCTTGAAGATTTCACTCACGGTAATCTGGATATTCTGGTGGCAACGGATGTTGCGGCCCGTGGTCTGCATATCCCGTCCGTCACGCACGTCTTTAACTATGATCTGCCGGATGACTGTGAAGATTACGTTCACCGTATCGGCCGTACCGGACGTGCCGGGGAAAGTGGTCACTCCATCAGCCTGGCCTGTGAAGAGTACGCACTGAACCTGCCTGCAATCGAGGAATATACCGGACATCCGATTCCGGTCAGTAAATACAACAGCGATGCACTGCTGACTGAGCTGCCGGTGCCGAAGCGCCGCCGCCGTCCGCCGCGCACCGGAGGTGGTCAGAACCGCCGCAATATGCCGCGCCGCAACAGCAACGGGCCGCGTCATAACAATAACCGAACCAAACGCTGAAGGCTGACATGCTGAGATCGTCCTCGCTTTATGCTGCCATCGATCTGGGTTCCAACAGCTTTCATATGCTGGTGGTACGGGAGATCGCGGGCAGTATTCAGGTACTGTCGCGGGTAAAACGCAAAGTGCGTCTCGCGGCCGGGCTGGATAAAGATAATATCCTGTCACCGGCAGCAATGGCCCGCGGCTGGCAGTGCCTGCGCCTGTTTTCAGAACATCTGCAGGATATCCCGGATTCCCAGATCCGTGTGGTGGCAACCGCTACCCTGCGTCTGGCCAAAAATGCCGGTGAATTTCTGGAAACAGCTGCGGAGATCCTCGGCCATCCGGTCACGGTTATCCGGGGCGAGGAAGAAGCCCGCCTGATTTATCAGGGCGTCGCTCATACCACCGGCGGGTCAGACAAACGTCTGGTGGTTGATATCGGCGGCGGCAGTACCGAACTGGTGACCGGCAGCGGCACCAAAACCACGGAACTGTTCAGTCTGGAGATGGGTTGTGTCACCTGGCTGGAACGCTATTTTACCGATCGTTCCCTGACCACAGAAAATTTCGCCGGTGCCGAACAGGCTGCCCGAGATATTATCGCACCGGTCGCTCCTGCCCTTCTGGCGCAGGGCTGGCAGGTGTGTGTCGGGGCATCCGGCACCGTCCAGGCACTCCAGGAAATCATGATTGCTCAGGGCATGGATGAACAAATCACCCTGCCGAAGCTGCAACAGCTGAAACGCAAAGCGATTGAGTGCGGTAAACTTGAAGAACTGGAGATTGAAGGACTGACGCTGGAACGGGCACTTGTGTTTCCGAGCGGGCTGGCCATTCTTATCGCGATTTTCGACACACTCGGCATTGACGGTATGACCCTCGCCGGTGGTGCACTGCGGGAAGGGCTGGTCTACGGTATGCTGGAATTGCCGGTAGAGCAGGACATCCGCACCCGGACACTGAAAAATATTCAGAAACGCTTTCAGATCGATGCGGATCAGGGAAAACGGGTCCGCCAGTTAGCGGATCATTTTTTTCAGCAGGTGGCAACCGCCTGGCAACTGGATATCCGCTGTCGTGAACTGCTCAGCAGCGCCGCGCTGATCCATGAAATCGGGCTGAGTGTTGATTTCCGCAAAGGTCCGGAGCATGCCGGTTATCTGGTCAGCAATCTGGACTTACCCGGTTTCACACCGGCACAGCGCCGGCTGTTAGCGGTGCTGCTGCGCAATCAGAGTGGCCCGTTAGATATCCATTCTCTCAATCAGCAAAATGCACTGACGCCTCGTGAAGCCGGCTGCCTGTGTCGCCTGCTGCGTCTGGCGATTATTTTTGCCAGCCGCCGCCGTGATGACACCCTGCCGTCGCTGCGCATCCGGGCATCTGCCGAAGGGCTGATTGTCACACTGCCGGTCGGCTGGCAGCAATCACATCCGCTGCGCGCAGAAGCATTACAGCAGGAAATTCAGTGGCAGAGTTATGTGCAGTGGTCACTGATGCTGGAAGAACAGAAGCCATCCACCCTCGGCTGACAGATAATAAGCCCTGATTATCCGTTTTCGGACATTATCAGGGCTTTAATTTTATGAGCCTTTTCAAAGTGATCCAACTTACGGGTCATAATCCACCACGTAGCGGCTTCCATCAGTAATTCCGGATCATCATTTTTATTGGCAAAAAACGCGTAAAACGATAAACCTGTATTTTCACCTTTTTTCAGTATTTTATCATCACATACCGCGATCATTTTTGCTCTGAGTGATTCCCTCATCCGTTTTCTTCCTTTTTCTTTGCCAGCATCGCCTTCAGCCCGGCCACACCGCGCAGCCCGGTCTGTTGTTTCTCCTCGGCGGTTTTCACCACTTTTTTGCCGTCGTCCCAGTGCAGATCATCCTGCGGCAGTTCATAGAGAAACCGGCTCGGTTCCGGGCGGATCAGTTCACCGTACTGGCGGCGCTCACGGCACAGAGTAAAAAAGAGGGATTTCTGCGCACGGGTAATCCCCACATAAGCCAGACGACGCTCTTCATCCACATTATCCTCATCGATACTGGACTGATGCGGCAGAATTCCCTCTTCCATTCCCACCAGGAAAACATACGGAAATTCCAGCCCCTTTGAGGCATGCAGCGTCATCAGCTGAACCTGATCCAGCTCTTCCGCCTCTTCACCACGTTCCATCATGTCACGCAGGGTAAAGCGGGTGACAACCTGTGCCAGCGTCATCGGCTCATTAAGATCATCGCCTTCCAGCATTTCCGCCATCCAGCTGAACAGCTGATCGACGTTTTTCATCCGCATCTCAGCGGCTTTCGGGCTGGCAGACGTTTCAAACAGCCAGCTCTGATAATCCAGACCATGCAATAAATCACGCACTGCGATCAGTGGCTCGCGCTCAACCAATTTTTCCACATCGGCCAGCCAGCCGGTAAAATTCGTCAGTGCCGCCAGTCCCTGACCGGAAAGCGTCTGCCCCAGACCAAGATCAAAACTGGCCTGATACAAACTTTTGTCCCGCGTATTGGCCCACTCACCCAACTTCTGGATAGTGGCCGGTCCTATTCCCCGGCGCGGTGTGTTCACGATGCGCAGAAAAGCACTGTCATCTTCCGGGTTGGTCAGCACCCGCAGATACGCCAGCAGATCCTTGATTTCCGGACGGGAGAAGAAAGAGGTTCCGCCGGAAATCCGGTACGGGATCCGGTTTTGCATCAGCATTTTTTCAAAGATCCGCGACTGATGATTACCGCGGTATAAGATCGCGTAATCTTTATAATCGGTCTTATTGATAAAGTGATGGGCAATCAGCTCCCCGACCACCCGCTCCGCTTCATGATCTTCATTATTTGCCGTGATCACCTTCATCGGATCACCATAACCGAGGTTTGAAAATAGCTGCTTTTCAAACACATGCGGGTTATTGGCGATCAGGATATTCGCCGCATTCAGAATACAGCCGGACGAGCGGTAATTCTGCTCCAGCTTGATGACCCGCAGTTCCGGAAAATCTTTACTCAGCTGCACCAGGTTTTTCGGTTGTGCGCCGCGCCATGAATAAATTGACTGATCATCATCACCCACGACAGTAAAATTCGCACGTTTGCCGACCAGCAGCTTCACCAGCTGATACTGACTGGTGTTAGTATCCTGATACTCATCCACCAGCAGATAACGGATACGCTGCTGCCAGCGTTCGCACACCTGCTCATCACGGGCAAACAACAGCGTCGGTTTAGTAATAAGGTCGTCGAAATCAAGCACATTGCAACTGCTCAGATGCAGCTCATAACGGCGGTAACACTCGGCAAATGTCTGTTCGCGCTCTGATCGCGCCAGCCCTTTTGCCTGTTCCGGCGTCAGCAGGGCATTTTTCCAGTTGGAGATCTGACTGATCAGTTGTTTCAGCAAATCTTTGTCTTCTTCCAGATGATCAAACGTCAGCTCTTTGAGCAGTGCGAGCTGATCCTGATCGTCGAACAGAGAGAAATTACTTTTCATTCCCAGCGCTTTGTATTCCCGCTTGATGATTTCCAGCCCCAGCGTATGGAATGTCGAGATCATAAGCCCTTTGGTCTCTTTACGGCCCAGCGTCTGAGCCACACGCTCTTTCATTTCCCGCGCGGCTTTATTGGTAAAAGTCACCGCCGCAATCTGCCGCGGCTGATAGCCGGTATTGCGGATAAGATGAGCAATTTTATTGGTGATCACACGGGTTTTGCCGGAGCCGGCGCCCGCAAGCACGAGGCAGGGGCCCCGAACATACTCAACCGCCTGCTGCTGACCGGGATTTAATTTCATACGCGCAGTTAACTCGACTTAATACTGGAACAGGAGGGAATTGTAGCAGAAAGGCACAGCAGAAGTGTAACCGGACACCGCTCATTAAAACAGAAAACGGCACCCGAAGGTGCCGTGAGATAATATCATTATTCTGTTATCAGCCGCCGACTGCGATACGTTTCATATCAGTCATATAACCACGCAGGGTTTTACCCACGGTTTCAATCGGATGCTGACGGATCGCTTCATTGATATCACGCAGTTGCGCGTTATCCGTGCCGTGGTCCGTGCCGGATTTGCCCAGGTCACCCGGTTGCAGTGATGCCATAAAATCTTTCAGTAACGGCACTGCCGCAAACGAGAACAGGTAGTTACCGTATTCCGCAGTATCCGAGATAACCACGTTCATTTCATACAGACGCTTACGGGCAATCGTGTTGGCGATCAGCGGCAACTCATGCAGTGATTCATAATAGGCGGATTCCGCAATGATCCCCGCATCAATCATGGTTTCAAAGGCCAGCTCAACACCGGCTTTCACCATTGCCACCATGACAACACCGTGGTCAAAGTATTCCTGCTCACTGATTTTCTGCTCAGAATCCGGGTAATTTTCAAACGCTGTTTTGCCGGTTTCTTCGCGCCATGTCAGCAGGTTTTTGTCATCATTCGCCCAGTCAGCCATCATCGTTGAGGAGAAATGACCGGAAATGATGTCATCCATATGTTTTTCAAACAAGGTTTTCATCTGTACTTTCAGGGTTTCAGACAGCTGATAAGCACGGATTTTTGCCGGATTGGACAATCTGTCCATCATCAGCGTGATACCACCCTGTTTCAGTGCTTCGGTAATGGTTTCCCAGCCGTACTGGATCAGTTTGCCCGCATACGCCGGGTCTGCACCGTCAGCAACCATTTTGTCATAACAGAGCAGCGAACCAGCCTGCAACATACCGCAGAGGATAGTCTGCTCACCCATCAGGTCAGATTTAACTTCCGCAACAAAAGATGATTCCAGAACACCGGCACGATGGCCACCGGTCGCCGCAGCCCAGGCTTTGGCAATCGCCAGGCCTTCGCCTTTGGCATCATTTTCCGGATGCACCGCAATCAGCGTCGGTACACCAAAGCCGCGTTTGTACTCTTCACGTACTTCTGTTCCCGGACATTTCGGTGCCACCATCACAACCGTGATATCCGGACGGATAGTTTCGCCGACTTCGACAATATTGAAGCCGTGTGAGTAACCCAGTGCCGCGCCGGATTTCATCAGTGGCTGAACCGCTTTAACCACCGCAGAGTGCTGTTTGTCCGGCGTCAGGTTAACCACCAGGTCAGCCTGCGGGATCAGGTCTTCATACGTGCCGACGGTGAAACCGTTTTCGGTGGCACGGCGCCATGACGTACGTTTCTCATCAATCGCCTCCTGACGCAGTGCATAAGCGATATCCAGACCGGAATCGCGCATGTTCAGCCCCTGGTTCAGCCCCTGTGCACCACAGCCGACAATCACCACTTTTTTGCCTTTGAGATACCCTGCCTCGTCCGCAAATTCTTCGCGCGCCATAAACCGGCATTTGCCTAACTGCGCCAGCTGCTGGCGCAAATTCAGTGTATTAAAATAATTCGCCATGGTGACTCCGTGTATTGTGTTTGCTCAGATTGCTGTCTTTGCAGCACTGATTTCGTTATTCGGCGGTGTGATATACCCAACGTCATTCAAAGTGCAGGCAGGCGGCAAGGGAAAACAGACGGGGAGCATACATCAGTATGTGACCCGGCTGGCTGAGTGCAGCCAACGAACCTGCGGTTTGAATGAATAAGGGTATAAACACCCTTTATTTATAATGACTATATGTCATGATTTTCATTGCTTAAATTGATATATTCACAAGATAGTGATGCAATTTATGCAACGTACTGACTAAAACATAATCCCCTGAGAGGTTGTGATGGATATCCGGGAACTCAGACTGTTTTTACATCTCGCGGAGAGCTGCCATTTCGGCAAAACCGCTGCTGCCATGTACATCAGCCCGTCAACACTTTCACGGCAGATCCAGCGGCTTGAGGAGTCTCTCGGGCACCCGTTATTTCTGCGGGATAACCGCACTGTTCAGCTGACAGCCGCCGGTGAACAACTGAAAAAATTTGCACAGGAAACGGTGCTGCAATACCAGCAGCTGCAACATGCCCTGAATCACCAGAGCCCGTCGCTGACCGGTGAATTACGTCTGTTCTGTTCTGTAACGGCCGCATACAGCCATCTGCCGCAGATTCTGGATCAGTTCCGTGCAGAGCATCCGCAGGTGGAAATCAAACTGACCACCGGGGATGCCGCCGATGCGGTGGAAAAAGTACAGTCACAGGAAGCCGACCTCGGTATCGCCGGTAAACCGGAAAAACTGCCGGATAATGTCCGTTTTCATCAGATAGGCGAAATCCCGCTGTCACTGATCGCACCCGCGCTGCCGTGCCCGGTCAGACAGCAGGCAGTACAGCCGGAACCTGACTGGGAAAATATTCCGTTTATCATTCCGGAGCACGGCCCGTCGCGTAAACGGATTGATTTATGGTTCAAAACACACCGGATTCAGGAGCCGCAGATTTATGCCACGGTTTCCGGCCATGAAGCTATTGTGTCCATGGTGGCGCTGGGCTGCGGTATCGCACTGATCCCGAATGTGGTGGTGGAAAACAGTCCTGAGGCTATCCGCAGCCGTATTCTGCAACTGGATAATATTTCGATGGTCGCGCCGTTTGAGCTCGGCGTCTGCACACTGAACAAGCGGCTGCATGAGCCGCTGATCAGAGCATTCTGGCAGCTACTGCCGCGCCACCCCGGATAACTGCGGGGCAAGAAAACGGGCAAAGGCGGCATTGCCGGTTTCATCACGGAAATCATAGCCGAGAGCATTCAGATGCTGCTCAAACTGCACATCCCCTTCCTGTATTTCAAATGCCGCCAGTACGCGGCCATAATCCGTACCGTGGCTGCGGTAATGGAAAAGCGAGATATTCCAGTGAGTACCGAGTGTTTCCAGGAATTTCAGTAGTGCGCCGGGCGCTTCCGGGAATTCAAAACTGAACAGCCGCTCCTGCAACGGCACAGACGGACGCCCGCCCACCATGTAGCGGACATGCAGTTTTGCCATTTCGTCATCGGATAAATCTGTCGCACTGAAACCGGCGGTGGTAAGACCGTCCAGAATGGTTTTCCGTGCACCGGGGCCTTCATCCGCACGGACACTGACAAATACTGAAGCCTCATCTGAACCGCTGTAACGGTAATTAAATTCCGTTACCACTCGCGGGCCCAACGCCTGACAAAACCGCAGGAAACTGCCTTTCTCTTCGGGGATCGTCACCGCAAACACACCTTCGCGCTGCTCTCCCAGTTCACACCGCTCCGACACATAACGAAGCACATGGAAATTCACGTTGGCACCGGACAGCACATGCGCCAGATTTTCCCCCTGAATATTGTGCTGCTGAATATATTTCTTCATTCCCGCCAGCGCCAGTGCCCCGGAAGGCTCCGCCACTGCCCGTACGTCATCAAACAGATCTTTCATGGCTGCGCAGATGGCATCACTGTCCACGGTGATCACATCATCCAGATACTGCTGACACAGACGGAACGTCTCATCACCAATCCGTTTGACGGCCACTCCCTCGGCAAACAGCCCGACTTTCGGTAATTCAACCGGGTGTCCGGCATCCAGCGCGGCTTTCAGACAGGCCGCCTCTTCCGCCTCCACCCCGATCACTTTAATATCCGGCATCAGGTGTTTGATAAACACCGCCACACCGGCGGCCAGCCCGCCGCCGCCGACCGGCACAAACACCCTGTCGAGACGGGCATTCTGTTGCAGCAGTTCAAGGGCTATCGTGGCCTGACCGGCGATCACCGAAGGATGATCGAACGGCGGGATAAATGTCATGCCGAGAGAGGTTGCCAGTTCAAGCGCATGCGCTTTTGCTTCATCAAAATTAGCGCCGTGGAGAACCACTTCACCGCCGAACCCGCGAACCGCATCCACTTTGATATCAGCAGTCGCCACCGGCATCACAATCAGGGCTTTCACCCCGGTTTTTCCGGCTGACAGCGCCACCCCCTGAGCATGGTTTCCGGCTGATGCCGTCACCACGCCCCGCAGTTTTTGTTCTTCCGTCAGTTCCGCAATCATGGCGTACGCACCGCGCAGCTTAAAACTGTGGACGGGTTGTCTGTCTTCCCGCTTGACGGAAATCGTATTGCCGAGCCGCGCGGACAGCTTCGGCATCAGTTGCAGCGGCGTGACCTGAGCGACATCATAAACGGAGGCGCTGAAAGCCGCTCTCACATACTCAGCCGCTGACGGCTGAGCAGATAATGGTTGTTTTGCGGTCATCCTTAACCTCCGAGTTTACTTTTATCCCGTACTGCACCTTTATCCGCACTGGTCGCCAGCAGCGCGTATGCACGCAGTGCAAAAGAGACCTGCCGTTCACGGTTCTGCGGTGACCAGGCTTTTTCACCCCGGGCTTCTTCCGCTGCCCGGCGTGCTGCCAGTGTCTGCTCATCCACGTTCAGGGAAATCTGCCGTGACGGAATATCAATCGCGATAGTATCACCGGTTTTAACCAGTCCGATCAGACCGCCGTTAGCCGCTTCCGGCGAAACGTGGCCGATGGATAACCCGGATGTGCCGCCGGAGAACCGTCCGTCAGTGATAAGCGCACAGCTTTTTCCCAGCCCCATGGATTTCAGATAGGTTGTCGGATACAGCATTTCCTGCATCCCCGGCCCGCCTTTCGGCCCCTCGTAGCGGATCACCACCACATCGCCGGCCACAACCTCTCCGCCGAGAATCGCTTTTACCGCATCATCCTGGCTTTCATAGACTTTTGCCGGACCGGTGAAGGTTAAGCTGCCCTCATCCACCCCGGCGGTTTTTACAATACAGCCATCTGCGGCAATATTGCCGGACAGTACCGCCAGCCCGCCATCCTGACTGTAAGCATGCGTTTTACTGCGGATACAGCCATTTTCGCGGTCATCATCAAGGGACGGCCAGCGGCAATCCTGGGAGAATGCTTTTGTTGTGCGGATACCGGCAGGCCCGGCAGAATACATCTGTTTTACCGCAGCATCTTTCGTCAGTGTAATATCATATGCCGCCAGCAATTCCGGCAGGGTCACTCCCAGCACATTGCTGACTTCACGGTGCAGCAACCCGGCACGATCCAGTTCACCCAGGATACCGATAACCCCGCCGGCGCGATGTACATCTTCCATATGGTATTTCTGAGTGCTCGGCGCAACCTTGCATAAATGCGGTACCGCACGGGAGAGACGATCAATATCCGCCATTGTGAAATCAACCTCCCCTTCCTGCGCTGCCGCCAGCAGATGCAGAACTGTGTTGGTTGAACCGCCCATGGCGATATCCAGGATCATCGCATTCTCAAAGGCGGCTTTGGTGGCGATATTGCGCGGCAGAAAACGGATATCATCCTGTTCGTAATATTTTTTGGTGATTTCCACAATCCGGCGTCCGGCATTGAGGAACAGATTTTTACGGTCGGCGTGCGTCGCCAGCAGAGAACCATTACCCGGCTGAGATAACCCCAGAGCTTCGGTCAGGCAGTTCATCGAGTTCGCAGTGAACATACCGGAGCAGGAGCCGCAGGTCGGGCAGGCGGAGCGTTCGATTTGTTCACTGTCCGCATCGGAAACCTCGGGATTTGCCCCCTGGATCATGGCATCCACCAGATCCAGTTTGATGATCTGGTCAGATAATTTGGTTTTACCGGCTTCCATCGGGCCGCCGGACACAAAAATAACCGGAATATTCAGGCGCAGTGACGCCATCAGCATCCCCGGGGTGATTTTGTCGCAGTTGGAGATACACACCATGGCATCCGCACAGTGCGCATTGACCATGTATTCCACGGAGTCGGCGATCAGTTCGCGCGACGGCAGAGAATACAGCATCCCGCCGTGCCCCATCGCGATACCGTCATCCACGGCAATCGTGTTGAATTCTTTGGCAACGCCACCGGCGGCCTCAATTTCCTCTGCCACCAGTTTACCCAGATCCCGCAGGTGAACATGACCCGGAACAAATTGTGTGAATGAGTTAACAACCGCGATAATCGGTTTGCCGAAATCGGCATCTGTCATTCCTGTCGCACGCCATAATGCGCGCGCACCCGCCATATTACGGCCATGTGTGGTTGTCGCCGAACGGTACTGAGGCATTGTAATCTCCCGTGTTTGCAAAAATCAGGCGGGGAACGACCCGCCTGTAAATCTGTTTCGTTATTATGGATTTACCGGATCTAACCAGCCCCATTTGTCTTCTGTTTTACCGGTGAACAACCCGAAGAATGCCTGCTGGATTTCTTTGGTGACAGGACCACAGCGGCCGATACCGACCTGAATACCGTCCACACTGCGTACCGGTGTGACTTCCGCGGCGGTGCCGGTCATAAAGACTTCATCCGCCAGATAAAGTGATTCGCGGGATAGTGTCTGCTCACGGATTTCATAACCCAGCTCTTTTGCCAGCGTCAGAATCGCATCACGGGTAATGCCCGGCAGCGCGGAAGAGGTAAACGGCGGCGTGAAGATAATATTATTTTTCACTTCAAACAGGTTTTCGCCCGCGCCCTCTGAGATATAACCGTGCACATCCAGCGCAATCCCTTCCTGATAACCGTGACGGCGGGCTTCACTGCCGACCAGTAACGAAGACAGGTAGTTACCGCCGGCTTTGGCTGCGGTCGGGATGGTATTCGGCGCCACACGGTTCCAGGATGACACCATCGCATCAATCCCGGCATCCAGTGCTTCCTCACCCAGATAGGCTCCCCACGGGAATGCCGCGATGATGACATCGGTTTTATAGCCCTGCGGCGGGTTAACTCCCATGCCGACATCCCCGATAAAGACCAGCGGGCGGATATAACCACTTGTGAGGTTATTTTTACGCAGCGTCGCACGACAGGCTTCCATTAATTCATCAACGGAATACTCCATCGGCATACGATAGATTTTGGCGGAATCATGCAGGCGCTGCATATGTTCGCGATGACGGAAAACGACAGGGCCTTTATGAGACTCATAGCAGCGAATCCCTTCAAAAACAGAGGTTCCGTAGTGCATGGCATGACACATAACATGAACCTTTGCCTCTGCCCATGGAACCATCTCACCATTGAACCAAATAAAATCAGCTTTTTTTGTCATTGTAATTTTCCTTTATACTGCACAGCTAATATGTTGATAATTTTGTGTATTTTTTGTGAGGACTTCGACATCCGCCACATCCGCCAGCTTGACTAACTGTGTACAGAGCAGGGCCGGCGGCCGCAGGCTTGAAACTGTTAACTCAATATTTACATTATCACCTTCGGAACCTTTCGCCAGATCCATTTTCATAGCACAGACGTTAAATCCGCGGTGGCGCACAACCCGCAGAACCCGTTCCAGGATTTCCGGGCACGAACGTGCCTGAATTGCTAACTGATGCTGCATCATAATGAGCTCTCCATCATATGTTCGTTACCCGCACCCGGCGGTACTAATGGCCAGACGTTATCTTCTTCACGGATGGCGACATGTAATAAATACGGGCCCTGATGGTGTAACAGGGTCTCAATTGCGGACGGCAGTGCGGATTTCTCCGTCACCATCTGCCCGGGGATATCAAACGAGCGCGCCAGGGCAACAAAATCAGGATTGTCATCCAGCACCGTCTCGCTGTAACGCTTATCGAAAAACAATTCCTGCCACTGGCGCACCATGCCGAGACGCTGATTATCCAGCAGCAGGATTTTGACCGGCAGGCGCTTACGTTTAACCGTGGTCAGCTCCTGCACATTCATCATGAAAGAGCCGTCACCGGAAACACACAGCACCGTCGCGTCAGGGCGGGCAATCTGCGCCCCGATGGCCGCCGGTAAACCAAACCCCATTGTTCCCAGACCGCCGGATGTCAGGAAATTCTCCGGACCGTCAAACGTCATATGCTGCGCCGTCCACATCTGGTGCTGCCCGACATCCGTTGTCACCACACAATCCGCAGGTTTGGCCGCAGATACCTGAGATAACAGCAGCGGAGCAAAAATACTGTCACCGGTATGTGAATAATCCGGAGCGTGTTCTGCTTTCAAAGCCTTGGTATGGTGCTGCCAGGCGGCTAACGACAGCGGTTGTGACAGCAACGGCAGAGCCTGTTTTGCATCACAGGCAAGCGATACATGTGTCTGCCGTAATTTATCCAGCTCGGCAGGGTCGATATCCACATGAATCACCTTTGCATGCGGGGCAAATGCATTCAGCTTCCCGGTCACCCGGTCATCAAAACGGGCACCGACCGCAATCAGCAGATCCGCTTCCTGCACCGCCAGATTTGCTGCTTTTGCGCCGTGCATACCGAGCATCCCGAGGTACTGAGGATAATCCGGAGATACTGCACCCAACCCTTTCAGCGTGCTCACTGCCGGCATACCGGTTTCATTCAGAAATGCCCGCAGTTGCGCGACCGCACCTGACATACCGACACCGCCGCCGGCATACAGTACCGGTTTCCGGCTCTCCCGCATCAGTTGCCGGGCACGGGAGAGCGCCGTCTGTGACAGAGGCTCCGCATCATTCACCGGCAGAAAATACGGGGTAAATTCACCAATCTGTAATTGAATGTCTTTCGGGATATCAATGAGTACCGGCCCCGGACGCCCGCCTGCGGCAATCGCAAAAGCCTCGGTAATAATTCGCGGCAAATCAGTAATTGATTCAACCAGGAAGCTGTGTTTTGTGCACGACAAAGACAGCCCCAGCACATCGATCTCCTGAAAGGCATCCGTACCAATCAGTGATGAACCTACTTGTCCGGTGATAGCAACAACCGGTACTGAATCAAGCAGTGCATCCGCCAGTCCGGTGATAAGATTTGTCGCCCCCGGCCCTGATGTTGCGATACATACTCCCGTTTTCTGCCCTGCCCGTGCATAGCCGATTGCCGCCATAACCGCTCCCTGTTCATGACGGCAGAGCACGTGCTCCACACCACCGTCATACAGCGCGTCATAGACCGGCATGATCGCCCCGCCCGGGTAGCCGAACACAGTGTCAACGCCCTGTGTCCGTAGTGCCTGCACTAACCACTGTGCCCCGTTCATGTGTGACTCCTTAGTCGCCGTTTTCTTTTTCAGTGAAAAAACATAATTTTAAGGCTAAAAAAAACCCCGCGCCTTTCGGTGCGGGGTTCTCGTGAGATCCTGGCTCGTATCAGCCATTTTCGTATCCGAGTGCAGCCCCGCACGGTGGGATAATAATCACCACCACGCTCACGATAATTAGGCTGATAACCCGGACAATCTTATTCATGGATAAATTCTTCTGTCTGCCGTATTCAGTTGATCTCTTTATTTTAGAGTTATCATGTTATCGAATTCCTGACAACGGCTATTTGTCTTTTTTTTTAACAGCAAGAATAAAAATCCATATAATTCAGTTAACTGCCAATCACATTAATATATTTCACTGTCGTTTATCAATATACCGGAATCCTCTTCTGCCAAAATTACCGCTTCCGGAATAACGCCAAAAAAACCGCACATTCTCCGGTACAATTTACTTTTCCTCTGAAGATCATTTCCCGGGCTCACGATAAAAAGCGTGGCATTTTTTTATTCTGAAATCCGGAAATTAATCCCCTCTCAGTCGTTTTTCCGGCACAACACGCAAAATTAACATCACTTTTTGCAACAGACATAAATTTCGTCAGTTCAGGTCGTAAAAAACAGAATTATGCAGCGAAATGATGCCAAAAGCCTGCATCATGATCATTCGTTTACACAACCGCAGGATGACCTGATGTCATTTGCCATTGTTTATACCCGCGCCATGATCGGAACAGATGCGCCGCTGGTCACTGTCGAAGCTCATATCAGCACCGGACTGCCCGGATTAACCCTGGTGGGATTACCGGAAACAGCAGTCAAAGAGTCCAGGGACAGAGTTCGCAGTGCCCTGATCAACGGCGGATTTGAATTTCCTGCAAAGCGCGTCACTATCAACCTGGCACCGGCAGATTTACCCAAGGAAGGCGGCCGCTATGATCTTCCTATCGCCGTTGCCATACTCTCAGCGTCGGGACAAATAGATACAAAACTGACAGAAAATTATGAGTTTTCGGGGGAATTGGGCTTATCAGGAGAACTGCGGTTTTGCCGCGGAATATTACCGGCAGTACTGGCCGCCCGTCAGTCAGGAAGACAGGCGGTAGTTTCAAAACAGCATGAGGCTGAATTATGTATTTTACCTTCCGGTTCGGCACTGATGGCAGATAATTTATTACAGATTGCGGCTTTTTTTCATCATCAGCAGGTACTGGCAGAAAACAATCATCTGACAGAAAAAACAGAAAATAACGGCACTGTAACTATTGATGATATTACCGGCCAGCAACACGCCAAACGGGTTCTGGAGATCAGTGCTGCCGGCGGACACAATTTACTCCTGCTCGGCCCGCCCGGCACAGGAAAAACAATGCTGGCCAGCCGGCTGGGAACATTACTCCCGCCGCTGACCGCGCAGGAGGCTCTTGACGTGGCGATAATACAGAGTCTGACCCAAACCTCATCAGAGCAAAACAAATGGCCTCAGCGCCCGTTCAGAGCACCACATCATACCGCATCTTCTGCTGCACTTACCGGCGGCGGCAGTATACCGCGGCCAGGCGAAATCTCGCTGGCACATCACGGTATTCTGTTTCTTGATGAGTTACCCGAATTTTCCCGCAAAACCCTGGATTCCCTGCGTGAGCCGCTCGAATCAGGAGAAATAATCATTTCCAGAGCCAAAGCGAAAGTATGCTTTCCCGCACGGATACAACTCATTGCCGCAATGAATCCCAGTCCGACCGGGCACTATCAGGGGATACATAACCGCAGCGGTCCTCAGCAATTACTGCGTTATCTTTCCCGTATATCAGGGCCTTTTCTGGATCGGTTTGATTTATCCATTGAAGTCCCTATGCTGCCGCCGGGAACACTGAGCCGGACAGATAAAGATCCGCCGGTTCACGCCCGGGTAAAAATGCGGGTACAATCCGCACGTGAGCAGCAGTACCGCCGCAACGGACAGGAAAAACTGAATGCAGCGTTATCAGGAAAAGAAACGGAAGAAGTCTGTGCGTTATCACCACAGGACGCCCGTTTTCTTGAGGATGCACTGACACAACTTAATCTGTCTGTCCGTGCATGGCACCGTATACTGCGTGTCAGCAGAACGATAGCCGATCTGCGGAATGACGAGGGGGCGGTATCACGAAACGATATACTGGAGGCACTCAGTTACCGTGTAATGGACAGATTTATCCATAAACTTCAGCAGGCGGTTTCCTGAAAAGCGAAAGGGGCACGAATGCCCCTTTTAACTTATTATTTCTGATGATATTAATCATCTGTGTCGGTATAGTCTTCCGACGGATCGATCTGAGGTTTACCACCGGACAGCGTGTGGAAGCGTTTTGGTTTGCGAATGCGCTCCAGATACTTAATCCACACTTTTTCTTCTGCTGTTTCCGGCATACGCTCACCACGGCATACAGAAACAAACTGCTTTTCTTCATCCGTCTGGGGGGCGCGTTTACCCATATCCAGTTCGTTGAAAGCAAAACCATGGCGCTCAAGTAACTGAGCTTCTTTTATGGTGAAATGACCATGGCGTGAAAAACCACGAGGATAATGTTTATTATCAAAAAAACGATTAGTCGTGATAAAGCTTTCTGCCATCTGACACACTCCTAATTCTCTACTGACATACTCTTTATGGCGCGGAGTATTAGATAGCATTAGGATTCTGTAAAACAAAATATTTAAATCATAACGACAAATTTTTTTGGAGATACCAGTGGATACAGAGTTACTGAAAACCTTTCTGGAAGTCAGTAAAACCCGTCACTTCGGGCGTGCGGCTGAATCCTTATACCTGACACAATCAGCAGTAAGCTTCAGAATCAGGCAGTTAGAGACGAATCTCGGGGCAAATCTTTTTACCCGACACCGTAATAATATCCGCCTGACAGCAGCCGGTGAGCGGTTAGTGCCTTACGCCGAAGCACTGATCAATACCTGGCAACTGGCAAAACAAGAAATTAATCAGGCCTCTGCACACAATCCGCTGTCCATCGGGGCAACAGCATCATTGTGGGAATCCTGTCTGACGCCCTGGCTGGGACGGACATATCAGTTACACACAGACCTCCGGCTGGAAACCCGGATCGCATCCCGGCAATCCCTGGTAAAGCAACTGCATGCACGCGAACTTGATTTACTTATCTCGACTGAACAACCCAAAATGGATGAACTGAAAAGTGAAATTATCGGCGAAATCACACTTCAGTTATTCAATATACAGCCGCTGACGACAGAGAATCCTCCGTCCTTAATCCGCCTGGAATGGAGTGCGGATTTTCAGCAGCACGATGAGGCTGTTTTTGCGCGCTGCCAGTCACCGATCCTAAGCACATCGTCTGCTTTTCAGGCCAAACAATTACTGTCAGTCACATCATCAGTAGCGTATTTACCCGCACACTGGAAGAAAACATATCCTGAACTGACGCCAGTGAATAATGACCTGATTACAAAGCCTCTGTACGCTGTCTGGTTGCAAAACAGTGATCAGCAGGGACTTATCGGGCAATTGATCGTAATACCGGTGTAACGCCGGTCATTGGTGATTTAAAAAGGCAGTAATGTGGTAATTATCAGACAACAGGAATAATTAAAAGGAAGGATATTTGGCAGGATTTAAGGTTTACAGGCAAAATTCAGATAATAAAAAACCCAGTTCATAACGAACCGGGCTATTAATAAATAAAGATCTTTAGTTATTACTTATCAAGTAAATGGCAGGGGCGGAGAGGCTCGAACTCCCAACACCCGGTTTTGGAGACCGGTGCTCTACCAATTGAACTACGCCCCTAAATGTTGGCGGAACGGACGGGACTCGAACCCGCGACCCCCTGCGTGACAGGCAGGTATTCTAACCAACTGAACTACCGCTCCGCGTATCTCTGTGTGACTGACGCAGTTCTCTGCATCCTCACTTAATAATAACCTGGCGGTTCCCTACTCTCACATGGGGAGACCCCACACTACCATCGGCGCTACGGCGTTTCACTTCTGAGTTCGGCATGGGGTCAGGTGGGACCACCGCGCTACGGCCGCCAGGCAAATTCGTTTAATCCAAAACAAGCTTTCATAATGAATGACGCTGTCGTCTCTTCACTATGCTGAAAAATCTCTTCGTCTCTCAACTCAAAACACCTTCGGTGTTGTCAGGTTAAGCCTCTCGGTTCATTAGTACTGGTTAGCTCAATACATCGCTGCACTTACACACCCAGCCTATCAACGTCTTAGTCTCAAACGTTCCTTCAGGATTCTCTAGGAATCAGGGAAGACTCATCTCGAGGCAAGTTTCCCGCTTAGATGCTTTCAGCGGTTATCTCTTCCGCACTTAGCTACCGGGCAATGCAATTGGCATCACAACCCGTACACCAGTGGTGCGTTCACTCCGGTCCTCTCGTACTAGGAGCAACCCCTCTCAATCTTCCAGCGCCCACGGCAGATAGGGACCGAACTGTCTCACGACGTTCTAAACCCAGCTCGCGTACCACTTTAAATGGCGAACAGCCATACCCTTGGGACCTACTTCAGCCCCAGGATGTGATGAGCCGACATCGAGGTGCCAAACACCGCCGTCGATATGAACTCTTGGGCGGTATCAGCCTGTTATCCCCAGAGTACCTTTTTATCCGTTGAGCGATGGCCCTTCCATTCAGAACCACCGGATCACCAAGACCTGCTTTCGTACCTGCTCGAGCCGTCACTCTCGCAGTCAAGCTGGCTTATGCCTTTGCACTAACCGCATGATGTCCGACCATGCTTAGCCAACCTTCGTGCTCCTCCGTTACTCTTTGGGAGGAGACCGCCCCAGTCAAACTACCCACCAGACACGGTCCCCGACCCGGATTACGGGTCTGGGTTAGAACATCAAACGTTAAAGGGTGGTATTTCAAGGTCGGCTCCGTGCAGACTGGCGTCCACACTTCGTTGCCTCCCACCTATCCTGACACATCAAGGCTCAATGTTCAGTGTCAAGCTATAGTAAAGGTTCACGGGGTCTTTCCGTCTTGCCGCGGGTACACTGCATCTTCACAGCGAGTTCAATTTCACTGAGTCTCGGGTGGAGACAGCCTGGCCATCATTACGCCATTCGTGCAGGTCGGAACTTACCCGACAAGGAATTTCGCTACCTTAGGACCGTTATAGTTACGGCCGCCGTTTACCGGGGCTTCGATCAGAAGCTTCGCTTGCGCTAACCTCATCAATTAACCTTCCGGCACCGGGCAGGCGTCACACCGTATACGTCCACTTTCGTGTTTGCACAGTGCTGTGTTTTTAATAAACAGTTGCAGCCAGCTGGTATCTGCGGCTGGCTTCAGCTCCGTGAGTAAATCACTTCACCTAATGCCAGCGTGCCTTCTCCCGAAGTTACGGCACCATTTTGCCTGGTTCCTTCACCCGAGTTCTCTCAAGCGCCTGAGTATTCTCTACCTGACCACCTGTGTCGGTTTCGGGGTACGATTAATGGTAACCTGGAGCTTAGAGGCTTTTCCCGGAAGCAGAGCATCAATCACTTCACCACCGTAGTGGCTCGTCGTCACGCCTCAGTGTTAACAACCGACCGGATTTGCCTGGTCAGTCCACCTGCACGCTTAAACCGGGACAACCGTCGCCCGGATGATTTAGCTTTCTCCGTCCCCCCTTCGCAGTTACCACCAGTACGGGAATATTAACCCGTTGCCCATCGACTACGCTTTTCAGCCTCGCCTTAGGGGTCGACTCACCCTGCCCCGATTAACGTTGGACAGGAACCCTTGGTCTTCCGGCGTGCGGGTTTTTCACCCGCATTATCGTTACTTATGTCAGCATTCGCACTTCTGATACCTCCAGCAACCCTCACAGGTCACCTTCACAGGCTTACAGAACGCTCCCCTACCCAACAATATTTACATATCGCTGCCGCGGCTTCGGTGCATAATTTAGCCCCGTTACATCTTCCGCGCAGGCCGACTCGACCAGTGAGCTATTACGCTTTCTTTAAATGATGGCTGCTTCTAAGCCAACATCCTGGCTGTCTGAGCCTTCCCACTTCGTTTCCCACTTAATTATGACTTTGGGAACCTTAGCCGGCGGTCTGGGTTGTTTCCCTCTTCACGACGAACGTTAGCACCCGCCGTGTGTCTCCCGTGATAACATTCTCCGGTATTCGCAGTTTGCATCGGGTTGGTAAGTCGGGATGACCCCCCTAGCCGAAACAGTGCTCTACCCCGAGATGAATTCACGAGGCGCTACCTAAATAGCTTTCGGGGAGAACCAGCTATCTCCCGGTTTGATTGGCCTTTCACCCCCAGCCACAAGTCATCCGCTAATTTTTCAACATTAGTCGGTTCGGTCCTCCAGTTAGTGTTACCCAACCTTCAACCTGCCCATGGCTGGATCACCGGGTTTCGGGTCTGTACCCTGCAACTAAGACGCCCAGTTAAGACTCGGTTTCCCTGCGGCTCCCCTATTCGGTTAACCTTGCTACAGAATATAAGTCGCTGACCCATTATACAAAAGGTACGCAGTCACACCATAAAGGTGCTCCCACTGCTTGTACGTACACGGTTTCAGGTTCTTTTTTCACTCCCCTCGCCGGGGTTCTTTTTCGCCTTTCCCTCACGGTACTGGTTCACTATCGGTCAGTCAGGAGTATTTAGCCTTGGAGGATGGTCCCCCCCATATTCAGACAGGATAACACGTGTCCCGCCTTACTCATCGGACTCACAACACCAGTGCTTTCAGATACAGGGCTATCACCTGCTGTGGCCAGCCTTTCCAGACTGTTCTCTTAACACTGATGCTGATTAAGGTCCTGGGCTGCTCCCCGTTCGCTCGCCGCTACTGGGGGAATCTCGTTTGATTTCTTTTCCTCGGGGTACTTAGATGTTTCAGTTCTTCCCGGTTCGCTTCATTACCCTATGTATTCAGGTAATGATAGTGCAACGAATTGCACTGGGTTTCCCCATTCGGAAATCGCCGGTTATAACGGTTCATATCACCTTACCGGCGCTTATCGCAGATTAGCACGTCCTTCATCGCCTCTGACTGCCTAGGCATCCACCGTGTACGCTTATTCGCTTAACCTCACAACCCGAAAGTGTCTTTCTGTACGGGTCGCTGCGCGTCATAATTTCTTTGTCGGGCGGTGCTCGCAATGCTCACATACCTGAGTATGCTCCGCTTGCTGTGCGCCGGCCTTCGCGAAATTATTTAGCTCGCTTCCCCTCGAAAGTGAGTACTTTCAAAGTTGTTCGGCTGAGAGACTCATCAATATTACCTCGGTGATAATATTGATTGTTTCAATTTTTCAGCTTGTTCCGGATTGTTAAAGAGCATAATTGTTAAGCTGACTCTTGAATCAGCTTAATCATTATTTGCAGATGACTTTCACTCACCCGCGCAGACTGGCGTCCCCTAGGGGATTCGAACCCCTGTTACCGCCGTGAAAGGGCGGTGTCCTGGGCCTCTAGACGAAGGGGACATTAGTCAGCTTCGCAGACGCTCTCTGCTCATTTTCTATCAGACAATCTGTGTGAACACTCACATTCCAAATCAACTAGGTAAGGAGGTGATCCAACCGCAGGTTCCCCTACGGTTACCTTGTTACGACTTCACCCCAGTCATGAATCACAAAGTGGTAAGCGCCCTCCCGAAGGTTAAGCTACCTACTTCTTTTGCAACCCACTCCCATGGTGTGACGGGCGGTGTGTACAAGGCCCGGGAACGTATTCACCGTAGCATTCTGATTTACGATTACTAGCGATTCCGACTTCATGGAGTCGAGTTGCAGACTCCAATCCGGACTACGACGTACTTTATGAGTTCCGCTTGCCTTCGCAGGGTCGCTTCCCTTTGTATACGCCATTGTAGCACGTGTGTAGCCCTACTCGTAAGGGCCATGATGACTTGACGTCATCCCCACCTTCTCCGGTTTATCACCGGCAGTCTCCTTTGAGTTCCCGCCATCACGCGCTGGCAACAAAGGATAAGGGTTGCGCTCGTTGCGGGACTTAACCCGACATTTCACAACACGAGCTGACGACAGCCATGCAGCACCTGTCTCAGAGTTCCCGAAAGGCACCAAAGCATCTCTGCTAAGTTCTCTGGATGTCAAGAGTAGGTAAGGTTCTTCGCGTTGCATCGAATTAAACCACATGCTCCACCGCTTGTGCGGGCCCCCGTCAATTCATTTGAGTTTTAACCTTGCGGCCGTACTCCCCAGGCGGTCGACTTAACGCGTTAGCTCCGGAAGCCACGCCTCAAGGGCACAACCTCCAAGTCGACATCGTTTACAGCGTGGACTACCAGGGTATCTAATCCTGTTTGCTCCCCACGCTTTCGCACCTGAGCGTCAGTCTTTGTCCAGGGGGCCGCCTTCGCCACCGGTATTCCTCCACATCTCTACGCATTTCACCGCTACACATGGAATTCTACCCCCCTCTACAAGACTCTAGCTGACCAGTATCAGATGCAATTCCCGGGGTTAAGCCCGGGGGGATTTCACATCTGACTCAATCAACCGCCTGCGTGCGCTTTACGCCCAGTAATTCCGATTAACGCTTGCACCCTCCGTATTACCGCGGCTGCTGGCACGGAGTTAGCCGGTGCTTCTTCTGTCGGTAACGTCAATTGTCAAGGTTATTAACCTTAACACCTTCCTCCCGACTGAAAGTACTTTACAACCCGAAGGCCTTCTTCATACACGCGGCATGGCTGCATCAGGCTTGCGCCCATTGTGCAATATTCCCCACTGCTGCCTCCCGTAGGAGTCTGGGCCGTGTCTCAGTCCCAGTGTGGCTGATCATCCTCTCAGACCAGCTAGGGATCGTCGCCTAGGTAAGCCGTTACCTTACCTACTAGCTAATCCCATATGGGTTCATCTGATGGTGCGAGGCCCGAAGGTCCCCCGCTTTGGTCCGGAGACATTATGCGGTATTAGCTACCGTTTCCAGTAGTTATCCCCCTCCATCAGGCAGATCCCCATACATTACTCACCCGTCCGCCGCTCGTCAGCAGAGAAGCAAGCTTCTCCCTGTTACCGCCCGACTTGCATGTGTTAGGCCTGCCGCCAGCGTTCAATCTGAGCCATGATCAAACTCTTCAATTAAAAGTGTTTGATGCTCAAAGAATTAAACTGTTTACTGCTGCTTATTTCTAAGCTGCTGTATTGGTCACTCTTCAAGACTTCTCAAAAATAATATTTTTTGTGATATGTCCTGCGAGTGCCCACACAGATTGTCTGATAAATTGTTAAAGAGCAGTTGCAACATTCGCTGCCGTTGCCGGTCTTCTGCGTTGTTGCGAGGCTGCGTATATTACGTTTCCAGCCCCTCCGAGTCAAGCGTTGTTTTTCAACTTTTCGCTTTTTCTCTTTCTGCCGGAACCGCGTGTTATCGCGTTGTTCCGTGTCAGTGGTGGCGCATTATAGGGAGCTTTTCGTTTTGCACAACCTTTTTTTTGAATTTTCTTATTAACCGTCTGTCTTTTGAGCATCATGTCGTATTTTCCGGCAATTATACCTGAAAGTTGCATTGCCTCCGGTAAACTCTCTGACTAAGATCGCCAAAATACATTTATATTCTGAGGTAATTATTGTGAATAAACTCCGCCCCTATCTGACATTAACCCCTTCTGTCGGCCAAAACGTCATGATCGATGACTCTTCCGTCATTATCGGTGATGTGCGTCTGGCTGATGATGTCGGTATCTGGCCGCTGGTTGTTGCCCGGGGAGATGTCAATTACATTCAGATTGGTCAGCGCACCAATATTCAGGACGGCTCCGTCTTGCATGTGACTCATCAGACTGCTGATAATCCGGCCGGTCATCCGCTGATTATCGGAGAAGACGTTACTGTTGGCCATAAAGTGATGCTGCACGGCTGCACTATCGGTAACCGTGTTCTGGTCGGTATGGGATCAATTTTGCTGGATGGTGTGGTGGTTGAGGATGATGTGATCATCGGTGCGGGCAGTCTGGTTTCACCGGGCAAACGACTGGAAAGCGGCTACCTGTATCTCGGCAGTCCTGCCAAAGCCGTCCGTCCGCTGAAACCGGAGGAATATGAAGGACTGAAGTATTCCGCCAATAACTATGTTATGTGGAAAAATAACTATCTGTCACAGGGTAACCGGTAAGGCGGTTCATCCGCCTCACCTTTTTCAATAAACTCTGCAAACTCTTCCTCCAGATCCCACCGGTTCCGGCGGAAGAGAGTCAGCATGTCCTCCCCGCCCGCCGTCCCGTAACGGGATTGCAGATATTGTACAGAGACACAGCAATCCGATAAAAAACCATTGATCATCACCGGAAAAATAATACATTCCCGGTCGTCATCCCGTGATTCGCGATCCGGAAACTGAATGGATTGATTCATGACGCCATCTTCTCTTTGAGTTTTGTCAGTACAGGAGCGATATCCGGCAATACACCATGCCATAACCGGAATGCGAAAGCCGCCTGACCGGCCAGCATACCCAGTCCGTCAGCATACCGGGTTACTCCGTGATCTGCGGCAAGTTGCAGAAAAGGTGTCAGACCAGTGCGGTAAAACATATCGTAACAGGCGACAGCCGGGTTCAGTAATGACGGCGGGATCTGCGGAACCGCGCCATCCACCCCGGACGATGTGGCATTGATAATCAGTGAAAATCCGGCGGTTCCGGTTTCATTGAGCGGCATTGCACTGACTTTTCCGTAACCGGTAAACCGCTCTGCCAGAGATTGGGCTTTACCAAATGTCCGGTTGGTGACGGTAACGGCACATCCCGCCTGTAATAGTGACAACAATGCACCGCGGGCAGCTCCGCCTGCACCTATCAGCAGGATATGGTCACCGGGCCGGATAAACATAAGCCGCTGCAAATCAATAACCAGCCCTTCACCATCGGTATTATCCCCGGCCAGCCGCTTATCTTCTGTCAGATACAGTGTATTTACCGCACCACAGACCCGTGCCCGTTCACTGAGCTCATCCGCCAGTTCATATGCCTGTTCTTTAAAAGGAAGTGTGACATTTGCTCCCAATCCACCCGCAGCGAAAAATCCGGAGACACTGCGACTGAATCCGTCAAGCGGGGACAAAATCCGTTCATAACTCAGCTCAATACCAAACTGACCGGCAAACGCCTGATGAATAAAAGGTGACTGACTGTGTGCAATAGGATGGCCAAAAACGGCAAATTTTTTCATTCCGGGTCCTTTTGGTGTTTTATCAGCCCTGGCGGTATAACTGCCCTGTCAGTGCATCGCGGATCTCTGAGGGATTTTTCCGCCCGCCGACCAGCCCGTCAACCACCGGAATCCGGCGGTTAAACTGAGAATTTACCTCATCAGTTGTCCGGCACGGCTCCAGCCCGCTCAGGTTAGCACTGGTGGAAACGACCGGTTTGCCGTATGCCAGACATAATGCTTTAACCACCGGATGATCTGTCACGCGGACAGCCAGCGAATCAAAACGGCCGGTCAGCCATTTTGGTGTCGTGGATTTTGCCGGGATCACCCAGGTCACCGGGCCCGGCCAGGAGGCAAACATCGCTTCACGCTGTTCCGCTGTCAGCCGGGAATCATCAATATACGGTTTTACCTGATCATAGTTATCCGCAATCAGAATCAGCCCTTTTTCCCACGGGCGCTGTTTCAGATCCAGCAGTGCCATCACCGCCTGTTCACTATCCGGATCACAGCCCAGACCAAATACGGCTTCTGTCGGATAGGCGATGACCTCATGGTTATTCAGTGCTTTTATGATTGTGTCAAAATTTGCTGTGGTGTGATTATGATTCATCATTATTCTCATTCTGTTCTTTTTGTCGTTTTGCGCAGGCTTTACTCGCACAATTTAATCTTACGCCTGTTGATGTCCTTTTTTCCACCAGCAGCGGATAGTGACAATACTGACACTCACCGGCAACCGGTTTGCTGTTCAGTGAAAACTGACAAGCCGGATAGCGGTTGCAGGCATAAAATACTTTACCGAACCGGGATTTACGCTGAAGTAACTTACCATCATGGCACTGCGGGCAGGCAACCGTTGTTTCATCCGGTGAATCGATAGATGCAATATATTCACATTCCGGAAAATTTCCGCAGCCGATAAACATACCATAGCGACCCTGACGCAACACCAGCGTTCCGCCGCACTGCGGACACAGCTGCCCGTCCAGCACTTTTATAATATGTCCGTCAGTACCGGCTTTCAGCGGACGGACATAATCACATTCCGGATAAGCCGAACAGCCGAAGAAAGGCCCGTGGGCACCATTGCGGATAACCAGCTCTCCGCCGCATTCCGGACAGCATTCCGCCGTTGATTTTGACATGATAATTTACCTTACGCCGATACCGTTCAGTGATGCAGGCGGATATATCCCCCGCTGACCACGGCTATTTTACCTGATAACTCCAGCTGCAGCAGTTGTGTTGTCACCTCTGTGACCGGCAGCTCACACCGCGCGGCAATAACATCCGCCGGCGTCGGTTCATCATCCACATTAATCAGCACATGTGCAAACGGCAGTTCTTCCTGTACCGGCGGGACAACCACCTCCGTCATGTCCGGAACCGGCGGCAGAGCCAGCCACTGCATATCCAGTGCGAGATGATCAGTGATATCTGCCGGTGCGGTCGCAATATAGGCGCCCTGCTGCAACAACCAGTGGTTGCCCTCATAAGCCGGATTACCGAGTACTGCCGGTAACGTAAATACATCCCGCCCCTGCTCAAGCGCGCACTGTGCGGTAATTAATGACCCGCTGCGCCGCCCGGCCTCAATCACAATCAGCAGGCGGCTTAACCCGCTGATTATCCGGTTCCGGCGCGGAAAATTTTTAGCCAGCGGCGGAACATCCGGAAAATATTCAGAGATAAGTGCGCCATTTTCTGTAATCCCGCCGGCCAGCTGCCTGTGCTGCGCAGGATAAATATGAGACAACCCGCTGCCTGATACCGCGACAGTCTTTCCGCCGGATTCCAGCGCAGCTTTATGGCAGCACCCGTCGACCCCGGCAGCCAGACCGCTGGTGATGACCAGATTATGCTGCACAAGATGCCGCGTAAAACAGACCGCCCACTTTTCACCATAATGCGTAACCGCACGACTACCCACCATACTGACCTGCGGGTCAGACAATGCGGCTATCTGCCCTGCCACAAAAAGCACAAGCGGGGGTGAATAGATCTGCTTTAATAAAAACGGATAGTGTGGTGATGACAGGGGTAATATCACGTTACCCGGTGAATCAGCCCATAACAGTGCCGTTTTCAGCCTGGATGTATTCACATTCATAAATTGCTGACACTGCACCAGTGTTAGTCCGCACTGATGCAGCTGCTGACGGATCTCACCGTTTTTCTGCGTGCAGGTTTCTGTCAGTACAGAGGCAGCGCTGACAGCATGATGTGCACTTAACCGCCTGATACACGCCAGACGTAACCAAATTTCCCTTTCATCCATTGCGCCATCCTGACTGAGCCCGTAATAAAAATGCCGTATCCGTTGCGGGCAATACTGTCAATCAGGCGGATAACTGTCTAGAATAGACATTAATTTCCATCCATTTTTTAGATAGAACACGAAAAAATCTATGGCGTTATTAACCGTATTACATTATCCCGACGAGCGGCTTCGCACGATTGCAAAGCCGGTTGAAAAAGTCGATGCCGGCATTCAGAAGATTGTCGATGATATGTTCGAAACCATGTACGACGAAGAAGGTATTGGTCTGGCAGCCACCCAGGTTGATATCCACCAGCGCATTATCGTGATCGATGTGTCAGAAGAACGGAATGAACGCCTGGTGCTGATCAACCCTGAACTGCTGGAAAAATCCGGAGAAGCCGGGATCGAAGAAGGTTGTTTATCGATTCCTGAACAGCGGGCATTCGTGCCGCGTGCTGAACACGTTAAAATCCGGGCGCTGGACTATAACGGCGAGCCTTTCGAGCTGGAAACCGGTGATCTGCTGGCAATTTGTATCCAGCATGAAATGGATCACCTGGAAGGTAAATTATTTGTCGATTACCTTTCCGCTCTGAAACGCCAGCGCATCCGTCAGAAAGTCGAAAAACTGGACAGACTCAGAGCCCGGTCTTAATACCCGCAGTCTTTATCTGCCACAGACCGCAGCAGCGCACGGGCACTGTTATTGTTTGTGGCATTATTATTTTTACAGGAAAGCAACGTGTCAGATTCACTACGTATTATCTTTGCAGGAACGCCTGATTTTGCCGCACGCCACCTGGATGCCCTGATTCAGTCAGAGCATAATGTCGTTGGCGTCTTAACCATGCCGGATCGCCCTGCCGGCCGCGGGAAAAAAATCACCGCAGGCCCGGTAAAAGAGCTGGCACAACAGCACGATATTCCTGTTTTCCAGCCATCCACACTGCGCAAAGACGAAAATCACCAGTGGATACGTGACCAGCAGGCAGACATCATGATTGTCGTGGCCTACGGGATGATTTTACCGCAGGCAGTGCTGGATATCCCGCGCCTCGGGTGTCTGAATGTTCACGGTTCCCTGTTACCGGCATGGCGTGGTGCAGCGCCTATCCAGCGTGCATTGTGGGCCGGTGATGCAAAAACCGGTGTGACCATTATGCAGATGGACGCCGGTCTCGATACCGGCGATATGCTGTATAAAGCTGAGTGTGATATCACATCAGAAGATACCAGTGCGTCACTGTATGAAAAACTCGCCGGTATCGGCCCGCAGGCACTGTTACATACATTGTCTCTGGTCTGTCAGAATGCTCTTCGTCCTGAAAAACAGGACGACACCCTGGTTACCTACGCAGAGAAACTGAGCAAAGAAGAAGCCCGGCTGGACTGGTCTTTATCTGCCGCTCAGTTAGATCGCTGTATCCGGGCTTTTAATCCGTGGCCAATCAGTTATATGGTGATTGATGAGCAACCAGTGAAAGTCTGGCAGGCCACAGTGATTGCGGAACAGACTTCCGCAACTCCGGGAACAGTTATCCGTGCGGATAAAAGCGGCATTCAGGTTGCCACTGCCGACGGTATTCTGAATATCACACAGTTACAGCCTGCCGGTAAAAAACCGATGTCAGCTGCTGATATCCTGAATTCCCGTAAAGAATGGTTTACCCCGGGCAATTTACTGTAATTTTGTTTCGTAACCGGCATATCCTGTTCGGTATGCCGGTCACCCTTTCTCTTTATCACTCGCCGGCATACCGGAATCACAATGAAAAACAGTTATAACCTACGCAGTATTGCTGCCCGTATCATCAGCCAGGTCCTGGATCAGGGACAGTCACTCAGCGCACTTCTGCCTGAATATCAGCGGGATATCAACCCGAAAGACAAAGCATTGTTGCAGGAATTGTGCTTTGGCGTGATGCGGGTACTGCCGGAGCTTGAATGGTACAGCCGGCAGCTGATGGCAAAACCACTGACCGGCAAACAGCGGGTACTGCATTATCTGATTCTGGTCGGTTTTTATCAGCTTCGTTATACACGTATCCCGGCACACGCCGCACTGTCTGAAACTGTTAATGGTGCTGTTACCCTGAAAAAGCCACAGCTGAAAGGGCTGATTAACGGTGTGCTGCGTCAGTTCCAGCGTCAGGAACAGGTTCTGTCTGAACGTTTTGCTAATAATGAAAGCCGCTGGCTGCATCCGAAATGGCTGTTATCCCGTATTCAGGCTGCCTACCCTGAAAACTGGGAATCCGTTATTACTGCAAATAATGAAAAACCGCCGATGTGGCTGCGGGTTAACCGTAACCATCACTCCGCACAGGCATATCAGGCCCTGCTGGCAGAAAATAATATTGACGCTTTTTATAATCCTTCATATCCGGATGCACTGCGTCTCGCAGCACCTTGCCCCGTCACTGATCTGCCGGGATTTGCTGAGGGCTGGGTTACTGTTCAGGACAGTTCTGCGCAGGGCTGCGCATTACTGCTGGATCCGCAGAATTATGAAACAATTTTAGATCTGTGTGCTGCACCCGGCGGGAAAACAACCCATATTTTAGAGATAGCGCCCCGCGCTCACGTCATGGCTGTCGATGTGGATAAGCAGCGTTTGACCCGGGTTAATGAGAACTTACAACGGCTTAAGCAAAATGCTGTTGTTAAGACCGGTGACGGCCGTTATCCGGAACAATGGGCTGAATCACAGACATTCGATCGTATTTTACTTGATGCGCCCTGCTCCGCGACCGGCGTTATCCGCCGCCATCCTGATATAAAATGGCTGCGCCGTGATAATGATATTAATGAACTGGCCGCACTGCAGCGGGAAATTCTGGAAGCGGTCTGGCCGTATCTTAAGCCCGGCGGCACCCTGGTCTATGCAACCTGTTCCGTATTACCGGAAGAGAATATTCATCAGATAAATAATTTTCTGTCTTTACATCGTGATGCAGTGTTAACAGATACACCGGCCTCCGGTTATCAGATGCTGCCGGATGCTCAGAGCGGAGACGGATTTTTTTACGCTAAACTGGTTAAACAGGCACTTCCTGCCTGATAAACAACCCGGACGATCATTTATATGAAAATTATTATTCTTGGTGCCGGACAAGTCGGCGGCACACTGGCAGAAAACTTAGTTGATGAAAACAACGATATTACTGTTGTGGATACCAACCCGGACCGGTTACGTCAGTTGCAGGATAAATTCGATCTCCGGGTGATAAACGGTGCGGGCTCTCACCCCAGGGTGCTGCGTGAAGCCGGGGCAGAAGATGCGGATATGCTCGTTGCCGTGACCAACTCCGATGAAACGAATATGATCGCCTGCCAGGTCGCCTACACGTTGTTCAATACACCAAACAAGATCGCCCGAATCCGATCTTCCGAATATGTCCGCGAGGCCGATAAATTATTTTTACCGGAAGCGATCCCGATAGATCATCTGATCGCTCCTGAACAGCTGGTTATCGACAGCATCTATAAGCTGATCCAGTATCCCGGAGCCCTTCAGGTTGTGAATTTTGCCGAAGGACGCGTCAGTATTGTTGCCGTAAAAGCCTATTACGGCGGTTCACTGGTCGGGAACGCCCTTTCCAGTCTGCGCGAGCATATGCCGCACATTGAAACACGGGTTGTGGCTATCTTCCGCCAGGACAGACCGATTCGTCCGCAGGGTTCAACCATCATTGAAGCCGGTGATGAAGTATTTTTTGTCGCTGCATCCGAACATATCCGTGCGGTAATGAGTGAATTACAGCGGCTGGAAAAACCGTATAAGCGGATCATGATTGTCGGCGGCGGGAACGTCGGAGCCGGTCTGGCCCTGCGTATCGAGAAAGACTATAACGTCAAACTGATCGAGCACAACGCTAATCGGGCAACAGATCTTGCCGAGTTGCTGCATGACACTATTGTTTTCTACGGGGATGCATCAGACCAGGAATTATTAGCAGAAGAGCATATTGAGCAGGTTGATGTCTTTATTGCCCTGACCAACGATGACGAAGCAAATATTATGTCTGCGATGCTCGCCAAACGCATGGGCGCCAAAAAAGCAATGGTGCTAATCCAGCGCAGCGCATATGTGGACCTGGTACAGGGCGGCGTTATCGATATTGCGATCTCCCCGCAACAGGCCACTATTTCTGCATTACTGGGACATGTACGCAAAGCGGATATCGTCAGTGTATCTTCATTGCGTCGCGGTGTCGCTGAGGCTATTGAAGCTATTGCACATGGTGATGAAAACACCTCAAAAGTCGTCGGGCGCAAAATTGCCGATATTAAGCTGCCACCGGGCACTATTATTGGTGCGATTGTCAGAGATGAGCAGGTGATTATTGCGAATGCCGAGCACAGTATTGAGCAGGGAGACCATGTTGTGCTGTTCATTACTGACAAACGCCACGTACCCGAGGTGGAGAAGCTCTTCCAGCCAAGTCCGTTCTTCTTATAAATAAGTACTTAATATTTTGATAGTAAATGCTATTGATTTATACTTGAGAATGACAACTTGTTAACATTTTGGGTAAGGAAAAAGGTATGAGCTTCATAAAAGAGTTTCGTGAATTTGCGATGCGCGGTAATGTCGTTGATATGGCTGTCGGTATCATTATCGGTGCGGCATTCGGCAAAATTGTGTCCTCATTAGTTGCTGATGTCATCATGCCACCACTCGGTTTACTTATCGGCGGGATCGACTTTAAGCAATTTGCCGTTGTGCTGCGGGAAGCCAGCGGAGATGTGCCTGCTGTTGTACTGAACTATGGTGTATTCCTGCAGACCGTCTTTGACTTCGTCATCGTCGCATTTGCTATCTTCATTGCCATCAAAATGCTGAATAAATTACGCCGTGAGCAGGCAGAAGCACCTGCTGAGCCGCCGGCTCCATCAGCAGAAGAAACATTACTGACTGAAATCCGTGATTTATTAAAAGATCAAAAGAAATAATAAACTAAAAGGCCAGTAGTAAAAGATTATCTAATCGCTTACTACTGGCCTCCCGGTAACCTGCCTTATTGTGTTTTTCTTTCCGGTTATAACTCCCTTTACCTTTCTTATTTTTCTCTACTCTCTGCCGGAAAAGCGGATCTGATAATAGTGCTTCGAGGGCGTTATCTTGTATCACGCCGCGCTTATGAGCATATTTCGTCATAGTAACCTCATTGATTATGTTTACTCTCTTTTTTTGAACAGCCACAGGGCTCTGTCGCTCCCTGCTCAAGGATTTCCAGAATGGTGCATTGTGAACTGACATGTGCCGTTCCGCAACAGGCATCACTCAGCATCTTCAGGGAATCCCGCATTCGCTGCATTTCAACCAACTTTATTTCCACATCTTTCAGCCGATCATCGACAATTTGCTTTGATTCGCGGCAGGTATGGTGTTCAGGATCAACCCTGATCGATAACAATTCAGTGATCGCTTCCAGAGTAAAGCCCAATTGTTTTGCATAACGGATAAAACGCAGACGATGCAGATCCTGTTCGGTATACAAACGATAGCCGCCATCCGTCCGGGACTGATGATCCATCATGCCCTGTTTTTCATAAAAGCGGATCGTGTCCGGTGTCACTTCTGCAAGTTTTGCTAACTGACCAATTCGGTACATCGGCAACCTCCTGACATTATCTGGCCTGACGCCATCATATCAGAATAGTAAAATGTTGTATGTCATTGGCTGGGATATGGGGATGAAGGGTATAACTTCAAGAGCAGGATTAGCAGAAATAAAAAAACCGGGTTAAAAACCCGGTTTTTTTACGCAGTAACAGATTACTCTGCTGCTGCTTCAGTCTGGGACTCAGCGCGGTCAACAAGCTCAATGTAAGCCATTGGAGCATTGTCACCAGCACGGAAACCACATTTCAGAATGCGGGTGTAACCACCTGCACGCTGAGCGAAACGTGGTCCCAGCTCGTTGAACAGTTTTGCCACGATTTCGTTATCACGAGTACGGGCGAATGCTAAACGACGGTTAGCAACGCTATCCGTTTTAGCCAGGGTAATCAACGGCTCAACAACGCGACGCAGTTCTTTTGCCTTAGGCAAAGTCGTCTTGATAATTTCGTGACGAACTAAAGAACCGGCCATGTTACGAAACATAGCTTGGCGATGGCTGCTGTTGCGGTTCAATTGACGACCACTCATACGATGGCGCATGACCTTATCCTTCTCAGTAAAACCTTAACCTGTGATCTTATTCGTCAGCAATACTTGCCGGCGGCCAATTTTCCAGACGCATGCCCAGAGATAAGCCACGAGATGCCAGAACGTCCTTAATTTCAGTAAGAGATTTCTTACCAAGGTTAGGCGTTTTGAGCAACTCAACTTCTGTACGCTGTACCAGATCACCGATGTAGTGGATTGCTTCTGCCTTGAGACAGTTAGCAGAGCGGACAGTCAATTCGAGATCGTCTACTGGGCGCAGTAAAATCGGATCGAATTCTGGTTTTTCTTCTTTCACTTCCGGCTGACGAACATCACGTAAGTCAACGAAAGCTTCCAGTTGTTCGGCCAGAATGGTTGCCGCACGACGAATTGATTCTTCTGGATCAATCGTGCCGTTGGTTTCCATTTCGATAACCAATTTATCCAAATCGGTACGCTGCTCAACACGTGCTGCTTCAACATTGTAAGCAATACGCTCAACTGGGCTGTAGCACGCGTCTACTAACAAACGACCGATTGGGCGCTCATCTTCTTCCGAATGAATTCGGGCAGAAGCAGGAACATAACCACGACCGCGCTGAACTTTGATGCGCATATTAATAGATGCGCCTTCGTCAGTGAGATGGCAAATTACATGTTCCGGCTTGACGATTTCAACATCACCGTCATGGATGATGTCGGCTGCAGTCACAGGGCCAATGCCAGATTTATTCAGAGTTAAGATGACTTCATCTTTTCCCTGAAGTTTTACCGCCAGCCCTTTCAGGTTGAGCAGAATTTCCAGGATATCTTCCTGTACACCTTCTTTAGTGCTGTACTCATGGAGTACACCATCAATCTCAACCTCAGTTACCGCACAACCCGGCATAGACGAAAGCAGAATACGGCGCAGTGCGTTACCCAGAGTATGGCCAAAGCCACGCTCTAATGGTTCAAGGGTCACCTTGGCGTGCGTCGAACTGATTTGCTCGATATCAACCAGGCGCGGTTTAAGAAACTCTGTCACAGAACCCTGCATTGTGTCCTCTCTTTGGTGCTAAGCCTTACTTAGAGTAAAGCTCGACGATCAGGTGCTCGTTAATATCAGCAGAAAGGTCAGTACGCTCAGGAATACGTTTGAACACACCTTCCATTTTCGCAGCATCAACTTCCAACCAAGTTGGTTTTTCACGCTGCTCAGCCAGCTCTAAAGCAGCCTTAATACGAGACTGTTTTTTCGCTTTTTCACGAATGCTGATTACGTCGTTAGGGGAAACCTGATAAGAAGCAATGTTTACAACACGGCCATTTACCATGACAGCTTTATGGCTGACGATCTGACGTGCTTCTGCGCGGGTAGCGCCAAAGCCCATACGATAAATAACGTTGTCTAAACGACCTTCCAGCAGGGACAGCAGGTTTTCACCTGTGTTGCCTTTCAGGCGGGTTGCTTCTTTATAGTAGTTACGGAACTGACGTTCCAGCACGCCGTACATACGACGAACTTTTTGTTTTTCACGTAACTGAACACCATAATCAGACAGACGCGGTTTACGGGCGCCGTGCTGGCCTGGTGCTTGATCTAATTTACACTTGGTGTCAATCGCGCGAACACCAGACTTCAGGAAGAGGTCTGTTCCTTCGCGACGGCTCAGCTTGAGCTTCGGACCCAAATATCTAGCCATTTTCTTTCTCCAACTATCCTAAAAAACGTGAGGGCGATTAAACGCGACGTTTTTTCGGAGGACGACAACCGTTATGAGGGATCGGAGTCACATCAGTAATGTTAGTGATGCGGAAACCAGCCGCGTTTAATGCGCGAACGGTTGACTCACGGCCAGGACCAGGTCCTTTAACCATAACTTCCAGATTCTTAATACCGTACTCTTTCACAGCCTCTGCGCAACGTTCTGCTGCAACCTGTGCTGCGAATGGAGTTGATTTACGAGAACCACGGAAACCGGAACCACCGGCAGTTGCCCAACCTAATGCGTTACCCTGACGGTCAGTAATGGTAACGATTGTGTTGTTGAAAGAAGCATGGATATGAGCCACACCGTCAGAGACTTGTTTTCTTACACGCTTACGTGCACGAACAGGTGCTTTTGCCATTATAAGATTCCCCGATTATTTCTTGATCGGCTTACGCGGACCCTTACGGGTACGTGCGTTAGTCTTCGTACGCTGACCGCGTACCGGAAGACCACGACGATGGCGTAAACCACGATAGCAACCAATGTCCATAAGACGTTTGATGCTGAGGGTCACTTCACGGCGCAGGTCACCTTCTACAACGTATTTAGCAACTTCGTCACGCAGTTGGTCGATTTGCTCTTCAGACAGCTCACTGATCTTAACATCTTCAGCAATACCCGTTGCTTTACAGATAGCCTGTGAACGGGTTAAGCCGATGCCGAAAATTGCAGTTAATGCAATAACAGCATGTTTATGATCAGGAATGTTAATGCCTGCTATACGGGCCACTATGCACTCCTAAAAATTTTGGGGTAATACTGATCTGAAAAGCCCGTTTTCAGGATACTCAAACAGTAGAACCACGTTTATAAAAAGATTGGCTGGCTAATTTAGCCAGCTCAATCCAACTTTGCAAGAAAAATATGCTTTTTATTAGCCTTGGCGCTGTTTATGCTTAGGCTCAGCACTGCAAATCACGCGCACGACACCGTGACGCTTAACGATTTTGCAGTTACGGCATAATTTCTTGACGGAAGCACGAACTTTCATTTTTACTCTCCGTAACTTCTAAAGCAAACCGAATTAACGGTTATAACCTTTGAGGTTTGCTTTTTTCAATGCAGACTCGTACTGACTTGACATCATCAGAGTTTGCACTTGAGCCATAAAGTCCATGATGACCACAACCACGATTAAGAGGGAAGTACCACCAAAGTAGAAAGGTACTTTCATTGCGTCACGCATGAACTCCGGGATTAGGCAGATAAAGGTAATATATAACGCGCCAACTAAAGTTAAACGAGTCATTACTTTATCGATGTACTTGGCCGTTTGCTCTCCCGGACGAATTCCTGGTACAAATGCACCGGACTTCTTCAGGTTATCTGCTGTTTCTCTTGGATTAAATACCAGTGCGGTATAGAAGAAACAGAAGAATATGATTGCAGAGGCATAAAGTAACACATAGAGCGGCTGGCCTGGCTGCAGATACATAGAAATTGTCGTCAGCCAATCCCAGCCAGTACCATCACCGAACCAAGATGCAATTGTACCAGGGAACAGGATAATACTGGAAGCGAAAATCGCAGGAATTACACCCGCCATATTCACTTTCAACGGTAAGTGTGTACTTTGTGCCGCGTAAACACGGCGGCCTTGCTGACGTTTGGCATAGTTAACGACGATACGACGCTGACCACGCTCCATAAAGACAACAAAGCAAGTAACCGCAAATACCAAGACTGCAACCAATAGCAACAGGAGGAAGTGCAGTTCGCCTTGACGAGCTTGCTCGATGGTATGGCCAATCGCCGACGGAAGACCCGCGACAATACCGGCGAAGATAATGATCGAAATACCGTTACCGATACCACGTTCAGTAATCTGCTCACCCAGCCACATCAGGAACATAGTCCCTGTCACCAAACTCACAACAGCCGTGAAGTAGAATGCAAAGCCCGGGTTAATAACCAGACCCTGCATACCAGGCATATTCGGTAAGCCCATCGCGATACCAACAGATTGGAACACCGCAAGGACTAACGTACTATACCGGGTGTACTGGCTAATCTTACGACGACCAGCTTCCCCTTCTTTCTTAATCTCCGCCAGACGCGGGTTCACCACGCTCAGCAGCTGGATAATAATCGATGCCGAAATGTACGGCATGATACCCAGCGCAAAGATTGAAGCACGACTCAACGCACCACCAGAGAACATGTTAAACATCTCAATGATGGTGCCTTGTTGTTGCTCGAGCAATTTCGCAAGAACAGTGGCATCAATACCAGGGATAGGAATGAAAGAGCCAATACGGAAAACAATCAGTGCGCCGAGCACAAACAGTAAACGACGCTTTAACTCACCTATTCCGCCTTTAGCACTTTGGAAATCTGTACCTGGTTGCTTTGCCATCTGTTACTTATTCCTCGATTTTACCGCCAGCAGCTTCGATAACAGCACGAGCGCCTTTAGTAACACGCAGGCCGCGTACAGTAACTGCACGAGTCAGTTCACCAGACAGGAACACTTTCGCGTACTCAATCTGTGGACCAATAACGTTTGCGGCTTTCAATACATTAAGATCGATAACATCGCCTTCGATCAGCTGAAGATCAGATAAACGGATCTCAGCAGTGACCATCGCTTTACGGGAAGTAAAGCCGAATTTTGGCAGACGACGATATAAAGGCATCTGGCCACCTTCAAACCCACGACGTACGCCACCGCCAGAACGAGAGCTCTGACCTTTGTGACCACGACCTGCGGTTTTACCGAGACCGGAACCAATACCACGACCTACACGTTTTGGTGCGTGTTTAGCACCTGCTGCCGGAGACAGAGTATTTAATTGCATCTGTTACTCCTCAACCTTAACCATATAGGAAATACGATTGACCATACCACGAACCGCTGGTGTATCTTCGCGTTCTACAGTGTGACCAATATGACGCAGACCTAAACCGACCAGAGTTGCCTTGTGTTTTGGCAGACGGCCGATTGAGCTGCGGGTTTGTGTAATTTTAATAGTCTTAGCCATGGTCCATTACCCCAGAATTTCTTCGACGGATTTACCACGCTTAGCTGCAACCATTTCTGGAGACTTCATGCTGTCTAAAGCATCCAGTGTTGCACGAACAACGTTAATTGGGTTCGTGGAACCATAAGTTTTAGCCAGGACGTTACGAACACCGGCAACTTCAAGAACAGCACGCATTGCACCACCGGCAATAATACCGGTACCTTCGTGAGCAGGCTGCATAAACACGCGGGAACCGGTGTGTGTGCCTTTCACTGGGTGGAATAATGTGCCGTTGTTAAGTGCAACGGTTTTCATGTTGCGACGGGCTTTCTCCATCGCTTTCTGGATTGCTGCCGGAACTTCGCGTGCTTTGCCGTAACCAAAACCAACGCGGCCGTTGCCATCACCCACTACAGTCAGTGCGGTGAAGCTAAAGATACGACCACCTTTAACGGTTTTAGATACGCGGTTTACCGCGATCAGCTTTTCCTGCAGTTCGCCAGCTTGTTTTTCGATGTGTGCCATCTTACACCTCTACCTTAGAACTGTAGGCCAGCTTCACGGGCAGCATCTGCCAGTGCCTGGACTCGACCATGATATTGGAAACCAGAACGGTCAAAGGATACTGCTTTGATTCCTTTTTCCAGTGCGCGCTCAGCAATAGCTTTACCTACTGCAGCTGCGGCATCTTTGTTTCCGGTGCATTTAACTTGTTCGCTGATAGCTTTTTCAACAGTAGAAGCGGCCACCAACGTTTCAGAACCGTTTGGTGCAATAACCTGCGCATAGATATGGCGAGGGGTACGATGTACCACCAGGCGGGTTGCACCCAGTTCCATAAGCTTGCGGCGTGCGCGGGTCGCACGACGGATACGAGCTGCTTTCTTATCCATAGTGTTACCTTACTTCTTCTTAGCCTCTTTAATACGCACGACTTCGTCGGCGTAGCGAATACCTTTACCTTTGTAAGGCTCAGGGCGACGATAGGCGCGTAAGTCTGCTGCGATCTGACCAATAACCTGCTTATCAGCACCTTTCAGTACGATTTCAGTTTGGGTCGGACATTCAGCAGTAACGCCAGCCGGCAGTTTGTGCTCTACCGGGTGAGAGAAACCTACAGACAGGTTTACTACATCACCTTTAACGGCTGCACGATAACCAACACCTACCAGTTGCAGCTTCTTAGAGAAGCCTTCGGTAACACCAACAACCATAGCGTTAACCAGTGCACGAGTTGTACCAGCCTGTGCCCATGCGTCGGTATAACCGTCACGTGGACCAAAGGTTAACTGGTTGTCTGCATGATTAACTTCTACAGCGTTGTGGATATTACGGCTCAGCTCGCCGTTTTTACCCTTAATCGAAATAACCTGACCGTTGAGTTTTACCTCTACGCCGGCAGGAATGACGACGGGTGCTTTTGCCACACGAGACATTCTTTCCTCCCGAATTATGCTACGTAGCAGAGAATCTCGCCACCAAGACCAGCCTGGCGAGCTGCACGATCAGTCATTACACCTTTAGATGTAGAAACAACTGCGATACCCAGACCTGCCATAACTTGTGGCAGTTCGTCTTTGCGCTTATAAATACGCAGACTTGGGCGGCTTACGCGCTGGATACTTTCTACAACAGCCTTACCCTGGAAATACTTAAGAGTCAGTTCCAGTTCTGGCTTGATGTCGCCTTCGATTTTAAAATCTTCAATATAACCTTCTTCCTTCAGCACGTTGGCAATCGCCACTTTCAGCTTGGAGGAAGGCATGGTGACCGCAACTTTGTTCGCGGCCTGACCGTTACGGATACGGGTCAGCATATCCGCGATGGGATCTTGCATGCTCATCTGTCTTTACTCCCGTGATTCAATATGGTGACAATTACCAGCTAGCTTTCTTAAGGCCCGGGATTTCACCGCGCATAGCGGCTTCACGGACTTTAATACGGCTTAAGCCAAACTTCCGCAGAAAACCGTGTGGACGCCCGGTTTGGCGGCAACGGTTACGCTGACGGGAAGGACTGGAATCACGTGGCAGAGATTGAAGCTTCAGAACAGCATCCCAACGATCGTCATCTGATGCGTTGACATCGGAGATGGTAGCTTTCAGTTCTGCGCGTTTTGCGAAGAATTTCTCAGCTAATTTTGCACGTTTTACATCACGCGCTTTCATAGATTTCTTAGCCATGAATACCCTGCCTTACTTGCGAAACGGGAAGTTAAACGCTGATAACAGTGCGCGACCTTCATCATCAGATTTCGCGGTGGTAGTGATAGTAATATCAAGACCACGAACACGATCCACTTTATCGTAATCGATTTCAGGGAAGATGATTTGTTCACGTACGCCCATGCTGTAGTTACCGCGACCATCGAATGACTTAGCGGACAAGCCACGGAAGTCACGAATACGTGGTACAGCAATAGAAATCAGACGCTCAAGAAACTCCCACATGCGTTCGCCACGCAGAGTTACTTTACAGCCGATTGGATAGCCCTGGCGGATTTTGAAGCCTGCAACAGATTTGCGTGCTTTGGTGATCAATGGTTTCTGACCAGAGATTGCTGCTAAGTCAGCTGCTGCGTTATCCAGCAGTTTTTTATCAGCAATTGCTTCACCAACACCCATGTTCAGGGTGATCTTCTCGACCCGAGGGACTTGCATGACAGAATTGTAGCTAAACTGAGTCATCAGTTGTTTAACTACTTCGTCTTTGTAGTAATCATGCAGTTTCGCCATCGTATACTCCAAAAATTACTTGATAGTTTCGCTGTTAGATTTGAAGAAACGGACTTTTTTGCCGTCTTCGAATCTAAAACCTACACGGTCAGCCTTGCCGGTTGCCGCATTGAAGATTGCAACGTTAGAAACCTGAATTGCAGCTTCTTTTTCAACGATGCCACCTGGTTGATTCAGGGCCGGAACCGGCTTCTGATGTTTCTTAACCAGATTGATACCTTCAACGATAACTTTACCAGAAGAAAGAACCTGTTTTACTTTACCGCGCTTACCTTTATCTTTGCCGGTCAGCACGATAATTTCGTCATCACGACGGATTTTCGCTGCCATAGTTCCGCTCCTTAGAGTACTTCAGGTGCCAGTGAGATAATTTTCATAAACTTCTCGTTACGAAGTTCACGAGTTACCGGCCCAAAAATACGCGTACCGATAACTTGCTCGCTGTTATTGTTTAACAATACACAAGCGTTGCTATCGAAGCGAATGACAGAACCGTCAGGGCGACGTACACCCTTCTTGGTGCGCACCACTACTGCCTTCAGAACATCACCTTTTTTTACTTTACCGCGCGGAATTGCTTCCTTGATGGTAATTTTGATAATGTCGCCTACAGCTGCGTAGCGACGGTGCGAGCCACCTAGAACCTTGATACACATTACGCGACGTGCACCGGAGTTATCGGCCACGTTCAGCATAGTCTGTTCTTGGATCATTTTAGTGCTCCGCTAAATGTCAACTACTACTGAGCCACTCTTACTAAAAAGAGAGGCCGTCCAAATACCCATATTACGAGGGCGCGGCATTATAACACCACATCTTCGTTATGGATAGAAAAAAATAAACGGCTCTAAAGCCGAGCCGTTTATTCTACATCAGAAAGCAGTACAATTACAGTACAGCTTTCTCTACGACGCGAACCAGGGTCCAGGACTTAGTCTTAGACAGTGGACGGGTTTCGCGGATTTCTACCACGTCACCGATACCACATTCATTGTTCTCGTCATGTACGTGCAGTTTAGTCGTACGACGGATGAACTTACCATACAGAGGGTGTTTCACCATACGCTCGATAGTCACAACAATGGATTTTTCCATTTTGTCACTAACAACACGACCTTGCAGAGTACGGATTTTATCGGTCATTACGCACCCGCCTTCTCAGTCAATAAAGTCTTAACACGTGCGATATTACGACGCACTTGTTTTAACAGATGAGACTGTTGTAACTGGCCGCTTGCCGCTTGCATACGCAGGTTAAATTGTTCGCGCAGCAGGTTCAGCAGCTCAGTGTTCAGCTCTTCAACGCTTTTTTCGCGCAGCTCTTTCGCTTTCATTACATCACCGTCTTAGTTACAAAGGTGGTTTTGATAGGCAGTTTAGCTGCTGCCAGCTTGAATGCTTCACGAGCAAGCTCTTCTGGTACGCCGTCCATTTCATACAGGACTTTACCCGGCTGGATTAAGGCAACCCAATACTCCACGTTACCTTTACCTTTACCCATACGCACTTCAAGAGGCTTTTCAGTGATAGGTTTGTCCGGGAACACACGGATCCAGATTTTACCCTGACGCTTAACTGCACGGGTCATAGCACGACGTGCTGCTTCGATCTGACGTGCAGTCAGACGACCACGGCCAACAGCTTTCAGACCATAAGTGCCGAAGCTCACATCCGCGCCTGCTGCCAGACCGCGGTTACGGCCTTTGTGCACTTTACGGAATTTTGTACGCTTTGGTTGTAACATTCAGCGACTCTCCTTTACTTACGGCCTTTACGCTGCTGTTTTTTAGGTTGAGCAGCCGGTTTTTCCGCCTGTTCAACTGCAGCCATGCCACCCAGGATCTCACCTTTGAAGATCCACACTTTAACGCCGATCACACCATAAGTAGTCTGAGCTTCAGAGGTGTTATAATCGATGTCTGCACGCAGAGTATGCAGAGGCACACGGCCTTCGCGATACCACTCAGTACGTGCGATTTCAGCACCGCCTAAACGGCCGCTTACTTCGACTTTGATACCTTTAGCGCCTAAACGCATAGCATTCTGTACCGCACGCTTCATAGCACGACGGAACATAACACGACGTTCCAGCTGTGAAGTGATGCTGTCAGCAACTAATTTTGCGTCCAGTTCAGGTTTACGTACTTCGGCAATATTGATTTGCGCAGGAACGCCAGCGATTTCTGAAACGCTTTTGCGCAGTTTTTCAACGTCTTCGCCTTTCTTACCGATAACGATGCCAGGGCGTGCAGTGTGAATAGTCACACGGATGCTCTTAGCAGGACGCTCGATAACGATGCGGGATACTGACGCTTTTTCCAGTTCTTTAGTTAAGTACTTACGTACTTTAAAGTCGCTGTCCAGGTTGTCAGCGAATTCTTTGGTGTTCGCAAACCAGGTAGAGTTCCAAGGTTTAACAATACCCAGGCGAATACCATTTGGATTTACTTTCTGACCCATTGCTAGTCTCCAGGTATCAGCGATCGGACACAACCACAGTGATGTGGCTGGTGCGCTTAAGAATACGATCTGCACGACCTTTAGCACGAGGCATGATGCGCTTCATGGTTGGGCCGTCGTCAACGAAAATTTTCGCTACTTTCAGATCATCGATGTCAGCGCCATCGTTGTGTTCTGCGTTAGCAATAGCAGACTCCAGGACTTTCTTCACTAAACCAGCAGCTTTCTTGTTGGTAAAGGTTAAAATTTCCAGAGCTTGCGACACTTTCTTACCGCGGATCAGGTCAGCCACCAGGCGAACCTTCTGAGCAGAAGAACGAGCGTGGCGATGCATAGCAATAGTTTCCATCTCTTCCTCCTACCTTATTTCTTTTTGGCTTTTTTATCAGCCGCATGGCCGCGATAAGTACGGGTCGGCGCGAATTCACCCAGTTTATGACCAACCATTTCGTCGGTAACGTAAACCGGAACATGCTGACGACCATTATGGACAGCGATGGTCAAACCGATCATGTTAGGAAAGATCGTTGAACGACGGGACCAAGTCTTAACAGGCTTTTTGTCACCGCTTTCCACCGCTTTCTCTACCTTCTTCAGCAAGTGCAGGTCAATAAAAGGACCTTTCTTGAGAGAACGTGGCATGGCTTATCCTCTAATTATTTCTTAGTACGACGATGAACGATGAAGTGTTCAGTGCGTTTGTTTTTACGAGTCTTCTTACCTTTGGTCTGAACGCCCCATGGTGTTACAGGGTGTTTACCAAAGTTACGACCTTCACCACCACCGTGTGGGTGATCTACCGGGTTCATCGCAGTACCGCGAACGGTAGGACGAATACCACGCCAGCGGCTAGCACCGGCTTTACCCAGAACGCGCAGCATGTGTTCAGCGTTACCCACTTCACCTAAAGTCGCGCGGCAGTCTGAAGGAACTTTACGCATTTCACCGGAACGCAGACGAATAGTGACATAAGCACCATCGCGCGCAACGATTTGAACGTAAGTACCGGCAGAACGTGCCAGCTGGCCGCCTTTACCTGGTTTCATTTCTACGTTATGAACAGTAGAACCAACCGGGATGTTGCGCATTGGCAAAGCGTTACCCGCTTTGATTGCAGCATCAACACCAGACTGGATTTGATCACCAGCTTTCAGGCCTTTAGGAGCCAGGATGTAACGGCGTTCACCGTCTTTGTATAATACCAGAGCAATATTTGCTGAACGGTTTGGATCATATTCCAGACGTTCTACAACAGCCGGGATACCGTCTTTGTTACGTTTAAAGTCAACAATACGGTAATTTTGCTTGTGACCACCACCAATATGACGGGTAGTGATACGGCCATTGTTGTTACGACCACCAGACTTGTTGTTTTTCTCAAGCAGTGGTGCGTAAGGTTTGCCCTTGTGCAGCTCAGGGTTGACCACTTTAACGACGTGGCGACGGCCCGGAGACGTAGGTTTACATTTAACAATTGCCATTGTTCTTTACTCCTCCGACTTATTCAGCGCCGCCGACGAAGTCCAGATTCTGGCCTTCCTGCAGGGTGACGTAAGCTTTTTTCCAGTCGCTACGACGACCGAAACGCTGACCGTGGCGCTTCACTTTGCCTTTAACCAGCAGAGTGTTAACACCTTCAACTTTGACTTCGAACAGTTTTTCAACTGCAGCTTTGATTTCAGCTTTAGTCGCGTCTTTAGCAACTTTGAGTACGATGGTATTTGTTTTTTCCATCGCGGTAGACGCTTTTTCAGATACGTGCGGCGCGCGCAGTACTTTCAGCAGACGTTCTTCACGGATCATGCCAGCATCTCCTCAACTTGCTTAACTGCTTCAGCAGTCATCACTACTTTACCGAACGCGATCAGACTGACCGGATCGATTGCAGTGACATCACGCACGTCAACCTTGTACAGGTTGCGAGCTGCTAAGAACAGGTTCTCATCAACTTCGTGGGTGATAATCATCACGTCTTCCAGAGCCATATCTTTCAATTTCTGAACAAGCAGCTTAGTTTTAGGTGCTTCTACAGCAAATTTTTCGACAATGATCAGACGATCCTGACGTACCAGTTCGGACAAAATGCTTTTCAGCGCACCGCGGTACATCTTTTTGTTAACTTTTTGACTGTGGTCCTGTGGTTTCGCTGCGAAAGTGATACCACCAGAGCGCCAGATTGGGCTCTTAACTGAACCAGAGCGGGCACGACCAGTGCCTTTTTGACGCCATGGTTTTTTACCTGACCCAGTAACTTCAGCACGAGTTTTCTGAGCACGTGTACCTTGACGAGCACCAGCTGCATACGCAACAACTACTTGATGGACAAGCGCTTCATTGAAATCACGCCCGAAGGTAGTTTCGGAAACAGTCAGCGCGCTTTGCGCGTCTTTCATTACCAATTCCATTCCTATCTCCTCGACGTTAAGCCTTGACAGCTGGTTTAACAATCAGGTTGCTACCGGTTGCACCCGGGACAGCACCTTTTACCAGCAGCAGGTTACGTTCAGCGTCAACGCGAACGACATCCAGGCTCTGAACGGTTACACGTTCGTTACCCAGCTGACCTGCCATTTTCTTGCCTTTAAATACCTTACCCGGAGTCTGGTTCTGACCGATAGAACCCGGAACACGGTGAGACAAGGAGTTACCATGAGTAGCATCCTGAGTACGGAAGTTCCAGCGCTTAACAGTACCGGCGAAGCCCTTACCTTTAGATGTACCAGTAACGTCAACTTTCTTAACGTCAGCGAAAATTTCAACGCTGATGTTCTGGCCAACAGTAAACTCTTCACCTTCTGACAGGCGGAATTCACGTAACAGGCGACCAGCTTCAACACCAGCTTTTGCGAAATGTCCTGCTTCAGGTTTGTTCACGCGGTTAGCTTTTTTGCTGCCGGTGGTAACCTGAATAGCACGATAACCGTCGGTTTCATCAGATTTAACCTGAGTAACGCGGTTATTTTCGATTTCGATAACAGTAACAGGGATTGACACACCTTCTTCAGTGAAGATGCGGGTCATACCCACTTTTTTACCGACTAAACCAATCATTGTTTCAACCTCTCAATCAATTGATACCTGATTAACCCAGGCTGATCTGCACGTCAACGCCGGCAGCCAGATCCAGACGCATCAGAGCATCAACGGTTTTTTCAGTTGGCTCAACGATGTCAACCAGACGTTTGTGAGTGCGGATTTCGTACTGATCGCGCGCATCTTTGTTGACGTGCGGAGAGATCAGAACGGTAAAACGCTCTTTACGGGTCGGCAGCGGGATAGGACCACGAACTTGCGCACCAGTGCGCTTGGCAGTCTCTACGATTTCCGCAGTTGATTGATCGATCAGACGATGATCAAAAGCTTTAAGGCGGATACGGATTCTTTGGTTCTGCATGAGACCAGAGCTCCAACTATTTTATAAACGTAAAAAATTACTCCTCGCACCCATTTCGATTGACGGGGGAGTGTAATCGTTCTCGATGTAATCCCCATATCGGGGATATTTTCATAAACAGCGAAAAGCATGCCGTTCAATGCTGGTATCAACCAGGCTTGCACAATTGGCAAGCCCGCGCATTATACGTGAATGAGCTCTGAAAGCAAGACGCAAACCGGGATTTGTGCAAATTATCTCCGGCATCGCTGCAAAACATCAGAAAAGAAAAAACCGCCGCGGGTTTCCCTGCCGGCGGTTATGCACATTGCTTACTTCAGTGATTATTTACCTGTTTTATTCGCTGTCCGCATCCGCCATCTGTGCCTGCTGATAATTTTGCAGACCCACACGGGCGATAAGATCCAGCTGGGTTTCCAACCAGTCAATGTGGGACTCTTCTTCTGCCAGAATTTTTATCATTAAATCACGGCTGACGTAATCATGTTTGGAATCGGCGTAAGCAATTGCCTCACGTAAATCTTTGGCGCCGTCCAGTTCCAGCTGAAGGTCAGACTTCAGCATTTCTTCGACATCCTCACCGATATGAAGTTTGCCGAGATCCTGAAGGTTCGGGAGCCCTTCCAGAAATAAGATACGCTCAATGTATTCATCGGCGTGTTTCATCTCATCAATGGATTCTTCATATTCCTTGTTATTGAGTTTAATCAGACCCCAATTTTTGAACATACGCGCATGCAGAAAATACTGGTTAATCGCAACCAGTTCATTTCCCAGCAATTTGTTCAGATGAGAGATCATTTTTTTATCGCCTTTCATGTACCCTCCTTTGTTTCCAGTCTGTTTAGTATAGACACAGGAAATAAATCACGGAGTGATTACAGTGACAAAATAGCGATACAGTTCAAAATTCAGACGAGTTACTCAGGGAAAAACTCAGGCGACGCAGTCAACCGGGACTGCCATATGCTCTTCTGCCATAACGGCTTTGGCGTGGCGGATACATTTACCGCATTCAGTACCGACAGGAATAATTTTGCGCAGTTCACCAATAGAATGAACCTGATGCTGACGCACCGCATTCCGGATAGCTTTATCACTGATGGCATTACACAAGCATACATACATATCATTCCTCCTGACTGCGCTAAAGAGTAAATGATAATCAATATTATTACAATTGCGATTGTGTAAATTTTGTCAGATGTCACCGGAAAGCAGACATAAAAAAAGAGAGCCGAAGCTCTCTTTTTCATAATCAGCAGGGAATTAACCCAGAACTTTCGCTACAACACCCGCGCCAACGGTACGGCCGCCTTCACGGATTGCGAAACGCAGACCTTCGTCCATTGCGATTGGGTGGATCAGGGTTACGTGCATCTGGATGTTATCACCAGGCATAACCATTTCCACGCCTTCCGGCAGTTCAATTGCACCGGTTACGTCAGTTGTACGGAAGTAGAACTGAGGACGGTAGCCTTTGAAGAACGGAGTATGACGACCACCTTCATCTTTGCTCAGAATATAAACTTCTGATTCAAATTTGGTGTGTGGTTTGATTGAACCTGGTTTAGCCAGTACCTGACCACGTTCGATTTCTTCACGCTTAGTACCACGCAGCAGAACACCGACGTTCTCACCCGCACGGCCTTCGTCCAGCAGTTTGCGGAACATTTCAACACCGGTACAGGTTGTTTTGATCGTGTCTTTGATACCCACGATTTCAACTTCTTCGCCCACTTTAACGATACCGCGCTCAACACGACCGGTAACAACTGTACCACGGCCGGAGATTGAGAATACGTCTTCGATTGGCAGCAGGAACGGCTTGTCAATTGCACGCTCTGGCTCAGGGATGTAAGAATCCAGGAAACCAGCCAGTTCAACGATTTTTGCTTCCCACTCAGCTTCGCCTTCCAGTGCTTTCAGCGCTGAACCGCGAACGATTGGGGTATCGTCGCCCGGGAAATCGTACTGAGACAGAAGTTCACGAACTTCCATTTCAACCAGTTCCAGCAGCTCTTCATCATCAACCATGTCACATTTGTTCAGGAATACGATGATGTAAGGAACGCCAACCTGACGACCTAACAGGATGTGCTCACGGGTCTGTGGCATAGGGCCATCAGTTGCAGCAACAACCAGGATTGCGCCGTCCATCTGGGCAGCACCGGTGATCATGTTTTTAACGTAGTCGGCGTGCCCCGGGCAGTCAACGTGCGCATAGTGGCGGCTTGGAGTATCGTACTCTACGTGAGAAGTAGAGATGGTGATACCACGCGCTTTTTCTTCTGGTGCGTTATCGATCTGATCGAATGCACGTGCGCTGCCACCGTAGGTTTTTGCCAGAACGGTAGTGATTGCAGCAGTCAGGGTAGTTTTACCGTGGTCAACGTGGCCGATAGTACCAACGTTAACGTGCGGTTTCGTACGTTCAAACTTTTCTTTAGACATTAGTTGTCCCTCTAAGACACGGAATCGGTGGTTTCACCACATCAACCAAGCAGTGTTGCTTGTCTGGATATTTACAGGGAAAAAAATCAAGGAAGGGAGAACAACGGAAGTGGTGCTGATAGGCAGATTCGAACTGCCGACCTCACCCTTACCAAGGGTGCGCTCTACCAACTGAGCTATATCAGCACATCTTGGAGCGGGCAGCGGGAATCGAACCCGCATCATCAGCTTGGAAGGCTGAGGTAATAGCCATTATACGATGCCCGCGTGAACTCGGCTACCTGACTTTAATCTGCTGTAACTGAATCCCGGGTATTTTACATCGAAGGAGTGTTGAGTAAAACACCAAGGATAATAATTCACATTGGATGGTGGTGGGAGAAGGATTCGAACCTTCGAAGTCTGTGACGGCAGATTTACAGTCTGCTCCCTTTGGCCGCTTGGGTATCCCACCTTTCCAAATTGTTAAATGGTGCCGGCACCAAGAGTCGAACTCGGGACCTACTGATTACAAGTCAGTTGCTCTACCAACTGAGCTATGCCGGCATCAAGTGCTGCGCATTCTATGGAGACTTTGCGCAGGATGCAACAAAAAAATCGCTGAAATTGTTCTTTTGCTCACAAAGTGGACATTCTTCCGTATTTTGCTGTTTTTTTCAATAGGTAATGTACAAATTAGCAGCGATACTTATCACTCACACTCTCAGCAATCACACTGATGAACTACCGCAAAAGTAAATAATTCGCTTATTTTTAACCACCTGGTTATGTCATGTGCAATGTGATTTATGCCTCCGGCATCAAAAAAAATGCATTTTTTCAAAAAAATTGCTACGCCTGACCCCTATCTCTCGCTATGATGCGAATTATTTTCCGCCGGTACAGGTATTAATGACCTGTCCAACCTGCGTAATAAAGGCAGCAGTTGGTTTATGTATAAAGAAAAATCGCTCTCCCCTTATCTCCATTTCAGCCGCAGTCAGTGGGCTACCCTGCGTAACTCCGTTCCGATGACGTTATCTGAGCAGGAAATCGACGATCTGCGCGGTATCCACGATGAAATCTCGATTGATGAAGTGATCGCGATTTATCTGCCGCTGTCCCGGCTGCTGAACTTTTATATCAGCTCTAATCTGCGGCGCCAGGCCGTACTGGAGCAGTTTCTCGGCAGAAATGAAGCCAAAGTCCCTTATGTGATTGGTATTGCCGGCAGTGTCTCTGTCGGAAAAAGTACCACAGCCCGGTTATTGCAGGCGCTTCTGAGCCGCTGGCCGGAACATCGCAAAGTGGATTTGATTACCACCGATGGTTTTCTTCATCCCAATTCTGTACTGAATGAACGCGGTATCATGAAGAAGAAAGGATTTCCTGAATCCTATGATATGCATAACCTGGTACGTTTCGTTTCTGAAGTGAAATCCGGGACTCCGCGGGTTCTGGCGCCGGTGTATTCGCACCTTACTTATGACATTATACCGGATAAACAGTTAGTGGTTGAGCAGCCGGATATCGTGATTCTGGAAGGTCTGAATGTGCTGCAGAGCGGAATGGACTATCCGGAAGCGATGCATCATGTCTTTGTATCCGATTTTGTAGATTTTTCTATCTATGTGGATGCACCGGAAGACTTGCTGAAGAGTTGGTATATCGGGCGGTTCCTGAAATTCCGTCAGGGCGCATTCAGTGACCCGAACTCCTATTTCCATCACTATGCACAGCTTGAAGAAAGTGAGGCCGTCAGTATCGCATCAACTATCTGGGATGAGATCAACGGCCTTAACCTGCATGAAAATATTCTGCCGACCAGAGAGCGGGCCAGCCTGGTGATGACCAAAGGCACCAATCACATGGTGACAAATGTTAAACTGAGAAAATAATCAGTTTTTCTGTTAAAAATAAACCGGCTCAGGCCGGTTTATTTTTTGAATCTACGCCACGGAGTGATATTTCTCCGCCGATGTAGGGAGTAATTTCACCGAACTGATCTAATAATAAAGCACCCTGTCCGTTTATCCCTCTGGAAACACCAACGACTTCACGCTCGCCAATAATTAGTTTTACTTCACGATTGAGATAGTTATCAAAAGCATACCAGCGTTCAATAAACGGCGTCAGCCCGCTTTTTTCAAACAGATGTAATGCGTCGGTGAGATGTTTAATAAACTCCGAAGATAATACATTACGATCAATCTGAATGCCGGACTGCTGAAGATTGATCCACTGCTGGCCAATCTGATCTGTGCCATTGCTTTCCATCGTCAGGTTAATGCCGATTCCGATAACCACATGGGCAGCATCTCCGGTTTTTCCCTGAAGTTCAACGAGGATACCGGCCAGTTTCTTATCATTCAGATATAAGTCATTCGGCCATTTTACTTTTACACCGGACGCGCCCAGCTCATGCAGCGTTTCCGCAAGGACTATGCCCACTACCAGGCTCAGCCCGATAGCTGCTGCGGGTCCCTGCTCCAGCCGCCAGTACAGAGAGAGGTACAGATTACGGCCAAACGGAGAGATCCACTGCCGGCCACGGCGGCCGCGTCCGGCATACTGATATTCAGCCACACAGGCATCCCCGGACGTCAGTTCCCCGACTTTGTCCATCATATGCTGGTTGGTGGAACCAATAACCGGCAGTACTTCCACATTCCGCCCGGGCAGGAGCGTTCGGATCACTTCCGGCTGTAACAGGTTCATCGGTGCAAAAAGACGGTAGCCCCTGCCGGTGACCGTTTCCATTTCTATACCCATTTCGCGTAATGTACGGATATGTTTATTAACTGCCGCACGCGTCATTCCCAGCTGCTCACCAAGCTGTTCTCCGGAATGGAATTCTCCGTCCGATAAAATGCCGATCAGCGTCAGCGGTACAGTGTAATCTTTCATGCAATAGCCTCTGTGGCACTGATTTCACCGTCAGCGCCGATAAAACGGACCTCCGGTTCCAGCTGAACACCAAAACGGGCAGCAACCTGCTGACGGACATAACGTGCGAGACGGATAACATCATCCCCTGTGGCATTATCGCGATTGATTAATACCAGCGCCTGATTCATATGAACTGCCGCACCACCTTCCTGATGGCCTTTCAGACGACACTGGTCGATAAGCCAGCCGGCAGCGAGTTTAATTCCGTTATCCGCCACATATTGCGGGCAGTCCGGATATTGCGCTTTAATTTTTTGTGCGCATTCAGCAGTGACTACCGGGTTCTTGAAAAAACTGCCGGCGTTGCCGGTTACAGCCGGATCCGGCAGTTTGCTCATCCGCATCCGGCAGACCATATCAAATACCTGCTGAGGCGTGGCTGTGGCGGGATCAAGCGATTTCAAATCACCGTAGCTCAGATTTGGTTTCCACGTCTTCGGTAATTTCAGACCAACCGCAGTGATGGCATATCCCTGCTGATAATCATGTTTGAAAATACTGTCACGATAACCAAAACGACACTCCGCTGCAGCCAGGCGCTTTGTCTTACCATCTGACAGAGACGTAATATCCACATAGTCACATACATCTTTAAATTCGGTTCCGTATGCCCCGATATTCTGAATCGGTGCCGTACCGGCACATCCCGGGATCAATGCCAGATTCTCCATCCCGTAAATACCGTTCGCCAGCATCCAGCGGATCAATTCATGCCAGTTTTCACCGGCACCTGCTTCGATAAGCCAGGCATCAGGCGTTTCCCGGACAGTCCTGCCCGGAATCCGGTTAACGACGACAGAGCCATTAAAATCAGCAGTAAACAGTACGTTGCTGCCGCCACCTAATAACAGAAAAGGCGATTTTGCTGTTTGTGCAGCCTGCCATAACCGGCAGAGATCAGAAACGGTCTCCGCGATGTCAATATGACGGGCGTTGGCTTCCATACCAAATGTATGTAACTGACGGAGTGAATCAGCAGGTTTGAGGGACATAATGAAAAACTCATCTGACAAATATGGCAGCTAGTTTATCAGTCCGCAGACGCGGATCCCAGCATTGCGGGAATTTGTATTTTTGACGGAGAGAAATGCAAAAAAGCCACTCAGATGAGTGGCTTTCTTTAAATATAAAACCTGGCGGTTCCCTACTCTCACATGGGGAGACCCCACACTACCATCGGCGCTACGGCGTTTCACTTCTGAGTTCGGCATGGGGTCAGGTGGGACCACCGCGCTACGGCCGCCAGGCAAATTCGTTTTCTTTCTGCCGAACTAAATTAATGGTGCTGATACCCAGATTCGAACTGGGGACCTCACCCTTACCAAGGGTGTGCTCTACCAACTGAGCCATATCAGCAAAAATCTGCGCTTTTGCACAGACTTTAAATAATAACCTGGCGGTTCCCTACTCTCACATGGGGAGACCCCACACTACCATCGGCGCTACGGCGTTTCACTTCTGAGTTCGGCATGGGGTCAGGTGGGACCACCGCGCTACGGCCGCCAGGCAAATTCGTTTAATCCAAAACAAGCTTTTCATAATGAATGACTCTGTTGTCTCTTCACTATGCTGAAAAATCGGTTTCTTTCGTCTCTCAACTCAAAACACCTTCGGTGTTGTCAGGTTAAGCCTCTCGGTTCATTAGTACTGGTTAGCTCAATACATCGCTGCACTTACACACCCAGCCTATCAACGTCTTAGTCTCAAACGTTCCTTCAGGACCCTTAAAGGGTCAGGGAAGACTCATCTCGAGGCAAGTTTCCCGCTTAGATGCTTTCAGCGGTTATCTCTTCCGCACTTAGCTACCGGGCAATGCAATTGGCATCACAACCCGTACACCAGTGGTGCGTTCACTCCGGTCCTCTCGTACTAGGAGCAACCCCTTCTCAATCTTCCAGCGCCCACGGCAGATAGGGACCGAACTGTCTCACGACGTTCTAAACCCAGCTCGCGTACCACTTTAAATGGCGAACAGCCATACCCTTGGGACCTACTTCAGCCCCAGGATGTGATGAGCCGACATCGAGGTGCCAAACACCGCCGTCGATATGAACTCTTGGGCGGTATCAGCCTGTTATCCCCGGAGTACCTTTTATCCGTTGAGCGATGGCCCTTCCATTCAGAACCACCGGATCACCAAGACCTACTTTCGTACCTGCTCGAGCCGTCACTCTCGCAGTCAAGCTGGCTTATGCCTTTGCACTAACCGCATGATGTCCGACCATGCTTAGCCAACCTTCGTGCTCCTCCGTTACTCTTTGGGAGGAGACCGCCCCAGTCAAACTACCCACCAGACACGGTCCCGACCCGGATTACGGGTCTGGGTTAGAACATCAAACGTTAAAGGGTGGTATTTCAAGGTCGGCTCCGTGCAGACTGGCGTCCACACTTCATTGCCTCCCACCTATCCTGACACATCAAGGCTCAATGTTCAGTGTCAAGCTATAGTAAAGGTTCACGGGGTCTTTCCGTCTTGCCGCGGGTACACTGCATCTTCACAGCGAGTTCAATTTCACTGAGTCTCGGTGGAGACAGCCTGGCCATCATTACGCCATTCGTGCAGGTCGGAACTTACCCGACAAGGAATTTCGCTACCTTAGGACCGTTATAGTTACGGCCGCCGTTTACCGGGGCTTCGATCAGAAGCTTCGCTTGCGCTAACCTCATCAATTAACCTTCCGGCACCGGGCAGGCGTCACACCGTATACGTCCACTTTCGTGTTTGCACAGTGCTGTGTTTTTAATAAACAGTTGCAGCCAGCTGGTATCTGCGGCTGGCTTCAGCTCCGTGAGTAAATCACTTCACCTAATGCCAGCGTGCCTTCTCCCGAAGTTACGGCACCATTTTGCCTAGTTCCTTCACCCGAGTTCTCTCAAGCGCCTGAGTATTCTCTACCTGACCACCTGTGTCGGTTTCGGGTACGATTAATGGTAACCTGAAGCTTAGAGGCTTTTCCCGGAAGCAGAGCATCAATCACTTCACCACCGTAGTGGCTCGTCGTCACGCCTCAGTGTTAACAACCGACCGGATTTGCCTGGTCAGTCCACCTGCACGCTTAAACCGGGACAACCGTCGCCCGGATGATTTAGCTTTCTCCGTCCCCCCTTCGCAGTTACCACCAGTACGGGAATATTAACCCGTTGCCCATCGACTACGCTTTTCAGCCTCGCCTTAGGGGTCGACTCACCCTGCCCCGATTAACGTTGGACAGGAACCCTTGGTCTTCCGGCGTGCGGGTTTTTCACCCGCATTATCGTTACTTATGTCAGCATTCGCACTTCTGATACCTCCAGCATGCCTCACAGCACACCTTCACAGGCTTACAGAACGCTCCCCTACCCAACAATATTCACATATCGCTGCCGCGGCTTCGGTGCATAATTTAGCCCCGTTACATCTTCCGCGCAGGCCGACTCGACCAGTGAGCTATTACGCTTTCTTTAAATGATGGCTGCTTCTAAGCCAACATCCTGGCTGTCTGAGCCTTCCCACTTCGTTTCCCACTTAATTATGACTTTGGGACCTTAGCCGGCGGTCTGGGTTGTTTCCCTCTTCACGACGAACGTTAGCACCCGCCGTGTGTCTCCCGTGATAACATTCTCCGGTATTCGCAGTTTGCATCGGGTTGGTAAGTCGGGATGACCCCCTAGCCGAAACAGTGCTCTACCCCGGAGATGAATTCACGAGGCGCTACCTAAATAGCTTTTGGGGGGAACCAGCTATCTCCCGGTTTGATTGGCCTTTCACCCCCAGCCACAAGTCATCCGCTAATTTTTCAACATTAGTCGGTTCGGTCCTCCAGTTAGTGTTACCCAACCTTCAACCTGCCCATGGCTAGATCACCGGGTTTCGGGTCTGTACCCTGCAACTAAGACGCCCAGTTAAGACTCGGTTTCCCTGCGGCTCCCCTATTCGGTTAACCTTGCTACAGAATATAAGTCGCTGACCCATTATACAAAAGGTACGCAGTCACACCATAAAGGTGCTCCCACTGCTTGTACGTACACGGTTTCAGGTTCTTTTTTCACTCCCCTCGCCGGGGTTCTTTTTCGCCTTTCCCTCACGGTACTGGTTCACTATCGGTCAGTCAGGAGTATTTAGCCTTGGAGGATGGTCCCCCCATATTCAGACAGGATAACACGTGTCCCGCCTTACTCATCGGACTCACAACACCAGTGCTTTCAGATACAGGGCTATCACCTGCTGTGGCCAGCCTTTCCAGACTGTTCTCTTAACACTGATACTGATTAAGGTCCTGGGCTGCTCCCCGTTCGCTCGCCGCTACTGGGGGAATCTCGTTTGATTTCTTTTCCTCGGGGTACTTAGATGTTTCAGTTCTTCCGGTTCGCTTCATTACCCTATGTATTCAGGTAATGATAGTGTGACGAATCACACTGGGTTTCCCCATTCGGAAATCGCCGGTTATAACGGTTCATATCACCTTACCGGCGCTTATCGCAGATTAGCACGTCCTTCATCGCCTCTGACTGCCTAGGCATCCACCGTGTACGCTTATTCGCTTAACCTCACAACCCGAAGGTGTCTTATATGAACCGACGGACTGCGCTTTGCGATTTCTTTGTCGGGCGGTGCTCGTGATGCTCACATACTGATGTATGCTGCGCTCACTGCGCTCCGGCCTTCGCGAAATCACTTCGCTCGCCGCGTCTTACACTGAAGAACACGTTCAAAGTTGTTCGGCTGAGAGACTCATCAATATTACCTCGGTGATAATATTGATTGTTTCAATTTTTCAGCTTGTTCCGGATTGTTAAAGAGCATAATAATTCACAGCATACCGTTTCCGGTAAACTCTGAATTATTTTTCAGATATCAGATAATGGTGGAGCTAAGCGGGATCGAACCGCTGACCTCCTGCGTGCAAGGCAGGCGCTCTCCCAGCTGAGCTATAGCCCCATTATTTGGTTTTTCCGGGGTGTGTCTTTTCATCATGAAAAGAGGAAACCGCATTGAGACAAGGCATGGAAAGGCGAAGTTTACTAAGGTAAACGAGTCTTTTCATAACGCAGTATCAATTCGGTTTTGGTAGGCCTGAGTGGACTTGAACCACCGACCTCACCCTTATCAGGGGTGCGCTCTAACCACCTGAGCTACAAGCCTATTCCCGGTATCTGCTTCTTTCTATCAGACAATCTGTGTGAACACTCACATTCCAAATCAACTAGGTAAGGAGGTGATCCAACCGCAGGTTCCCCTACGGTTACCTTGTTACGACTTCACCCCAGTCATGAATCACAAAGTGGTAAGCGCCCTCCCGAAGGTTAAGCTACCTACTTCTTTTGCAACCCACTCCCATGGTGTGACGGGCGGTGTGTACAAGGCCCGGAAACGTATTCACCGTAGCATTCTGATCTACGATTACTAGCGATTCCGACTTCATGGAGTCGAGTTGCAGACTCCAATCCGGACTACGACGTACTTTATGAGTTCCGCTTGCCTTCGCAGGGTCGCTTCCCTTTGTATACGCCATTGTAGCACGTGTGTAGCCCTACTCGTAAGGGCCATGATGACTTGACGTCATCCCCACCTTCCTCCGGTTTATCACCGGCAGTCTCCTTTTGAGTTCCCGCCATCACGCGCTGGCAACAAAGGATAAGGGTTGCGCTCGTTGCGGGACTTAACCCAACATTTCACAACACGAGCTGACGACAGCCATGCAGCACCTGTCTCAGAGTTCCCGAAGGCACCAAAGCATCTCTGCTAAGTTCTCTGGATGTCAAGAGTAGGTAAGGTTCTTCGCGTTGCATCGAATTAAACCACATGCTCCACCGCTTGTGCGGGCCCCCGTCAATTCATTTGAGTTTTAACCTTGCGGCCGTACTCCCCAGGCGGTCGACTTAACGCGTTAGCTCCGGAAGCCACGCCTCAAGGGCACAACCTCCAAGTCGACATCGTTTACAGCGTGGACTACCAGGGTATCTAATCCTGTTTGCTCCCCACGCTTTCGCACCTGAGCGTCAGTCTTTGTCCAGGGGGCCGCCTTCGCCACCGGTATTCCTCCACATCTCTACGCATTTCACCGCTACACATGGAATTCTACCCCCCCTCTACAAGACTCTAGCTGACCAGTATCAGATGCAATTCCCGGGTTAAGCCCGGGGATTTCACATCTGACTCAATCAACCGCCTGCGTGCGCTTTACGCCCAGTAATTCCGATTAACGCTTGCACCCTCCGTATTACCGCGGCTGCTGGCACGGAGTTAGCCGGTGCTTCTTCTGTCGGTAACGTCAATTGTCAAGGTTATTAACCTTAACACCTTCCTCCCGACTGAAAGTACTTTACAACCCGAAGGCCTTCTTCATACACGCGGCATGGCTGCATCAGGCTTGCGCCCATTGTGCAATATTCCCCACTGCTGCCTCCCGTAGGAGTCTGGGCCGTGTCTCAGTCCCAGTGTGGCTGATCATCCTCTCAGACCAGCTAGGGATTTGTCGCCTAGGTAAGCCGTTACCTTACCTACTAGCTAATCCCATATGGGTTCATCTGATGGTGCGAGGCCCGAAGGTCCCCCGCTTTGGTCCGTGGACATTATGCGGTATTAGCTACCGTTTCCAGTAGTTATCCCCCTCCATCAGGCAGATCCCCATACATTACTCACCCGTCCGCCGCTCGTCAGCAGAGAAGCAAGCTTCTCCCTGTTACCGCCCGACTTGCATGTGTTAGGCCTGCCGCCAGCGTTCAATCTGAGCCATGATCAAACTCTTCAATTAAAAGTGTTTGATGCTCAAAGAATTAAACTGTTTACTGCTGCTTATTTCTAAGCTGCTGTATTGGTCACTCTTCAAGACTTCTCAAAAATATATTTTTTGTGATATGTCCTGCGAGTGCCCACACAGATTGTCTGATAAATTGTTAAAGAGCAGTTGCAACATTCGCTGCCGTTGCCGGTCTTCTGCGTTGTTGCGAGGCTGCGTATATTACGCTTTCCTCATTCGGTGTCAAGTATTTATTTCAGACTTTTCACCTTGTTATCTCAGCGGACTCAGCGTCCTGTGCCGTGACAACGGATGCGAATTATAGGGAGTTTTCATCTGACCGCAAGGGGTAATTTATAAAAATGTGCTGACTGCTGATTATTACAGCAAATCACCCTGTAATTGTCAGTTTTTTCAGCGATTCAAGTCCCAATTGCTGCAAAACAGGCTGTAATTTCTGTGTGGTTTCATCATCCCGCAGACAATACGCCACATTTTCTTCATCCGTTAAGTAATGAGGTTTTTCACTATTATTGATTAACCACTGCACGCGGCGGGCAATCGCCGCACCGGAATCCACCAGCCGGGTGCCGTCCGGTAATGCGGATTTCAGCTCTTCGGCGATCAGCGGGAAGTGCGTACATCCTAATACCACCGTATCCGGCGGCTCTTTCATATTCCGCCACGGCGCAAGAATAGTTTCCAGAGCGCCTGCCGGAATTGCCTCACCATACAGCTTACGTTCTGCGAGTTCGACCAGCTCCGCCGATCCTAATAGTGATACCCGGCACTCAGAGGCAAACCGGTCAATCAGTTCCCGGGTGTAAGCCCGTTTTACCGTAGCCCGTGTTGCCAGCAGCCCGACCAGGCCGTTACGTGTCAGTTTTGCCGCCGGTTTGATCGCCGGAACCACACCGACCACCGGAATATCGGACATTGCACGCAGCGCAGGCAGTGTAATGGTGCTGGCGGTATTACAGGCAATGACAATCACTGCCAGCGGATGCTGCTGAGCAATCTGGCGGACAATCTTAGTCACACGATCGACAATAAAGGCTTCGGTTTTTTCACCATAAGGAAATGCCTCATTATCGAATGCATAGATATAGCGGAGATCAGGAAGTAAATTTCTTACTTCCTGATACACAGATAAACCGCCCATGCCGGAATCAAACAGCAGCACTGTCGGGCGGGTTTTCAGATCAGAAGTTGTAGCTTCCTGTGAGGAAGTATTCGCGGCCAGCGGTTCGATAGCCATACGCAGTCTCGTAGTCTTTATCAAACAGGTTAGCTACTTTACCACGAATTGTCAGATGGTCAGTGATCGGATATGCGGCGGTGATATCAAAAATACTGACGCCGCCGAGTTTTTGCTTATTCGCCGCATCATCATAACGTTTACCGATATACTGATACGTCAGTCCCATATCAACATCCGACACCGTCCAATCCAGCTGATACTTAACCTGCTGCTGCGCACGGCGCGCCAGACGCTTATTGGTATCTTTATCTTTTGCATCCAGGTATTGATAGGTCATCTGATGATGGAAAATCCAGGTATCAAATTCCCCCACCCACTCGGCACCTTTGATTTTAGCTTTACTGCGGTTTATATAGGTATTCGGTGAGCCCATCTCGTAATCGATCAGATTTTTAATATCATTATGGTAGCCGGTCAGTTGCCAGGAAAGTGGCCCGGTATTTCCTTCCAGTCCTAATTCCCATTGCTCACTTTCCTCCGGTTTTAAATCCTTATTACCAACGATGGTTCCCCAGTCAAATGTCGTATTGGCATATAACTGCCCCAGTGTTGGTGCTTTAAATCCTGTTGCATAAGAACCGATAACCCGGTAACCATCGACAAACTCCCATCCGGCACTGGTCTGCCAGGTGGTATGCCAGTTAAATTCCGAATGATGGTCAGAGCGGACCGCAGCCTCAAGAATAACTTTATCTATTTCCTGCTGTCCTGTCAGATAGAAACCGGTATCAGAAATGGATTTACTGTCAGCTATCATTGCCGTACCGGGTTCCATTTCCTGTTTCTGATAATCAATACCGGCATTGATGCTGCCATATCCGACACGGTAATTATTGCCCCACTGTGCAGAATACTGTTTCGAGTTGTCCAGGGTTGCGCCATCACCATAACGGCCATAACGGTTATCATAGTTATAGTCTTTAACCCGGCTGTAGCTCATGACCAGCTGAGAAGAATAATCCCCCTGATTAAATGTGAGGCCTGCATCATATGTCCGGTTTTCTAACTCACGGCGGTCACTTGCCGGATCAGCAGGTAACGACCACATCTCAGATTTAAATCCGAAATATTTACTGCGGTTATCATAACCATATGCACGTCCGTATACTGCAAACCGATCATCCAGTTTGTGGTGCACATCCAGCCAGTAGGTTTTATTCATAAAGCCATAGTCACGGCCGCTTGGTGTGGCATAACCGTCATAATCACGGCGGATATCAAATCCTTTAGAATAGGTATACGCCGCTGCGGCTGTTACCCGGGTATTTTCGCCAATCTGTTGCTGGGTGGTTCCGGTATAATTCTGGTAGCCGTGAGAACCAATACCCGCTGTGATATTTGAACCGATATCATCCCGGATAGTAATGATATTCAGCACACCGCCGATAGCATCCGAACCATATACCGCAGAACGTGCACCACGGATATACTCAACCCGCTGTACCAGTGCCACCGGGAACTGATTCAGATCCGGCTGACCGGAAATACCGGCATTATTCAGACGGACACCATCTATTAATACCAGTAAATGTTTTGCATCTGTCCCGCGTACCGATACGGTACTGTTCTGACCTAATCCGCCACTCTGAGTCACATCCACACCCGGCAAACGACGCAGAATATCGACAACAGAATTCGACTGCCATTTATCTATCTCTTCACGGGTCACAACGGTTACCGGCGCCAGCACGGACGAAACCGGCTGCTGAAAACGGTTAGCGGAAACAATTATCTGATCATCATTAGTATTAGCAGAAGCGCTAAAAGATAATGCGGAAAACACGGCCAGTCCGACAGCGGACAGCGCATAAGGCGAGGTCATTTTCATTTTTCCTGAGCACCCACATATATATAAAGAGGATGCCACCCGTCTGCTTTGTAGCGTCAGCAGGACGGACGACAAATCTTCGGCAGGTCTTCGGACTCAGGAGGGTATTTCTCAATTCCCTGCAACGACTTCCCGTCATTTATAACAGTGTCATCGTGTTGCTTTACCATTACCGCTGCGCGCCAGTTCCGGAATTTCACCGGATTCCCTTTTCATTCTTATGAAGAAACCGAATTATCATGCTACGATCCGGCCTTAAAATCTGTCCAGAATAAGATGTCTGAATTGTCGGGCGGAACACTTTAATCACTAAGACACGAACATTTTTTGTGATCAGCAAAACGGATCAACGCGCCATGCATAATACGTTACCCATTGAAAATTATGAAGAACAACTTGCAGAGAAGGCAAGAAGTCTGCAAAAAATGATGCAACCTTTTCAGGCGCCGGATGCTCACGTATTTGCGTCACCGGTTTCACACTACCGGATGCGGGCCGAATTCCGTATCTGGCATGAAGGGGATGACCTCTGGCATATCATGTTTGATCAGCAGACCAAACAACGTATCCGGATAGATACCTTCCCTGCCGCAAGTCAGCTAATTAATGACATGATGCAGGCTATTTTGCCGTTACTGAAACAAACTCATCTGCTGCGCCACAAACTTTTTCAGATTGATTATCTGTCGACACGAAGCAACAAAATTATTGTCTCCCTGCTCTATCATAAAAAACTTGATGACAGCTGGACAGAAGCCGCCAAAACACTGCGGGCACAATTACAGTCACAGGGCTTTGATTTACAGCTGATAGGCCGCGCGTCAAAAACAAAAATCATGCTGGATAATGATTATGTTGATGAAGTTCTGCCGGTCGCAGGTAAAGAGATGATTTACCGTCAGGTGGAAAACAGCTTCACGCAGCCGAATGCGGCGGTCAATATTCATATGCTGGAGTGGGCACTTTCGGCAACAGAAGGATCACAGGGCGATTTACTGGAGCTGTATTGTGGTAACGGTAATTTTTCACTGGCGCTGGCGCGTAATTTCCGCCGCGTACTGGCAACAGAAATCGCCAAACCGTCCGTCGCTGCCGCACAATATAATATCGATGCTAACCATATTGATAATGTGCAGATTATCCGTATGTCCGCAGAAGATTTCACACAGGCGATGCAGGGAGTGCGTGAGTTTAACCGTCTTGCCGGAATTGATTTGTCTTCTTATGAATGCAATACCATTTTTGTCGATCCGCCGCGCAGCGGGCTGGATGCCGAAACCGTTAAACTGGTTCAGGGCTACGAGCGGATTCTGTATATTTCCTGTAATCCGGAAACATTATGTGAAAATCTGGAAACACTGAACCAGACACATGATGTCGTACGGCTGGCGCTGTTTGATCAGTTTCCGTACACCCCGCACATGGAAAGCGGTGTTTTGTTGATCCGGCGCAGATAAGTTGTTACGCGTTTCTCCGAAAAGTTCTTGATCAATGATCAGGAACTTTTTTACTTTATGAGTTTAACGCACTAATTCCTTTATGATCACCTGCAGTTTTCACGATTTTCTTTCTCCGTCAGAATGATCTGCTGAGCCCGGCCCCTGATGACGAAAAATACGTCATAAAGTGATATTTAAATTCTGTAAATATTCATTCAACTAATATTCATTACACTCATAACATTTCAAAGACAAAAAATAACCCTCATGCAATAAATTAACAACCTGCCCTGTCCTATTAAAAAATACGTTTGTGGTAAATAAATATTTAACAATTTACTGTGAGCCGCTCCTGATATTAATTATTCTTCTGAATTTAAGGTCTTATTTTTATTTTCACTGCTCTATACTCGGCCGTAAATAATCCCGTAACTTAATCGAAAGGTATTTTTATGTCTCTGAAGAAAATAACGTTAATTTCAGCCGCTCTGTTATTTGGCAGTTTTCAGGCAAGTGCACATAATATCTGGATAGAACAAACTGACGGCTCTGATTATGTTGTCCGCTTTGGTCACAACCCGACAGAAACCTATCCGGAAAATAAATTAAAACCGGTTCAGGCTGTTATGCAGGATGGTAAAGTTGAAACAGTCAGTACGACGTATAAAGATGGTGAAGCTTACTTCGTCATGCCTGAGAATGCGTCGATTATCTTATTAGGCTACGACAACGGCGTCTGGAGTAAATTAAAGAACGGCCGTACCGTTGAAAAAAATAAAATTGAAGTACCGGACGCGGAATTCAGCAAAAATCCGATTAAATTCAGTAAAAACATCGTGAAGTGGGATGATAATGCCACGAAAGTCTTTAACACCCCTTATGAACTGGTACCGATGACCAAACCTGTCGCCGGTCAGGAGTTTGAAATCAAAGCTCTGAAAGATGGTCAGCCGCTGGAAGGCATGAAGATTGCCAAAAGTGAAGAAGATCCGGGTGTGTTAACCAATAAAGACGGTCTGGCAAAATTCAAAGCTGAAAAAGGCGCCAATAAAGTTTACGCCGAATACAAACTGGATACTCCGGATAATAAAGAGTACGGATTCCAGCAGCTGGAATATGTTTTATCTTTTGACGCTGAGTAATTAAACGTTATGAAATCTGTTTATTTATTTGCCATTTTACTGATTAACGGGGTGCTGTTGGCAACAACAGCACAAGCTCATTCCATGCATGTGGTTGCACAGCTGGAAGGTAATGTTATCAGCGGGCAGTCTTATTATTCTGATATGTCTCCGGCAAAAGATACCTATGTCGGTACTTATCTGAAAGGCCATGAAGATGATGAAATATCCGGTAAGACCGATGAGAAAGGCTATTTCAAAATCGAAGTACCGGCAACCGGCGATTATATTCTCTATGTTGAAGGTGATGAAGGGCACAAAGTGGAAACGGAAGTCCCGGTTATTTCCGCAACAGCCGGCACCGGCAGCAGTGATTCTTCTTCCGGCTATATTCAGATCCGCCAGGATATTGATCAGCTGAAGAATAAAATTTATCTGCAGAATATTCTCGGTGGTGTGGGTTATATCGTGGGTATTTTCGGTGTGATCGCATTCTTCCGTGCCCGTGAGTTAACTAAGCAGGCCGCTAAAAACGCCGCATAACAGGAGGAAGACATGCATTTATCTGAAGGCGTATTACATCTTCCTGTACTGGCCGGAGCCGGTGTGGTCGCGGCCGCCGGGGTTGCTATCGGCATCCGTCAGCTGGATACTTCGCGTCTGTCACTGGCAGCCCTGTTCGGGGCTGCGTTTTTTGTCGCCGGAACTATTCATGTGCCGATAGGGGTCAGCAGTGTGCATCTGATCTTAAACGGGCTTGCGGGATTGTTCCTCGGCTGGGCGGTTTTCCCGGCATTCCTGATTGCCCTCGCGCTGCAGGTACTGTTTTTCTCCTTCGGCGGATTCGCGGTTCTCGGGGTTAACCTGTGTAATATTTCCATTCCGGCGCTGCTGGTTTATTACCTGTTCCGTAATTCCCTGCGCCCGGGGCTGAGTCAGGGGCGTCTGGTGTATCTCGGTGTGATGGCCGGGGTTATCGGCACCCTGGGTACGGTGTGTCTGACCTCGCTGGCACTGGTGCTGGACAGCGGTAAGTCTTATATCGATCTGGTCTGGCTCCTGTTTATCGGGCACCTGCCGATTTTTGTCACCGACTCCCTGATCAGTGTGGGGATCCTGCTGGCGCTGGCAAAAATGCGTCCGGCCGCCCTGATGGTTAATCAGCACGGGCAACATACCTATGGATAACTGGCTGCCTCCTCACCGGCGCCTGCTTCTTGCGGTTCTCTGGGCTTTTCTGCTCAGCGGTATCCGGCAGACCGACTGGCTTATTGCCGGTCTGTCGGGTGCTTTTCTGCTGTTTATTGTCTGCCGCCGCCGTCAGTTGGGCCGTTCACTGCTGACCGTGCTGAAACTGAATATTTTTATCCTGTTTGTCTGGCTGACACTGCCGTGGAAAATTGAGAGCCAGGGCATTGTGCAATCCCCGGCAGGCGTGTTTCTCGCCCTGCAAATCACGCTGAAAATGAATGCGATTCTGCTGTTTGTCTCTGCGATGCTGACAAACATGACAGATATCGATCTGGCATGTGCCGTGAAGCGTTATCCCCTGCCCGACAAGCTGATTAAGCTGTTTATTCTGACGATCCGCTATATCGCGATTTTCAGTGAGACCAAACAACAGCTTGAAACTGCCATGAAAGCACGGGGATTCCGTAAAGGGATGAATAAACGGACATTTACCATGCTGTCCCAATTAGTCGCCCTGCTGCTGATCAAAGCGATGCACAAAGCGGAAACCACTGAAATGGCGCTGAAAGCCCGGGGTTTTTACGCACGCCCGTCTTCTGTTAATACAAAAAGGTCTGTTAATGACGTCCCAAAATCCCCTGATTCAGGTCAGCAATCTGGTTGTCAGCCGCAACAATGTACCCATAATTCAGGATCTGAACTTTGAACTGAACGCCGGAGAACGGCTTTTTCTGTGCGGTGATATCGGCAGCGGGAAATCTACTCTGCTGCACACTCTGTTAGGTTTTATCCCGTTTACCGGGAATATTTCGGTTTTCGGCAAGTCCCGTCACTCTGAGGACGACTTCACAGAGGTTCGCGGCCCGCTGGGATTGCTGTTTCAGCATCCTGATGATCAGTTGTTCGGTCCGGGTGTGCTGGATGATGTAATGTTCGGCCCGCTGAATATGGGAATGACACAGGAGGCAGCAAGGGAACGCGCCTTACAGTGCCTGGAGATGCTGGATATTGTCCGGCTGAAAGACCGCGCTGTGACTGAAATTTCCGGCGGTGAAAAAAACTTTACCGCACTGGCCGGTGTACTGGCAATGTCACCGTCAGTTCTCCTGCTGGATGAACCGACCAACGGCCTGAATGAGAAAAATATTCAGCGGCTGGAAGATATTCTCACACAGCTGAATCTGCCGATGATTGTTGCCTCTCATAATCAGCAGTTTACACAGCGGATGGCACACCGCGTGATCCCGTTTCCCTGCCGTGCCTGACACGGATACAAAGAAGCCGGTCAGTGACCGGCTTCTTCTGCATCTTTATCTTTCTGACGCGATTACTCCGTTACTTCATCCTGTCCGGTGGCACGGCGCTGTTTCATCGCCCGGTAGAGCCACAATGCGATAATCACAATAAAGACGGCAGAAAAGTAGTTTGATCCGGCTTCCGGATATTCCGCACGCATCAGGGCGTTATAGGCGAACAGACCCAGGAAGAACGTGCCGGTCACCAGCTTGGGCATGCCTTCCGGCAGCATCTGGTTGAGGTAGCGCTGATGGAAACAATAGACCGCAAGACACAATGCCAGAACCGGAAAAACCGAAAAATGGACTGCGGAATTAAAAAGTGCTGAAAAAGTACCGTGTACTGAAAGCCCGACAATAAAAGCGAGCAGTAAGGTTCCTTTGTCACGGCGATACTGTTCCGTCATAACGTTCTCCTTGGTGATGTGTGCTAAATTAAAGGGGTATAATCGGGGTCATGCATTTTCTCTTGTTCGCGGCGATACCAGTAATACGCGCCTCTGGCGATCATCCGCAGCTGTAATACCAGCCGCTCTTCCAGGTACGCCCGCTTTTCCAAATCAATATCCAGAGCTTCCGCACCGGCGCTGAATACGATGGTTACCATCGATTCTGCCTGCAATTCAGTAAACTGACGCGGCATTTTACTTTCCAGTTCCAGATAGTCTGCCAGCTCTGCAATAAAATGCTGGATTTCCCGTGCGACTGCCGCGCGGAATTCTGAGGATGTCCCGGAGCGCTCACGTAATAATAACCTGAAAGCGTTGGGGTTATTACCGATAAACTCCATAAATGTCGCAACTGATGTCCGGATCACACTCCCGCCTTTGGCGATACGCTGCCGTGCCTGACGCATCAGCTGGCGCAGCATCAGTCCGCTCTCGTCCACCATGGTCAGCCCCAGTTCATCCACATCTTTGAAATGACGGTAAAAAGACGTCGGAGCGATTCCGGCCTCGCGGGCGACCTCACGCAGGCTCAGACTGGTGAAGCTGCGCTCGGCGCTCAGCTGACTGAAAGCCGCTTCAATCAGGGCCCGGCGGGTTTTTTCTTTTTGTTTTGCTCTTACACCAATCACGTTACTCACGGAATTCAGACTCTCAATTTATTCAGACGGATCAATATAACAAACTTAATACTTTTTTCAGTGATGATTAGCTTATGGCCGGTGAAATTCCTGAAAAAAAGATTTTCCGAACTGTGACCTGTAAACCTTACTAATCATAGGCTGATTTTGCATCTGATGTTAAGATGATGTTGTTAATTTATGTATAAACAGGTTATTTCTCATATGCAACAGAACCAGTTTGACGCCATTGTCATCGGCTCCGGCCCGGGTGGCGAAGGTGTGGCAATGGGACTTGTGAAGCAGGGAAAACGGGTTGCCGTGATTGAGCGTTATAACGACGTCGGCGGCGGCTGTACCCACTGGGGAACGATTCCTTCCAAAGCGCTGCGCCACGCCGTCAGCCGTATTATCGAATTTAACCAGAATCCGCTGTACAGTGATAACTCCCGGATTCTGAAATCGTCATTTTCAGAGATCCTGGCACACGCCGGGCGGGTCATTACCCAGCAGACCGGCATGCGGCGCGGCTTTTACGAGCGTAACGGCTGCACAATGTTCTGCGGCGAAGCAAAATTCACCGAAGAAGGTGATGTCTGTGTGCGCTACAGCGACGGTAGCTGCGATATTCTCCGTGCGGATAATGTGGTTATCGCCACCGGCTCCCGGCCGTACTGCCCGCCGGATGTCGATTTCAGCCACTCCCGTATCTATAACAGCGATACCATTCTGTCACTGACGCACGAACCCCGCCATGTCATCATTTATGGTGCCGGGGTTATCGGCTGTGAATATGCCTCGATTTTCCGCGGTCTGAGTGTCAAAGTGGATTTAATTAACACCCGCGACCGGTTACTGGCATTTCTCGACCAGGAGATGTCGGACGCACTCACCTATCACTTCTGGAATAACGGCGTGGTTATCCGCCAGAATGAAGAGTATGAGCGGATTGAGGGCACCGGTGACGGCGTGATTATTCACTTCCGCTCCGGAAAAAAAGTAAAAGCAGACTGTCTGCTCTTTGCCAACGGCCGCACCGGTAACACCGATAATCTCGGTCTTGAGCATGTCGGGATCACGGCTGACAGCCGTGGTCTTATCAGTGTTAATGATACCTATCAGACCAGCAATCCGGCGATTTATGCGGTCGGGGATGTTATCGGCTACCCGAGCCTCGCCTCGGCGGCCTATGACCAGGGGCGGATTGCCGCCCGGGCCATCACTCATGACGGCGATGCCCCGCTGCATCTGATTGAGGATATCCCGACCGGAATTTACACCATTCCGGAGATAAGCTCAGTCGGCAAAACAGAACAGCAGCTGACCGCGATGAAGGTTCCGTATGAAGTGGGCCGGGCACAATTCAAACATCTGGCCCGGGCGCAAATCGCCGGGCTGGATGCCGGCAGTCTGAAAATTCTGTTCCACCGTGAAACACGGCAGATTCTGGGGATCCACTGCTTCGGCGAGCGTGCGGCTGAGATTATCCATATCGGCCAGGCGATTATGGAACAAAAAGGTGAAGGTAATACCATCGATTATTTCGTTAATACCACCTTCAACTACCCGACCATGGCCGAAGCTTACCGGGTTGCCGCACTGAACGGGCTTAACCGCTTATTTTAAACAGCGGGCTCCTGCTGGTAATAAGCACTCATTTTTGCACGGATAGCCTCTGCCAGCTGACTGTAACGGCTGCGCAGAGGTGATCCCGGACGATAAACCAGAATTACTTCACGGAACGGCTCCGGATTGGTGCAGGAGAGATAGCACACACCATCGCGTTTGTGCTCCGGCGGAATCGCCAGATCCGGCAGTAACGTGATACCGCTGCCCGCGGCCACCATATTACGCAGCGTTTCCATACTGGTTGCCCGGAAGTGGGTATCTTCCCGTGCGCCCGCCTGGAAACAGAATCCCATCGCCTGGTCACGCAGACAGTGCCCGTCTTCCAGCATCAGCAGTTTTTCGCCGGCCAGCTCGTGCATTTCCACTTCCTGACGTGATGCCCACGGATGCTCATCATAAATCGCCAGTTTCATCGGCTCATTAAACAGCGGTTCTTCAATAAAGCTGCCGGTTTCTTTTACCCGCGCCAGAATCGCGCAGTCGAGTTTGCCGCTGTCCAGTTGCGCCAGCAACTGATGTGTCTGAGCTTCATGCAGATACATCTCGAGTTTCGGCCATAACCGGTGCAGTTCCGGAATGATATGCGGCAGCAGATACGGGGCGATGGTCGGGATCAGACCGATATGCAGCGGTCCCGCCATGCTTTCCCCCTGAAGAGAGGCCATTTCCTCAAGGATTTTCACTTCACGCAGGATGGTCCGGGCCTGATCCACCAGCAGCATTCCCTGCTGGGTAAACAGGACCTTACGGCTGGTCCGCTCCAGCAGCATCACTCCCAGCTCATCCTCCAGCTTGCGGATCTGCCCGCTCAGTGTCGGCTGGCTGACATGGCAGGCATCCGCCGCACGGCGAAAGTGATTATGCTCAGAAAGTGCCACCAGATATTCCAAATCCCGGATATTCATGCCTGTGTCTCCGTCTGCGATTAATAGATAAAATCAATTGATAACTATCATAACGCAGTTAGATTATTAAGCGAATTTTTATCCTGAAAATCAGAACGGGCCTCTTTTTTGTCAGCGCTGCCGTCGTTTCTGCTCCGCTGTCAGCCAGTCAGTGGCACTGCCGATGGTGACCGGTTTCGGTACTGTGCGCATATAGTCACAAAAAGTATCATGAATATCTGCGGACACCGCCACACTCATCAGTATGTCCAGGGTTGCGGTGGTCACCGGAGAAGACAGCATCTGCATTGTGAGCTGTTTTTCCCGGTACCGGGTCAGCCAGTAAACCACCATGGCGGTAATTAGTAATAGCAGACCGACCAGCAGGCCATTGAGAAATTCCGGCCGTAAAACAGCTAAACCACAGAACAACAGTATACCGCCCGACATAAATAAGGCGGTACTCAGCAGCGTCAATTCTGACTGGCGGTGCTCCTGTCCTGTTATGATGGATTTCAGTGAGTAAGCGTCATCCCGTACTTCCCGCTCAATGCCGTACGTTTCTGCCATTATCACGCCCAGTTCCTGCTCTGCGGCTCCGATAGTTACCGGCACAGGCTGTTGCGCACACCAGGCATCAAATTCACGCCGGATCCCTGTCAGGTCCGCAAGATCCCGGTAAACCGGCCATTCTTCCGGTGAAACTTCCCGTGCGAGAAATGCTGTCACTCCCCCGGCTTTTGCGATAAGCCCGGTGACATAAGACTGCCTGTGCAGCATAAACAAGTAAAATGCCGCCGCCATAGCACCGATTGCCGGCACAATCAGATAAAGATTACTGCGTAATAAAAATATAAGCGCCACTGACAACAGCCCCATGCCATAACTGCCCGCACGGAAAAGCCATGTATGTTTTTCCAGGCGGTTCAGAAAATCGTCCATATTCCCAACCGTGATTAACAATGAAAACACATTGATAACCATCATACCGCACAAGCTTTGGCAGGGGCATTCCGCATTAACCGGTAAGAAAGCATGACGGTCAGGCCGGAGGCGGCGATATACACACCGGCATATGTCAGGTCATATGCTACCAGCCAGCCGATAATTAATGGGGTAAATCCGCCGATCAGGGTGGATGCAAGGTTATATCCCAGGCTTAATGTGGTGGTGTGACCACGGGAAATACCGGCAATCACCGATGCCAGTGTGCAGGAGATACAGGATGCATTAATGGTCAGGATCAACTGAGCAGTAATGACCAGGCCGGTTTGTTCGCTGCTGAGTAAGAAATAAAGCGGGACAGAAAAAATGACCAGTGCCGCTGATGCGCTTTTAAACACTTTTTCTGCCGAGCTGTATTTATCCGTCAGCCACCCGCAGGTCAGAATACAACACAGATATAAACAGGATGAAAAAATTGCATAACTGCTTTTCAGGGATTCAGCTCCGATATGATCCCGTACAAGTGAAGAAGACATATTATAAGAATAGAATACCGCAGACCCCGGCACGGTCATCAGGAAAATCAGTAATGCCCGCAGGCCGTCAACACGCTTTGTGATAACAGATTGCACCGGCAGTGCAGGTAACCTGGTGCGGAACCAGAAACTCATAATAATATTAAGCACCCCGACCAGCAGCGGGATCCGCCAGCCGACAGTTTGCATCATCTCCGGTGACAGCATGCTCTCCAGTAATAACACCAACCCGAGAGATACGATAACCCCGGTAACAGAGCTGCCGACAATCAGAGCGGAAATTCTGGCATATTCATTTCTCTTTGCATCACTGAATAAATATGTCATCAGCGACGGGTTTTCCCCGGCAAAGCTGAAAGACAACACCATTTGCAACAACAGAATAGCAACCGGTGTATAAGAGCCCAGTAAATGAACTGGTAATAATGCCATACATAATGTCGCAACGCCGGTAATCTGGCTGGTTAAAACCAATGCCGCCTTTTTCCCCGCCCTGTCCGCATAACGTCCGATAATATAGCCGCCGATCGGACGTGCCAGAAAACGTAATGCAAATATTCCCCAGACCATTTCAGTTGCTGATTCATAACCCAGTCTTTCAAGCTCAGCGCTGAGATATACGGAGATTGCCGCAAAAACTGCGATATCGTAATACTCCAGTGCATTCCCTGCCACGGCACCCAGCCGGTATCTCCATTTCATTATCAATTCCCTTTGATCCTGATAAAGACGGGCTGCCCGGCAGCCCGTCAGGCCGTTGACAAACCCGCAGGGGTTGGCGACGACCGACAGTGGTTGTAAAAATAAACCAGGAAAATCAATTTATTGATTTTCGGCTGATAACACAAAGCAGGAAAAACCACGTTTTATCCTGCTTTGTCTGCAATCTCACGGGCTGCCCGGCAGCCCGCTCTGTTGCGTTGTTATTTGTACAGATGGTTTACGGCAGGCTTACCAGCGTATCCAGACACGCCAGTGTGATCCCGTTTTCTTTCAGCGCATTAAATACCCCGCCGGACGATGCATGCGGGCAACCCAGTTTTTCTTTTATGCGCTGAATACGTTTATGCTCTGATGCTTCTGAACATCCCTGCACTGCACTGATCTCTTTTACTTTACGATGAGATAATAATAACCGGATAGTCAGAACTTCTTTACGGGTAAAACGGATATTACCGAAGCGCATATACTGGTGGATATCTAAAATATCAGTGGAATCATTATTTACTAATTCACTTTCATTAACTGATTTATTTACCTCTGCCCGTAATGGCAAAATTAAATCTTCTTTTTTTTGCCAGAGCCGATCTGCATAATCAGAAATAGTTGGTTTCCATTTATAAATAGCCATCATGTCTGCGACAGATAATTTCTTTCCTGAGTTAATAGACACAATCTCGAATAAATCACCATGCTTTGTACAGAAATCCACTTTAAAAGTACTGTTTTTCCCTTTCTGTAAAACAGTTCTGTACTCATCACTGTAGTTACTCCAATACTGAATGCCTGCACTCAGGCGTTCTCCGATACGTAAATCCATATCATCCCCCCAGAATGTCAGCAGCCAGTCATAGTCACTCGATAACACATTGACTGATTTATCCGAAAGGTTAACTCTGGAATAATTAATCCCCATATCATTCCAATCAAAATACTGAGAAAAGTCATTTGTCAGACGATTACATAATTCTTCCATTGCGATACTTTGAATATTCATATTATTCCCTGTGCAAGTAAGTATTGGTTAAATCACTTTAATGTTTAGCATAGTAAAATGAAATTTCAACCCCTCAATTTACTCGTATTTTAAAATTTATAATTTAATCTACTCTTTAATTTCGGCATTAATATCACTAATTAGCATGATATTAAATACTCACCAAATTTAGTCAGATTAATTAATAAAGGTATAAATATGAATAAAGCACAAGACTGGCATCCGGCGGATATTATTGCCGCCATCAAAAAAAGAGGAACGTCATTGTCGGCACTCTCGCGTAATGCCGGATTGCGGTCGGCAACACTGAATAATGCCCTTGCCCGGCGCTGGCCGAAAGGCGAAAAGATTATTGCGGATTTCCTGAATGTATCACCGGCCGACATCTGGCCTTCGCGTTATATGCAAAAAATATACTGATGATGATAATAAAAACCCCGGATCACGGGCAACAGCAGGTGATCCGGGGGCAATCCATGGTATTACTAATCCATGGTGTTACTAATCCATGGTGTTACTAATCCATGGTGTTACTAATCCATAGTATTACACTAACTTCAGCCGGATTTTAGCTTCACTGATAGCCGCGGCCACCTGCTCCGGTGAGACACCACCTTTCGCGCAGCGTTTTTCCAGACAGGACTGGAGTGACAGGATGTCATACACATCCAGAGCAATCACCGGGCTGAATTCCTGTAATTCTGTCAGCGGCATTTCTTCCAGTGCCACGCCTTTTGCTATCGCACCGACCACCACTTCACCGACAATATGATGCGCCTCGCGGAACGGAACACCTTTTGCCACCAGGTAATCCGCCAGTTCTGTCGCATTGGCATAGCCCTGTTTGGCCGCTTCCTCACAGCGCGGACGTTTTACCTGAATACCTTCCAGCACCAGCGCTGCCATATGCAGGCAGTCCAGCCAGGTATCGAGAGCATCAAACAGCCCTTCTTTGTCTTCCTGCATATCTTTGTTATAAGCGAGCGGCAGACCTTTGAGTGTCATCATCATACCGGTCAGTGCGCCCTGTACCCGTCCGCATTTACCGCGGATAAGCTCAAGGGCATCCGGGTTCTTTTTCTGCGGCATCAGGGAGGAGCCGGAAGTGACGCGGTCAGATAATTCAATAAACGCCGCTTCACCACTGTTGAAGAAAATCATGTCTTCAGCAAAACGGGAGAGATGCACCATGCTGATCGCCGCATCGCTGAGCAGTTCCAGTACATGATCACGGTCAGACACACTGTCGAGGCTGTTACGGGTCGCACCCGCGAATCCCAGCCAGCCGGCCAGTTGTTCCCGGTCGATGGCATACGCGGTTCCGGCCAGTGCGCCCGAGCCGAGCGGGCTGTAATCAAAACGCGCCAGAGCATCGCGGACACGGCTTTCATCCCGCGCCAGCATTTCACTGTACGCCAGGCACCAGTGGGCAAAGGTCACCGGCTGCGCCCGCTGTAAATGCGTATAGCCCGGCATCACCGCATCCTGATTCTGTTCTGCCGTCAGCACCAGAGCCTGCTGTAATTCCTGCAATGCCGCGAGGATCTGGCTGACCGCCTCTTTGCACCACAATTTTAAATCCGTGGCCACCTGGTCGTTACGGCTGCGTCCGGTGTGGAGTTTTTTCCCCAGATCGCCGACTTTAGCGATAAGTTTGCCTTCCACCCAACTGTGAATATCTTCCGCATCACTGCGCAGAATAGCCCGCGGGTCGGCCTGTACTTCCGCCAGCAGCTCATTCAGTGCCTGCTCCAGTGCCGCCTGCTCCTGTGCGGTCAGCACATTGACAGTCACCAGTGCTTTCGACCAGGCCACAGAGCCGGTGATATCCTGCTCCGCCAGACGATAATCGAATCTCAGCGAGTCGTTGAATTGTTTGAACCGTTGATCTGCTTCCTGACTGAAGCGTCCGCCCCACAGTGCCATACTTTTTCCCTTTCTTTCTGTTTTTAATGATAAATCAGTCTGATGCACGTCCCTGTGCATAATCTCCCTGTCTCCCGCCGGTTATTTCTGTGCTTTCAGCGCACGGATCCGCGAGGAGAGTGAATACAGACGGATAAAGCCGCCCGCATGGCTGTGGTCATACACGTCATCTTCACCGAATGTGGCGAATTCTTCAGAGTAAAGGCTGTTGGCAGACTGTTTCTGAATCGCCGTAACCCGGCCTTTATACAGTTTCAGCACGACTTCGCCGCTGACCTCTTCCGCCAGGGAATCTGCTGCTGCCTGAATAGATTTACGCAGCGGGGCAAACCAGCGGCCGTCATACACCACATAGGACATTTCGAGTCCGATCTGCTGACGCCATTTGAAGCTGTCGCGATCGAGAATGATCTCTTCCAGTCCGCGCAGTGCCGCCATCATAATGGTGCCCCCCGGGGTTTCATAACAGCCGCGGGATTTCATTCCCACCAGCCGGTTTTCCACAATATCGATCCGGCCGATGCCGTGTTTCGCGCCCAGTTCATTCAGGGCATTCAGGCAGTTATACGGAGACAGTGCTTTGCCGTTCACCCCGGTGACTTCACCGGCCTTAATGGTGACAGTGACCAGTTCCGGCTGATCCGGGGCTTCCTGCGGATCAGCAGTCCATACCCAGCAATCTGCATTGGACTGATTCCACGGACTTTCCAGCACACCACCCTCGGTGGAGATATGCCATGCGTTTTCATCACGGCTGTAAATTTTTTCCAGAGATGCGGTGGTCGGGATATTACGGACTTTCAGGTAATCCAGCAGCGCCTCACGGGAACGTAAATCCCACTCGCGCCACGGCGCAATCACTTTCAGCTGCGGTGCAAGGGCGGTATAGGTTCCCTCAAAGCGCACCTGGTCATTCCCTTTACCGGTCGCACCGTGTGCCAACGCATCCGCACCGACTTTCAGTGCCAGCTCAACCTGTGCTTTGGCGATAATCGGCCGCGCCATAGAGGTACCCAGCAGATATTTACCCTCATACAGAGCGCCGCTTTTCAGCACCGGATAGACAAAATCTTTGATAAATTCTTCGCGCAGATCGACGACATAGCAGGAAGATGCCCCGGAGTTCAGCGCTTTCTGCTCGACACCGTCGAGATCTTCCGCGCTCTGGCCGATATTGGCGACAAATGCCACCACTTCACAGTTATCATAATGCTCTTTCAGCCACGGAATAATCGCCGATGTATCCAGACCGCCGGAGTAAGCCAGTACGATTTTTTTAATGCCTGTCTTTTTTGCCTCTGTCATAACCCTGTCCTTTCAGTAAATGTTATCCGCCGCAGCGGAATGATTCTGCCAATGTGCTGATAATCCGGATTACGCGGAAATCCGCGTGCCGATGGCTTCGCCATCAAATAATAAATGCAGCTGATCCGCGTGACGCCAGGAGGCGATATCCACCGGACGTCCCAGTGTGGCGGCGGCTTCCAGCGCCGCATTCACTTTCACAATCATGCCGTCGGTGATAATGCCGTCGTCGATCAGTTTCTGTGCATGTACGCCATCGAGTGCCTTAATTTTTTGCCCTTTGCCGTCCAGGATACCGCTGACATCCGACAGCAGTACCAGATCCGCGCCCAGCGTTTCCGCAATGGCGGTGGCCGCCTGGTCAGCATTCACGTTCATCAGCAGCCCGTCTTCCGTGATACCGATGGAACTGACGACCGGCAAAAAACCATTGCTCAGTAACAGGTTCAGCAGTACCGGATTGCCCGGTGCCGCTTTGCCGACATGGCCCAGCTCGTCGTTTAATGGTGTGACTTTCACACTCTTACCATCGCCGAGACACAAACCGGTGCCGTTAAGCTGATAACGGGTCGCCCACGCCAGCAGTGTTTTGTTGGCACTACCCGCCAGCGCCCCGGTGATAATGTCGATCTGATCCGCCGGGGTGACCCGCAGTCCCTGTTTTTTCACTACCGGTAACTGTAATTTCGCCATCAGTTCATCCACCACGCAGCCGCCGCCGTGAACAATGACAATGCGGCGATCATTCGACGCCCGGTATGCGGCCAGCGCAGTAAACAGACGCCCCAGCGCTTCTTCGCTGTCCAGTAACACACCGCCTAATTTGATGACTAATGGTTCCATTTCCGTTTTCCGTCAGATAAAAGAGTAAGTCGTGCTGTCTGCTTACTGTGGCAGCAGTGACAGCGTTTCATTAAAGCCAAAACGAATATTCATGCACTGAACCGCCTGAGCCGCAGCGCCTTTGAGCAGGTTATCCTCTGCACCAACGACAATCAGATGTTCTCCCTGCACGGCAAAGCCCAGGTCGCAGAACGGCTGGCCGGTGACCGCTTTCAGTGCCGGTACACCGCTGTCATAGACTCTTACCAGCGGCTTGTCGTCGTAGGCTTTGTGATAAACCGCGCTGACCTGTTCTGCGGTCACACCGCTTTTCAGTTTGCAGGTGATGGTTGCCAGAATTCCGCGCTTAAAATTGCCGAGATGCGGGGTAAAGATCACCGGTGTGCCGAGATGTGCAGAAATTTCCGGCTGGTGCCGGTGAGTAAACAGCCCGTAGGGCTGCAGACTCACCTCACAAAAACTGTTATTCAGTGCGGCTTTACGCCCGGCGCCGCTCACGCCGCTGGTGGCATTGATAACCGGCCATTGGGTCAGATCCAGTAAGTCATTATCCAGCAGCGGTTTCAGTGCCAGCTGGGAGACCGTCGGATAACAGCCCGGCACCGCAATCAGCTGCGCGGTGCGGATTTTGTCATGCTGCCATTCCGCCAGCCCGTACACCGCCTGTGCCAATAAGGCGGTATGTTTGTGTTCAAATCCGTAGTATTGTGGATAAAAATTATCCTGCTGAACACGGTAAGCACCTGAAAGATCAAATACCGCGCAACCTGCCGCAAGGAAAACCGGCACAAGGTCATGGCTGACTTCATGGGCGGTTGCCAGGAATACCACATCCGTATTTTGTGCAACGGCAGCCGGGTCGGTCAGCGGCTCCAGCGGTAAATCCACCAGGCCTCTGAACTGCGGATGCAGATCCGAAAAACATTTTCCGGCATCCGCACTGTTGGCGGATACCATCAGGCCGGTCAGCTCCGTCTGCGGGTGGCGTTGGATATAAGCCGCGAGTTCCGCTCCGGTATATCCGCTGGCACCGATAATCAGCGTTTTCAACATAAGTTATCTTCACCTTGTACCTGAAACACAAACAATGTATTTTTATTCACATAAACTGCATGAATATTGATACTATTATGACTAAAGGCTGTCAACAGTGAATATTAAATTACCTGCATTTATTGAGATTTATCGTCAGCTCATCGCGGCACCCTCCATCAGTTCCACGGAAGCGGAATCGGATCAGAGCAATGAAACTGTGATCAATCTGCTGGCGACCTGGTTTGAAACCCTGGGATTTGATGTCGAAGTACAACCCGTTCCGGAAACACGCGGCAAATTCAATCTGCTTGCCAGTCTCGGCGACGGTGACGGCGGTCTGCTGCTGTGCGGCCACACCGATACCGTACCGTTTGATGAAGGACGCTGGAGCAAAGATCCTTTCACACTGACCGAGCAGAACAACAAGCTGTACGGGCTGGGAACGGCGGATATGAAAGGTTTCTTCGCCTTTATCCTCGATGCGCTGCGCGATATCAGCGTGAAAGATTTGCAGCACCCGCTCTATATCCTCGCCACGGCGGATGAAGAAACCACCATGGCCGGAGCGCGCTATTTTGCCGCCAATGCTGCTATCCGCCCGTCTTTTGCCATTATCGGTGAACCCACGTCGTTACAACCGGTGCGGGCGCACAAAGGTCATCTCTCCAATGCTATCCGTATCACCGGCCAGTCCGGTCACTCCAGTGATCCGGAGCGCGGCGTGAATGCGATTGAGCTGATGAATGAGTCGATCACTCACCTAATGTCACTGCGTAATGAGCTGAAGGAAAAATTCAATAATCCGGCGTTTGTCATTCCGTATCCGACCATGAATTTCGGTCATATTCACGGTGGTGATGCAGCAAACCGTATCTGCGGCTGCTGTGAATTACATATGGATATCCGCCCGCTGCCCGGAATGACCCTCAGTGATATCGATGATATGCTCAATGCAACGCTGGAACCGGTGAAACAACGCTGGCCGGGGCGTCTGGCCATTGAGGCACTGCACGCGCCGATTCCGGGTTACGCCTGCCCGACGGATCACAAAATGGTCGGCGTGATTGAAAATCTGCTCGGTGAAAAAGCACAGACCGTGAATTACTGTACGGAAGCGCCGTTTATTCAGGATCTGTGCCCGACGCTGGTACTCGGCCCCGGTTCAATTGAACAGGCACATCAGCCGGATGAATTTCTCGAAACCCGCTTTATTGAGCCGACCCGCGAGCTGCTGACCCAGCTTGTCACCCATTTCTGCTGTAAAGACCCGGCATAACCTTCTCAGCGGACAGCCTGCCTGTCCGCTGCTTTTCCCTCATCATGACGAACTTTCATACAGTGCGTGAGAAAACCTCACCCGCACTGTGACAATTAGTGGTTGACGTTTAACCAACTCATCCCGTAATCTACATCCAGACGTCTAAACGTATAGACACTTAAACAATGACGTGCCGGGATATATACCCAACGTCATTCAGGATGCAGCCAACGAACCTGCAGTTTGAATGAATAAGGGTATTTGCGCCACGGACGACTGCGGGGGGCAGCGATGAGTTTTTTACATATAGACCAGCACGAAGCACTGAATCAGAACCTGGCAGAACTGGCCGGTCGTGTGGCCGTATCCTTTGAATTCTTTCCGCCGGGCACACCGGAAATGGAAAAGACCCTGTGGCAGTCCATCGAACGCCTCAGTGTACTGAAACCAAAATTTGTCTCCGTCACTTACGGGGCGAACTCCGGTGAGCGGGATCGCACTCACTCAGTGATTAAAAGTATCAAAGAGAAAACCGGGCTGATTGCGGTTCCGCATCTGACCTGTATTGATGCCACCCGCGATGAGCTGAAAACCATCGCCAAAGATTACTGGGATAACGGTATCCGCCATATTGTGGCACTGCGCGGTGATCTGCCTGACAGCAGCAGTAAACCGGATATGTATGCCGCTGACCTGGTCAGTTTGTTAAAATCAGTCGCCGATTTTGATATTTCCGTCGCCGCTTATCCGGAAGTACACCCGGAGGCACGCAGTGCGCAGGCGGATCTGATTAGTCTGAAAAAGAAAATTGATGCCGGTGCAGATCGCGCTATCACGCAGTTTTTCTTTGATGTCAGCACCTATCTGCGCTTCCGTGACCGCTGTGCGGCAGCAGGGATTGATGTGGAGATTGTGCCGGGCATTCTGCCGGTCTCTAACTTTAAACAGTTACAGCGCTTCGCCGGCATGACCAATGTCCGCATCCCGGGCTGGCTCGGTACCATGTTTGAGGGACTGGATGATGACCCGGAATCCCGCAAACTGGTCGGTGCTTCCGTGGCAATGGAGATGGTGAAACTGCTCAGCCGTGAGGGTGTAAAAGACTTCCATTTTTATACCCTGAACCGCGCGGAACTGACTTACGCTATCTGCCACACCCTGGGTGTCCGCCCGGCAGCCTGTGTGGCATAGAAAAGATAACGATATCATTGAGTAATCAGTGGTATCGTTAAATTATTTTGCATTACTCCTGTTTTTTTCATCCCCGCACCTGAAATAACCGCACAATGCACCCGCCGTAACATATATTACTTTTTATCTTTTGTTGCTGTTTTTTACGTAAAAATCCGCATTCTCCTGTCAGTCTGAACAGCTGAAAATACCCGGTCAATTCATAAGAAAGTTTTTATATTTCACACTCTCTCAGCGTGACAGAATCGTCACGGGTATCAGCAGGTCAGAACCACATGAAAAAATTAGTATTAGTTTGTTTAATTGAAGCAGCTATTGCAGGGTATTCTGCCGGGGCAATGGCGGATATTCAGGATGATGTGATTACCGAAAATAAATCCGGTGTTATTGTCCGGGATAATCAGCATCTGCATTTAAACCGCAACGTGACCGGAACAGATTTCATCATTGAAAACGGCGGACAGCTTTCACTAAATGCAACCAGTATACTGAACGGCGCAGTGATCAAATCCGGCGGTGAGGTCAGTTTCAGCGAAGATACCCGTTCAACGGGCACACTGGTGATTGAAAAAAGTGCGGAAGTTTTCGCGAACAATACCAATGAACAAGAAATTGATGTGACAACAAATAACCCTGCCGTACCGGGGAATGTGATATTTGAAACCGTTGATAATGCCGGATTACTGGAAATCGGCCCGGCCTGGACCGGCGGTGCGGATGTCGACGATTTTGCCCCGATGCCGGATAAATTAGGTGCGGATTTGGTCACCACCATTAATACCCTGAATATGAAGGGCGGCATGGTTGCCCTGGAAGCTTATTCTCCGGCGGCTCAGCAAAATCACCTGAAGATCGGTACATTAACCGGACAGGGTGATTTTTATATCTCCACGCAGATGGCGGACGGCTGGGGCGATCATATTACTGTCAGCAATAAAGCCACCGGTAATTTCGGTATTGAATTTGCGGACTCCGGTAAAGAACCGAAAAGCGCCACCCGCCACACGGTTGTGTCCGTTAACAGCGGTGATGCCGCGTTCCGTCTGCTGAATAAAGATGAGACTGCTGAAATCGGTGCTTATCAGTATTCCCTGAAGAAAACCCAATCCGGCGAAAGCACAGAGTGGTACTTACAGGGCAAGCGCAAAGGCGATAAAGATACCGACAACGGTAATACCGGCGGCAATAACGGCGGCACCAAACCCGTCCTGAGTTACAGCGCCAAAAATGTAATGGCAATGGCGGCAGCGCCGCGTCAGGTATTACAGGCTGAATCCGTTTCCCTGCAGCAGCGTCTGGGGAATTACTACAGTAACCCGCAGCACAGCTACGGATTATGGACCCGTTATCTGCATGACAACACGCGCCTGAATGACAAAAACGATACTGCGTTTAAAAATAAACTCGACGGCATGCAGATCGGTGTGGATAAACCACTCCGCCTGAATGATGCCACCGTACTGGTTGGTGTGTTCACCGGCTTCAGCCGCAGTAAAGTCAGCACCTCTGATTACGGCAACGGTACGGTTGAAAGCTGGCACGGTGGTCTTTATGCCACATATCTGCACGACAGCGGTTTCTACGCAGATACTATGCTCAAAGGCAACCGTCTGGATAACAGCAATAACGGCCGGATGAAAAACGGCAGTGCCGCCCGTGGCGATTATCATCAGAATGCCTTTACTGCCACTATCGAAAGCGGATTTAACTATGAAATCCTGCCTGCCCTGACCGTACAGCCATACGGCAGACTGCAATATGCCCGGATCGGCAGCGCGGATTATGAACTGAGTAACGGTATGCGTGCTGATATTCACAGTGCGGACAGTTTTCAGGGTGAAGCCGGGGCTCTGGCTTCCACATCCTTTGATGTCAGCAGTGCGGTACTGAAACCGTATGTCCGCCTGGCAGTGGTTCATGAATTCACCAAAGAGAATGATGTGACCATCAACCGCGCCAATACCTTCAGCAACGATTTCTCCGGCAGCACCGGTAAATACGGTCTGGGACTGGATGCACAGATCACTCCGCAGGCCGCATTCTATACAGAAATTAATTATCTGAACGGTAATAAGAGTGAAACACCGGTGAGTGCTGATCTCGGGTTCCGGGTGCGTTTCTGATAACACCGCACTCAATAAAACGCCCGGGTGATTTCACCGGGCGCTTTAAGACAGTAAAAAAGTATAGGTCAGTGCTTATTTCATCAACTATTTTGCATCGACTCTAACGTGGCAACATCATATGCATCTAATACAGGGTTGTGTTCAATATGATTAATATCATGTGCCACCAATATGTCAGAAATAACGCCTTTTTTTATTTCATCCACATAGCGCTTAACGACCTCTGTTTCCCTGATATATATACTGCCTGAGTAATTTTCTGCCATCCCCAGTACCGCCCGTATTTTTTTTCTGCATCTCTGGTGCAGTGTCCGGTTTCTTCAGTTGTTTGCTCAACATATCATACAGTTCCTGTGCGGAGCACTCTGATGCTTTCAGCACAGATAATCTGCTAATAGACGCACTGCCGGGTACACCCGTTTTACTTCTGGCTAAAATCTTATCAGGCAGCGTCATACCCAGTTTTTTTACGCAGCTACCGGTGAATCCCTCTGTATAGTATTCCTGTTTCACCAGCGTTTTCGCCAGTAATGCACCACACGCTTTCATAATATTATGATCTTTCTGTGTGCTGCATCCCGTGGAGAATGTCTTGCAACTGTTAACAACTGAGACAAACTTATCCTCTGCCTTTTGAAAAGTACCGCGGACTTGCTCTGTAACCTGATTTACAGATTTTTCACCCATTATTTGCTGCACTATTCCTTTTAATTGCATGATTTCTTCCCTATTTAATTAAAAAAAAATAAATAATAAGGAATGAAACTGTTGCCGTATTTTAAAAAAGCGCCATTTTCTCAGAGTGAAAAAATATGAAGCAATGAAGGAAAGACCGAAACTATATATGTTCCGGCCTTTCCGGTACTTAATCAGTAAGTATCAGAATATCAGTATCCTGTTTAATTTTCTTATTACGAAGATAAACTATTGCTCATTTTTTCAAGTTCTTTAACGATGTCATGATCTAATACTTTACCACCGCCAATTTCATTCCTGCGATGTTCCTTCAGTATATCGGTGCTGATAACACTCTTCAGTTTATTCACTCCACGTTCAACCATGTCAGAGTATGCTTTATCTTTGATGTCATCACTGCTGATACCTATATTAACCATATTCAGTGTCGTCTGTATTTTTCCACGCATCTCCTGCGAAGCTCCGGGTTGATCCAAATGTTTGCTGAGCATGTCATGCAATTCCTGTGCGGAATACTCTGTTGTTTTCAGGACAGATAATTTACCGATAGGCGCAGCACCAGAGATATCCGCTTTAATGCCGACAGAAACCTTACTATCCGGCAATGCCATACCGAGTTTTTCTGCACCCCGCGCCATAGCATCTGTTGTATAGCGCTCCGGTTCAACCAGCGTCAGAGCAGCCAGCCTTTCACACGCTTTTTGTATATTATGATCTTGCTGTGTGCTGCATCCCGTGGAGAATGTCTTGCGGCTGTTCACAAGCGAGACAAACTTATCCGCTATCGTCTGAAAAATATTCCGGCTTTCCCCTGTAATCGGTGTCTCACGAACCGGTTGCTGAGCGATTGCACTTACTGACATGATTCCTTTCCTTATTGAATTAAAAACAAACAGATAGTAAGGAATGAACCGGTTACCGTATTTTAAGAAACCCCCGTTTTCTCCCGGTAAAAAATACGGGTTACACACTTTCGCCTGTAACCCGTATCAAAAGAACGATATCTTTATGAGAACTCTTTAAATGCCTTCAGCGTATTCGCCGCATACATCACGGATGGTCCGCCGCCCATACCGATAGCAATACCCAGTGCTTCAGATAACTCCTGTTCTGTAACCCCCAGTTCAACCAGTGTTTTAGTGTGAAAACCAATACAACCGTCACACCGGTTGGCAACGGCAATCGCCACGGCAATCAGCTCTTTGGTTTTTTTATCCAGTGCACCGTCAGCCGTGCTGCTTTGCATGATGGTCATAAACGCACCCATCACATCCGGAATATTTTTGTGTAATTCCTGCATGTTGCCGGCGATATCTTTGATCACATCTTTGTAGTAGGACATTTGTCACCTCAGTTATAGGCATCAATAATATATATTATTATATAATATTAAATTAGATAACATATAACCCTTTTCCGCCAGGAAAATGTCAAAAAAAATGGCCGCTGATAAAAGCGGCCATCCGGGGTAAAAAAGACGTGCTGATAATATCAGCCGGTGTTACGCATACCGGCGGCAATACCTGCGATAGTCACCATCAGTGCCTGTTCCACCTGCGGGTCAGACTGATCACATTCGCGTGAACGGTGCAGCAGTTCAGCCTGTAAAACGTTGAGCGGATCGGTATACACGTTACGCAAAGCGATAGATTCCGCAATCCACGGCAGGTCAGCCATTAACTGCTCATCTTTGGAAATCATCAGGACACTCTTAATATCCTCTGATAACTGTTCGCGCAGTTTTGCCCCCAGCGGCCACAGACGCGGCTCGACCAGGCGCTGGTCATAGTATTCCGCCAGCCATAAATCAACCTTGGCGAACACCATTTCCAGCATACCGATACGGGTTCTGAAGAATGGCCACTGGTAATACATCACTTCCAGCATGGCCCGGTTGCCTTCATCCACGGCTGTTTTCAGTGCCGCGCCCGCACCCAGCCAGGCCGGCAGCATCAGACGGTTTTGTGACCAGGCAAAAATCCACGGAATCGCACGGAGTGTTTCCACGCCGCCTGTCGGACGACGTTTTGCCGGACGGGAGCCCAGTGGTAATTTGCCCAGTTCCTGCTCCGGGGTGGCCGCACGGAAATACGGGACAAAATCCGGTTGTTCGCGCACGTAATCACGATACATCTCACAGGACACTTCAGACAGGCGATCCATCACCGCCGCCCATTCCGGTTTCGGCTCCGGCGGCGGCAGCAGATTCGCTTCCAGGCTGGCGCTGGCATACATCGCCAGGCTGCTGATAGTGACCTGCGGCAGACCGAATTTAAAGCGGATCATCTCACCCTGCTCTGTCACGCGCAGGCCGCCCTTCAGGCTTCCCGGCGGTTGTGAGAGCAGTGCGGCATGTGCCGGTGCGCCCCCGCGGCCGATGGTGCCGCCGCGGCCGTGGAACAGAGTCAGTGTCACACCTTCGCGGGCACAGACTTTAATCAGTGCATCCTGGGCGCGGTACTGTGCCCAGGACGCCGCCATAACACCGGCATCTTTGGCGGAGTCGGAGTAACCGATCATCACCATCTGGCGATCACTAATCAGGTTACGGTACCAGTCGATGCTCAGCAGACGGGTGATGACACTCTCTGCATTATTAAGGTCATCCAGGGTTTCAAACAGCGGTGCGACCGGCAGAGTGACCGGGCTGCCGGATTCTTTCAGCAGCAGTTTAACGGCCAGAACATCTGACGGCACTTTCGCCATCGAAATCACATAGGAAGCGACAGAATTTTCCGGTGATTCGGCAATCACCCGGCAGGTATCAAAGACTTCACGCGTTTCATTGCTGCACTGCCAGTTCTGCGGTACCAGCGGGCGTTTTGACTGCAATTCACGCAGCAGGAACTCCTGCTTTTCCTCTTCCGGCCAGTCAGCATAATTCCCGAGGCCGAGGTACTGTGTCAGTTCAGACAGTGCTTCTGTGTGACGGGTGCTTTCCTGACGCACATCAATACGCACCAGTTGCAGACCAAAGCAGCGGATACGGCGCAATGTATCCAGCAGCTGGCCGTTGGCAATAATCTTCATGCCGCACTCAACCAGCGAGCGGTAGCAGAGATACAGCGGCTCCCATAACTCTTCGTTGTCCGTCAGCAGGTTGTCCGGTTTGATAGCCGGTTCACCGGCCAGACAACGCTCCAGATAGTCCAGTGTGCTTTTCAGACGCGCGCGCAGCTGTTTGGTGATCACACGATACGGCTCGGCTGCATCCTCACCCACGCGCTCACGCAGCTCCGGCGTGCATTCACTCATGGAAAGCTCGGAAACCAGCACCTGAATGTCATTATAGAAAAGATCGGCGGCCTTCCAGCGGCTGAGAGTCAGCACGCGCCGGGTGATATCTGCGGTCACATTCGGGTTACCATCGCGGTCACCGCCCATCCAGGAGGTAAAGCGGATCGGCGTGGCTTCCACAGACAGGTTATAGTCCAGTGACGCCTCAAGCTGCTCATTAAATTCGCGCAGAAACGCCGGGACACCTTCCCACAGACTGTTTTCCACCACAGCAAAACCCCACTTCGCTTCATCAAGCGGTGTCGGACGGTCTTTGCGGATTTCATCAGTGTGCCAGGCCTGTGCCACCAACTGACGCAGACGGCGCATAATACGATCATGCTCATAATCAGCCAGATCATCGTGATCCAACTGTGCCAGGCAGGTATTCACCGCCACCAGTTTATGGATCAGCGTACGGCGGGCAATTTCGGTCGGATGCGCGGTCAGCACCAGCTCAATGGAAAGCTCATCCACGGCCTTGCGCATCTCTTCATTGGTAAAGTTTTTGGCTTTCAGCTGATCAAACAGCGCCGCCAGAGCGACCGGATTGCTGGCCGCCTCACCATGCGGCGAAATGCTGTGATACTGCTCCGCCACGTTGGTTAAATTCAGGAACTGGTTAAATGCACGGGCAACCGGCAGCAGTTCTTCATTGGATAGATTTTGCAGTGTCATCAGCAGCTTCTGCCGCTGGATTTCATTCCCTGCCTGTGACGCTTTGGATAACTTACGGATGGATTCTACTTTTTCGAGAATATGTTCACCCTGAGCCTCTTTGATCGTGTCTCCGAGAAGTTTTCCCAGCATACTGACGTTACTGCGCATTGCGGAATATTGTTGATTCATACGACCCCTGACCCTTATTGACGGCAGAATCCTATGACCGCCGGTGAGGAACTTTCAGCCGGCAGTTCTCTGTCCTGTACATCTTAGTGATTTCATACGACGGATTAATTCTTATTTTGTGACGCCGTTCCCTTGCATTTATCTCTGCCCTATATTCATATCAAAAAAAACGCGCTTTGAAAGGACTTTATCAGATTTAATTGCCGCACAGACATCATGCGGCACACCGGCTGTCACCGCATTATCGGGTAAAAATCCGTCCCGGCAGCATAATGAAATGGAAAAACAAGCGTTACAGACAGATATCGCGAATTAAGGCAAAAATAGTAACGATTCAGCCTGAGCAAAAATCCTCAGTCCGGCGGGAAAAAAATCAGCAGAAACGTTTAATGTCAGCGGGAAAACAGCAGGGAAGTGAAAATAGTAACGGGATGCAATTAAATCCGTTAATTGCATCCCGCCGGGGTTGTTTCTGTCCTCAGACTGACATCCTGTCAGAAGAAGCACATCCGGTGCATATCCTTACCATGACATCCTGTCACAGCCATCATCCATAATGGTTATATGTCCGTTATGAAACATCACCATGCGTTATTTATATCAATCCTGTATCTTTAACGTAATAAGATAATTCCCGTTATAGTCATCTTTTGTTCTGCCTGCAGGATATTTAAGATTATTTAACCCCGTTAGTTATCACAATCCGACGAATTACAGTAACTGTGCCAGACGGTTTAAATCTGACAGGATCGCCCCGGCGGTGACATCCCGTCCGGCACCCGGCCCGCGGATCACCAGCGGATTATCACGGTACCAGCGGCTTTCCACCGCAAAAAGGTTATCACCCGGTTGTAATGACGCCAGCGGATGTTCAGGCCGGACCGCTTCCACGCCGACCCGTGCCTTGCCGTTAGCATCAAAGCGGGCCACGTAGCGCAGCACCATGCCCATTTCGCGGGCGGCTTCCAGCCGGCAGGCCATCTGTTCATTCAGTGCCGTGACATTCTCAAAGAAGTGATCGGTGGTGCCTTCCTGTGCCGCTTCCGGCACCAGGGATTCCACACGGACATCTTCCGGCTCAATTTCATATCCGGCTTCGCGGGCAAGGATAATCAGCTTGCGCATTACGTCCTGGCCGGACAAATCAATACGCGGGTCCGGCTCGGTCAATCCCTGCTGCCAGGCCTGCTCCACCAGCTCGCTGAACGGTACGGTACCGTCGAATTGCAGGAACAGCCAGGAAAGTGTACCGGAGAAGATCCCGCTGATCGCCAGGATGCTGTCACCGCTTTCATGCAGATCGCGCACACAATGGTTGATCGGCAGTCCGGCACCGACAGTGGCATTGTACAGCCAGTGACGCCCGGTTTTACGGAAAGCATCGCGGATCTGACGGTAATCCCGGGTTTTGGCCGCCCCGGCAATTTTGTTGGCACTGATAACATGGAAACCGTACGCGGCAAAATCGGCGTAGCTTTCCGCCAGTGCTTTGCTGGCGGTCAGGTCGATAATGACCAGGTCATCAAACGGATGGTTACGCATCCACAGATACAGCGTGTCTTCATCTGCCACCGGCTCCGCTTCTTCATTAAAGAAAGCCAGTGCACGGCTCGGATCAAGCCCGTCATAGCTGAGCAGTGCCCGTTCGCTGTCCGCCACACCGGCCAGGATAAATTCAAACCCGCTGCGGGCAGAGAGATTGCTCTGCTCACGCGCGAACAGCTCCAGCCAGCGGCTGCCGATATTCCCTTTGCCGAAGACCATCAGACCGATTTGTTTTTCCGCACGGAACAGGCTCTGGTGCAGACCCTGAATCACATGTCCGGTCTGACGGGTACGCAGAATCGCCACGAGGCTGATGCCGTCCTCCGCCTGCCAGATAAATTCCACCGGCTGATCTTTGAGCTGCTGATAAAAACGATGATAATGCAGCAAATTTTTACAGACCCCGGCCCCGACCAGCGCCACCAGCGAGAAGCCGTCACGCAGGGTCAGAGTGCCCGGCAGACCGGCGCTTTCCAGCACATGCAGAGCGCTGTCCGCCACTTCAGCGGTATAACTGAGCTGAATGAGATTGTCATCATTATGCAGACCAACGGCCAGCGGGCGGATCTGGCTGCGTTTAAGCAGCAGATCAATACTTTTATAACGTGCTTTGGCGTCATCCCCGGCCGGCAGGCGGATATCAATCAGGCAAACCTCATCATGGTTTGTCACGATTTTCGCCCCGGTACCGGATGCCAGCACACGCTCAATTTTTGTCGAACCCTGTTCAGGCTGATAGCTGCAGCGCAGCTGTAAATCGATATCACTGACGGACACCGGCTGTAATGTGCGGGTATGCAGCACCGGTGCGGCGAGACGTGCCAGTTCACTGGCTTCATCCAGACGCAGCAGCGGCAGCAGACAGGCATCTTTGACTTTGCGCGGGTCGGAGCTGTACACCCCGGCAACATCGCTCCAGATGGTGACTTTTTTCACTCCGGCCAGTGCCCCGACCTGGGTGGCGGAATAGTCACTGCCGTTACGGCCGAGCAGCACGGTTTCCCCGGCAGCGTTACGGGAGATAAACCCGGTCACCACCAGACGTTTACCCGGATGCAGCGCCAGCAGTTCTGCCAGCAGCGGCTGCGACCGCGCGGTATCCACTTCCGGCTGCGCCGCCCGCTCCGCACACAGGAATGTCCGGGCATCCAGCCACTGTGCGGCCATACCCTGCTCCTGAAGTACCTGAGCCATCAGACGGGCAGACCAGATTTCCCCGTGACCGGTCACTTCCGCGTAAATCACATCATTCAGCGGATTTTCCAGCAGTTTCGCCAGGCGCTGAATATCATCATTAAACTGGAAAATCAGGACATTGGCCTGAACTTCCGGCAGTAAGTCACTGATAAGGGTTGTCTGATAGCGTTGCAGGGTCTGCCGCGCCTGTTCTGCGGCAGCACGATCACTCTGACTCAGTTTGACCCAGTTAATCAGCTGGTTGGTGGTACTGCCCGCGGCAGATACAACCATCAGGTCATCCGGCTCACTGTAGTTCGCCATAATATTCGCCACCCGCAGATAACATTTTGCATCTGCCAGGCTGCTGCCGCCGAATTTATGTAACTGACGCCCTTTTACTGATTCATCAATCGCCAACGCACTCATGATTACCCTTACCCCTTAGTCACTGACTGAAATGCGCGATCCAGATCAGCAATCAAATCACTGCTGTCCTCAATCCCCGCAGAAATACGTAATAAGCTGTCTGAAATTCCCGCTGCATGCCGTGCCTGCTCCGGCATTCCCGCATGTGTCATCGTCGCGGCATGGGAAATCAGTGTTTCCACCCCGCCCAATGACTCTGCTAGTGTAAAGAGAGACAGGTGAGATAAAAAGCGGGAAATTGCAGCTTCATCACCATTAATTTCAAAACTGAGCATTGCACCGAATCCTTTCTGCTGCTTTGCGGCCAGTTCATGTCCGGGATGCGTCTCCAGTCCCGGATAATACACTTTCTTCACCAGCGGCTGACGCACCAGATAATCCGCCAGGATGCGGGCATTTTTTTCCTGTAAGGTGATTCTCGGGATCAGGGTGCGGATACCGCGCAACAGCAGATAGCTGTCAAACGCCCCCAGCGTCACACCGATATTATTCGCCCACCACGCCAGCGTTTCACAGTGTTCCGCATCTGCGGCGATCACCACACCGGCCACCACATCAGAATGTCCGTTCAGGTATTTGGTGCAGGAATGAATGACAAAATCCGCACCCAGCGCCAGCGGCTGCTGTAATGCCGGACTGAGAAATGTGTTATCTGCCGCCACCAGTGCCCCGGCCTGATGTGCTTTTTCACTGACCGCCGCGATATCCGTGATCCGCAGCAGCGGATTACCCGGCGTTTCAATCAGTACCAGTTTCGGCTTTTCTGCCAGTGCGGCACTGAGTGACGCCTCATCGTTCATATCCGCAAAACGGACAATAAAATGGCCGCGCTGCTGACAGCTGTCGAGCAGCCGGTAAGTACCGCCGTAACAGTCATGCGGCGCCACAATCACATCCCCGGGTGATAAAAATACCGTGAACAGCAGATGCAGTGCTGACATCCCGCTGCTGGTGACCACCGCCCCGGCACCGCCTTCCAGCTCAGCCAGTGTGCGGCCGGTGATATCCCGGCCGGGATTGCCGCGCCGTGAATAGTCATGTTCACGCGGGCTGCCGAAAGCCGGAAAATTGTAAGTCGACGAGAGATACACCGGCGGTATGACACAGCCGAATTGGTTCTCTTCATTAAGTCCGTTATGAATTGCCGCTGTCGCGGGTTTGCGTGCCATACCTCTTTCCCTGTCAGTAACCGAACGAGTTATCAGCATATCCGCGGTTTATTTAGACGTCAATATGTCTGGACATCCATCCTGCTTTACGGTTATATATACAAGTGGGATAATACCGATATCTGTCTGGCACAATTCTGCGCCCGACCCTCCTCAAACTGACTAAGATAACAAGGTAATCCATGGCTGAATGGAACGGCGAATATATCAGCCCTTATGCTGAGCATGGCAAAAAAAGTGAGCAGGTAAAGAAGATTACAGTTTCTATCCCGTTGAAAGTGCTTAAAATTTTAACGGATGAGCGCACACGCCGCCAGGTGAATAACCTGCGTCATGCCACCAATAGCGAACTGTTATGTGAAGCATTTCTGCATGCTTTTACCGGACAGCCACTGCCCGATGATGATGACCTGCGCAAAGAACGCAGCGATGAAATCCCGGAAGTGGCGAAAGAAATTATGCGCCAGCATGGGGTCGACCCGGATACGTGGGAATATTGAGTTTTATCCGCGTGTTATACGACTTATCACCCCGGAAACAGACATAAAAAAACGCCCTGTGAAATATTTTCATTCAGGGCGTTTTTTATGGAACAGAGCGCGGCATGCCGCGCTGTGCCATTATTTCTTCGCAGAAGGAACGCTGAAGCGTTTGTTGAAGCGATCAACACGGCCGCCGCTTGCAACGTCACGCTGTTTACCGGTGTAGAACGGGTGGCATTCGCCACAGACGTCCAGGTTGAAGTCGTGCCCTGCGGTTGAGTTAATTTTCATTACGTTGCCGCAAGAGCAGGTTGCAGTGACTTCTGCGTAGTTAGGATGAATACCTTTTTTCATGGGGAAAACCTCGGTTAAGGCCGTGTCGCTATCCGGGCCTTTTTGCCGGACACCACACGTCGTGTTGATGATAAGTTATCGCTGGTATTTTAATTACCAAAGGCGGCGGATCATACAGAAAATCCCGGAACCATGCAATGAAATCCGCTGTCTTTTCGTGGTATTCTGAGTTCTGTTTTACGGATAATTTCCCTGTTTTTACCGGGGAAAAGCTGAAATCCGGTGATTATTCAGACACTTTTGTACCTTTTTCGCCGCTGTGTATTTTTTACGCGCCGGCGCTCTGCCGATGATGGACATTATAATGACAGTCGTCCGGGTGATATTACCAGTACCACTGACACAAACATTTGATTATTTACTGCCTGATGATATGCCCCGCCCGGTGCCGGGGGCGCGGGTGATCGTGCCGTTCGGACGGCAGAAACAGGCCGTCGGTATTGTGGCTGAACTGGCCGAAACCAGTACCTTCAGCCCGGAGAAACTCAAGCCGGTCATTGCCTGTCCGGATGACGATACCCTGTTTCCGGGCGATTTATGGCCGCTGCTGAACTGGGCGGCACAGTATTATCACTACCCGTTGGGCGAGGTGCTGTTTCATGCCATGCCGATCCTGCTGCGCCAGGGTAAAGAAGCGGCCTTTGCACCGCTGTGGCGCTGGGAGGTTACCCCGGAAGGATGTGAGATTGATATCCACACACTCAAACGCTCCCCGAAACAGCAGCAGGCACTGGCCTGCCTGCGCCGTCAGCCGGTTTACCGCCATCAGACCCCAGAATTTGAGCTCAGCGACAGCGCATTACAGGGACTGAAAAAGAAAAACCTGATCACCCTGAACGATGTGCAGCCGGACAACAAACCCTGGCAGCCGGGATTTGCGGTCACCGGTGAACGCCTGAAACTCAATACTGAACAGGCCACTGCCGTGGGGGCGATCCGTGCAGAACAGCATCAGTTTTCCCCCTGGCTGCTGGACGGTGTGACCGGTTCAGGGAAAACCGAGGTGTATCTCAGTGTGCTGGAAAATGTGCTGGCCGAAGGCCGTCAGGCACTGGTACTGGTGCCGGAAATCGGCCTGACACCCCAGACCATCGCCCGCTTCCGCGCACGTTTTCAGGCACCGGTGGATATTCTTCACTCCGGCATGAATGACAGCGAACGGCTGGCGGTCTGGCTGCGGGCGAAACGCGGGGAAACGGCAATTGTTATCGGTACCCGCTCCGCGCTGTTCACGCCGTTTACCTCGCTCGGCATCATTATTATTGATGAGGAGCACGACGGCTCCTATAAACAACAGGACGGCTGGCGTTATCACGCCCGCGATCTGGCCGTGTTCCGCGCCAAGAAAAATGACATTCCGATTGTGATGGGCACCGCGACGCCGTCACTGGAAACCCTGTTTAATGTCCGGCAGAAAAAATACAAAGTGCTGCCGCTGACGCAGCGGGCGGGAAATGCACAGCTTGCTGATCAGCATCTGCTCGATCTGAAAGGGCTCCCGCTCACTGCCGGACTGTCGCCGCCGCTGATCAAACGTATCCGCCATCATCTGGCAGCGGATAATCAGGTCATTTTGTTCCTCAACCGGCGCGGCTTTTCCCCGGCGATGCTGTGCCACGAGTGCGGCTGGATAGCAGAATGCCCGCGCTGCGATCATTTTTACACCCTGCACCAGAACCACCGCATGCTGCGCTGCCACCAGTGCGACAGCCAGCGTCCGGTACCGAAACAGTGTCCGCAGTGCGGCTCCACACAACTGGTGCCGGTCGGGCTGGGTACCGAACAGCTTGAAGAGAGCATCGCTCCGCTGTTTCCGGATGTGCCGGTTACACGGCTGGATCGCGATACCACCAGCCGCAAAGGCGAACTGGAGCAGCACCTCGCGGATGTGCATCAGGGCGGTGCCCGTATCCTGATCGGCACCCAGATGCTGGCCAAAGGTCACCACTTCCCGGATGTTACCCTGGTCGCCCTGCTGGATGTGGACGGCGCACTGTTCTCCGGGGATTTCCGTGCGGCGGAGCGTTTTGCACAACTCTACACTCAGGTCTCCGGCCGGGCGGGACGTGCCGGTAAACGCGGTGAGGTGATTTTGCAGACTCACCATCCGGAGCACCCGCTGCTGACGGTGCTGCTGGAAAAAGGCTACGCCGCCTTTGCCGCACAGGCGCTGAATGAGCGGCAGAGTGTCTGCCTGCCGCCTTACACCAGCCAGGTGATGATCCGTGCTGAAGATCAGAATAACCAGCGGGCAAATGCATTTCTGCAAACCGTGCGGCAGTTGTTCGAATCCCATCCGCTGCGGGATGAGCATTTCTGGCTGATGGGGCCGCTGCCTGCCATTCAGGCCAAACGCGGCGGACGTTTCCGCTGGCAGTTGCTGTTACAGCATCCGTCACGCAGTCAGTTACAGAAAATTGTCGCACAGGCTATCCCTTATATTCAGCAGATGCCGGAGAGCCGGAAAGTCCGCTGGAATGTGGATGTCGATCCGACTGACGGCTGAGTCTGAGGCCTTACCGTACGTGCGCTATCTCAAAAAATTGAGATATCTCACAGTTTTATGCAAACCAGGTAACAGATTAATTTTACAAAGGGCTTAGAATAGCCGTTAATAGAATGATTAATAAACCGTCTGAATTTCACTTAAGAAGCTCAGGCGGTTTTTCACAGGTATGTGAAAAGCACGTATGTGAAAAATACAGCGGACCATAATGATCACAAAAACCGCGCAATCGATACACTTACAGGGTAACCAAAGGAATTAATGATGGAACCACGCCGCAACGATACCGGCGCGACAATGAAAGATGTTGCCAGAGCCGCGGGCGTCTCAACCGCAACCGTGTCGCGGACACTGATGAATCCGGAAAAAGTGTCCGTGCAGACCCGGCAGAAAGTGGAAAATGCCGTCCTGGAAGTGGGATATTACCCGCACAATCTGTCCCGTGGTATGAAGCGTAATGAATCCCGCACCATTCTGGTGATTGTACCGGACATCGGTGACCCGTTTTTTACCGATATCATCGTCGGTATCGAAGAGATTGCCGCCAAACACGGCTATCTGGTATTGATCGGCGACTGCCGGTATCAGCACAAGCCGGAACATACTTTTCTGAATCTGATTATTACCAAACAAATCGACGGCATGGTACTGCTCGGTTCCGATGTGCCGTTTGACAGCCGTCATGATGAACAACGTCACTTCCCGCCGATGGTGATGGCCAACGAATTTGCCCCGGAGCTGGAACTGCCGACGGTAAATATTGATAACCTGACCGCCGCCTTTAATGCCACGCATTATTTACAGTCACTGGGACACACCCGGATCGCCTGTATTTCCGGGCCGGAAGAGCTGCCGCTGTGTAAGTACCGCATTGAAGGCTATATTCAGGCGATGCGCCGCATGGGTATGCCGGTGCGGGAAGAGTATCTGGTGCGCGGCGATTTCACCCACGAAAGCGGGGCTGAGTGTGCGGCACAGCTGCTGGCTTTGCCGGAACCGCCGACGGCTGTTTTCTGTCATAACGATATCATGGCTATCGGCGCGATCTGGGCGGCCAGAAAACAGGGGCTGACGCTGCCGCAGGATCTCTCGGTTGTCGGTTTTGATGATTTACCGGCTGCACAATACTGTTCACCGACGCTGACGACTATCGCACAACCCCGTTATGAAATCGGCCGCCAGTCTTTTTTACTGCTGCTGGAACAGTTACAGGGACACACCGTGGCAAAAGGTTCACGCCTGCTGGATTCTGATTTAATCATCAGAGAGAGTGCCTGCGCGCCTAAAAGCTAGGCAAAGACCATAAGGTTAAGTAACATGTAACGCTGAATAATATGTTTCCTTAACCGACTCATTAGTGAATTGAAACAGTGGCACAACGAGATTATGTGGGACGCGGCCGCTCTGCGCCGCGTAAAAAAAGTAAATCACGGAAGAAAAGTCAGGCGAAAGGCCTGCCGTTCACCACATTGGTGATCGCCGTGGCACTGGTGGTTCTTTTTGTCGGCGGCCTGTTCTATCTGGTCTATAACAAAAAAAGTCAGACCACCGCTGACAGCATTGTTCCCCCTGCGCATCAGCAGAGTACCGGTAACGGGCTCCCGCCGATCCCGGAGGAACGCTGGCGCTATATCAAAGAACTGGAAAACCGGGAAGCCGGGGTACCGGAGCAGTATTACTCCAACCCGCAGGCACCGGCCAACCGTATTGATCCGGGTGCAAAACTGACGGAGGAACAGCGACAACTGCTGGAACAGATGCAGTCTGATATGCAGCAGGCTCCGGTTCAGTTACAGGAAGTCCCGGCAAACGGTGCGGTTCCGCGCTCTCAGGTGGTGGTCACCGGTCAGGCTCCGCAGCTGCGTATGCAGCCGGAAACCCGTCCGGCACCGCAACCGGCTGAAAAACCGGCGGAGAAACCAAAACCGGTGCAGGAAAAACCGCAGGCCGCACCTGAGCGCTGGTTAATCCAGTGCGGCTCATTCCGTGAAAGCGGCCAGGCAGAAGAAGTCCGTGCCGGTCTTGCCTTCTCCGGTATCGAAAGCCGGGTCTCACAGGGCGGCGGCTGGTATCGTGTGATGCTCGGCCCGTATGAGAAATCCGCTGCACAATCCGTGAAAAGCCGCGCCGCTGATGCCGGCGTAACAAATTGTATTCTTCGCGCTGCCGGGGGTTGAAATCCTTCAGCCCTCCCCCCATATCTGAAGTTAATTCTGTGCTGCCGGGAATATACCCGGCGGCCTTTCTCTATCCTTTAGCATAACCAGGGGCTGATTCATGACAACAATCGTAAGTGTTCGCCGTAATGGCCAGGTCGTAATTGGTGGTGATGGGCAGGCGACAATGGGTAATACCGTCATGAAAGGTAATGTCCGCAAAGTCCGCCGCCTCTATCACGACAAAGTCATTGCCGGTTTCGCCGGTGGTACCGCGGATGCCTTTACCCTCTTTGAACTGTTTGAACGCAAACTTGAACTCCATCAGGGACACCTGACAAAAGCCGCCGTTGAGCTCGCCAAAGACTGGCGTACCGACCGCATGCTGCGCAAACTGGAAGCACTGCTGGCCGTTGCCGATGAAACCGCATCGCTGATTATCACCGGCCAGGGTGATGTCGTTCAGCCTGAAAATGACCTGATTGCCATTGGTTCCGGCGGCCCGTACGCCCAGGCAGCAGCCCGCGCCATGCTGGAAACCACCGATCTGAGTGCCCGGGAAATCGCGGAGCGCGCACTGACTATTGCCGGTGATATCTGTATCTACACCAACCACAATCTGAATTTTGAAGAATTATCTTCAAAAGCATAAGGATCGACGTTATGTCCGAAATGACTCCACGCGAAATTGTCAGCGAACTCGATAACCATATTATCGGCCAGGATAAAGCCAAACGTGCTGTTGCTATCGCGCTGCGTAACCGCTGGCGCCGTATGCAGCTCAATGAAGAGCTGCGTCACGAGGTCACCCCGAAAAATATTCTGATGATTGGCCCGACCGGTGTCGGTAAAACCGAGATTGCCCGTCGTCTTGCCAAACTGGCCAATGCGCCGTTTATCAAAGTGGAAGCCACCAAATTCACCGAAGTGGGTTATGTCGGTAAAGAAGTGGATTCTATCATCCGCGATCTGACCGATTCCGCTGTCAAAATGGTGCGTCTGCAATCCATCGAGAAAAACCGTTTCCGTGCAGAGGAAATGGCTGAAGAACGCATTCTCGATGTGCTGATCCCGCCGGCAAAAAACAGCTGGGGTCAGGCTGATACCCAGGCTGAACCGTCTGCGGCCCGTCAGGCATTCCGTAAAAAACTGCGCGAAGGGCAGCTGGATGATAAAGACATTGAAATCGAAGTGTCTGCCGCACCGATGGGTGTGGAAATCATGGCGCCTCCGGGCATGGAAGAGATGACCAGCCAGTTACAGTCGATGTTCCAGAATCTGGCCGGACAGAAACAAAAACCGCGCAAGATGAAGATCAAAGAGGCCTTCAAACTGCTGATTGAGGAAGAAGCCGCCAAACTGGTGAATCCGGAAGAGCTGAAAGAGCAGGCCATCGAAGCCGTTGAACAGCACGGTATCGTGTTTATCGATGAGTTCGATAAAATCTGTAAGCGCGGCGGCCAGTCCTCCGGGCCTGATGTCTCCCGCGAAGGGGTTCAGCGTGACCTGCTGCCGCTGATTGAAGGCTGTACTGTCTCCACCAAGCACGGCATGGTGAAAACCGATCATATCCTGTTTATCGCCTCCGGCGCATTCCAGGTTTCCAGCCCGTCAGATCTGATCCCGGAATTACAGGGCCGTCTGCCTATCCGTGTGGAATTACAGGCACTGACCACTGAAGATTTCGAGCGCATCCTGACTGAACCGAATGCGTCACTGACTGTTCAGTACAAAGCACTGATGGCCACCGAAGGTGTGGATATCACCTTTACACCGGACGGTATCCGTAAAATTGCTGAATCCGCGTGGCAGGTCAACGAAACCACCGAAAATATCGGTGCCCGTCGTTTACATACGGTGCTGGAACGATTAATGGAAGAAATTTCCTACGATGCCAGTGAAAAACAGGGGCAATCCGTTGAGATCAATGCGGAATATGTGAAAGATCATCTGGATCAGCTGGTCGCAGATGAAGATTTAAGTCGCTTTATTCTGTAATTCGATAATAATCAGACATAATATTATTCAGACTGTACGGGTGTATGCTACCCGTCAGTCTGCGTTATTATTTTTGTCATTATTATTACATTCTGAAAAGTAAGCGAGTTTCAATGTCAGTCACCCCTTCACCGGCCATCAGCCGTACCCAAGCCTGGCTGGAAAGCCTGCGGCCCAAAACATTACCTCTCGGGGTGATCGCAATTATTACCGGTTCCGCGCTGGCTTACTGGACCGGCCACTTTAAATTCCCTGTTGCCCTGCTCGCCCTTATCACTACCGGGATTTTGCAGATCCTGTCGAATCTGGCAAATGACTACGGCGATGCGGTAAAAGGCACCGATACCGACGCACGCCTCGGGCCGCTGCGTGGTATGCAAAAAGGTGTGATCACCGCAGCTCAGATGAAAAAAGCGCTGATTCTGACCGTTACCCTTGCCTGTCTGTCCGGGCTGGCGCTGATTATTGTCGCCTGTGAGAAACCGGAAGATATTGTCGGTTTTCTGGGATTAGGTGTGGCGGCCATTATCGCTGCAATCACTTATACCGTCGGCAAAAAACCTTACGGCTACCTCGGGCTGGGGGATATTTCTGTTCTGATCTTTTTCGGCTGGCTGAGTGTCATAGGCACCTATTACCTTCAGGCCGGTTTTTTCAGCCCGCTGACCATTCTGCCGGCGACCGCCTGCGGACTGCTGTCTGTTGCCGTGCTGAATATCAATAATATGCGCGATATCGAAAATGATATCCTCACCGGGAAGAACACCCTGGCTGTCCGCCTCGGCCCGCTGAAATCCCGCTATTATCATGCGGCGGTGATCACCGTTGCCTTCCTGTGCCTGATTCTTTTCACCCTGCTCTATCTGCACGGCTGGTACAGCTGGCTGTTCCTGCTCGCGGCTCCGGTTCTGTTTATGCATATCAGACGTGTGCTGGGCGATATGACAGCAGCGGGTATGCGTCCGCTGCTGGAACAGATGGTGAAAGCTGCACTGCTGGTTAATATCCTGTTTTCTGCGGGGCTCATCTGCCAGCGTCTGTAACCCGGATTATTGAGGAATCTGCCGCTTTCTTGATTCAGATCGGAAAGCGGTCCGCTGTTGATTTTGCAAACAACCGTACGAAAGGGCTATACTGATTATATCCGGCAGCAACCAGACGTAAAATCCTATGAAAAATGATACCTTCGACACCTCCGAACTTTGTGACATTTACCAGGAAAATGTGAATGTCGTCGAACCCCTGTTTTCCAACTTCGGGGGCTGTTCATCATTTGCGGGGCAAATCACCACCGTAAAATGCTTTGAAGATAACGGCGTACTTTTTGATCTCCTGGAAGAAGAGGGAGAGGGCCGTATTCTCCTCATTGACGGGGGCGGGTCAGTCCGCCGCGCGCTGATTGATGCAGAACTCGCGGCACTGGCTGTGCAGAACGGCTGGGAAGGTATTGTGGTGTACGGCGCGGTGCGTCAGGTGGATGACCTCGCAGAGATGGATATCGGAATCCAGGCGATGGCTGCCATTCCGGCCGGATGCGGTTCAGAAGGCATCGGTGACAGCGATATCCGCGTCAATTTCGGCGGTGTGACATTCTTCTCCGGTGATTATCTGTATGCCGATAATACCGGGATCATTCTGTCAGATATCCCGCTGGCACTTCCGGACGAAGACGAAGATGATGACGATGAAGACGCGCTGACTGAAGCGTAATCCTCATCAGACACACAGACAGCAAAAAGGGCGGAATATCCGCCCTTTTGTCGTTATAACGCAATGCAAAAACCGCGCATTACACTAAATCATTCGTTTTGCAGCAAGGCGGCGAAGTGAGGACGACCCCGGGAGCATACACCAGTATGTGACCGTGGCGGACGAACAAAGCCAGCGCCGCCGTGCAACAACATCTGTATTACGCTAAATCATTCGTTCTGTGGCAAGGCGGTGAAGCGAAGAGCCCCGGGAGCATACATCAGTATGTGACCGGGGAGCTGAGCGAAACCAACACAGCCACAGCATCAAAACCGCGATTACGCTAAATCATTCGTTCTGTGGCAAGGCGGTAAAGCGAAGAGCCCCGGGAGCATACACCAGTATGTGACCGGGGAGCTGAGCGAAACCAACACAGCCACAGCATCAAAACCGCGATTACGCTAAATCATTCGTTCTGTGGCAAGGCGGTAAAGCGAAGAGCCCCGGGAGCATACACCAGTATGTGACCGGGGAGCTGAGCGAAACCAACACAGCCACAGGGCGAAGGATGACGCGTAATGTAATTTACTGGACGTCGTCCATCTTACCCAGCAACGCCCGCAGACGCTCCTGCCAGCCTGCCTGCTCCTGCTTCAGCTGTTCGTTTTCACGCACCAGCGACTCACGTGCACCGGCAGCATTCTGTACTTCACGGTTCAGGTTGTTGTTCGTTTCTTTTAATTCGTCGATTTCCATCTGTAACAGGGTGATGGTGTCGATAGCCTGCTGGACTTTTGCTTCCAGCTTTTCAAATACTTCAAATGACATCTTGCGTCCTCCTTGTAAGCGATGCTCTGATTGTAAGTAGGTGTTATCCATGTGTCCAGTCACATCCCGTGTATTCCCCATAATGCAGCAGAACAGAATCCGGCTGTTATCAGTCTGAATGTTGATTGCTTGTTATAAAATAAGCGAAATCGCTCAATTTGTTGACGGAATGCACAGTTTTTGATTTCGTTATTTCTCGTTTCCGCTCATTAACGATAAATTCACACTAAGACATACGTCTGATACACGAATAACATCATTTGTTAATAATTTGCACTTATTTCCCCCTAATTTTGCACTATCAGGATTGATACTATGAGTCTAATAAAATCTCCGACCCTCTTCGGACAATGTCTCTCCGAATTCCTGGGTACAGCACTGCTGGTCTTCTTTGGTTTAGGTTGTGTGGCCGCGGTCCGTATCGCCGGTGCACAACTGGGATTATGGGAAGTCAGTATCATCTGGGGTCTGGGTGTGGCACTGGCGGTGTATCTGACAGCCGGGATCTCAGGCGCACACCTTAACCCGGCCGTGACACTCGCACTCTGGCTGTTTGCCTGCTTTGATCGCCGCAAAGTGCTCCCGTATATCGTGGCACAATTCCTCGGCGGTTTTGCCGCTGCTGCTCTCGTTTATGCTATGTATTACAATGTGTTCCTCGATTATGATCAGGTGCATCATATTGTGCGCGGCTCACAGGAAAGCCTCTTTACCGCCGGTGTTTTCTCCACTTATCCGGCAGCACCGGTCAGCGTGGGTCAGGCATTCTTTATCGAAGTGGTGATCGCCGCTATCCTCGTCTGCCTTATCCTGGCGCTGACCGATGACGGCAACGGTGTGCCGCGTGGTCCGCTGGCACCACTGCTGATTGGTCTGCTGATTGCGGTCATCGGCGGCTCCTTTGGTCCGCTGACCGGCTTCGCCCTTAACCCTGCCCGTGACTTCGGCCCAAAAGTCGTTGCATACCTTGCAGGCTGGGGAGATATTGCCTTCACCGGCGGGCGTGATATCCCGTATTTCCTGGTGCCGATGTTTGCGCCGATCGTCGGCGGATTACTCGGTGCATTTGGTTACCGCAAACTGATCGGCCGTCATCTGCCGTGTGAAGTGTGTGATGTCAGGGAAGAAAAATAACACCGCAGCGAATCGCGTACTCTTACGTTATCGCGTGTTTGTTCACTCAGAAATAAAACAGGTTTAATTATGACAACAGAAACAATCACTCGTGAAAAAAAGTATATCGTCGCACTGGATCAGGGAACCACCAGTTCACGGGCGGTACTTTTTGATCGTAATGCTGATATTGTCGATATCGCGCAGCGCGAATTCACCCAGATTTACCCGAAACCGGGCTGGGTGGAGCATGACCCGATGGAAATCTGGGCAACACAAAGCTCCGTCTTAACAGAAGTGCTCGCCAAAACAGACGTGCACCCGGACGAAGTTTCCGCTATCGGTATCACTAACCAGCGTGAAACCACCATTGTCTGGGAAAAAGAGAGCGGCAAACCGGTTTACAATGCGATTGTCTGGCAGTGCCGCCGGACATCAGATTACTGCACCGGCCTCAAACAAGATGAAGAGATGGTCCGCTATATCCGGGAAAACACCGGTCTGGTGGTTGACCCGTATTTCTCCGGCACCAAAGTGAAGTGGATCCTCGATAATGTCGAGGGTGCCCGGGAGAAAGCAGAGAAAGGCGAATTACTGTTCGGTACCGTCGATACCTGGCTGGTCTGGCGCATGACTCAGGGACGTGTGCACGTCACCGATCACACCAATGCGTCGCGCACCATGCTGTATAACATCCGTAAGCTGGAATGGGATCAGAAAATCCTCGACCTGTTCGGTATCCCGCGTGCCATGCTGCCGGAAGTGAAAGCTTCATCGGAGATCTACGGCAAAACCAACATCGGCGGAAAAGGCGGCACCCGTATTCCTATCGCCGGTATTGCCGGTGACCAGCAGGCAGCGTTGTTCGGTCAGATGTGTGTTCAGCCGGGTATGGCGAAAAACACCTACGGTACCGGCTGCTTCCTGCTGATGAACACCGGCAAAGAAGCGGTGCTGTCTGAACACGGCCTGCTGACGACCATTGCCTGCGGCCCGCGCGGTGAAGTGAATTATGCTCTTGAGGGCGCGGTATTTGTCGCCGGAGCGTCCATTCAGTGGCTGCGCGATGAGATGAAAATCATTGCCGATGCCACGGATTCCGAATACTTCGCCACCAAAGTCAAAGACAGTAACGGTGTGTATGTGGTTCCTGCATTTACCGGTCTGGGCGCCCCATACTGGGACCCGTATGCACGCGGTGCGATTTTCGGCCTGACACGGGGTGTGAACAGCAATCACCTGATCCGCGCCACCCTGGAGTCTATCGCTTATCAGACCCGCGACGTGCTGGAAGCCATGCAGGCCGATGCCGGTACCCGCCTGAAAGCATTGCGTGTGGACGGCGGCGCGGTGGCCAACAATTTCCTGATGCAATTCCAGTCCGATATTCTGGGCACGCCCGTAGAGCGCCCGCTGATCCGCGAAAGTACTGCACTGGGTGCGGCACTGCTGGCCGGGTTATCCACCGGATTCTGGCAGGACCCGGAAGAAATCAAAGCCAAATCCACCATCGAGAAAACGTTCCGTCCGGGCATTGAAACAACAGAACGGAATGTCCGTTACAGCGGCTGGAAGAAAGCCGTTACCCGCGCACAGGACTGGGAAGATCATAACTGATTCCCTTTCCCCTTTCGTTTTAACACTCTGCCGCCGGTTAATACCGGCGGTTTTTTATGCGCGAAAATAACAATAAGTATCAGAACAAAGAACCGCCCGACCCGGTAAATATACCTATCCGCAGACTAAATTCCCGGAAAGCAGTTGGTGATCACAAAAAACCACTAACTGTAATCAAAATGTAACTGCCTGTGCTGAAATTCACAGTAATAACGAATTAAAACGAATATTCTGTGAGCGCAAAGGAAAACACATGAAGGTAACCGCTGCCATTCCGGTAAACTTCGCCATCAAATACTGACGAATACTTAGCGAGGGAGATGTCTATGCTAAGCCTGTTTAAACCCGCACCACATATTCAGCGGCTCAGTGCTGACCAAATTGATCCGGTATACCGCCGTCTGCGCTGGCAAATCTTTATGGGTATCTTTTTCGGTTATGCCGCTTATTACCTGGTCCGGAAAAATTTTGCCCTAGCCTTCCCCAACCTGATGGAGCAGGGATTCTCCAGAGGCGAGCTGGGTACGGCATTATCTGCGATCTCCATTGCTTACGGTCTTTCCAAATTTATCATGGGATCGTTTTCTGACCGGGCTAACCCGCGCTATTTTCTCCCGACCGGACTTATCCTTGCCTCCGCTGTCATGCTAATCATGGGCTTTTGCGACTGGGCAACCTCTTCCGTCTGGATGATGGCTATCCTCCTGTTTATCTGCGGATGGTTCCAGGGGATGGGCTGGCCGCCGTGCGGACGCACCATGGTTCACTGGTGGTCACAGAAAGAACGCGGCGGGATTGTATCAATCTGGAACTGCGCCCATAACGTCGGCGGCGGCTTACCGCCGATGCTGATGCTGCTGGGGATGTATTGGTTCGGTGACTGGAAAGCGGCGTTTTATATGCCGGCATTTGCGGCCATCCTGGTGGCAATCATCGCCTTTGCCCTGATGCGGGACACTCCGCAATCCTGTGGCCTGCCGCCAATTGAAGAGTACAAAAACGACTATCCTGATGATTATACAGAGAACAGCGAAGTTGAACTGACGGCAAAACAGATCTTTATGCAGTACATTCTGCCGAATAAATTACTGTGGTACATCGCTTTTGCTAACGTCTTTGTTTATCTGCTGCGTTACGGCGTGCTGGACTGGTCACCGACCTATCTCCAGGAGGTCAAACATTTCGATATCAAAGGCTATTCTTTTGCCTATTTCCTGTATGAATGGGCGGGGATACCGGGCACGCTGCTGTGCGGCTGGATGTCAGATAAAGTCTTCAGAGGAAACCGGGGCGCAACCGGGGTGTTCTTTATGACACTGGTGACTATCGCTACTGTGGTCTTCTGGCTCAACCCGCCGGGAAATCCGGCTATTGATATGGCGTGTATGATCACCATCGGCTTTCTGATTTACGGCCCGGTCATGCTGATCGGCCTGCACGCCCTGGAGCTTGCACCGAAGAAAGCAGCCGGTACAGCCGCGGGATTCACCGGGTTATTCGGCTACCTCGGCGGCTCAGTGGCAGCAAGTGCCATCGTCGGCTTTACTGTGGATTATTTCGGCTGGGATGGCGGTTTCGGTGTCATGATTGGCGGCAGTGTGCTCGCTGTGATCCTGTTAGTTGTGGTGATGCGTGGTGAGAAGAAACACCACGATGAAATCGCCCGCAATAAAGCCTAAGCGGAGACAGACCGATGAATATATCCCGTCAGTTTTATCTTGTCAGTGCCCTCGCGGGTGCCATACTCTGCGGCTCTGCCGCTTTTGCGGCAGACAATAAGATTGTGATTGCACATCGCGGTGCCAGCGGCTATCTGCCGGAACATACCCTGCCGGCCAAAGCGATGGCATATGCGCAGGGTGCTGATTATCTGGAACAGGATCTGGTGATGACCAAAGATGATGAACTCATCGTCCTGCATGATCATTATCTCGACCGTGTTACCGATGTGGCAAAACGCTTTCCGGATCGCGCACGTAAGGATGGCCGTTACTACGCCATCGATTTTACCCTCGCAGAAATTAAATCCCTGAAATTTACTGAGGGGTTTGAAATCGAAAACGGTAAAGCGGTACAAAAATATCCGGGTCGTTTTCCGATGGGAAAATCAGATTTCCGTATTCATACCTTCCAGGAAGAACTTGAGTTCATTCAGGGTCTGAATCATTCCACCGGAAAAAACACCGGGATTTACCCGGAAATCAAAGCGCCGTGGTTCCACCGTCAGGAAGGTAAAGATATCACCCGTAAAACCCTGGAAGTGCTGAAAGCCTACGGCTACCAGACTAAAGATTCCGGGGTATTTCTTCAGTGTTTCGATCCGAATGAATTAAAGCGCATCAAAAATGAACTGATGCCGGAAATGAAGATGGATCTGATGCTGATACAGCTGATCGCTTACACCGACTGGCAGGAAACCTTTGAGCAGAATGCGGAAGGCAAATGGGTCAACTATAACTATGACTGGATGATGGCTCCCGGTGCGATGAGTAAAATCGCAGCATATGCTGATGGTATCGGGCCTGATTATCATATGCTCATCAGCAAAGAGTCCACACCGGGCCACATCACTCTGACGCCGATGGCAAAAGAGGCACACGCTTCGCAACTGATGATCCATCCGTTTACTGTCCGGACGGATGCCTTGCCGCCGTATGCGGAGAACACTGAACAGTTATTTGATGCTATTTATATTCAGGCCGGAGCAGAAGGGTTATTTACTGATTTTCCGGACAAAGGCGTACAGTTTCTGCAAAAACATAAACTGCATCAGTGATCACTACTCTGTTGCGAAACAGAACAACGGGCACCGCGGTGCCCGTTTTCTTATTATCGGAAGTCTGACTCAGGATGCCATCGGCTGCTGATTCTGCAACCGGTGAGCCAGCGGCAGCCAGCACAACATCATAATCACAGATACCGCCAGCATCAGCAGACCGACACTGCCTTGTCCGCCCTGCGGCATCATCGCCGAAATCCAGGTGGCGACACCGGAACCCACATTCTGTAATCCGCCCACCAGCGCACCGGCTGCCCCCGCCAGATACGGGAACGGCTCCATGGCCGCCGTGGTTGCCAGCGGGAACAGCATCCCCGCCCCGAAGAAGAACAGTGCCGCAGGGATCAGTAATGTCCAGACATTCATCACCCCCATCAGCCCGGGTATCCACATCAGTGCCCCGGCTGCCAGGCAGCAAATCACGGCACACCACACCAGAAAGCTGAACGATTTACTGTCCCGTCCGGCAAACCAGGCACCGAAAAATGCCGCAGGAATCGGCAGAATAAACAGAATACTCACCGCCATACTGCTCAGGCCCAGGCCGTCACGCATCAGCACGCCGCTGGATGCCTCAAACACCGCCACCCCGGCCAGACCGCAAATCAGCATCGCCAGATACGGTACAAATGTCCGGTTGGTCAGCAGCAGACGGAAAGAGGCCCACATTTTGGGTTTCTCTTTCATCGGCGGACGGGTTTCCGGCAGTTTATGCCACATGTTGTAGCCCACTGCCAGGCCGAGCAGCAGCAGAAACGCATAACAGGCGCGCCAGCCGAAGAAAAACGCCAGCGCACCGCCGAGCATCGGAGCGATCAGCGGGCTGACCAGAATCCCCATATTCAGCAGGCTGTTGGCATAACGCAGGGAAATCCCGGTATATAAATCACGCGGCATGGTCCGCGCCATCACCCCGGCCACACCGGTGCCCAGCCCCTGTAATCCGCTGGCAATGATCAGCATGGTCAGGTTCGGCGAAAACAGCGCGACGGTCGTGGAGAGTACATAAATAAATAATCCGGTGAGGATCACCGGACGACGGCCGATTTTATCTGAGATCGGCCCGTAAATAAGCTGGGATGCGCCATAGGTAAATAAATACGCGGCCATCACGCTCTGAACGGCACCCGCAGGTTCACCGAAATCCAGTGCAATATCTGTTATTACCGGCACATACACCGTTTGCGTCATTTGCCCGACAGCAATCAGCGCAATCAGCATTACCAGCAGATGAAAGTTTTCCAGTTTTTTCATTTTTATTGTCAGTCTTTACATTGTTACCGGGAGGGCACAGCACAATTCCGGCAGTGATAATTACGGCCGGAATCAGTCATACTTGCGATACTGTATAAAATAGCAAATTAAAAAAATTTTGGGAGACAGTTCACACATTTATTTTTGTTACCAAACGACCGTTTTTATGCTGTTTCCGGCAACTAAACTGTACACTTCATCCTGATTTATCGTATTCATGCGACAGGATCCTCTGACGCATTTAATCGATACATTTTTCCCCGCCGGCTCATTACACTGGTTTACATATTAATAACGATGACTCTGCGACTGACGGAGGTTATGCATGTCAAACTGGATCACAGGACGTGTCACACGTGTCACACATTGGACTGACACTTTATTCAGCCTGCATGTTCAGGCACCTGTCCGCCCGTTTACCGCGGGACAATTTGCCAAACTCGGCCTGGAAATCAGCGGTGAACGCATACAGCGCGCTTATTCTTATGTTAATGCACCGGATAATGATGATCTTGAATTTTACCTGGTCACCGTCGGCGACGGTAAACTCAGCCCGCGTCTGGCAGCACTGACCCCGGGAGATGAACTGCTCATCACCGATGAAGCATCCGGATTTTTTGTGCTTGATGAGGTACCGGACTGCGATACCCTCTGGATGCTCTCCACCGGCACCGCCATCGGTCCGTTTTTATCCATTCTGCAATACGGCAGGGATCTGGAGCGGTTCCGTCATATTGTGCTGGTACATGCCGTGCGTTATGCCGCCGACCTGAGCTATCTGCCGCTGATGCAGGAATTACAGAAAAAAATCGGGAGTGACAAACTGCGGATTGTGACGGTCGTCAGCCGGGAGCATGCGGAAAGCTCACTGCATGGCCGGGTACCGGCGCTAATCCGCACCGGTGAGCTGGAAGCGGCAGCCGGATTACCGCTGACCGCCGGCAACAGCCATGTGATGCTGTGCGGTAACCCGGAAATGGTAAAAGATACACAGAATCTGCTGAAAACAGAGCGGGAGATGCGCAAACACCTGCGCCGCAAGCCCGGTCATATCACCAGCGAGCAATACTGGTGAGCCTGTGACAGCGGGTTTTCCCGCTGTCTCTGCTTCAGAGGCTGTCGATTTTATCCACCGGCTGCGTGCTCTCCCCGAAACGGTTACCTTCATCAAGGCTTTTAAACACACCGCAGTCGAGCACCATTATCATCACGATAAAAATCGGCAGAAAACGCCCCAGTCCCCACTGCCAGAAATCACCGGCGAGGCTCCAGTCCGGTGTGGTAAGTGCCCACGCCATCACCAGCATTAACGCCCAGCCGCCGCGCTTGTTGCGGTCATGCAGGCGTTTGGTAAAAATCGCGGCGGCGGGATACATCACCACCAGCACCGGCACCATAATCACTTCAACAGGTAACTGAAACAGCCCCTGCAATGACATCAGGAGAAACAGCACTGCGCCGCACACGCCGATCCCCGCCCAAAATGCTTTGCGGCCGATCCGCCCGTGAAACGAAAACGCCCATTGTTGTAGTGTCATTTCTCTTTCCTAATCGTGTACACTGGTTATATTGCAGACGGACCACAGGGAGTCGCTATGAACGCAGTCAAAAAAACCGTACTGACCGCCCTGACAGCAGGATGCACACTGCTGCCCGCCATACCGGCTGCGGCAGGTGACGCGGTACTTATCCCCATCCCCTGCTCACCGGAAACACTCTGGCTTCAGGCGGATGCACCGGCCTTCGGCATCACCATCCCCGTTATGCGCGAACAGTTTAACCGCAACAACCCGTCGCTGCCATTACGGGAATACAAAGTCGTGGCCTCAAACGACATTACCGCCAGCTATCTGCGGGCGGCAACCCGCATCAGCCCTTATATTTACTCCTCTGCCGTTCTCGAACGCGACAGTGAAAAAATCAAAAGCCTCCAGCTGACCCTGTTGCCGGGCGCTGACAGTACGGCGGAAAAAGCCAACCGTGCTCTGATGCTGGCCTATATTAAGGCGCTGATTATTCAGTTTGAACCGACACTTAATCAAAGCAATATTGATACCGCCCTGAGCAGAGCACTGGCAACGGATTTCAAAACCGGGACTTATGCCTCTCAATTCGGTGCATTACGCTATCTTCTGGTAGTTGATGAGATAAATGGGGTAACTTTCGCTATTGAACCGATTAAGCTTTCGCTATCTAATAGTGATACGACACAGTAACAGTGGCCGAAAAGCAAAGCTATTTCGCGCCGGTTTCACTATACTGTCTCTCTGTTTGCCTGTTCGCCGCTCTGCGCGGACAATGGTAATAAAGCTTAAGTCATTTAACTTATTCCGGCAGGAGGAAATACAATGCGACATCCCTTAGTCATGGGTAACTGGAAGCTGAACGGCAGCAGTAAAATGGTTCACGAGCTGATCACCGCTCTGCGTCATGAAATCGGTAATGTCACCGGGTGTGATGTTGCGATCGCACCACCGGCAATTTATCTCTCTCAGGCCAAACAGGTTCTGGCGGGCTCTTCCATTGTACTGGGTGCCCAGGATACCGGTCTGAATCTCTCCGGCGCGTTCACCGGCGAAACATCTCCTGAGATGCTGAAAGACATCGGCGCACACTACATCATTATCGGCCACTCCGAACGCCGTACTTACCACGGTGAAAGTGATGAATTAGTGGCAGAGAAATTTGCTGTCCTGAAAAAACTGGGTCTGACCCCGGTACTGTGTATCGGTGAATCCGAAGCGGAAAATGAAGCGGGTAAAACCGAAGAAGTCTGCGCACGCCAGATTGATGCTGTTCTGAACACTCAGGGTGCAGACGCTTTCCTCGGCGCGGTCATTGCCTATGAGCCTATCTGGGCTATCGGCACCGGCAAATCCGCCACCCCTGCACAGGCACAGGCAGTCCACAAATTTATCCGCAGCCATATCGCGAAGAAAGATGCGAAAGTGGCAGAGCAGGTTATTATCCAGTACGGCGGTTCTGTGAATGATAAGAATGCCGCAGAGCTGTTCACTCAGCCGGATATCGACGGTGCATTAGTCGGCGGCGCATCACTGAAAGCAGATGCTTTCGGCGTGATCGTCAAAGCCGCAGCGGCAGCGAAAGCTGCAAAATAATTCCCGGCCACCGGACAGCAAAAAGCGGCGAAATCGCCGCTTTTTTTGTATCTGTCACTATGCAGACCATATCCTTTCACTCTGATGCATCCGGTATTGAGTCGCCAGGCTGTAGTCTTTGAAAATTTAGGTTATGGTGATATTATCAGTCACGGCATTTGCCCGGAAAATGCACAGCAGAGAAACGGTTTATCAACAGACTCAGGTGATGAATGAGCCAACACGAATTAGATTATTCATTCAGTGAAGCATACCAAAGTACCCTGCGTAACATTTTATTCCGCATATGAAATAAATAAAGAGAATAAAAAATGAATGATATCAATAAACTATTTTCTTTTGGATGGATTGAATTAATATTTTTTTACCTTGTATCTTTCTTTTTAATTTTATTTGTTTTAGCTCTGAACAAAATTATTTCAAAGAAAAATATTAAATCGCTTAACTTAATAGGTGCCTATTTATCAATTGGATTAGGCGTGATATTTTTTTAATTTTCGGGATAGGTAAAGATTTTACAGCAGGCGGGCTATTTATCCGCTATGGAAATGAAATGACAATAAGGATCAGCAGCTTTCTGTTGGCATTTTTATGTCTTTTCACTTATCCAAAAGCAAAAAAAATAAATGACTGATTTCAATACATTATCAACAGCTCCATTCGGATGGATTAAGCTCATATTATTTTATATAATATCTATTATAATTTTCTTATTGATACGAAAAGCAAGAGTATTCTTCACTCTGAAGAGACCGTTATTCCTGGAATTATTATACTTGATATCAGTATTTATAATCGGCAGTTCTTATCTTATCATCTTTGCTCATGGTGAAAAATTTTACATCGGCAGCTTATTTATAGAGAAAGGTAATTGCGACCTGATTAGATACAGTAGTTTCTTTTTCATGATATACCTATCGGTGTATTATTCACCCAATATAAAGGGATAATTTGCCGGCCGATGTTACCAGCCAGCAAACCGTATCATATCACGCTGGCAATACTAAGAGCCCCGGGAACATACACCAGTATGTGACCGGGGTGGACAAACGCAGCCAACACCGCCACAGGCTGAAGGACAATTCGCACAATCCTCTGAATCATTCAGTCTGTGGCAAGGCGGCAAAGTGAGGACATCCCCGGGAGCATACATCAGTATATGACCCGGGCGATGAATAAAGCCAACGCGGTCACTCGCTGAAAGGCAATTCGCTTAATCCTCTAAATCATTCAGTCTGTGGCAAGGCGGCAAAATGAAGAGTCCGGGGAGCATACACCAGTATGTGACCCGGGCGATGAATGAAGCCAACACCGCCACAGGCTGAAGGACAATTCGCGCAATCCTCTGAATCATTCAGTCTGTGGCAAGGCGGCAAAGTGAGGACATCCCCGGGAACATACACCAGTATGTGACCGGGGTGGACAAACGCAGCCAACACGGCCACGGACTGAAGGATGACGAGGATTTTTTAGTAGAGTTTCTTCGCAGTCTCATACCAGTCTTTCTTAAACACCCGCTTCATATTCATCACCGCATCAATAATATCGTGATGAACCAGTTTTTCATTCTGGATACCGACACAGCGGCCGCCGTAACCTTCCAGCAGTAACTGAATAGAATACGCGCCCATACGGGATGCAAGGATGCGGTCATACGCTACCGGCGAACCGCCGCGCTGAATATGCCCCAGTACTGTTGCACGGGTTTCGTGATGTGTTGTCGCCTCAATCTGCCGTGCCAGCTCATACACATCGGTGACATGTTCGGTGATCGCCACAATCGCATGACGTTTGCCTTTATCAATCCCGGCTTTGATTTCTGCAATCAGTTCATCACTGCTGTATTCCACTTCATTCGGCGGCAGAACGATAAATTCACAGCCCCCGGCGATAGCAGCGGACAGTGTCAGGTCACCGCAATAGCGCCCCATCACTTCGACAATAGAAATACGTTTATGGGATGTGGAGGTATCACGCAGGCGGTCGATAGCTTCAACCACGGTTTCCAGCGCGGTAAAATAGCCGATGGTGTAATCGGTTCCCGCCACGTCGTTATCGATCGTGCCCGGCAGGCCGATGCACGGGAAACCTGCTTCTGTCAGTTTTTTGGCACCGAGATAGGAACCGTCCCCGCCGATAACCACCAGCGCGTCGATACCATTTTTGCGCATATTTTCAATCGCGGTTTCCCGCACTTTGTCATCACGGAATTCAGGGAAACGCGCCGACCCGAGGAACGTACCGCCGCGGTTGATCACATCAGAGACACTGAAGCGGTCGAGCTGTTTCATCCGGTTTTCATACAGCCCGAGATAGCCGTCATAAATCCCGATAACCTCCAGCCCTTCTGACAGCGCCGCGCGGACAACACCGCGGATTGCGGCATTCATGCCCGGCGCATCACCGCCGCTTGTCAGCACACCGATTCGTTTGATCTTCTTGCTCATGATGACCTCTGATTTGCAGATGTAATATATGTAAACCTGAGCGGCATGTTATCACGCTTCCACGATCAGGCTTCGGGAATTCACTGCTGTAACCTATAGCTGAATTGATTCACCTAATCCTATAGTAAGATAAGGTTCCGCCGGATGCACCTACCTTTTGCGGATTTTTTTGTCATTTTGAGACTCCGGGAACACAGAATCTCTGCGACCGGAATATTACCCGGCATCCCCGTTAAGGATACCCGAAAAACAAAAAATAATTAGCGTATCTGAAACATTTTTTTCACAAATAATGCGTAACAGGAACATCAGGTATCAAAGGCGGGATCTGAAATTAAAATCATATCCGGGTGAAAATATATATCCGGATTTCCCGTACATTATGTAATTAATAAAAACAAATAGTAACTATTTATTTCTGAAATCATATTATGACATAAATAATACAATAGAAATTTATATAATATACTTTTGAAATTATTTAATTTAACTTATGGCGAATTTCAAACGAAGAGTATCAGTAACATTCTGACATATCTGACCAATATTTATTACATCGCCATTATTACTCGTGACACGGGTATCTTCATTGGCCTGCTCAAATCAAATATGGAGCTTAGATAATTGATTTACCAATATAATATGTAAATAAAGAGTTTTATCCTGACTAAATAAATAAATAAACCATCAGATTATCTTTATTTACAGCATGAATTACTATTCCTCACCATCTGAGAATATTAAAAAACTCACTTAAATATGCATTTTGCCCCCCATTGCTTAAACAAATCCTAAATAAGATACTTCTCTCATAAATAAAAATTACCACTTAAGAATTTGTCATTTCAAACTGACGAAATGGCTGTCTTTATATTTACCGACACCAGGGAATAACTAATCTAATGAAAACAAAAAAGAAGATTCTGCATCTTTCTGTTCTTGCAGTCCTATGTTCATCAGTGCCGTCATTCGTCACGGCAGCCACATTTTGTGACGGTCAGCTTCATGTCGGTCTGGCTGGCACTCCGCCGCTGACCGGTGAAATGACAGCTGACGAATGTTACGAAATAGGCGCCATGGTAGAAGGGCTGCCATCGGATTTTGTCGGTATTGCTGAAAATCTCACAATGCTGAGCGGCAGCAAACTTAGCGTTATCGGTCTTTTTGAAAATTCACAGGTTCAGAGTGGTGCAGAAGTCTGGATCAGTAAAACCACACAAATTGCAGTAAACGGTTACCATCCGGGAGCACCTGCAACCGGCAGTAATATTGATATTCAGAGTGGTGCCTTAGTTCGTGTTCTGGACGGCGGAACATTAAAAGATTCCGAACTCAACGGCGGAACCGTCTATGTCAGTAATACCGGAAAAGCCGATGATACGGGTAAATCTGAAAATAATACCGTCAACAGCGGCGGAAAATTATTTATTTACCTGGGCGGAGAATCGACCGGTACTCTGGTTAATGAAGGCGGTTATGAATATGTCCAGCAGGACGGTAAATCCCTGAATACGGTTGTGAATAACGGCGGCTTCCAGATGCTGAGATCCGGCGGATTTGCCGACAGCACCATTATTAATGACGGCGGATTACAACAACTGCATAACAGTGGTTTCGCAGATAATACACTGGTGAATGCCGGGGCACGGCAATATGTTGTTGATGACTCCAAAGCAACCAATACAACGGTTGACGGCGGACAGCAATATATTTTCAGTCAGGATGCAGCCGCCACTGCCGGTATTGCGGAATTCAACCAGATAAAAAATGGCGGCGCCCAGATCATCAGAGGTGGCGGACAAGCCATTGATAACGAATTATATGATACCTCAGTGCAAAGTATCTACAGCGGCTCCTCCGCCACTGACACCACACTGAATGACAGTGCCAAAAGCTGGCTGGCAGCAGGGGCTCAGCTCCTCGGCGTCACCACGGTTAATCAGCAGTCTCAGGTGCAACTCACCGCCGGTGCGGAAGACAGACTGGCTGCGGATGCCGGGGCTTATGCGGAAAACGTTATCTTATCCGGCCCGGACAGCTCCCTGCTGGTGATCACCGGTGATACCGGGAATGCCGCATTTGCCGGTTCTCTCAGCGGACAGGGGCATGTGCGGTTTGTCGCACCGGTCAACGCCGGATACAGCCACCTGACCATTGATAATCTCTCCGGCAGCCAGACATTCCATATGAACACGGCGATTGCGGAACAACAGGGTGATTACCTCACCATCCGTAACGGCAGTGGTGATCATGCACTGAATATTCAGGATTCCGGGGCTGAAATTACCCGTCCGGATGAATCACGTCTTGACCTGATCACAGACGAGAGCAGCAATGCACAGTTCAGTCTGAGCGCCCTTGACGGCACCAATATCAATGCGGTAGATGGCGGTACCTATATGTACTCGCTGTACGAACGTGATGAACAGGACGGTAAAATCTGGTATCTGGCCGCACCGAAAGATGACAGCACCGGTGAACCGGGCGAACCGGAAAAACCGGTTCCGCCGGTCGTACCGGACGACAAAACCACGCCATCCACCGATGCCATGTTATCCATGGCGGCCGCGCCACAGCTGATTTTTAATCATGAACTCGACAACCTGCGGTTCCGCCGTGGTGAATTACGGGATAATCAGGGCGATGCGGGTGTCTGGGTACGACTGACCGGTGACAGAACCCGTGCAGGTACCGGACACACGCACTTTAAACTGAACCAGGCTGGTTTTGAGCTGGGTGCGGATAAATCTGTTCCGCTGGAAAACGGCAAATTGTGGCTCGGCGTCTTTACCGGCTATAACGATGTCAAACTGAAACATCAGCGCGGCGGCGAAAGCAGCATCGACAGTATCACTGCCGGCGGTTACGCCACCTGGCTTTCGGACAACGGCTGGTATATCGATGGTGTACTGAAATATAACCATTTCAACAATGAGTTACGTGCAGTTTCCACTAACCGCAGCAGCATCCGCGGGGATTATTCTCAGAATGCGTACGGGGCATCCGCTGAAGCCGGTTACTCATTTGACCTGCCGGAAGCCTTCTGGGCAGAACCGTATGCCCGCCTGAGCTATATGCGTGCAGACAGTAAATCAGTTCACCTGAATAATAATATGCAGGCAAAATTTGATGCACAGCAATCCCTGCAATCAGAGCTCGGCCTGCATGCGGGTAAAGATTTCACCCTGAACAATCAGGTGATTATCACCCCTTATGCAACACTGGCCTGGCAGCATGAGTTTATCAGCAATAATGATGTGACTATTAACCAGCGCAATACCTTTGATACGGATTTCTCCGGTGACAGCCTGAAAGCCGGCGGCGGGTTAACTGTCCGTTTCACCCCGCAGATTCAGGCATATGCGGAAATTGATTACCGTAACGGCGACAAAACAGAATCGCCTGTACACGGCAATATCGGCGTTCGCTATAACTTTTAATCTCTCGTTGTGATTCATTTACAGCGGCCGCAAGGCCGCTTTTTTTTCATCTTTTTTCACATCGGGGATTCAGAAGACAAAAAAGCCCCCCGCGAGGGGCTGTAAGGCAAGGAAAAACTTCCCGGGTGCTGCTTAACGACTCTGCTGACTTCACTACTCTGACAAATTATTTCTGACAAATTATTTCTGACAAATTTTCAATCGCGATTTCCCGCACTTTGTTATCACGCTTCCGCAATCAGGCTTCCGTTAAGGATACCCGAAAAATAATTAGCGTATCCGAAACACTTTTTTCACAGCAATACAGACCCGTAAATTGTTTTCTGCAATTATTTTCCTGCTCTCCCGGTAAAATGCCTGTTTTTACTTCCGGAAAATACACTATGATCCCAGAGATTAAAAACCTTCCCCGTACATCAGAAACAACTCCGAAACCGGAATCTAATAAGTGCAGTATCTTCAAGTCGCTCCTGCGTTTTTTGCAGTGCGCCGGAAACAGTGCCGAACCCGTGCCTCATAAGCCGGAAACACACCACGGACTCACGACTCTCTCTCACTACTTCCGGATACCTGACAATATTCATCCGGCCGTGATATACGGTGACTCTGAAGCACGGACACAATACACATGGTCAGAAAACACAGAACGTTATATTCCGTCCGGCAGTGATACAGAGCTGACCGAAACACCATTTTATATTCCGCCCGGTCACTATCCTTCATCAGATGGTACGGATTGCAGCATGACTGAACAGAAAAAGACTATCGGCCTTTGTTACACGTTTTGTGCTGACTCCGGTTATCCGCAACCACCTTCCGGCGATCAAGAATACGGACGTATGACATATCATTACATCTCCGGCAACGGAGAAAGCACCCCGCTGAACAGTAACGAAAAAATCAGTCGTTTTTTTTCGGAGATTGGCTTTACTGATGCCACTGAAATCTCAAAAATTGCGCATCAGGGACATGCCAGCATGGCGAATATCCGTTTCACTGAGCTGCTGAAATCCCAAAATGATACCGATGACATCTTGTTTATCGCGCCGGGCAGCAGTAAAGGAAAAATGACTATTCAGCAACTGTCACCGGGTGATTACCTGATAACATCGGAAGCTGACTTTATTTTACGCAGTACAAATCAGGAGGCCGCGTGTTATCAGAACAATATTACGATGAAAGGAATACGTGTAACCCATTTCAGCACTACTGAAACCTTATCAGAAAAAGACACGTTAACACTCACCCTGGCTGTTTCTTCAGAACCCCGGTTGGCAGCAAACCTTATTGCCCTGAAATTCAGCTAAAAAAAGCCCCTCAAGAGGGGCTGTAAAAGACAGGGATGGTGTCTATGGCAAGGAAAAACTTCTTGGGTGCTACTTAACGACTCTACTGACTTCACTACTCTGACAAATGACTTCTGACAAATTATTTCTGACAAATTCATTCCGGCGTATTTTGCGCGGATGAGGCGGATGAAGTATGGATACTCTCCGGCTCAAAATTGGCATCCAACTGCATTTTCTGCTCCGGGTTGAGTAACTGATACATCTGATGGTGAACCCGTATCATCTCAACCTGGTAATCCAGCCGCTTGCGCATGTCCTTCTCCAGCTGGTTACGTACCGCCGTTTCATCAAACTTTTCGGCCTTTACCAGCTCATACAGCGCGATATCATCTTCTGCGAGATTACGGACATTCCGTAACTGATCACGATAATTGTGCATCAGATCCCGCAACTGCATCCGTTGTTCTTCCGTTAACCGGATACCGGTCAACATAGAGGTATAACCATCTCCCCCTGATGTCGTTATACCTTTATACTGACTGTGACTCTGCACCGGGGCAACGCAGCTATCACTTTCCGAATCCTGCGCCAGTCCGGGCGCACTTTGCATCACAAACATTGACGCTAAAGTGATTGTTGCTATCTTACCCATAGTAACTCCTTAAACTTCTGAGTCTGCGTCACCTGACCCGTTGGAATTAACTATACGCACCCGGCTGCAAACATGCGTCAGAGCATGTAAAAGAACGTAAAGTCATGGAATAGAAACGTTTGTTGTCGTATTTTGCACGTGGAGGACGTGAATAATGAATAAAATACTGCTTGTTGATGATGACCGCGAATTAACCTCGCTGTTAAAAGAATTACTCGATATGGAAGGGTTCAACGTTGTCATTGCACATGACGGCGAGCAGGCACTGACCCTCCTTGACGATTCCATAGACTTGTTATTGCTCGACATTATGATGCCGCGCAAAAACGGGATTGAAACCCTGAAAGAACTGCGCCAGAACTACCAGACCCCGGTGATTATGCTGACCGCCCGCGGCAGCGACCTTGACCGCGTTCTGGGACTCGAACTCGGCGCGGATGACTATCTGCCTAAACCGTTTAACGATCGCGAGCTGGTGGCGCGTATACGCGCGATTCTGCGCCGCTCCAACTGGAGTGAGCAACAGCAGCAGAGCGACAGCGGCAGCAACTCTTCCGTGGTGATGGTGGATAAACTCCAGCTTAACCCGGGCCGCCAGGAAGCCAGCTTCGGTGACGAAGTACTGGATCTGACCGGAACCGAGTTCACCCTGCTTTACCTGCTGGCACAGCATCTCGGCCAGGTGGTCAGCCGTGAACACTTAAGCCAGGAAGTGCTGGGCAAACGCCTGACCCCGTTTGACCGCGCCATTGATATGCACATTTCCAACCTGCGCCGTAAATTACCGGAGCGCACAGACGGCCTGCCATGGTTTAAAACCTTACGCGGCCGCGGCTACTTAATGGTATCTGCAACATGATAAGCAGCCTGACGGCGCGGATCTTCGCCATCTTCTGGTTTACCCTGGCACTGGTGCTGTTACTGGTGCTCATGGTACCGAAACTCGACTCCCGGCAGCTGATGCCGCTCCAGGAGAACGAGTACCGGCAGGGGATGATGCTGCAGCAACATATTGAATCTGATCTCGCACAGGACCCGGCCAATGACCTGCTCTGGTGGCGGCGGCTGACCCGCGCCCTGGTAAAATGGACACCGCCGGACAAGCGCCTGATTATTGTTACCAGCGAAGGCCGGATTATCGGGCCTATCCGCAATGATTCTCAGGTCATCCGCAACTTTATGGGCCAGTCAGATAATACTGACAACCCGAAAAAGAAACGTTACGGCCGCATTGAGCTGCTCGGCCCGTTTGAGGTTCGTGACGGCGAAGACCGCTATCAGCTTTACCTTATCCGTCCGGCAAACACTGCACAGTCTGACTTTATCAACTTCCTGATCGACCGCCCGTTCCTGTTACTGGCCGCCACGATGCTGATCAGCACCCCGCTGCTGCTCTGGCTGGCGTGGAGCCTGGCAAAACCGGCACGAAAACTGAAAAACGCAGCGGATGATGTTGCCAAAGGTAATTTGCGCCAGCATCCGGAACTGGAAGCTGGGCCACAGGAGTTCCTTGCGGCGGGTAACAGCTTTAACCAGATGATCAGCGCCCTTGAACGTATGGTCAATGCACAGCAGCGGCTGATATCCGACATCTCCCACGAACTGCGCACCCCGCTCACCCGGCTCCAGCTGGCCACGGCACTGCTGCGCCGCCGTCATGGTGAGAGTAAAGAACTGGAACGTATCGAAACCGAAACCCACCGCCTGGACGGTATGATCAACGACCTGCTCGTGCTCTCCCGCAGCCAGCACAAAAACGAGCTGCTGCGTCAGAACATCAAGGCCAATGAGCTGTGGGATGACATTCTCGACAATGCGAAGTTTGAGGCGGAACAGCGCCATAAAACGCTGGAGATCACCTCCCCGCCGGGCCCGTGGACGATTTACTGCAACCCGTCCGCACTCGGCAGCGCATTTGAGAACATTGTCCGTAACGCGCTGCGTTACTCAAACCAGCACATCCAGGTGGCATTCAGTGCCGATACCAAAGGCATCAGCATTGTGGTGGATGATGACGGCCCGGGCGTCAGCCCGGAAGATCGCGAACATATCTTCCGGCCGTTCTACCGCACTGACGAAGCCCGCGACCGGGAATCCGGCGGCACCGGGCTGGGGCTTGCGATTGTCAGCACCGCGATCAGCCAGCACAACGGCAAAGTTACTGCCAATGACAGCCCGCTCGGCGGACTGAGGCTGGAAATCTGGCTGCCTCTGCACCCGCGCTGAAACGCTCTGTAGTTACCGGGGAACCCGCCCCGGTAACTATTCTTTCTTAAGCAGAAATAACAAGTAACATCAATATGATGTAATAAAATATTTCTGCTGTGATTATGCATATATCGATTAGAAAAAGTAATAAACCATAGCTATGGCTTAAAGTAACACTTTTTCTGCTGCTAACACAAAAACAGCAGATTTAAAGAAAAAAAATCCCTGATTAAACCGGATAAAGTTCGTTTAATGAAAGACCCGCGAGTGTTATCATGCTTGACCTGTCCGGGTAATCGGACTAGCCTTTGGCAGCAAATATAAACGGCGCTGATTGATTGGGTATAAATCACCTCCCAAGATATTGAAAAATCAGCACTCCGTAACACACTACAACTCTTACTGGCTCGATTCCTCAATAGAATCAGTAAGATAAACTCGCAATAGCGCACTCTGGGAGCGGTAACCCAGTGCGGTAGCTATTCTTTTAATAAATATGATGGCTGACATTTATTTATGGCAGATGATATCCATACAACTATTGCAGATATTGTACATTCAGCAATAGCTGAACCTCCGGTCAAAATAGAAAAAATCGGCGGAATGACAAATACAAACTATTATTGTGAAACACAAAATACGAAAACAGTTGTCAGACTCCCGGGCGAAAATACTAATGTTTTGATTAACAGAGGAAATGAGAGGGCTAACTGTGAGTTGGCTACTGAACTGGGCATAAACCCTAAGTTATATTATTACAATACTGACAATGGTATAAAAATAACTGAATATATAAATAACGCAGTTACACTAACACCAAAAATAATAAATAAAGATGTAAATCTGGAAAATACAGCATTATTACTACGTACTTTACATCAGTCAGATATAAAATTTGAAAATCATTTCAATGTTTTTGAAGAATATAAACGTTACCTGAGCGACCTAAATAAAAGTCAGATCAACTATCCTGATTTTACAGAAACTGAATCTTATTTTTTATATTTAGAAGAAAGATTGAATGAATTAGGTTTGCATATTTGTCCTTGCCATAATGACCCCGTCCCTGAAAATTTCATCTATAACGAAAATGGTTATTACCTCATCGACTGGGAATATTCCGGAATGAATGACAGTATCTGGGATATTGCTGCCCTTTGTGAAGAATCACATTTATCTGATAGCGATGAGAATATTTTTTTAAATCATTATTTAAACGAATATTCTTCTGAATCAGAAACTATAAAAGAAAAAATATTAATTTATAAAGCATGCCAAAATTTTCTATGGTCAATATGGACTTTAATCAAAGAAAAAAATGAAAATTTATTTGGAACCTACGGTATTGACAGATATGAAAAATGTCAAAAACAAATGAATCTCCATAGGAAAAAATATGCAACTACTGAATAAATCTATTATTATTGGTTTAGCATCAGGAGTCCTCTGGGCGCTTGATACAATATTGGTAGACTATAATATATCATCTGTAGATACACTAAAATACGCTATCCTTTTCTCTATTTGCATTGCCTTCCTTCATGATCTATTCTCATCGTTATGGTTATTTTCTTTCATAACACTATCAGGAAGAAGTAAAAAATTAATTAATTCCCTGAAACAAAGAGATAGTTACATAATCTGCCTTGCTGCTCTCAGTGGTGGCCCTATCGGTATGAGCTGTTATATTTTAGGCATCTATTACAGTAATGCTTCAATAGCTGCTACCATATCCACTATTTACCCGGCATTAGGTTGCTTGTTTGCTTATATATTTCTGAGAGTAAAAACAACTTTTTTAAATTTCCTGGGGCTTTTACTGGTTATTATTACCACTGCATATATTGGCCTAAACCTTGATAGTTTTAACCAGATATCATTACTTGGATTTTTATTTTCACTAGGCTGTGCAGTTGGCTGGGGACTGGAAAGTACCATTTGTTCTTATGCCTTAAAAAACAACCTCAGCTATGAAATTGCATTATTTCTCAGGCAATTAACCTCATCCGTTATTTACTTCCTGATAATTGCATTATTCTTTAAAACAGAAGCACTCGCTGTCGCTGATATCATTCTGAGTAATTCTCTGATATTGACAATGGCTGTAATTGCAATTTTTGGTGCCCTTTCATATCTGTTCTATTATCGCGCAATAGGTGAATTAGGTCCAATAAAAGCAATGGGGCTAAATATTAGTTATTCTGCCTGGGCAATTCTTCTTGGCCCATTATTAGGTTACGAGTTATCACCTTTATTATTAGTACTTTCTGCTATTATTATAGCCGGAGCACTTATTACAAATCTGCAATCAAAGGAAGTTTTAGCAAAATGAATGCTGTGATCTTAGCTGCTGGTCTTGGTTCCCGGTTTGGTGATATAACAAAGAAAACACATAAAGCTCTTCTACCTATTGGCGGAATACCTAATATTGAAAGAACAATTCAATATCTGTCAGAATTTGGTATTACTGAAATAGTTATTGTTACCGGTTATCTTGCACACCAGTTTGAATATCTGAAAGAAAAATATGGTTGCACACTGATGCATAATGAATACTATGAAAAGTACAATAATATATATTCATTTTTGAAAATAGCCGATTATTTTAATGATACCCTGGTTATTGATGCTGATGTTGTGCTACTAAAAAATATTTTTATCAAAAGCGAATATAGCCTTTATTATACTGTAAAACGCACAACACCTGAACATGAGTGGATTCCTGTATTAGGTAATAATGGATATATCGAACGAATCGATATCAGAGAGCCAACAGCTCCCTCTTTGTTAGGCATTTCTTACTGGAAACCAGCTGAATCAGCAAAAATTTTGGCTGAGCTACCAAAATTTACTGATGTAACAAATCTAAATAATTCAAAACTCTATTGGGATAATATCCCTATGTCTATGATTCATGAATTAAACATGAAAACTTATGAAGTTTCATCTGGTGTTGCGGGTGAAATGGATAATATAGAAAATTATCATGATATTATTAGGATAACCTCTTGTGTTCTCCGTTAAAAAAATAGTAAAACATAGTCTAATACAGAATACTTTTTTTCTTAGCATTATAAAAATCCTAGACTTAATATTACCTTTAATTACAATACCTTATTTAACTAGAGTTTTAGATGTTAATTCTTTCGGAATATTGGTAATATTAATATCATCCTATAGTATGGCTAATGTGTTAACTGATTTTGGTTTTGGTCTTTCTGGTCCATATTATATTTCAACAAATAGAGATAATAAAAAAAATGTAAATAGATATTTGAGCTCTGTTATTTTAATAAAATCACTATTAGCAATTGCCGCAATATTATGTACGACTACATATCTATCTATCTCTAAAGAAATTAATCAAATAGACCACTTTACGTATATTATTATAGGATTAATAATACTATCATTCGCCTTTCAGATTCAGTGGTTTTTCCTTGGTATAGAAAAAATGAAGTCTATCACTATACTTGCTTCTATCAGTAAGGTTAGCTACTTTATATTCATATTTATATTTGTTCCTTTCTTTAAAAATATCAATTCAATCTTATTTTGTACGCTAGTAAGCAATTTTATAACCACATTACTTTATTTTAAATTTACAAAAAAAGAGGGTTATTCCTTAGTAAAAATAAGTTTAATAGATATTAAAAATAGCTTTAAAGATAGTTTTAGCTTTTTTATTTCTAGGCTAGCGGTTAATTTATCAACCACATCTAACGGTATAATTATAGGTACATTCATTAGCCCATATAGTGCCGCGATTTACGGAGTAGCAGAAAAAATTTATAATGCTGCGATTAGTTTGGTAGTACCATTATCTAATGCCATGTATCCTTACATGGCAAGAAATAAGAACCATACATTGTTTATGAAGATAGTTATATTATTATTTTTTCTATCTATCATAGGTGCTTTTATAGGATATATAATATCCCCCTGGTTCTTTATTAATATATTTGGTGAGGAATACAAGCCTTCAATTTATATTTTTAATTACTTCCTTGTAATGATTCCCATTAATACTATTTCAATTTTATATGGTTACTCTGCATTTTCAATAATAGATAAGCCGTACATCCCAAACTACACTGTAGTAATTAGTTCAATGATATATATATTACTAATTATTATACTATATATGTGTTCATTACTAACCATCAGTAACCTAATGTTATTACTAATTACAATCGATACGATAACGTTAATAATTAGAATATCAATATTCCATTTTTTATGGAGGAAAAAACAACGTGGAAAACGCAATACTATTAAATGAACTATCAACTTTAAAAGATGCCCATATAGTTATTATTGATGGACTAATTGAAATAGATAGAATTTGTAAAAAAAAATAACATTGAATACTGGATTGATTCAGGAACATTACTCGGTGCTAAAAGAAATGGTAAGTTCATAGCGTGGGATGAAGATATAGATATTTGTATGACAAGAGAAAATTATGAACTATTTATAAAAATTGCACATAATGATCTCAATAAAGATAAATATTTTCTACAAAACTATATTACTGATAAAAACTACAAGATTCATCCCGTCCCATCTAAATTAAGGATTAATAATACATTTTTATTATGGACAGACCAAAATGGTAATGAATACAACCACAATAATACATCTCACTCTGGCCTGTATATTGATATATTTCCTATGGATAAAATCCCTAAATACTCATTCTTCGGAACGATAATAAAAACCTTATATAAAATATACTATCAACGTAGATATAATAACAAAACAATTTACAAAAAAACAATATCTTTATTTGGGAAGATTTTTTTAAACTATAATATGTTAAGTTTATTAAATAGAGCTTATATTAGTTATTGCAAAAAAACACCATATAATAAAGGCTATGATTATAGCTGTGACATGGGACTCAAAGCATACAATTACCCTACTGAAATTATATTCCCATTAAGTTCAATTACTTTTGAAGGGCGTGAATATCCATGTCCAAATAATGTTGAAAGATACCTGACTTTAACCTATGGCTCCAATTTCATGATTCCACCTAAAGTAATTTATCAGCATGGAATTATAAAATATATCCATAATAAAAAATACTAATTGAGTAATTTAAAAAATGAGTTTAGATATAGATTTTGTTATTATTTGGGTCGATGGTTCTGATAAAAATTGGCTTAAGCAATATGCACACTACTCAAATAAAATAACATCAGGTGATTCTCAAGAAATTAGATTTCGTGACTTTGAATTATTAAAATATTGGTTTCGTGGTGTAGAAAAATTTGCTCCATGGGTAAGAAAAATACATTTTATCACATGTGGACATAAGCCTGATTGGCTAGATACATCTCATCCAAAATTAAATTTTGTTACTCATGATGAATACATTCCAAAAGAATACCTTCCTACATTTAATTCTCATACAATAGAACTAAACCTGCATAGAATAAATGATTTAAGTGATAATTTTGTATATTTTAATGATGATATGTTCATAACCAACACGATTGATCGTAATTACTTTTTCCATAAAAATACCCCCAAAGACTGCGCTATACTGAACCCTATAGTACCCGGTGGAATATCGCATATTGTAATGAATTGTGTAAATGTAATTAATAACCATTTTAACAAAAATACAGTTATAAAAAACAATAAATTGAAGTGGTTCAATTTGTGTTATGGTAAAAATTTATTGCGTAGCTTTGCTTTACTACCTTGGCCTAAATTTGTTGGATTCAAAGATACTCATCTTCCAACTGCATTTAATAAATCAACATTCGAAAAAGTATGGAAAGAAGAGAAAGAACTCTTAGATAAAACTTGTAAAAGTAGATTCAGAGAAGATGATAATGTTAGTCAGTACATATTTAGATATTGGCAATTAGCCGAAGGTAATTTTATAGCAAAAAATGTCATAAAAGGCTCTATCTATACGGGTTTAGATACTCATACATGTAGTTTTATATGTTCTAAAATAAAAGAAAAAAACAATAGGTTAATTGTAATCAATGATGCGAACATACCTGATTTTGACTTAGTCAAATCTGAGTTATCAAATGCTTTTAAACATATACTCCCTGAAAAATCAAAATTTGAAAAATAAGGGAAGAATAATGTTTTCAACTTATATTATATATAATTCAATACTAATCCTAAGTTTTTTCTTTTCATTTCTTTATTCAATATTGAAAAAAACAAATATATTCCTTCCCCTTTGTATATTTTTAACATTACTAATACCTGCATCACTTCGATATGGTATTGGTACTGATTACTTCAGCTATATAGGTATACTGGAACATGCTCGAAATGGAGGCATTACTACTGAATTTGGCTATTATATTATAAATTTCATTGTGGTTTATCTGAATTTAAACTCCCAATACATTTTTATAATATCTGGATTTATAATATATTTTAATATTATATTGAGCTCAGTAATGATTAGTAAGAAATACTTTGCTATCAGTATACTTGTACTTGTATGTTCTTTCTATTTATTATCATACTCACTACTTCGTCAAGCTATCGCTATTAGCTTTATAGCAGTAGCTATAAGTCTTTATGCTCGCCAAAGATTTATTTTATTCACTGTATTAACTATTGTTGGTTCATCATTCCATTTTTCTGTTATTTCTATCTTAGCATTTCCACTTTTTTCTTTTATTCCTATAAAAAGGAATTTTTTAATTTTATTCACTATAATATTTTCCATTATAATACTAAATACCAATATACTAACAACAATAATGAGTAGTGATATTTTTGCTATGACAAAATATGGATACTATATCAATACCAAATTTGGTGGTGAAGCCAAAATAAATACTGGTTTAGGTGTCCTTATAAAATGCATAGTTCCAATTTTAGTGGTAATATACTCCCGTGAAATATACTCATTAAATAAGAATTATTCTATTATTATATATTTGAGTGTGGGTTCTATTTTAGCTAATGCTGCTTCCACACAGATTCATATATTTAACCGCCTATCTGATATTTTTTCTTTTTTATCATTTCTATCCATTCCCATACTATTAATGTCTATTAAAAATGTAATAACTCGCTATTTTATTGTATTCTTCATTATGGGCTTATTTATTTCATTATATGAAAGGACAATTTTTACAAATTTATCCTCTAATAATTCTGGTTTAGGGGTAACCCCTTATACTACAATTTTTGATAGGTAAAATATGTCTTCACCGAAAATTAGTATTATAATGCCTTGCTTTAACGCTGAATCAACTATCTCAGATTCAATCGAATCCGTACTAAATCAAACTTTCACTAAATTTGAGCTGATTATTTCTGATGATCATTCAACAGACAAAAGCATTGAGATAATAAAACAGTATAGTGATCCTCGTATAAAACTAATATCAAATATACAAAATAAAGGTGCTGCAGGTGCAAGAAATTCAGCCTTAGATATTGCACAGGGATCCTATATTACATTTTTAGATAGTGATGATTTATGGCTACCAAATAAACTAAAAAATCAACTTATCTATATGGAAAAGAATAATCTTTTGTTTTCATATGGAAATTATTCTATATGTGATAGTAATAGAAAAATCACCGGACATATGAAATCTCCAAATCATATTTCATATAAAGATTTACTTAAAAAATGTAATATTGGCTGCTTAACTGTAATGTTACATTATAGCTGCATAAGTGAATTACGATTTCCTTACAGAAAAAAAGAGGACTATTGTTTCTGGTTAAGCATTCTCAAAAAAAAATAATATTATTGCGTGCAATTACTTATGTAATGATGCAATATATAGAAAATCAGGAAAATCACTTTCTTCAAACAAAATAAAAGAGATATATAATCAGTGGATCGTATTACGATACAATGATGTTAACTTTATATCAAGAATTTACTTTATGGGAACATATATATTGAATGGAATAGTTAAGCATCACATACATTACAAAAAAGATAAGTACTATGAATAAAAAAATAAAATTCTTAATCGCAGATATTACCTATATTGGTGGTATAGAACGAGTAAACACTATTATAGCTAATAAGTTTTATAATAGTGGATTTGATATAGAAATAATATCACTATACAAATCTAATGAATATATAAATTATGATATAGACAAAAATATAAGTATTAAATATATAAATAAAAAGCCTTACACAGGAAAGCCAGGCAGTATATCTCGCTTAGTAAGACATTTAAAATCAAGTTTTTCTCTTTGTAAATATTTATATAAGTGCAAAGATTATACTCTTATCGTTAATAGTTTTCCTATGGCTTTTTTAGCATTTCCTTACGTACTATCAAAAAAAAATAGTATTGTTGTAGAACATGTATATAGCCACTATTATAGATCAAGTATTCGTTTACTACGTTCTTTAATATATAAAAAATATAAAACCATTGTTGCACTAACTGATAATGACATTAATTTTTACAAGAAAAAACATTCTAATGTTGTTAAAATTGAAAATCCATCTAGTTTTAAAGATAGTCGCACAACAGATTTGTCACAAAAAAAAAATAATTGCTGTTGGTCGCTTAGAGTATCAGAAAGGTTTTGATTTATTAATTGATAGCTTTAATGCTCTTCCTTATGACCTAAAAAAAGATTGGTCTATAGATATTTATGGAGATGGAAGCTGCAAAAAAGAATTAGATTCTAAAATAAAAAGCCTTTCTCTTGAAAAGAATATTTTATTAAAAGGTAGTGTTAATAATATTCAAGATATTTATCCTAATTACTCTTTTTTTGTATTTCCTTCCCGGTTTGAAGGGTTCGGAATGGTATTAGTAGAAGCGATGGAATGTGGATTGCCATGTATATCCTACGACTGTCCTACTGGACCACGTGAAATATTAAAAAATGGTGATTACGGTTTTCTTGTGAATAATGGAGATATTCATTCATTTTCAAAAAAAATGGAGATTTTCATGAATAATCCTGATTCTCTACATAAATATTCTTTACTTTCAAAAGAAAGAGCTACTGATTTCGATATAAATAAAATTTTCAAAAAATGGCTTAATATTCTTTCTTAAGAATTTATGGTAAATACCATGCTCAACATCGTCTTATTCGAACCAGAAATACCACCCAATACCGGCAATATAATCCGGTTATGTGCTAATACCGGCTTTCGGCTGCATCTGATCCATCCGTTGGGATTTACCTGGGATGATAAACGCCTGCGCCGGGCCGGGCTGGATTACAGTGAGTTTGCTGATATCAAGCATCACCATGATTATTATGCCTTTCTCGAAAGTGAGGGGCTGAGTTCTGATAATGCACAGTCGCCGACCGGCAACCGGGTGTTTGCACTGACGACCAAAGGGACACCCCGTCACAGTAATGTCAGCTATCAGGCCGGAGATTATCTGCTGTTCGGGCCGGAAACCCGCGGGTTACCACCTTATGTTCTGGATAATATGCCGGTTGATCAGAAAATCCGTGTGCCGATGCTGCCGGACAGCCGCAGTATGAATTTATCCAATACCGTCGCTGTGATTGTATTTGAAGCCTGGCGGCAACTGGATTATGCAGGGGCGTTATTGCGGGATTAATATGTTCTGTATTTCAGACACAAAAAAGACAGCCTTGGCTGTCTTTTTTACTTTTGGCTGCTGAATCAGAAAATTAAATCCCCTCACACCCGTTAAAGTGCTGATCCATATCCAGAGAGGGTTTTTCGCACCCCGGTTTACCAACTATCTTTGCCGGTACGCCTGCAACGGTAGTGTGTGCCGGAACCGGGTGCAGTACCACGGAGCCTGCGCCGATTTTGGCACCGCGTCCGATTTCGATATTACCGAGGATTTTGGCACCTGCGCCAATCATCACGCCTTCGCGGACTTTCGGGTGGCGGTCGCCGCCGGTTTTGCCGGTACCGCCGAGGGTAACGGATTGCAGGATGGAGACATCGTTTTCCACCACGGCCGTTTCACCGATGACAATGCCGGTTGCGTGGTCAAACATAATGCCGTGGCCGATTTTTGCGGCCGGATGGATATCCACACCAAATGTTACTGAAACCTGGTTCTGGAGATACGTTGCCAGCGCACGACGGTTCTGATTCCACAGCCAGTTAGCGATGCGGTAAGCCTGTAAAGCGTGAAAACCTTTCAGGTAGAGCAGAGGCGTAGAGTATTTATCCACTGCCGGATCGCGCAGGCGAACAGCTTTGATATCCATTGCAGCAGATTTAATCATCTGCGGATCGTTGTGATAGGCATCTTCCACCACTTCACGGACAGAAATCGCCGGCATGGTCGGGGTTGCCAGTTTATTGGCCAGCATGAAACTGAGCGCGCTGCCCAGGTTTTCATGCTTGAGTAATGTCGCATGGAAAAAACTGGCCAGCATCGGCTCGCAATCAGCAAAGTCCCGTGCTTCCTGCTTTATATAGCTCCAGACTTCTTCCAGTTCTTCGTAGGACATAATTACCTCACAGACTTCGGATAAAAAACGGGATTAAAAGTGCTCACCTTCTTCTTTGGTGGCACGCCCCAACAGGGCACGGGCAGCTTCGAGCACATCTTTATTGCAGTAGAGTATTTGATAGATTTGCTCGGTGATAGGCATTTCCACACCTGCACGCTCTGCCAGCGCACGGACTTCTTTGGTATTACGGTATCCTTCCACGACCTGGCCGATGCGTTCCTGTGCTTCATCAACACTTACGCCCTGCCCCATCATCATGCCGAAACGGCGGTTACGGGACTGGTTGTCGGTACAGGTCAGCACCAGGTCACCCAGACCGGCCATTCCCATAAAGGTAGACGGATCTGCGCCTAATGCCACACCCAGGCGGGTCATTTCTGCCAGGCCACGGGTGATAAGCGCAGTTCGCGCATTAGCACCAAACCCCATTCCGTCAGAGATCCCCGCACCAATCGCAATGACGTTTTTCACGGCACCGCCGAGCTGAATCCCGATAAAATCCGGGTTTTTATAGACACGGAAGCTTTTGCCGCAGTGGAAAAGCTGCTGAACCTCATCCGCAAAGGCAGGTTCTGTCGCCGCGACAGCAATCGCCGTCGGCAGGCCGGCAGCCAGCTCTTTGGCAAAAGAGGGACCGGAAATCATGGCCAGCGGAATGTTATCCCCGAGGACTTCACGCACCACTTCGCCCAGCAGACGCCCGGTTTCCGCTTCCAGACCTTTGGTCGCCCAGATAATCCGGGCATCCGGCCGCAGCAGCGGTTTGACGCGTTTAAGCACGTCCCCGAACACATGGCTCGGTACCACCAGCAGGATATTACGGCTGGCCGCGAGGGCTTTTTCAAGGGAAGCTTCAGGGATCAGGGTATCCGGGAACGGCACATCCGGCAGAAATGCCTGGTTGGCGCGATCCGCTTCAAGCTGACGGATATGTTCCGGGTCATGTCCCCACAGCACCACACGGTGCCCGTTACGGGCCAGTGTGATCGCTAAAGCGGTGCCGTATGAACCGGCACCGAGTACAGTCATAGAAGCGTCTGTCATTATGCTTCCTGTGTATCTTCCTGCGCAGCCTGCTGCTGTTCCTGCTGCTGCAGATAGTTCATGAACAACGCATCGAAGTTAACCGGTGCCAGGTTCAGCTGCGGGAACGTACCACGGCCGACCAGACCGGCGATGCACTCACGGGCATACGGGAACAGGATATTCGGGCAGTATGCACCCAGGCAGTGTGCCAGCTGGGTTCCTTCCAGACCACCGATGGTGAAAATACCGGCCTGCTGAACTTCACACAGAAATGCGGTTTCTTCGCCCATGGTCGCGGTCACGGTGACGCGCAGAACGATTTCATAAACGTCATCTGCCAGTTTGGTTGAACCGGTGTCCAGATCCATCTTCACTTCCGGCTGCCACTCCTGCTGGAAAACGGCAGGTGCATTCGGCGCTTCAAAAGAAATATCTTTGGTGTAAACGCGCTGAATGTTGAAAGACATTTCTGTGTTTTGTTGTTCTGACATAGTGTTACCTTTTGATATCCATATAAAGAGTGTGAGTTACAAAGGGGATGTTCCAATCATCCTTTGCCGGATTACTTTTTGCTGCGGGAAAGCGGCAGGTTATCACCGGTCCAGCCGGAGAGGCCGTCTTTCAGCACAAATACACGTTCAAAACCCGCTTTGAGCAGGCTTTCAGCCGGTTTAACCAGTTCCATACCGTTGGCGGAAACCAGGATAACAGGACGGTTTTTGTGCTTTTCCACTTCACCGAGATTGTTGTCTTTAATTTCTGACGGTGTCAGATTGACCGCGTCAATGATATGACCACGGCGGAAATCGTCCCGGGTACGGGTATCCACAACAATCGCTTCTTCTTTATTCATCAGTGCGATAGCCGTGGAACGCGGAATCGTTTTCACTTTTGAAAACAGTCCTTTAACAGTCAGTACGATGACTGAAATCAGTAACGCAACCCAGACAAGGCTGATAATAGGGTGCTTACTGACAAATGGCATAATTTCTTGCAGCATGGGGGACAATAACTCCCGTTGGTTAATAACAAAGATCAAAGGGCAGAAGTATACCTGTGTGCCGGTTCAAATACAGCCGGTCTTGCCCGGGTTACGGCTGTTTTCATCATAATTTTGCGGCGTATGCCGCGAAAATTCATTTTTCCGTCAGACAGAGGGGTTAATTTACCATTGATTCACGGTTAAGGTAAAAAACAAACGCAACAAATTCACCGTGAATCTCCGCCGCCGGATTGTCCCGAAGTGTAAATCCCGGATAACAGGACTGGTAACGCTTTAAATGGCATGGAATAATTGTAGTTTAGAATAGTTAAATACGATCGTTTCTTTGGCGCAACGGCAGGGTCAGATAAATTGGCGCATAAGCACGTTTTCCGCACACATTCACGCCGGGTATCTCCCGGTGTCCGCACATTGCTGGCAGCACTGCTGTTACCGGTCTCTTTTGCTGTTTCTGCCGCCAATACAACCACTGCGGATGCCAGTAAAAATGAGCTGAAAAATCTCCAGCTGAATATTGCGGAGAAGGAAAAAAGCGTCAAAGAGCAGCAGGGGAAACGCGCCAGTCTGCTAACCCAGCTGAAAAATCAGGAAAAAGATATCGCTGCTGCCGGTCGTGAACTCTATTCCACTCAGAAAACCCTGAAACAGCTCGAGAATGAAATCGCGACGCTGAGCACGGAAATCAAACAGCTAGATTCGAAACAGAAAGCCCAGCGTGAACTCCTGTCAAAACAACTCGATGCCGCATTCCGTCAGGGACGCCATCAGGGCGTTGAACTGATTTTCAAAGGTGAGGAAGGTCAGCGCGATGAGCGTATCCTCGCCTATTACACCTATATCGGTGCCGCGCGGGAAAAAACCATCGCGGAGCTGGAAGAGACCACTCAGCAGCTGCACGCCCGCCGTCAGACTGAGCAGCAGAAACGTTCAGAGCAGAAAAATCTGCTCGGTAAGCAGCAGACAGAAAAGAAAAAACTGGACAGTGCCCGGGTTGCGCGGAAATCCACACTGACCGAGCTGGAGCGCTCACTGAAAGCCGATCAGAAAGATTTGCTGGTGATGCGGGAAAACGAAAGCCAGCTGCGTAACAAGATAGCCAAAGCGGAGCGCGAGGCCAAAGCCCGTGCGGAACGCGAAGCCCGTGAAGCCGCCCGTATCCGTGAAAAACAGGCGCAGGCGAAGAAAAAAGGCTCCACCTATACGCCGACACAGGACGAGCGCTCGCTGATGTCCCGTACCGGGGGACTGGGCCGCCCGGCCGGTCAGGCGATCTGGCCGGTCCGCGGTCCGCTGCTGCACCGGTTCGGTGACAGCATCTCCGGTGAGCTGCGCTGGAAAGGTATGGTGATCGGCGCACCGGAAGGCACACAGGTAAAAGCCGTGGCCGATGGCCGTGTCCTGCTCGCTGACTGGCTGCAGGGGTATGGTCTGGTTGTGGTGGTTGAGCATGGTAAAGGGGATATGAGCCTTTACGGATATAACCAGAGCGCACTGGTGAATGTGGGCGATCAGGTGAAAGCCGGTCAGCCGGTTGCACTGGTGGGCAACAGCGGAGGCCAGGAAAGACCGGGCCTCTATTTTGAAATCCGGCGCCAGGGACGGACGGTTAACCCGCAGCCCTGGCTGGGGAGATAGCACACAGTGACTTACCGGCAGAAAACCAAAAATATCTTACTGACTTCGTTAATTTTTATCACTTCGTCACTGATAACGTTTTCTGCCGCGGCGGCACAGCTCGCCATTGTGATCGATGATTTCGGTTACCGCAAACAGGATGATAACCGTATCCTGGAACTGCCGCCGCAGGTCTCGATCGCTATCCTGCCGAACTCCCCGTTCGGCAAAGAGATGGCGGAGAAAGCACACCGCCAGGGCCGTGAAATTCTGATCCATATGCCGATGGCACCGATCAGCAAGCAACCGCTGGAACGCGATACCCTGCGCCCGTCCATGAGTGCCGCAGAAATTGATACCCTGATTAAAGCCGCGATTGCCCGGGTGCCGTATGCCACCGGGATGAATAACCATATGGGCAGTGCGATGACCTCTGATCTGACCGCCATGCAGCATGTGATGACGTCGCTTTCCGGCTCCGGTTTTTACTTTCTCGACAGTGTGACCATCGGCAGCACCAAAGTCACACAGGCCGCACAGGGAACACCGGTCCGCGTGCTGCGCCGCCAGGTTTTTCTGGATAACGTGCAGACAGAGGAAGAAACCCGCAAACAACTGAACCACGCCGTTGCGCTTGCCCGCAAGCAGGGATCGGTGATCGCCATCGGGCACCCGCATCCGTCGACGGTCCGCGCCCTGCATAAGCTTATCCCGCAACTGCCGCCGGATATTCAGCTGGTGTCTCCGGGGTATATGCTGACACATGCCGGTAAGCCGTCCTCCGTGAAACCACAGCCGGAGAAACCGGTCGTGCCGGTTAAACCCGCAGAGCAGGAAAAACCGTGGCTGACACCAATGACAGAGCAGTGCGCGGGTAAAGCGGAAATTGGCGGGGAATTTTACGTCCGCTATATCAATCTGCTGGCGGAAGCCGTTATAAGAGATCAGCTGAACGGCAACGTGGCGGAAGTCCTGTCTTCCATCCGTATGGCGCTGCCGCAGCCGGATGTAACACCGCCTGCGGTAAAAGAATCAGTCAGCACTGACCTGAAAGCTGCGGAAAAAGTACCGGCTGAACCGGCGGCAGAGACTCAGTGACAGCAGAACCGAGATAACCAGCCCAACCGTCAGTATGATCTGCGTATCGCCGGATGTCATGGATGATTCCAGCACCGGGATAAGCCAGAAGACCATCAGTATCAACGTACTGCTGAACATAATAATGCTGTTCAGCAGAATCAGGACAAGCAACCGCCCTGTATGCAGTTTTTCCCCGTAAAAAGTAAATACCGGCCTGAATGTGAAAACGGCAATAACCGCGATAATGATAAACCCCGGGATCACATTACCGGCGTTATCGCTCACCGGTACCGCCCATTCCCGGCTGATGACGGTTAACTGCATAAACAGCGGCATCATCTGTAATAAGAATGTCATTCCGGCGGCTGTCAGTACGGTATAAACCCGGCGGGTGTTGAGTGCTGTCATCACAAAACGGGGAGCATCCCCGGTTAAAAACCGGCGCAGGCAATAAATCAGCAGCGATAATCCGCAGAGCAGTAAAATATAAGCCAAATATCTTCCCGACCAGAGAAACCAGAATATCTGATCGTTATTGGTGAGAGTTCCCGCCTTTTTAAGATCATATATGAAAGATATTACCGGGATATCTGCTGCTGTCTTTCCTGCGGTATAAAGAAGCGCTGCGGTTATCACAAAAATAACAGTTTTTCCGGACACCCGGTTCAGACACTGCCGGTAAAAAATAAGAGAAATCACCGGGAACAGTAAGACCTGGTGGGTCACCACTCTGTTCAGAGCCCATAAAATTCTGTCTCTGAACAATGGTGCCGCTGTTTTGACCATAAACTCCGGAATAAAAAATAACGTCATTTCTGCTGCGAAAAACACAACGACAAACAGCAGCGGCAGCCGGAAAAATGATGTGTTATCCGCGGATGATGCTTCCTGCATGTATCACTCCTTTTTATATCAGCCCGTTACCGGCGGAATATCACACCGGTGACAGCACGGCTTATCCACAGTGTCAGCACGACACAGACCGCCGTTATAGTCCATAACCCGGTCTCCCCGAAGTGCCGGAAATTATCGGTGACTAATACCATATAAATAGTACCGGCCGTGACGGCCACCATCGCCAGAAAACTGAGCACCGTGCTGAGCAGAACGGAAATGACCAGCGGCCTGATTTTCAGTGTGCCTCCCGCAACCGGGAAACGGGAACGGACAACGAAAAAAATAACAGCGCACGAAATAATCAGACTCACCGCCGTGGTATAAGCATGTTCAGATACCGGGTCCGGCAGTCCTCCGGGGAAATAGACCGGTATCAGTGCCGCCAGGAATAATGTGATCATCCACATCAGGTATACCATCCCGGTACTGAACAATAATGCATAAATATCCGGCAATTTTCCGTCCGGAATAACCGCCGGCTGGCTGACTTTAATATAATAATGTGCCACCAGGCGGGTTGCTATGCCCAGTAAGATAAATGAAGCCAGATACAGAAAAATATCTGTGGTTTTCATCATCAGGGCAATATCAGAAAAATCCAGATCATTATTTTGCATTTTCCCCAGCAGATAGCCGAGCCACTCCATTTTCAGTCCGCCGAGAATACTGTTCACCGCATACAGAAAAATAGTGAGACCAATAACACCCAACACGGTTTTCCGGTTCAGCTGTGTTATCCGGTAATGATAAAAAAATAAGGATGTCAGCGTGAAAAGCCCGGTCAGCTGAATCAGCTGAGATGCAAATATTTTTGACAAATAGGCTGCCAGTGATAATTCAGGGGAATAGGCACTGATATTCGGATAAGAGACCAGGATCAGCGAACCACTCAGGATAAGAGCATAGGCCAGTACAAATAATAACGGTAACCGGAAAACTGTGGTTGTATTCATGCATATTCCTTTAAAGTCCGGAGACACTGTCCGGCCGGATAACATAATAAATAATATCCACGGTATAACAGATCACCGGCGGAAAACAACCTGGTGGCATATGGGATCTTCCTGCCGCCGCAATTTTTTCATCCACGTCAGACACCCATCAATGCTATGATGAAAGCAGTGATTTTTTCATTTTCTTAAATGAACCGAACAGAGGAATGCGTGATGATTATTGTCACCGGCGGCGCCGGATTTATCGGCAGCAATATTGTAAAAGCACTGAATGATGACGGCTACACTGATATTTTAGTCGTGGATAACCTGAAAGACGGTACCAAGTTTGTCAATCTGGTGGATCTGAATATCGCCGATTACATAGATAAAGAAGATTTTATCGCCGGTATTGTGGCCGGGGATGATTTCGGAGATGTCGAGGCGGTTTTCCATGAAGGTGCCTGTTCTTCCACGACCGAGTGGGACGGCAAGTACATGATGGATAATAACTATCAGTACTCCAAAGAACTGCTGCATTATTGTCTGGATCGCCGGATCCCGTTCCTGTATGCCTCTTCTGCCGCCACCTACGGCGGGCGCAGTGATAACTTTATTGAAGATCGGCAGTACGAAAAACCATTAAATGTGTATGGTTATTCGAAATTCCTGTTTGATCAGTATGTCCGCGAAATCCTGCCGGAAGCAGAATCTCAGATCTGCGGTTTCCGTTATTTCAATGTGTACGGCCCGCGTGAAGGCCATAAAGGCAGCATGGCGAGTGTCGCTTTCCATCTGAATAACCAGATTTTAAACGGCGAAAACCCGAAATTATTCTCCGGCAGCGAAAACTTCCTGCGCGATTTCATCTATGTGGGTGATGTGGCGGATGTGAACCTGTGGTTCTGGAAAAATGCCAAATCCGGTATTTTCAACTGCGGTACCGGCCGTGCGGAATCTTTCCAGGCAGTCGCCGATGCCGTGACCGGGTTCCACACTGATCGCCAGTGTGCTCTCGATTACATTCCGTTCCCGGAAAAACTGAAAGGCCGTTATCAGGCGTATACCCAGGCTGACCTGACCAATCTGCGAGCAGCGGGTTATCCGGGCGAATTCAAAACGGTCGCCGAAGGTGTTCGTGAATATATGGCTTGGTTAAATCAGGGAAATTAATTAAACGCACATGAAAATTCTGGTGATCGGGCCGTCGTGGGTCGGTGACATGATGATGTCACAAAGCCTTTACCGTACCCTGAAAACACGTTATCCGCAGGCAACAATTGATGTGATGGCCCCCGCGTGGTGCCGTCCGCTGCTGGCAAAAATGCCGGAAGTGGATGAAGCCATCGCCATGCCACTCGGCCACGGCGCTCTGGCTCTCGGCGAGCGCCGCCGTCTGGGACATTCCCTGCGTGATAATAAGTATGATCGTGCTTATGTGCTGCCGAACTCGTTAAAATCGGCGCTGGTGCCGTTTTTTGCGAAGATCCCGGTGCGTACCGGCTGGCTGGGCGAGATGCGTTATGGTCTGCTCAACGATCACCGGAAACTCGACAAAGCCGCTTTTCCGCTGATGGTGCAGCGCTATGTTGCCCTCGCATATGATAAAGCGGATGTCCCTGCCGCCACCGCCCTGCCGCAGCCTCTGTTGTGGCCGAAGCTGGTGGTGCGGGATGAGGATATCGCCGAAAGTATGGCGGCGTTTAATATCAGCGATCACCGCCCGGTCATCGGTTTTTGTCCGGGGGCTGAGTTTGGCCCGGCCAAACGCTGGCCGCATTATCACTACGGTGAATTAGCGAAGAAACTGATTGATGAGCGTGATTTTCAGATAATCCTGTTCGGCTCGGAAAAAGATCACGCCGCCGGAGAGGATATTCTCGCCATGCTCAGTGATGAGCAGCGTGAAAACTGCCTGCATCTGGCCGGAAAAACCTCGCTGGAGCAGGCGGTAAACCTGATTGCCGGTTGTCATGCCATTATCACCAACGATTCCGGTCTGATGCATGTGGCCGCCGCACTGGATCGTCCGCTGGTCGCCTTATACGGCCCGAGCAGCCCGGATTTCACGCCGCCGCTGTCAGATAAGGCCCGCGTTATCCGCCTGATCACCGGTTATCACAAAGTCCGCAAAGGAGATGCGCATGAGGGCTATCACCAGAGCCTGATTGATATTCTGCCGGAACGTGTTCTGTCTGAACTGGATGATTTGCTGAAGAGTTCCCCGCCATGCGCCGTGTGTTAATCGTCAAAACCTCGTCGATGGGCGATGTGCTGCATACATTGCCCGCACTGACTGACGCCGTGCAGGTATTCCCGGATATCACCTTTGACTGGGTGGTTGAAGAGGGGTTTGCCCAGATCCCGGGCTGGCACTCTGCAGTTGATCGCGTCATCCCGGTCGCTATCCGCCGCTGGCGGAAAAACTGGTTCCGCCGTGATATCCGCAGTGAGCGCCGTCAGTTCCGCGAAGCCGTACAATCACAGACTTATGATGCAGTAATTGATGCACAGGGGCTGATTAAAAGTGCCCTGCTGGTCACCCGGCTGGCTCACGGCCGCAAACACGGCTATGACCGGCACAGTATCCGCGAACCGCTGGCAAGTTTTTTCTATGATGAAAAACACGCTGTCAGTAAGACACAGCATGCCGTTGAGCGCATCCGTCAGCTTTTTTCCCTGAGTCTCGGCTATGAAAAACCGCAGATACCGGGCGATTATGCGATTGCCGCCCATTTTCTGAATAACCGCACCACACCGGCAGAGACCACGCCGTATCTGGTCTGCCTGCACGCCACCACCCGCGATGCCAAACACTGGCCGGAGTCACACTGGCGGGCGCTGTTTGCACAGCTGTCTGACAGTGGTCTGCATATCCGTCTGCCATGGGGCGCACCGCATGAACAGGAGCGGGCGCAGCGTCTGGCTGCCGGATTTACACATGTGCATGTGTTACCGAAATTATCACTGGCCGGTGTGGCGGCAGAAATTGCCGGTGCGGAAGGCGTGATTTCAGTGGATACCGGACTGAGCCACCTGACGGCGGCACTGGATAAACCCAATATCACCCTGTACGGCCCGACTGATCCGGGACTTATCGGCGGTTACGGTAAAGGACAGTTTGCCCTGACAGCAAAAGACGGGGATTTGTCATCGGTCAGTGCGGATGATGTGCTCGCCGCAATGGCAGAGCACATGCCGCGTTAAGATTACGATGCGTTACGCTGTGCGAGTTTCCGCTGATAAAACTCCGCCAGCGTCATGCCTTCCGCACGCTGAGCGATATACGCAAACAGCTGTTCCAGATCATCATACAGTGCGTCAATCGCCGCCTCATCCCTGAATGTCGGGCTTCCGCCCGGCATAAACTCAGATGAATGCAGCATAAATTCAATGTGATCGTTTCCCTGAGCCAGACAGGTATCAACCACCTGCTGCATCTGCGCCAGATTCCCGCCTTTCGGCCGCAGCCAGTTTACGGACGGCGAACGCTTTTTGCCGCGTAACTTGTCGTAAAACTGTTTCAGACCGTTCATCAGCGGGGAATGGCGGAACTGAACACTCATCGGCACCTGTAACAGGGAAGAATCCCCGGCACGGCGGATATCATTCAGATCCATAAAATAGGCGTCAGACGGAAAGTTCAGGTAATTGGTGCCGCCGTTACCGATGGGTGCCGGTGCTCCGGGGGTATATGCCCAGTTCACCCGTGGTGTCACGGAACAATCGGTCTGATAACCAAATTCTGCCAGTAAACGGGCGTATTTTTCATTGAATGCCCAGCGGCCTGCTCGGTGACTGACCATTTTGGTCTGTAATTTATCTTCCAGCAGCGATGTCATGACATTAATTTTTTCTTTCATCACATCGTCAGGGTACTCAATCAGATAGGGCTGAAAACGGTCATCATCCGCTGTCAGTGCTTTCAGCGGCGGACTGTTCCAGGCGTGCAGATGCATGCCGATCTCTCCGGTCTGCCGGGCAATCACATCCTGCGCAAATTCAATATAGGCATCATCGGTTGCCATTTCATAATTGGTCAGCCAGACCGGCTTAAAGCTGTACTTCTCACACAGTGTCTGAAAACGCGGTAAAAACCGGGTATTCTGCGTGGTGATCGCCGGACCGGATTCCCAGAGGTTATCCCCCTCTGTATCAAGGGTGATGATAAAAGCGGGTTTCGCCATGGTTGTGCTCCTCACGCGTGTGTTGACGGGACTGGCTGAATCAGGTCGCAGTACTGACTGACTATCGTCTGCTGCTCAAACTTATGATACATCTCCGGGGTGATCACCGGCGGATGTTCATAAACCAGGCGGATTTTCTCCGCCAGGCTGACAGGGGTCAGGTCGGATAAACAGGCGGTAAGTTCACCGGTCATAATTTCACTGATCCCGCCCGGACAGCGGGTACTGACAACCGGTGTACCGCAGATCAGCGATTCGATCAGAACAGAAGAAAGTCCCTCGCTGTCAGAACTCAGAACCACCGCTTTCGCACCACGGATGATCGGCATCGGTTTTGACTGAAAGCCGATAAATTCCACCCGGTCTTCCAGCCCCAGTTCAGCCACCTGGCTTTTCAGTGTCTGTGTAAACGACTCACTGCCCTGCCCCGCCAGCAGCAGCTTGCACGGCAGATTAGCCAGCGCAAATGCGGTCAGTAATCTATCCTGCCGTTTTACCTCATGAAAACGCCCGAGATGCACCATATAATCCTGCCCCTGATACGGATTATCAGCCAGCGACTGGCGCTGAATATCCGCAACATCAAACGGGTTATAAATAGTCACACACTGCTGCGGAGTCACCCCGACGTTTTCACATAAATCCCGGCACACCGCACCGGAAACCCCGATAATATTTCGTCCGTTATACACACTGCGGATTTTCGCCTGTTTCACGCGGCGGCGCAGACCGGTTTTATTACCCAGATAACTGGCCGAAAACATACCGTGAAGACAGAACCAGACATTCAGTCCGGCCAGCGCCTGTGATGCGGCGACAATACGGTCGGTTTTGTGCAGATTGGACACCACCAGTACCGGTTTACCTTTGCGGGCGAACAGGCCGGATAAAAAAGTGTCCATCTTTCCGGCGCGACGCCGGATTTCAGTCTGACGGCGGAACAATCCCCGGTATGTGTCCGAGGATACCTGATAATCCACGCCTTCCGGAATGTCATAATCACGGGTATTACTGAGTGATAACAGCGTCACATCATAACCGGCCAGAGCCAGTCCGTGGCTCAGGCTCAGAACCACCCGTTCAGCGCCGCCGCCCGGTAAACCGTCAATAATAAATAAGATATGCTGTTTCATTATGCCAGGACCCGCCCGTAAAGATCGATAAGCTGCTGTGATAACGCCGCCGGTGTATAAGGTAAAACCCGCTGCCGGGCACATTCCGACATCCGGCTGCTGAGGTGATCACAAGGGAGTTGTGATACCGCCTCTGCCAGCCCGTTAATATCGAGCGCATCACAGACAAACCCCTCTTCACCCTGTGTGATAAACTCCGCTCCGCCGCAGGTGGTGCTGGTGATCACCGGCAGTGCGCAGGCCATCGCCTCCGGTACCACATTCGGGAACGGATCATACAGCGTCGGCAGCAGCAACCCGTCACTCATCTGATAAAACGGCAGTGTCTGTTTCTGCATGCCCGCAAAGCGGATACGATCAGCACACCCCAGAGACACGGCCAGCTGACGATATTTTTTTTCTGCCTTATCCTGACCGATTACCAGCAGATACGCGTCATTGCGGCTGACAGCAGCAATCGCCGCCGCAAGCCCTTTGCGTTCAAATCCGGAACCGACATACACCAGACATTTTGCCGCTGCCGGGATTTGATAAGTCTGCCGCAGCGCAAGGCGCTCAGCTTCCGGTAACGGATGAAATTTCTCAGAATCAATCCCGTTATAGATGACGGTTATCTGTGACTCTGACAAACCAAAGTCTTCCATCACCTCTTTTTTTACCATCACTGAATTACAAATCACCTGCTTAAAGTGCGGATCATGGTACATCTCCTGCTCCGCCTTCATCACATAACGGTGGTACGGTGAGGCAAATAACAGTTTTGCCCGCCAGGCAGGCAGTACCCGCGCCCGCTGCAACAGCCAGCGGCGGTGCACACCATCACCGGCCCGGTAAATATCACAGCCGGCAATACGCTCATGGCTCTGCACAATATCAAATTTTTCTTTTTGCCAGCAGGTACGGGCTGCATTCGCGAATCCCCGTTCACGGCTGATCCGGCCCCATTTCGGCGGATTCACCACATGAATGTGCCAGCCGGGTGCTGCCGCGCCCTGCCAGGAGCGGGTGATGACATTCAGCTCCAGATTTTGATTATCCAGAGCCTCCAGCGCCCGGGATACAAAACGCTCCGCGCCGCCGTCCGGACGGTATTTCTGACGGACAATCGCCAGACGCATCTCTTTCATAAATATCTCCGTGCCGCTGCAATCACTGCTTCTGCCGGGATCGGACTCAGGTAACGCTCATCCGTCCCGGTATCCACATCATCAGGGTCCGGCTGTTCGCCGTAGTCTGATGCTTTAATGATCTCACCGGTTGCCTGCCACGGCGACCAGAACACCAGTTTTGTCGGGCCGAACAGGGCTATCATGGGGGTTTTCAGAGCGGCGGCCATATGCATCGGAACAGAATCCACGCCGATATACAGTTTTGCGCGATCAATCAGGGCTGCAAGCTGAGGCAGGGTCAGTTCTCCGGCAACGGAGACAATCCGGCCATCTGCCACTGCCTGCTGACACCGCGCCAGGATGGATGCCACCATCTCTTTTTCACGCGCATCCGGCCCGCTGCTGAGGACAATCTGATGTCCTTCATCCGCCAGGGTGCGGATAACGTCACTCATTTTGTCGTCATCCCAGCATTTGTAGAACCAGCGGGACGTCGGCTGCACCACAATATACTCACCGGTCACCTGTTTATGCTGCAAAAGCTGCTCTGTCTTCTGCCGGTCTTCCTCTGAATACGCCATCGTGACATGACTGACAGTCACCGGCAGATTCAGCGGGGTTAATCCGTTAAGGTTTTGCTCCACCGTATGCGTGACAGATTCCTGTGAGGTATCTGCCAGCAGGGTGTAACACTTTTTCCAGAAAATACTCTGCCGTTTCCATAAATCCAGCCCGACACGGATGCGGGCACCGGTAAAACGGGTCACGATCGCGCTGTACCACTGATCGGCCAGATTCACCACCAGATCATAACGGCGCTGACGCAGGGATTTCAGTAAACGCCACTCATGCCCGATACGTTTACAGGTTCCTTCTTTACGCCAGGCTCTGTCCATGGCGAAAATATGGCTGATGCCGGGATGACGGCTGAGCATTGGTGCCGTTTCCTGATACAGGAGAACATCCACCTCAGCATCCGGGTAATTCGCTTTCAGTGTATTAATCACTGGTGTTATCAGCAGCATATCGCCGTGATGACGGAGTTTTATTACCAGAATACGCTGTACCGGCGCGGATGCTGTTTGCATAAGAGTTCCATTTAAGATCAGACAAAAATCAAAGAATACCAGGTATCAATATCTGAGGCACAGATTACCATAAATCGTTCCCGGCAGTATTAACAGATAGCGCAGTGTGTTGTGCCGGACAACCGTAATTCCGCCCCCGGCACCACCGGGTTTATGCTTTTTAATGCGCTATTCGTGTTAGTTTTATGCTACTATTGCCGCAATCTTATCTGCGAAACTGATAAAATGTTACTGCGTGTATACCAGGTTCTGCTTTACCTGATCCAACCTCTTATCTGGTTACGTCTGTTATGGCGCAGCCGCCGCTCCCCGGCCTACCGCAGACGCTGGGGTGAACGTTATGGTTTCTGTAAAGGGAAAACCGGCACCGGCGGCATCATTCTGCACTCAGTTTCTGTCGGCGAAACACTCGCCGCAGTACCGCTGGTCCGTGCGTTACGCCACCATTATCCGACGTTACCTATCACTGTCACTACGATGACCCCCACCGGTTCAGAGCGTGTTTTATCAGCATTAGGGGATGATGTTTACCACGTCTATCTGCCTTATGACTTACCGGGTTCGATGAAACGGTTTTTCAATACGGTTCAGCCGAAACTGGTGATCGTAATGGAAACGGAACTGTGGCCGAACATGATAACCGAACTTCACCGCCGGAAAATTCCGCTGGTGATCGCCAATGCCCGCCTGTCTGCACGCTCGGCTGCCGGTTATAAAAAAGCGGGCAGTTTCGTGAAAACCATCCTGAACCGGATCACGCTGGTCGCCGCGCAGAATCAGGAAGACGGAGAACGCTTTATTGAACTCGGGCTGCGCCGCCAGCAACTGCATGTGACCGGCAGCCTGAAATTCGATATTTCTGTCACGCCGGAACTGGCCGCCAAAGCCGTTACCCTGCGCCGTCAGTGGGCCGCCCGCCGCCCGGTCTGGATCGCAACCAGCACCCATGAAGGCGAGGAAGAAATTATCCTCAGTGCTCATAAAACCCTGCTGAACCGCTTTCCGAATCTTCTGCTGATCCTGGTACCGCGCCATCCGGAGCGGTTTGCCAAAGCTCGGGAACTGACCGAAAAAGCCGGTCTGACCTATGTGATGCGCAGCAGTAATACCATTCCGTCACCGGAAACACAGGTCGTGGTCGGGGACACTATGGGCGAACTGATGCTGCTGTACGGACTGGCGGATATCGCGTTTGTCGGCGGCAGCCTGGTTGAGCGCGGCGGGCATAATCCGCTGGAAGCCGCTGCACACGCACTGCCGGTACTGATGGGACCGCACACGTTCAATTTCAAAAACATCTGCGGTAAATTACAGCAGGCCGATGCCCTGCTGACCGTTACGGATGAACAAAGTCTGAGTGATGCAGTCAGTAATCTGCTTAATGATGAGGATTACCGGCTGTACTGCGGACGTCATGCCGCTGAGGTACTTCATGAAAATCAGGGCGCACTGCACCGTCTGATGCAATTGCTCGGGCCATATCTGCCGCCGCGGAGCCACTGATGACAGAGAAAAAACGCCTTTCTGTTGTGATGATCAGCAAAAACAATGCCGATGTTATCGGTGATTGCCTGAACTCCGTACAGGGCCTGGCAGATGAGATCATTGTGCTCGATTCCGGCAGTCAGGACGACACACTGACCATTGCCCGCGATGCCGGCGCGCAGGTGTATGAAAACCGGGACTGGCCGGGCTTCGGCCGCCAGCGGCAGATTGCCCAGCAATATGCCGCCGGGGATTATATCCTGATGCTGGATACCGATGAACGGGTTACCCCGGAGCTGAAACACGCCGTTGAGCAGGTACTTGCCGCACCACAGAAAAATACCGTGTATCGTTTCGCCCGCCGTAATCTGTTTCTCGGGCGGTTTATGAAACACAGCGGCTGGTACCCTGATCATGTTCTGCGGTTATATCCGCGGGAGCAATATCAGTACAACAGTAATGCGGTTCATGAATCACTGGAAACACAGGGTGCCAATGTCATCACACTGAAAGGTGATGTTTTGCACCTGACCTGCCGCGACTTACCGGAGTTTCAGCAAAAACAGCTGCGTTATGCCGCTGACTGGGCAAAAGCCCGCCATCTGGCCGGTAAACGCTGCTCTTTTCTCTCCGTCCTGACTCACACTGCCGGTGCATTCTGCAAAACCTGGCTGCTGAGAGCCGGATTCCTTGACGGTAAACAGGGGCTTATCCTTGCATTTGTGAATGCACAATATACCTTTAATAAATATGCCACCCTGTGGTCCCTGAGCAACAACGATGAGTCAGCATCATGAAAACACGCGCAATCTATCCCGGCACTTTTGATCCCATTACCTGCGGACATATCGATATTCTTGAGCGCGCCTCAAAAATGTTTGATCACATCCTGCTGGCGATCGCCAACAGCAGCCGTAAAAATCCGATGTTTACTCTCGATGAGCGGGTGGCGCTGGCAAAAGATGTGTGTGCGCACATCCCGAATGTGGAAGTCACAGGATTTTCTGAACTGATGGCAAATTTTGCCAAAAAGCAGAACGCTAATGTGCTGATCCGTGGTGTCAGGTCTGTTGCTGATTTTGAATATGAATGGCAGCTGGCGAATATGAACCGCCATTTTGCGCAGGATCTGGAAAGTGTCTTCCTTCTGCCGTCGCAGAACCTCTCTTTTGTTTCCTCATCCCTGATCAAAGATGTGGCTCTGCACGACGGCGACGTCTCGGCATTTCTGCCGGAGTCCGTCGCACAGGCGATGATGCAAAAACTCGGTAAGTCGTAATCAGTGCTGACAGGCGGGGCAGAAAAACGTGCTCCGCTGACCGACTTTCACCACTTCTATCTTCTGTCCGCAGTTCGGGCAGTTCTCTCCCTGTTTTCCGTACACAAACAGTTCCTGGGCAAAATAACCGGGTTTACCATCTGACTGTAAAAAATCCTTCAGCGTGGTACCGCCCTGTTTAATGGATTCCGTCAGTACCTGTTTAATGGTGGCAACCAGGCGGACAACTTCATCCTCAGTCAGATCTTTGGCGGGGCGCAGCGGATGAATACGGGATAAATAGAGGGATTCATTGGCGTAGATATTCCCGACACCCACCACTATCTTATTATCCATCAGCCAGCTTTTGACCGGTGTATTCCGTTTGCGGGATTTGGCGAACAGATAAGCGGCGTCAAAATCATCACTCAGCGGCTCCGGCCCCAGATTGGCCAGCACCGGACAGGTTGCCAAATCATCTGCCCATAACCAGGCACCAAAACGGCGCGGGTCGGTATAACGCAGGATTTTGCCGTCACCCAGCACCATATCCACATGATCGTGTTTCTCTTCCGGCGTTTCCTCCAAAAGAATACGTAAGCTGCCGGACATTCCCAGGTGAATGATAATCCACCCTTCCGGCAGTTCGACCAGCAGATATTTGGCGCGGCGCTGCACGCTGAGCACAGGCCGGTCACTCAGACGCTCAATTTGCTCTGACACCGGCCAGCGCAGCCGCCGGTTGCGGACCTCAACATAACGTATAGTATTGCCAACAAGATGCGGCTCAATGCCGCGCCGGCTGGTTTCAACCTCGGGTAATTCAGGCACAGATAACTCCTCAGCGATTCATCGGCTGTGGCTGCTCTGCGGTATCTTCTTTACCGCCGGTCACCAGCGCCACGGCAATACACAGGAGATAAACTGTAATACTCTCACGACTGAAGAACAAGACATCAGTCAGGCCATAACCGCCCAGGCACAATGTAATCATAATCAGTAAGAGGTTCTTATTCCGGATACCGGCGTACAACAGCGAGAGATAAATCAGCACCAGCAGCACACCACCGATGATCCCCTGTAATGACAGAACCTCAATCAGCTCACTGTGCAGGTGTACGGTGAGATAAATCACTATTGAATCACTGATATTACCGGCCGCTATTTTTTCTGAAATAAAGTCATTACGGGCCTGAAAAGATTGTCCGAACGGTGCGTGCTTAAACGCAGACAGCCCAGCGTACCACATGGTATAGCGGTCGCCCAGTGATCCTCCCGGTTTTGTCACATCATAACCCTGAGTTTCCGTAATCGCCTCATTAATACGGGACTTATATAAGAACTCATATGATGTTCCTGCAAAAATCAGCAGAAGCACAACAACGATACTAACCTTTTTAATACTCAGGCTCTTGCGGAAAACAATGGCGGTATAAAAAACAGAAAGCAGAAGGTAGACAGCGATCGCCGCACGGGTCTGTGTCAGTATGATGATCGCATTTGAAACTATCAGATTAGTGAAAAACAATGAAATATTTAATTTATTTTTCACCTGAGCACAAAAATGAAGACTGACAAAAAAAATTGCGCTGACCAAATATGCAGTAACTGTCGCCCGGTTTGTATCTAATTCCACCCTGTCTTTATTTAAAACAAAAATATCATAAAGTGCATACAATAAAATATAAAGCGGCAGTACCTTGATGACGCCTGATACATATATATTACTGAAAAATCTTCTCAGTTCATTCTTTAATAAAATACAAACACAAAAGATAAAGGCGCCGAGTATAATTCTTGATGCTGTCGGAGAATAACTTTTGTAAATACTCAACCCGTCATCATTCATCAAAAATGACCACGCAACCCGGGAGATACCAAACAACAGAAATGAGGCAGCAACAAGCAGGGCTGCACGGTCACGGAAAAGTGATATCTTTCTGAAAAAAACCAGCCAGATTGTCACGATAACAGACAAATAACTCAATATAAAATAAGAATCCCGTGACCACGTATCTGCAAAAGAAGCAATAACCATCGAGAATGCCATTAACATACCAATAATAATTGGTAATGCTCTGTTCATTACCATTTAAAATGCTCCCGATGACTTTATTTTTAAAAACATTATTTTTCTGCTTAATCTTACTTTTGAACTGAACAAAAACCGAAATACTTTGATATCATTGAACCGTTCCATAACAAAACGCGGAAGCTTACGTTTATTATTTCGTGATAAATAATCAGAACAGACTTTAACAAACAGCCCTTCAAACATCACTTTTTCATTTGAATTTTTAACGAAAAAACTTTCCATCGATAAAACAATCTGCAGGAAAAGGACGGTTTTATTCATACTTTTCTCTGTGGATAAACTGCCGCGATGCTTATAGTAACAATAGATCTGAGTGTCAGTGATCAGGATATTCTGAGCCGCACAAATAACATTTGCGGTAATCACCACATCTTCATAGCAAAAAATCTCAGGAAACATATCATCCGTCAGGATATCCCGGCGGATAAATCTGCCGAGTAAATGGCCTTTAACCGTCTTATGTTCCAGATATAATTCTTTCAGTCTGTCCTGAGTGATTGATATAACCGGTTTATCCTCAATCACTAATACCGGATTGCGGTCATGATGTTCATCCAGGCGGGTTATCAGTAAATCAAACGGATGCTCCCGTATAATATCCATAACCAGGGTCAGTGCACCGTTTTTCAGTACATCATCACTGTCTAATGCTGTGATATATTCGCCACGGGACAATGAATACGCATAATGCCGGACTTTACCGACATTAGAAAAATCAACAGTTTCAACAACTTTAATAAAATTCCGCGGCTGATAACGACTGATAATATCTAATGATTTGTCTGTTGAGCCATCATTAATAATGATCGCTTCAACCCTCTCCGGAGAACCATTCTCATTCAGGGCATTATCCAGACTCTCTAATGCGGCCAGAATTGATGACTCCGCATTATGTACTGCAATCATGACCGAAATAACCGGGTTACTCATATCATATTCCAACATTCGTTTTGGTCTGCGAAGTAAACTGATTCAGATTCTGGCGGCCACTGACACACCAACTCCGTAATCATATAAAAATTATATAAAAATAATAAATAAATCAGCTTTTGTCGTTGTATGTTCTGATAAAGCAATACTACCCGTAAATGATACAGTAATCATAATATTTTAATACTCTTACAATCAGTATTTAAGATAAGTATACGATTTATCTATGATTTTATCTTTAATTAACATTAAAAATGATACCATTTTATGTAAAAACACCAATAATTTGTAAAATACCAGCAAATTGCACTATCCGACTCAAAGAATGAGTACAGATGAAAAGATAACCCTTTGTAAGCTCTCCTCCGCCGGATAACAGGCAATAAAAAACCCGGCCGAAGCCGGGTTTTTTCAATCAGAAAGCAGAAATTACTTAATTTTTGCTTCTTTGTACATTACATGCTTGCGAACAACCGGATCGAATTTTTTCATTTCCAGTTTTTCAGGCATAGTACGTTTGTTCTTCGTAGTGGTATAGAAGTGACCTGTACCTTCAGAAGAAACCAGTTTGATCTTTTCGCGAATACCTTTAGCCATTTTTCAGCTCCTTAGTACTTCTCACCGCGGGTACGTAAATCAGCTAAAACAGCCTCGATACCCTTTTTATCAATGATACGCATACCTTTAGCAGATACACGCAGAGTCACGAAACGTTTTTCAGACTCAACCCAGAAACGGTGAGAGTGCAGGTTCGGCAGAAAACGACGTTTGGTCGCATTTAATGCGTGAGAACGGTTGTTACCGCTCATCGGACGCTTGCCAGTAACTTGGCAGACTCGGGACATGTCTATTCTCCAAAAATCTAATCAGCTCGAGCTTTGTATTGGGTGAGGCTGCCTCGTCAGGCTTAGGAGCCCATCTCAGCTTACTTTTGACTCGCCGGGAAATTGCTCTGTCAACCAGCAAAAATATGCTGAGATAGGCTCTTCTCGCCAAACCCAAGATCCTCAAAGGTGGCGTAGTATACGCTTTCCGGCGCAAACGCTCAAGACCCGAACAGTAAAGATCGTGTGTTTCTGCGAAAAAAACTGCTCAGATCAGCTCGTGTTCTGCAAACGAAAACGTATTGAATTTCCCGACAATCAGGTGATCCAATACGTTAATCCCCACCAGCTCACATGCCTGAACAATTTTTTTTGTCAGCAGACGGTCAGCCCGGCTGGGATTTTCGTTACCGGAGGGGTGATTATGCGCCAGAATCACAGAAACTGCATTCACTTTGAGCGCCAGGCGCAAAATCTCTCTGGGATGCACTTCCACACAGTTTACCGTACCGGAAAACATCTCTTCATAACGGATAAGCTGGTTCTGATTGTTGAGAAAAAGCACAGCAAACACTTCCCGCTCCTGCCCGGCCATCCGCTGATTAAGATATGCCTTTACGGTACAGGCACTGCTGAGAAATTGTGTTTCCTGAAACTGGCTGCTGAAATAGCGCCGGGACAATTCCACAATCGCCTGCATCTGACAAAATTTACTGTCCCCGATCCCGTTAAGGGGTTTGAATTCCTCATAACCGGCTGTCAGCAACCGGTGAAGTGATCCGAAAACCTCCAGCAGATACTCAGCAAACTGCCTGACCGGCCGATCCCGGGTGCCGGTACGTAAAAAAATCGCCAGCAACTCTGAATCACTCAGTACCGATGCCCCGTATGCGATCAGTTTCTCTCTCGGCATCAATGCCGTATTTCCGGTTATGTTGTCCATTTATTCTCCGTTTTTTTCCTGTTTTACCGGAAAAAGTATGTCAGCTCCGGCTGTTTTTCCGCATAAAACCCCCTATTTTTGCGAGGCACGCCGAAGAAAAAACATTATTTAGCTGGATAAATACACAGCACCCTACCTATACGGCGGTGTTGTGGTAAAATCGCCTGTCTCCGAAAAATAACTGGATAAAACACAATGTCCGAACTGACAGGAAAACAGATAGTTCTGGGTATCAGTGGTGGTATCGCAGCCTATAAAGCCCCTGAGATTGTCCGCCGTCTGCGTGACCGGGGGGCAATTGTCCGTGTCGCTATGACACCTGCTGCAACCGCATTTATCACCCCGCTCACACTTCAGGCCGTTTCCGGTTTCCCGGTTGCGGAAAGTGTGCTTGACCCGGCAGCTGAGGCGGCAATGGGCCATATTGAACTGGGGAAATGGGCAGATCTCATTATTCTCGCGCCCGCCACCGCTGATCTGATTGCCCGCCTGAGTGCCGGTATGGCCAATGACCTGGTCACCACTATTTGCCTGGCATCAGATGCCGCCATTGCCGTTTCACCGGCCATGAACCAGCAGATGTACAGAGCGCAGACCACTCAGGAGAACCTCGCGCATCTGGAACAGCTCGGTTTTGCCGTCTGGGGGCCGGACAGCGGCAGCCAGGCATGTGGTGACACCGGCCCGGGACGCATGCTGGATCCGTCAGAGATAGTCTCACGGGCAGAACAGCACTTCCGCAAAAAACAGGACATGGCCGGTATCCGCCTGGCCATCACCGCAGGGCCGACACGCGAAGCACTCGACCCGGTGCGTTTTATCAGTAATCACAGCTCCGGTAAAATGGGCTTTGCCATTGCTGCCGCGGCCGCAGCACGCGGTGCGGATGTCACTCTGATAGCCGGGCCTGTCACATTACCGACACCACCGGGTGTTAAACGTATTGATGTCAGCAGTGCCTGTGAAATGAATGATGCCGCACAGCTGACAGCCCCGCAGCAGGACATTTTTATCGGCTGTGCTGCTGTGGCCGATTACCGTGCCAAAGCGGTTGCGCCTGAAAAAATTAAAAAACAGGGCGACGAAATCACTTTCACGATGGTGAAAAACCCGGATGTGATCGCCGGTGTCGGCGCTCTGGAAAAAAACCGTCCGTTTGTGATTGGATTTGCAGCTGAAACCCAAAATGTGGAAGAATACGCGCGCGGCAAGTTGGTGAAAAAGCAGCTCGATATGATTTGCGCCAATGATGTTTCTGTTGAAAACCAAGGATTTAACAGTGACAACAACGCCCTGCATCTGTACTGGCATACCGGCGATATCAGCTTACCGAACATGAGCAAATCAGAGCTCAGCCACCATTTACTGGACGAAATACTGAAACACTATGACCAAAAAAATCGACATTAAGATTCTTGATCCGCGCATCGGCGGGGAATTTCCGTTACCGGCCTACGCCACACCGGGCTCTGCGGGTCTCGACTTACGTGCCTGCCTGGATGAAGCCACCGAACTGAAACCGGGGCAAACGCTGTTACTGCCGACCGGTCTTGCCGTCCATATTGCAGACCCGTCTCTGGCGGCAATGGTGCTGCCGCGTTCCGGGCTCGGCCACAAACATGGCGTGGTTCTCGGCAATCTGGTGGGCTTAATCGACTCTGACTACCAGGGACAGCTGATGGTATCTGTCTGGAACCGGGGCGACACCACTTTCACGATTGAACCGGGCGAACGTATTGCACAGATGATTATCGTTCCTGTTGTTCAGGCTGAATTCAATATTGTTGAAGAATTTACCGAAAGTGAACGCGGAGCCGGCGGATTTGGCCATTCAGGCCGTCAATAATACTAATAACGCCGTTTTATCTCCGTCACTTTTCTGACAGTGGTACTGTTGTACTGCTGTCCGCAGGCAGATGTGTGTTTGCTTTAACGCAGGGGTTTTATCTGACATGGCAGAAAGTACAAAAAAGAAGAACAGGCGCGAGGAGATCCTGCAGGCGCTTGCGCAGATGCTTGAGTCCAGCGACGGCAGTCAGCGTATAACAACCGCTAAGCTTGCCGCCAGCGTAGGGGTTTCAGAAGCAGCGCTCTATCGTCATTTTTCCAGTAAAACAAAAATGTTCGACAGCCTGATTGTATTTATTGAGGACTCACTGATTTCGCGGATAAACCTTATCCTTCAGGATGAGAAAGAAACCATTTCGCGGATAAAACTGATTCTGATGCTCCTCTTGGGGTTCTCGGAAAAAAATCCGGGCCTGACCCGTATCATGACCGGTCATGCGCTGATGTTTGAACAGGATAAATTACAGAGCAGAATTAATCAGTTGTATGAACGAATCGAAGCTCAGTTGCGCCAGGTCTTAAAAGAAAAGCGAATCCGTGACGGCAGCGGTTTTACTTATGACGAAAGCCTGTTAGCATCTCAGCTACTCGCCTTTTGCGAAGGTATGCTGTCCCGTTTTGTTCGCTCAGAATTTAAATACCGGCCGACACAGGAATTTGAAGCCCGCTGGCCGCTGATCCTTGCACAACTTCAGTAACACCGTTTTTAGTTAAACTACTCACCCCGCCCGTTTTATTGGGCGAGGGCTTTTTTTTACCTGCTGTTACGCTCAGATTTCGATACCGTACTGCTCACGGTAAGCCCGTACAGCCTGTAAATAGGTATCCATTTGCGGATCTTCCGCCAGATAACTGATTAAATCATTCAGTGTGATGATGGAGAATACCTGACAACCGTAATCACGTTCCACTTCCTGAACCGCCGATAACTCGCCTTTGCCTTTTTCCTGACGATCAAGACTCAGCATTACACCAGCAAGTGTTGCGTTATTTTGTCTGATGATTTCCATCGACTCACGAATTGCTGTCCCGGCGGTGATCACGTCATCCACCACCACAATCCGGCCATTCAGCGGACTGCCGACCAGTGTTCCGCCTTCCCCGTGGTCTTTGGCTTCTTTGCGGTTAAAACAGTATGGCATATCAAGATCATGATGCTCCGCCAGTGCAACCGCGGTCGTCGTTGCAATCGGAATGCCTTTATAGGCCGGCCCGAACAGGACATCATATTGCACACCACTGTCACACAATGCCGCAGCATAAAAGCGTCCGAGCAGCGCCAAATCCCGTCCGGTATTAAATAACCCGGCATTAAAGAAATACGGGCTTTTCCGGCCGGACTTCAGCGTAAATTCACCAAATTTAAGTACCTGTTTTTTCATCGCAAGTTCAATAAATTCGCGCTGATAAGCTTTCATCGGGATCTCCTGATTCTGATTTACGGATAACGCGCCTGAATCACAGGCATAAAAAAGGCGACTATCACGTCGCCTTCTGATTAATTTTCTAATGCCGCCTTCTGGGCGGAAAAAATGGTTTCCAGCCCGCCCCTTGCAAGGGCCAGTAACGACAGCAACTCATCATGACTGAACGGCGCACCTTCTGCCGTGCCCTGGACTTCAATCATCCGTCCGTCATCAATCATGACCACATTCATATCGGTTTCTGCCGCAGAATCCTCGACATATTCCAGATCACAACGCGGCTCGCCGTCCACGATACCGACAGAAACGGCGGCAACCATGGATTTCAGCGGGCTGGCTTTCAGCTGGCCTTTTGCGACCATCTGATTCAGCGCATCCGCCAGCGCCACACAGGCACCACTGATAGCAGCAGTACGGGTACCGCCATCAGCCTGGATAACATCACAGTCGAGAGTGATGGTGAATTCGCCCAGTTTGGTCAGATCAACCGCAGCGCGCAGCGAACGCGCGATCAGGCGCTGAATTTCCATTGTGCGGCCGGTCTGTTTGCCACGGGCAGCTTCGCGGGCATTACGGGAATTGGTCGCACGCGGCAGCATGCCGTATTCGGCAGTGATCCAGCCCTGTCCCTGACCTTTCAGGAAACGCGGCACACCTTCTTCAACGGAGGCATTACATAACACTTTAGTGTCACCGAACTCCACCAGCACAGAGCCTTCGGCATGTTTGGTATAATGACGGGTGATAGTAATAGGACGCACCTGGTCTGTTCCCCGGCCAGCGGGACGTGATGACTGACTCATAGCGATTCTCCGGTTCAGTTAACTGTTGGGGGCGCATTATACGGCTTAAACCGGTGAATGCCTATGCCTTAACACCATAACAGCGCTATAATCAGAGCAATAAATCCATCACAGGACAGATATTATGATCCGTAGTATGACCGCGTTTGCCCGTCAGGAAGTCAAACGCCCGTGGGGCACCGCCTCATGGGAACTCCGCTCTGTTAACCAGCGCTACCTTGAAACCTACATCCGCCTGCCGGAACAGCTCCGCAGCCTGGAGCCGGTGATCCGTGAGCGTCTGCGTCAGCGTCTGACCCGCGGCAAAGTGGAGTGTAACCTCCGTTTTGACCTGAGCAGCAACGCGCAAAGCGGGCTGAATATGAATGAAGAGCTGGCAAAACAGCTGGTCGCGGCAGCAAACTGGGTTAAAAACTACAGTCACGAAGGGGAAATCAACCCGCTGGAAATTCTGCGCTGGCCGGGCGTGATGTCTGCACAGGAGCAGGATCTGGATACCATCAGTGAAGAACTGCTGGCAGCACTCGATGATACCATCACGGCCTTTATTGATGCCCGCGAACGTGAAGGTGCGGCACTGAAAACCTTAATCGAGCAGCGCCTTGACGGTGTGACAGAAGAAGTCCGCAAAGTCCGCGCACAGATGCCGGATATCCTGTTATGGCAGCGTGAGCGCCTGCAAAGCAAACTGGATGACGCACAGATCCAGGTGGATCCGAACCGTCTGGAACAGGAACTGATCCTGCTGGCACAGCGTATTGACGTGGCGGAAGAGTTAGATCGCCTCGATGCGCATGTGAAAGAAACCCATAATATCCTGAAGAAAAAAGAGGCTGTCGGCCGCCGTCTGGACTTTATGATGCAGGAATTCAACCGTGAATCGAACACCCTCGCCTCAAAATCCATCAATGCCGGTATCACCAGTTCCGCCATTGAACTGAAAGTGCTGATTGAGCAGATGCGTGAGCAGATCCAGAATATTGAGTAATACATAATACTGACAGCCCGCTGAAATACGCGGGCTGTCAGACGACTTTAATTAAACTTCCTCTTCCCTCACAGATTCTTCAATATCATCCGGTTCGGTTTCCTTACTGATCGGAATAATTAAATTCAGAATAATGGCTGTCACACCACCCATACAGATCGGGTTTTCTGCCAGTGCGTAAAGGGATGTCGGCAGGACGTGGAAAACCGCCGGGTCATAAGAGACACCGAGTCCAAGCCCCAGCGAGGTCGCCACAATCAGGGTTTCACGGCGGCGCAAACCATTCGACAGAATGATGCGTATCCCGGCAATGGCGATCATAGAGAACATCAGTGTCATAGCGCCACCCAGCACCGGTGCCGGAATCGTTGTAAAAAACCAGCCGATCCCCGGAAACAGCCCCAGAATCACCAGGATAACCGCAATGATTTTCCCGACATGGCGGGAAGCCACTCCGGTCATCTGAATGACCCCGTTATTCTGGGCAAAGGTGGTCAGCGGCAGAGAACTCATCGCGGATGCCGCCACAGATACCAGACCATCCGCCATTACCCCGCCTTTCAGACGGGACTGGAATTCCGGCCCCTGAATTTTCTGCCCGGACACCAGTGCGGTTGCCGTCAGGTCACCAACCGCTTCCAGCACACTGAGCAGATAAATAATGGCGACGACCAGGAAATGGGCGAAGTTAAACGAGAAACCATATTTGAACGGCACCGGGATCGTGATAAACGCGGCTTTGCTCATCTGACTGAAATCGACCATCCCCAGAAACAGAGCGCAAACATAGCCGGCAATCAGCCCGATCGCGATCCCGCCCATGCGCAGCAGCGGACTTTTGCAGCAGTTAAACCCGATAACCACCAGCAGAACCAGTAACCCGACACCGATATTCTGATAATCTCCGAAAGTGCCGGAAGACTTGGCGGAGAAGCCGCCGCCGAAATCAATAATCCCGACTTTTATCAGACTCAGCCCGATCATCAGAACCACGATACCGCTGACTGTCGGCGTAATCACCCGGCGCAGATAGGGCAGGATAAAAGACGATCCCACAACTAAGAACGCACCGGCAAACGAGATACCGAAGATAGTGGACAGTAACAGTTCCTCATCAACACCATCAGCCCGCATGCTGGTTCCGATGGCAATCATCACTGTCACAAATGAAAAGTTAACGGACTGAATCGATAATAACCCCGAGCCGACCATGCCGTAGCGGTTTACCTGCAGCCAGGTGCCGACACCGGAGGCAATCATGGCCATGGAAACAAGATACGCATTGGTCTCAGGCGATAACTGTAAGGCAGTACCGACAATCAGCGCCGGTGTGACCATCGGGACAAAAATTGCCAGCAGATGGGTCACGGCACCAATAATCGCCTGTAAAAACGGGGGTTTATCCTCGAGCTGGTAAATAAGATCAGATGCTGTGTTTTGTTGATCAGACATCTCTTCTCTCCTGTACGTGAATTTGACTATCTGACTCTGTTAATAACTATCTGTTTTTATTTAAGACTCTTGTGGAGAACAGACGGCTGTCATGCAATCTGTATCAACAGATAAAGCAATAACCACACCAGGAGAGGGTATAAACGGGGAAAAGGGTTATAAAATGTGATTAATAACGGAGTTTTTGATCACTTTGTGAAATTGTTCACTATTCGTACTGATGACATCAGGATGCCGGTGATTTGCAGTGCAGATATCATTATGAGAATGATGATTAATAAACAATCAAATTGATAACCGCCGGTAACCGGCGGCTGAATATCAGTTTTCCCCGCGGATACGGGCACGGGTGATTTGTTTTCTGACCAGCAGACGCAGTGAATTCACCACCAGCAGCAGAATAAAGGCGTTGGAAAAGATAAACAGAGTGAATGCCAGAAGGTGGATAAATTCACTATCTGAAGACATGCTGATATTCAGAGAGGATTTTGCCAGTGCTGATACGCCGAATGAAAAACTCCAGAATGATAAGGTAAATGCCTGCCGGGTAAACCAGGGGATCAGCCTGATCATAAATACCAGTTGCAATAACCCGTAACCGAGCAGCATTTTGGCAAAGAAATCAATATGATTCTGATTCACCGCCAGATAGGCGCTGCATGCCACCAGTGCCGGTGCCAGCTGAATACCGAAAGAGAGACGTGATTTTTCATCCATCAGCCCGTCACTGCGGATACGTTTCAGAATTGCCGGTTCCAGGCTCAGCCAGGAGAACACCCCGGCGCCGAAAAAGAGAATACCAAGGTCAGTAAACCCGAGCGCACCACACGCCATGGCACAGATAAAATTATTAGCGACGGTCGGCAGATAAAGTACCGGGGTGGTTGCTGCTTTCGGGTACTCGCCTTTCCACTGGGAGCCCACCAGCCACGCGGCATAGGAGAGCTGCGCTACTGCACCAAGGGCGAATAATCCGGTGGAAAACAGCGGAAAATAAGGCGTCAGCCCCATCGCCACCAGTACGGTGGTTGCCGGTAACAGGCTGGAAAACCCACTGGCTACCGGATGACGGAACTCATCGGTCATTTTTTCCGGGAAACAGAGACTGCGGATAATAAACAGGGATATCAGCACCAGCCAGACCGCGCAACCGGCACCGATAATCACCTCACCGATGAATGCCGGATATCCCTGCTCAGCCGCGGCATAGCGCCACGCCATCCCGGTGCCGATAAGCCCCAGAACCATGCCGAAATACCCGGCCGAAAACCGGGAAGAAACGGATTTAATCTTATTTATCAGTGCAATGCTCATATCTGTTCAGCTCTGTCGTCCTGTCATTCCCGGTACAGGTGTACGGGAACTAAATAATAGTACAAATTTTATAATTTATTTTGATAAGAGTCATTTTGTATACATGTTATATCACATCATTTTTCCGGTCATTTCCGGAATCAGCCCTGTCAGCCCCCAATGATGCGTAATTTCACGGATAATCAGTAAAAAAGCCGTGAACTGCTTATCTGAGGGGAGGGATGTTGATGAGACCGGGCTGCCGCTGATAACATTCACGATCTCATTAAACCCGCGTTCTATTTCCTCTGTGGATAAGAAATCCGTTTTATTACCGGCAAGTAAATAGTTTAGCCGCAGGTCCGGACAATGCAAAATAAGCTCGCCTGCCGGTAATGCGGCCCGTGCCGGGATAATCCGGTTTTCAATATGTTCAATCGCCACTTCCGCTTCATACGCGGTCACCGGCGAATGCTGAAAAACAAATCCGTCCATCACACAGTCACCGAGCGGAAGCCGCACATCAGCCTCCGCAGAAAAAATCCGCGTTTCTGTTGCTGTTATCTGTAATGTCAGGTGAGTCATACTGTTACCTCCGGGTCAGGATTGTGTGCCGCAAGCAAAGCGTCCACCACTACGCGGATACGCGGGGAGAGATCACGTGAGCGCGGCCATACCGCAAAAACCGGTGCAGGCGCATCATCTTCCGGGGTAGCAACCGGCAGTACCTGCAGCCGCCCCTGTTCAATATCCCGTGCTGCCAGCCAGGTGGTCAGATACGCGATCCCCATTCCGTCCGCTGCCGCGTCACGCAAAGCTTCGCCGTTACTGATAATATGTTTCGGGCGGATAGTCAGCCGGTTAACGGTGCCGTCTTTGTTCATCACCGGCCACGGCAGAATCTGCCCCCTGGATATAAATCCCAGACAATCATGCTCTGCCAGGGCTTCCGCCGTCTGTGGTATACCACGACGGGCAAGATAATCCGGTGATGCGCAAATCACGGCATGCTGTGTTCCCAGACGGCGGGCAACCAGTGTTGTGCTGTCCTGCGGATACCCGAGGCGGACCGCAATATCCGTATTTTCTTCTATCAGATCCACCCGGCGGTCAGTAAAGCTGACTATCAGTTTTAATTCCGGATGTAATTTTGTCAGTTGTGTCAGTACCGGCATCACATACAGCCGTCCGTAGGAGACCGGCAGACTGATCCGCAATGTTCCGGAAACTGTCTGACGGCGGGAAGACAGCAGTGATTCCGCCTGATGCAGCTCATCCAGCACAGATAAACAGCTCTGATAATAAATCTGCCCTTCTTCCGTCAGGCTGACACTCCGCGTTGTCCGGTGCAGCAACCGTACTCCCAGGCGTTCCTCCAGTTTTGCCACACTTTTGCCGGTCGCGGATTTGGATACTCCCATCCGCACCGCTGCCGCCGTAAAGCTGCCGGTTTCTACGGTGTGCACGAATGCCGCCATATTTTGCAATTGTGAATACAGATTCAGATTCGCCATAATTGTCTACTTTCAGGAGTCATTGCTACACCAAAACATCAGCATACACGCAAAAAAGTTACCAATAAAATAGCAGGACAGATTAAAAGGAGCTTTTTATGCAAAAAATGATGAAACGCTGGCAACTGACCGGCACCGGACTGAATAACCTGACCCTTGCAGATGTCCCGGTACCTGTACCGGGAGATCATGAGGTACTGATCCGCGTATCCGCAGTCTCCCTGAACTACCGCGATCTGCTGGTTATCGACGGAAAATTGTTACCGGAGCTGCCGGAAATGCCGTTCACACCGGCCTCGGATATGGCCGGAGAGATTGTCGCTGCCGGGGAAAAGGTCACCCGGTTTCATACCGGTGAACGGGTGATCGGCAATTTCTGGACACAGTGGACAGATAACGCCCCGCCGGCAGAAATGGCACATCACGGGATGTCACTCGGCGGCCCGCTGGCCGGCGTACTGGCAGAGTATATTGTACTGAATGAGGAAACGCTGGTCGCCGTTCCGCCGTCACTGACAGATGAAGAAGCCTCCACACTGCCGATCACCGGGCTGACCGCCTGGTTTGCCCTGACAGAGAGCGGGCATCTGCAACCCGGACAGACTGTATTACTCCAGGGTACCGGTGGTGTATCACTGGCAGGGTTACAGATAGCACTGGCAATGGGGGCGGAACCCGTTGTGCTGACCCGTTCCGCAGAAAAAATCACCCGTCTGAATGCACTGGGTGTAACCCGTATTATTGATACCGGGGCAACACCGGTATGGGCTGATGCCGTAATGTCACTGACCGGCGGTCACGGCGCAGATCATATTCTGGAAGTTATCGGCGGGGAAAATCTGCGTCAGTCCGTGGCGGCACTCGCGCCGGGCGGACACATTGCACAGATTGGTTTTATGCAGAGCGAAGAGCTGGTGATGCCTGCCGTTCCGCTGATGCTGAAACAGGCAACTCTTCAGGGGATCACGGTCGGTCACCGCCGGGCACTGGAACGGCTTTGTGCCGCGGTTGAGCAGTATCAAATCAAACCGGTTATCGATACTGTCTATCCTTTCGGTGATGTTCCGGCGGCTTTTGCTCATCTTCAGCGCGGTCCGTTCGGTAAAATAGTTATCCGTATAAAATAGTATTCCCCGGTTCCGGCAATTTCCCGCGCCGGAACCTTTACACTTCTCTGTATAACTATACGTTCCCTGTATTGACCTTCCCCTAAGGTAAACCATTAATCTCATCATTATTATCCGACTCATTACAGGAAATACCGATGAAAAAATCCGTTTGGGCGTTATCTTTATTATTAACCACATTATCTGCCGGTGCCATGGCGGCAAAAGGGACAGTCACCGTGTATAAATCCCCGACCTGCGGCTGTTGCGGCCAGTGGGCGGAGGGTGTGGAAAAAGCCGGTTATGATGTGGAAACCAATATTATTCCGCAGGCACAGCTGGAGAAAATGATGCTCGATTCCGGTGCCTCCGCGAATCTGATGAGCTGTCACCTCGCCACACTGAACGGTAAATATGTGATTGGCCACGTCCCGGCTGACAGCCTGGATGCTATTAATACACTGCCGGAAAGTGCCAAAGGGATTTCTGTTCCGGGAATGCCGGTCGGCAGCCTCGGCATGGAATATAAGGATATGAAAGAGCCGTATGATGTGATCGCGTATGATGCGGACGGAAAACAGACGGTATTCCGCAGCTACTGATTTTCGGTCTGATTCCGCAGCGAACTTTCGAGAAAATGCAGGAATTTGTCGACAACAGGTGATAATTCACGGCGGCTGGCATAGACGGCTCTCAGCTCGATGGGAGCCGGTTCTTCATTCAGCCGGACAGCCTGCAATGTGCCGTCACGGAAAGCCTGCTGACACAAATGCCCGGTCAGAATCGCAAAACCCAGTCCTTCAATGGCGGCGGCGGCGGCCAGTGCCGCGCCGTTAACCTGATAGCGGCTGCTGATGCGCACTGTCAGCCATCCGCCGTCCGGTTTGCGGAAAACCCACGGCTGGCCGTTCAGGGCACTCAGGCTGGAAATACAGGGCAGCCGGGTCAGCTCCGCGGCAGAAGCCGGGACGCCGGTCCGGGCCAGTAATGACGGCGCGGCCACCACCACACACGACCATGACTGAATCAGACGGCTGTGATAACTGCTGTCTGCCATCTCCCCGCGCTGATAGATCAGCAGCAGATCGATATCATCACTGATAATATCTGCCGGGGTCAGCCGGGTATCACACCGGATCTGCAAATCCGGATGCAGTGCGGCAAAACGGGCCAGCACCGGCGCCAGCATTTCCCCGCAGCCTTCACCGGGTACCGTCAGCCGGAAACAGCCGGTCAGCACATCATCATTACGGATCTGTGAAAAGGTTTCCCGCAGCATGGACTCCGTTTTTCCGGCGCACTGATACAACTGCTGTCCCTGTGCCGTCAGGCGCATACGCCGTGTTGTCCGCTCGATAAGACGGCAGCCGGTCTGGGTTTCCAGCTGTCTGATGGCCCGGCTGACATTAGACGACGGCATCCCCAGCCGGGTGGCGGCACCGGTAAAACTGCCCTGTTCCGCCACAGCCAGAAAAACCGGCAGCAAATTAAGATCGACCGCCATGACAGCGTCCCCGTTGTGAGAGATATCCGGCTCTATTGTTATCACAAACAGGTTAATCTGTCTTCAGCAATGGCCGAAAGACATTAATTTCTGATAGCGCTGCGCCAGTAATTCGTCTTCCGGTAAGGCGGATAACGCTGCCAGATCCTGCAACAGCTGCTCACGCAGATTATCCGCCGCCTGCTGATAGTGACGGTGAGCACCACCTGCCGGTTCGGGAATAATGGTATCGATAATACCCAGTGCTTTCAGGCGCGGCGCGGTCATCCCCATGGCTTCGGCAGCCAGCGGTGCTTTATCCGCACTTTTCCACAGGATAGAGGCACACCCCTCCGGAGAAATTGCCGCATAGGTACTGTATTGCAGCATATTGATACGATCACCGACACCAATCCCCAGCGCGCCGCCGGAACAGCCCTCGCCGGTGATAGTGCAGATAACCGGGGTTTTCAGCCGCGACAGCTCAAGCAGGTTACGGGCAATCGCCTCCGCCTGTCCGCGCTCTTCCGCGCCCACGCCGGGATAGGCACCGGCGGAATCAATAAACATCAGCACCGGCATATGAAAACGTTCGGCCATTTTCATCAGTCGCAGTGCTTTGCGGTACCCCTCCGGTGAGGGCATACCAAAATTGCGCAGTAACTTCTCTTTGGTATCACGCCCTTTCTGGTGACCGATAACCATCACCGGGCGGCCCTCAAAGCGTGCCAGCCCGCCGACAATAGCTTTATCATCCGCAAAGGCGCGATCACCGGCAAGTGCCTGAAAATCAGTAAAAATAAGACTGATATAATCCAGGGTATAGGGCCGCAGCGGGTGGCGGGCCAGCCGGACAATTTCCCATGCGCCGAGATCAGCATAAATCGACTGCGTCAGCTTTTCGCATTTTTTCCGCAGACAGGCGATTTCATCATCCGGATCAAACCCCAAATCGCTGCTGCGCTCTTTAAATGACTGCAATGCAGCGATTTTTTCTTCCAGCTCAATGATTGGCCTTTCAAATTCGAGATGATACTGAGACATAACGGACATTACCCTGACAGAAAACATCCGGTCAGTGTAAAAAAAGGCCGGAACGGGATACAGTCCTCATTCCGGCATACACTATTATCAGAAACGGGATAATCAGCCGTAAGAAATGGCCGCGCAGCGGCGGGCGGTGAAAATCGCAATCAGCGGGGCAATCGCCAGTAACATCATCAGCCAGTAGGCTGAAGACATCACGCCTGTCAGTGTTCCGTCATTGAAACCATTGACGTTCACAATCATACCGGCCAGTGCGGCACCCAGTGCCGTGGCAAAAAGCTGTACTGTGGTGATGGAAGCGGCGGCAATCTCTTTATCCGCAGGTGCCGCGACCTGTAAAATCCGGGTCAGCAGATGCGGCCAGCCGAATCCGATCCCGAACCCGACCAGCGATAATCCCAGCAGGATCGGCGACATAATGGCCCATGTTCCGGCGGACGGTACGGAGAGTGTCAGCGCCAGCAATACCAGCCCCGCCAGCACAAAGATCGGCCCGAGCAGAATACTCGCCCGCATTTTCGCTCCTTTCCATCCCGCACTGATGATCTCACTGACTGTCCAGCCCAGCGCCATCAGTGCACTCATATAACCGGATGCCAGCGGTGACTGGCCGTGCAGACGTTGCAGGAAATACGGTACGAACACTTCACAGGTCATTCCGATAGCCAGCAGAGAGATAGTGACATACAGCGCGGCATGATGACTGCCGCGCCGGAAAGTATTCTCCGGTAATAACCGGGTACTGCTGCGCTGCTCAATCACCGCAAGTACAATCAGCAGCAGAAGGGAAACCACCACGCCGCCCACATTCAGGAATACATCAGAGCTGAGACTGCCGGCGGAAACCACCAGTACCGCAGCAGTCAGTAATGTCAGCTGGATCAGGGGAAGATGTGGCCGGTTACCGTCATTATTCTGCTTTTTAGGCATAATCGTAAGCAAAAAGAGCCCATAAACGACCATCAGCGGCAACATCACACCAAAAGCATAACGCCAGGCATTTAACTGGGCAAAAATACCTCCGACAGCCGGACCGACTAATGTGGCAACTCCCCACATCCCGGAAATCAGTGCCATTGCTCTCGGCCACAATGCCGGAACATACACTAAATTGATCATGGCATAAGACAATGCGAACATAACACCGCCGCCGAAGCCCTGAATGGCGCGCCCCAGCAACATAATTTCCATCCGGGGAGCCAGGGCACAGGCCAGGCTGCCGGCAAAAAAGGCAATGACAGAAAGAAGATAGGCGATGCGGGCACCATATACGGCCAGCATGCGGGCAGAAAGTACTGAGCCGATAATGGATGCCGCCACAAACAACGTGGTGTTCCAGGCGTACAGATTCAGGCCGCCGATATCGGCAACCACAGATGGCAAAATGGTGGTTGCCATTAAAATATTAACGGCGTGGATAACAACACCGAACGAGAGAGCGATTGAAATCGCAGCGTTTTTCCCTGAAAAGAGATCACGCCAGCGGCTGTCATCAGGCAACATAGAACCATCCTTTAGTCTTGTGATACTTTGCTGAATACGATAAATTAAACAAGAATTAACTTGGATAAATAGATACCGGGCACGAGAATATGTCAAGAACTAACCTGGAAAGCAACCTCAGTTCCGCACAATCGGTCGGGGAAAAATTGCTTATTCTCCTGAAAAAGCATGGCCCGATGCAGGCATCCGAGGCCGGGGAGCACCTGGGCACCACCGGGGAAGCCGCCCGTCAGCAGTTTACCAAGCTGGCCCGGGACGGCATGGTTGAGGCACATTCCGAATGCCGGGGTGTCGGCCGTCCGGTGCAGCGCTGGCATCTGACCGCGCTGGGCAACAAACGCTTTCCGGATTGTCACGCTGAGCTGACCGTCAAAATCCTGACCACCATCCGCCGCGAACTCGGTGAGGATGCTATCGGCAAAATTATTACCGCCCGTGAGAACGAAGCCCGCCGCGACTATTTTGATAAACTTCAGGGCGCTGACACCCTGGAGGAGCGCATTATCCGCCTCGTTGCCATCCGCACAGAGGAAGGCTATATGGCACAGTGGGAAAAAGAACCGGAAGGGAGCTGGCTGATTATTGAAAATCACTGCCCTATCTGCTCTGCCGCCCGTATGTGTCAGGGATTCTGCCGTGCTGAACTCGAACTGTTTCAGACCGTTTTGGATGCAAATGTGGAACGGGTCGAATATTTGCTGACAGGTTCTCGCCGCTGCGTATATCGTGTGATACAACAGGAAGATTAACCATTCCGGCTAATCACTGAAAGGAAAGAGGTCACACAATGAAAATTTCCGCACGTAACCAGCTCACCGGTAAAGTATCCCGCGTTGTTGCCGGCGCTGTTAATAATGAAGTGGAATTAACACTTGAGCATGGTGAAATTCTGACAACCGTCATCACCAAAGAGAGCTGTGACGTATTAGGGATCCGCGAAGGAAAAGAAGCTGTTGCGATTATTAAAGCGCCGTGGGTGGTCCTGGCAAATCCGGATTGCGGTCTGCGTTTTTCCGCCCGTAACCAGTTCCGCGGTAAAATCAGCAAAATGGTGAACGGCGCGGTCAACAGCACGATTCATCTGAGAACCGAAAAAGGTCTGCCACTGACAGCAGTTATTACCAATGAAAGCCGCGATGAAATGGAATTACATGAAGGTAATGAAATTGTCGCACTGATAAAAGCCTCCAGCGTCATTTTAGCCACTAAAGCCTGATGACAGCAAATACAGTACAAAACAGGCCACAATTGCGGCCTGTTTTATTATCAGTAAAAAGGCAGTTGTTCCGGGCTCTCTTTTCCTTCATAGACCACATCATAACTGTTCGTTAAATGGCCGATATCCAGCGCCATCCTGTTATTATCTGCCAGCCGGGCAGATAATACAGTACCCGCCGGGCCTGATGCGATTAAAAATACATCAACATCCTCTTTTTCCAGGCATTGTTCTGTCAGCAAATCGATATCATCATAAGAATTTGTATTCTTAGTGTGAATGATTTCCTTGTTTTTTATATTTGACAACATAAAGTGTTCACAGTCCAGCCGGGATTTATCGCCGGTAACAATGCAGACATTTTTATCTTTCCATATATCCATCCAGGCATTAACCAATTCATCACCAAACTGATAAAAACCTTCAGGACGACTGACAAATGAATCGCCATATACCGGCTGGTCAATAAAAAACTTACACCGGAACCAATATTTAACCCAGAACTTATGCCAAAAACCATCTTCTATAGCACAATGCGGCATGCATACCAGTGTGTTATGTTTCTCTGAGCATATCCTTCTTAATTCATATGTCAGTTTTTTATCAGCTTTCTGAAAATAAACACCATCTTCTGTCAGAAGCTTCATTTCACCATCGCCAAACCGGCTGAGGCTACAGTTATTTTCCTTTATCCATTTAACAGTTTCCAGCGCAGATAATCGTTTTTCTTTAAAGAAATGGTATACATCATTCCAGGTTTCATTTTCTGTTTTCTGACGAAGGAGTGACTCTATATTACCGGCTGATTTCCGCTGTTTTTTATTATGGTAATGCTGATAAATATCATTATAAAATTCAATGATATTTCTTATAGCGCCATACGTTATTGAAAGAGTATCAAAATCCTGACCGGGAATTGTTCCAAGTTCATACTCATTACTCTTCTGGTTATAAATCATCACTCTTTCTTCAAAATCACGATGAAGAAATTCATTAAAAATACAGCGGGATTCATGATCCCGGAAGACAAGATAAATATTCCCTCTGATATCGATATCCAGTGCGACATTAAATACGTCAGTTTTTATATCGATATATACTATATCCCATCCATAAGCTTTAGCCTTTCCGACATAATAGCTTGGAAATTTATTTTTATTAAACTCACCGAGGAGTTTTTCCAAATCAATCTTCATACCTGAAATCCTTTTTGAAGAAAATTAAAATAATCCCTCATCCCGCAAAATATGTTTGTCCCCTCTGCGGCGGGTAAAACCGGTCCTGTCAAAAAACTCCAGAATCTGTACAGCCAGCTTACGCCCCATGCCATATTTATCCCTGAATTGGGCCGCGCCGATACCTTCTTCATGTGACCGGTTATATTCACGGATCACCTGCGCAAATTCCGTGAGTTGTGACCGGTGGTAATAGCGATCCGGCACAATCGCCATAATATGACCAAGCTGCGCGGCTTTTTTCAGAAACTGACGGGCGGTTGTTTCATCGGTACCGAGTTTTACTGCCAGATCCCGCACCCACCACGGTTCCTGCTGAAACAGCGGTTCTGCACTCAGCCAGAGCGCGCTCTGAGCCGGATCAAACGCCAGCCCGTGATCCGGCAGATGCAGCCAGCCGCGGGTTCTGACAATCTGCTTTTCATCCAGTAATTGTGCAATAACCGGAAACACAATGGCATCAGAAAGCACCGGTAATGCCATCCGTTTCAGTCTGTCACGCCCGACGCCCATCTGGTCGCTGTGTGACTGGTGGTAATCCTCCAGCGTGGCCAGCAGAACAGCTTTTGCCGTTTCAACCCGTTGTGCGGAAAGGGCGTAACCATCGTTGATCAGCAGACTCAGACCATCAGTGCATTCCGTCAGTTTTTCCGCTGTCAGTTGCCGCGCCCAGGCAAATACCGGCAGAGATACCTCTCCGCGCGGTAATTCACAACATAAAACCGCCCGGTCATCCTGTGCTGCTGCCCGTTCTGACAACCACGCCAGAAACTCCGGACGGCGTTTTCCGCGGCGCGGGGAGGATAAATTCAGTACCCGTGCCCCCGCTACTGTGCGCTGCGCACTGATATCGCGCAGAATCAGCCGGTCTTCTTCCGCCAGCCAGAGCGGGGTATCGAGGGTGATTTCCGCCAGCAGCGGATAGCTGTTATCGTCATTCAGGAGAGACACGCGGCCGGTAATATGGCTGGCACCGTGGTGAATGTGCACCGGTTGCCAGCTTTTCAGACCTTCGTCCGTTTCAAGTTCAGCCAGAATGCGATGTGCAGGCTGCACCGGTTTTTCACTCAGCAGCCAGTCACCACGGGAAACCGTCTCTTTACTGACATCCCCGCTCAGGTTGATCGCCACGCGATCACCGGCCTGTGCTGTTTCCTGCGGGCGGTTCTGGGCATGAATACCGCGCACACGGACAGATTTGTCACTGCCGGTCACCCATAATGTGTCATCGGTGCTGACCCGTCCGGCCAGCGCGGTACCGGTTACCACCAGCCCCGCCCCTTTGACACTGAAAACACGGTCAATCGCCATCCGGAACCGTTTTTCTGTCCGGCTGTCTGACGATTGCTGCTGATGGTGCAGACGCAGATGTGCCCGCAATGCATCCAGCCCTTCACCGCTGTGGGATGATGTGACAAATACCGGGCTTTCCGGCCAGCCGTCAGATAACAGCAGTTCTGTGATTTGCTGCCGGACTTCTTCAGTCCGTTCCGCCGGAACACGATCCGCTTTGGTCAGCACCACCGAGATTTGCGGACGTCCCGCCAGGCGCAGAATCGCCAGATGCTCGCGGGTTTGTGCCATCACCCCGTCATCACAGGCTATAATCAGCAGCACATGGCGGATACCGCCGATGCCCGCCAGCATATTGCCGAGAAACTTTTCGTGGCCCGGCACATCCACAAAACCGATAACGGTATCATCATCCTGCGGCCAGTAGGCATAGCCCAGGTCGATGGTCATTCCGCGTTTTTTTTTCTTCCGGCAGATGGGTGGTATCCACACCGGTGACGGCCCGGATAAGTGCTGTTTTTCCGTGGTCAACATGGCCGGCGGTAGCAAAAATCATGGTAACAGTGCCTGTAAAAGTCGGTTTTCATCTTCAAGGCAACGCAGATCCCACCACAGACGCCCGTCACTTACCCGTCCGATCACCGGAATGGTCAGCTGACGGTGAGAGTGCGTCAGGGTGGCTAAGGCGCTGCCTTTTCCGTTTTGCGGGGTAAACGTCACTGCCCAGCCGGGCAGACGTTCCACCGGCAGTGATCCGCTGCCAATCTGCGAGGAGCAGGGCTCTGCGCGGATCACCCATTCATCACCGTAATATGCCTGAATTTTCGGCACAAGCCGTTGTGCCATATCATAAATATCGTCAGCAGACCGGGTCAGCAAACGCAGTGACGGCAGTGTCTGCGCCAGTTTTTCCGGACGGCGGTACAGACGCAGCGTGGCATCCAGTGCCGCCAGGGTCATTTTATCTGCCCGCAGGGCGCGTTTGAGCGGATGACGCTGTATTGCCTCAATCCACGCTTTTTTACCGAGAATAATGCCCGCCTGCGGTCCGCCGAGCAGTTTATCGCCGGAAAAAGTGACAATATCAATACCCTGAGCCAGATAACGCTGCGGCATCGGTTCTTCCGGCAGCCCCCACAGTGTCATATCAATCAGTGCACCGCTGCCCAGATCAATCACTGACGGGATATTCTGTTCCCGGCCGAGTTCCGCCAGTTCCTGTCCGGAAACTTCAGCCGTAAAACCTTCAATATGATAATTACTGGTGTGGACTTTCATCAGCAGCGCAGTCTGCTCGCTGATCGCATTTTTATAGTCATGCAGATGAGTACGGTTTGTGGTACCGACTTCTCTCAGCCGGCATCCCGCCTGACTCATCACTTCCGGCACACGGAAAGCGCCGCCGATTTCCACCAGCTCACCACGGGAAACAATCACTTCCCGTCCGGCCGCCATCGTTGCCAGCACCAGTAATACCGCCGCCGCATTATTATTAACAACACAGGCAGCTTCCGCGCCGGTCAGCTGACAGAGACGCTCCGCGACAATGCTGTCGCGGTGGCCGCGTCCGGCATCATCGAGAGAATATTCGAGCGTAACCGGCCAGCGCATGGCATTGGTCACCGCCTCAATAGCCGCTTCCGCCTGGAGGGCACGGCCGAGATTGGTATGCAGTACGGTACCGGTCAGGTTGATGACCGGACGCAGTGCCTCCCGCTCGCTGTCCAGGCGGCGGGACAGTTCATCTGCCCAGCAATCGTGCCAGTCCGGCAGTTGCTGCCGCTCACGGATCGCGTCACGTGCATCATCCTGCATTTCCCGCAGCACACTGACGATACAGGTCTGGCCGTACTGTTCTGTCAGCGCGGTGACCGGTGTTTCATGTAATAACCCGTCAATGGCAGGTATCTGACTGTATAATGCACGTTCGTTCATAGCGGGCTCACTTCCGGGCTTATTCGTTCGGGAACAGGAACGGGTTAATACTGCTGCGGGCAAAACCTTCTTCTTCCATACGGGCATCCAGGATCAGGGTTGCCAGGTCGTCTGCCACAGTATCCACTTTCGCGTCTTTTTCCTGAGACATAATTTTCAGATAACTGCCGCAGTCACCGCAGCTTTCGGCTTTCACTGCCGCCTGTTCACTTTCCAGTGACCAGTAATTCAGATCACGCGTCTGTTCGCAGTTCGTACACTTAATCCGGACCACATGCCATTCGGTTTCACATAATCCGCAATGCAGATAACGCAATCCCTGTGTGGTACCAATCTGGATCACGCCGGAAACCGGCATCGCCGCACAGACCGGACAGAACTGACGATGTTCGCCGTGCTCTTCACGGCCTTTACCCGGAATCATCGACGCCATCTGCGCCCAGTATAAAGATAATGCAGCCCAGATAAACACGGACTTATCCGGTGAAACAGCAGAAAACTCCTGATTAAACAACGCCGTTGCCATATCTTCCAGCTCATTCTCAGACGCTTTATCCAGGTTTTCCAGGGTCGGGCGGGCATGATCCGGCGCGACCGGCAGCAGCTCGGCAATAATGCTTTTCAGCAGTTTACGCCAGTGTTCAGTGCGCTGAAAGGTACGGCAATCGAGCAGTGCTTTGCCCGGCATATTCGCAGCCATCAGGGCATCCATATCCATACTGAGCGGATTGTCATACAGGGCTTTCTGCTGGGCACGGGTGATTTCAGCGGCAAATTCCAGGTAATCCGCAAACGGATTATCTTTGGCCAGCTCATCAAAGCGTTCGGCACGGCGCTGATACAGATTCTTCAGATTAGGGAACAGCACCGCAGGGATAAAGCCAATCCCTTTTTCATTTTTCTGAGCCTGTCCCAGCTCTTCTTTGGATACAATTCGGATACTCATGATCTTGCTCTTCTTCTGATATGGAGAGGATAAGCCGGTCCGGCAAATAAAACCCTATTATGAACCGGCTGCCTTAAAATGTCGAAAAGGCAGGGGAAACCCCTGCCTTCTGAATAATCACACGAGAAGATTAAAAACGGTCACTGACCTTTTTTATCTTCTTCACGCTCTTTTGCCACAATCTGACGGTACCAGCGCGGGTGATGTTTCTTCGCCCAGCCGCGGGTTACCCAGCCTTCTGTCATCGCACGCACAGATCCTTTCACCCAGATTGCCGCATAAGCGTGAACAATAATGGTGATAATCAGCCCGATAGCAGAAATTGAGTGTACCAGCAGCGCGATGCGGATCACCGGAATGGAGAAATACTCCGCAAAATAAGGACGCCAGATAACAATACCGCTCAGCAGCAGCAGGAACAGGCAGATACTGGCTGCCCAGTACACCCCTTTCTGACCGAGGTTATACTGACCGACATCTCCGGCTTCCTCATTTTTCATGATTTTGCCGATCTGCTTCGCCCACTCGATATCATCACGGTTGATAAAGTTGTGTTTAAAGTAACGGAAGAACATAAACACAAACAGTAAGAACATCACCACACCGGTAAACGGATGCAGCAGACGTGATAACTGCGGGGTACCCAGAATGTTCATAAACCAGTTAAGCGACGGGAAGAAAAACCCGAGCCCGCTGATGGCCGTGAACAGAAAACAAATGACCACAGCCCAGTGATTCACACGCTCAATGGGTTTGTGGCGGATAATTTTTTCGCGATCATCCTGTTGCATTATTTCTGCTCCTCCTGACCTGCTGATTGCTCAGTCTTTGCCGGAACATCCTGAATATCTTTCAGGGCCTCTTCTTCCTCGCGTTTTGATACCCGGTTCGGGCCGATACCCACGTAATGGAAGATTGCCGCCGCAAAGGTCGCCGCAAAACCGACTGCTGCCAGTGGTTTCCATGCGCCTTTCCAGAATTTCACCGCCGCACTGATTTCCGGATTCTCCGGCAGACCGTGATATAACTGCGGTTTATCAGCATGGTGCAGCACATACATCACGTGCGTACCGCCGACGCCCTGCGGATCATACAGACCGGCTTTGGCGTAACCACGGCTTTGCAGCTCAGTGACCCGCTCACCCGCCAGCGCCTGCATATCCTCTTTCGAGCCGAAATGAATCGCCCCGGTCGGACAGGTTTTCACACACGCCGGCTCCTGACCCACATCCACGCGGTCAACACACAGTGTGCATTTATAAGCGCGGTTATCTTCTTCGTTGATACGCGGCACGTTAAACGGACAGCCCGCGATACAGTAACCGCAGCCGATGCAGTGCTCTGACTGGAAATCGACAATCCCGTTGGCGTACTGAATGATAGCGCCTTCCGCCGGACAGGCTTTCAGACAGCCCGGGTCCGCACAGTGCATACAGCCGTCTTTACGGATCAGCCACTCAAAGTTGCCGTTTTCTTCCACTTCGGAAAAACGCATCACGGTCCATGACTTGGCGGTCAGATCCTGCGGGTTGTCATACACCCCCACGTTGGTACCGATCTTGTCACGGATGTCGTTCCACTCCGAACAGGCTACCTGACAGGCTTTACAGCCGATACAGGTAGTCACGTCAATCAGCTTCGCCACTTCTTCCTTAAAATCCCGCACCTGAGGTGCGGGGGTCAGGGAATTGGTGGCAGAGCGACGAATAATGTCCTGTGATTGCATTGACATAATTTATCTCCTTACACCTTTTCCACATTAACCAGGAAGGCTTTAAATTCAGGCGTCTGGGTGTTCGCATCCCCGACAAACGGTGTCAGCGTGTTGGTGATAAAGCCTTTCACCGCCACACCCTCAAAGCCCCAGTGAATCGGAATACCGATGGTATCCACTTTCTGACCATTCACATCCAGCGTCCGGATGCGTTTGGTGACCACTGCTTTGGCCTTGATATAGCCGCGTTTGGAGCTGACTTTCACCGTATCACCCTGAGAGATACCTTTCTCATTCGCGAGACGCTCACCGATTTCGATAAACTGCTGCGGCTGAATAATGGCATTTAACCGCGCATGTTTTGTCCAGTAGTGGAAATGCTCCGTCAGCCGGTAAGTTGTACCGACATACGGGAATTCCTCTGCTTTACCCATCTGCGCCCAGTCATCTTTAAAGATACGGGCAGCCGGGTTGGAAACCACATCCGGATGAAGCGGGTTGGTACCGAGAGGGGTTTCAATCGGCTCGTAGTGCTCAGGGAACGGCCCTTCCGCCATCTTATCGATAGCAAACAGGCGGCCCATCCCTTCCGGCTGCATGATAAACGGTCCGACATCCGAATCCGGCGCGGCGTTGCTGTAGTCCGGCACATCCATACCGATCCACTTGCTGCCGTTCCATTCCAGAATCTGGCGTTTCGGATCCCACGGTTTACCCGCCGGGTCCGCAGATGCACGGTTATAAATTACGCGGCGGTTCAGCGGCCATGCCCACGCCCAGCCGAGGGTGTTACCCAGTCCGGTCGGATCAGCGTTATCACGGCGTGCCATCTGGTTGCCCTGCGGCGTCCAGCTGCCGGCAAAAATCCAGCATCCGCTTGCCGTGGTACCATCATCACGCAACTGAGCAAAGGAGGTGAGCTGCTCGCCTTTCTTCACAATCACGTTGCCGTCAGCATCTTTCAGATCGACCAGCGCCAGACCGTTACTCTCCTGCGCAACCTCTTCCGGAGTCGGATTATCGCGATCGAAGTAGTTCCAGGTCATGTTCAGTACCTGCTCAGGCACTTTACCGCCTTCCGACTCATACAGTTTGCGGACACGATGGAAAATACCGGAGAGGATTTCGCCGTCGCTGATCGCTTCGCCCGGGGCATCCGCACCTTTCCAGTGCCACTGTAACCAGCGGGCGGAGTTAACGATAGAACCGTTCTCTTCCGCAAAGCAGCAGGATGGCAGGCGGAACACCGTAGTCTGAATCTGTGCCGGATCAACATCGTTCATCTCGCCGTGGTTCTGCCAGAAGTTCGATGTTTCGGTATTCAGCGGGTCAACCGTGATCAGGAACTTCAGTTTTGAAAGCGCCTTAACCACTTTGTTTTTGTTCGGGAATGAGGCTAACGGGTTAAAGCCCTGGCAGATATAGCCGTTGACTTCCCCTTTATCCATCATGTCGAAATAACGCAGGACGTCGTAACCTTTGTCCCACTTCGGCAGCCAGTCAAAGCCCCAGTTATTCTCTTTCTGTGCTTTGTCGCCATAGAAGGTTTTCATCAGACTGACAAAGAACTTCGGATAGTTACCCCAGTAGTTGACCTGCCCCGGCACCGTTGGTTTCGGTGTGTTGGCAGCCAGATAACTGTCCAGCGACGTCTGTTTGTCAGACGGCAGTGTCAGGTAACCCGGCAGGCTCTGCGACAGCAGACCCAGGTCAGTTAAGCCCTGGATATTGGAGTGACCGCGCAGTGCGTTCACACCGCCGCCCAGCATCCCCATATTCCCCAGTAACAGCTGGATCATCGCCATGGTACGGATGTTCTGCGCACCGACGGTATGCTGGGTCCAGCCCAGTGCATACAGGAACGAGGCGGTTTTATCTTTCGCGCAGGTTTCGCCGATATATTCACAGACTTTCAGGAAGTCATCTTTCGGCGTTCCGCAGATATTGGTCACCACATCCGGGGTATAACGGCTGACGTGCTCTTTCAGTAAATTCCAGACACAACGCGGATGCTGCAATGTGGTGTCGCGTCTGGCGAAACCACTTTCATCCAGTTCGTAGTTCCAGGTTGTTTTATCATACTGACGTTTCTCCGCATCATAGCCGCTGAACAAACCGTTATCGAACGCGTAATCTTCACGCACGATCAGGCTGGCGTTGGTGTACGCCTCAACATACTCACGGTTGATTTTTTCATTTTCCATCAGATATTTAATAACACCTGACAGGAACGCAATATCGGTACCGGAACGGATAGGCGTATAGAAATCCGCCACCGCCGCAGTACGGGTAAAGCGCGGGTCAATGACGATCAGTTTGGCATTGTTATGAATTTTGGCTTCCATCGCCCAGCGGAACCCGACAGGGTGAGCTTCCGCGGCGTTTCCGCCCATCACGACAACAAGGTTGGCATTTTTAATATCAACCCAGTGGTTGGTCATGGCACCGCGACCAAATGTCGGAGCAAGACTTGCTACCGTAGGTCCGTGTCAGACACGCGCCTGGTTATCCACGGCAAGCATGCCGAGGGCGCGGGAAAATTTCTGGGTGACAAATCCGGTTTCGTTACTGGCGGCTGATGCGCATAACATCCCGGTGGTTAACCAGCGGTTGACGGTGACGCCATCGCTGTTCTTTTCAATAAAGTTACTGTCGCGGTCATCTTTAATCAGGCGGGCGATACGATCAAACGCCTCATTCCACGAGATACGTTTCCACTCGTTGGTGCCCGGCTCGCGGACTTCAGGATATTTAAGACGGCTTTCGCTGTGGATAAAATCAATCAGACCTGCGCCTTTCGGGCACAGTGCGCCACGGTTTACCGGATGATCCGGATCCCCTTCAATGTGAAAAACAGATTCTTTGGCGTTTTTTGCCCCGTCACCCAGACTGTACATTAACAGCCCGCAGCCGACGGAACAGTACGTGCAGGTATTACGGGTTTCACGTGCGCGCAAAAGCTTATACTGACGTGAACCGGCAATAGCGACCGCCGGGGCAAAACCCAGAGCCGCTGCCGTTGTACCCGCCATACCGCCAGCGCAGATCTTAAAGAACTGCCTTCTGCTGACTTGCATGGAGATCTCCTTATTACATTGCTCTTATGCCGCTGCAAAATAAGCCACAGCGAACTTTCTTTTTATCCGCACAGTGGTGCGTGCGATCAGGTTCATTGCCTGGTGGAATGGTGTAAACTTTTACCCATACTATTATTATGTATTATTAAGCGCAGGAATTCATCTGATGGATGACATTTATTCCATAGAATCGTTACATAATTGTCTAATTCGCGGTGCGCATCTCACAAGTGTGCAACAAAAAAGCAAACCCGGGCATAATGAAAATGACTGGGTCGCGGAAGAGACGCCGGTTGCTCTGGTGTACAACGGCATTTCACATGTGGTGATGATGGCCAGCCCGAAAAACCTGGATGATTTTGCTGTCGGTTTTTCACTTTCCGAAGGCATTATTGAATCCGCCGCCGACATCCGCGGGATTGATATCACTGATGCCTGCCACGGCGGATTTGAAGTCCATGTGGAATTATCCGCCCGCCGTTTTGCCGGACTGAAAGAACGCCGCCGTAATATGGCCGGGCGTACCGGCTGCGGTATCTGCGGTACCGAGCAAATCAGCGAAATTTTCCGTCCGATCCCGCCGCTGGATTTCACGCAGACTTTTTCCCTCAGTCACCTTGATGAGGCACTCAGCCTGCTTCCGCAGGTGCAGGAAATAGGAAAACTGACCGGCTGCACCCACGCCGCAGGCTGGATCTCTCCGCAGGGCAAATTACTGGGGGGCTGTGAGGATGTGGGGCGCCATGTGGCGCTTGATAAACTGCTGGGGATGCGGGCAAAAGCACACTGGACAGACGGTGTGATACTGGTATCCAGCCGCGCCAGCTATGAGATGGTACAAAAAAGCGCACAGTGCGGCGCGGAAATTTTGTTTGCGGTTTCCGCACCAACCACGCTGGCGATTGAAACCGCCAAACGCTGCCGCCTGACACTGGTTGGATTCTGTAAAAAAGGGCGGGCCACCATCTATACCCACCCGGAACGCCTGATCCCCTGACTATTCAGCCAGCGGATGATATATCCACAGATTCGGCTCATGATAAATGACCCGGTCCGTTTCAGGATCGGCCTGAACCGGTACCAGAGCACCCGGCACAATGTACTGACCGGCGTGCGGAAAGGCCATACTGGTCCATTCCGACCAGTTATCAATAGAGGATGTGATATCCATCGAACGCATCGCCGGTTTGATAATCTGTCCGCCCAGCCGGACATGCGTGCGGATCCACGGGTCAAACGGCTCACCCTGCGGCGTCTGCCACTGACAATATTCCGCGAAATCCTGTAACGGATACTGTGCCTTGAGCGTCGGACGTACCGGTACCACCACGCCCTTCAATCCGGCCTGCGCAACAGCCGCTTTCAGCGCGGTGATAAGTTGTGCCGGGATACCTCTCCCGCGAAAATCCCGGTCAACGGTCACCGACAGTGCGGATACAAATGTCGGTTTCCGGGTATCGGTTGCCCCCAGGGTCAGCACCGCATCCCAGCCCCCATCCGGCAACTCAGTCAGCGGTGCATCTTCCGGAAAATAAAACGGAATCGCACTCAGAAGCCCGACGACCTGATCTTCTCCGGCAATGGTTGCAACCGCAACCTGCTGAAAAGGCAGATTTTCCTCAAGATACAGTGTATCCCAGTACTGGTCGGAGACCGGACTGGCTAACATAAACAACGGCCATTGTTCCGCAACCAGTGCTTCCGCGCTGTTCAGCAGTGACTCATGGCACTGTGCGACACTGAGGATCCGGACTGACGACATATGATTCTCCGCTTACATACTCTGTTGCGTATATATTAATGGTTTTCAGCTAAAAATAATTAACGTTAGCTTTATAATTCCGCACTTAGTCCCGCCGGGAAAACCGGAATCCCTTCCCTGTCCGCTTTCCGTTTTTATCCAGAATTTCGTAATACTCTTCCGTCACCACAGACTGCCCTTTATCCCACTGCCCGCTATCTGACAGATTATCAGCCCGGTAAACATCCCCGACGACCCGGTACTGCCGCCCGTTGTAATGAATGCGCTTAGTCGCGCCGGAGGAAAACTGGCGGGTGACCTCTGTGTACTCCCCGTTACCGTCACGCCGTAACCCGATCAGGCGCAGCCCCTGTGTTGCAGGATTATTATTGACTGAGCCGGGTACCGGCATATCAGGTGTCAGAGTAATAACGTCATAACGCTCAGAAATATCGTTTCTTCCGGTTTGCGGCCATGCGGCCGCGGCCGGGTTGCCGGTCAGCATCAGCACCGTTAACAGCAAAAATGTCAGAGTGTGTTTCATCATCAGATTATCTGTTTAGCCTTCATATACCGGACAGTATGAAACATAAATACAAAATCAAATGCGATAACAGCCGTTAATTAAATGCATTATTATTGCTTTTGAAATTCAATCATTAATAAAATGAAAAAATAACATCAGAATTTAAATTTCCTTCATGAATTAATAACCGGATTTACCGTACAAAAAAACTCTGAATGTGCATCACATATTTTCATTCTTATATTTGAAATAAAACTGTCATAAAAAATAAAAAAGAGTGATTTTTTAGTTCGTTACTTAATTAGCATTCTAATCAAATTATTCCCATTGCAACGGATGATAATAATTCTCATTTACACAAAATTCATTCTCCTTTATCGTTTATTTGTTTTCCGGAAACACGCCGGAAAATACCTTTTTATTCACCCGATCATTCATGAAATTATAAGGAGTTTAATTTATGAAGATGTTTAACCTGAAAACCCCGCTGGCGACACTGGTTACCCTGTGTGCCGCATTCTCCGCTGTACAGGCTCAGGCTGATGCGGGCTATGGCAGTTCCACTACACCAGATGGCGCTCATATTATTGTTGGTGTAACAGAAGCATCCAGCGGACGAGGCCATTCGTCACCGGGCGGAGAACCGGGAATCGGTTATTCCGGCATGCGCGGCGGAATGAAAGTCAGCTTTGCCGGGCTGCAGGGGCCAAACCGTGCAGTTCCTAACGATAACGGAGTTTCTGTTATCACCTCTGTTCCGCAGTCACACGGCAATATGGGCTCTTTTAATTTTGCCAAAATAGCAGATGCCGATATTTATTACGGTGAGTGGGTTTCCGGTACGGATTTCAGCGATGATTCTCATATGGCGTATTACGCAGGGAAAGATATCACCGCTGCTATGCCATCCGAAGGCACTGCACAGTACAGCATTAAAGGACTCAGCGGCTACAGCAGCGGTGAACAGATCAGCGGTACATTCAGCACCGATTTTGATGCCAATACCTTTACCGGCTCTCTCAGCTCAACCGGCCTCAGCTACAGCCTGAGCGGCACTGTCAGTGGTTCAGCCTTTGGTGGTAGCGCATCTGTCAGCACCACCGGTACTGATACCACAACCGTCAGCGGGATAACCAACGGGCATTTCTTTGGTGACAATGCACAGCAGGTTGCCGGTTATGCTGAATTCAGCAGCGATAAAGCGAAGAATATCGCGTTCGGCGGAACCAAATCTTAATTTATTATTGATACATTTCACCGGGAACAGATTCTCTGTTCCCGGTGTTTACCGGATATAAATATGTCGTCGCAGATAAAGTTAATTTACGGATTTATTCTTTTTTTTATTATTACTTGTTTTTTCATTACCGGCATCTGCAACTATACAAAAAAACAATCATTCAGAAGATAATAATACTGCACGGAATTTATACCTTTCACTAAAGAAAAATAACCTCAAAGCGATTTATCATTACTTATCTGTTTATCAGCAGGAACATCAGGCTGACCAGTTACTGATTATCTTCAGCCAGGCAAAGCTGGCCTATTTAAATCAGCGCCCGGGGGTTGCTATCGGGTTATATAACACCATTCTGCAACAGAAACCTCATTTCTTTGCCGCACAACTGGAACTGGCCCGCAGCTACCGGGCCGATCGTCAGATCGGAAACGCCTTGCTTTTGTTCCGGGAACTGAGTCAGCGCCTGCCGGTGACCTCTCCCCACTATCCGGAAATTACCCGTACCATTACCGAACTCACCCGGGCACTCAGCTGGTCATTAATGATCAGTGCCGGCAGCCATTACACGGATAATTATTATCAGACCCCGCTGCCGACAGCACACTGCCTGCACTACAGTCCTGATGGTTCCTGTTACGCCAGCCTTATCCCGCAGATCCCCCATGCCGTCTTACAATGGCGCAGCGACTGGGATTTACGCAGGCTGACACCGCTGTCCGGCTCTCATTTTCTGACGCAGCACTACCGGATATCCACGCGGTATGATGCCGCGAATCAGATAGCCAATACCGTAACGCTGACCGCTAAAACGGGTTATCACTATCAGGATCGCCATACTTTATGGCAACTGACCCCGCTGCTGGAGCAGCATTTTTCCGCCGGACGCCGTTTTTCCTCTTCTTACGGTTTACAAACGTATCTGAATCAGCAACTCAGCCCGGAGTGGTCTCTGAGCGGACTGGCTGCACTGCGGCAGCACCGTTATCAGCCTTATCTGTATTCACATAACGGCACTGAATATCAGCTGATGCCACAGATAACCTGGCGTCCGCATCCGGCGACCACACTGTATTTACAGGCAGAAACCACCGTTCACAAAAAAAACGATCCCTATAAACATTACCGGACGGCTGCCCTGCATACCGGCCTGACCTATCTGTGGCACCCGTCTGTGTCCCAGTCTGTTCATGCCGTTTACACCCGTAAACGTTATCACCACACACATCCGTTACACCGCCAGGCCAGGGAGGATCTCACCCGACAGTACAGCACAACACTCGCGCTCTATCCGCCGTCATTCGCGCAGATTTCACCTCAGCTTTCACTGATCCACACCCGTAACCGCAGTTCCGTACCGTGGCTTTATACCTACCGGCAGACTGAAATCATGCTGCGTTTTGAACGGCTGTTTTAACCCTTTCTGATTATTTATTTTTTATCATCCGGGAATCGTTATGTCTTCGCATTCACCATTATCTGGTCATCCATATAAAACAATCACACTGCTTCTGCCCGTGTTATTTATCCCGCTGCCGGGACTGGCGACAGAGGAAAAAAATCAGCAACTGGGCGACATTACGCTCCGTAATGAACAGGCTGCTGCTGACAGCGCCAAAGATAAAATCTATGACAAAAATGTCTCCACCCTGATCCTCACCAAAGAAGAAATAGAGCGCTATAAAGGCGCCTCTGCCGCCGATATTCTCAAAGGCGCCAACGGGGTATTCAGCGGTGATGCCCGCAACGGTAATGCGCTGGATGTCAATATCCGCGGAATACAGGGGCCGGGTCGTGTACCGGTCACCATCGATGGCACCGAACAGGCCGTGACGGTGTACCGGGGTTATAACGGTGCCAATAACCGTAATTACCTCGACCCGATGCTGATCAGTGAAATTGAGATTGAAAAAGGCCCGTCCCTTAATCCGCTCCTGAAAACGTCGGTAGGCGGCGGTGTTGCCATGAAAACACTCACCATCAATGACGTGGTGAAAAACGGTGACCAGTTTGGTGCTGCACTGATGCTGGAAAACAGCAGTAACACCACCAAAGCCCGGATACCCAATCTGGGGATCGGGGAAGATTACCGCCTTGTGGATAATATGCAGTTCGATTGGCTTATTATTGACGACCCCGGCACCCACTTAACCCCGGAAAACCGGGATAATGCCCCCGCACTGAATAACAGTGATTACGCCTGGCGTCTGGCAGTAGGTACCCGTCAGGAAAATATGGATCTGTTACTGGCTTATGCTTACCGTGACCGGGGAAACTATTTTGCCGGTAAACGCCACAGCGAAAACTATAATGATGAAATGTCTGACAGTGATATCGGTATTCTGCAAACATCCGACAAAACCTATGACCCGTATATGCCGTTTGTGTCCCGTATTTACCGCAAGGGTAATGAAGTTCCCAATACATCGGCAAAAACGGAATCCTGGCTGATAAAAAATACCTGGTATCTGAATGATGACCACGCGCTGCAACTCAGCTGGCGCGATACCCGCTCTGATTTCGGCGATATTATGCCTTCACGGCTGGGCTGGATCCGAGCTGAGGATAATATTATTCCGCAGTGGCCGCTGGCTGACCTGCATGCACAGGCCGGTTATCTTCACCTGAAATCCCAACCGGCACATCTTGCCTATATTGATGCAGATATCCGCCTGTGGACGACTCTGACCACCAGCAATACCAACTCCGGCGGCGGCTGGCCGCGCTACCCGAAAAACATGGACGATGGCTATAAACAAGGGGATATCAGCACCATCAACCCGGCAATCGACGGCACACTGATTAACACCGCTGCCCTGAATGTACAGAATCAGCGTTACGGGCTGGATTTCAGCAATAAATTTGCTTTTACCCCGGAACTGTCGGTGACTCTGGCCGCCAATATGCAGTTTGAGCATCTGGACAGTAATACCAGCCTGGAAAACTATAAACTCTTTATGTTCGCTGTTCCCGCCCGTAAAGGCCGCCGCTTTGAATATCAGCAATCCGTCAGTCTGGACTGGCAGCCGGTCTCCTGGCTGTCGCTCAGTGCCGGCGGCAGACAAACCGTATACTGGAGTGTCGATGATCTCTCCAACGAGTGCGCTGCCCGTAAAGACCCTTACTGTAAACAAGACTATGAAGTTACCGGTTATTACCTGAACTATTTCCGGAATATGACGGAAACAGAATCGCAGGCTTATAAAAAACGGCAGCAGGGTATGTGGTTCGAACTGACCCCGGAAGAAAGGCAAGCAACATGGGGAAAAACGATTTCGCCAGTACGTTACAGAGATAACCCGGCCAATAAAGCAGTTCGCATGATGGTTCGCGAAAAAAAATTCTGGCCGGTAGATACCAGCGACGGACGCCTGAAACAGAAAGACCGGCCGGATATCGATACCGCATTACGGAGTATTGACCCTTACACCGGGCAGGAAACCTATCTCTATGAATATAATAATTATCCTATTCAGCACGGTGACAGAGAAGTGCAACCCGTTACCCATACCTGGAAAGAAAAACCCCGCCGCCAGGCCATCGCCTGGACACCGATGCTGTCTGCCTCGGTTCATCTGACCGATGATCTGCGTCTGTATGGCCGCTATGCGGAAACCGTACGTATGCCGAGCCTGTTTGAGGATACTGTCGGGTTCTCCGGTTCCTCTGTCCCGCATATCGGTTACCGTTATAAACCGGAACATGCGGTAACCCGGGAATACGGTGTGGTTTTTAACGGAAAATCACTGCTCCATGCTGACCGTCATGCGGATATCCGGCTGAATTACTTCCATACAGATATCCTCAATGTCTTTGATCGTGATAACTATTTCCGTTTTTCACAGATGGATAAACAGATCCTGAAAGGGATTGAAATTCAGGCCCGTTATGATCATGGCTGGATCTTCAGTGATCTGGGTGTAACCTATAACCTCACTAATAAAGTCTGTGATGAAACATCTCATGCCTTTATGGACCCGACAGGTCTGAAAGATATCCCGTCATGCATTGACGGGGGTTATCCGGGCGGGTTCCTGCGTACCCAAATTCAGCCGCATTATTCTGTAACCTTTAACCTCGGCGGGCGTTTATTGCAGGAATCATTAGAAATCGGCAGCCGCTGGCTCTACCACAGTGCGGTGGAAAACAGCCAGGAGAAACGTCTGATGGGTATTGTTCCGGGAAAATACAGCGATTTTAATAACTACCCGATGCGCTGGAATTCGGTACTGACCGTGGATGCTTACGCCAAATATAAAATCACCCCGGATATTGCTCTGGAACTGACCGCCACCAACCTGACCAGTGAATATTACCTCGACCCGCTCACCCGTTCGATGATGCCGGCACCAGGCCGGGCTGTAAAATTGAATGTCTCCGCGAGGTTCTGATTTATGTACAGCATAACAACATTACCTCATCCTCCGTTCGTGTTTGACCGGAAAAAATGCGGAGCATGGCAGCAGACGACATCGTCTGCCGCAATCGGTATTTGTTTCTCCGTCGCCGGGCTGCTCATCATGAGCAGCCCCCGGGTGACCTCTCCGCAACTGCATCAACTTGATAACCGGGGACAAACCCCGGTGGCTTCCGTTGTCATTCAGATGAATGCAGCACCGGCATATCAGGAAACAGAACCGGAAGCGGAACAATTACCACCCCCGCAGGAATCACCGTCACAGGCAGAACTGGCAACCGCCCGCCGGAAAGTGCCGGTGAAAACAGCAAAACCACCGTCAGAAAGACCGGCAGTAAAAGCCGTGAACAAAAAAGCGGAGAAATCAGAACCTGTTACCACAACAACTACAGCAGATACCGGAGAGGATAAAACAACACTTCAGCAATCCGGCGGACAGGCAGTATCCCCGACAAATTCTGCCACCGCAGGAGCCGATAACCGGAAAGCACAGGAGGATTACTTTAATCTGCTGCGGCAAAAAATTGAGGAGCAAAAACATTACCCCCGCCGGGCCCGCAGTGCCGGACAACGGGGGATCAGCACCATCTCATTTTCACTCGACGATAACGGCAAACCTTTTGCACCGGCGATTACCCGCTCTTCCGGTTATGAATTACTGGATAACGCCGCAATGGATGCTGTCATCAGAGTTGCTGCTGTCGGTACACCGCCACCGGGTGCAAAGCGAAGAGTGACATTCTCATTACATTTTCAGCTGAATAAGGGATTTTAGTCACAACGGTGTTTAACAGCTGAATATATTTACGGCAATGATTATTTCTTGTGCATATAAAGTTAATAGGTATACTGGTATACCTACTATTTAATCGCAAGAGATTTTCCGGATGAAAGACACCGACACAACACAGACCCGGCTCAGTGCCAGAGATCGTTTACTGGAAGCCGCAGGCATCTTGTTTTACAACGAGGGCATTGCGGCAACCGGTATTGATACGATCACCAAAAAGGCCGGTGTCGCCAAAAAAAGTCTGTATAACAATTTCAGCTCCAAAGCTGAGTTGGTGACCACTTACATCCGGCTGCGGCATGAAGAATGGCTGGCGTTATATGACACCCGCCTGCAACAGGCAACAACTCCGGAAGAGCGGATCCTCGCGATATTTGATGCTTATCACGACCATGCTGAGTTTGCCTATGAACGGGGATTTCGGGGATGTGGCCTGCTGAACGCAGCCGCTGAGTTTCCGGCCGGTAGTGAGGAACGCCGCGAAGTGTGTGCTCACAAATCTGAAGTAGCTGATATTATCCGGAAAAATCTTTATCAGCTGCTGCCGGATGACACCGCGAAAGCAGAACAGCTGACAACACACCTGACATTCCTGCTGGAAGGTGCAATTGTGCTTGCCGGACTGGAAGAGCACGGTGAACGGGTATTACAGGCTGCTGCTATGGCAAAAACCATGCTGGAGGCACTGTGATTCAGACACCCAAAGGTCACTTTGCCGGAATTGCAGCCATTATCCTGGCTTCCTTCTTATGGGGAACCACCGGGGTTTCTGCCACCTTCGCACCGGATGTCAGTGCTATTGCTATCGGTGCTGCCGCCATGGGTTTCGGCGGGCTGCTCCAGGCTGCGATTGCCATCACACCTATCCGCCGCAGCCTCGGCGCTTTCCGGCAGCAATGGCATTTGCTGTTATTGGGTGCCATTGCTGTTGCCGTATATCCGCTCGCCTTTTATGGCTCAATGCGACTGGCCGGGGTGACTATCGGGACAGTGGTATCTATCGGAACAGCACCGGTTTTATCGGCAATCATTGAAATTATCATGGACGGTGCCCGCATGACACTGCGCTGGCTGAGCGGCGCTGTACTCGGTCTGACAGGTATTGCGCTTCTTTCCCTTTCCGGCGGCACGGAACAGATTGCCGCCGCAGACACATCTGCCACACTGACCGGCGTCATACTGGGGTTACTCGCCGCCTTTACTTATGCCCTCTATTCCTGGGCTGCACGCCGCCTGATGCAGCGCAACATTCCGTCACGGGCAGCAATGGGCGGTATTTTCGGGATCGGGGGGTTACTGCTGATGCCGGTGTTGGCACTTTACGGCGCGCCATTCCTGGATTCGTGGCAAAACGCCGCGGTCGGCATTTATATGGCTTGCGTGCCGATGTTTATGGGTTATGTCTGTTTCGGTTACGCACTGGCACGTATTCCCGCCAGTACCGCCACCACAATTACACTACTGGAACCGGTTGTCGCCGCCGCACTCGCCGCCATTATTGTCGGCGAACAACTCACCGCTGCCGGCTGGGCCGGGGTTGCACTGATTTTCACCTGTCTGGTCTGTATTACACTGCCTGCCCGGCGTAAGGCACAGGCAGTGAATGTGGCAATCGTTAAACCGGATCAGTGTTAGTTTTCAGCTTACTTCCCGATACAAAAACTCGAGAAAATACGCCCCAGCAAGTCGTCCGACGTGAATTCCCCGGTGATTTCGCTCAGTGCCTGCTGGGCGAGGCGCAGTTCTTCTGCCAGTAATTCACCGGAGCGGGCAACCACTAACTGCTCGTGGCCGGAGATCAGATGCTCTGCGGCGGTGTTCAGTGCCTGTAAATGACGGCGGCGGGCGAGGAATCCACCTTCGGTGTTGCCTTCAAATCCCATGGTGGTTTTCAGGTGATCGCGCAGCAAATCAATACCGTGACCTTCGCGGGCAGAGAGTTTAATCAGCGTATCACCGTTCCGCTCTGTGATGCCGGTGATTTCCCCGGTGATATCCGTTTTATTGCGGATAATGGTGACCGGAATACCGGCCGGTAAGCGAGACATAAATTCCGGCCAGATTTGCTCCGGGGTCTGTTCATCCACCGTGGTGCCGTCCACCATAAACAGGACACGGTCCGCCTGCGCAATTTCCTGCCAGGCACGTTCGATACCAATCCGCTCAACTTCATCCCCGGCTTCGCGCAGACCGGCAGTATCGATAATATGCAGCGGCATACCGTCGATATGAATATGTTCACGCAACACATCACGGGTGGTCCCGGCAATATCAGTCACAATCGCAGCTTCGCGTCCGGCCAGGGCATTCAGCAGGCTGGATTTTCCGGCATTCGGGCGACCCGCAATCACCACTTTCATCCCTTCACGCAGCAGGCTGCCCTGACGTGCCTGAGAGCGTACCCGCTCCAGGTCAGCAATCACGGTATCGAGTTTGGCTTCAATCACGCCGTCGGAGAGAAAATCGATCTCTTCATCCGGGAAGTCGATTGCGGCTTCCACATAGATCCGCAGATTAGTGAGTGCTTCCACCATCTGATGCACCTCACCGGAGAAAGCACCCTGCAATGAATTCATGGCAGAACGGGCGGCCTGTTCAGAACTGGCATCAATCAGGTCGGCGATGGCTTCCGCCTGCGCCAGATCCAGCTTGTCATTAAGGAATGCGCGCTCGGAAAACTCACCGGGATTGGCGATACGGATATTATCGATAAGAAGAATACGTTTTAACAATAAATCGAGGATAACCGGCCCGCCGTGTCCCTGGAGCTCCAGCACATCCTCACCGGTAAAGGAGTTCGGGCCGGGGAAGAAAATCGCGATCCCCTGATCCAGAACTTTGCCGGTTTCATCACGGAAAGGCAGATAATCGGCATAACGCGCTTTCGGGAGTTTCCCCAGTACAATCTGAGCCACCTGTGCCGCCTGCGGGCCGGACACACGCAGAATACCGACTCCGCCGCGTCCCGGCGGGGTTGCCTGTGCCACAATGGTATCGGTGCTCTGAATTTCAGCGTTATTCATGGCCATCTCTCTCTTTCTCACCGTGTGATAAACAATAAAGGCGGTCAATATGACCGCCTTTAAATAATACTATAAGACCGGCAGAGATTCCCCGCCGGTCACGGGCTTATTTTTTGTCGCGGCTGTGAAGACCGCGTTTTTCCAGGCCGCGATAGATAATCTGCTGCTGGAGGATAGTCACCAGGTTACTGACGATATAGTACAGAACCAGACCTGACGGGAACCACAGGAAGAAGACTGTGAAGATCACCGGCATGAAGGTGAAAATCTTCTGCTGTAACGGGTCTGTGACCGCTGTCGGAGACAGTTTCTGGATCACAAACATCGTTGCACCCATCAGAATCGGCAGGATGTAGTACGGGTCCTGTGCGGATAAGTCATGGATCCAGCCGATAAACGGTGCGTGACGCAGTTCCACCGAGCCCATCAGCATGTAATACAGCGCCAGGAAGATAGGCATCTGGATAATCAGCGGTAAGCAGCCACCCAGCGGGTTCACTTTCTCTTCTTTGTACAGCGCCATCATTTCCTGACTCATGCGCTGTTTGTCATCACCGATACGCTCACGCATTGCTTTCAGCTTCGGCTGAAGCATACGCATTTTCGCCATAGAGGTGTATTGCGCACGGGTCAGCGGATACATGATACCGCGGACAATAAAGGTGATAACGATGATGGAGAAGCCCCAGTTACCGATGAAGCTGTGGATAAACTTCAGTAACTTGAACAGCGGCTGGGAAATAAACCATAACCAACCGTAATCCACGGTTAAGTCCAGGTGTGGTGCCACAGCTTCCATTTCGTTCTGCAGTTCCGGTCCGACCCACAGTGTTGCGTTATATTTCGCTTCGCTGTTTGCCCCGATACGGATTGCATCACTCTTATAACCGATGAATGCATCGCCGGTTTTAGCGCTGTACAGCGTATAGAAGTTATTGGTAGTCCCTTTCTCAGGAACCCACGCTGTCGCAAAATACTGCTGTAACATCGCCACCCAGCCAACATTGGTGTTGATGTTCAGTGGTTTATCTTCGATATCACTGAAGCTGTATTTTTTGTAGTTGGTTTCTTCGGATGAGTACGCCGCACCACGGTAGGTATGCAGCGCAAAGTTGCTGCTGCCGTTGTTAAGACGTTCCGGTAAATTCACAGACTGTTTTAACTGACCGAAAAACGCCATTTCCAGCGGAGCTGAGGTGTCGTTTTTGATGGTGTAATCAACACTGATGGCATAATCTTTGCGCTTCAGGGTGTAGGTTTTCACATACGTGACACCATCCTGAACAAAAGTCAGAGGAACACGCAGTTCATCCTGACCTTCCGGCAGCACAAAAGTATCGCTTTCAGTGGTATACAGCGGGCGTTCTTTGTAATTATTCGGGTTATCCGGACCATTCGCACCGGTTAAACCACTGATTGCCTGGTAAGCAAATTCAGGAGTTGTTTCCAGTAAACGGAACGGATCTGCGGATTTTAAGGTTGCCGGGTAAGCCAAAAGGTCAGCTTCATCAATATCACCGCCGCGCAGATTGATGTTCAGTGACAGCACATCTGTTTTGACCGTAATATATTTGTTCTGCCCGCTGCTTTCACCACTTGGCGTTGTCGTCTGCTGCGTTGCCTGAACAGCCGCGTTAAGTGCTTGTGTCTTATCACTTTCCCACGTCTGCCATGCAAAGAAGGATACGAGTAGCAAAGCGATGAATAGAAGATTACGTTGCGAATCCATCGTTAATGTTCTCTGTTATCATCATTTTTAGGTGGGACAGGATCATCACCACCTTCGTGTAAAGGGTGGCATTTTAATACGCGTTTCACCGTTAACCAACCGCCTTTTATCATACCAAACCTGCGCAATGCCTCAATTCCGTATTGCGAACAGGTTGGTGTGAAGCGGCAACGCGGTCCCAGCAGCGGACTTATCACCAGCTGGTAACCTCTGATTAACAGGATCAGGAAGCGTGCGCCAAGCGACTGTGACGACGCCATAACTTACCCAATGCTTCCGTAATCTCGCGATTACTCAACTCCGATACCCCTTTTCTTACCAGAAGCACGAAATCCATATCGGGCAACTCATGTTGGTGCAGACGAAAGTATTCACGCGCTAACCGTTTAATGCGGTTGCGCTCATGAGCCCGTTTCACGTTTTTTTTAGCGACGGTAAGACCAATGCGGGGATGTTCCAGCTCATTACGGCGTCCCAGAAGTGTTATTTCAGGAGTACTTGCCCGTTGTGGTTGCCGGAAGACAAAGTTGAAATGCTCGGGAGTTAACAAACGTAACTCCCTCGGAAAAGCGAGCTTAACCACGTCAGATGGTTAGCTTTATTACTTAGAAACGGTCAGACGAGCGCGGCCTTTAGCACGACGGCGAGCCAGAACCTGACGACCATTTTTAGTGGCCATACGAGCGCGGAAACCATGGGAACGGTTACGCTTCAGTACGGACGGTTGAAAAGTGCGTTTCATAGCGGTTTCTACCTAAACTTTAAATTATTACTGATTCAGTAAACGCATCGGCAAACAGTAAATTCAGCGTCGGATTCACATCTTTCTGCTGAAAGGGCCATCACGGAAAGTGGCTGACCTCTGCGCCTTATCGCAACATCAATATGGAAAGATGCGAGATTGTAATAAAATCCGGGCCTGTCCGTCAATCAAAGATGGCGCGATAACACAGATTTCTGCACATAATTGCATTTACCCATAACCTGCCTGTACACATTACTGCATCAAGACACAGATAACACGCACAGGGTGCAAGATTATACGGACTCCCCGGCAAAGCGCAAGGATCGATCAGCGATCTGTGAATATTCGATCGATACCCCGATCCGGACCACTGATTTTCTGCCTGAGGATAATTCACCAAAACTTATCCCCAAACGGGATCTTCCCGCTGTATTCTCCTGCCGGGATTCGTTATACTCCGGCCTGAATCCCGCTCCGGACGGGCTGACAGCCCCTGTGGATAAAAACCCGGAAAACTGTGTAAAAGGATGAGGATCTTGTCCCGCTTTTGCGATATGATCCGTCGTCACGATCATTTTCACCCGTGCGGTGATCGCCGGTGCAGGGAATGATCGTCCATAACACAGCCTCATTTTTGTACACTGAAGTGTCCGTTGAAACATGCAGAGGACAATACGTCTGTATGTGCTGTGTCTGCGTGAAAAATCTTATTCTGTTTCTTTGACTGGTCTTGTTTAGG